>NZ_JADZLT010000026.1 GCF_015904235.1 Methylobrevis albus
AAAGCCGAACCGTGCCGTCGTCACCGCCGGAGACGATCCGCGTGCCGTCCGGGGAAAAGCCGACGCTCCAGACCGTGCCCTCGTGCCCGCGCAGCGGCTCACCCAGCGCAGCGCCGTCCGGTGTCCAAAGCCGAACCGTGCCGTCCTCGCCGCCCGAAACGATCCGCGTGCCGTCCGGGGAAAAGCCGACGCTCCAGACCGGGCTCTCGTGCCCGCGCAGCGGCTCACCCACCGCAGCGCCGTCCCGCGTCCACAGCCGCACCGTGCCGTCACGGCCGCCCGAAACGATCCGCGTGCCGTC
>NZ_JADZLT010000027.1 GCF_015904235.1 Methylobrevis albus
GCACGGCACAGGAAGCGCTCGACGCGCTGGTGGCGGACTGGACGGAGACCTTCGAGGAAGAAGGCAAGATGTGAGGTGACGGGGGAGGGGTGGGCTGCCCGTGTGGCCTTACCCCTCTCCCTGTCCCTCCCCCACAAGGGGGGAGGGGACCCTACGACGGATGCTTCGGGTCTTTCGTCCCCTCCCCCCTTGTGGGGGAGGGACAGGGAGAGGGGTGGGCCGCTTGCGCCGCGCTGTCCACCCCCTGCCGCCGACCCCAACGCCCCCTGAAAATCCCGGAACCCGCCTCATGAACGACACCTCG
>NZ_JADZLT010000028.1 GCF_015904235.1 Methylobrevis albus
GCCTGCTGAAGGCCCTGCAACTCGAGCTCTCCGACATCGACACCGAGATCGACGACACCGTGCGCGGCTCGCCGATCTGGCGCGAGAAGGAGGAACTGCTCGCCTCCGTGCCCGGCGTCGGCAGCAAGACCGCCCGCAGCCTGATCGCCGAGCTGCCGGAGCTCGGCAGCATCGGGCGCCGCGAGATCGCAGCCCTCGCCGGTCTCGCCCCTTTCACCCGGCAGTCCGGGCAATGGCGCGGCCGCAGCCGCATCGGAGGCGGCCGCGTCGTCGTGCGGACCGCCCTCTTCCCGGCCGCCATGACCGC
>NZ_JADZLT010000004.1 GCF_015904235.1 Methylobrevis albus
GCCCCGAACGGCTCGTTTGCTTGTCATCGTGAAGAGAAGACATGTCCGGGTGATCCGGGGCTGCAGAGGGAGTGATCCTTCGGCGCCGGATCGGGACGGCCCTTGCAAGGGGAACCGATGTCTGTTCGAAGGTCGCACACCTTCGGACGGGCCTTGGGGACCGGGCTGGCCTGGCGGAGTTTGACCGCATCGCTGCCGATGGACACTGTCTCGTGAGAAAATGGTCTCGAGGACCCCCTGCGCCGAGCAGGATGGTTCTCGAGTGTTGAAAAAGATCGTATCGACA
>NZ_JADZLT010000029.1 GCF_015904235.1 Methylobrevis albus
TGTCGGGGCGATGAGGCATGGGCGGGGCAGGTGGGTCAAGCGGAGGAAACGCGCTCGGCCGCGCCGCTCTTCCCTTCTCCCCTTGTGGGAGAAGGTGGCCGAAGGCCGGATGAGGGGTTCAGCCTCACCATCAATTCCGCGCCTGAGGCGCGGCTGAACCCCTCATCCGCCCTTCGGCCACCTTCTCCCACAAGGGGAGAAGGGAAACCGTTGGCACCTTCTCCGACAGATCGAGAAGGGAAACCGTCGTGGGGAGAAGGGACCCTCAATAACTC
>NZ_JADZLT010000030.1 GCF_015904235.1 Methylobrevis albus
CCTCAACGCCATCATCCGGGACAAGAAACCATGGCAAAGCGCTTGACCCGAAACACAGTCGCTCCCCCGCTTCGCAGGAGAGGGGACGCAGGAGGTTAGAGCGTCGTTCTCAACGGCTCTTCGGTTCGGCGTAACCTTTGTTTTGCGAAGGTCCGCGCGCCCATCGTCCCCTCTCCTGCGAAGCGGGGGAGGGACAGGGAGGGGGGAGGCCACACGGTAAAGCCATGGCCAAAAATGGCTTTACCATCCACCTACCCTGCCACCAGCTTCTCCGGGCTCTTGCAGAGGTCGACGATCAGGCACCTTTCGCACTCCGGCCGCCGCGCCTTGCAGACATAGCGGCCGTGCAATATCAGCCAATGATGTGCATGCAGCATATATTCTGCCGGCACAATTTTCGTGAACGCCAGCTCCACCGCCAGCGGCGTCTTGCCGGGGGCGAGGCCGAGGCGGTTGCCGATGCGGAAGATGTGGGTGTCGACGGCGAAGGTCGGCTGGCCGAAGGCCATGTTGAGCACGACGTTCGCCGTCTTGCGGCCGACGCCGGGCAGCGCCTCCAGCGCGTCGCGGTCGGCGGGCACTTCGCCGCCGTGGTCGCGCAGCAGCGCCGCGGACAGCGCGATGACGTTCTTCGCCTTGTTGCGGAAGAGGCCGATCGTCTTGATGAAGTCGCGGACGCGGTCCTCGCCGAGCGCCAGCATCTTCTCCGGCGTGTCGGCGGCGGCGAACAGGGCGCGGGTCGCCTTGTTGACACCGGCGTCGGTCGCCTGCGCCGAGAGCACGACGGCGACGAGCAGCGTGAAGGGGTTGACGTGCTCGAGCTCGCCCTTCGGCTCCGGCTCGGCCTGCCGGAAGCGCTCGAAGATCGCGGCGACCTCGGCGCGGCTGTAGCGCGGCGCGGCGCGGCGGCGGCGGACGGGCGGCGTCGCGGCCGGCGCCGGTCCGGCCGCCGGCACGGTTGAAGGTGGAGCGGCAGATTCGCCGGCGGCGGCGGCGTTGCGGGGCTTTGCGGGCTTCATGCGACGTCTATACTCATGTCTTCCTGCTGGCGACAATCGGGGCACGGGCGCCGATGACGAGCGACACCGCCGGCGCCGCCTGGACGGCGCCCTTCTTCTCGGCGCGGCTGACGCCGCATCGATCGCTGGGGCCGCGGGGCTTCCGGATCCTGATGTGCGCCGTGGCCGCGCTCTGCCTTGGCGTCGGCGGGCTGTTCCTGACGATCGGCGCCTGGCCGGTGTTCGGCTTCTTCGGCCTCGACATCCTGATCATCTACGTCGCCTTCCGGCTCAACTATGCCGCGGCGCGCGCCTTCGAGGAGGTGCACGTCGGCGCCGAAGACCTGCTTGTCCGCAAGGTCGGGGCGCGCGGCGAGACCGAGGAGATCCGGCTGCATCCCTACTGGGTGCGCCTGGAAGTGAAGCGCGAGGAGGACGAGGGCGTCACCGGCCTCGCCCTGCTGTCGCACGGCCGGCGGCTGGAGATCGGCGCCTTCCTCAACCCCGGTGACCGCGAGACCTTCGCGGTCGCGCTCGGCCGGGCGCTTGCCCGGGCGCGCAGCGGCGGCGCGCTGCCGGCGGGCGCCTGACCCGGACAGGGGCCGTCCGGCACCGACCGGATTGCAGGCCGCTGCGCGCCACGGTCGCGAAAAATCGCGGCTGTCGGAAATCGGGTGGCGGCGCCGCGCCGGCCGGCGGTACTCTCGGCGCAACAGTCGAGGAGATGCCCATGGACGCCGCCAACGCCCTCACCCTGCCGACGCCGCCGAGCCTGTTTGCGGCCGGCGCCGCCGACGCGCCGCGCGGCTTCGAGATTGCCTCGCCGCCGGGCGAGCTCACCGTCGCGGCCGAGGACTATCGCATCGTTCGCGAGACGATCCGCTATCTCAACGAAAACTGGCAGGGCCAGCCGGACCTCGAGCGGATCGCCGCCGCGGTCGGCACGCCGCCCACCCTGCTGCACAAGGTGTTCACGCGATGGGCGGGGCTGAGCCCCAAGGCCTTCCTGCAGGCGCTGACGCTCGATCATGCGCGCCGGCTGCTCGACCAGTCGGCGAGCGTGCTCGACTGCGCGCTGGAGGTCGGCCTGTCCGGCCCGGGCCGGCTGCACGACCTGTTCGTGACGCACGAGGCGATGTCGCCGGGCGCCTACAAGGCCCGCGGCGCCGGCGTCACCATCTCCTACGGCTTCCACCCCTCGCCGTTCGGCACCGTGCTTTTGATGACCACCGAGCGCGGCCTCGCGGGCCTCGCCTTCGCCGATCCCGGCGAGGATTCCTCGGCCTTCGCCGACATGGCGGCGCGCTGGCCGGCGGCGCGGTTCGTTGAAGACTTCGCCGCGACGGCGCCCTATGCCGCCCGCATCTTCCGCCCCGCCGCCTGGCAGCGCGAGCAGCCGCTGCGCATCGTCTTCATCGGCACGGACTTCGAGGTGCGGGTGTGGGAAGCGCTGCTCCGGATCCCCATGGGCAAGGCGACGACCTATTCGGACATCGCCCGCCACATCGGCAAGCCCAGCGCGGCACGCGCCGTCGGCTCGGCGGTCGGGCGAAACCCGATCTCCTTCGTCGTCCCCTGCCACCGCGTCCTCGGCCGCACCGGCGACCTCTGCGGCTACCACTGGGGCCTGACGCGCAAGCGCGCGATGCTGGGTTGGGAGACCGGCGTGGTCACGGGCGGCGAGACGGGGTGAGAGGGCGTACGGGGCGGAACCAGTGATAGGCAACGCGGAGCCCGCCTCGCCCACCACCCCCTCGATCGTCGTTGCCGGGCTCGACCCGGCAACCCACTCGCCGCGCCTCTGGCATTGAGCCAATGCGTTGATTTGCAGAGTAATTCCTCTGACGCCCCCGTTTTCGGCGCGGCGAGTGGGTCGCCGGGTCGAGCCCGGCGATGACGGGGAGAGGCTGAGAACGACAGCTGGCGCCGACGTCCGCCGGACCGCCGGGCGGATGGTCGTACGAGGACGCAGGGGCGGGGAGTCGCAAGGGCGGATAGACGCAAGGGCGGCGCGAGGAGAGCGGAGCGGTAGGACGGCGGAGCGGTAGGACGGCGGGCGGGAACACGGTAAGGAGTTATGGCGGCGGGCGAGGACGGTCAGGCGTTGTGGCGGCGGCAGCTCGGAACCCGCCTCGGCCGCCACACCCCTCCGATCGTCATTGCCGGGCTTGACCCGGCAACCCACTAGCGTTGCCGCCAGGGGAAGACCTACCGTACTGAAATTCCGTTGCTATCCCTCGCCCGCCCTCGGATATGGCGCCGCGAGTGGGTCGCCGGGTCGAGCCCGGCGATGACTGCGTGAGAGGCTGAGAGCTTCAACTGGCGTTCCGACATCGACTGGTCGGGCGAGGTGACGGCCGAAGCGGAGCCCGCCGCCACCGCATCCCCCTCGATCGTCATTGCCGGGCTTGACCCGGCAACCCACTCGCAGCGCCTCTGGCATCAAGCCAACGCGTTGAATTGCGGTGGTAAATACCCCGACGCCCCCATTTTCGGTGCGGCGAGTGGGTCGCCGGGTCAAGCCCGGCGATGACGAGGAGACGCTGAGAACGACAGTTGGCACTCGCCCGACCGCCGGCCCGGCGATGACGGGGAGAGGCTCGGAACGACAGCTGGCGCCGGAGGACCGCCGGGTCAAGCCCGGCGATGACGACGAGACCCTGAAAACGACAGTTCGCGCTCGGCCGGCCGCCGGCCCGGCGATGACGGGGAGAGGCTGGGAACGACAGCTGGCACCCGACGCCCGCCGGGGCGAGCCCGGCGGTGACGGGGGAGAGGCTGAAACCGGCGACTGGCGTTCGAACGCCGGCCGGTCGGACGCGGTCCCGCGCGAAGCCCGTACGCGCCAGCCGTCCCCTCACAGCACCTTGTGATAGGAGATCGTGTCGACGCCGACCTGCGCCAGCGCCAGCGCCGGCACGAACCGGACCCGGGCGAAGCCGAGGCGGTCGTAGACGTGGCGGCCTTCGCCGTCGGCGGCGGTGTCGACGCTGAGGATGCGGCAGCCGCGCTCGCGGGCGGCCTCCTCGGCGGCGGCGGTCAGCGCCGAGGCGACGCCGCGGCGGCGGGCGCGGTGATGCACGACGAGGGTGGAGAGTTCCATCCGGCGGGGTGCGACCTCGGAGCGGGCCGGGCGCAATTGCACCGAGCCGACGATCTCGCCGTCGTGTTCGGCGACCAGCACGATGGTGCCGCGGGCGACCGCATCGGCGAGGTCGAGCACGCCGCGCACCGCGTCGAGCGGCCAGCGCGGGGCGGCGAAGGCGGTGCGGACGCCGCCGGAGACGGCGTCGAACAGCACGCCGGCGAGTTCACCGGCCCGTTCGCGGATTTCGGATTCGCGGAGTTCACGCACACGCGTCGTCGAGCAACCTTCGGTTGACATGGCCGTCTCTCCCTGGTGCGAAACGGCGAATAAGCGACGCGCCCGCTGGTCGCGCGCGCGTCCGTCCCTTCCGCCTTGGAGAGAAGTGTCACACGAGTTGCGGCCGGCGCCAAGCCCCGGAATTCCGCCGGATCACGGCCTGCGCCGTGACGCCGCGGCGGGCGTCGCCGGCGCGCGCTTTCAGTCCTTCAGCACGTCCTTCGAGACGATCTCGCCGTCTTCCGACAGGCGGTAGACGATCGGGATGCCGGTATCGAGTTCGCGGGCGAGGATTTCCTCGCCGTTGAGGCCCTCGAGTTCCATGATCAGGGCGCGCAACGAGTTGCCGTGCGCGGCGACGAGCACGTTCTCGCCCTTCAGCACCCGCGGCAGGATCTCGGCTTCGAAATAGGGCAGCACGCGCGTCGCGGTGTCCTTCAGGCTCTCGCCGCCGGGCGGGGGGACGTCGAAGGACCGGCGCCAGATGTGCACCTGCTCCTCGCCGAAGCGGGCGCGGGCGTCGTCCTTGTTGAGGCCGGTGAGTTCGCCGTAGTCGCGCTCGTTGAGCGCCTGGTCGCGGATCGTCTCGAGATCGGCCTGACCGATGCCGTCGAGGATCAGGCGCAAGGTGTGCTGCGCGCGGGTCAGCACCGAGGTGTAGGCGACATCGAAGCGGATGCGCAGGTCACGCAGCTTTTCGCCGGCGGCGACCGCCTCCGCGACGCCCTTCTCGGTGAGGTCCGGATCCTTCCAGCCGGTGAACAGGTTCTTGAGGTTCCACTCCGACTGGCCGTGGCGGACGAGGACGAGAATGCGGTTCATCGCGGGAACTCCGGAAGAAGGGCCGCGGGGAGACGCGCGGCGGGCAGGACGGGCGAAACGGTCAGGTGAGGCCGAGCACGTCGGCCATGGAATAGCGGCCGGGGTTGCGGCCGAAGCCCCACAACGCGGCCTTCACCGCGCCGCGGGCGAAGATGCTGCGATCCTCGGCGCGGTGGACGAGTTCGACGCGCTCGCCCTCGCCGGCGAAGATCACGCTGTGCTCGCCGATCACCGAGCCGCCGCGCAGCGTGGCAAAACCGATCGAGCCGACGGCGCGCGGGCCGGTGTGGCCGTCGCGGACGCGGACGCTGGCGGCGCCGAGGTCGACGCCGCGGCCCTCGGCGACCGCCTCGCCGAGGAGGAGCGCGGTGCCGGACGGCGCATCGACCTTGTGGCGGTGGTGCATCTCGACGATCTCGATGTCGAACTCCTCGCCGAGCGCCGCCGCGGCGCGGCGGGCGAGGCCGGCGATGAGGTTGACGCCGAGGCTCATGTTGCCGGACTTCACCATCACGGCATGGCGCGCGGCGGCGTCGAAGCGCGCCTCGTCGGCCGGGCCGCAGCCGGTGGTGCCGATGACGTGGACGATGCGGGCCTGCGCCGCGAATTCGGAGAAGGTCACGCTCGCCGCGGGCGTGGTGAAGTCGAGCACGCCGTCGGCGCTGGCAAACGCGGTGAGCGCGTCGTCGGTGACCGGCACGCCGAGTTCGTCGATCCCGGCCAGCAGGCCGGCGTCCGAGCCGATCGCCGCGGCGCCCGGGCGCTCGACCGCCGCGACGAGCCGCGCGCCGTTCGCCTCGGCGACGGTGCGGATCAGCGTCCGTCCCATCCGCCCCGCGGCGCCGACCACCACCAGCCGCATCTCGCTCATGCCCGCTCGCTCCGTTCCGCCGCTCGCCTGCGACAGCGTACCGCATTCACCGCCGCGCCATCACGGATCCGGAACGCCTCGGCCCCTATAGCAGCCGGCGGCGGCGACCGGAAGCCGGCGGATCTCGACAAACGCGGGCAGTGCAGCAAAGGGTGCAGATCGGGCTCCAGCGCCTAGCTGGCGAGTTCGTCGACGGCGGCGAGCAGCCGGGCGAGATCCTCGGGGCGGGACAGCCGGTGGTCGCCGTCCTTCACCAGCGTGACGACGACGTCGCCGAACGGCAGGCACTCGGCGAGCGCCATCGCGTGGCGCCAGGGCACGTCGGCGTCGGCGCAGCCCTGCAGGATGCGCACGGGCGCGGCGATGTCGATCGGCCCGCCGAGCACGAGGTGGCGGCGGCCGTCCTCGATCAGGGCGCGGGTGATCGGATAGGGGGCGCCGTAGTCGCTCGGGCGCAGCACGACGCCCGTCTGCATCAGCTCGGCCTGCATTTCGGGCGTGAAATTCGGCCACATCAGCGCTTCGGTGAAGTCGGGCGCCGGGGCGACCAGCACGAGGCCGACGATCCGGTCCGCCGTTCTGCTGCCGGCGAGGGCGCGGGCGAGCAGCAGCGCGATCCAGCCGCCCATCGACGAGCCGACCAGCACCAGCGGTCCCGGCGCGTGCGCGGCGACCACCGCCTCGGCCTCCTCCAGCCAGCGGCCGATCGTGCCATTCGCGAAGGCGCCGCCGGAGACGCCGTGGCCGGAGTAGTCGAAGCGCACGACCCGGCGCCCGCGCGCCGCGGCATGGGCGGCGAGGGCCTCGGCCTTGGAGCCGGTCATGTCGGAGCGGAAGCCGCCGAGCCAAAGGAGGGTCGGGCCAAGGCCCCCGCCGACCCGCACGGCGATCCGGCGCTCGTCCGCCCCGCTGCCGACGACGAGGTCGTGCCGCGTCTCGCCGGCCACCGCGCCGTGGCTGCCGCCTGCCCCGTTCGCCTCGCTCATCGCCCCTCGCCTCCGCCTGGCGCCGGCCCCGCGCCGTCGCCGTACCCCCCGCCGAAGGCCGCTCGGGCCTTGACTTTCCGCGCGATAGCGCCGACTTTAACGGCCATCGAACCGACGGTCGTCGTTCGTTGATCGAGGCTGGCCTCCACGTACGCGCGTATGGGGGCTTAACGTATTTCCTCGGTCGATCGCAAGGTCGCGGCCGGACGTTCACCGCCACCGGCCCCGTCGTGCCGCGGCAACCGAGAAGCAACAACAGCCGGGCCGCCCGCCCGGGACCGATGCGGCGCTTGCGTCGTCGATCCCGGACCGGGGACAGCCGCCGACAGGTCGTCAAGAGGAGAAGCCAACATTCGTCGTCCGTTCAGAGCACCGCCGCCCACCAAAGAGGGGCCGCGCATCAACCGCGAGATCCGAGTCCCCGAAGTCCAGCTGATCGGAGACGACGGCGAGAACATCGGCGTGGTTTCGATCACGGAGGCGCTCGCCCGCGCGGCGGAGGCCGGCCTCGACCTCGTGGAAATCTCGCCCAACTCGGCGCCGCCGGTCTGTAAGGTTCTCGACTTCGGCAAATACAAGTTCCAGTCGCAGAAGAAGGCGGCTGAAGCTCGCAAGAAGCAGAAGATCGTCGAGATCAAAGAGATCAAGATGCGCCCGAACATCGACACCCACGACTACGAGGTGAAGATGAAGGCGATGGAACGGTTCTTCGAGGAAGGCGACAAGGTCAAGGTCACCCTGCGCTTCCGCGGCCGCGAAATGGCGCACCAGGATCTCGGCTTCAAGCTCTTGATGAAGGTGAAGGAAGAGACCCTGGAGATCGCCAAGGTCGAAGCCGAACCGCGCCTCGAAGGCCGCCAGATGGTGATGCTGCTCGCACCGAAGTGAGCAGGGGCTTTTGGTCAGCACCGGACGACACGAGGCGGCGGGATTTCCCGCCGCTTTTTTGTTGGGGGTGGGGTGGCGTGCCGCGCTGCTAGGCCAGGCCTGCCCTCACTGTCCCTCCCCGCTTCGCAGTCGAGGGGGACGCTGGGGATTGGGGGATTGATCGTCAGGCCAACGCGTCGGCGAAGCCTTCGTGAGGCTTCTGGGCGTGGCCTCACCCCTCTCCCTGTCCCGCCCCCACAAGGGGGGAGGGGACGATGGGGGCGTCGCCCCGGCCTAAAGTCAGTCTCGTCATCGGCGCGGCGCTGATCGGACGAAAGCCCTCCCCTCCTGCGTCCCCTCCCCCCTTGTGGGGGAGGGACAGGGAGAGGGGTTAAGCCCCACGCGCCGGCCTCCGCCCGCGACCATCCGGACCCACGCCTGCTGCGGACCCTCGCGTCCGACCCTTGCACCTCCGCCCGTCCTCGCCGACAGTGCGGCCCGTTCGTGGTCCGAGGGTGTTGCCGATGTCCGCCTTGCCGTCCGATGCCGTCAGCCGTGATCTGGTCGCGCGCTTTGCCGCCCTCGTCGGGCCGCGCCATGCGCTGACCGATCCGGCCGATATCGCGCCCTATCTGGTGGAATGGCGCGACCTCTACCGCGGCGTGACGCCGGTGGTGCTGCGGCCGGGGTCGGTCGCCGAGGTGGCGGCGATCCTCAAGCTCGCGCACGAAACCGGCACGCCCATCATCCCGCAGAGCGGCAACACCGGCCTCGTCGGCGGGCAGACGCCGGACTGCAGCGGCCGCGAGGTGCTGCTGTCGCTCACGCGGCTCGACAAGGTGCGCACCGTCGATGCCGAGGGCGGCACCATGACGGTGGAGGCTGGCGTCACGCTGCAGGCGGTGCACGATGCGGCGGAGGCGGCCGGCTGGCTGTTTCCGCTGACGCTCGCCTCGCAGGGCTCGTGCCGCATCGGCGGCAACATCGCCACCAACGCCGGCGGTACCGCGGTGCTCGCCTACGGCAACATGCGCGAACTCGTCATGGGGCTGGAAGTCGTGCTCGCCGACGGCCGGGTCTGGAACGGCCTGCGCCGGCTGCGGAAGGACAACGCCGGCTACGACCTGAAGCAGCTCTTCATCGGCGCCGAGGGCACGCTCGGCATCGTCACCGCGGCGGTGCTGAAGCTCGTCGCGCGCCCCGCCCGCACCGCAGTCGCGTTCGCCGGGCTCGACTCGGCGCAGGCGGCGCTCGGGCTGCTGGAGCGCGCCCGGCGCCGGGCCGGCCCCGCCCTCACCGGCTTCGAACTGCTGCCGCGGCGCGGGCTGGAGTTCACCGTGCGCCACCTGCCCGGCGCCCGCGATCCGCTGGCGGACCCGCACGCCTGGTACGCGCTGCTCGAGCTCTCCGGCGGGCAGGAGGCCGATCCGCAGGCGATGCTGGAGGAGATCCTGTCGGACGCGCTGGAGGCGGAGGTCGCGGCCGACGCGGCGCTCGCCCAGAGCGAGGCGCAGGCCGCCGACTTCTGGCGCCTGCGCCACGGCATGTCGGAGGTGCAGAAGCACGAGGGCGGCTCGATCAAGCACGACATCTCGGTGCCGGTCGCCGAAGTGCCGGCCTTCCTCGACGAGGCGATCGCCGCCGTCGAGGCGCTGGTGCCCGGCTGCCGCCCGGTGCCGTTCGGCCACATGGGCGACGGCAACATCCACTTCAACGTCAGCCAGCCGGTCGGCGCCGACAAGGTGGCCTATCTCGCCGGCTGGGACGCGATGAACGCCGTGGTGCACGCGATCGTCGCCCGCTACGACGGCTCCGTCGCCGCCGAGCACGGCGTCGGCCGCCTGAAGCGGGCGCTGCTCGCGGACGTGAAGGATCCGGTGGAGATGGAGCTGATGCGCACATTGAAGCGGGCGCTGGACCCGAAGGGGATCTTGAACCCGGGGCGGGTGGTTTAGGGGGCGGCGGCTGCAGTTCACATCCCTCCCCCTTGTGGGGAGGGTGGCAAGCGGAGCGAGCCGGGAGGGGTAACGGCCTCTCCGCGAATCGAGGCGAGGCCGCAACCCCTCCCGACCCCGCCTGCGGCGGGGCCACCCTCCCCACAAGGGGGAGGGATTCCATTGCGCAAGCGTCCCGCCCCCTACCCCCTGAGGCTCGCCCCCGTCGCCTTCGCCACGGCCGCGACGATCGCGGCGCCGATCTTCTCGATCTCTTCGTCGGTGAAGGTCTTGCCCTGCGGCACCAGGGTCACCTCGACCGCGACCGACTTCGAGCCCGCTGACAGGTGCTCGCCGCGGTAGACGTCGAACACCTCGACGCCGCCGACGACCTGCTTCGCCGCGCCCTGCGCCGCGCGCAGGATCTGGGCGGCTTCCACCGCCTCCGGCACCACGAAGGCGAAGTCGCGCTTCACCGGCAGCAGCGTGGCGGCGGGCAGCGGCGGCCGGGTGCGGCCGGCCTTCGCCTTCGGCACCGGGATGCGGTCGAGCAGCAGCTCGAAGCCGGCGATCGGGCCGCCGACGTCGAGCGCGGCGAGCACCGCCGGGTGCAGTTCGCCGAAGTGGCCGAGCACCAGCTTCGGTCCGAGCTGGATGGTGCCGACCCGGCCCGGGTGGAACCACGCCGGTCCGCCCTTGACGACCTGCGCCTTCGACGTATCGAAGCCGGCCGCCTCGAGCGCGCCGAGCGCGTCGGCCTTGGCGTCGTAGAGCGAGGCCGCGGCGGCGTTGCCCGACCAGTGCCGGCCGGCGCCGAGGCTCTGCGCCGTGCCGCGGCGGATGCCGGTCGCGGCGATCGACTGATCCTCCGGCCGGTCGCCGGCGAAGACCTGGCCGACCTCGAACAGGGCGACGTCGGGCTGGCCGCGGTCGGCGTTGCGGCCGGCGGCGGCGATCAGCCCCGGCAGCAGGCTCGGGCGCATGTCGCTCATTTCCGAGGAAATCGGGTTGGCGAGGCTGAGCGCCGGCGCGCCGCCGCCGAAGAGCTCGGCCTGGGCTTTCGAGAGGAACGACCACGTCACCGCCTCGACCATGCCGCGGGCGGCGAGGCCGCGCTTGACGCGGCGGGTGCGCAGTTGCAGCGGCGTCAGCACGCGCGGCGTGACGCCGTCGCCGCGCGGCAGCGGCGTGGTGCGGACGCGATCGAGCCCGGTGATGCGCACCACCTCCTCGACGAGGTCGGCCTTGCCGTGCACGTCGGGACGCCAGCTCGGCACCGCCACCTTGACCGTATCGCCCATGCCCGACACCCAGAAGCCGAGCATCTTCAGGATCGCGCCGATCTCCGCAGGCGGCAGGTCGAGGCCCGAGAGGCGCTTCACCTCGGCGAGCGGGAAGTCGATCGCCCGGTCGACGATCGGCGCGACGCCGGCCACCGTGGTGCGCGACGGCTCGCCGCCGCACAGCTCGAGCACCATGTGGGTGGCGAGTTCCAGCCCCTCCAGCACGAAAGCCGGATCGACGCCGCGCTCGAAGCGGTAGCGCGCGTCGGAATTGATGCCGGTGCGCCGGCCGGTGCGGGCGGTGCGGTCCGGGTCGAACCAGGCGCTCTCGATGACGACGTCCTGCGTCGCAGCCGTGACGCCCGAGGCCTCGCCGCCCATGATGCCGCCGAGGCCGAGCACGCCGGCATCGTCGGCGATCACCGTCATTTCGGAATCGACGGCGTAGGTCTTGCCGTCGAGGGCGGCGAAGCTCTCGCCGTCGCGGCCCATGCGGGCGCGGATCGGGCCGGTGAGTTTCGCCGCGTCATAGACGTGCAGCGGCCGGCCGCGGTCGTAGGAGATGTAGTTGGTGATGTCGACGAGGGTGGAGATCGGGCGGAGGCCGACGGCGCGCAGGCGGCGCTGCAGCCACTCGGGGCTCGGCCCGTTGGTGACACCGCGCACCAGGCGGCCGGCGAACACCGGACAGGCGCTCTCGCGGCCCGGCTCGAAGTCGAGCGTGATGCCGACCGGGCTCTCGTAGGCGCCGCTCACCGGCTTGATGGTGTCGTCCTTCAGCCGGCCGAGGCCGCGTGCCGCGAGATCGCGGGCGATGCCGCGCACGCCGAGGCAGTCGGGCCGGTTCGGCGTGATCGCGATCTCGATCACCGCGTCGCCGAGACCGGCGTGATCGACGTAACGCGCGCCGACCACCGCCTCGGGGCTGAGCTCGATGATGCCATCGTGCGAATCGGAGAGTTCCAACTCGCGCTCCGAGCACATCATGCCGCGGCTCTCGACGCCGCGGATGACGCCGACGGCGAGCGTGGTGTCGATGCCGGGGACATAGGTGCCGGGGGGTGCGAAGACGCCGACGAGGCCGGCGCGGGCGTTGGGCGCACCGCAGACGACCTGGATCGGCGCGCCCGCGCCGGTGTCGACGGTGAGCACCTGCAGCTTGTCGGCGTTCGGATGCCGCTCGGCGGTCAGCACCTTCGCCACCGTGAACGCCCCGAGCCGCTCCGCCGGATCGACGACGCCCTCGACCTCGAGCCCGACCATGGTGAGCGCATCGACGACGTCGGCGAGCGAGGCGTCGGTGTCGAGGTGGTCTTTCAGCCAGGAGAGCGTGAACTTCATCGGTCGGTTCCGTTGCTGGCCGGCGGGTGACGCGCGGCACGGTCGGGTTTGGTGCGGGGCGTCTGGTCCCTGCCACCTGGATAGTCCCCCCCTCCCTGTCCCTCCCCCTCGAGGGGGGAGGGGACGCAGGAGGAGAGCGTCTCGTTGGTTGCCGCGGTCTTCGCCAGAGGCGGCTGCCGTCCCCTCCCCCCTCGAGGGGGAGGGACAGGGAGGGGGGGACCATCCGCGGCGACTGCGCCGGCCGCGATCAGCTCACCCCTCAGTCGTTCGAGCACGCCATCGAGCCCGGTCATGATCTCGGCGTTCCAGAACCGCACGACCCGAAACCCGGCCGCTTCAAGGAACCGCGCCCGCACCGCGTCGTGGCGCCGCTGAGGTTCATGCCCGTGCGAATCTCCATCCGCCTCGATGACGAGCTTCGCCGAGAAGCAGACAAAGTCGGCGATGTAGGGTCCGATCGGCTGCTGCCGCCGGAAGGAGAGGCCCGCAAAGCGATGACCCCGCAGCGCCCGCCAAAGTCGCCGCTCGGGCTCGGGCATCTCCGTCCGCAGCCGCCTCGCAGCGGCCTTCGCGCCATCGGCCGGCCCGTGCCCCACCCCGCCCCTCCCTCAGCTCGACAGTCCCCCCACCAGCGTCGGCAGGTCCAGCGGGCGGAAGCCGTAGTGCTTCAGCCAGCGGACGTCGGCGTCGAAGAAGGCGCGCAGGTCCGGCATGCCGTATTTCAGCATCGCGATGCGGTCGATGCCCATGCCCCAGGCGAAGCCCTGGAACTCGTCGGGGTCGAGGCCGCAGGCGCGGATGACGTTGGGGTGGACCATGCCGCAGCCGAGGATTTCCAGCCAGTCGTCGCCCTCGCCGATGCGGATCTCCGAGCCCGAGCGGGCGCAGCCGACGTCGACCTCCATCGAGGGCTCGGTAAAGGGGAAGAACGACGGGCGGAAGCGGGTCTTGACCTCGTCGACCTCGAAGAAGGCCTTGAGGAAGGATTCCAGCACCCACTTCAGATGGCCGAAGTGGCTCGACCGGTCGATCACCAGCCCCTCGATCTGGTGGAACATCGGCGTGTGGGTCGCGTCGGAATCGCAGCGGTAGGTGCGGCCCGGGCAGACGACGCGGATCGGCGGCGGCACCGACATCATGGTGCGGATCTGCACCGGCGAGGTGTGGGTGCGCAGCAGCAGCCGCTCGCCGTCCGGCTTCGGATTGAAGAAGAACGTGTCGTGCATCTCGCGCGCCGGGTGATCGGCGGGGAAGTTCAGTGCGGTGAAATTGTAGAAGTCGGTCTCGATGTCCGGGCCTTCCGCCACCGAGAAGCCCATGTCGGCGAAGATCGCGGTGATCTCGTCGATGACCTGGCTGATCGGGTGGATGCGGCCCTCTTCCAGCGGACCGGGCCGCACGGGCAGCGTCACGTCCAGCGTCTCGCGGGCGAGGCGGGCGGCGAGCGCCTCGGCCTGCAGCGCCTCGCGCCGGGCGGCGATCGCGGCGCCGACCTTGTCCTTCAGGCCGTTGATCGCCGGCCCGGCGGTCTTGCGCTCGTCGGGGCTCATGGCGCCGAGGCTCTTCAGCAGTTCCGAGACGGAGCCCTTCTTGCCGAGCGCGGCCACGCGCACGGCTTCGAGGCCCGCCTCGTCGGCGGCGCCCGCCACGGCGGCGAGGATCTCGGCTTCCTGTCGGCTGAGGTCGGTCATCTCGGGGTTCGTCCACTCGTCTCGAAGGCCGGTGCGGCGCGGGCGGTCATTTAACCGGAACGCCGGTGAATTGCCACCGCCCGGCGGGGGGCGGGGAAAAGCGGAGCAGCAAGCCGAAATCCGCGGCTCCGCAAACGCGAACGGGGCGGCGCACCGCTGGTGCACCGCCCCGTCGAATCGCTCGAAAGGCCGGGCACCGGCCTTCGAGCAGCACCCGCAGGATCGTGACGATCAGACGAGCGCGCTCTCGGCCTTCTCGACCAGCGCCTTGAAGGCCGCGGGCTCGTGGATCGCGAGATCCGAGAGCACCTTGCGGTCGACATCGACGCCGGCCTTGGTCAGGCCGTCGATAAATCGGGCGTAGGTCATCGTCTCGCTGACCTCCCGGACGCCGGCGTTGATGCGCTGGATCCAGAGGGCGCGGAAGGTGCGCTTCTTGGCGCGGCGGTCGCGCGTCGCATACTGCATCGAGCGATCGACGGCGGCCTTGGCCGTGCGGATCGTGTTCTTGCGGCGGCCGTAGAAACCCTTGGCTGCCTTCAGCACCTTCTTGTGCTTGGCGTGGGACGTGACGCCCCGCTTCACTCTTGCCATCGTAGTATCTCCTTGAAGTTCCGTTCGTTGTGATCAGTCGTTCGAAGGATCAGCCGTACGGCAGGAACTTCTTGACGATGATGGCGTCCTGATCCGACAGGACGGTGGTGCCGCGGGCGTTGCGCACGAACTTGGCGCTCCGCTTGATCATGCCGTGGCGCTTGCCGGCCTGGGCCGACTTCACCTTGCCGGAAGCGGTCAGCTTGAAGCGCTTCTTGACGCCGGACTTGGTCTTCATCTTGGGCATTTGGCTCAGTCTCTCGTAGGGGCGCCCTGATCTACCCGGCGGGAGTTCACCGTTCGGGCGGAGCGCAGTCAGTTCGCATCGGACGTTGCGGGATCGGGCGAAGACCGGGAAGTCACCGTTTCCGGTGCCCTTGGGTCTCCGTCCGGCCGATGTCCGGGTGAGCATTCGAGGTCGCCACGGCATGCCCGTGAGCGGACGCGAGTGAGCGCCGCCCGAGCCGGGCGACCCGAAGTGCGCGGCTTATAGGCCGAAACGGCGCGGTGTTCAAGCCGGGCGGGCGGAAATCCGGCTTCGGGATACCCCACCCTCCCGGACGTCATCCCCGCGAAAGCGGGGATCCAGCTCTCGCCGGGGGCAATAGTCGAGAGTGGGCGAGGCCGTGCCGCCCGACGTCGACCACTGTCCTCTCGGCCGTCATCCCCGCGAAAGCGGGGATCCAACCATCCGCGGGGGCGACAGCGGCGAGTGGGCGAGGTTATGACGCCGACGTCGTCCACGCCCCTCCACGCCCTCCACGCCCTCCACGCCCTCCACGCCCTCCACGCCCTCCACGCCCTCCACGCCCTCCCGGCCGTCATCCCCGCGAAAGCGGGGATCCAACTCTCGCCGAGGGCGACAGCAGAGAGTGGGCGAGGCTATGCCACCCGACGCCATCCACCCTTGAGGAGAGTTGGATCCCCGCTTTCGCGGGGATGACGGTGGAGAGGCTTGCGAGGACGATGGAGAGTGCGGGACGCCGCAGCACGGAGTGAGCCGGACGACGACCCGCCCTCGCCTCCTCAGTCCAGCGTCCCCGCCAGCGCCTTGTCGATCATCGCCACCGTCTCCGGCACGCCGTAGAGCGCGACGAACGATCCGAAGCGGGGGCCGCGGTCCTGGCCGAGCAGGATCTGGTAGAGGGCGCCGAACCACTCCACCGAGACGCCGGGGCCGCCGTCGGGGCCGAGCTTCTTCTGGTCCTGGAAGCGCGGGATGGCGCGGGCGACATCGAGCACCGCGTTCTGGATCGTCTCGGCGTCACTGCCGGCGGGCAGGCCGGCGAGCCGGTCGCGCAGGGCGGCGAGCGCGGCACGCTCAACCTCGTCGGGCGTCCGGTAGCTCTTGAACGGCCGGACGCGGTCGTCGTAGTAGCGGATCGCGTAGCCGGCGAGTTCGTCGAGCTTCGGATGCGTCGCGGCCGTCACGCCCGGCGCATAGCGCGAGATGTAACCCCAGAGCGTCGCGCGGTCGTGGGCGTGGCTCGCCGAGACGAGGTTGAGCAGCATCGCGAACGGCACCGGCAGGTCGAGCTTCGGCGGCGTGCCGGAGTGGATGTGCCAGACCGGGTTGGCGATCTGCGCGTCGAGGTCCTGGCGGTCATAGGCGCCGAGATAGGTGAAATACTCGTCGACGTGCTTCGGGATCACATCGAAGAACAGGCGCTTAGCCGTCTTCGGCTTGGTGAACATGTAGAGCGACAGGCTCTCGGGGCTGGCATAGGCGAGCCAGTCGTCGATGGTGAGGCCGTTGCCCTTCGACTTCGAGATCTTCTCGCCGTTCTCGTCGAGGAACAGCTCGTAGTTGAAGCCCTCCGGCGGCGTGCCGCCGAGCACGCGGCAGATCTTGCCCGAGGTCTTGACGTTGTCGATGTGGTCCTTGCCGCTCATCTCGTAGGCGACGCCCAGCGCCGCCCAGCGCAGCGCCCAGTCGGGCTTCCACTGCGCCTTGGCGTGGCCGCCGGTCACCGGGGTCTCGAAGCGCTCGCCGGTCTCGGGATCGGTCCAGGCAATCGTCCCTGCGGCGACGTCGCGGGCGTCCACCGGCACCTGCATGACGACGCCGGTGTGCGGATGCACGGGCAGGAACGGCGAATAGGTCTTGCGCCGCTCCTCGCGCAAGGTGGGCAGCATGATCGCCATCACGTCGTCGTAGCGGGCGAGCATCACGAGGAGCTTCTCGTCGAGCAGGCCGCGGGCGTAGTAGTCGGTCGCGGAGGCGAACTCGTAGTCGAAGCCGAAGTGGTCGAGGAAGGCGCGCAGGCGGGCGTTGTTGTGATGGCCGAAGCTCTCGTGCGTGCCGAAGGGATCGGGCACCTTGGTCAGCGGCTTGCCGAGATGGGCGCGCAGCAGGTCCTGGTTCGGCACGTTGTCCGGCACCTTGCGCATGCCGTCCATGTCGTCGGAGAAGCAGAGCAGGCGCGTCGGCACGCTGCCGCCGGTGAGCACGTGGAAGGCGTGGCGCACCATGGTGGTGCGGGCGACCTCGCCGAAGGTGCCGATGTGCGGCAGGCCCGAGGGGCCGTAGCCGGTCTCGAACAGCACCGGTTCGCCGGTACCGCCGGTTTTCTCCAGCCGCGCCACGATCTTCGCCGCCTCCTCGAACGGCCAGGCGCGCGAGCGGCCGGCCGCCGCGACGAGGGCGGGGTCGAAGGAACGGGCGGGGTCGGCGGCGGCGGCCATGATGTCCTCGGGCTACAGAAATCCGTCGTTTCCGGGCGGTCCGGAAAGAGGCGCGGACAGTATGAACCGCGAGCCCCGGCGTCAATCGCGCCGGAACGGGGCGAGAGGGTCCCCTGCGAAGGCAACGCGGCGGCCCGGCGGCTTGCGCGGCCCGCCCCGCGTTCCTACGTTGCGGCCAGTCCGGTCCGGACGACCTTCCCCCCTGGAGCCACAGCCCATCATGATTTCCCTGCACGAGGCCCTGATCTACGCGATGGTCACCGCCTCCGCCTCTGACCGCACCGTGGCGCAGGTCGAGGTCGCCAAAATCGGCTCGATCGTGCAGCGCCTGCCGGTGTTTGCCGGCTTCGACGGCGACATCGGCCAGATCGCGGACGCCTGCGTCGGCCATCTCTCCGAGGACGACGACGGGCTCGACCGCATCCTCGACCTCATCGCCGAGGCCCTCCCGGCCAAGCTGCAGGAGACCGCCTATGCGCTCGCCGTCGACGTGGTCGCCGCCGACCTCGCCGCGCACCAGGAAGAACTCGTGTTCCTGCAGATGATGGAAGACCGGTTCCACCTCGACAAGCTCACCGTCGCGGCGATCGAGCGGGCGGCAAGGGTGCGGTTCCGGACGGCGTGAGGGTTGGCCGTGGGCTGCGCCGTGCCGAGGGGCCTCCCCCCTCCCTGTCCCTCCCCCGCTTCGCAGGAGAGGGGACGATAGGCGATGGGACTTTTGCAAAACGAACGTTGCGCCGGGCCGAAGCGCTGTTGAGGACGGGGTCCCATCCTCCATCGTCCCCTCTCCTGCGAAGCGGGGGAGCGACTGTGTTTCGGGTCAAGCGCTTTGCCATGGTTTCTTGTCCCGGATGATGGCGTTGAGGATG
>NZ_JADZLT010000031.1 GCF_015904235.1 Methylobrevis albus
ACCCGGCAGTCCGGGCAATGGCGCGGCCGCAGCCGCATCGGAGGCGGCCGCGTCGTCGTGCGGACCGCCCTCTTCCCGGCCGCCATGACCGCCGCACGCTTCAACCCGGATCTCAAGGCCTTCCACGCCCGGCTCATCCAGGCCGGCAAGCCGAAAATGCTCGCCCTCATCGCCGTCGCGAGGAAGCTCCTCACCATCCTCAACGCCATCATCCGGGACAAGAAACCATGGCAAAG
>NZ_JADZLT010000032.1 GCF_015904235.1 Methylobrevis albus
GGGCATAGCTCAGTTGGTAGAGCGCGTGCTTTGCAAGCATGAGGTCGTCGGTTCGATCCCGTCTGCCTCCACCATTCTCTGCCTCACGCGCTGAAAAGCGCTCCGGCGGGGCGTCGCTAGCGCGACGGTCGCTGTTCGCTCCGGTTGGAGTGATGCGGATGGGTTGGTGAGACGGCCGAGAACAATTTGCCTGTATCGAGAAAGAGAACGATTTGCGGTTCGTGGGCTTTGCCCCGAACGGCTCGTTTGCTTGTCATCGTGAAGAGAAGACATGTCCGGGTGATCCGGGGCTGCAGAGGGAGTGATCCTTCGGCGCCGGATCGGG
>NZ_JADZLT010000033.1 GCF_015904235.1 Methylobrevis albus
TCCTTCGAAACGTCGATGCCGACGAAGATGGGTTCCATCCTGTCCCGTCCTTGCATAATCGGGCTTCGCGAGCGGCCCATGCGACTGTTCGGGTTCAATGGAACGACGGATGCGGACCCAGGCTCCCCCACGGCCTCGGACGACCCAGGGACCGGCGGTCGCGCATCCGACGCCGCACCTGGCACTGTACCAGAGGACGGCAGAGGTAACTTACAAGGGACAGGGAGGGGG
>NZ_JADZLT010000034.1 GCF_015904235.1 Methylobrevis albus
GCGCTGGGCAGCGGCGTTCCCCACACCGACCTCTATCTCTCGGCCGACCACGGCATGATCGTCGACGGGCTGGTGGTGAACGCCGGCGCGCTGGTCAACGGAGACGGCATCCGCTTCGTGTCGCTGTCGGCGATGCCCAAGCGCTTCGGCTACTACCATGTCGAAACCGAAGCCCATGACGAGATCCTCGCCAACGGCGCGCCGGCGGAAACCTTCGTCGACTACGTCGGCCGCAAGGACTTCGAGAACTACGCCGAATACCTCGCGCTCTATGGCAGCGAGCGGCTGATCCCGGAAATGCGCCGCGTGCGCATCTC
>NZ_JADZLT010000005.1 GCF_015904235.1 Methylobrevis albus
GAGACGGGGAAGCGGGTGGGGTGAGGGGGTGCTTTGCTTGAAGGTCGGCGCGTTCTTCGGAGTGCGGTGAGGCCGTTACCCCTCCCGACCCCGCCTTCGGCGGGGCCACCCTCCCCACGAGGGGGAGGGATGTGATTACCGTAAGGCCGTGCCGGAAAAACATCCCTCCCCCTTGTGGGGAGGGTGGCCCCGCCAGAGGCGGGGTCGGGAGGGGTAGCAGCATCTCCCCGGCTTCTGCCCCCCGTAGCAAAGCCGGCCGCGAGCCGCCCTCCCCCCTCAGTG
>NZ_JADZLT010000035.1 GCF_015904235.1 Methylobrevis albus
GCGCTTGTCGCGCTGACGCTCGGCGACCATCATGGCGATGATCTGCCGCCGGCGGGCGACGAGATCGGCGAAGATGCGCGTTTCCTCGTCTGGCAACGCGCGGGCCTCCGGCCGGACGGCGTCGGCGAAGTGCGCGATGACCGCGGCATCGATGGCGTCGGTCTTGGCGTTTTTGCCCATCGCCTGCGCGAAGCAGCGGACCCGGCTTGGGTTGACCACCGCGACGGGGAGCCCCGCGGCGGCGAGACTGGCCGCCGCCACGCTCTCGAAGCCGCCGGTCGCCTCGAGGACGACAAGCAG
>NZ_JADZLT010000036.1 GCF_015904235.1 Methylobrevis albus
GACGACCCAGGGACCGGCGGTCGCGCATCCGACGCCGCACCTGGCACTGTACCAGAGGACGGCAGAGGTAACTTACAAGGGACAGGGAGGGGGCCTCCCGCGTCACGGCCCTCAGTTCAGCACCCGCCTCGCATCCGGCACGTCGAGCGGAAACGCCGGGATGCCGATGTCGAAGACCTCGCCCAGTTCATCGACCATGCGGTAGGCGCCCTGCATGAAGCCGGACGGCGTCGTCAGCGGGCAGCCGCTGGTGTAGTCGAAGCGCTCGCCGGCGCCGATCAGCGGCTTCTGGCCGACGACGCCGGGGCCGCGCACCTCCTGCACCGCGCCGTGGGCATCCGTGATGACCCAGTGGCGGGCGAGCAGCTGCACCGCCAGCTCGCCGCCGTTGACGATGCCGACCTCGTAGGCCCAGAACCAGCGGCCTTCGTCGGGCCGCGACTCGTCCGGCCGGTAGACCGGCGTCACCGTCACCTCGATGTCGCGGGTCACCGCGCGGTACATGGGCGATCTCCCCCGAAAATCCGGCCGACATCCGGCCGCCTGCCCTCGCCAGCCGCGCGGCCGGACCGGGCTTTCGCCGGCCCCGGATCGCAGCGCTCTCGAACCATGATAGGAGTTGCGCCGGCGCGGCGCCACGTCAACCGCTGCCGCACCGTGCGGACGTGGCCGCGCCCGCCGAGCCGGAGCCGCCGATGTTCGATGCCCGCATCCGCCCGCTGATCGACCCGCCGCTCGCCCGCGCCGGCCGGCGTCTCGCCGCCGCCGGGGTCACCGCCGACGGGCTGACGCTCGCCGGCTTCGGCGTCGGCATGCTGGCGACGGCGGCGATCGCGGCGGGGTGGTTCGCGGCGGGGTTCGTGCTGATCGCGATCAACCGGCTGGTCGACGGGCTCGACGGACCGGTCGCCCGGGCGACCACGGCCAGCGACCGCGGCGGCTTTCTCGATATCGTGCTCGACTTCGGCTTCTACGGCGCGATCCCGCTCGCCTTCGCGATCGCCGATCCCGCCGCCAACGCGCTCGCCGCCGCAGCATTGCTCACCGCCTTCTACGTCAACGGCGCCGCCTTCCTCGCCTTCGCGGTGATGGCGGAAAAGCGCGGGCTCGCCACCGAGGCGCAGGGCAGGAAGTCGCTCTACTACGTCGCCGGGCTCGCCGAGGGCACCGAAACCGTGGCGGTGTTTCTCGCCATGGCGGCGTTTCCGGGCTGGTTCCCGGTGCTCGCCTGGGGCTTTGCTGCGCTGACGGCGGTGTCGGCGGCGGCGCGGATCGTCATCGGCGCCGCGCGGCTCAAGGCGCCGCCAGCGGGGGAACGGGCAGACCGCTGAGGCAGTCGCGGATCAGGCCGGCAACGTGCTGCACGGCGCGGTCGGCGTCGGCGCGGGCGTGCCAGGCGAGATGCAGCGGAAAGCCCGGCACGGCGATCGGCGGCGCGAACACCGCGAAGGCGCCGGCCGGTTCCACGGGTACACAGCGGCTCGGCATCATGGCGACGAGATCGGAACCGCCGAGCAGCGACGGCACCAGCAGGAAGCTCGGCACCACCATGCCGACGCGGCGGCGGCGTCCGAGTCTCAGCAGCGCCTCGTCGACCGCGCCATGCGCCTCGCCGCGGCCCGAGACGAGGATGTGCGGAAAGGCGAGCCAGGCGTCGAGGTCGAAGCGGGTCGCTGTCGGATGGCCGCGCCGCATCACGACGCGGTAGGTCTCCTCGAGCAATTCCTCGCGCCGGATATCGGCGTCGGTCGCCGCGAACACCGAAAGCGCGAGATCGGCGCTGCCGCGCGCGAGCTGCTCCATCGCCTCCGGCGCGCCGCGCCACGGCAGCACGACGAGGTCGAGGCCCGGCGCGGTTGCGGCAAGGGCGTGGTGCAGCGCGCCGGCGACGACCATCGCCGGGTGATCGGCCATCACGACGCGGACGGTCTGGCGGAGATCGACCAGCGGCACTTCGGGCGCGTCGACCAGGGCGCCGACGTCGGCGAGCAGCCGGCGCAGCGGCGCGCGCAGGCGCTCGCCCTTCGGCGTGCGCTGCATGCGGGCGCCGCGCCGCTCCAGCAGCGGATCGGCGAACAGATGCCGGCAGCGGTCGAGCGCCGACGAGGTCGCCGGCTGCGACAGACCGAGCCGGTCGGCGGCGCGGGAGACGTGCGCCTCCTCGAGCACCGCGGACAGCACCACCAGCAGGTTGAGATCGACGCCGCGTAAATTCATGAAACGGATATCTCGATATACAGACGATCCATTGGATGAATGATGATCGCTGCGGCACCCTCCGGACGTCAACAGCCAACCCGGAGATGTCCGATGCCCGACACCCTCGTCCTGATGTTCCACCCCTCCCCCGCAACCTCGCGCGTCAACGCGGCGCTGGCGGCGGCGGCGGCCACCCTCGACGATGTCGCCGTCGTCGACATGCAGGCGCTCTATCCGAACGGCGCGATCGATGCCGACGCCGAGGTCGCCCGCCTGTTGTCGGCGCGGCGGCTGGTGCTGCAGTTCCCGCTGCAGTGGTATTCGGTGCCGCCGCTGCTGAAGGCGTGGCAGGACCTCGTGCTGACGCGGATGTACTACATTCACCCGCGCGAGGAGGGCGACCGCCTGATGGGGACGCCGCTGCTGGTGGCGTCGACGGCCGGCAACACGGCGGCCGCCTATACGCCCGGCGGCGCCAACCTCTATCCGCTCACCGAGATGATGCGGCCGCTGCAGGCGACCGCCAATCGCTGCGGGTTGCCGTGGGCCTCGCCGTTCTTCGTCTACGAGACGGGCCGTCTCGACGACGCCGCTCTCGCCGAGGCCGGGCGGGCCTATGCGGCGCGGATCGAGAGCTGGCGCCGGTCGGTGCCGGGGCGCGCCGCTGCCTTGCCGGCGATTGCCGCGCCCGCGCGGATCGCCGCCGGTGCCGCATGCTGACGCGCCGTGAGGAAAGGGCGAGCCGCGTCGTCGCGCTGGCGGCGCTGCTGGTGCCGGTGCTGCTGCTGACGCAGTTCCTGCTCGCGGGGCTGGCGCTCTTCACCGATGCGGGGCTCTGGGGCGTGCACGGCGCCGTCGGCGGCGCGGCGGCGATCCCGATCCTCGTGGTGCTCGCCGGCGCGCTGCGCGGCGGGCGCAACCGGCACCTGCGCTGGTGGGCCGGCCTGCAGGCGCTGCTCTACGCCACCCAGATCGGCTGGGTCGTCGCCGGCGAGGCGAGCGGGCTCGGCTGGCCGATGGCGATGCACCCGCTCAACGGCGCCCTGCTGCTGACGGCTTCGCTGACGATCCTCGCCAAGGTGCTGCGGGCGCCGGAGCGGGCTGCGGCGGTGACGGCGGGGGAATGACCCCGCCGGCCCGAGACGCCCCCGATCACTCCGCCGCGGCGCGCTCCGCCGCAATCCCGTCGAGCGCCGTGGTCAGGTCGGCGATCAGGTCGCCGGGGTGTTCGAGGCCGACGGAGAGGCGCAGCAGGCCGGGGCCGATGCCGAGTTCGGCGCGGGCCTCTTCCGAGAGGCGCTGGTGCGTCGTCGTCGCCGGATGGGTGATGAGGCTTTTCGCGTCGCCGAGGTTGTTGGAGATCTTGACGATCTCGAGCGCGTTGGCGACGGCGAAGGCGCCGGCCTTGCCGCCGGTCACCTCGAAGGCGACCATGGTCGAGCCGCCGCTCATCTGGCGCTTGACGAGCTCGGCCTGGGGATGGTCGGCGCGGCCAGGATAGATCACGCGGGTCACCGCCGGGTGGGCGGCGAGCGCGTCGGCGACCTTGGCGGCGGTCGCGGTCTGGCGCTCGACGCGCAGCGGCAGCGTTTCGAGGCCCTTCAGCAACACCCAGGCGTTGAACGGGCTCATCGACGGGCCGGTCTGGCGGATGAAGACCTGCAGGTAGGTGTCGAGGAATTCCTTCGAGCAGCAGACGACGCCGCCGAGGCAGCGGCCCTGGCCGTCGATGTGCTTGGTCGCGGAATAGACCACGATGTCGGCGCCGAGCTTCAACGGCTGCTGCCAGAGCGGCGTCGCGAACACGTTGTCGACGACGAGGCGGGCGCCGCCGTCGTGGGCGATCTTGGCGACCGCCTCGATGTCGACCAGTTCCAGCGTCGGATTGGTCGGGCTTTCGAGGAAGAAGGCGACGGTTTCGGGCCGCACGGCGGCGCGCCACTGGTCGAGGTCGGTGCCGTCGACGAGGGTGCAGGCGACGCCGAAGCGCGGCAGCAGGTCCTCGACGACGTAGCGACACGAGCCGAACAGCGCCTTGGCGGCGACGACATGGTCGCCGGCCTTGACCTGGCACAGCATCGCGGCGGTGACGGCGGCCATGCCGGTGGCGGTGGCGCGGGCCACCTCGGCGCCTTCGAACAGCGCCATGCGCTCTTCGAACATCGTCACGGTCGGGTTGGAGAAGCGCGAATACTGGTAGCCGGGGCTGAGGTTGAGGAAGCGCGCCTCGGCCTCCTCCGCGCTCGCGTAGACGTAGCCCTGGGTCAGGAACAGCGCCTCGGAGGTCTCGCCGAACGGCGAGCGCAAGGTGCCGCCGTGAACGAGCAGCGTGTCGGGGTGGAGGCGGCGGTCGGTCATGGCGTGGTCCCGAAGCAGGGTCCGCAGCGCGGACGACAAAAAACCCGGCGGGCGAATGCCGGCCGGGTTGCTCGCGCGTCCAAGACGCGGCCCCGACCTTTTTAGCCCGTTGTTTAACGTGGCGGCAAGCCGGCCGGCTCAAATGACCACGATCCTGCCATCGTTAGACCCGGGGGATCGGGACGTCAAGCGCCGGGCCGGCGGGCGAAACCCGCACCCACGCGGGCCGGAACCGACGATCGGGGCGAAGCTGCCGGATCGTATGATGAATTTCGGCCGGCGCGCAAAAACGCCGGCGCTCGTTAGCCGTTTGAAATGAACGCGCCGTCATGACATGAGAGCATAACGGGGCCAGCGCACGGCCCGATGACGCCATGGAGAATACCCGATGTTCCGCGCGCCGGAGCTCAGCGCCGTCGATCCTGCCCACCTCTTCGAACTGTCCCCGAACCCCTACGTCATCCTCGACAGGTCGCTGGCCATCGTCGGCATGAACGGGGCGTACCTCTCCGTGACCGGACGCACCCGCGAGGGCCTGCTCGGCCGCAACCTGTTCGAGGCGTTTCCGAGCGAACCCGGCTCGGTGCCGGACAAGCTGCTGCGCCGCTCGCTCGAGAAGGTGTTGACGACCGGCACCGACGATACGCTGCCGCTGATCCCCTATCCGATCGCCCGCGACGACGGGGTGATGGAGGACCGCTACTGGAGCGCGACGCACAAGGCGGTGCGCGGCGCGGGCGGCGAGGTCGCGTTCGTCCTGCAGCACACGGTGGACGTCACCGAACTGCACCTGCTGCGCCAGACCGCGTCGGAACGCGGCCTGCAGCTGCAGACCGACGTGATGAACCGGGCCGACACCGTCGCGATGCAGAACCTGCAGCTCGGCGAGGAGCGCGCCTACCTGCGCAGCCTGTTCGAGCAGGCGCCCGGCTTCATGGCGGTGCTGCTCGGGCCGGACCACGTGTTCGACATCGCCAACGAGCCCTACCTGCAGCTCGTCGGCCATCGCGAACTGATCGGCCGCACCGTGCGCGAGGCGCTGCCCGAGATCGAGGGCCAGGGCTTCTTCGAACTGCTCGACCTCGTGATGCAGACCGGCCAGCCGGAAAGCCGCGAGGGTGCGCGGGTGCTGCTGCAGCGCACGCGCGGCGGCGCGCTCGAGGAGCGCGTCGTCGACCTGCTGTACCAGCCGCTGAAGGGCGAGGGCGGCAAGCCGTTCGGCATCTTCGTGATCGGCTACGACGTCACCGAGAAGCACCGCGCCGTCCGCGCGGCGCAGGACAGCGAGGGGCGCTTCCAGCTGCTCGCCCAGTCGATCCCCAACCACGCCTGGACCGCCCTGCCCGACGGGCGGCTCGACTGGTTCAACGATCAGGTCTACCGGTTTTCCGGCGTGCGCCCCGGCGAGCTCGACGGCGAGGGCTGGGCCGAGCTGGTGCATCCCGAGGACCGCGCCGCGGCGGCCGAACGCTGGCAGGCGTCGCTCGCCGACGGCAGCCTCTACGAGACCGAGTTCCGGCTGCGCCGCTACGACGGCATGTACCGCTGGCACATCGCGCGTGCCGTGCCCTTCGTCAACGCGGCCGGCGAGATCACCCGCTGGGTCGGCACCAACACCGACATCGAGGATCCGAAGGCGACCGCCCAGGCTCTCGAGCATCTCAACGCGACGCTGGAGGACCGGGTCCAGGAGCGCACCGCCGAACTGATGCAGACGCAGGAAGTGCTGCGCCAGAGCCAGAAGATGGAGGCGATCGGCAACCTCGCCGGCGGCATCGCGCACGACTTCAACAACCTGCTGCAGGTGATCTCCGGCAATCTGCAGCTGCTCGGCGCCGACATCGCCGGCAACGAGCGCGCCGAGCGGCGCGTCGCCAACGCACTGTCGGGCGTGGTGCGCGGGGCGAGGCTCGCCTCGCAGCTGCTGTCGTTCAGCCGGCGCCAGCCGCTGGAGCCGCGCGCGGTCAACCTCGGCCGGCTGATCCGCGACCTCGACCACCTGATGCGCCGCAGCCTCGGCGAAGGCATCGAGATCGACACCATCGTCGGCGGTGGGCTCTGGACCACCCAGGTCGACCCGGCCAACGTCGAAAACGCCATTCTCAACCTCGCGATCAACGCCCGCGACGCGATGGAAGGCCACGGCAAGCTGACGATCGAGGTCGGCAACGCCTTCCTCGACGATCACTATGCGCGGATGAACGCCGAGGCCGTCGCCGGGCAGTATGTGATGCTCGCCGTTTCCGACACCGGCGCCGGCATGACGCCCGAGGTGCTGCGGAAGGCGTTCGACCCGTTCTTCACGACGAAGCCGGCGGGCCGCGGCACCGGGCTCGGGCTCTCGATGGTCTACGGCTTCGTCAAGCAGTCGGGCGGGCACATCAAGATCTACAGCGAGCCGGGCAACGGCACGACCGTGAAGCTCTACCTGCCGCGCTCGCTGGAGGCCGAGGACAAGACACAGCCGGGCTCCGAGCTCGCGCCCCCCGCGGCCGGCGGCAACGAGACGGTGCTCGTGGTCGAGGACGACGAGGCCGTGCGCGAGACCACCGTCGGGCTGCTCGGCGAACTCGGCTACCGGGTGCTGAAGGCGAAGGACGCCGACAGCGCGCTGACCGTGGTCGAAAGCGGCATCGCGATCGACCTCCTGTTCACCGACGTGGTGATGCCCGGGCGCCTGAAGAGCCGCGACCTCGCCCGCAAGGCGAAGGAGCGGCTGCCGGGGCTAGCCGTGCTGTTCACCTCCGGCTACACCGAGAACTCGATCGTGCACGGCGGCCGGCTCGACCCCGGCGTGCACCTTCTGAGCAAGCCCTATACGCGGGAGGCCCTCGCCGTGAAGATCCGGCAGGTGATCGAGGCGACGGCGCCCGAGGCGAGCGGCGGGCCGGACACCGCGGCCGACGGCGACGGCGCCGTGCCGATCGCCGGCCTGTCGCCGGCGCCGCCCGTTTCGGGCGCCGGCCTCGTCGTGCTGCTGTGCGAGGACGAGGTGCTGATCCGCATGGCGACGGCCGATGCGCTGCTCGAACGCGGCATGACCGTGATCGAGGCGGGAAGCGGCGGCGAGGCACTGGCGCAGGCGCCCACGGCGCGGCTCGACGTGCTGGTCACCGACGTCGGCCTGCCCGACATGTCCGGCATCGACCTCGCCCGGCAGCTGCGCGAGCGCCAGCCGGATCTGCCGGTGGTGTTTGCGACCGGCGACGCCGGCCCGGGCGCCGCGGCGCCGCTGGACGGCGCGGCGGTGATCATCAAGCCGTTCAGCGACGAGCAGCTCGCCGACCTCGTGACCGAACTCGCCGGCAGGGCCGCGGGCCGGGCCTCCGGCTGAGCCGCGCCGGCGTCTTCGGACAGTGACGCGGCCGGCGCGAGCGGCTAAGAACGGGCCGACGACGCAGCGCTGCGGGCGCGCGCACGGGGGCAGCATGACGGGTACGACGGGGATCCTGCCGAGCCAGGACATCACGGCACTTTCGGCAGCGGGCGGGATCACCGCGGACCGGCCGTTCGATGCCGACCAGGTGCAGCCGGCCAGCCTCGATCTCCGCCTCGGCGCGGTGGCGCACCGGCTGCGCGCGAGCTTCCTGCCCGGCCCGGGCGCGCGGATCGACGAGAAGCTGGAGCGGCTGCGGCTGCACACCATCGACCTCACGCAAGGCGCGGTGCTGGAGACCGGCTGCGTCTATCTGGTGCCGGTGCTCGAAGCCTTCGCCCTGCCCGCCGACATCTCGGCCTCGGCCAACCCGAAGAGCTCGACCGGCCGGCTCGACATCTTCACCCGCGTGATCACCGACGGGGCGCAGGCGTTCGACACGATCGGCGCCGGCTACCACGGCGGGCTCTACGTCGAAGTCAGCCCGCGCACCTTCCCGGTGCTGGTGCGCACCGGGTCGCGGCTGAGCCAGGTGCGCTTCCGCGCCGGGCAGACGCGGCTGTCGGATGCCGACCTCGCCGCGCTGCACGCGACGACGCCGCTGGTCGACACCGAGCCGCCGCGCTTCGAGGACGGGCTGACGCTGTCGATCGATCTCGCCCGCGAGGGGCCGGGGGCGCTGATCGGCTACCGGGCGAAGCGGCACACCGGCGTCGTCAACGTCGACGCGCGCGCCGCCTTCGACGTGCTCGACTTCTGGGAGCCGATCCATGCCCGCGGCGAGCCGAGCCTGATCCTCGACCCGGGCGAATTCTACATCCTCGCCTCGCGCGAGGCGGTGCAGGTGCCGCCGGCGACGGCGGCCGAGATGGTCGCGATCGACCCGCTGGTCGGCGAGTTCCGCGTGCATTACGCCGGCTTCTTCGACCCCGGATTCGGCCATGCCCCCTCCGGCGGGCGGGGGTCGCGCGCGGTGCTGGAAGTGCGCTCGCGCGAGGTGCCGTTCATCCTCGATCACGGCCAGACGATCGGCCGGCTGGTCTACGAGCACATGCGCTCCGTGCCCGACACGCTCTACGGCGCCGGCATCGGCTCGAACTACCAGGCGCAAGGGCTGAAGCTCTCCAAGCACTTCCGCTGAACAAAGCCGGCAAAGCAAATCCGACGCGCCGGCAACGGAATGGTCGACTCTGACGGCATTGTCACCAAACTGTCGGCGTTTGGTGGTCTATACTTGCCGGATGGGCGGCGCAGCCGCTGCAGAGGAGAGGATGCGCGGGCCGTGCTCAGGGAGCGGATGTCGCCGAGGGAGATCGTCTCGAAGTTCGGACCGCTGGTGCGCGGCACCGCCCATGCGCTGAAGCTGCCAGTCGGCCAGCGCGTCGCCGGCCCCGGCCTCGATGGACCGCTCGGGCGGATCGGCTCGCTGGAAGCGCGGCTCGCCCGCTCGGAAGCCGAGGTGCGTACGGCGCAGGCGCTGCGCTACCGCGTGTTCTACGAGGAGATGGCGGCGATCGCCGATGCCGGCGGCCTCGCCACCCGGCGCGACGTCGACGGGTTTGACGCGGTCTGCGACCACCTGCTGGTGCTCGATCACGATGCGCCGCCGGAAGCCGGACGACCGTTCCAGAAGCCGCGGCCGCCCGTCGTCGGCACCTACCGCCTGTTGCGCCAGACGGTGGCCGATCTCGCCGACGGCTTCTACACGGCGAACGAATTCGACATCCAGCCGCTGATCTCCGCGCACCGCAAGCTCAACTTCCTCGAGCTCGGCCGCTCCTGCGTGCTGAAACCCTATCGCACCAAGCGGACGGTGGAGCTGCTCTGGGCCGGGATCTGGTCCTATGTCCGCGCCCACCGCATCGACGTGATGATCGGCTGCGCCTCGATCGAGGGCACGGACCCGGAGCGGCTGGCGCTGCCGCTCTCGTTCCTGCACCACAACGCCCGCGCGCCCGACGCGTGGCGAGTGTCGGCGCTGCCCGAGCGGCGCGTCGAGATGAACCGGATGCCGGCCGAGGCGATCGACGCCCGCGCGGCGCTGGCGGCGCTGCCGCCGCTGCTGAAGGGCTACCTGCGCGTCGGCGCCTTCATCGGCGACGGGGCGGTGGTCGACCACCAGTTCGGCACCACCGACGTGCTGGTCGTGCTGCCGGTGTCGGCGATCAACCCGCGCTACATCACCTATTACGGCGCCGACGCCAGCCGCCACGCGGCCTGAGCGCGGCGCGGCCGCGGGCCTCGTTCCGCCGGTGGCCATGGGCAACGCCGCCTTAACCATCCGCGCCGGACGGGCTGACCCTGCGTCGAATGCAGCCGGCGCAGCCCGGGTTTCTGCGGCCGCGTTCACCCTCGCTTCACTCCCGCCGGGCACTTTTCCATGGAGTGCGGCGCGGAGCGGCCGGGGCGGTCGCCCCGTCCCCTCGCCGCTCCGCTCGGGAGGCCGCGATGCTGCGACTGTTCAAGGGCCTGCTCACCCGCCCTGCCCCCGCCCTCGCCGCGGTCGGCGCCGTGCCGGAGACGCGGCTGCAGGCGGTGATGGAACGGGCGACGCGGCGCGGGGCCGAGGTCACCCCCCGGCGCGGCGACGACGTCCCGATCGGTGCGCCGCGCACGGCCGTGCCGCCGGTGTCCGGCCGCAGCGGCGGCGGCGAGCCGCCGCGCGCACCGCCGAACCGCGGCGGCGGTGGCCACGGCCGGGTTCCGCCGGTGCCGAAGATCTATCTCTCCGAGCCGGCGATCCGGTCGAGCGACGCCTATGCCGTCGTCGGCCAGGTGATCGAGGTCGTGAACTTCCTGTGCTTCAGGCACGGCTACATGATGGACGAGATTCCGGCCGAATACGCCATGGTCTACAGCGCCGACTTCTACTACCAGCAGGTGCTGAACGGCGGCCACGGCCAGTTCACGCACAATGCGGCGGGGCACGAGAACACCTGGCGCTTCGCCCGTGCGGGCCTTGCCGCAATGGGCGCCGCCGACTATCTCGCCGCCTTCGACGAGCTCTGCGCCATCCTCGCCCGCGACCCCGCCCGCGCCGAAGCGATCCGCAAGGGCGCCGGCTTCGGCACCATCGACCCGGCGATCGAGGCGCTCGACACCCGCTTCTTCGAATTGCATCGCACCGCCCCGCTGACCGGGATCATGACGCCGTGGCTGGTGGCGCGCCCCGAGGTCGAGGTGCTGCCGGCGGAGGCTTTTGCGCGGCGGCTCGACGAGCTCGCCGCCGATCCGGCGCTCGCCGCCCGGCGCGAGGCGCAGCAGGCGGCCGCGCTCGCCGAGCGGATGAAGGATGCCTCGTTCAGGCTCGGCCATGCATTGGCGAAGAAGGCCGGCCGGACCTTCCAGCACTGGTCGCACGCGCTGAAGGACATCGAGCTCGGCGGGCGAACCTGGCCGGACGTGCTCGTCCACGTGTCCGAGGAAGCGATCGGCTACGTCGTGTCCCCGGGCAACGGCGTCTACGAGCTCTATGACGCGCGCAGCCGTGAGCGCATCGCGGTGTGGTCGATCCTGGAAAATGGCACCGGGACCGGCGGGGCCTGAGCCCCAGCCCGCCTCAGGCCGCCTCAGGCCGGTGGGATGCCGAAGGCGGCAACGAAGCGGGCGCGCGCTTCGGCCTCGGCGTAACGTGCCGCATCGGCGGCCCGGTCGGCCTCGCGCTCGGCTCGCATCAGGTCGAAGCGGACCTCGAAGCGCCGGTCGGACAGCCGGCGTCGCCGCCGGTCGAGTTCGGCGCGCGCCTCGCCCTCGGCGGTGGCGATCTCCGCGCCGACCCGGTCGAGGTCGCGCTCGATCTCGCGCAGGTCGTTCCGCGCGCGGTTCGCCTCGGCCTCCGCCGCCTTGGCCGCGCTGCGCGCCGTGCCCGCGTAACGGGCGATGTCGTAGCCGGCGAGGAACGGCCCCTCCAGCGCCGGCGGGCAGACGTTGCGATAGGCCTCGCCGGCGAGCGACATGGCAAAGCCGCGCGCCGGGCGGCAGAACTGGCCGAGCCCGGCGTCGCGCCCGGCCGAATAGGCGGCGCGGTCGACGGTGATGCCGAAGCGGCCGCAGGCCTTGTCGTGCTCGGCGATCCGCTCGAACGGCTCGCCCTTCTCCCCGTCGATGCGCCCGATCGAAACCCAGTCGCCCGACCGGCACTGCTCCTGCGACAGCGTCGCACAGCCCGACAGCGCGGCGAGAGCTGCGACGAGGCCGCCGGCGACGAAGGCGAGGCGAAGCGGCGAGCCGGCGGAACCGGCGCGGGTGATCGTGCGGGAAGAGACGGTCATGAGAGCGACTCGCTGAATGGCGGGGAATCTTTCTCGCATGTCGCCGCGCGTCGAGAAAGTGAGGGACGACCCGCCCTCGGCTGCCGGCTTAACCTTTGGTTAACCCACCGGGGCCGCCGCTGCGCTATCATCCGGCCTGCTGGGGAGCACGAGGCCGCCGGGCGCTGAGCGCCGGCTGCGGAAGGGATCGGCGACGATGAGCGGATCGGTCTTCGGGATCCTGCGGCGGCTGGCGTTCGCCGGCGCGCTGCTTGGTGCGGCCCTCACGGGGAGCCCGGCGCTTGCCGCCTCGGATACGCCGGCGAAAGAGCTGTTCGGGGCGGCCGCAGCACCTGCCCCGCTCGCGGCGCGGGCGATCGGCTCTTACGCGCGCGGCTGTCTCGCCGGCGCGGTGGCGCTGCCGGTGAACGGGCCGCAGTGGCAGGTGATGCGGCTGTCGCGCAACCGCAACTGGGGCCACCCCGAGCTGATCGCCTTCCTCGAACGGCTCGCGGCGACGGCGCCGAAGGTCGGCTGGAACGGCCTGCTCGTCGGCGACCTCGCGCAGCCGCGCGGCGGTCCGATGCTGACGGGGCATTCGAGCCACCAGGTCGGCCTCGACGCCGACATCTGGCTGAACCCGATGCCGCGGCGCGAGCTCAGCCGCAAGGAGCGCGAGACGATCCAGGCAACCTCGATGCTCGGCGCCGACAAGAAGTCGGTCGACCCGAAGATCTGGACCGCGGCGCATCTCGCGATCGTCAAGGCCGCGGCGTCCGACCGGGCGGTGGCGCGCATCTTCGTCAACCCGGCGATCAAGCAGGCGATGTGCGAGGGCGCCGGCAAGGACCGCGCCTGGCTGCGCAAGGTGCGCCCGTGGTACGGCCACGACTATCATTTCCACGTCCGTATCGGCTGCCCGGCGGGGTCCGCCGGCTGCAAGGCGCAGGACGCGCCGCCGCCGGGCGACGGCTGCGGCAAGGACCTCGCCTACTGGTTCACCGACGCGCCCTATGCCAAGCCCGGCGCGCCGCCGCCGAAGCCGCCGAAGCCCGTCACCCTCGCCGACCTGCCGCCCGCCTGCAGCGAGGTGCTGGTCGCGAACTAGGGGAAATCCGCACCCGCGCGGGCCCGGCGCCTCTTTCCGCCGGCGCCCGCGACCGCCATATCGGGTGCATGACCGATACCCCCCTCCTCCACGCGGCGGCGCTGCGGCGCAACCGGCTGCGCAACACGCTGCACACCTGGCTGCTCGTCGCCGGCAGCCTCGGGCTGCTGGCGTTGTCGGCCTATGTGCTCGCGGGCGAGGCCGGCGTGCTCTGGGCGGCGATCCTCGGCGGCGCCTCGCTCTGGGGCGCGACGCACGTCTCGCCGCGGCTCGTGCTGAAGCTCTATGGCGCGCGGCCGCTGCCGCCGACGGTGTTTCCCGAGGGCCAGCGCCTCGTCGCCGACCTCGGGGCCCGCGCCGGCCTGCCGCGGGCACCGCGACTGCACTACCTGCCGAGCAAGCTGCTCAACGCCTTCGCCGTCGGCACGCGCGACGACGCCGCGATCACTGTCACCGACGGGTTGATCCGCACGATGAGCGCGCGTGAGTTCGCCGCCGTGATGGCGCACGAGGTGAGCCACATCGCGGCCGGCGACATCAAGGTGATGGCGCTCGCCGACATGGTAAGCCGGATGACCAGCGTGATGTCGTTCGCCGGCTTCGTGATGCTGCTCGTCTCGCTGCCGGCCTTCCTGATGGGCGGCATCGCGATGCCGCTGCCGGGCATCGCGATCCTGCTGCTCGCCCCCACCATCGGCGGGCTGCTGCAACTCGCGCTGTCGCGGACGCGGGAGTTCGAGGCGGACCTCAGCGCGGCGCACCTCACCGGCGATCCGGAAGGCCTTGCGCGGGCGCTGGTGCGACTGGAGCGGATCCAGGGCCGGCTCTGGGAGGGCCTCACCCTGCCGGGCGCGCGCGTCCCCGAACCGTCGCTGCTGCGCACGCACCCGAAGACCGCCGACCGTGTCGCGCGGCTGCTGGAGCTGCGGACCGGCGCGCGGCCGGTGTTCACCCTGCCGGAGGGCGGCTTCCCGGTCGGCCGCTCGCTGGTGCCGCCGATCCGGGCGCCGCGGGTGCACGCGGCCCGGATGGGGATCTACTTCTGATCCGCCGCCGACGGCGGCCGCCGCCGCCGGGGCCTACTTCAGTCCGATGTCGAGCGGGGCGTAGATGCCGATCGCCTTCGGCACCACCTTGAAGGTCGCCGGCGTCACCGTGACGATCTCGCCGTCGGCGTTGACCTGGTGCGGGCGGCGGGCGCGGATCGTCAGCTCGTGGGTCTTCAGCGTGCGCACCGCCGGGTGCCGGCCCTGCTGGCCGCGGCGCAGCGCCGGCACGATGGCGGGCAATTGCCACCAGTTCTCGAATTCGAGGCTGTAGACGTCGAGCGAGCCGTCGTCGGGACGGGCGCTCTCCTCCACCACCATGCCGCCGCCATAGAAGCGGCCGTTGCCGACGGCGATCTGCAGCGTCTTCGCCCGGCGGGTGACGCCGCCTTCCTCGATGAACACGGTGAAGGGGCGCATCTGGCCGAGCACGCGCATGGCGGCGATGGCATAGCCGAACGCGCCCCAGCGCTTCTTCGCCTCCGAGGTGAGGTTTTTCGCGAGTTCGACGCTGTAGCCGAGGCTGGCGACGTTGAAGAACACGCGGCCGTTGACCTCGCCGAGGTCGAGGCGGCGGATGTGGCCGGCGAGGATCACGTCGACGGCGTGGTCGAGCTCCGGCCGGATGCCGAGGGTGCGGGCGAGGTCGTTGGCGGTGCCGAGCGGCAGGATGCCGAGCGGCAGCTCGCCGCCGTGCAGCAACTGCGCGACGCCGTTCAACGTGCCGTCGCCGCCGCCGGCGATGACGAGGTCGATGTCGGCGCGGTGGCGCTCGATGTGGTCGGCGATCGCCTCGGGCTCGGCGCTCTCGACGGCGACGAGGTCGATGCCGCCGTCGTCGAGCCGGTCGAGCGCGTCGTCGATCGCCTCGGAGCCGCGCCGCGCCCGGCGGTTGACGATCACGAGGGCCTTGCGGCGGGGGGCACTGGCGGTCATGAGCATCCGATCGGGCGGGAGGACGGACTGAGCAACGGCGAGCGCCGGGTTTTGTTCACCGGTCGTCGCATCAAAGGTCAGGAAATATGACGTTTTGATGAGACGGCCAGCGCAGGTCGCGGGCGAGCAAGGGCCGGGCGGCCGAACAGCGGCCGCGCGGCCGCACGGCTCAGAATTCGATCCCCGGCTGCGCCTTCACGCCGGCCGCGAAATGATGCTTTACCAGCCCCATCTCGGTGACGAGATCGGCGGCGGCGACGAGTTCGGGCTTGGCGTTGCGGCCGGTGACGACGACGTTGAGATCGGGGCGGCGGGCGACGAGCGCCTCAACCACCTCGGCGAGCGGCAGATAGTCATAGCGCAGCGCGATGTTGAGTTCGTCGAGAATCACGAGGCGGATGCCGGGGTCGGCCATCAGTTCCTCGGCCTTCTCGAAGGCGCGGCGGGCGGCGGCGACGTCGCGGTCGCGGTCCTGGGTCTCCCAGGTGAAGCCCTCGCCCATCGCATGCCACGTCACCTGGTCGCCGAAGCGCTCCACCGCGCGGCGCTCGCCGGTGTCCCAGGCGCCCTTGACGAACTGCACCACGCCGACGCGCCAGCCGTTGCCGAGCGCGCGCAGCAGGAGGCCGAAGGCGGCCGTCGACTTGCCCTTGCCCGGGCCGGTGTGGACGATCAGCAGGCCCTTCTCGGTAATGGACTTCGAGGCGACCTCGGCGTCCTGCACCGCCTTGCGCTTCGCCATCTTCGCCCGGTGGCGCTCGGCCTCGGGCGAGGCGTGGTCGTCGGCGATGTCCATCCGGGCTCTCCTGTCGCGTGCGACGTGGAGATGGCATCGGCGGGCCGGCGCCGCAATCCCCGCGGCCAAACGACCCCGCCGCGGCCCGGCGCGGTTTGTGCGTTGCGTGACACCGGGGGCGCGGCTAATCTCCGCGCGACGGTGCCTCGGAGACGAGGTGAAAAGGGAACGCGGTCCAACACCGCGGCTGCCCCCGCAACTGTAGGCGTTTTCGGCGCCGCCACGATGCCACTGGACGATTCGGTCCGGGAAGGCGGTGGCGTCAGGGACGTGAGCCAGGAGACCTGCCGTCGCAACCCCACTCCGAACCGGCCGCCGGTGGGGCGGCAAGGAAGGACACCAAGATGACGACCCAGACCGTTTCCACTGCCGCACCGGCCCGTGCGGAGGCCCTGAAAGCCGCGCTCTGCGCGCTCGTCGTCGGCGCCGCCCTCGTCTTCACGACCGGGTTCGCGATGCCGGACGTGCTGCACAACGCGGCGCACGACACGCGCCACGCCCTCAGCTTCCCCTGCCACTGAGCGCAGGGAAATCGAGGGAGGCTGTCATGCTGAACCGGATCTTCTGGGTCTGCCTGCTCGCCGGGCTAATCGCCGGCGTGCTCGTCGCCGTGGTGCAGGGTTTCACCACCACACCGCTGATCATCGCCGCCGAATCCTACGAAGGCGCGCCGGCCGAGATCGCGCCGCACGACCATGCGAGCGCCGAGGCCGCGGCGACGCCGCATCACCACGGCGCCGACGCGGTGGCCGAGGTCGGGCACAGCCACGACCCCGAGGCGTGGATGCCGGCCGACGGCCTCGAGCGCACGCTGTCGACCGCGCTGTCCACCATCGTCACCGCGATCGGCTTCGCGCTGATTCTCGTCGCGGCGATGACCGTCGCCGGCGAGACGATCACGCCGCGCACCGCGACCGCCTGGGCCGTCGGCGGCTTCCTCGCCACCGGGCTCGCCCCGGCGCTCGGCCTGCCGCCGGAACTGCCGGGCGCCAGCGCCGCGGCGGTGGAGGCGCGCCAGATCTGGTGGTTCGGCACGGTGCTCGCCACCGGCTTCGGGCTCTATCTCGTCGCCCGGGCGCCGTCGCTCGTTTCGAGGGCGATCGGCGCCGCGCTGCTGGTCGGGCCGCACGTCATCGGCGCGCCGCATCCGCCGGTGATGGAAAGCCCGGTGCCGGCCGAGCTCGCGGCGCAGTTCGCGTCGGCTTCGCTGGTCGTCTCCGCCGTGCTGTGGCTCTCGATCGGCGCCGCCGTCGGGATGCTGTGGCATCGCGGCGAGCCCCGGCTCGCCGCCGCCTGATCCCGTTCCTCGCGCGCGGCGGGTCGTCGCGGCCCGGCATCGCTGCCGGCGCCGCAGCGGCCCGCCGGTCGCTTTGCGCATGCCAGAGGAGCCGGCGATGGACCGAGCCGACCCGACCGACGTCACCCTGTTCGTCTGCACCACCTGCCGCCGCGCCATCGGCGAGAGCGGCGATTTCGAGCGCCCCGGCGAGCCGCTTCATGCCGCGCTGGCCGACCGGCTCGCCGGCGTCGCCGGCATTGCGGTGACGGCGACCGAGTGCCTGTCGGTGTGCAAGCGGCCCGGCACGATCGCCCTCTCCGGCGGGCGGCGCTGGACCTATGTGATCGGCGACCTCGACCTCGCGGCGCATCTCGACGAGATCGTCGCGGGCGCCCTCGCCTACCGCGAAGCGCCCGACGGCATCGTGCCGTGGCGCGAGCGGCCGCAGTGCTTCAAGAAGGGCGTCGTTGCCCGGATTCCGCCCTCCCCGCTCGGGGTGGCCGACGTCCGCGCCGCCCCCGTTTCCTCTTCGACCGCGCCATCGGAGGCCGCCGAATGACCACATCCGCCCAGAAGCCCGGCGCCGCCGGCAAAATCCCCGTCACCATCGTCACCGGCTTCCTCGGTGCGGGCAAGACGACGCTGATCCGCCACCTGATCGAGCACGCCGGCGGCCGCCGCCTCGGCCTGATCGTCAACGAGTTCGGCGACGTCGGCGTCGACGGCGACATCCTGCGCGCCTGCGGCGTGGAGAGCTGCACGGAAGAGAACATCGTCGAGCTCGCCAACGGCTGCCTCTGCTGCACCGTCGCCGACGACTTCGTCCCCGCGATCGAGGGGCTGCTCGGCAATGCCAACCCGCCCGAGCACATCGTGATCGAGACGAGCGGCCTCGCACTCCCGAAGCCGCTGCTGAAGGCGTTCGACTGGCCGCCGATCCGCAGCCGGCTCACGGTCGACGGCGTGATCGCGGTGGTGGACGCCGCGGCGGTCGCCGCCGGGCGCTTCGCCGACGATCCGGACGCGGTGCTCGCCCAGCGGGCGGCGGACGATGCCGTCGACCACGACAATCCGCTGGAGGAGGTCTACGAGGACCAGTTGCTCTCGGCCGACCTCGTGGTGCTCAACAAGTCCGACCTCGTCAGCGCCGGCGAGCGCGCCGACATCGCCGCGGCGATCACGGGCATCGTGCCGCGGGCGGTGAAGCTGGTCGAGGCCGAGGAAGGCCGGGTCGCGACCGCGATCCTGCTCGGCCTCGGCGCCGCCGCCGAGGACGACCTCGCCGCCCGCCCCTCGCACCACGACGCCGAGCCGGAGCACGACCACGACGACTTCGACAGCTTCGTCGTCGAGATCGCCGCCACCGACGACCCGCAAGCGCTGGTGGACAAGCTCTCGGGCATCGCCGCCGACCACGACGTGCTGCGCATCAAGGGCTTCGTCGAGGTGACCGGCAAGCCGATGCGCCTGCTGGTGCAGGGTGTGGGCACGCGCTTCCGGCACCAGTACGATGTGCCGTGGTCGGTGGACCGGCCGCGGCAGAGCCGGCTCGTCGTGATCGGCGAGAAGGGCCTCGACCGCGCCGCGATCGAGGCGGCGATCGCCGCCTGAGGCCCTCGGGCAAGGAGACGCGCGATGCATGTGCTCGCCGAGCAGATCCGGTCGCTGGACGATACCGTCCAGGCGGTCGATCTCGGCCAGAGCCCGGCGGAGCTCGTCATCCTGTCGTTCAGCGATTCCGACCTCGCGCTGCTGGCAGGGGCGCACGAGGCGGCCGTAGCCGGCGGCCTTGCGCCGCCGACGCTGCGCCTCGCGCGGATCGCCGACCTGCTGCATCCCTATTCGGTCGACCTCTACGTCGAGAGCGTCGCGGCGCGCTCGCGGCTCGTCATCGTGCGCTGCCTCGGCGGGCTCGACTACTGGCGCTACGGCGTCGACGAACTCGCCGCCGCGGCGCGGCGGCACGGCGTGATGCTGGCCGTCGTGCCGGGCGACTACCGGCCCGACCCGCGGCTCGACGCCGCTTCCACCTTGCCGGAAGCAGACCTCCGCCGGATCTGGGGCTGGTTCCAGCACGGCGGACCGGACAACGCCGCCGCGGTGCTCAGCTTCGCGAACGACCGGCTCGGCCGGCCGGCGATCGTGCCCGAGCCGGCGCCGATGATCGCGGCCGGGCGCTGGCTGTCGGCCTGCCGGGCGGCGGACGCCGGGGCGCCGGCGGCCCTCGTCGTCTGCTACCGCTCCGTGCTCGCGGCCGGCGACGGCGCGCCGGTGGCAGCCCTTGCCGACGCGCTGCTCGGCGAAGGCTTTGCCGTCACCACGGTCTATGTCACCAGCCTGAAGGACCCGGCCGCCGTCGCCGTGGTCGCCGGGCTGATCGCGGAGACCGCGCCGGCCGTCGTGCTCAACACCACCGCCTTTTCCGCGCGGCAGGACGACGGCGGCACCGTGCTCGACCGCGCCGACGTGCCGGTGCTGCAGGTGGCGCTGGCGACTACCTTCCACGACGCCTGGACGACCAGCGCCCGCGGCCTCGGCGCCGCCGATTTCGCGATGAACGTGGTGCTGCCCGAGGTCGACGGCCGGCTGATCGCCGGCGCGGCCTCGTTCAAGAGCGCGGGTGCGCGCTCGGACACGCTGCAGTTCTCCCGGGTGACGCACCGGCCGGAGCCGGACGGCATCGCCCATGCGGCGGCGCTCGCCGCCGGCTGGGCGCGGCTCGGGCGCGCGCCGCGCGCCGCGCGCCGGCTGGCGCTGGTGCTCTCCGACTATCCCGCGAAGGGCGGGCGCACCGCCTATGCCGTCGGGCTCGACGGGCCGGCGAGCATTGCGGCGATCGCGGACGATCTCCGGCGCGCCGGCTACGACATCGCCGCGCTGCCGGAGGCGGCCGACCTGATCCGCGGGCTCGAGGCGCGGACGATGACCGTGACCTTGCCGCTCGCCGACTATGCCCGCCTGTTCGCGGCGCTGCCGGACGCGTTTCGCGCGGCGGTGGAGACCGCCTGGGGCCGGCCGGAGGCGGATGCGGCGGTGGCGGAGGGCGCGTTCCGCCTCGCCGTGCACGTCGCGGGCAAACTCGCCATCGCCGTGCAGCCCGACCGCGGCCGGCGGGCCGCGCGGGCCGGCGACTATCACGACCCGAACCTTGCCCCCTCGCACGGCTATGTCGCGTTCCATCTCTGGCTGCGGCATGTGTTCGCCGCCGACGCGATGATCCACCTCGGCACGCACGGCACGCTGGAATGGCTGCCCGGCAAGGCGGTGGCGCTGACGGCGACCTGCGCGCCGCGGGTGCTGACCGGGGCGCTGCCGGTGATCTATCCGTTCATCGTCAACAACCCCGGCGAGGCGGCGCAGGCGAAACGCCGGATCGCCGCGCTCACCCTCGGCCACCTGACGCCGCCGCTCGTGGAGGCCGGGCTGCACGGCGCGGCGGCCGAGATCGAGGCGCTGCTCGACGAGTTCGCGCAGGCGCAGACGCTGGACCCGCGCCGGGCGAGCCGCCTCGCGGATTCGATCCTCGACGCGGCCGCGCAGAGCGGGCTCGCCGCCGACGGCGGGCTGACCGACGACCTCGACCGGGCCGAGAAGCTCGCCCGGCTCGACGCCTGGCTCTGCGACGTCAAGGACATGCGGATCGGCGACGGGCTGCACGTGTTCGCCCGGCCCGCGGAAGCCGCACTACGCCAGACCGCGGCCGCCGGCATTGCGGCCGGCACCGGGCGCGAGACGAACGACGTCGCCGACTTGCTGCACGCCTCGGCGTCGGCGGAGCGCGACGGGCTGCTCGCCGCCCTCGACGGCCGCTTCGTCGCCCCCGGCCCGGCCGGCGCCCCGGCGCGCGGGCGGCTCGACGTGCTGCCTACCGGGCGCAATCTCTATACCGTCGACCCGCGCCAGGTGCCGACGCGCACCGCCTGGGAGATCGGCCGGCGCACGGCGGAAGAGGTCGTCCGCCGCTATGCCGAGGACCACGGCGACTGGCCGCGGCGGATCGTGATCGACCTCTGGGGCAGCGCCACCATGCGCACCGGCGGCGACGACCTCGCGCAGGCCTTCGCTCTCCTCGGCGTCCGCCCGGTGTGGGATCCGGCGACGGCGCGCGTCTCGGGCTTCGAGGTGATTTCGCCGGCCCGGCTCGGCCGGCCGCGCGTCGACGTCACGCTGCGCATCTCCGGGCTGTTCCGCGACGTGTTCGAGCCGCAGATCCGGCTGTTCGACTCAGCAGTGGGCTGCGTCGCGGCGCTGGACGAGGCGCCGGAGGACAATCCGCTGGCGGCCAACGACGGCCCGCGCGTGTTCGGCACGGCGCCGGGCGCCTATGGCGTCGGCATCGGCGCGGCCATCGCCACCGACGCCTTCGAGGATCGCGCCGCCCTCGGCGCCGGCTATCTCGCGGCGAGCGGCTTTTCCTATGGCCGCGACGGCGAGGGGATCGCTGCCGATGCGGCCCTCGCCGAGCGCATCCAGGGGGCGGACGCCTTCGTGCACGTGCACGACCTTGCCGGGCAGGACGTGCTCGACGCCGACGCCTTCGCCGAGCACACCGGCGGCTTTGCCGCGGCCGCGACGAGCATGGGCCGGCGGCCGGCGCTCTACCACGTCGACGCCACCCGGCCCGAGGCGACCAAGGTGCGCACGCTCGAAGAGGAAATCTCCCGCGTCGTCGCGGGGCGGGCGACCAACCCGCGCTGGCTCGCCGGCCAGATGCGGCACGGCCACCGCGGCGCCGCCGAGATCGCCGAGACGATCGGCAACCTTTTTGCCTTTGCCGCCACCACCGACGCGGTGCCGCCGCGTGCCTTCGACCGGCTATTCGACGCGACGCTCGGCGACGAAGCGGTGCGCCGCTTCATGCTGGACGCCAACCCTGCCGCCACACAGGCGGCGGCGCGCAGCTTCGACGCCGCGATCCGGCGCGGCTACTGGCCGACGCGGCGCAACTCCGTCGCCGGCCGGCTCGCCGAGGTGCTCGGCCCGGCCGCCGAGGCGGCGCGATGAGCGCGCTGCCGATGCCGGCCGCCGGCGACACGGCCGCGGCGTCCCGCGTCAAGGGCTGGTGCCCCGGCGCGCGGCGGCCGATGGCGAGCGGCGACGGGCTGATCGTGCGGGTGCGGCCGCACGGCGGGCTACTCACGCAAGAACAGGCGCTGGCCCTCGCCACGCTGTCGGCGACGCACGGCAACGGGCTGATCGACATCAGCCGCCGCGCCAACCTGCAACTGCGCGGCGTCGGCGAGGCGACGTTCCCCGCATTGCTCGATGCGCTGGACGGGTTCGGGCTGCTCGACCCGGATGCCGAGAGCGAGGGCATCCGCAACATCATCGCGCCGCCGCTCGCCGGGCTCGATGCGACGGCGATCATCGATGGCGTGGGACTCGTGGCGGCGCTGGAGGCGGTGCTCGCGGGTGACGACGCGCTGCGCGCGCTGCCGCAGAAGTTCGGGTTTCTGGTCGACGAGGGCGGCGCGCTGCCGCTCGGCGACGTGGCGGCGGATATCCGGCTGACGGGGGTCATGACCGGGGCCGGGGCGCGGGTGCTGGTTGCGGTCGGCGGGGACGCGGCGAGTGCCGTGCCGCTCGGGCTGGTCGAGGCCGCGGCGGCCGCGGCGGTCGCGGGGCGGCTCGCGCGGGGGTTTCTGGAGCTCGGCACTGCGGGCGGGCCGCGGCGGATGGCGGGGCTGGTGCGGGAGGTCGGGGCGGAACCCCTCATCCGGCTGCTACGCAGCCACCTTCTCCCGCAAGGGGAGAAGGGAATTTTGGCGGGCGCCGGGGATCGGGAGCCAGTATTGCCTGCGCCGAAGCTCATGGCAGGATCAGCAGACCCGGCGGCGGAAACGTCCGATCTCACGGCAGGATCGGTGGCGCAGCGGGCGGCTCTCGGCGTGCATCCCGCCTATGTCGGCATCGCGGCGCCGTTCGGGCGGATTGCGGCGGCGGACTTTGCGAAGCTCGCGGCGCTGGCGCCGGGGGGCGTGCGGCCGACGCCGTGGCGGGGGCTGATTCTCGCCGGCGCGGACGCTGCGGCGCTGGCGCTGGCGGCGTCGCTGGGGCTGGTGACGCGCCAAGACGATCCGCGGCTCGGCGTCGACGCCTGTCCCGGCGCGCCGGACTGCAACGCGGGCGAAGCCGAGACCCGCGGCGCGGCGGCGACGCTCGCGCCGCTGCTGCGGGGCGAGACCTTGCACGTCTCGGGCTGCGCGAAGGGCTGTGCACGCTCGGCACCGGCTCGCTACACTTTGGTCGGGCGCGCAGGCGCCTATGATCTGATAGAAAACGGCAGGGCCGACGCGGCGCCGACGCAGCGCGGCCTTTCGCTCAACGACGCCGCGGCGCTGATCGGCGCCGGCGCGGCAACAGGACGACCGACCCCGTGACGACGCTTGGCACCGCCCCAGCCTACGACTACGAGCGCGACGGCGCGGCGATCTATCGCCGGTCGTTCGCGATCATCCGCGCCGAGGCGGAGCTTGCGCGCTTCTCGGCCGCGGAGGAGAAGGTGGCGGTGCGGATCATCCACGCCTGCGGCATGGTCGAGGCCGCCGCCGACATCGCCTTTGCGCCCGGCGCGGTGCTCGCCGCGAAAGCCGCCCTGCGCGCGGGCGCACCGATCCTCTGCGACGCCAAGATGGTGGCGAACGGGGTGACGCGGGCGCGGCTGCCGGCCGGCAACGAGGTGATCTGCACGCTCGACGATCCGCGCGTGCCGGGCCTCGCCGCCGAACTCGGCACCACGCGCACCGCCGCGGCGATGGAGCTGTGGCGCGAGCGGCTCGCCGGGTCGGTGGTGGCGATCGGCAACGCGCCGACCGCCCTCTTCCGCCTGCTCGAGATGATCGACGCCGGCGCCGCGCCGCCCGCCGCGGTGATCGGCATGCCGGTCGGCTTCGTCGGCGCCGCGGAATCGAAGGACGCCCTCTTTGCCCACGGCGGCGCACCGGCGCTGATCGTGCGCGGCCGCAAGGGCGGCAGCGCCATGGCCGCCGCCGCCGTCAACGCGCTCGCGAGCGACGCCGAATGAACATGATCGACCCCAACCTGCCGGCGACCGACCCCGGCGACGCGGCGACCGTCGTCGCCGGAACGTTGCACGGCGTCGGCCTCGGGCCCGGCGACCCGGAACTCCTGACGATGCGCGCGGTGCGACTCGTGCAGGAAAGCCCGGTGGTCGCCTACTTCGCGAAAAAAGGCCGGCGCGGCCACGCCCGCACCATCGTCGACCGCTGGCTGCAGCCGGGGGTGCGCGAGCTGCCGCTCTACTATCCGGTGACGACCGAGATCGCGCATGCCGACCCCGCCTACAACGCCGCGCTCGCCGATTTCTATGCCGAGGCGGCGACCGCGGTGGCGCTGGAACTCGGCGCCGGGCGCGACGTGGTGCTGGTCTGCGAGGGCGACCCGCTGTTCTATGGGTCGTTCATGCATCTCTACATCCGCCTGAAGGACCGCTTCCGCACTGCGATCACACCGGGCGTCACCGGCATGTCGGGCTGCTGGACCGCGGCCGGCCAGCCGATCACCTGGGGCGACGACGTGCTCACCGTGCTGCCGGGCACGCTGCCCGAGGCCGACCTGACGCGCCGGCTCGCCACCACCGACGCCGCCGTGATCATGAAGCTCGGCACCAACTTCCCGAAGGTGCGCGCAGCCGTTGCGGCCGCCGGGCTGCTGGAGCGCGCCGTCTATGTCGAGCGCGGCACCATGGCCGGTGAGACCGTGCTGCCGCTTATCGAAAAGACCGACGACAGCGCGCCGTATTTCTCGCTGGTGCTGATCCCCGGCAACGGGCGGCGGCCATGAGCGGCGCCGCGGGCGGGCACCTCACAGTGGTCGGCCTCGGCCCGGGGCCGGACTGCTGGCTGACGCCGGAAGCCGCGGACGCCGTCGCGGCCGCGACCGACCTCGTCGGCTACCAGCCCTATGTCGCGCGCTGCCCGGAGCGACCCGGCCAAGCCCGGCACGCCAGCGACAACCGCGTCGAGCTCGACCGCGCCCGCCATGCGCTCCGCCTCGCCGCCGCGGGGCGGCAGGTCGCGGTGGTGTCGGGCGGTGATCCGGGCATCTTCGCCATGGCCGCCGCCGTCTATGAGGCGATCGAGGTCGACGGGCTACCCGCCGGCGTCGAGGTTCGCGTGCTGCCGGGCATCAGCGCGATGCAGGCGGCCGCTGCCCGGCTCGGCGCGCCGCTCGGCCATGATTTCTGCGCGATTTCGCTCTCCGACAACCTGAAGCCCTGGGCGCTGGTCGAGCGCCGGCTGACGGCGGCAGCAAACGGCGACTTCGTCGTCGCGCTCTATAACCCCGCTTCCAAAGCCCGGCCCGACCGCATCCATCAGGCCTTCGCGCTGCTGCGCGGGCTGAAGGCGGGGACGACCCCCGTGGCTTTTGCCCGCGCCGTCGGCCGCCCCGACGAGCGCATCGTGGTGACGACGCTCGGCGACGCCGATCCCGGCGTCGCCGACATGGCGACGCTGGTGCTGATCGGTTCGTCGGAGACGCGGTGGTTTTCCGCCGGCGGCCGCGACGTGCTGCTGACGCCGCGCAGCGTGGCGGCGGCGCGCGGCGATCTCGCGGAGGCCTCGTGAACGCGGCCGCGCCGCGGCCCGCGGCTGCCGGAGTTCCCGCTTCAGCCGCCGCAGGCCGCTGGCTCGGCATCGTCGGGCTCGGCGAGGACGGCGTTGACGGGTTGTCGCCCGCGGCGCGGCGGTTGGTCGCCGGGGCGGACCTCGTCGTCGGCGGCGCGCGGCACCTCGCCCTCGCGGCCGATCTGATCGCGCCCGGCGCGGCGACGCTCACCTGGCCGTCGCCGCTCACCGATGCCTTCCCGGCGATCCTCGCCCGGCGCGGGCGGGCGGTGGTGGTGCTGGCGACCGGTGATCCGTTCTTCCACGGCGTCGGCTCGCTGCTGACGCGCCTCGTCGATGCGGGCCAAATGCTGTGCCTGCCGGCGCCGTCCGCCTATGCGCTCGCCTGCGCCCGACTCGGCTGGGCCGGGCAGGACGTGGTGCGCCTCTCGCTGCACGGACGGGCACTGGCGCAGGTCCGCCGCCATCTCCACCCCGGCGCGCGCCTGCTCGCGCTGTCGTGGGACGGCGAGACGCCGCGGCGACTGGCGGAGCTGCTCAGCGCCGAGGGCTTCGGTTCGTCGCGGCTCACCGTGCTCGAAGCGATGGGGGGCCTGCGCGAGCGGGTGACGGAAACCACCGCCGCCGGGTTCGACCTCGGCCCCGCCGATCCGCTCAACACCGTCGCGCTCGAGATCGTGGCCGATCCGGGCGCCCGGGTGCTGCCGCTGTCGCCCGGCTTGCCGGACGACTGGTTCGAGAACGACGGCCAGATCACCAAGCGGGAGGTACGCGCGATGACCCTCGCCGCGCTCGCCCCGCGGCGCGGCGAGATGCTGTTCGACATCGGCGCCGGCTCGGGCTCGGTCGCGATCGAATGGATGCTGGCCGACCCGAGCCTTGCCGCGGTGGCGATCGAGCGGGACGCAGCGCGCGCCAGCCGGATCGGGCGCAATGCCGTCGCGCTCGGCGTGCCCGACCTTGCCGTCGTCACCGGCGCGGCGCCGGTGGCGCTCGGCGACCTCGGCGAGGCCGACGCGGTGTTCATCGGCGGCGGCGCCACCGTGCCGGGGCTGATCGACGCGGCGTTCGCGGCGCTGCGGCCGGGCGGCCGGCTGGTGGTCAACGCGGTGACGCTGGAGACCCAGGCTTTGCTCGCCGCCCGCTACGCTGCGGATGGCGGCGACCTCACCGAGATCGCGATCGCGCGAGCCGGGCCGGTCGGTGGCTTCCATGCCTTCCGCCCGGCAATGACCGTGGTGCAGTGGCGCCGGGAGAAACCCCATGCGCGATAGTGGCGGTCGTGGCGGCAGATCCGGCCCCGGACCGGGCAACGAAGCCGGCACCAATGTGACGTCTGCACGCATGCCGATCGTCGCGGTCGGGCTCGGCTCGCGGCGCGGCGTCGAGGTCGCGGCGGTGGTCAGCCTGGTGCAGCGCGCGCTGGCGCGGGTTGCCTCCGAGGCGCCGGTGGCGCTGTTCGCGCCGGTGGAAAAATACGGCGAGCCGGCGTTTGCCCAGGCCGCGCTGGAGCTCGGCCTGCCGCTGGTGCACCTGCCGAAGGCGGCGCTGCAGGCGGCCTCCGACCGTACGGTGACGCATTCGGAGCGGGTGGTGCAGCTGTTCGGCGTGCCGTCGGTGGCGGAAACCTGCGCGCTCGCCGGCGCCGGCGACGGCTCGCGGATCATCGTGCCGCGCATGACGGCGGACGGCGTCACCTGCGCGATCGCGATCGGCGGCACGCCGGCGGAGGGGACGCGGTCGTGACGGTGCACTTCATCGGTGCCGGCCCCGGCGCGCCCGACCTGATCACCCTGCGCGGCCGCGACCTGATCGCGGCCTCCCCCGTCTGCCTCTACGCCGGGTCGCTGGTGCCACAAGCGCTGCTCAGGCATTGCCCGCCGGGGGCGCGCATCGTCGACACCGCGCCGCTGTCGCTGGACGAGATCGCCGCGGAGTTCGTCAGGGCGCATGACGCCGGCGAGGACGTCGCCCGGCTGCACTCCGGCGACCTCTCGATCTGGAGCGCGCTCGGCGAGCAGATCGCGCGGCTCGAGGCGCTCGGCATTCCCTACACCGTGACGCCGGGCGTGCCGGCCTTCGCGGCCGCGGCGGCGGCGCTGCGGCAGGAGCTGACGCTGCCCGAGATCGGCCAGTCTCTCGTTCTCACCCGCACCCCCGGCCGCGCCTCGGCGATGCCGCCGCGCGAGACGCTCGTCAGCTTTGCGGCGAGCGGCGCGACGCTGGCGGTGCATCTTTCGATCCACGCCCTCGGCCGCGTCGTCGCGGACCTCGTCCCGAGCTATGGCGAAGATTGCCCCGTCGCCGTGGTCTACCGGGCGAGCTGGCCGGACGAGCGCATCGTGCGCGGTACGCTGGCGACGATCGAGGCGGCGATCGCCGCCGACCCGATCGAGCGCACGGCGCTGATTCTCGTCGGCCCGGTGCTCGGCCGGCCGGCGGCGGCGGCGAGCGCGCTCTACAGCGCCGACTACCAGCGCCGCTTCCGCGGCCGCGACAGCCGCGCCGGCGCGGACGAGGACGCGGCGCGATGATGCCGCCGGGCCTGCTGGTCGGCGCGCTGCGCTCGGGCTCCGGCAAGACCACCATCGCGCTCGGGCTGATGCAGGCGCTGAAGGCGCGCGGCGTCGCGGTCGCGGCGGTGAAATGCGGCCCGGACTATATCGACCCCGCCTTCCACGCGGTCGCGACCGGGCGGCCGAGCCTCAATCTCGACAGCTGGGCGATGCCGCCGGCGCTGCTCGGCAGTCTCGGCCGGCAGGCGGGCCTCGGCGCGGAGCTGGTGATCGCGGAAGGGCTGATGGGTCTCTTCGACGGGGTGCCGGGGCCGGTGGGGCGCACCGGCTCCTCGGCGGATGTCGCCGCCGCGTTCGGCTGGCCGCTGCTGCTCGTGCTCGACGTCTCGGGCCAGGCGCAATCGGCGGCTGCGATCGTGCACGGCGTGCGCAGCTTCGATCCGCGCCTGCCGCTCGCCGGCGTCATCCTCAACAAGGTCGGCTCCGAGCGGCATCGCCGCCTCGCCGCCGGCGCGATCACGGCGCTCGGCGTGCCGGTGTTCGGCGCGGTGCCGCGGCAGGACGGGCTGGTGCTGCCCGAGCGGCATCTCGGCCTCGTCCAGGCCGGCGAATCGGCGGACCTCGACGAAAAACTCGCCGCGATGGGCGCGGCGGTCGCCGCCCACGTCGACCTCGACGCGGTGCGGTCGGCCGCGCGTGCCGGGCCGTCGTCGGCAGACACGGCCGGCCCCGCTTTACCCCCGCCGGGCCGGCGGATCGCGCTCGCCGCCGACGCCGCGTTCAGCTTCGTCTATCCGCACGTCGTCGCCGGCTGGCGCGCGGCGGGGGCCGAACTCGTCCCGTTTTCGCCGCTCGGCGATGAGCCGCCACCGGACGACTGCGACGCCTGCTGGCTGCCGGGCGGCTACCCGGAACTGCACGCAGCGCGGCTCGCTAGCGCCGGCCGCTTCCTCGCCGGCCTGCGGGCGTTTGCCGAAACCCGCCCGGTGCACGGCGAGTGCGGCGGCTACATGGTGCTCGGCGAGGCGATCACCGATGCGGACGGCGTGCGCCATCCGATGGCCGGGCTGCTCGGGGTCGAGACGAGCTTTGCCCGGCGCAAGCTGCATCTCGGCTATCGTCGGGCAAGCCTTCCCGCGGCGAGCCCGTTCGGGCCGGCCGGCACCGTGCTGACGGGCCACGAATTCCACTACGCCTCGATCATCGCCCGCGGCGACGATGCGCCGTTCGCCAGCGTCGGCGACGCGCACGGCGGCGCGGCGGCCCCCGACGGCAGCCGGCGCGGCCATGTTTCGGGCAGCTTCTTCCACGCCATCGCGGCGCTGGACCGCGAGCCGGCCGACGGTGACAGCGCCGCCGGTTCCGCTTGACACCGGGGGCACCCCCTCCTTATATCGGCGGCGCTTCGGCAGGGCGGGTCTCACCCGCCGCTTGTGGCACAGCAGAGTAGCTCAGTCGGTTAGAGCGACGGACTCATAACCCGTAGGTCGGCGGTTCGATTCCGCCCTCTGCTACCACCGCTCCCCCTTTGAAGGCAGACTGCCGCATTCGCCGGAACGACCCGGCGGACGCCTCGGCTTTTGCCTCGCCCTTCGAGACAGGCGCTGCGCGCCTTCCTCAGGACGAGGGAAAAGGACAAAAGTCTGAGCGAAAACGAAAAACCCTCGAAGGCCTCACCCTGAGGAAGCCGCGCAGCGGCTGTCTCGAAGGACGAGGCCGGGTGCGCCGGCCCTTCCGCGTCTTCCGAGCCCGGAAGGTGCAAACAAGGGCGATGTCACCTTTTCGCCCCCGCCACCTTCACGCGCTAAGATGCTCGATCAAAATCGAAACGCCGAGGCCGATGAGGGCGAGGCCGGCGAGGGCGGCGGCGTAGCGGCCGAAGCGGTCGCCGATCAGCCGGCCGACCAGCATGCCGCCCGACGCCATCACGAAGGTGGCGGCGCCGATCGCCAGCGCGATGACGAGGATGTCGACGTCGAGGAAGGCGAGCGAGACGCCGATCGCCATGGCGTCGAGGCTGGTGCCGACGGCGGTGGCGAGCAGCACCGTCCACGAGCGGCCGGGGACGGCCGCCCCTTCCCCGCCGGCGACGGCGGCCCAGGTCATGTGCAGCCCGACGGCGGCGAGCAGGCCGAAGGCGATCCAGTGGTCGACCGCCTCGACGATGCCGCTGGCGGCAACGCCGGCGAGCCAGCCGAGCACCGGCGTGATCGCCTCGACGACGCCGAACACGGCACCGGTGCGCAGCGCCTCGGCGACGCGTGGACGGCCGATGGCGGCGCCGCGGCCGACCGAGACGGCGAAGGCGTCGACCGACATGCTGACGGCGAGCAGCAGGATGGTGAAGGGGGACATGGCGGCAAACCCGGCGAACGCATGAGACCGGGAGCGGGACGCCGGCTCGCAGCGGCGATCAGCTCCACGGTCTGGCCGAGCCGGCGTCCGCCGGCTGGTCGCGCCACGCGCCGGATGCGCGAGCCTGTTGACGCGACCCCGCTGCCCGGCAGCGGTGGTTACTCCCCGATGCGGCGCGAATAACTTAGTTGCGAAATAAGGTCAAGTATTTCAAATACTTGCACATTATAGTCATTCGCATTCGCAACGGCATCCGCCGCGCGGCCGGCGGGTGCTCACCCGGAAAAACCGCCGGCGTCGAGGAACGCGCGCTCCGCCTCCGTCGTGTCGCGGGCGAGGATGGCGTTGCGGTGCGGGAAGCGGCCGAAGCGGGCGACGATGTCGCGGTGGCCGAGGGCGTGGTGCAGGCCCTCGGCGTCGCCGGCGGCGCGGTGCAGCGCGACGGCGAGCTCCTGGTCGGCGAGCGCCTCGGAATGCGAGAACGGCAGGAACAGGAACACCCGGAGTTCGACCTCGATGCCGAACTGGTGGCCCTTGCCGACCGCGAGGCGGGCGAAATGGCGGGCGAGCGGATCGGTGGCGTACATGTGGCCGGTGCCGCGGAAGACGTTGCGCGGGAACTGGTCGAGCAGCAGCATCAGCGCCAGCGCGCCTTCCGGCGTCTCGATCCAGTCGTCGTGCTCGCGGCGGGCGACGGCGAGGTGCAGGTCGATGAACCGGTCGCGGAAGCGGCGGTCGAACGCCGGGTCCTTGGTGAACCAGGCCTCGCGGCCGGCCTCGCGCCAGAAGCGGCAGACGGCGTCGTGGCGGGGCGCGGCGGCAGGGTCGGTCATGTGGGTCCTCGGGCTCGTCGGATCGGGGTCGGAACGCCGCGTCGGCGGCAGCGGTCAGGGATCGCCGGGGGTTGCGACCGGGCTGCGCTCGGGCTCGCGCGGCATCAGGCCGGTCGGCACCTTCGGCAGGTTGCCGAGCAGCAGGTCGCGGCCGGCGTAGATGCCGCCGCCGAGCTGCATGTCGAGGCGTTCGGCATCGCGGCGGCGCACGTCGGCCACCACCTCGGCGACGTCCTCGCGGGCGGTGCCGAGGGTTTCGAGCACCTTCGCCCCGAACAGCAGCGCCGATTCGAAGGTCTCGCGCATCTGGAGGTCGGCGCCGGCGTGGACGAGCTCGATGGCGTGGCCGCGGTCGAAGGCGCGGGCGAACACCGGCGTCAGCGGATACTCCGCCTTGCACAGCTCGACGATGCGGGTGGCGGCGACCTTGTCGTCGACGCAGACGAGGATCGCCCGGGCGTGGTGGGCGCCGGCGGCGTGCAGGATGTCGAGGCGGGCGCCGTCGCCGAAATAGACCTTGGAGCCGAAGGTCGCGGCGGCGCGGATCATGTCGGTGTCGTGGTCGATGATCGAGATGTCGATGCCGCGGGCGAGCAGCGGCTGGCTGGCGATCTGGCCGAAGCGGCCGTAGCCGATCAGCAGCAGGCTCGAATGCAGGTCGTGGGCGACGTCGACGCCGTCCATCGACTGGCCGGCCCGACTGGTGACGAAGCGCAGCCCCATCACCGCGAACGGCGTCAGCGCCATCGAGATGATCACGGTGGCGGTGAGGCGGGCGTGCAGCTCGGCGTCAAGCAGCCCGACGCCGGCGGCGGCGGCATAGAGCACGAAGGCGAACTCGCCGCCTTGCGCGAGCAGCGCGGTGCGGGTGATCGCCTCGTCGTGGCGGGCGCAGATCAGCCGGGCGACGACGTAGATGCCGAGGCCCTTCAGCACCATGTAGCCGGCGACGAGGGCGAGGATCTCGGCCCAGGCGCGCGCGATGACGGCGAGATCGAGCGACATGCCGACGCCGAGGAAGAACAGGCCGAGCAGGATGCCGCGGAACGGCTCGACGTCGGCCTCGAGCTGGTGGCGGAAGGTCGATTCCGACAGCAGCACGCCGGCGAGGAACGCGCCCATCGCGGCCGAGAGCCCGCCGAGCTGCATCGCGAGCGCCGAGCCGAGCACCACCAGCAGCGCCGCGGCGGTCATCACCTCGCGGGCGCCCGCGGCGGCGAGCAGGCGGAACAGCGGATTGAGCAGGAAGCGGCCGGCGATGACGAGGCCGGCGACGGCGGCGGCGGCGATGCCGAGCTCGATCCAGCGCTCCGCCGCCGACACCGTCTCGGCCGACGGCGCCAGCAGCGCGACGAGGGCGAGCAGCGGCACGATCGCGAGGTCTTCGAGCAGCAGGATCGAGATCACCCGCTGGCCGGCCGGCGTCGAGGCCTCGCCGCGCTCGGTGAGGATCTGCATCACGATGGCGGTCGAGGAGAGCACGAAGCCCATGCCGGCGACGAAGGCGACCTGCCAGGAAAAGCCGGCGAGGATGCCGAGGCCGGTGAGCAGGGCGCCGCAGACGGCGACCTGCGCCGCGCCGAGGCCGAAGATCTCGGCGCGCAGGTTCCATAGTCGCGAGGGCTGCATCTCGAGCCCGATGATGAACAGGAACATCACCACGCCGAGTTCGGCGACGTGCAGGATAGCGCCGGCGTCGGTGAAGAGGCCGAGGCCGAACGGGCCGATGGCGAGGCCTGCCGCGAGATAGCCGAGCACCGAGCCGAGCCCGAGCCGGCGGAAGATCGGCACCGCGACGACGCCAGCCCCGAGCAGGGCGACGACCTGGACCAGTTCACCCGTGCTCGCGCCACCCGCCATGCCGTTGTCTCCCCGCTTCGAAACGGCGCTCCGAGAGGCCGGTGCGCGCCGCCGCGTCGATCGGACCATAGCGGCACAGGCGTCTCGCGCAAATGACGCGGCGGCCACGCTCGGCGATCGTCAGGCCGCCCGCGGCGGCACGCGGCGCGCCTCGACCAGTGCGACCGCCCGGGCGAGGCCGTCCTCGGCGGCCATCGCGGCGGCGAGCGATTCGGCCGCGGCGGGATACGCGGCATCGCCGGTCAGCGCGTCGAACCGCGCCGCGAGAGTCCGGGCATCGGCCTTGCCGAGCGGCAGCGGGGCGGGCCCCGCGCCGAGTTCCGCCACCCGGCGCGCCCAGAAGAACTGGTCCATCAGGATCGGCGTCACCAGCGTCGGCCGGGCGGCGCGCAGGCCGGCCGCGGTGGTGCCGGCGCCGCCGTGATGCATGACGGCCTCGACGCGCGGCAGCAGTTGCCGGTGCGGCACGAAGCCGACCGGATAGATGTGCGCCGGCAGGTCCGCCGCCTCGATGCCGCCCCAGCCGCGCCCGAGCACGGCGCGGCCGCCCCAGTGGCGCAGCGCCTCGAGCACGATGCTGCGATTGCGCCTGGCGTTCCAGAGCATCGAGCCGAGGCTGACGAAGATCGGCGCCGGCGATCGGGACAGAAAGTCTTCGAAGGGCTGGCTCGGACGCCAGGGGCGCTCGGCCTCGGGAACCCAGTCCCCGGTGACGACGACATTCGCCGGCCAGTCGGCCGGGGTCGGCACCAGCGCCGGGCTGTAGGCGTGCAGCACCAGGTTGGGCGGCGCCCGCCGCGCCGGGTCGACCCGCACCCCCGCCTCGCCGGCAGCCGATGCGACGGTTCTCGCGACCAGCCGGCGTTCGAGGTCGACGAGGCGGTAGCTCGCGCGGTTGAGCGGACCGAGCTGCGTGGTGCCGAGGGCGCAGAGCGGGAAGGCCGAGGTGGCAACCACCGGCTGCGGCGCGGCGAGGACGCTGAACACCCCCATCGCCGCGGCGACGTCGGGCACGAAGGGCAGCATCGGGTGGTAGACGACGACGTCGGCGCGGCGCAGGTGCGGCACGATGCGGGCGACGACATCGGCGGCCACGTCCTTGGCGAGTCGGAGGACGGCGAGCGGCAGCCGCAGCAGGTCGAGCGGACGGTGCCGTACGATCATGGCGGCCACCGGCCCCTGCAGCACGTCGCCGAGCCCGGTGGCAATGGTGAAGAAGGCGAGCCCCTCCTCCTCGACCTGCGCCCGGAACCCGGCGGGACCGCCGATGGTGACGGTGTGGCCGCGTTGCGCCAGGGCGCGGCCGAGGGCGAGATAGGGCAGAAAATCCCCTTGCGTCCCGATCGAAAGCAACAGGATATTCGAAGCCAACGGTGATCTCCGCCCGACGATCCGCCCGTCGGCGAACCATGCCGGCGGTCCATCTCCCCCTTGCCCCGGCGCAATCTTCCAGCTACCGGGCGCTTCGCGCAACCCCGACCACGGACGCCAGCCCATGCAGTCAGTTCCGGATCCGGTCGCGACGCCCGCCCCGCGGCCATCCGGCAAGGCGGCGAAACCGGCCAAGGCGGCGAAGCCGCGCACGCCGCCCTGCCCCATCACCGGCGGGCGCAGCAAGCTGGTGCAGAGGATCTCGACGAGCCTGCTGATCGATCTCTGGCGCATCATGGGCAAGGTCGACGTATCCGACCACTATCAGGGCCTCAGCCACGTCCATCTCTACCAGTCCGACTGCGGGCTGATGTTCTTCCACCCGCCGATTCCCGGCAACGCCGCCTTCTACGGCACGCTCTACAAGCGCTGGAACGCGCACGGCCTGCTGCAGCGCGGCGCCGAGCGGCGGCAGGAGTTCCTGCGCGCCGCACGCCACGTGCGGCCGGGCGACCGGGTGCTCGACGTCGGCGGCGGCGAGGGCGACTTCGGCCGCCATGTGCCGGCGGCCGACTTCACCGCGATCGACCCCTATGCGCCGCCCGAGGCCGACGCACGCGTGCTGCGCGTCACCGCCGCGCAGCACGCGGACGCCGCCGCGGGCAGCTACGACGTGGTGACGGCGTTTCAGGTGCTCGAGCACGTCGAGGATCCGCGCGGCCTCGCCGCCGATCTCGTCCGGCTGCTGAAGCCCGGCGGGCTGCTGATTCTCTGCGCGCCGACGCATCCGTCGATTCTCACCGAGGTGCCGAACAACCTCGTCAACGCACCGCCGCATCACCTCACCTGGTGGAACGAGACGGCGTTCGCGGCGCTGGCCGCCGAGTTCGGGCTCGAGGTGCTGGAGAACGAGGTGCTGCCGGGGTCGCCGCACCAGACGCTGTTCGGCTGGCTCGACCGCTTCCTGATCGTGCGCACGCGCGGCGCCGCGGGCGGGCCGTACTACGCGCACCGCTGGAGCTGGCACGCCGGCCTCGCGATCGGCTACAGCCTCGCCTGGGTCGCGGACAAGGTGCTCGGCGAGCGCGCCGTGGCGCGCCCGTCGGACGGGTTTCTCGTGGCGCGCAAGCCGCTCTGACGCGGACGCTCCGGCCTCAGAACAGCGCGTGGACGAAAGCCTTGGCGGCGATCCAGAGCGCGCCGGAGATCGCGACCAGCACGGCGACGCTTGCCGCCGTCGCGACCCAGCCCGCGATCGCGGCGATGCCGTCGCGTTGCAGCAGGGCCAGTGAAAACAGCACGATGGCAAGGCCCGGCAGCATGTTGCCGAGCGGGATCGGCAGAAACAGGATCACCGCCAGCAGGAAGCAGGCGATGCCGATCAGCCGGTCGCCGACGATGCCGAACATCACGTCGAAACGCGGCGCGAGGAAGCGCTCCAGCCGGCGCAGGTAGGGCAGCGTGCGACCGACGAGGCGCTGGAAATCCTCGCGCAGGATCGAGCGCCCGGCGATGAACTTCGGCAGCCACAGCGTGCGCCGGCCGACGGCGAGCTGGGCGGCGATCAGAATCAGCGGCGCCCCGAGCACCGAGGAGGTGCCGGGCGGCAGCGGCAGCACGTTCGGCACCGCGAAGATGAACATCAGCGCGCCGAACACGCGGTCGCCGAACACTTCGGCGAGCTCGGAAAAGAAGATGCGCTCGTCGGCCTCGTCACCGATGCGGCGCAGCACGGTCGAGAAGCGCTGGGCGCGCGACGTGGGGCGACGACGGGTGAGCAGGCCGGCGAGCCGCCGGCGCCCGGTCTTGGGCGCGCCTTCGTTGTCCGGCATGGTGATCGTCATCTGCGCCTTTTACCGCCCGCCATGCCAGTCGCTGCGATGCGGCGGGAGTTCGCCTCCCGCCCTCGCGTCGTTCGGTGCCGCAGGGGCCAGTCGGCGGATGCCGACCGGGCCTCTTCGGCCGTTCCGAGCATGATCGCACAGCTTGGTTGCGCGCATGTGAACTTCCGGCGCCGAACCTAGGCTTCGGCTTCGAATTCGAGCAGCCGGTAGAAGCCGGAAAGCCCGGCGGGGCGGTCGCCGACGAAGCGCAGGCCGGGATGGCCGGCGAGCGAGCCGGCGGTGACGCGCGCGTTCCAGCCGAGCCGCCGGCTGATCGGCGCGAGCAGCGTGCCGAAGAACGCCTTCGGCCCGCTGTCGGCGGCGAAATGGCCGAGCACCAGCACCCGGCCGCCCGGCTTCACCACCCGGCGGATTTCGGACAGCACGGCGGCGGGATCGGGCACCACCGTCATGACGTACATCGCCATCACCGCGTCGAAAGCGCCGTCCGCGAAGGTCATCGCCGAGGCGTCCATCTCGTGCACGGTCGCCGACGTCGAGAGGCCGTGCCGGGCGATGCGGCGGCGGGCGATCGCCAGCATGTCGGGACTGAGGTCGATGCCGACGACATCGACGCCGCGCGGATAGAACGGCAGCGAGATGCCGGTGCCGACGCCGACCTCGAGCACCTTGCGGGCGCCTGCCGGCAGGGCGGCGACGGCGGCGCGGCGCGAGCCGTCCATGATCGGCCCGAAGATGTGGTCGTAGACCGGCGCCCAGCGGGCATAGGCCCCGACGACCTCCTCCTCGCGCAGTCGCTGTACGGCGCGTGCGGACGCGCCGCGGCTCCTCGTCCTGTCCTGCCCCGCCATCGCTCTCCCTTTCGATGGTTGCTGAAAGCCGGCCGGCTGCAAGGCGGACCGTCGCGGACTCAAGGTCCGGACGGCTCGGTTGGTTCCGCCTCGGTGGCCGGCGCGGCGACTTTTTCAGCCGGAAAGCTGGGAGAGCACCAGACGACCCCCTGCCGCACGCCCCGTGGCGAGCGCGGCGGTCGACGAGATGAAGCCGCCGCCGAGCACGCGGGCGCCGTCGTCGAGGCTCTCGTAGAAGACGCAGGCCTGGCCGGGCGCAACGCCCTGCTCGCCGTCGGCGAGGTCGACGTAGACGGACCCGCCCTCGGCGTAGAGCACCGCGGCCTGGGGCGGGCGGCTGGAGCGCACCTTGACGAAGATGTCGAGCCCGTCCTCGGGCAGGTCGGCGAGGCGGCCGTCGCCGAGCCAGTTGACGTCGCGCAGCGTCAGGCGGCCGGTGAGGAGGGCCTCGCGCGGGCCGACGACGACGCGGCGCTGCGCCGCGTCGAGCTTGACGACGAACAGCGGCTCGCTGAAGGCGATGCCGAGGCCGCGGCGCTGGCCGACGGTGTAGTGGATGATGCCGTCGTGACGACCGAGCACGCGGCCGTCGACGTGGACGATCTCGCCGGCCTCGGCCGCGTCCGGCTTCAGCCGCTCGATGACGTCGGCGTACTTGCCGCTCGGCACGAAGCAGATGTCCTGGCTGTCGTGCTTGTCGGCGACGACGAGGCCGAGGTCGCGCGCGATCGCCCTGGTCTCGGCCTTGGTGAGGTCGCCGAGCGGAAAGCGCAGGAAATCGAGCTGGGCCGGCGTGGTCGCGAACAGGAAGTAGCTCTGGTCGCGGTCGAGATCGACCGGGCGATAGAGCGCGCGGCCGGTCGCGGTGCGGCGCGAGCGGACGTAATGACCGGTGGCGAGCGCCGCGGCGCCGAGGTCGCGCGCGGTCTCGAGCAGGTCGGAGAACTTGACGGTCTGGTTGCAGGAGACGCAGGGGATCGGCGTCTCGCCGTGGATGTAGCTTTCGGCGAAACGGTCGATGACGGCGCTGCGGAAGCGCTCCTCGTAATCGAGCACATAGTGCGGGATGCCGAGCGCGGTGGCGACCTCGCGCGCATCGTGAATGTCCTGCCCGGCGCAGCAAGCGCCCTTGCGGTGGACGGCGGCGCCATGGTCGTAGAGCTGCAGCGTCATGCCGACGACGTCGTAACCCTGCCGCTTGAGCAGTCCCGCGACCACCGACGAATCGACGCCGCCCGACATGGCGACGACGATCCGGGTGTCCTCCGGACGTCCCGGCAGATCGAGGCTGTTCATCATCGGCTTTCCTGATACTCCCGCCGGCCACGCCGGAGCGCCCGTCGTCGCCGCGCCCGTTGTCTAGGCGCCTGACATCGAAGCGCCACACATCGCCGCGACCAGCGCCGGACCTGCGGCCGGCAGCCCGTCGGCGCCCGTGTCCGCCGGGCAAAGATGGTCGTTGACCCGCGCCCGGTCAAGGCGAACTCGCCCCCCGCGCGCGCCCGCCGGGCGGCATTCTGCAGGGCGCGCCCGGCAGAATTTTCCGCGGCCGGGGTACGTCCTGCCGGGCACGCCGCCGCGCCGCGCGCCGCAAGGTGCCCCGACCGGGATCGGATGACGCTCGCCGGCCGCGCTGTCAAGGGCGCAAGCCGTTCGCGCGGCACGCGGTTTCGGCTTTTGCTTGCCGGGCCGGCGACGGACGCCGCGGCTTGGCGCGCGGCTTGCTGAAGGGAGAGCAACCGAGCAGCCGGAACCGCCATGACCATTGCCGTCGCCAGACCCGCCGTTCTCCCGGCCGCCGCCCCGCTCGCCGGGGCCGCGCCGTCCTCCGGCGACCAGGGGCTGTTCGCCGCGCTGATTGCCGGCACCGCGCCCGAGACGCCCCCCGCCGCCTCGGCCGCCAGCCCCGCGGCGGAGCCCGGCGCGGCGCGGGCGCCCCTCGCGGCGCTGCCCGAGGGCGCCGAGACGGCTGCCGAAGTTCCGACCGCCGCGGTGGACGCCGATGCGCCCGCCTCGGCCGCCGCCGGCTATGCCGCCCGCATCGCCGGGATCAACCGGCCGTCCGCCGACGACGGGCTCGTGGAGCGCCCGGTGCTGCCCCCCGGCGAGGACGGTTTCGGGTTGGAGCGGCCGTTCTTCGACGGCAAGGCGAAGCCCGCCGACGACACCGTGCTGGAGCGCCCGTTCTTCGACGGCAAGACCAAACCGGCCGACGAGGCCGTGCTGGAGCGCCCGTTCTTCGACGGCAAGACCAAGCCCGCCGACGAGTCCGTGCTGGAGCGCCCGTTCTTCGACGGCACGATCAAACCCGCCGACGACACCGTGCTGGAGCGCCCGTTCTTCGACGGCAAGTCCAAGCCCGCCGACGACACCGTGCTGGAACGCCCGTTCTTCGACGGCAAGGCGAAGCCCGCGGATGACACCCTGCTGGAGCGCCCGTTCTTCGACGGCAACACCAAGCCCGCCGACAACGCATTGTTGGAGCGACCGTTCTTCGACGGCAAGACGAAGCCCGCCGACGACACCGTGCTGGAGCGGCCGTTCTTCGACGGCAGCGGGATCATCGCCGAGCGGCCGGTCATCATGCCGGGTGACGACGCGAAGCAGGTGCTGGAGCGTCCCTTCTTCGATGCGAAGAGCGGCGGCGAGCTGGTGCAGCGGCCGGTCGTCGATGCAGCGGGCGTGGCGCCGGCCGGCCCGGCCAAGGCCGGACTGCCGGAGACCGCCGCCGCGGCGGCCGCCGATGCCCCGATCGACCTCGCCGGCGTGACGACGATCCGCGGACGGACGGCCGCGGACACGGACGCCGCCGCACCGCCGGCGCCCGTGGCCCGGCCCGAGGCGTCCCCCGCGGTCGCCGCGCAGGCGGCCGCGACGCCGATCCAGCCGCAACTCGCGGCAGCGTTGGCCGCCGCCGCACGACTGGTGCCGCCAGCGAGCGGACAGGCCGCGCCGCCGCCGGACGACGCCGGGGCCGCGCCGGAGACCGCCCTGCAGCCGGCGACCAGCCAGCCGGCGACCGGCCAGCCCGGCAGCGGCCAGCCGTCCGCGATTGCTGCGGCCATCGCCGCGGCGGCCGCCGGCCCGACGGCCACGACCGGCCAGCGAGCCGCCGGCGTCAGCGCGGCCGCCGCGGCCTTCGCCGACCGGATGACGGCGCTGGTCGCCGACGATCTCGCGACGGACGACGCCGGTGACGCGGGCGACGGTGACGGTGGCGACGCCTTCCTCGCCGCGCTCGGCGGCAATACCGGCTCGGCCGCGACGCAGACGGCCGGCCTTGCCACGGGCCTGCCGCACGGCGCCTCGGCCGCCGCCCATGCCGCGGCTGCGGCGGCACTCGGCCGGCAGATCGCCGCCCGCGCCGGCAGCGGCGAGACGCGCTTCGAGATCCGCCTCGATCCGGCCGAGCTCGGCCGCGTCGACGTCGAGCTCGAGATCGACAGCGACGGCACCACCCGGGCCCATATCGCCGTCGAGCGGCGCGAGACGCTCGACCTGATGCTGCGCGACCAGCGCATGCTGGAGCGGGCGCTGCGCGAGGCGGGGCTCTCGACCGGCGACGGCGGCCTCAGCTTCTCGATGCGCGGCGACCAGGGCGGCGACGGCCGGTCGTGGCGCGACGCCCGGCCCGCGGCGCGCACGCCGGTGACGACCGAGGACGAGACGGCGCCCGCCGCCGTGGTCCAGGCCGCCGGCTTCTACGGACATCGGTCGGCGACCCGCGTCGACATCAGGATCTGACGGCCGGCGCCCGCCGGCCGCGTGACCAGGAATTGAGGACGGCGCCCGGCGCCGCGGAGACCGACCATGGACATCTCGACGCTCGCTGCGGCCCAATCGACCTCGACTTCGTCGTCCTCCTCGGCCTCGTCGAGCAGCACCTCGACGTCGGCCGCCTCCGCGACCTCGGCGATCTCGCTCAACAACAACTTCGATACCTTCCTGAAGCTGCTGACGACGCAGATCCGCACCCAGAACCCGCTCGACCCGACCGACGCCGACAAGTTCACCGAGCAGCTGGTGCAATTTTCCGGCGTCGAGCAGCAGATCAAGACGAACAGCAATCTCGAGACGATCATGTCGACGCTGGCGACCAACGCCGCGCTGGGGCTCGTCAACTACATCGGCAAGACCGTGACGGCGAACTCGGACACGACCCTGCTCAGCAACGGCAGCGCGAAGTGGACGTTCAACCTCGCCAAGAACGCCGAGACGGTGGACGTGACGATCCGCAACAGCGCCGGCGCGGTGGTCAGCACCAGCACGATGTCGGCGCAATCGGGCGACAATCTGCTCGCCTGGGACGGCGTCACCAATGCCGGCACCACGGCGCCCGACGGCAGCTATTCGGTCAGTTTCCAGGCCAAGGACGCCGACGGCAAGGCGGTCGCCGTGTCGACCCGGGTGACGGGCCGGGTGTCGGCGATCGACACCTCCAAGGCCGAACCCATGCTATCAATCGGGGCCACGGTGATCCCGCTCAGCAAGATCCTGGCGGTGAGCGAATCCGGAAGTTAACCAAAAGCTTCAGGAGGCACCCGCCAACCCCTTCCAATTCTTACCGAATTGTTGAGGTCGGATTAGCCGAATTTTAAAGCGCGGCGCGTAATCTCGGTAACTGGACAGGTCGGGTTCAGTGTGAGAGTACGATGACCGAGCAAATGCGTCCGCGTGTGAAGTATGTGATCGGGCCGGACGGAAGCCCGCTGACGATCGCCGATCTTCCGCCGGAGAACACCAAGCGGTGGGTGATCCGGCGCAAGGCGGAAGTGGTGGCGGCCGTTCGCGGCGGTCTGCTCTCGCTGGAGGAAGCCTGCAATCGCTATACGCTGACGGTGGAAGAGTTTCTTTCCTGGCAGCAGTCGATCGACCAGCACGGCCTCGCCGGGCTCAGGGCTACCCGGGTACAGCAGTATCGCCCCTGACGACCGCATCGCGGTTCGACGGCAGGGTCCCCGATCGGGGGCCCCGACAAGACTTCGAACGACGAAGGGCCCGGATGCGAATCCGGGCCCTTTTTTCGTCCGCCGTCCGGGGCCCGGACGTGCGCGCGAATCTCCGCCGCCCTCGCAGATCGCAACGCCGCCACGCCCCGGCGACGCCACCCGGCAAAATTTGCCGGGTCGCCTTCACGCTTTGCCAACGAAAATTCCGCGGCTTTCGGCGGTTCCGTGCGGCGACCTCGGCATCGTTAAGAACTTGTTTACCAAACTCGTGCGGAAATTCCTGCCGGGTACGGGGCGGCCGTCGCCATACCCGGCCGGAAACCGGCCCCAATGATCGGCGTGTGCGGAGCGAGTTGCGCGTGAACGGCCTCATGGCAGTCCTGAAGTCGCTGGGAGCGGCACGGCTCGGTGCCATGGGCGCCGTGGCCCTCGGGCTGGTCGCGTTCTTCGCGTTCATGATCATGCGCTTCAACGAAGTGCAGATGGCGCCGCTCTACAACCAGCTCTCCTTCGAGGACTCCAGCTCGATCGTCAGCGCGCTCGAGGCGCAGCAGGTGCCCTATGAGATGCGCAACGAGGGCGCCACCATCCTCGTCCCGGCCGACCGGGTGCTGCGGCTGCGCATGTCGCTCGCCGAGGAAGGCCTGCCGCTCGGCGGTTCCGTCGGCTACGAGATCTTCGACAAGACCGACGCCCTCGGCACCACGAGCTTCGTCCAGAACGTCAACCACCTGCGCGCCCTTGAAGGCGAGCTCGCCCGCACGATCCGCGCGATCGGCCGCGTCGAGGCGGCGCGGGTGCATCTCGTGCTGCCGACGCGGCAGCTGTTCCGGCGCGAGGCGGAAGTGCCGACCGCATCGATCGTGCTGCGCACCCGCGGCACGCTGGAGCCCTCGCAGATCCGTGCGATCCAGCATCTCGTCGCCTCGGCGGTCGAGGGCCTCGACCCGTCGCGGATCTCGATCGTCGACGAGGCCGGACGGCTGCTGGCGGCGGGGGGCGATGCCAACGCCGAATCGATGTTCGCCTCGTCGATGCAGGAGCGCACCGAGCAGTACCAGGACCGGCTGGAAGCGAAGATCGAGGAGATCGTCTCCAGCATCGTCGGGCCGGGCCGGGCGCGGGCGCGGGTCAGCGCGACGCTCGACTTCAACCGCGTCACCGAAACGCGCGACCTGTTCGACCCCGAAGGCCAGGTCGTGCGCTCGACGCAGACGCGCGAGGAACAGTCGAGCTCGTCCGAGCCCCAGGGCGAGATGACCGTCGGCAACCAGGTGCCGAACGGCGGCGCCGGTGGCGAGGACGCCGCGGGCGGACCGCGCGAGGCCGCCACGACCAGCGAGGAGACCGTCAACTACGAGATCTCCAAGACGACGCGCACCGAGGTGGTCGAGGCGGGCGGCGTCAAGCGGCTGTCGGTCGCGGTGCTGATCGACGGTTACTACCTGCCCGACGCGCAGGGCGTGCCGACCTATTCGCCGCGCGACCAGGCCGAACTCGACCGCATCGCCGCGCTGGTGCGCACGGCGATGGGCTATGACCAGTCGCGCGGCGACCAGATCGAGATCGTCAACCTGCGCTTTGCCGAAGGCCCGCAGCTGCTCGGCTCGGACGGCGGCGAGCCCGGCCTGTTCGAGTTCGACCGCGCCGACATTATGCGTTTCGCCGAACTCGGCGTGATGGCGGTGCTGACGCTGCTGGTGCTGCTGTTCGCCGTCCGGCCGCTGATCAAGCGCATCCTGTCGCCGGAAGTGATCACCGAGCACCGCACGATCTCCGGCGCCACCGTGCAGGTCGACGAGAGCGGCAACCCGATCGCCGTCGCCCAGATCGGGCCGGACGGCAATCCGGTGATGGTGCAGATCGAAGGCCCGCCGGTGCCCTCGCGCATCGAGGAAGCGCAGGCGCAGGGCGAGGCGCAGATGGTGCAGGTCCGCAAGGTCGGTGAACTCGTCGTCGAAAACCCCGGTGAGGCGTCGATCATCGTCCGTACCTGGCTCTCGGAGGCGGCCTGACCATGGCGAGTGCAGCAGACAACCGGGCCCTGACCTTCGGCGGCGGCAACGGCGGGCCGTCGCTCACCGTCTCGTCGTCCGGCACACAGCGCACGCTGACCGGCACCGAGAAGGCGGCGGCGCTGATGCTCGCGCTCGGCGAAAAGTTCGGCGCGCCGATCTGGGGCCAGCTCGACGAGGTCGAGATCAAGCAGGTGTCGTCGGCGATGTCGCGGCTCGGGCCGATCACGCCGCAGATGCTGGACGACCTCCTGGTCGAGTTCGTCACCAAGGTGAGTTCGTCCGGCGCGCTGACCGGCAACCTCGACACGACCGAGCGGCTGCTGATGTCGGTGCTGCCGCCCGACAAGGTCTCGCTGATCATGGAGGAGATCCGCGGGCCGGCCGGGCGCAACATGTGGGAGAAGCTCTCCAACGTGCAGGAGAACGTGCTCGCCAACTACCTCAAGAACGAATACCCGCAGACCGTCGCCGTGGTGCTCTCGAAGATCCGCTCCGACCATGCGGCGCGGGTGCTGGCGATCCTGCCGGAGGACTTCGCGCTCGAGGTCGTCAACCGCATGCTGCGGATGGAAGCGGTGCAGAAGGACATCCTCGACAAAGTCGAGCAGACGCTGCGCGTCGAGTTCATGTCGAATCTTTCGCACACCTCGCGGCGCGACAGCCACGAACTGATGGCGGAGATCTTCAACAAGTTCGACCGCACCACCGAGGCGCGGTTCCTGACGGCGCTCGAGGACGAGAACCGCGAGGCGGCCGACAAGATCAAGACGCTGATGTTCACCTTCGACGATCTCGGCAAGCTCGACGCCGCCGCGATCCAGACGCTGCTGCGCTCGATCGAGAAGGACAAGCTCGGCCTCGCCCTCAAGGGCGCCAACGACACGGTGCGCGACTTCTTCTTCCAGAACATGTCGAGCCGCGCCGCCGCCAATCTGAAGGAAGAGATGGACGGGCTCGGCCCGGTGCGCCTGCGCGACGTCGACGAGGCGCAGTCGTCGCTCATCAACACCGCCAAGGACCTCGCCGCGCGCGGCGAGATCATGATCACCAAGAACAAGGGCGAGGACGAGCTGGTCTACTGACCACCGCCCGCCCCCCGTAGCCGGCCCCCGGGCCACGAGAAGAAGTCAGGACCACCCGTATGGCCGCGCCGGCTCCGTTCCTGTTCGAACTCGACTTCGCGGCCCCGCCGCCCGCGCCGGCGCCGCTCGCGCCGCCGGTGCCGACGATCGAGCTCTCGGTGCACGAGGCGCTGCTCGTGGACGCCGAGCGACGCGGCTTCGAGCGCGGCGAGAAGGCCGGACGCGAGGCGAGCGAGGCGAAGTCCGCCGGCCGGCTCGCCGACGAGGCGGCGCGGCTCGCCGCGGCGGCGCAGTCGATCCTCGGCGTGCTCGACAGCGAGCGCTGCCGGATCGAGCGCGAGGCGGTGCAGCTTGCCGAAGCGATCGGCCGGCGGCTCGCCGGCGCCCTCGTCGACCTGCATCCGGCCGAGGCGGTGCTCTCGGTGATCGAGGAGGCGCTGGCGCCGCTCCGGCGCACGCCGCACCTCGTGGTGCGGCTCGCCGAGGCGGACGCCGGGCCGATCGGCGAAGCGCTGCGGCGCATCGCGGCCGAGCGCGGCTTCGAGGGCCGGCTGATGATCCTCGGCGAGGACGGTATCGCGCGCGGCGACTGCCGCATCGAATGGGCCGACGGCGGCATCGTGCTCGATCGCGCCGCCACCGAGGCGGCGGTGTCGGCCGCGGTGGCGCGGCATCTCGCCAGCGCCTTCCCGGCCGCGGCGGAGACCGGCGCGGCGGACGACAGCGGAACGCGGGCCGGCGCGGCGTCCGGCGGGCATAGCGACAAGAGAAGGGCCGAAGCATGAGCGCCGGCGAAGACAGCGGCATCCGCTTCGACGAGCATCAGACCGCCAAGCGCGGCGAGAAGCCCGACGTCGATCCGAACCTGACCCACAGTGCCGCCGAGCTCGAAGCGGTGTTCGACGTGCCGGTGCGCGTCTCGGCCATTCTCGGCCGGGCGCGACTGCCGGTGTCGGAGATCCTGAAGCTCTCCACCGGCACGGTGGTCGAACTCGACCGCAAGGTCGGCGAGGCGATCGACATCTTCGTCAACAACCGGCTCGTCGCCCGCGGCGAGGTGGTGCTCGTCGAGGACCGGCTCGGCGTCACCATGACCGAGATCATCAAGGCCGAGCGCTGACGGCGGCCGGCGCGCCCCCGGGGCGCGCGCGGCTCAGGAGCAGAGGAACGAACCCATGCGACTTCTCATCGTCGGCCGGCTGGACGGACAACTCACCGCCGCCACCCGCATCGCCATCGACAAGGGCGCCGCCGTCGTCCACGCCGACAGCATCGACACGGCGCTGAAGACGCTGCGCGGCGGGCGCGGCGCCGACCTGATCATGATCGACGTCGCCCTGCCGATCGCTGCGCTGATCAGCGCGCTGGAAGCCGAACGGATCCATGTCCCGGTCGTCGCCTGCGGCACCGCCACCGACGCCCGCGCCGCCGTCGCGGCGATCCGGGCCGGGGCGAAGGAATACATTCCGCTGCCGCCCGACGCCGAGCTGATCGCCGCGATCCTCGCCGCCGTCGCCGACGAGACGCGCGACTTCATCGTGCGCGACGACGCCATGGCCTTCGTGGTGAAGCTCGCCGACCAAGTCGCGGCCTCCGAGGCCTCGATCCTCGTCACCGGCGAGAGCGGCACCGGCAAGGAGGTGCTCGCCCGCCACGTGCACGGCAAGTCCGGCCGCGCCGGCAAGGCCTTCGTCTCGGTCAACTGCGCCGCGATCCCCGAGCACCTCTTGGAATCCGAGCTGTTCGGCCACGAGAAGGGCGCGTTCACCGGCGCGGTCGCCCGCCGCATCGGCAAGTTCGAGGAGGCGACCGGCGGTACGCTGCTGCTGGACGAGATCTCGGAGATGGACGTCCGGCTGCAGGCGAAGCTGCTGCGCGCGATCCAGGAGCGGGTGATCGACCGGATCGGCGGCGGCAAGCCGGTGCCGGTCGACATCCGCATCATCGCCACCTCGAACCGCAACCTCGGCGAGGCGGTGCGGGCGGGGACGTTCCGCGAGGACCTGCTCTACCGGCTCAACGTCGTCAACCTGAAGATCCCGCCGCTGCGCGAGCGCCCGGCCGACGTGGTCGCCCTCGCCGAGCACTTCGCCCGGAAGTACGCCGTGATCAACGGCATCGAGCCGCGCGGCATCGCCGAGGAGGCCAAGCGCGAGCTGATCGCCTCACGCTGGCCGGGCAACGTGCGCGAACTCGAAAACACCATGCACCGCGCGGTGCTGCTCGCGACCGGGCCGGAGATCGGCGTCGAGGCGATCCGTTCGCCGGACGGCGGCCGGCTCGACGCCACCGTCGAGAGCCGGACCCGGGACGCGGCGAGCGCCGCGGCGATGACGGCCGAGGCGGTGACGCGCGCCCTCGTCGGCCGCACCGTCGCCGACGTCGAGCGCGACCTGATCCTCGACACGCTCGACCATTGCCTCGGCAACCGCACCCATGCCGCGCGCATCCTCGGCATCTCGATCCGGACGCTGCGCAACAAGCTCAACGAATACACGGCCGGGGGCCTCGAGGTACCGCAGCCGGGCGAATCGCGCATCGCGGCGGCCTGACGGCGCGGGCGCCTGGCCGGCTCAGCCAGTGCCGGTGGTGTCACAGGGGGACGGCGGCACGGCGCGGCGCGTGGCGCCCTGCCCGTCCAGCGCCAGCGGCAGGATCGCCGGCACGTCGCAGGCCGGCAGCGCCGGGGAGAACAGGAAGCCCTGCACCGCGTTGCAGCCCGCCCGGCGCGCGACCTCGTACTCGGCTTCGGTCTCGACGCCCTCGGCGACGGTTTTCAGGCCGAAGGCGCCGGCGAGCGCGACGATGGCGTGGATGATCGCCGCCGACTTCTCGTCGGTGTCGGCCCGGCGCACGAAGGAGGCGTCGATCTTGATGATGTCGGCCGGCAGGCTGCGCAGGTGCGACAGGCTGGCGTAGCCGGTGCCGAAGTCGTCGAGCGCGATGCGGAAGCCGGCGGTGCGAAGGTCGGCGATCGCCTGCAGCACGCGCTCGCCGTCGCGCGAGAGGATGACGCCTTCCGTGACCTCGATCACGATCGAGCGGGGCGAGATGCCGCCGCGGGCGAAGCAGTCGACGAGGCGGGCGGCGAACGACGGCTGGCGCAGGTCGTAGCCGGTGACGTTGACGCCGAAGTTCATGCCCTTGACCGCGTCACCCCAGCGGCGGAGGTCGGCGATGAGCTGGTCGACCATCGCCTCGCCGAGCGCCACCGACAGGTCCGGCTCGTCGAAGACGTCGAGGAAGCGCGCCGGCGTCAGCACGCCGTCTTCTGGATGCCGCCAGCGCGCCAGCACCTCGAAGCCGTCGAGGCGGCCGGTCTGGGCGCGCATCACCGGTTGGTAAAACGGCACGATCTCGCCGGCCTCGAGCGCCTGCCGGAAGCGGGCGAGCAGGCGGAAGCGGGTTTCGACCGCGGCGCGCATCGCCGGCTCGAAGCGCACGATGCGGCCGCGGCCGGCGCGCTTGGCCTGGTAGACGGCGATGTCGGCGTTGGAGAGCAGGTCGGCGGCGATGCGGCCGTGCTCCGGAAAGACGGCGACGCCGGCGCTGACCGAGGTCGAGAGGTCGCGGTGCTCGGCGACGTAGGGACGGCCGAGCGATTCGATGATCGCGGCCATCGCGGCGGACGCCGGCTCGGCGCCGCCGCGGTCGACGACGGCGATGGCGAACTCGTCGCCACCGAGCCGACCGACGAGATCGCCGGGGCCCAGCGCCGCCGAGATGCGGCCGGCGATCTCGCGCAGCAGCATGTCGCCGGCGCCGTGGCCGAGGCTGTCGTTGATGCTCTTGAAGTGATCGAGGTCGAGGATGGCGATCGCCACCTCGGTGCCCGTCGTCGCGGCCGCCTCCAGCGTCTCCTCGAAGCAGACCTCGAAGTGACTGCGGTTGGCGACGCCGGTCAGCCCGTCGAGGTGAGCGAGGCGTTCCAACTCGCGCTGCAGCAGCTGATTGCGGCGGACTTCCTCGCCGAGTTCGACGGCCTGCTGCAGGTAGGCGTCGTTGGTCGCGGCGAGCACGACGGCGCGGCGTTCGAGGTCGCGGTTGGCCTGCCGCAGCGGGCCAATGTCCACCGTCGTCACCACGAGACCGTCGTCGAGCGGCACGACGCGGATCTCACGCTCGACGAGGCCGCCGCGGAATTCATAGGAGAACGTGCGCACGGCGGGCGCACCGAGGGCCAGCGTGTCGCGGTAGAAGTCGAACAGCCCCGTCTCGCGCGCGACGGGATAGATGTCGCAAAACAACCGGCCGACCAGCCCGCTCGGCTCGGCGCCGACGCGGCTGGCGACCTCGCGGTTGGCGGCGATGATGCGGAAATCGGCAACGGCCTCGCCAGGCGCCGGCACCGGGCGCAGCACGAAGATGCCGTCGGCGCTGGCGTCGAAGATCGCGCGCAGGATCGCGTTGCCGTCCTCGCGCAGGCGGACGTAGACGAGGATGCCGCCGCCGTCGGACGTCGCCACCGGCAGGAGCAGGCGCTCGCTGGAGCCGATCAGCGCCCGTTCCAGGCTGTGCTCGACGCAGAACAGCGGATGGCCGCCGCGAATGGCGGCATGGTAGCGGGCGCGGTAGAGCTCGACGCCGCCGTTGTTCAGCTGGTCGAGACGCCGGCCGAGCGGGTTGTGGCCGAACATGCGCTCCACGTTGCGGCCGACCCGGCGGTAGATCAGATCCTCGTCGCCGCCGGTGAGCAGCAGCACGTGCACCGCGCCCGGGCCGGCGAGAAACGCATCGAAGACGGACAGATCGGGCAGGCCGGCGGCGGCGTGCGCAGTCCACAGCGCGAAGAGATCCCGCACGTCGGTGAAGTGCGTGACGTTGGTCAACTCCTCGGTGCAGTCCTCGATTCGCCTCGGCATGCGCTCGCTCGCGTTCCCGCCGTGTCCCGGAGTGGAGGCCAACCCCGCCCCGCCCCCGCAGTTCCATCGCCCGGCCCACCACATCGGATACGGCGGAAAAAGGCGGAGTCTGCAACCTTAAATCCCACATGGCGCCTTAACCGGCACTTAAGCGCGCCGAAGGGTTTTGCCCGTCACACCGACTGTTAACCCTTCGGTAACCATAAGGGCGGCAAAAATTGCCGGGTCGGCGCTCGTCGCCAGTGCCCGTGTCCCTGCCTTCTGGAAAAATCGATGTCAGAGCTGACCAGCGTCGAGACGGCTGCCCCGACTGCCGGGCGATCCGGGCCGTCCTTCGCGGACCTCAAGACCGCCCTCCTGCGCGGCGACATCGCGCTGGCGCTCGGCGTGATGACGATCCTGATGATCCTCATCGTGCCGCTGCCGCCGATCCTGCTCGACCTCTGCCTCGCCATCTCGATCATCTTCTCGATCATGATCATGATGACGGCGCTGTTCATCCAGAAGCCGCTGGAGTTTTCCTCGTTCCCGACCGTGCTGCTGATCGCCACCATGCTGCGGCTGGCGCTCAACCTCGCCTCGACGCGCCTGATCCTCGCGGGCGGCCACGAGGGCACCGCCGCCGCCGGCCACGTCATCGAGGCGTTCGGCAGCTTCGTGATGGGCGGCAACTTCGTCATCGGCCTGATCGTGTTCGCGATCCTGGTGCTGGTGAACTTCATCGTCATCACCAAGGGTTCGGGCCGCATCGCGGAAGTCGCGGCGCGGTTCACCCTCGACGCGATGCCCGGCAAGCAGATGGCGATCGACGCCGACCTTTCCGCCGGCATGATCGACGAGGCCTCGGCCCGCAAGCGGCGCAAGGAACTCGAGGACGAGAGCTCGTTCTTCGGCGCCATGGACGGCGCCTCGAAGTTCGTGCGCGGCGACGCGATCGCCGGCCTGCTGATCACCTTCATCAACGTCATCGGCGGCATCATCATCGGCGTCGTCCAGATGGAGCTGACCTTTTCCGAGGCAAGCCGCAGCTACACGCTGCTCACTGTCGGCGACGGTCTCGTCTCGCAGATCCCGGCGCTGATCGTCTCCACCGCCGCCGGCCTGCTCGTCTCCAAGGCCGGCGTGTCCGGCTCCACCGACAAGGCGCTGTTCGAGCAGCTGTCGGGCTATCCGACCGCGCTCGGCCTGTCGTCGTTCCTGATGGCGGCGATGGCGCTGCTGCCGGGCATGCCGGTGATCCCGTTCCTCGGCCTCTCGGCGCTGGCGGGGTTCCTCGCCTACCGGGCACGGCAGCGCAACGACGGCCGGACGGCGGCCGCGGTCGCCGAGCAGATCAAGGCCGACGCGCCGCCGCCGCCGCCGAGCGAGGAGCCGATCAGCAGCGCGCTGAAGATGGACGACCTGCGCGTCGAGCTCGGCTACGCCCTGTTGCCGCTGATCAGCGGCCCGGACGGCACCGACAAGCTCTCCGACCAGATCAAGGCGCTGCGGCGCCAGATCGCCGGCGAGATCGGCTTCGTGATGCCGCCGGTGCGCCTGCTCGACAACGTGCAGCTCTCGGGCAACGACTACGTCATCAAGATCAAGGAGGTGGACGCAGGGTCGGGCAGCATCTTCCCGGGCCAGTTCATGGTGATGGACCCGAACGGCGGCAAGGTCGGCCTGCCCGGCACGCAGACCACCGAGCCGACCTTCGGCCTGCCGGCGACCTGGGTCGAGGGCCGGCTGCGCGAGGAAGCGGCGCTGCGCGGCTATACCGTGGTCGACCCGGCGACCGTGCTCTCGACGCATCTCAGCGAGGTGCTGAAGGCGAACATCGCCGAGCTGCTCTCCTACGCCGACGTCAAGAAGCTGCTCGGCGACCTGCCGAGCGAACAGGCGAAGCTGGTCGACGACATCGTCCCGGGCCAGATCTCGGTGTCGGGCATCCAGCGTGTGCTGCAGCAGCTCCTCAACGAGCGCATCTCGATCCGCGATCTCTCGACCATCCTCGAGGGCATCGCCGAGGCGGTCGGCTTCACCCGCTCGACCCAGAACATCGCCGAGCACGTCCGCGCCCGGCTCGCGCGCCAGATCTGTGCGCAGCATTCGTCGCCGGCCGGCTACCTGCCGCTGATCACGCTGTCGCCCGCCTGGGAGCAGGCGTTCCTCGAATCGCTCGTCGGCGACGGCGACGAAAAGCGCCTCGCGATGGCGCCGTCGAAGCTGCAGGATTTCGTGGTGAAGGTGCGCGACGCCTTCGAGGACGCGGCGAAGAAGGGCGAGATCCCGGTGCTGATGACGAGCCCGATGGCCCGGCCCTACGTCCGCTCGATCGTCGAGCGCTTCCGCGCCCACACCACCGTGATGAGCCAGGCGGAGGTGCACCCGCGCGTGCGCCTGAAGACGATCAGCTCGATCTGACGGGCAATCGTCGCGGGATGGCGAGAGCCAATCCGAGTGCGGGGCGGTCCGGGGCCGATCAGGCCGGGATCGTCCGGATCACCGGCTCGGCGATGTGCTCCTTGTCCTGCGTTCCCCGGATCGCGACCTCGGTGATGCACATGACGCCGCTGCCGCCGGCGTAGATCGTGCCGTAGAGATGCAGGACGTGGCGGTTGTCGCCGTCCTCGAAGGGGACGCGGATGTCGGCGGCGATGACGCCGTGCGGATTGGCGAGCACCGCGCGCAGGCGGTCGGCGATCTGGCCGAACCGCGAGTTCGGGTCGGATCGCAGCACCCAGCCGAAGCGCTCGAAATCGCCGCCCGGCGCGCCGAGCCCCTGCGAGATCGCCACGATGTCGGCCTGCTCGTCGAGCAGCAGCAGCGGCGCGGTGGACTTCTTCACGAAATGCAGCAGCGACTGGTCGGGCGCGGGATAGCCGCCCCACAGCACCTGCTTGATCCGCTCCACGTTGCCCGGCCGCGGCGTATCGAGCCCCCGTTCCCACCGCGAGATCTGCGACTGCGTCACGCCGAGCATCTCGGCCATCTTGTCCTGCTTGATCCGCCGCTGCACGCGGTAGGCCTTGAGGGCCGAGCAGATATCGTTGGGCTGCCTCATGATCCCGCTCTCCGATTGCCGTCCACGCTAAGACATCAGCGGCATTCGTTTGTTTCGAACCGACGTCCCTCTTTTTTGCGCAGGTTCCACCACCGCCTGCCACGGCGCCCGGCCAGCACAGCCCGGAAGGACGATTTTCAGGCGGATCAAATCAAGCCTGTCTTCAAGCGGAGAAAAATGCTCCTTCACGCATACTCAAGTTGTATTCGTTATCAAACCCCGAAAATGAAGCTTCTGATGAATATGCGAAATATTCGAATATTCATTTTATGCGCAATCGATATCACCCAGATTATGTGCCGCTTCACGGTGCAGGCCCTGCTGAAACTTTCCACCCTTCAGATCACAAAGTGATCGCATGACTATTTCAGCTGCCGCACGGCGGGATTGCAACCGCATGGGCGATTGTCCCCGCCGAAATCGCCGCGGGGCAGCCCGATGCGACCCTCGCCCCGACAAATAAAGCCATACAATCTCAGGATGCAATGATCGATCGGCCGGTCCCGGCGCCAGCGGGGTCGCGGCGCGGACGATCAAGTCCGCGGGAGCTGAGCCGCCTTGCCTTCAGCGCGCGGGCGCGCCATTCGTCCCCGCAGCGGCAGCGCCAGGCCTATTCTGTTCAATCGCAATGGCTTAGATCGTTGACGAAGGCTTAATCCGCGCGCCGTAGGCTCTGCCGATGCGCAGGATCGCTCCCCCTACCCTTCGCCTCGCCACGCTGCTCGGGCTGGCGCTGCCGCTCGGCGCCTGCGGGCTGTTCTTCGACGGCGAGGAGCGCGAAGCCTGGCGCGGGCAGGCCGAGGCCGCATGCTTTGCCCGCAGCGAGGTGGTGCCCGGGCCGCAGGCGAGCCTGATCCGCGAGATCGACGGCCCGGGGGTGTGCGGCATCGAGCGGCCGCTGAAGGTGTCGGCGACGGCGGACGGCGGCTTTGCCGGCAGCGTGGCGGTCGCGCCGGGCGCGACGCTCGGCTGCCCGATGACGGCCGCCCTGCAGCGCTGGATCGGCACCGTGGTGCAGCCGGCGGCGCTGGCGGCCTATGGCATGCCGGTGGTCTCGGTGAAGAACGCCGCGTCCTACGGCTGCCGCACCCGCAACCACAAGCGCGGCGCCAAGCTCTCGGAACACGCCTTCGCCAACGCGCTCGACATCGCCGCCTTCACCCTCGCCGACGGGCGCAGCGTGACGGTCGCTGGCGGGTGGCGCGGCGAGGCCGCGGACCGGACGTTCCTGCGCCGGGTGCACGATGGCGCCTGCGGGCCGTTCCATACCGTGCTCGGCCCGGGCTCGGACGGGATGCACGAGGATCACCTGCATCTCGATCTGGCGCTGCGCCGCAGCGGCGAGCCCTATTGCCGGCCGAAGCCGCTGCCGGTGGCGCCGCCGACACTGGAGGCAGTACCGGCGCCGGTCCCCGGCCCCTACCCCGGACCCAATCCCAGCTTTGGCGTGCCGATGGCGGTCGCGCCCGCCTATCCGGCGAGCGTCGGAAGCCCGCCGCTGGTCTGGCAACAGGGCGCGATGCCGCCGCTGTTACCGCCGCCGGAGGTGACCGGCTCGGTGCGCTGAACCGGCCGCCTATTCCGCCGCCGCGGCGTCCACCCGCACCGGATCGTAGTTGAGGATCGGCGCCAGCCAGCGCTCGGTCTCGGCAAGGCTCATGCCCTTGCGCGCGGCGTAGTCGACCACCTGGTCGCGGTCGATGCGGCCGACGCCGAAATAGTGGCTCTCGGGGTGCGAGAAATAGAGGCCGGACACGGCGGCGCCGGGCCACATGGCGTAGCTCTCGGTGAGCGCGATGCCGGCGTTCTGCTCGGCCTCCAGCAGTTCGAACAGCGTCTTCTTCTCGGTGTGGTCGGGCTGGGCCGGATAGCCCGGCGCCGGACGGATACCGCGGTACTTCTCGGCGATCAGATCGCGGGGGGTGAGCGTCTCGCCCGGATCGTAGCCCCAGAACTCGCGCCGCACCCGCTGGTGCAGGTGCTCGGCGAAGGCTTCGGCGAGGCGGTCGGCGAGGGCCTGCGACAGGATCTTCGAATAGTCGTCGTTGGCGCGGGCGAAGCGCTCGGCGACGGCTTCCTCGCCAATGCCGGTGGTGACGGCGAAGCCGCCGACCCAGTCGGCGATGCCGCTTTCCTTTGGCGCCACGAAATCCGACAGCGCGAGGTTGGCGCGGCCGGTGTCGCGGGCGATCTGCTGGCGCAGGCTGTGCAGCGTGGCGCGGCGCGTCGTGCGGCTTTCATCGGTGTAGAGCTCGATGTCGTCGCCGACGGCGTTGGCCGGCCAGAAGCCGATCACGGCGCGGGCGGTGAGCCACTTCTCCGCGATCATCTGCGCCAGCATGGCCTGCGCGTCCTCGAACAGCGAGCGCGCGGCGGCCCCGTAGATGTCGTCGGAGAGGATCGCCGGATAGCTGCCCTTCATCTCCCAGGTCGAGAAGAACGGCGTCCAGTCGATGAAGCGGGCGATCTCGCCGAGGTCGTAGGCGTCGAACGCGCGCACCCCGGTGAACGCCGGCTTCACCGGCGGCAGGGCCGCGAAATCATAGCGCGGCGCGCGGGCGCGGGCGGCCTCGAGGGTCAGCCGGCGCTTGTCCTCGCGGCCGCGGGCGTGCGCCTCGGCGATGCGCTTGTACTCGGCGCGGATGTCGGTGACGGTCGCCTCGCGCTTGTCGCCGAGCAGGCTCGAGGCGATGCCGACGGCGCGGCTGGCGTCGGTGACGTAGACCGCCTGCCCCGCCCGGTAGTTCGGGTGGATCTTCACCGCGGTATGGACCCGGCTCGTCGTCGCGCCGCCGATCAGGAGCGGCACGTCGAAGCCCTGCCGCTCCATTTCGGCGGCGACGAAGCACATCTCGTCGAGCGACGGCGTGATCAGGCCGGACAGGCCGATGATGTCGACGTTGCGCTCGCGCGCCGTGTCGAGGATCTTCTGCGCCGGCACCATGACGCCGAGGTCGATCACCTCGTAGTTGTTGCACTGCAGCACGACGCCGACGATGTTCTTGCCGATGTCGTGCACGTCGCCCTTCACCGTCGCCATCAGGATGCGGCCGGCGGACGGCGCGTCGAGCAGGCCGAGTTCGAGCTTTTCCTTCTCCATGTGCGGCATCAGCCAGGCGACCGCCTGCTTCATCACGCGCGCCGACTTCACCACCTGCGGCAGGAACATCTTGCCGGCGCCGAAGAGGTCGCCGACGACGTTCATGCCGTTCATCAGCGGCCCCTCGATGACGTGCAGCGGCCGGGCGACGGTGAGTCGCGCCTCCTCGGTGTCCTGCTCGATGAACTCGGTGATGCCGTGCACGAGGGCGTGCTCGAGCCGCTTCTCGACGGGAAGGTCGCGCCAGGCGAGATCGACGACGCGGGCCATCGCGCCGTCGCCCTTGAAGCGCGGCGCGGCCTCGACGAGGCGCTCGGTGCCGTCTTTGCGCCGGTTGAGGACGACGTCCTCGCAGAGCTCGCGCAGCTCCGGGTCGATCTGGTCGTAGACCGGCAGCTGGCCGGCATTGACGATACCCATGTCCATGCCGGCGGCGATCGCATGGTAGAGGAAGACCGAGTGCATCGCCGCGCGCACCGGCTCGTTGCCGCGGAACGAGAAGGAGAGGTTGGAGACGCCGCCCGAGACGTGCGCGCCGGTGAGGTTCTGCCGGATCCAGCGCGTCGCCTCGATGAAGTCGACGCCGTAGTTGTCGTGCTCCTCGATGCCGGTCGCGACCGCGAACACGTTGGGATCGAAGATGATCTCCTCCGGCGGGAAACCGACCTCCTCGGTGAGCAGCTTGAAGGAGCGGGCCGAGATCTCGGTCTTGCGCTTCAGCGTGTCGGCCTGGCCGGTCTCGTCGAAGGCCATGACGACCACGGCGGCGCCGTAGCGGCGCACGAGGCGCGCCTGGGCGAGGAAGGCCGCCTCGCCCTCTTTCAGCGAGATCGAGTTGACGATCGCCTTGCCCTGCACGCACTTGAGGCCCGCTTCGATGACGCTCCACTTCGAGCTGTCGACCATCACCGGCACGCGGGCGATGTCGGGCTCGGCCGCCATCAGGTTGAGGAACGTCACCATCGCCGCTTCGGAATCGAGCAGCCCCTCGTCCATGTTGACGTCGAGGATCTGGGCGCCGTTCTCCACCTGCTCGCGCGCCACCTCGAGCGCCGTCGCATAGTCGCCCTCGCGGATCAGCTTGCGGAAGCGGGCCGAGCCGGTGACGTTGGTCCGCTCGCCGACGTTGACGAAGGAGGCGCGGGTCGCGGCGGGAAGTGCGGTCGGTTCGGTCATTGCGCGGGCGTTCTGATCCGTATCATGGCGTCCCGGATGGGATGGGCCGGGGGACGTGGGAATTCAAGTCGGAAACGGCGGGTCGTGCCGTGGGGCTTCCCCCCTCCCTGTCCCTCCCCCGCTTCGCAGGAGAGGGGACGATGGGCGAGAGGGCTTTCGCAAAAGGACGGTACGCCGGACCGAAGAGCCGGTGAGACGGGAGACCTGACCTCCTGCGTCCCCTCTCCTGCGAAGCGGGGGAGGGACAGGGAGGGGGCAGCCTCACGGCAAACCCTAAGCCGCCGCGATGAACGGCTCCAGCCCCGAGAGGCGCAGCCGCGGCTCGATCTCCGGCACCACGCGCGGCGCGACGCCCTCCACCGCGGCGGCGACGGCGGCGATGTGGTCGGGCGTGGTGCCGCAGCAGCCGCCGACGATGTTGACGAGGCCGGAGCGCGCGAACTCGCCGACGAGGGCGGCCATCGCCTCCGGACTCTCGTCATACTCGCCGAATTCGTTCGGCAGGCCGGCGTTCGGATAGGCGCAGACCAGCGTGTCGGCGACGCGGGCGAGGTCGGCGATGTGGGCGCGCATCTCCTTGGCCCCGAGGGCGCAGTTGAGGCCGATCGAGAACGGCCGGGCGTGGCGCACCGAGTACCAGAACGCCTCGGCGGTCTGGCCCGACAGGGTGCGGCCCGAGAGATCGGTGATCGTGCCCGACACCATGACGGGGAGCCGCACGCCGGTCGCCTCGAAGGCCTCCTCGATCGCGAACAGGGCTGCCTTGGCGTTCAGCGTGTCGAACACCGTCTCGACCAGCAGGATGTGCGACCCGCCCTCGATCAGGCCGCGCGCCGCCTCGCCATAGGCAGCGCGGAGGTCGTCGAAGGAGACGGCGCGAAAGCCCGGGTTGTTGACGTCGGGCGACATCGAGGCGGTGCGGTTGGTCGGTCCGATCGCGCCGGCGACGAAGCGCGGCCGCGCCGGATCCTCGGCCTCCACCGTGCGGCAAGCCTCGGCGGCGAGCCGGGCGCTCTCGAAGTTGAGTTCATAGGCGAGGCTCTCCATGCCGTAGTCGGCCTGGGCGATCGTCGTCGAGGAGAAGGTGTTGGTCTCGACGATGTCGGCGCCGGCGCGCAGATACTGCAGGTGGATGTCGCTGACGATGTCGGGGCGCGACAGCGACAGGAGGTCGTTGTTGCCCCGGAGGTCGCGGTGCCAATCGGCGAACCGCGCGCCGCGATAGCCGGCCTCGTCCAGCTTCCAGCGCTGGATCATGGTGCCCATGGCGCCGTCGAGCACGAGGATGCGGCGGGCCGCGAGGGCGCGCAGGCGGGATTCGATGGCGGAGGGGGCGGGGGCGGACATGGTTCAGGGTCCTTTCAGGCAGCGACGGAGGCGCCGCTCAGTTCAGCAAGAAGGCGATCGAGGACGGCGTCGAAGTCGTCCATGATCTCGAAATTCCAGATCCGAAGGATGCGGTAGCCCTCGGTCGTCAGATAGTCATCCCGCGTCGCATCGCGAGCCTGCTGTCGCTGCTCGCCGTGGCTGTCGCCGTCGAGTTCGACGACCAGCTTCGCCTCGGCGCAGAGAAAGTCGACGACATAGGGGCCGATCGGGACCTGACGGCGAAAGCCGAAGCCCTCGAAGCGGTGGGCGCGGACCCGGTACCAGAGCCTGCGTTCGTGTTCGGTCATCTCCTTGCGCAGGCGGCGGGCGACGGGTTGCAGGCGTTTGTTGCGCATGTCCTTTCGCCCTTTCCCTCTGCTGTGCCGTGTGGCCTCCCCCCTCCCTGTCCCTCCCCCGCTTCGCAGGAGAGGGGACGCAGGAGGATGGATCGCCGTTCAGATCCACGCTTCGGTTCGGCGAAACGCCTGATGTGCGAAAGTTCTCTCGCCCATCGTCCCCTCTCCTGCGAAGCGGGGGAGGGACAGGGAGGGGGGAGGCCCCACGGCACGACCGAACCTCAATGCAAACCCCCTCAAGCCGCCGCCTCCACCTCCGCCGCCGCCTTCTGCGGCCGCTGCCCGAGCAGGTGGCAGATGGCGTAGACGAGGTCGGCGCGGTTCATCGTGTAGAAGTGGAAGTCGCGGAAGCCGCGGTCGACGAGGTCGAAGGCCTGTTCGGCGGCGACGGCGGCGGCGACGAGCTGGCGGGTGTGGGGGTCATCCTCGAGGCCCTCGAAGCGGCGGGCGAGCCAGTCAGGCACGCTGGCGCCGGCGCGCTTTGCGAACTGCGCCGTCTGGGCGAAATTGTGCACCGGCACGAGGCCGGGGATGATCGGAATGTCGATACCGGCGGCGCGGACCTTCTCGACGTAGCGCTCGAAGACGTCGTTGTCGAAGAAGAACTGGGTGATCGCCCGCGTCGCGCCCGCCTCGACCTTGCGCTTCAGGAGCGCGATGTCGGCGAGGAGGTCGGGGCTTTCCGGGTGGCGCTCGGGATAGGCCGAGACGGTGATGTCGAAGTCGCCGATGTCGCGGATGCCGCGGATGAGGTCGGGCGTCGAGGCATAGCCGCCGGCGTGCGGCTCGTAGCGCGCGCCGACGCCGCCGGCCGGGTCGCCGCGCAGCGCCACGATATGGCGGACCCCGGCCGCGCGATAGGCGCGGATGACGTCGTCGACTTCCGCGCGGGTGGCGTCGACGCAAGTGAGGTGCGCCGCCGGCTGCAGGCCGGTCTCGCGGATCAGGCGGGCGACGGTGTTGTGGGTGCGCTCGCGCGTCGAGCCGCCGGCGCCGTAGGTGACGGAGACGAAGTTCGGCTTCAGCGGCGCCAGCCGTTCGATCGAGGCCCACAGGGTCTCTTCCATCTTCTCCGACTTCGGCGGGAAGAATTCGAAGGAGATGCCGAGATCGAGACTGTCGGTGCGGCGGCTGGTGCGCATGGGAGTGAGCCTTCTTGAGCGGGGCTTGCGAGCGATGGGTTCGGTCAGGCGCCGAGCGCCAGGCGGACGGGAGCGGGCTCGGCGGCGATCTCGACACGCGGATCGCGGGCGAGCCACAGCGTCACGGTGAGCTGCGTCGCCGCCTCCGCCGTGCCGGCGAGGTCGCGGATCTCGGGACGGGCAAGGCCCGCCGCCTCGCACCAGCCGGCGATCTGGTCGTGCGCGAAGCCGAGGCGGCGGTGGGCGTGCTCGGCGCGCAGGAATTCGAGCCCGTGCGGCGCGAAATCGACGACGAGCAGCCGGCCGCCCGGGCGCAGCACGCGCGCCGCCTCGCGGATGGCGCGGGCGGGGTCGTCGAGATAGTGCAGCACCTGGTGGATCACCACGAGGTCGAAGGCGCCCGCCGGGGCCTGGATGTCGTAGACGTCGCCGTGGCGGACCTGCGCGCCGTCGCGGCCGGCTTCGGCGAGGCGGACGCGGGCGATCGACAGCATCTCGTGGCTGGCGTCGATGCCGACGCTGCGCACGGCGAGGTCGCCGAGCAGTTCCAGCATGCGGCCGGTGCCGGTGCCGATGTCGAGCAGCGCCTGCACCGGGCGCTCGCCGACGGCGGCGCGGATCGCCGCCTCGACGGCGGTCTCGGGGGCGTGCAGCGAGCGCAACCGGTCCCAGTTCGCGGCGTTGGCGCCGAAATAGCGGGCGGCGGCCTCGGCATGGGCGGTTTTCACCGCCGCGAGGCGCTGGCGGTCGCGGGCGAGCACGGCGTCGGCCGGGTCGAGGCTGGCGAGGATCGAGCGGGCGACGACGCTACCCTCCCCGTCGCCGGCAATCCGGTAGTAGACCCAGGCGCCTTCGGGGTAGCGCTCGATCAGGCCGGCATCGGTGAGGAGCTTCAGATGGCGCGAGACGCGCGGCTGGCTCTGGGCGAGGATCTCGGTCAGGTCCTTCACGGTGAGCTCGCCGCTGCCGAGCAGCGCCAGCAGGCGAAGCCGCGTCGCCTCGCCGGCGGCCTTCAGACCGGCGAGCACGGCGCCGAGCGACAGGCGCGCGGGCGACGGCATCAGTGCGTTCACGGCGGCCTCCCTGCCTGGGTCATGCGGCCGCGGCCGCGAAAGTGATATAAAGATATCTTTATACGTCCTTTCAAGCCCGCACAAGCACACCCGGCAAAAGAATACGGCCCGCCGGGAGGGACGGGCCGCAAAGTCGGTCAGAGGCAGGGAGGACGTCGAGGCATCACCAAAGGGCGGTCAGCCCACCCGGCGGGTCTGCATGTAGGAGGCGAACTTGTCGCGCGCGACGCGCGCGTCGAGGGTCAGATAGGTGTTCAGCGCCGCGGTGCGGGCGTCGTTGCCGAGGCGGTGCTTCCACGGCCCGACCTTCAGCAGCGCCTGGATCGTCTGGTAGCGGAAGCCGTAGGCCTTGGCGACGGTGAGGAACGGGTCGGTATCGGCGCGCACCAGCCAGTGCTTGGCCTCCTCGAGGCTGATCGAGGTGATCAGCGCGAAGGCCGCCACCGCCTCGGGGAAACGGTCCTCCATGGCGAAGCGCACCAGCAGCGCCTCCGACATGTTCTTCGAGCCGCCGAGTTGCAGCAGGCGGGCCCAGGCGGTCTCGAAGTCGTAGAGCCCGATCCAGTAGCTGTTCGACATGCGCTCGTGCGCCACCTTCGACGCGCCGGCGATCACCTCGGCGTCCTTGTCGAGGCCACGCGCCATGAAGGCGCGGCGCACCTCCGCGCTCGCCCGCTGCACGAGGTCGGCGATCACCCCGTCCGGCGTGTCGGGGCGGTTGCCGAGGGCGGTCGCGGTCGCGACGTCGGCCAGCGCCTGGTCGACCAGCACCTGCAGCGCGCAGGCGGAGATGGTCGCGCCGGTGTTGGCGGCGATGGTCCGGCGCACATCCGGATCACCGCGCTCGATGATCAGGTCGGTGACCTCTTCCGACAGGTTGGCGCGGCCGGCCATGGCGGCGAGATGGTCGCGGCCGAAGCCATCGGCGATCGCGAGCAGGTCGACGTCATTGAGCACCGGCGACAGGCCGAGCACCGGGCCGGCGACGCGGATGTCGTCGCGGGCGAAGCGGCGCACCGTGTTTTCCGGCGCCCGCCGCAGCGGCGCGATCTTCGCGGAGGCATAGGCGCGCGCCTCGACCTCGACCATATCGGCGAGCCGGCCGAGGACCTGATCGTAGATCTCGATCTCCTCGTGCGAGCATTTCTCCGACGTCACCGCGAACAGGGCGGCGACACTGCGCATGAGTTCGTTGCGCCGATCGGAAGTGGGATCGCGGTCGAGGCTGCTGAAGTTGATAAGGTTCGTCTCGATCATTGAGGATGCCACGCGTTCGGGGACCGATACTCGACTTGTAGCAGGCCCGCGTCGACGTAGAGTGAAGTGCCCCGGGCGCATTCGAGGCGTATTTGCCGGAAGTTTTAATCAAATGCGCTGCATACCGGTCTGGCGCCGCCGCGCCGGGAACCCGCACCCGGCCCGGCACGACCGTTGCGTGCCGAACCCTTCGGCTGCGGGCAAACCCCGCGCCACTGGAGACCGACCGATGCCGCCCTCCGACGCCGGCCACGAGCCCTATGCCGGACCGACCCCGCCGCAGATGGCGCCCGATGCGGGCGTCGTGTTCATCGGGCGAATCCATACGCCCTGGCAGCGCCGCGCCGACTGCCCGCGCAACGTGCTCCGGGCGCGCGAGGCGGGCGGGACGGCGATCCTCGAGCTCGACCCGATCTATCGCCCTGGCCTGCACCGGCTGGAAGCCTTCTCGCACGTCATCGTGCTCTACTGGATGGACGAGGCGGAGCGCGACGTGATGGTGCAGTACCCGCGCCATGCGGAGGGGCCGCGCGGCGTGTTCTCGATCCGCTCGCCGGCCCGGCCGAACCCGATCGCCTTCTCGGTCGCCGCGATCATCGCGATCGAGGCCGAGCACGGCCTCGTCGAGGTCGAGCAGCTCGACTGCCGCAACGGCACGCCGCTGATCGACATCAAGCCCTATTTCTCGACGATCGATTCGGTGCCCGACGCGCGCATCCCGTGAGCGGCGATCAGCCGTAGATCCACTGCTCGGGGAGTTTCGCCGTGAAGGCGGCGCCGGTGCTGATCGCGCCGGCGCGCTCGACAGTGGCGATGACGCCGCGCAGGCGCTTTGCGACCTGCGGGAACAGGAGGTCGAGGCCGCTGCGCTCCGGATAGGCCTCGGCGATCGAACGGCCGGCGTAGCGGCACGGCGCGTTCTGCCCCTCGACCACCAGCACGGCCTCGCCGTCGACGAACAGGCGGGTGCCGATCGGCAGGAACGACAGCCGCGGCAGGCCGGCGGTGACGATGTTGGCGCCGATCCAGCCCGCCTCGAGGCGCGGCAGGTCCATGGCGCGGCGCACCTGCTCGAGCTCCTCCTCGGAAACGATCGAGAGCTGCCGCCCGCTGCGCATCTCGGTCTCGCGGCGATACCAGGGCTCGCGGCTGCCCGAGCGCCGGGTGAAGCCGGCATGGCGGTCGCCGGGAATCCCGTCCAGCCCGAGGTCGAGGGTGGCGACGCCGCGGGTGCGAAAACCCTCGCCGTCGGCGATGCCGAGCGCGGTGACGCGCCCCGGCAGCTTGCGCGACGGGACGATGCGCGGGTCGGCGACGATATCGAGTTCGGCCTGGGTCACGGCGGTCTCCGGGCTGCGGGGTAGCGGCCATGGTGCGCGAGGCGGCCGGCGGACGCCAGCGCGCGCCTTCGATTTTCCCCCGGCGATTGCGGGCAGCCGCCTAGCGCGGGCCGCGCAGCATCCGGGTCAGCGTCGTGTCGCGGGTGACGAAATGGTGCCACAGCGCCGCGGCGACGTGCACGGCGATCAGCACGATCAGCACCGGCTTGCCGAGCTCGTGCACGGCGCCGGCCGCCGGCAGCACGTACCAGGCGACGAGGCCGGTGAGCGGCATCAGGATCAGCAGCACGTAGAAGAGGTGGTGCGACGCGGTGGCGAGCCTGGCCTGCAGGCCGGTGGCGAGCGGCGGCGGCACGCCGTCGCGGTGACGGATGACGAGGCGCAGCACCGTCAGGGTGAGCACGGAGATGCCGCCCCAGAAATGCGCGTTGGCCATGCCGGCATCGAAACCGTCCGGCGTCCGGCCCTCGCGCATGGCGCGCTCGACGGCGCTGACGCTGTCGCCGAAGGCGATCTGCGCGGCCACGATGATCACGGTGAGCCAGTGGATCACGCGCTGGGCGGAATTGTAGCCGCTGCGCACCGGTTTCGAAGCCAACACGATCTCCCCTGCGCCGTTCCGACAAGCGGGAATCCTCCCGCGAGCGGGAAGTGTCGCGCCGGACGGCCGCCGCGGCAATGGGGCGGGCCGAGATCGCCGTGCGTCGCGGACGCGGGGTGTTCCGGCCGGCCCCGGCGGCGGCCGAAACGGCAAGGGGCGCGCCCGGCGGACGCGCCCCTCCCGAGGTCTCAGCGGAGCGAGGCGCCCTGCCTCATTCCGCCTTTTTGTTGACGATGGCGAGGTTCGCGTCGAGATCGATGTCGTACTGGCCATCGGCGCAGAACACGTCGTCGAGCTCGTAGCCGTCGCCGTCGGCCTCGATGTTGTCGGCGTCGACTTCGCACTGCTGGTCGGCCAGCATCGCCTGGATGCGGGTCACGACGTCGGCCGGAACCTCCTGCGCGAGCGCGGCGGCGGGCAGCAGCGCGAGCGCGCCGGCGAAAAGTACGGTCTTGATCATTTTCTGGTCTCCTCCCCGAAAACGGGCTCCCGTGTCCCTCGGACCTATTGGGATGCCCGCAGCCTCATCAACATTGCCGGTGCCGGTTCCGCCGCCGGGCGACGGAAGGCGCGTCGGATCACTGGATCGCCAGCGACACGCGCTGCGACTCGCCCGTCGTGTTGGGAATGTAGAGATCGTAGGTGCCCGGCTTGATCGCCACGAAGGACAGTTTCACCGTGCCGCCGGCGTCGAACTCGATCGAGTCGATCGCCATCGGACGGATCTCGATGTCGTTGATGACGATCTCGTTCATCCAGATCGCGCGCAGGAACTGCGGCCCGGTGATCGCGAGTTCGGCGGAGCCGTCGGCGACGATGTGGAGTTCGTAATAAGCGCCCGACTGCAGCTTGACCGGCTGTTCGCCGGCGTAGAGCGGCTTGCCCGACTCGAGCGACAGGTTGATCGGCTCGCCGCGGTTGCACTTGGCGAGCAGGCCGGCAAAGCCGAGCTTGGCGGCGTCGCAGAGCGGCGCGGCCGTTGCCGGCGCGGCGAGCATCAGGCCGGCAACCGTGGCCAGCGCGAGTGTGATCTTCTTCATCTTGAAGCCTCCTCCCCCAGAAGGTGTCTGATCGATGCGGCGACGCCCCCCGAGGCACGTCACAGCGGTCCTCGCCCTCCGACGAGACCACGCATTCCCCGGGGTGGTCACGTCCGCAGACGCCCCCGGACTCCGACGGGGCCATATCTCGTCACACAGGGTCAAGTTAAGGCTTGGTAAGGGTTTAGCCGGAGGGCGATCCGAGTGCGTCGGCGAACGGATCGATTGCATCGCAGCATCATGCTGCGCGCCGCAGCATACGGCCGGGCCCGAACCAGGCGGCAGCCGAACGGCCGGCATCCCCTCTCGCCGCCGGTCAACGGTCGGCGGTGGCGCCGATCCCGGCAAGAGGCGACGATATCGTGGACGAGGCGGGACGACCGGCGGCGGATGCGCAGCCCGCCGGTCGTCCGATGCCCTCAGCGCGTCAGCGGCTTGTACTTGATGCGGCGCGGGTTGAGCACCGCGTCGGCGCCGAGGCGGCGCTTCTTGTCTTCCTCGTACATCTCGAAGTTGCCTTCGAACCACTCGACGTGGCTGTCGCCCTCGAAGGCGAGGATGTGGGTGGCGAGGCGGTCGAGGAACATGCGGTCGTGGGAGATCACCACGGCGCAGCCGGCGAAATCCTCGAGCGCGTCTTCCAGCGCCGACAGCGTCTCGGTGTCGAGGTCGTTGGTCGGCTCGTCGAGCAGCAGGACGTTGTTGCCGGCTTTCAGCATCTTGGCGAGGTGGACGCGGTTGCGCTGGCCGCCGGAGAGCGTGCCGACCTTCTGCTGCTGGTCGCCGCCCTTGAAGTTGAAGGCGCCGCAATAGGCGCGGCTGTTCACCTCGCGCTTGCCGAGCGTGATGATGTCGAGGCCGCCGGAGATCTCCTCCCACACCGTCTTGTTGCCGCCGAGGCTGTCGCGCGACTGGTCGACGTAGCCGAGGCTGACGGTTTCGCCGACGCGGATCGAGCCGGCGTCGGGCTGCTCCTGGCCGGTGATCATGCGGAACAGCGTCGTCTTGCCGGCGCCGTTGGGGCCGATGATGCCGACGATGCCGCCGGGCGGCAGCGAGAACGAGAGATTGTCGATCAGCAGCCGGTCGCCATAGCCCTTGGAGAGGTTCTTCACCTCGATCACGGTGTCGCCGAGGCGCTCGCCGGCGGGGATGACGATCTGGGCCTGGCCGGAGGCCTGGCGCTCCTCGGAGCGCTGCAGCAGTTCGTCATAGGCCTGGATACGCGCCTTCGACTTGGTCTGGCGCGCCTTCGGCGAGGCCGAGATCCACTCGCGCTCGCGGTTGAGCGCGCGCTGGCGGGCCTCGTCCTCGCGGCCCTCCTGCTCCATCCGCTTCGACTTCTTTTCGAGGTAGGCCGAGTAGTTGCCCTCGTAGGGGATGCCGCGGCCGCGATCGAGCTCGAGGATCCAGCCGGTGACGTTGTCGAGGAAGTAGCGATCGTGGGTGACGATCAGCACCGCGCCCTTGAACTCGCGCAGGTGCTTTTCGAGCCAGGCGACGGTCTCTGCGTCGAGATGGTTGGTCGGCTCGTCGAGCAGCAGCAGGTCGGGCTCGGACAGGAGCAGCTTTGCCAGCGCGACGCGGCGCTTCTCGCCGCCCGACAGCGGGCCGACCTCGGCGTCGCCCGGCGGGCAGCGCAGGGCGTCCATCGCCATCTCGACCTTCGATTCGATGTCCCAGAGATTCTCGGCGTCGATCACGTCCTGCAGCTTGGCGGCCTTCTCGGCGTTCTCGTCCGAGTAGTCCATCATCAGTTCGTTGTACTGGTCGATGATCGCCTTCTTGTCGGCGGCGCCTTCCATCACGTTCTCGAACACCGACTTCGTCGTGTCGAGATGCGGCTCCTGCGCGAGATAGCCGACCTTGGCGCCGTCGGCGACCCAGGCCTCGCCGCTCCACTCCTTGTCCATCCCCGCCATGATCTTGAGCAGGGTCGACTTGCCCGAGCCGTTCGGGCCGAGCACGCCGATCTTGGCGTCCGGGTAGAACTGCAGGTGGACGTTGTCGAGGACCTTCTTGCCCCCGCCGTAGGCCTTGGTGAGGCCGTGCATGTAATAGATGAACTGACGCGCCATGGATCGCCCTGACTGCCCGAGGTCGGGCCGCAAACGGTGTCGGAATTTGCCGTCGTTCTAACGCGGCGGGCGGGCGAACGAAAGGGGCGGCAGCCATGCGGGCCGGTTTGGCCGGCGGGCAATCAGCCGATGCCGGCCGCGCGCATCGCCGCCTGCAACTCGTAGAGCCGGAACGGCTTGGCGATGAACGGGGCGGCGCGCAGGCGCTCGGGCATCTGCTCGCGCGGCGAGCCGGAGACGAAGACGAAGGGCGTCGCCTGGGCGGTGAGCGCGTCGGCGATCTCGAAGCTCTTGCCGTCGACGAGGTCGACGTCGAGGATCGCGAAGGCGAGTTCGTCGGCGATCGCCACCCGCGCGCCGGCGATCGAGGCGGACACCACCGAGACAGCCCCGGCAATATCATCGACGAGCATCTCGAGATCGGTCGCGATGAAGGGGTCGTCTTCGAGAATCAATATCCGCATGCGTCGCGATCCATCTCCGGTCACCGACTTAACGCAAGTTACCGTTCGAGGTTCCACCCCACCGGCCCGTCCCGGCTCGCCGATGCCCGCAAGCGCCGTCTCATCGCGGTGCGGCAGGCCGCGGGGCGTCGTTCTTCGCGGCGCGTCATCGAAAGACGGGCGGCGCCGGCGGACGGCGCGTTGCCGACCAATCAGACCTTTGCACGTCGATCACTGCGAAATTCATAATACGATCGATCTTGCGCTGATCTCGCCGGCGACCCCGGCGGGCCGGCGGGCAACGCACACGGCGTCATACTAAAGTTTTACTTAAGGACGCCGCCGGCGATGGCCCGCGGCTCCGGCTGCGACCGTCGGCGGATACTTCGATCTACGGCCTATGCGACGAGCGCAAGTCAGCATTAGGCTCTCTTCAAAAAAACTTCTTGGGGCGTGAAGTTTTTCCCGTGTATTGCGATGCACAATGGCGGTGCCGCGCGGTTGATTGTCGCGGCGCACACAGTCTTCGTCCCCGATGACTCCATGTCTTTTCTAGGGCATAGTCCGCTCGTGTCGCGTGGCCGGGCCGGCTAACGAAACAGAGCGGACCTGCCCCAAGTCCGGCTCCCGCAAATCAAGGCCCGGGCGGACGTGGCACGGACAGAGCAAAAATCGGGGGAGGAATTCATGAATCTCGTAACCGCGCTGGCGGTCGTCATCGGCGTACTCGGCGCTATCGCGACCTATCTGTTTCTGGGACCGGCGGGTGGGCTCGGCCTGCAGATCTGGGCGGCCTTCATCGCCTGGGGCAGCTTCTTCCACTGCGGCGGCAATGAAGCCGCGCTGAAATCCTCGGTGATCGCCAATCTCTGGGGTTCGGTCTGGGCCACGATCGCGTTCGCGCTCATCCTCAACGTCGGCATCGGCGAACTGCCGCTGAACGCGGCGGTCTGGGTCGGCGTGACGGTCGCCCTGATGATCCTCGGCGCGCACCTGCCGCTGTTCGGCGCCATTCCGGCGGCGGTCTACGGCTATGCGGCCACGGCCGGCTTCATCATCCTGGCGCTGTTTGTGCCGGGCACGCTGTCCAACGCGACGCTGTTCTCGCTGGTTCCCGGCCAGGGTCCGTTCATCACCATCGGCCTGTCGATGATCATCGGCGCGCTGTTCGGCCTGGTGTCGGGCAAGATCGCCGGCGCCCTGGCGAAATAACGCGTCGGGCCCGCAAGGGCCCGGCTGCGGTCGTTGCACAACGCGACGGGGCGGATCGGAGGATCCGCCCCGTTCGCTTGCCCGGCGCGGGCGACCCGGTGGAAAGTCTCCACGACTGTTCACCATATGGAAACGGTGGGTCTGCCCCGGCGCCCCTGTCGCCGTCGCCCGGAAAGGCCTACCTGTTCTCGCGACGCCCCGAACACGGAGATACGCGATGAGCAAGATCCTGGTCCTCTACTATTCGTCCTACGGCCACATCGAGACGATGGCCGGCGCCGTCGCCGAAGGCGCGGCCTCCGTCGCCGGCACCGAGGTCACGATCAAGCGCGTGCCCGAGACGGTGCCGGAAGAGATCGCCAAGGCCTCCCACTTCAAGCTCGACCAGGCGGCGCCGATCGCCACCGTCGCGGAACTCGCCGATTATGACGCGATCATCTTCGGCGTCCCGACGCGCTACGGCCGCATGTCCTCGCAGATGGCGAGCTTCCTCGACCAGACCGGCGGCCTCTGGGCGCAGGGCAAGCTGATCGGCAAGGTCGGCTCGGTGTTCGCCTCGACCGCCACCCAGCACGGCGGCCAGGAGACGACGATCATCTCGACGATCGTCAATCTGATGCACCACGGCATGGTGATCGTCGGCCTGCCCTACTCCGAGCAGCGCCAGATGACGCTGTCGGAAATCAGCGGCGGCTCGCCCTACGGCGCCACCACGATCGCCGGCGGCGACGGCTCGCGCCAGCCGAGCGAGAACGAACTCGAGATGGCGAAGTCCCAGGGCCGCCACGTCGCCGAGATCGCGGCGAAGCTCGCCAGCGCCGGCTGATCCGGCAACATCTTGCCAGCCACGGACACGCGTCCGCGGCCGGCATGCAACCACAGTGATTCGCGACAGCGGCGGCTCCAGGCGGGCCGCCGTTTTGCGTTGCGGCGCCGTCTCGCCTGTTTCGGCGGGCGCCGGAGCCGCCACCCGGCTGTGTTATTTACGCAACGCTCGCCCGTAACGTCCTCACAATCCAGTCAGACCGGGCGTCAGCGCCACCCCCTCGCCGCATTGCGCGGCCGTTTTGGGCGCCGAACGTTTCGCCGCCGAGGCGGGACACCTCCCTTCGCCCTCTCCCGAGACGCAAGGCACGCGCCGGCGTCGGCGAAGCCATGCCGCTTCGGCGCCAAGCCGATGAAAAGGAAACCGATGTCCGCCGAGTTCTCCCGCCGCGCCTTTCTGGTCACCGCCGCCTCCGCCGCCCTCGCCGGCTGCGCCAGCGCCCGCCCGGGCATGCCCCAGATGATGGCGCCGACCGTCGATCCGCAGTTCGTGGCGATGTACGGCGCGCGCCCCGACGAGCGGTTCCCGATCCCGGCGATCGACGTCACCAGGATCGACCCGCAGCTGTTCCGGCAGGAAGTCGCCTACGACAGCTTTGAGCGCCCCGGCACGATCGTCGTCGATCCCGGCGCCCGCTTCCTCTACCTCGTGCGCGAGAACGGCCGCGCGATGCGCTACGGCGTCGGCGTCGGCCGCGCCGGCTACGACTACCAGGGCGACGCGATCATCCAGCGCAAGGCGGAGTGGCCGCGCTGGACGCCGACCGCAACGATGATCGCCGAGGACCCCGAGCGGAACCTGCCGTTCGCGGGCGGCATGGAGCCGGGCCTCAAGAACCCGCTCGGCGCCCGCGCGCTCTATCTCTTCAAGAACGGCGTCGACACGCTGTACCGCATCCACGGCACCAACGACCCGCTGTCGATCGGCAAGTCGCTGTCGAGCGGCTGCGTGCGGCTGTTCAACCAGGACATCATCGACCTGCACCAGCGCGTGCCGAACGGCACCCGCGTGGTGGTGCTGCCGACCGGCATGGTCTGACCGGGGACAAGGCCGGACGCCGGCGGCGCGGCCGCCGGCCCCTGCGTCACATGCCCGGATGCGGCGGCTCGTCGTGGCGATTGAGGAAATAGCGGCGCAGGATGTCGCCGTAGCCGTCGTAGACGAGGCCGCCGTTGTGGCGGACGAGGGCGTCACGCTCGGCGCGGTAGAGCGACGGCAACCGGTACCAGGCGACGGCCGGGCGCAGGTGGTGCAGGACGTGCAGGTTGTTGTTGAGATAGAGCAGGCCGAGCAGGCCGCCGTTCTCGACGATCGCCGTGCGCTCCTCCGCCCGCTCGGCCGCCTTGTGCTCGGCGAACGAGCGCAGCCGCGTCAGCGCGCCGCCGAAATAGACGAAGCCGGCCAGATAGATCCAGAGCGGCATCGCGCAGACCAGCACCAGCCAAGCCAGCACCAGGGCGACGCTGACGACGTGCAGCGCCCACACCTGCCGCCGCCCGGGCTCGCCGGCGATCACCAGCTTCGCCTCGTCGGCGAGGAACAGGCCGATCATCAGCGCCGGACCGACGGTGAGCCGGCCGACCAGCGTCATGTTGAATTTCAGCACCGCGCGGGCGACCGGCCCGAGCCGCTGCCAGCGCTCGGGCGTGACGTAGGCGGATTCCGGATCCTCGATCGGGTCGGTGAGATATTCGTCGCGGTGATGGCGCAGGTGCGACAGCCGGTAGACCCGGTAGGGCAGCCACAGCGACAGCGGCGGCCAGCCGATGGCGTCGTTGACGGCGCGCGAGCGGGTCGGATGCCCGTGCATCACCTCGTGCTGCAGCGAGCCCTGCCAGGCGACGAGCCAGCCGCCGAGCAGCACGACGAGCACAAGCGGCAGCGACTGCCAGTAGAACGTGACGAGCAGCCAGCCGCCGTAGATGACCACGGCGAGCAGCATGGTCGGCCATTCGGCCGTGGAGCGGTCGATTCTTGGAAGGGTTTCGAGGGGCATGATCGGCGGGGATGATCTGAGGCAGAGATCTTATCTATCACCATTTTCAACGCATGAATCACGCCATGTCATTGCGTCTTTGCCGGCAAATGCGAAAAAGACCGGTGGATAAGCCGGCTCCGGCCGCGAGACCCGTTCGAAAGCCCCGGAATGCGCATCATCAGCCTCCGCATGTACGCCGATCCGCCGATCGTCGACGCCGCCAACGACGCGCTGTGGGCGGCGATCGCCATGCGCCTCGCCGCGCGCGGCATCGACGCGCCGCCGGAGCTCGATCGCAGCGGCGACTTCGATGCGGCATGGCTGGCGCCGGATCTCCTGCTGGCACAGACCTGCGGCTATCCGCTGGTGACGCGGCTCGGCGCAGAGGTGCAGGTGGTCGCGGCGCCCATCTACGGCTTTCCCGGCGGCGACGGGTTTTACCGGGCGAGCCTGATTGTGGTGCGCAGCGACGAGCCGGCCGGGGAGATCGCCGCACTGCGCGGCCGGCGGGTGGCGGCCAACGCACCGGACAGCAACTCGGGCACCAATCTCTTGCGCGCGCTGGTCGCGCCGCTCAATCGCGCGGGCCGCTTTTTCGGCGCGGTGACCTGGACCGGCAGCCACGCCGCGAGCCTCGCCGCCGTGCGGGCCGGCCACGCCGACGTCGCGGCGGTCGACAGCGTCACCTTCGGCCTGTTCGCCGCCCATGCGCCGGAGCGGATCGCGGGCCTGCGCGTGCTCGCCGAGACGCCGTATGGCCCCGGCCTGCCGCTGATCACCGCGGCGGCGACCCCGCCCCGCGAGCTCGGCGCACTCCGCGACGCGCTCGCCGAGGTCGCCGCCGACCGGGAACTCGCGGGCGTGCGGGCGACGCTTGGGCTGACCGGCATGGCGTTTCCGGACTTCGCCGACTACGAGGTGCTCGCCGATCATGCCCGCGCCGCGGCCGCGGCGGGCTATCCGGAGCTCGCCTGACGCGGGCGCTGCACGTAGTCGGTGTCAGCCGCTGCGGCGGAAGGTGAGGTTATAGCGCAACGGCCCGGTCGCCGGGTGCTCGCCGGCCTTCAGGGTCAGGATGCCGTGGTAGGCGAGCCGCGCCGGGCCGCCCCAGACGACGATGTCGCCGTGGACGAGCGGCACCTTGCGCACCGGATCGGTGCGGGCGAGGCCGCCGAACTGGAAGGTCGCCGGCAGGCCGAGCGACACCGAGACGATCGGATGGCCGAGGTCGGCCTCGTCGCGGTCCTGGTGCAGCGAGAGTTTGGTGCCCGGGCGGTAGCGGTTGATCAGGCAGACGTCGGGCGCAAAGCCGGCAAAGCCGGCCTCCGCCGCCGCCTCCCGCGCCAGCGCCGCGAACGGTGCCGGCATCGCCGGCCACGGCCGGCCGGTGAGCGGATCCTCGCCTTGGTAGCGATAGCCCGCCCGGTCGCTGACCCAGCCGGCGACGCCGGCATTGGTCATCGCCACCGACATTTCGCGCCCGCCCGGCGTCGTGAACTGGCGGAACGGCGCCACCGCGGCGATCGCCTCGATCGCCGCGAGCAGCGCCCCGGCGTCGGCCCCCGCCCGGCCGCGCAGCAACACCGCGCCGTCGCCGAGCGGTTCGGCCGCCGGGAGCGACCCGGCAAAGAGATCGTCCATCATCCGCGGTCTCCGCGCTGCGCCTCACCCGGAGGGGGCAAAGGCGGAAGGGTGCAGGTCGGGGCGGTAGCCGGCGGCGAGCGCCGCCAGCGCTGCAGGCGGGGTGAGCACGCCGTCCACCGCGGCGCGCCGCACCGCCGGGCCGTAACCCGACGCCGACCACGGCCGCAGCCGCCCCGCGTGCACCAGATAGGCCGCGCCGCCCGCCGCGACCATCGCGCCGTCCGGCAGGTCCTCCGCCGCGCCCGCGAGCGGGTGCAGGCGCTTCGCGCGGCCGGCGAGCCGCTCGGTGTGCAGCACGGTGTCCATCGCGGCGGCGCGGAGCGGCCGGCCGGCGGCGACGGCGTCGCGAAAGGCTTCGGCCTCGGCGCGGCGGCAGAAGAAGCAGGGGCGGTGGCCGGCGGCGAGCGCGGTCGCCTCGTCGAGGAAGAACAGCTCGGTCCAGCCCTTGCCCATCACCGGCCGGCGGCGATCCTCGAAGTCGAGGCGGCAGATCAGCCAGGCCTTGCCGGCCCAGGCCCGTCGCAGCGTGCGCGTCGCCGGATCGTGCAGGATGCCGCGGTTGCCGGTAAAGCGGCCGCGCGCCGGGTCGGCGACGATGGCGCCGAACGGCGTGACGCGGTTCTGCAGCGGCATCGCCGTCAGCCGAGCCGCTCGGCGAGCGCCATCGCCGCGGCCGGGTTGTGCGCCTTGAAGCCACTGATCACGTAGAGGAAGACGTCGCGCGGCTCGCTCGCCGGCGCCTCCGCCACGGTCGGCAGGCCGTCGGCGACGCCGCCCTTCGCCCACTGCTTCGCCCGTTTCGCCCAGGCGCCGAGCGCGGCGTCCCCATAGCCGGTGGCTTCATCCTCGGTGGTGCCCATGATCCGCGCGTAGACGAAGGGCGCCGCCGGGTCGGCGATGCAGGGATATTCCGAATCGCCGGCGCAGACGATGGCGACGCCGTGCGCGCGGGCGACCTCCACCACCTCCGGCACCGCAAAGCTCGCGTGGCGCACCTCGACCGCGTGGCGGAGCGGCACCCCCTCGGCCTCCGCCGGCAGCAGCGCGAGGAAGGCTGCGAAATCCGCCGGGTCGTAGGCCTTGGTCGCGGCGAACTGCCAGTTGATCGGCCCGAGTTTGTCCCCCAGCGCCGCGATGCCGCTGCCGACGAAGCGGGCGACCGACTCGCCGGCCTCGGCGAGAACGCGGCGGTTGGTGGCAAAGCGAGGGCCTTTCAGGGCGAAAACAAAATCATCCGGCGTTTCGCCGTGCCAGCGTTCGAAGCTCTCGCGCTTCTGCGAGCCGTAGAAGGTGCCGTTGACCTCGATCGAGGCGAGCTTGCGGCTCGCATATTCGAGCTCGCGCTTGTGGGCGAGCTTCTCAGGGTAGAAGACGCCCCGCCAGGGCTCGAAGGTCCAGCCGCCGATTCCGACCCGGATCCGTCCCGCCGCGTCCGCCATCGCTCTGCCTTCCCGCCGTACCTGAGGCAGACAAGCATAGCGGACGCCCCCGGCGCCGTCTCCCTCGGCACGGCCGTGGGGCCGGCTCGCATGAGGTGCACCACCGGTTTTTGACCCATTCCAATCTTCCGCCGCCCATGTCATCTTGCCGCGGATTCGTCACGACTACTTGCGCCGCGTGCGCTGCGACGCACCACAAGACGGGTAAAGAAGTAATACGTCCATTCATGTTTCGTTAACGCAGGCATCCCCGCAGTCTTCCACGCCGGAAAGCCGGCGAAGGATCGGTGCCGGAGTGATGCGTGTCATGTCGTGTCCGGGGGGACCTTTCGATCATGCAGACGACACCGATGCTCGCCGCGCTTTCGCTCGCCGCGGCCACCATTCTCGCCGCGCCGGGCGCGCAGGCCAAACCGTCGCTGGAACGCGGCAGCTACCTCGTGCGCGGCCCCGGCGGCTGCGGCAACTGCCACACGCCGTTCGGCGCCGCCGGGCCCGACATGGCGCGCGAACTCTCCGGCCGGCTGGTCGACGACAATCCCGCCTTCACCGCGCACGCGCCGAACATCACCCCGGCCGGCGCGGTCGGCGGCTGGAGCGACGCCGAACTCGGCCGCGCCATCCGCGAGGGCCTGCGCCCCGACGGCAGCCTGATCGGCCCGCCGATGCCGTTTTCGATGTACCGCGGCCTTTCCGACGACGACGTCGCCTCGATCGTGATGTTCCTGCGTACGCTGGCGCCGGTCGAGAACGAGGAGCCGAAATCGGTCTACCGCATCCCCCTGCCCCCGGCCTACGGCCCGCCGGTGACGAGCGTCGCGGGAATCGCGCCGGCGGTGTCGGTCGAATACGGCGCCTATCTCGCCGGCCCGGTGTCGCACTGCATGGAGTGCCACACGCCGATGGGCGACAAGGGGCCGATGCTCGATACCGACCTCGGCCGCGGCGGCTTCGAGTTTCCGGGGCCGTGGGGCGTTTCGGTGGCGTCGAACCTCACCAGCCACGCCGACGGCCTCGCCGGCTATACCGACGCCGAGATTGCCACGATGATCACCAAGGGCGTGCGGCCGGACGGCAGCCAGATGCACCCGCCGATGCCCTACGGCTATCTCGCGAGCTTCACCGACGACGACCTTAAGGCCGTCATCCTCTATCTGCGCAGCCTGCCGCCGCTGCCCGACAAGTGACGCCGGGCAACGGCGGCCAAGCCGGTGATTACGGCGTGATCGCCACCTTCAGCACACCGTCGCGCTGGTTGGCGAACAGGTCGTAGGCCGCCTCGATGTCGTCGAGGCGGAAGCGATGCGTCACGAGGGGGCTGGTGTCGAGCCGCGACGAGGCGATCACGTCCATCAGACGGCGCATGCGCTCCTTGCCGCCCGGGCAGAGCGAGGTGACGATGGTGTGGTCGCCGAGGCCGGCGAGGAACGGCCCGAGCGGGATGCTGAGGTCTTCCGAATAGACGCCGAGCGACGACAGGGTGCCGCCCGGGCGCAGCACGCGCAGCGCCGCCTCGAAGGTCTGCTGCCGGCCGAGCGCCTCGATCGCGACGTCGACGCCGCGGCCGTCGGTGAGGCGCATGATCTCCTCGACCGGGTCGACCTTCGAGAAGTCGACGACGTGGTCGGCGCCCATCCGTTTCGCGATCTCCATGCGCGAGGGGATCGAATCGACGGCGATGATCGTCGTGGCGCCCATCAGCCGGGCGCCGGCGGTGGCGCAGAGGCCGATCGGCCCTTGGGCGAACACCGCGACGACGTCGCCGATGCGCACCTTGCCGCTTTCGGCGCCGGAAAAGCCCGTCGACATGATGTCGGGGCACATCAGCACCTGCTCGTCCGACAGCGCGTCGGGGATCGGCGCGAGGTTGGTCATCGCGTCCGGCACCAGCAGGTATTCGGCCTGGGCGCCGTCGATGGTATTGCCGAAGCGCCAGCCGCCCATCGGGCGGAAGCCGTGCCGGGTGCCGGCGCCGTCCTGGGAGTGGCAGCCGCAGAGGCAGGCGTTGCTATAGCCGCTCGGGGTGATCGCGCCGGCGATGACGCGCTGGCCTTCCGTATAGCCCTGCACCGCGCTGCCGAGCTTCTCGATCACCCCGACCGGCTCGTGGCCGATGGTGAGGCCGCGCGCCACGGGATATTCGCCCTTCAGGATGTGCACGTCGGTGCCGCAGATCGTCGTCGTGGTGACGCGGATCAGCGCGTCGAGCGGGCCGACGTCGGGGATCTTCTTGTCGTCGAGGACGATGCGGTTCGGCTCGACGAAGATTGCCGCTTTCATCGTGCTGGCCATGGTCTGGTCCTTCGAATGACGCGCGCCCGGAGGCCGCGGTGGCGGAGCGGGCCGGGTCCGCAGGAGCGCGGGGTCCCGGCGCGACCGATGGAGCCGCAGGCTAGCGCAGCCCGCCCCAGCGCCGTTTGATCGGGATCAAGCGCAGGGCCGATTCGCCACCCGGCCGGACGCCGCTCCACTGAGAAGTATGATGAATCAAGGGCTTCCCCAAAATCTTGGGGATAGACCCATGTTCGGCTCGCATGGCACGGTTTCGCTGGTATGCGTCTTTCGATGTTTCGAGTGAGCCGAAATCCGGGACCAGGCATGAGTGAGGCGGTGAGTTTCGACGAGGGAATCCGCACCGCGGAGGCCGCCATCCGCGACGGGGACCATGATCTCGCCGGCCGGCTGCTCGCCACCCTCGCCGCCGCGCGGCGCGACGAGCATCCGGCGCGGCTGGCGCTGGAAGCCGCGCTCGCCACGGCGACGGGCGATTTCCACGCCGCGCTGCGCGCCTGGCAGCGCTATGAAGCGCTCTTCGGCATCCGCGGTCGCGACCGGCTGAAACATGCCGCCGTGCTCGAGCGGCTCGGGCGGATCGGCGAGGCGATCGCCGTCTATCGCGCGATCCCGACGCCGCCCGGCAGCGACCATCGCGGCGTGCTGCAGGAGGCCAGGCTGCACGGCAAGCTCGGCAACCACACCGCCGCGCTCGCCGTGCTCGACGCCGCGCTGCAGGGCGGCGCCGGCCCGGAGACCGAGGTGCGGCTGCGCGCGGCCCGGGCACGGGCGGCGATGGCGGCCGGCCGCCGGCTCGATGCCCTCACCGACTTCGTCTTCCTCGCCGAGGCGCAGCCGGGCAAGCCCACCGGCCTGGTCGGCCAGATCGACGTGCATCTGCTGCATTACGACCGCACCGCGGCGGCCGCCGCGCTGGCGCGGGCGCAGAAGCGCCATCCGCGCGATGTGAAGGTGCTCGCCGCCGAGGCGCGCTTCATCCAGCAGTTCGGCAACGACGACGACTTCGTCGGCTTCGTCCAGCGCCTCGTGCCGCTGCGCCTCGGCGCTGCGGAGGTCGAGGAGTTGCTCGCCGAGATGTTCGGCACGCGGCACCTGTTCTTCACCGAGGAGTTGCGCGCCCGGCTGATCGCCGCCAGCGGCTTGCCGGCGCACGAGACGATCCTGCGCGGCCTGCTGGACGAAGGCGCGCGGGCGACGCCGGAGCTGCGCCTCGCCGCCGCCCGCAAGGCCGTCGATGACGTCGCGGCCTATCCCGACAGTCCGCGCGGGTTGAAAATGCGGGTGCGGCTCGCCTCGGCGCTGATCGAGGCGGGGGCGGCGGAGGAAGCCGAAACCGTGATCGACGGCCTCGCCGCCACGGTGCGGGGCTGGCCCTATTCGCCGCCGCTGATCGGCGAACTGCTCGAATGGCAGGCGGTGCGCCGCGGCGACGTCGCCGGCGCGCAGGCGTCCTACTGGCACCGCCGCCGCATGATCGCCCGGCGCGACCGCAGCGACGAGCTCGAATGCCTGCGCGCGCTGCCGGGGCCGCCGCCGCCGGTGGTCGTGGTCTGCCAGCTGCGCAACGAGATGCCGATGTTGCCCGCCTTCTTCCGGCACTACCGGAAGATCGGCGTCGAGCGCTTCGTGATGATCGACAACGGCTCCAGCGACGGCAGCACCGAATGGCTCTCCGCGCAGCCGGACACCGAGCTCTTCCGCAGTGCAAGCCCGTTCCGCCGCGCCGAGGCCGGCAACGCCTGGACCAATCCGCTGATCGCGCGGCCGGCCTATGCCGACACCCTGTGCCTGCGCGTCGATGCCGACGAGCATCTCGTCTATCCGCATGTCGAGACGCGGCCGGTGGCGGCGCTGTGGGACTACATGCAGGGCGAAGGGGCGGAGGTGCTCGCCGGCCACATGCTGGACATGCTGCCCGAGACCCTGGCCCACGTCGCGGCGCCGGAGGCCGACTTCACCGAGCGCGCCCGCTTCTTCGAGCCGCCGCCGCCGCCGATGCCGGTGGTGACCTGCCCGTATTTTTCCTATCGCGGCGGCCCGCGCACCCGGCTGCTCGGCATCCCGAGCGACCATCTGACGAAATGCTCCGGCCTGCGCGGGGGCGGCACGGTGGAGCAGACGCGGGCGTCGCACCGCACCTCGCCGGCGCGGGTCGCGTCGGTCGGCATGGTGCTGCTGCACTACAAGTTCCGGCCGGATTTCTTCGAGCGGGCGCGTCGGGTGGCCGCCGAGCACCAGTATGCCTCGGCGTCACAGTCGTTCTCGCGCTACCAGCTGCTGGAAGACGAGATGCACCGGTCGGTGCTGTCGGCCGAGACGCGGCCCTACACGGGCTCCGCCTCGCTACTCGCCGCCGGCGTGCTGAAGACGACGCCGGGCTGGGACGCCGCCGGCGAGGTGCCCGCGCGCGAAGGAGAACCGGAGCCCGCGCCCGGCTGACCGCTCCTCCGGCGCGGAACTCCTTCCGCTGCCGGCCGGCCGCCGCTCAGCGGTTCGTGACCGGATGCTCGCCGGCGACCGGGCCCTTGGTCGGCGAGCGCTCGTCCTTGTCATAGAGTTCTTCGGTCGCCGCCGTCTGCGCGCGCTTCTCGGGCGCGGTGAGATTGCGGTTGCGCGTCATGCCGTAAACGATCGCAGCGCCGAGCAGCAGCGGGCCGATCGCGACCGCAAAGAACCAGAGCAGGTTGTCCATCGGGTTTCCTTTCCATGAATCGTGCGTCTCATGGTCAACGCCGGGGACGGGGGATTGTTCGGAAGCCCGCGCCCGGGCCTCGGTTGCGAGCGCGCGGCCGGCTGTCTACTGTTGCGCGAACGGGTGGGGCGCGCGGACAAGGGGCTGATCATCACCACCTCGACCTTCACCGCCGACGCCCACCGCGAGGCGACGCGCGACGGCGCCCCGGCGATCGACCTCGTCGACGGCGAAACCCTGTGCGAGTTGCTGCGCGACCTGAAGCTCGGCGTCACGACCCGGCTGGTGCCGGAGATCGACATCGAGGAGGGTTTTTTCCGGGGGATCTGAGCGGAAACGGCGGGGACGTCGTTCCACCCGATGTTTCGGGCGGGAATCCGATTTCGCCGCTCTGAAAACCTTAGAATCCACTTGCGGAAAAACGCCGGACCTTGAAGATAAAGTACAAATTTTCGAGGTCATCATTCATGTCGTGTCGGTCGTTTTCCCACGGGATATCGTCGCTTTTTCTGGCGGGTTTCGCCGTTTTCGCCGCACTGGTGCCAGTCGCCGCGCAGTCGGTAACTGCGACGGTCAATTCATATCCGATCAAGGGCGAGCTCGGGTCACTATCCGCTGGGTCCAACACGGCGTATTTCATTTCCGAGCACCCGGAAACCGATCCTTATGGGCACGATGTCGTCAAGATAAATGCCTCGTCCGGCTCCTATACGCTCAGCTATGACAGTCTGGGGCGCATGAAATCGCTGGAGTCGCGCGACGGTACACGCGTCGGACTGAAATGGCTGGCGACGGGCAAGGTCCACATTTCCCTCGAAAGCTACGACGGCTTCACCTACCGCCAGGTCATTGCGCGCAACAGGACGCTCCCCACCGCCCTCGCCTCCCGGGCAGCGCGCGGCAGCCTCATTGCCCATGCGGTGGTTCCGCCGGCGACGCTCAACGTCACCGCGAACCTGAAGCAGTGCGCGGTCTATCCGAAGGCGGCCCAGGTGATGGACGCCTACATCGTTTACCAGCTCGGTGCGAACCCGCCGTTCAGCCGGCCGATGGAAGAGGTGTCGGCGACCCGCCTCGTCAGCAGCCTCAACATCTCGTCGACCCTCAACGTGGCGCGCAGCCTTGCCGCGCAGCGGCGGGCCCTCGCGCAAGGCATCAACGACGCCTGCACCGTTCCGAAGACCCTGCGCGACCTTGCCTGCGTCAACATGGTGCAGTCGGATGACCGCCGTCTCTGCAACGTCGTGTTCGGCGGGTTGTCCGGCGCGGCCTGCGCGATCCAGGAGGCGGGGAACGAGTGGATCGTCAGGCGCGACCGCGAGAAGCTCGCCGACGTCACGGCGGGGGCGCGGACGGTGACGATCTACGTCAACTACCGGACGCCGAACGGCGACCGCGTGCCGGCGCAATACGGCCCGTTCACGGTGCCCGCCACGTCGTCGCAAGTGACGAAGACGCTCAACCTGCCGTGCTGGACGCTGGCCGAGGGCAGCGTTTCGGTCGCCGGGACGCACCAGACGCCGAGTTGCACCTCGAAGGTGCGCCTCGACGCGAAGTTCCAGGCGAGCATTCCGCCGGCGGGCTCGACGGCGCGGCCGCGGCTGCGGATCAAGTCGACCGAAACCACCGGCACCTGCGGCACGGAGGCATCGACCTATGACTGGTGGGACACCGCCACCAGCAGCGCCGCGTCGTTCGCCTATGACCACTCCTACGCCTGCGCCGGCGGCACCGGCCGCTGGACGATGTCCGCCACCCGCACCGGTTCCGCCTTCTCAGGGGGGTTCACGCGGACCAACGTCTGCGGGAACTCGCGAAAATCCTATGCGTACAGCGGCCCGCTGATGGTGGTGAAGTAGGCGGGGCCGGGAGCGGCGCCCCGGCTTTTCCCCCGCCCTTCGAGACAGCCGCTGCGCGGCTTCCTCAGGATGAGGGAAAAGGGCAAACACCTGAAAATGACCCCGAAATTCCCCGCACGGCTGTCCCGAAGGACGAGGCCCGAATGGTGCTGTCCGCTAGATTACATCTGTCCGATTAACCATAGGAAAAATCTCAGAAACTAGGGGCGTTCCCGCCCTTTTAGTAAGCTTCCCGAACCATCACCAATAATCTGAAACGCGGCGCCAACATCTTTTCCAAATGATTCCGCGAAAGTTTCAATCGGCATACTGTTGCTGGGCTCCACAATGCCTTGCCGGACAATCTCGCCTTGCAGCAACAAATCTTGAAGGCTTTCCATTATTGTGATCTCTGCAATTGCTCCGAACATTACACCCACGGGACCAACTTGGAGTGTGTCAACCAAAATACCGATCTTTTTACCTTTAAAGGAGATTCCAGACGAACTCGGTAGGCCGTCTAAACGCATGCTAAAGCGTGTGCCAGAGATATTGACTAGATCAAGGCATTTTCGCAACGCGTCACCGGACGATAATATCTCTTCAATTGAAAATTGAACGTCTCTCCGGCCTATTCGGATCATTAATTGCTCGACCCCCCTCAACATCAGCAGTATATTTCTGTATTGGCATGCTTCTGCTTCGGTCAGCATTGCGTTGACGACCTTACCCCCGTATATTTTTTGATTTTCTTCGGTAAAAATTTCGACGCAGAATTCGTTTGACCCCGTCATTTCCAAAATACTGAAGAGTTCGATCCATGTAGTAACTGAATATTTTTTTACACTTATCTCTAGGGCTTTTATATTTAACTTTCCAGACGAATTGATATCGAGTTGTATGGGGTCTGATCTCACTATAAATCGGTAGGTTTGCATATCATGCCGGAAGGGTGCGGGAATCAACTTACCTTGACGTGCGATCGGAGTGCCATATCGCTGACGCCTGAAAAAAATTCGGCAGTTTGGCCCGCCCAGAGGTTCGAATTGAATGTCCCCAGGGACTGATAAGTCGATAGGATACGGCCTTTCCACACCGAAACGTTCTTCTCGGCCCTCTAGTTCAATGAGTTCGAGCGGCCTTAGGCCCAAGAAACCTTCAATGAGACCTTCTTCGCTATCAGATTGAACAGTTACTCGAAACTTAATAGGAGAGATCCAATATCCCGATTCTCGCAGGGCCCTGCTTTTTACAATCGAATAAGGCTCACCCCCCCGCATACGTGTTACATATATCTAAAACTAATTCTTCGAGTTCTTTTTCTTTAAATAGCTTAATCCACGAACCATCTTGCGTGAACCTGATTTTCTGACTGTTTGTTATCAGCGATTTTTTGCTGCTCTCGATAACAAGTCTTTTCAGTATCTTATCTAGATTTACGCCTCCTAAGTGTATCAAAAATACATCTGAAGTAATTTTGGTTTCATCAACCCGAATTACAATTATAAATGATGGATCTGGGGATTTTGCTAATCTCTCAATCGACAGGAGAGGGGCTAGAAAGCTACGGATTTTACTCCACATTGTTTTTATTTGAACATTGAATGGGTGAGGAATAATTCGTTTATCTGCATATTCTTTGGGAATTTAGTCGCGAATTTGGAAATTCAACTCGATAGTCCCACCCGGTACGATCTCTCTCGGCCCTATTGGCAATGAGGCCTGAATTTGTGCAAAGCGTCCGAAAGTATGCATCGCCGTGTTCGCCAAGCTCGTCGGAAGAAAGTGGCCAATCTTGCATGATTGTTTGCATGCCCGTGAAAGGGATAATGTCTATATCATTATAGCAACTGAGTTTCTCGTTTGCATACTTATCGTCTGAGCCCTCGGCTAATTTTGCATTTCATGAGGCTTGCGCTCGGCTAATCGCGACCCCGCGTTGCTTGTCACCTCTCCCGCTTCCGTTAATCGGTCGAAATGCGGAGTACGTCGCGGGGGTGCAGCGCAGGTCAGCGACCTGTCGGCGCTGGGCGACGCCATCAAGGGCGAGGAAATCTGGTAGGCCCGGAGGGACTCGAACCCCCAACCAGACCGTTATGAGCGGTCGGCTCTAACCATTGAGCTACAGGCCCGGCCGGTCCTCGCGGGCGGCGTTGGTTCCAGTTACACCGAAGCGTGCGCGGGCGGCAAGATGGGTCGCGGGGAGCGTGGCGCGGGGTTGGCCGGCCGGTGTCGCAGCGGTCACCGTCGGCGGGTGGGCGGCCGGCGGCGGGCGGCGAACTCGTTCGTGTCCACACGATGGCGTGATCGCCGCGCGGCGGGCTTGCGGCTCGCGGGGAAGCGGTGTTGGCTGCGCGTCGTGCGGCGATCGCGGGCCGTCGTCCGCCGCTTGCGCCGGATGACGGAACCTCCGCCGCGTCCTCCCGTTTCAAGGCAGGCCGTCGCGCCGGCCGCCCGCCGTGCCCTCCCGCGCCGCGGCCGTCCCGGCCGGGCCGCCCTCACCTCGTCGTCCGGATCCCCATGCCCGCTTCCCCCGCGTCCTCGTCCGCCGCCGGCGTCCCGTTCGGCGCGCCCCCGCGCTTCCTGCTGCCGGTGATCCTCTGCGTCTCCGCGCTGACGGTGATGGCGAGCGCCACCATCGCGCCGTCGCTGCCGGGGCTCGCCGACCACTATGCCGACGTGCCCAACGCCGATGCGCTGGTGCGGCTGGTGCTGACCATCCCGGGGCTGGCGATCGCGGTGGCGGCGCCGTTCGTCGGCTGGCTCACCGACCGGGTCGGGCGCAAGCGGGTGATCGTCGCCGCCGTGCTGCTCTATGCCCTCGCCGGCAGCGCCGGGCTGGTGCTGGATTCGATCGGCGCGCTGCTCGCCTCGCGCGTCGTGCTCGGGCTCGCCGTCGCCGGCCTGCTGCCGAGCGCCACGGCACTGATCGCCGACTATTTTCACGGGGCCGCGCGCGACCGCGCCTATGGCACCCAGGCGGCGTTCATGGCGGGGGGCGGCGTCGTGTTCCTGCCGCTCGGGGGCATCCTCGCGGAATTCAGCTGGCGCGGGCCGTTCCTCGTCTATGCGACGGCGCTGCTGCTGGTGCCCTTCGTGATCACGGTGATCCGCGATGCCGGCCCGCGCGCGTCGGCGCCGGGGGAAGCGGCGCTCGACGCCGGGCCGTTCCCGCTGATGCTGGCGGCGGGCGTCTTCGTCACCGCCTTCCTCGGCATGGCGGTGTTCTATGCGCTGCCCGTGCAGTTGCCGTTCCTGCTCCGCGAGCTCGGCTCGCCGAGCCCGTGGCTCGCCGGGGCGGGGCTCGCGATCAACACCGCGCTGTCGGCGGTGACCTCGCTCAACTTCCGCCATTTCCGGGCGCGGCTGTCGTCGCGGGGGATCCTCGCGCTGTCGTTCCTCCTGATCGGCATCGGCTATGTGGTGATCGCGCTGTCGTCCAGCGTGACGATGGCGCTGCTCGGCCTCGTGTTCAGCGGCCCCGGGCTCGGGCTGATGTTTCCGGCGCTGTCGACCTGGCTGATGAGCGCGACGCCGGCGCGGTTTCGCGGCCGGGCGACGGGCAGCATGACCACGGCGGTGTTCCTCGGCCAGTTCATGTCGCCGCTGCTCGCCCAGCCGATCCTGGTCGGCTTCGGCCTGCCGGCGGTGTTCTTCGCCGGGGCGGGGGTGTCGGTGCTGTTCGCGGTGCTGCTCGCGACGCTCGCGGCCGGCGACGCGCGGCGCGCCGGCGGCTGACCGCAATAAGGCCCCAATCGGCGGCGAGGAGAGAGGGGTCCGGGGTCGCGGCCGCACTGGCCGGCGACCTGTTCAACGGGGATCCACCATCATGCGCCAGCTCGCCCGCGGCCCGGCCGCCGCCCTCGCCCTTCTCCTTGCCGGCGCGTCGCTCGCCGTCCTGCCGCCGGTCGCCGCACAGGCGCAGGAAAAGCCCGAAATCGCCCGCCTGTCGCTGTCGGCGGAAGGCATCGCCACCGCCGTGCCGGACACCGCGATCGTCAGCGCCGGCGTGCTCGCCGAAAAGGCGACCGCCGCCGAGGCGCTCGACGAGAACAACGCCGCGATGGGCGCGCTGGTCGAGGAACTGAAGTCCGCCGGCATCGACGAGAAGGACATCCGCACCTCGAACTTCTCGATCGAGCCGGTCTACGTCTACCCCGGCCCGCGGGCGGACGGCGAGCAGGAGCCGCCGCGCATCACCGGCTACCGCGTGTCGAACACCGTCACCGTGCGCATCCGCGACATCGCCGCCGCCGGCGGGCTGCTCGACCGGGTGGTGCGACTCGGCGCCAACCAGATCCGCGGCATCGAATTCGCCGTCTCCGACGACGCGGCCCTGCTCGACGAGGCGCGCAAGCGGGCGATCACCGAGGCGCGCCGCAAGGCCGAGCTCTACGCCGAGGCCGGCGGCTTCCGGCTCGGCCGGCTGCTGCAGGTCGCCGAAAGCGGCGGCCTGATGCCGATGCCGGCGCCGATGATGCGCATGGAGGCGGCGATGGCCGACATGAAGACCGTGCCCGTGCAGGCCGGCGAGCAGGAAATCCGCGTCGGCGTGCAGGTGCAGTTCGAAATCCTGCCGACGCAGTGACGATTGACCCGGCCCGCCCGGTGCAATGGTCGCCGGGCGGGACCGAGGGTCAGGCACCGCCGTCCCATTCCAGTCAACGGCAGGGGCCGGCACACCCGGCCTCGTCCTTCGAGACAGCCGCTACGCGGCTTCCTCAGGATGAGGCCTACGAGAGTTTCTCTTTTTACTGCAGTCAGTTGTCCTTTTCCCTCATACTGAGGAAGCCGCGTAGCGGCTGTCTCGAAGGGCGAGGGAAAAGCCGAGGCGTCGGTTCGCCACACCTCGTTTTCTTCTCGATCGCAGCCGCCCATCGGGCGCGGATATACCTGACCGGATCGGCACCCCGTCAGGTGAGGTCGACGATCTCGGCGACCGGGCCGGCGGGGGGCACCGCGTCGGCGCCGCCCTGCTCGCTCCAGTGCCGGAAATTCAGCACCGCGCCGTCGGCGCGCACGGCGGTGACCTTGTCGAGGTCGACCTCGGCGAACAGCCAGGTCGCCTGGTCGAGGTCGCCGACGGCGACGACGCCGTCGTCGGGGAAGCCGGCGTCCGGCGGGCCGTAGAGGCCGGCGGCGCCGCGGTTGGTGTCCATCGCCGGCGACCACGGCGCGTCGCCCACGGTCGGGGCGTGCACGACGTAGCACTGGTTCTCCAGCGCCCGGGCCTGCGCGCCGATGCGCACGCGCCAGTAGCCCTTCAACGTGTCCGTGGCGGAGGGGCAGAGGATCAGCTCGGCGCCGGCCTCGGCCTGCGCGCGGGCGATCAGCGGGAACTCGACGTCGTAGCAGATCGACACACCGATCAGGCCTAGCTTCGTGCGGAAGACGCGGATCGGGCTGCCGGCGGCGATGTCCCAGCTGTCGCGCTCGAAGCGCGTCATCACCAGCTTCTCCTGCCGGCCGACGGTGCCCTGCGGCGTGAACAGGCGGGCGACGTTGCGATAGCGGCCGTCGCCGCCCTGCACCGGCGCGCTGGAGGCGAGGATGTGCATGTCGTGGCGGCGGGCGAGCGCCTGGTGCAGCGCGTCGACCTCGTCGACCAGCGGGCCGAGCACGCCGAGCGACAGCGCGAGGTCGCCGGCGGCGTGCGGGAAGGCGGCGGCGAGTTCCATGATGCCGTATTCGGGGAAGACGGCGAGCTTGGCGCCGTGCGCCGCGGCCTCGCCGATCCAGCGCGCCACCTTCGCCTCATAGGCGTCGATGCTGGCGATCTCCTCGATCGGATATTGGGCGGCGGCGACGATGAAGCGGCGGCTCATGGCATGACCTTCCCGAGATGACCGGCACAAGGGAGACCGGGCGCCGGCGGCCTGGCGAGGGCTGAACGCGCCGGACCCGCGGCCGGTTCAGTCGAACAGGCGCTCGCCGAGCTGGTCGACGATCTGGCGGCCCTTGGTCAGCGAATAGTCGCCGGCCGCTTCCAGCGTGCCGTGGCGCTCGGCGCGCACGAAGCCGTGCTCGCGCAGCACACCGCCGATCTCGCGGGTGATCAGCCCGGCGGTCTGGTATTCGCCGCCGACCTTGTAGGGCCGCGCGATGATGACGAAGCCGTTGTGCTCGATGCGGCCGGTCTCGGCCGGGGGGCGATCCTCGGCCGGCTTGCGGCCGCCGAACAGCGATTTCAGGAACGACATCTCGGCCTCCAGGGCGAAGGCACGCCGCGTCCGGCGCGGCATGCCGAGGCAAGGTTGATAGACCAAGCGGGCGGCGAAACCAAGCGAGCCGCCCGGTCGGCGAGGTCAGCCGGCCGGCAGCGGATCGGGATCGAGGCGTACGGTCATCGCGAAATCGCGGGCTTCGCCGGGCGCCAGCACCACGATGCCGGGCTTCTCGAACAGCGTGCCGGCAAAGCCGGCCGGGTCGGCATGGCCCTGCCAGGGCTCGATGCAGAGATAGCCGGCGCCGGGCTTCGACCACAGCCCGAGTTCAGGCATCGCGGGGTAGTGAACGACGAGGCCGGGGTGGCCCGGGGCACCATAGACGAGGCCGCGCCCGGCGAGCCGGTCGAAGATGATCGCGTCATCGGTGAAGAGCTCGTCGGCGAGGGCGAGGTCGCGGCCGGCGACAGGGGTGTCGCGCGGCACCGGATCGACCAGCCCCGTGGCATCGAGGCGGCGCACGGGCGCCGGCTCGGCGACGTCGAAGCGGACGATGTGCGCGGACCGCGCGGCGCCATAGGGCAGCGGCCAGCGGAAGGCGGGATGGAAGCCGAAGCTCGCCGGCATCGGCGCGTCGCCGCGGTTGGTGACGGTCGCGGTCATCGCGAGCGCCGTGCCGTCGAGGGCGAAGACGAGGTCTAGGCGGAACGCGAACGGGTAGACCGCGCGGGTCTCGGCATCGTCCTCCAGCCGGAACCGCGCCTGCGACGGCGCCACCTCGACCACTTCGAAGCGGCGACGGCGGGCGAAGCCGTGCCGCGGCAGGTTGTAGTTGGCATCGCCGATCCGGTAGCGGTCGCCGGCGACGGTGCCGACGATCGGGAACAGGATCGGCGCCCGCCCGGCCCAGACGGCGGGATCGCCGTCCCAGAGCAGGTCGCGGCCAGCTGCGTCCTGAAGCAAGCGCAGTTCGGCGCCGTCGGGCGAGATTGCGGCGGAAAGGTCGGCCGAGGCGATGGTGACGAGGTCGGTCGGCGGTGTCGCGGGCATCGGCGCTCCCTGATGGCGTCCGAGCAGACCATGCGCGGCCGCGCCGGGCAAGTCGGCAGCCGGCTCGGCCGCACTGCTGTCCGGTTCGGCGCGTTGCGGCGACGTCGGGTTTCTCAACCTCGCGACCGTCATCACCGGCCTTGAGCCGGTGACCCACTCGCCCCTCAGAACGGGATGGCACTCGCAATCGAATTACTGTGGTAGATCAATATCTTGGCTCGAACGATGCCGCACGGCCATTGGGTCGCCGGGTCAAGCCCGGCGATGACGATCGAAAGCGAGTCCATCGGCACCGGAGTCCGCCGGGCCGAATTTCAACACCGTGGTCGTGCAGGGCAACACGGTGAAACATGCCCTCCAATCGACGCCGTGATCGGCCGAAGCCGGCACGAACCGGAGAGGCCGCGACCCGCCCCGGTCGCCCGGATCAGCCGACCTCGTAGCCGAGCAGCAGGAGCCAGGGGGCGAACAGCACCTCAAGGAAGGGCGTGTTGCGCGCGCCCATCGACGCGGCGACGTCGCCCCAGTGCGCGATGCCGAAGGCGCAGCCGACCCATAGGATGCTGCAGACCTGCCAGGTCTCGTACAGGCCCTGCGCCTTCACCCGCCAGCCGGCGTGGGCAAGGCCGAAGGCGGCGAGCAGCAGCGGCGGGCCGAAGTTGGCGACGGCGGCGATCAGGCCGTAGAACAGGATCGGGAACACCACCATCATGCTGATGAAGGTGACGAACGGGATCGCGAAAAACAGCGCGGCGGCGATGGCGATGGTGAGCCGGGTTCTCGACATGGCGTTAAGGCTCGTGGCGACAACGAGAGATTCGTCACCCGAGCTTCGCACCGACTTCTCTTGCGAGACTTAAGCCGCAACGCAAAAAGGGCCGCTTGCGCGGCCCTTTTGCAGTCGTCGTGAACGATGCGTTCAGTTGTCGAGGAACGAGCGCAGCTTGCGCGAGCGGCTCGGGTGCTTGAGCTTGCGCAGCGCCTTCGCCTCGATCTGGCGGATGCGCTCGCGCGTCACCGAGAACTGCTGGCCGACCTCTTCCAGCGTGTGGTCGGTGTTCATGCCGATGCCGAAGCGCATGCGCAGCACGCGCTCCTCGCGCGGGGTGAGCGAGGCGAGCACGCGCGTCGTCGTCTCGCGCAGGTTCGACTGGATCGCCGCGTCGATCGGCAGGATCGCATTCTTGTCCTCGATGAAGTCGCCGAGGTGCGAATCCTCCTCGTCGCCGATCGGCGTCTCGAGGCTGATCGGCTCCTTGGCGATCTTCAGGACCTTGCGGACCTTTTCCAGCGGCATCGCCAGCTTCTCGGCGAGCTCTTCCGGCGTCGGCTCGCGGCCGATCTCGTGCAGCATCTGGCGCGAGGTGCGGACGATCTTGTTGATCGTCTCGATCATGTGCACCGGAATGCGGATGGTGCGGGCCTGGTCGGCGATCGAGCGGGTGATCGCCTGCCGGATCCACCAGGTGGCGTAGGTCGAGAACTTGTAGCCGCGGCGGTACTCGAACTTGTCGACCGCCTTCATCAGGCCAATGTTGCCCTCCTGGATGAGATCCAGGAACTGCAGGCCGCGGTTGGTGTATTTCTTGGCGATCGAGATGACGAGGCGGAGGTTGGCCTCGACCATCTCCTTCTTCGCCTGCCGTGCTTCCTTCTCGCCCTTCTGCACCAGATGGACGATCTTGCGGAACTCGGTGATCTCGAGGCCGGTCTCGGTGGCGAGGTTCTGGATCTCCATCCGCATCTCGCGGATCTGTTCCTTCTCGCTCGCGACGAAGTCCTTCCAGCCGCGGCTCGACAAGCTGGCGATCTTGCGGATCCAGTTCGGGTCGAGCTCGGAGCCCTGGTACTGGACGATGAAGTCCTCGCGGCGCACCGAATAGCTCTCGGCGAGGCGCAGCAGGCGGCCTTCGTTGCCGATCAGGCGCTTGTTGATGTCGTAGAGCTGCTCGACGAGGCTCTCGATGCGGTTGGAATTGAGCGAGAGCGACTTCACGTCCTCCTCGATCTCTTCCTTCAGCTTCTTGTAGCGGCGCTCCTGGCTCGGCGAGAGCGTGGTGTTCTTCAGCCGGTTCTCGACGTGCTGGTCCTGCAGCCGGCGCAGCTTCTTGTAGTTCTCGGCGATGCGGTCGAAGGTCTCGAGCACCTTCGGCTTGAGCTCGGCCTCCATCGCGGAGAGCGAGATGTTGTTTTCGAGGTCGTCGCCTTCCTCACCGTCGGCTTCGAGCTCCGGCGGCGGCACTTCCTCGGCTTCCGCCGCCTCGGCGTCGACCGGAATCTGCGGCGCGCCCTTGCCGTCCGGGCCGGCGTAAGTCGCCTCGAGGTCGATGATGTCGCGGAGGAGGATCTTCCCCTCGTTGAGCTCGTCGCGCCAGATGATGATGGCCTGGAAGGTCAGCGGGTTCTCGCAGAGGCCCGCGATCATCGCCTCGCGGCCGGCCTCGATGCGCTTGGCGATCGCGATCTCGCCCTCGCGCGACAGCAGCTCGACCGAGCCCATCTCGCGCAGATACATGCGGACCGGGTCGTCGGTGCGGTCGGCCGGCTCGCGCGCCGCGGTCTTGGCGACGGCGGTGCCGGTCGCCTCGACCACTTCGTCGGCGTCGTCGCCGGCGGCGTTGTCCTTGGTGCTGGCGGCGGTTTCGTCGCTGTCCTCGGCCTCTTCCGATTCGACGACGTTGATGCCCATGTCGGACAGCATCGCCATCGTGTCCTCGATCTGCTCCGAGGTCACTTCCTCGGAGGGCAGCACCTCGTTGAGCTCGTCGTAGGTGACATAGCCGCGCTTCTTGGCGAGCTTGATCATCCGCTTGACGGCGGCATCGGAGAGATCGAGAAGCGGACCGTCCGGGGTCTCCGCGGCGGTTTCCGGGGCTTCCTCGTTCTCAGTTGCCTTCGTCGCCATTCGCTTCTCTCCAACCTCGGCGGCCGCGCGGCGGGGGTCGCCGCGTGCCATCCGTCGCGAGTCCGCGCCTCCCGCCGGAAGCGCTCCCGCCTTGTGTCCCATAGGCCCGATCGACCGCCGTCCTTCGGGTCCGTTCGTCCTGCTGCCGCGCGGAGCCCCGTGCAGCATGTCGATGCGCTCTTAAATCCGGATTAACCCTGCCGCCGAGTTCTCTGTCCGTCTCGCCGCGCACCCGGCTCGACGCCACCCGGGATCGCCGTCCGCCGACACGTCGCCGGCCCGTTTTCCGGCCCGCGCGACAAACACGCCGGTTCCGATTGCACCGCATGACCGGCCACTGTAATTCGAACCGGCGGCCATGCCGTTTGTTGCATTTCGCCCCGCTTGCGCGGCGCCACGTCCGCCGGCGGCGGGCGTGCCATGGCTTTCGGCTGCCGAAACGAAAGCCGCGACAGCCGGATCGGTGTATTTAGCGATCGGATCGGTTTTCGCAAGGGTGATTCGCCCTCCGGGGCGCCAGCCACGCGCGAATTGGATGCCGGCTGTCGCCGGTGTTGCGCCGATCCACCGCTTATCCCCAGAATATTGCCGGCGTGCGATCTCACCCCGTCGCGGCGGGCGCTGCGGCGCGCACGCCGCTGCCCCGAATCGCCTTCGCCGTCTCGGCGAGTTCCTGCTCGAGGCGCAGCAGTTCCTCGCGGCGCCGGCCGCGCTCGCGCGTCAGTTCCAGAATCCGCATGGCGGCGGCGGGGTCCTCGTCGGCATCGGCGAGGCCGGCGATCTCCGCCTCGATGTCCTCCGAGAGCAGCCTGAGCGACAGGCGCTCGACCATCAGGTCGAAGCAGGTCTCGACGAACTCGGCCGGCGGCGCAAAGCGCAGGATCGGCAGCCGCTCGGTGAGGCGGTGGCCGCGCGGCAGGCCGAGGCCGGTCGCGGTGCGTGCCGCCTCGCCGTGCACCTCGTCGAGCACCGCGGCATGCTCGGCGCCGAGGTGGGCGTAGCAGGCGTCCGCGCTCATCTCGTCGATCTCGATCGCCGCGCGGTAGAGCGCGCGCTTGAAGGCTTCGAGCCCCGGCCCGTGCATCTCGATGCGCAGCAGCGCGTCGAGGCGGCGCTCGAACAGCGGCGGGTTCTCGACGCAGAGCCCGAGCAGGATGCGCTCGATGGTGGCGAGTTCCGACTGGTCGGCGTGGCGCAGATCGACCGTGCTGCTGCCGCCGGGGGCGACGTCGCCGCCCGGCCGGCGCCGGCCGCCGCGGTCGTGGCTCCAGAACAGCTCCGACAGCCGGCCGCGCAGGGCGAGGCGGTAGCGGCGCGCGACGCGCTCGTCCTTGATCTGGCGGACGAGATCGTCGAAGCGCGCCTCCAGCGCGGCCTTGCGCTCGGGCGTGTCGATGCGCGCCTCGGCGGTCTCGCGGGCGACGATGACGTCGAACAGCGGGCTCGCCCGGCCGACCTCGGCGAGGAACGCCTCGCGGCCGCCGCTGCGGATCAGGTCGTCGGGATCCTTGCCGTCGGGCAGGAAGGCGAAGTTGAACGAGAAGCCGGATTTCAACAGCGGCAGCATGCGGTCGATGGCGCGATGCGCGGCGGCGATGCCGGCGCGGTCGCCGTCGAAGCAGATCACCGGCTCGGGCGCGAGGCGCCAGAGGCGGTGGATGTGATCCTCGGTGAAGGCGGTGCCGAGGGTGGCGACGACGTTGCCGACGCCGGCCTGCCACACCGCGATCGCGTCGAGGTAGCCCTCGGTGACGATGACGCCGCCGGCCTTGTGGGCGGGCTCGCGCGCCTTGTCGAGGTTGAAGAGCATCGAGCCCTTCTGGAAAACCGGCGTCTCCGGCGAGTTCAGGTACTTCGGCTCGCCCTTCGGATCGAGGGTCCGGCCGCCGAAGGCGACGGCACGGCCGCGGTCGTCGCAGATCGGGATCATCAGCCGGCCGCGGAAGCGGTCGTAGCTCGGGCGGCCGTCGTCAGGCACGATCAGCAGACCGGCCTCGACGGCGTCCTTCTCCTCGACCGCCTGTTCTTTCAGGTGACGCTTCAGCGCGTCGCGCTCGGCCGGGGCAAAGCCGATGCGAAACGCCGCCACGGTCTCGGGTCTCAGGGCGCGGCGCTCGATGTAGTCGCGCGCGGCGCGGCCCTCGGGTGCCTGCAGCCGCTGCTCGAAGAAGCGCGCGGCGATCTCGACGATCTCGGTCAGGCCCTTGCGGGCGGCGGCCTGGCGGATCTCGCGTGGGTCGGCCTTCGGCAGCGCGACGCCCGCGTCCTCGGCGAGGCGCTCGACGGCCTCGGGGAACGACAGCCCCTCGGTCTCGCTCAGGAACTTGAAATGGTCGCCCGAGGCGCCACAGCCGAAGCAGTGGTAGATGCCGCGGCGGTCGTCGCAATGGAACGACGGCGACTTTTCCTTGTGGAACGGGCAGCAGGCCCAGAAATCGCCGCGCGCCGGCTGCGACTTGCGCCGGTCCCACGTGACCTTGCGCCCGACGATCGCGGAGATCGGCAGCCGGGCACGGATGTCGTCGAGGAGTTGGGGCGAGAAGCGCATCGGTCCATTCTACGGCGTGGCGGGGCGGGCGTCCAACGGCGCGGCGGTTCCGGCGGCGACGAAAGCTGCATTGCGGCCCCGCGGCGGCCGGTTGGCTTTACCCGGCGCCGAAGCTGCGGCACCCTCAACCTCGCAATCATGAGGAGCGGGGCGATGGCCGGATCGACGCCGAAAAAGCCGAAAGCCGCCAAGGCGTCCCCGACCGTGTCAGGACCCGGCGCACCGGTGCTGCTCTCCGGCGGCAATCCGCAGATCGCCAAGGGCTACGGCGACGCGCCGGTCGCCGCCTACATCGCCGCCATGCCGGGCTGGAAGAGCGGCGTCGGGCAGCGGCTCGATGCGCTGATCGTTTCCGCCGTGCCCGGGGTGCGCAAGGCGGTGAAGTGGAACTCGCCGCTCTATGGCGCCGGGGACGACGGCTGGTTTCTCAGCGTCCACTGCTTCACGAAGTACATCAAAGTGGCGTTCTTCCGCGGCGCGGCGCTCGATCCGGTTCCGCCGCACGCCTCGACGAGCGGCACCACGCGCTATTTCCACATCCACGAGACCGACACGCTGGACGAGGCCGGCTTCACCGACTGGGTCGTCCAGGCGAGCCGCCTGCCCGGCGAGCGCCTGTGAGCCGCGGCCGGCTCACTCCTCTTTGAGCAGCCCCTTCACGACGCCGCTCGCTTTGGCAAAATCCATCTTGCCGGGGTAGCGCTCCTTCAGGGCCGACATGCAGCGGCCGACGTCGCGCAGGCCGTGCGCGCCGGTCTCGTCGACGACGACACGGCAGGCCGAGCGGACCTCTTCCTCGGAGAACTGGCGCGGCAGGAACTCGCGAATGATGCCGAGTTCCTCGCGCTCCTGTTCGGCGAGGTCGATACGGCCGCCGTCTTCGTAGAGCCGCGCCGACTCGTCTCGCTGTTTGATCATCTTGACGAGGATCTGCAGCAGCTCCTCGTCGGAGACGCGCTCCTTGCCGTTCGAGCGCGCGGCGATGTCGCGATCGGTGATCGCGGCACTGATCAGCCGCAGCGTCGAGGTGCGACGCTTGTCCTGCGTCTTCAAAGCCTGCTTCAGCGCTTCGCCGAGCCGTTCACGCATGGGGCACCCGATTGTTCCGCTTCGAGAGAAGGCCTTAGGCGTCCGGCTTCGTCGCCGCAACACCTGCCTCGCAGATAAGCTGTTGATTTCGATCACATTTCATAGGACTGAGCGGCATTGACGCCTCCATTCCTTTCCACTATGGTCCCGCCGTCGCGCGGCCCGGCCGAGCCGGCCCGCAAAGCCGGCCTTGCAACGGTTGCGCCGGTTTGCCGGCGACCCCGGTATCCCGGCCCCGCGTCCTTGCCCATGCGCTTCGCCTTCCACCGACGGCCCCGCCGAAGCCGGCCGGACGGCGATAGCAGACGCTGAAAGAGAGACCATGACGATCTCCTCCGATACGACGCCCGCGGCTGACGCGGCGCCGGGCCTTCTGGCGCCTGACGCCGATGCCCGGGCCGATGCCTGGCAGGAGCCGGCGCCCACCGCGCTGCTCGTCCTCGCCGACGGTACGGTCATCGAGGGCTTCGGCATCGGCGCCCGCGGCGCGGCCGTGGGCGAGGTCTGCTTCAACACCGCCATGACCGGTTATCAGGAAATCCTGACCGATCCTTCCTATGCCGGACAGATCGTGACGTTCACATTTCCGCATATCGGCAATGTCGGCGTCAACGACGAGGACATCGAGACGGTCAACATGGCCGCCGCCTCCGGTGTGCGCGGCTGCGTCGTGCGCGACGAGGTCACCGCGCCGTCGAACCACCGCGCCACCCGCCGCTTCGACGCCTGGCTCGCCGCCCGCGGCATCATTGGCATCTCGGGCGTCGACACCCGGGCGCTGACGGCGCTGATCCGCGAGAAGGGCATGCCCAACGCGTTGATCGCGCACGACCCGGACGGCCGCTTCGACCTCGCCGACCTGAAGCGGCAGGCCGCCGCCTGGGGCGGGCTCGAGGGCCTCGACCTCGCGAAGGACGTGACGCACGGCCAGACCTTCAACTGGGACGAAACCACCTGGACGCTCGGGGAAGGCTACGGCCGGCTGACCGATCCGCAGCATCATGTGGTCGTGATCGACTACGGCATCAAGCGCAACATCCTGCGCCTGCTCGCAGACCAGGGTTGCAAGCTGACCGTGCTGCCGGCGACGGCGACCGCCGAAGAGGTGCTGGCGCACGCGCCGGACGGCGTCTTCCTCTCGAATGGCCCCGGCGACCCGGCCGCGACCGGCGACTACGCCGTGCCGATGATCCGCGAGATCGTCGCGCGCGACATCCCGACCTTCGGCATCTGCCTCGGCCACCAGATGCTCGGCATCGCGCTCGGCGGCAAGACCGAGAAAATGCACCAGGGCCACCACGGCGCGAACCATCCGGTGATGGACCACACCACCGGCAAGGTCGAGATCACCTCGATGAACCACGGTTTTGCGGTGGACGCGGCCAGCCTGCCGGACAGCGTCGAGCAGACCCACGTCTCGCTGTTCGACGGCTCCAACTGCGGGCTGCGCCTGAAGGAAAAGCCGGTCTTTTCCGTGCAGTACCACCCGGAAGCCTCGCCGGGTCCGCGCGACAGCCACTACCTCTTCACCCGGTTCGTCAATCTGATCCGGGCGCGCAAGGGGCAGGAGGCGGTGGCGGAACGGTAATGGGTTCGCCGGCGACGGAATAGCAGGAGGGGCCAGACCCCTCCCGACCCGGCTGCGCCGGGCCACCCTCCCCACGAGGGGGAAGGATGTCGATTCGATAGGACCTCGCTACAACCTGATCCCTCCCCCTCGTGGGGCTGCCTTGCAGGCGGAGGAGACACGCGGCTCCGTAGCAGGGGTGGCCCCGCGCAGCGGGGTCGGGAGGGGTCGCCGCACGGCAAGGCACCACGACCGGGCCGCAGCAACGCCCCTCCCCGCCGCGTCACTCGGCGAACTGATAGGTCGCCGGAAGCCAGCGGTAGGCCGTGCCCGCTCGTTCGACGAAGCCGAAGGACGGGAAGGACGTGTGGTAGCCGAGCACCGGCAACCGCTCCGCCGCCACCATGTCGTAGACCCGCCGCCGCGTCGCGACGCCCTGCTGCTTGTCCATGTCGAACAGCGCGCTCCATTCGGGATGCGCGAGCGACGCGACCTCGTGGTGGGCGCAGTCGCCCCAGACGAGCAGCCGCCGATCGTCGCTTTCGAGGTGAAAGGCGAGATGGCCGGGCGTATGCCCGTAGGCCGCGACCGAGGTGATGCCCGGCACGACCTCGTCACCCGGCTGCAAAAGCGTGGTCCGATCCGCCAGGATCGGAAGGATCTTCCTGAACAGCAGCGCCGAATTGCGTTCGTTGTCGCCCTCGGGCGCCCCGAGCCGCTCGTCGCTGCGCCAGAAATCGAACTCGATACCGCCGACGGCATAGCGCGCATTGGGGAAGGCCGCCCGGCCCTCTTCCACCAGGCCGCCGATGTGGTCGACGTGACAGTGGGTCAGGGCGACGACGTCGATCGCTTCGGGCGCGATGCCGGCCGATCGCAGGTGGTCGGCGAGGCGGCCCGCCGCCGGGCGCGGAATGAAGCCCTCGGCGCCGTTTCCGGCGTCGATCAGCACCAGTTCGCGCCCGGTGTTGATCAGCACGGGCGTGAAACCGGGCTGGAACCGCCGCGGCGGCAACAGGTTCGCCTGCATCAACGCTTCGACCTCCTCCCGCGGCCGGTCCTCGCCGACGATCGGCCACGGGCCGTCGACCATCGCGCCGCCGTCGGAGACGGCGGTGATCTCGAAGCTGCCGAGACGGAAGCGGCTGAAGACCGGCGCGACCGCGCCGAGCATCGGGGCGGCGGCGATCGCCGGGGCCGGTCGGAGCGGGAGCAGCGCCGGCGCGGCGAGAAGGCCGGCGCCAGCGCCAAGCAGGCTGCGGCGGGTGGGACGGCCGGTGGACTTGATCATCATTCACCTCGGGTCGATGCTGGACGGAACAGGCCGATCCATAAGGCCGAGGGGAGGAGAGCCGCTTGAACGAACCTGCTGCGCAGCCGCCGCCCGGCCCCGCGCGCCCGGGGCAGGCGCATCCGGAACCGGCGCATTCGGCGGCGGGTCCGCTGTGGAGTGTCGAGCCCGGCCGGACGCTGTTCGTCGGCCCGCTCGTCTACAACGCGCCGCACCAGCACGGCGCCGCCGTGTATCTCTCGAGCCTCGGCGGCGCCTTCGGCCTCGGGCTGTCCGGCCGCTGGATCGCCTGCGAGGCGGCGATGATCCCGGCCGGCCGCGTCCACGAGCTGCGGCTCGACGGCGAGCCGGTGATGGTGCTCTACGCGGAACCGGGCGCCGGCGGCGCCGAGCTGCTCGCCTCGCTGGTGAGCCAAGGCGAGGACCACGACGGCGTCCTCGTCGGCCGCTCGTCAACCCGCCTGCTCGCCCGCGAGCTCCACGAACGGGCCGACGGTCCGCGGTTCGCGGCCGCGGCCCTCGACGGGCTGCTCGCCTTCGCCGGCGAGCGGAGCCGAAGGACGATCTGCGCGCGGGTCGCCGCGGCGGCGCGCGCGCTCGACCGCGCAGAGCATGTGCCGGGCGTCGAGCATCTCGCGCGCGCGGCCAACCTGTCGCCGTCGCGGCTGCAACATCTGTTCAAGCAGGAGATCGGGGTGTCGCTGCGCCGCTACCGCACCTGGTCGCGGATGCGGCGGGCGATCGCCGAGATCGTGGCCGGCGCCAATTTCACGACCGCGGCCCACGCGGCGGGTTTTGCCGACCAGCCGCATTTCGCCCGCGACTTTCGAGCGACGTTCGGTGCCCCCGCCTCGGTGAGCTTGACTCGGCCGAGGAGCGGGGGGTAGCGCGGCGGATGGGGGCGCCGGGTACGGAAGGGGCAGCAGGCCGTGGCGGAGCGGTGAGGGGTTTCGTTCGATAGGCCTTTGGGTGGGGCCTTACCCCTCCCGACCCCGCTCCGCGGGGCCACCCTCCCCACGAGGGGGAGGGACGAGAACGCTGCACGTCGCAGATCACGCTGCAGCGCAGAACCTTCGGCGAGCATTCTGGACCTTCAGATCATCAGCCAGAACATCCCTCCCCCTTGTGGGGAGGGTGGCCCGGCCAGCGGCCGGGTCGGGAGGGGTAGCCCCACGGCACGGCGCCCCTACAGGCTCCGCGCCGTGAACGTGTCGCACGCCGTCATCTCACCGCGATCGAACCCGGTCTGGAACCAGCGCCGGCGCTGTTCCGACGTGCCGTGGTTGAAGCTCTCCGGCACCACGTAGCCTTGCGTCCGCTTCTGGATCGCGTCGTCGCCGATCTGGGTGGCGGCGTTGAGGGCTTCCTCGAGGTCGCCGGTTTCGAGCAGGCCCTTGCGCTCGGCGTCGGCGGCCCAGATGCCGGCGAAGCAGTCGGCCTGCAGCTCGACGCGGGTCGACATGGCGTTCTGCTCGGCTTCGCTCATCGACTGGCGGCGGCGGTTGAACTCGGGCAGCACGCCGATGACGTTCTGGACGTGGTGGCCGACCTCGTGCGCGATCACATAGGCCTGGGCGAAGTCGCCGGGGGCCTCGAAGCGGCGGCGGAGTTCCTCGTAGAAGGCGAGGTCGATGTAGACCCGCTGGTCGCCGGGGCAATAGAACGGGCCGCTCGCCGCGCTGGCATAGCCGCAGGCGGAGGAGACCTGGCCGGTGAAGAGGCGCAGCGTCGGCTGCGGATAGGTCTCGCCGGCGTCTGCGAAGATCTGGCCCCAGGTGTCTTCGGTTTCGGCGAGCACCACCGACACGAAGGAGACCATTTCCTCCTCGGCCGCCGTGCGCGGCGCGCCTCCGGCCGGCGCCGACTGGCGCTGCGTGTCGCCGCCGACCACCGAGCCGAGGTCGCCGCCGGTCAGCAGCGTCAGCGGGTTGATGCCGAGCAGCAGGCAGACGACGCCGACCACGACCAGCGTGCCGATGCCCATGCCGCCGCCGCGTCCGCCGATCGGAATGCGCATGCGCGGGCCGCCGAGGCCGCCGCCGAACCCGCCGCCGCCGGCTGAACGGCCGTCCTCGACGTTCTTGCTCTCCCGCCGTCCTTGCCAGCGCATGATCCCCGTCCTCTTCCGTCCTGCGCCACGGCCCGCGCCCTGGCACTGCCCCGATCCGGTCCGCGCCGGCCGTCGTCCGGCCGGCGCCGATCGCGGCGCGCGTTCCGGCGACACTAGCCTGTGGCAGCGGCTTTCGCGAGCCCGCCGCCTCGTCCCATCCGGCTAGCGAACGCGGGCGGGGCCGGCGCGGTTCCCTCGCCGCCGGCGCGGCGGCCGCCGCAGTGCGCGTGGCTGCCGCGCGGATGGGCAAAAATCCGCCTGCGAGGGTTCCGGAGCCCGGGCTTTTCGACTATAAGCCCCGCCAGCCCGAACGCTTCACGACGACAGCAGCGACCCGCCTGCCGCACCTTTTCCCGAAGAGTGCGCCGGTCGGCTGCGGCAAGACGCGAGTACCGATGCCGAAACGCACCGACATCAAGTCCATCCTCATCATCGGCGCCGGCCCGATCGTCATCGGCCAGGCCTGCGAGTTCGACTACTCCGGCACCCAGGCCTGCAAGGCTTTGAAAGCCGAGGGCTATCGCATCATCCTCGTGAATTCGAATCCCGCCACGATCATGACGGATCCGGATCTCGCGCACGCCACCTACATCGAGCCGATCACCCCCGAGATCGTCGCCAAGATCATCGAGAAGGAGCGCCCGGACGCGCTGCTGCCGACGATGGGCGGCCAGACCGCACTCAACTGCGCGCTGTCGCTGCGCAAGATGGGCGTGCTCGAGCAGTTCGGCGTCGAAATGATCGGCGCCACCGCCGAGGCGATCGACAAGGCCGAGGACCGCGAGCTGTTCCGCGACGCGATGACCAAGATCGGTCTCGCAACACCGAAGTCGCGGCTCGCCCATTCGCTGCTCGAGGCGCTGCCGGCGCTCGACGAGATCGGCCTGCCGGCGATCATCCGCCCCTCGTTCACCATGGGCGGCACCGGCGGCGGCATCGCCTATACGCGTGAGGAATTCATCGAGATCGTCGAGCGCGGCGTCGACGCCTCGCCGACCAACGAGGTGCTGATCGAGGAGAGCGTGCTCGGCTGGAAAGAGTACGAGATGGAGGTCGTCCGGGACCGGGACGACAACTGCATCATCATCTGCTCGATCGAGAACCTCGACCCGATGGGCATCCATACGGGCGATTCGATCACCGTCGCGCCGGCGTTGACGCTGACCGACAAGGAATACCAGATCATGCGCGACGCCAGCCTCGCGGTGCTCCGCGAGATCGGCGTCGAGACCGGCGGTTCGAACGTGCAGTTCGCCGTCAACCCGGCCGACGGGCGCATGATCGTCATCGAGATGAACCCGCGCGTCTCGCGCTCCTCGGCGCTCGCCTCGAAGGCGACCGGCTTTCCGATCGCCAAGGTCGCTGCGAAGCTCGCCGTCGGCTACACGCTCGACGAGCTCGAGAACGACATCACCGGCGGCGCGACGCCGGCGGCCTTCGAGCCGACGATCGACTACGTCGTCACCAAGATCCCGCGCTTCGCCTTCGAGAAGTTCCCCGGCGCCGAGCCGCTGCTCACCACCGCAATGAAGTCGGTCGGCGAGGTGATGGCGATCGGCCGCTCGTTCCCCGAAAGCCTGCAGAAGGCGCTGCGCGGCCTCGAAACCGGGCTCAGCGGCCTCGACGAGATCGCGATCGCCGGCCTCGGCGAAGGCGACGACAAGAACGCGATCCGCGCCGCGCTCGCCCGGCCGACCCCGGATCGGCTGCTGGTCTGCGCCCAGGCGATGCGGCACGGCTTCACGGTCGAGCAGATCCACGAGGCGTGCAAGATCGACCCGTGGTTCCTCGAGCACGTCAAGACGATCGTCGACACCGAGGAGAAGGTGCGGACCTACGGCCTGCCGCAGACCGCCGGCCAGCTGCGCCGCCTGAAGGCGATGGGCTTTTCCGACGCGCGGCTCGCCACGCTGACGGGGGCCGCCGAGGCCGACGTCGCGGCGCTGCGCGCCTCGCTCGATGTGCGCCCGGTCTACAAGCGCATCGATACCTGCGCCGCCGAGTTCGCCTCGCCGACCGCCTACATGTATTCCACCTACGAGACGCCGTTCGCCGGCGCGCTTGCCGACGAGGCCGTGACCTCGACCGCGAAGAAGGTGGTGATCCTCGGCGGCGGGCCGAACCGCATCGGCCAGGGCATCGAGTTCGACTATTGCTGCTGCCACGCCGCCTTCGCCCTGAAGGACGCCGGCTATGAAGCGATCATGGTCAACTGCAATCCGGAGACCGTGTCGACCGACTACGACACCTCCGACCGGCTCTACTTCGAATCGCTGACCGCCGAGGACGTGCTCGAGATCCTGAAGCGCGAGCAGGAGACCGGCATCCTCGCCGGCGTCATCGTGCAGTTCGGCGGCCAGACGCCGCTGAAGCTCGCCGATGCGCTGGAAAAGGCCGGCATCCCGATCCTCGGCACCTCGCCGGACGCGATCGACCTCGCCGAAGACCGTGACCGCTTCCAGAAGCTGCTGGTCGAGCTCGGCCTGAAGCAGCCGAACAACGGCATCGCGAAGTCGGGCGCCGAAGCGCGCGTCATCGCCGAGCGGATCGGCTATCCCGTCGTGATCCGCCCGTCCTACGTGCTCGGCGGCCGCGCGATGGAGATCGTGCACGATACGGCGCAGCTCGAGCGCTACATCACCGAGGCGGTGGTGGTGTCGGGCACCTCGCCGGTGCTGATCGACGGCTACCTCGCCGACGCGATCGAGGTCGACGTCGACGCGCTGTGCGACGGCACCGACGTCTTCGTCTGCGGCATCATGGAGCACATCGAGGAGGCCGGCATCCACTCGGGCGACAGCGCCTGCTCGCTGCCGCCCTACTCGCTCTCCGCCGAGACCATCGCCGAGCTGAAGGTGCAGACGGCGAAGATGGCGCTGGCGCTCGACGTCGGCGGCCTGATGAACGTGCAGTATGCGATCAAGGACGGCGACATCTACGTGCTGGAAGTCAATCCGCGCGCCTCGCGCACGGTGCCCTTCGTCGCGAAGACCATCGGCATTCCGGTGGCGAAGATCGCCGCCCGGGTGATGGCCGGCGAGACGCTCGCCTCGTTCAACCTCGTGGAACCGGTGCTCGGCCATGTCGCGGTGAAGGAAGCGGTGTTCCCGTTCGCCCGCTTCCCCGGCGTCGACACCATCCTCGGCCCGGAGATGCGCTCGACCGGCGAGGTGATGGGGCTCGACAAGGCGTTCCCGGTGGCGTTCGCCAAATCGCAGCTCGGCTCGGGCACCCGGGTGCCGACCTCGGGCACGGTGTTCGTCTCGGTCAAGGAGGCCGACAAGCCGCGCGTGCTCGACGCGGTGCGCCGGCTCGACGCGCTCGGCTTCCAGATTCTCGCGACCAGCGGCACCCAGCGCTGGCTGGAGGAGCACGGCGTCGCCTGCGCCAAGGTCAACAAGGTGCTTGAAGGCCGCCCGCACATCGTCGATGCTATCAAGAACGGCGGTGTGCAGCTGGTGTTCAACACCACGGAGGGCGCCCAGGCCCTCGCCGACAGCCGCTCGCTGCGCCGGGCGGCCCTCTTGCACAAGGTGCCATATTACACCACCCTTGCCGGGGCGCTCGCCGCCGCGCGCGGGATCGAGGCGTGGGTGGCGGGGGAAGCGGAAGTCCGTCCGCTGCAGGACTATTTCGCCAAGGCCGGCTGAGCGGTTGCGTCCGCGTCGGCCGGGCGGAACGGTCGGCGGGACGGCCACGCGGGCCGGAAAGGGAACCTGGCGCGGCCGGGGCCGTTGACGGGTGCCCCGTGACCCGGTTCCCTGTCGGGCCGGTCTTCGGACCGGGCGGGGATTGTAGGCCGGTTCCGTGGAACCGGTATGGAGTTGGAAGTCATGCCCGGCGCGCCCTTGCGTCGGGCATCTCGTTTTGCGGGCAGGCCGGTGACGTTGCCGGCGGGCCCGCGGGGCTGGAAACGGCGGCGGGAGCGATCCCGCGGCCGGAACGACAAGAACAGCAGACCGCGGCGGCGCCGCGGCCCCGCCGCGGATGTGACGCGGTGCGGGCCGGCGCGACGGCCGGGGAAGGTTTGAAAGGCTGAAGGAACGATGGAAAAGGTCCCGATGACCGTCGACGGCTATGCCGCGCTCGAGCGCGAGTTGCACCGGCGCAAGTCCGAGGAACGGCCGCGCATCATCGCCGCGATTTCGGAGGCACGGGCGCACGGCGACCTCTCCGAGAACGCCGAGTATCATGCCGCCAAGGAGCAGCAGAGCCTGAACGAGGGCCGCATCTCCGACATCGAGGACATGATCTCGCGCGCGGAAGTGATCGACGTCACCAAGCTCAGCGGCAAGACCGTGAAGTTCGGCGCGACGGTGAAGCTCATCGACGAGGACACCGAGGAAGAGAAGGTCTACCAGATCGTCGGCGACCAGGAAGCCGACGTGAAGAACGGCCGCATCTCGATCTCCTCGCCGATCGCCCGCGCGCTGATCGGCAAGACCATCGGCGACAACGTCGAAGTCGCCGCCCCGGGCGGTGCCCGCGGCTACGAGGTGCTGGACGTCCGCTTCGGCTGATCGAGCCCGAGGATCGGCGCGACCGCGGCCGCGATGCGGTCGCGCGGATCTTCCTCGAACGGTCGGCAGGAGAGGATCGCGGCGCCGAGCCGCTCCGGCGTCACCGCGCCGAGCGGCACGACCGCAAGTTCCCCCCGCCCCGCCATCGCGGCGACGACTTCGTTCGCGAAGTTGTCGCGCGTCATGGCCGGCCGCAGGGCGACGACCGGTCGGCGCGCCGCGACGGCCTCGGCCAGCATGGACAGCGAATCCTCCGTCACCACCAGCACGTCGGCGCCGAAGAGATCGTCCGCCGACCCGGCGCCGGCGCTGCGGTAGTCGACGAAGCGCTCGATGACGCCCTCGGCGGCGAGTGCGGCCAGCCGGTCGGCGGCGATGGCCGGCGTCCGGCGCGAGGTGCTCGCCTGCCAGCGCAGGCCGAGCCTCTCCCGGGCCTCGCGCAGCAGCGCGCCGAGCGCCGCCCAGTCCTTTTCGAAAAAGAGATGCGCCGGACCGTCGCCGCCGACGAACAGCGTCGCCAGCGCGCCGTTCAGCGCGGCCGGGTCGTCGAGCCGCCGCGGCGTGGGCAGCGCCGCGGGATCGATGAGGCCGGGCACCGGGGCATAGGCGCAGCCGGGGTCGAAGCCGTGGCGCGGCGACGCGACGAGTTGCAGGCAACGGTCGTCGAGATGATAGCCCTTGATGCGGCCGGCGTAGACGAACGGCACCCCGAAATGGCGGCTGAGGAAGAGCCCCGCGGCGATGGTCGGCCGGCCCGAGCCGACGACGGCATCCGGCCGACCGAGCACCGCGACGTCGATGCCGTAGAGGCGGCGCAGCCAGGTCGCGGCCTTGCCGCCGCGCCGGTTGGCGGCGAAGGCGAGCAGGCGGTGGTGGCCGAGCCGGCCCGGACGGGCCTCGATCTGCGTGGTTTCCACGGCGGTGAGCCGGGCGATGGCGCGCGCGATGCCGCGCGCCTGGTGGGCATGGCCAGGCTTCTTGTCCTCGAGGACGAGGAGCCTCAAGCGAAGCCCCGGAGGAGTTCCTCCTCGGAGGGATAGGGCTGCACGGTCGATGCACCGATCATCTGGTCGATGCGGCCGACCTCGGTCCATTCCTTGTTGCGGTTACCCATCACGAGCAGCGGCGCCCGGAAGCGCTCGAACGAGGCGTAGCTCTCGATCTCGACCGTGATGAACTTCTCGGTCCAGACCAGCGGCACGCGCTCGACCCGCGTCATGCCGAGGTCGATCGCGACGCGGCCGGCCTCGTGGCCGAGGCCGGGGTTGGGGAAGGTGATCACATCGCGGCGGTAGAGGTTGTCGTACTGGGTCTCGCCGACGCCGCCGAGGCGGGATGCGATCTCGCCGCGCAGCTCCGCATAGCGGGCATCGAGATGGGCGGGGATCGTCGCCGGGACGACGTTCGCCCAGTCGACCGGCTTCGGCTCGACGCCGGGGCCGAAGAAGTTGATCGGCACGAACTCCTCGAAGCCCGAGAAGCGGTGCACGTTGCCCTTGCGGTTGAGCGCGAAGACGACGGCGGGCGTGCCGAAGCCGACGCTCGGCAGCACGGTGTGCAGGCGCTTGGTCACGACGAGTTCGGCCCGGCGCAACACGTCGCAGATCTTGGCGATGCGCGACATGCGGGCGAGCGGATCGTCGAGAATCGCCGGCGGCACGGCGTTGGAGATCGCGACGCCGCGCGCGCGGATGTCCTCGGGGATGTACTTCAGCGAGCCCGGCAGCAGGTCGACGAGGTAGGTCCCCTTGCGCTCCTCGCGCGGCACCGGCTTCAGGAAGCTGCCGATGCGCAGCGTCAGGCAGCCCGACCAGTGCGCGTCGATGCCGAGCTTCTTCAGCCGCGCGACCGAGCCGGTGTCGCGGCAGCCGATCGGCTGATACTTGCGCAGGTAGCGCGGCCAGAGGCCGTAGCTCATCGTCTCGCCGCCGAAGCAGAAGCCGAAGAACAGCGGGTCGATGGCGCTCGACGGGGCGAGCAGGCGCTGCTTGGTGAACCACGACTGCATCAGGCAGAAATGGCGCTCGTCGAGCTTCAGGCTGGCGAACTTGTCGCGCAGCACGAGACGGTCGACGTACGGCAGGTTGAGGGACGTGGCGATCGCCTGCACGTCGTCGCCGAGATTGACCGTGGTGAATCCGATCAGGCCGACCTTCATGAGCGCACGCCACCTCGTGTCTGGACCGGCGAGCGGCGTGCTGTCCGGCGATGCGGGCCGCCTGCGGCCCGGTTGTCTTCGATCGGCGCGGTATGCCACGGCGCCGGACGTGAAACAATGGCGCTCTACGCGCCCCGCCCCGCCTCCATCGGCACCATGGCCTCGCGTTTCGACGCCTTGATGGTGAGTGCCGTCTTGACGCCGGCGACGGAGGGATGCCGCGTCAGGCTCTGGATGATGAAGTCCTGGAAGGATTTCAGGTCGCGGGCGACGCAGATCAGCACGAAGTCGGTGTCGCCCGACAGCATCCAGCACTGGCGCACGATCGGCCAGCCGGCGACGGCGGCCTCGAAGGCGGAGAGGTCGGCTTCGGACTGGCTCGACAGCGAGACCATGGCGAAGGCGGTCAGCTCGTAGCCGAGCGTCTTTTCGTCGAGCAGGGCGCGGTAGCCCTCGATCACGCCGGCTTCTTCCAGCGCGCGCACCCGGCGCAGGCACGGCGGGGCGGAGATGCCGGCGCGGCGGGAGAGCTCGACGTTGGTGATACGGCCGTCGTCCTGGAGCTCCTTCAGGATCTTCCAGTCGACCTCGTCGGGCTTGAATGTCAAGGCTGCACTCGCTCGGGGCTCTACCGCAAGGCACGGTCGGCGCGGCGCCGGCCGCGATCGGTCGATTGGTCGGGAAACGTCCGGCGTATATACCATCGGCCCGCGGAGCGCCGAAAGCCTCGCCGGCGGCTTTTGCCGCCGAAACAAGGGAGAACCACCGGCGAAGCACTGATGCCCGCCGGGGTGCCGGAGACCACGATGTCCGAAGCGGTGCAGCCCGACATGACGAGGTCCGAGATCGGCCGCCCGACCGGCGCGCCCCCGCCCCCGCTGGCCCTCGTCGTCTCGTCGGGCAAGCGCGGGCACGACGTGAAGGGCCTCGGCATCGCGGCGGCGCTCGGGCTGGCGGCGAAGCTGGTGCCGGCGCCCGGATGGCCGTGGTCGCTGCTGGCGCCCTACGCCCGCCCGCCCCTGCCCCGGGGTTTCGAGCCGCCGCCGCGCCCGGCGATCGTCTTTGCGTCGGGCCGGCGCACCATCCCGCTCGGGCGGGCGCTGAAGCGCGCGCTCGGTGCCGACGGCTTCCTCGTCGCGCTCGACGACCCCGGCCTGCCGCCGCGCCGCTTCGACCTCGTCTGGGCGAGCCTGCACGACGGGCTCGCCGGTCCGAACGTGATCTCGACGCTGACCGCGCCACACGGGCTGACGACGGCCGAGTGTGCCCGCGCCGCCACCGCGCTCGCCGCAAAGCTCGGCCCCGGTTTTGGCGCCGACTCGGGCGCGCCATTCGTCACCGTGCTGCTCGGCGGGCCGTCCGGCGCCTATCGCTTCGGCCGCGCCGAGGGCGCGGCGCTCGGTGCGCAGCTCAACCGGCTGCAGGCCGGCGGGGCGCGGCTCGTCATCCTGCCGTCGCGGCGCACCGATCCGGCGGCGCTCTACGCCATCGCCTCGTCGATCGACGCGGATCGCTATCGCCTGCTCGACGGCAGCCGCGATCCGGACGCCTATCCGGGCGCAATCGGTCTCGCCAGCCACTTCGTGGTGAGCTGCGACAGCGCCAACATGATCGGCGAGGCGGCGATGACCGGCCGGCCGGTGTTCGCGGCGAAGCTGCCGGGCGGCTCGGCGAAGTTCGAGGCATTTCACCGGGGGATGACCGCGCACGGCGCCCTGCGCTGGTTCGAGGGCCAGCTTGCCGACTGGACCTATCCGCCGCTAAACTCGACCCCGGAAATTGCGGACGAGATCCGCAGGCGTTTGCCGCCGCGGATCGCGGACCTGCTGCCCACCATGGCTGCCGGGCCCGGCCCTACCGGCGCTGAGCGACCCGCCCCATATGCCACGTCCGACTGACGGCTTCGTCGGGCCGGCGCGACCCGTCCTGCGGACGGCCGAGACACGAGTGCGGAACAACGACATGGCGCATCATCACAGCAAGGTCCTCATCCTCGGCTCCGGGCCGGCCGGCTATACGGCCGCGATCTACGCCGCGCGCGCAATGATGGAGCCGACGCTGATCTCCGGATTGCAGCAGGGCGGCCAGCTGACGATCACCACCGACGTCGAGAACTACCCGGGCTTCGCCGACGTCATCCAGGGCCCCTGGCTGATGGACCAGATGCGCCGGCAGGCCGAGCACGTCGGCACGAAGCTCGTCTCCGACATGATCCTCGAGGCCGACCTCTCGGTGCGCCCGTTCCGCCTCGTCGGCGACGGCGGCGACGTCTACACCTGCGATGCGCTGATCATCGCGACGGGCGCCCAGGCGCGCTGGCTCGGCCTGCCGTCGGAGCAGCAGTTCCAGGGCTTCGGCGTCTCGGCCTGCGCCACCTGCGACGGGTTCTTCTACAAGGGCAAGGAAGTGCTGGTGATCGGCGGCGGCAACACCGCGGTCGAGGAGGCGCTGTACTTGACGCACCATGCCTCCAAGGTCACCGTCGTGCACCGCCGCTCCGAGTTCCGCGCCGAGCGCATCCTGCAGAACCGGCTGTTCGCGCATCCGAAGATCGAGGTCATCTGGGACAGCGTGCTCGAGGAAGTGACCGGCACGACCGGCTTCCCGCCCTCGGTGACGGGGGCGCGGCTGCGCAACATCCACACCGGCGAGACGCGCGAAATCGGCGCCGACGGCATCTTCGTCGCCATCGGCCATGCGCCGGCGAGCGGCCTGTTCAAGGACCAGCTGCGCCTGAAGGCCGGCGGCTACATCTGGACGGCGCCCGATTCCACCGCGACCAATATCGAGGGCGTGTTCGCGGCGGGCGACGTCACCGACGACGTGTTCCGCCAGGCGGTCACGGCGGCGGGCATGGGCTGCATGTCGGCGCTGGAAGCCGAGCGGTTCCTGTCGGCAACGAGCCTCGCGGTAGCGGCGGAGTAGGCCCGGCGTTTGGGACCCTGCCCGCCCTCGCGCAAAATTCCCACGTCATTCCACGACAAAACAACAGCTTGGTGTATAGTCGGCCAAAGGGCCGGCAACCGGCAAAGACGAAACTCGGGGGAGCGCGCGTGATGGACTGGGACAAGTTGCGCATCTTCCACGCCGCGGCCCGGGCGGGCAGCTTCACCCATGCCGGTGATACGCTCAACATGAGCCAGTCCGCCGTCAGCCGGCAGGTGAGCGCGCTGGAGCAGGACCTCAACGTCCCGCTGTTTCACCGCCACGCCCGCGGCCTGATCCTGACCGAACAGGGCGAGCTGCTCTACCGCACCGCGCACGACGTGCTGATGAAGCTCGAGGAAGTGCAGAGCCGCCTGACCGATTCGCGCGAGCGGCCGTCGGGCAGCCTGCGCGTCACCACCACGGTCGGTCTCGGCTCGAGCTGGCTGACCGCTCGGGTGCACGAGTTCATCGATCTCTTTCCCGAAGTGCAGCTGCAACTCATCCTCGACGACGACGAACTCGACCTCGCCATGCGCCAGGCCGACGTCGCGATCCGGCTGCGCCAGCCGGTGCAGCCCGACCTCGTGCAGCGCAAGCTGTTCACCGTGCACTTCCACCTCTACGCGTCGCAGGCCTACCTGAAGCGCTTCGGCAGCCCGCGCACCATCGAGGACCTCGACGGCCACCGCATCGTCACCTTCGGCGTCGCGGCACCGACCTACCTGCGCGACATGAACTGGCTGGAGACCGCCGGCCGGCCCTACGAGAACCCGCGCGTGCCCGTGCTGCGCGTCAACAACGTGGTGGCGATCAAGCGCGCCGTGCAGCGCGGCATCGGCATCGCGCTGCTGCCGGACTACCTGATCGACGCGGAATCCGGCCTGGTGCAACTGATCCCGGAAGTCGACCTGCCGTCCTACGACACCTACTTTGTCTACCCGGACGAGCTGCGCAATTCGGCGCGCGTGCACGCCTTCCGCGACTTCCTCGTCGGCAAGGCGCAGCGCTGGGCCTATTGACCGCTTGCTGACCCATTCGGCTTGCTGATCGTTTGATAGGCAATAGAATCGCCGACTGCATGCCTGACATGCAGATCCGCGCCTTGCGAAAGCCCGTGCTGCATTGCAAATAAGCAGCAGCTGATGGGTTTGTTCTTCCTGCCATCTCCTCCCGGCAGTGTCGAACGTTCAGCTGTTCCCCTCTGGATGACGCGCCGCGCCCCCCGCGAGCGACGTCTCCAAACTTCTAAGGCCGGGCTTCGTGCCCGGCTTTTTTTTGCGCCAATTCCTGGGTGCTCGGCCGCTCGAGGGAGACCGCGCGCCGCGCGGCTGGTAGAGAACGCTCCATCACCGGTGCCGGTCAGGAGCCGCCCGAGAGGACTATTTTATGCGTTCGACCGCCGACCGGATCCGCCATGCCGTCAGCTTCGAGATTTCGGGGCTGCTGATCATCACGCCACTGCTGGCGTGGGCGTTCGGCTATCCGATGCAGGAGATGGGGCCGGTGGCCGTGGCGGCGGCGATCATCGCCGGGCTGTGGACCTACGGCTTCAACCTCGGCTTCGACCGCGTGCTGCAGCGCCGGCGCGGCACGACGCAGAAGTCGGTCGGCCTGCGGATCGTGCACGCGGTGCTGTTCGAGGTCGGGCTGCTGGCGCTGCTGGTGCCGATGATCGCCTGGGCGCTCGGCATGAGTCTCCTCGCCGCATTCCTGATGGACGTCAGCTTCGGCGTGTTCTTCGGCGTCTATGCCTTCTGCTTCAACTGGGCCTACGACATCGTCTTCCCGGTGCCGGGCCGGCCGCTGCCTGAGCCGGCGGCCTGACCCGTCCAGTCAGACGGCGCGCAGCAGGTCGTCCCAGTCGGGCGCCTGCATGATCCAGCGCGCGCGCATGTGCTTCCAGGCGCCGTATTTGTAGAAGTCGAAGTCGAGGGTCGAGATCTCGTTCTGCACCATCGCCCAGGTCGACCATTTCACGTCGGCGAGCGCCTTGTGCACGGTGAGGCGAGCGCGCACCTGCGGGTCGAGGCGGCCGTAGTAGGTCTCGAGGACCTCGTTCTCGACCTCCTCGGTGAAGAACATCTCGCCGCACCAGATGCCGAGGTCGTAGCTGCGGTCGTTGTTCGAGGCGTATTCGTAGTCGATCAGCATGATGGTGCCGGCGGCGTCGAGCATGAAGTTGCCCGGCATCGGATCGTTGAAGCAGGGCGCGAGGTCGAGGCCGGAGGCCTCCAGCGCTGCGCGGGCCCGGCGGTATTCGCCGTAGAGCCAGTCGAAGTCGGCCGGCTGCTTGCCGCCGAGGCTGCGCACCTGTTCGACGTGCTCCTCGATCATGTCGAACACGGTCTTCGTCAGCGGCAATAGCGGCCCGTCGTTCAGCACCTTGTAGGTGGCGACCGCGGCGGCGCGGTTGGCGGGGACGAGGAAATCCTTGTTGGTGCAGGCGCGGCGGCCCTCGATGAAGTCGTTGATCTCGACGCCCTTGTCGGCGGCGTAGTCGTAGACCTTCGGGCCGATGCCGAGCCGTTCGGCCTGCTGGCTGGCGGCGAGCGCCGCGGCGCGGTCGATGAACATCTCCGTGCCGCGGCCGGGAATCTTGACGAAGAAGCTGCCCGGCAACCCGTCGACGAAGACGCGCCAGTTGGTGTTGCTGATGCCGCCGAGCACCGGGGCGTAGCGCATGGCGCGGCCGGACCAGGGCGTGATGCCGGCGAGCACGCTCTCGAGCTCGCGCTCCGCCTCGCTGGTGCCGGTTCCGAGAGTTTTCTGCAGCATGGGCGTGCTTCCGTCAGAGTTCGGCGACAAGGCCGGCGAGCGGCCGGCCGCGCAGGGCGATCCTGAGCCGCAGCAGCCGCCACTCGGCGTATTTCAAGAATTCGACCGCGCCGCGCGGCGAGGTGGTGTCCATCACCCGCGACCAGAGCGTCCACTTCAGGTCGTCGGCCATGCCGTAGAGCCGGCAGCGGGCGAGTTCCTCGGGCCGGACGCTGCCGCGCGCCATCTCGAGGCCGGGGCGCCAGGCGTCCTCGAACGCGTAGGCCTCGTTGAGGGTCACGGCGAGGTCGAACAGCGGGTCGGCGTCGCCGGCCTCGTCGAAGTCGACCAGCAGCACCGCACCGCCCGGGCCGAGCATCACGTTGGAGGCGACGCCGTCGGCGTGGCACGGCACGGCGTCGATCCCGGCGGCGGCGACCGCGGCCCCGGCGCCGGCAAAGGCGGCAACGTGGCCGGCGATGTCGGGCGGCAGCGGCGCGCCGGCGGCGACCGCCTTGGCATGCAGCGCGGCGATGTCGGCGAAGACGTCGCGCGGCCGGCCGAAGGGGGCGAGGCCGTTGATCGCGCGCTTCGCCGCGATCACCTTCTCGATCACCCCGGCGTCGCCGAGCGTGTCCATGTGCGCGGTGGTCCAGCCGTCGCCGAGAAAGTCGAAGGCCGAGGCGCCCGCCTCGGCGGCCAGCGCCCGCGGCACCGGCGCGACGCCGAGCCCTGCCGCCGCCGTGGCGGCCGCAAAGCTCGCCGCGACGTCGATCGGCTCCGGCAGGTCGTCATTGGCGATCTTCAGGAACAGCGGTGTCCCGTCCACCTCGACGCGCCAGCAGGCGCTGTCGACGGCGCGGTGCACCGGCGACATCACGGCGGGCACCGCCGGCGCATAGGTCACCGTCTGGCCGGCCCAGGCCGCGAACGCGCCGATCGCCTGTTCCGCCGCCACCTCTGCGGGGGTGGCCGCCTCGCCGATCGCTTTCATCCGCTCAGGCTCCCCTCGTCTCGAGCAGGTCGTCCTCGGTGCAGAAGCGCCAGAGCATGTCGGCGAGGATCTGCGCGCCGAGCAGCCGGTCGTCTTCCGTGGTGAACTCGGTCGGGTGATGGATCACGCCGCCGACGCTCGGCACCGCGATCACCACAGAGGGCGCGTGCGGCGCCATGCTGACACCGTCGTGACCGCCGATGGTGTCGAGCTGCATCGTCTGCAGGCCATGGGAGGCGGCGGCCTCGGCGGCCAGCGAGACGAGGCGGCGGTCGAAGGCGCCGGCGGCACGGTAGTCGACCGACCGCACCTCCCAGCCGATGCCGGCGCGGGCGGCGGCGTCGACGATGTGCCGCTTCAGCTCCGCCTCGGCCGCGACCAGCGTCTCGGGCGAGCCGGAGCGCAGCTCGATGAAGAGCACGGCCTCGGCGGGGACGACGTTGGGCGAGTTCGGCGCGACTTCCAGCCGCCCGACCGAGGTGTGCAGGTCAACGCCGGAGCGGTCGGCCATCGCCTTCAGTTCGGCGATCAGATAGGCCGCGCCGAGCAGCGCGTCGCGGCGCTCGGCCATCGGGGTCGGGCCGGTGTGGGCCTGGTGGCCGAGGAAGGCGAGGCGATACTTCACCGCGCCCCAGTAGCGGGTGAAGGTCGCGAACTTCAGGCCCGCCTTCTCGAGGTGGTCCGAACCCTCGATGTGCAGTTCGATGTAGGCGTCGGGCAGCGGATGCTTGGCGGTGCCGGCGTAGCCGATCGCGTCCAGCGCGGCGCCGACGCTGATGCCGTCGCCGTCGCGGCGGGCACGCACGAAGTCGAGGTCGTGGTTGCCGACGAAATAGCCGCTGCCGAGCAGGCTCGGCTGGAAGCGTGCGCCCTCCTCGTTGGTCCAGTCGACGATGGCGAGGTTGGCCTTGGGCGCGATCCCGGCCGCCGCGGCCGCGTCCTTCACCGCCTTCACCGCCGCCATTGCGGCAACCACGCCATAGGCGCCGTCGAAACGGCCGCCGTTCGGCTGGCTGTCGATATGCGAGCCGGTCATCACCAGCGGCGCGTCCGGGCCGGCCCAATCGAGCGTGCCGACGATGTTGCCGGCCGGATCGACGGCGACCTGCATGCCTTCGTCCTGCATGAAGGCGACCAGCCAGTCGCGGGCGACCCGGTCCTCCTCCGACAGCGTCAGGCGGTTCATCGCGCCGTCCGGTCCGCCGCCGATGTCTGAGAGCGCGTCCATCAGCCGGACGAGACCGGCGGGGTCGACCACGGGTTTGCCCGCGGTGTTCTTGGTATCAAGCATGAATGACCTCTACTCCCGCCGCCTCGAGCCGCGCGGCAAAATCCGCGCGCGGAGGGGCGTCCGTGACGAGAACGTCGATCTGGTTGAGCTCGAGCGAGCGGATCGCGGCCTGGCGGCCGAATTTCTTGCTGTCGGCCATCATCACCACCCGTCGCGAATGGGCGATCAGCTTGCGCCGGATCCAGGCCTCTTCCGGCGCGAAGTCCATGAAACCGTGCGTGTAGTCGACCGTGCCGATGCTGATGAAGGCGCTGTCGAACAGATGCTGGCCGATGGCGTCGACGGTCATCTGCCCGAGCAGCGCCCGGTAGCCCGCCTTCAGCGAGCCGCCGACCACCACCACCTCCTCGAGGTCGCCGTCGCCGAGCAGGTGGGCGATGTCGAGCGAGTTGGTGAAGACGGTGAGTTGCGGCAGCCGCATCAGATGGCGGGCGAAGGCGAGCGTCGTGGTGCCGGCGTCGATGAAGATGCGGTGGTCGTCGCCGACGAGGCGGGCGGCGATCGCGGCGACCTTGGCCTTCTCGCGCGCGTTGACGCGCATGCGGTCGGAGACCGGCTGGTCGCCCTTCGGCAGCGGCTTCACCCCGCCGCCATAGGTGCAGCGGAGGTGCCCCGACAGCTCGAGCTGCTTCAGGTCGCGGCGGATGGTTTCCCGGCTGACCTCGAGGTGGTCGGCGAGGTCCTTGACGAAGACGCGGCCGTCGCGGGCGAGCTCGGCGAGGATGTGCTGCAAGCGGAGATCGGGGAGCGACATGCGGAGGGGTCCTGTCACGTGAGGCCGCGCGCGCCGGCCGGCCGGCCGGCGGCGGCGCGCGCCCGCCATGGTTGCCCCGGACCCCGGGCGCCGATCAAGTATGGTCGCCGCGCCTTGCGGCGACGGGCGGAGGGCCGTGGTCACGCCGGTTCCTCCACCAGCTCCCGCGCCGTCTCGCCGTGCGGGTCGACGAGATGGCAGGCCGCGAAATCCGAGCGGCCGCGCACGGTGAGCGCGGGACTCTCAACGCGGCAGCGGTCGAAGACGTTCGGGCAGCGGCTGGCGAAACTGCAGCCGGGCGGCAGGTCGATCGGGCTCGGCGGCTCGCCCTCGAGCAGGCAGTCCTCCGGCTTGTAGCGCCGCGCCTCCAGCGTCGGCACCGCGGAGAGCAGCGCGCGGCTGTAGGGATGGCCGGGATCGAAGAACAGCCGCTCGTTGCCGGCGATCTCCACCACCTCGCCGAGGTACATCACCGCGACGCGGTTGCAGACCCGGCGCACCATGGCGAGGTCGTGCGAGATGAAGACATAGGTGAGGCCGTGCAGCGCCTGCAGGTCCTCGAAGATCTTCAGCAACTTGAACTGCTCGGTCTGGTCGAGCGACGACAGCGTCTCGTCCATGATCAGCACTTTCGGCGCCAGCACCATGGCGCGGGCGACGTTGACGCGTTGGCGCTGGCCGGCGCTGAGGCCGAGGGGGAGTTCGTCGTAGAGCGACGCCGGCAGGCCGACCTCGTGCATCACGGTCAGCACCCGCTCACGGATCGCTTTGCCGTTGCGCTCGCCGTGGGTGCGCAGCGGCTCCTCGAGGATGGCGCCGATCGCGGTGCGCGGCGGCAGCGACGAGAACGGGTCCTGCAGCACGAGCTGGAAGTTCTTGCGAAACTGCATCAGCTCCTTGCCGGAGAGCTTGGCGACGTCCTTGCCGTCGGCGAGCACCACGCCGCTGTCGGGGAGTTCGAGGCGCGAGAGCAGGCGCATCAGGGTCGACTTGCCGCAGCCCGATTCGCCGACGACGCCGAAGTTCTCACCGGGGAAGACGTCGAAGGTGACGTTGCGCACGGCGCGCACCGTGCTCATCGCCGCAAACGTGCCGCGCTTCCTCACCTTGTAGCTCCGCGTCGCGTCGCGGATGCTGAAGACGGGCTCTGCATCCTCGGCGGTCGCGGCCGGGGCGGAGGTGTCGGTCCAGAGCTGCGGGATCTGGCCGATCAGTTCGCGGGTGTAGGCATGCGTCGGGGCGGAGACGAGGCTCTTCGTCGCCTGGCGCTCGACGACGCGGCCGCCTTCCAGCACCAGAACCGTATCGGCGACCTCCGCCACCGTCGGCAGCGACGACGAGACGAAGACGACGGCGGTGTCGAAGCGCACGGTGAGTTCGCGCATCAGCCGCAGCACCTGCGCCGCCACCGTGACGTCGAGCGGCTGGGTGACGTTGTCGGCGACGAGGAAGGCCGGGTTGGAGACGAGGGCGTCGACGATCAGCGCGCGCTGCATCATGCCGCCGCTGAACTGCGACGGGTATTCGTGGAAGCGGCTGCGCGCGGAGGGGATGCGCACGGCGTCGAGCAGCGCGATGGCGCGCTCCTCGGCTTCCTTCCGGTCGATCTCCGGGGCGACGGCGCGCAGCTTCTCGACGATCTGCCGGCCGACGGGCAGCGTCGGATCGAGCGCGCCTTGCGGGTTGGCGCCGACATAGGCGATCTCGCGCCGGAGCGCGCGCATCTCGCCGCGCGGCAGCGTCAGAATGTTGCGGTCCTTGTAGGTGACGCTGCCCCCGGCAATCGCCAGCGGCGGCTCGATCCAGTTGACCAGCGCCCGCGACAGCACGGTCTTGCCCGAGCCGCTGGCGCCGATGATGCCGAGGATTTCGCGGGGCTTGAGGTCGAAGCTGATCGCCTCGATCAGCGGCCGGCGCGCCGCGGCCGGCCCGTCGCCGAGCACGAGGTCGACGGTGAGGTCGCGGACGGAAAGGACGGGTTTCGCCTCGGTCACGACACGCCTCCGTAAACGCGGTTGCGGGCTCGCTCGAGCGTGGCGCCCATCAGGTTGATGCTGGTGAGGGTGAGGCCGAGGAAGACGCCGGGCAGCGTGGCGATCCACCAGGCGTTCAGCAGGTACTTGCGGCCGTCGGCGATGATGTTGCCGAAGGTCGGCGTCGGCGGCTGCACGCCGAGGCCGATGAAGCCGAGGATCGATTCGAAGATCATCATCCGCGCGACGTCGAGCACCGAGACGAAGATGATCGGCGGCAGGATCAGCGGCGCGAGCAGCCGCAGCATGATGCGCAGGTTGGAGGCGCCCATCACCTGGGCGGCGCGGACGTACTCGCGCTTGCGCTCGGTCATCACCACCGATCGCGTGACGCGGGCATAGGTCGGCCAGCTCGACAGGCCGAGCACCAGGATGATCGCCGGGATGGTCGGCCGCGAGACGCCGAGCACCGAGATCGCGAGGATGATCATCGGGATCGAGAGCTGCGCGTCGGTGAGGCGCATGATGACGGCGTCGACCTTGCCGCCGTAGTAGCCGGCGAGCATGCCGAGGGCGCAGCCGATCACCAGCATCACCGCCACGGTGGAGACGCCGATCAGGAACGAGTAGCGCAGGCCGACGAGGCTGCGCACCAGCATGTCGCGGCCGATCTGGTCGGTGCCGAGCGGGTGGGCGATGGTCCAGTTGTCGCCGAAGAACATCGGCGGCAGCAGGCGGTCGCGCACCACCATCTTGGTCGGGTCGATGCCGGAGATCTCGGGATAGAAGGCGGCGGCGAGGGCGAGCACGAGGAAGACGCCGAGCCCGAGGCGGAACTCGAAGGACGCGAAGGCCTGCTTCCAGATGCGCCGCGACAGCGAGGCGGTGCGGAGGGCCGGGGCGGCCGGCGCGAGGGTCGTGTCGATGCTGGTCATCAGTATTCGAGCCTCGGGTCGATCAGCGTCGCGGCGAGATCGACCGCGATGTTGATGAAGACGAAGATGGCGCTGGTGACGATGGCGATGCCCTGGATCAGCGGGAAATCGCGTTGCAGCACGGCGGTGATGGTGAGGAGGCCGAGGCCGGGGTAGTCGAAGATGAACTCGACCACCAGCACGCCGCCGAGCAGGCCGCTGATCTGGATGCCGAGGATGTTGAGCAGCGGCACCGAGGCGTTGCGCAGGGCATGGGCGAAAACGATGCGCGCCCGGCCGAGACCGCGCACGGCGCCGACCGCAACGAAGGATTCGGTCATGATGGTTGCGAGCGAGCTCGTCAGCGTGCGGATCAGCACCGGCGAGAGCTCCACTGCCAGCACCAGCGCCGGCAGGATCGTATAGGCGAAGCCGTGGTAGCCGATCGCCGGCAGCCAGCCTAGCTTCACCGAGAACAGCAGCGCCAGCACGATGCCGAGCCAGAAGTTCGGCAGCGAGATGAAGATCGACGAGAGGTAGAACGCAACCCGGTCCGGCCATCGCCCGGGCGCGAGACCGCCCGGCACGCCGATGACGAAGGAAATGATCAGGGCGAACACGATCGACAGCGCGGCGAGCTGCAGCGTCATCGGCAGCGTGTCGCCGATCAGCGTCAGCACCTCGGCGCGCTCGCCGCGGGTGCTGTCCGAGAACGAGGCGCCGCCGGTGGAGGCGCCGCTCGCCGGGCGCACGAAGGACTGGCCGAGGTCGCCCTGGATGACGCCGCCCATGTAGCGGCCGAACTGCACCAGGATCGGGTCGCGCAGGCCCATCTCGGTGGCGATCTGCTCGATCAGCGCCTCGGGCGCCATGCCGCCGGCCATCAGGCGCACCGGATCACCCGGCACGACGCGCAGCAGCGTGAAGATCAGCAGAGACACCAGGAAGACGATGAGGGCGCCCTGCGCGAGGCGCCTGGCGAGGAAGCTCAGGATAAACATGCGGGCGACAGCTCCATCGCTGGCCGAACCATGATCTGCCGGACCGGCGGGCGGCCGAAGCCGCCCGCCGGGATCCGATATCGGAGCGTGCACCTGTCCGCCGCCGCCGCGCCAGCACCGCCCTCATCCTGAGGAGGCCCGCAAGGGCCGTCTCGAAGGACGAGGGCGGCCACGCTGTTCGCGCGGCACCGGCCCGGGCCGCCTCGCCCTTCGAGACGCATCGCTTGCGCGATGCTCCTCAGGATGAGGCGGGGAGAGGTCGGTACGGCCTACTGCGATGGCAGCTTCAGCCGCGGCCGCTCCGGTGTTGCCGGCCACTCGCGTGGCCGGCACGAGGCTCAGGCGAAGGTCGCCTTCGACGCGTCCATCGACCCGTCCGGGTAGATGAACAGGCCTTCGAGGTCCTTCGACATCGCGTGGATCATCACCGAGGTGAACAGCGACAGCGCCGGCACCTTGTCGGCGATCATCGGCATGGTCTCGGTCTGCAGGATGGTCTTGCGCTCCTCGAGGGTCGGGGCGCTGCGCTCCTTGTCGAGGGTGGCGTCGAGCTCCGCATCCTCGATGCCGCAGATGCGCTTCGACGAGGAGTGGAAGTGCGTGCGCAGCACGAGGTCGGGCTCGGGCGAGCCGGTCGACCAGCCGCAGTCCACCATGTGGCCCGGGCCGCCGCCGGGGCGGTCGTAGAGGCGCTCGTTCCAGGCGGCGATCTCGAGCACCGAGAGCGTCACCGGGAAGCCCTGCTCCTGCAGCATGGCGGTGAGCACTTCGCCGTATTCCTTGGTCTTCGGATAGAAGCCGACGGAGGTGATGTACTCGAGTTCCGGCAGGCCCTGGCCGTTCGGGAAGCCGGCCTCGGCGAGCAGGGCCTGGCAGGCGTCGGGATCGTATTCCGGGTAGTTGTCGAGGTCGATGTAGCCGAACTTCACCGGCGAGACGTAGTTCTTCGAGGCGTGGCCGGCCGAGCCGAGGATCTCGACCAGCACCGAGCGGTCGATGGCGTGGGCGGCCGCCTTGCGGACGCGCGGGTCGTTGAAGGGGGGCTTGGAGCAGCGGAACCAGAGGTACTTGTTCTCGACCGAGACTACCGAGGAGATGGCGATCGACTCGTTGCTCTCCAGCGTCGCGACCTGCTCGGGCTCGAGGCGCTCGACGATCGAGGCCTGGCCGTTCAGCAGCGACAGCATGCGCGTCGTCGAATCGCCGACGAAGTTGAACGAGATGCCCGGGATCTTCGGCGCGCCGAGGAAGTAGTCCTCGTAGGCGGCGAGGACGGTGTCGTTGCCCTTCTGCTCGACGAACTTGAACGGGCCGGTGCCGTTGAGGCGCTGCGACAGCGGGCCGGAGGGGCCGGCGGCGATGTCGGTCGCCGACATCATCGGCAGGTAGGAGGCGAGGAAGATGAAGAGGTGGGCCGGGTAGCCGCCCTTCGTCGTGTCGACGATGACGGTGTAGTCGTCCGGGGTGGTGATGGTGAGCGTCTCGGTCGGGCCGGGATACCACTGCGCCGGGCGGTCGGGCTGCGAGCCGTACTCGAAGGTCGCCTTGACGTCCTCGGCCTTGAAGGGCTTGCCGTCATGGAACTTGACGTCGTCGCGCAGCTTGATCTCGAGCGTGTTCGGGTCGAGCAGCTTGATGCTGGTGGCGAGCTCGTAGATCACCTCATCGGGGTTGTCGATCCGCATCGGCGTGCGGGTCAAGAAGCCCATCACGAAGCCTTCGACGTTCTTCTGCGACAGCGTTGTGTGCGCGGTCGGATCCCAGTTGCCGGTGATGTTCTCGGCCGAAAGGAAGACGATCGACTTGCCTTCCTGGGCGTAGGCGGAATTGAACAGGAAGTCCGGATTGACGGTGGCGAAGGCCGCGCCGGCGCCGAGCGCGCCGGTGCCGGTCAGGAATTTGCGACGGTTGATGGTCATGGTGGTCCCCTCTGATGCGCGAGCGTCAGTATGTTGTTTTTACAAGAAACAACATAAACGGTCGGCGACATTCAAGCAACCGTCATGCCATCGCCCGGCCGTCGGTCGGCGGCGCAAATATGGGGCGGCGGCGCGGACGTTTGCGCAGTTTGGCAGCAGCAATCGTCCAAAACCCGCGCAAATGTGCGGCACGCGCCAGATCCAGTCCCATCGGGCACGCGCCGCGACGGCCGCCGATTCGCCGGGACGCCACTTCGAGACCCGCCGTCCGGCCGCCGCGACATACGGGGCCTGAATCCGCAACAAAGTCACAAAACCACATAGATAGGCTGACGCCTTGCGGTGCGCCATGAACTGGCCGGCTCGCGGCCGCCGAGGCCGGCGGCGGTCAGACCCTCGCCAGCGCCTCTTCCCATGTCGGCGCCAGCATCGAGTGCCTGCCGCGCAGGAACAGCAGGTCGGCGTATTTGCCGAAATCGAACGGGAGCTGCGAGACCTGCTCCTGCAGCGTCGCCCAGCAGCCCCAGGTGATGGCGGCGACACCGATGTAGAGGTGGATGCGGGCGGCGACGTCGCGGCGGTAGCTGCCGTCGTAGACCTCCAGCATCTCGCGCCGGGTGGCCGCGTCGAGCAGGAAGCTCTCGAAGCTCATCATGGCGAGATCCCAGTAGGGATCGTTATTGGCCGCATATTCCCAGTCGATGATCTTCACGCGCTTGCTGGCATCGACCATGTAGTTCGAGACATAGCCGTCGTTGTAGCAGGCGCAGGTGTCGAAGCCGGATGCGCGCACCGCGGCCTCGGCGCGGCCGCACTGCCACATCAGCTGCTCGAAATCCTGCGGCAGCGGGGCGCCGAGCTTGCGCAGCCGCTCGAGGTGTCCGCCGAGCTGGTCGAAGCCGGTGGCGGTGCGGCCGAGCTGCGTCGTCGTGTGCACGGCCTTGTAGGCGCCGAGCACGCCGTTGCGGATGACGGGGTCCTGGATGTCCATCACGCCACAGCTGCGGAAGCCTTCGAGGAACTCGTAGACCTCGATGCCCTGCACGGGGTCGTAGTGCAGCAGCTTCGGGGCATAGCCGGTGTCCGAGACCTTCAGCGCCGCCTCGTGTGCGACGTCCCGGTCGATGAACAGTTCGGTGCCGGCGCCGTGGATCTTCAGGAAATAGCTGGCGCCGGTCTCCCGGATGCGGATGCGCCAGTTGATGTTGGTGATGCCGCCGCTGATCCGCTCGGGCACCGGCGTCAGCCCCTGCCAGATGTCGATGCCGGCGACGATGGCGGCGATGTCGGGGGCCGGGGCGCTCATCGGCCGACGGCCTGCCGCAGCAGACCCTCCATGTCGAAGTGCTGCAGGTGATAGCTCATGCGCAGCCAGCGGTTATGGGCGTATTTGTAGAGTTCGGGACCCGCGGTCGCCGGATTGATCTCGGCGAGCGCCGCCCAGCAGGCCCAGGAAAAGTCCTGCACGACGGCATGGAGCTTGAGCTGCGCAAGGTCAGCCGGCACGGCGGCGCCGACGGCGGCGGTCAGCAGCCTGCCGCGTTCCTCATCGGTACGGCAGAGGTCGAGCGACAGGGTGGCGAGGTCGGCGAGGGGGTCGCCGTCGACGGCACGGTCGAAGTCGGTGAGCAGCATGGCGCCGTCCGGTCCGAGCAGCACGTTGCTGGCGAACGCCTCGCCGTGCAGCGGCACGGCGGCACCGGCGGGCCGGCTGTCCAGCACCGCAGCGATCCGCTCCACCCACTGCACCAGCATGGGAAACGGCAGCGGCGGGCGGGCGGGGAAGGTCGGAGTGGCGCGGCCATCGAGGTGCGGGCCAAGCCGGGCGGCCAGCGCCAGCGCCACGGCGGCGGGATCCTTGGTGACGCCGAGCGCCGGGGCCGCGTGCCAGCGGCGGCGGAGCTCCATCAACTGGGCGAGGCGATCCGGGCGCAGCAGCTCGTGCGCCGTCGCGAGGCGCCAGCCGTCGCCGAGGGGTGCGAAGGCGATGCAGCCGGCGCCCGCGTCACCGGCGATCACCCGCGGCGCGATCCCCAGTTCTCCGGCGGCGACGGCCGCGGCGATGGCGTCCGCCGCGGTGAAGGGGGCGAGTGCGCCGGCATGAAAGCACTTGATGTAGGCCCGGGTGGCGCCGTCGGCGACCAGCCGGAAGCCGGCCGCATCGAGGCCGAGATGCATTGGCATCGCGATCGCGACGCCGGCCGGAACCAGCTCCGCATCGCCGCCCGCGCCGAGGGCGGCGACGGCGAATCCCCGAACCTGGCTCGCGGGAGAAACATCGAGGGCCTGCACGGGACCTCCATAGCCACATGGGCACGGGAAAGCCCGCGCACGACCGATGCGGCAAACGTCACATCATTCACCCCGCTGCGTCAACGCTGAGCGCGACGCAAATATGTGCACGGATGCAGGCAGCTCGCTCATAGTGTCGCCAGCCCCTGACAGCGGCCCCGATTTTTTCCTTCCTGATCAATGATTTGATTCGCGCCTCCCGGAACCCCCGCGGCTATGGTCCATCGCGAGCGCGGCAGACGCAGCCGCGGCGCGGCGCGAGGTGCCTTCTTCTCGCGCTTGCAAAAACCACAAACAGGCATGATCGTCCGGGCATCCCCTTCTCACCACGGAGCCTGATCGCATGTCGGCCTGGACGCTGGACGCCACCGAACTCCTCGCCGCCTTCCGCGATCGCAGCCTGTCGCCGGTCGAGGCGCTGGAGTCGGTGCTCGCGCGCGTCGCGGCGGTGAACGGCACGATCAACGCGCTGTTCGACATCCGCCCGGACGAAGCGCTCGCCGCAGCAAGAGCCTCGGAGGCACGCTGGCGGGCGGGGACGCCGCTCGGCGCGCTCGACGGCATCCCGATGACGATCAAGGACAGCGTCGCCGCGGCCGGGCGGCCGTACTGGCGCGGCGTGGCGGCGCGGCGGAACGATCCGCCGTCGACGGTGGATTCGCCGCCCGCCGCGCGGCTTCGCGAAGCCGGGGCCGTGGTGTTCGCGAAGACCACCATGCCGGATTTCGGGCTCTCCTCGTCGGGCGTCAGCTCCGCGCACGGCATCACGCGCAATCCGCACGATCCGTCCGTGTCCACCGGCGGCTCGTCGGCCGGGGCGGGCGCGGCGGTGGCGGCTGGCGCCGGGCCGCTCGCCATCGGCACCGATCTCGCCGGCTCGGTGCGGCTGCCGGCCGGGCATTGCGGCGTCGTGGGCGTCAAGCCGAGCTTCGGCCGCGTGCCGCACCTGCCGGCGAGCCGGCTGCGCGTCGCAGGTCCCTTGGCGCGCTCGGTCGCCGATGCGGCGCTGCTGCTCGGCGTGATGGCGCAGCCCGATCCCAGGCTGCCGACCGTCCCCCTGCCCCCGCTCGGCGGCGCCCTCGATCCGGGCGCCGGGCTCGGCGGCGTCCGCGTCGGGCTGATCCTCGACATGGGCTTCGGCCTCGCCGTGGAGCCGGAGGTGGCGGCCGCCGTGACGGCCGCGGCCGAGCGCCTCGCCGCGGCGGGCGCGACCATCGTACCGATCCGGCCGGCGTTCGCCGGCGATCCGCTCGTCGATGCCGACCGCTACTACGCCGTGAAGGCGGCGCAGGAGCTCGCCGGATTTTCGGAGGCCGACCGCGCCGCCATCAATCCGCATGTGCGGGGCTATGCCGAGAGTGGGGCTGCGATGTCGGCGCTCGACTATCTCGCCCACGGCGAACGGCTCGAGGCGGCGGCGACGGCCTTCGCGCTCGCCTGCGAGGGTGTCGACTTCGTGCTGACGCCGGTGATCACCTGCGTCGCCTTCCCGGCCGAGTGGCTGGGGGCCGATCCGGCGCGGCCGCTCGCCCACCTCGGCTTCACGCTGTTCATCAACATGCTCGGCTGGCCCGCGGCCGCGGTGCCGGGCGCTGCCAGCGCCGCCGGCCTGCCGATCGGCGTGCAGATCATCGGCAAGGCCGGCGACGACGCCGGCGTGCTGCACGCCGCCGCCGTGCTGGAGGCGGCGACGCCGCGGCGGCGGACGTTCCCGCTCGCCTGAGCGGTCTCGGACGACGGCCGTTTCCCGGGCGTCGGTCGGGTCCCACGGAACAAGCAGCCGAGCCGGACGGTTCACCCTCGCAATCCCCCCTTCAATTGCGATGGAAGCCTCATGTCCCGCACGCCCCGGATCGAACCCTATGAAGGCCCCGCCGGCGGATGGGGTTCGGTCAAGTCGCTCGTCCGTCATGCGCACCAGGGCGAACGCCTGCTCTCCAGCCCGGCGCTGCTGTCGAAGCAGAACAAGCCGCACGGCTTTGCCTGCGTCAGCTGCGCCTGGGCGAAGCCCGCCAATCCGCACCCGGCCGAGTTCTGCGAGAACGGCGCCAAGGCGACGTTCTGGGAGCTCGACCGCGGCCGGGTCGCACCCGCCTTCTTCGAAGAGCACACCGCGACCGAGCTGAAGACCTGGGACGATCACGGCCTCGAGGCCGCCGGCCGGCTGACGCATCCGATGCGCTTCGACCATGCGCGCGACCGCTGGGTGCCGGTCGACTGGGACGAGGCGTTCGCCGAGATCGGCCGCGAACTCAGCCTGATCCGCGCCGAGGATCCGAAAAAGGTCGTGTTCTACGCCTCCGGCCGGGCCTCGCTCGAAACCTCGTACATGTACCAGCTGTTCGCCCGGCTCTACGGCAACAATAACCTGCCCGACAGCTCGAACATGTGCCACGAGACGACGTCGGTGGCGTTGCCGGAAAGCATCGGCCAGCCGGTCGGCTCGGTGCGGCTCGAGGATTTCGACCAGGCCGACGCGTTCTTCTTCTTCGGCCAGAACGTCGGCTCGAACAGCCCGCGCATGCTGCATCCGCTGCAGCAGGCGAGCCGGCGCGGCGCCGAGATCCTGACCTTCAACCCGCTGCGCGAGCGCGGGCTGGAACGGTTCACCAATCCGCAGGAACCGATCCAGATGGTGACCGGCGGCGAAACCCGGATCAGCAGCGAATACTACCAGGTGAAGGCGGGCGGCGACATCGCGGCGATCGCCGGCCTGTGCAAGGCGGTGTTCGCACTGGACGCCGCGGCGATGGCCCGCGGCGAGCCGCGGGTGATCGACCCCGCCTTCATCGAGAGCGAGACGAGCGGCTTCGAGGAGTTCGCCGGCTTCATCGCCGGCCTCGCCTGGGACGAGATCGAGCGCGAATCGGGCCTCGGCCGCGCGGCGCTGGAGAAAGCCGCCGCGACCTACGCGAAAGCAAAGCGCGTCATCGGCGTCTATGGCATGGGCCTCACCCAGCACAAGCACGGCGTCAGCTCGGTGCAGATGCTGGTCAACCTCCTGCTCCTACGCGGCAACATCGGCCGGCCCGGTGCCGGCATCTGCCCGGTGCGCGGCCATTCCAACGTGCAGGGCCAGCGCACGGTCGGCATTTCGGAAAAGCCCGAGTTGGTGCCGCTCGACCTGCTCGGCGAACTCTACGGCTTCGAGCCGCCGCGCGAGCACGGCCTCACCACGGTCGACGCCTGCAAGGCGATCCTCGACGGCGAGGTGACCGGCTTTATCGGCCTCGGCGGCAATTTTCTGCGCGCCGTGCCCGAGCACGGGCCGATGGAGGCGGGTTGGCCGAAGCTGCGGCTCACAGTGCAGGTCGCGACCAAACTCAACCGCGGCCACCTCTTCAACGGCGAGGTCGCCTACCTGCTGCCCTGCCTCGGGCGGATCGAGATCGATGCCCAGGCGACCGGGCCGCAGGTGGTCACCGTCGAGGACAGCACCGGCAACATGCATGCTTCACGCGGCCGGGTGGCACCGGCGAGCCCGCATCTCCTCTCCGAGGCGGCGATCGTCGCCGCCATCGCCCGGGCGACGCTGCCGGAGGTGACGACGGTGCCGTGGACCGACTGGGTCGCCGACTACGGTCTCGTCCGCGACGCGATCGAGCGGACCTACCCGGAGATTTTCGCCGACTTCAATGCGCGGATGGATACGCCCGGAGGCTTCCCGCGGCCACTGCCGGCGCGCGATCGCGAATGGCGCACGGAGAGCGGCAAGGCGAACTTCCTGCTGCCGAAAGCGATGTCGGCGAGCTTCCAGGAGAGCGCCGATCCGGACGAGCTGCGGCTCATCACGCTGCGCAGCAACGACCAGTTCAACACCACGGTCTACGGCTACCGCGACCGCTTCCGCGGCATCGAGGGCACGCGAATGGTGGTGCTGCTGAACGCGGAGGACATCGCCCGCATGGGGCTCAGCGACGGGGCCGAAGTGACGCTCGAGACCTCTGTCGACGACGGCGTCGAGCGGCGGCTGCCGGGCCTGCGTGTCGTTGCCTACGACATCCCGAAGGGCTGCTGCGGCGCCTATTACCCGGAGGCCAACGTGCTGATTCCGCTCTGGCAGTATGCCGAGCAGAGCAAGGTGCCGGCGGCGAAATCGGTACCGGTCCGCGTACGGGCCGGCACCTGATCGACGGACCTGTCGGACGCCCTCAGCGCAGCGAGGCGCAGAAGCGCTGGATGCGGCTGCAGGCTTCCTCGAGGTCCTTGTTCGAGGTGGCGTAGGAGATGCGGAACGCCGGCCCGAGGCCGAAGGCCGTGCCCTGCACCACCGCGACGCCTTCCTGCTCCAGCAATTCGGTCGTGAAGATCTCGTCGTTCTCGATGACGACGCCCTTCTCGGTCGTCTTGCCGATCAGCCCCTCGCAGGACGGATAGACGTAAAACGCGCCTTCCGGCAACGGGCACTTCAGGCCGGTCGCCTGGTTGAGCATCGAAACGACGAGGTCGCGGCGGCCCTTGAAGATCTCGTTGTTGCTGGCGATGAAGTCCTGCGGCCCGTTCAGCGCCTCGACGGCCGCCCACTGGGCGACCGAGCAGGCGTTCGAGGTCGACTGCGACTGGATCGCGGACATCGCCTTGATCAGGTGCAGCGGGCCGGCGCCGTAGCCGATGCGCCAGCCGGTCATGGCATAGGCCTTGGAAACGCCGTTGACGGTGAGCGTGCGATCCATCAGCGACGGCTCGACCTCGCCGATGGTGGCGAACTTGAAGTCGTCGTAGACGAGGTGCTCGTACATGTCGTCGGTCAGCACCCAGACATGCGGATGCTTCAACAGCACGTCGGCGATGGCGCGCAGCTCGGCGGCGGTGTAGGCGGCGCCGGTCGGGTTGGACGGCGAGTTGAAGATCACCCACTTGGTCTTCGGGGTGATCGCCGCGTCGAGCGCGTCCGGCTGCAGCTTGAAGCCGACCGAGGCGTCGGCGACGACGAACACCGGCTCGCCGCCGGCGAGCAGCACCATGTCGGGATAGCTGACCCAGTAGGGCGCCGGCACGATGACCTCGTCGCCGGGATTCAGCGTCGCCATCAGCGCGTTGTACAGCACCTGCTTGCCGCCGGTGCCGACGGTCACCTGCTCGGGCTTGTAGACGAGGTTGTTCTCGCGCTTGAACTTCGCCGCGATCGCCGCGCGCAGTTCCGGGATGCCATCGACGGCGGTGTACTTGGTCTTGCCCTCGCGGATGGCGCGGATCGCCGCTTCCTTGATGTTCTCGGGCGTGTCGAAGTCCGGCTCGCCGGCGCCGAGGCCGATCACGTCGCGGCCCGCCGCCTTGAGTTCGCGCGCCTTCGACGTCACCGCGATCGTCGGCGAGGGCTTCACGCGGGCGAGGGAGGCGGACAGGAAACTCATCGTGGATAACTCCCGGAAGGGATTGGCCGGTTCGGCGCTTTTGCGGCCGCAAACTAGGCGCCGCGACGTTTCGGCGCAAGGCGGTTTCGAGCGGCCGCGCGGGCCAGGACGGCATGTCCGCCATGCGCGGGCGGGCGGCGTCCCGGCGCGGCGCCCGCCCGCCATCCGGCGCACGCCGCCTTGACGCGAACGTGTCTTGAAGGGCCGGCGCCGGAGCCTACTCTCCGACGAGTTCCATCCGGCCGCCGACGAGCGGCCCGCACGCACGGCCGACGAGGACACGAGATGCTGATCCGCACACGCCGCAGCTGGGAAATCCGCGACGCCGAGGCAACGCCCGAGGCCGCCTTCCTCGACCGTCGCCGCCTGCTGGCGCTCGGCGGCCTCGCCGCCGGGTCGCTGCTGCTGCCCGGCACGCTGCTGCCCGGCACGGCGCGGGCGCAAGAATCGGACCCGACCGCCGACCTCTATCCCGCGACCCGCAACGAGACCTATGTCGTCGACCGCGAGCTGACGCCGGAGGCGATCAGCGGCCAGTACAACAACTTCTATGAATTCGGCTCGCAGAAGACGATCGCCTCCACGGCGCAGGCCCTGAAGACGCGGCCGTGGACGGTGCGGATCGACGGGATGGTCGAGGAGGAGCGCACCGTCGACATCGACACGCTGATCCGGGCGATGCCGCTGGAAGAGCGGCTCTATCGCCATCGCTGCGTCGAGGCGTGGTCGATGACGGTGCCGTGGACGGGCTTCCCGCTCGCCGCCCTGCTTGCCTATGCCCGGCCGCTCGCCGGCGCGAAGTTCGTCCGCTTCGAGACCTTCCTCGAGCCGGAAACCGCCTCCGGCCAGCGCCAGGTCTGGTATCCGTGGCCCTATGTCGAGGGGCTAACGATCGCGGAGGCCGGCAACGAACTCGCCTTCGTCGCCACCGGCATCTACGGCAAGCCGCTCGCCAAGCAGTTCGGCGCGCCGCTCCGGCTGGCGCTGCCGTGGAAATACGGCTTCAAGTCGATCAAGTCGCTGGTGCGGGTGAGCTTCACCGATGAGCGGCCGGTCAGCTTCTGGGAGACGATCCAGGCGAGCGAATACGGCTTCTGGGCCAACGTGAACCCGGAAGTGCCGCATCCGCGCTGGACCCAGGCCGAGGAGCGCGTGCTCCATACCGGCGAGAAGGTGCCGACGCTGCTCTTCAACGGCTATGGCGAGCAGGTCGCCGGCCTCTACACCGGGCTCGAGGGCGAAGCGCTCTACATGTGAGCGCCTCGCCTTGTACGAGACCTTGCCGCCGCGTCAGCGCCAGCCGAGGGCGGGCGCGACGTGGGTCAGGATCGCCTCGATGACGTGGACGTTGTAGTCGACGCCGAGCTGGTTCGGGATGGTGAGGAGCAGCGTGTCGGCCTCGGCGATCGCCTCGTCGCCGGCAAGCTGCTTGACCAGAGCATCCGGCTCCGCCGCATAGCCGCGGCCGAAAATCGCCCGCGTGTTCTCGTCGAGGTAGCCGATCTGGTCGCTGTCGGAGCCGCTGCGGCCGAAATAGGCGCGATCGCGATCGTCGACGAGCGGGAAAATGCTGCGGCTGACCGAGACACGCGGCGTCCGCGTGTGCCCGGCCTCGGCCCAGGCCGCGCGGAACGCCCGGATCTGGGCCGCCTGCTGCACATGGAACGGCAGGCCGCCCTCGTCGTTCTTCAGCGTCGAGCTCTGCAGGTTCATGCCGAGCTTCGCCGCCCAGACGGCCGTGGCATTGGAACTCGCGCCCCACCAGATCCGCTCGCGCAGGCCCTCCGAATGCGGCTCGACCCGCAGCAGGCCTGGCGGGTTGGGGAACATCGGCCGCGGGTTCGGCTCCGCAAAGCCCTTGCCGCGGAGCACCTCCAGCAGCACCTCGGTATGGCGGCGCGCCATGTCGGCGTCGGTCTCGCCGTCCGCGGGCAGATGGCCGAAGTAGCGCCAGCCGTCGATCACCTGCTCGGGTGAGCCGCGGCTGATGCCGAGCTGCAGCCGGCCGCCACTGATGAGGTCGGCGGCGCCGGCGTCCTCGGCCATGTAGAGCGGGTTCTCGTAGCGCATGTCGATCACGGCGGTGCCGATCTCGATCCGGCGCGTTCTCGCACCGATCGCCGCGAGCAGCGGGAACGGGGCGGCGAGCTGGCGCGCGAAATGATGCACCCGGACATAGGCGCCGTCGGCGCCGAGGTCCTCGGCCGCGACCGCGAGGTCGATCGACTGCAGCAGGGCGTCGGCCGCGCTCCGCGTCTGCGAATGCGGCGACGGGGTCCAGTGGCCGAACGAGAGAAAACCGATCTTCTTCATGAGATTATCCTGCAGGCCGGGCGAGGCCGGGCCCCGCATTGTCCCGGCTCATGTGGCACTTCCGCGGCCCGCCGGCCATTCCGGTGGCGCGCCCCTGCCCCGCGGCGATCGCAGGAAGGGGCGAAAAGCCGGGGTGATCGGCAGAGCCTCCAGACCACCTTCTCGATTCCGCCGATATTGCACTGCAACAATTCCTGCCCGGCGGTGTTCTACCTATGCCGTCCAGTTCGGGGCGTCAGCAAGCAAGGACGGCCATGATGCGGAAACTGTCGGACACCATCGCGCGGCTCGCCGCCATGCGGACCATGAACGGATCGATGCGCCCGGCGCCGACGCGCAGCGAGCGCCTCAAGGATCTCGGCGATTTCGGCTCCAACCCCGGCGCTCTGAAGGCGCGGATCCACGTTCCCGCCGGGCTGCCGGACGATGCGCCGCTGGTCGTCGTGCTGCACGGCTGCACCCAGAACGCCGACGGCTACGACGCCGGTGCCGGCTGGTCCGAACTCGCCGACGAGGCCGGCTTCGCCGTGCTCTACCCGGAGCAGGACCGCAGCAACAACCCCAATCTCTGCTTCAACTGGTTCGTGCCGGCCGACATCAAGCGCGGCTCCGGCGAGGCATTGTCGATCCGGCAGATGATCGAGGCGATGGTCGTCACCCACCGGCTCGACCGCAAGCGCATCTATGTCACCGGCCTCTCCGCCGGCGGTGGCATGGCCGCGACGATGCTCGCGGCCTATCCGGAAGTCTTCGCCGGCGGCGGCCTCATCGCCGGTCTCGCCCACGGCGTCGCGGGCACGATCCCGGAAGCCTTCGACCGCATGCGCGGCCAGGGCCTGCCGCCCGCCGGTGAATTGCAGAAGCTGCTGCGCGACGCCTCGACCCACGAGGGGCCGTGGCCGGTCGTCTCGATCTGGCAGGGCACCGCCGACCAGACCGTCGTGCCGGCAAACGCGCAGGCGATCGTCGACCAGTGGCGCGGCGTGCACGGGCTCGGCGAGGCGCCGACCCTGTCGCAGACCGTCGGCCGCCACGCCCAGCAGATCTGGTCGGACAAGGGTGGTCGCACGCTCGTCGAGCTGCATCTGATCAACGGCATGGCGCACGGCACGCCGCTGAAGGCGCAGGGCAGCGGCAGCCTCGGCACGCCGGCCCCGTATCTGCTCGACGTCGGCATCTCGTCGACCCGTGCGATCGCGGACTTCTGGGGCATCGCCGAGGGCGTCACGGTGGTGGCCGGCGCGTCGGAGCGGACGACGACGAACGTCCAGACCCTGCCCGTGCCGGTCACCCCGGCCGCCGGCCGGGCCGGTGCGGCGCCGTCGGGACGAGCCCGGGCGACCGCGGACGACGGTGCCGGGAGGCCCCATCCCTCGACCGCCGGCGGCGTCAAGGCGATCATCGAGGACGCCCTGCGCGCCGCCGGCCTGATGCGCTGATCGACGCCCGCGGCGGCCGCTCAGTCGGCGGCCGCGGGGCGCCGCGGCCGCCGGATGGCGCGCACGACGCCGCTGCCGCCCCCGCCGCAGAACAGGCGGTCGGCGCCGTCGGATTCGAGGCCCGAGACGCCGGTGCCGGCCGGCATGTCGAGCCGCTCCAGCACCGCGCCGGTGGCGGGATCGATGCGGCGGACGTCGCTCTTCTCGTCCTGCCAGGTGCCGTGCCAGAGCTCGCCGTCGACCCAGGTCACACCGGTGACGAAGCGGTCGGAGCGGATGGTGCGCAGCACGGCGCCGCTGTCCGGGTCGATCTGGTGGATGGTGCGGTCGCGGTACTGGCCGACCCAGAGCGTGCCCTCCGCCCAGGCGAGCCCGGAATCCGCGCCCTTGCCGGGCGCGGGGATGGTCGCGACCACGGAGCCGGTCGCCGGATCGATCTTGCGGATCACGGCGTCGGCGATCTGGAAGAGGTGGGTGCCGTCGAAAGCGGTGCCGGCATCGGCGGCGACCTCGAGGCTGGCGACGATCTCGCCGCTGTCCGGATCGAGCGCGTTCAGCCGCTCGCCGCAGGCGAGCCAGACGTTCTTGCCGTCGTAGCTGACGCCGCCGACGTCGCGGACGCCGGGAAACGGGCCATATTCGCGGAGGATTTCTGCGGGCGTGTCGGTCATGACGCGATCCTAGCCCGGCTTCGGCAGCGCCGGGAGTAACAAGCTTGTCGGGAAACCCGGCACGCGCTGCGTGGTCCAGCGGACGGCGCGGCCGTGGCCGAACCGCTCGGCGAGGCCCGCTTCCGACAGCGTCTCCAGCGCCCGCTGCACGGTGCGCGGACTGACGCCGAGCGCCAGCGCCAGCGCCGAACTCGACCACGCCTCGCCATCGGCGAGCAGCGCCAGCACGTCGGCGTGCGCGCCTTCGGCCGGCGGCGCCAACACCGCGACACCGGCGCCGCCGGCCGGCTCCAGCATGAACCCCCGCTTCGTCGCCGTCACCCCGGCAAGCCCCCCGAGCACCTTGCGCAGCCGGCCGATCTCGACGCGGAGCCGGGCACGGTGGGATTCGTCGCTCTCCCGGCCGCGGAACACCCCGGCGATCAGCGCCTCACGGGCGACGTCGCCGGGCCAGGCGGCGGCGAGCGCGCGGGCGAGCGCAAAGATCACCGGGCGACCGGCAAGGGGCAGCTGTGCCGGCCCGGCGCGCACGACGCCGCGGCAGGCATCGACCACCAGCATCGGCGAACCCAGCAGCGCCTCCACCTCGGCAAGGTCGAGCAGTCGCTCGGTGCTGCCCGAGACCAGCCGCGCGGCCGGGGCCGCGAGCGCCTCGGCCGCCGTGGTCACTTCCGCCACCAGCGCCGGCAGGCCCGTCGCCCGGGCCGCGGCCAGTGCCCTTGCGAAGGCGTCGCGCGCCGCCTCGGCCCGGATCCGCCGCAGGGCGATACCGGCCGCCACCAGCCAGTAGCCGCTGTGCGACACGACGGGGAGCGCGTCCGTGTCGAGCGCGCCGAGCATCGCCTCGGCGGCGTCGAGCCGGCCGATCAGCAGCAGCCGCCGCGCCTCGAGATAGCCGGCGTGGGCGGCGTTGGCCCGGTCGCCGTGCGCGGCGAGTGTCGCCCTCGCCGCGGCGAGCACCGTGATCGGCCCGCCGAGATCGCGCGAGACGAGGGCGATCTCCGCCTCCGCCACCACGCAGCGCGCCCGGGACATTGTTTCATCGGGCCCGAAGCCGCGCGCCGCGCTGCGCAGCAGCAGCCGCGCCCGGGCGAGGTCGCCGAGCTGCGCCATCGCGATGCCGCGCAGCGCCAGCGCCGGGGGATCGCCGCGCAGGGCGACGCGCTTCAGCGCCGCCAGCGGATCGCCCGCCGCCAGCGCCCGCGCCGCGCCCGTGATCAGCGAATCCATCGAAATCCCGCCACGCTTGTCACTCTCGCCCGGTCCCCGTCCCGCCGTAAAACCGCCTCGGCCGCAGATATCGGCCACGGAGAGCCGGCCCCGGCCGGACGAACCCAGGATGATCCGGCCTCGGCCGGATCTGGCGACAATCGGTCGGGAGCCGGAAAATGACAACGTCCCCCACGACGGACCGCCGGTCCCCGGACCTGCTGCCGCCGGCCGGAACCGCCGGCTGGCTCGCGCTGGCCGCCGCCCCGACCTTCGCCGTCATGGCGCTGGTCGAGGTCACCCATGCCCGGCCACCGGCGCTCTGCGCTCCCGTGGCCGGCCTGCTGCCGATCGACGGCATGACGGCGATGTACCTCTTGATGAGCGTCTTTCACCTGCCGCCGTGGCTGAAGCTCGCCGCCGGCCGTCCGGCGGCGTCCCCCGGCCCAACCCCCGAAGGAGATGAAGCATGACCCCCGAGATCGTTTCCCGTGAAGCCTGGCTCGGCGCGCGCACCGCGCTGCTCGCCAAGGAACGCGCCCTCACCCACCAGCTCGACGCGCTGCGCGCCGAGCGCCGGCAGATGCCGTGGGTGCGCATCGAGACGCCCTATGTGTTCGACGGCCCCAACGGCCCGGTGACGCTCGCCGACCTCTTCGGTGCGCGGAGCCAGCTCGCGATCTACAATTTCATGCTGCCGCCGGGCTCGGACCACATCTGCCCCGGCTGCGCCTTCGTCTCCGACCACATCGACGCGGCGCGGCAGCACTTCGAGCAGGCGGACCTCGCCTTCGCCGCGGTGTCGCGGGTCCCGCTCGCGCGGATTGAGGCGGTGAAGCAGCGGATGGGCTGGCGCTTCCCGTGGGTGTCGTCCGAGAAGAACAGCTTCAACTTCGACTTCGGCGTCTCGTTCACGCCCGAGGACATCGCCGCCGGCCGCGCCGTCTACAACTACGGCACGCCGATCAAGCGCAGCGAGGACATGTTCGGCATCAGCGTCTTCGCGAAGAACGACGCCGGCGACGTCTTCCACACCTACTCGACCTACAGCCGCGGCGCCGACCTCCTGATCGGCGCGTTCAACTGGCTCGACATCGTGCCGAAGGGCCGCAACGAGACCGGCACGATGAGCTGGGTGAAGCTGCACGACGACTACTGATCCGGTCGTCCTCGCAACGCGGCCGTCGGGCGGGATCTTCTCCGTCCGGCGACCGGCGGTTTTCTCGGAGGAGACCGCGCCGGGTCCGGCCTCAGCGACCCGCGGTCGCTCACTCCTTCGTCAGACGCTCGAGGTTCTCGATCAGCCGACCCAGCAACGCGATGAACTGGGCCGCTTCCTCATCGGAGAAGCCGGCCATCGCCTCGCCGTTACCTCGGAAAAGCTCGGCGCAGGCTTCGGGAAGACGGGCCCGAGCCGTGTCGGTCAGGGAAATCCGGCTGCTGCGCCCGTCGGCCGGGTCGGGCGTGCGTTGGATCAAGCCGTCCCGCTCCATCCGTACCAACATCTGAGCCATGGACGGCTGCTCGATCCTGGCGAAGCGCGCCAGGTCGCGCTGCGTCTCGGCGCGGCCCTCCTCCAAGGCGACGAGGACCGGGAGGTAGCCTATTCCGAAGCCGAGGGGCTTCAGGCGCGCCTCGCTCAGGCGGGCAAACGCCCGCGCCGCCAGACTGATGAGATGTCCAGGCGTCGAAAGGATGTCGGGGTTGGTCTTTCGCTGTTGCATAGGGGCCTATCTTGATAGATAGTTACCTATATACCATCGGAGGTCCAGACGCAATGAACCGCTTCTCCGCACGCGTGGTGGCCGGCATCGTCGCCGCCGCCTCGATCGCCAGTGTCGCCCGGGCAGAGGAAAATGCCATGAGCCAGAACGTCGAGACGCTCAAGCTCCTCTATGAGCGCTTCAATGCCAGGGACATCGACGGGGTTCTCGCGCAGCTCTCCGACGATGTCGAATGGGCGAACGGCATGGACGGTGGCCATATTCAGGGCCATGACGGCATCCGGGCCTATTGGACGCGCCAGTGGTCGCTCGTCGATCCGCATGTCGAACCCGTGCACTTCGACCAAGGTGCCGACGGCGCCCTCGTCGTCGAGGTCAAGCAGACGATCCGCGATCTCGCGGGCAACCCGGTCGAGGAGAAGGGCCTCCGGGACAAGACGGTCGGCCACATCTTCCACTTCGCGGGCGGAAAAGTCGTCCGCTTCGACATTCGTGAGCAGGAATGACCCTGCGGATGGTCCGGCGCGGCGGCGACCGCGATGACGACGAGGGCGATGACGACGAGGGTGAGGAAGCTGCCCTGCGCGGCGTCCTCCGCCCGGCGATCCTCTGCCGCGTCAGGCCTGTCACCGTGCCGCCTTGGCAGGCGCAGGTCGCGCTGCTAGAGGGGTGGCGGGGAGATTCCGAGCCGTGCTGACCTTGCGCAGAGAGGGATGGAGCATGATCGTGGCGCTGGTCGCCGCGTATGTGCTCGTGTTCCAGGCGCTGTTCGGCGGGCTCGCGGGTCCGGCCCGCGCCGGCGACCTGCTCGGCCCCGGCGACCACATCCTCTGCCTCACCGGCGACGCCGGCATCGGCACCGCGCCGGAGCCCCACCACGACGGCACGCTGCCGGCATGCTGCACCCTCGCCTGCCTGATGCACCTCACGGTGCTGCCGCCCGAACGGCCGTGGAGCGGCCTCCGCCATCCGCGCCGGCAGCCCGCTGCTCGTCCGCTGCGGCGCCCCGCACGCCGCGCCGATCGCCGCCCCGAGCGCGATCCCGGACGACCGCGCGCCCCACCGCGCCCGCGCTGATCGCGCCACACCCGCCGCTTTCGACCCCGCCGGCCTGCCGCTCACCTTCGTGAGTGGCCGCGCCGTCCGGTTCGTCGGCGCGCCGGGCCGCGGGCCGGCCCCCGCATCCGTTTCATCCTCGCCGTTCTGATTTCCGATCGCTCGCGGATCCCGTGCGCCGAGGCGCCGACGCGGGCCTAGAGAGGACACCCCATGTCGAAGACCCTGTTCACCGCCGCGCTCGTTGCCGCCGGCACCCTCGTCGCCGGCACTCTCGGCGCCACCGCCCACGTCTCGCTCGAGGTCCAGGAGGCCCCCGTCGGCTCGACCTACAAGGCGACCTTCCGCGTGCCGCACGGCTGCGAGGGCAAGCCGACCAACGTCGTGCGGGTGCAGATCCCCGACGGCGTCATCGCCGTGAAGCCGCAGCCGAAGGCCGGCTGGACGCTGGAGAAGCTGCGCGGCGACTACGGCAAGACCTACGACTACTACGGCACGCCGACCAGCGAAGGCGTCAAGGAGGTGGTCTGGAGCGGCGGCAACCTCGGTGACGACGAGTACGACGAATTCGTCCTGCGCGGCTTCCTCACCACCGATCTGAAGCCCGGCGACACGCTGCACTTCGCGGTGGTGCAGGAGTGCCCGGAGGGCCTCGCCGAGCGCTGGATCGAGGTCCCGGCCGCAGGCCAGTCGGCCGACGATCTCGAACTGCCGGCTCCCGGCGTGAAGCTGCTCGAGAAGACCGGCGGTCACTGAGCGGCACGCGGACGGAAGCCGAGGCCCCGGCGGGAGATGGCGAAGATGAGGATGGCGAACAGCATGCGGCGCATCGCGATGATGCTACGGGTCCTCGTCCTCGCCGTGCTCGCCGGGGCCGGCCTCAGCGGCGAGGCGGCGGCGCATGCCGCGCTGACCGGGACCGACCCGGTCGACGGCGCGGTGCTCGCTGCGCCGCCGCCGCGCCTCGCGCTCACCTTCAGCGAACCGGTGTCGCCGATCGCGCTGCGGCTGATCGGCCCGGACGGCGCCGCGACGGCGCTGGATCGCTACAGCTTGCGCGACCGGACGCTGGAGATCGCGGCCCCGGACGGGCTCGCAGACGGTACCCATGTGCTGTCCTGGCGCGTGATCTCGGAAGACGGCCATCCCGTCGGCGGCGCGCTGGTCTTTTCGATCGGTGCGCCGAGCGCCGCGGCACCGATCGTTGCCGACGCGGGCGATCCGGCGGCGCGCGCCGGGCTCTGGGCGGCAAGGGTCGCGCTCTATGTCGGGCTGTTCGTCGGGGTCGGCGGGGTGTTCGGCCGGCTCTGGCTCGGCGGCGACGCGGGGCCCGGCCGCGCGGCGCTGCTCGGCGTGCTCGGGCTCGGGGCGGCCGGCACCGTTCTCTCGGCCGGCCTGCAGGGGCTCGACACGCTCGGCGCCGGCCTTGCCGCACTGGCCTCACCCGCCGTCTGGTCGGCCGGGCTCGGCACCAGCTTCGGCCGCACGGTCGTCCTCGCGCTCGCCGCGCTGGCGCTCGCCGCGGTCGCCCTGATTCGGGGGGCCGGCCGGCTTGCCCTCGGCCTCGGCGCCACCGCCGCGCTGCTCGCCGCCGGAAGCCTCGGCGCGAGCGGCCACGCCAGCGCCGCCAGCCCCGGCTGGCTGATGCGCAGCATGGTGGTCGTGCATGCCGCCGGCATCCTCGTCTGGATCGGCGCGCTGCCGCCGCTCGCCGCCACGCTGCGGGCGGGGCCGGCGACGGCACGGCCGGCGCTCGCCCGGTTTTCCGCGGTGATTCCCGTCGTCGTCGCGGCGATCGTCGGCGCCGGCACCGTGCTCGCCGTGGTGCAGGTCGAGGCGCCCGCGGCATTGACGGCGACCGACTACGGCCGCGTTTTCCTCGTGAAGCTCGCGCTGCTCGCGCCGCTGTTCGCCCTCGCCGGCTGGAACCGCTGGCGGCTGACGCGGCCGGCGCTCGCCGGCCGGACCGCCGAAACCCGCAGGCTCCGGCGCATCGTCGTCGCCGAGATCCTGCTCGCCGCCGCGATCCTCGGCGTCGCCGCGACCTGGCGCTTCACGCCGCCGCCGCGCGCCCTCGCCATTGCCGACGCGGCGCCGGCGGCGATTCACATCCACACCGCGCGTGCCATGGTCGACCTCAGCCTGACGCCCGGTCGCGCCGGCCGCGTCGACGTCGCGGCGGGGCTGATGACCGGCGACTTCGGCCCGCTCGACGCCAAGGAAGTGACGTTCGTGTTCGCGCTGCCCGCCGCCGGCATCGAGCCGATCCGGCGCCGGGCCGCGAAGGGCGCCGATGCGCTCTGGCGCGCGGCGGACGTGACCCTGCCGCTCGGCGGCGCCTGGACCGTGCGCGTCGACATCCTGATCTCGGACTTCGAGATCGTCCGCGTCACGGGCGAGATTCCGCTGCGGAACTGATCGGCGCGGCGCCCCTGCAGTGCGACGGGGCGGCATGGACGACTGCCCATCATTGCGGCAACTTCTGCCCTGGCATGGTGAAATATCGGCTTGCTCTTGCCCGCGCCGCGTCTTCTCATGCGCAAAACGGGCCATCACGAAGGGGACAGGACATGAATGTGCAGCGGACCATGACGGGACTGGTCGCGGCGGTGCTGGCGGCGGCGCCGACCGCGGCGTTCGCCCACACCGGCGCCGCCGAGACCAGCGGGTTCATGCATGGCCTCGCGCATCCGGTCGGCGGGCTCGACCACGTGCTGGCGATGGTGATGGTCGGCGTGCTCGCCTTCCAGCTCGGCGGCCGCGCCCTGTGGCTGGTGCCGGCGACGTTCGTGGCGGTGATGGCGCTCGGCGGCGGCCTCGGGGTCGCCGGCTTCACGGTGCCCTTCTTCGAACTCGGTATCGCGATCTCGGTGGTCGTGCTCGGCGTCACGGTGGCGCTCGGCGCGCCGGCGCCGCTCGCCACCGCGATGGGGCTGGTCGGCTTCTTCGCCATCTTCCACGGCTACGCGCACGGCGCCGAAATGCCGGCGGGCGCCGGCGGCGTCGCCTACGGCCTCGGCTTCATGGCCGGCACCGCGCTGCTCCACATCGCCGGCCTCGGCCTCGGCTACGGGATCGGCCGCATCGGCGCGCGCTACGCGCCGCTAGCAGTTCAGGCGACCGGCGGCGTTGCGGCGCTCGCGGGCGTCGGCATCCTGACCGGCGCACTCTGACGCCCCTGCCGTCCCGCCGCGCGGCGGGACGGTGCGCGCCGCGCTACTGCCCGGTGCCCGCCATGGCGATGGCGGCAAGATCCGCGGCGGCCGCCTTGTGCGCCGCCTCGCGGCGCTCGCTGTAGCGGCTGGTGAAATAGTCGCGCCGATCCCGGGTCAGCAGGGTGAACTTGATCAGTTCCTCCATCACGTCGACGACCCGGTCGTAATAGGCGGACGGCTTCATCCGGCCGGCCTCGTCGAACTCCTCGAAGGCTTTCGCCACCGAAGACTGGTTGGGGATGGTGATCATCCGCATCCAGCGACCGAGCACGCGCAGTGTGTTGACGGCGTTGAACGACTGCGAGCCGCCCGACACCTGCAGCACCGCCAGCGTGCGCCCCTGGGTCGGGCGGATGCCGCGGTATTCGAGCGGGATCCAGTCGATCTGGCTCTTGAAAACGCCGGTGATGGTGCCGTGCCGCTCCGGGCTGCACCAGACCTGCCCTTCCGACCATTCCGACAGCGCCCGAAGCTCCTGCACCTTCGGATGATCCGCCGGCTCGGCGTCGGGCAGCGGCAGGCCGCGCGGGTCGAAGATCCGCGTCTCCGCGCCCATGGCGCCGAGCAGGCGGCCGCATTCCTCGACGAGCAGCCGGCTGTAGGAGCGCTCGCGCAGCGAGCCGTAGAGCAGGAGGATGCGCGGCGGATGCGTCATCGGCACGGGCGGCGCGAGTTTCTCCGCGCCCGGCAGGTCAAAGTGCTCCGGGTCGAGCGCGGCGGTGAAGGCGTCGAAATCCGTCATGAAACGCGGGATCCTCAGTTGATGGCGAGCGCGGCGCGGCGCGACAGGAGGGCGGCGGCCCAAAAGCCGGCGGCGAGCAGCAGGGTCAGGGCGATGATGGCGACGAGCACCGCGTCGTAGGCGCCCGACGCAGACCAGATCAGCGCGGCGCCGAGCGGCGCGAGCGCGCGCGAGATCGTGCTCGGCGCCGACATCGCGCCGTTCACCGCGCCATAGGCCTCGCGCGTCAGCATTTCGGGCACGGCGAGGCCGCGCACGATGGTCATGATGCCGTTCGCCCCGCCGTAGAGCAGCGCGACGACGGCGATGAGCGTGAAGCTCGGCGGCAGCACCTGCAGCGCGACGAGCGCGAGCGGGAACACCGCCACGGTGATCGAGCCGATCAGCCGCACCGCGGCCCCGGCCGCGAACACCCAGATCGCGATGCGGCCGGCGACCTGCGCCGGGCCGATCAGCGTCATGGCGACGACGACGGCGCCGGCCTCGAAGCCCTTTTCCAGCAGCAGCGGATAGAGATGGAAGGTGAAGGCCGAAAACGCCGCCGAGTAGGCGGTGAAGGCGACCGCGAGCGCCCAGAACACCGGCTGCCGCGCCGCCCGGGCGACCACCGCCCGGCCGCTGAGCGGCGGCACGGCGGCCGAGGCGCGGTGCGGCGGTGCATCGGCGGCGGGGTCGATCACGGCGAGATAGCAGCCGGCGCAGACGAGGATGTTGATCGCCGCCAGCACGAGCAGCGCGTCGCGCCAGCCGACCGTGTCGAGCAGCGCCTGCACCAGCGGAATGAAGACCGTGGAAGCAAAGCCGCCCCAGAGGGTGAGCGCGGTGATGCCGGCGCGCGCATGCGCCGGGCCGGCGCGGCGGGCGATCACCGCGAAGGCGGGATCGTACAGCGTCGCCGCCTGCAGCGCGCCGATGCCGGCGATCGCGACGTAGAACAGCAGCAGGCTTGTCACCTGCGACCAGAGCACGAGCAGTAGCCCTGCGAGCACCGAGCCGCCGGTCATGATCCAGCAACCGTGGCCGCGGTCGATGGCGGCGCCGATCGGATAGGCGGCGAGGCCGGCGAGGCCGAGCCCGAGAGTCGCCGCGCCGTAGAGCGCGCTCTTCGACCAGCCGAGTTCGTCTCCCATCGCCTCGGCGATCAGCGGGAAGCTGTAGTAGAGCGAGCCCCACGAGCAGATCTGACCGATGCCGAGGCACGTGACGAAGCGGCTGCGCCCGCCGGGCGGGCGATGGGCGGGGGCAGCGCCGAAGACGTCGTCGGTCACGCGGGCACTCCGCGGCGGGGCGCCATGGCCGCAATTTCGGCGGCAGCCGGAACCATCGCGTGCAGGGTCATCCCGCCTTCGTCTCCACGGACTGGACGGTGTCGCCACAAGTCTGGTCGGCGCAGCATTCGTCGGCGAGATAGCCGATCAGGGTATTCATGCTCGGATAGTGCGCGCGGCAGATCAGCGTCGTCGCCTGCCGTTCCTGCGTGACGAGGCCGGTGGCGACGAGGCGATGCAGATGGTGCGACAGCGTCGAGGCGGCGATGCCGATGCGCTCCTGCAGCCGGCCGACGGCGAGCCCGTCGTTCCCCGCCCGGATCAGGGTGCGATATATCTGCAGGCGGGTCGGATTGCCGAGCGCTTCGAGCTGGCCGGCGGCTTGTTCGAGCTTCATGGAAATAGACTAGGCGCCGCAGTTGGTCCCGGTCAAGGCATGGTTCCATCATTCTTGAAGGATGGAAATCTCGACCCCTGGTCCCGGCCCCGGGCTGGGCTGGCCGGACGGTCTCGCGCCCGCCCGGCCGGCCCGGTTCCTCATCTTTAGCGCGCCGGCGCCGTCGTGGGGAACCAGCGGCTGCCGAGGCGGAGCGCGACGTGCACCAGCAGCAGCAGCACCGGCACCTCGACCAGCGGCCCGATCACCGCGGCGAACGCCACCGGCGAGGCGAGGCCGAAGGCGGCGATGGCGACCGCGATGGCGAGTTCGAAGTTGTTGCCGGCGGCGGTGAAGGCGATCGCGGTGGTGCGGGGGTAGTCGGTCTCGATCAGCCGGCCCATGGCGAAGCTGATCAGGAACTGGACGATGAAGTAGATCGTCAGCGGCACCGCGATCATCACCGCGTCCATCGGCAGGCGGACCATGTCGCCGCCCTTGAGGCTGAACATCGCGACGATGGTGAAGAGCAGCGCGGCGAGCGTGATCGGCCCGATCCGCGGCAGGAACACATCGGCGTACCAGTCTGCCCCGTTGCGCGCGATCAGGATGCGGCGGGTGAGGAAGCCGGCGAGGAAGGGAATGCCGAGATAGATCAGCACCGCCTCGGTGATGGTCCAGAAGCCGACGTCGACGACGCTGCCCTCCAGCCCGAACAGCGGCGGCAGCACGGCGAGGAACAGCCAGGCGTAGGTGGAGAAGAACAGGATCTGGAAGATCGAGTTGAACGCCACCAGCCCGGCGACATACTGGTTGTCGCCCTTGGCGAGCTCGTTCCAGACCAGCACCATGGCGATGCAGCGGGCGAGGCCGATCAGGATCAGGCCGGTCATGTATTCCGGGTGGTCGCGCAGGAACAAGACGGCGAGGCCGAACATCAGCACCGGGCCGATCAGCCAGTTCTGAACCAGCGAGAGCGCCAGCACGCGCTTGTCGGCGAAGACGCGGTGCAGCTCCTCGTAGCGCACCTTGGCGAGCGGCGGGTACATCATCAGGATCAGGCCGATGGCGATCGGGATGTTGGTCGTGCCGACCGACAGGCTGTCGAGCGCCGCCGGCAGGCCGGTGAACACCGTGCCAAGGAGGATGCCGAGCGCCATCGCCGCGAAGATCCACACGGTGAGATAGCGGTCGAGGAAGGACAGCCGGGAAGCGGGCCGGGGTGCGGTGAGGGCGGGCGAGGACATCGGGGGCAGGCTCCGGGGAGGGTCGGGTCAGGCGACGCGGTTGCCGTCGGCGTCGATCAGCAGCTCGCCGTCTTCCTTGCGGAATTCGCCGCGCTGCCCGGCGGGCAGCAGGTCGAGCACCGCCTCGGACGGGCGGCACAGGCGGACGCCGAGGGGCGTGACGACGATCGGCCGGTTGATCAGGATCGGGTGCGCCATCATCGCGTCGAGCAGCGCGTCGTCGCCGAGCGCCGGGTCGCCGAGGCCGAGGTCGGCATAGGGCGTGCCCTTTTCGCGCAGCAGGTCGCGGACGGGGATGCCCATGCGGGCGATGAGATCCACGAGTTCGGCGCGGCTCGGCGGCGTCTTCAGGTACTCGATCACCACCGGCTCGATGCCGGCGTTGCGGATCAGGCCGAGGGTGTTGCGCGAGGTGCCGCAGGCGGGGTTGTGGTAGATCGTGACGTCGGTCATCGCGGGGTCCTCATGGATCGGCACTCTGGGGGATCGGCGCATGGAGCGGGCCGCGCGGGCGCGGCGGCATCCCCGGGGCGAGAAGGGTCAGGCGCGGCGCGGTTCGGGCATCGCGGCGGCGTCGGCCGCGCAGCACGGCTGCAGGTCGGCGATCAGCGGGGCGCAGATCTCGGGCCGGCCGCCGCAGCAGTCCTTCATGATGAAGGCCGCGAGGTCGCGCGCGGCATCGAGCCGGGCGCGGTAGATGATCTGGCGGCTGTGGCGCTCGGCCAGGATCAGGCCGGCGCGGGTCAGGATGGCGAGATGCGTCGAGAGCGTGTTGTGCGGCACGTCCAGCCGGCGCGCGACGTCGCCGGCCGGCAGCCCGCCGGGCTCGTGCACGACGAGCAGCCGGAACACGTCGAGGCGCGTCGGCTGCGACAGGGCGGTGAAGGCGGCGAGGGCCTGGTCGGTTTCCATATGTCGACATTAATCGACATATGGACATATTGAAAGAGGCGTTTGCCGCTCAGTCGCGCGTGACGGCAATCCCGTTCATCACGAGGTCGCGGTGCGCCGCGATGTAGGACGGCACGTCCTGGTGGCGGTGGCGGCCGAGGATGATCGTGTCGATCATCATGGCGATGACGGGCGCCACGATCACCGGCGCGAGGGCGGCCGGGGTGCCGCGGAACTCGCCGATGGCGACGCCCTCGTCGAGCAGCGCCTGGGTGCGGGCGAGCAGCGGGTCGACCAGCTTTTCGTTATGCGCGGCGACCATCCGGGGAAAGCAGCCACCTTCCGAGATGACGAACCGCATCAGTTCGCGCGTGTGCCTGTCGTCGGACAGGCGCTCGTAGGCGAGAAGAATATGGGACCGCAGCCGCTCGACGCAGCATCCCTGCAAATCTCCCGAATCCTGCAACAGCTTTTCCAGCGGCGTCGAAATATGGTCGATCATCGCGGAGAACAGCTCCTCCTTGGTCGGGAAGTAGAGATGCTGCCGGCGCTCTATGTCGCCTGGTTCCGGATCCCCGCCGACGGCCTCGCCGCGCCGGCCGCCGTATGACGGCGAGCGCCTTTCGCGGCATGCGGATCACGTCGGCCGGGACGTCACCGTCCCGGCCGGGTTAAACCGGGTCGCCCGCTGCGATGGAGACCCCGGATGCGTGACCCCATTCTGGAGATGGATACGGCGCTGCTCCTGACGCTCGACGCGCTGCTGAAGGACCTCAACGTCACCCATGCCGCCAACCGGCTGGGCATCACCCAGCCGGCGCTGTCGGGGCGGCTGACGCGGCTCCGGCAGTTGCTCGGCGACCCGCTGCTGATCCCCGCCGCATCGGGCCGGGGCATGGTGGCGACGCCGCATGCCGAGGCGCTGGCGCCCGAACTCGCCCGGCTGATGGACCGGCTCAGGCGCTTCTCCAGCGTCGCGCAGGTGTTCGATCCGGCGACGAGCGACCGCACGTTCCGGATCGCGGCCACCGACAACCCGGCCGCCATACTAGCCCCCGACCTCATCCCCGCCATCAAGGCGGCGGCGCCGCGGGTGCGGCTCGCCTTCGTGCTGCCCGACAAGGCGCGCATCGCCGCCGATCTCGAAGCGGGGAGCGCCGACCTCTTCATCGGCGCCGCCGAGGACGTCGCGGGCGGCCTGATCGGGCGGACGCTGCTCGAGGAGACCTTCGTGACGGCCCAGCGCAAGGGCCATCCGCGCGGCGCCGCCCCGATCGACCTCGACGAATTCTGCCGCCTCGACCATCTGCTCGTCTCGACCAGCGGCGGCAACTTCGCCGGGATGATCGACGACGCGCTGGAGGCGCTCGGCCGCACCCGGCGCGTCTCGGTGTCGATCCAGAGCTACGCGCTGGCGCCGCTGGTGCTGCAGGCGAGCGACTGCGTCTGCACGCTGCCGCGCCGCTTTCTCGCGCGCTTCACCACGTCGCTCGACCTGTTCGAGCCGCCGGTGGCGCTGGCGCGGTTCCAGATCAACGCGTTCTGGCACCCGCGCATGGGCGGCGACCCCGCCCATGCCTGGCTGCGCGACCAGGTGTTCCAGGCGGCGCGGGCGCAGGGGCGTGACCCCGGCGCCCTGCCCGCCTGAGGCGCGTCACTCGCCGGCGGTGCCGGGGCGGTTGCGGTATTCCGCCGGGTGCCAGGTGAAGCCGCCGCCATCCTCGGCGCGGACGTGGCCGATGCCGGGGAAGCGCAGATGCGGGGCGGCGATGAGCTGGCGCGCGCCCGCGAGATCGGGGAACGCCTGCTGCCGCGCCGCCGCGGCGGCGGCGGGATCGACGTCGTAGAGAATGGTGATCGCCGGCTTCGGGAACTGCACCGCCTCGACGTGCACGATGTCGCCGACGAAGACGATGGACTGGCCCGCGCTCGTCACGGTGAAGAAGGCGCTGCCGGGGGTGTGGCCGGGGTGCAGCGTCGCGACGATGCCCGGCAGGATTTCTTCCCCGTCGGCGAAGCTCTTCACCTTGCCGGCCGCGGCATAGACCCCGACGGTCTTCGCCGCCTCGTCGAAATATTGCTTGGCATAGCCGGTGCGCTCGGCGTTAGCCGCGTCGAGGAAGAAGTTGATGTCGGGCGCGCCGACGTGCACGACGGCGTTCGCGAACACCGGCTTGCCGCCGGCGACGAGGCCGCCGGTGTGGTCGGTGTGGACATGGGTGATCAGGACGTCGGTGACGTCGGCCGGCGCGACCCCGGCGGCGGCGAGGCTGGCGACGAGCTTGCCGCCATAGCCCGGGCCGAACAGTTCGCCCGACCCGGTGTCGACCAGGATGATGCGGCCGGCGCCGCGGACGAGAAAGGCGTTGATCGACGCCTCGACCGGGTTGGCGAGGAACGCGTGCTGCAGCAGCCCGTCGATCTCGGCCTCGTGGGTGCCGATCAGCAGCTCATAGAGATTCTGCGGCACCGTGCCGTCGGAGAGCGCGACGATCTCGAGGTCGCCGAGCGGCATGGCATAGGCATCGGCCTGCTGCGTATAGGCCACCGGCGGCGCGGCGAACACGGGCACGGCCGGCGCACCGACGAGGGTGAGGGCCAGCGCCGTGCTGGCGAGGAGGGAGCGGAGCGTCATCTGTTCGGGGTCCTTCGAACCGCGTTGCGATGACGACGAGGTAGCCCCATGCAGCCCGAGCCGGGAAATCGCATCGGCGGATGCGACCCATGTCCGGCAGTGATGGGTGGGGGTTTTTTGGGGAGGCATTGGGACGGGGTGGCCGGGGCGGCGTGTTCAACGCGCGATCTGCTCGATCCTGAGCTGGAAATGCTCGTAGTTCCGGAGCCTCTCGTACCGGTAATACTCGTCGTTATACTGCGGGAACCCCTCGTCGAGGCAGTCCTCCGTCTTGGCACCGCGCTCCGATCGGTCAGCTGCGTAGATGATGGAGATATGGTCCGGCGCCGACGTCTCGGGCGGGGTGATGTATATGCTCAGACCGCGGTTGAATCGTTCGCAGCCCGGGACCGGAAATTTATACTTCACAGGATCAATTTCGTCCCTGACGAGGCAGTATTCTATATTCGATTCGTATCGAAACGTGAATTTTTCACTGTCGGCGATGATCGTGAAATAGCATTCACCGAAATCGCAATACGTCCTGTACTCGAGGCCTTCCGCCAGAGGGCCTGCGACAGTGCGTTTGTCGGGCGTGAATTGCGTATTCGTGCACTCGGCGGCAGCTCTTGAGTTCGTCACCTGCGCTGCCGACATCGCAGCCAGAATGAGCATGGTCGCCGATGCCCTGCCGACCGCCTTCGCATGCATGCCACGCCCTCCCGCTCTGCGCCTGCCCGTTCCCGGTCGCTCGCCGCTGCGAGATCCCGGAGTACTCCCGCTGCCCTGCCGCATTGGATCGAAAAGCCAGCTCAGGCGGCAAGGCCGTCCGGATCTCGGCGAGCGGCCGGCTGCAGAACGAGAAAATCGGCCGTCGAACCAGCGTTCGGACAGACCGTTCAGAGATGTCGGATCAGAGAGAAAAAAGAAAGTGGCGCGCCCGAAGAGATTCGAACTCCTGACCCCCAGATTCGTAGTCTGGTGCTCTATCCAGCTGAGCTACGGGCGCCTGCCGGCCGGGACGCGGACAGTTTTGGCTGCCGGTCCGGCGTGCGTTCGGGGTGTTCCCGAACGGGATTGGACGTTTAGTGGGTCGCGGCGGGGATTGCAAGCGGCGAAAATGTGAAATTGCCGATCGCGGGTTTTGGCGAGGGGGTTCGGGCTGGTCGGGGGTGTCGTGATCCCGCCAGCCGGAGGGGGACTGTGCACGCCCCCTGCGCGCGCGTGCGGGGTGGCGGCGGGACGGCGGGGTGGCTGCGGTTGATTCCGGCGACGCGGCGCCCGGCGGCACGTCCCCCCCTCCCTGTCCCTCCCCCTCGAGGGGGGAGGGGACGACATCCGACGGGCCTTACCACACAACCCCTCCCCCCTCGAGGGGGAGGGCCGGGGAGGGGGGACTGTCCACGGCCTCGGCGCCCGCGGCGGCGTTTGCAAGCGCCCGCCGCGGGGCTGATCCGGTGGCAGGGCGTCGAGGCCGGCCGCGGGCGGTGCCGGGTCACCCCCCGGGCTCACACCGCGCGGGAGCGGACGGCGCCGGTGAAGGGGAGCGGGCGGTCGGGGATCTCGATCTCGAAGGTGGCGCCGGGCGCCTTCTCGAGCAGCACGATCGAGCCGCCGTGGGCGCGCACCAGTTCCGCCGAGATCGCGAGGCCGAGGCCGGTGCCGCCGCGGCGCATCGAGCTCTGGAACGGCTTGAACAGGCTCTCGCGCGCCTTCTCGGGCAGGCCCGGGCCGGTGTCGGTGACGCGGATGCGGGCAACCGCGCCGGCACGCTCGGCCGACACCTCGAGCCGGCGCACCAGCGAATCGTCGCCGGTCGCCTCCAGCGCCTGCGCCGCGTTGCGCACGAGGTTGACGAGCACGCGGAAGAGCTGGTCGGGATCGGCGTCGACCTCAAGCCCGTCCGGCACGCCGTTGACCCATTCGACGGTGCCGTGGGCGGAGACGCCGGTGGTCTCGCCGACGTCGGCGACGAGGCGGCGCAGCGCGACGAGGCGGCGCACCGGCGGCTGCTCCTGGGCGCGGCCGTAGGCGAGAACGCTCTGGCAGTAGTTGATCGCCCGGTCGAGGGCGGCGAGCAGCTTCGGCGCGAAGCGCTGCACCGTCGGGTCCGGCACCGAGGCGAGGCGGTCGGAAACGAGCTGGGCCGAGGCCAGCATGTTGCGCAGGTCGTGGTTGATCTTCGAGACGGCGAGACCGAGGTCGGCGAGGCGGCGCTGCTGCTTCAGCGTCTCCTGCAGGTGCGACTGCATCTCGCGCAGGCCCCATTCCGCCGCGCCGATCTCGTCGGTGCGGGCGGAGGGCGCGATGATGTTGGCCGGGTTCTCCGGATCCTCGGTGAAGCGGCGAACGGCACGGCCGATGCGCTGCATCGGGCGCACCAGCAGCCGCTGCAGGCTGAGGTAGACGAGGCCGGCGGTGAGGCCGGAGATCGCCAGCGACAACAGCAGGATGTTGGCCGAGAAGGCGAGCATGCGGTCGCGCAGCGGCGCTTCCGGATAGAGCATGTCGAGCCGGCGGCCGGTGCCGTCGTCGAAGGCGCCGCTGATGTGCAGCGTGCGGCTGCCGCCGTAGACGAGGGTGTCGAAGGCGGCGGCGATCGAGTCCAGCGGCCCGAGCTCGTCGACGACGATGGAGCGGCCGACCGTCGGCGGCTCGTCGACGATCGCAAGCAGCCGCTTGATGCCGTCCTCCTTCACCGCGATGGCATAGGCGCCGATCTCGCCGAGCAGCGCCTGCTGCAACTCCTGCGGCAGCTTCTCCTCGGCGGGAACGAGCAGCAGGGAATGGCTGGCGATCATGCCGTTGCGCAGCCGCGATTCGAGGATGGTGCGCTGGAAGTTGGCGATCGAGGGGACGTAGATCAGCACCTCGCTGATCATCACGAACAGCACGGTGAGCAGCAGCAGGCGCGCCGAGAGGCCGAAGCGCACCGTCGGCACGCCGGGCTCCGCCGCCGGCGTCTCCGGCTTCGCTTCCGCTGCCTCCGTCGCCCCTGCCGCGGCGCTGCTGTCCGTGGCCGCCAGTTGCTCGCTCATGCCCGTCGCCGTCTCCGCCCGTTATACCGGCACCGTCCCGAACCCGTCAGCCGAAGGCGCGCAGCAGGCGCAGCAGACGGCCGAGCCAGGGGTTGGCCAGGCTCTTGCCATAATATGTCAAAGCCGCCCGCCGCGCGATCTCGGCATGGGTCGGATAGGGAAACACGGTGTCGGCAAACGCCTTCACCGTCATCTGCTGGCCGACGGCGAGCGCCAGCATCGCCAGCGTCTCGCCCGCCTCCGGCCCCGCCGCCGCCGCACCGAGAATGCGGCCGCCGCGGCCGACCACCAGCTTGAGCATTCCTTCGGCCTCGCGCGCCGTCGCCGCGCGGTCGTTGCCAGCATATGGGGCGGAAAGAACGGTGACACTATGGCCGGCCGCACGCGCCGCGTTGGCCGAGAGGCCGACCTGGCCGATCTCGGGGTCGGTGAAGGTCACCCAGGGCAGAATGTCGCGCCGCTCGGCGACCGGCAGGCGGAACAGGATCGAGCGGACGGCGAGCCCGGCGTGATAGCCGGCCCAGTGGGTGAACTGGAACGAGCCGGCGACGTCGCCGATGGCGTAGACGCGGCGGTTGCCGGTGCGCAGGCCGGCGTCGACGCGGATGCCGCGCGGACCGAAGCCGATCTCCCCCGCCTCGAGGCCGAGATCCTCGACGTTCGGCCGGCGGCCGGCGGCGACGAGGAGGTGGGAGCCGGCGATCGTGCGGCGCGTGCCGTCGGCGGCCAGCGTCTCGACGCGGACGCCGCCGGCGCTATCTGCGACGACGCCGGCCGCGCGCGTCTGCTCGAGCACGGCGACGCCCTCGGCGCGCAGGCGGGCGACGACGACGGCGGCGAGTTCCGGATCGTCGCGGCCGAGGGCGCGGGCGGCCTCGACCACCGTCACCGCGGCGCCGAGCCGGCGATAGGCCTGGGCGAGTTCGAGCCCGATCGGCCCGCCACCGAGTATCACGAGGTGCTCGGGCAGATCGCCGAGGTCGAAGACGCTCTCGTTGGTGAGATGCGGGACGGTGGTGAGGCCCGGCACCTTCGGCAGCGCCGGGCGCGAGCCGGTGGCGACGACGAAGCGGCGGGCGCGGATCGTGGTGTCGCCGGCGACCACCGTGCGCGGATCGGTGAAGCGGGCACGGGCGCGGATCACGGTAGCGCCGAGCCCCTCAAAGCGGGCCTGCGAATCATGCGGCGCGATGCCGGCGATGACGGCGCGGATGTGCGCGCGCACGGCCTCCATGTTAGTCGCGACCGGGTCGCCGGCGCCTTCCGGTGCACCGGCCGGACCCGGATGGACGCCGAAGGCGGCGGCGGTGCGGATGGCGTGGGCGTGGCGGGCGGCGGCGATCAGCGACTTCGACGGGATACAGCCGCTGTTGAGGCAGTCGCCGCCCATGGCGGCCTCCTCGCAGATCGCGACCTCGACGCCGAACGCGCGCGCCGCCGCGGCGACCGAAAGGCCGGCCGAGCCGGCGCCGATGACGCAGATGTCCGGCGTGATCACCCGGCTCATGCCTTGCCCCTCCCCGCGGCTTCGTTGTCACGCGCGGCGCAGGCCGCGCCGCGCCTGGAGCGGCGGCGCCAGGCTTTCACCGCGACCGGCACCAGCGCGAGCAGCCCGAGCGCCGCGAAGGCGGCGAAGAGATGCGGGGTCAGCAGGGCCGAGAGCTTGATGCCGGTCGGACAGTCGGCCCCCGGCGCGCAGTCGGCCCGCACCGCCGCCTGGGCGGCGACCACGGAATCGAGGCCCTCGCCGACGACGGTGAAGGCGAAGGTGCCGGGCAGGATGCCGAAGAAGGTGGTCCAGACGAAGACGCCGAGCGGCACGCCGGCGAGCGCCGGCGCGAGATTGACCACCCAGAACGGAAACAGCGGCACGAGGCGCAGGAACAGCAGGAACGAGACCGCATCCTCGCGAAAGCCCGCGGCGATCTTGGTCAGCAGCGGGCCGGCACGCTCGCGCAAGGGGCGGCCGAGCGAGGTGCGCGCGACGAGGAACAGGGCGGTGGCGCCGAGCGTCGCCGCGCTGACCACGACGAGGCCGGCGACGAGCCAGCCGAACAGGAAGCCGCCGGCGATGGTGAGCACGGCGAGGCCCGGCACGGAGACGGCCGTGATGACGGCATAGATCGCCGTGAACCCGAGCAGGCTGGCGAGATAGTTGTCGCGCACGAGGCCCGCGAGCCGTTCGCGGTGCTCGATCAGCGCGTCGAGGGTGAGGTAGCGGTGCCAGCCGAGCGCGTAGACGGCGACGGCGATCAGCGCGAGACCGCCGAGCCAGAGCAGCAGGCCCCGGCGCGAGCGCGGCGCGGCACACGGCGGCGCGGCGCAGTCGGTCCCGGCGAGCACCGGTCCCGCACAGGCCTCGCCCTGCCCCGCCGCGGGCGGCGGAGACACGGTCGGGCCCTGGTTCGCGCCAGCAGGCGGCGACATCCGCATGATCTCCAAGCTCGGTCCGATGCGGCCGCCGCAGCGGCCGGACGCGGCCTCATTGTCCTGCCACGCCGGGAACGGGCGGCGGCAGGCGGGCCTTCGCCCATCGGTCGCATCGATCCGGAGCGCCCGCAAGCCGATCGCAGGCGACTCACCGCGAAGTGATGCGGCAAGGATCCGGGGCGCGGGCATCGGCGGAATTTCGCATTGCGGCGCCCGGCGCGCGTTGACCCGGCCGGGGGGCTTCGCGTATAAGCCGGGCTCGACCGGGACAGGCCGCCGGTCCGCTCCGCATTTCTGCGCGGATCGTGCGTCGGCCACAACGTCCGGAACAGCGACAGACACATCGGGCGACCGGACGGCGACGAGCCGGCATGGGCGCCCCCAGAGACGAAGGACCGCCTGGCGGCGGGATCGATCCATGAAGCGGACCTACCAGCCCTCCAAGCTCGTGCGCAAGCGCCGCCACGGCTTTCGCGCCCGCATGGCCACCGTCGGCGGCCGCAAGGTGATCGCGGCCCGCCGCGCGCTCGGCCGCAAGCGCCTCTCGGCCTGATCGGCGATGCGGCGGCTTTCGGCCGAAAGCCGCGCGTTGCGATGAGCCGGCTGAAGAAACGGGCAGAGTTCCTGAAAGTCGCCCGGGGCGCGCGAACGCCCCGGCGCGGCTTTTTGCTGCAATCGATCCGGCGGGACGATCCGGCCGGGCCGGGCACCGCCGATACGGCGCCCCGCTTCGGCTACACCGTGACGAAGAAGATCGGCAATGCGGTCGAGCGCAACCGCATCCGCCGCCGCCTGCGCGAGGCGGTGCGGCTGGCGGGGGCCGAGGTCGCGGAGCCGGGCATCGACTACGTGCTCGTCGGGCGCCAGGGCGCCTTGTCGCTCGGCTTTGCCGAACTGACCGCCGATCTCCTCGGCGCCCTGCGGGCGGCACGCAAGGCCCACCGGCCCGCCCGCGCGACCACGGCGCCGCAGACCGGCGCCGCCGACCACGAGACCGCCCCGGGAGACCGCCCGGGGGCGGCCATACCGCCGAGCCCCACCGGGCCAGCGACCTCCGAGAGACCGAACGATGGCTGACAACCGCAATTTCATCCTCGCGATCGTGCTGTCGCTCGCCGTCATGCTCGGCTGGCAGTTCTTCATCGCCGGGCCGCAGCTCGAACAACAGCGCATCGCGCAGCAGGCGGCGCTGCAGCAGCAGCAGGCCCAGCAGCAGACGCCGCCGGCGGCCGGAGCCGCCCCCGGTCAGCCCGGCGCGGCGGCCCAGGCGCCCGGCACCGCCCCCGGCACCGCGCCGGCCGGCAGCATCGCCGCCCCGGAGAGCCTGTCGCGCAGCGACGCTCTCGCCGCCTCGCCGCGCATCCCGATCCGTTCGGAAGGGCTCACCGGCACGCTTAACCTGCGCGGCGCGCGCATCGACGACGTCGCCCTCAACCGCTACCGCGTCACTGTCGACCCCGCCTCCGAGAGCGTCACGCTGCTGAGCCCGGAAGGCGCGAAGGACGCCTATTTCGCCGAGGTCGGCTACACGGTTCCCGCCGGCGCCGCGACGCCGATGCCGACGGCCAACACGGTGTGGAGCGCGCCCGAGGGGGCGACGCTGACGACGGAAACGCCGGTCACGCTCACCTGGGACAACGCGCAGGGCCTCGTGTTCCGCCGCACGATCTCGGTCGACGCCGACTACATGTTCACGATCGAGGACACGATCGAGAACACCGGCGCCGGCGACACGGTGCTCTACCCCTACGGCTTCGTGCAGCGCCACTCGCAGCCGCCGAACAGCGGCAACTACATCCTGCACGAGGGCCTCGTCGGCGTGCTCGGCGACGGCAAGCTGTCGGAAGTGCACTACAACGACCTGAAGGACGACGGCGAGGTGAAGCCGGGCGCGACCGCGACCGGCTGGCTCGGCATCACCGACAAGTACTGGGCGAGCGCGCTGGTGCCCGACGCCGCCCGCGGCTTCCAGCCCCGCTTCCTGCACAGCCGTGTCGCCAACACCGACACCTACCAGGCGGACTATCTCGGCGACTCGCTGACGGTCGCGGCCGGCAGTTCGGCGACGACGACGACGCGGCTGTTTGCCGGCGCCAAGGAAGTCGGCCTGCTCGACGCCTACGCTTCGAGCTACGCCATCCCGCAATTCGATCTCCTGATCGACTGGGGCTGGTTCTACTTCCTGACCAAGCCGATGTTCTATCTCATCGACATGCTGTTCAACCTCGTCGGCAACTTCGGCGTCGCCATCCTGCTCGTCACCGTGCTGATCAAGGGCATCTTCTATCCGCTCGCGAACAAGTCTTATGTGTCGATGAGCAAGATGAAGAAGGTCCAGCCGCAGATGGCGGAGATCAAGGAGCGGCACAAGGACGACCGGGTGAAGCAGCAGCAGGCGCTGATGGAGCTCTACAAGACCGAGAAGATCAATCCGCTCGCCGGCTGTCTTCCGATCCTGGTGCAGATCCCGGTGTTCTTCGCGCTCTACAAGGTGCTGTTCGTCACCATCGAAATGCGGCACGCGCCGTTCTTCGGCTGGATCCAGGATCTCTCCGCGCCCGATCCGACCACGATCTTCAACCTGTTCGGGCTGATCCCGTGGGATCCGTCGGTGGTGCCGGTGCTCGGGCCGTTCCTGATGCTCGGCATCTGGCCGCTGATCATGGGCATCACGATGTTCTTCCAGATGAAGCTCAACCCGACGCCGCCGGACCCGACCCAGGCGATGATCTTCAACTGGATGCCGGTGATCTTCACCTTCATGCTCGCCTCGTTCCCGGCCGGCCTCGTCATCTACTGGGCCTGGAACAACACCCTCTCGGTGCTGCAGCAGTCGGTGATCATGAAGCGGCAGGGGGTGAAGATCGAGCTCTACGACAACATCCGCAACCTGTTCCGCCGCGGCACCGCGAAGAGCTGAGGACCCACGCATGGTTGACGCCGCCGACGACAGCGCCGCCGGCGGCGCCCCGGCCAGCGCCCCCGATCCGGCGATCGAGGCCGGCCGGCTGCTGTTCGCCCGGCCGTGGAGCTTCGTGCGCGGCGTGCCGAACATGGACGTGCTGCCGCCGGCGGAAGGGTTGGAGATCGCCTTCGCCGGCCGCTCCAATGTCGGCAAGTCCAGCCTGATCAACGCCCTCACCGGGCAGGGCGGCCTCGCCCGCACCTCGAACACGCCGGGCCGGACGCAGGAGCTCAACCTGTTCCGCCCCGACGACGCCGACGGGCTCACCGTCGTCGACATGCCGGGCTACGGCTACGCCAAGGCGCCGAAGGCGCAGGTCGCGGCGTGGAACGCGCTCGTCTTCTCCTATCTGCGCGGGCGGCCGAATCTGCGCCGCGTCTACGTGCTGATCGACGCGCGGCACGGCCTGAAGGCCAACGACGAGGACGTGCTGTCGCTGCTCGACAAGGCGGCCGCCTCCTACCAGATCGTGCTGACCAAGGCCGACAAGATCGGCAGCCGGGCCCTCACCGACCTGATCGCCGACACGGCGAAGCGCATCGTCCGGCGCCCCGCCGCCTATCCGACGCTGATCGCCACCTCGAGCGAGAAGTATCGCGGCATCGACGAATTGCGCGCGGCGATCTGGACGCTGATGCACGAGTAGGCCGCGCCTCCGTCCCGCGCTCCCCCGCCCACCGGCTCCCCGGGCGAAAGTCATTTCTCTCCTGAGCCCCGCCTGCTGCCTTCTCATCGGGCAGCCGATGTGATCAGTTTCCAGTCAGCGCTGCCGCGGCGGGATGTTTTTCCGCCTCGCGGCGCTGGCACGGAACTGGCATCCGTTCGCCATGATCGTTTGTATGCGAGCGTTCGTGAGGCGGGCGCGGGCCGACGCGAGCTGAGGAGGGACCGGATGACGGACAAGATCGACATCGCTGGCGCGACCACGAGCACGACGACGGCAGACGCCGCCGGCGCCCCCTCCCCCGCCGCGACCTCCCCGGGCGCGGGCGCCACCCGGCGCGACGTGCTGAAGGGCATCGGCGCGGGCGCGGCGCTCGCCGCCGGCGGCCTGATCCTCGGCCCCGGCTTCGTGCGCTATGCACAGGCGCAGAGCTCGGCGCCGATCAAGATCGGCTTCCAGGTGCACCGCACCGGCATCGGCGCCGCCTACGGCCGCTGGTACGAGCGCACCACCAACGCCGCGGTGAAGCTGATCAACGAGCAGGGCGGCATCAACGGCCGCCCGGTCGAGATCGTCGCCGAGGACGACGGCACCGATCCGCGCCGCGGCGCCGAGGTGATCGAGAAGTTCGCCACCCAGCACAAGGTCGACGTCGCCTTCGGCACGCTGTTCAGCCACGTCGTGATCGGCTCGGCGCCGCGCGCCGGCGAATTGAAGCTGCCCTATTTCGTGGTCTCCGAGGGCCACCACGTCGCCTCGACCAAGATGAACCGCTACACCTTCCAGCCCGGCATCACCGACGTGCGCAGCCAGGTGATCTCGATGGCGCCGTGGATCGCCGGCAACCTCGGCAAGAAGGTCACGATGATCTACCCGGACTTCGCGTTCGGCTACGATCACCGCGACTACTTCTCCGAGGCGATCAAGGCGCAGGGCGGCGAGGTGACGACGCTGATCCCGGTGCCGCCGACCGAGACCTCGTTCACGCGCTATTTCCCGAACATCCCGATGGACACCGAGGTGCTCTACCACGTGATGGTCGGGCCGGCGGTGCTGACCTTCGTCAAGGAACTCGGCGAGCATTTCGGCTCGCAGCGCCCGGAGCTCTTCGGCTTCATCGACAGCCTCGAAGCCGTCGACCTCGCCAGCCCCGGCCTCGAGTTCCTCGAGGGCACCCACTTCTGGGAGGGCTATCCGCGCTACGCGGGCGCCAATCCCTCGGCCTTCGACACGTTCTACCGCGAGAAGGTCGGCGTCGACGCCAACGGGGCCAGCGTCAGCGACGCGGCCGACATCTCGACCTATTCGCACATGTTCGGCTGCTGGGAGACGCTCTACGTCCTGAAGCAGGCGATGGAGGCGGCCGGCTACCAGGGCCCGGCCGACAAGGCGAAGCTCGTCGAGGCGACCGAGGCGCTGACCGAGTTCGCCGAGAGCAACGAGCATCCGCAGGGCGCCAAGGTGTTCAACGGCAAGATCCACCAGGTGTTCGGCTCGCAGTCGATCACCAAGGTCACCGGCGGCAAGGCCGAGCTGGTGCACAAGACCTCGATCGAGGACGGCATGTACGAGCCGGAGGGGGATTACACGACGATGGCGCTGTGAGGGGGGCGGGGTAGGCCGCGCCGTGCGGCCTCCCCCCTCCCTGTCCCTCCCCCGCTTCGCAGGAGAGGGGACGATGGGCGACAGGTCTTTCGCCTGACGATCGTTTCGCCGAACCGCGACGCTGCTGATCAACGGTGCCCTCACCTCCTGCGTCCCCTCTCCTGCGAAGCGGGGGAGGGACAGGGAGGGGGGAGGCCCACGGCACGATCCCCCAACCCCCCGGAACCCCGCCCTTGTCCTTCGGTCCCCACCTCCTCCTCGCCTTCCTCGAAGGCATGGTCCAGGCGAGCGTGCTGACGCTGACGGCGCTGGGGCTGTCGCTGGTGTTCGGCGTGATGCGCGTCGTCAACGTCGCGCACGGCGAGTTCTTCATGCTCGGCGCCGTGTCGGCGTGGTGGATCGCGAGCCTCGCCGCCGGGCACCCGGCGGTCGGCTTCGTCGCGGCGCTGATCGGGGCGCCGCTGATCGTCGGCGCGGTGGCGCTCGCCGCCGAGCGGCTGGTGCTCAGGCGGCTCGACTACAATCCCGAGGCGACCATCGTCGCGACCATCGGGCTGCTCTTCATCCTGCAGCAGGCGGCACTGACCTTCTTCGGCGCCGATGCGCGCCCGGTGCAGGCGCCGTTCAGCTACCGCATCGTGTTCCCGTGGTTCGGCTGGTCGGGCTACAAGCTGTTCGTGATCGCCGCGGCGGGGGCGATGCTCATCGCGGTGTGGCTGGTGCTGACGCGCACCCGCATCGGCCTCGTGATGCGGGCGACGCAGTTCGACCGCGAGACGGCGCAGGCCTTCGGCATCCGGGTCGACCGGGTCTATGCCGGCGTGTTCGCGGCCGGCGCCATGCTGGCGGCGGTCGCGGCGGTGCTGATCGTGCCGATCAGCCAGGCGCACTACCTGATGGGGCTCGACCCGCTGCTGCTCTCGTTCATCGTGGTGATCATCGGCGGCCTCGGCAGCCTCAAGGGCACGGTGATCGCCGCGCTGGTGATCGGCCTTTCCGACGGCATGATCTCCGTGTTCTTCTCGCCGACGCTGGCAAAAATCCTCGGCACGCTGCTGGTCGCGCTCGTCCTCGTCGTCCGACCCGGCGGCCTCGTCGGAGGGCAGAGCCGATGAGCGCGCCGGCGATCGCGGCCCCGCGCAAGGGGCTTGCCGACAAGGCGATCCTGCTGCACGTCGGGGTGCTCGCGCTGCTGCTCGCCGCGCAGTTCGTGCTGCCCGAGTATCACGCGCTCAGCCTCACCCGGGTGATGCTGCTCGCGACGTTTGCGGTCGGCTACAACCTGCTGTTCGGCTACACCGGCCTGCTCAGCCTGGGCCACGCGCTGTTCTTCGCCGCCGGGCTCTATGGCGCCGCCCTGCCCGCCTATCACTTCGGCTGGACGGCGCCGCCAGCGTTCCTTGCCGGCATCGCGGCGGGGTTCCTCGTCGCGCTCACTGTGGGTGCGGTCGCGCTGCGCACCACCGGCGTCGCCTTCATGATCGTTACGCTGATGTTCGCGCAGGCGGGCTACCTCGCAACGCTCTATTTTGGAAATGTCACCCGCGGCGACGAGGGGCTGGTGCTGACCGATGCGGTGCGGCGGTTCGAATTGCTCGGGCTCACCGTTGACCTCGCCGATCCGGGGCTGCGCTACAATCTGGCACTCGCGCTGCTCGCCGCGGCGATCGCGATCACCCTCGTCGTGGTGCGCCGGCCGATCGGGCGGGTGCTGGTGGCGATCCGCGAGAACGAGGCGCGGACCTTGATGCTCGGCTACGACAGCTACCGCGCCAAGCTGGTCGCCGTCGTGCTGTCCGGCACGATCTCGGCGGCGGCGGGGGCGGCCTATGCGCTGCTGTTCGCCTATGCCGGCTCCAGCTTCGCCTCGATCCACTATTCGATCTATCCGCTGCTCTGGACGCTGCTCGGCGGGGCGGCGACCGTGCTCGGGCCGGTGCTCGGCACGCTGATCATGTTCTACCTGATCGACCTCGCCTCCGGCTTCACGACCGCGCATCTCGTGGTGGTCGGCCTCGTGCTGGTGGCGCTGGTGCTGTTCTTCCCGAAGGGCATCCTCGGCACGGTGCGGGAAAGGTGGCTGCCGTGGCTACCGTGACGCTGCTCGAAACCAACGGCCTGTCGCGCCGCTTCGGCGGCCTCAAAGCCGTCGACGGCGTCGATTTCCGGCTGGATCGCGGCGAGATCCGCGCCGTGATCGGCCCGAACGGCGCCGGCAAGACCACCTTCGTCAGCCTCGTCGCCGGCCGTGTGCCCCCGTCGGAGGGCTCGATCCGCTTCGAGGGCGAGGACGTCACCCGGCTGCCGGCGCACGCCCGGGTGCGACGCGGTATCGCCTACACGTTCCAGATCACCAGCATCTTCGGCAATCTCTCCGTGTTCGACAACGTCGCCCTCGCCGTGCAGAGCGCGCTCGCCAAGGAGGCGGGTTTCGGCGCGCGGCTCGACGAGGCGGAGATCCGGGGGCGCACGATGACGGCGTTGGACCTCACCGGGCTCGCCGCCCGCGCGGACCAGCCCGCCGGCACCCTCGCCTACGGCCACCAGCGCCTGGTCGAGGTCGCGATGGGGCTCGGGCTCGCGCCGAAGCTGCTGATCCTCGACGAGCCGACGCAGGGCCTCTCCGACCCGGAGATCGCCGATTTCATCGGCCTCGTGCGCACCATCGCCGAGACCGCGACGGTGATGCTGATCGAGCACAACATGGCCGTGGTGATGGACCTCGCCACCCGCATCACCGTGCTCGACCGCGGCCGCATCCTCGCCGAGGGCACGCCGGCGGAGATCCGGGCCGATGCAAGGGTGCAGCACGCCTATCTCGGGACGTGAGGAGAGACGGCCGATGCTGGCGATCGAGGGCCTCGACTGCTTCTACGGCGACGTGCAGGTGCTGCGCGGCCTGACGCTTTCCGTCGCCCCCGGCGAGACGCTGTGCCTCACCGGGCGCAACGGCGCCGGCAAGACCACGCTGATGAAGGCGATCATGGGCCTCGTGCGCGCCCGCGCCGGCCGCATCGTGCTGGACGGCACCGAGATTTCCGCGCTGCCGCCGGACCGGGTGCCGAAGGCCGGCGTCGGCTACGTGCCGCAGGGCCGGCGGCTGTTCTCCGAACTCACCGTGCGCGAGAACCTCGAGATCGGCCTGATGGCGCGCGGGCGCGGCAAGCCGGCGCTGGAAGCGGCGATCGCGCTGTTTCCTGTGCTCGCCGAGCGGATGGGCCAGCGCTCCGGCACGCTGTCGGGCGGCGAGCAGCAGATGCTCGCGATGGCCCGCGCGCTCTGCCTCGAGCCGAAGCTCCTGCTGCTCGACGAGCCGACCGAGGGGCTGATGCCCTCGATGATCGCGGCGATCCGGCAGTCGGTTGCGGCGCTGAAGGCGACCGGGGTTTCGGTGATCCTCGTCGAACAGCGCGTCGAGGCGGTGCTGGACGCCGTCGACCGGGTGGCGTTTCTCGAGAACGGGCAGCTGCGCGAAACGGTGTCGGCCGAAGCGATCCGCGCGGACCGCAGCCTGATCGACCGGTATGTGGGGATCGGGCATTGAGGGGGATGGCGGTTCCGAACAAGCGGCCTCCCCCCTCCCTGTCCCTCCCCCGCTTCGCAGGAGAGGGGACGCAGGAGGTGAGAGCGCCGACTTCGACAGCGCTTCGCTTTGGCGAAGAGCCGGTATTGCAAAGGTCCTCTCGCCCATCGTCCCCTCTCCTGCGAAGCGGGGGAGGGACAGGGAGGGGGGAGGCAGCACGGCACGGCCTAGCCATCACCGCCGCCGCACTCACCCTCCTCCCCACCCCCGCCCTCGCCCACGGCGCCGAGCGCGGCTTCGTCATGCTGCTGCCGACCGGGCACGTCATGCTCGCGGGCGCGCTCGCCGTCGCTGCCTCGCTCGCCGTCGTCGCCCTCGTCCCCGCACGCACGACCGAGCGGCTCGCCGCGGCGCGGCTGGCGCTGCCCGCTTTCCCCCGGCTCCTGCCCAGCCTCGTCGTCACCAGCACGCTGAGTTTCATCGTCCTGCTGCTCGTGCTCGCCGCCGGGCTGTTCGGCTATCCCGACCCGCTGCGCAATCCGCTCAGCCTCACGGTCTGGACGCTGTTCTGGGTCGTACTGCCGATCGCGCACGCGCTGCTGGGCAATCTCTGGCGCTGGTTGAACCCGTTCAGCGGCCCGTGCGCGCTGCTCGATCGCGCCAGCGGCGGCGGTTTCACCGCGGCGCGGCGGCCGTTGCCGGCGCGGCTCGGCTACCTGCCGGCGATCGCCACCTTCCTCGGCTTCGCCTGGTTCGAGCTCGTCTACCCGGCGCCGGACCATCCCGAGACGCTCGGCGTCGTCGTCGGCGTCTATGTGATCATGACCTTCGCCTTCTGCCTCACTTATGGACCGGACGTTTGGCTTCGCCGCGGCGATCCGTTCGGGGCGCTGTTCGGCTGGCTCGCCGGGCTTTCGCCGTATGCCCGGAGTGACGCAGGAGCCGCTCTCGTCGTCCCGGGGGCGCAGTTGCTCGGCCGGGCGGCGCTGCCGCTCTCCGGCGTGCTGCTGCTGCTTCTCACCCTCAGCACGGTGTCGTTCGACGGCACGATGAAGACGTTCTGGTGGCTGGGGCTGACGGGGGTCAATCCGCTGGAGTTTCCCGGCCGCACGGCGGTGATGCTGCCGAACACGCTCGGCCTTATCGCGGCGTTCGCGGCGCTCGCCGGTGTGTTTTTCGCCGCGATTTCGCTCGGGCGCCGGCTCGCCGGCGGCGGACCGCCGGTCCGCGTGCTCGCCGGGCGGGCGGTGTTTTCGATCGTGCCGATCGCCGTCACCTTCCACCTCGCGCACTACCTGACCGCGCTGCTGATCAACGGCCAGTACGCGGCGCTCGCGCTCAACGACCCGTTCGGCCGCGGCTGGAACCTCTTCGCCTTGCGCGACTGGTACGTGACGACGTCGTTTCTCGGGAGCTACGCCGGCTCGCGCGCGATCTTCGCCGTGCAGACCGCGGTGATCGTCATCGGCCACGTGCTCGGCGTTCTCGTCTGCCACCTGATCGTGGCGCGCGAGGAGCCGGACCCGCTGAAGGCGTTCCTGATCGAGCTGCCGCTCGGGGTGGTGATGGTCGGTTATACGGTGTTCGGGCTGTGGCTGCTGTCGACGCCTGTGGCGGGGTGAGGCTTTGCCGTGGGGCCTCCCCCCTCCCTGTCCCTCCCCCGCTTCGCAGGAGAGGGGACGATGGGCGAGAGGACTTTCGCAAAACAGCGACTGCGCCGAAGCGAGACTTCAATGAACCAGGAGTTCCAACCTCCTGCGTCCCCTCTCCTGCGCAGCGGGGGAGGGACAGGGAGGGGGAGGCCCCACGGTAAAGCCTACCCCGCCGCCGCGATCACCGCGGCCGCCTCGGGCGCGTCCCATTCGGCCGGGCCGTGCATGACGCCGAGCAGGCAGCCCGCGTCGTCGACCAGCAGCGTGGTCGGCAGGCCGAAGGCGAGGCCCATCTGCTTCAGCTCGTTGAAGATGCCCATCTTCGGGTCCTGCCAGCGGCCGAGGCGGGTGACGCCGGTCTCGGTGAGGAAGGCGTCGGCCTTGTCGAAATTGCCGATGTCGAGGTTGACCGCCACCACCTCGGCCTTGGCGGGATCGAGCGATCCGGCGAGGCGGTCGAGCGCGGGCATCTCGGCGCGGCAGGGGGCGCACCAGGTGGCCCAGAGGTTGACGAGCAGGGTGCGGCCGGCGAAATCGCCGAGCGTCGTCGGCGCGCCGGTCTCGGTGAGGAACGAGAGGCTCGCCAGCGACACCGGGCGCTCGGCCGGGATCAGTGCCGCGATCTCGCCCTTCACCAGCGGCTTCAGCCGGCCGGCGGCGTCGACCGCGGCGGCACATTCGCCGTCCGCCCCGTTGCCAGCGCCCTGTTCGCTCACGTATACCGCGCCGAACCCGGCGACGAGGCCCAGCACCGCCGCAGCCCCGACCCAGCGGCCGATCCGTCCTCGCCCCATCCTGTCCGCCATTTCCGTCCTCGACGTCCCGGAGTAGACCATGAGCAACCGCATGTGGGGCGGCCGCTTCAGCGAAGGCCCTGACGCGATCATGGAGGAAATCAACGCCTCCATCGACTTCGACAAGAAGCTGTACGCCCAGGACATCCGCGGGTCCAAGGCCCATGCCGAAATGCTCGCCGCGCGCGGCGTGCTGTCCGCCGCCGATGCCGAGGCGATCGCCGCGGGTCTAGACGAGATCGGGGCGGAGATCGAGGCGGGCCGTTTCACGTTCTCGCGAGCCCTCGAGGACATTCACATGAATGTCGAGGCGTCGCTGAAGGAGCGGATCGGCGAGCCCGCCGGCCGGCTGCACACCGCCCGCTCGCGCAACGACCAGGTCGCGACCGACTTCAAGCTCTGGGTGCGCGACACGGTCGACCATCTGCACGACCAGCTGACCGCGCTGATGCAGGCGCTGCTGACCCGCGCCGAGGAGCACGCCGGCACCGTGATGCCGGGCTTCACGCACCTGCAGTCGGCGCAGCCGGTCACCTTCGGCCACCACATGATGGCCTATGTCGAGATGTTCGACCGCGACCGCGGCCGGCTCGCCGACGCCCGCCGCCGGCTCAACGAATGCCCGCTCGGCGCCGCGGCGCTCGCCGGCACCTCGTTCCCGATCGACCGGCACATGACGGCGGCGAGCCTCGGCTTCGACCGGCCGACGGCGAACTCGCTCGACAGCGTCTCCGATCGCGACTTCGCGCTCGAGGTGCTGGCGGCGGCGGCGATCGCGGCGGTGCATCTCTCGCGGCTCGCCGAGGAGATCGTGATCTGGTCGTCGGCGCAGTTCCGCTTCGTGCGCCTCTCCGACAAGTTCTCGACCGGCTCGTCGATCATGCCGCAGAAGCGCAATCCGGACGCCGCAGAGCTGGTGCGCGCGAAGTCGGGCCGCATCATCGGCGGGCTCAACGCGCTGCTGATCGTGATGAAGGGCCTGCCGCTCGCCTATTCGAAGGACATGCAGGAAGACAAGGAGCAGACCTTCGACGCGCTGGCGAGCTACTCGCTGGTGGTCGCCGCGATGACCGGCATGATCCGCGACATGACCGTCAACATCGAGGCGATGCGGGCCGCCGCCGGCAGCGGCTTTTCCACCGCGACCGACCTCGCCGACTGGCTGGTGCGGGCGGGGGGCATTCCCTTCCGCGACGCCCACCACGTCACGGGGCGCATCGTCGGGATTGCCGCCGAGCGCGGCATCGAGCTTGCCGACGTGCCGCTCGCCGACATGCAGGGCGTCGACGCCCGCATCACCGAAGCGGTCTACGACGTGCTTTCGGTCGACGATTCCGTGCGCAGCCGCACGAGCTACGGCGGCACGGCGCCGGCCAATGTCGCGGCGATGGCCGCGCTCTGGCGCGATCGGCTCGGCGCGTGAGGCCGGCCTTTCAACAGCATGGCGATGCGCGCGGTCCCGGACTATCATCCGGCTCCCGCCCGCTGTCCCACCCCGCTTCACCCGCGGCCCGAGATCCAAGATGAGAACAGCTCCCGTCCGCCTCCGCCGCGCTGGTCTTGTCGCCGGGATCGCCGTCATGGTCGTCGCGACCGCGCTCGCCGGCTGCGGCCGGCGCGGCAGCCTCGAGCCACCGGGAACGCCTGAGCCGGCGGCCGCCCCGGGCGGCCTCGGCGCCGTGCCGCTCGGCGCGCCGGAACCACGGCGCCCCGCCCCGACGCCGGCCCCCGACCGGCCGTTCCTGCTCGACTGGCTGCTCTGACAAGACCCCGGCGAACGCATGCGCCGAACCCGGCGCCGGAGACCTCGACTTGCATCACTTCGCCTATCGCAACGGCATCCTCCACGCCGAGGACGTCCCGGTTCCCGACATCGCGGCGGCGGTCGGGACGCCGTTCTACGTCTATTCGACGGCGACGCTGACGCGGCACTACCGCGTCTTCCGCGACGCCTTCGCCGGCCTCGACGCGCACGTCTTCTATGCGATGAAGGCGAACTCCAACCAGGCGGTGCTGAAGACGCTGGCAAAGCTCGGCGCCGGCATGGACGTCGTCTCCGAGGGTGAGCTCCGGCGCGCGCTCGCCGCCGGGGTGCCGCCGGAGAAGATCGCCTTCTCCGGCGTCGGCAAGACCGCGGCCGAGATCGCGTTCGCGCTCGGTGCCGGCATCCACTGCTTCAACGTCGAATCCGAGCCGGAGCTCGAGCGGCTGTCGCAGATCGCGGTGTCGCGTGGCCATGTCGCACCGATCGCGATCCGCATCAACCCGGACGTCGACGCCCTGACCCACGCCAAGATCTCGACGGGCAAGTCGGAGAACAAGTTCGGCATCCCGTGGGTCGAGGCGCGGCGCGTCTATGCGCGCGCCGCCGAGATGCCGGGCATCCGCGTCATCGGCATCGACATGCACATCGGCTCGCAGATCACCGAGCTCGGCCCCTTCGACGACGCCTTCGGCCGGCTCGGCGAACTGGTGGCGACGCTGCGCGCCGACGGGCACGAGATCGCCCACGTCGACCTCGGCGGCGGGCTCGGCATTCCCTACCGCGACGACAACGCCCCGCCGCCCGACCCCGGCGCCTATGCCGACGTGGTGCGCCGGCATGTCGAGACGCTCGGCTGCGCGGTGATCTTCGAGCCCGGCCGGCTGATCGCCGGCAATGCCGGCATCCTCGTCGCCGAGGTGGTCTACCGCAAGGAAGGCGCCGGGCGCACCTTCGTCATCGTCGACGCCGCCATGAACGACCTGATCCGGCCGACGCTCTACGAGGCGCACCACGAGATCCGCCCGGTGGTGGAAGCCGGCGTCGGCGCGGCGCGGACCAAGGTCGACGTGGTCGGCCCGGTCTGCGAGACCGGCGACTATCTCGCGCTCGGCCGCGAGCTGCCGATGCTCGCCGCCGGCGACCTGGTCGCCGTCTTCTCCGCCGGCGCCTATGGCGCGGTGCAGGCCGGCACCTACAACACACGGCCGCTGGTGCCGGAAGTCCTCGTCGACGGCGACCGCTGGCACGTCGTCCGCCCGCGCCCGAGCTATGACGAGCTGATCGGCCTCGACAGCCTGCCCGACTGGCTCTGACGCCCTTCGCAGACCTGCCCCCCTCTGCGACGCCGGCGCCCGGTTTTCCACCGGCGCCGGCGTTGCCGCGTCAACTTCGCGCGATCTCGCCGGGGCGACTTGGCGAGGCGACCTTGCGTGCTATGTTTTCCGGCAGGGGCGAGCGGCGATCATGGAATGACCGTATTCCGGTCCCAGTCTTGCTTGTCCGAAGCATGCCCCGGCGGTTGTCACCGTCCCGGGCGCCGGGTTGCCCGCTCCAGCGGGACCACCGGTCCGACGCCGGTCGCACCTCTAGAGGGTGACGGGCAACGCAGGAGGAGGCGCAGTGGCGGAGCCGACCCCCTCGAACCGGTCCGGGATCGACCGACCAGCGGCCGACCCGCGTAGCACCGGCCGACCCGCCGCGCGGCGCAGCCCGTTTGCCCGTCTTTTCCCCAATCTCGCCGGCGATCCGCTCGACGTGCTGGCGCAGAAGGCACGGCAGGCCCGCGCGGCGCTGGTGTTCGAGCGGCTGTGGCCGGCGCTCTTGCCGATGCTCTCGGTCGTCGCGGTGTTCGTGTCGCTCGCCTGGCTCGGCGTGTTCGCGGCGATGGCCGACTGGCTGCGCCTCGGCCTCGTCGCGCTGTTCGTGCTGGCGCTCGGCGCCAGCGTGGTGCCGCTGGTCCGGCTGCGGCTGCCGCGGCGGCGCGATGCGCTCGACCGGCTCGAACGCGACAGCGGCTTCGATCACCGCCCGCTGCTCGCCCTCTCCGACGATCTCGCCGCCGGCGGCGACGACGCCTTTTCCCGCGCGCTGTGGCAGGCGCATCTTGCCCGCGTCGGCGAACGGCTGTCGGCGATCCGCATTGGCCTGCCCTCGCCGCGCGTCGACCGGCGCGACCGCTGGGGTCTGCGCATCGTCGTGTTCCTGCTGTTCATCGTCGGCCTCTCCGCCGCCGGCCCCGATCCGGTCGGCCGCATCGCCGACGCGCTGCGCCTGCCGCTGATACCCGGCCCGACCATCCGCATCGACGCCTGGGTGACGCCGCCCGCCTATACCGACCGGCCGCCGGTGTTCCTGACCGAGGCCGGCACCGGTCGCCAGCCCGGCGAGGCCGTGGCGGCCCCGCTGCGCACCGAGGCACGCGTGCCCGAGGCGAGCCTCGTCACGGTGCGGCTCTCCGGGCTCGAGGCCGGCGAAGTGCGGTGGATCGAGGGGCCGGACGCGCCGGACGGCGAGATCGCCGCCGACGGCGGCGTCACTGTACCCCCGCTGGAGCCGGCGGAGACCGCCAATGCCCGCCCGGCCGAGCGCCGCGACGGCGCGCCGGCCGTCCCGGTCGCCTATGAATTCCCGCTCGAAAACTCCGGCCGGCTCGCCGTGGTCGCCAATGGCGAAGTTCTGCGCAGCTGGCGCTTCACCGTCGATCCCGACCAGCCGCCGACGATCGCGCTGATCGAGGAACCCGGCCAGACCGGCCGCGGCGCTTTCCAGCTCGCCTACCAGGCGCGCGACGACTACCGCCTCGTCGGCGCCGACGCGAAGTTCGACGCGCCGCTCGCCCGGGCGATGCCGCCTCTCGCCGGCGCGATCCTCGACGGCGAGCCGCGGCCGCTGATCGAGCCGCCGGACTTTCCGCTGACGCTGCCGCGCCGCGGCGTCGCCGACGACAAGGCCGAGACCTACCGCGACCTCGCCGCACATCCCTACGCCGGCACCCGGCTGACGATGCGGCTGGAAGCCCGCGACGACGCCGGCAACATCGGCCGGACCGCGCCGGTCGAGGTGACGATCCCGGCGCGCCCGTTCACCGACCCGGTGGCGAAGATGCTGGTCGAGCAGCGCCGCATCCTCGCCCTCGACGCCCGCACTCAGGGCTTCGTCGCCGACATGCTCGACACGGTGACGATGCACGCCGACACCACGATCGAGGATTCCAAGATCTTCCTCGGCCTGCGCCACGGTCGCAACCTGGTCGCCTCGGCGGCGAGCGACGACGATCTGCGCGCCGCGATGGACTATCTCTGGGAGATGGCGCTGGCGATCGACGGCGGCGACGCCTCGCTCGCCGAGCAGCGGCTGCGCGAGGCCCGCGAGCGGCTGCGCGAGGCGCTGCAGAACGGCGCCTCCGACGAGGAGATCGCCCGGCTGACGCAGGAGCTGCGCGACGCGCTCAACGAATACATGCAGGCACTCGCCGAGCAGATGCGGAACAATCCGCAGGCGGCGCAGCCGCAGCAGATGCCGCCGAACGCGCAGCAGATCTCGCCGCAGCAGCTGGAAGACATGATCAACCGGATGGAGGAGCTGTCGAAGCTCGGCGACAAGGACGCCGCCGAGCAGCTTTTGTCGCAGCTCGACCGGATGCTCGAGAACATGCAGGCGATGCAGGGCCAGCCGCAGCAGCCGTCCGGCGACAGCCCGATGAACCAGGCGATGGACGAGCTGGGCCGGATGATCCAGGAACAGCAGCGCCTGATGAACGAGACCTTCAACATGTCGCCCGACGGGCGCCAGCCGCAGCAGGGCCAGCGCGGCCAGCCGCAGCAGGGGCAACAAGGCCAGCAGGGCGAACAGGGGCAGATGACGCCCGAGCAGCGCGCCGAGGCGATGCAGCGGCTGCAGGAAGGTCAGGCCGAGCTGCAGCGCCGGCTCGGTGAACTGCAGGAGCAGATGCGCCAGAACGGCATGGAGCCGGGCGACCAACTCGGCGAAGCCGGCGATGCGATGGGCCGGGCCGAGCAGCAGCTCGGCCAGGGCGAGCCCGGCGGCGCCGCCGGTGAGCAGGGCCAGGCGCTGGAGCAACTGCGCCAGGGCGCACAGCAGCTCGCCGAGCAGATGGGCGACCAGCCCGGCGAGGAAGGCGGCCGCGGCCAGGGCCAGGCGCGCCAGAGCCCGCAGGACGACCCGCTCGGCCGCCCGCAGCGTCGCGACGGGCCGGACTATGGCGACAGCGTCCGGGTGCCCGGCGAGATCGACATCCAGCGCGCCCGCCGCGTGCTCGACGAACTCCGCCGCCGCTTCTCGGAAGACTACCGCCCGAAGATCGAGCTCGACTATCTGGAGCGGTTGCTGCGCTCGGAGTGATGTCGCAGATCAAGTTCAGAAAAGGCGGCGCGGCCCCCCGGGTCCGCGCCGCCTTCTTTCTTGCATCGGGGCCTGAGCCCGCCGACGATGGTTGACTAGGAAATCAAATTGATATAGTTTCCTAATCAACCAAGCGGTGGACCTCTCGTTGAAAGCGCCAGTTTCCGAACTCACCAGCCATCTCGGCTTCTGGCTGCGCATGGTGTCGAATCACGTCTCGCAGGCGTTCGCGGCGAAGCTCGGCGATGCCGGCGTCACCGTGGCCGAGTGGTGCCTGCTGCGGACGCTCTATGGCAAGCCACCGATCGCACCGAGCGCGGTGGCGGACGAGATGGGCCTGACGCGCGGCGCGATCACCCGCCTCGCCGACCGGCTGATCGCCAAGGCGCTGATCCGGCGCGACGCGAGCGTTCACGACGGCCGGGCGCAAACCCTTGCGTTGACCGAGCAGGGGGACGCGCTCGTGCCGGTCCTCGCGGAGCTCGCCGATCGCAACGATGCCGCGTTTTTCGCCGGCCTGTCGCCCGCCGAGCGCGACAGCTTCGAGCGGCTCCTGAAGCGCCTCGCGGAGCGCGGCGAGATGAGCAGCATCCCGATCGACTGATCGCGTTCGAAACCACACGGGGAGGGCCCACCATGCAGGATCAGTTGAAGTCCGTCGCCGAAGCCTGCCTCGCTGGCGCCGAAGGTGACACGATGCCGTTTCCCGCCATCGTCGGCGCGCTGATGCAGGCGGGGTTCGAGAGCTACGCGATCGATTTCCGGCGCGCGGCCGCGACCTACTATCTGCCGGGCGGCGAAAGCGTCCAGCTCGCCACTCACGTCGTCGCGGCCGAGGTCGCGCCTGTCTTCGATGCAGGCGCGATGCAGGCGGCGATCCGCGAGGCACAGCAGCAGGTGCCCGGCTATACGTACAAGGGCTTCTGCCGCAAGGCGGTGGCCGCCGGTTGCGCCGGCTACGTCGTGTCGTTCTCCGGCCGGCGCGCCCTTTATATCGGCCGCACCGCCGAGACCCACGTCGAGCATTTTCCGAGCTGAGGCGGCGGGGCCGCCCTGCCCTATTCCGCGGCCTTCGCCGGCACGTTCAGGAACGCTTCCAGCGAGTCGTCCATCGCCTGCATCCACGGGGTGTGGTGCACGGGCGCGACCGTGCCGGTCAGGGTCGAGGGATAGCTGCGATCGCGGTAAGTGAGGATGCCCTCGACCTTATGGTGCTCCCACTCCTTGAACAGCGCCGCGACGTGATCGACGTCGAGGTGCGGGTAGTCGGTCGCGGCGAGCAGGTCGCGGACGTATTCGGTCTGGAAGTCGATCGCCTCTTCGGGATTGGTCACCGCCTCCTCGCGGGCGCGCCATTCCAGCGTTTCCGCCTCCATCGCCGCGGGGTCGGGCAGCGCGATCTTACCGAGGATGACGTCGCGGGCGTACCAGGCCTGGGCGTCGAACATGTTGAACGTGTAGAACTGGTCCTGCATGCCGATGTAGAGCAGCTTCGGATTCTTCGTCCAGAACACGCCCTTGTAGAGGCCGAGCGGCCAGAGCCGGTTGTTGGTCTTCAGGCGCAGGCTGTCGTCGAGGAACGGGAAATGGTGCAGGTAGCCCGTGCAGAGCACGATGGCGTCGACCTCGCGGCTGCTGCCGTCCTTGAAATGCGCGATCTTGCCCGTGACGTGGGTGAGGAGGGGCACTTCCGACAGCGTCTCGGGCCAATCAAAACCCATCGGCCGGGTGCGATAGCTGAAGGTGACGGATTTCGCGCCGTATTTGTGGCACTGGATGCCGATGTCCTCGGCAGAATAGCTGGCGCCGACGACGAGCACGTTCTTGCCCGTGAACTCGCAGGCGTCGCGGAAGTCGTGCGAGTGCAGCACGCGGCCGGGAAACATCTCGAGGCCGGGGAAATACGGCACGTTCGGGGTGGAGAAGTGACCGGAGGCGACGACGACGTAGTCGAAGGTCTCGGAGCTCACCGTGTCGGACTTCAGGTCCTTGACCGTGACGGTGAAGAGCTGCGTCTCGTCGGACCAGCTCACCCATTTCACCGGCGTCTCGAAGCGGACGAAGCTGCGCACGCCGCTCTTTTCCACCCGGCCCTTGATGTAGTCGAACAGCACGGCGCGCGGCGGATAGGACGGGATCGCCCGGCCGAAATGCTCCTCGAAGCCGTAGTCGGCGAACTCGAGGCATTCCTTCGGGCCGTTCGACCAGAGATAGCGGTACATCGAACCGTGCACCGGCTCGCCATGACCGTCGAGGCCGGTGCGCCAGGTGTAGTTCCACAGGCCGCCCCAGTCGCTCTGCTTCTCGAAGGCGACGATCTCGGGCACCTCGGCGCCGGCGGCCGCGGCCGAGGCGAAGGCGCGCAACTGGGCAAGTCCGCTCGGACCCGCGCCGATGACGGCAATACGAAGCGACATGGATGGCCTCCCGACAGAGAATGACCGGATGCTAGCACCAGATCACTATCAAGAAAATTAGTTTCTTAAAACGAAGAAGGCCGCCTTGCGGCGGCCATCCGTTGCGGGATCGAGACACCGGCGCCGAGGCGCCGATGATGAGGTCATTCGAAGTTCTTGAACGACTTGTTCTCGTGCAGGAAGCCGATGACGATCGCGCCGAAGCAGGCGACGGTCGCGGCGAGCAGGAAGAAGGCGATCACCGCCGGCTTGTCGGCGAAGGTGAAGTAGGCGCCGGCGCCTTCCCAGGTCGTGATGGGCGAAGAGTTCATGAACGTCCTCCGAGTTTCAGGTGCCGGTTCATTCGGCCGGGACGGCGGCGGGCGACGGCGACGTCACCGGCCGGGGCGACGCGCCCGACTCCGGGTAGGCCTCGATGGTGGATTCGGCGAGATCGAGACCGGCGACCTCGACGTTGTAGGGAACGCGCAGCACGTTCGCCGCCTTCATGGCGTAGGACAGCAGGTAGCCCGGAACGAAGCCGAGCGCCGCGAACACGATCAGGGCGACGAACTGGCCGGTGAAGCTGACCGACGGCATGTCGTTCATGTTCGGGTAGCCGGCGCCGAGGATGCCGACGGCCATCAGGCCGACCACACCGCCGTAGCCGTGCACCGCGACGGCGCCGACGGCGTCGTCGATGCCCTTCTTTTCCAGGAAGCGCGCGACCATCGGCGCCGTCACGCCGGCGAAGATGCCGAGCAGGAAGGCGATCGGCGGATACCAGAAGTCGAGGCCGGAGGCGGCCGAGATGATGCCGATCAGCGCGCCGGACATCATCCAGAACGGGTCACGCGTCTTCAGCCAGGCGCCGATGATGCCGCCCGACATGGCCATCAGCGTGTTGAACGAGAAGGCCGAGAGGGTCGCCGGCTGGCCGTAGATGTTGGTCCACTGGTCGCCGGTGACGAAGATGATGCAGCCGCCGAGGAAGCCGAAGAAGCCGACGATGATCATCATCAGGCCGGTGACGGCGAAGGGAATGTTGTGCGCCTTGATGGCGTTCGCCGTGCCGTCGGCGTTGTACTTGCCGATGCGCGGGCCGAGGTTGATCAGCACGCCGAGCGTGAAGGCGCCGGCGATGAGGTGGACGCAGCCGGCGGCGCCGACGTCGTGCAGGCCCCAGGAGGCGGTCAGCCAGCCGGCCGGGTGCCAGCCCCAGGACGCGCCGAGGATCCAGACCGCGGAGCCGAGCACCACGGCGAGGACGAGGAAGGCCGACAGGCGGATGCGCTCGATGACGGCGCCCGACATGATCGACGAGGTCGTCGCCGCGAACAGCGCGAAGGCGCCCCAGAAGATGCCGCTGGCGTTGTCCTGGGCATTCGGGCCCATGTTCTCCGACCAGGGCAGGCCGGCCATCGCGGCCTCGTCGATGGAGAAGCCGGCGGGGAACGCCAGATAGATCCACCAGCCGAACAGGAAGAAGGTCGGCACGACGACGGCGAAGGCGAGAAGGTTCTTCATGCCGGTCGCGAGCACGTTCTTCGTGCGCGACGCGCCCATTTCGTAGGCGAGGAAGCCGGCGTGGATGATGATCATCAGCGCCGTACACCACCAGTAGAAGATTTCCATGTTGATGGTGCCGGACATCGCCGAGCTCGTTTCGAGCGCGGCGACCTTCGCGGCAAGATCCGTGATTTGCTGTTCCATACCCGCTTTTCTCCTTCATCCCCCGGCCGAAGGCCAAGCGTCACGGCTCGCGCCGGCAGCACCTCCGCGGAGGCCTCCGGTTTTCGCCAGACGAAACAGTTTTGATTAAGCGAGAAGCGTGCCAGCTTCCGGGGAACGACGTATGTCGCCGCGCTCCGCTCGCTTGCGACCCGCCCCGGCCCCTGACATTGTGAGCCCGAGGCGGCCACCACACCGCCGCGAGGGGGAGCCGCAACAGCGCGATGGTGAAGAAGCAGACGAGCAGCGCGCCGGAGCCGGCGACCGAGACCAGCGACGACGACCTCTACCAGACCGGATCGGGCGCCCCGGGCGCGGTCAAGCGCACGCTGGAACAGACCATCGGCGCGCAGGTGCGGTTCTATCGCAAGCTCAACAATCTGACCGTCGCCGAGCTCGCCACCGCGGCGAGCGTTTCGACCGGCATGCTGTCGAAGATCGAGAACGGCCAGATCTCGCCGTCACTGTCGACGCTGCAGACGCTGGCGGAAGCGCTGAACCTGCCGATCACCGCGCTGTTCGCCTCCTATGAGGAGCGGCGCGACTGCAGTTTCGTGCGCGCCGGCCAGGGCGCGATCATCCAGCGCCGCGGCACCAAGGTCGGCCACCAGTACGAGCTGCTCGGGCATTCGCTGTCGGGGGCGATCACGGTCGAGCCCTATCTCATCACGCTGACCGAGGACGCGGCGCCCTATACCGAGTTCCAGCACGACGGCATCGAGTTCATCTACATGCTGACCGGCGAGGTGATCTACGCCCACGCCGACCGCTCGTATCATCTGAAGCCCGGCGACGCGATCCTGTTCGATTCGGCGGCCCGGCACGGCCCGGAAAAGCTGCTGCAGTCGCCGATGACCTATCTGTCGATCATCGTCTATCCGCGGGGGTGAGGAGGCGGGGGTGCTTTGGCAAGGCGGTGGCGGACCATCCCTCCCCCTTGTGGGGCTGCGAAGCAGGCGAAGGAGACCCGTGGCTCCGTAGCAGGGGTGGCCCCGCCGGAGGCGGGGTCGGGAGGGGTAAGGCGGCTCCGCAAAGCAAGGCGCCAGTTGTCGCCTCGAGGGTCGGCTGAAATCACACGGCCTGAGTTCGTTGAGAGGCCGTAACCCCTCCCGACCCGCCTTCGGCGGGCCACCCTCCCCACAAGGGGGAGGGATGTTTCCGCACCGCGGTGCCCAGCCCCCTAGGCCCTGACCCGCGTCTTTTCCGGATCGTAGAACGGGAACGCCACCACCTCTGCGGCGAGGCGCTTCTGGTAGCCGTCGAGGCGGCCGACCTCGACTGCCGTGCCAAGGGCCGCATGGGAGATGTCGAGGCGGGCGAGGGCGATGGTGGCGCCGAGGTGGGGGGAGCGGGTGGCGGAGGTCACGACGCCGATGCGGGCACGGCCGACGAAAACCGGGTCGCCGTGGCCGATGTGCTCGGAAACGCTGAGCTTCAGCCCGACCAGCGCGCGGTGCGGCGCGGCGCGGCGGCGCTCCAGCGCGGCCTTGCCGACGTAGTCGTCGGCCTTCTTCGCGGGCACCGCAAAGCCGATGCCGGCCTCGAACGGGTCGGTCGAGGCGTCGAAATCGAAGCCGGCGAAGACGAGGCCGGCCTCGATGCGCAGCATGTCGAGGGCGTCGAGGCCGAGCGGGGCGATGCCGTGCGGCGCGCCGGCCGCCATCACCGCGTCGAACACCGTGCCGGCGTCGGACGGGTGGCAGAACACCTCGTAGCCGAGTTCGCCGGTATAGCCGGTGCGCGAGACCAGCACCGGCGTGCCGTCGTAGCCGCCGATGCGGCCGACGGTGAAGCGGAACCAGCCGAGCTCGGGAACCGTCGGCCGGCCGTCCGGCGTCCAGACGATTTCGGCGAGGATCTCGCGCGATTTCGGCCCCTGCACCGCGATGTTGTGGATGCTGTCGGTGGCGGTGCGGAAGTGGACGTCGAGGCCGGAGAGGGCGCCCTGCTCCTTGATCCAGTTGACGCCGGCGTCGTCGCCGCCGACCCAGCGGAAGTTGCTCGGGCCGAGACGGAAGAGCGTGCCGTCGTCGATCATGCCGCCGTGGGCGTGGCACATCGCGGTGTAGACGACCTGGCCGGGGGTGAGCCGGCGCACGTCGCGGGTCATCAGGCCCTGCAGCAGGTCCTCGGCGCCGGGGCCGAGAATCTCCAGCTTGCGCAACGGGCTGAGATCCATCACCGCGGCGCGCTCGCGGCAGGCGAGGTACTCGGCCTGAGGACCACCCGCGGCAAAGCAGGTGGGCAGCCAGAAGCCGCGGTACTCGGTGAACGAGCGGGTCAGGGCGGCGAGGCGGCCGTGGAAGCCGGTTTCGCGGGTGAGCTCGAGCGGGGCGTCCGGGGTCATGCGGTATCCGACGGCGCGTTTGAAGAGGTTTTCGGCCGGGTAGACGCGGACGTGGATCGGCGTCAGCACCCAGCCGTTGGCGGGGTCGATGTCGTCGGGGCACGACGAGGTGCCGCAGACGAGGTCGTCGAGGGCGCGCATCAGCACGTAGTCGCCGGCGCGCGACCACGGCTCGTCGGCCCAGATCACGTTGTCGGCGCCGACGTTGGTGTTGAAGAAGAAGTTGATCGCCGGCCAGCCGCGCGAGGCGTCGATGCCATAGGGTTCGAGCACGCCGTTGAAGTTGTCCGAGCAGTTGATATGGCCGAAGTAGCCCATGTCCTCGTAGTAGCGCGCGGTGCAGGCGAGGTTGAACGTGTCGTGGCGGCCGACGGTGTCCTGCACCACCTCGACGAGCGGCAGGCGGTCCTGATCGAAGAACTTCGAATGCAGGCCGGGTTTCGGATAGGCCGTGCCGGTCATGGTGCGGGTGGTCGTCGCCTCGATGCCGCGCAGCAGGCCGCGGTCGAGCGCCTTGCGGCGGAAGGCGAGGAAATCGGAGCACTGCCGGCCGGCGACGTCGACGATCTGGATGTATTCGCCGGCGAACACCTCGAAGGAGACGGCGCTGGCGGCATCGATGACGATGTCGAGGCGCGGTTCGGCGAGCGGCTCGGGCAGTCGGAACTGGCCGGCGGGCAGGATGCGGGCGCGGCGGATTTCGGCGACGACGTCGGTCGGCGCGCCCTGTTCCCAGACGCTGCCGGGGCCGGTGGGGGCGGCGACGACGACGGTGGCGGCGGCCTCGGCGAGCAGGCGTTCGGTCGCCCCCGCCGGGGCGGCGTCGCCGAACAGGCGCGCTGCGCGAACCCGGCCGAGATCGAGGCCGCGGCGGGCGAGACCGCTGCGGACACGGGCGGCGTCTTCGGCCGAACCGGCAAGGATCGCGGTGATGGCGTCCGGCGCGCCGCCGCCGGCGAGCCCGAACAGAGCGAGACCGTCGCGGCCGGCCGCGCTGAAGGCGGCGATCTCCACCGCCTGGCCACCCTCGGCGAGCGCCAGCGCCAGCACGTCGCCGGCCTCGAGCGCGAACACCATCGCGCCACCGCCACGCACGACGAAGCGCTCGACGCCGGGGTCGAGCGCGGATTTCCGCGGCGTGACGAACTTCGGTCGGGCCGCGGTGACAACGTCGGGCGGCATGGCGATCTCCCTCGCGGGGGTTCTGGCGGAGCCGGCGGCTCGACGACCGGCGGACCGACGCTACCGACGATCGGGCGCCCTCACAAGAAAATATCTTGATCGGCAGTGAACGCAGGCCGGTGTGCACGCCGAGCATGGCAATCGGACGATGCAACATTCGATTTGCTCGAAAACTAGGCAAAATTCCCGACGTCCGCCCAAAATTCGCGCCCGCCTCAGCGGGCGGCACTAATTGCGCGTCACGAAAGAATAGTTACAGTGAGGAAAATCGGATGCGGCCGGGATGGCCGGTGAGGGGAGCTGCCGCATGTCGCTGTCGTGGAGAACCTCGGTCCTCGCGGATCGTCACCGGGCACTCGGCTCGAAGCTCGAGGACTGGAGCGGCATGGGCACCGCCTGGTCCTACGACAAGGATCCGCACGAGGAACACGTCGCGATCCGCACCAAGGCCGGTCTGATGGACGTGTCGGGCCTGAAGAAGGTGCATCTCGTCGGCCCACATGCCCATGCGATCGTGCATCAGGCGACGACGCGCGACGTCACCAAGATCTTCCCCGGCAAGGCGGCCTACGCCTGCATGCTGAACGACGCCGGCCACTTCACCGACGACTGCATCCTCTACCGCACCGGCCCGAACGCCTGGATGGTGGTGCACGGCTCCGGCTCCGGCCACGAGGAACTGACCCGGGCCGCCCTCGGGCGCAATTGCGCGGTGCTGTTCGACGACGATTTGCACGATCTGTCGCTGCAGGGGCCGCTGGCGGTCGACTACCTCGCCCGCCATGTGCCCGGCATCCGCGACCTGCCCTATTTTCAGCACATGGCGACGCGGCTGTTCGGCAAGCCGGTGATGATCTCGCGCACCGGCTACACCGGCGAGCGCGGCTACGAGATCTTCTGCAAGGGCGAGGACGCGCCGCTGATCTGGGACACCATCCTCGGCGAGGGTGCCGAACTCGGCATCATCCCGTGCCGGTTCACCACGCTCGACATGCTGCGGGTCGAGAGCTACCTGCTGTTCTATCCCTACGACAATTCGCAGATGTACCCGTTCGCCGACGAGCCGCCGGGCGACACGCTGTGGGAACTCGGCCTCGACTTCACGGTGAGCCCCGGCAAGACCGGCTTCCGCGGCTTCGAGCAGCACTACAAGCTGAAGGGCCGCGAGCGCTTCAAGATCTTCGGCGTGCTGGTCGAGGGCGACACGGCGACGGCGGAAGGCGACCTGCTGTTCCAGGACGGCCGCCAGGTCGGCGTTATCACCTGCGGCATGTATTCGACGCTGACCAACCGCTCGATGGCGATCGCCCGCCTCGACGTGGCCGCCGCTGTGCATGGCACGGCGCTGGAAGTGCGCGGCAAGACGGTGACCGGCCCGGCGATCGCCCACACCCTGCCGTTTGATGACCCGGAGAAGAAGAAGCGGTCGGCGAAGGGGTGAGAGGGGGCTCGGAGGCGTTGGCCCGCGGTTTGTCTTCGCGCTCGCCCCCCGGACGGATCGTCATCCCCGCGAAAGCGGGGATCCAACTGTCAGCGGGCTGGGAGGGCATCGGGTGGCAAGGCCTCGGTCCCGGCGGACGTTGCCCCGGTGGATGATTGGATCCCCGCTTTCGCGGGGATGACGGAGCCGAGAGGGAGCGGAGGGCATCGGGTGGCAAGGCCTCGATCTCGGCGGACGTTGCCCCCGCGGATGGCTGGATCCCCGCTTTCGCGGGGATGACGGAGCCGAGAGGGAGCGGAGGGGGGTCAGGTGGCGAGACCTCGATCCCCATCGACGTTGCCCCCGCGGATGGCTGGATCCCCGCTTTCGCGGGGATGACGGAGTTGAGAGGGAGCGGAGGGGGACAGGTGGCGAGACCTCGATCCCGGCGGACGTTGCCCCCGCGGATGGCTGGATCGCCGCTTGCGCGGAGATGACGGAGCCGAGTGAGCAGGCGTGGTGGAGTTGGACGATGCTGACGTCGACGAACAAGAGCCGGCCGGTCTATCCCGGCCTCGCGCCGCGGCCCTTCGCGCAGCGGCACCTGATCGCCGCCGAGGGTGAAGGCGCGGCGGCAGTGGCGGAGCTCGTTGCCGCGGGAGCGGCCGATTTTGCGGCGAAGGCGAGCATCCTCTACACCGCCGGCGCCTCCGCCCCTTCGGATCCGGCGGGCCGGCTCGGCGCGCTCGGTGCCGACAGCCTCGCGACCTTCCCCTCGATCGAGACGCTGCTGTTCCGCCTCGATGCCATGCTCGCCACCGCCGGCATGGGCACGGCGCTCTATGTGACCGGCACCGAGGGCTTCATCGGCCGCGTCATCGCGCTCGCCGCCGGGCACGGCATCGACCACCTCACCATTGCCGCCGAGCATCGCGGCTCGCTCGCCCGCCGCGTCCAGTGCGTCCACTGCAAGGGCTTTACGGAGAACGTGACGACCTCTGTCGTCGCCTGCAGCCACTGCGCCCTGCCGCTCACCGTGCGCGACCACTATTCCCGCCGGCTCGGCGCCTTCCAGGGCGTTTGCGTCAATGCCGAGGATCCGAGCGAGGCGCCGGTGGCCGAGGAGGTGTTCCGATGATCGCACCGCAGATCAGAGTGCGCGTCCGCGACGTCGAGGAAGTGGCGCGGCGGGTGAAGCGGTTCCGGCTGGAGCCGGCCGACGGCGGGGCGCTGCCGGCGTTTTCCGGCGGCGCGCACGTTACCGTGTCGATGCCGGCGGGCGGGGCGCGGCCGCTGAAGAACCCCTATTCGCTCACGGGCGCTCCCGGCGAGACCGCGTTCTACGAGATCGGCGTCGAGAAGGTGGAGGGCGGGCGCGGCGGCTCGGCCTTCATGCACGAGGCGGTGCGGCCGGGCACGGAGCTTTTCATCGCGCCGCCGGCCAACCTCTTCCCCCTCGTCGCCCGGGCGCGAAAACACCTTTTTGTTGCCGGCGGCATCGGCATCACGCCGTTCCTCGCGATGGCCGCCCAGGCGGCGGCGCGCGGCGACCGCTTCGAACTGCACTACGCCGCCCGGACCAGTGACGACTGCGCCTTCGCCGACCTGCTGATGCAGCGCTACGGCGGCGCCGTGCACTTCTATCATTCCGACCGCGGCGCCCGGCTCGACCTCGCCGCCCTCGTCGCGCACCAGCCGCTCGGCACGCACCTCTACGTCTGCGGCCCGGAGCGGCTGATCACCGCGACGCTGGATGCCGGCCGGTGCGCCGGCTGGCCGGAGCAGCACCTCCACGCCGAGCATTTCGCCAGCCCGCCCTCCGGCGATCCGTTCGATATCCGCATCGCCGGCAGTGACCGGATCGTGCCGGTCGCCGCCGATCAAAGCATGCTGGAAGCGCTGGAAGCCGCCGGCCTCGCGCCCCGCTACCTCTGCCGCGGCGGCGCCTGCGGCGAATGCGAGACGGCGGTGGTCGCCTGCGACGGCACGCTGGAGCACCACGACCATTTTCTCTCGGACGCGGACAAGGCGGCGGGGAAGAAGGTGATGATCTGTATTTCGCGGCTGAAGGGGCGAGAGGTGACGCTGGTGGTGTGAGGGGGGAGGCTTCCGAGGGATGGCCGCCCGCTTCGCCGCCAAGTCCACCTCTCCGCGTTCTTCCGATCGCTCCGCCGTCATCCGACCCCTCCGCCGTCATTCCCGCGAAAGCGGGAATCCAACGCGCCGCGGGTGCGGAGACGAAGGACGCGCGGCGCGGCAGCGGAACACATGCGCACCGCCCTCGCGGTGAGTTGGATTCCCGCGTTCGCGGGAATGACGATCGAGAGGTTGGTGCAGAAAAGAGGGACGCGCGGCGTGGCAGCGGAACACATGCGCACCGCCCTCGCGGTGAGTTGGATTCCTGCTTTCGCGGGAATGACGGCCCGAGAGGTTGATGCAGAAGAGAGGCACGCGCGGCGCGGCAGCGACGCACAGACACACCGCCCCGGGCGGTAAGCTGGATTCCCGCTTTCGCGGGAATGACGGCCCGAGACGTTTGGGCACAGGGGAGAACGTCGCGGACGGCGGAGCGGGCGACACCGCCGTCCGGAAATGAACTCCCCCATCCGGCACACGCCGGCAGGGACACATCAGGAGAGCCGTCATGGGCATCGCGTTCAGGACCGAGACCTTCCGCGACGACTTCACCTTCCGCAACAGTCCGGAAGCGGTGCGGCGGTTTCCGTTTCCGTTCCACGAAGACAAGTACATGTATGCGGTCAACATCGAGCCGCACGTGCCGGGGCCGAAGGGCAGCGCCACCGAATTCGCGCTCGACGTCGACGAACACTACGTCTCGGAACTCGCCGACCGCGCACTGGTGCTGAAAGACGATCCGCTGCGCTGCCAGTCGCTGCCGCACATGATCACCGCGGAGTGGGACTTTCTTGAACTGGTGATGACGTCGCTCACCCGCGACTACCCCGAACACTTTGCGCTGCGCCAGGACGGCGACCGCTGGCACTGGACCAACCGGCCGCTCGGCATCGCGCAGGCGTTCACCTTCGGCGATGCGGCGACCCTGCCGCAGGGGCCGATGGAATATGTCGGCCGCCAGTGCCAGGGCGACTTCTGCCTGCTCGACCAGCGCGACGGCAATCTCTGGATGGACGCCGGCATCATCACCTGCCAGGCGGACTGGTCGCTCGACTTCGACATCGGCATGAACTTCATGGAGTGGCATGGCCCGGTGCCGCTCGCCCACCAGATGGGCGTGTTCGAGCGGGCGCTGAAGTTCCTCCTGAACCTCCGCCTCGGCCAGCCGGTGCGGCGGCTGAACTGGACCATGACGGTGAACCCGCGGCTCGACACCAGCCCGGAAAACTATCCGAAGTGGGGCACCGACCGCACCACGATCACGCCGGAGAACGTCGGTTCGAAGCTGCACCTGCGCGTCGAGTTGCAGGGGCTGTGGCGGCTGCCGCGCTCGAACGCGATCGTGTTCTCGATCCGCTGCTACCTGATCTCGCTGGATGAAATCGCAACGGTGCCGAAGTGGACGCGGCGCCTCGCGCGTGTGCTGGCGAGCCTGCCGCCGGAGCTTGCCGAGTACAAGGGATTGACCCGGTTCCGGCAGACGGCGGTGGACTGGCTGAGTGCGCGGGACGACGGGGCGCCGACGTCGGCGGGGTGTGGGCCGGAGTGAGGGGTGGGTTTGGCCGGGGGCTTAGAGATCGTTGAGAGGCTGCTGGCCCCTCCCGACCCGGCTACGCCGGGCCACCCTCCCCACGAGGGGGAGGGATGTGGTGCGGCATAGTCTGCGCAAGGGTCGAAATGCTGATCAGCCGGCTCCGCCAAAGGCGGCAACTTTCTAGATCTTAGCCGGCAAACATCCCTCCCCCTCGTGGGGAGGGTGGCCCGGCGAAGCCGGGTCGGGAGGGGTAACGGCGTATCCCGGGCTCAAAACCCCGTCCGACGTCGCAGAACCCCTCAAGCCCGATGCGGCCGCGGCACCACCGGTTCGTGCGCCGCCCGCGCCTCCTGCATCGGCTGGGTCGTGAACCCCTCGATCCCCGACACGCTTTCCGCGTCGCGCGTGATCTCCACCGGGCTGGTCAGATACGCCGTCACCAGTTCGGCGAGCGAGCGCAGCGCGTGGACGTTGGTGCGCTCGTAGCCGTGCGAGGCGTCGACGCCGAAGGTGATCAGCGCGGTGCGCACGTCCTCGCCGGCCTCGATCGCCGAGGCGCTGTCGGAGCGGTAGTAGCGGAAGACGTCCTGCTGGTAGCGGATGTCGTGGTCGCGGCAGAGGCGGATCAACTTGCGGGTCAGGTGATAGTCGAACGGCCCGGTCTGGTCGGCCATCGCAATGGTGACGCCGAATTCGTCGGAGGCCTGGCCGGGGGCCGCGGTGCCGTTGTCGATGGCGACCAGCGAGGCGACGTCGCGGGTAAGCAGCGACGATGCGCCGACGCCGACCTCTTCGGCGATCGAGAACAGCCAGAAGGTGTCGACCGGGAGTTCCGCCTTCTCGCGCAGGATCGCCTCGAGCGCGCCGAACATCGCCGCGACGCCGGCCTTGTCGTCGAGGTGGCGCGAGACGACGTAGCCGTTGTCGAGGAACTCGGGCTGCGGGTCGATCGCGACGATGTCGCCGACGGCAAAGCCCAGCCGCTCGCAGTCGGCGCGGCTGCGGGTGAGCGCATCGACGCGGAGTTCCGCGTGCGGCCAGCCGATCGGGGCGGTGTCGACTTCCTCGTTGAACGTGTGGCCCGAGGCCTTCAGCGGCAGGATCGTGCCGCGCCAGGCGCCCTTCTCGGTGAAGATCGTGCAGCGGGCGCCCTCGGCGAAGCGCGCCGACCAGTGGCCGATCGGCACCAGCTCCAGCCGACCGTTGTCTTTCAGCGCCTTGACCTGCGCGCCGAGGGTGTCGACGTGGGCGATGATCGCCCGCGCACCCTTAGAGGTCTTGCCCGGCGTGAAGGCGCGGATGGCGCCGCGGCGGGTGAGTTCCACCTGCGCGCCGAGGCGCTGCAGTTCGGCGGTGCATTCGCGCACCACCATGTCGGTGTAGCCCGCCGGGCTCGGGATCTCGAGCAGGGCGGCGAGCCGGTCCAGCATGTAGCCGGCGTCGATCGAAAGCCGGCCCATCAGTTGCGCATCCCCTCGGCGCGGCGCTCGGCGAGCCGTGCGGCCATCGGCATCGACTGCGGGAACAGGAGGTCGATGAAGCGCGCCGCGGTCGGCTGCGGCTCGTGATTGGCAAGGCCCGGGCGCTCGTTCGCCTCGATGAAGACGTAGTCGGGCTTGTCGGGCGCCTTCACCAGGAGGTCGATGCCGGTGACGGGGATCTGGATCGACTTTGCCGCCTTCACCGCCGCGTCAATCAGCACCGGATGCACGATGTCGGTGACGTCGTGGATGGTGCCGCCGGTGTGGAGGTTGGCGGTGCGCCGGACAACGATCTCCGCCCCCTCGGGCGCGACGTCGTCGAGACCGAGACCGCTGCGGGCGACGCAGCGTTCGGTCTCGACGTCGAGCGGGATCGTCGATTCGCCGCCCGTCGCGGCGGCGCGGCGGCGGCTCTGGCGCTCGATCAGCTCGCGGATGGCGCTGCGGCCGTCGCCAAAGACGCGCGGCGGCCGGCGGATCGCCGCTGCGACCACCTTGTAGTCGATGACGACGAGGCGGAGGTCCTCGCCCTCGGCGCAGCTTTCGACGATGACGCGGTCGCAGACGCGGCGCGCGACGTCGACCGCCGCCTCCAGCGCCTCCGGGCTGTCGATGCCGACGGCGACGCCGCGGCCCTGCTCGCCGCGGGCGGGTTTTACCACCACGGCGCCGTGCTCGGCGAGGAAGGCCGCGCGGGCGGCCGCGTCGTCGGCTTCGATCTGCGCCGGCACGACGAGGCCGGCGCGCTCGACCACCCGGCGCGTCACCGCCTTGTCGTCGCAGATCGAGACCGCGATCGCCGAGGTGAGGTCGGTGAGGCTCTCGCGGCACATGATGGCGCGGCCGCCGTAGCTGAGGCGGAAGAAGCCGCCCTCGGCGTCGGTGACTTCGACGTCGATGCCGCGCCGGCGCGCCTCGTCGACGATCAGGCGGGCATAGGGGTTGAGCTCGGCCTCGGGCACCGGGCCGGTGAAGAGCTTCTCGTTGAACGAGTTTTTCCGCTTCAGCGTGAAGTAGGGCACGCGGGCAAAGCCGATCTTCTCGTAGAGCGCGATCGCCTCGGCGTTGTCGTGCATCACCGAGAGATCCATGAAGGCGGCACCGCGGGCGGCGTAGAGGCTCGCCAGCGCATGGACGAGGCCGGCGCCGACGCCGGGGGCGGGCGCCTGCGGATCGACCGCGAGGCACCAGAGCGACGAGCCCTTCTCCGGATCGCCGAAGGCGGCCGCGTGGTCGACGCCCATCACGGTGCCGAGCACCTGGCCGGCGGCGTCGACGGCGACCAGCACCGTGACGACGTTCTCCGCCGCCATGCGGTCGAAGAGGTGGGGCGGGATCGTCATCATCGACCGGGCGCCGTAGATGCGGTTGACGGCGTCGACGTCGGCGTTGCCGGCAAGGTCGCGGATCTCGAAGGCCGCCGGCGGCGCCTCGGGCGGGCGGTAGCCTTCGAGGTCGAGGCGGAAGGTGTGCGAGGGGTCGAGGAACAGCTCGTGCGGGGCGGCCGCCAGCACAACGTGCGGGTCGGCGATGTAGAAGGCGATGTCACGCCGGCCGGGCGACTCGGCGCGCATCACGTCGACGAGGGCGGCCGGATCGGCGAAGCTCTGGCCGAAGACGAGTCGGCCCCAGCCGCATTCGACGGCGGCGTCGATGGCGCGGGCATCGCTGGCGGTGGGTTCGGCCGTGGCGGCGGTGGCGGTGGTCATGACGTATTCCCCTTCGTGGTCGCGGACCTTTCCGGGCGGCGGCGCAGCGCGCGGCACCGCCCGGTTCGGTCTCGCCTCAGGCGGTCTCGCTTCAGGCAGCCTGGGCCTGGAGCCAGAGCTCCAGGGTCGCCGCCTGCCAGAGTTCGGAGCCGCCGAGCGGCGTGATCGCCGCCTTCGGGTCGCCGAGTAGCCCGTCGATGTAGTCCTGGCGGAACAGGCCGCGGTCGCGGGCGGCGCGCGAGGTCAGCGTGTCGCGCACCATCTCGAGCACCGGGCCCTCGACGTATTTCAGCGCCGGCACCGGGAAGTAGCCCTTCTTGCGGTCGATGATCTCGGCCGGGAGCAGCTTGCGGGCGACGTCCTTCAGCACCTTCTTGCCGCCGCCCTCCACCTTGTGGCGCGGCGGGATCTTCGCGGCGAGCTCGACGAGCTCGTGGTCGAGGAACGGCACGCGCGCCTCGAGGCCGAAGGCCATCGTCATGTTGTCGACGCGCTTCACCGGGTCGTCGACCAGCATCACCGTGCTGTCGAGGCGGAGCGCCTTGTCGACCGGATCGTCGGCGCCGGCCATTGCCATGTGCGCCTCGACGAAGGCGCGGCTTTCGTCGGCCGGGGTCCAGTAATCCGGGTTGAGCTGCTCGAGCAGGCGATCATGGGTGCGATCGAAGAAGACGCGGGCGTAGTCGCCGACCGGATCGTTGGCGCCGCTGAGCGGCGGATACCAGTGGTAGCCGGCGAAGACCTCGTCGGCGCCCTGCCCGCTCTGCACCACGGTGACGTGCTTGGCCACCTCCTGGGAGAGCAGGTAGAAGCCGACGTTGTCGTAGGAGACCATCGGCTCCGACTGGGCGGTGATCACCCCCGGCAGCGCGGCCAACATCTCGTTCGACGGTACGAAGATGCGGGTGTGGTCGGTGCCGAAGCGCTTGGCGACGATGTCGGAATAGACGAACTCGTCGCCCTCCATGCCGTTGACGCTCTCGAAGCCGACCGAGAAGGTCTTGAGGCCGCTCTGGCCGGCCTCGGCGAGCAGCGCCACGATCACCGAGGAATCGACGCCGCCCGACAGCAGCACGCCGACCGGCACGTCGGCGACGAGGCGGCGCTCCACCGCTTTGCGCAGGGCGGCCAGCACCCGGTCCTGCCAGTCGACGTCGCTCATTGCCTCTTCGCGCGCGCCGCGGGAAAAGTCGAGGCGCCAGTAGACGGTGTCGGTCTCGCGGCCATCCGGCTCGATGACACGGACCGTGGCGGGGGGCAACTTGGCGACGCCCTTCAGGATGGTGCGCGGCGCCGGCACCACGGCGTGGAAGCTCATGTAGTGGTGCAACGCCACCGGATCGACGCCGGTATCGACGCCGCCGGCCGCGACCAGCGCGGGCAGCGTCGAGGCGAAGCGCAGGCGGTCGTTGGTGCGGGCGATATAGAGCGGCTTGATGCCGAAGCGGTCGCGCGCCAGCACGACGCGGCCGGTCTCGCGCTCGTGGATCGCGAAGGCGAACATGCCGTGGAAACGCTCGACGCAGGACGGGCCCCAGGCGTGGTAGGCCTTCAGGATGATCTCGGTGTCACCGCCGGAGAAGAACGAATAGCCCTTCGCCTCGAGGTCGGCGCGCAGTTCACGGAAATTGTAGATGCAGCCGTTGAAGGCGATGGCGAGGCCGAGTGCCGGGTCGACCATCGGCTGCTCGGCGCGCTCGCTGAGATCGAGGATCTTCAGGCGGCGATGGCCGAGAGCGACCCGGCCACGCGCCACGACGCCGGATCCGTCCGGCCCGCGCGGCGCCAGGGTCTCATTCATGGCAGCGATCGCGCCGACGTCCGCCGGCTGACCGGTGAACGTCAGTTCTCCGCAAATCCCGCACATAGAAAGTCCTTTCAGCTTGAACGTCGTCAGGCTCCCGGCCGGAGTTAGCCGCGAGATAATATGTTTTCAACCTTGACAACGCAGATTTGTTCGCACCGGATTTGAAAATCCAGCCCGTGCAGTTGAGAGTGAATAGGCTCAACGCGAAGCGGGCGATGTTGTTCCATCTGACGTTGCTGCCCTGGAATAGGCTTCGAGATCAGCCGCTTGGCCGGATGATCCATCGGGGCTGAAGGATGAACTGTCGCAGCCGTGGGTCAGGCTTCGGCGGGGAGCCACACAGTGGGACGCAGCTGCGGCGCCGCGAGTTCATCGGAGGTGTCATGAGATGGGTCGCGACCGGCTGAAACGGCGGGGTAGGTAATCGTGCGGGCAGGACCGTGCGTGCCCAGGCGATGTCGGGCGGGCCATTGCGGCCCCGGCGCCCCGAAGCGCGCCTTGGGCCCGTGCCGTCGTTCGCTGCGCAGCCGCCTTCTCGTTCCTCTCCGTCGTCATTCCCGCGAAAGCGGGAATCCAACCATCCGCGGGGGCGGTGGCGCCGGTGGCCGCAGGCGCGCCGCCCGTCCTTCATCGCCACACGTGTGGTGAGTTGGATTCCCGCTTTCGCGGGAATGACGGTGGAGAGGGTCGAGAATGACGACGGAGGGGTCGGGAATGACGACGGAGGGGGGAAGAGGGTGTCGGCGGAGCGCCGAAATGACGTCCGAGCGGCAGCCGCCCCCCAATAAAACTCAGGCGACGTCCTGCTGCTCGCCGGAACCGACCTGCCAGATGTTCTGGCGATTTCGGACCTCGCGCGGGGCGGGGCCGAAATAGGTCGGGGTCTTCACGAAGTCGCGCGGCGACACGATCACGCTCTGCACGCGGTGATAGAGCGATTTGGCCGAGATCGGCTTGCACAGCAGTTCGTGGATGCCGAGGCGGCGCGCCTCGACGATGCGGCTGCGCTCGGTGTGGCCGGTGACCATGATGATCGGGATGTAGGCGAACGGGTTCTTCGGCGTGCGGATCATCCGCACCATGTCGGCGCCGTCGAGGATCGGCATCACCCAGTCGAGAATCAGGATGTCCGGATTGGCGCGGTCCATCGCTTCGAGGCCCGAGGCACCGTCTTCCGCCTCGACGATGCGGCGCGCGCCGAACCCCTGCAGCATGGTGCGCAGGATGGTGCGCATGTACGCGCTGTCTTCGACCACCAGGAAGGTCAGGGACGATAGATCGAGCTGCACCCTCGCGGCACCTTCGCGCAAAATCGGACTGGCCTCGACGCCGCGCCCGCGTTCGCGGACGTGGACGGCCATGCTTGGAGCTTGCCCAAGAAACATAAAGAAGCCGTTGACCGGGCGGCCGCTGTTTCCATCTACCGACAGGCGCGGACCGAAACGATCCGGTAAGTCGCCGGGCGCAGGATGGGAACGGGATCGGCCCTGGGTGGATTGATCGAGACGGGTTGATCCAGACGGGTTGATCCGGGCGGGTTGATCCGGATCAACGCGCGGCGCTGCCGAGGGCGCCTAAATGAAAATGCGGATGGGCCCGAAAGTCCCCGACCGCGTCATGCGCGGTCTCTACAAGTCGCGCGGCAAAGTGACTTTCGACATCCGGCCCATGGCGCTATAAGGTGGCCGTGGATTGGAAACGCTCTAAGGGTTGGCATGAACTACGACGCGATTTTCGAGACCGCCGTAGCCGCGCTCAAGGACGAGCAGCGCTACCGCGTCTTCGCCGACCTCGAGCGGGTTGCCGGTCGCTTCCCCACCGCCCTGTGGCGGCGGGAGACCGAGACGCGCGAGATCACCGTCTGGTGCTCGAACGACTACCTCGGCATGGGCCAGCATCCGAAAGTGCTCGCCGCGATGACCGATACGGCGACGCGCATGGGCGCCGGCGCCGGCGGCACGCGCAACATTTCCGGCACCAATCATCCGCTGGTGCAGCTCGAGGCCGAACTCGCCGACCTGCACGGCAAGGAAGCGGCGCTGCTGTTCACGTCGGGCTTCGTCTCGAACGAGGCGGCGATCTCGACCATCGCCAAGCTGCTGCCCGACTGCCTGATCCTCTCCGACGCGCTCAACCACGCCTCGATGATCGCCGGTGTCAAGAACGCCGGCGTCGCCAAGCAGGTGTGGCGCCACAACGACCTCGATCACCTCGAAGATTTGCTGCGCCAGGCCGGCCGCGACCGGGCGAAGCTGATCGTGTTCGAATCGGTCTATTCGATGGACGGCGACGTCGCCCCGATCGAGGCGATCGCCGACCTCGCCGACAAGTACGGCGCGCTCACCTACATCGACGAGGTGCATGCGGTCGGCATGTACGGCGCGCGCGGCGCGGGCATCTGCGAGCGCGACGGCGTGATGGACCGCATCGACATCATCGAGGGCACGCTCGCCAAGGGCTTCGGCGTCATGGGCGGTTACATCGCCGGCAAGGCGTCGCTGGTCGACGCCGTGCGCTCCTACGCACCGGGCTTCATCTTCACGACGGCGCTGCCGCCGGCGCTGTGCGCCGCTGCGACCGCCTCGATCCGCCACCTGAAGCAGAGCTGCGCCGAGCGCGAGGGCCAGCAGCGCCAGGCCGCCCGCACCAAGGCGGTGCTCGCCTCCGCCGGCCTGCCGGTGATGCCGAGCGAGACGCACATCGTGCCGCTGCTCGTCGGCGACCCGGATCTCTGCAAGCAGGCGTCCGACCTCCTGCTCGAGAAGCACGGCATCTACATCCAGCCGATCAACTACCCGACCGTGCCGCGTGGTACCGAACGGCTGCGCATCACCCCGACGCCGCTGCACGACGACCTGCTGATCGAGCAGCTCGCCGACGCGCTCGTCGACGTCTGGCAGGCGCTCGGCATGACGTTCGCGACCCCGAAGCCGATGGAAGACGGCCGCATCCGCCAGCAGATCTTTCGGGCTGCGGGCGGCTGAGGCCTTTCAAGTTGGGGATGCTCCCTGCCGGGCCTTCAGTGAGAGGCCGCGCAGCGAGCATCCTTATAGAATTTTACATTTAATTTTACGAAGCAAATTCCACCTTTATTTTAATTTGCTCGAGCTCAAAACCAGTGGCTGATGCCAGTTCGGTTCGCAGCGATTCAACTAGAAGCGAAATTGAGAAAACCTGCGGTTCGCCCTCAATCCCAGATTCGTCTTCTACTTCGGTTGCTTCAATACCTTCATCAATTGGGCCCCTTGAGCGCTGCTCAGTCTCCCCCATCAACCATTCCTCTCTAACATTCAATGTTTCCGCCAAGGAGGCCAAAGTTTCCGGTCTCGGCAATGTATTTCCTTGCAGCCAGTTCCAAATTGCGGTCGGCGTATACCCAACTTTTTTTGCGATCTCAGACTGACTGAGCCGTTTTTCCTTCATAATTCTTGCGAGACGACTGGGAAAAATTGCTCCCCGACGCGCATCATACTCGACCATGTCTCAGACTCCTTAGCAGAGATGTTTATCAGGCAACCGCTGATGATTAGAATTTAATATAAATATAAATATCTGTCAAGAGACACTCTTCATTTTTGATGTTTGGCCCCGAACCTCATCCGCCAATCCAACAGACAACTTCCCCCGCTTTCCTTCGGCCGGCGAATCTCTAGGATCGGGGGATGACATCCCCTGCCCCTGGCGCCCCCCTCTCCGTCTTCGACGGCCACAACGACACGCTGCTCCGGCTCGCGGTGAAGGCGACGGCCGATCCGGTCGCCGATTTCCTGCGCGGCGACGGTGAAGGGCACATCGACCTGCCGCGGGCGCGGGCCGGGGGGCTGGTCGGCGGCTTCTTCGCGCTCTGGGCGCCGCCGCCGCACGACGGCCTGCCCACCGCCTTCGAGATGAGCGGCGCGGCTTACGACCTGCCGCTGCCGCCGGCGCTGGAGCTCACTTATGCGCAGGCGCGGATCGCGCATCTCGCGGCGCTGCTCGTGCGCGCCGAGCGGGCGAGCGACGGCGCCTTCGCCGTCTGCCGCAGCGGCGTCGAGGTGCGCGCGGCGATCCGGCGCGGGGCGCTGGCGGCGATCTTCCACATCGAGGGCGCCGAGGCGATCGACCCGGCGTTCCACATGCTCGACGTGCTGCATGCCGCGGGCCTGCGCTCGCTCGGCCCGGTCTGGAGCCGGCCGACGATCTTCGGCCACGGCGTACCGTTCCGCTATCCGTCCGACGGCGACACCGGCCCGGGGCTCACCGACCTCGGCAAGGCGCTGGTGAAGCGCTGCGACGAGTTCGGCATCATCGTCGACCTCGCGCACATGACGATGGCAGGCTTTCGCGATGTCGCCCGCCTCAGTGACCGGCCGCTGGTCGCGACCCATTCCAACGCGCACGCCGTCTCGCCGCACGCCCGCAACCTCACCGACGACCAGCTCCGCATGATCGGCGACAGCGGCGGCATGGTCGGCCTCAACTTCGCCACCGCCTTCCTGCGCCCCGACGGCCAGATGCGCGCCGACACGCCACTCAGCGACATGTTGCGCCACCTCGACCACATGATCGACCTCGCCGGCGAGGACCACGTCGGCCTCGGCTCGGACTTCGACGGCGCGGAAGTGCCCGCCACGATCGGCGACGCGGCCGGGCTGCCGGTGCTGGTCGAGGCGATGCGGCAGCATGGGTTCGGGGAGGAGCTGACGGAGAAGCTGCTGAGCGGCAACTGGCTGGCGTTTCTGGATCGGGCGCTGGTGTAGGTCGGGCCTTGCCGTGGGGCGCCCCTCTCCCTGTCCCTCCCCCGCTTCGCAGGAGAGGGGACGAAGGAGGTTAGCGCGTTCGCCTCATCGGCGCTTCGATTCGGCGCAGCCTTCGTGGGGCGAAGGCCCTATCGCCCATCGTCCCCTCTCCTGCGAAGCGGGGGAGCGACTGTGTTTCGGGTCAAGCGCTTTGCCATGGTTTCTTGTCCCGGATGATGGCGTTGAG
>NZ_JADZLT010000037.1 GCF_015904235.1 Methylobrevis albus
GGCGCGCCCTGCGCGTCGCCGGGGGCGGCGGGCCGGCGGCCGCCGGGGTTCGGCCGGATGATGGTGCGGTCGCGCCGCCCGAAGGGATCGAACGGTTCGTCGCTCATCGACGGTCTTCCCTGATCGCCCAGAGTTCGAGCGCGAGCTCGGGCCAGTCACCGGCGAAATGCATGCCGATCGCACTCGCGGTGCTGAATTCCGGCCAGAGCGGCGAGGTGCGGTCGAGATAGAAATAGACGTGGTCGGAGATCGCGCGGATCTGCGGCGGCGGCGTTGGCAGGTGGACGAGGGGAATGCCCGGCAGGTGGGCATTGACGATCTCGTTCATCTTGGTGTTGGGGCCGACCTTGAAGATGTGCGGGAACTGCTGCTGGATCTCGGTCAGCGGCCGCCGGGCGGAGACTTCCAGCACCAGCGTCGCGTTGCGGAACAGCGAGCGGTCCTTCACCGTCGAGACATAGGCGTTGGCCGCCCGCTCGATCAGCTCGAGCCGGATCGCGCGGCGATCCATGCGGGCGCTCAGGAACTCCTGGATGTCGCGCACCAGCGGGCCGAACGTCGCCTCGAGGTCGTTCTGGTCGTAGTCGGGATAGTCGCGGGCGCGGCGCTCGGGCGTGGTGAAGGTGGCGAGTTCGCCGGCGATGCGCAGGAATTCCTCAAAGAGCCGCTCGGGATGCACCGCGCGGCTGCGCCGGAAATGCTTCAGCACCGGGATCTCCCGGTTCAGCATCTGCAGCATCAGGTAATCGGCGCTCTGCAGGCCACCGCCGGCGGAGGGGTCGGCGGCGTAGCGGGCGAGTTCGTCGAGCTTGTTGCCGATCCAGCCGATGACGCGGTCGAGCCAGCCGTCGACGGTCGGATGCGCGGCGGTGAAGAGCACCGGCGGGGCGAACTTCTCGTCGAAGACGATGGTGCGGTCGTGCACCTCGACGATGCGGGCGATCGGCAGCGCGACGTAGCCGGGCTTCGCGGTCTTGCGGATCTCGTAGCTGAAGCGCGGATGCGCGACGTCGATCTCCTCCTCGATGCGGAGCTGGGCGGCGCTGTCGATGATCGGGTCGGTGCCGGTCACCCAGCGCGCGGCGCTCTCCACCGGCTCGGGGTCGATCTCGCGGCTGCCGGGGATCGCGGCCGGCAGCGACAGCCAGACGAGGTGGCCGGCTGCGGCCTCCGGCACCTCGATCGGTGCGGGCAGCGGGCTGTCGGCGGGCAGGTCGAAGGGCATGCCGTCGGGCATGATGCCGGCGGCGCGGCGCAGCGCGAAGCGGCTCTGCTGCGCGAGGTCGCGGTCGATCTCCACCGCGGCGAAGCCCCACGGATAGGGCGAGACGTGGCGGACCCGGCTCTCGACCAGATGTTCGAGATAGCGGTCGTTCTGCTGGAAATGGTGCGGCCGGAGGAACAGGCCCTCGGACCAGACGACTTTGCTGTACCACGGCATGGCCGGAGCGGACCCTCAAATTCAAAACGGACGACTGCGGACGGCCCCTCGGGCGACCGCGCCGCGACAAAAAATTCAACTATGAAACGCCGCCTTGCGGCGGATGTCCGACCGGCGGCCCCGTCAGCGATCCTTGCGCTGCAGCCGATCGTAGCATTCGGCGAAGAGAAGCATGAAAGCATCGACAAGGCGACCGTCATGTCGCTGTGCCTTCGCCTTCCACCGCTCGACGTAGACGTCCCACAGGCGTGCCTTACGGGATCCTACCAGCCCGCCGAAGCCGCGCTCCGTGCCGGCGTCGCCGTCGATGCGGTCGGGGCTGAGATCCTCGAACAGAGCCTCGATCGCGCCCTGCATGGCGCCGTAGGTCTGGAGCTGGTGCGCTTTCAGATCCGCGAAGCCCTCGCGCACGGCGCCCGGCCCGTCGAGATAGCTGCGCGTGCGCGGCCCGAACATGATCTTCAGCGCGTCTTCGGTGGTCGGGCTGAACTTTAGCGGGTTGTTGTCGAAGGCCTGCACCATGGTGCGCGACGAGGAGCGCACGAGGCTCTTGGTCTCGGCACGCGCGGCGAGCATCTGGCGCAGTTCGTCGGCCGAGAGCCGGATCAGGGCGCCGATCTCGTCGGCGACGGCGCCGGGGTCGCGGCGGGCGAAGGCGTCGGGCGGCAGGCCGGCGGCGCGGGCGATGCGGGCGAGCAGCGCGGCATCGCCGACGCCGGGGGCTGCTGCCGGCGCGGGATCGAACGGGGCATCGAACGATGCTTCGAACGCGGGCGCGGGCGCGGCGGCGGGCGGGGGGCCGGGCGGCGCGGCCAGCGGGGCGGGCGCCTCGGCGAGCGGTGGCTGGGCGTAGGGGTCGACGAGCGGCAGCGCGGCAAAGCCGGCGGCGGCAGGTGGCGGTTCGGCGGCGGGCCGGGGCGGCGCGAGCGGGGCCAGCGGCGTCTCGTCCACCGGGGCCGGACGGCGCGGGCGCGGGATCGACGCCTCGTCCAGCGCCGCAGCGTCGGGGAACATCGGCGAGGAGGACGGCGGCGCGCCCCAGTCGACCGGGGCGGCGGCGGGCGCCGGGGCGCCCCAGAGATCGCCGGTGACAGGGGCCGCGGGCGGGGCGAGCGGCGGCAGGCGGTCGAAGCCGGCCCCGAAGCCGGCGGGGGCCGGTGGGGGCGCGAGCGGGGGCAGTCCCGGCGGCGGCGGGGCGTGTCCGATCGGCGGCGGGGCGCCGACGCCGGGGAACGGTGCGGTCATCGGGTCGAGGGCGGCGGCCCAGTCGAGGAAATCGGGCGGCGGCGGGGCGGCGGCGCGCGGCGCCATCACCGCGGCGCGCGCGACCGGCGGCGCCGCGGTGCCCGCCCAGCCCCAGAGGTCGCCGCCGGGGGCGCCGGGGGCGGCTGGTCCGGCGCCAAAGCCGCCGGCCGGCTGCGCCGCCACCTCGCCGGGGATGTCGACGCGGACGATGTACTGGCCGATCGTCAGCCGGTCGCCGCTGCGCAGCCGGTAGGGCGACTGCATGCGGAAGTCGGCGCCGTTGAGGAAGGTGCCGTTGGTGGAGACGTCCGACAGCCAGTAGCCGCCGTCGCGGAAGCGGATCTCGCAGTGCTTGCCGGAGATGTAGCGGCTCGGGTCGGGCAGGGTCCAGTCGAGGTGCTGGTCGCGGCCGACGTCGAGGCCGCGGCCGTCGATCTCGACCTGCATCGGGCCGCCGTCCGGCAGCCGGTCCTGATTTTCGATGGTGAGGCGCAGCGTCATCGGGCCATCCGCTCGCGGTACGTCGGGACGGCGGCCGGTTGCCGGCATCGCCCGGCGCCCCTCGTCCGCGTCGTCGGTCGCGTCATCCGAACCTGCCCCCTCAAACGATCATAGACCGGGGCCCCCGGCCTCTCCAAGTGGCTGATTCGATGCGGGGCGAGGCTGTGCGCCGTCACGGCCGCGCCTCGCCGCCGCCGGCAAAGCGGATGCAGGCATCGACGCAGGCCTTCAGCCAGTAGGCGCGGCGGTCGACGCCGACGCGGGCGATGCCGGTGAGGAGCGCCGCCCGCGCCGCCTGTGCGGTGAGCTGCGCCGGCGGCGGCACCACGGGCAGGTCCGGTGCCGACAGGCTGCCGCCGGACCACGCCGCGGCGAAGGCCGCCCAGGTGGCGGGGCTCGCCGGATCGGCCGCCTCGCCGATGGCGAGCGCCACCTGCCGGGCGGCTTCCTCGGGCTCGCGCACCCAGGCTTCGGCGGCGGCGATGCTGCGTTCGTCGGCGGGGCTGCCGGCCGCGCCCATGGCGCGCAGGCACTGGCACACCCACCACACCGCCTCGCGGCGCGGCAACAGGTAGGCGCAGAACGAGATCGCGTCCTCCGGCGTCGGCGAGCCGGCGAGGCCGCGCAGGAAATCGAGCGGCGCGTCGTCCGACGGCGGCGCGACGATGTCGCGGTTCGCGCTGGCGAAGGCCTCGAAGACCTGGCGGGCGGTGGTGAAACGGATCCTCGACGACATGCCTGCTCCGCCGCTGGCGACGCTGCGCCGGCCCGAGCGGCCGGCAGTCCTGGTGTCATGCCCCGCGGCACGCCGTGGGGGGAAGTCAGTTGATCTTCACGATGCCGCCGGTCAGCATCAGCGTCGCCGAGCCGTCGACCTTGGTCATCGGCGCGTTGACCTTGACGAGGGCGGCGCCGTTGATCTCGATCATCGGGGCGTCGAGCTTGATGCCCTTCTGGTCGATGGTGATCTTGCTGGCGCCGACCTGCAGCTTGATCTCGACATTCGCCGTCATCGTGATCTTCTGGGCGGCGTCGAGGATATCGGAGCCCATCTCGAGATTGGTCTTGCGATCGCCCTGCTTGATGACGCGCTTCTCGTCGCCCTTCTCGACCTCGGTGAACAGCGCGGCGCCGCTGCGCGGCTGGCTGAGCTCGGCGCCGTAGCTGTAGGAGGCGACGTTGCTCACCTCGGTCTTCAGGTCCTTTTCGGCGAAGGTGTGGATCACCTCGTTGCCGGCGGTGTCGTCGAAGGTGAACTCGTTGTTGCCGCCGCCGCCCTTGGTCGACTGAGTCTTCCAGCCGGCGATGTTCTTGTCGCCGGGCAGGTCGTAGGGCGGGGTGTTCTCGCCGTTGTAGACCGCGCCGACGACGAGGGGCTGGTCGGGGTCGCCCTCGAGGAACTCGACCACGACCTCCTGGTCCTTGCGCGGAATGAACACGCCGCCCCAGCCCTTGCCGGCCCAGACCTGCGCGACGCGCACCCGGCGCGAGAGGTTGTTCTTGCGGTCCCAGTGGAAGCGCACGGTGATGCGGCCATGCTTGTCGACGTCGATCTCCTCGCCGTCGCCGCAGATCACCTTCGCCGTCTGCGGCCCGGAGATGCGCGGCTTCGGGGTCACCTCCGGCGGGCGATAGGGCCGCGACGACGGCTGCAGGTCGAAGATGCCGGCGTATTCCGGGTCGCCGCCGCCGGCAATCGCCCCGCCGGTGCTGCGAAAGCGCGAGGCTTCGTAGCGGTGCTGGCAGCGCACGACGAGATACTCGGCGTTCTCGGCCGCGGTCGGATGCTTCTCGAGGGTGACGAGCCCGCCGGGCAGCAGCGAGACGGCGGTGCCGCGCGCCTGGCGGCGGCGGTCCTCGGCGTGCTCGGCCTGCATCCAGACCCGCGCCAGCCGGCGGCCTTCCTCGCGGTCGATGTAGCGGCCGGGATAGTCGTACTTCTCCAGCGGCTTCGGCTTCGGGCCGTCGCCCTCGGCGTCGGCGTCGAGCTCGGCGTTCGGCTGCAGCGGATCGTAATCGGTGAGCGAGAAGGTGCCGGTGCGCAGCCGGCGATGGGCGCGCCAGTCTTCCAGCGTCTGGCGGTCGCGGCGGGAGTCGCCCTCGAGCGGCCAGAACGGCACCTTGGCGAGGCCCGGGCACGGCTTGTGCGACGATCGCGCATCGGCCAGCACCAGCGTGTGCTTCTCCTTGGTATGCTCGAAGAAATAGTAGATGCCGTTCTCTTCCATCAGGCGGAGCACGAAATCGAGCGACGTCTCGCGGTACTGGACGCAATATTCGAGCGTCGGGTAGGACTCGGTCAGGGTGAGGCGGAAGTCGGTGAAGCCGCTGTCGCGGAAGATCTCCCGGATGATGTCGGGGACGTTCTTCTCGGCGAAGATGCGGCAGTCGGTGCTGAACGACAGCAGCCACAGCCAGGGCCGCAGCACCAGTTCGTAGCGGTGCAGGCCGCCCTTGACGCCGCCCCAGTTCGCCTCCACCAATAGGCCGTTGAACAGACGGTCCTCGCCGCCCGCGGCATTGATCGTGACGCTGAATTTTTCTCCAATTGCTTTGTCGAAGTTGAGGTTCTCCGTCTCGCTCAATGCCTCGATCCTGAAATCGAAGATCTCGCTCAAACCCTCAGTGCCCCGAAAAGATTCGATGACGACCTCGTTCTCGCCGAACGGACTCGTCATGGAAGCCGTTCTGTAATCTTGCCTCAACTTGGCAGCCATCGGAGCACCACTGTGGAAAGCTGTATCTACAAGTAAATATACTTGACGATACACATTTGAACGGGCATAGTCGAGGCCATTGACGAACTTTCGCCGGCCATCGGCGATGGGTCTCGCCTCGGACATTACGGTCTGCCGGCTGCGGGTTTTTCGAAGGGTGGTGGCGCTCCGCCTCGGGGCGAACGGTCGCATCAGTTCATAGAGCGCGGCGATGCCGGGTGAGGCGGACGAGCGGGTCCATCCGGGCCGGCGGTGGTCGCGGCCTGTCCGGGCAGCGGCGCGGCGGCGACGGTCGCCGGGTATCATTCCAGTTCTGGCCGCGGCTGCGGTCAAGGCGCGCAAGGATCGGCTCAGCAAGCCCCATGGCTACTCTCGCGTTCGACAGTCTGGTGGAGCCGGTCTCGGCCGGGTCCGCGTGCGGTCCCGACCTCGACGCCGCCGGCGATGCCGATTTCCTCGGCTTCGCGGCGACGGCCGAAGGCATGCTGCCGGCGTCGTTCTTTTCCTTCGATCCGAGCGCCGTCGATCTCGGCGGGGCGATCGCCACCGGGCTCGGCCTCGTCGACCGCACCAAGGACGTCCGGCTGCTGCTGCTGCTCGGCAAGCTCGCGCTGCTGAAGCGCGATGTCGCCGGCTTCTCGGCCTGTGTCGCCGCCGCCGCCCGGCTGATGACCGACCACTGGGAGGAGATCAACCCGCGCGGCGAGGACGGCGACTTCCTGATGCGAATGGCGCCGCTCTATACGCTCGACGACATGGCGCCGGTGCTGCTGCCGCTGCAATACGCGCCGCTGGTCGAGGCCGGGCGGCTCGGCACGCTGAGTTTCCGGGCGCATCTCGTGGCGTCGGGCGAAGTCAAGGCGCGCGACGGCGAGCAGATGCCCGACGCCGGCACCATCGAGCGCATCCTGCTCGAAGCCGACCTCGGCGCGCTGATCGCCACGCGGGACGCGCTGGCGGCGCTGCAGGGCGGGCTCGCGGGCCTGCGCTCGGTCGCGGTGGCGATGGCGGGCTTCGAACAGGCGGTGCGGCTCGAGCGGCTGCCGCCGCTGGTCGACCGCATGCTGGCGCTGCTCGACGACGCCGTCGGGCGGCGCGATCCCGGCGCGGCGCTGGGGGCGCCGGTCGCGGGCGAGGCCGAACCGGACGCGCCGGAGGAGGGCGACGACACGCCGGCTTCCGCGGCCCCGGCGGCGCGACCGGCCGGCCGCATCAACAGCCAGGGCGAGGCCGCCGCCGCGCTCGCCGCGGCGCTCGGCTATTTCGAGCGCTTCGAGCCGTCGAGCCCGGCGATCCTGCTTGTGCGGCAGGCGAGCCAGCTCATCGGCAAGAACCTCTTCGAGGTGATGCAGATCCTGGTGCCGGGCCACGCCGAGGCGGCGCGCATCCACGTCGGCGGCGAGCCGGCGTTCACGGTGGCGGTCAGCCGGCTCGCGGCCGCCTCGCCGCCGCTCGACGTCGCCGCCGCCCTGCCGCCGATCGAGACGCGGCAGGCCGCGGTCGGCCTGCTCGACCAGGTCGCGGGCTACTACCGGGCGGCCGAGCCGTCGAGCCCGATCCCGCTGCTGATCGACCGGGCGAAGCTGCTGTCGTCGCGCGATTTCGCGGGCCTGCTCAAGGACATCCTGCCCGAGGCGGCGCTGAAGACGATGAAGGCGGGGGGCTGATCGCCATGTCCGTCGTGTCCTGGAGAGCACCGCAGCGGACCGTAAGGCCGGGTCTCACCAGCGTTCCGGCAGGAGGCCCCCATGGCTGACGATGTGATCACGACCCTTACCTCGGCGCAGTTCCGGCACGAGGACCGGCTGCAGAAGGCACTGCACCAGGACCCGTTCCACGTCCAGCGCGGCGACCGCGGCACCTTCGTGCAGCAGATCCAGGATGCGCTGGTGCTGCTCGAGGTGATCCCGGCCGACTTTCTCCCGACGGCCGAATCCGGCCCGGGCTTCTACGGCGACAAGACCGTCGAGGCGGTGCTGAAGTTCAAGGGGCCGCCGCGCAACATCCTCGGCCCGGGCCAGGTCCGGCCCGACGGGATCGTCGGCAAGAAGACGATGGCGCAGCTCGAGCGCGAGATGCGCAAGTGGGAAGCGGCGCACCCGCGGCCCGGCCCGGTGCCGACCGGCGATCCGGTGTTCCAGGACATCGTCGTGCGCATGCTCGGCTTCGACCCGCGCGACGCCAAGGCCGGCCAGGAATCGACCGACGGCGCGCCGGCGATCAACGTGCCGGACGTCGAGGCGCTGCGGAAGATGATCGACACGCCGGCCTACCTCAAGGGCCACAAGCCGGTGGTGATCATCAACTTCAACGGCGGCGGCGGCCGGGCGAACCCCGGCAGCGACCCGACGACGAAGGCGACCGACAAGGTGGTCGCCGAGCTCGAGGCGGCGCTGAAGGCCGGCGCCGACATGGGGATGATCGTCGTCTACGGCTACAGCATCGGCGGGCGCAACGCGCTCACGGTGACCCGGGCGATCGCGGGGCGCAAGCTCGCCGACGGCACGGCGCTGAAAGCCGGCTACGTCGGCCTGATCGATGCCGCGTTCGACAACCCGGCCGATCCCGAGCTGCGCGGGTCGGCGGGGGCGACGGGCGGCGACAGCATCTACCAGAGCGCGTCGAACAAGCTGCGCGACGACCCGGATTTCGCCGGGCTGGAGCATCACGCCTGGATCCAGGGCACCACCGACACGGATCTCGCGAAATCGGGCTCCTACGAGCGGCAGCTGGCCGAATTCCTGCGCAGTGGCCGCTCGGTGAAGGCGCTGAAGATGCGGGCCGGCTTCGCGCTGTTCGACACGCTGCATGCCGCCGCGGTGCGCGACGGGCATGGCCGGGTGCAGCAGAAGATCGTGAAGATGCTGACCGAGTGATCGCAAGCCGGCCGGCCGGCCGGGAGGTGCCCGCGGGAAGCGGGCCGGGGAGGAACGGTCCGGGCGAGAAACGCCGGGACGGAAAGTTGCGGAAGCAGGGCCGGAGACGGGGTGTGGGCAGACCGTAAGGCGACCGGTGAGAGCCGGCGGGCCTCGCGGTGGGCCCACCCCCCATGTCCGGCCGGATTTCGACGCCAGTCATTCAATCGAGGGGAGCAACGATCATGGCATCCGACAGCGGCCAGAAATTCATCAAGCGGAACCGGGCGCCGCGCGTCCACATTACCTACGAGGATCCCTACAACGCCGAGAAGCTCGTCGAGCTTCCCTTCGTGATGGGCGTCATGTCGGACCTGTCCGGCCCGGCGTCGGGGGTCGAGAAGCCCGAGGTCGCCGACCGCGGCTTCACCGAGTTCGACATGGACAACTTCGACAAGCGCATGGCCTCGATCGAGCCGGGCGTGCGCATGCGCGTGCCGAACAAGCTCGGCGAGGGCAGCGGCGAACAGCTCGGCGTCGAGCTGAAGTTCAAGAAGATGGACGACTTCAGCCCGGCCGCGGTCGCCCGCCAGGTGCCGGCGCTCGCCAAGCTCTTGGAAGCGCGCGAACAGCTGCAGAACCTGCTCCGCTACATGGACGGCAAGGTGCAGGCCGAGGACAAGCTGAAGCAGCTCCTCGCCGACCCGCAGCTCATGGCGGCGCTGAAGGCGCGCATGGCCGACAAGTCCGGCCCGACCGAAGCATAAGGGGGGAAGCATCATGGCTGCAGAAACCGAACGCCAGGCCGGCGCACCCGTCGCCGCCGTCGAGGAGCTCGACGATTTCGCGTCCCTCCTCAAGCAGAGCTTCAAGCCGCGCAGCGAGCGTGCGGCGACCGAGGTCGAGAACGCCGTGCAGACGCTGGTGAGCCAGGCGCTCGCCGATTCCAGCGTCGTGAAGGACGACGTGCTCGACACCATCGAGGAGATGATCGCCCGTCTCGACGAGCAGCTCTCGGCGCAGATGAACGAGATCATCCACGCGCCCGAGTTCCAGCAGATCGAGAGCACGTGGCGCGGGCTGCATTATCTCGTCTACAACTCCGAGACCGACGCCTCGCTGAAGATCCGCGTGCTCAACATCTCGAAGAACGAGCTGTCGCGCATGCTGAAGCTCTATCCCGGCGCGCGCTGGGACCAGAGCCCGCTGTTCAAGCGGATCTACGAGCACGAGTTCGGCCAGCTCGGCGGCGAGCCCTACGGCTGCCTGATCGGCGACTACTACTTCAGCCAGAACCCGGTCGACGTGCAGCTCTTGCGCGACCTCGGCAAGGTGGCGAGCGCCGCGCACGCGCCGTTCTTCACCGGCGCCGACCCGGCGCTGATGGGCATGGACGCCTGGACCGAGCTCGCCAATCCGCGCGACCTCGGCAAGGTGTTCGACACGCCCGACTACGCGGCCTGGAAGGGCCTGCGCGACGCGGCGGATTCCCGCTACGTCGGCCTCTGCCTGCCGCGGGTGCTGGCGCGCGTGCCCTATGGCGCGAAGTCGGAGCCGGTGGAAGAGTTCGCCTTCGAGGAGGAGACGGACGGCCACAAGGGCGAGAAGTACGCCTGGATGAACGCCGCCTACGCGATGGCGACCAACATCAACCGGGCCTACAAGGAGCACGGCTGGACGGTGCGCATCCGCGGCGTGCAGTCGGGCGGCGAGGTGATCAACCTGCCGACGCACACCTTCCCGACCGACGACGGCGGCGTCGACCTCAAGTGCCCGACCGAGATCGCGATCAGCGACCGGCGCGAGGCGGAGCTGGCTAAGGCCGGCCTGATCCCGCTCATCCACCGCAAGAACACCGACAAGGCGGCCTTCATCGGCGCGCAGTCGCTGTACAAGCCCAAGCTCTACGACAAGCCCGAGGCCACCGCCTCGGACAACCTGTCGGCGCGCCTGCCGTACATGTTCGCGGTGTCGCGTTTCGCGCATTACCTGAAGTGCATGGTGCGCGACAAGGTCGGCTCGACCAAGGAAAAGGAAGAGCTGCGCAAGTGGCTCCAGACCTGGATCACCCGCTACGTCGACGGCGACCCGAAGAACTCGTCGGAGCAGACCAAGGCGCGCAAGCCGCTCGCCGAGGCCAAGGTGATCGTCGAGGAGAACGAGGAGAACCCGGGCTATTATTCCGCCCGCTTCTATCTCCGCCCGCATTTCCAGCTCGAAGGCATGGACGTCGGCATCAGCCTCGTCTCGCGCCTGCCGGCCGAGAAATAATTTTCAAGACACCCCGCCGGATCGCCCGGACCGACAGAAAAGGGCGATCCGGCAGACCGTAAGACCGAAGCGACGGCACCGAAGAGACCGGCCGGGGGTGGTCCCCACGGAATGACGGCAAGCCGGGGACCAAGCCGGTCCAAATCATTGATGGAGGGACTTTATCATGGCTATGGATATGTTTCTTAAGCTCGCGGACGTTACCGGCGAAGCGCAGGACGCGCAGGGCCACGTCGACGAGATCGACGTGCTGGCCTGGTCCTGGGGCGTCTCGCAGAGCGGCACGACCCACATGGGCGGCGGCTCGGGCGCGGGCAAGCTCTCGGTGCAGGACATCTCGCTGACGAAGTACGTCGACCGCTCGAGCCCGACGCTCTGGAAGTTCTGCGCCAACGGCAAGCACATCGCCGACGGCAAGCTCACGCTGCGCAAGGCCGGCGAGAACCCGCTCGAATACGTCGTCATCGAGCTCACGGACATCATGATCACCTCGTGCTCGACCGGCGGGTCGGGCGGCGAAGACCGCCTCACCGAGAACGTCACGCTGAACTTCGCCGAGTTCACCCTGACCTACACGATCCAGAACGCGGACGGCACCGCCGGCGAGGCGATCCCGGTCACCGTCGACATCCCGGGCAACCTGGTCTCCTGATCCGGCGCCCTGCGACCCGACGCCTGCAGGACGGCCGCTCCGCGAGGGGCGGCCGTCCGGCCCTTTCGGGTGGGTGGATTTTTGTGTGCGCCTTCGCCCCGGCTCCGGGCGGCAAACCAGCCCCGTCGCCGACAGGCGGCAACCAGCCCCGCCGGCCGACAGGCGGCAAACCAGTGAAGTGTCCAGATCCCGATGGCGCGCTCCCTCCGTTCCGACCGCCTCGCCCCGCCGCTGATGCACGCGTTCCGCGCCTCGTTCGAAGCGCGCGATGCGCGCAAGCGGGTCGACGCGCGCGACGAGGGCGGCGAGCGCGTGATCGCGGCGCGGCGCACGACGAGCCGCTTCGCGATCACCGAGGCACTGCTCCGCCGCGAGGTCGGGCGCGACATCGCGGCGCTGATGAACACCACCAATCTCGATTCGGCGGTCGACCTCGAGGCGTTCCCCGAGGTGCGCCGCTCGATCCTCAACTTCGGCTTTCCCGATCTCGTCCACCGCACCCTCGACGAGGGCGACGTCGGCCAGATCGCGGCGGAAATCGAACGGGCGCTGACCGACTTCGAGCCCCGCCTCGCGCCCGCCTCGATCGATGCGCGGCGCGACCTCTCGCCCGACATCCCCGATCTCAAGATCCGCTTCCTGGTGCGGGCCGACCTCGTCTCCGATCCGGTCAACGCCGCGGTCGAGTTCATCGCCGACGTCGAGCTCGACACCGGGCTGATCAAGGTCGACAGGCTCTGAAGGGGCGTCCATGAACCGCGAATTCCTCGACCTCTACAACCGTGAACTGGCGCTGCTCAACGAGCAGGCGCGCGAGTTCGCCGAGGAATATCCCGGGGTTGCCGAGCGGCTCGGCGGGCTGATGGCCGACCGGATGGACCCGATGATCGGGGGCCTGCTCGAAGGCGCCGCCTTCCTCGCCGCCCGGGTGCAGCTGAAGCTGAAGCACGAGTTCTCGGAATTCACCCACAGCCTGATCGAACAGCTCGTGCCGCAGTATCTGGCGCCGACGCCCTCGGTGCTGCTCGCCCGCGTCACGCCGCCGTTCGGCGATCCGGCGCTGCGCGACGGCATGACGCTGAAGCGGGGCGCCTATCTCGACGCGACCTACCGCGAGCGCGACCGCCGTGTCGCCTGCCGCTTCCGGCTCAGCTCCGACATCGAACTCTGGCCGTTCGAGATCATGGCGGCGGAATATCTCGCCGCCCCGGGGCCGCTGCAGGCGCTCGGCCTGCCGGTCGGGCCGCAGGCGGCCGCCGGCCTGCGCCTGACGCTGACCCACCGCACCCAGGAGCGCCCCGAGGACGAGCCGGCCGAGGCGGCGGCGCGCGACAAGCCGGAGATGCATTTCGCCGGCTGCCGGACCCGCAAGCTGCGCGTCCATCTCACCGGCGCCGAGGCCGACGCGGTCGCGCTCTACGAGCAGCTGTTCGCGCATTGCCAGAGCATCTGGTTCCGCCACCTCGACGGTTTCGGCGATCCGGTCGCGGTGCGGGTGCCCGAGGCGGCGCTGCGGCAGGTCGGTTTTGCGGAAGAGGAGTCCCTGCTCCCGAACGACATGCGGCTCTTCCGCGGCTTCGACCTCCTGCGCGAATATTTCATGTTCCCGCGCAAGTTCCTCGGCTTCGACCTCATCGGGCTCGAGACCGTCATGCCGAAGCTCGCCTCCAAGCAGGTCGAGCTGATCTTCGTGTTCGACGAGGTCAACCCGCGGCTCTCCGCCGCCGTCCGGCGCGAGAGCTTCGCGCTCGGGGCGGCGCCGGCGGTGAACCTCTTCGAGAAGACGCTCGACCGCATTCCGGTGCGCGCCAACCAGCACGAGTACCACGTCGTGCCCGACCGCAGCCGGATGCTCGACTTCGAGCCTAACCGGGTGCTCGACGTCTATGCGCACATCGCCGGCCAGGCGACCAAGGTGCCGGTGCCGCCGCTCTATTCGGCGCCGCGCGGCCTCAAGGGGATGCAGTCGGCCTATGCCTACACCGTGCGGCGGCTGCCGCGGCGGCGCTCGGCGGAGGAGCGGAAATACGGCGTCGCCTCGGACTACGTCGGCACCGACATGTTCCTGTCGCTGGGCGAGCCGGACGGGATCGACGACGACGGCGTCGCCGAACTCAGCGTGCGCGCGCTCTGCACCAACCGGCATCTCACCGAGCATTTGCCGGTCGGCGACGGCGGCGCCGATTTCCGCTTCCTCGACGACGTGTCGCTGGTGGTGTCCTGCATCGCCGGCCCGACGCGGCCGCGCGAGCCGGTGGCGACCGCGCTCGCCGGCAAGACCGACCGGGCGACCAGCGGCGAGGTCGCCTGGCGGCTGATCAACATGCTCAGCCTCAACCACCTCGGCCTCGTCGAGCGCGCCGGCGGGCGCTCCGGCCAGTCGCTGCGCGAGGTGCTCGGCCTCTTTGCCGACGTCGCCGACAGCGCCACCGAGCGCCGCATCCGCGGCGTGCGCAGCGTCGACAGCCGGCCGATCGTGCGCCGGCTGCGCCAGCGCGCCGGCACGGGCGCGGCACGCGGCATCGAGGTCACCGTGCTGCTCGACGAGAAGGCGTTCGAGGGCACCGGCACCTTCCTGCTGGGGGCGGTGCTGGAGCGGTTCTTCGCCGAATATGTCGGCGTCAATCATTTCACCCAGACGGTGATCCGCACCACCGAGCGCGGCGAGACCATGCGCTGGCCGGCGCGCACCGGATCGCGGGGCGAGCTGTGAGCGTAGCCGACTCCCTCCTCGCCGAGCCGTGGCGGCACGACTTCTTCGCCATCATGCGCCGGCTCGAGCGCAGCCATCCGGAGCGGCCGCGCATCGGCGACAGCGCCGCGCTCGCCGAGGATTTCGTGCGGCTGTCGCAGGATCCGTTCCTCGACTTTTCCGCCTCGACCCTCGACAGCGCCAGCCGCGACGCCGCCGGCCGGATGCGGCTCGGGGTGCGTTTCCTCGGCCTGTTCGGGCCGCAGGGCGCGCTGCCGCTCACCACCACCGAGGAGACCTACGGCTGGCTGCTCGCCCGCGACGACGCCTTCCCGCGCTTCGCCGACGTGTTCCAGCACCGCTTCCTGCAGCTGTTCTTCCGGGCCTGGGCCGATGCGCGGCCGATCGCGCAGCACGACCGGCCGGACGCCGACCGCTTCGTCGGCTACATCGGCGCCACGATCGGCGTCGCCTCGCCGGGCACGCGCGGCGCGGACAGCGTGCCGGACCTCGCGAAACTCGAGTTCGCCGGCCTGATCGCGCCGCAGGTGAAGAGCGCCTCGCGGCTGAAGCGGCTGATCTCCGGGCTGTTCGACGTACCCTGCGAGATCGACGAGTTCGTCGGCTCCTGGCTGGTGCTCGACCCCGCCGACCGCAGCCGGCTCGGCCAGCGCCAGTGCGGGCTCGGCGTCGACACGCTGCTCGGCGGCTCGGTGTTCAGCGTCGAGGACAAGATCCGCATCCGCATCTTCACGCGCGACCTCGACGACTACGAGCGCTTCCTGCCGACCGGGACGGTCGCCGAGCAGATCGCCGACGCGGTCTACCTGTTTCTCGGCGACGAGCTCGACTGGGACGTCGAGCTCGCGATACCGGCCGGCAAGGTCGCGCCGGTGCGGCTCGGGCAGGCCGGACGGCTCGGCTGGACCAGCTGGATGGCCCCGAACTGGGCCGAGACAGACCGTGAAATGAGAACCGACACGCGGTTTCATCTGGCCGAGAGGCTGGCGGCGCGCCGACGAGCGCCCGAGGGGGAGGACAACTGACCATGGCCGACATCAGCCTCGAGGCCGTCACCGGCAAACTCAACCGTCTCGGCTACGAGGCGTTCTTCCAGGCGCTCCGGCACGCGAAGAGCCAGGGCAACCGCAACGTCGAACTGGCGCACTGGGTGTTGCACCTCCTGCAGAAGGACCGCAGCGACCTCGTGCTCACCGTCGACCACTACGGCCTCGACCGGGCGCGGCTCGCCTCCGACGTCGCCGAGGCGGTGACCGGCTTCCGGCGCAACGAGACCGAGATGCCCGGCATCTCCAACCACATCGCCGATGCGCTCGACCGCGGCTGGCACTATGCGACGCTGTTCTTCGGCGAGACGCAGATCCGCTCCGGCCACGTGCTGGTCGGCGCGCTGAAGTCGACCGAGCTGCGCCGGGTGCTGACCGGCCTCTCCAAGGAGTTCGGCCGGATCCCGGTCGACCAGCTCGCGAGCGACCACCGCGCCGCCTGGTCGAACTCGGACGAGGACAACCTGCGCCCGATGGACGGCTCGGGCCTCGCCGCCGCCGGCACCGACGGCGCGGGCGGCTCGGCGACTGCGCCGGGCGCCAAGGGCACGACGGCACTCGACCGCTTCTCGATCGACCTCACCGCCAAGGCGAAATCCGGCACGATGGACCCGATCCTCGGCCGCGACGAAGAGATCCGCCAGATCATCGACGTGCTGATGCGGCGGCGGCAGAACAACCCGATCCTCACCGGCGAGGCCGGCGTCGGCAAGACCGCCGTCGTCGAGGGCTTCGCCCAGCGCATCGCTAGCGGCGACGTGCCGCCGCCGCTGCGCGACGTGCGCCTCTGCGCGCTCGACATCGGCCTGATGCAGGCCGGCGCCTCGATGAAGGGCGAGTTCGAGCAGCGGCTGCGCTCGGTGATCGACGAGGTGCAGGCGTCGCCGACGCCGGTGATCCTGTTCATCGACGAGGCGCACACGCTGATCGGCGCCGGCGGCCAGGCGGGCACCGGCGACGCGGCGAACCTCCTGAAGCCCGCGCTCGCCCGCGGCACGCTGCGCACCATCGCCGCCACCACCTTCGCCGAGTACCGGCTCTACTTCGAGAAGGACCCGGCGCTGACCCGGCGCTTCCAGCCGGTGCAGATCGACGAGCCCGACGTCGGCCGCGCCTCGATCATGTTGCGCGGCCTGATCGCGCCGATGGAGAAGCATCACAAGGTGCGCATCTCGGACGCGGCGATCGTCGCCGCCGTCAACCTCTCGCACCGCTACATTCCCGCCCGGCAGCTGCCGGACAAGGCGGTGAGCCTGCTCGACACCGCCTGTGCCCGCGTCGCGATCAGCCAGAGCGCGGTGCCGGCCGCGATCGAGGACAGCCGCGTGCGCATCGCGGCGCTGGAGCAGGAGCAGGCGGCACTGACGCGCGAGCGCGACCTCGGCGCGGCCGACGAGGAGCGCATCGCCGAGATCGACGGCCTCGTCGCCGCCGAGCGCGAGACGCTGGCGACCCTCGAGGGCGAGTTCACCGCCGAGAAGGCGATCGTCGACGAGATCGCGGCCTTGCGCGCCGCCGTCGACGGCAAGGGCGACGAGGCGGCGGACGACCGCACCACGCTGCGCGAGAAGGTCACGGCGCTCGACGGCATCGAGGCCGAGAAGCGCATGGTCTACGCCCATGTCGACGAGCAGGCGGTCGCCTCCGTCGTCTCCGACTGGACCGGCATTCCGGTCGGCCGGATGGTGAAGGACGAGATCGAGACGGTGCTCAACCTCGCCGACATCCTCGGCAAGCGCGTCGTCGGCCAGGGCCATGGCCTTGCGACCATCGCCAAGCGCATCGAGACCAGCCGCGCCCGGCTCGACAACCCGAACAAGCCGATCGGCGTCTTCCTGCTCGCCGGCCCCTCCGGCGTCGGCAAGACCGAGACGGCGCTGGCGCTCGCCGAGGCGCTCTACGGCGGCGAGCAGAACGTCATCACCATCAACATGAGTGAGTTCCAGGAGGCGCATACCGTCTCGACGCTGAAGGGCGCACCTCCCGGCTACGTCGGCTACGGCGAGGGCGGGCGGCTGACGGAAGCGGTGCGGCGCAAGCCCTATTCGGTGGTGCTGCTCGACGAGGTCGAGAAGGCGCACCCGGACGTGCACGAGATCTTCTTCCAGGTGTTCGACAAGGGCGTGATGGAAGACGGCACCGGCCGGCGCATCGACTTCAAGAACACGCTGATCATCCTCACCTCGAACGTCGGCACCGAGCGCATCATGCACATGGCGCGCGACCCGGCGGCGCGGCCGGATCCCGACGAGCTCGCCGCCGCACTGCGGCCGGACCTGCTCGACGTGTTCCCGCCGGCGCTGATCGGTCGCCTCGTCGTGGTGCCGTATTTCCCGCTGTCGCCCGACATGCTCGCCGGCATCGTGCGGCTGCAACTCGGCCGCATCGGCGCGCGCATCCGCGACAACCACGACGCCCGCTTCACCTTCTCGGACGCGGTGGTCGACCACATCGTGGCGCAGTGCAACGACCCGGATTCCGGCGGCCGCATGATCGACAACATCATCACCGGCACCATGCTGCCGGCGCTGTCGCGCGCGTTCCTGAAGCGCTCGATCGACCGGACGCCGCTGAGCACGGTGGCGGTGGACGTGGCGGATGGGGCGTTCACCTACGCGCTGGACTGAGGGGCGGGGGGAGAGGCCGCTACCCCTCATCCGGCCTTCGGCCACCTTCTCCCGCAAGGGGAGAAGGGAAGATTGGCGGGGTCTCGAGAAATCCCTTCTCCCCTCGCGGGAGAAGGTGCCCGAAGGGCGGATGAGGGGGCCCTGCGGCGCCGGCAACCACTTCAGAGACAAGGAGGACGACCGATGCACCAATTGCCCGCCGCGCGCCGGATCCTCCGCCGCACCCTGCCGCTCGCCGTCCTTGCCGCAGCGATCCTGCCCGCCTCCGCGAACGCCGAGCTCAAGGTCTGCAACCGCACCGGCTACCTGCTCAACGTCGCGCTCGGCCTGCCGGCGAACGGCGATTTCCGCACCGAGGGCTGGTGGTCGATCGCGGCGAAGAGCTGCATGACGCCGGTGCGCGAGGCGATGACGAGCCGCTTCGTCTACGTCTACGCCATCGACATCCGCGACAACGAGGTGCTCGCCGGCGGCGTTTCGATGTGCGTCGAGAAGCGGAAGTTCGCCATCACCGGCATCACCGACTGCTGGCGCCGCGGCTACCGGGCGGCGGAGTTCGCCGAGATCGACACCGGGCTCGCCAGCGACTGGACGATCTACCTCGAGGAAGGCGACGGCAGCGCAAAGCCCGCGCCGGCGCCGGCCGTCCCGTAAGGACGGGCATGGGACCGGCCGCGGCCAGCGGCAGCGGTCCGGTTCAAAAGCCTTCGCCGTTGCGGCGGAGGGGCTCTGAGTGGGGCGGGTCCGGCGGTGCCGGACCGTTTCGAGGGGACGTCGCATGGAGATCATGGACAAGTACAAGCTCGGCTTCTCGCTCGACGGCTTCGACCCGTTCACCGGCTACCAGATGGTGCCGGCGCATAACGGCGCGCGCGACCTCGTCGCGAAGACCGACGATGTGACGGGGCTGATCGTCGTCAACGATGCGAACAAGGCGCGGATCGGCAATTTCCGCGCCCAGTCGACCGGCGCGCCGTTGCAGGTGAGCGACCTCGGCTCGCTCGGGCGCGCGGCCCGGCTGCCGCCGCGCTCGGAGATCCGCTTCACCGTGTTCGGCAGCAGCCCCGGCTTCACCTTCCTCACCTTCAAGGACGAGGGCGGCTCGCTGCCGACGGAGGGGAGCTTCACGATCAGCGTCAAGGAAGTGAAGCGCTACAAGTTCTTCTTCGCCTTCCTGTCCGATCCGTTGCGGAAAGACGTGCGCGGGCGGATCGAGCCGCGGTTCATCATGGACAAGGTGCGGCCGATCTTCGAGAAGCAGGCGAATGTCGAGCTCGAGGAGTTCGGCCACATGCGCGACGTCATGGTGCCGCACGATATCGGCAACCCGATCGTGCCGTCGAAGAAGGTCCGCGGCAACATGGACGTCGAGGACGCGATCCGCTTCGCCACCGGCAAGGAGTTGCTCGATCTCGTCGATTTCGCGGTCTATCCGTGCTGGAGCGTCGAGCGCAACAGCGGCGGCTCCGGCACGCTCGGCCTGACCATCGACGACGGCACCCAGCCGGTGGTGTTCATCGAGCTGCTCGCCGGCGGCTTCGACCGCTACGTGCACGTCATCGCGCACGAAATCGGCCACGCCCTGCACCTGCACCACAGCAACCGCGGGCTGATGTTCCCGACCGATGCGTCGACGTCGAACTTCGTCGCCGCCGACGAGATCGAGGTGCTGAACCCGGCGCCGTGATGCCTCGCCCTCATGCCGAGACAGAGACCGAAAGGAGGACGCCGTGCCGCTCGTTTCCCGCTTTCTGAAAGACGATCCCGCCCTGCAGGCCTGCCTCGTCAGCGATCCGGCGCACGTCGTGCCGGGCGCGCGCGGCCCGCACGTCGGCCGGATCCAGACCGCGATGATCATCCTCGACGGCGCGACGATCGCCGAGAGCGAGCTCGCGACGGAGAGCTACGGCCCGTCCACCACGGCCGCCGTGCTCGCCTACAAGCGCAGCCGCTCGATCATCAACCCGGCCTACCAGACCACGGCCGACAACATCGTCGGCAAGATGACGATCAAGGCGATCGACGACGAGCTCGAGGCGCGGCAGGAGCAGACGAGCGCGCGCCGGCCGGAGCGCTGCGGCATCAACTGCCAGGTGCATGCCGGCCGCGGCCTGAAGCTGCCGCCCGGCCGCGGCCGCCTGCCGCCCGGCTTCGGCCAGGGCGCCGAGAAGATCGCGGATTTTTCCAAGGTGACCATCGCGCGCGTGTAGCGGGTGCCCGGCGGCATGCTAGGAAAGAACGACTTCGGCCGCGCTCCGGACCTTGCTCCGGGCGCAGCCTGGCCTGGCGAGACGGGGGCGGCATGGCGGCGGCAAAGAGCGGGCGGGATCTGGTCGCCTATTTCGCGGGCCACCTCGCGAACCTCGTCAACGGCAACGACCACCTCGGCGACGGCGAGCCGCACGCCGACGTGCGCGCCTTCCGCCTCTACGAGAAGGTGCAGCGGCTGCTGACCGGGAACCGGCAATATGCCGAGGGGCTGGTCGGCGTCTGGGCCTATCCGGCGCCGGCCGACGTGGAGCAGGCGGCGGAGCATTATTTCGACATCGTGCTCGACCGGCCGATCGGGCGGCGCGGCGACAAGCCGTCGTCGGCCGACAATTTGCGCGCCGCCGTCGCCGACCGCGCCGCCGGGCCGGTCGCGGCGTCCGAGCCGGGCGAGGCGCTGTCGACCTGGAAGGCGCTCACCGGCGGCCCGGCCCGCATCCGCCGGTTCACCGAGCGCCAGCAGCTCTACGGGCTTTCGAACCTGATCCTGAAGTGCCTCGACGCCTCGAACCGGCCCTATGCCGAGGTGCTGCGGCTTGGGCTCTGCCCACGCGACTGGCTGGTCGGCGACGAGACGGTGCCGGTCAACACGCTGAAGGCGACGAATGCGTTCCTGAAGCACCTCAAAGCCGCGATGGGCGGGGAATACGGCCGCCGGCCGAGCCCGGAGCAGCTCGCCGCGGCGTTTGCCGCCGCGCCGATCCCCGGCTGCGCCGATGCGAACGCCTTCGCGGCAACGCCGTTCGGCGGCGCGGTGCTGTCGCGGCTCGCGGGGCAGGACCACACCTTCTTCGTCTCGTTCGACGACATCGAGGCGACGATCGCGGACAGCGTGCCGGACGAGGACGACGCACCGCTGATGGACGCCGAGGAGGCGCTACCGCTGCTCGAGCAGGCGGTGCGGGCCGGCGTGGTCGAGGCGGACGAGAAGGCGCTGCTCGCCGCGATCCTCGACGGGCGCCCGCTCGCCGAGGCGATGCGCAGCGACCTCGGCCTGCGCCGCCGGCTGAAGCAGCGCTTCGACAACGACCTCGAGGCCTATGTCGCCGATCTTTCGGGACGGGTCGCCGCCTTCATGCGCAGCGCGGCCGGCTGAGGCGCCGGACACGCCCGACGGCAGACCGTAAGCAGCAGCGCGCGGCACCATCGACCCCATCGCCGCCTTTGGCGCCGCGCCCGGAGTGAACGAGAATGAACGACAGCATCGACCCCCGTTCCGCCCGACGCCTGCTGCGCACGCTTCGGGTCGTGACCAATACGGCGCTCGCCGAATACGACCTCGGCCGCGGCCGCGCCGCGGCGCGCAGCTCGGCGAGCTTCATGGCGCTGGCCGCCAAGGGCGCCGGCGACTTCCGTTTTCCCGAGGCGGGCATCCTCTCCGGCGACGGCCTCGTCGCCGCGGACGTCGAGCGGGATGCCGCCGGGGAACCGGTGCGGCTCGTGCTGCAGGCGCAGGGCTCCGCCGGGCTCGAGGCCTACGCTGGCGCGGCGATCGTGGTGATGCTCGGGCTGATCGAGGCGGGCGGCCGCTTCGACCGTGACGGGCGGCTGGTGCTCGACCTCGCCGGCCTCGGCCTCGACGAGACCGATCTTTCGGCGTTCACGATCGGCCCCGCCGACGCGGCCGACGGCGACGAGGGCGACGACCGGTCATGACCGCCCGCGTCTTCGTGCCCCTCGTCGGCGCGGACGGGCGGGGCGCCCAGCTCTTCGAGGCGATCGCGGGCGAGGACGCGCCGGAGCCGCATCCGGCCAAGCTCGTGCCGCAGATCGCCGAACTGTTCGACTTCGGCCTCTACCGCATCGGCCAGACCGTGCGCGAGGCCGTGGTCCGCTTCGTCGACGCGAGGCGCGGCCGGGTCTGGCTCGGCCGGCGCAACGCGCGGGCACGGCCGTGGTTCCTGCGCATCTCCGACCTGCAGGTCGGGCGGCTCTCCGACGAGAACGCCCGCTCGGCCGGGCTCGGGCTCGCCGCCGCCGCGCTGCTCGAAGCCTTCGGGCGCGCGGGCGGCGGGGCGGCCGACGAGCGGGGCAGCGTCGTCTTCGCCACCGGCGAGATCGTGCTGCCGAACACGCCCGGATCGCCGGCGATCGCCGTCGGCGCGGTCGACGGCATCCGCGGCAAGCTCGGCCTGATCGGCGACTACCTGGTGCAGCACCGCGCCGTGCTTTCCGGCAGCGACGTCGTCGTGCTGCTGCCGGCTGAAACCGTCGACGGGCGGCCGCTGGAGGCCGCCGAGGCGCGCATCCTCGACCGGCTCGGCGCGGAAGCCAAAGCCGCGGGAGCGAAGCTCAGGCTGGTGTTCGCGCGCAGCCTCGACGATCTCGAGGACGCCTTCGGGCCGCTCGCCTTCGCCGAGATCGTGACGCCGCGCCGGGCCGCGGGGCTCGCCGCGCTGCTCATCGTGGCCGCCGTCGCCGGCACGGCGCTCGCCCTGCTCGCGACCGCGCCGGTGCGGCTCGGCTGGGCCACGGTCACGGCGGCCGACGCGCCCCTCGATGCCCCGGCGGAGGATCCCGGCCCGCGCCGCGCGCGCTATGACGGCGCGACCGACACGCTCGAGCTGCTCCCCGCCTGCTTCGACGGCCAGCGCCAGCCGGTGGTGGTCGGCGGCGAAACGCTGCTGTTCCGCGTCAGCGCCGAGGACGGGCTGCCGCACGCGAGCCGCGTCCGCCCGCCGCGCCTCTTCGTCGCCTCGGTCTCGCGCGGCGCCGATCCGGTGATCCTCGACGCCGGCCTGTTCCAGCTGCAGCCGTCGGCGACCGGTGAACTGGTGCAGGGCTCGGGCGTCACCGCGATCCCGATCGAGCCGCAGGACGACGAGGTGCGGCTGTTCGTGGTGGCGACGCGCAACGCGGGGATCGTGCTCTCGGACGTGCTCGCCGAGCTTCGGGCGCAGCTCGACGGGGTCGCCGGGCCGGCGGTCTTGTCGACCACCGCGACCTTCCTGCAGGATCGCTTCGATGGCCAGATCGACTACCAGTTCAAGGTGACGACCGATGCCGCGACCTGCCCGTGACCTGATCCTCGGCGGCCTGATGCTCGCTGCGGCTTTCGCCGGCGGCGGGGCGGCGGCCGTGGCGGAACCGCTGCGGATCACCACGGAGGCCGACGTCGAAGCGTTCGCCAAGCGGGTGAAGACCTTCGCGCTGACGAGCGGCGTGCGCTGGGTGATCGCGGCGCCGACGCAGCGGGCGGCCAACCGGCTGGTCGCCGCCGTGCGCGCCGAACTCGGCCCGGCCGCGGGGCGGCTCTCCGACCGCCTGCGCGTCGAGGCGATGACGACCACCGACGCGCCGAGCCTCGGCCCGGCGTCCGGCCTCGGCGGCGCGGTCGTCGCCTGGGCGGAGACGGTCGGCGAGGCCGAACCGCAGGACCAGTGCCGCTGGCGCGTCGTCGTCACCGATCCCGAGTTGCCGACCGCCGACGGGCGGCCGCTCGGCGTCGCCCTCGTCAACGGCGACACCATGCCGGTATCGGGGTCGGCGAGCCTCCGGATCGACGGGCGCAGCTTCCTGCAGGCCTCGGTCTATGCCTTCGGCGAGACCCGGCCCGGCCATATCCGCAATCTCGCCGACGTCGGCGAGATCGACATCCCGGTCGACGTCGCCGAGGGGCCCGAGCAGATCACGCTGGTGGAAGCGCGCCGGCAGTTGCCGGTGCTCGAAGGCATCCGCGAGAAACTCGCCGGGGCCGGCGGCAGCCGCCGCGACCTCGGCCGCGCCGCGGCGCTCGGCTCGGGCTTCGGCCGGCCGCGCGGCATCGGCGCCAACATCCAGATCGTCGACCCGGCGATGGTGGTGAGCAAGCGCGAACCCGCCGCCCCCGACGGCGCCGCGCTGGCGCAGACCTGCACCTACGCGCTGGTCCCGGGGGCGGGCTGAGGCGGCGGTTTTGCGCAACGGCCGTGATCAGTAGCTCGCCGGCGACTGCAGCAGCACGTCGGCGATGGTGAGGGGGGCATAGCAGGCGAGGACGGCGATCTGGACGCGGCGCCGGTTGACGAGGGCCCCGATCGTGCTGATCGCGGCGAGGGCGACCACCCCGGCGGAGGCGAGGGAGAGCAGCGGCTCCTCCCAGAACCAGGCATTGGCGACGATCGCCGTCAGGTGAAAGGCCGCGATGATCGCAAAGGCCCAGCGACCGTCGCGCGCGAAGGCGCTGTCGCCTTCGGCGAGGTCGGCTTCGGTCGGGGCGACGAGGGCGGCGGCGAGGAAGAGCTGGACCACCAGGGCGAGAAGCAGGGTAAAATCCGGCAGCGTCCAGCCGGTGCGGCCGCCGAGTTCGGCGATCGCCCACCAGAACTGCAGCATCTCGCCGAGAATGACGGCCGAGAGCAGCAGCGGCAGCCAGTCGGCGGTGGTGCGGTGGCGCAGTTTGAACGCCGTCGCATAACCGGTCAGGATCCGGGCGATGCCGAGACCGAGTACGGTGGAGAGGACGACGGCGATCCAGCGAAAGGCATCCATGTCGCACCCATAGCCGAGGCGGCGCCGCCGTGCCAGCCTAGCGGTGGTGCAGCACCACGGGATCGCCGTCGACGTCGACCACGCGCATGGCATATCCGAAGATCCGCTCCAGCACGTCCGGCACGGCGACTGCCGCCGGCGGGCCGTCGGCGGCAATGCGGCCGTCTTTCAGCGCGACGACACGGTCGGCGTGCGCCATGGCGTGGTTGATGTCGTGCAGCACGACGAGGACCGTGCGCCGCTCGGTGTCGGCGAGCTCGCGCAGGGTGCGCATCAGCGCGCGGGCGTGCTGCATGTCGAGGTTGTTCAGCGGTTCGTCGAGCAGCAGGTAATCGGTCGCCTGCGCATGCGCCATCGCGACGAGGGCGCGCTGGCGCTGGCCGCCCGACAGCGTGTCGATGAAGCGCCCCGCGAGGTCGCCGAGGTCGAAGCGCTGCAGCGAGGCGGCGACGATCGCCCGGTCGGCGTCGGTCAACCGCCCGGCGCCGTGCGGAAAGCGGCCGAAGCCGACGAGTTCGGTCACCGTCAGCCGCGCGTCGATCGCGGAATCCTGCGGCAACACGGCGAGGCGGCGGGCGAGGGTGCGGCCCGGTGTGGTCGCGACGGCGAGCCCGTCGACGGTGATCGTGCCGGCCTGCAGCGGGGTGAGACGCGCGATCAGCGACAGCAGCGTCGACTTGCCGGCGCCGTTCGGGCCGATCAGGGCGGTGACGCCGCCCTTTTCAAGCGTCAGCGAGATGTCGGTGAGGATCGGCGCGCGGCCGATGCGGTGCGAGACGTTGCTGACGACGATCATCGCCGGCCTCCGGCGAGCAGGGCGAGGAACAGCAGCCCGCCGGCGAAATCGACGACGATGCCGAGCGCCGAGGCGCCGCCGAGGCCGTGCTGCAGCACGAGCTGGCCGCCGACGAGGATCGAGATGCCGACGAGGCAGGCGGCAGGCAGCAGCCGGGCATGGCGGCGGCTGCCGATCAGCCGTTCGGCGCCGGCGACCACGATCAGCCCGAGCAGCGCCACCGGCCCGACGAGGGCGGTCGACACCGCGACGAGCAGCGCGACCAGCACGAGCAGCGCCGGCACGGTGCGGGTCCAGTCGAGGCCGAGGCCGACGGCGCGGGCGCGGCCGAGGGCGGCGACGTCGAGCAGGTGGCGGGCGCGCCAGGCGACCGCGGTGCCGAGGGCGGTGACGGCGAGCGCCGGCCAGACGAGGTCGCGGCGCAGCGTGTTGAAATCGGCGAACGAGACCGACTGCACCACGGCGAAGGCGTTCGGGTCGATCAGCCGGGCGAGCAGGGCGGCGAGGCTGCGGAACAGGATGCCGAGCACGACGCCGGTGAGCAGCATCAGCGTCATGTCGGTGCGCCCCTTCAGCATCGGCGCAAACAGCGTTGCTGCCATCGTCGTCATGATCAGGCTTTCGGCGGCGAATTTCAGGGCCGGGTCGAGCCCGGCATAGCCGAGGCCGCCGAGCAGGAAGACGAGGGCGGTCTGGCCGAGCAAGTAGAGCGCGTCCATGCCCATGATCGCCGGCGTCAGGATACGGTTCTGCGTCAGCGTCTGGAACAGCACGGTGGAGACCGCGACCGCCACCGCCACCTGCCAGAGTGCGACGAGGCGGATGGCGCGGAGTTCCAGCGCGAAGGCGATGTTGCCGCGCAGGCTGACGGTCATGTAGGCGGCGGAGAGCGCGAGGGCGACCAGCAGGAGCAGCGCCATGCGCCGGTCGAACACGGCCTCAACTGGGCGGGTCGCGCTGGTGCCGGCGGCGTCCGAGCCGGACACGGTGGTGCGGTCAGCCATGCTGGCCCCGCCAGAGCAGCCACAGGAACACCAGCGCGCCGACGACGCCGAGGATGGTGCCGACCGGGATCTCGTAGGGGTAGCGGACGAGGCGGCCGGCGATGTCGGCGGCGAGCACCAGCCCGGCGCCGCCGAGGGCGACGAGGGGCAGGCTGGCGCGGAGGTTGTCGCCGACGAGGCGCGACACCATCGCCGGCACGACGAGGCCGACGAAGGGCAGCGCGCCGACCACGACGACGGTGAGCGCCGAGACCACCGCGACGATGACGACGCCGAGCCGGCGCGTCGCGGCGAGGTCGAGGCCGAGGCCGGTGGCGACGGCGGGGCCGAGGGCGGCCACCGTGAGCCGGTCGGCCGCCCACCAGGCGAGCGCCACCATCAGGGCGGCGGCGAACAGCAGTTCATAGCGGCCGCGCACCACGCCGGAGAACTCGCCGTTCATCCAGATCTCGACGAACTGCAAGAGGTCGGCCTGCCAGGCGAGGAAGGTGAGCGCCGCGCCGACGACGCTGCTGTAGACGATGCCGAACAGCGGCAACAGCAGCGGCTGCGTCGGCGGCAGCCGGCGGGCGAGCCCGAGGAACAGCGCGGTGCCGGCGAGCGCCGTGAGCGTCGCGGCCGCCATCTTCAGCACGATCGGCGCCTCGGGCATGAACACGGCGGCGGCGAGGATGCCGAGGCCGGCGCTCTGGGTGGCGCCGACGGTGGAGGGCTCGACGAAGCGGTTGCGCGCGATGGTCTGCATGACGAGGCCGGCGATGGCGAGGCCGGCGCCGGCGAGCAGGGCGGCGAGGCTGCGCGGCAACCGGCTCGGCAGCAGCAGCGCAGCGGTGCCGCTGCCGGCGCCGACGACAAGGCTCGCCGCGAACAGCGCGAGCACCGAAGCGGCGAAGACGCCGTAGAGCCGCGGGGAGACCAGCGCCGCGGATGTCATGCGGCGCCGGCGAAGGCGGCCGTGATCACCTCCAGCACGTGCAGCAGCGAGGTCGCGCCGCCGCCGGCGATGTAGGCCTCGGCGGCGGGCAGGTAGATCACCTGTCCCTTGCGCCAGGCCGTGGTGGCGTGGACGAGCTCGTTGTCGAGCGTCGCGCGGGCGTTCTGCTCGGCGGTGCCGATCGCAGCGGCGCGGTCGACGACGATCAGCCAGTCCGGGTTCGCCTCGGCGATGAACTCGAAGGAGATCGCCTCGCCGTGGTTCGCGGCGGTGACCGAGGTGGCGGCCGCGGGCAGGGCGAGGTCGTCGTGGATCCAGCCGAAGCGCGAGCCGGCGCCGTAGGCGGTGACCTTCGGGCCGTTGGTCATCACGATCAGCCCGGTGCCCTTGCCGGCGATCGCGGCTCTTGCGTGCGCGAGGGCGTCGTCGAGGCGGGCGGTGAGCGCGGCGGCGGCGTCGGCCTTGCCGAAGAGGGCGCCGTAGGACGCGATGCGGGCTTTCGCCTCGGCGAGCAGGGTCGCGTCGCCGATGGTCATGTCGATGGCGGGGGCGACCTGGCGCACGGCCTCGAGCTGCGGCGAGGAGCGGCCGCCGACGACGACGAGATCGGGGCCGAGCGCGCTCAGCGCCTCGAGGTCCGGCTCGAACAGCGTGCCGACCACCTCCGCCTCGCCGAGCTTTTCGCCGAGCCCGGGCAGGTAGAGCTTGTCGGGCACGCCGGCTATCGTGACGCCGAGCGCGGTCAGCGTGTCGATCGCCGCGATGTCGAAGACGGCGAGGGTCTGCGGCGCGTCGGGCACCTCGGCGGAGCCGATGGCGGTGGCGATCTCGGCGGCGCCGGCGGGGGCGGCGAGGAGGAGCAAGGCGGCGCCGAGGGCGGCGAGGCGGGGACGGATCGTGTGAAGATGGTCAAGGATCATGCTGCTCGGATTTCCTCGGGCTCGACTGCTCTGGCGTGCGGGCTCGTTGGTCGGCGTTTTATCGCGGGCGGGTGTCGCGCAACCCTTTGCCCAACTCTCCCCGCCCTCACCCTGAGGAGGCCCGAAGGGCCGTCTCGAAGGGCGGGGGCGGCCCCCCGTTTCGCGTGGCACCCCCCGGGCCGCCTCGTCCTTCGAGACGCATCGCTCCGCGATGCTCCTCAGGATGAGGCGGGGAGGGGGTGGAGAACCGGCCTTCGCCATCAGGCCGACCGCGCGTGTTCGACGGGGCGGGCGCCGAAGGCGGTGAGGCGCTGGCGGTCGGCTTTCAGCACGGCGAAGCACTGGCCGCCGAACCATTCGAGCGAGACGTCGGCGTCGGCCGGCAGGGTGGAGGCGAGAAAGCGCGGGTAGTCGAAGGCGCCCTCGAAGAGAGGCACCATGCCGTCGCGCCGGCCGCTCGCGGCGTAGACGTTGGCGGCGGCGAAGACGCCGAGGTCGGCGCGGGCGCGGACGTTCTTCAGGTGGTAGTGGGCGATGTGCGGGCGGAGCGCGGCGTGCAGCTCGGCCGGGTCGTCGCCGCCTTCCCAGACGTGCAGCGTGTCGAAGTTGAGCTTCAGCGCCGGATGGTCGACGTCGGCGAGCAGGGCGCGGATCGAGGCGCCGCAGTCGGCGAGGGTGTCCGGGTGCGTCTCGACGAGCAGCTGGACGCCATGGTCGCCGGCGATGCGGCAGACCGAGCGCAGGCGCTCGGTGATGCGGCGGCGCTCGGGCAGCGTGGTCGCGGCGCTCGCCCTGTCGCCGGCGAAGGTGCGGATGCGCCCGGCGCGCCAGATCGCGGCGAGGCGGCAGAGGTCGAGGGTCGCGGCCTCGAGATCGGCGGCGTCGCCGCCGAGCGGCAGGTAGTCGCTGATCATCGGCACGGCGAGGCCGAGCCCGTCGAGCCGGTCGGCGACGCCGCGGCCGCGTTGGCCGAGGTTGCGCGCGTGCGCGCCCCAGAGTTCGAGGCCGTCGAAGCCGTTCGTCCGCGCGAAGACGGCGAGTTCGTCGATCGAGACGAGATGGTGGCGGAAGGTGATGGTGCAGAGGAAAGTTCTCACGACGCCCTCCTGAAACGGATGACCTCGGCCCCCGGCAGGGTCGCCGCGGCCCAGAGTTCGAACACCTCGCCGAGCCGGCGCTTGATGGCGTGCTCGCGCGCGTCGAGGTCGGCGAGCCGGGTGCGGATGTCGGCAACGACCTCCGGGGTTGCGCCGCGGGCGAGCTTCAGGGCCGCGAAGTGGAAGCCTTTGAGGCCGGCGACCAGCGCCTCGATCTCGTCGCACCAGCGGTCGAACTCGCGCGCCGGCAGCTTCAGCGCCCGCCAGAACCAGGCGAGGCCGTGCTCGTAGCCGTATTTGCGGATGATCAGGATCGGCAGTTCGGCGAGCGCCGACTCGAGGTCTTCGAGGCGGACACCGTCGCGGCCGGCGAGATGCGCCTCGACGATGAGCTTCAGCGCCTCGACCAGCGGATTGACGCCGAAGGGGACGACCGCGCGCACGAAGGCGGCGAGGTCTTCGGGATTGGGGTCGCGGGCGGTGGCGCGGTCGAAGCGGTAGCCGCCGGCGACGGTCGGGCGGCTGATCGCGTGCACCAGCCGGTCGCGGGCGATCGGCCCCTCCCAGCGATAGTCGACGTCGCGCACCAGCCAGAACGCAGGGTCGGCGGTGGTCTCCAGCAACAAGTAGTGCGGGAAGGGGTCCTGGTTGAACTTGTTCTCGCGCTCAGGCAGGTGGAACATGTCGAGCATCACCATCACCGACGTCGTCGGCGACCGAAGCGCCAGCACGGCGTCGAGCCGGGCGATGTTTTCTGCTTTGGAGGCTGCGCGGTCGTACCAGTCCTCGACTTGAACGCCGTGCAGGCGGGTGAACCAGTGGAACAGCGGCGCGTGGTCCACCGCGGCCGCGTGATAGGCGAGGCGCCAGGCGGACGTGACGGCGAAGGCGGCGTCGGGGACGGCGAGGTGGAACGGGCGGTGGTCGACGCCGGCCTGCTTCAGCGCATCGCAGAGGCAGCTCACCACGCAGTGGATCTTGATGTCGTAATCGAGTTCGCCGTGCACGCCGACATAGTCGTCATCCTCGGAAGGAGCGGGCGCGGCGGGCGCGGCCTCGCCGACGAGCAGGCGGGCGAGGTCGGCGACCGTCTCGATCTCGGTGGACGAGATCGCCGCTTCGGGGGCGGCGAGGCCGGCCTGCAGCTCGAGTTCGAGCAGCAGCTGCAGGCGCAGCACGCTGTCGAGGCGGAGGTCGTCTTCCATCCGGGCATCCGGGCCGAAGGCGGCGAGGTGCGGGTGGGCCATCGCGCCGGCGAGGACGCCGCGGATCGCCGCGATGGCGGCATCGAGGGTGGTGCTCATGGCCGGGCTCCCGCGGCGGCGTCCCGCAGCTCTGCATCCGCGACGGCAGCGGCGAGGCTGCGGCGTCTGACCTTGCCGTTCGCCTCGCGCGGCATCGCGGCGATGCGGCTGAGTTCCGTGGGGCGCTGGTGGGGCGCGAGTTCGCCGGCGAGGTGCGCCCGGAGCGCCGCCTCGGTCACTTCCGGGCCGGCGGTGAAGACGAGGGCGACGCGTTCGCCGGCGAGCGGGTCGGGGCGGCGGAAGGCGACGGCGTCGGTGACGCCGGCAAGGCGCATGGCCGCGTCCTCGACCTCGCGCGGATAGACGTTGAGCCCGGCGACGTTGATGGTGTCGTCGAGCCGGGCGCGGAACACCAGCATGCCGCCCGCGCCGAGATGGCCGAGGTCGCGGGTGGCGACGGTGCCGCCCGCGGTGTGGACGAGGATCTCGCTCGGCGCATCCGGGCCGTCGCCGGCGGTGACGCGGTGGTGCGGCAGCGGCAGGCCCATGTCCTCGGGCCGTTCCAATTCCGGGTTGACCGCGATGCAGCCGGTTTCCGAGCAGCCGTATTGCTGGAACACGCGGCGTGACCGGGCGCGGATCGTCTCGAACCACGGCGCCGGCAGCAGCGTGCCGGAGGTCATCACGGCGTTGAGGCGCTCGTCCGCCGGGGTGAGGCGGGCGAGGGTGTGGAGCAGCAGCGGCGAGGCGTAGAGCACGGGGCGCTCGATCTCGCGCAGACGCTTCAGGAGATATTTCGGATTGGCGGCGCCGACGACGACGGGCCGGCGGCCGCGCTCGAGGCCGGCGAGCAGGCCGCAGATCAGGCCATAGCTGTGAGTGGTCGGGCAGGCGACGACCGGGGTCATCTCGGCCGTCTCGGTGAAGGCCGCGACATAGGCGGCGAGTTCACGGGCGATGTCGGCCCAGCTCCGGGCGATGCACTTCGGCGCGCCGGTGGTGCCCGAGCTCATCTGCAGCAGCCGGCCGGCGGCGGCGGGCCGCGCCGGGTTAAGGCGCTCAACCGCTGCGCCTTCAAACAGGAGTTCGGTGCAGCCGGCGGCAAGCGCCAGCCGGCGGGCGGCCGGATAGGGCGTCGCCGGGTGGATCGGCATCACGGTGGCCTTGGCGTCGCGCAGGCGGAAGAAAAGCGCGAGCCAGGCGGCGGGATCGGCGAGGCAGACGGCGATGCGGGTGCCGGGGCCGATTGCGAGGCCGGCGTCGCGGGCGACGCTCTCGCCGAGGGCCGCGAGCGCGTCCGCGGTCAGGATCCGGTCGTCGACGGCAATCATGCGGCACTCCTTCGGGCGGCTCTCGGCGCAAGGGCGTTCGGGACGGGATGGCGGTGGTCGGCGCGGCCGGGGAAGAGTTTGCGGGCGACGAGCTGCTCGGCCATCAGCACCGGCGCGCCGAGATCGGCGACGCGGGCGCGCGCCTCCAGCCCGTGCTCCGCGGCGTGGCCGGCGAGGCGGGCGGCGAGGCGGTGCCAGAAGGCCGGCTCAGGCAGGCCGTGGCAGCGCTCGAGCAACGCCGAGAGGTCGGTGAGGTTGAAGGTGAACAGGCAGTCGGTGACGAGGTCGCGCACGGGTTCGGTCGTCTCGGTCCAGTAGAACTGGTCGGGCGCCGCGCGGGCGAAGGCCGGGTCGAAGGCGAGGAAATCCGGTTCGAGCTCCGGCCGGGCGAGGAACGGCCGGCTGTATTCGACGCTCTCGTGGAAATCGCGCAGCATCAGCCGCTCGGGCCAGCCGTCGCGATGGACGAGCAGCATGTTCTGCGCGTGCGCCTCGGTGCCGATGCCGTGGGCGAGGAAGAGGTGCCAGACCGGCAGCACGGCGACCTCGAGGAGGCGGCCGAGCCAGGCGTCGCGGCCGTAGCGGCCGAGCCAGGGCGCGATGAAGGAGCGGCCGTCGGTCTCGACCAGCGCCAGGGCGTTGAACGGCACGTAAGCCTCGCCGGACCGCAACTCGGCCTCGGGGCTCCGGCGCCAGAGCACGGCGAGTTCACCGGCGAGCGGGCCGTCGCGATCGGCGATCGCCCCGGCGAATTCGGGCAGGATCGTCAGCGGATAGCGCGCCGCGAACAGCGGGTCATCGGCGATCACGTCGCCGAGCCAGCGCGACAGGGCCGGGGCGGGCAGCACGGAATGCGGCTCCAGCGTGCGCAGCGCCGAGGTGGTGGCCATGTGCAGCGGCAGCTTGACGTGCGGGGCGGCCGGACGATCCGCACTGGCGAGCGTTCGCACCGACTGGGTGGCGCGGTAGCGGTCGCCGGCGGGCCCGAGCAGGTGCAGGCTGCCGTCGCCAAGCCACGGGGCGAGGCGGCCCTCGGCGGAGAGATGCGCGAGCTGCCACGGGTGGACCGGCATCAGGGTGAAGCGGGCCGGGTCGAGGCCGCGGGCGGCGGTGTGGGATCGCAATTCGGCGGCGGTGTCCGGGCCGAGCACCTCATCGAGGAACGCCGCCTCGGCCCCGGGCAGTTGCTGGTGCACGCGGGTGCGGGCGATGGCGACGAACTCGAGCCGGAAGGCGTTGCCGGCCTCCGGGCCGAAACGGCGGTGGTCGTCGATGCCGAAGCCAGTGCGGGCCTTGAAGCTCGGGTGGTAGGGGTGGCCCTCGTCGATCAGTTGGTCGAGGTCGGCGCCAAAAAGGGCGCGGCGGTCCGAGATCGCGGCGAGATGCGCCGCGTTCCAGCGGCAGAAGCCGGCGGTGCGCGCGAGTTCCTCGGCGAGCCGGTCGCGATCGGCTGCGTCGGCGCCGGTCGCGGCGAGCAGCGACGCAACGTCGGCCGGCTTGGTGCGGCCGGCCCGCTCGATGCGGATGTCGCCGCCGGGGAGACGCAGCCGGCCGAACGGGCCGCGCCGGCCGGTGAGCAGGATGCGGCTGCCGTCGGTACCGGCGGCGACTATGCGGCCGCCGTCCTCGGCGACGACCGGCAGCAGGCCCTCGAAGACGAGGGCGGCCGCGAGCTGGCGGATGACGCGCTGATCGGGGGGCGCGATGCGCCCGCCCGGGCCGATGTCGTCAGGCAATGGCACGGGCACCTCCCGGAAAGGCGTCGGCGATCCGGGACGGGTCGGCGCGGGTGGCGGCGCCGTAGAGCGGGCTCGGCATGGTGACGTAGACGCCGGCGCCGTCGCGGGTTTCCAGTTCGTCGACGCCGCGGGCGCGCAGGCCGAGGTTCGCCTTGACGGCGATCACCGGGCTGTCGAGCAGCAGCCGGACGAAGCTGCGGCCGGGGCCGCGCAACGTGCTCGCCAGCGCCTCGAGGCGGCGGCCGAGCCGGGCGAGCAAAGCCGGTTCGTCGGCGAGACCGTCGGCCGCCATGCGGCTGACCACGGCGAAGAGCTGGTTGACGACGAGGTAGTAGGAGAATCGCCGGGCGATCTCGGCGTCGTCGAAGAACAGGCCGTCGATGGCGGCGAGATCCGGCAGCAGCCGGCACAGCGCGCCGCGCCGCTCGGCGGAGAGGTAGAAGCCCTGGTTGTCGCGGTAGAAGCCGCGGCTCGGGAAGCCGGCCGAGATGTCGACCAGCGTGTTCTGCTGGTGCGCCTCGAGCGCGATGCCGTGCCGGTCATAGAGCCGGACCAGCGGATCGAGGGTGACGCCGAGATAGGCGTCGAACCAGGCAAGCGCCGCGCGGTCGCGGTGGATGCCGGCGCGCAGCGCGGCGCGCTCGACGCAGGCGGCGAGCCGGGAGCGCTCGCCGGGCAGCGGCTCGGCGGTGAGGGCGGCGACCATGGCGATGCCGTGCTCGGCGCCGCCGGTGAACGGGTTTTCGCGCAGGATGACCTCGAAGCCGCTCTCCGGCCGGTCGCCGAGCTCGACGGTCGCGAAGGCGATGTCGTGGATCACGGTGAAATTCGGCAGGTCGGCGGCGATGCCGGCGGAGCGGAACAGCCGCGCCATCGCGACGCCGGCGGCCAATTCGTGTCGGCGGCTGACGCGCAGCGAATTGGTGATCCGCACCGGCAGCGAGAACTTCAGCATCAGCCGCTGCTCGGCGCTGTAGACGGTGCGCACCGAGGAGGTGGCGGTGAAGGCCGGGCCGGCGGGGCCGAGGGCGCGGATGCGGCCGGCGGCGAGGCGCGCTGCGACCTCGGGATCGAGCCGCAGCGCCTCGGCCTGCAGCGGGTGCGCCGGCAGCAGGATCTCGGCCGGTCCCGCGCCGAGGCTGCCGGCCGCGTCGCCGAGCAGGTCGGCGAGCAGGGCGGTCGCGGGGCGGTTGGCGGCGGACTCCTCGCGGATCAGCGCCCGGTCGACGGCGAACCAGGCGAGCTGGAACCGGCCGCCGCCCTCGGGGGCGTAGACCTTCTCCTGCCAGAAGCTGAGCCCGTCGCGGCTCTTCGGCGCCGGGTGCATGAAGTGGCCGAAGGCGAGCGCCTGCTCGGCGGCGATGAACGGCGCGTCGTCGCACGGCGCCGGGCAGCGGCCGAGCGCCCGCGCCATGGCGCGGCAGCTGTCGATCAGCCGGGCGACGAGGTCGAGTTCGGTCGCCCGGTCGCCGGCACCGGCCGCACCGTAGAGTTCGTGCGCGAGCGCGAGCACGGCGGTCACCGGCTCGACCGGCCGCCACTCGGCGGCGTCCGGGGCTTTCGCCCAGATGCGGCCGAAGCGGAGCGGGCCGCAGGCGGACCAGCCGATGAGTTCGGCGCGCAGCACCAGGTGCGAACGGGCAGCGCTCCACTCGATCGCCGGGGCGATCGCGCCGCCGTCCAGCGCGTGCATCACCCGGCGGCCGGCGTCGACCTCGCGCAGGTAGCAGTTGGCGAAGCTGCGGAAGGTGGCGCCTTCGGCGATCGCCGTGGCGCTGGCAACGGGGTCTGGCGGCAGGGCGGACTCGGACACGGGGGCAGCCCTCGGCATGGACGAACGGGCGCGCCGCCGGAGAAAGGTCCGGGCGCAGCGGTCGTCGGCAGGCGTTGCGGCGAAGTCGGATCGGTTCGGAAACGCGGCCGCGTCAGGCGGCTTTGGCCCAGGCGAGCGGTTTGGGCTCGCGGAAGGCAAAGCGCATCAGGTGCGATTCCAGCACCTCTTCGCCCTGGCCGAGGGCGTCGGGGTCGGCGGCGGCAACCGTGATGTCGAGGCCGGCGTCATCGGCGGCGAGCGTCACGGTGAACTCGGCGAAGCGGCAGACGCCGTTGTCGTCACCGTGCTCGACCTCGATGCGGTGGCCGAAGTGCTTGCAGAGGCGCGTCAGGTAGCTGCGGCCGTCGGTGGTCGCGAAACGGGCGGTCGATTGGGGCATGCCGGATCCCTCGCGTTGCGGTGTGTCGGTGTTGTCGCCGGCCGCCCCCCTCAGCGTCCGGCCGTCTGCCCCGGTCGTCGTGCCCGGCGCACCGGGCCCGGTGATGCCGGGGGGCGGGGCATCACCCCCCGGCAGGCCGGCCTCAGAAGACCTTCTTCGCCGAGACGAAGAAGCTGCGGCCGGGTTCGAGCAGCTGGTTCAGCGAGTCGTACTCGCCGCCGTAGGTGCCGCGGTCGGCATAGGCGGTGTCGAAGATGTTGTTGGCCTCGAGGCGCAGCGTCAGGCCCTCGACGATCTCCGGCTCGTATTCGAGGAACAGGCTGACCACCTCGTAGCCCTTCAGCTCCTTGGTGGCGTCGTCGGCGCCGATCGGGCCGTCGTAGTCGAGCGCCATGTCGAGGCTGGCGCCGAAGGTGAGGTTCCACGGCGCATAGGTGTGCTGGGCGGTGAGCGCGATGACCTGGCCGAGCGGCGCGCCGAAGTCGAGCGCCTCGTAGCTGCCGGTGGCGCCGCCGTTCACCTCGATGCGGGTGTTCGAATAGGTCGCCTTGATCGAGCCGCCGTCCCAGTTGAAGCCGGCGCCGATGTTGAAGCCCTGGCTGACGAAGTCGGCGGTGCGCTGGCCGCTGCGGGCGTCGTCGAAGTCGGAGCGGAACACCGACGCCTCGAGCAGCCAGCGATCCGGCCGGTATTCGAAGCCGACGACGACGTTGCCGGCGCGCACCGAATCGAGCTCGTCGTAGGTCCAGCTCGGCAGGAAGATGTAGTTGTCCTCGACGGCGACGCCGCCGAACACGTTGGAATAGCCGGCCTTCAGGAACAGGTCGTCGACCACTTCGTAGCGGCCGGAGATGTTGCCGCTGAAGCCGGAGAAATCGTCCTCGAAGCCGCCGATGCCCTCGAAGCGCTGCCAGTCGAAACGGCCGCCGAAGGAGACGTCGAAGCGCTCGGTGACCTCGATGCGGTCCTGCAGGTAGACGCCGAGGTTGAGCGACGTCTCCTCGAGCCCGTCCGGCGCCGACAGGCCGGTGTAGGTGCCGGTGCGGTCGGTGAGGTCGACGCCGGCGGTCAGCGCATGGGTGTCGCTGAAGTTGAAGGTGTTCTCGACCTTGGCCGAGAAGGTGTCGGAGAGGCCGCGGCTGTCGTCCGGATCCGGAATGCGGACGTCGTTGCGGCTGTAGCCGATGACGACGGTCGGATCCCAGAAGCCTTCCGGCTCGGTCGCCTCGTAGCGGAACGAATAGCTCTGGCGGTCGGTGTCGTAGACGCGCAGTTCCGGCACCGGGCGGCCGCCGATGACGCCGCCGAAGTTGGCGCGGTAGCGACGCAGCGCGTCGTCGATCATGCGCTCGCCGGAGAGCTCGACCCGGTGGCCGTCGGCCTCGTAGGCGCCCTTGAGCAGGAAGCTCTGCAGGTCGGCGGCGGTGCCACGGATGGTGTCGCCGTTGCCGTCCTCGTAGTTGTCGCCCTTGGCGTTCTTGACGTAGCCGAGGCCCTCGAAGCCGCCGTGGCGGCCATAGGCACTGAGGATCTGCGAAAAGGTGCGCCCGTTGCTGTCGTAGCCGAGCACGCCATAGGCGCCGAAGTCGTCACCCTCGTCGAGCAGGTCGCCGACGTCGACGGTCTCAAACAGGACCGAGCCGGCGAGCGCCCCCGGGCCGGCGTCGGCGGGGGCGACGGTCGGGTCGACGCGCACCGCCTTCAGCAGGCCGGGATCGATCGCGTTGGCCGAGGTGTGGTGGAAGGCGCGGTTGTTCTGCGGCACGCCGTCGATGGTGACGGCGAGGTTGAGGATGTCGATGCCGTTGACGAAGATCTTCTGGGCGAGCGGGATCGCGCCGCCGACGGTGACCGAGGCGTCGCCGGCGAACAGGCTCTTCAGGTCGCCGAGCGCGTTGTCCTCGACCGTCTCGCCGTCGATGGTGATCGAGTTGGCGCGGTCCGCCGCGCCGGCATGCTTGTCGTCGGTTCCACCTGCTTCCACCGTAATCGGCGCGAGCTCGATGGTTTCCTGCTGCACGTCCTGCGCTTTCGCGGCCATGGTGAAGGCAGACAGGATGGCGATCGATGCCGCCGTGGTGCGGAAATCTATCGAAAGACTCATGGATTACGGTTCCGCGACAGGGGTCCTGAACGCGCGGCGACGTGTTGCTGTCGAAGATCGATCGATCACTCGGCAGAGGTCCGTCGCCGCAATTGCGACGCACTCATAACCGATGCGCAGCGGCCCCGCAATAATCTTGACTATAAAATACCACTTTTAAAACCCCCCGAAATTTCGGGGGCAATGCGGAGTGCGACGTCGGGTGCCGCGGCCCGGAAGGTCGGCGATCGTCGGGCTGCGGGCGCGCCGCCGCGCCGGCCGATGCGGTGTCGACGGTTTCAATCCTGGGTGGATGTGCGTCGGAAAGTCGTGCGCCCGGGCGGCAAGGGGTCTTCTTAACCATCGGAATCGTTGCTAGACTCGGCGACGGAGGGGCATTGACGATGCAGATGGCCGAGGGAGACGTTCCGCAAGACGAGACGATCGCAGCCGGTAACAGGACAGAAGGTCTGGTGGTCGTCGCCGATGTCGCCGCCGGCTTTACCTATGCGTCCTACCAGAATGCGATCCCGGTGATCCGTTCGATCCTCGTCGAAAACAGCTCCGGTCTGACGATCGAGACCTGCAGGCTCGAGCTGACATCTTCGCCGGCCTTCCTGCGGCCCAAGACCTGGACCATCGACCGGCTGGCGCCCGGCGACAGCCTCACGTTGAGCGACCGCAAGGTCGAACTCGACGCCGGCTATCTCGCGGGCCTCAACGAGGCGGAGCGCGGCGAGATTACGCTGCGCCTGGTCACGGCCGGCGAGGTGCTGCACGAGCAGCGCATCGCGGTGCGGCTGGTCGCCCGCGACGAATGGGGCGGCGTCGCCGACATGGCGCAACTGCTGCCGGCCTTCGTGATGCCGAACGATCCCGCCGTCGCCGCGATCCTGCGCGCGGCCGCCGACCGGCTCGCCGCGCACGGGCACCAGAGCGCCCTCGACGGCTACCAGTCAGGCAGCCCGCAGCGCGCGTTCCTGATCGCAGCCGCCGTCTACTCGGCGATCGCCGGCCTCGGACTGCACTATGCCGAGCCGCCGGCGAGCTTCGAGCGGCGCGGCCAGAAGGTGCGCCGGCCGGGCACGATCCTCGACGAGCGGCTGGCGACCTGCCTCGACACCACGCTGCTGTTCGCCGCCGCGCTGGAGGCCGCCGGTCTCAACCCGGTGGTGCTGCTGTTCGAAGGTCACGCCGCCGTCGGCGTCTGGCTGGCGAAGCGCACGTTTCCGAGTGCGATCGAGCCGGACGCGATGGAGGTGCGCAAGGCGCTGGCGCTGCGCGAGCTGATCGTGTTCGAGACGACGGGTGTGACGCATCGCCCGGCGATGACGCTGGAGGCGGCGCAGCAGGCGCTCGACCGCCGCATCGGTGACGACGACGCCCGGGCCTTCCTCGCCGCGATCGACGTGCGGCGCGCGCGCAGCGGCGGCATCACGCCGCTCGCCTCGCACGCCCCCGCGCAGGGCGGCGCCACCGACGACGCCGCGCCCGTCGCCGAGCTGCCGCTGCCCGCCGCGCCCGGCTTCGACGACCTGCCGGCCGAGCCGGCCGAGGTGAAGCCGACCACGGCGGCGGGCCGCATCGACCGCTGGCAGAAGAAGCTGCTCGACCTGACGCTGCGCAACCGGCTGCTCAACTTCCCCGATTCGAAGAAGTCGATCCCGTTCCTCTGCACCGACGTCGGCTTCCTCGAGGACCGGCTGGCGAAGGGCGCGGCGATCCGGGTGATCTCGCTGCCCGAGCAGAACCCACTCGGCGAGCGCGACCCGGCGCTCTACCGCGACGTGCACGGCCGCGACCTGCAGCGCGGCTTCGTCGCCGAAGCGCTGCAACGCGACGAACTGCCCTCGCCGCTGGAGCCGCGCCAGCTCGAGGCGCGACTCGTCGAGCTCCACCGCCAGGTGCGCAACGATTTTGCCGAGGGCGGCGCGAACACGCTGTTCCTCGCGGTGGGCTTCCTGCGCTGGAAGAAGAAGCCGGCGGACGAGCGCAGCTACCGGGCGCCGCTGCTACTCGTGCCGGTGAAGCTCGAACGGCGCAGCGCGAGCTCGCGCTTCACCATCCGCTTCCACGAGGACGAGCCGCGCTTCAACGCGACGCTGCTGCAGTTCCTCGACCGCGAGTTCGACCTGAAGCTCACCTCGCTCGGCGGCGAACTGCCGACCGACGACAACGGCGTCGACGTGCCGAAGCTGCTCGGGCAGGTGCGCCAGGCGATCCGCGACGTGCCCGGCATGGAGGTGGTCGACGAGACCGCGCTGTCGACGTTCTCGTTCGCCAAATTCCTGATGTGGAAGGACCTCGTCGAGCGCACCGACGCGCTGCGGCAGAACCGGGTAGTGCGCCATTTGATCGATACGCCCGAGCAGGCCTTCGCGGGGCCCGAGGGCGCGGCGCCGTTCCGCGAGGGGTACGAGATCGACCGCGCCTATGCGCCGGCCGACATCATCTGCCTGCTGCCGTCGGATTCGTCGCAGACCGCCGCCAGCCTCGCCGCGGCGGAAGGGCGCGACTTCGTCATCGTCGGCCCGCCGGGCACCGGCAAGAGCCAGACGATCGCCAATATGATCGCCAACTGCCTCGGGGTCGGCAAGACGGTGCTGTTCGTCGCCGAAAAGACCGCCGCGCTCGACGTCGTCAACCGCCGGCTGCGCGAGCACGGTCTCGGCGACCAGTGCATCGAGCTGCATTCGAACAAGGCCGACCGGAAGCATTTCCTCGCCCAGCTGAAGGCGGCATGGGAAAACGGCGGCACGGGCGATGCGTCGGCCTGGGTTGCGGTCAACGAGCGGCTGCGGCTGCGCCGCGACCAGCTCAACGCCTATGTCGAGGCGCTGCACCGGCGCTATCCGAACGGCTGGACGCCCTATCTCGCGCTCGGGCGGGCGCTGAAGGACGCCGGGCAGCCGGCGCCGCAGCTCGGCTGGCCGGACGGGCGCGCGCCGGACGAGGCGGCCTTGCGCGAACTCGAGGATCTCGCCGCCGAACTTGGCCTCGTCTTCGCGTCGGTCGACCGGCAGCCGGCGCTGGACCTCGTCGACCAGGAGGAATGGAGCTCAAGCTGGCAGGAGGCGCTGCTCGGCGCGGCGCAGTCGCTGAAGAACGCGGCCGACCTGCTCGCGGGTGCGGCCGAGGGGCTGCTCGGCGTGCTCGGCCTGACGCCGCAGGACCGGGCGGCACCGGTGTCGCTTGCGGCGCTCGCCGGCCTTGCCGAGGCGCTCGCCGCGGCCCGCGGGCGCGATATCTCGGTCGCCTTCAACCGGGACTTTGCCACCTCCGCCGCCGAACTCGCCGAACTCGAGAGCTCGATCGGCGTCTACCGCGCCACAGAGCGGGGGCTCGCCGCCGGCTACGGGATCGCCGCCGTCCGCGCGCTCGACATCGACGCGCTGGAGGCCGAATGGCGCGCGGCGAACGACAGCTTCTGGCCGATGTCGATCTTCGCCCGGCGCAAGGCGCGCCAGCTGCTGCAGGCCGAGGCCGCGCGCGGCGAGGTGGATCCGGACCGCGACCTGCCGCTGCTTCGGCGGATGAAGGACTGCCTCGCCGCGATCGACGCGAGCCCGCTCGGCACCAAGCCGCTGCCGATCCGTGGCCTCGATACCGACATCGCCGCGGTCGCCGCGCTGCTCGCCCTCGCCGAGGGCCTCCGCACTGCGCTGCGCGCGCCGGGCTGGGGGCAGGAAGGCGTCGGCGCAGTGATCCGGGCGGTGGCGCCGTGCCTGCCGGGGAGCGCAGAACCCGACCGGGTTCGCGCGGCGGGCGACCGGCTGCTCGCGTGCCTGCGTGGCTTCGAGGCGGCGAGCCGCGGCTTCGGCGATCTCGCCGGCCGCGAGGTCGCCGCCTGCGCCACGGGGGCGGAGGCCGCGGCGCTCGGCGAGACGCTGGGCGAGCTGATCGCGGCGCGCGCGCTTTTGCGCGACTGGACGGCGTGGTGCCGCGTGCGCAACGCTGCGCTCGGGCGCCATCTCGGCGGCCTCGTCGACGCGCTTGGCGACGGCACGATCCGGCCGGACGCGGCGCGCGCGGCGTTCCGGCTCGGCTACGCGCGTTGGTGGCTGCCGCAGGTGCTCGACGGCGACCCGGTGTTGCGCGATTTCCGCCGCTTCCAGCACGAGAACGCGATCAAGGATTTTCGCGAGATCGACGATCTGGTGCGCACCCATGCGACCGGCCGGGTGCTGAGCGCCATCGCGCACGGGCTGCCGCCGGTGCAGGGCGTGCCGCGCAACTCCGAACTCGGGTTGCTGCGCCACCAGATGGAGTTGCAGCGCCCGAGCCAGACGATCCGTGACATGATCGGGCGGATGCCGCAGAGCTTCCCGAAGCTCGCGCCGTGCATGCTGATGTCGCCGCTGTCGATCGCGCAGTACCTGCCGTCCAACCAGGCGCTGTTCGACGTGGTGATCTTCGACGAGGCGTCGCAGATCACCACGTGGGATGCCGTTGGGGCGATTGCGCGGGCGCGGCAGACGATCATCGTCGGCGACCCGAAGCAGCTGCCGCCGACCAACTTCTTCGGCCGCAACGAGGAGGAGGGCGACGAGGTCGCCGACCACGAGAAGGACCTCGAGAGCATCCTCGACGAGGCGAAAGCCTCGGGCATCCCGGTGCGCGACCTGCGCTGGCACTACCGCAGCCGCAGCGAGTCGCTGATCGCCTTCTCGAACCATCACTACTACGAGAACCGGCTGGTGACGTTCCCCTCGCCGGCCGTCGACGACAAGGCGGTGTTCCTGCGCAAGGTGGCCAACGGCGTCTACGACCGCGGCAAGAGCCGCACCAACCGGATCGAGGCCGAGGCGGTGGCGCGCGAGGCGGTGACGCGGATGAAGGGCTGGCTGGCGCTGCCCGAGAAGAGCCGGCCGACGCTCGGGGTCATCACCTTCAACAGCCAGCAGCAGTCGCTGATCCTCGACCTGCTCGACGCGGCGCGGCGCGACGATCCGGCGCTCGAATGGTTCTTCGCCGAGGAGCGGATCGAGCCGGCGATCGTCAAGAACCTCGAGAACGTGCAGGGCGACGAGCGCGACGTGATCCTGTTCTCGATCACCTTTGCGAAGGACGCCGCCGGCAAGCTCGCAATGGATTTCGGCGCGCTCAACCGCAGCGGCGGCGAGCGGCGGCTCAACGTCGCCGTGACGCGGGCGCGGCAGGAACTGCTGGTGTTCTCCGGCATCACCGCCGACCTGATCGATCCGTCGCGGACCAAGGCCGTCGCCGTCCGGCACCTGAAGACGTTCCTCGACTATGCCGAGCGCGGCGCGATCGCGCTGCCCGCCGAGGACCGAGGCTCGGTCGGCGGCTTCGAATCGCCGTTCGAGGAGGCGGTCGCGGCGGAGCTCGCGCGACGCGGCTGGGACGTCGTGCCCCAGATCGGCATCTCCGGCTTCCGCGTCGACCTCGGCGTCCGCCACCCCGACCTGCCCGGCGCCTATCTCGCCGGTATCGAGTGCGACGGCGCCACCTATCACGGCTCGGCGACGGCGCGGGACCGCGACAAGGTGCGCGAGCAGGTGCTGCGCGGGCTCGGCTGGAACATCCTGCGCGTCTGGTCGACCGACTGGTGGTTCGACGCCATCGGCTGTGCGGCCCGGCTGCATGCCGGGCTCGACGCGCTGCTCGCCGAAAGCCGGGCCCGCCGCGACGCCGAACAGACCAACATCGAGGTGCATTGGGACATGGGACACGAAGTCGAGGACATCCCCGAAATTCGCGACGAGGACGCCATCGTGCCGGTGGCGGAGGCTCCGCCGCCGGCCGTCGTCGCCGCGGCCGAACGGGTGGCGATCGAGGGGCCCGGCGCGCCGGCCGAGGCGCAACTCAGGGCGGCCCCGTCCGCCCCGGCGCCGGTCGGCGAGGACGCGGCGCAGCTCTACCGGATCACCGACCTCTCCGGCTTTGCCGCCGATCCCGACGCGTTCCACGAGCTGCGCTACCGCAACATCCTGCAGGCGATGATCGACGCGGTGATGGAAACGGAAAGCCCGCTGCGCACCGACGTGCTCGCCCAGCGCATCTCCCGGGTGCACGGCTGGCTGCGCACCGGCGGGCGGATCCGCGAGCGGATCGAGCTCCATCTGAAGACGCTCGACCGGACCCAGGAATCGAGCGGCGAATTCGTCTGGAAGCCGGGCAGCGTCTCGGATATCGCTGCCTACAGACCGCCGGCGACCGAGGAGGCGCGCCGACCGGTCGCCGACATCCCGCTGGCCGAACTCGCCGCCGTCGCGCTCAGCCATCCGGGCCTGCTCGATCAGTCGGACCCCGCGCGGGAACTGGCGCGGCTGCTCGGCGTCGAGCGGCTCGCGGCGGTGTCGCGGGCCCGGCTCGACGAGGCGATCGACCGGGCGCGCCGGCACGCGGCAACCACCGAGGCACCCTGACAGGCATGTTCCGTTTCATCCATTCGAGCGACCTGCACCTCGGCAAGCGCTTCGGCAATTTCTCCGGCGACCTGCCGAGCCGCTTGCGCGAGGCGCGGCACGCGGTGATCGGCCGGCTGGCGGATCATGCGCGGGCTGAGGGCGCGGAGACGATCCTGCTCGCCGGCGACACATTCGACACCGAGACCCCGGCGCCGGACGTGCGGCGGCAGGCGCTCGCCGAGATGCGCGCGCATGCGCCGATCCGCTTCGTGATCCTGCCGGGCAACCATGATTCGCTGCAGGCGACGCAGCTCTGGGCCAGCCTTGCGGCGGAGGCGCCCGGCAACGTCGTGCTGGCGGTGGAGCCGGCCCCGATGGAACTCGCCCCCGGCGTGATGCTGCTGCCGGCGCCGTGCACGACGCGGCGCCCCGGCCGCGACCTCACGCTCTGGATGGACGCGGCGGCGACGCCGGAGGGGACGCTGCGCCTCGGCCTCGCGCACGGGGCGATCCAGAGCTTTTCCGAAGACGGCGTCGGCCTCGAGGTGATCGCGCCGGACCGGGCGCGGCGGGCGGGACTCGACTATCTCGCGCTCGGCGACTGGCACGGCGCGATCGAGGTCGATCCGCGCACCCGCTACAGCGGCACGCCCGAGCCCGACCGCTTCAAGCACGACCGCCCCGGCACGGCGCTGCTGGTCCATCTCGCCGGGCCGTCGGCGCCCCCCGAGGTGACGCCGTTCGAGACGGCGCGTTTCGCCTGGCGCACGCTCGATCTGCATCTCTTCGGCGGCGAGGATCCGGTGCCGGCGCTGGCGGCGCTGCTGCCGGAAGGGCGCGGGCGCCGCAATGCGCTGGTGCGCGTGCTGGCGAGCGGGCGCTGCGCGCTCGCCGAGCACGCGGCGCTCGTCCGCGCGGTGGCGGACGCCGCGCCGGATTTCGCGTGGCTCGACCTCGACCTCGCCGGCCTCGCGGTGGACTGCGACGTGGAGGACCTCGACCGGATCGACCGGGCCGGCGCGCTGCGGGAAGCGGCGAACGCGCTGCTCGCCGAGGCGGAGGACGAGAGCCGCCCGGCGACCGAGCGCGCGATCGCGCGGGCGGCGCTGGCGCGGCTCTATTTCCACGCGCAGGCGGTGACGGCATGAAGATCTCGGCGCTGCGCCTCTTCAACGTCAAGCGCTTCGGCGGCCGCGGCGTCGCGATCGAGGGCATCGGCGACGGCGTCAACGTGCTGTGCGCCGTCAACGAGCACGGCAAGTCGACGAGCTTCGAGGCGCTGCACGCGCTGTTCTTCCAGCCCCATTCCGGCACGCCGACCGACGTGCGCAACCTGCGCCCCTACAGCGGCGGCAGCCCGCTGGTCGAGGCCGACATCGAGACCGGCGACGGCCGCTTCCGGATCACCAAGCAGTATTACGGCGGCAAGTTCGCCCGCGTCACCGACCTTGCCACCGGCCGGCTGGTGGCGCAGGCCGACGAGGCGGAGAACTTCATCGCCGGGCTGATCAAGGGCGGCACGGCCGGCCCGGCCGGCCTGCTCTGGGTGCGCCAGGGCATCACCGGCATAGAGAAGCGAAAGCCTGCGGAAGAAGAGAGCGAGAAGCAGGTGCGGGCGAGCCTGCTGGAATCCGTGCAGGGCGAGGTCGAGGCGGTCACCGGCGGCCGGCGCATGGCCGAAATCATGGCCGCGGCGGAAGAGGCGCTCGGCGACCTCGTCACCGCCGGCGGCCGGCCGAAGACCGGCGGCCGCTATGCCGCGGCGCTCGCCGAGCGCGACCGGCTCGCCGCCGAGGAGGCCAAGCTCGCCGCCGACGTCGCGTCGCTGCGCACGGCTCTGGACCGGCGCGCCGGCGCGGTGAAGCGGCTCGCGGAACTCGACGAACCCGTCGAGCGGCAGGCGCGGCAGGCGGCGGTCGCAAAGGCACAGGCCGGCTTCGAGGCGGCGCGCGCGCAGGGCGAGGCGCTGCGCACCGCGGAAGCGGAACTCCGCCTCGCGGCCGAGCGCCGGGCCGGCGCCGAACAGAGCCTGAAGCAGTACCGCACCGCGCTGCTGCGGGCCGAGCAGACCCGCGATGGCTTGCGCGCGGCCGAGCGGCGGCGCCACGAGGCGCTGGGCCGGCGCCGCGAGGCCGCGGGCGCGATCGAGACGGCCCGCGCCGCCGCCGAGGCGGCGGAGGGACTGGAACAGGAAACGCGCACGCGGCTCGCCCGGCTCGACGCGGCGGAGCGCGCCCGCGCGGCCCTCGCGCGGCAGGGCGAGCTGAAATCGCGGCTGGCGGCGGCTGCGGCCACCCGGGCCGCGATCGAGGCCGGCGAGGCGGAGCTGCCGCTGGTCAGGCTGCCGCCGGCCGCCATCGACGAGTTGCAGGCGACCGAGATCGAGATCGCCAAGCTGCGCGCGGTCGAGGAGGCCGCCCGCGCCTCGGTCACGGTCGACTATCTGCCGGGAACTTCGACCCTTGTGACGCTGAACGGCACGCCGCTCTCCGGCGGCGCGACCCGCAGCTACGACGGGGTGGTGGAGCTCGGCGTTCCGGGGATCGGCACGATCACGCTGCGCTCGAACCGCCCGGCGCGCGGCGACGACAAGCTGGCAAAGGCCGAAGCCAGCCGGCGCGCGCTGCTCGCCTCGATGGCCGTCGCCGACCTTGCCGCCGCCCGGGCGCGGCAGGTGCGGGCACAGGAGATCGACGGGGAACTGCGCGAACGTCGGCGCCAGCTGGCACAGCTCGCGCCGAACGGTCTCGGCGCGCTGCGCGAGGAGGTCGAGGCCGCTGCAGCGATCGACGCCGACCTTCTCGAACTGAAGGAGGATCCGGTCGCGGTCCGCGCCGCGCTCGCTGCGGCGGAGGCGCAGCGCAAGACGGCGCGGCAGACGCTGCGCGAGGTCGAGCCGCTGCAGGCGGCGGCCGCCGACGCCTTCGTCGCCGCCGAAACGGCGCTCGCCGGGCTGAAGGCCGACCTCGTGCAGGTCGACGCGCTGCTCGGCCCCGCCGACGAGCGGGCGGCGCGCGAGCAGGCGCTCGCCGCGGCGTTCGGCGCGCTCGACCGGGCGTTTGCCGATGCCGAGGCACAGGCGGCACGGCTCCGGGCCACGGCGGTCGACCTCGATGGCGCCGAGGCGGCGCTGAAGCGGGCCCGCTCGGTTGCCGACGCCGCCGAGAAGGAGGCCGGCACGCTGCGCGAGACGATCGCCGGCCTCAACGCCGAGATCCGCGCAAAGTCCGACGAGGCCGTCGAGGAGGCCTGGCGCGAGACCGCCGACGCGCTCGCCGCCGCCCGGGTGCGGGCCGAGGCCTTCGCAACCGAGGCCGCTGTGCTGCGCCGGCTCACCACGGCGCTGGAGACGGCGCGGTCGGAGGCGCGCGAACTCTATCTGAAGCCGGTGATGGCCGAGCTGCGGCCGCTGCTCGGGCTGCTGTTCGACGACGTCGCGATCACCTTCGACGAGAAGACGCTGCTGCCGCAGACGATCCTGCGCAACGGCCAGGAGGAGGACGTCGAGCGGCTCAGCGGCGGCATGCGCGAGCAGCTCTCGGTGCTGACCCGGCTGGCGTTTGCCCGGCTGCTCGCCCGCGACGGCCGGCCGGCGCCGGTGATCCTCGACGACGCCCTCGTCTATTCCGACGACGACCGCATCGAGCGGATGTTCGACGCGCTGCACCGGCAGTCGAAGGACCAGCAGATCATCGTGTTCTCCTGCCGCCAGCGCGCCTTCCAGCGCCTCGGCGGCCACAGCCTTTCGATGACGGACTGGCAGCCGCAAGGGGGGTGAAACCGCCGGATGCCCGGACAGGTATTTGGCATGCGGCCTCCGGGGGGTACTCATGATAGGGTGTCGTCGCCGAGCACGCTCCGCAAGCAGATGGGCGTGCCTGCCGAGCAATGACTCGCTCCGCGAGTCTCCGGCCCTCTGGGGGCCAGCCAATGCCAACCGCACCGACCGAACATTTCGAGACGGCGAGCACCCTCGCCATCGTCGTGTCGTCGAACGAACCGCTGCTCTTCCTGACGGAAGACCAGAAGATCATCGCCGCGAGCGCCTCGTTCTGCCGGGCCTTCGAGATCAATCCCGCGACCGTCTCCGGCCTTCCTTTGGGTGAACTCGGCGGCGGTGAATGGGCGCTGCCCAAACTCGCCTCGTTGCTGACCGCGACCGCGGCGGGCAGCGCGCAGATCGAAGCCTATGAACTCGACCTGCGCCGCCCCGGCCGCGCGACGCGTCGGCTGGTCGTCAACGCCCGCACCCTCGACGACGGCGTCGTCGGCCCAGCCCGGCTGCTGCTCGCCGTCACCGACGTGACCGACGCGCGCGCCGCGGCGCGGCTGAAGGACGATCTGGTCCGCGACAAGGCGATCCTGCTGCAGGAGGTGCAGCACCGGGTGGCGAACAGCCTGCAGATCATCGCCAGCGTGCTGATGCAGAGCGCGCGGCGCGTGCAGTCGGAAGAAGCGCGCGGCCACCTGCACAACGCCCATCACCGGGTGATGTCGATCGCCGCCCTGCAGCGGCAGCTCGCGTCGGCGGACGGCACCATGGTTGAACTGCGCACCTATTTCACCCAGCTCGCCCAGAGCCTCGGCGCCTCGATGATCGCCGATCCGGCCCGGCTGTCGATCAAGGTGACGGTCGACGACAGCGTCGTGCCGGCCGACGTCTCGGTCAGCCTCGGGCTGATCGTCACCGAACTCGCGATCAACGCCCTGAAGCACGCCTTTCCGGCCGAGCGCGACGGCATGATCGCGATCGACTATCGATCGGCGGGCAAGGACTGGACGCTGTCCGTCACCGACGACGGCATCGGCATGCCGGAAGGGAACGCCGCGCCGAAGGCCGGTCTCGGCACCGGCATCGTCGAGGCGCTGACCAAGAACCTCGCGAGCACGATCGAGGTGAAAGACGCCGCCCCCGGCACCGTCATCACCATCCGTCATCGGGAAACCACCGACCTCGAGACCCCCGATCTCGAGACCGACGTCTCGTCAGCCGTATAGGACGTCGATTGCCCGACCCCGCCCCGACCATCTTCGCCGGCCACCGCCCCGCCCGACTGGATCGAGCCCCCCATGCGTGACGGCAAACCCGTCGTCCTCGTCGTCGAGGACAGCACCCTGATCCGGATGAGTGCCGTCGATCTGGTGCAGTCGGCTGGCTACGAGGCGCTGGAGGCGTGCGACGCCGACGAGGCGATCCGCATTCTCGAATCCCGGGGCGACATCGACCTCGTCTTCACCGACGTGCAGATGCCGGGCACGATGGACGGCATCAAGCTCTCGCACTACATCCGCGACCGCTGGCCTCCCGTGAAACTGATCGTCGCCTCCGGCGCCGCCATCCTCGCCGAAAGCAGCCTCCCCGGCGGCAGCCGCTTCTTCGCCAAACCCTACGACGGCACCGCGATCACCGACGCGATGGCGCGGTTGCTGGCGGAGGAGGTGTAGGGGGGACGGGGGCAAGGGGGTGAGTGTGTCGCACACCCGCCGGGCACCGCCTGGTTGCATCGGCCAAGAGGGCGTGCGTCCTCGCCGATAGGGCCCTCCGAGGCTCCCGCCTCGCGCCGGGAGAGGCGGATAACAATCCTCTCCGTCCCATCGCGCTTGTGGCGAGTTCAACGAACCTCGTCCGGTGCAATCTCATCCAAGCTGAACTATTAGCCGGCTCATAACCGTCCCGTCGACCGCAGAAAACGGCGCGCGCGATCGAGAACGTGGGCGGCGACGCGCGCGCTGCCGTCTCGCGCCTGCAGGCCGGCCATCGGGACCTCGAGCGCGAGCGGCACGTCCCGTGGCAGGTGGGTGAGGATCGCGGCGAGGTCGATCTCGCCGTCGCCGGGGGGAAGGCGCTCGGCGCGGCCGGCGTGCAGCAGGGCTTCAGTCGTATAGGGCGGGCGAACGGGGGCGTCGCAGAGGTGCAGGAACGGCAGCCGGCCGGCGGGCAGGGCGGCGAGGTCGGCGAGGCGGCTGCCCGAGCGGTCGAAGTGCAGGGTGTCGACCAGGATGCCGATGTCGGCGGCGCCGGTCGCCTCCACGACACGGACGGCGGCGGCGAGGTCCGGCACGTTGGTCCAGGGAAAGAACTCCAGCACGCAGGCGAGACCGCGCGGACGGGCGAAGGCGTGCAGCGCCGCGAGATTGTCCGAAAGTCGGCCGAGGTCGGGGTCATAGGGGGCGCAGATGACGTGGCGCGCGCCGAGGACGGCGCCGGCGTCGAGGAAGGGCAGCAGGGCCTCGGCGCGGAACTCCGGGGTCAGGCGGACGAACTCGATGTCGTTGACGGCGATGCCGGTCGCGTCGAGCGCGTCGCGGGTGGCGCGGAGGGCGGCGGGATCGTCGTGCAGCGGATAACCGGGGGTGGTGTCGGTGACGCGGATCAGGCGCAGGCCGACCCGGTCGTAGCCGAGTTCGGCGGCGAGCCGGACCATCGCCGGCGGCGGCAGGTCGAGCACGGTGAGATGGGCGAGCGATATCGCGGTCGGGGACAGCGGGCTCATGGGGTCTCCTCCAGCAAGCCTGCGGCGGCGAGGCCCGCGATGTGGCCGAAGGTGAGGGCCGGGCCGAGGTTGATGCCGCCGGCGGGGTAGAAGCCGCCCATCACGGAGGCCATGTCGGTGCCGGCCGCATAGAGGCCGGGGATCGGGCCGTCGTCACCGATGACGCGGGCCGCGGCGTCGGTCGCGACGCCGGCGAAGGTGCCGAAGCTGCCGGGGACGACGCGGACCGCGAGATAGGGCGGGCGGTCGATCGGCGCGACGCAGGGGTTGGGCCGGTGCGCGGCGTCGCCCTGCAGGCGCATGTAGGGCGTCGTGCCGCGGCCGAAGGCGGGGTCCTCGCCGCGCGCGGCGTCGCGATTCCAGGCGTCGAGCGTCGCGCCGAGGCCGGCGGGATCGATGCCGCAGGCGGTGGCCAGAGCCTCTGGCGTCGCGCCGGATTTCAGATATCCGCGCCGCAGCCAGGGGCCGAGCGGCACGGGGAAGGGGCGCGAGATGCCGAGGCCGTAGCGGCGCTGGAAGGCGCGGGTGGCGATCAGCCAGGCCTCGGGCGGCCGGCCGGGCGGCGTGCTGCGCAGCAGCGCCTCGACGAAATCATGATAGCCGAGCCCCTCGTTGCAGAAGCGGCGGCCGTCGGGCAGCACGGCGATGATCCCCGGCTTGCCGCGCTCGATGATGTGGGGAAACGGCGCCTCGCGCCCGTCCGGCCAGCGCACGACCGAGACCGGACACCAGGCGCCGGGGCTGTTGCCGCGGCCTTCGCGGCCGCCGACGGCTTCGACCATACGCAGCCCGTCGCCGGTGGCGGTGGGCACGGCGAGGGTGCGGTGGACGGCGTTGTCGGGAAACTCTGCCGCGCGGCGGGCGCCGTCGTGCGGGAAGCCGCCCGAGGCGAGCACCACGCCGCGGCGGGTGTGGATGGTGACTTCCGCGCCTCCGGCCCCGAGCACCGCGCCGGTAATCCGGCCACCCTCCTCGACGAGCCTGAGCGCCGGGCTGGCGGTGCGGAACTCCACGCCGAGATCGGCGGCCGAGCGGATCAGCCGGGCGACGAGGGCGCTGCCGTTGCGCAGTTGCATCGCCCGGCCGTGGCGCGCGAGATCCCAGAGGTGGCGGGTCATGCGGCGGCCGACGTGGAGGGCGGCGCGGGGGTCGCGGGTCATCGTCATGAAGGCGCGCAGGTCCGCGCCGGCCTGGATCGGGAGGCCCCAGAAGCTCGTCTCGCGCAAGGGACGGCGCAGCAGGGCGATCAGGGGTCCGAGGCCGCGCCCGTCATAGGGGGCCGCGATCACCGAGCGCCCGCCGGTGCCGGCACCCGGCAGGTGGCCGTAAGTGTCGGGGATGTGGCTGCCGGGCTCGAAGGCGAGCGCGGTGTGCGTCTCGAAGAAGGCCACCATGCGCGGGGCAAAGTCGAGGAACGCGCGCACGCGCGGCGGGTCGAAATGGTTGCCGAGCACGGCGCGCAGGTAGGTTTCGGCCGCTTCCGTCGTGTCTCTGGTGCCGGCGCGGGCGCAGACCGGGTTGCCCGGCGCCCAGATCCAGCCGCCGGACCAGGCCGTGGTGCCGCCGAGCACCGCATCCTTTTCGGCGACGATCACCCGCAGCCCGTGGTGCGCGGCGGTCACGGCCGCGGCGAGGCCGGCCGCACCGGAGCCGATGACGAGGAGATCGCAGTCGTTGGCCACCGCCGGGGTCATGACCGCCCCCGGAAGAAACCGGATGCCGGGATCATGCCGGCGAGGTCGGCCGCCGCGGCGTGCAGGGCGGGCAGCAGCGCGGCGCGGCGGGCTTCGGTGAGGCGGGCCGCCGGGCCGGCGATCGACAGGCTCCCCGGGGCAGGGCCGTCGGCCGGCAGCGGCACCGCGATCGCCGCCATGCCGGCGAGGAAGCAGTCCACCGCCTCGGCATGGCCGAGGTCGCGGGTGCGGGCGAGCAGGGCGAGCACCTCGTCCATGCCGAGGCGACTGCCCTCGGCGGCGCCGTCCGGCGGGGCGAGGCCCTGCTTCGCGACCAGCGCCAGCGCCCGGTCGTCGTCCAGCGTCGCCGCCCAGGCCCGGCCGCTGGCGCTGTAGGCGAGCGAGGCGTCGGCGCCCTGTTCGCGGGCGGGATCGTAGCGCAGGCCCGCCGTCGCCCCTTGCGCAAAGGCGACCCAGACCAGCCGGTCGCCATCCGCCACCGAGAGCCGGACCAGTTCGCCGGCCGCCGCGGCCAGCCGATCCAGCACCGGCTGCGCCACGTCCGTCACCCCAGTGCGGCCGAGCCAGCCGAGGCCGAGGGCTGCGAGGCGGATGGTCAGCGCATAGGTGCCGGTGCCGGGATGCTGGCAGACGTAGTCGGCGCGCACGAGGTCGTTGAGCAGCCGATGGGTGGCCGACGGCGGCGCGTCGATATGGGCCGCGACGCGCTGGACGGAGAGGCCGTCCGGGTGCTGCGACAAAAGGTCGAGGACACCCAGCATGCGATCGATGGCGGCGGTCATGGCGAGTCCCAGATTGGAAGTGCATTCAATAATGGAATGTCATTCCAAAAATCAAGCCGCTTTGCCGCCGCATCGGCTCTGCTACGATCGGCGCATGAAGGAATTGACGCTGCGACAGATGGAAGTGGTGCGGGCGGTGATGATCGCGGGCTCGATCCAGGGCGCCGCCAATCTGCTCAACGTGTCCGCGCCCGGGATCAGCCGGCTGATCAAGCACACCGAGGAAAGCCTCGGTTTCCGGCTGTTCGAGCGCCGGGCCGGCATCTTCGTGCCGGCGCCCGAGGCGCACGCGATCTTCGCCATCCTCAACCAGGTCTACCGGCAGGTCGAGCACCTCAACACGGCCGTCTCGTCGGTGCAGAAGGGCCAGGACTTCGCGCTCTCCTTCGCCTCCGCCCCGTCGATCGCGCAGTTCATCGCGGCGCGGGCGATCCGCTCGATCCGGGCGCGGTTTCCCGACCTGATGATCGACCTCAACATCCTCAAGATCGAGGAGACGCTGAACTACCTGCTGCTGGAGCAGGGCGAGGTGGTGTTCATGTCGTCGCCGGTGGCGAACTCCGCGGTGGAATCGACGCCGCTCGTCGAGGGCCGGATCGTCGCCATCCTGCCCGAGGGGCACGAACTCGCGGCGCAGGACGCGGTGTCGGTGCACGATCTGATCCGGTTTCCCTTCATCGGTGTCGATCCGGACGACCCCTACGGCGAACTCCTCGCCCGGCCGTTCCGCGACGCCGGGCTGGAGCCGCGGCACACGATGCGGGGGCGCTTCGCGCAGACCACCGTCAGCCTCGTCCGGCACGGGCTCGGCGTCGCGGTGATCGACGAGTTCTCGGTGGCGGAGGTCTACCTGCCGGGGCTGGTCCGGCGGCCGCTGCGCGAGGAGGCCGCGATCACGGCCTATGTCGTGCAGAAGCGCGGCCGCCAGCTGTCGAGTTTCGCGGAGTATACCATCGAGCGGTTTCGGCACGAACTCGTCACGGCGACGTCACAGGAGGGATGGGACCAGCCTACCGGATGAACATCATGTTACGATCGCCGCAGTATCGGTATTTGCAGTTAAAGCGAAGCTGCGACATGGTTCGGCTACGGACGGGGAGAGACGTCTGGCCATATGTCAGGGAGGAAACCGACATGATGATGAAATCCGTAATCGGCGCCGTCGTTGCGCTCAGCCTCAGCGCGCTGCCCGCGCTGGCCGAATATCCCGAGAAGGAAATCCAGGGCATCATCCAGTGGGGCGCCGGCGGCTCGACCGATACCGTCGCCCGGGCGATCACCCCGCGCGCCGAAGCGGTGCTCGGCGGCAAGATCGTGATGCAGAACGTCACCGGCGGCGTCGGCGCCATCGGCCTCAACCAGGTCGCCGACGCGGACGCGGACGGCTACACGGTCTTGTTCGGCGCGGAAAACCCGCTGCTCTACAAGGTGATGAAGCTCGGCGACAAGGACTACAGCGACTTCATCCCGATCAACATCATCGCCCGCGGCGTGCCGATCCTGGTCGCCAACGTCGACGCGCCGTTCAACACCTTCCCCGAGATGGTCGCCTACATCAACGCCAACCCCAAGGCGGTGAAGTTCGGCTCGACCGGCCCGGGCGGCCTGCCGTCGGTGGTCACCGCGATGATCAACGCGAAGACGCCGCTTGACGTGACCTTCATCCCCTATGACGGCGACGGCCCGGCGCTGACCGCCCTGCAGGGCGGCGCCATCCACGTGATGCCGGCCGTGCTCGGCGCCGCCATCGAGGGCATCAAGGGCGGCACGATGAAGCCGATCGCCCTGTTCGACGTCGAAGCCTCGCCGCAGCTGCCCGACGTTCCGACCATCGTCTCGACCAACCCCGAGTTCGCCGACGTGCTGCCGTGGGGCCCGTTCTTCGGCGTCTTCGTCAAGGAGGGCACGCCCGACGACGTGGTGGCGAAGCTGACCGCGGCCTATGCCGAGGGCGCCAAGCACCCGGACTTCGTGTCGCTGATCGACGGCCGCGGCTTCAAGATGCTGTCGCTGTCGGGCGAAGAGGCCGAGACCTTCCTCAACGGCTGGCAGTCGACGACCTCGTGGCTGATCCACGACGCCGGCCTCACCAAGGCCTCGCCGGAAGAGTTCGGCATCCCGAAGCCCTGAGCTTTCCACCTGCGAAGAGCTGACGCCGCCCCATGCCCCGCAGCCGGGGCGGCGTCTTCACGCCTGACGTCCGGTCCGGGAGGAGCCGAGCGGACGCCGTGGCCGACCCGTTGGGAGGAAAAGCAATGCAGACGAAGCAACCGAGACGACCCGGCGAGCTGGTGTTCAACCTCGCCATGGTGCTGGGCAGCCTGTTCCTGCTGTGGTCCGCCTATGGCATCTCGGGGTTCGAGGCGCTGTCCGCGCCCGGCGCCGTGCCGATGGTGACGACCGCAGCCATGCTCGTGTGCGCCGTGCTGATCTTCCGGGAAAGCCTGCGCAAGGGCGCCAGCACCGACGAGACGGTGGCGCGGGACATCCTGCCGCTGCCGATCCTCGTCACCATCGCCGCCGTCGCCGCCTATGCGCTGCTGCTGCGGCCGCTCGGCTTCCTGCCGACGTCGTTCCTGTTCCTCACCGGGCTGATCTACTACCTCGGCCGCTACAGCCTGCTGCGCGCGGCGCTGCTGTCGGCGCTGATCGTCCTCATCATCTTCCTGATCTTCCGCATCGTGTTCACGGTGCTGATGCCGCCCGGCATCGTGCCCGAGGCCGAGATCCTCGCCTGGTTCCGCGGCCTGTTCGCGGGAAGGGGGGCCTGACATGGACGCCGTCAACGCCCTGCTGATCCCGATCTTCGACCTGCAACTGCTCGGTCTGATCGCCCTCGGCACCTTCGCCGGCATATACGTCGGCGCCATCCCCGGCCTCTCCGTCACCATGGCGGTGTCGATCCTGATCTCGTTCACCTTCACCTGGGAGGTGTACCCGGCGCTCGCGCTGATGATCGGCATCTACATGGGCGGGGTCTACGGCGGCTCGCGCACCGCGATCCTGCTCAACATTCCCGGCGCCCCCTCCGCGATCGCCACCGCGCTCGACGGCTTCCCGATGGCGCAGCAGGGCAAGGCGGGCGAGGCGATCGGCATCGTCACCGTGGTCTCCTTCATCGGCGGCTTCATCGGCATCTTCGCGCTCGCCCTGTTCGCCCCGTCGCTCGCCGACTTCGCGATCCGGTTCCAGCCGCGCGACTACTTCCTGCTCGGCGTGCTCGGCATCCTGCTGGTCGGGTCGCTGTCGGGCGAGAGCCTCGTCAAGGGCATCTTCTCGGGTGCACTCGGCATCGCGATCGGCTCCGTCGGCATGGACCCGCTCACCTTCACCGAACGCTTCACCTTCGAGATCTCCGGCCTGCGCGCCGGCGTGTCCTTCGTCGCGGTGATGATCGGCATGTTCGGCATCTCCGAAGGGCTGATGCAACTCCACACGGTCAATACGGCCGCGGTGAAGCAGACCATCGGCCGGATCGTCCCGTCGTGGGCCCAGGTGCGCAAGCACCTGCCGCTCGGCCTGCAGACCTCGAGCATCGGTACGGTGATCGGCGCGCTGCCGGGCACCGGCGGCGATATCGCGGCGCTGATGGCCTACGACCACGCCAAGCGCGTGACCAAGAACCCCGAGGTGCCCTTCGGCAAGGGCGCGATCGAGGGGCTGGTCGCGCCGGAAACCGCCAACAACGCGGCGGTCGGCGGGGCGTTCATCCCGATGTTGACCCTCGGCATTCCGGGCGACGCCGTCACCGCGATCATGATCGGCGCGCTGTTCATCCACGGGCTCAATCCCGGCCCGCTGCTGATGACCAGCCAGCCCGACATGTTCTGGTTCATCGTCAGTTCGCTGATGCTCGCCAACTGCTTCATGCTGATCTTCGGCCTCACCGGCATCCGCCTCTTCGTCAAGATCGTGGAACTGCCGCGCACCGTGCTGCTGCCGGTGATCCTGCTCTTGTCGATCGTCGGCGCCTATGCGGTCAACAACAGCCTGACCGACGTCTACTGGATGCTCGGCTTCGGCGTGTTCGGCTACTTCATGAAGCTCTACGGCTACCCGCTCGGCCCCGTCATCCTCGGCGTGATCCTGTCGCGCCTGCTCGACGACAACTGGCGCCGGGCGATCATCTCGGACCAGGAGAGCCTGTGGATGCTGCTGAAGGGCACGCTGGCGAGCCCGCTGTCGCTGGTGCTGTTCGCTGCGGTGATCCTGATCTTCCTGTCGAAGACCCCGCTCTGGGGCCTCGTCTTCCGCAGGAAGACGGCGGCCTGACGCTGTGCCGTCGCGGCCACGCCGCGGCGGGCAGGGCGGACCGAGCCCGCGCCAGGCCCACCGCCTTCATCCCCCGCGCCGCAGGTTGCGGTTCCGGGGGGCCGCCGTACGAAAGGAACGCCGCATGACCGACCTGATCCGCCTTGGCCTGATCGGCGACAACATCGCGAAATCGCAGTCGCCGCGCCTGCACCGGCTGGCGGGGGCGCAGAACGGGCGGCGCGTCACCTACGACCAGCTGGTGCCGGCCGAGATCGGCAAGGATTTCGACGCCCTGTTCGCCGACATCGCGGCGTCCGGCTATCGCGGCATCAACGTCACCTATCCCTACAAGGAGCGCGCGGCGGCGAAGGTGATGGTGCATGATCCGCTGGTGCGGGCGATCGGGGCCGTCAACACGGTGGTGTTCGAGGCCGGCGGGCCGCAGGGGTTCAACACCGACTATTCCGGCTTCATCGCCGCCTATCGCCGGGTGCGCGGCGACGCCGCCCCCGGGCCGGTACTGATGATCGGCGCGGGCGGGGTCGGCAAGGCGGTCGCCTTCGGCCTGGTGGCGCTGGGGCTCGCCGAAATCGGCATCTGCGACCGCGACCTCGCCAAGGCGGCAGCGCTCGCCGACGCGCTGGCCGCCGCCCGGCCCGGTCTCGTCACCGTGACGGGCACCGATGCGGCGGCGCTGGCGCCGGGGGCGGCGGGCATCATCAACTGCACCCCCGTCGGCATGGTCGGCTACGACGGCACGCCGCTGCCGCGCGCAGCCCTCGCCGGCGCGGAATGGGTGTTCGACGCGGTCTATACGCCGGTCGAGACCGCGTTCCTGCAGGACGCCGCCGCCGCGGGGCTGCAGGTGATCTCGGGCTACGAGCTGTTCTTCGGCCAGGGCGTCGACGCCTGGGCGGTGTTCACCGGGCTGCCGCTCGACGAGGCGCGGATGCGCCGCGAGCTCGCCGACGGAAAGGACGTGTCATGAAGACCTCGATCGCCACCGTCTCGATCTCCGGCACCTTCGCCGAGAAGCTGAAGGCCATCGCCGCTGCCGGCTTCGACGGCATCGAGATCTTCGAGCAGGATTTCATCGCCTCCGACTTCACCCCGGCCGAGGTCGGGCGCATGGTGCGCGACCACGGGCTGGAGATCACCCTGTTCCAGCCGTTCCGCGACTTTGAGGGCCTGCCCGAGCCGCATCGCAGCAGGGCATTTGCCCGCGCGACGCGCAAGTTCGACCTGATGAACCAGCTCGGCACCGATCTCGTGCTGGTCTGCTCCTCGGTGCACCCGGCGGCGATGGGCGGGATCGACCGCATGGCCGGCGACTTCGCCGCGCTCGGCGATCTCGCAAAATCACACGGCATCCGCGTCGGCTTCGAGGCGCTCGCCTGGGGCCGCCATGTCAACGATCACCGCGACGCCTGGGAAGTGGTGCGGCGGGCCGACCATCCGAACGTCGGCCTGATCCTCGACAGCTTCCACACCCTCGGCCGCAAGATCGACCCCGAAACCATCCGCCGTATCCCCGGCGACCGCATCTTCTTCGTCCAGCTCGCCGACGCGCCGGCGATCGAGATGGACCTGCTCTACTGGTCGCGCCACTTCCGCAACATGCCGGGCGAGGGCGACCTCGACGTCGCGGGCTTCATGCGCGCGGTGGTCGCGACCGGCTATGCCGGGCCGCTCAGCCTCGAGATCTTCAACGACCAGTTCCGCGCCGGTCTGCCGCGGCTCGTCGCCTGCGACGGCCATCGCAGCCTGATTGCGCTGATGGACCGGGTGCGCCGCACCGGGCCGACGCCGCCCGTCGACCTGCCGGCGTTTCCCGCCGCCACCCCGGTGCAGCGGGTCGAGTTCATCGAGTTCGCCACCTCGGCCAACGACGCCCCGGCGCTCGAATCCCTGCTCGCCGCGACCGGCTTTGCCCGCGCGGGGGCGCATGTCTCGAAGCCCGTGACGCTCTGGCGGCAGGGCGGCGTCAACGTGCTCGTCAACACCGACAGCACTGGCTTTGCCCGCAATTCCTACATGGCGCACGGCACCACGGTGTCGGAGGTCGCGCTGATGGTGCCCGATGCCAAGGCGACGCACCAGCGCGCGCTGGCGCTGCTCGCGCAGGATCACAGCCCGTCGGCCGAGCCCGGCGAGTTGCAGATCCCGGCGATCCGCGGCGTCGGCGGCAGCATCATCCGGCTGCTCGACGGTGAGTCCGACCTGTCGCGGATCTGGTCGGTGGATTTCCGCAGCGACGCGGTGCCGATCGACGGCGCCGGCCTCGTCGGCATCGATCACTTCGGCCAGACCATGGCCTATGACGAGATGCTGAGCTGGGCGCTGTTCTACACGACGATCTTCGACGCGAAGAAGGCGCTGATGGTCGACGTCGCCGACCCCGACGGCCTCGTGCGCAGCCAGGCGGTGCAGTCGGGCGGCCTGAGGGTGACGCTGAACGGGGCGGAGGCGCGGCGCACCCTCGCCGGGCGCTTCGTCGAGGAGACCTTCGGCGCCTCGGTGCAGCACATCGCCTTCGCCACCGCCGACATCTTCGCGACGGCGGCGAGCCTCGCGGAGCGCGGCTTTCCGGTGCTTGAGATCGGCGACAACTATTACGACGACGTCGAGGCGCGCTTCGGGCTCGACGCCGCCCTCGTTGCAAAGATGCGCAGCGCCAACGTGCTTTACGACGAGGACGCGGGCGGGCAGTTCTTCCAGCTCTACTCGGCGCCGCGCGCCGGCGGCTTCTTCTTCGAGATCGTGCAGCGCCAGGGCAACTACCAGGGTTACGGCGCCCCGAACGCGCCGTTCCGGATCGCGGCGCAGAAGCGCAACGCCCGCCCCGCCGGCATGCCGCAGCACTAATGCCCGGCGGCGCTCTCCTCGCAGAGGCGCAGCAGCAGTTCGAGCCCCTCGGCGGGCTGGCCGGCCTGGCGGTGGGTGATGCCGACGGAGCCCGACAGGAAGCGCGCGCCTGTCGGCAGCACGGTCATGTCGCCGCGGTCGACTTCGTCGGCGACAACGCCGCGCGAGATGAACCAGACGGCGTCCGACCCGGCGAGGATGCCGCGTCCGACCGCCAGCGCCACCGTCTCGAAGGCCGGGCGCAGGGCGGGCAGGCCGAGGCTGGCGAGGAAATCGTCCACCGCCCGCCGGATCAGTGCGCCTTCGGGCGGCAGGATCAGCGGCACGGCGGGCAGCACGGCGGCGATGGGCTGGGCCGCCAGCGGATGGCCTGCGCGGGCGACGAGGACGATCTCCTCCTCGTAGAGATGGCGGAAGGCGAGCCCTGCCATCTCGCCCGCCACCGGCATCCGCCCGATCATCAGGTCGATGTCGCCGTCGCGCAGCAGCCGCAGCAGATAGGAGTGCGGCCCGGTCTCGATCTTCAGCAGCGTCCCCGGCCGGGTGGCGCGAAAGCGCAGCGCGATGCGGGGAAACAGCCGGGTGGCGGCGGTCGGCAGGATGCCGACGCGGATGCTGCCGCCGTCGGCGCCGGGGCGCAGCGCCGCAGCGCCCGCCTCCAGCGACTGCAGGCCGAGGCTGGCGTGGCGGCGGAACACGGCGCCGGCCTCGGTCAGCACCAGCCGCCGCTTCTCGCGCCGGAACAGCGGCACGCCGAGCAGGTCCTCCATCTCGGCGAGGGTGCGGCTGAGGGCGGGCTGGCTGATGCCGTGCGCGCGCGCCACCTGCGACAGGCTGCCCTCGGCGGCGATGTCGAGGAAGGCCCGGATGTGCCGCAGCTTGATCGCCGGATGCATAATCATGGAGGTATCAACCCGGCTCCGTTTTGCATTATCGCGGCGTCGTCAGCCGGTTTAGGTTATGGACGAGGAGACCAGCCATGCAAGCCCTGACACGACCCTTCGGTACGCTGCATGTCGAGGTCGACGGTCCCGCGGGGGCGCCGGCGGTGGTGTTCGCCAATTCGCTCGGCACCGATCTCCGCCTCTGGCACCGGGTGCTGCCCTTGCTGCCGCAGGGCCTGCGCACCGTGCGCTACGACAAGCGTGGGCATGGGCTGTCGGCGATCGGCGGCGGGACGGTGATCGACGACCATGCCGATGACGCGATCGCGGTGATCGAGCAGATCGCGGGCGGCCCGGTGCTGTTCGTCGGACTGTCGATCGGCGGGCTGATCGGGCAGGTGGTCGCGAGCCGTCGCCCTGACCTCGTCCGCGCGCTGGTGCTGTCGAATACGGCGGCGAAGCTCGGCACCGCCGAAAGCTGGCGGGCGCGGATCGACGCCGTCACCGGTGGCGGCCTCGAGAGCATTGCGGATGCGGTCATGGAGCGCTGGTTCGCGCCGACGTTTCGCGCCGGCCCCGACCTCGCCCTCTGGCGCGCCATGCTGACCCGCACGCCGCCGGCCGGCTACGTCGCCGCCTGCGCCGCGCTCGCCGGCGCCGACCAGACCGCGGCGACGCAAGAGCTGCGCCTGCCCGTGCTGGTGATCGCCGGATCGGAGGACGGCGCCAGTCCTGCGGCGGTGGTCAAGGCGACCGCCGACCTCATCCCCGGTGCCGCCTTCCATGAGATTGCCGGCGCGGGACATCTCCCCCCCGTCGAGACACCCGACGCCTGGGCGGCCCTCGTCGCCCCCTTCCTGAAAGCCCATGCCGATGTCTGAACTGACCGACCAGGGGATGAAGACCCGCCGCCGGGTGCTGGGCGATGCCCATGTCGACCGGGCCGAGGCGGCGAAATCGCCTGCCGACGCGCCGTTCCAGGCGCTGATCACCGATGCCGCCTGGGGGCACGTCTGGTCGCGGCCGACGATCTCCCTGCGTGAACGCTCGATGCTGACCATCGCGCTGCTCGCCGGCCTCGGCAACGACCACGAACTCGCCATGCACGTGCGCGCCACCGCCAACACCGGCGCCAGCCAGGACGACGTGATGGAGGCGCTCTTGCACGTCGCCATCTACGCCGGCGTGCCGCGGGCCAATCACGCCATCAGAATCGCGAAGGACACATTCGCGGCCATGGCCGAGGAGGGAACATGAAACCCGCGGAATTCTACCAGCGCGACCGCCTCCGGCAGCCGCCCGCCCTGACGCCGGACTACAAGACCTCGGTGGCGCGCAGCCCACGCCTCGCGATGCTGTCGCTGCAGGGCTCGATGTCGGAGATCACCGGGCCGACCTTCGGCCACAGCGACATCGACCCGATCGACAACGACCTGATCCGCAACTACGCCAAGACCGGCGACCCGGTCGGCGAGCGGATCATCGTGCACGGCCGCGTGCTCGACGAGAACGGCCGCGGCGTGCCGAACACGCTGGTCGAGATCTGGCAGGCCAACGCCGGCGGGCGCTACCGGCACAAGAAGGACACCTATCTCGCGCCGATCGACCCGAACTTCGGCGGCTGTGGCCGTACCCTGACCGACGAGCAGGGCTACTACTATTTCCGCACCATCAAGCCCGGCGCCTATCCGTGGCGCAACTGGGTGAACAACTGGCGCCCGGCGCACATCCACGTCTCGGTGTTCGGCACTTCGTTCAGCCAGCGCCTGATCACCCAGATGTACTTCGAGGGCGACCCGCTGATCGCCAAATGCCCGATCGTCAACACCATCCCCGACCCGCGCGCCATCGAGCAGCTGATCGCGCCGCTCGACATGAACGCGGCGGTGCCGCTCGACAGCCTCGCCTACAAGTTCGACATCGTCCTGCGCGGGCGGCGGTCGACCCTGTTCGAAAACCGGCTGGAGGGGAACTGAGATGGTGCAGCCGCTGAACTACCTGCACGAATCCGCCGCGCAGACCGCCGGGCCCTATGTCCACATCGGCCTCGCGCCGGGCGCCGCCGGCTTCGACATCTATCGCAACGAACTCGGCCGCGACATCGCCGGCCCGGACGCGCCGGGCGAACGGATCCGCGTCGAGGGCGTCGTGATCGACGGCACCGGGGCGGCCGTGAAGGACGTGCTGCTCGAGGTCTGGCAGGCCGATGCCGCCGGCATCTACCCGCACCCCGAAGACCCGCGCTTTGCCGACGTCGCCCCCGGCTTTCGCGGCTGGGGCCGGGTGATCACCGACTTCGACACCGGCCTCTGGTCGTTTGATACCATCAAGCCCGGATCGGTGATGGGGCGCAACGCCCGCCGGATGGCGCCGCACATCAACGTCTGGATCGTCGCGCGCGGCATCAACATCGGCCTCAACACGCGGATGTACTTCGAGGACGAGGACAACGCCACCGACCCGGTGCTGAACCTGATCGAGCAGCCGCCGCGCCGCGAAACCCTCATCGCGCGCAAGGTGAAGCCCGGCCTCTATCGATTCGACATCCGCCTGCAGGGCGATGGCGAAACCGTATTCCTGGATATCTGAGCCATGACCAAACCCTGCATCATCTGCGTCGCCATCACCGGCTCGCTGCCGACCAAGGCCGACAACCCGGCCGTGCCCGTCACCATCGCCGAGCAGGTGGAGTCGACGCACGAAGCCTTCGAGGCCGGCGCGACCATCGTGCACGCCCATGTCCGCGACGACGAGGGCAAGCCGACCTCCGACCCGGAGCGCTTCGCGCGCCTCAAGGAGGGCATCGAGGCGCATTGCCCGGGCATGATCATCCAGCTCTCGACCGGCGGACGCTCGGGTGCCGGCCGCACACGCGGGGGCATGCTGTCGCTCCGTCCCGACATGGCGAGCCTCTCGGTCGGATCGAACAACTTCCCGACCCGCGTCTATGAAAACCCGCCGGACCTCGTCGACTGGCTGGCGTCGGAAATGCTCACCTATGGCGTCAAGCCGGAGATCGAGGCCTTCGACCTCTCGCATATCCTGAAAGCCGCCGACATGGCGGCGCGCGGCCAGCTCGCCGGCACGCCCTATGTGCAGTTCGTCATGGGCGTGAAAAACGCCATGCCGGCCGACCGCGAGGTGTTCGACTACTACATCCGCACCGTCGAGCGGCTGTTCGGGCCGGATGCGCCGTGGTGCGCGGCCGGGATCGGCCCGAGCCAGATCGTGCTGAACGAGTGGGCGATCTCGTCGGGCGGCCATGCGCGCACCGGGCTCGAGGACAACGTGCGCCTCGACAAGCAGACGCTCGCGCCCTCGAACGCCGCCCTCGTGCGCCGTGCGGCGGATCTGTGCGAGAAGTACGAGCGCCCGGTCGCGACCTGGCGCGAGGCGCGCGACCTGCTCGGCCTCGCCAGCGTCGCGGCCTGAAAGCCCGAGGATCGCAATGCCCGCCGCGCCCGCTGACTCGCTCATCTACGCCCGCCTGCTCGGCGACGCGGAGACCGCCGCCTTCTTCACGGAAGCTGCCGAAATCCGCGCCATGCTGGCGGTGGAGGCGGCGCTCGCCCGGGTGCAGGGCGCGCTCGGGGTGATCCCGGCGGAGGCGGCCGCCTTCATCGCCCGGGCGGCGGAGACGGCGGAGATCGATCCCGCGGCGCTGGCGGCGGAGACGGCGCGGAACGGCGTGCCGATCCCGGCGCTGCTCGCCGCCTTCCGGAAAGCGGCCGGCGCACCCGACCAGATGCAGTACCTGCACTGGGGCGCCACCAGCCAGGACATCATGGACACGGGCCTCGCCCTCAGGCTGCGCCCGATGTTCGCGCTGTGGCAGGAGCGGCTCGATCGTCTGCTCGCGCGGCTCGCCGCGCTGGCCGAGGATGCGGCCGAGCTGCCGATGACCGGACGCACCTATGGCCAGGCGGCGACGCCGACCAGCTTCGGCGCCGTGGTCGCGGCGTGGGGCTGGCCGCTGCTCGGCTGGCGCGACCGGCTCGAACCCGCCCGGGACAGCCTGCTGAAGGTGTCGCTGTCGGGGGCGGCGGGAACGCTGTCGGCGATGGGCGAGGCGGGCCCGGCCGTGCGCGCGGCGCTCGCCGCCGACCTCGGCCTCGCCGATCCCGGCCACAGCTGGCACAGCGACCGCTCGGCGTCCGGCCACCTCGCCGCCTTCGCCGCGGGCCTTGCCGGCAGCCTCGGCAAGCTCGGCGAGGACGTCTTCCTGCTCTGTCAGTCGGACGTCGGCGAGGTGTCGCTCGGCGGCGCCGGCGGCGGCTCCTCGACGATGCCGCAGAAGCAGAATCCCGTCGGCCCCTCGGCGCTGGTGGCGCTGGCGCGGCACGTCGTCGGCCTCGCCGGCCTCGTCCACGGCACCGCGCTGCACCGGCAGCAGCGCGACGGCGCCGCCTGGTTCGGCGAGTGGCTGGCGCTGCCGCAGCTCTGCATCGCCACCGGCCGGATGCTGACGCTGGCCGACGAGATCGCGGCGAGCCTCGTCCCCGATGCGGCGGCGATGGCGCGGGCGCTCGGTGCCGGGCAGGGGCTGATCCACGCCGAGGCGCTGAGCTTCGCGCTCGCGGAGATGATGCCCCGGCCGCAAGCGCAGGCCGCCGTGAAGGCGATGTGCGCGGAGGCGACCGCGACGGCGACGCCGTTGCTTGAGATCGCGGCGCGGCATCATCCCGGCACCGACTGGCCGGCGCGGCTCGCGGGGGCGGGGCTTGGCACGGCGCCCACCGAGGCGCGCGCGTTCGCGGCCCGCGTGCGCGGCGCCTGAGCCGCCGTGGAAACGCTCAACGCCATCGCCCCGCTGTTCGCCGTGATCCTGATCGGCTTTGCCGCGGTGCGGACCGGCTACGTCCCCGCCGAGGCGCTGCGCCCGGTCGGGGACATCGTACTGCGCATCGCGCTGCCGGCGCTGATCTTCCTGTCGGTGGCGGGCGCCCCGCCCGGCCAGGGGCTGCAGCCGGCGGCGCTCATCGCGATCGCGACCGGGTCGCTCACCGCCTTCGGCGTCGGCATCCTCACCGCCGTCGCCATTCTCAAGATTTCCTTGCCGCGGGCGGCGATGATCGCGCTCGGTATCTCCGCCTCGAACAGCGGCTTCATCGGCTATCCGATCGCGCAGCAGCTGTTCGGCGCGGCCGAGGCGGGCCGGCTGCTCGCCCACATGATGGTGGTCGAGAACCTCATCATCATCCCGCTCGCCATCGTGCTCTCCAGCGAAACGCGGGATGGCGGCAGGGGCCGGGCGCTGGCGCTGCTGCGCGATCTCTCGCGCAATCCGCTGATCCTGGCGCTTGCCGCGTCCTTCGCCTTCCGCCTCCTCGGCCTGTCGCTGCCCGATCCGGCGGTGCGCACGCTCGACCTGCTGGCGCGGATGTCGCCGCCCGCCGCCCTGCTCATCGTCGGGGCGACGCTCGCCGCACTGCGGCCGCAGGGCCAGGTCGGCGGCGTCGCGTTGATCACCTTCGGCAAGCTGGTGCTGCACCCGCTGTTCACGCTCGGTGCCTTCGCGGCGATCGGCGGCGTCCCGGGCAGCTTCGTGCAGGGCGCGGTGTTGTTTGCGGCGATGCCGATGGTGTCGATCTATCCGATCCTCTGCCACAGCGTCGGCCTCAGCGCCCTCGCCGCGACCGCTTTAATGACCGCGACGATCGCCTGCACGGTGACGCTGGCGCTCTGGCTTCCGGCGCTGCGGCAGCTCGGATTCGGCTGACGGCACCGGTGCGGGCCGTCAGCCCGCAATCTCGCGGCGGGACCGCGCAGGGGTGCCGCTCCGGCGGCGAGGAAAAAAACTCCCAAGTTGAAGGCGGACGCCTGCGGATGCGTCGCGCCGCGAGCCGGATCGGCGACAACCGCTTTCGCGGATCGTCGCCGCGCTAGGCGATGCCCGTGTCCGGTGGTCGCGGCGACCCCGCCGGTGCGTTGACAGCCGGGCGCACGCCAAATTTAATCTACTCACTTGATAGAGATTATAGGGGCGAAGCCGGGAAGCCCGCTTCCCATCCGCCCGTCGGCATGGAGAAACAGATGAGCCACTATTCCCAGACGCGCCGCGGCTTCCTCGGCGCTTCCGCCGCCAGCCTGCTGCTCGCGTCGATGCCGGTCCGGGCGTTCGCCCAGGAGGCGACGCCGGCGAAGATCCGCTTCTTCGGCAATCCGGCCGACTACGGCCAGCCCTACACCGTCGGCATCCTCGGCATCGCCCATACCCGCGGCTTCCTCGCGGAGGAATTCGCCGGCGAGAACGTCGAGCTGGAATTCACCTATCCGGCCGGCAGCGGCCCGGCGATCAACGAGGCGATCGCCAACGGCCAGGTCGATTTCGCCCGCTACGGCGGCTTCCCCAACATCACCGGCAAGGCGCGCGGCCTGCCGACGCGGCTGCTCGCCTCGGTCGGCACCGGCCACGCCTATCTCGTGGTTGGCAATCAGGTGAAGGCCGAGACGGTCGCCGATCTGAAGGGGCTCAAAGTTGCGATCGGCCGCGGGACCGCGCCGCACCTCGCCTTCATCCGCGTGCTCGAAGAACACGGTCTCGCCCAGGACGACGTCGAGCTCTTCGACCTCGAGGGCGGCGACGAACTCACCGCGGTCGCGTCGGGCGCCGTCGATATCGGCTGGGGTGGTGGCGGCTTCCTGAAGCTCGTCCAGGACGGCAACGCGAAGCTGATCTACACCAACCGCGGCAAGACCGCCCGCTCGAACAGCTTCGGCGGCTTCCTCGTCACCGAGAGCTTCCTCGAGCAGTATCCGGCGACGACGCAGCGCGTGGTGAACGCCTATGTCCGCGCCGCGCACTGGGCCGCCCAGCCGGAGAACTTCGACGGCGTGCTCGAGGCCTACGCCAAGGCCGGCGAGTCGCTCGACGCGCTGCGGAAGGACTACGAGGGCCTGAAGTTCGCCGACCTGCTCAACCCGACGCTCGACGACTACGTGCTCGGCCAGTACCAGGGCGCGATCGATTTCGCCAAGGAAAACGAGCTGATCCGTAACGACGTCGACCTTGCGACGTGGTCGGACCGCGGCTTCGTCGAGCGGGCGATCGCCGAGGTCGGCGCGACGGGCACCTGGGCGCCGCGCGGCGCCGACGGCACGCCGGCATGACCTTGGGAAGCGGCGCGCCACTGGTGACACGCGTCCGGCGGAAGCGCCGATGACCATCGCGAGCACGGATCCCGGCTCCTATCGCCGGCGCGGCGGGCTCTTTGAGCCCGCTCCCTGGCAGGCCTCGGCGGCGGTCAACGTCGGCACGGCGCTGCTGCTGCCGCTTGCCGTGCTGCTGCTGTGGTTCGCAGCGGTGCACTTTGCCTGGGTGTCACCGCTGATCCTGCCGCCGCCAGGCATGGTCGTCGAAACGGCGGCCGGCATGTTCGCCTCCGGGCAGATCTTCTCGGAAGTCGCCATCAGCCTCGGCCGCATCGCGGCGGGGCTCGCGATCGGCGGCGGGCTCGGCATCGTGCTCGGCATCGCGATGGGGCGGTCGGAGACCGTGGAAGCCTATCTCGGGCCGACGATCCGGGCGATCTGGCTGGTGCCGGCGCTCGGCTGGCTGCCGTTCCTGATGCTGTTCCTCGGCGTCGGCGAGGGGCTGAAATTCGCGATGATCGCGAAGACCTGCTTCATGCCGCTGATGGTCACGGCCTACGAGGGCACCAAGGCGATGCCGCGGCGCTACCTCGAGGTCGCGCGCGTGCTGGAACTGCCGCGCTGGACCGTGCTGTCGAAAGTGATCATTCCCGCGGCGCTGCCGTCGATGTTCGCCGGGCTGCGCCTCGCGGTGAGCAAGGGCTGGCAGGCGCTCGTCGTCGTCGAGCTGATCGCCTCCTCGTCGGGCATCGGCTACCTGATGAACTGGGGTCGCAAGCTGTTCTACCTCGATATCGTCATCGTCACGATGATCGTCATCGGCATCGTCGGCTGGCTGCTCGACTTTCTGATGCAGCGCGTCGAAACCCGGCTGACGACCTGGCAGACACGGTCGGCGGGCTGAGCATGGCAAGTTTCGCCCCCCGCCGCCGTTTCGACGCCCGCGGCCTGGTGATCCCGGCGCTGATCGTGGCCGGCTGGTACGTCGTCTCCGAAAGCGGCGTCGGCAACGGCTACGTCTTCGTCACCTACGACCGGATCTGGGCCACCTTCGCCGCGATGGTGGCGGACGGCACCCTCGTCGCCTCGATCGTCGGCACGGTGCTGCGCATGGCGGCCGGCTTTGCGATCGGCGCCGGCTTCGGCCTGCTGCTCGGCCTTGCGACCGGGCTGTCGGACCTCGCCGGCCGTGTCGTCAGCCCGACGTTCCATGCCGTGCGCCAGATCGCGATCTTCGCCTGGATGCCGCTGCTCACCGCCTGGCTCGGCATCGGCGGGCAGACGATGATCGCGCTGATCGCGCTCGGTGCGTTCTATCCCATGGTGATCAACGTCGAGGCGGGCTGCCGCAACGTGCCGGGGCCCTATCTCGAGGTCGGCCGCGTGCTGGAGCTGTCGCGTTGGCAGACGATCCGGCGCATCGTGCTGCCCGCCGCCGCGCCGGCGATCTTCGCCGGCCTCGAACTCGGCCTCGCCACCGCGTGGCTCTCGACCATCGGCGCGGAGTATTTCATCGCCGCCGGCGACGGCCTCGGCATCATCCTGTCCGCCTCGCGCATGCGCGGCTCGATGGACGGCGTCATCGTCGGTATCGTCTTCATCGGCCTCGTCGGCTTTGCGATCAACCGGCTGCTCGCCGTCATCGCGCGCCGCGCCTTCGCCTGGCGCGGGGAGGCCGCCCGATGAGCGGCCCGACGCATCCGGCGGCGGCCGGCCCCGACCTCGTCGCCGACGTGCTCGTGATCGGCGGCGGCCCGGCCGGCTGCTGGGCGGCGCTCTCCGCCATGGAGGCCGGCGCCAGCGTCGTGCTCGCCGAAAAGGGCTATGTCGGCACGGCGGGGGCGACCGCCGCCGGCAACTCCTCGATCGTCTATACGTTGCCCGCCAGCGCGGGACGCGAGAAGGCGATCGCCCAGCGGGTGGCGCGGGGGCTCGGCCTCGTTGCCGCCGACACCGTCGACCGCGTGTTCGACGAGGTCTACCGGCAGCTCAACCGGCTCGCCGACTGGGGCTACGGCTTCCCGAAAACCGAAGACGGCACTTCCTATCGCGGCTCGATGCGCGGCGTCGATTATCTCCGCTTCCTGCGGCAGCGGCTGGTGAAGGGCGGCGTGCGCATCCTCGACCAGAGCCCGGCGCTGGACCTCCTCGTCGCGGACGGCGTCGTCGCCGGCGCCCGCGGCAGCGACCGGCGCACGGGCGCGCCATGGACGGTGCGCAGCGCCGCGACGGTGATCGCATCGGGCGGCTGCGCCTTCCTCAGTGGCGCACTCGGCACCCGCAACCTGACCGGCGAGGGTTACCTGATGGCCGCGGAAGCGGGGGCGCGCTTTTCCGGCATGGATTTCACCGGTCAGTACGGCATCGCGCCGCGCCACACTTCGGTGACGAAGGGCATCATCTACTTCTGGGCGAGCTTCTTCGACGAGGCCGGCGCGCGGCTGGAGTCGAAGGGCGACCGGCAGGACATCGTGGCGAACGGCCTCGGCCGCGGGCGGGTCTTCGCCATGCTCGACAAGGCCAGTCCGCGCGTGCAGTCCGGCATGCGCAGCCAGGCCAACATCTTCGCGCCGTTCGACCGGCTCGGCATCGACCCCTTCACCCAGCGCTTCGAGGTCGAGCTGATCTACGAGGGCACGGTGCGCGGCAACGGCGGCCTTTTGATCGGGCGCGACACCGCCACCGACGTACCCGGCCTCTTTGCCGCCGGCGATGCGGCAGCGCGCGAGGAAATGGCGGGTGCGACCAGCGGCGGCGGCGGGCCGAACGCCTCCTGGGCGCTCGCGACCGGCACCTGGTCGGGGCGCGCCGCGGCGGCGTTTGCGCGCGGCATCGGCGCGGCGCACGGCGACCGCCGCGCCGCGACCCCGGCGCCCGCGGCCGAGGGGCGGGGCGATGCGGCCGATACCGCGGCCGTGCGCGCCGCGATCCAGCGCGAGATCCTGCCGCTCGGGCGCAGCTTCTTTCGCAGCACGGCCGGGCTCGAGGCGGCGTCTGGTGCGCTGGAGACGGCCTGGCGCGATGCGGGCGCACTCGGGCGCACCGACGCGATTGCCCGCCGCGAGACCCAGGCGATGGCGGCGACGGCACGCTGGATCGTCGCCAGCGCCCGGCGGCGCGGCGAGAGCCGCGGCATCCACCGGCTGGCCGACCGGCCGGCGCGCGACGACGGCCAACTCCACCGCATTCTCTCCGGCGGGCTCGACCGGGTCTTTGCCGCCCCCGTCGGCGCTCGGCACATGGAGGCGGCGGAATGATCGAGCTCGTCAGCGAGAGCCGCTGCATCCAATGCAACATCTGCGTCAAGGCCTGCCCGGACAACGTCTTCGACGCGGTCGAGGCGGCCGCCCCCGTGATCGCGCGCAAGGCCGACTGCCAGACCTGCTTCCTGTGCGAGCTCTATTGCCCGGCCGATGCGCTGTTCGTGTCGCCGCTGCGTGACCGGGACGATCCGGTGGACGAGGCGGACCTCGTCGCGCGCGGCCTGCTCGGCAGCTTCGCGCGCAACATGGGCTGGAAGAACGCCAAGCCGCGCGGCACCGACAAGGACCTCACCTACCGGATGTTCGAGGACCGCGACATCTGAGCGGACGCCGCGATCTCCGGGTGATGAACGAAACAGGCGAAGGACGAAGTCATGGCGCTCGCAGCCCGCGTTGCCGAACCGGAACCCGCCCTCGCGGTACAGCGCGTCTCGCGCGTGTTCCGCACCGCGGACGGCGCCGTGCCGGCGCTGTCGGACGTCTCGGTCGGCGTCGCACCCGGCGCCTTCGTCAGCCTGGTCGGCCCGAGCGGCTGCGGCAAGTCCACCCTGTTGCGCCTGCTCGCCGGCCTCGACGTGCCGGACGACGGAGAGGTGCTGTTCGAGGGGGTGCCGATCACCGGGCCGTCGCTGTCGCGCGGCATGCTGTTCCAGGACCACCGGCTGCTGCCGTGGCTCTCGGTCGCCGACAACATCGGCCTCGGCCTGCACAAGCAGGGGCTCGATGCCGAGGGCCGGCGCCACCGGGTGCAGGAGCTGATCGACCTCGTCGGGCTCAACGGCTTCGAGCGGGCCTATCCCTACCAGCTCTCCGGCGGCATGTCGCAGCGGGCGGCGATCGCCCGCAGCCTTGCGCCGCGGCCGCGCGCGCTGCTGCTCGACGAGCCGCTCGGCGCGCTCGACAGCCTGACGCGAGCGAAGATGCAGACCGAGCTGCTGCGGATCTGGGAGCACGAGGGCATCACCATGCTGCTCGTCACCCACGACGTCGAGGAGGCGGTGTACCTCTCCGACCGCGTCGTCGTCATGCTGCCGCGGCCGGGCCGCATCGCCGCGACCGTCGACATCGACCTGCCGCGCCCGCGCCACCGCGGCGACCCGGGCTTTGCCCGCATCAAGGCCGAGATCCTCGGCTGGCTCGGCGCCGACGGGCTCTGACGCGGCCTGCCGCGCCGACCGCCCATTGATGGAGCGCGGCGCGGCCGCGCAGCCGGGTTGCCGGGCCTGTGTCGCTAGGCGAGGCCGAGCAGCGTCCAGAGCCGCGGGTCGTCGAAGCGGGTGATCGCCAGCGCGACGTGGTCGGCTGCGAGCGCGTCCGCCGATGTCGTGGTGGTCACGGCGACGGCCCGCATGCCGGCGCGGCGGGCGGCTTCGATGCCCATCGGGGCGTCCTCGAACACCAGGCATTCGGCGGGGGACAGCCGCATCGTCTCGGCGGCGGCGAGGAAGAGGTCGGGGTGCGGCTTGCCGCGGTAGCCCATCGTCGGCGACATCACGCCGGCGAAGAAGCGGCGGAGGTCGAGCCCGTCGAGGATCATGTCGGCGTTTTCCTGCGGCGCCGCGGTGGCGACCGCCATCGCGCCGCCGGCATCGGCCCAGCGGCCGAGGAACGGCTCGAGCCCCGGCATCGCCGCCATCGCCGGCTGGTAGGCGGCGCGGAACATCGCCTCGCGCCGGTCGCCTTCGGAAATCCGTGCGTCACTCCCGAGATGCGGCAGCAGGCCGCCGATCACCTCGTCGGAGGCGCGGCCGGCGTTGGTGCGCAGGAAATCGTCCGCATCGAAGGGCAGGCCGTGCGAGGCGTACCAGAGACCCCAGCTGTCGGTGTGGAAACCCATGTTGTCGACCAGCGTGCCGTCCATGTCGAAGATCAGGCCGCGGATCGCCGTGTTCGTCGTCGTCATCAATTGCTCCGGAGGCGCGGCGTCGGCCGCGAAATGGCCATGGCCCGCTGCGGCCGGCTGTTGCCGGCCGCAGCGCATCGTCACTCGGCGAGATCGGGTGAGATCTTGTGGTCGCGCAGCTTGTAGACGGTGCCCGGCCGCGGCTTCGCCGTGGCGGCGCCTTCGCGCATGCGCCGCTTGAAGCTGTGGATCGGCGTCGCGAGGTCGTCGATGCGGATCTCGACCACCGACGGGCCGTCGTAGGCGAAGGCGGCGTCGAGCGCCGGGCCGATGTCGTCGGGCTTTTCGACGTAGAAGCCCTTCAGCCCCATGGCGGTGCCGGCGTCGGCGAAGCTCGGCGCGCAGCTCTGGCTCTCGAGCAGCGCCGACTGCACGTTCTTGAAGAAGATCTCCTGCCAGAGCTGGATCCAGCCGAGGCGGCCGTTGTTCAGCACGATGTTGACGACGCGCTGGTTCTGCTGCGCCTGGGTCGCGAGTTCGCCGATCGTGTAGGAGAACGCGCCGTCGCCGGCGACGGTGACGATGCGGGTGCCGGGCAGCGTCGCCGCCGCGCCGATCGCGGCGGGCGTCGAGTAGCCGAGGCCGCCCTGGCCGCGGGCGTAGAGGAAGCTGCGGCCCGCGCGGCGGGCGGGCAGGAAATTGGCGATCCAGCCGGCCGAGAAGCTCGCGTCGGAAATCACGATGTCGTCGTCGCCGAGCCGCTTGGCGAGCTCCGCCATGGCGCGCGGCGGCGAGATCGGGATCTGCTCGCTGTCGATCTCCACCTGCTTCAGCGCCTCGCCCTCGGCCTTCACCGCGGCGATCCGCGCCAGCCACTCGCCGTGCTGCTGCGGCTCCAGCGCCGCGTTCAGCAGGCCGAGCGCCTCGCGGATGTCGCCGAACAGCGGCACCGTCGGGCGGAAGGTGCGGCCGTGCTCGTCCGGATCGCTGTCGATGGTGATTGTCGCCTGCTCGGGCAGCGGCAGGGTCCAGTTCAGGGCGGTGTTCTGGCTCGCCTTGGAGCCGCACCAGATCAGGAGGTCGGCTTCCTTGACGAGTTCGATCGCCGCCCAGGCGCCGAGCGGGTTCAGCGCGCCGGCGGCATAGGGCAGCGTTTCGGGCACCGCGCCGCGGCCGGTGAGGCTGGTGACGACGAGGCCCTGCAGGCGCTCGGCGAAGTCGCAGGCGGCGGGGGCGGCATCGGCGCCGTGCACGCCGCCGCCGAAGATCACGGCGGGGCGCTTGGCCTTGCGGATCAGGGTGACGGCGTCGGCGACGGCCGAGCCGACCGGGGCGGAGCGCACGAAGGGCGCCCGGATCGCGCGGTCGTCGATCGAGATCGTGAGCGCCGCCTCGTCCCATTCCGCGTCGAACACGTCGTGCGGGATGATCAGCGCCACCGGGCCGGGGCGCGGCGAGGTCGCGACGCGGAAGGCGGTGCGGATCAGGTCGGGCAGGGCGCTGACCGAGGGCACCAGCCAGGCGTCTTTCGAGATCGTCTTGAAGAAGGAGAGCTGGTCGAAGCCCTGCGAGGCGATGCCCTTGTCCTTGAGCGACAGCCAGTCGAGCGGCAGCTCGCCGACGATGCCGATCATCGGGATCGAGGCGTTCAGCGCCTCGATGAAGCCGGCGGGCAACAGGTTGGCGCCGGGGCCGACGGTGACGTCGCAGACGCCGGGCTTGCCGGTCAGGCGGGCGTAGGCGTCCGCCGCATAGGCGGCGTTGCGCTCGTCGCGCATCAGCACGTGGCGGATGCGGTCGGTGCGGCGCGAAATGCCGTCGTGCAGTGCCGTCGTCTGTCCGCCGGGCATGCCGAACACCAGTTCGACGCCGTATTGCGCCAGCATCTCGGCGACGAGATCACCTATGTGGGCCATGTCTTTGAACCTCTAGCTCCGGAAGGCGGCGCCCGTGGCGTCGCAAGAACGGTGGATGGACAGGCCGGTGCGCGCGCGTGGGGACCTGGCCGTGTCGGAATGGGGCGCGGCCGCGCGGGGCTTGCCGCGGGCATGGCGGGGAGGGGACCGGCGCGGCCTTCGCCGCGCCGGGTTTGGTTGGGGATTACTGCTTCGCGTCGGCCCAGCTCTTCACCAGCTCGTCGTAGTTGACGGTGATGGGCTGTTCCTTTTCGTTCTCGACCTTGGGCTGCGGGGCGAGGGTGCCGTTGGCTTTGGCCTGCTCGACCCAGTATTCGAGGTCGTGCTCCTCGTTGAGCTTCGGGCCGATGTCACCCTGGACGCCGGCGCGCTCGAGGCGCGACAGCACCTTCTCCTGCTCCTCGCAGAGCGAGTCCATCGCCTCCTGCGCCGACTTCGCGCCCGACGACGCGTCGCCGATCGCCTGCCACCAGAGCTGGGCGAGCTTCGGATAGTCCGGCACGTTGGTGCCGGTCGGCGACCACTGCACGCGGGCCGGCGAGCGGTAGAACTCGATCAGGCCGCCGAGCTTCGGCGCCCGCTCGGTGAAGCTCTCGTGCCGGATCGAGCTTTCGCGGATCAGCGTCAGGCCGACATGGCTCTTCTTGACGTCCACCGTCTTCGAGACGACGAACTGCGCGTAGAGCCAGGCCGCCTTGGCGCGGTCGACCGGGGTCGACTTCAAGAGCGTCCACGAGCCCACGTCCTGGTAGCCGAGCTTCATGCCGTCCTTCCAGTAGACGCCATGCGGCGAGGGGGCGAAGCGCCACTTCGGCGTGCCGTCCTCGTTCACCACCGGCAGGCCGTCCTTGACGAGGTCGGCGGTGAAGGCGGTGTACATGAACATCTGCTGGGCGATGTTGCCCTGCGCCGGCACCGGGCCGGATTCGGAGAAGGTCATGCCCTGCGCTTCCGGCGGGGCGTAGGCCTTCAACCAGTCGAGGTACTTCTGGATCGCGTAGACCGAGGCCGGGCCGTTGGTGTCGCCGCCGCGCGCGACGCAACTGCCCACGGGCCGCGAGTTCTCGTCGACACGGATGCCCCACTCGTCGACCGGCAGGCCGTTCGGCAGGCCCTTGTCGCCGTTGCCGGCCATCGACAGCCAGGCGTCGGTGAAGCGCCAGCCGAGCGACGGGTCCTTCTTGCCGTAGTCCATGTGGCCGAACACGGCCTTGCCGTCGACGTCGCGGCCGGTGAAGAACTCGGCGATGTCCTCATAGGCCGACCAGTTGACCGGCACGCCGAGGTCGTAGCCGTACTTCGCCTTGAAGTCGGCCTTGTTGGTCTCGTCGTTGAACCAGTCGTAGCGGAACCAGTAGAGGTTGGCGAACTGCTGGTCGGGCAGCTGGTAGAGCTCGCCGTCCGGGGCGGTGGTGAACTTCAGGCCGATGAAGTCCTCGAGGTCGAGGCCGGGGTTGGTGACGTCCTTGCCCTCGTTCGCCATCCAGTCGGTCAGGCTGCGCGCCTGCTGGTAGCGCCAGTGCGTGCCGATCAGGTCCGAATCGTTGACGTAGCCGTCGTAGATGTTCTCGCCCGACTGCATCTGCGTCTGCAGCTTCTCGACGACGTCGCCCTCGCCGATCAGGTCGTGGGTGATCTTGATGCCGGTGATCGCGGTGAACGCCGGCGCCAGCACCTTCGATTCATACTCGTGCGTCGCGATGGTCTCCGACACCACCTTGATGTCGAGGCCGGCCAGCGGCGCCGCGGCGTCGATGAACCACTGCATCTCCGCTTCCTGCTCGGCGCGGCTGAGCGCCGACATGTCGCCGACCTCGGCGTCGAGGAAGCGCTTCGCGGCATCCATGTCCGCGAAGGCGGTATTTGCACTCATCATCAGGGCCGCCACGGCCGCCGATGCCATCCATGTCCGTCGCATAGTCGATCCTCCCAAGGATTCGAATTCTTCGTTGCCGGTTCCCACGCATGGACGGCCGCGCCTTGCCGCCGTCCGTCCCTGACCGCCCCCTACACCCAGCGAAACACGCAGAGCGCGTAGCCGAGGCAGAGGGCCAGAGCCCACCACAGGCTCGGGCCGACCAGCCCGAGCCAGAAAAGACAGATGAACGCGCTGCCGAGCAGCGACACGAACAACCGGTCGCCCCGCGTCGTCTCGAAGCGCAGGATCCCCACCCGCGGACTGCCGCCCGGCACCGCGTACTCCCACACCCCCATCCCGATCAGCAG
>NZ_JADZLT010000038.1 GCF_015904235.1 Methylobrevis albus
GGAGGGGGGAGGCCACACGAAAACCCCCGCCGATCAATCTTCCGGGAACGACGGGTCGCCAACGCCAAATTCGTCGGCGTCGAGGCCGAAGGCGTTCCAGCTCTGCAGCATGTGCGGCGGCAGCGGGGCGGTGACGTCGATCGGCTCGCCGCCCGCCGGATGCGGGATGGTGAGGCGGCGGGCGAGCAGGTGCAGCCGGTTCTGGATGCCGCCGGGGAATTCCCAGTTCTCGATGTTGAAATAGCGCGGGTCGCCGATGATCGGGTGGCCGATCGACTGCATGTGGACGCGCAGCTGGTGCGTGCGGCCGGTGACCGGCTTCATCGTCACCCAGGCGAGCCGGTTCGCCACCGATTCCACCGTCGAATAGAAGGTGACGGCATGCTGGGCGTCGCGCTCGCCGTGGCGGGCGATGCGCATCATGTCGATGTCCTCGCCGGTGTCCTTCACGAGGTAGGACGAGATCTTGCCCTGGCGCGGCTTCGGCACGCCGTAGGTCAGCGCCCAGTAGATCTTGCGCGCCGAGCGGGTCTGGAAGGTGCGCGCCAGCGTCGAGGCGGCGAGGCGGGTGCGGGCGACGAGCAGCACGCCCGAGGTCTCGCGGTCGAGCCGGTGCACGAGGCGCGGCTTGACGCCCTTTCGGTCGCGGAAGGCTTCCAGCATGCCGTCGATGTGCCGGGTCATGCCCGAGCCGCCCTGCACGGCGAGGCCCGCCGGCTTGTTGAAGACGAAAACGTGGTCGTCCTCGTAGAGCAGCAGCGAGCGGAGATAGGCGCCCTCGTCGGCGGAGGCGACCTGCTTCGGCCGCGCCATCGGCGCGCCGTCGGCGTCGAACATCACCGGGGCGGCGTCGAGCGCCTGGAACGGCGGCACGCGCACCACCTGGCCCGGCTGCACGCGCGCGTCGGGCTTCACCCGGCCGCCGTCGACGCGGATCTGGCCCGAGCGCAGCAGCTTCTGCAGGTGGCCGAAGCCGAGGCCGGGGTAGTGTTCCTTGAACCAGCGGTCGAGCCGCATGCCGGCCTCGTCGGTTGCGACGGTGACCATCTCGACCTTCATCGTCGGCGCGCTCATGCCCGTACTCTCCCTCGCGGCATCCGGCCGTGCGAAATCCAGTTTTGCCGGCTCTAGCACGGCCGGCGACGGCTTGACCACAGGAGCCAGCGGGAACCCGCCCCGCGCGGCGCTGTTTTGCCCTCGCTTGCCGAAGCGCGCGCTTTCTGGTGGTCTCCGCAGCGAGCCCGGCCGTCGCCACCGCCGACGTCGCCGAGACCCCAGTCAGCGAAGAGGCCGCCATGTTCCCGACCCTGAAGAAGCCCGATCTCGTGCGCCAGCAGGCGATCATCGGCGGCGCCTGGCTGGATGCCGACAGCGGGGCGACCGCCGACGTCACCGATCCGGCGACCGGCGCCGTGCTCGGCACCATCCCGGCGATGGGCGCGGCGGAGACCGAGCGGGCGATCGAGGCCGCCGCAGCCGCCTTCCCGGCCTGGGCGGCGAAGAGCGCCAAGGAGCGCGCGGCGCTGCTGCGGCGCTGGAACGATCTGATGCTCGCCCACGCCGACGACCTCGCCGCGATCATGACCGCCGAACAGGGCAAGCCGCTCACCGAGGCGCGCGGCGAGATCGTCTACGGCGCGAGCTTCATCGAGTGGTTCGCCGACGAGGCGCGGCGCGTCTACGGCGAGACGATCCCCTCGCCCTGGGCCGACAAGCGGCTCGTCGTCATCAAGCAGCCGATCGGCGTCTGCGCCGCGATCACGCCGTGGAATTTCCCGAACGCCATGCTGGCGCGGAAAGTCGGTCCGGCGCTCGCCGCCGGCTGCACCATGGTGGTGAAGCCCGCCGCGCAGACCCCCTACTCCGCGCTGGCGATGGCGGTTCTCGCCGAGGAGGCCGGCATTCCGGCCGGCGTGATCAACATCGTCACCGGCACGGATGCGGCGGCGATCGGCGGGGTGATGACGGCAAGCCCGGTGGTGAAGAAGCTGACCTTCACCGGCTCGACCCAGGTCGGCCGGCTGCTGATGCGCCAGAGCGCCGACACGATCAAGAAGCTCAGCCTCGAACTCGGCGGCAATGCGCCGTTCATCGTCTTCGACGACGCCGACCTCGACGCCGCCGTCGAGGGGGCGATGATCGCGAAGTTCCGCAACAACGGCCAGACCTGCGTCTGCGCCAACCGGATCTACGTGCAGCAGCCGGTCTACGACGCCTTCGCCGAGAAGCTGACCGCCAAGGTGAAGGCGCTGAAGATGGGCAACGGCTTCGAGGCCGGCGTCACCGTCGGGCCGCTGATCGACGAGAAGGCGGTGGCGAAGGTCAAGGAACACCTCGCCGACGCCGTCGCCAAGGGCGGCACCATCGTCACCGGCGGCGAGCACACGGGGGGCAACTTCATCACCCCGGCGGTCGTCACCGGCGTGTCGCCGGCGATGAAGATCTCGACCGAGGAAACCTTTGGCCCGCTGGCGCCGCTGATCCCGTTCGAGACCGAGGCCGAGGCGATCCGGCTCGCCAACGCCACCGAATTCGGCCTCGCCTCCTACTTCTATTCGCGCGACATCGGCCGGGTCTGGCGCGTCGCCGAGGCGCTGGAGGCCGGCATGGTCGGCATCAACACCGGCCTCGTCTCCACCGCCGAGGCGCCGTTCGGCGGCGTCAAGCAGTCCGGCCTCGGCCGCGAGGGCTCGCGCCACGGCATCGAGGACTATCTCGAGATGAAGTACCTCTGCATGGGGATCTGAGGCGGGGCGGCGACGATCGGCCGGGCTTTTCGCCGCCGCCTGTCGGCGGGGCCCCTCCCCGTCCGTCTTCCAGAGGTGACGGCGCCGACGCGGCGCCGACGTGCGTAACGCGAAGGAGGAACCGATGCCCTACGTCGACGGATTCGTGGCCGCCGTGCCGGCCGCCAACAAGGACGCCTTCGTCAAACATGCGACGGAAGCGGCCGCGATCTTCAAGGAGCTCGGCGCGACGCGCGTGGTGGAGTGCTGGGGCGACGACGTGCCGGACGGCAAGCTCACCGACTTCCGCCGCGCGGTGCAGGCGGAAGCCGGCGAGATCGTCGTGTTCAGCTGGATCGAATATCCCTCGAAAGAGGTGCGCGATGCGGTCGGCGAGAAGATGATGACCGATCCGCGCTTCGCCGCGATGGGGAGTTCGATGCCCTTCGACGGCCGCCGCATGATCTTCGGCGGCTTCATGCCCGTGCTCGAGGCGTGATCGCCTGATCGCTCGCAGCGGCCGCGGCGCCGGGGAGGCGATCCCCGGCGCCGGCTGTGGTCGCCGGTCAGGCCGCCGCGCGGCGCACGCCATAGCGGGCGGCCGGACGATCACGCGACAGATTGGGGCCGAGCGCCGCGCGCGCGGCCTCCAGAGCCTGCCAGTCGGCGGGATCGGGCAGCGAGGGGATCGTCACGAGTTCTCCGGCATCGAAGCCGGCGAGCGCCGCGTCGACCAGGTCATCGACGTGCATCAGCATCTCGGCCGGCAGCCGGTCCAGCGAGCCGCCCGCGCGGTCGAAGAACTCGGTCCGCGTCGCGCCCGGCAGCACGGCCTGGAACTTGACGCCGCGGTCGCCGACGTGGGCGGCGAGCGACTGCGTCAGCGTCAGCACGAAGGATTTGGTGGCGCTGTAGGTGGCGTGCACCTGCTCGGGGATGAAGGCGACCACGGAGGCGATGTTGACGACCGCGCCCGTGCCGCGCTTTGCGAAGGCACGCGCCGCAGCGATCGCGAGACGGTTGACCGCGACGACGTTGACGTCGACCATCCGGTCGAGGGTCGCGGGATCGCTGTCGAGGACATCGCCGATGTCGCCGAAACCGGCGTTGTTGACGACGAGGCCGATGGCGTCATCGCTCTCGATGCGACGCTCGATCCGGCCGAGATCGTCACGATCGGAAAGATCGGCGGCGAAAACCTCCGCCTTGATGCCGGTCTCGGCTTCTAGCCGCTTGGCGAGCGCGTCGAGGCGCGCGGCGTCCCGCGCGACGAGGATGAGATCATGGCCGCGCCGGGCAAGGCGGTCGGCGTAGACGGCGCCGATGCCCGAGGACGCGCCGGTGATGAGGGCGGTTGCGAGGGAACTCATGAGCCTGCTCCTTTGATTTGCTGGCATATGCCACTATCTTGGAGGTAGCCGGCGCTTTCGCAAGAGGGGGACGGCGGGCCGGGCGGCAGGGCCGTCATGACGTTTTCGTGATGCGGGATGGCAGCAGGATGGAGCAGCAAGTCGACGGGCAGCATGGCGGGGTCTGGGACGCTTGCGCGAACAGCGCCGTGCGCCGGGCGGCGCGGCGGCTGGGGCAGCTTTACGACGACGCGATCGAAGGCTCCGGCCTGCGCGCGACGCAGTTCTCGCTGCTGGCGCAGATCCGTCTGCTCGGCGCACCGGCGCTGCAGCCGCTGGCGAGTGCGCTGGCGATGGACCTCTCGGCTCTCGGCCATTCGCTGAAGCCGCTGCTGCGCGACGGGCTGGTGACGATCGAGCCGGACGACCGCGACCGCCGCGTCCGCCGCGTCTCGCTGACGCCCGCCGGAGCGCGCCGCCTCGAGGACGTCGAGCGCGCCTGGCGCGCGGCGCAGCAGCGCTTCGAGGCGCTGGTCGGGGCCGACGACGCGGCGGCGCTGCAGCGGATCCTGAGCAAGGTCGCCTCGCCGGAGTTCGCCGCGGCCTTCCGCGCTCCGGCGCCCGCAGAGGACGCGCCCTCCGAGTGAGGATCAGGCTTCGTCGCGCTCGCGGCGGCGGCGGTCCCAGAATTCCATGCGCTTCTTCAACTCGCGCTCGAAACCGCGCTCGACGGGGCGGTAGTAGTTCTGGCGACCCATGGCGGTGGGGAAATAGTCCTGGCCGGAGAAGGCGTCGGGTTCGTCGTGGTCGTAGCGGTAGCCGTCGCCGTAGCCCTCGCCCTTCATCAGCTTGGTCGGGGCGTTGAGAATGTGTTTGGGCGGCAGCAGCGAGCCGTGCTCCTTGGCGGCGCGCATGGCGGCCTTGTAGGCGGTGTAGACGGCGTTCGATTTCGGCGCCGACGCGATGTAGACGATCGCCTCGGCGATCGCGAGTTCGCCCTCCGGCGAGCCGAGCATCTCGTAGGCGTCGCGCGCGGCAATGGCGATGGTCAGCGCCTGCGGGTCGGCAAGGCCGATGTCCTCGGCGGCCATGCGGATGATCCGGCGCATCAGGTAGAGCGGATCCTCGCCGGCATCGAACATGCGGCAGAGGTAGTAGAGCGCGGCGTCCGGGTCGGAGCCGCGCACCGACTTGTGCAGGGCCGAGATCAGGTTGTAGTGACCGTCCTGGCTCTTGTCGTAGACGGGCGCCCGGCGCTGCACGACCTCCTGCAGCCCGGCGGAATCGAACACCTCGCCCTCCCCCGCCGCCCGCCAGACGTCCTCCGCGAGGGTCAGCGCCGCGCGGCCGTCGCCGTCGGCCATGCGGACGAGCGCGGCGCGCGCCGTCTCGTCGAGCGGCAGCGGCCGCTCGGTGACGGCTTCGGCGCGGGCGAGCAGGGCGGCGACCGCGTCAGGCTCCAGCGCCTTGAACACGACCACATGGGCGCGCGACAGCAGCGCGGCGTTGAGCTCGAACGACGGGTTCTCCGTCGTCGCGCCGACGAGGGTGACGGTGCCGTCCTCCATCACGGGCAGGAAGCTGTCGAGCTGGGCGCGGTTGAAGCGGTGGATCTCGTCGACGAACAGCAGCGTGCCGCGGCCGGAGCGCCGGCGCATGCGCGCGGTCTCGAATACCTTTTTCAGGTCCGCGACGCCGGAGAAGATCGCCGAGATCTGCTCGAAGGCGAGGTCGGTCTCGCGGGCGAGCAGCCGGGCGAGCGTCGTCTTGCCGGTGCCGGGCGGGCCCCACAGGATCATCGAGCCGAGCGAGCCCGAGCGCAGCATGCGGGTGATGGTACCCTGCGGACCGACGAGGTGGTCCTGGCCGACGATGTCGCCGAGCGCATCCGGCCGCAGCCGGTCGGCGAGCGGCCGCGGCGCCCCCGCCCCTGCCGCCGCCTCGCGCTGCGGGTCGCCCGGCGGCAGGCCGTGCGAGAACAGGTCGCTCATCGGAACGCCATGCGGATTACCCGGCCGCCGCGGTCGACGGTGACGCGCCAGAGGATCGGGTCGCCCTGGGCGAGGCGGACGAAATCGGCCGTGGTGCGGACCGCATCGCCGTTGATGGTGAGGATGACATCGCCGGGCTGCAGGCCGACGCGCGCGGCGGGGGCACGCTCGTCGATGCGGGTGATTACCACGCCCTCCCCGTCATAGGTGGCCCCCACCTCGCGCGCCACCGCCGGCGAGAGGTTGGCGATCGTCGCCCCGGCGAACGGCGAGCGGAAGCGGACGGTGAACTCGTCGCGCGGCACGGTTTCCGGCGGCGGCGCGAGCGCCACCGCGAGCTCGACCGTGCGCCCGCCGCGGTCGACGGTGAGCTGCGCTTCCTTGCCGACGCCCATGGTGGCGAGGCGGTAGTTGAACTCGCGCGGATCGTAGACCTCGATGTCGCCGATCGAGACGATGCGGTCGCCCGAGCGCAGGCCGGCCTTGGCCGCCGGGCCGTCGGCGACGAGGGCCGTCACCAGCAGGCCGACCGGACGGTCGAGGCCGAGGCTCTCGGCGATATCGGCCGTCACCGGCTGCAGGTCGGCGCCGATCCACGGCAGTTGCAGGCCCGAGCCGGAGCGCGCCGAATCGACCACCACCCGCACCATGTCGGACGGAATCGCGAAGCCGATGCCGTTCGAGCCGCCGCCGCGACTGAAGATCGCCGTGTTGATGCCGACGAGGCGGCCGTGCATGTCGATCAGCGCCCCGCCGGAGTTGCCCGGGTTGATGGCGGCGTCGGTCTGGATGAAGAACTGGTAGTCGGTGATGCCGACGCGGGTGCGGGCGAGCGCCGAGACGATGCCCTGCGTCACCGTCTGGCCGACGCCGAACGGATTGCCGATGGCGAGCACGATGTCGCCGACCTCGAGCCCGTCGGATTCGCCGAGCTCGACGGTCGGCAGCACGGCGCCGTTGCCGCGGATCTTCAGCACGGCGAGGTCGAGCTGCTCGTCCTTCAGCACCACGTCGCACTCGAATTCGCGCCGGTCGGCGAGCACCACCTTCACCTCGGTGCCGTCGCCGATGACGTGGTTGTTGGTGACGATCAGGCCGGACGGATCGACGATGACGCCGGATCCGAGCGAATTCTGCTGCTGCTGGCGGCGCGGGGTCTGGAACTCGCGGCCGAAGAACTGGCGGAAGAACGGATCGTCGAACAGCGGCGAGCTGCGCTGCTGCACCGTCCGCGTCGCATAGACGTTGACCACGGCCGGGGCTGCCCGCTTCACGATCGGCGAGAAGGAGAGCTGAATTTCGGCGGCCGAGTCCGGCACCTGGCGCTGCTGGGCCTGCGCGGGGGCAAGGACGAGGCTGCTCATGGCGAGCGCCATGACGCCGGCGCGGATGGCGCGGGTCGGGCGGAAGTGGCTCATGACGGGTCCCCTCGGCTGAACGCGAATCACGGGGATGATATAGGCGCTGGGGAAATGGCGTGAAATGGGCGGGGGGGTTCGCGGGGCGCGGTCCAGGTTTGTGGAGAGGCTGCTACCCCTCCCGACCCGGCCGTTGGCCGGGCCACCCTCCCCACGAGGGGGAGGGATGAGCAAGCTGCGCGGCGTTATCTGATCTGCAACGCCGCAGTTGCTGAAGATGTTGCGAACGAAGCGCTTCAACGATCGACATCCCTCCCCCTCGTGGGGAGGGTGGCCCCGCGGAGCGGGGTCGGGAGGGGTAGCGGCCTCTCCGCCCTCACAACCCTCACCCACAACGAAAAAGGCGGCCCCTCGCGGAGCCGCCTCGTTCAGACCCGAAAGCCTCGCTGCCCTCAGGCCGCTTCGGCTTCACCCGACTCGGCTTCGGTGCGCGCGCGGTCGGCGGCGCCCTTGGCGGAGGTGTCGCGGTCGACGAACTCGATCACCGCGCGGGCGGCGTTGTCGCCGTAGCGGAAGCCGGCCTTCAGGATGCGGGTGTAGCCACCGGCGCGGTCCTTGTAGCGCGGGCCGATGGTGTCGAACAGCTTGCGCACCAGCGCCTCGTTGCCGATCTCCGCGATCGCCTGGCGGCGGGCGTGGAGGTCGCCGCGCTTGCCGAGCGTGACGAGCTTCTCGACGATCGGACGCAGGTCCTTCGCCTTCGGCAGGGTGGTGACGATCTGCTCGTGCTCGATCAGCGACGCCGCCATGTTGGCGAACATCGCCATGCGATGATCGGACCGGCGGTTGAACTTACGGCCTGCATTGCCGTGGCGCATGGCCAACTCCTTCGTTTTTCATATGGCGCCCCGCCGGTTCTGTTCCGTCGCGGTCGCGCCTCGTCTCATGGGAAACCGGCGCTGGCGCCGGCCGCTCGATCTGGTGGCGTATGCCGGGACGATCAGTAGTGATGGTCCTCGTAGCGCTTGGCGAGATCCTCGATGTTCTCCGGCGGCCAGTTCGTGACCTCCATGCCGAGGTGAAGGCCCATCTGCGCGAGAACCTCCTTGATCTCGTTCAGCGACTTGCGCCCGAAGTTCGGCGTGCGGAGCATCTCCGCCTCGCTCTTCTGGATCAGATCGCCGATGTAGACGATGTTGTCGTTCTTCAGGCAGTTGGCCGAACGGACCGACAGCTCGAGCTCGTCGACCTTCTTGAGCAGCGCCGGGTTGAAGGCGAGCTCGGGAACCTGCTCGATCTTCTGGTCGCGCTCCGGCTCGTCGAAGTTGACGAAGATGGAGAGCTGGTCCTGAAGGATGCGGGCGGCGAAGGCGACCGCGTCTTCCGGCTTGATCGCGCCGTTGGTCTCCACCGACAGCGTCAGCTTGTCGTAGTCGAGAACCTGGCCCTCACGGGTGTTCTCGACCTTGTAGGAGACCTTGCGCACCGGCGAGTAGACGCTGTCGACCGGGATCAGACCGATCGGGGCGTCCTCGGGACGGTTGCGGTCGGCCGAGACGTAGCCCTTGCCGGTGTCGACGGTGAACTCGATCCGGATCTCCGCGCCCTCGTCGAGGGTGCAGATCACGTGGTCCGGGTTCAGGATCTCGATGTCGCCGACGGTCTGGATGTCGCCGGCGGTGACGACGCCCGGGCCCTGCTTGCGCACGACCATGCGCTTCGGGCCCTGGCCCTGCATCTTCACCGCGATCTCCTTGATGTTCAGGATCATGTCCGTCACATCTTCGCGGACGCCCGCGATCGAGGAGAATTCGTGGAGGACGCCGTCGATCTGCACCGCCGTCACGGCGGCACCCTGCAGCGACGACAGCAGGATGCGACGCAGCGAGTTGCCGAGCGTCAGGCCGAAGCCCCGCTCGAGCGGCTCGGCCACGACCGTCGCGTTACGCTTGTTCCCGGCACTCACCTGCACATCGAGCTTGTTCGGCTTGATGAGTTCCTGCCAGTTCTTCTGGATGGTCACGATCGTACCCTTTCCATGCTGCGTTCGGCCTGCCGGAGGCGGAGCGGCGGATCCGCTCGACTTGCTCCCCGGCGGGCCGATGCCCACGGCGCCCGATGACGCCCGTGGGCCTTGTCCCTGTCGCCGGTCCTCAGACGCGGCGGCGCTTGCGCGGACGGCAGCCGTTGTGCGGGATCGGCGTCACGTCGCGGATCGAGGTCACCATGAAGCCGGCGGCCTGCAGCGCGCGGAGCGCCGACTCACGTCCGGACCCCGGACCGCGAACCTCGACCTCGAGCGTCTTGACGCCATGCTCGGACGCCTTGCGGGCCGCGTCTTCGGCGGCCATCTGCGCGGCGTAGGGGGTCGACTTGCGCGAGCCCTTGAAGCCCATCGTGCCGGCCGACGACCACGAGATCGTGTTGCCCTGCGCGTCCGAAATGGTGATCATCGTGTTGTTGAACGACGAGTGCACGTGCGCGACACCCGACGAAATGTTCTTGCGCTCGCGGCGACGAACGCGGGCTTCCTTGGCCATGATCTGTCCTCTCGATCTTCGATCTCAACACCGCCGTGATGCCAGCGGCTCCACCGGAGGTGCGAAACGACACACCAGCCGGAAACGTGTCTTGCCGTTCCGCCTCAGGCGGCAGAACGACGGCGCGGCGACTGCAGCCGCACCACCCGGCCTGCGCGAGGAAATCCCCCGCAGCATCCGGAACCCGACTTAAACCCGAACAGCGCCGCACCGCGCGGAACGCGCGGCGGCGACGCCGATCGGGTTGACGGGCCGTGCACGCGGCGATGCCGCGCGCCAGAGGCCTCGCAGACCTTACTTCTTCTTGCCTGCGATGGCCTTCGCCGGGCCCTTGCGGGTCCGCGCATTGGTGTGGGTGCGCTGGCCGCGCACCGGCAGGCCGCGGCGATGACGCAGGCCGCGGTAGCAGCCGAGGTCCATCAGACGCTTGATGTTCATCGACACTTCGCGGCGCAGGTCGCCCTCGACCAGGTAGTCGCGGTCGATGACTTCGCGGATCTGCAGGACTTCGGCGTCGGTCAGCTCGTTGACGCGCCGGGCCGGAGCGATGCCGACCTTCTCGGCGATCTCGCTCGCGAACTTCTGGCCGATGCCGTGAATGTACTGAAGCGCGATGACGACGCGCTTGTTCGTCGGGATGTTGACGCCTGCGATACGGGCCACTTCTCGTCTCTCCTAAAGATCGCGCCGGCCCCCGCCCTGCGGGTCCCGCCGCTCCCTCGTCCCGTGCGCGGGGTAGAGGTGAATGCAATCGAGCGGCCGAGGGCCGCGCCCAATGGCCGCAGGCTTCGGTCGCTCAAGCGTCGCGAATTGAAGCCGGTTCATAAACGCAACCCCGGGAGTCGTCAACCTTTGTTGACGACTCCCGGGATCGGGATCTTCTGTCAGCCGCCGACGGCTTCGCTGAGGATCGTTTCGATCTCGGCGGTCACCGTGTCGATCGGCGCCATGCCGTCGACCAGCCGCAGCAGGCCGCGCTGCTCATAGAACGGTACGAGTTCGGCGGTGAGGCCGTGGTACTCGACGAGGCGCTTGGCGAACACCTCGGGGTTGTCGTCCTTGCGCACGGCCTGACCGGCCGCACGCGCCTCGTTGGCGCGCTGCTCGATGCGGCCGACGAGTTTGGCGTCGTCGACCTTGAAGGCGATCACCGCGTCGAGGGCGGCGTCCTTCGTTGCGAGCAGCTTCTCGAGCGCGTCGGCCTGGGCGCGGGTGCGCGGGAAGCCGTCGAGAACGAAGCCCTTGGCAGCGTCGGGCTGGTCGATTCGCTCGGACACGATTCCGATGACGATCTCGTCGGACACGAGTTGCCCCGCGTCCATCACCGCCTGCGCCCGCTTGCCGATCTCGGTTCCGGCGGCGACCGCCGCCCGGAGCATGTCACCCGTCGAGAGCTGGACGATGCCATGGCGCTGCACGAGGCGCTGCGCCTGGGTCCCCTTCCCTGCTCCCGGCGGACCGAGCAGTATCAGCCTCATCTTTTCCTCCCCCGCAGTTTGGCCTTCTTCACGAGCCCCTCATACTGGTGCGCCAGAAGATGGCCCTGGACCTGCGAGACGGTGTCCATGGTCACGCTCACCACGATCAGAAGCGACGTGCCACCGAAATAGAACGGAACGCCGGTCGCCGAAATGAGAAATTCGGGTAACAGGCAGACCAGCACCAGGTAGATGGCCCCGATCACGGTGATGCGGGTGAGGACGTAGTCGATGTACTGCGCGGTGCGTTCGCCGGGGCGATAGCCCGGAATGAAGCCGCCGTGCTTCTTCAGATTGTCGGCCGTGTCGGTCGGATTGAACACGATCGCCGTGTAGAAGAAGGCGAAGAACACGATCATCGCCGCGTAGAACAGCATGTAGAGCGGCTGGCCGTGGCCGAGCAGCGTCGTCATGGTCTGCAGCCAGCCGGTGCCCGCCCCGCCCGAGAAGCCGGCGATGGTGGCCGGAACCAGCAGCAACGACGAGGCAAAGATCGGCGGAATGACGCCGGCGGTGTTCAGCTTCAGCGGCAGGTGCGACGATTCGCCCTGGAAGAGCCGGTTCCCGACCTGACGCTTCGGGTACTGGATCAGCAGCCGGCGCTGGGCGCGCTCGACGAAGACGATGAAGGCGATCACGACCACGGCGAGGACGAAGATGCCGATGATCAGCGGCGTCGCAAGGGCGCCCTGGCGGCCGAGTTCGAGCATGCCGGCGAGGGCTGCGGGCAGTTCGGCGACGATGCCGGCGAAGATGATCAGCGAGATGCCGTTGCCGATGCCGCGCGAGGTGATCTGCTCGCCGAGCCACATCAGGAACATCGTGCCGCCGACCAGCGTCAGCACGGCCGACACCAGGAAGAACGGACCCGGGTCGAGCACGATGCCGGTGCCGGACTGCAGGCTGACGGCCATGCCGTAGGCCTGGACCAGCGCGAGGAGCACGGTGCCGTAGCGCGTGTACTGGTTGATCTTCTTGCGGCCCGACTCACCCTCCTTCTTGAGGGCTTCGAGCGACGGCACGATCGACGTCATCAGCTGGATGATGATCGAGGCCGAGATGTACGGCATGATGCCGAGGGCGAACAGCGCCATGCGGCCCACGGCGCCGCCGGCGAACATGTTGAACAGCCCGAGGATGCCGCCCTGCTGCTGGCTGAACGCCTGCGCGAGCGCCTCCGGGTTGATGCCCGGCAGCGGGATGTAGGTGCCGAGGCGATAGATCACCAGCGCCCCGAGCGTGAACCAGATCCGCTTCTTCAGTTCCTCGGCTTTGGCGAAGGCACCGAAATTCAGATTGGCGGCGAGTTGTTCTGCTGCCGAGGCCATGGACCTGCTCCGCTTACCCCAAAAAGACGCAAAGCGGGCCTCGATCGCCGAGGCCCGCTCAGTACCTTCCGGATTACGCCTCGGCGGTTGCGCCGAGCACGGTCACACTGCCGCCGGCCTTCTCGACAGCGGCGATGGCCGCGGCGGAGGCGCCGGCGATTTCGAACTTCAGGCCGACGCCCAGCTCGCCATCGGCGAGCAGACGGACGCCATCCTTGATGCGGCGGATGATGCCGACGGCCTTGAGCTGCTCGGCGGTGACGACGTCGCCCGCCTTGAGCTTGCCGGCGTCGACCGCCTGCTGCACGCGGCCGAGGCTGACCACGTTGAAGTCCTTCGCGAAGATGTTGTTGAAGCCACGCTTCGGCAGACGCCGATGCAGCGGCATCTGGCCACCTTCGAAGCCGTTGATGGCGACACCCGTGCGGGACTTCTGGCCCTTGACGCCGCGACCGGCAGTCTTGCCCTTGCCGGACCCGATGCCACGACCAACGCGCATGCGCTTCTTGGTCGCGCCTTCGTTGTCCTTGAGTTCGTTGAGCTTCATTTTGCGTCTACCCGCCGCTTCACGCCTCGTCCACGACCCGGACGAGATGCTGGACCTTCGCGATCATGCCGCGCACGGACGGAGTATCCTCCAGCGTACGACGGCGATGCAGTTTGTTGAGCCCGAGGCCGACCAGCGTCGCGCGCTGCTCGGTCGGACGGCGGATCGGGCTGCCGATCTGTTCGATCGTCACGCTCTTGACCGCGGTTTCCTTGGTGGCCATGGCCTTCTACCTCGTCCAGAACTGGGGTGCGCCCCGGCGGTGATCAAGTGGTCGGATCACGCCTCGCCGGCAACGGCGTCGGGATCGACGTCGCGGCGGCGCGACTGCAGGGTCGAGACCTTAAGGCCGCGACGCGCCGCAACCGAGCGCGGGCTGTCTTCACGCGCAAGCGCGTCGAAGGTGGCACGCACCATGTTGTAGGGGTTCGACGAACCCAGCGACTTCGAGACGATGTCGTGGATGCCGAGCGCCTCGAACACCGCGCGCATCGGGCCGCCGGCGATGATGCCGGTACCGGCCGGAGCGGCGCGCAGGATGACGCGGCCCGCGCCCCAACGACCCTGGGTGTCGTGGTGCAGGGTGCGACCTTCACGCAGACCGACGCGCACGAGATTGCGCTTGGCCGACTCGGTCGCCTTGCGGATCGCTTCCGGCACTTCGCGGGCCTTACCGTGTCCGTAGCCGACGCGACCCTTCTGGTCGCCGACGACGACGAGCGCGGCGAAGCCGAAGCGCCGACCGCCCTTCACCACCTTGGCGACGCGGTTGATGTGGACGAGGCGATCGACGAACTCGCTGTCGCGCTCCTCCCGATCCCTCGAGTTCCGGTCTCTCGTATTCCGTTCACGTTCAGCCATAGTATCCGTCTCTTCTCATCCGTGACGCGGAGCCGTGCTCAGAACTCGAGCCCACCCTCGCGGGCGGCCTCGGCGAGCGCCTTGACCCGGCCGTGATAGAGGAAGCTGCCACGGTCGAACACCACCTTCGTGATGCCGGCCGCGATCGCCCGTTCAGCAATCAGCTTGCCGATCGCCGAAGCCGCGGCGACGTCGGCGCCGGTCTTCAGCCCCTCGCGCAGCGGCTTCTCGAGGCTCGACGCCGCGGCCACCGTCTGCCCGACGCCATCGTCGATGACCTGGGCATAGATATGCTGCGACGTGCGGTGCACGCTGAGCCGCGGGCGGCCGTTGGCCGCCTTCATGATCGAACGACGCACGCGTGCGCGACGACGCTCGTTACCGGTCTTCGCCTTCGCCATGGCGTGAGCCCTTACTTCTTCTTGCCTTCCTTACGGACGATGGACTCGCCCGCGTATTTGACGCCCTTGCCCTTATAGGGCTCGGGCGGACGGAAGTCGCGGATCTCGGCCGCGACCTGGCCGACGCGCTGCGGATCGATACCAGCCAGCACGATCTCGGTCGGCTTCGGGCATGTGATCGCAACGTCGACCGGGATCGGATAGAGGACGTCGTGGCTGTAGCCAAGGGCGAGCTGCAGGTTCTTGCCCTGCACCGCCGCGCGGTAGCCGACGCCGGTGATCTCGAGACGCTTCTGGAAGCCCTCGGTCACACCCTTCATCAGGTTGCCGATCATCGTGCGCGACATTCCCCATGCCGCGCGCGCGTTCTTCGACTGATCGATCGGGTCGACCTTGATCGAACCGCTCTCGTCCTTGGAGGCGAGAACCAGGTCATTGAGAACGAAGGACAGTTCGCCCTTCGGTCCCTTGACCTTGACAGCCTGCCCGTTGATCTCGGCCGTAACCCCGCTGGGGATCGTCACGGCCTTCTTGCCAATGCGCGACATGATTTCAGTCCGTCTCTTTCAATCGTCGATCAGAAGATGCGGCAGAGAATTTCGCCACCGACGTTCTGCTCGCGAGCCTCGTGGTCGGCCATCACACCCTTCGGGGTCGACAGGATCGACACGCCGAGGCCGTTGGCCACACGCGGCAGGTTCTTCACCGAGGCATAGACCCGGCGGCCCGGCTTCGAGACGCGCTCGATGGTCCGGATCACGGGCTCGCCGTCGTAGTACTTCAGCTCGATCTCGAATTCGGAACGGCCGTGCGCCTCATGGCTGACCGAGGTGTAACCCCGGATGTAGCCTTCGGCAGCCAGCACTTCGAGCACGTTCTGACGCAGCTTGGAGGCCGGCGTCGAGACCTTGCTCATCTTGCGCATCTGCGCGTTCCGGATGCGGGTGAGCATGTCACCCAAAGGATCGGTCATCGCCATGGGACCGCTCTCCTCACCAGCTCGACTTGACAAGGCCCGGGATGAGGCCGGCGGATCCGAGTTCACGGAGCGCGATACGGCTCATCTTGAGCTTGCGATAATAGGCACGGGGACGACCTGTCACTTCGCACCGGTTGCGAACGCGGGTCGCGGAAGAGTTCCGCGGCAGCTCGGCGAGCTCCAGGCGGGCCGCGAAGCGCTCCTCGATCGGGAGCTCCTCGTTGAGGGCCTTGGCCTTGAGCTCGGCGCGCTTCGACGCGAACTTCTTGACGAGACGTTCCCGCCGCTTGTTGTTTTCGACCGCGCTTTTCTTCGCCATCGTATGGATCCTTCTAGCGCGAAATCAGGTGCGGAACGGGAAGTCGAACGCCTTCAGCAGCGCCCGCGCCTCGTCGTCGGACTTCGCAGTCGTGCAGACGATGATGTCCATGCCCCAGACCTGATCGACCTTGTCGTAGGCGATCTCCGGGAACACGATGTGCTCCTTGACGCCCATGGCGAAGTTGCCGCGGCCGTCGAAGCTCTTCGGGTTGAGGCCCCGGAAGTCACGAATGCGCGGCAGCGCGATCGTCACCAGGCGGTCGAGGAAGTCGTACATCCGGGCCCGGCGCAGGGTCACCTTGGCGCCGATGTTCATGCCGTCACGCAGCTTGAACGTGGCGATCGAGGTGCGCGCCTTGGTGATCACCGGCTTCTGGCCGGCGATCAGCGTCAGGTCGCCGACCGCGGAGTTGATCTTCTTCGAATCGGCGACGGCTTCGCCGACGCCCATGTTGAGCACGACCTTCTCGATCACCGGAACTTCGAGCTTGTTCTTGTAACCGAACTGCTCGATGAGCTTCGGACGAATCTCGTCGTCGTAGATCTTCTTGAGCCGGGGCTCGTAGTTCGCCTCAGCCATCGATCTGCACTCCCGAACGCTTGGCGACACGAACCTTGCGGCCATCGTCCAAGATCTTGAAACCGACGCGCGTCGCCTCGCCCGACTTCGGGTCGGCATGCGCGATGTTCGACACGTGAATCGGCGATTCCTTGGCGACCATGCCGCCTTCGGTCTGCGCCGACTGCTTCGTGGCCCGGCGCACGACGTTGACGCCGCGGACCACGGCCCGGCCTTCGGACGGGTTGACGCTGAGCACTTCGCCCGACTTGCCCTTGTCCTTGCCGGTGAGAACGACGACCTTGTCGCCCTTCCTGATCTTCGCGGCCATCACAGCACCTCCGGAGCGAGCGAGATGATCTTCATGTGGTTCTTCGCGCGGAGCTCGCGCGGAACCGGTCCGAAGATACGGGTCCCGATCGGCTCCTTCTGATTGTTGATCAGGACGGCGGCGTTCCGGTCGAACCGGATCACCGAACCGTCCGGACGGCGGATGTCCTTGGCGGTCCGGACGACCACCGCCTTCATCACGTCGCCTTTTTTCACGCGGCCCCGCGGAATGGCCTCCTTGATGGAGACGACGATCACGTCGCCCACCGAGGCGTACTTGCGCTTGGAACCGCCGAGCACTTTGATGCACATGACACGACGGGCGCCGGAATTGTCCGCCACGTCGAGGTTTGTTTGCATCTGAATCATGACTGCCCGCCTGTTCTCTCAAACCAGGAGCGCCCCGCCAGGGGCGCCTGGATCATACCGTTCCCTTGTCGCCGTCGCCGGCACCGCGTCAGGCGGTCGCCAGTTCCGTGCCGACGACGATCCAGCGCTTGGTGCGCGAGATCGGACGGCTCTCTTCGATGAAGACGATGTCGCCGATCTTGAACTGGTTCGTCTCGTCGTGCGCCTGGTAGTTCTTGGTGCGGCGCACGGTCTTCTTGAACAGGGGGTGGGTGAAGCGACGCTCCACCTTCACCACGACCGTCTTGTCGGTCTTGTCGCTGACGACGACGCCCTGCAGGATTCGCTTCGGCATCTTCTATCGCCTCTCAAGCGTTGTCGGCCACGCGCTTCTCGCGCATGACGGTCTGGATGCGGGCGATGCCGCGCCGGACGGACCGAACGCGCGAGGTGTTCTCGAGCTGGCCCGTGGCCTTCTGGAAGCGCAGATTGAACTGCTCCTTCTTCAGCTTCGCCAGCTCGTCCTCGAGCTGATCCGGCGTCAGGGCCTTCACGTCACTCGCCTTCATGATCTTCAAATCCTCGAGTAGTCCGCCGATTACTCGGCGATGCGCTGGATGAAGCGCGTCCGGACCGGGAGCTTCGCCGCGCCGAGGCGCAGCGCCTCGCGAGCGATGTCCTCGGGCACGCCGTCGAGCTCGAACATCACGCGGCCGGGCTTCACCCGCGCCGCCCAGTATTCGGGCGAGCCCTTGCCCTTGCCCATGCGAACCTCGGTCGGCTTCGCCGACACCGGAACGTCCGGGAAGATGCGGATCCACACGCGACCGGCACGCTTCATGTGACGCGTGATGGCACGGCGGGCGGCCTCGATCTGGCGGGCGGTGACCCGCTCCGGCTCGAGAGCCTTGAGGCCGAAAGTGCCGAAATTCAAATCGGTGCCGCCCTTGGCCACGCCGTGAATTCGGCCCTTGAAGGCCTTCCGGAATTTGGTGCGCTTCGGCTGAAGCATCTCGCCTCTCCCGTGTCCCTAATTCTTACGCGGCGTCGTTGCGGCGACCGCGATCGCGGTCCCGGTCGCGACGATCGCCTCGATCGCCACGATCACCGCGATGATGATCACCGTCACCGGCACCCTCGAGCTGCTTGCGCTCGGAGGCCATCGGGTCGTGCTCCAGGATTTCTCCCTTGAACACCCAGACCTTGATGCCGTTGGTGCCGTAGGCGGTGTGCGCCGTGGCGGTGCCGTAGTCGATGTCGGCGCGCAGCGTATGCAGCGGCACGCGGCCCTCGCGGTACCATTCCAGGCGCGCGATCTCGGCACCGCCGAGGCGGCCGCCGGCGTTGATCCGGATGCCTTCCGCGCCGAGACGCATCGCCGACTGAACGGCGCGCTTCATGGCACGGCGGAAGGCGACGCGGCGCTCGAGCTGCTGCGCGATCGACGCGGCGATCAGGTTCGCATCGATCTCGGGCTTGCGGACCTCGACGATGTTGAGGTGCACTTCCGAGGTCGTCATCGAGGCGATCTTCTTGCGAAGCTTCTCGATGTCGGCGCCCTTCTTGCCGATCACCACACCCGGACGTGCCGAGAAGATGGTGACGCGGCACTTGCGGTGCGGACGCTCGATGACGATCTTCGAGACCGCGGCGGTCTTGAGCTCGGCCATCAGCGCCTTGCGGATCCGCAGATCCTCGTGCAGCAGCTTGCCGTACTCGTTCTTGCCGGCGAACCAGCGCGAGTCCCAGCTGCGGTTGATGCCGAGTCGGAGACCGATCGGATTGACCTTGTGACCCATCAGGCGGACTCCTCGACTTCGCGCACGACGATCGTCAGATGCGAAAACGGCTTCTGGATCGCGCCGACGCGGCCACGGGCACGCGGCGAGAAACGCTTGATGACCATCGCCTTGCCGACGTAGGCCTCCTTGACCACCAGCGCGTCGACGTCGAGCTGATGATTGTTCTCGGCATTGGCGATCGCCGACTCGAGCGTCTTCTTGACGTCGCGGGCGATGCGCTTCTGCGAGAAGGTGAGGTCCGCGAGAGCGGCAGCCACCTTCTTGCCGCGGATCAGCGCGGCGACGAGGTTGAGCTTCTGCGGGCTGATCCGCAGCATGCGGGTAACGGCCCTGGCCTCGTTGTCGGCGAGGGCCCGCTCGGTCTTCGGCTTGCCCATGTTACTTCCTCTTCGCCTTCTTGTCGGCGGCGTGGCCATAGTAGGTCCGGGTCGGCGAGAACTCGCCGAACTTGTGACCGACCATGTCCTCGGACACTGCGACCGGAACATGCTTCTGGCCGTTGTAGACGCCGAAGGTCAGGCCGATGAACTGGGGCAGGATCGTCGAGCGACGGCTCCAGATCTTGATGACTTCGTTGCGACCGGACGAGCGCACGGTTTCCGCCTTCTTGAGGAGGTAGCCGTCGACGAACGGTCCTTTCCAAACAGAACGAGACACAGTCGTACCCCTATCAATGGCTCTTCTTGCGCGCGTGACGGCTGCGCACAATGAACTTGTCGGTCGCCTTGTTCTGGCGGGTCTTCTTGCCCTTGGTCGGCTTGCCCCAGGGCGTGACCGGATGACGGCCGCCCGAGGTCCGGCCTTCACCACCGCCGTGCGGATGGTCGACCGGGTTCATCGCCACGCCGCGAACATGCGGACGCTTGCCGAGCCAGCGCGAACGACCGGCCTTGCCGATCGACACGTTGGAATGGTCCGGGTTCGACACCGCGCCGATCGTGGCGAAGCAGGACGACTGGACCAGCCGCTGCTCACCCGAGTTGAGGCGCAGGATCGCGTAACCCTGGTCGCGTCCGACGAGCTGGGCGTAGGTGCCGGCGGACCGGGCGACCTGGCCGCCCTTGCCGGGCTTCAGCTCGACGTTGTGCACGATCGTCCCGACCGGGATCGAGGCGAGCGGCATCGCGTTGCCCGGCTTCACGTCGGCGGTCTGGCCGGCGATGACGGTGTCACCGATGGCGAGACGCTGCGGCGCCAGGATGTAGGCGAGCTCTTCGTCCGCGTACTTGATCAGCGCGATGAACGCCGACCGGTTCGGATCGTACTCGAGCCGCTCGACCGTCGCCGGGACGTCGCGCTTGGAGCGCTTGAAGTCCACGAGCCGGTAGCTGCGCTTGTGGCCGCCACCGACGTTGCGCGAGGTCTGGCGACCCAGATTGTTACGGCCGCCCGACTTGTTCAGGCCCTCGGTCAGACCCTTGACGGGCTTGCCCTTGTAGAGCTCCGAACGGTCGACGAGCACGAGCTGGCGCTGGCCGGGGGTCGTCGGTTTGAAATGCTTCAGTGCCATCTTGATCCTGCCCGCTCTCGTCAGAGGCCGGTCGTCACGTCGATCGCATAACCGGACTCGAGAGTCACGATCGCGCGCTTGACGTCAGACTGGTGGCCGATCTTGCCGCGGAAGCGCTTCACCTTGCCCTTGCGGACCAGGCTGTTCACTTTCTTGACCTTCACCTGGAAGAGCGCCTCGACGGCGGCCTTGATCTCCGGCTTCGTCGCCGTGTCGGCGACGTTGAATACGACCTTGTCGTTCTCGGACTGGATCGTGGCCTTCTCGGTGATCACCGGGCTCAGGATGATGTCGTAGTGCTTGAGGTTGGTCATTTGAACCGCTCCTCGAGGGCAGCCACCGCCGCCTTGGTCAGCACCAGCGTGTCGCGACGGAGAATGTCGTAGACGTTGATGCCCTGGACGGGCAGCACGTCGACCTTCCCGATGCCGCGGGCGGCCAGTCGGAAGTTGTCGTTCGGGACCGCGCCGTCGATGACGAGCACGCTCGTGAAGCCGAGCTTCGCGAACCGGTCCTTCAGCGCCTTGGTCTTCGGCTCGGCCGCGATGGCCTCGTCGATCACCACGATGCTCGCGGTCTTGGCCTTGGCCGACAGCGCCAGCTTGAGGCCGAGCGCGCGGACCTTCTTCGGCAGGTCGTGCGCATGGTCGCGCACCACCGGGCCGAAGGCCTTGCCGCCGCCGCGGAACTGCGGCGCGTTCTTGTCGCCGTGACGGGCGCCGCCGGTGCCCTTCTGGCGGTACATCTTCTTGCCCGTGCGATTACCCTCGTTACGGGTCTTCGCATGGTGCGTACCGGCCTGGCGCTTGGCGAGCTGCCAGCGGACGACGCGCTGCAGGATGTCCGCACGCGGCTCGAGACCGAAGATCTCGTCGCTGAGCGCGATCGAACCCGCGGCGTCGCCGTCGAGCGTCTTGACTTCGAGTTCCATCACTCACCTTCCCCCGCAACCGCGGTCTCGGCGGTGGCCGACGACTTCCGGAACGAACCGGGCATCGGGACCGTCTCCGGGAGCTTCTTCTTCACCGCGTCACGGACGAGGATCCAGCCGCCCTTGGCGCCGGGAACGGCGCCCTCGACCAGGATCAGCCCGCGATCGACGTCGGTGCGGACGATCTTCAGGTTCTGGGTGGTCACACGGACGTCGCCCATGTGGCCGGCCATCTTCTTGCCCTTGAACACCTTGCCGGGGTCCTGCCGCTGGCCGGTCGAACCGTGCGAGCGGTGCGACACCGAGTTGCCGTGCGACGCGCGGCCACCAGCGAAGTTGTGGCGCTTCATGACGCCGGCGAAACCCTTGCCGATCGACGTACCGGTGACGTCGACGAACTGGCCGGTGACGAAGTGATCGGCGGTGAGCTCAGCGCCCACGTCGATCAGATTGTCGGCGGACACGCGGAATTCCGCGAGTTCGCGCTTCGGCTCGACGCTGGCGACCGCGAAGTGGCCGCGCATCGCCTTCGTCGTGTTCTTCACCTTGGCCAGACCTGCGCCGAGCTGCAGTGCCGTATAGCCGTTCTTTTCGTCAGTGCGATGGGCCACGACCTGGCAGTTCTCAAGCTTGAGAACAGTCACAGGCACATGTTCGCCGGCGTCGTTATAGACGCGGGTCATGCCCACCTTCTGTGCGATCACACCTGAGCGCATGGCTTCTCTCTCTCACCCGCCTCGTTGGCTTAGAGCTTGATCTCGACATCCACGCCGGCTGCCAGATCGAGCTTCATCAGCGCGTCGACGGTCTGCGGGGTCGGATCGATGATGTCGAGAAGACGCTTGTGGGTACGCATCTCGAACTGCTCGCGCGACTTCTTATCGACGTGCGGCGAGCGGTTGACCGTGAACTTCTCGATCCGCGTCGGAAGCGGAACCGGTCCACGAACCTGAGCACCGGTCCGCTTGGCCGTGTTGACGATCTCACGGGTCGACGCATCGAGGATACGATGGTCGAACGCCTTGAGACGAATACGGATATTCTGGCCGTTCATAGTCTTCCACCTTTGGCGGCGAGATCGCGCGATGGAGGCGCGCGACCTCGACCGGGCCCCTCAATCGTTGCCCATTACTCGATGATCGTGGCGACGACGCCGGCGCCGACGGTGCGGCCACCTTCACGGATGGCGAAGCGGAGCTTCTCCTCCATGGCGATCGGCACGATCAGCTTGACGGTCATCGCGACGTTGTCGCCCGGCATCACCATTTCCGTGCCCTCGGGCAGCGTGACGATCCCCGTCACGTCCGTGGTGCGGAAGTAGAACTGCGGGCGGTAGTTGGTGAAGAACGGCGTGTGACGGCCGCCCTCTTCCTTGGTCAGGATGTACGCCTCGGCCTTGAACGTCGTGTGCGGCGTCACCGAGCCCGGCTTGCAGAGGATCTGCCCGCGCTCGACGTCTTCACGCTTGGTGCCGCGCAGCAGCGCGCCGATGTTGTCGCCGGCCTGGCCCTGGTCGAGCAGCTTGCGGAACATCTCGACGCCGGTGATCGTCGTCTTGGTCGTCGGACGGATACCGACGATCTCGACTTCCTCACCCACCTTCACGATGCCGCGCTCGACGCGGCCGGTCACCACCGTGCCGCGGCCCGAGATCGAGAACACGTCCTCGATCGGCATCAGGAACGGCTGGTCGATCGGGCGCTCGGGCTGCGGGATGTAGGCGTCGACCGCCGCCATCAGCTCCAGCACCGCGTCGTGGCCGAGCTTCGGATCGCCATTCTCGAGCGCCACCAGCGCCGAGCCCTTGATGATCGGAATGTCGTCGCCCGGGAAGTCGTAGGACGACAGCAGCTCGCGCACCTCGAGCTCGACGAGCTCCAGCAGCTCGGGATCGTCGACCATGTCGCACTTGTTCAGGAACACCACGATCGCCGGCACGCCGACCTGGCGGGCGAGCAGGATGTGCTCGCGCGTCTGCGGCATCGGGCCGTCGGCGGCCGAGCACACCAGGATCGCGCCGTCCATCTGCGCCGCGCCCGTGATCATGTTCTTCACGTAGTCGGCGTGGCCCGGGCAGTCGACGTGGGCGTAGTGACGGTTCGCCGTCTCGTACTCCACGTGCGCCGTGTTGATCGTGATGCCGCGCGCCTTCTCTTCCGGCGCCGCGTCGATCTGGTCGTACGCCTTGAACGTCGCGCCACCCGTCTCGGCCAGCACCTTCGTGATCGCGGCCGTCAGAGACGTCTTGCCGTGGTCGACGTGCCCGATCGTTCCGATGTTGCAGTGCGGCTTCGTCCGCGCAAATTTTTCCTTGGCCATCG
>NZ_JADZLT010000039.1 GCF_015904235.1 Methylobrevis albus
GCGCCGGCCATCGGCGAGGAGCGGGCAGGGAGCTCAGCCCCGGTCCGCATGACGCGGTGGATACCAGCCTGCGCCGCTTCCCCCCGCCTCGCCATGCCCGCGACCCCTCGTCGTCGTTCGTGTGCATACGAAATTGATCGAAGCGCGTCCCCTTGGCAATCGCGATCTCGCCGCGCGGCTCAGAACGCCGCGAGGCCGGTGATCGCGCGGCCGAGGATCAGCGCGTGGACGTCGTGGGTGCCCTCGTAGGTGTTGACCGTCTCGAGGTTCAGCATGTGGCGCATCACCGGGTACTCGTCGGAGATGCCGTTGCCGCCGTGCATGTCGCGGGCGGCGCGGGCGATGTCGAGCGCCTTGCCGCAGTTGTTGCGCTTCACCAGCGAGACCATCTCGGGCGCGAGCTTGCCCGCGTCGAACAGCCGGCCGACGCGCAGCGCCGCGGTGAGGCCGAGGGTGATCTCGGTCTCCATGTCGGCGAGCTTCTTCTGGACGAGCTGCGTCGCGGCGAGCGGCCGGCCGAACTGCTTGCGGTCGAGCGTATACTGCCGGGCGGCGTGGAAGCAGGCTTCCGCCGCGCCGATCACGCCCCAGGAAATGCCGTAGCGGGCGCGGTTGAGGCAGCCGAACGGGCCTTTGAGGCCTGAGACGTCGGGGAGCAGCGCGTCTTCCGGCACCTCGACGCCGTCCATGACGATCTCGCCGGTGATCGAGGCGCGCAGGCTGAGCTTGCCCTTGATCTTCGGGGCGGTGAGGCCCTTCATGCCCTTGTCGAGCACGAAGCCGCGGATCTCGCCGCCGTGCGCTTCCGACTTCGCCCAGACGACGAAGACGTCGGCGATCGGCGAGTTGGAGATCCAGGTCTTCGAGCCGATCAGGCGGTAGCCGCCGTCGATCTTCTCGGCGCGGGTGCGCATGCCGCCGGGGTCGGAGCCGGCGTCGGGCTCGGTGAGGCCGAAGCAGCCGACCCATTCGCCGCTGCCGAGCTTCGGCAGATACTTCTGGCGCTGTGCCTCGCTGCCGTAGGCGAGGATCGGGTACATCACCAGCGACGACTGCACGCTCATCATCGAGCGATAGCCCGAATCGACGCGCTCGACTTCCCGTGCGACGAGGCCGTAGGCGACGTAGGAGGCGCCGGCGCAGCCGTATTCCTCCGGCACGGTGATGCCGAGCAGGCCGAGGGCACCGAGCTCGTCGAAGATCGCCCGGTCGGTGTGCTCGTCGGCGAAGGCTTCGCGGACGCGCGGCTGCAGCTTTTCCTGCGCATAGGCCCGGGCAGTGTCGCGGATCATCCGCTCCTCGGCCGAGAGCTCGTCCTCGAGCAGGAAGGCGTCGTCCCACTGGAACTTCTGATAGCCGGCCACCGCGGTCTCCTCACATGTCGTTGCGCCGTTTCACGGCGCTTGCCGGTCCGCCGCCGATCGGCGCGGCCCTTGATGCCTGGCGGCAAGCGATAGGGCGGAACTGATTCCTGCACAAACGATGATCGCTCATGAGTTGATGAGCTATAGTCATGACCTGGAGCCAGTCGCTGCCCGCACAAGGTCTTTCACATGGACGCTTCGTCCGCCCCGTTGCCACGTCGCTACCTGCCGCCGCTCTCCGCGCTCGTCGCCTTCGAGGCGGCGGCGCGGCACGGCAGCTTCACGCGCGCCGCCAGCGAACTCGATCTTACCCAAGGCGCGGTCAGCCGCCAGATCAAGTTACTGGAAGACCAGCTCGGCATCGCGCTGTTCGAGCGGGCGCGCCAGCGGGTGACGCTGACCGAGGCCGGTGCCTTCTATGCCCGCGAGGTGCGCGAGGCGTTGCAGGCCTTCGTCTCGGCGACGACGCGCACGATTGCCCACCGCGGGCGCGGCGGCACGCTGGCGATCGCCACGCTGCCGACCTTCGGCACCCGCTGGCTGGTGCCGCGCATCGCCGACTTCGTCGCCCGCCACCCGGGCATCGAGATCAGCGTCTCGACCCGGCTGCGCCCGTTCGACCTCGTCGCCGAGCGGCTCGACGCGGCGATCCACTTCGGCCGCGCCGACTGGCCGGGCGCGGAGATGTATCCGCTGATGGGCGAGGACCTCGTCGTCGTGGCCGCCCCGGCGTTCGCACGCCTGCACAGCCTCGAAACGCCGGCGGCGCTCGGCGGCGTGCCGCTGCTGGTGCAGGCGACGCGGCCAGCGGCGTGGGACGATTTCGCCGTCACGGCGGGGCTCGACCGGCTCGACGGGCCGCGGCTGCGCTTCGAGCAGTTCGGTCTCGTGGTGCAGGCGGCGGTCGCTTCGCTCGGCGTCGCGCTGGTGCCGGAGTTCCTCGTCCGGCCGGAACTCGAGGCCGGCTCGCTGGTGCGGCTGTTCGACATGCGGATCGGCAGCGACCTCGGCTATTATCTTGTCCACAGCCGCGGACGCGACATCTCGCCCGCGCTGGCGCTTTTCCGCGACTGGCTGCTTTGCATGGCCCGCGACTGCTCTGTAGGTTGTGAAGCCGCGTTGACGCCAACCGGCCCGGACGACTAGTTTCATTCGTCCGCGAACGACTTCGGTGACGGCAGGGCGATTCCCCCTTGCGTGCCGGGTCGATATCCTGATTTCGCATGTCATTGATTGAGCGAGAGGTAGGTTCGATGGCCGCAGGCGACGTGAAGGCCATGGCCGCCGAGGGCGTCGAGGGCTACCGGCTCGAAGAGCAGGTCGGCTTCATCCTGCGCCAGGTCGGGCAGCGCCATGCGGCCCTGTTTCTCGAACGCTTCGGCGACGTGATGACGCCGACGCAGTGGGCGTCGATGGTGAAGCTCGAGGAAAAGGGCCCGCTGTCGCAGAACCTGCTCGGCCGGCTGACGGCGATGGACGTCGCCACCATCAAGGGCGTGATCGACCGGCTGACCCGGCGCGGCCTGACCGAGGTGAAACCCGACGCCACCGACGGCCGCCGCCGGCTGGTCGCGCTGACCGACCTCGGCCGCGAGATCGTGCGGGCGCACCTGCAGCCGGCGTTCGCGGTCAGTGAGGAAACGCTCGCGCCGCTCGACGCGGACGAGCGCGAGACTTTCATTCAGTTGCTGAAGAAGCTCCGCTGAGAGCTTGCGATTGAACGGCAATTCGCGGTCCGTCGCCAGGGATGGACCGCGACGGATCGCGACGGCGTCGGTCCGGCCGCCGACCCCTCGTGCCGTGGCACCGCCGGGGCGGTCGGTCCGGTGCACTGCCGTTTCCTGGTTTCCATCCGAGTCCGGAGTTGCCGATGCCCCGCCAGATGCACCTCGTCGCCTATCTCAAGACCGGCCCGACCGCGCTGCACGGCGGCGGCTGGCGCCATCCGGAGGCGACGCTCACCGACATCCTGGAGCCATCGCGCTATGAGCACATCGCCCGGGTGTTGGAGGATGCCTGTTTCGACGGCTGCTTCTTCGCCGATCTTTTCGGCCTCTACGACATCCACGCCGGCAGCCACGCCGCCTATGTCGGCCGCGGCGGCCAGATCAGCTTCCTCGACCCGATGGTGGTGCTGCCGATCATGGCGCGGGCGACCAGCCGGCTCGGGATCGGCGCGACGCTGTCGACGACGCTGTTCAACCCCTATCACCTCGCCCGCACGCTGCTGTCGCTCGACGTGCTGAGCAAGGGCCGCGTCGCCTGGAATATCGTCACCTCGGCGACGGACCTCGAGGCGAAGAACTTCGGCCTCGACGCGCTGCCGGCGAAGGACGCGCGCTACGACCACGCCGACGAGGTCGTCGAGGCCTGCCTGAAGCTCTGGGGCAGCTGGGATCCGGACGCCTTCATCCACGACAAGGCGAGCGGCCGCTTCGCCGACCCGGACAAGGTGCACTACGCCAACTACGTCGGGGCCAGCGTGCGCACGCGCGGGCCGCTGTCGATCCCGCAGAGCGCGCAGGGGCACCCGGTGCTGATGCAGGCGGGCTCGTCGGAGCGCGGGCGCCAGTTCGCGGCACGCTGGGCCGAAGTCGTGTTCGCCGCGCAGGCCGGACAGGCCGAGATGCAGGCGTTCTACGCCGACCTCAAAGGCCGGCTGCCGGCCTACGGCCGCCGCCCGGAGGACTGCGCGATCCTGGTGCAGACCTCGGTCGTCGTCGGCGAGACCGATTCGATCGCCCGCGAGAAGGCGGCGTTTCTCGATGCGCTGGCTGAGGAAGAGCTGAACGTCGCCGCGACGTCGAGCAGCGTCGGCGTCGACATGAGCCGATATCGCGAGGGCGAGCAACTCGGCGCCCTGCAGGGCACGCAAGGGATGCAGGGCTCGGTCGATCTGCTCGACCAGATGCGCCGGCAGGGCAACCTCACCGTCACCGAGGCGGCGAAGCGGCTGCTGCCGAACCAGATCGTCGGCTCGCCGACGACGGTCGCCGATGAACTGGAGGAAATGTTCACCTCCCGCGCCTGCGACGGCTTCGTGCTGACGCCGAACACGTTTCCGACCAGCCACGAGAGCTTTGCCCGGGCGGTGGTGCCGGAGTTGCAGCGGCGGGGGCTGTTCCGGAAGGCCTATGCGGGGAAGACGCTGCGGGAGCATGTGCGGGAGGGGTGAGTTCCTGCCGCCGGCGCTGTCCCCCCTCCCTGTCCCTCCCCCGCTTCGCAGGAGAGGGGACGATGGGCGAGAGGGCTTTCGCAAAACGAAGGCAGCGCCGAACCGAAGAGCTGTTGATTGAGGTGATCCATCCTCCTGCGTCCCCTCTCCTGCGATGCGGGGGAGGGACAGGGAGGGGGGAGGCCGCGCCCACCGGAGAATCAGTCGGCGCCCACCGAACTCAGCCGCCCACCAGCCTCACCGCAGCCCGTCCTCGCCCTTCGCCTCACTCGCCTTCAGCCCGCCGACGCGCGCCAGCGGCCGGCCGCTGTCGGTCACCACCACCGCGACCATGATTTCGCCCGCGCGCGGTGCGTCGTTGATGCGCACTTCCATGCCGTCGAAATGGCTGCGGACGAAGGCGGCGTCCTTGTGGCCGAGGGGGACGTCGAGCACGACGCCGAGGCCGCCGCGCTTCTTCGACGAGGGCACCAGGGCCGCGCCCTTGCCGAGCACCTTGCGCAAGGGGGCGCCGAGCTTCGGGTGCAGGATGGCGGCCGCGTGTTCGAGTTCGCCGTTCTCGCCGACGGCGGCGGCCTTGCCGTAGCTTTCCGCGGTGCTGCCCTCGATGCCGAGGGCGTCGACCGCGCGCTGGCCGAGCAGGCCGCCGAGTTCCTCGCCGATCTCCATCAGCTCGGTGAGATCCTCGACGTAGCGGCCGGCGAAGGGGTTTTCGATCACCGCCACGGCGGCGGCGCGGCGGGTCGGCGGATCGACCGGCCGGCCCATCTCGGTGAACACCTCGTCGACGATGGTCACGATCTTGCGGATCTTCGCTTTCATCGCAGCCCGTCCTTTCCTTCGATCTCGCTCGCCTTCAGGCCGCCGACGCGGGCGTGGATGCGCGCGCCGGTGGTCATCACCAGCACCACGGCGATCTCGTCGGCCTTCGGGCCGTCGGGCACGCCGACCTCCATCGCGTCGAAATGGCTGCGGACATAGGACGCGTTGACGTGCGTCACCGGCACGTCGAGCCGCGTGCCGGGGCCGCCGAGCTTCTTGGTCGAGGGGACGATCGCCTTGGCGTCGCCGAGCAGTTCGCGCATGGCGTAGCCTCCCGGCACGTGCCAAAGCGCGCCGTGCTCCAGTTCGCCCGCCGCGCCGACGATGGCGCCCTTGCCATAGCCCTCGATCGCAGACGCCTCGACGCCCATGGCGGCGAGCAGCGTCTCGGCCATCTCGAGGCCGAGCGGCTTCAGCACGTCCATGAAGGAGGCGATTTCCTCGACGTAGCGCCCGGCGAAGGGGTTGGCGATCACGGCGATGACGGCGCCGCGCTTCAGCGGCGTGGCGCTCGGCGGCCCGCCCTCGTGGAAGATCTCCTCCACGGTGACGATCCGCTTGCGGATGGCGAGGTCAGGCATGGATCAGAGTCCTCCGGTCGGTCCCGGCCGGCAGCGCCGGGCCGGTGGTGCGGGTCGTGCCCGCGAGATGCAGGGCGGCCTCGGCGATGAGGCCGTCGGTTCGAAACTGGAGCGCCGCGGCGAGGCCGCGCGCCAGCGCCGCGTCGATCTCGGCGGCGCCGAGCGGGCCGACGGCGCGGGTGACGCGCAGGGAGCCGAGGTCGCTGTCTGGCTGGAGTTCGTTCGCCGGCACGCGGGTCACTGCCGGATGGCCGGGCAGGTCGACGGCGTTGGCGATCATGGTCGCGGCCGCATCCGCGGCGGCGGCGGTGCCGGCGAGCACGGTGACGGCGTCGGCGATGCCGAGCGAGAAGCTGCGGCCGTGCCGGCCGCTGGTGGCGATGCCGCGCACCGGGTCGGCGTGGGCGATCTCGGTGCGGCCGAACAGCTGCGCCCGGTCGGGCCGGTCGACGAGGCCGGCGGAGAGGGATGCGCCGGGGGCGAGGTGCAGCGCGATGTCGCCGCCGTTGTTGACGAACGCGCGCTCGAGTGGCCCGGCGGCGACGATTGCGGCGAGGATCTCGTCGGCGACGGCGCCGGCGACGGCGGCCATCGGCGTGATGAACATCCGCTCGGCGAACGGCGCCACGGCGCGGTGCATGCGGCGGGCGACGGGACCCTCCGGCACCGGCGTGCCGGCGAGCACCGGGCTGCGCAGCAGGGGAAGTTCGTCGCAGAGTTCGGCGAGCAGCCCCTCGAAGCGCTGCGCGGCCGCCCGGTAGGCGGCGGCGACTGCCTCAGGCGCGCCGTCGGCGCGGATGACGAGGTCGATCGGCCCCTCGCCGAGATGCAGGCGGCGCCCGTCGGGTAGCAGGCGGGCGATCGGCGGATCGAACATCGCCGGGATCTCCTTCAGCCGTGCGAGCGCTTGGCGCCCTGCGGCGCGAAGGGCCACGGGTTGTCGAGGCGCTGCGGCAGCTTGAGCTGGCCTTCCGGGTCGAGCGTCGACAGATGCCGCACGTAGTCCATGTGGCCGCCGAGCGCTTCGTAGTCGGCGAGCTTCAGCGTGAACTCTATCGGCGCGACCAGCGCCGGGGTCGGCACATAGCCGAAGGCGTTCTCCGGCAGGCGGGTGACGTCGACCATGAAGGTGATGCCGCCGCCGGGCCAGACATAGACCGGTGCGCCGCCGCAGGTGACATAGGTGATCGCGTCCTTCACCGACCGCGTCAGCCGCACCGGGTTCTCGGTGACGCCGGCGCGCAGCGATCCGCCGGCGCCGCCGATGAACAGCACGGTGGAAAGCGCCGGCTCGCAGTTTTCCGCGATGCGCTCGACCGGTTCGACGAGGGCGGCGGGCAGGGGTTTCTCGACCGGCACGAGGTCTGCGTCGAGCTCGAAATAGGCCGAGTGCTCGCCGGTGGTCGAGACCATCAGCAGGCTGAGGCCGGGCCAGGCGACCTTGCGATCGAACGGCCCGAGGATCGCCAGCGGGTCCTCGATGTCGGTGCCGCCCCAGCCGGTGCCGGGCTGGGCGACCTGGAAGTAACGGCCGGGAGTGGAGCGACGGCCCTTCAGCTTGATGCCGGTGTCGGGAATGCCGAGCAGCTTGCCGGCCTGGTGCTCGGACAGCACGCCAGTGATGTGGTCGTCGACCACGACGACCTCGTCGACCTTGCCGTGCCACTGCTTGGCGAAGATGCCGATGGTGGCCGAGCCGCAGCCGACGCGCATGCGCTGCTCGGTGACGCCGTTGACGATCGGCGGCTTGCCGGCCTGCACGATCAGCGTCGCGCCGCCGTCGATGGCCATCTCCACGGCCTTGCCGTTGCAGAGGTCGAGCAATGCCTCGCAGGTAATGCGGCCCTCTTTCTTCGAGCCGCCGGTGAGGTGGTGCACGCCGCCGAGCGACAGCATCTGCGAGCCGTATTCGCCGCTGGTGACATGGCCGATCGCTTCGCCCTGCACCCGGACGATGCTGGTCTCCGGCCCGACGAAGCGGTCGGTGTCGATCTTCACCTTGACGCCGCAGTAGCTGAAGATGCCCTCGGTGACGACGGTGACCATGTCGATGCCGTCGACCTCGGACGAGACGATAAACGGCGCCGGCTTGTAGTCGGGATAGGTGGTGCCGGCGCCGATCGCGGTGACGAAGGTTTCCTTCTCCGGCACGATGCGGCCGTCCCAGTCTTCAGTGCGGGCGAAGGGCACGATCTCGCCGCCGAGCGCAACGGTGCGGTCGAGCAGCACGTGCGGGTCGACGCGCACCAGTTCGCCGTCATGGTTGGCGTAGCGGTCACAGGCGCCGGTGGCGCCGGGCTTTATGAAGCACATCACCGGACAGGCATCGCAGCGGATCTTGTCGTCCTTGGGCGCGAGGGGTTCTGCGAGGAGGGACATGGGCGGATCCTGGCCGGTGCGTCGTCGGGTCGTCGTTGCGGGGAAAAGCACCGAGCCGCACGGCATGTCGCCGCCGGCCCGGTCGCTTCATCGGTTGTCGTAGTGGATCGCCGGCTGCGACGAGCGCAGCGCCGGGCCGAGGTAGTCGGCGTCCGCCGGGAAGCGGGCGCAGGCGTGCAGGGCAATGCGCGAGGCGATCGGCGCGAGCTCCAGCCGTCGGTCGTTGCCGATGATCGGGCGCTGCGCCGGCGTGAAATAGCCGAGATAGGTCGCGGTCACAAAGGCAACATTGGTGAGGCTCGCGCCGATCTCGCGGGCGAGCGTCGCTTCGGGCGCGAGGCTGTGGTTGACGAGGTCGGCGCCGAGCGAGCGGTAGGCAGTCGCCTCCGCCGGGCTCTGCAGCCGCGGGCCCCAGCTGTGCGCCGAGACGAGGCCGGCGGAGGGGCCGTAGACGCGCGCCTCCTTCGGCCAGAATTCCTTCGCCGTCGCTTCCACGACGCCGCCGAGGATTGGGCAGAACAGTTGCTTGCCCGAGCAGTCGAAGCGGGTGCGGCCGGGGAGGAGCGAGTACTTGGTCTGGGTCAGCTCGATGATGTCGGAGCAGACGACGAAGTCGCTCTCGAGGATCGCCTTGTTGAGGGCGCCCATGGTCGACATGGCGATCACCTTGGTGACGCCGGCCTGCTGCAGCACCGAGAACACCCGGCGGGTGCCCTCGTGGTCGATCTCGTCGAGCGGCCAGCCGTGCGAGAACACCACCAGCACCCGGCGCGGCGCGCCGTCGGCGGTGATCGAACCGTCGAGCTCGACCAGCTTCCACTCGCCGACGTCGCCGTAGGGGGTCGCGAAGGTGAGGTCGCGCTCGAGCACGGTGACGCCCGGCTCGGCGACGTCCTCGGGAAAGCGGATGCCCCAGCTGGCGCTGCCGCAGATGATGGCGTGATCGACCTTGGGGATCGGGTGGGTCATGGGGCTCTGTCCGTCAGGGGTCTGATATGGCGATTGCGAACCGGAATTGCGCGGGCGGCGCGCTCAATCCTCGAGCACGATCGAATGGGCGGGGTCCCAGGTCAGCGTCACCGGGGCGTCGGGGCCGAGGCGTTCGGTCATGCGGTTCTGCATGTAGACGGTGACGATGCGGCCGGCGGCGTCGATGCGGTAGGTGACGCTGTTGCCGGCGAAGACCTCGCCGGCGATGCGCCCCGCGATGCGGTTGACCTGGGCGTCGGAGGCGGGCGCCGGCGTCGCGCCGCCGACGGTGAACTTCTCGGGCCGCACCGCGATGGTGACGCTGCGCCCCTCCGGCGCCTCGTCGCGGGTGAAGATCGCGGTGCCGCCCGCGAGCAGGATGCGGGTCAGCCCGCCCTCGCGCCCGGAGACCGTGCCCTCGAAGAAGTTGGCGGTGCCGAGGAAGCCGGCGGCGAAGCGGGTGCGCGGGCGCTCGTAGATATCGCGCGGCGCGCCGATCTGCAGCACCTTGCCCTCCGACATGATGGCGATGCGGTCGGACAGCGTCAGCGCCTCCTCCTGGTCGTGCGTCACGAACACGGTGGTGATGCCGACGTTGCGCTGGATTTGCTTCAGCTCGAACTGCATCTCTTCGCGCAGCTTCTTGTCGAGCGCGCCGAGCGGCTCGTCGAGAAGCAGCACGCGCGGGTTGGTGGCGAGGGCGCGGGCGAGTGCGATGCGCTGCTGCTGGCCACCGGAGAGCTGGCGCGGCTTGCGCTCGCCGAAGCCCTCGAGCCGGACGAGGCGGAGGAGTTCCGTCACCCGCGCCTCGATCTCCGCCTTCGGCCGGTGCCGCACCGACAGGCCGAAGCCGATGTTGTCGGTCACCGTCATGTGCGGGAACAGCGCGTAGTTCTGAAACATCATGCCGATGTCGCGCTTGTTGATCGGAATGTTCTTCACCGGCTTGCCGTCGATGCTGATCTCGCCGTCGTCGGGGTCGATGAAGCCGGCGATCGAGCGCAGCAGGGTGGTCTTGCCGCCGCCCGACGGGCCGAGCAGGCCGAAGAACTCGCCGTCGGCGATGGTCATCGACACATCCTCGAGGGCGGTGACCCTGCCGTAGCGCTTGGCGACCTTCGTGATGCCGACGACGCTCATATCAGCGCTCTCCACCGAATTTGCTGAAGCGCGCGAAGGCGAGCATCATCGCCATCGACGCCAGAATGATGATCGTGGAGATCGCGTTGATCTCCGGCGTGAAGCCCTTGCGGATCGCCGAATAGATCTCCACCGGCAGGGTCGAGACGCCCACGGGTGCGAGGAAGTACGAGATCACGAATTGGTCGAACGAGATCGCGAAGGCGAACAGCGCGGCGGCGACGATGCCCGGCGCCATCAGCGGCGCCGAAACGCGCCAGAAGGTCTGCCAGCCGTTGGCCCCCAGCGTCGCCGCGGCCTCCTCCAGCGCCACGCCGTAGCTCTTCAGCCGGCTGCCGACGATGATCACGACATAGGGCAGCGACAGCGCGACGTGGCCGAGCAGGATCGCGTGCAGGCCGCGGCCGATACCGGTCCAGAAGAAGAAGATCAGCATGGCGGTGCCGGTGATCAGCCAGGGGATGGTGATCGGCGGGATCAGCAGGATCTGCAGCAGCGACTTGCCGAAGAAGTGGTAGCGGGCGAAGGCGAGGGCGGTCAGCGTGCCGAGCGTCGTCGCGATCACCGTGTTGGCGATGGCGATCAGCACGCTGTTGCGCGCCGCCGTCAGCAGCTGGTCGTTGCCGGCGAGCGCCTTGAACCAGACGAGGTCGAAGTCGAACGGCAGCTGGTAGAGCGGCGAGGCGTTGAACGCCATCAGCATCATCACGAGGATGGGCACGTAGAGGAAGAGCAGGATCACGCCGACGTAGCCGATCGCGAAGATGCCGCCCGTGCGGCCGGAGGTCGATGCCATGGTCGTCTCCTCCTCAGTTCGCCGACAGGTGTTTTTTGAGCACCGGGTAGCAGATGCCCATGATCAGGATGACGACCGCCAGCATGGTGAAGCCGAGCGCCGCGCCGAGCGGCCAGTTGAACGAGGCCGTGAACTGGTTCTCGATCAGCGTGCCGAGCATGATCGCCTGCTGCCCGCCGAGGATGCGCGGCTCCATGAAGGAGCCGAGCACCGGCACGAAGATCAGCACCGTGCCGGCGACGACGCCGGGCAGGCTGAGCGGCAGGGTGATGCGGCGGAAGATCGTGAACGACGACGCCCCGAGACTGCGCGCGGCCTCGGCGAGGCTGTCGTCGATCGCCTGCAGCGACACGTAGCAGGTGAGGATCATGTACGGCAGGTAGGCGTGCACGAGGCCGATGACGATCGCCGGGTAGGAGAACATCAGGTCGATCGACGGCGCACCGGGCCAGACCGCCTGCAGCGCCTGGCCGACGAGGCCGCTGTCGGTGAGCACCATGGTCCATGAGAAGGTGCGCACGAGGCCGTTGCTCCAGAACGGCAGCACGATCAGGAGCAGCAGCGCCTCGCGCCAGCGGTTCTTGATGTGGCGGGCGAGGAACAGCGCCGCGGGGTAGCCGAGCGCGAAGCAGATCAGCGTCACCTGGAAGCCGAGCATCAGCGAGCGCTGGCCGTTGACCCGGTAGAGCGGCTTCGTGAAGATGTCGGTGTAGTGCTTCAGCGTGAACGAGGCGGTGCGCCCGCCGATCGGCGTGACGGTCAGGAAGCTGAAATAGAGCATCGCCGCCAGCGGCAGCAGGATGGTGATCAGCAGCACGAGATAGGTGCCGCCGGTAAGGCCGAGGATGGCGCGAAGCCGCCTCGTCGATGCGCTGACCAGTGCCGTCATCCCGCGTCTCCCGGTCAATGTCGCCGGATTCGCCGGCGCTGCGGCGATGGTCGGCGACGCAGGCGGTGGGCGCAAGTCCGGCCGCCCGGGTCGGCGCATCCCCGCCGATCGCCCCTCGCCGCCTCGAACCAAGCTCACGCGCATATCGTTCGTACACGAACATATCCAAATGGGAGCCGGCTGCAAGCCCGATTTCGGGCGTGCTCATCCATTGTGCAGTGCGGCATGGCGGCGACATGCAGCCGAAGGCCGCGGGCGGGCGACGTTCGTCACATGGAGCCCGTCGCCGCCGCATGCTACGCAAGCCGTCATCGGCAGATGCGGGCATACCGCGCGGGCAGGAGACGGTCATGGAGCCACGGGTCACGGTCGACGAACTCAACGCCTTCCTGGCCCGCGAGTATCCCGAGTTGAACGGCCCACCGGTCGCCGGCCTGCCGCCGGTCTATGCGGTGCACGAGGTCGGCCCCGACTTCGCCACCGTGCGCCTCGAGGCCGGCCCGAACCACATCCGCCCCGGCGGCACCGTCTCGGGGCCGACGCTGATGACGGTGGTCGACATCGCCTGCTGGCTGGCGATTCTCGCGCAGATCGGCACGGTGGCGCTGACGGTGACGACGCATCTCTCGATCGATTTCGTGCGCAAGCCGGCGCCGGGGCCGCTGCATGCCCGGGCGAAGGTGATCAAACTCGGGAGCCGGCTCGCCGTCACCACCTGCGAGATCACGGCGCCGGAGGGCGGGCCGGTGTTCGCGCACGCCTCGGCGACCTACTCGATCCCGCCGGCCTCCCAGCGCGTCTGACCGAGGGCCGTCAGAGCCGGTGGTCGAGAAAGAACCACTGGTCGAGATGGCGGCGGACGATCGGTTCGATCACGGCGTTGAGCCGTTCCACGTCGGCGGGCAGGGCGGCGCCGGCATCGTCCACCGGCCCGAGCACGATCGGGTCCAGCCAGCGGCAGGTGAAGCGGGTGCCGGCGGTGCGCTCCACATAGGTCGGCACAATCGTCGCCCCCGAATGGCGGGCGAGGCGGACCGCGATGGCGAGATTGCCGGCGAGATGGGTCGGCCGGCCGAAGAACGGCGCCATGATCCGCCCGTCCCAGCCCTCGTCGCCGAAGATCACCACGACGCCGTCCGGCCGGGCGAGCCGCTTCAGCGCCGGCCTGACGCCCTTGACGCCCGGCGGCAGCAGGGTGCCGCCGAAGGTTTCGCGCACCCGGCAGGCGATGCGGTGCTCGGCGCGACTTTCGGGCGGCATGTAGAAGGTGGCGACGGGAACCGCGAGGCGCCGGAACACCGGCAGCAGCAGTTCCCAGTTGCCGAGGTGCATCGCGAGCACGATCACCGGCCCGCGCCGCCGCGCTTCCAGCAGGTGGTCGGCGCCCTCGACGACGAGGGTCTCCGGCGTATCGAGCCGGGGCAACACCGAGAACTCCGACATCAGCCGCCCGCGATTCGCCCAGCCGGCGCGGACGACCGCGTCGGCGTCGAGGTCGGGGCGCAGCCGCGCCGCGTTGGCGCGCATGCGGCGCGAGCGGCCGGGATAGAAGCGGCCGCTCTGGGCAAAGCTGAAGGCGCCGAGGGCGGAGGCGACGGCGGCGGGGAGCGGCCGCAGGGCGTGGTGGCTGGTGAGCACCGAGAGGTCGCGCAGCGTGTCGCGGATCCAGTAGCGCGCGAAGCGGCGGCGGCCTTCGGGCCCGGAGCTGAGATCGGCCAGCGTCGGGGCGGGCGGTTCCTCCCAGACGAACGCGCGGCGGCCGGCGAGGTCGTCCTGCCTTGTCTTCGTCCGCATGCGCCGCCTTACCTCGGATGCACCGTCACGCGCAGGCCGCCCTGCGGCCTGAGCGTCAGCCGCGATGCCGGCCGCACCTCGATCCCCGCCAGCGGTCGCACGGTGAAGCGCTGCGCCAGGATCGCCATGCAGAGGATCGCCTCCGTCAGGCCGAACTGCAAGCCGGCGCAGATGCGCGGGCCGATGGCGAAGGGGATGTAGGAATAGGGCACCGGCCGCCAGCCGCCGAGGAAGCGCTCGGGCACGAAGTGGTGCGGCCGGTCCCAGACGTCGTGGTTGCGGTGCAGCAGCCAGGGCGACACCGTGACCAACGCCGCAGGCAGGATGTCGATGCCGCCGACGCGGTCGGCCTCGCGTGCCTGGCGGCCGAGCAGCGGCACCGGCGGATAGAGCCGCAGCGTCTCCTCGACGACGGCGCGGCAATAGTCGAGCCGCGGCACGTCGTCGACGGTCGGCGCCCGGGCGCCGCAGACGCGCTCGATCTCGGCATGCACCGCCGCCTCGGCCCAGGGCGCGTTGGCGAGCAGGTACCAGGCCCAGGTCAGCACCGCGGCGGTGGTCTCGTGGCCCGCCATGAAGATCGTCGCGGCCTCGTTGCGCAGCGCGTCGCGGTCGAGGCCGAGGTTCGGGTTCTTCTGCTGGCGCCGCACCAGCAATTCGATCATCGAGCCGTCGCGGCTGCGGCCTTCGAGGTGGTTGGTCACCACCCGGTCGATGACCCGGCTCACCCGGCCGATCGCCCGGCGCAGCCGCGGCGTGCGCAGCATCGGCCAGCCGTCGTCGAAGCCGGCGACATAGGCGAGGTTGATGTTGTCGACGAGGCCCTGATAGCTGGTGAAGCCGGCGACGACCTCGCTCGCCGCCTCGGGGCCGATGTCGTCGCCGAACACGGCGCGGGCGATGATCTCGGCGGTGAGGCCGCCCATCTCGGCCATCGCATCGATCACCGTGCCCTCGGGCAGCGTGTCCCAGCGGCGCGCGAGATCGAGCGTCACCTCCTCCATGTGCCGGGCGAACTGCGGCACGCGGTTCTTGTGCACGATGTCGGAGACCAAGGGCCGGCGCCGCTTCCAGGTCTCGCCGTCGGAGATGAACAGGCCGTCGCCGAGCAGGCATTCCAGCGCCCGGCGCATCTGCGGGCTCTTGCGCTCGAAATTGTCGTGCCGCGTCGCGAGGACGTATTTCACTTCCTCGGGAATGTTCACGATGACGAGCTGGCGCCCGAACTTCTGCATCTGCGAGACGCGGTTGCCATAGTCGCCGCCGCGGAAGACGCCGAGGTAGTCGTGCCGGGCGCGAAGGAACAGCTTCAGATAGTCGCGCGGGCCACTGAGCGGCTCGGGCCGTGCGGGTTCGAACGTTCCGTCGCCACGGGTCTCGATGATCCGCGGCGGATCGACCCGAAAAGGAAAACGCATGGTTGGCCAGTTCTTGCCTGGCGAACCGTCGAAATCGCCGCTGCGGACGGGCGGACGATGCCACGCCGCGGGCGCCGCAGGCAATCGGTCATATGATGAACAAACGTGCGGATAATGGCTGAAAATGCATGATCTTCGGCCGCGGACCTGGGCGGCTAATATCATGAGTTGAGGAATGGATCGCGGGTGATCCGCGGTTGGGATTCGCCCACGCGCAACCTGCCGCGGGGCAGCCGCCGGGTGGCCCGCCCCCCGTCAGTGCAGGCGGTTGTCAATGAAATACCACTGGTCGAGGTGGGCGAGGATCACCGGCTCGATGGCGTCGTTGAGCATCATCACGTCCTCGCGCAGCCGGCCGGCCGGATCGTCGGTCGGGGGCAGGGTGATCGGCGTGATGCCGTGCAGCTCGAAGCGGCAGCCCCTGGTGCGCAGCACGTAGCCGGGCACGATGGTCGCGCCGGTGTGGCGGGCGAGGCGGACGGCGATCGCGAGGTTGCCTTCGAGATGCGGCTCGCGGTGGAAGAACGGCGCCATGATCTTCTTCTGGAAGCCCTCGTCGCCGAAGATCGAGATCGCGCCGCCGGCTTTCAGGATCTTGATCGCCGGCCTTATCGCCTCGACGCCCGCGGGCAGGAAGCGGATGCCGATGCGCTCGCGCACCCGGTTGGCGATCCAGGCGCGGGCGCGCTGCTTCGGCGGCACGTGGTTGTCGGTCGGGTGGATGCCGAGCGCGACGATGCCGGGCGCCAGCACCTCCCAGTTGCCGAGATGCAGCGCGAGCAGAATCACCGGCCCGGCGGCGGCCGCCGCCTGCGCGGGCTCGGTGTTGTGGAAGGTGACGCGGCCCTTCGGCACCAGTTCCTCGAGCACCGAGAACTCGGTCATCAGCCGGCCCTGGTTGTCGAAATTGCGCCAGACCGCGGCCTCGACCTCGGCGTCGGACCAGTCCGGCTTCAGCTCACGGATGTTGGCGCGGGCACGCTGCAGCGCGACCTTGTGCCAGCGCGGCACCGCGAAGCGGGCGAGGCGCGCGCCGATCGCCGAGCAGGCCTCGATCGGGATCAGCTTCAGGCCGAAGTGGGTGGCGAGGTCGAGGACGTTCTGGACGTTGTCGGTGAGGTGGTACTTCACCCAGGCCTTGCGCCGCTCGCCGCCGGCGCGCAGGTCGGACAAGGTCGGCGCCGGCGGCGCCTCGAACTTCCAGGCGGCGCGGCCGCTCTTTTCGCGCGTTCGATCCTTGGTCTTGACCACGGGGGTGTCCTTCAGCGCGGGGTGACGGTGATCGGCAGGCCGCCGCGCGGGCGCAGCGTCAGCCGGCAGCGCGGCTCCACCTTGGTGCCCGGCACGACCCGCACCCTGAACTTCTGCGCGAGGATCGCAAGGCAGAGGATCGATTCGGTGAGGCCGAAATTGAGGCCGGGGCAGATGCGCGGGCCGATGGCAAAGGGAATGTAGCCGTAGGGCACCGGCCGCTGGCCGAGGAAGCGTTCGGGCCGGAAGTTGTTCGGCTGCTCCCAGAGGTCGACGCTGCGGTGCAGCAGCCACGGCACCACCATGACGATCGCCGCCGGCTTGACGTCGATGTCGGCGATGCGGTCGGCTTCTTTCGCCTGGCGCGCGAGGATCGGCACCGGCGGATAGAGCCGCAGCGTCTCCTCGATCACGGCGCGGCAGTAGTCGAGCGCCGGCACGTCGTCGACGCTCGGGCGACGGTCGCCGCAGACGCGGGCGATCTCGTCGTGCACAGCGCGCTCCGCCCAGGGCGAATTCGACAACAGGTACCAGGCCCAGGTCAGCGTCGCGGCCGTCGTCTCGTGCCCGGCCATGAAGATGGTGGCGGCCTCGTTGCGCAGCGCGTCGCGGTCGAGGCCGAGTTCGGGATTGCGCTGCTGCCGGCGCACCAGGAGCTCGACCATCGAATTGTTGTCGCCGCGCCCGGCGAGGTGGTCGTCGACGACCTTGTCGATCACCTTGTGCACCCGGCGCACCGAGTGGGTCAGCTTGCGCGAGCGCCACACCGGCAGGCCCTCGTCGAAGCCGAGGAAGTAGCCGATGTTGATCGAGTCGATCAGGTTCTGGTAGCCGGAGAAGCCGTCGATCACCTCGTGCGCGTTCGCTTCGCCGAGGTCGTTGCCGAACACGGTGCGCGAGATGATCTCGGCGGTGAGGGCGGCCATCTCGACGAGGCCGTTGAGCTCGCGGCCCTCCGGCAGCGTCGCCCAGCGCGTCGCCATCTCGCCGGCGACCTCTTCCATCACCCGGCCGAACGTCGGAACCCGGTTCTTGTGCACGATGTCGGCGACGAGCGGCCGGCGCTGGCGCCAGGTGCTGCCGTCGGAAATGAAGAGGCCGTCGCCGAGCAGGTATTCCAGCGCGCGCCGCATCTGCGGGCTCTTGCGCTCGAAATTCTCGTGCCGCGTCGCCATCACGTACTTCACCCCCTCGGGGTGATTGACGATGACGAGCTGGCGCCCGAACACGTTCATCTGGTGATAGCGGTTGCGGTAGTCGTTGCGGCGCCAGATCCAGAGAAAATCCTGCCGCGCCTGCAGCACCAGCTGCAGGTGGTTGCGCTTGGTGGCGAAGAAGGCGGGATGGGCGGGGACGAAGCTGTCCGGCCCGTGTTCCTCGACGATGACGGGCGCCGGTCCGATCAGTCGTTCGCGCAGCGATGCCATGCCGTTCCGTTGCCCGCGACGCCCGGCGCCGCGCTCCCCCGTGCCACGGGTCCCCGTCCGCCGCAGCCTGCCGCAGTGCAACCGAGGCCCCCTGTTGCTCTAGCCCCGCGGGGATGGGGGCGCAAGACGGAGGTGGGGGGCGGGGAGGGCGGAGGGGTCGTTTCGTGATGGGCCAGCTACTTCCCGTCATGGTCCGCGCAGGCGGACCATCCACGAGAGCCTCACGGACAAGCGTCGCGGCCGACCTTCGCCAACCCGGCGGCTGAAAATCTGCGGCCGGCGCCTTGCCAGGGGCCTTCGTGGATGGTCCGCCTGCGCGGACCATGACGGATGGGGAGGCAAGAACAATGGACGGATGGAGAGGCGGGAATGCAGGCGGAAAGAACCGCATCGCCGGTATCCTTGACGTGCGATTCCCTGGCCGCCCCGCGTGGATAACCGCCTGAGGCCCCTCGTCCGAACTGCCGGAAAGCACGTCCGGCGCCCCGCCGTAACGCTCTCTTTACCCTGACCGTTCAGTCTCTGGTGGCGCGGCAGTGTGGCCGGCGATCCTCGCGACAGTAGCAAGCGTATCATGGCGACCCGTCAGTATCGTCCCTCCCGCCTGCGCCGTTTCGTGCTTCCGGCGGTCACGGCGCTGTTTCTCGGCTATTTTGCCTATCACGCCTTCCACGGCGAGTACGGCATCGCGGGCCGGGCGCTGCTCGAAAGCCGGGCGAGCCAGCTCAACGGCGAGCTGATCCGGCTGGCCGAGGAGCGCGACCATCTCGAGCTGCGCGTCCGGCTGCTGCGCGGTCCGGCGATCGACCAGGACCTCGCCGACGAGCGCGCCCGCGAGGCGCTCAATGTCGTGCATCCGTACGAACTCGTGGTGCTGCGTCCGCGCGTCGAACCGCGGATGTAACTTGCATCCCGTAAATTCAAAAAGATAAACCAAATTTCGGTTAAATCACATTTCGATAGATATATCAGAGTGTTGCGCCTCATGCATGGGCGCCATGCCGACCTTCACCGGCCTTGGATTGCCGCGCCGACTGCGCTAGTTTGCCGCTCGTAAAAGACGTCACAAGACGGACCTACGGGAGGAGCCCGACATGGCCGAACGCGCCACCGCCCCGAAGCGCGGTCGCAGCCGCGCATCCGCGAGCGATCCGACTGCCGCAGTGAAGAATTCCGCGCCCGACCTCGCCGATTTCAGCAAGGACGAGGAATTCGAAGCCTACCGGATGATGCTGCTCATCCGCCGCTTCGAGGAAAAGGCCGGCCAGCTCTACGGCATGGGCATGATCGGCGGCTTCTGCCACCTCTACATCGGCCAGGAAGCCGTCGTCGTCGGCATGCAGATGTGCCTGCGCGAGGGTGAGGACCAGGTCATCACCGGCTACCGCGACCACGGCCACATGCTCGCCTGCGGCATGGATCCGAAGGGCGTGATGGCCGAGCTCACGGGGCGCCGCGGCGGCTACTCCAAGGGCAAGGGCGGCTCGATGCACATGTTCAGCCGCGAGAAGCAGTTCTTCGGCGGCCACGGCATCGTCGGCGCGCAGGTGCCGCTCGGCACCGGCCTTGCCTTCGCCAACCGCTATCGCGGCAACGACAACGTCTCGGTCGCCTATTTCGGCGACGGCGCGGCCAACCAGGGCCAGGTCTACGAGAGCTTCAACATGGCGGAGCTCTGGAAGCTGCCCGTCATCTACGTCATCGAGAACAACAAGTACGCGATGGGCACGTCGGTGAACCGCGCCTCGGCGCAGACCGACTTCTCCAAGCGCGGCCTCTCCTTCGCCATCCCCGGCGAGCAGGTCGACGGCATGGACGTTCGCGCGGTGAAAGCCGCCAGCGAGCGGGCCGTGACCTGGTGCCGCGAGGGCAAGGGTCCGTACATCCTCGAGATGCAGACCTATCGCTACCGCGGCCATTCGATGTCCGACCCGGCGAAGTATCGCTCGAAGGACGAAGTCCAGAAGATGCGCACCGACCACGACCCGATCGAGCAGGTGCGCCTGCGGCTGATCGAGTCCGGCTGGGCGACCGAAGACGACCTCAAAGCCATCGACAAGGACGTACGCGCGATCGTCGCCGAAGCGTCCGACTTCGCGACCGTCGACCCGGAGCCGGATGCGTCCGAGCTCTGGACCGACATCCTGAAGTAAGCGGGGGGAAAGCAAGATGCCGACCGAAATTCTGATGCCGGCGCTCTCTCCGACGATGGAAGAGGGCAAACTTTCCAAGTGGGTCAAGCAGGTAGGTGACAAGGTCTCCTCCGGCGACGTGATCGCCGAGATCGAGACCGACAAGGCGACGATGGAAGTCGAAGCCGTCGACGAGGGCACCATCGGCAAGATCCTGGTCGAGGAAGGCACCGAGGGCGTGAAGGTCAACACGCCGATCGCCGTGCTGCTCGCCGAGGGCGAGGACGAGAGCGCCATCGGATCGGCCAAGGCCGAGCCGGCCCCGGCGCCCGCCGCCGCCCCCGAGCCGGCCTCGGCGCCTGCGCCGGCCGCCGCCGAGGCGCCCGCCGCCAAGGTGCCGGCGCAGCCGAAATCCGAGCCGGCCGAGGTGCCCGAAGTTCCCGCCGGCACCGACTTCGTGCCGACCACGGTGCGCGAGGCGCTGCGCGACGCGATGGCCGAGGAGATGCGCCGCGACGGCGACGTCTTCGTGATGGGTGAGGAGGTCGCCGAATACCAGGGCGCCTACAAGATCACGCAAGGCCTGCTGCAGGAATTCGGCGACCGCCGCGTCATCGACACGCCGATCACCGAGCACGGCTTCGCCGGCCTCGGCGTCGGCGCCGCCTTCGCCGGCCTCCGGCCGATCGTCGAGTTCATGACGTTCAACTTCGCCATGCAGGCGATCGACCACATCATCAACTCGGCGGCGAAGACGCTCTACATGTCCGGTGGCCAGCTCGGCTGCCCGATCGTGTTCCGCGGCCCGAACGGCGCCGCCGCCCGCGTCGGCGCGCAGCACAGCCACGACTACGCCGCCTGGTACAGCCAGGTGCCGGGCCTGAAAGTCGTGATGCCCTATTCGGCGGCGGACGCGAAGGGCCTGCTGAAGGCCGCGATCCGCGATCCGAACCCGGTCGTATTCCTCGAGAACGAGATCCTCTACGGCCAGACCTTCGACGTGCCGCGGCTCGACGACTTTGTGCTGCCGATCGGCAAGGCGCGCATCCACCGCAAGGGCAAGGACGTCACCATCGTCTCCTTCGGCATCGGCATGACCTACGCCATCAAGGCGGCGAACGAACTCGCCGGCATGGGCATCGACGCCGAGATCATCGACCTGCGCACCATCCGCCCGATGGACGTGCCGGCGATCATCACCTCGGTGAAGAAGACCGGCCGCTGCGTCACCGTCGAGGAGGGCTTCCCGCAGTCTGGCGTCGGCGCCGAGATCGTCGCGCAGATCATGCAGCACGCCTTCGACTACCTCGACGCGCCGGTGCTGCGCATCACCGGCAAGGACGTGCCGATGCCCTACGCCGCCAACCTCGAAAAGCTCGCGCTGCCGAACGTCGCCGAGGTCATCGAAGCGGTGAAGGCCGTGACCTACCGGACTTGAGGTGAGGCATGTCGAAACCAGTCGATGAACTGCCCGTGCCGGCCGACGTCCAGATCGAAGGAGGTAGTGAGGTCCTCCGGGCCTTCATCTCCGACGGCGGTCTGTCGGTGTCGCTGATCCGCGGCTTCGACGAGCCGGACACGTGGGGCCTGCTGCTCGTTGACGTCATTCGTCACGTGTCGCGCGCCTTCAACGCGGAAGACGGCGTGTCCGAGGCCGAGGTGGAAGCTCGAATTGTCCGCATGATGATGGCCGAGTTGGAAAATCCGACCGACCTCGGGACGACTTCGACGCAGAATAACTAGTCGTTGGGGAGAAGAAACCATGCCGATCAAGATCCTGATGCCGGCCCTTTCCCCGACGATGGAGAAGGGCAACCTCGCGAAGTGGCTCGTCAAGGAGGGTGACAAGGTCGCTTCCGGCGACGTCATCGCCGAGATCGAGACCGACAAGGCGACCATGGAAGTGGAAGCCGTCGACGAGGGGACGGTCGCGAAGATCGTGGTGCCGGCCGGCACCGCGGACGTGGCGGTGAACGAGTTGATCGCGCTGCTCGCCGCCGAGGGCGAGGATGTGGCCGCGGCAGCGGGCGGCGGCGAGGCGGCCGTCGTGCAGCCGCAGCCGAAAGCGGACGAGCCGGCGCCGGCCAAGGCCGAGGCGCCTGCTCCGGCCAAGGCCGAGGCGCCTGCTCCGGCCCCGGCGAAGGCGGAGCCTGCTCCGGCCACCGCCGCGCCTGCGCCGGCTGCCAAGGCGGACGGCGAGCGCATCTTCGCCTCGCCGCTCGCCCGGCGCATCGCGAAGGAGAAGGGGATCGACCTCGGTGCGATCGCCGGCTCCGGCCCGCACGGCCGCATCATCCTGAAGGACGTCGAGAACGCCAAGCCCGGCGCCGCCCCGGCTCCGGCCGCCGCCGCGCCCGCGCCGCAGGCGTCCGCCCCGGCCGCTGCTGCGCCGGCCCCGAAGCCGGCAGCGCCCGCGGGTGCGTCCGACGACGCGGTGCTGAAGCTGTTCGAAAAGGGCTCGTACGAGGTCATTCCGCACGACGGCATGCGCAAGACCATCGCGCGCCGCCTGCAGGAATCGAAGCAGACCGTGCCGCACTTCTACGTCACGGTCGACGTCGAGCTCGACGCGCTGCTGGCGCTGCGCGCCCAGCTCAACAGCGCGGCGCCGGAGGTCGGCGGCAAGCCGGCCTACAAGCTCTCGGTCAACGACCTCGTCATCAAGGCGATGGCGCTGGCGCTGAAGGCGGTGCCCGACGCCAACGTCTCGTGGACCGACGGCGGCATGCTGAAGCACCGCCACGCCGACGTCGGCGTCGCGGTGTCGATCCCAGGCGGCCTGATCACGCCGATCATCCGCAAGGCCGAGGAAAAGACGCTCTCCACCATCTCCAACGAGATGAAGGACCTCGCCAAGCGCGCCCGGGACCGCAAGCTGAAGCCCGAGGAGTACCAGGGCGGCACCACGGCGGTCTCCAACCTCGGCATGTTCGGCGTCAAGGACTTCGCCGCGGTGATCAACCCGCCGCACGCCACCATCCTCGCCGTCGGCGCGGGAGAACAGCGCGCCGTGGTGAAGAAGGGCGAGCTCGCGGTCGCGACCGTGATGAGCGTGACGCTCTCGACGGATCACCGCGCGGTCGACGGGGCGCTGGGCGCGGAACTGCTGCAGGCGTTCAAGGGGTTCATCGAGAAGCCGATGAGCATGCTGGTGTGAAGGGGGCGGGGGGAATCCTTCCCCCTTGTGGGGAGGGTGGCGAGCTGTTCCTTGGCCTCCGACAATCGTCATCCCCGCGAAAGCGGGGATCCAACTCACACTTCGACGGGCCTGCCGTTTGAACGCCTCCGACGCCTCGTTTTGTCTGGTCGCGGCACAGCCGAGACCGACGAAGCGTTGCTCCCGCGGATAGTTGGATCCCCGCTTTCGCGGGGATGACGGGCTGCAGGGCTGAGAAAGTTGGCATCGGCTTCGAGCGAAGGGGAAGGCAGCGTGTGCCGACCCCATTTGCGAGGCTTCTCGGTGGTCGTCATCCCCGCGGAAGCGGGGATCCAACTCACAATACGACGGGCGCCTGATGGTCAGGATCGCGCCGCGCGCCTGGTCCGAACTGGTCGTTGCCGATGCAACACGACGCGCGCTTCCCCAGCGAGAGCTGGATCCGCGCTTCTGCGGGGATGACGACCACGAAGACCAAGTGACGAGGGACTTATCCTGCCGTATGGAGAAATCTCGTGAAGCAGCCTTGCGTGTACATGCTCGCAAGTGGACGGAACGGCACGATCTACATCGGCGTCACTTCGGATCTGCTGAAGCGGGTTTACGATCACCGCTGTGGCGCGGTGCCGGGTTTCACGGGACGATATGCGGTCAAGGATCTCGTCTGGTTTGAGCAACATCAGACGATGGATGCGGCGATCTTGCGGGAAAAGCAGCTTAAAACGTGGCGACGTGCCTGGAAGATCGAGCTGATCGAAGCGTCCAACCCGGACTGGATCGATCTCTTCGACGGAATTGCGCGCTAGCCAGAGCGGGTCGAAACGACCGAACAGAGGCCAACAGCGGCCCGGGATACGACGAGAGGGCAAGCAAACCATGTCCCAATACGACGTCATCATCATCGGCGCCGGACCCGGCGGTTATGTCGCCGCGATCCGGGCGGCGCAGCTCGGGCTCAAGACGGCGGTGGTCGAGGGCAAGCATCTCGGCGGCATCTGCCTCAACTGGGGCTGCATCCCGACCAAGGCGCTGCTGCGCTCGGCCGAGATCTACCACTACATGACGCATGCCAAGGACTACGGCCTGTCGGCCGACAACGTCGGCTTCGACACGGCGGCCATCGTCAAGCGGTCGCGCGGGGTGTCGGCGCAGCTCAACGGCGGCGTCGGCGGGCTCCTGAAGAAGAACAAGGTCGACGTGATCTGGGGCACGGCGAAGCTGCTGAAGGGCGGCAAGGTCGCGGTCACGGCCGCCGACAATCCGCCGAAGGGCGCGCTGGGTGCCGGCGAATATGCGGCGAAGCACATCGTGGTCGCGACCGGTGCGCGGCCGCGCGTGCTGCCGGGCCTCGAGCCCGACCGCAAGCTCGTCTGGACCTATTTCGAGGCGATGGTGCCGGAAGCGATGCCGAAGAAGCTGCTCGTCGTCGGCTCCGGCGCGATCGGCATCGAGTTCGCCTCGTTCTACCGCACCATGGGCTGCGAGGTGACCGTGGTCGAGGTGATGAGCCAGGTGATGCCGGTCGAGGACCACGAGATCGCGGCGATCGCCCAGAAGCGCTTCGAGAAGCAGGGGATGAAGATCCTGCTCGAGGCCAAGGTCGCGAAGCTCGACAAGGGCGCCGACAGCGTGACGGCGACGATCGAGAAGAAGGACGGCTCGACCGAGACGATCACCGTCGACCGCGTGATCGCCGCCGTCGGCGTCGTCGGCAACATCGAGGGCCTCGGCCTCGAGGATCTCGGCATCAAGACCGAACGCGGCTGCGTGGTGGTCGACGGCGTCGGCCGCACCAGCATGCCCGGCGTCTATGCGATCGGCGACGTCGCCGGCCCGCCGATGCTCGCCCACAAGGCCGAGCACGAGGGCGTCATCTGCGTCGAGGCGATCGCCGGCAAGCACGTCCACCCGATGGACAAGGCGAAGATCCCCGGCTGCACCTACTGCCACCCGCAGGTTGCCTCCGTGGGGCTCACCGAGCGGAAGGCGAAGGAAGCCGGCTACGACATCAAGGTCGGCAAGTTCCCGTTCATCGGTAACGGCAAGGCGATCGCGCTCGGCGAATCCGACGGCCTCGTCAAGACGATCTTCGACGCGAAGACCGGCCAGCTGCTCGGCGCGCATCTCGTCGGCGCGGAAGTCACCGAGCTGATCCAGGGCTTCGTCGTCGCGATGAACCTCGAGACCACCGAGGAAGACCTGATGCACACGGTGTTCCCGCACCCGACGCTGTCGGAGACGATGCACGAGAGCGTTCTGGCCGCCTACGGTCGCGCGATCCACATCTGAGGGGCTTGCCGTGGGGCAGCCCCCCCTGTCCGTCCCCCGCTTCGCGAGGAGAGGGGACGCAGGAGGTTTGGGCGCCGTCGTCAGAAGCGCCTCGCTTCGGCGCAGCCCTCGTTGGCGAAAGTTCTCTCGCCCATCGTCCTCTCCCGCCTGGAGGGGGAGGGACGGGAAGGAGGGAGACCCCACGGCACGACCGCCCTCGCACCCGACATCGTTCCCCTGAACTGCCCCGGACGTCATATGAATTTTGCCCTTCACTTGGAACAAGAGCCGACGCGAGTGCATTGTGCACCGCGAAGGCTATTTTCGTGGAGAGAAGACAATGACGGGTGTGGGCATTATCGCGACGATCATCATCGGTATCCTGGCGGGCTGGATCGCCGAGAAGGTGATGCGGCGCAATCATGGGCTGATCACCAACCTGATCGTCGGTATCGTCGGTTCGTTCATCGGTGCGTTCGTTTTCAACGCTCTGGGTCTCGGGGTTCAGGCCGGCTGGATCGGCAGCATCGTCGTCTCGACGGTGGGCGCGATCATCCTGCTGTTCCTGCTCGGCCTCATCCGGCGCTGACGGAACACAGCAGAATTGCATCGCCGGCGGTCGACGAGACCGCCCGGCTGAACTAGGTATGAGAGGCAGGCGCCGGGCAACCGGCAGCCTGCCTTTCGTCGTTTCGGGCCCGGCCCGTCGGCGGAAAACCGGAAGGTCAGAACGATGGTCACCATTCTCGACACGGTGAATGCGCCCCGGCCGCGGCATCCCGAAAAGGCGAAGCGCGCGGATACGCCCGTGCTGCGCAAGCCGGACTGGATCCGCGTCAAGGCGCCGGGCTCGCCGGTCTATCGCGAGACGCAGAGTATCGTGCGCGAGAACGGCCTCGTCACCGTGTGCGAGGAAGCCGGCTGCCCGAACATCGGCGAGTGCTGGTCGAAGAAGCACGCGACCATGATGATCATGGGTGACACCTGCACCCGCGCCTGCGCCTTCTGCAACGTGCGCACCGGAATGCCGGGGCCGCTCGACCCGCTCGAGCCGGAAAACGTTGCCCGCGCGGTCGAGAAGCTCGGCCTGCATCACGTCGTGATCACCTCGGTCGACCGCGACGACCTCGCCGACGGCGGCGCGCAGCATTTCGTCGAGGTGATCCGGGCGATCCGCGCCCGCTCGCCGTCGACCACGATCGAGATCCTCACCCCCGACTTCCTGCGCAAGCCCGGCGCGCTGGAAAAGGTGGTCGCGGCGAAGCCCGACGTCTTCAACCACAACCTCGAGACCGTGCCGTCGAAGTATCTCACCGTGCGGCCCGGCGCGCGCTACTTCCACTCGATCCGGCTGCTGCAGCGGGTGAAGGAACTCGATCCGACGATGTTCACCAAGTCCGGCATCATGGTCGGCCTCGGCGAGGAGCGGAACGAGGTGTTGCAACTGATGGACGACCTGCGCACGGCGGAGGTGGACTTCCTCACCATCGGCCAGTATCTGCAGCCGACCCGCAAGCACCACGCGGTGATCCGCTTCGTGACGCCCGAGGAGTTCAAGTCCTTCGAGACGGTGGCCTATACCAAGGGCTTCCACATGGTGTCGTCGAGCCCGCTGACCCGCTCGTCGCATCACGCCGGCGAGGACTTCGAGCGCCTGCGTGCGGCCCGGGCCGAAAAGCTCGCCCGCACCGGCTGAGGAAACCGCTGTTTCATGCCAAGTTTCGAGACTTCGCGCCGCGTGCGCCACTCCGCGGACGCGATGTTCGACCTCGTCGCCGACGTCGAGCGCTATCCTGAATTCGTGCCGATGTGCGAGAAGCTGGTGGTGCGGGCGCGCCGGCCGCAGCCGGACGGCCGCGAGGTGCTGGTCGCCGACATGACGGTCGGCTATTCGCTGCTGCGCGAGACCTTCACCAGCAAGGTGACGCTCGACCGCGACAATCGCCAGATCTTGGTCGAATATCTCGACGGGCCGTTCCGCCAGCTCGAAAACCGCTGGACGTTCACGCCCGCCGACCCGGCCGGCGCCGCGGGCGAGGCCCCCTCCGACGTCGGCTTCTTCATCCAGTACGAATTCCGCAGCCGCACGCTCGCCGCCGTGATGGGCGCCGTGTTTGACCGGGCGTTCCGGAAGTTCGCCGACGCCTTCGAGGCGCGGGCGGACGCGGTCTACGGCGCCGCCTGAGCGCCGAATACGATCGGCAGCCCGACCTCCGCAGCGAGCTTGCGCACCGCCTCGGCCACCGCCGGCCGGGCGCCGACGACCCGCACGGTGACGCCGTCGGCGCGGGCGCGGTCGAGGAAGCTCGTCAGCGCCGCGCCGCCGCTCGCATCGATGAACGGCACCGTCGTCATGTCGAGCACGAAGCCGCGCGGCGTCTCGCCGATGCGGTCGAGCACCGACGACAGCCGCTGCGCCGCGCCGAAGAAGAACGGCCCGTCGATGCGGTAGGTGACGATGCCAGCCGCGGACGCGGCGCGCGGCGCGTGCGGCGCGTCGGGTGCGTCCTCCTCGATCAGCTTCTCGTGCGTCTCGATCTCCACCGCTTCCGCCATCCGGTGGACGAACAGCACCGCGGCGGCGACGACGCCGAACTGGATCGCCACCGTGAGATCGACCAGCACGGTGAGCAGGAAAGTCGAGACGAGGACGAAGCGGTCGCCGTTGCCGGCGGTGCCAAGGATGTGGCGGATGTGGCGCGCCTCCGAGATGTTGATCGCGACGATGATCAGGATCGCGGCAAGCGCCGCGAGCGGCACATAGGCGAGCACGGGCGCTGCCGCCAGCATGAAGACCAGCAGGAACACGGCATGCAGGATGCCGGCGACGGGGGTGCGCGCGCCGGCGCGGATGTTGGTCGCGGTGCGGGCGATGGCGCCGGTCGCCGGCAGGCCGGCGAAGCAGACCGAGGCGATGTTGGCGATGCCTTGCGCGACGAGTTCGCCGTTCGAGCGGTGCTTGCGGCCGGTCATGCCGTCGGCGACGACGGCGGAGAGCAGCGATTCGATGCCGGCGAGCAGCGCGATGGTGATCGCGTCGGGGAACACCCGTTGCACGAGGGCGAAATCGAACACCGGCAGGCTGGGCATCGGCAGGCCGCGCGGCACGTCGCCGAAGCGCGAGCCGACGGTGGCGACGTCGATGCCGAAGACGGCGACGCCGAGGCTGGCGATCAGCACCGCGATCAGGAAGCCCGGCCAGTGCGGCTTCAGCTTGCGCAAGGTGAGGATCAGCGCCACCGAGCCGACCGTGACGATGATCGCTGCCGGCGACGCGGAGCCGAGCCGGCTGGCGACCGCCGCGAGCTTGGCGAGGAACTCGGGCGGCAGGGCCTCGTCGAGGCCGAGCGCTTCCTTCAGCTGCGAGGCGAAAATCGAGACGGCGATGCCTGCGGTGAAGCCGGTGACGACGGGGTAGGGGATGTACTTGATGTAGGTGCCGAGCCGCAGGGCGCCGACGACGATCAGCATCAGCCCGGCGAGCAGCGTCGCGACCAGCATGCCCTCGTAGCCGTGGCGCTGGATGACGTCGAACACCACGACGATGAAGGCTGCCGTCGGCCCGCCGATCTGGAACCGGCTGCCGCCGAGGGCCGAGATCAGGAAGCCGGCGACCACGGCCGTCACCAGCCCGCGGTCCGGCGTGGCGCCGCTTGCAATGGCGATCGCCATCGCCAGCGGCAGCGCGACGATCGCCACCGTCAGCCCGGCGATCGCGTCGGCGCGCAGCAACGCGAGGCTGTAGCCCTCGCGCAGGGCGCTGATCAGCTTCGGCGTGAACAGAGCCGCAGCGCCCGGGGTGGGCGGCGGGGTCGGGCGTTTGATGGACATCGGTGCGGATCCAGCAGATGCGGTGTTATGATACCGTATCAAGCGCGCACCGTGGACCCGCGCCCGGGGTGAGTCCATCAGGAATGATACGTAGGTGCGGATGGAAGGCCGACCGCCCGTCCGGGATCATGACCGAGCGGACCGGCACGCTGGATCGGCGACGAGGACGCAGCGGTCTCTCCGCTCCCTTTTGACGCCTCGTCCATCGGCCTTGCATTTGCCCGGATCATGCGTCAACGAACGACCATTGCCGGCGCCCGCTCCGACGCCATCCGTCCTCCTCATCCCGGAAACCCCGACCTTGCCTCTCGTCTTCCAGGCCGGGCTGCCCTTCCTGGTCAATGCCTTCCTGCTCTCCAGCGTGCTGACGCGCGTGCCGGACATCCAGGCCGTGCTCGGCGTCGACAAGGCGACGCTGGGGCTGGCGCTGTTCGCCGCGCCGTTCGCGACCATGCTGACGCTGACCGTGGTCGGGCGGCTGGTCGAGCGGGTCGGCGAGCGCGCGGCCACGTCCTGGGCCGGGGTGGCGATGGCGATCGCGCTGGTGCCGGTGGGATTTGCCAGCCATTGGCTCGCCTTCGCCGCCGCGCTGCTGGCGCTGGGCGCGGCGAACGCCGTGATGGAGGTGGGCATGAACCTCGCCTCGGCCCGCGCCGAACAGCACTACCGGCAGAACATCCTGTCACGCAGCCACGGCTTCTGGAGCTTCGGCATGGTCGGCGGCGCGCTGATTTCCGGCGTGCTCGCCGAGCTCGGCATCAGCGTGACGGCGCATCTGATCGGCGCCGCCGCGGCCGGCATCCTGTTCAGCCTCGCGCTGCGCCCCGTGTTTCCGAAGCTGCCGCCGCAGCCGGCGCGGGAGGGCAGTGGATCGGCGGCATTCTCGCTGCCGTCGGTGGTCATCCTCGGCGTCTGCGTGATGGCGGCGGGGGTCACGATGGCGGAGGGCGCGGTCTACGACTGGAGCACGCTGTTCCTGCGCCAGGTCCTCGATGCCTCGCCGTTCTACGCCAGTCTCGGCTACGCGATCTTCGCGCTGGTGCAGGCGACGGGGCGGATGTTCGGCGATGCCGTGCGGGCGCGGATCGACGGCGTGCGCATCGTGCAGTTCGCCGCCGTGGCGGCGATCGCCGGCCTCGTCGGCCTCGCCACCGCGCCCAACATCGTCGTCGCCTGGGTGGCGCTCGGCGTGATCGGCCTCGGCGTGTCGCTGGTCTATCCGGTCGCCTCCGCGGCGGCAGCGAGCCGCGGCGGGCCGGGGGCGGCGGCGAACCTCGCCGGGCTGACCCTCGTCACCATGATGGCGTTGCTGACGGGCCCGCCGGTGATCGGCCTGATCAGCGAAGCCTTCGGCCTGCCGGCCGCGTTCCTCGCGCTGGTGCCGCTGTCGGTGCTCTCCTTTCTGTTCGCCGGCCACGCCCGGATCGTCGCCCGACCCGCCGGCACCTGACGGGAGGCAATCGGCGGTTCACAGCCGCGCGCGAACGTCCTATCCTCGGTCCAACCGATTGAAGCGACGGCGGGATTCGCCTGCCGGTCGCCGGGTGCGAAGCCATGCGGTCTGGACTGGACCGCGCGACGGGTGGGAGAACGACGATGCGGGCGATACGCGTGCACCAGCACGGCGGGCCGGAAGTCCTCAGCTTCGAGGAGGTCGCCCTCGCCGCGCCCGGGCCCGGCGAGGCGCTGCTTCGCCAGACGGCGGTGGGCGTCAACTTCATCGACGTCTATTTCCGCTCCGGCCTCTACCCGGCGCCGGCCGGCCTGCCGCTGACGCTCGGCAGCGAGGGCGCGGGGATCGTCGAGGCGGTTGGCGAGGGCGTCACGGCGGTGAAGCCGGGCGACCGCGTCGCCTATGCCGGGCCGATGGGCGCCTATGCCGAAAGCCGCCTCGTGCCGGCCGACCGGCTGGTGCCGCTGCCCGATGGCGTTGACGATCGCACCGCGGCGGCCGCGATGCTGAAGGGCATGACCGTGCAATACCTGCTGCGCCAGACCTTCAAGGTCGGGCCGGAGCATACGATCCTGTTCCATGCCGCCGCCGGTGGCGTCGGCCTGATCGCGGGGCAGTGGGCACGCGCGCTCGGCTGCCGCATCATCGGCACCGCGGGCTCGGACGAGAAGTGCGCCCTTGCGCTCGAGAACGGCTACGACGAGGTCATCAACTACCGCACCGAGAATTTTGCCCAGCGGGTGCGCGAGCTCACCGGCGGGGCCGGCTGCGACGTGGTCTATGATTCGATCGGCAAGGACACCTTCCCCGCCTCGCTCGATTGCCTGAAGCCGCGCGGCCTGTTCGTCTCCTTCGGCAATGCCTCGGGGGCGGTCGAGGCGTTCAATCTCGGGCTGCTGTCGCAGAAGGGTTCGCTCTATGCGACCCGGCCGACGCTGTTCAGCTACGTGGCGAAGCGCGAGGACCTGCTCGCCACCGCCGCGGACCTCTTCGGCGTGATCGCCGACGGCACCGTGCATATCGCGATCAACCAGGACTTCCCGCTCGCCGCCGCCGCCGATGCCCACCGGGCGCTCGAATCGCGTGCGACGACGGGCTCGACCATCCTGCTGCCCTGACGAGGCCATGCACCGCCGGGCCGCCGACAGCGACGAGCCGTATCGATGACCGACCGCAGTCGCCAGCTGTTCGGGCCCTCGCTCCGCTACTTCGCGGCGGTGGCGCGCTATGGCTCGTTCCGCGGCGCCGCGCGCGAGCTCAACATCGCCTCGTCGGCGGTGAACCGGCAGATCCTCGCCCTGGAAGAGGCGATGGGCGTGACGCTGTTCGATCGTGTCGGCCGCTCGATCCGCCTCTCGGCGCCCGGCGAGATCCTGTTGCGCCACGTCTCCGACACGCTGCGCGACTTCGAGACCGTGGTGGCGGACATCGACGCGCTGCGCGGGGTGAAGCTCGGCCGGGTGCGCATCTCGACGGTCGAGAGCGTCGGCGAGGCGATCCTGCCCGGCATCATGGCGCGCTTCGCCGCGGCCTATCCCGGCATCGACCTCGTCGTCACCGTCACCGGGTCGGAGGAGGCCGAGCGGCTGGTGCTGGCGGGGCAGGCCGACCTCGGCCTCACTTTCAATCCGCGCGAGCGCGCGTCGCTCGATACGGGCTTTCGCCGCAACATCCGAATCGGCGCGGTGGTGGCGCCGGAGCATCCGCTGGCTCAACTCCGGCAAGTGACGCTCGCCGACTGCCTGCGTCACCCGCTGGCGCTGCCGGCGAAGGGGCTCTCCCTGCGCGCCGCGCTCGACGCCACGGCCGCGATGCGGGCGGGTGGCTTCCGGGTGGCGCTGGAAGCGAATACGCTCGGCTTGATGAAGGCCGCGGCGCGCAGCGGCGGAGTGGTGGCGTTCCAGACGCGGGTCGGGCTCGAAGCCGATCTCGCCGCGGGAACGCTGGTGTTCCGTCCGCTCGCCGATGCCGACCTGCCGATCGACCAGTTCGCAGTGATCTCGCGCGGCGACACCACGCTGAAGCTGGCGCCGGCCACCTTCCATGCCTTCGCGGTGCGCGAGCTCGCCGAGGCGATGCGCGGGGATGATGCCGATCCGGCATCGATCCGTCCGTGAATTCATGCTTTCGTGTTCGGCCGGGATCATGCAACCATGATGAGCATGCCTAAATCGGCGGCGACGGCGACCACGGGGACGGGCCGGACCGGACCGAATCTGCGATTGAGAAGGCGGGGGCGCACTTGGGCCGATTGACGACGCATGTTCTCGACACGGCGACCGGGCGCCCGGCGGCCGGGCTCGTCGTCGAGCTGTCGCGCATCGACGGCGCGACGGCGTCGCTCGTCGCCAGCGGCGTCACCAACGCCGACGGCCGCGTCGCGCCGATCGTGGAGGGCGCCAACTTCACCGCCGGCGTCTACGAGTTGCGCTTCTTCTGCGGCGACTACCTGCGCTCGACGGGGGCGTCGCTCACCGAGCCGCCGTTCCTCGACGTGGTGCCGATCCGCTTCGGCATCGGCAATCCGGACCAGCATTATCATGTGCCGTTGCTGGTCTCGGCCTACGGCTATTCGACCTATCGGGGCAGCTGACGGCATGCGCGACACCATCCGCTTTCTCCGCAACGGCCGTATCGTCGAGCTCGCCGACTTCGGGCCGACCGAGACGCTGCTCGACTATCTGCGCCTGCGCGAAGGCGCCGTCGGCACCAAGGAGGGCTGCAACGAGGGTGACTGCGGCGCCTGCACGGTGGCGATCGGCACCTCCGAGGGCGGCCGGATGGTCTACCGGCCGGTCAACGCCTGCATCCAGTTCGTCGGCATGATGGACGGCAAGGAGATCGTCACCGTCGAGGATCTCGCCGAGGGCGAGGACCTGCACCCCGTGCAGGCGGCGATGGTCGACCTGCACGGCTCGCAGTGCGGCTTCTGCACGCCGGGCATCGTGATGAGCCTGTTCACGCTCTACCACGCCGACGCCGAGCCGACCCGGCGCACCATCACCGACTGGCTCGCCGGCAATCTCTGCCGCTGCACCGGCTACCGGCCGATCGTCGATGCCGCGAAGGCGGCCTGCGCGGGGCCGGCGGACGACAAGTTCTCGGCGGAAGCCGGTGCGACCACCGGCCTGCTCGACTTCCTCGCCGACCGCCGCGACATCTTCGTCGGCGACGACGAGAGGTTTTTCGCCGCCCCGCGCACCGTCGACGGCCTCGCAGACCTCTATGCCCGCCATCCCGATGCGACGCTGGTCGCGGGTGCCACCGACGTCGGGCTCTGGGTGACGAAGCAAATGCGCAGCCTGCCGAAGATCATCCATCTCGGCCGCGTGCTGGGCATGGACCGGGTCGAGGACGCCGGCAACGCCGTGCTGATCGGGGCTGCCGCGACCTATGACGAGGTCGCGCCGCACATGGCGGCGATCGACCCCGACCTCGGCGAGGTGTTCCGGCGCATCGGCTCGAAGCACGTGCGCTCGGCCGGCACGGTGGGCGGCAACGTCGCCAACGGCTCGCCGATCGGCGACACGCCGCCGATGCTGATCGCGCTCGGCGCCGCGGTGGAACTCCGGCTCGGCGACGACAGCCGGGTGCTGCCGGTCGAGAGCTATTTCATCGACTACGGCAAGCAGGATCGCCGGCCGGGCGAGTTCGTCGCCGGCTTGCTGGTGCCGAAGCTCGCCGAGGACCAGGTGTTCCGCGCCTACAAGATCTCCAAGCGCTTCGACCAGGACATCTCGGCGATCATGAGCGCCTTCCGCTTCACGCTGGACGGCGGCGTCATCACCGAGGCGCGCGTCGCCTTCGGTGGCATGGCGGCGACGCCGAAGCGGGCGGCCGCGACGGAGGCGAAGCTGGTCGGGGCGCGGCCCGGACAGGCCGGCAGCTGGACGCCGGCGCTGGAGGCGCTCGCCGAGGACTTCCGGCCGATCGGTGACATGCGCGCGAGCGCCGAGTACCGTCTGGAGACGGCGCGGGCGCTGCTTGCGAAAGCCCTGGTGGAAACTGCCGGCGCGCCAACGTCGATGACCCGCGTCGTCGGGCACCGCGAGATCGAGGCGACGGCCCATGGCTGATCCCGAACTCTTCCCCGACGCCGCACCGGAGGCGGGCGACACGTCGCCGGCCTCCGAGCCGGAGATGCGGCCCGAGCCCGACATCGCGCCCGACGATGTCGTGGTCGCGGCCGAGGCTCCCGAGTCCTTCCTCGCCGAGCCGGATCTCGGCCCGGCCGCCGACGAGCCGGCACCGGAAAGCACCGACCTCGTGGACGCCGACGAACCCACCGCGGCCGGCGAGCCGGCGCCGGACGCCGGCGAACCGGCGGAGGCCGACATCGTCAGCGAGGGCGCCGTCCCGCCGGAGGGCGACGTCGCGGTCGCCCCGCCGCCGGCTCAGGCCGCCCTGCCGCGCACGCTGGCGGTGGTGTCGCAGCCGATCCGGCACGACAGCGCCGTCAAGCACGTCACCGGCGCCGCGGTCTACATCGACGACATGCGCGAGCCGGCCGGCACGCTGCACCTCGCGCCCGGCTGGTGCCGGACCCATGCGCGGGCGAAGCTGCTCGCCGTCGACCTCTCCGAGGTGCGCAAGGCGCCGGGCGTCGTCGACGTGCTGGTCGCAAAGGATGTCCCCGGCATCAACGACGTGTCGTCGGCGATGGGCGACGACCCGATGCTCGCCGAGGGCGAGATCCTGTTCTGGGGCCAGGTGGTGTTCTGCGTCGTGGCGACGACGCGCGAGGCGGCCCGGCGGGCGGTGCGGCTGGCGCGCTTCGAGGTCGAGCCGCTGAAGCCGCTCGTCACCGTCGAGGACGCGCTCGCCGCGGACAGCCACGTGCTGCCCGACTATCGCTTCGGCCGCGGCGACGTCGGCAAGGCGCTCGCCAACAGCCAGCGCCGGCTGAAGTCGCAGATCGCCGTCGGCGGACAGGAGCATTTCTACCTCGAGGGGCAGGTCGCGATGGCCGTGCCCGGCGAGGACGACGACATGCTCGTCTACTCCTCGACCCAGCACCCGACCGAGGTGCAGCACACGGTCGCCAAGGTGCTCGGCGTCATCGATGCGGCGATCACGGTGGAGACGCGCCGCATGGGCGGCGGCTTCGGCGGCAAGGAGAGCCAGGCCAACCAATGGGCGGCGCTGGCGGCGCTGGCGGCAAAGGTCACCGGCCGGCCGTGCAAGATGCGGCTCGACCGCGACGACGACATGATCATGACCGGCAAGCGGCACGACCAGGTCGCGAGCTTCGACGTCGCCTATGACGGCGAGGGCCGGCTGCTCGCGGTGGACCTCGATTTCGCCTCGCGCTGCGGCTACTCGGCCGACCTCTCGCTCGGCGTCAACGACCGGACGATGTTTCACGCCGACAACGCCTACTTCTATCCGACGGTGACGATCCGCTCGCAGCGGCTGAAGACCAACACCTGCTCGAACACCGCCTTCCGCGGCTTCGGCGGCCCGCACGGCGTGATCGCCGCCGAGCGCATCATCGATTCCATCGCGGTGACGCTCGGCCTCGATGCGCTGGAGGTGCGCAAGCGCAACTTCTACGGCCCCGGCCGCGACGTGACGCCCTACGGCATGAAGGTCGAGGACAACATCCTCGCCGACATCGTCGGCCAGCTCGAGGTCTCTTGCGACTACTGGAAGCGCCGCGCCTCGGTGCGCGCCTTCAACGCGAAAAGCCGCATCCTGAAGAAGGGGCTGGCGCTGACGCCGGTGAAGTTCGGCATCTCGTTCACGCTGATCCATCTCAACCAGGCCGGCGCGCTGGTGCATGTCTATACGGACGGCTCGGTGCATCTCAACCACGGCGGCACCGAGATGGGGCAGGGGCTGTTCCTGAAGGTGGCGCAGGTCGTCGCCGAGGAATTCGGCATCCCGCTCGAAAAGGTGAAGATCACCGCGACCAACACCGCCAAGGTACCGAACACCGCCCCGACGGCGGCCTCGTCCGGCTCGGATCTCAACGGCATGGCGGCGCAGGCGGCCTGCCGCGAGATCAAGGCGCGCCTCATCGACTTCGTGTCGCTGGTATACGGCACGCCGGCCGAACAGATCGATTTCCGCGACAGCCAGGTGATCATCGGCAACGGCGCGGTGCCGTTCCGCGAGATCGTCAAGAAGGCCTTCCTCGCCCGGATCCAGCTTTCCGCCGCCGGCTATTACAAGACGCCGAAGATCACCTGGAACCGCGACAAGGCCGAGGGCCGGCCGTTCCTCTATTTCTCCTACGGCGCCGCCTGCTCGGAAGTCACCATCGACACGATGACCGGCGAGATGCGCGTCGACCGCGTCGACATCCTGCACGACTGCGGCAAGTCGCTGAACCCCGCCATCGACATCGGCCAAATCGAAGGCGGCTTCGTGCAGGGCATGGGCTGGCTGACCACCGAGGAACTCGTCTTCGATGGCGAGGGCCGGCTGCGCACCCACGCGCCCTCGACCTACAAGATCCCGACCGCATCGGACGTGCCCGAGCATTTCGTGACGAAGCTCTACGACAGCCCCGGCAACCGCGAGGACACGATCTTCCGGTCGAAGGCCGTCGGCGAGCCGCCGCTGATGCTGCCGGCGAGCGTCTTTTCCGCGATCTTCGACGCGATCGGCAGCATCAAGCCCGGCGTCGTGCCGCCGCTCGACGCGCCGGCGACGCCGGAGGCGATCATGAAGGCGATCCACGCGACGCGGCGGGGGGGCGCCTGACCCATGGGCCGGTCGCTCGACGTGTTCGGGGCGCTCGCCGCCTTCCTCGCCGAGGCCCCCGCCGCGGCGCTGGTGACCGTGATCGCGACGCGCGGATCGACGCCGCGCGAGACCGGCACGCGGCTCGTCGTGCGCCCGGACGGCGGCTTTCGCGGCACGATCGGCGGCGGCCGTTTCGAGTTCGAGGCGCTCGCCGAGGCGGCCGCGGCGGCGGCCGAGGGCAAGGATCGCTTCTTCCTGCACCGCTTCGCGCTCGGCCCGGAACTCGGCCAGTGCTGCGGCGGGGTGATGACGATCGCCGTCGACGTATTTTCCCGGGCACGGCTCGATGAGGTCGAGCGGCTGGCGGCGCTCGAGCGCGCCGGCGGCTTCGTCGCCGTCGCCGAGACGGCCACGGCCGACGGTGGGCTGGTCCGGCGCGTCGTCGCCGGCGCTGCCGACCGGGCCGATGCGGTGCTCGGCGGCGACGGCCGGCTGACCGAGAGCTTCGGCACCCGCTCCCGCGAGATCGTGCTGTTCGGCGCCGGGCACGTCGGCCGGGCGCTGATGCTGGTCGTCGCGATGCTGCCGGGGTTCCGGCTGACCTGGGTCGACAATCGCCCCGGCCAGCTGCCGCGCACCCTGCCGGCGACGGTGACGGCGGTCGAGACCGCGGACCCGGCGTCGGTGCTGGCGAGGGCATCGGACGGCGCCTTCGTCTTCATCATGACGCACGACCACGCGCTCGATCTCGCCATCCTGCACGCGGCGCTGGATGCGCGGCGGTTCGGGCACGTCGGGCTGATCGGCAGCGCCACGAAGCGCGCGCGCTTTGCGAGCCGGCTGAAGGCGGCGGGGCTGGAGCCGGGGCTCGCCGAAAGCTTCGCCTGCCCGATCGGCGCGCCGGGCATCCGCTCGAAGGAGCCCGCCGCCATCGCCGTCGCGGTCGCGGCCGAGGTGCTGGCGCGCGACGAGGCGCTGATTTCCATGCAGGACAACATCGCCGCGCGGGCGGCATCGTGACGACAACGGGGGAGAGCGGGTGAACGTCAGCATCGATCCGGCCCTCTCCGACGGCCGCGCCGCAGCCGGCGAACCGGTGGCCGCGCGGCTCTTGGAGGCGCGCCACATCGTCAAGCGCTTCGGCGACAACGTCGCCAACGACGACGTCAGCCTGGCGCTGGCGCCGGGCGAGATCCATGCGCTGCTCGGCGAGAACGGCGCCGGCAAGTCGACGCTGGTCAAGATCATCTACGGCGCGCTGCAGCCGAACGAGGGCGAGATCTTCTGGAAGGGCGAGCGGGTGACGATCGAGTCGCCGGCCGCTGCAAGAAAACTCGGCATCGGCATGGTGTTCCAGCATTTTTCGCTGTTCGACGCCCTGACTGTCGCCGAGAATATCGCGCTCGCCAGCCCGAAGGGCGTGCCGATGGCCGAGCTTTCGGCGGCGATCGAGAAGGTGTCGGCCGAATACGGCCTGCCGCTGAAGGCGAACGACCGCATCGCGGATCTGCCCGTCGGCATCCGCCAGCGCGTCGAGATCGTGCGCTGCCTGCTGCAGTCGCCCGACCTCATCATCATGGACGAGCCGACCTCGGTGCTGACGCCGCAGGAGGCCGACCAGCTGTTCGTCACGCTGCGCCGCCTCGCCAGCGAAGGCTGCGCCATCCTCTACATCTCGCACCGGCTGGAAGAGGTGCGCGAGCTCTGCCACCGCGCGACGGTGATGCGGCGCGGCAAGGTGGTCGCCGAGACCGACCCGACCCGCGAGACCGTCGCCTCGCTCGCCCGGCTGATGGTCGGCAGCGAAGTTGCCGCCGTGCACCGGGCGCCGGCGCAGCGCGGCCGGCCGCGGCTGACGCTCGACGGTCTCGACCTGCCGTCGAAGGACCCGTTCGGAGTCGCCCTCGTCGATGTGAAGCTCGAGGTCGCGGCTGGCGAGATCGTCGCGATCGCCGGCGTCGCCGGCAACGGGCAGGGCGAACTCTTCGATGCGATTTCCGGCGAGCGGCTCGGCGAGCGCGCGGCGGCGGTGCTGATCGACGAGGTTGCCGTCGGCCATGCCGGCGTCAACGCCCGCCGCAAGCTCGGCGCCGCCTTCGTGCCCGAGGAGCGGCTCGGCCACGGCGCCGTGCCGGGCCTGCCGCTCAGCGACAACGTCGTGTTGACCCGGCACGGCACCGCCGACGGCCTCGTCGCGCGCGGCCTGATGCGCTTTGCCCGCGCCGCCGAGATCGTCGCGTTCGTCACCGAGCGCTTCGACGTGCGCAAGGGCGTGCCGGACCCCGAAGCCCGCGCGCTGTCGGGCGGTAACCTGCAGAAATTCGTCGTCGGGCGCGAGGTCGACCGGGTGCCGGGGCTGCTCGTCGTCTCGCAGCCGACCTGGGGCGTCGACGCGGGCGCGGCGGCGGTGATCCGCCAGTCGCTGATCGATCTCGCGCGCTCTGGCTCGGCGGTGCTGGTGATCAGCCAGGACCTCGACGAGATCTTCGAGATCGCCGACCGCATAGCCGTGATCTCGCGCGGCCATCTCTCCGAGCCCGAACCGGCGGCGACGATGACGCGCGAGCGGATCGGCCTGTTGATGGCCGGCGGCGCCGAAAAGAAGGGGGCCGCCTGATGCGGATCGAACTCATCCGCCGCGCCGAGCAGAGCCGCCGGATGGCGCTGCTGTCGCCGGTGATCGCCGTCGGTCTGACGGTGGTGTTCAGCGCCGCCGTGTTCCTGATCAGCGGCGTCGATCCGCTCGCCGGGCTCTACCAGCTCTTCATCGCGCCGCTCACTGACGCCTGGTCGCTGTCGGAACTCGTCGTCAAGGCGGTGCCGCTGGTGCTGATCGGCGTTGGCCTCGCGGTCTGCTACCTCTCCAACAACTGGAACATCGGCGCCGAGGGCCAGTTCACGATCGGCGCGATCACCGGGTCGATGATCCCGCTGCTGCTGCCCGATTTCCAGACGCCGTTCACGCTGCCCCTCATGCTGGTGGCGGGCATCCTCGGCGGCGCGGCCTACGGGCTGATCCCTGGCCTCTTGAAGACCCGCTTCGGCGCCAACGAGATCCTCACCAGCCTGATGCTGGTCTATGTCGCGACGCTGTTCCTCGACTGGCTGGTGCGCGGGCCCTGGCGCGACCCGATGGGCTACGGCTTCCCGCAGACCGAACGCTTCAATTCCGCTGCCCGCATGATCATGCTCGGCGACGGCCGCATGTCGGTGTCGGCGCTGGTGACGCTGGTCGTCGTCGCCCTGATGGCGGTGATGCTGGCGAAGACGCTGAAGGGCTTCGAGATCAAGGTGCTCGGCGCCAGCCCGCGCGCCGGCGCCTTCGCCGGGTTCTCGGCGAAAAAGATGACGCTGTTCGCCTTCGCGATCTCCGGCGGCCTCGCGGGCCTCGCCGGGATCATGGAGGTCTCGGGCGTGATCGGAAAGCTGCAGCCGTCGATCTCGCCGGGCTACGGCTTCGCCGCGATCATCGTCGCCTTCCTCGGCCGGCTCAACCCGGTCGGCATCCTGATCGCCGGCCTCGTGCTGGCGCTGACCTATCTCGGCGGCGAGGGCATCCAGGTGGCGCTCGGCGTCTCGAAACGCATGTCGACGGTGCTGCAGGGCGTGCTGCTGTTCTTCGTGCTCGCCTGCGACACGCTGATCCTCTACCGCGTCCGCTTCATCTCCTCGAGCCGCAAGGCCGGCGCCCATGCTTGAGATCATCCATGCTTGAGATCACCGTCGCGATCCTGCTCACCGTGATCACGGCGGCGACGCCGCTGCTGCTCGCCGCGATCGGCGAACTCGTCGTCGAGCGTTCGGGGGTGCTCAACCTCGGCGTCGAGGGCATGATGGTGATGGGCGCGGTCGCCGGCTTCGGCGCGGCGAACCTCACCGGCTCGGGCACGCTCGGCATCCTCTGCGCCATGCTCGCCGGCGTGGTGATGGCGCTGCTGTTCGGCTTCCTGGTGCTGACACTCGTCGCCAACCAGGTCGCCACCGGCCTCGCGCTGACGCTGCTCGGCCTCGGCCTGTCGGGCCTGCTCGGCGAGAGCTTCGTCGGCCAGCCGGGCGTGCGGCTGCCGAAGCTCGAGATCCCGGGCCTGTCGGACCTGCCGGTGGTCGGCCAGCTGCTGTTCGCGCAGGATATCCTCGTCTACATCTCCTTCGCGCTGACGGCGGCCGTCGCGTGGTTCCTGTTCAAGAGCCGCGCCGGCCTCGTGCTGCGCGCCGTCGGCGACAACCACGGCTCGGCGCATGCGCTGGGCTATCCGGTGATCGCCGTGCGCTATGCCGCCGTCGCCTTCGGCGGCGCCTGTGCCGGGCTCGCCGGCGCCTACCTCTCGCTCGCCTATACGCCGCAGTGGGTGGAGAACATGACGGCGGGGCGCGGCTGGATCGCGCTCGCCCTCGTCGTCTTCGCGTCGTGGCTGCCGTTCCGCGTCATGATCGGCGCCTATCTCTTCGGCGCGGTCACCGTGCTGACCTTCCACGTCCAGGCGCTGCGTGGCAACCTGCCGCCGTGGCTGCCGGAATGGGTCGGCGGGCTGACGCAGACGCCGTCGCAGTTCCTCAGCATGCTGCCCTACATCGCCACCATCGTGGTGCTGGTGCTGATCTCGATGAACCGGCGCACGACGCTGCTGAACACGCCCGCCTGCCTCGGCCGGCCGTTCGTGCCCGATCGCTGAGGGTTTCGGTGCGGCCGTGGCGGTCCGGCCTTGCATCTCGGCCGCGCGCGCGGCCGCCATCCAGTTTGCCGCCGGTGTCTGCCAGCGGCCCGGTCCAGACGAACAAAGTCTGATTTCTGAAGGGGATGTGACGATGAGGAAAATGCTGCTGCTCGCGACGACGGCTCTTGCCTTCGGCTTCGGCACCACTGCCGGCCAGGCGGCCGATCTGAAGGCCTGCTGGGTCTATATCGGCCCGGTCGGCGATTTCGGCTGGACCTACCAGCACGATCAGGGCCGCCTCGACGTGGTCGAGCACTTCGGCGACAAGGTCGAGACCGCCTTCGTCGAGAACGTGCCGGAAGGCCCCGACGCCGAGCGCGCCATCGAGCGCCTCGCCCGTGACGGCTGCGGCATCATCTTCACCACCTCGTTCGGCTACATGGATCCGACGCTCACCGTCGCCGAAAAGTACCCGGACGTGAAGTTCGAGCACGCCACCGGCTACAAGACCGCCGCCAACGTCGCGACCTACAACTCGAAGTTCCACGAGGGCCGCTACATCATCGGCCAGATCGCGGCCAAGGTGTCGCAGACCGGCTCCGCCGGCTACATCGCCTCGTTCCCGATCCCCGAAGTGGTCTCCGGCATCAACGCGTTCCTGCTCGGCGCGCAGTCGGTGAACCCGGACTTCAAGGTCAAGGTGGTCTGGGTCAGCTCGTGGTTCGACCCGGGCAAGGAAGCCGACGCCGCCAAGGCGATCTTCGACCAGGGCGCCGACATCATCACCCAGCACACCGATTCCACCGCGCCGCTGCAGGTCGCGCAGGAGCGCGGCTTCAAAGGCTTCGGCCAGGCGTCCGACATGATCGCCTTCGCCCCGACGTCGCAGCTGACCTCGATCATCGACGACTGGGGTCCGTATTACATCCACCGCGTCCAGGCCGTGCTCGACGGCACCTGGACGTCGGGCCAGACCTGGGACGGCCTGAAGGAAGGCCACGTCGTGATGGCGCCCTACACCAACCTGCCCGAGGACGTGGCGGCGGCGGCGAAGGAGCTCGAGGGCAAGATCGCCTCGGGCGAATTCCACCCCTTCACCGGCCCGATCCTCGACCAGGCCGGCGTGGAGAAGGTCGCGGCCGGCGCGGTGCTGGCGGATGGCGATATCCTCGGGATGAACTGGTACGTGAAGGGCATCGACGACCAGCTGCCGCAGTAAGGCGGGCAGGGGCGCTGCGCGTTGGCGCGGCGTCCCTTTTTTGCTTGTCGCCGTGCCGTGGGGCCTCCCCCCTCCCTGTCCCTCCCCCGCTTCGCAGGAGAGGGGACGATAGGTCATGGGGCTTTCGCGAAACGTAGGCTGCGCCGGGCCGACGCGTCGGTGAGGCGAATGATCCAACCTCCTGCATCCCCTCTCCTGCGAAGCGGGGGAGGGACAGGGAGGGGGGAGGCCACACGGCACAGCGGTCGCTGCGCTACTAGCCCCCGCGGCACGAACCGTGCTTGACGCCTCTTCGACCGCAATCAAAGCCCCGAGATCCCCGACCCATGCTGACCTTCGTCGCCGACTGGCTGAACATCCTGCTGCGCTGGGCCCATCTCGTCGTCGGCATCACCTGGATCGGAACGTCGTTCTATTTCATCGCGCTCGACCTCTCGTTGCGCGCCCGCGAGAAGATGAGCCCCGGCGTGTTCGGCACCGCCTGGCAGGTGCACGGCGGCGGCTTCTATCACGTCGAGAAGTTCACCGTGGCGCCGCCGGCACTGCCCGAAGACCTGCAGTGGTTCAAGTGGGATGCCTATCTCACCTGGGTCACCGGCTTCGGCCTGCTGATCACGCAGTACTACGTCAACGCCTCGATCTACCTCGTCGACCGCGCCGTGCTGCCGATGACGGGCGGGGAGGCGGTGCTGATCTCGATCCTCAGCCTTGCCGCCGGCTGGTTCGCCTATGACCGGCTGTGCCGGTCGCCGATCGGGCAGAACACGCCGGTGCTGGCGCTGATCGTGTTCGTCGGCATCGTCGCCGCGGCGTGGATGTTCGGGGAGATCTACTCGGGGCGCGGCGCGCTGATCCATGTCGGCGCGCTGGTCGGCACGATCATGGCGTTCAACGTCTTCATGATCATCGTGCCGAACCAGCGCAAGATCGTCGCTTCGCTGGTCGCCGGCGAGGCGCCGGACCCGAAATACGGCAAGATCGGCAAGCAGCGCTCGGTGCACAACAACTACCTGACGCTGCCCGTGCTCTTGATGATGGTGAGCAACCACTACCCGATGCTGACCAACCATCCGCAGAATTGGCTGCTCGTCGCGCTGATCCTGCTGATCGGCGCCATGGTGCGCCACTTCATCAACCGGCACGAGGCCGGCGACCATTTCAACCAGATCGCCTGGACGCTGCCGGTGGCGGCGGTCGGGCTGATGGTCGCCATCGTGATGACGGCGCCGCGCACCGACCCCGCCCATGCCGGGATGCAGGTCGCCGACGCCGACGTCATGGGCATCGTCGAGCGGCACTGCGTCGCCTGCCATGCCTCGCAGCCGAGCCACGAAGGCTTCGAAGAGGCGCCGAAGGGCGTCGTGCTCGAGACCGTCGCCGACCTCGGCCGCTATGCGCCGCTGGTCGATGCGCAGGCGGTGAAGTCCGATGCGATGCCGCTCGGCAACGAGTCCGGCATGACCGACGACGAACGCCGACAGCTCGGCGCCTGGATCGCGGCGCGATGAGCGCGCTTTCCATTGCGGACGTGAACGGGCTGAGCGCCGACGACTTCGTCGCGGCCTTCGGCGACGTCGCCGAGCATTCGCCGTGGGTCGCCGAGGCTGCGGCGGCGGCGCGGCCGTTCGCGGACCGCGAGGCGATGGTGGCGGCGTTCGAGGCCGCCGTCGGGGCCGCATCGGAGGCGGCGCGGCTCGCGCTGATCCGCGCCCATCCGGACCTTGCCGGCCGGGCGGCACTGGCGGGGGCGATCGCCGAGGATTCGAAGCGCGAACAGGCCGGGGCCGGGCTGGACAGCTTGACGCCCGAGGAGTTTTCGCGCTTTACCGACCTCAACGACCGCTACCGGGCCCGCTTCGGCTTTCCCTTCATCTTCGCCGTCAAGGGCGCGACGAAGCACCAGATCCTCGCGGGCTTCGCCGAGCGCGTCGACAACGACCCCGCCGCCGAGTTCGCGACGGCGCTCCGGCAGATCGGCCGGATCTTCCGCTTCAGGATCGAGGACCGGGTTCTGCCGTGAGCGACATCGATTACTCGAGCCTGCCGCCCTCCGACCGCACCGAGCTCGGTCGGCGCTGCCAGCGCCTGATCGGCGCGCTCGCCGCCGTCACCGACGATCCACATGGCGTCACCCGGCTCTACCTTAGCCCGGCCCACAAGCGCGCCACCGGCCTCGTGGCCGACTGGATGCGCACGGCCGGCTTGACCGCATCGATCGACGCCCTCGGCACCGTACGCGGCCATCTGGACGCAGCATCCGGCCCCGGGGCGAAGCGGCTGCTGATCGGCTCGCACATCGACACGGTGGTGAACGCCGGCCGCTACGACGGCGTGCTCGGCGTCGTCGCCGGCATCCTCGCGGTCGACGAACTGCGCCGGCGCCGGGTGGCGCTGCCGTTCGCGATCGACGTGCTCGCCTTCGGCGACGAGGAGGGCGTGCGCTTCCCGACCACGCTGGCGTCGTCAAGCGCCATCGCCGGCCGGCTGCCGCCGGGGGCGCTGGACCTTTGCGACGCGCGGAAGGTCAGCCTGCGCGAGGCGCTGGTCGGCTTCGGGCTCGATCCGGCGCAGATCTCCGCCGCCGCCTATGATCCCGCCGAGGTGCTCGGCTATCTCGAGGTCCATATCGAGCAGGGGCCTGTCCTGGAGCACGAGCGGCTGCCGCTCGGCATCGTCACCTCGATCGCCGGCCAGACCCGGCTGAAAGCGACCGTGCTCGGCGAGGCGGGCCATGCCGGCACGGCGCCGATGAATCTCCGCCGCGACGCGCTGGCCGCGGCGGCGGAGATCATGGTGATGATCGAGACCATCGGCCGGGCAGGGGCCGCCGACAGCCTCGTCGCCACCGTGGGGCAACTATCGGTGTCGCCCGGCGCGGTGAACGTGGTGCCCGCGCGCGTCGACTTCACCCTCGACGTGCGGGCGGCGAGCGACCCGCCGCGGCTGGCGGCGCTGGCCGAGATCCGCGCCCGCAGCCGCGAGATTGCCGACCGCCGCCACGTCGGCTTCGTGATGGAGGCCTATCACGAGAGCCCGACGACGCCGTGCAGCCCGCGCCTCGCCGCGGCGTTTGCCGCCGGCGTCGAGCGGCTCGGCCTGACGCCGCGCCGCCTCACGTCGGGTGCCGGCCACGACGGCCATGCGGTGCACCACCTGACCGAGGTCGGCATGCTGTTCGTCCGCTGCCGCGGCGGCATCAGTCACAATCCGATGGAATATGCCGAGCCGGAGGACATGGCGCTGGCCGTCGAGGCGCTGATCGGCGCGATCGAGGCGCTGGCCGCGAGCATCCCCGCGGCCTGAGCGGCACCGCGCTCCCGTCCCCCGGCGCCGGTGGTCAGCCGGCGTCGTCGTCGCCGAACGGATCCGCCAGATCGTCCGCGGGCGCGGCGTCCGGCTTGCCGACGAAGTCCGGCGCGGCGAGGCTGTAGAGGCCCTTGAAATCACGCGGATCGGCCTTGCGACCCTTGCGCACGATGACGATCTGGCCGGCGCGGGCGAGGCGCACCGCCTCGGTGCGGATCGGCGGCATCAGCAGGCGCCAGGCCTTCTCGTCGGACCCTGCGAGGCTGCGCGCGACGTCGGCGGGGGAGACCGGCCGGCCGTCGCGGCTGGCGGCGATCTGGTCGAGGATGGTCTGGCGGATCAGGCCGGCGGGCGGGCGAGGGCGGGTCATGCGGGGTCTATGGCCTTTCGGGCGCCGGAACGGAACTGGCGGTGGGCGAGCACGGCCAGCACCACCGTCGTGGTGACGATGAAGGCGACCGGGCCCAGAAACCAGCCGAGATAGCCGATGGATACGAAGAAGGCACGCAGGCCGCGGTTGAAATGCTGGCCGGCCTGGATGTTGAGGTCGGCGGCACGCCGGATTGCGCCCTCCATCTCGGGCGTACCGATCTGGTCCTTGGGCGGCAGGGCGCCGATCAGGATCGAGCAGTAGTTGAACAGGCGGTAGGCCCAGCCGAACTTGAAGAAGGCATAAGCGTAGATCACCAGCAGCCCGACCACCTTGGTCTCCCAGACCGCGCGGCTGAATTCGAGGTCGAAGGGGAGTTCCTGCACGACTTCGAGCACGCGGTCGGAGGCGTTGAGCAGCGCGAAGCCGCCGCCGATGGCGAGCAGCGAGGTCGAGGCGAAGAAGGCGGTGCCGTTCTGCAGCCCGGCGACGATCTGGGTGTCGATCATGCGCAGGTCGCGCGCCGCCGTCTGCCGGATCCAGGCGGTGCGTTGCAGGTTCATGAGCTGCGACAGGGAGTGGCCGTGCCAGCGGGAGCTTTCCGCATAGGCGCCATAGCCGAACCACGCCAGCAGGAACCAGGCGGCGGCGAGGAGGTCCGGCACGGAGAAGGCGGAGAGGATGCTCAAGCGTCGGCCCCCGAGGCAAGGTGGCAGCGTTCTCCACCCAATGGGACGAGTTTGGCGCCGAGACAAGGGGGAATGGTCCTGCCGAGGCCCGGCGACGGCGGCCCGCGAGGCGACTTTGTGACCCGGATGGCGAGCTCGCCACAATCATGGCGAAAATCCGGCGAATTTTAGGAGTAGTTCCTTTGGCCGGGATGAGGCGGCTTGCGCGCTAACTATTTGAAATCGCGCGGTTTCGCTCGGCGGTCCTGCGGTTTTTGCATGGGCGGGGAGCGCCCCGGGTCTTGCGGGCGGGCCGATCCGGCGTTAAACCCTGCGTCGTCGCGAAGACAACAACGTGGCGCCCGCTCGTACCGGGACGGCCGCAGCGCTTCGCGACAGATGGAGCAAAGGTCCAAGATGGAAGAACACGTGCAGAAGTCTTGTTGGGGTGTCGCGACCTGGACGGTCCTCGCCCTCGGCAGCGTTCTGGTGCTCGCGTATCTGCTCGGCGGCTTCGAGGCCGTCGCCGTCGCCGCCAATTAATCAACAACAACAGTCGACAGGCAGCCGGTTTCCGGTCTTGCAGAGGTGTTTTCGAGGAAAGGCGCGGCTCCCGGAGGGGCCGCGCCTTTTCCATTTCTCGGCTCAGCCCGGCTCTGCGAAGGCGGTGAAGCGGTCGAGACCGTCGGCGAGGTCGGCGATCAGGTCGCGCGGATCCTCGAGGCCGATGTTGAGGCGGATGAGGTGGCCGGGCTCGGTCCAGGTCGTGGCCGTCCGATACTTGCGCGGATCGGCGACGATGGCGAGGCTTTCGAAGCCGCCCCAGGAATAGCCGAGACCGAAGAGCTCCAGACCGTCGAGCATCGCCTTGACCGCGCCGAGCGGCGCCGGCCGCGTAATGAAGCCGAACAGGCCGCTGGAGCCGGAAAAGTCGCGTTTCCAGATCGCATGGCCGGGATCGTCGGGCCGGGCCGGATGCAGCACGCGCGCGACCTCGGGCCGGCCGGCGAGCCAGTCCGCGACGGCGAGCGCGCTCGCCTGGTGCCGGGCGAGGCGGACTTCCAGCGTGCGCATGCCGCGCAGCGCCAGGAAGGCGTCGTCGGGGCCGATGCACTGGCCGAGATCGCCGTGCATCGCCTTCAGCGCCGGCCAGGCGCGCGGGCTCGCCGCCACCGTACCGAGCATCACGTCGGAATGGCCGACGAAGTACTTGGTGCCGGCCTGGATCGAAAGGTCGACGCCGTGGTCGAGCGGGCGGAAGAACAGCGGCGTCGCCCAGGTGTTGTCCATCAGCACGGTGGCGCCGTGCGCGGCCGCCACGCCGGCGATCGCCGGAATGTCCTGCATCTCGAAGGTCTGCGAGCCCGGCGCCTCGGTGAATACCGCTTTGGTCTCGGGCCGGAAGAGCGCGGCGATTCCCGCGCCGACCGTCGGATCGTAGTAGGTCGTCTCGATGCCGAAGCGGGTCAGGACCTTGTCGCAGAAGTGCCGGGTCGGCTGGTAGACGGTGTCGGTCATCAGCAGGTGGTCGCCGCTCGTCAGGCACGACAGCAGCGCCACCGAGACGGCCGCGAGGCCAGACGGCGCGAGCACCGCGCCCGCCGCGCCCTCGAGCTCGGCGACCAGTGATTCGAGCCCATCGCTGGTCGGGTTGCCGCGCCGGCCGTAGACGTAGCGCTGGCGGCCCGACAGCATCGTGTCGACGTCGGGGAAGGTGACGGTCGAGCCGTGGTAGACCGGCGGGTTGACGAAGCCGTGCTGCTCGCGCGGGCGGCGGCCACCATGCGCAAGGCGCGTCGCCGTTTCGTGGGGTTTCGAGCGGTCTTCGGTTGTCATCGTCCTTCGCAACTCCTGCCGGGCCGGGACCGCGCCGCGCAAGTGCGGCGGGACCAATTCTGGCTTCCTTGTCCGCCCGGGCCACCGGCCGGACAAGGCCCGAAGGGTGCAATGCCAAACTTTTCTACGAATGGCCAACGATAGAGCGGTGTTTTGTTGATTTCATATGCAGTTGACGAACGTGCTTTCGCATTGTGCAAGAATGGCTTGACCCCGGCGTACAATTGCCTTGTATTCGAAAGGCGCAAAGGGCGCGGTCCGCTCCAGAGGGTCGCCCCGATCACGAACGTCGAGCGCGGCAGCCGTATCGGTCGCCTGTTCTGTTCGTGCGCCAATGATCAACACGGAACACTGGAACAGGGGCTCATCCATGAAAACTTATCTCACGCCGGCGCTCGCCGGTGCCGCCATTCTCGCAGCCGGTATGTCGGTTGCCGGCGCGGCGACCCTCGACGACGTCAAGGCCAAGGGCTTCCTGCAGTGCGGCGTCAGCACCGGTCTCGCCGGCTTCTCGAACCCCGACGATGCCGGTGAGTGGACCGGCCTCGACGTCGACTATTGCCGCGCGATCGCCGCGGCGATCTTCAACGACCCGAAGGCCGTCAAGTTCAGCGCGCTGTCGGCCAAGGAGCGCTTCACGGCGCTGCAGTCGGGCGAGATCGACGTGCTCGTCCGCAACTCGACCTGGACGATGTCGCGCGACACCCAGCTCGGCCTCGCCTTCGCCGGCGTCAACTACTACGACGGCCAGGGCTTCATGGTGAAGAAGGGCCTCGGCGTCGCCTCGGCCAAGGAACTCGACGGCGCCTCGGTCTGCGTGCAGACCGGCACCACCACCGAGCTCAACCTCTCGGACTACTTCAAGGCCAACGGGCTGACCTACAACCCCGTCGTGTTCGAAAAGCTCGAAGAGGTCAACGCCGCCTATGACGCCGGCCGCTGCGACGTCTACACGACGGACGCCTCGGGCCTCTACGCCATCCGCCTGACCTTCTCGAACCCGGACGAGCACGTCGTGCTCCCCGAGATCATCTCCAAGGAGCCGCTCGGCCCCGTGGTGCGCCAGGGTGACGGCCAGTGGTTCAACATCGTCAAGTGGACGCACAACGCCCTCCTGAACGCTGAAGAGGCCGGCATCACGCAGGCCAACGTCGAAGAGATGAAGAGCTCCGAGAATCCGGACGTCAAGCGCCTGCTCGGCCTCGATGGCGGCTTCGGCGAGTCGATCGGCCTGTCGAACGACTGGGTCGTCAACATCGTCAAGGGCGTCGGCAACTACGGCGAACTGTTCGAGCGCAACGTCGGCACGACCAGCCCGCTCGGCATCGCGCGCGGCCAGAACGCGCTCTGGACCGACGGCGGCCTGCAGTACGCTCCGCCGGTTCGCTGATCCGCGAAGCGGACCTCACCGGACGGCGCGTCGACGCGCCGTCCGGTCGATCCTCGGACTTCGGGGTGCGCGGCCTTTTCAAGCGCGTATTCCGCTCGTGATGACGGCCGACCGCGGGGTTCTCCCGCGCGGCGCGTGGCGTGCCGGCCCTCGACCGAGGCCGTCGCTCCGCGCGCCGATATCGGCCACCATCACCTGGCGCCGGCCCTCGGCGCATCTCGCGCCGTTCCGCCATCCGTCGCCGGATCGTCCGGAACCCGCGTAAGGCTCCCGTGCGCCATTGTCGCCCCGGGACCGTCCGGGACACGGAACTCCTGCTGTCCACCTCGCTCCGGAAGGTGAGCATGGCCATTCAGAACGATGCCGGCAAAGCCGGCGGGCGCAGCGGCCCCGGCCTCTCAGCGTTCATCTACGACCCATTTTATCGCGGGCTCATCTTCCAGGCGCTGATCGCGCTGGCGGTGATCTGGACAGGCTACGAGATCGTGGTGAACACGATCGCCAACCTGCAGCGCGCCAACATCGCGTCCGGCTTCGGCTTCCTCGGCCAACGCGCCGGCTTCGACGTCTCGCAGTCGCTCATCCCATTCACGAACGACTCGACCTACGGCCGCGCCTTCTTCGTCGGCCTCACCAACACGCTGCTGGTCGCCGCCCTCGCGATCTTCTTCTCGACGCTGCTCGGCTTCATCGTCGGCATCGCGCGGCTCTCGCCGAACTGGCTGCTGCGCAAGGTGGCGATGGTCTACGTCGAGATCTTCCGCAACATCCCGCTGCTGCTGCAATTGCTGTTCTGGTACAAGGCGGTGCTCGCGCTGTTGCCGCAGCCGCGCCAGGGCATCGAGCTGCCGTTCAACTCCAGCCTGTCGAACCGCGGCCTCATCGTGCCGCGCTTCATCCCGGAGAACGGGTTCGCGATCGTGTTCGCGGTCTTCGTCGCGGCCATCGTCGGCGCCGTCCTGCTCGCCCGCTGGGCGAAGCAGCGGCAGATGGCGACCGGGCAGCAGTTCCCCACGATCATCGCCTCGCTCGGCATCATCATCGGCCTGCCGGTGCTGGCGTTCCTCGTCATGGGCACGCCGATGACCGTGGAGTATCCGGAACTGCGCGGCTTCAACTTCGTCGGCGGTGTCGCGATGAAGCCGGAGTTCATGGCGCTGCTGCTCGGCCTCTCGATCTACACGGCGTCGTTCATCGCCGAGATCGTCCGCGCCGGCATCCAGGCCGTCAGCTACGGTCAGACGGAAGCCGCCGCGGCGCTCGGCATCCGCCCGGGCATCGCCACCCGGCTCGTCGTCATCCCGCAGGCGATGCGCGTCGTCATCCCGCCGCTGACCAGCCAGTTCCTGAACGTCACCAAGAACTCGTCGCTCGGCGTCGCCATCGGCTACCCGGATCTCGTCGCGGTGTTCTCGGGCACGGTGCTGAACCAGACCGGGCAGGCCGTCGAGGTGATCATGATCACCATGCTGGTCTACCTCACGATCAGCCTGACGACGTCGTTGTTCATGAACTGGTTCAACAGCCGCATGCGACTGGTTGAGAGGTAAGCACAAATGGCGACTCCGACCATAGGCTATGTGAGCACGCAGGAACTCCCCGCGCTGCCGCCCCCCGATGCGGGACGCGGCGCGGTGGCCTGGCTCCGGACCAATCTCTTTGCAACGCCGCTCAACTCGGCCCTCACCATCGCCGTCGGCCTGCTGCTCGCCTGGGCGCTGCCGCCGATCATCAACTGGCTGTTCTTCGACGCAATCTGGGACGGCGACAGCCGCGAAGCCTGCCTCGTCGAGGGCGCGGGGGCCTGCTGGGCGTTCGTGAAGGCGAAGTTCGGCCAGTTCATCTACGGCCGCTATCCGCTCGACCAGCGCTGGCGCGTCGATCTCGTCTTCATCATGCTGGTGGTCGGCCTCGTGCCGCTCGCCATGCCGAAGGTGCCCTACAAGAAGCAGAACGCGATCCTGATGCTGGTCGTGTTCCCCTTCGTCGCCTACGTGCTGCTCTACGGCGGCTTCGGCCTGCCGGTCGTGGAAACGGCGCTCTGGGGCGGCCTGCTGGTCACGCTCGTCGTGGCGATCGTCGGCATCGTCGCCTCGCTGCCGCTCGGCATCCTGCTGGCGCTCGGGCGCCAGTCGAAACTGCCGGTGATCAAGACCGCCTCGGTGGTGTTCATCGAGTTCTGGCGCGGCGTGCCGCTGATCACCGTGCTGTTCATGTCCAGCGTCATGCTGCCGCTGTTCCTGCCGCCCGGCACCAATTTCGACAAGCTGCTGCGTGCGCTGGTCGGCGTGGCGCTGTTCTCGTCGGCCTACATGGCGGAAGTGATCCGCGGCGGCCTGCAGGCGATTCCGAAGGGGCAGTACGAGGGGGCGGCGGCCGTCGGCCTCGGCTACTGGCAGTCGATGCGGCTGATCATCCTGCCGCAGGCGCTGAAGATCGTGATCCCGGGCATCGTGAACACCTTCATCGGCCTGTTCAAGGATACCAGCCTCGTCCTGATCATCGGCATCTTCGACCTGCTCGGCATCGTGCAGCTCAACTTCACCGACCCGAACTGGGCGAGCCCGGTGACTCCGGCGACAGGCTTCGTGTTTGCTGCCTTCGTGTTCTGGATCTTCTGCTTCGGCATGTCCCGTTACTCGCTCTACATGGAACGCCGCCTCGAAACCGGCCACAAGCGCCGCTAACCTCGAACCGGCAGGGAACCATTCTCATGACCAGCGTCGATTCAAGCGAACTCAAAAGCGTCGAGGCCCGGAAGCTCAAGATCAGCGACGAGATCGCGATCGAGCTGATCGGCGTCAACAAATGGTACGGCGAGTTCCACGTCCTGCGCGACGTCAACCTCACCGTGCGGCGCGGCGAGCGCATCGTCATCTGCGGGCCGTCCGGCTCGGGCAAGTCGACGATGATCCGCTGCATCAACCGCCTGGAGGAGCACCAGAAGGGCCAGATCATCGTCGACGGCAACGAGCTCACCAGCGATCTCAAGAAGATCGACGAGGTGCGCCGCGAAGTCGGGATGGTGTTCCAGCACTTCAATCTCTTCCCGCACCTGACGATCCTCGAGAACTGCACGCTTGCGCCGATCTGGGTGCGCAAGATGCCGAAGAAGGACGCGGAAGAGATCGCGATGACCTATCTGAAGCGCGTGCGGATCCCGGAGCAGGCCAACAAATACCCCGGTCAGCTCTCCGGCGGCCAGCAGCAGCGCGTCGCCATCGCCCGCTCGCTGTGCATGAACCCGAAGATCATGCTGTTCGACGAGCCGACCTCGGCGCTCGATCCGGAGATGGTGAAAGAGGTGCTCGACACCATGATCAGCCTCGCCGAGGAAGGCATGACCATGCTCTGCGTCACGCACGAGATGGGCTTTGCCCGCCAGGTGGCGAACCGCGTGATCTTCATGGACCGGGGCCAGATCGTCGAGCAGAACGAGCCCGACGCGTTCTTCTCCAACCCGCAGCACGAACGCACCAAGCTGTTCCTCAGCCAGATCCTGCACTGAGGGGGCTTTCCGCAGGGGAGCGTCGGCAAGAACCCTTCTCCCCTTGCGGGAGAAGGTTCCCGAAGGGCGGATGAGGGGTCCAGCGCCGCCGCGACGGCGGCGCATCAGGATGCGCCGCGCCCCCTCATCCGGCGCTTCGCGCCACCTTCTCCCGCGAGGGGAGAAGGGACGGTCACCCGCGCCTCACTCCGGCTTGCGTCGTCCCGGCGCCGTGAAGACCAGCCCCGTTTCCACCGCCCCGCCGCCGAACCTCGCCCGCACCTTGTCCATCGCGCGCTCGGCCGCGGCGCGGCGGGCGATGCCGGGGTCGACGAGGTCGACCGGGTCGGCCTGGTCGCCGGCGACGAGGTCGGAGATGCCGACGCCGATCAGGCGATAGCGCAGGCCGCCGACTTCCTTGCGCAAGAGGTCCTCCACCGTCTGGAACATCCGGTCGGCGAGCTGGGTCGGGTCGGCGAGCCGGCGGCTGCGGGTGAGGATGCGGAAGTCGTGCGTCTTCAGCTTCAGCGTCACCGTCCAGCCGGCGATGCCGTCGGCTTTCAGCCGCTTCGAGACCTTTTCGGCGAGGCGCCGGGCGACCGGCCGGAGGTCGGCCAGAGCCGCGAGGTCGTCGTCGAAGGTGGTCTCGGCGCTGACGCTTTTGCGCTGGTGATCGGGTGAGACCTTGCGGGGGTCGACGCCGTGCGAGAGCCGCGCGAGGCGCAGGCCCATGGCGCCGTAGCGGCGGGCGAGGTCGCGCTCGGGGAGGGCCTGGAGTTCGCCGATCGTGCGCAGCCCGTCGGCGGCGAGCCGCGCCTGCATCGCCTTGCCGACGCCCCAGATCGCCCCGACCGGCCGGCCGGCGAGGAAGCTCTTTGCCTCGGCGCCGCCGATCACGGCGTAGCCGCGCGGCTTGTCGAGGTCGGAGGCGATCTTGGCGAGGAACTTGTTGACGCTGAGCCCGACCGACACCGTGATGCCGAGTTCGGCTTCCACCTTCGCCGCGAAACGGGCGAGCACAAGGGCGGGGATCGCCTTGTGCAGGCGCTCGGTGCCGCCGAGATCGAGGAAGGCCTCGTCGATCGACAGCGGTTCGACGAGCGGGGTGAGATCCAGCATCATGGCGCGGACCGCGCGGCCGACCTCGACGTATTTCGCCATGTTCGGCTTGATCACCACCGCGTCCGGGCAGGCTTCCAGCGCCTTGAACATCGGCATCGCCGAGCGCACGCCGCGGATGCGGGCGATGTAGCAGCAGGTCGAGACCACGCCGCGCCGGCCGCCGCCGATGATCAGCGGCTTGTCGCGCAAGGCCGGGTCGTCGCGCTTCTCGATCGCGGCGTAGAAGGCGTCGCAGTCGACGTGGGCGATGGTCAGGCGGTCGAGCTCAGGGTGGCGCAGGAGCCGCGGGCTGCCGCAGGCCGTGCAGCGCCGCACCGTCGCGGAAGCCGGCGTCAGGCAGTCGCGGCAGAAGCCGCCGGATGATTGGGCCGGATCGATCGTCGACACGGGCGGCCGCTCCGATGGCGTGGGATGCGGCGCGAGGATAGGCCCGCGGGACCTGGGCGGGCAAGGACGACGCGGGCAGGGATCGCGGGCAGGGCGTCAGCCGTCGTCGATCTCGGCGGCGAGGGCGAAGCGTGCGGCGGCGATCATCGTCGGCCGCAGCCCCTCGTTGGCCGCGAATGCCAGCAGGCGGGTCTCGTCCTCGAGGAAGAACTCGAGCACGCCGACGAGGAAGCCGGGTTCTTGCGCGGCGGCGCGCAGGTCGGCGGGACCGATGCCGGAGAGGGCGAGGAAGCGTCCGAGCGCTTCGCTGTCGCCGGCGAGATGCCCGAGCGCGGCGATGGCGATCGCCTCGGAATCGGCGGCATTGAGCCGATCGTGACCCTTGTTTCTCATGAAGTGTTTGCGTTTCCGAAAGGAATCCTTGGTAATAAACAGGTGTCTATCACGGAACTCGTGGACAGGGCGACCGTTCGCCGGAATCGCCGGGACAGTGATGGTCGCCGGTCCGGAGGAGCGTACCCCGAACACCGGCGGACGGGATCGTCGGCGGAAAGAACAGCAAATGGCGAAGACGGTTCTCATCGTGGAGGACAACGAGCTCAACATGAAGCTCTTCCACGACCTCCTGGAAGCGCACGGCTACAACACCCTGCAGACACGGAACGGTATCGAGGCGCTCGATATCGCGCGGGCCCACAAGCCCGACCTGATCCTGATGGACATCCAGTTGCCGGAAGTCTCCGGCCTCGAAGTCACCAAGTGGATCAAGGAAGACGACGAACTCCGGACCATCCCGGTGATCGCCGTCACGGCCTTTGCGATGAAGGGTGACGAGGAGCGAATCCGGCAGGGCGGCTGCGAAGCCTATATTTCGAAACCGATCTCGGTGACGAAGTTCCTCGAGACGGTGCGGGTCTATCTCGGCGAGGCGTGAGCCTCGGCGCGGCAAGGGGCGGTTCGGTCGGGGAGTGGGGCGGGATGACTGCGCGGATTCTGGTCGTCGACGACATCGTGGCGAACGTCAAGCTGCTCGAGGCGCGGCTGACGGCGGAGTACTTCGACGTCACGGTCGCGACCAGTGGCCAGGAGGCGCTCGCCTTCATCGCCCGCTCGTCCTGCGATCTCGTGCTGCTCGACGTGATGATGCCGGGCATGGACGGCTTCGAGGTCTGCCGCCGCATCAAGTCGAATCCGCGCACCACGCACATTCCCGTCGTCATGGTCACCGCGCTCGATCAGCCGGCCGACCGCGTGCGCGGCCTCGAGGCCGGCGCCGACGATTTTCTGACCAAGCCGGTCAGCGACGTCGCGCTGCTGACGCGCGTGAAAAGCCTCGTGCGGCTGAAGATGCTGGCCGACGAGCTGCACGCCCGCGCCGGCACCAGCTTCGACGCCGGTCTCGACGACGCGCTCGTGCTCGCTGACCCGGCCCGGAGCGGCCCGGGCCGCATCCTCGTCGTCGACGACCGCCGCTCGTCCTATGAGCGCATCGTCACGGCGCTCGCCAAGGAAAACACCGTCGAGGTGGAGCCGGTGCCGCAGGAGGCGCTGTTCCGCGCCGCCGAGGGCGGCTACGAGCTCGCCATCATCTCGATCTCGCTCGCCGACTACGACGCGCTGCGGCTCTGCTCGCAGCTCCGGTCGCTGGAGCGCACGCGGCACCTGCCAATTCTCGTCGTTACCGAGCCGGAAGACAGCGGCCGCCTGCTGCGCGCGCTCGAGCTCGGCGTCAACGACTACCTGGTGCGCCCGGTCGACCGCAACGAGATGCTCGCCCGCGTCCGCACCCAGATTCGCCGCAAGCGCTTCACCGACCGGCTGCGCGACAACGTCCAGCTCACCATGGAAATGGCGGTGATGGACGGGCTCACCGGGCTCAACAACCGCCGCTATCTCGAAACGCACCTCGCGCCGCTGATCGATCAGGCGAACAACCGCGGCAAGGATCTGTGCGTGCTGATCGTCGACATCGACCACTTCAAGGCGGTCAACGACACGCACGGCCACGACGCCGGCGACGACGTGCTGCGCGAATTCGCGCGCCGGCTGCGCAAGAACATCCGCGGCATCGACATCGCCTGCCGCTACGGCGGCGAAGAGTTCGTCGTGGTGATGCCGGAAACCGACCTGAAGCTCGGCGTGATGGTGGCCGAGCGCCTGCGCGAGCGCGTCGCCGGCGAGCCGTTCTCGGTCGCCCGCGGCAGCAAGCTGCTGCCGATCACCGTCTCGATCGGCCTTGCCACCGTCGACCGGCCGAACGACACCGCGGACACGATGCTGAAGCGCGCCGACCTCGCGCTCTATTCCGCCAAGCGCTGCGGGCGCAACCGCGTGGTCGCCGACGCGGCGTGAGGGGGCGCGGGTTCTGAGGGAGCTGGTATCGTTCGGCGCGAACCTCAGGTTCTGCGTCGGCTTCGTCGTGGGGCCTTACCCCTCTCCCTGTCCCTCCCCCACAAGGGGGGAGGGGACGCAGGAGGTGAGGGTGGGGATTCTGCAACGGCTGCGGATCGGCGAAGCGGTCGCTTGACGACGCACCCGACCCCCATCGTCCCCTCCCCCCTTGTGGGGGAGGGACAGGGAGAGGGGTGAGGCCACACGGCACAGCTCACCCAGCCTCACTCCGGCACAGTCTCTCCCGCTAACGCGACGACCCACACGTTTACCGTAAAGATTTACCTCAAATTCGAATCGATTCGCTGAATCCGGCTGCATCAATTGCAGTAAACGAATCGTTGCCGTACGGTCTGATCAACACGGGATCGCAACGTCTTCGGACAGGTCTTCTCAGGGCCGATGCGTTCCCCAGAGCCCTGACGTATTCGAGTCCGCCGCATTTCTCGAATACGCCGGGTTGTTGGTCGATCGTGGCTAGAGTGGCCTCCTCGTTGATCCACGATCGACCAACATCGGCCTTCGCGCCTCGCGCGCGAGGCGGCCGGTAGCCGGTGACGCGTTCCGGGTCCGCACCAAACTCCGCATCCCGCATGAAGAGCCGGCGCGCCGTCCGTAGCGTCACCTGCATTGCTGCCGGATGCCGGCAATCGGCAGGTCGGGAGCACCCGTCCTCGCCCCTCGAGACAGCCGCTGCGCGGCTTCCTCAGGATGAGGCCTCCAGGATTTTCTCTTTTGAATGCAGTCCTTTGTCCTTTTCCCTCATCCTGAGGAAGCCGCGCAGCGGCTGTCTCGAAGGGCGAGGGAAAAGCCGAGGTGTCGGCAAGCCTGGTCCGGCAATGCGGCCTGGCCTAGGGAAAAGGCTGCCGGTTTCGCGATCTCGATCGGGGTCACACCAACACGTCGGTGCATCCATCCGATCGCCGGGAATCACCCGACACGCCGATCTGCCCCCCAAACCAAAAAAGGCACCCCGGAGGGTGCCTTTCCTGCGTCTCGGATCACCGTCACCGCGCCAACCGGCGCGGCCGGGATCACTTGATCTTCGCTTCCTTGAACTCGACGTGCTTGCGCACGACCGGGTCATACTTCTTCATCGAGATCTTGTCGGTCATGGTCCGCGAGTTCTTCTTGGTGACGTAGAAGAAGCCGGTGTCTGCCGTCGAGAGCAGCTTGACCTTGATGGTGGTTGCCTTGGCCATGGCGCGGGGGCCTTTCCTGAACGTATAAGAGAACGGCCGACGCGGCCGGAAGCCGGCCCGCAAGGGGCCCGCCAAGTGGCGCGGACACTAGTCGAACGGGCCTGAATGTCAAGAATGCTTCGAGATCCGCCGGCGGCGCAAGCGCCGATGAATAGCCTTGCCGCCGGTCTCGTCGCGGCCGGCGATATCCGGCTGAGAACGGCCTTCGTGTTCTGCCTGCTCGGCGCCGCAATGGCGCTGCCGCTCGGGCTGACGCTGCCGCTGCTCTCGGTCGACCGGCTGTTCCTGTTCAGCGAGGAACCCTCCGTGATCGCCGTCATCGGCGGGCTGTGGCGCGGCGGCGATGCGCTGCTCGCCGCCGTCGTCTTCGCGGGCTCGGTGCTGTTTCCGATCGCCAAGCTCGCCGTGCTGCACCTCGCGGCGGCAGGAATCGGCGGCGGCCTGGTGCGGCGGCTCGAGGCGCTCGGGCGCTGGTCGCTGCTCGACGTGCTGCTCGTCGCGCTGATCGTGTTTTCGGCGAAGACCTCCGGCGTCGCCTCGGCCGTGACCCGGCCGGGGCTTTGGTTCTTCGCCGCCGCGGTGCTGCTCGCGGCCGCGGCCGGGGTGCTGGCGGGCCGGATCAGGCGGTCGGCGGCGGCAGGCGCTGATCTCGGATGAGCGGCACCTGCGCCGATGCGGTCTCCGGCAGGCGGCCGGCGAGGCGCGGGTCGTCGAAGATCTCCACGGCGCGCGCATAGGGCCGGAAGCCGGCGCGGATGTAGAACGGCAGCGCCTGCGGCGAATCGAAATGGCAGGTGTGCACGAAGACGCGCCCGACACCCGGGCGCCGCCACGCCGCGGCGAGCCCCTCCTGCATCAGCCAGCGGCCGAGCCCGCCGCCGACCACCTCCGGCACGATGCCGAAATAGCGCAGCTCGGTCTCGTTCTCGCTTCCGACGTCGAGCTCGAGCAGGCCGAGGGCCTCGTCGCCGCGAACCGGAATGTAGATTTCGGTGTCGGCGGCCGTGATCAGCGTCACGAGTTCGGCCTCGTCCGGCACCAGCCGCGAGGTCCACATCCAGTCGGTGCCGATCTGCCGGAACAGGGCGCGGTAGGCGTCGGGATCGGGGTCGGTGACCCGTGCCAGCCGAACGCCGTCCGGCGCCGCGAAGGCCGTTCGCGGCGGCGGCGCGAGCATCTCGAGATAGGTGACGACGGTGGCGAGTTTGCCGGGCGGAACGGCGTGGTAGCCGTCGGCGAGGGGTGGCTGCATGGACCTGGCGGAGCGATGGGGGGAACGAGGGGCGGGCAGGGCAATCTGCCCCGCCGGACCGCCGCCTGCAATCACATCGCTTCGCGCACGAAGCTGCCCTTCACCGGGCGGTAGAACGTCGCCGGTCCCTCGGGCGCCAGCGTCGGGTCGACGACGAGGCGCTGCTTCAGGTCGTTGATGATCGCGCGGGTGATGCGCGGCAACTCGAGCGCATCGGCCTCGTCGAGGGTCGGCCAGACGATGTTCTCGAGTTCGCCGCTGCCGGCGACGCCCTCGGGGCGCACGGCGATCGCGTCGGCGAACACGACGAAGAAGCGGCTGTCGAAGCGGCGGACGCGGCCGGGCGGCGTGATCGCGCGGCCGAGCACGCGCAGCGGCGAAAGATCGGGCGAGACGCCGGCGGCGACGAAGGGATGCCAGTCCGGGGCGCTGTTCGACGGCAGCGAGACGCCGCTGCGGCCGAGCAGGTAGCCGCTTTCCTCGGCGGTCTCGCGGATGGCGCAGAGCGCGAGGGCCCGGGCACGCGCGGCGCTCGGCCTCGGCCGCATGCGGTCCATCAGCCGCGCGACGACGACGGGATCGAGCTCGCCGGCGGCAAAGGCGCGGCCGTCGCCCGGATCGACGCGGCCGCCGGGGAAGACGTAGGCGGCCGGCATGAAGGCGTCCTTGCCCGGCCGGCGGCCCATCAGCACGCGCACGCCGGAGGGCGAACGGTCGAGGACGAGGATCGTCGCCGAATCCTTCGGGCGCAGGTAGCGCGGCTTGCTGCCGTCCGCCCCGACGGTGTTGCCGACCCGACCTTCCAGAACGACCTCGCTCAAGGGCCTACTCCGCGGGTTCCGCCGCACCGTCGGCGCGGCTGCGTGTGTCGAAACCATGCATGTAGCTCGCCCACTGGTAGCCGACGACCATGCCCTTGATCGGGCGCAGGAAGAACAGCGACAGCAGGATGGTGAGCGGAATCCAGACCGCCATCTGCAGCCAGATCGCCGGCGCGTAGTTGCGCTCGACCATCAGGACCAGCGGCACCATGATGTGGCCGACCACGACGATGGTGAAATAGGGCGGGGCGTCGTCGGCGCGCTGGGCGGTGAGGTCCTCACCGCAGGCGTCGCAACTGTCGGCGACGGTGAGATAGCCGCGGAAGAGGCGGCCCTTGCCGCAGGCCGGGCAGCGGCAGGCCATGCCACGTTTCAACGCCGTCCAGACGGAACGCGGCGGCAGCTCGGCCGCGGTCTCCGGGTCGGACGTCATCTCGATGGGCATCGGGCTCTCCTCGCGCCGCCGGCGGACCAACGGCACGGGTCCACCGATACAGCGAGGCGTAGCCCTGCGGAAGCCTTGGCGCCAGAGGCCTTTGGTCGCGCCAGCCATGCGGGCCGGCGCGGAAGCCGGGCTACTGCGGCAGCACGGCGCCCTCGGACAGAGCGGTCGGAGGGGCCTCTTCGGTCGCCACCGTCATGTTGGGGTCGAGGAACTCGACGGTGACGCCGGGCTTCACGAGGTGCACCAGCTCGCGCGCGTCCCAGTTGGTGAGGCGCAGGCAGCCGTGGCTGCTGGTCTTGTCGATGCGGCTCGGCTCGGGCGTGCCGTGGATGCCGTAGGTCGGCTTGTCGAGGCCGATCCAGACGGTGCCGACCGGGTTGTTCGGCCCGGGCGCGAGGCGCAGCGCCTTGGTGTTGTTGCCCTGCACGAAATTGACGTCGGGGCGGTACCAGTACTCGGGATCGGTGGCGACGGCGCGGACGGCGTGGATGCCGGTGGGCGAGGGCAGGCTGGTGCTGCCGATCGTCGCCGGATAGGCGACGACGAGGGCGCCGTCATAGCCGTAGCCGAACACCTGCTTGCGCGCCTTGTCGGCCACGATGTGGGCGACCGGGGTGCGCACGCGCCGGCCGGGGTCGGTGACGGTGATCACCGTGCCGGCGACGAAGAAATCGGCGCCGGGGTTGAGCCAGCGCAGGAAGCCCTCGTCCATGTGAAAGGCTTCGGCGAGGGCCTCGGCCGGATTGCGCCAGCCGAGCGTCGGCAGCTGGGCCAGCTCGGCGTAGTCCTTCGGTATCTCGCCGTAGAACGGCCCGGCGGCGTCGGCCTCGGTGATGACGTAGTCGACGAAGGCCGGCGGGCCGCCGAGGTCCTCGAGCGCCGTCAGCAGCTGCTGGGTGACGAGACCGTCGACGGGCAGGCCGCGGATGGTCTGGAAGGCGGCCACGGCCTTGGCGACGTTGCTGCCGATCAGCCCGTCGATGACGCCGGGCGAGACGCCGGCGCGGTCGAGCAGGACCTGCAGGCGGGCGATGGCCGGGTCGCGCTGGTCGCCGCGCAGGCCCGGCATCAGCCCGGTCTGGTTGGCGCTGGCGGCGAAGCTGCGCGGATCGATGGATTGGGCGGCGACGGGTGCCGGCGCCTGCAGGGGGCCGGGGGCAGGTGCGGCCTCAACCGGCGGCGGCGCGTCGGTCGCCGGCAGGGATTCGGCCGGCGAATAGGTCGCGGTCGACGGCTGTGGTGCGGTCGCCGCGGGAGGGGCGAGCGCGGCGGGCTGTGCCGGCTCCAGCGCAGCCGAGGCGGGCGGGATCGCGCCTGGGAGCACCGCTTCGGTGGCACCCGGCGTCGCATCGAGACCGGGGATGCTTTCGGTCGGCACGACGATGGCCGGACTGGCGGTCGCCTCGCCAACGCCGGCCGGGGCCGGCGGCGAGACCGTGACGCGCGGCCGCGGCGGCGTGTGGCGGTCGATCGCGCCGGTGACGATGTCGTCGAAGGCCTGCGGCGACGCCTGCACGGCGGTCGGCGCCGGCTGGGGCAACGCGCCGCTGCGCGGCCGCGGCAGGGCGAACTCCTGCGCCGCCGCGAGATCGCAGAGCAGGACGAGGCCGATCGCCGTCCGGGTCAGGATCGCCGACCCCGCCGGGGGCCGAAGGGTCCGCAATGCCATGCCATCGCTCCAGAAGCCGCCGCTGCCCGAATTCGGCTGCGGCGCGAAGACCAATCATCGGTATTACTAGGGCGTTAGGGTTAAGGGATCGTTGGCGACGCGAACGGGCGGCTAGCCGGGCGCCGGCGGCGCCGTTGCGGAGATTTCGGCCGGCTGGTAAGGAAAGGGCGCTGCGTTTCAGGCAAATCTTGGATTTTTCATGCTTTTTTCGACGGATAAGCTCGGCGTCGTCCGCAGGATCCGCTTTGCGGCGCTGGAAAAGAAGCGGCTGCAGTTGCTCGCCGCGCACGACAGCCGCGCCCCGAAGGACGACGAGCTGTTCGGCTTCGTCACCGCCTACCGCGACCTGCTCGAGGTGACCTCTCCCCCCGCGACGCGGGTGAAGTTCGGCCTGTTCGAGCTCTACGAGGCGCTCGGCGATCCGATCGCCGCGCTGACACTCGCCGCCGAGATCGCCGAGACGGGCTCCGCCTCCAACATCCGCCGCGCCGCGAGTTATGCGAGCCGGGTGGTGACGCGCCTCGGCAAGAAGGAACACACCCGCCGCTACAAGGGCGACAAGGCCGCGAAGACCGAGGTGCTGCTGCTGTGCGACCGCATCGTCGCCAGGGCGCCGGACGGGTTCGAGAAGCAGCGGCTGGAGCTCTTCCTGCAGATCAGCCGCAAGCAGTTCCTGCGCGCGGTGGAGACCGCCGGCGCGCTCGGCCGGATGAAGAAGTCCGGCGTCACCGATTTCATCCGCCTCGTCGACCAGCTCGTCGAGCGCACCGACCTCGACCGCCTGCTGCCGACGATCGCGCGCGAGCTCACCGCGACGCGTCCGGCGATCGAGGCGGCGGGCAAGCGCAACTTCCTGCTCGGCCTGCGCACCCGCTTTCGCGACGAGCCGGACGTGCTCGCCGCGCTCGACCTCGCGCCGCTCGACGCCGGGTCGGTGGCGGCCGAACTCGCCGCGCTGGAGCGCGGCGCGATCGAGACGTTCATCAGCCGGCGCGAGATCCTGATCGGCGGTGGCGACAGCGCCGAGGCGATCAAGATGGCGGGCCTCGTCGAATACCGCCGCCGCCTCGGCGGCGTGACGATCGGCGCGGCGCAGCCCGAGCAGAAGTATCTCGTGCTGATGTCCAACGCGCTGAAGTTCTGGGATGACGCCGGCTTTCGCACCGAGGTGCTCGCCGACATCGAGCGGCTGATCGGCCGCCGCCGCGACGAGAACGCCAGCATGACGCTGGGCTCGGTCCATCTGCTGCGCGGCGATTTCGACAAGGCGGAGAAGCTGTTCGAGGACGTCGCCCGCCGCAGCAAGGTGATCGCGAAGTCCGGTGCGTCGAGCTTCGTCGCCGACATGGACCGCTATCAGGTCAGCGACGCGCTGGGCGCGGTCGACGTTGATTTCGGATCGACGGCGAAGGCCGAGGCGGCGTTCGTCGCCTGCGCCGACGTGCGCTATTTCCGCCGCTACGGCCCGTCCTACCTCGCGTCGCTGCGCGAGACCGGCTCGCGCACCCGCGCCCACCTCCACGTCGCCGGCGCGCCGGACGAGGCCTGGGCGGCGATCCGCGACATCGGCGCGGGGGCGGACAACGTCTCGTTCTCGGTGGAGACGCCGCCGCTGGCGCTGCCGGCCTATTATGCCAGCATGCGGTTCCTGCGCGCCCCGGTGCTGCTCGACCATGTCGCCGACCGCGTCGTGCTCACCGACATCGACGTGCACTTCCGTTCCAACCCGGACGGTTTCGCCGCCAATCCGGCCTTCGCTGCCGCCGACATCGGCCTGCGGATGTACGACAAGATTCGCGTCGTGCGGGAAGCGAGCGCGGCGCGGCGCACCGTCTGCCGCTATCCGCGCACCTATGGCTGGAACCAGATCAACGCCGCCTGCGTGGTGCTGATCGGCTCCGAGCGCGGCCGCCATGCGGCGACGATGGCCTCCCGCGACATGGCGCAACACCTGCAGCGCGTCGTCGATCGCGGCATCAATGCGTGGTGGGTCGACCAGAACGCGCTGTTCTACACCTATCGCCGGCTGGCGGCGGACGGCGTGACACGATTTGCCAACATCGAGGATCTCGGCATGCCGTACGGGTCGTTCGACTATTCGGACGCCTATGTCCTCGGCGGCCAGAGCCCGCTGTTCACGCACCAGGGCTGAGCGCCCGGCCCGGCAGGTTGAGCCTGCTTCCTCGCGCACGACGCGACGCAACGCCGCCGGATCAACAAAGGCGGCGCGACGATTCTCCAAGATCGCGACCCACTCCGTCGAACCGGCTCTAAAACGCCCGAAACCGGCGCTCAGCATCAGCCTGGAATAGGGCCATCGTTGCTCCCGAAGAGGCCAAGGCAGTTTTCAGGCTTGCCGCATCGACATTCCGGTTGAAAATGGAGCCGACCCGCGCCGCCATCAGAGAAGACGCGCGATTTCGGCGAATTGACCGAGTGTCATGGCGCGCTCAATCGTAAGTCTCACGGCGTTTCTGGTTTCAACTGGATGGTACTTCGATGGTTTCGGCGTGTCGATGCTGCGGCGCACCCTGATGCGAAGTAGTCGGGACGCAAATTCCACCGGTCTCCGGTCTGGTGCCGGGTCGCCGTCTTGCCGTGACGCGCAAGCCGCGCGCAACGCCTCCATCGACCTTCATTTTACCTTGAAAAAAACGGAGCACTGAACAAAACCGGCATTGCGCTGCTTCCAGACTCGTGCTGATTTATTGCGGTTGATGTAGGAGAATTTATTATGAAGCTTCAAACCATTGTTCTGGTCAGTACACTTGCTCTCGCGGGCTGCAATACTTCCGACGCCTCAAAGCAAGGCGAGCGCCCTGCTACCAAGGCGGAGATCGAAAAGATCGCGGTCGGGCGAACGGTAAGCAATGCGATGTTCTATGGGGCGGACGGAAGTTACAACTACAAGGGCGGTAGTCCCGGAAAATACCGCATTTCTGAAGGCTCGATCTGTGTCAACTTCGATGACGGTAAATCCCGCTGCGACAAGATCGTGACAGACGGCAGTGGATATTTTCTGATCAATAGCCGTGGCCAGCGCTTCCCCTTCGGCTGATCGCCGGTCGGCTGACGTCCATTGTACGTCAGCCGACTTCTCCAGCTTTGCCGAAGCTGTTTCATCCTGAGAACTTCAGGAACGACCCGTGTTGGCCTCGAACCGGCCGGTGACGGGTGCGACTGCTTTTCGGGTTTAATCGACAGTTGGTGCGCGGTGTACATCGACCGCGCTCCCAAAGAAAAAGGGCCCAGCGGCGATCCGCTAAGCCCTTGTTTCGAATGGTGGGCGCGACAGGGATTGAACCTGTGACCCTTCGCGTGTGAAGCGAATGCTCTCCCGCTGAGCTACGCGCCCGACCTGTTCGTTCGGTGCGGCGATATAAGTGAGCGCCGCCGGGCAAGTCAAGCGCCGATCGGGGCTGTTTCGTCTGTCGCCCCGAGGCGGGCGGCAAGCGCCGGCGGGGCGATCTCCAGCAGGGCCGGCCAGAGGTCGGCGAAGTCGTCGATCACGGCATCGGGGCCGAGGTCGCGCACGGGCGTCGGCGTATAGCCGAAGGTGACGCCGACGACGGGGATGCCCGCGGCGCGGGCCGCGTCGATGTCGGCCGCCGAATCTCCCACCATCACGGCCGCCGCCGGATCGCCGCCGGCGGCCGCGATGGTCAGCAGGATATGGCCGGGCTCGGGCTTCCTGACGTCGAAGCTGTCGCCGCCGCAGACCGCGGCGAAGCGGTCGGTCCAGCCGATCGCGGCGAACAGGGCCTCGGCGAGACCGACGCGCTTGTTGGTGCAGACGGCGAGGACGATGCCGGCGGCGGCGAGCCGGTCGAGAGCCGCCTCGACATTCGGAAACGGCACCGTGCGGTCGGCGACGTTGTCCATGTAGAGCTCGACGAAGCGGAGCGTGAGGCGGTCGAGCCGCTCCTCGTCGTGGGGCACCTCGGCTGCGGCGAGGGCGGCGGCGACCATGGCGCGGCCGCCGCGGCCGACCGTCACCCGGTGCGGGTCGACCTCGATCGGCGGCAACCCTTCCTCGGCCATCACGCGGTTGACGGCGCCGATCAGGTCGTGCGCGGTGTCGAGCAGCGTGCCGTCGAGGTCGAACACGACGACGGGGGCGCCGGTGGCGGGTGCGGTTTCGGGATCGATCCGGTTCATCAGCGTTCGATAGCCGCCGCCCGGCATCGCCGCAAGCCGCGATCGGGCTCGCGGTGCTTGACCGCGCGGGGCGGCGTGCTAATCACGCCGCTTGTCCCGTGGTCCCGGCGATGACGGGCCGGACCGTTTCGTGACAGGCAGGGAGACGACGCGCATGACCACGGCGGACGCGCTGAAGCGCGAGGCGGCGGCTGCGGCGCTGGAGATGGTCGCGAACGGCATGCGGCTCGGTCTCGGCACCGGATCGACGGCATCCTGGTTCGTGCGGCTGCTCGCCGAGCGGGTCGCGGCCGGGCTCGAAGTCGTCGGCGTGCCGACGTCCGAGGCGACGGCGGCGCTGGCGCGCGAACTCGGCGTGCCGCTGACGACGCTCGACGACGTCGACGGGCTCGACCTCACGGTCGACGGCGCCGACGAGTTCGACGGCGAACTCAACCTCGTCAAGGGTGGCGGCGGAGCCTTGCTGCGCGAGAAGATCGTCGCGGCCGACAGCGCGCGGATGGTGGTGATCACCGACGAGAGCAAGCGCGTCGAATGGCTCGGCGCCTTTCCGCTGCCGATCGAAGTGGTGACCTTCGGGACGGGTGCGACGCTCCGGGCGATCCGCGCCGCGGCGGCGGGGCTGGACCTCTCGGGCTCGCTGGCGTTCCGGATGGACAGCAATGGCAACCGCCGCGTCACCGACCAGGGCAACTGGATCGTCGATGCATCATTTCGCCAGATTTCAGCCCCAAAAGCCCTCGCATCGGCGCTTTCCGCCATCCCTGGCGTCGTCGAGCACGGCCTTTTCATCGATCTCGCCTCCACCGTCATTATCGCCGGGCGGACCGGCGTCGAACGGATCGACCGCCCGAGCCTTTGAATTCATCCGGAGATTTCTGATGATCCGTAGCCGATACTTCCTTGGCCCCGTCGCCGGCCTGCTGCTCGCGGCGGCGTTCGCCCTGCCGGTGCAGGCGCAGGAGTTCACGCCCTCGCACATCGCCGCCGCGCGGAACGCGATCGACGCGGCACACGCCTCCGAACAGTTCGACCGGATCCTGCCGGTGCTCGCCGACCAGGCGAAGGCGCTGTTCCAGCGCTCGAACCCGTCGGCGGTGTCGGACATCGACGCGGTGGTGAACGAGGTGGCGCTGAAGCTCGCCAGCCGCCGCCCCGAACTCGACCGCCAGCTCGAGCGGCTCTGGGCGGCCCGGCTGACGGAAGAAGAACTCAACGGCATCACCGCGTTCTACACCTCGCCGGTCGGCCAGAAGTTCGGCCAGCTGATGCCGGCGATCGTGCAGGACAGCGTGCGCGCCGCCACGACCTGGCGCGAGGCGCTCTCGACCGAGATCGTCACGCTCTCCCGCGAAGAACTGCTGAAGCGCGGCCACACCTTCTGAGGCCGCACGGCGAGCGCGCCAGCCGCCGGATGGCTTGCGCCCGTCAGATCCGAACCGGCACGGGGGCGCCGGGGCATGACCACGTACGACTATGATCTCTTCGTCATCGGCGGCGGCTCGGGCGGTGTCCGGGCCGCGCGGATCGCGGCGGGCTATGGCGCGCGCGTCGCGGTCGCCGAGGAATACCGCGTCGGCGGCACCTGCGTGATTCGCGGCTGCGTGCCGAAGAAGCTGCTCGTCTACGCCGCCCGCTTCACCGACGCCTTCGAGGACGCCGCCGGCTTCGGCTGGACGGTGCCGGCACCGTCGTTCGACTGGGCGAGCCTGATCGCCGCGAAGGACCGCGAGATCGACCGCCTCGAGGGCGCCTACCGCGGCAACCTCGGGCGGGCCGGCGTGGAGATCATCCCGTCGCGGGCCGAGTTCGTCGACGCGCACACGATCCGGCTGCTCGCCGGCGACCGCACCGTGACGGCCGAGCGGGTGCTGATCGCGACCGGAGCGCGGCCCTATGTGCCGACGTTCCCGGGCGCCGAGCACGTCATCACCTCGAACGAGGTCTTCGACCTCAAGGCGTTGCCGAAGCGCGTCGTCATCATCGGCGGCGGCTACATCGCCGTCGAGTTCGCCGGCATCTTCGCCGGGCTCGGCTCCGAGACGACGCTGCTCTACCGTGGCGCGCAGATCCTGCGCGGCTTCGACGCCGAACTCGCCGCGGCGCTCACCGACGAGATGGGCGCGCGCGGCGTGCGCATCCATACCCACGCCGACGTGCAGGCGGTGCAGCGGGAGGCGGACGGCCTGGTGGTCGTCACCACCAGCGGCGAGCGAATCGGCGCCGACGTGGTGCTGGCCGCGACCGGCCGCATTCCGAATACCGACGACCTCGGTCTCGAGGCGGCCGGTGTCGCCGTGGACGGGGTCGGGGCGGTGATCGTCGACGCGCATTCGCAGAGCACGGTCGAAACGATCCACGCCGTCGGCGACGTCACCAACCGCGTCAACCTGACCCCGGTCGCGATCCGCGAGGGCCATGCCTTCGCCGACACGGTGTTCGGCAAGCGCGACGTAATCGTCGACCACCGGCTGATCCCGACGGCGGTGTTCTCGACCCCCGAGCTCGGCACGATCGGCCTGACCCAGGAGCAGGCGGTGGCGGCCCACGCGGCCGTCGATGTCTACCGCGCGAAGTTCCGCCCGATGCGCAACACGCTGGCCGGCCGCGACGAGCGGGTGCTGATGAAGATCCTTGTCGATGCGGAGACCGACCTTGTGCTCGGCGTGCATGTGCTCGGGCCGGAGGCCGGCGAGATGATCCAGCTCATCGGCATCGCCGTCGGCATGGGCGCGACCAAGGCGGACTTCGACCGCACGATGGCGGTGCATCCGACCGCGGCGGAAGAACTCGTCACCATGCGCACGCCGAGCGAGCGGCTGCGCCGCGAGGCCTGAAACGCGGGCTGTCGCCGCGCCTCGACCGTCTCTGGGGCGACGGCCCTGTGGACGGCGGCGCGTGACCCCTTTGACGGCGGCGCCGATCCGCGCCATCTGGTCCGCGATGACGTTGCATCTGATCAAGCTCTGTGTCGGCGCCGACTCGGTCGAGGACCTCCAGGCCTGGGTCGACGAGCGCATGGCGGTGCGCCGGCGCACCGGCCGGCCGGAAGAGCAGATCCACACCACCCGCATGATGCCGAAGCGCGCCGCCGAGATCCTCGACGGCGGGTCGCTCTACTGGGTGATCAAGGGCGGCGTGCAGGTGCGCCAGCGCCTGCTCGACATCCGCCCCGTCACCGGCGACGACGGCATCTCGCGCTGCGACCTGGTGCTGGAGCCGGTCCTGACGCTGACCGCCATCCAGCCGAAGCGCCCGTTCCAGGGCTGGCGCTACTACGAGCCGAAGGACGCGCCGCGGGACCTCGAGCTGCGCGGCGACGGCGAGGAGATGCCGCCGGAGATGCGCAAGGCGCTCGGCGATCTCGGGCTGCTCTGATCTCGCAAGCCGGATCCCCGTTCCCCATCTGAGGCTTGCCGCGTGCAAACCTACCGCGCCGCAAGGTGGTCAAGCCGCCGTGCGATGTGTATAAGCGCCTTCTTCGCGGAAACTGGAGCCACAAGGCCCACCGGACAGCATCGCCGCGCCGGATGACAGCGAGACCAACACGATGACCACCGCCTGGAAGCCCGACACCTGGAGATCGAAGCCGATCCAGCAGGTTCCCGACTACCCCGACCTCGCCGAACTCGCGGCCGTCGAGGGCCGCCTCGCGAGCTATCCGCCGCTGGTGTTTGCCGGCGAGGCGCGCAAGCTCAAGAAGCAGCTCGCGGATGTCGCGGCGGGCCGGGCGTTTCTGCTCCAGGGCGGTGACTGTGCGGAGGCGTTTGCCGAGCACCACGCCGACAACATCCGCGATTTCTTCCGCGTCTTCCTGCAGATGGCGGTCGTGCTGACCTATGCGGCAGCGCAGCCGGTGGTGAAGGTCGGCCGCATCGCGGGCCAGTTCGCCAAGCCGCGCTCGTCGAACATCGAGCGCCAGGGCGAGATCGAGCTGCCGTCGTATCGCGGCGACATCATCAACGGCATCGAGTTCACGCCCGAGGCCCGCATCCCCGATCCGCGCCGCCAGGAAGACGCGTATCGCCAGTCGGCGGCGACGCTGAACCTGCTTCGCGCCTTCGCGCAGGGCGGCTACGCCAACCTCGACAACGTGCACCAGTGGATGCTCGGCTTCGTCAAGGACAGCCCGCAGAGCCACCGCTACCAGGAGCTCGCCGACCGGATCACCCACTCGCTCGCCTTCATGCGTGCCTGTGGCATCGATCCGGAGAAGGCGCCGGAGCTGCGCTCGACGGACATCTACACCAGCCACGAGGCGCTGCTGCTCGGCTTCGAGCAGGCGATGACGCGCGTCGATTCGACGAGCGGCGACTGGTACGCGACGTCGGGCCACATGATCTGGATCGGCGACCGCACCCGCCAGGCCGACCATGCCCACATCGAGTACTGCCGCGGCATCAAGAACCCGATCGGCCTGAAGTGCGGCCCGACGCTGGCGCCGGACGACCTGCTCCGCCTGATCGACATCCTCAACCCGGTCAACGAGCCGGGCCGGCTGACGCTGATCGGCCGCTTCGGCGCCGACAAGGTCTACGACCACATGCCCGCTCTGGTCCGGGCGGTGAAGCGCGAGGGCCGCGAGGTGGTTTGGTCGTGCGATCCGATGCACGGCAACACGGTGACGATGGGCGGCTACAAGACGCGGCCGTTCGACCGCATCCTGCGCGAGGTCGAGGCGTTCTTCGCGGTGCACCGCGCCGAGGGCACCCATGCCGGTGGCATCCACATCGAGATGACGGGCAAGAACGTCACCGAATGCACCGGCGGCGCCAAGGCGATCACCGCGGACGACCTGCACGACCGCTACCACACGCACTGCGACCCGCGGCTCAATGCCGACCAGGCGATCGAACTCGCGTTCCTCGTCGCGGAAAACCTGAACCGCGAGCGGATCGCGACACCGGCGCGCCAGCCGGTCGCCATCTCGGCCTGAGTCCGGGCTCGGGACGCAGCGATACGAACCAAAACGCCCTGCCGGTCACCGGCAGGGCGTTTTTCGTTGCAGGGATGGTGCAGCCGCGACGCCGGCCTTCTTCGGGGCGCGGCTGCGGGCGACCGATCAGCTGGCGACCGCCGTGCGGCTGCTCTCCGGCCGTGCCGTCGCCGGGACGGCCGCGGGGCCGCGTCGCAGGCGGGCTTCGCCGGCCACAGACGCGTCGCTGCGGGCGGCCTCGTCGATCACCGGGCCGGCGGCGCGCTCCATCAGGGCGATGAACTCGGATTTCGGGACCGGGCGCCCGAACAGGTAGCCTTGCGCCTTCTGCACGCCGCGCTCACGCAGGTAGAGCAGCTGGTCGTAGGTCTCGACGCCCTCGGCGACGACGTCCATGCCGAGCCGGTGCGCGATCGAGACGAGCGATTCGACGAAGGGCGAGCCGGAGCCGTCCTTGGCGATGACGTCGATGAAGAACTTGTCGATCTTGATGGTGTCGACGCCGAGCTGCTGCAGGTGGGCGAGGCCGCTGTGGCCGGTGCCGACGTCGTCGAGCGCCACCTTGACGCCGATCGACTGCAGCCGGCGGATGACGATGCGGGCGCGTTCGACGTTCTTCAGCGGCCGCCGCTCGGTGACCTCGACCGAGACGTGGTGCAGCGGGATGGCGAGGCGGTCGAAGATCGTCTCGATCGTGGTGACGATCTTGAACGAGTCGAAGTGGCTGTCGACGAGGTTGAAGGCGAGGCGGAACTCCGGGTTCGCGGCGCAGACGTCGCGCAGCTCCTCCGCCGCGCGGCGCATGATCTGGTCGGTCATCGGCAGGATCAGGCCGGTCGCCTCGGCCTTGTCGATGAACTCGGAGGGGGGAATCAGCACGCCGTCGGGCCGGCGCCAGCGCATCAGCACCTCGCAGCCCGCGATGCGCCCGGTGCGGATGTCGACGATCGGCTGGTAGTGCGGCTCGAACGCGCCGGATTTCAGCGCGCGCCGGATGCGCACGTCGAGGCTGGCGAAGCGCCGCTGGAACAGCGAGGCGCCGACCATCGCGAGCACGGCGCAGAGCACGCTGCCGAGGGCGGCGACGATCTGCAGATTGCGATAGCTCGCCCAGGTCACCGCGAAGGGCGACATCACCGTCACGCAGAAGCCGTAGGGCGACGAGCAGGCGCTGGAGCTGATCGCATCATCGACGGGCGAGACGGCGCGGCTGTCGCCGCTGGCGGGCGAGGGGATGGTCGCGATCAGCGTGTCGTCGGTAAAGCGCAGCTCGGCGACGGTGTGGTCGCGGCTGACGCGCGGCAGGATGTCGACGGCGACGGCCTGCGGCGTCAGCAGGACGCCGAGCAGCGCGCCGTTATGGGTCTCGCGCCGGACCAGCAGCGTGCGGTCGGCGAGATTGGAAGCCTCGACCACGACGATGGAGATGTCCTCGGCCACCGTCACCGGATTGGTGATGCCGAAGTTCTCCTGTCGGCCGTAGTGCGAGCAGGCGAAGGAATCGGTGCCGTCGAGGACGCCGATGCTGCGGATCGTATAGTTGCGAAACAGCTCGTTCCGCATCGCGGCGAGGCCGAAGGCGTTGCAGTCGGACAATCCCGCGGCGGAGAGCCTCGCGGTGACGTCGATCGCGTTGGCGATCGCGGTTTCCGCCCGGTTGACCATCTCGGCGGCAATGGTCGCGTTCTCGGCTTCGGCGCGGCTGCGCGCGTCGAACATCAGCAGTCCGTGGCCGAGCAGGGCGGGCGCGATGGCTCCGATGCTGGCGACGGCGATGACGAGCAGCGGTTGAAGCCTGGTGAACAAAAATCCTCTCCTGCAGCAGGGAGATGATATGTCCTGCGAGGGTGAACGACCGCCTAATCATCGGGTATTATATTGGTGAATTGACCCCCCAAGATTTCAGGAGGGTAAGCCGTCAGTCCGTGCGCGCGAGGAGCTGTCCGGACCTGTCGAACACGGCGACATCGAGGTGGCAGTCGGGACGGCCGAGTGCCGCGGAAGCCCGCTTTTCTGCGGTTCTCGCCACGATAGCCGCAATGGAGATCCCGGCGGTCTCGGCGAGACCCAGCACTTCGAGGGCGCTGTTGGCGCGCCGGCTGCGGATCACCACGTCCGGGGCCGCACCGGCCTCGGCGAGACGATCGGCGAGCCAGTCGAGGTCGACCCCGCCCCGGGCCGAATGCAGGTCGAGCAACCCTTGCGCGAGCTTGGTCATCTTGGCGAAGCCGCCGGCGATGGTGACGCGCGGCACCGGATGGCGGTTGAGGTACTTCAGCATGCCGCCGACGAAGTCGCCCATCTCGATCAGCGCGGTCTCGGGCAGCCGGTCGAGGGCGCCGATGGCGGCTTCGGAGGTCGAGCCGGTGGAGCCGGCGATGTGATCGATGCCCATCGCCCGGGCGACGTCGATGCCGCGGTGGATCGAGTGGATCCAGGCGGCGCAGGAGAACGGGATCACGATGCCGGTCGTGCCGAGGATCGAGAGGCCGCCGACGATGCCGAGCCGGCCGTTCAGCGTCCGCTCGGCGAGCTTCGCGCCGTTCTCGATGCCGATCTCGACGACGAGGTCGACGGCGACACCGGGGAACGCCTCGGCGATCGCCGCGCGCATCATCTGGCGCGGCACCGGGTTGATCGCCGGCTCGCCGGGCGGGATCGGCAGGCCGGGCCGGGTCACCATGCCGACGCCGGGCCCCGCCGCGAAGACGATGCCGCTGCCGGGGGGCGCCGGGCGCAGCCGGGCGACGACGAGGGCGCCGTGAGTGACGTCGGGATCGTCACCGGCGTCCTTGATCACGGCCGCTTCGACGCCGTCGTCGCGCAGGTCGCAGCGGGCGATGGCGAACATCGGCGTCTGGCCGCCGGGGAGGGTGATCACCACCTCGGCCGGTGCCGGCCGTCCCGCCAGCACCTCGCAGGCCGCCCGCGTCGCCGCCGTGGCGCAGGCGCCCGTGGTCCAGCCGCGACGCAGCGCCGGGCGGCCATCGTCCTCGGGGACAGGTGATTCGTCGCTCACGGTCTCGCAGTCCGTCCGCTCGCCCGATGCCCTGGCGGACGCCGGGCCGGCGCCCGCGTCGCCGCCGCATCACCCTCGTCGATAAGGGGGAACGTCCGGGGAGGCAATCGTGCCATTTGCGGCAGGATGCCGTTCCGGTTTGAACTCGGCGTCCCGATCCGCGACACTCACAGGCAAATCGGCCATCCGCACGTGCCGAACCCCGAGGAGACCCCATGCGTATCGCCTTTGCCGCCCTGTCCGTGCTGCTCGTCGGCGCGTCCCCCGCCGCGGCGGACTTCGCCGGCTGCCTGCGGACCCTTGAGGACACCGTGGTCCGGGCGGGGGTGAGCAAGACGACGGCGGCGGCCGCGCTGCGCGGGGCGCAGCGCGACGAGAAGGTCTTGCGCCTCGCCGGGTCGCAGCCGGAGTTCAAGACGCCGATCTGGGATTACATCGGCTTCCTCGTCGACGAGCAGCGCGTCGAGGACGGCCGGGCGATGATGGCGCGCTACGACCGGGTGCTGCGCGCGGCGGAGCGCCAGTTCGGTGTCGATCGTCATGTGATCGCGGCGGTCTGGGGCGTCGAATCCAACTACGGCCGCGACGCCGGCGACAACTTCCTGCCGCATGCGCTCGCGACGCTCACCTGTGCCGCCGGTCGGCGCACCGAGTTCTGGCGCACCGAGCTGATCGCCGCGCTGCGTCTCGTCGACCGCGGCGATCTCGCGCTCGACAAGCTTTATGGCTCCTGGGCCGGCGCCTTTGGGCAGACGCAGTTCATCCCGTCCACCTACCAGCGCCTCGCGGTCGATTTCGATGGCGACGGCCGGCGCGACCTCGTCGGCTCGGTCGCCGACGCGCTGGGCTCGACCGCGAACTATCTGAAGCGGGCGGGCTGGCGCGCCGGGTCGCCGTGGATGATCGAGGTGCGCGCACCGGTGCGCTACAGCGGGCCGAGCGGCCGGCGCAAGCGTGCGTCGATCGACAGCTGGTCGAAGCGCGGCGTCGTCCGCGCCGACGGCTCGGCGCTGACGGGCCGCGGCGAGGCCGGGCTGCTGCTGCCCGCCGGGCCGACCGGGCCGGGTTTCCTCGTCTTCTCGAACTTCGACGCGATCTACGCCTACAATCAGGCGGAATCCTACGCCCTCGCGATCTCGCATCTCGCCGACCGCCTCGCGGGTTACCCGACGCTGCGGACGCCGTGGCCGACGGACGACCCGCCGCTGTCGCGGGCGCAGCGGCTGCAGCTGCAGCACCTGCTGATCGCCAAGGGCTACGACATCGGCGAGCCGGACGGCAAGATCGGGCCGCTGTCGCGGGCGGCGATCGCCGACGCCGAGAAGCGGGCCGGCATGCCGGCGACCGGCCGTCCTGGCGGCAAGATCTACCGCGCGCTCGGCGGGCGCTGACGGGCGCCGGTCAGACCCGGACCGCCATCAGCATGCCCATCAGGTCCTCGATCGCCGCATTGACCGGGAGGACGCCGGTCTCGGCGGCCGGGTCGATACCCGGGCCGCAGCGCAGGATCACGTAATCGGTGCGGATGTCGGGGAAGGGGTGCGCCACGGCCCGCAGAATCGGCACGTGGTCGCCGTAGAAGCACAGCACCGCCTCGCGGCCGCCGGCGTCGAGCGCGTCGATCAGCCGGCCGAGCATGCGGTCGGCGTTGGCGGCGTGATGCATGTACTGCTGCAGCGGGTCGTCGATGCCGTCGATCCGGCCCTCGCGCCACGGGTTGTGGTTTTCCATCGTCACCGCATAGACGAACTGCGGCCGCGTGCCGGTCGTCACGAGGTCGAGGATGCGATCCGTCACCGCTTCGTCCGACACGAAATAGCCGAACCGGTCACCGCTCTCGAACGCCGCCTGCTCGATGATCCGCCGGAAGCCGAAGCGCGGGTAGATGCGGTGGCGCTGGAAGAAGCGGATGTCGAAGGGATGGACGAAGGCCGCCTCGAAGCCGGCGCCGCCGAGGCGCTGCGCCGCCGTCTCCGGCGCGCCGAAGGCCGAGCGGAGATAGGGGTCGAGCGCGTCGAAGCGGTAGTCCGACAGGGGGCGGCCGGTGAGGAACGAGTATTCCGAGCGCATGGTCCAGGCGCCGGCCGTCGGCACGACGAGGCGGCCGTGGGCGAGGGCGCGCCGGCGCGCCCGCTCGAGATTGGGCAGTTCATGCGGGCCGAATCCCGCAGCGCCGAGATCGACGAAGGACTCGGACTGGATCGCCACGATCAGCGGCGGCAGCGATTCCCCGGCGAGCAGCGGCCAGTGCGGGTGCGGCTCGGTCGGCCACGGCGTCTCGCGGCCGGGCGGCGTCGCGAGCCAGCGCGTCAGGTGGATCGCCATGCCGCCGAACAGGCCGAAGCGGCCGGTGTCGTCGCGGATGTTCGGCCCGGGCGCCAGCCGGCGCAGCGCCGCGGAGGTCACCGGCCAGCGGCCGAGCCCCCAGAGCGTGCCGAGCGCGGCGCCGAAGGCCATCAGGCCGGCGATTCCGGCCAGCGGCACGCCGAAGCGCAGGCGGGGGATCACCGTCGGCTCCAGCGAGAACCACACGGCGATGGCCCCGAGCAGCGCCACCATCGCTGCTCCGAACGGCCAGCTGTAGAGGAATTCGGCGTAGTAGAGGTCCGGATGGCGGACGACCTGCGGCGCAAGGCAGAAATCCGCAAAGCTCAGCGGTTCGAACAGCACGTCGTATTTGAAATTGCTGATCAGGGTGACGATCGTGAACGTCGTCACGGTCGAGAAGGCCGTGAACAGGGGCCGCCACGACAGGGCGAACCAGAACAGGAACACCACCAGCGCCGCCAGCAGCGCCATCGCGAGCGCCAGCCACGGCCGGCCGCGCCGCAGCTTCGGCAGCGCCACGAATCGTTCGAGCAGATAGACGGCGACGAGACAGAAGATCAGTGCGGCCAGAGTGATAAGCATAGGCTCGGTGTCACTCTCCCGCTCACGAACAAGGCCGGCGCGGCCAGCAGCCTTCGATGCCGCTGCAGCGCGAAAAAATCAAGCTGCATGATCCGCACATATCAGCTATGCACCCTGCGCAATGCCTAATCAAAAGGCAGATTTCCGCGCATGGCTCGGCCTAGACTGGACGTGCGGGCCGTTTCGTGCTTAAAAGACCGTATTGGACGGGGTTGAAAGCTGGTCCGGTTACCGGCTCTCTGTTATAAGCACTGCAACATTTTTTGGTTACGACGCAGCCGTATTTTGTTCGGGGACGGCATGGCAAACGCTGAAACACGCGTCTTTCTCTTTCTTCAAGGACCGGCATCGCCCTTTCTCGATCGGGTGGCGCGGGAGCTGATCGTTCGGGGCCACGAGGCGCTCCGCATCAACATTTCCTTTGGCGATCAGATCTTCTGGAAGCTGCCGGGTGCGGTCGCCTATCGCGGTCGGCTGGAGAACTGGCGTGCTTTCGTCTCCGACTTCTACGACACCCGCGGCGTCACCGACATCATGCTGCTGGGCGACTGCCGGCCGCACCACGCGGTGGCGATCGCCGAGGCACATGCCCGCAACATCCGCGTCCACGTCACCGAACTCGGCTACATCCGCCCGGACTGGCTGACGCTCGAACGCGACGGCATGACGAGCTTCTCGCACTTCCCGCGCGAGCCGGAGCGTATCCGGGCGATGGCCGCGACGGCGCCGAAACCGTCGTTCAAGGTGCTGTATCCCTCGCGCTTCGCGACGCTCGCCGCCTGGGACGTCGCCTACAACCTCTCCAACGTCTTCCTCTCGCCGGTGTTCTATCCGCACTATCACTGGCACGCGATCCATCACCCGCTCGCCGAATATGCGGGTTGGCTCGGCAAGTTCATCCGCTCGCCGCTGTCCCGCAAGCGCCTCAAGCGCCAGCTCGACGAGATCCAGGGCTGGACCGAGCCCTTCTTCCTGTTCCCGCTGCAACTCGCCACCGACTACCAGATCCGCAAGCACTCGCCGTTCGACAGCCTGCAGGAAGCGATGGAGCGGGTGATCCGCTCGTTCGCCCGCAAGGCGCCGGCGAACGCGCGTCTGGTGCTGAAGGTGCACCCGCTCGACAACGGGCTGGTCGACTGGGCCCGCGTCGCCTCCGAACTCGCGGCCGAATGTGGCTGCGCCGACCGGGTGGTGACGATCTCGGGCGGCGACGTCGGCCAACTGATCAAGCGGTCGGCCGGCGTGGTGACGATCAACTCGACGGTCGGCACCTCCACCCTTCAGATCGGCCGGCCGCTGATCGCGCTCGGCAACGCGATCTTCGACGTACCGGGGCTGACGTTCCAGGGACCGCTCGACGCGTTCTGGACCGGCGCCGAGGAGCCCGAGGCCGATCTGGTCGAGGCCTTCATCCGGGTGCTCGCCGCGACGATCCAGGTCCGCGGCGGCTACTATTCCCGCGCCGGCATCGCCGCCGGTGCCCGCGCCGCGGCGGAGCGTGTGCTCTCCGACGGCGAAGTCCTGCCGCGGATCGCGCCGCAGGACCGCGACGTGGTCTACTACCGCCGCGCTGCCGAGTAAGTGACCGGTTTCCGATTGAGTTCCGAGACTGGTGCTTTGCGCCGGATCGCGATGTCGTGCGGCGCGGAGTTTGCCGAAAGCCCGCGCAGCGGGAGCCGGGCTGGCGCCGGGGCTTTCCCCTCGTCCTTCGAGACGGTCGCTCCGCGACCTCCTCAGGATGAGGGAAAAGGTCTACCTCATGAGAAAGAAACAGATTCCTTGGAAGGCCTCATCCTGAGGAGGCCCGGCACGGGCCGTCTCGAAGGACGAGGCCGGGTGCGCCGACGCTGGCCGCTGGCTCGATCAGGCGGACGAGGGGTGCTCCCGCTCACCGTACCGGTTGACCGTCCAAACGTGGCCTCTGCCTCATGACGCCCCCCACTACCTCACCAGCCTCCGGGCCGGCCCCCACCTGGCGCTCCATCGTCATCACCGGGGCCTCCGGCGGAATCGGGCAGGCGCTGGCGTCAGAACTCGCGGCGCCTGGCGTGCGAATCGGGCTGATCGGCCGCGATGCGGCGCGGCTGGAGGCGGCGGCCGGTCTCTGCCGGGCCAAGGGGGCGGATGTCGTCCTCGCCGCGATCGACGTGCGCGATGCCGCGGCGATGGCCGCGTTCCTCGCCGGCTTCGATGCGGACGGGCCGGTCGACCTGCTGATCGCCAATGCCGGCGTCACCACCGGCCTCGGGCCGGGCCGGGCGCCGGAGCCCGCAGGGCAGAGCCGGCGGCTGCTGGAGATCAACTATGCCGGCGTGCTGCATACCGTGGAGCCGCTGCTCGGCGCCATGCAGGCGCGGCGGGCGGGGCACATCGTGCTGGTGAGTTCGCTCGCCGGCATCCGCGCGCTGCCCGACATGCCGTCCTACAGCGCCAGCAAGGCGGCGGTGCGCGCCTATGGCATCGCGCTGCGCGGCTGGCTGCGGCCGTTCGGGGTCACGGTGAGTGTCGTCTGCCCGGGCTTCGTCACCTCGCCGATGTCGGCGAGGCACCGCGGGGCACGTCCGTTCGAGATCGGGGCGGACGCCGCCGCGACGAAGATCGTGCGCGGGCTCAGGGCCAGGCGGGCGTCGATCGCCTTTCCCTGGCCGCTGCTGCTCGGCATGCGCCTCGGCGCGCTGCTGCCGCCGGCCTTGTCGGACTGGTTCATGCGGCCGTTCGCGGCCGAGATCGAACCGGACGCCGACAGCCGCGAAAAGTGACGGCCGGCCGGCGCTGGCCGTGCCGCCTCAGTGCCCCATCATCTGGCGCAGCATCGACCCGGTCGACCGGACCTTGGCGAATTCTTCCGCCGTGATCGCGACCGCGCGCCGGACGTCGGCCTCGCTGTGGTCGGAGGTGATGAAGAAGCGCAGCCGGGCCGATTTTTCCGGCACGGCGGGGTAGATGATCGGCAGGGCGTTGAGCCCGCGCTTGAACACGCTGTCGGCGAGCACCGCCGCCTGTGCCGAGCCGCCGACGATCACCGGCACCACCGCATAGCCCTCCGACAGACCGACATCGAGGCCGGCGGCGCGGGCGGCGTCGAGGAAGAGCAGCCCGTTGTCGCGCAGGCGCGACACGCGCTCGGGTTCGGCCAGCATCACCTCGATCGAGGCGATCGCGGCGGCGGCCAGCGCCGGTGCGAGGCCGACCGAGTAGACGAAGCCCGGTGCCTTCACTTTCAGGAACTCGACCAGCGCCGAGGAGCCGGCGATGTAGCCGCCGCAGCCCGACAGGGTTTTCGACAGCGTGCCCATCCACATCTCGACCGAGGCCGGGTCGATGCCGGCGTGCTCGGCGATGCCGCGGCCGGTGGCGCCGAGCACGCCGAGCGAATGGGCCTCGTCGACGAGCAGCCAGGCGTCGTGCTCGGCCTTCACCTCGATGAACTTCGCGAGGTCCGGCATGTCGCCGTCCATCGAGTAGAGGCCTTCGATGGCGATCAGCACGCGGTCGTAGTCGTGGCGGACCTTTTCGAGCGTCGCAGCGACGGAGCGCCAGTCGTTATGCGGGAAACTCAGCCGGGCGGCGCCGGAGAGGCGGGCGCCTTCGGCGATCGAGTTGTGGATCAGGCTGTCGTAGAGGATCAGGTCCTTCGGCCCGAGCAGCGTGCCGATGGTGCTGACGTTGGTGGCGTGGCCGCTCACCATGACGATGGCGTCCTCGACGCCGTGCAGGCTGGCGAGGGCGTGCTCCAGCTCGCGGTGGATCGGCCGCTCGCCGGCGACGAGGCGGCTCGCCGACACCGTGGTGCCGTAGCGGTCGATCGCCTGCTTCGCGGCCGTGACGACGCGCGGGTGGCCGTTGAGGCCGAGGTAGTTGTAGGAGGCGAAGTTGAGCAGCGGCTTGCCGCCGATCGAGGTCTCGGCGCGGGCGATGCCGTCGTGGGCGCGGAAGAAGGGGTTGGCGATGCCCATCATGTCGGCGGCCGCGCGCTGCATGCGCAGTTCGCGGTAGGCGTCGAGCTTGGCGAAGTCGTAGGCCTTGATCGTGCGGGGCGGGTTCGCCGCCAGGTCGGCGACGGGCTTCGGCTTGCGGTTCCGGGTCGCCTCGCGCAGTCCGGCGACCAGCGCCGCCTTTTCCGATCCGCTGACACCGCCAAAACCGCGCTTGTGGTCCACCATGCCTGTCCCCCGTTGTTCCGCACCCGTTGCCGCCGCGCACCGCGCGCCGGGGAGGACCGGTGGGGTGTACGTGCGGGCCAGTGCGGCGTCCGGCCGGCTCTTGCCGGTCCGGCGCTGTCAGATCAGCCGCTTCATCTCGGTGCTGCGCGCCTCGATGGCGCCCATCACCGTCGCGACATCCTCGTCGGTTTCGTTGTCGACGTGAAGCGCGGCCAGGTTGTCGGCTTCGGCCGACATCGGCCGTTCCGACGCACCCTGCAACCGCTCGACGACTTTCCGCGCAATATCGCCGAGCGCGGCGCCGTTCGCCAGCGAAAGCAGCGGGATATCGACGCCGAGGCGCTGTTCGGCCGCCATGCGCAGTTCCAGCGCCATCAGGGAATCCATGCCGATCTCGGTCAGCGGCCGGGTGATCTCGATCTCCTCGGCCGGCAGGCGCAGGATGCGCGAAACTTCGCCGGCGAGGATGTCGGCGACGAGCTTCATCGCCTGCGCCGGCTCGAGGTCGCGGATCATCGCGCCGATCTCGCCGTCACCGGCATCGGCGGCTGCGTTCTCGACGATGCCGCGGGCGACGATCGCGGCGAGCGGCGTCGCCATGATCGGCAGCTCGCGCCGGGCGGCCGCCCAGTCCATGCGGGCGTAGGCGATCACCGGATCGGCGGGGTCCGCGTCGAGGATCAGGTCGAGGCCGGCAAGCGCCGTGCGCACGGCGAGCGACTGCTTGCCCATGCGCACGCCGAGCATGGCGCTGACGTCGGCGTTGCGGGCGAGGTAGCCGGCATCGGCGATGGCGCCCCAGGCGACGGCGATGGCGGGCAGCCCCTCGGCGCGGCGCGAGCGGGCGAGGCCCTCGAGATAGGCATTGGCGGCGACGTAGGCCGCCTGGCCGGGGTTGCCGATCAGCGTCGTCGCCGAGGAATAGAGCACGAAGAGGTCGAGCTCGTGCTCGCGGGTCGCTTCGTCGAGGTTGTGCGCGCCGGCGATCTTCGGCGCCATCACCGCGTCGATGCGGGTCCGGTCGAGCTTTGCGAACAGCGCGTCGTCGATCACCATCGCCGTGTGCAGCACGCCCTTCAGCGGCGGCATCTCGGCGTCGATCATCGCGATCAGCCGGTTGACGTCCTCGCGGCGGGCCGCGTCCGCGGCGGCGATCCGCACCTCGGCACCCTTCGCCCGCATTGCGGCGACGACGGGGGCCGCGGTGTCGGAGACGGTGCCGGAGCGGCTCGCCAGCACGAGGTGGCGCGCGCCGCGCTCGACGAGCAGGCGCGCGGTCTCGACGCCGAAGCCGCCTAGGCCGCCGACGAGCAGATAGGTCGCGTCGGCGCGGATTTCCGTGCGGCGGCCGTTCGCGGTGCCGGTGACGACCGGCGGGCGCACCAGCACCTTGCCGATGTGGCCGGACTGCTGCATCAGGCGGAAGGCGTCGGAGATCCGCTCGGCCGGGTAGATCCGGTACGGCAGCGCCGAGAACGCCTTCTCCTCGAAGCGGGCGACCAGTTCGGCGAACAGGCGCCGGCCGAGCGCCGGGCGCCGCGTCAACAGCTGGTCGGCATCGACGCCGAAATAGGAGAGGTTCTGGCGGAACGGGCGCAGCCCGATGCGGGTGTTGGCGTAGAAGTCGCGCTTGCCGAGCTCGACGAAGCGGCCGAACGGCTTCAGCACGTCGATGCTGCGCTCCATCGCCTCGCCCGAGAGCGAGTTCAGCACCACGTCGACGCCCTCGCCGCCGGTGAGCCGCAGCACCTCGTCGCGGAAGCGCAGCGAGCGGGAATCGAGCACCGCGTCGGCGCCGAGCATCGACAGCAGCGTGCGGCGGTCGGCCGAGCCGGCCGTGGCAATCACGCGGGCGCCGCGCCAGACGGCGATCTGCAGCGCCGCGAGGCCGACGCCGCCGGCGCCGCCGTGGATGAGGACGGTTTCACCTTCCTCGATCCGCGCGAGTTCGACCAGCGCATAGTAGGCCGTGATGAAGGTGACCGGGATCGTCGCCGCGGCTTCGAGGTCGACGGTCGCCGGGACCGGCGCGACGGCGATTTCCGAGACCGTCACGTGGCTCGCGAAACAGGCGGGGGCGAAGGTGATCACCGGGTCGCCGACGCGGAAGCGCTTCGTGTCCGGGCCGACGCGGCTGATGCGGCCGGAGCATTCCATGCCGAGCGTCGCGCCGGCAAAGCCGTCTTCCAGCGCTTCCTCGGGCAGCAGGCCCATCGCCCACATCACGTCGCGGAAGTTGAGGCCGGTCGCGACCACTTCGATCTCGACCTGGTCGCCGGAAAGCTCGGGGCGGGCGAAGGCGTGCCAGCCGATGCCGTCGAGCGAACCCTGCCGCTCGATCGCCAGCACTTCGCCGCGCAGCGCGCCGGCACGGGCACGCTCGGCCGGGGCGACCAGCGGCGGGCCGGGAATGACGCGCAGTGCGGCGCGGCCGTTGAGGTCGAGCAGGATCTCGCGCTCGTCACCGGGCGCGTCGAGCAGCGCCGCGATCCGGCCGGCGGCTTCCGACGGGGCGAAGGCGGCGCCGAGGTCGACGAGGCGGGTCTCGACGTCGGGGTATTCGTTCATCAGCACGCGGCCGAGGCCCCAGAGGGCGGCGGCGACCGGGTCGTGCGGCCGACTGGTGGCAGCGCCGGAGCCGCCCGGCAGCACCATCCAGAGCCGCGCCGGTGGGCGCATGGCGCCGTTGAGGATGGCGTGGATCAGCGCGATGGCTTCGCTGGTCGCCTGCATCGGGTCGGGGTGGCGGGTGTCGGCGAGGAGCACGAGGTCCTTCACCGCGGCGCCGGCGAGCAGCGCGTCGAGGTCGCTGTCGCTGCCGGCGTCCAGCGCCTCGAGCCGGGCGCCGGTCTCGTCGACGCGGCCGACGGCGAGGCGCACCGGGCGACGGTGTTCGGAGAGCAGCGCGCACAGCGCGTCGGCGACGGGGTGCGTCACCGAGGCCCCGGCCGACACGACGAGGGCGGGGTCCGTGAGGTGCGCGGGCGCCGCGGCGGGCTCGGCGGCGGGACCGCGGGCGAACAGCAGCACCGCCTCCGCCTCGCCGGCCGTGGCCGCTCGGGCCGTGACGGCGTCGAAGCCGGCGGCAGCGAGGCGCGTCGCCCAGCGCTCGGCGGTGTCGAGCGGGCCGACGGGCAGCGAGGGCTCGAGGCTGCCGCGCCACCAGGCGGCGGCGGTGCCGTCGACGAGGTCGGCGACGAGGCTCGGCGCCCGCTCGGCGGCGACGAGCAGGCCGCCCGGCGCGAGCAGCCGCCGCGCGGCGGAGAGCGCGGCCTGGCCGTCGGGCCGGCCGAAGGCGGCCGCGGCGACGACGATCTCGAAGCGATCGGCGGGCCCGAAGCCGTCGAGATCGACCACCTCGGCCCGGCCGAGATCGGAGAGGGCGAAGCGCAGGCGCTCGGTGCGGGTTCGGTCGGCGTCGCTGACGGCGAGCCGGTCGAGGCGGGCGACCGCACCGGCGACGGCGCGGACGATCTCGCCGGCGCCGGTGCCGAGCACCAGCACCCGGAGCGGCGCGTCGGCCGGCCAGGCGCATGCGGCATCTGCGGTCATCGCGGCGAGCGCGTCGAGGCGGGCGCGGGCGCCGACCGAGGCGAGTTCGAGATGTTCGGCGGCGGCGGCGCCGAGCAGCGCCTCGCCCTCGCCGAGCAGGCCGCCGGAGAGCAGCGCCGGCAGCCGGCCGGCGACGCGCACCAGCGCGGCGACCTCGGCGATGCGGCGCGGATGGTCCGCGAGCAGCGTGGCGATCATCGTCGCCGGCGGCGGCAGGGCGGCGTCTTCGGCAAAGCGCCAGCGCTCGCCGTCGGCCTCCACCACGCCGAACTCCTCCAGCGCGTCGATCATGCGGTAGAGCAGCGGCAGCGCGGCGGCATGCACGGTGCCGGACGCGGCAAGGGCGGCGGGATCGAGGACGCCGTCTTCGCCGGCCAGCGGGCGCAGCGCGTCGGCCACGGTGCCGCGGGCGGCGGCGTCGATCAGCAGGGCGGCCTCGTCCGGATCGGCGTCGCCGGCCGCCTCCGCGGCGGCGATGCCGAGGGCCTCGGCGCGCTCGGCCGGCGTGCTCCAGGCGGCGGGCAGCATCGCCGGGTCGGCCGCGTCGGCGAGACGAACCGTGCTGAGCCGGAACGCGAAGCCGTCGGGGTCTTCCGCGCGCACCAGCGGCACGGCCTTGAAGCGCACGCCGCTCGCGCGGGCAATCACGGTGCCGTCGGCCTCAATGAGGGTGACGACCGCCTCGACCGAGCGCGGCGAGGAGCGCACAACGTCGACGATCGCCGAGGCCGGGGTGCGGCCGGCGGCGTAGAGGCGGACTTCGCCGAGCCGCACGGGCAGGAACGAGGTGCCGCCGTCGGCGGGTGCGAGCCGGTCGATCAGCACGAACAGGCCGTGGAAGGCGGCGTCGAGCAGGGTCGGATGCAGGGCGTAGGCGTCGTCGCCGACGAGGGCGGCCTGATCCGGCGACAGCGCCACCGTGACGCGGCCGTCGGCCGTCGCCCGGACCTCGTCGGCGCGCTGGAACGCGTCGCCGTAGTTGAGGCCGAAACGGCGGGTCAGGGCATAGAGCGCCGGCTTGCCGAGCACCGCGGTCGCTGGTGACTCGGCGCCGACGGCGGCGATCGTCGCCGGCGGCCGGGCGATGCGGCAGCGGGCATGCAGCGACCAGGCCTCCTCGGAGAGACGCGGGCGGCTGGATATCTCGACCAGCTGCGCGCCGGCGTCGACCTCGACGCGGGTCTCGCGCACGCCGTCGTCGAGCACCATGGGCCGCAGGATGTCGAAGTCGAGCAGTTCGATCGGGCCGTCGCCGAGCACGACGCGGGCGGCGGCGAGCGCCATCTCGACGAAGCCGGCGGCGGGGAAGACGGTGGAGTTCTCGACCTTGTGGTCGGCGAGCCAGGGCAGGGTGGCCGGGTCGATGTTGGCGAAGAACGGCCCGCCGTCGGCCCGGGCGCGCGCGCCGAGCAGCGGATGGTCGCCGTTGGTGCCGAAAAGGTCGACGCCTTCCACCGTGCCGGTGAAGCGGTAGGGCTGGTTCTGCCAGGGGTAGGACGGCAGCGCCACCGGGCCGGCCGGGGCCTCGCCGAAGAAGCGCGCGTCGTCGATGGCGCCGCCGGCGGTGAGCACGCGGGCGACGATCGCCCCGACGATGTCGTCGCCGACGGCGTCGCTCTCGTCGAGGGTGGCGAGCGTCGCCGCCACGTGGCCGGAGGCGTCGAGCGTGTCGGTGACGTAGGTCTGCAGCACCGGCTTCGGGCCGATCTCGACGAAGACGCGCGCGCCGAGGGTGGCGATCTGCTCGATGGCGGTGCGGAACAGCACCGGCTGGCGGACATTGCGCCACCAGTAGTCGGCGTTGAGCTCGCGGCCGGTGATCTCGGCGCCGGTGACGGTCGAGACGAAGGGGATCGTGGTCGGCTTCGGCTTCAGCGAGCCAAGCGAGAAGGTGAGCGCCTCGCGGATCGGCTCGATCAGCGCGCAGTGGAACGGATAGTCGAGGCGCAGCTTGCGCATCGCCCAGCGCTTCTTGCGCGCCGCCTTGCCGAAGGCGTCGAGCAGGTCGGTGGTGCCCGAGAGGGTGACGCTGCGCGGGCTGTTGTCGGCGGCGATCTCGATGCCGGCGAACGCCGGGTCGGCGAGCGCCTCGCGGGCGCTGTCGGCCGGCACCAGCAGGGCGGCCATGCCGCCGAGATGCCGGGTGACCTCCTGGTGCGTCGAGCGGACGTGGATCAGGTAGACGGCCTGCTCCATGGAGAGCGAGCCGGCGGCATAGGCCGCGGCGACTTCGCCGACGCTGTGGCCGGCGACGGCCTGGGGCCGGAGGCCGCGGCGGGCGAGCGCCTCGGTCAGCGCCACCTGCGTCGCGAACAGCAGCGGCTGGGCGACCTCGGTGCGCTCGATGTCGGTGTCGAGATCCTCGGAGAAGAGGGTCGTCACCAGCGACCAGCCGGCGACGCGCATGAACAGCCGGTTGACCGCCTCGAAGGCGGAGCGGAAGGCGGAATCCGTCTGGTACGCGGCGCGGCCCATGCCGGCCCACTGCGAGCCGTTGCCGGCATAGACGAAGGCGACCGAGGCCGACTTCTGGCCCGAGCGCGCGGGTGCCGGCCGGTTTTCGTCGGCGATGAAGGCGTCGAGCGCCGCGATGATCTCCTCACGGCTGTTGCCGAGCGCGACGAAGCGGTGGTCGAGCCGCTCGCGATGCCAGGCGGCGGCGCGCGCCACGGTGATCGCGTCGCGGTCGTCGGTGGCGGCGAGGCGGTCGCGATAGGAGGCCGCGAGGGCGACGAGGGCGTCCTTCGACTGGGCCGAGACCACCAGCGGCGCCTGCCGCGCCGGACGGGTGATGGTGGCGGGCGCGGCGATCTCGGGCGCTTCGCGCAACACGACGTGCGCGTTGGCGCCGCCAAAGCCGAAGGAGTTGATGCCGGCGTGATACGGGGTCAGCGACGGCCCGAACGCGATCGGCTGCGAGGCGACGCGGATGTTCAGCTCGTCGAAGGCGATGTCGGGGTTCGGCGTCTCGAAGTGCAGCGAGGCGGGCAGCAGGCGGCGCTCCAGCGCCATCTGCGCCTTCAGCACGCCGGCGAGACCCGAGGCCGGCTCGAGGTGGCCGATGTTGGTCTTGACCGAGCCGACGGGCAGCGGGCTCTGGCGGCGGCGGCCGAGCACCTCGCCCAGCGCGTTCGCCTCGGCCGGGTCGCCGACGCGGGTGCCGGTGCCGTGCGCCTCAACGAAGGCGAGGGATTCCGGGTCGATGCCGAAGCGGTCGTAGACGGCGGCGAGCAGGGCGGCCTGCTGGGTGGAGGAGGGCAGCGACAGGCCGGCGGTGCGGCCGTCGGAATTGATCCCGGATGCGGCGACGATGCTGCGGATCGTGTTGCCGGCGGCGCGGGCGGCGCCCACCGTGCGCAGCACCAGCGCGACGGCGCCCTCGGAGCGGACGTAGCCGTCGCCGGCGGCGTCGAAGGCGCGGCAGAGGCCGGTCGGGCTCAGCATCGAGGCGCGCGAGAAACCGATGAAGGCGAACGGCGACAGCAGCAGGTTGACGCCGCCGACGATCGCCGTGTCGATGCGCCCGGCGCGCAGCGCTTCCAGCGCCTCGTGCATGGCGACGACCGAGGACGAACAGGCGGTGTCGACCGAGAAGCTCGGGCCGCGCAGGTCGAAGATGTAGGAGATGCGGTTCGAGACGATCGAGAGCGTGTTGCCGGTCATCGACTGCATGTCGCCGGCGGGCGGGTCGACGATCAGCGTGTGCGAATAGTCGGTGCCCGAAACGCCGACGTAGACGCCGGTCTCGCTGCCGGCGAGCGACGACGGCACGATGCCGCCATGCTCCAGCGCTTCCCAGACCACCTGCAGCATCAGGCGCTGCTGCGGATCCATCTGCACGGCTTCGCGGGGCGAGATGCCGAAGAACGTCGGGTCGAAGCCCCAGACATCGTCGATCTGGCCGGCCGCCCAGGTGTAGCTGCGGCCGATGACGTTGCGGTCGGGGTGGCCGAAGCGCTGCTTCGACCAGCGATCCGGCCGCACCTCCGAGATCACGCAGTCGCCGCGCGACAGCAGTGACCAGAAGGCATCGGGATCGGATGCGCCGGGCAGCCTGCAGGCATAGCCGACAATCGCAATGTCATTCGTCGAAACCGTCATGTGATATGGTTCTCGAACGTTGAAATTCTCGCGGGTGCCGCGTGGTTGCGGCTCGGACCGGCGCGATTCGCGCAGATCCCTGGCAAAAAACCTCCCGGCCTCAGTCTTTTTGACGATCGTCCCCCGGCAGCGGTTTCAAGCGAGCCCAGAAAATGTGTCGCCTTGAAGACCTCGCCGCTCCCCCGGCGACCGTGTGTATTTCGCGTTTCAGCCGCCCGCGCTCCTCCGCGTTCACGCCGATGTCATCGGGCAACAATCCCATTTCGCATCGCAACATGCAATCCCGCTGCGACCCGGCGCCCTGCATGGCGGTTACCCGGAACGGGCCTGGACTTCCTTGATCGCCGTAAATCGGTGCTTCGGCCATTTGTCGCGCACGTAATTGAGCGCGTAGGTCGATGTCGACAGCAAGACGGGGTCGCCGTCAACGTCGTCGGCCGTCGCCGAACGGTTGGCGGCGAGGAACTCGTCGAGATCCCGCGGCGTATCGGCCGCGACCCAGCGGGCGAGGCTGTACTGGCTCGGCTCGAAGCCGACGGTGAGGCCGTACTCCGCGGCGAGGCGGTTCTGCAGCACGTCGAGCTGCAGCGCACCGACGAAGCCGACGAGGGCCGGCGAGCCGTCCACCGGGCGGAACACCTGCACGACGCCTTCCTCGGCGAGTTCCTGCAGCGCCTGCTTCAGCTTCTTCGCCTTCATCGCGTCCTCGAGCCGGACGCGGCGCAGGATTTCCGGGGCAAAGCTCGGCACGCCGACGAAGGTGATCGTTTCGCCCTCGGTCAGCGTGTCGCCGATCCGCAGCGTGCCGTGATTCGGAATGCCGACGACGTCGCCGGCATAGGCTTCGTCGGCCAGCTGGCGCTCCTGGGCAAAGAAGAACTGCGGCGTGTGCAGGCTCATCGTCTTCGCCGAGCGGACGTGCTTCGCCTTCATGCCGCGCGACAGCTTGCCCGAGCAGAGGCGCACGAAGGCGATGCGGTCGCGGTGGTTCGGATCCATGTTCGCCTGAATCTTGAACACGAAGGCCGTCATCTTGTCTTCGGTCGCATGGACCAGCCGGGTGTCGGCGGCCTGGTCGCGCGGCGGCGGCGCGAAGGCGGCGAGGCCGTCGAGCAGGTCCTTGATGCCGAAGTTGCGCAGGGCCGAGCCCCAGAACACCGGCGTCAGCGAGCCGGCGCGGAACGCCTCGAGGTCGAACGGATGGCAGCCGTCGCGGGCGAGTTCCAGCTCCTCGCGGATGTGCCCGAGATGGCGGCTCTCGAGCACGCCGTCGAGCTCGGCGTCGGTGATCGTGTCGGTGTGGTCGTCCCCCGAGGCGTTCATCAGCCGGACGGTGCGGTCGGCGAGGTCGTAGGTGCCGAGGAAGTCGCGGCCGCCGCCGATCGGCCAGGTGATCGGCGCGGTGTCGAGGGCGAGGGTCTTCTCGATCTCGTCCAGCACCTCAAAGGGATCGCGCGTCTCGCGGTCCATCTTGTTGATGAAGGTGACGATCGGGATGTCGCGCAGGCGGCAGACCTCGAACAGCTTGCGCGTCCGGTCCTCGATGCCCTTCGCGGCGTCGATCACCATCACCGCGCTGTCGACGGCGGTCAGCGTGCGGTAGGTGTCCTCGGAGAAGTCCTCGTGGCCGGGCGTGTCGAGCAGGTTGAAGACGCGGCCGTCGTATTCGAACGTCATCACCGAGGTGACGACGGAGATGCCGCGATCGCGCTCAATCGCCATCCAGTCGGAGCGGGTGCGGCGGCGCTCGCCGCGGGCGCGAACCTGGCCGGCGAGCTGGATGGCGCCGCCGAACAGCAGCAGCTTCTCGGTCAGCGTCGTCTTGCCGGCGTCCGGGTGCGAGATGATCGCGAAGGTGCGCCGACGCGCGACCTGGGCCTCGATGCCGGGGATGTTCCCTTCGGTGGGCGCGTCAGTGACTGTCATGTTCGTTCCGGACCAGCGTCTCGCAAGGCGGCATACCGCAGTTCTTGCGCCGTCTGATACGTCGGATCGGCGCGCGGCGCCACCTTGTCGGGCAGAGTTCCGGTCACGAGGCCGCGAAGGCCGGGCGGCGTTCGCGGTCGAGGAAGCGATGGATGTCGTCGGTGGCGAGCAACTGGCCGAGTTCGGCACGCTCCGCCGCGTCGAGGCGCTGTTCGAGCAGGCCGCGCGCGCTGTCGACGCGCCAGACCAGATCGCGCAGCGCCATCATGGCGGTGCGCGTCGATTCGATGTCGTCGGCGGTCGCCCCCACCGCCCGGCGGGCGAGCGACAGGATCGGCGAGTCCTTTGCCAGCGTCAGGACGCCGTCCGGAGCATGCTCCGCCGCGGCGAGCAGCAGTCGCAGCAGGCGCGCGGCTTCGACGAGCCATGCTCGTTCCTGTTCGTCGCCGTGGCCCGCGCCTGCGGTCGCCACGGCTTCGCCCTTCCGGTTCATGGGATGCCGGCTCCTCTGCGGCGCGCATGATGGGAGCGCGCGTGATGTTGCGGTCGTCTGGAACGGCCCGGTCTTTGGTGCCGGGTCCGCAAATTGTCGTCGCCGGGAAGGACACCCGTGTCGGCCGCGGCGTCTGGTCCGCCGGGCCGGGGTGCCGAATCTCCTGCCGGTCTCCGGAAGATAATGCCTCCGGAGAGGGCATGGAGAGGCCGTCTCCCCGCATCATTAACGCAGCATTAACCTCGACGCCGAAACTCCGGCCCATGCTTCGGCAAGCCCCCGGAGCACCGCGCAAGCCGCGTCGGCACCGCACCTGTGGACAGCAGCCATGCACCGGCGGACGCGGCCGGCGGCTTGCTCAGGAGAGGGTCGCCCAGCGCCCGTCCGCCTTGCAGCGGATGGTGACCGGCTCGGTGACGGGCAGCGCCGCGACGAGGCGGAAGGTGACGGTCGTCTCGCTGAGCGCGACGATCGACGACCCGATCACGGAGGGGTGCGGCGCCGTCACGGTGACGACGGGCAGGGCGCCCGCCTCGAACTCGCTCGGGAAGGTCCAGACGATGTCGGCCGAGCAGAACAGGCCGCCGAACGGCGTCGCGACCTCGGGCGTCGCAAGGTCCGGCCGCTCGCAAGTCATCCAGCCCGAGGCGCGCCGCTCGGCGGCGCCGTTTTCGCCGGCGACGAGTTCGAACAGATCGCCGGACGGGCTGCCCGCCGCGACGCCGACCGCGCCGATGACGCCGGCCGTGGTGATCTGCTTCCAGGGCTGCCAGTCGCCGCTGATGTGGAAGCGGCGCCAGGTGCCGCCGGCGAGCGCCGCCGCCTGCCGGTAGACCGTCTGCGAGATCGTCGCGGCGTTGTAGCGATGCACCTCGACGATGCAGCCCTGGCCGGCGAGGGCCGCGGGGAGGGCACCGGCGCCGTTGTAGTCGGTCGTGACCCGGTAGACGCCGGTGGCGAGGCCGAGGTTGTCGAGTTCCGTCAGCGACACGGGCGCGGCGGTGACGCCCCAGCCGAACATGCCGTTCGGCGCGCTGCGCCAGAGCCGGCCGCCTTCCGTGTCGATGGAACTCGTCACGACCGCCGCGCCGAGGGCACCGCCGACCTGCAGGGGCGCGAGTGCCCAGGCCGCGCCGTCGCGCGTTTCGATCTCGGTGTCGGCCTCGGCGCGGACGCAGCAGAACACCCGGCCGTCGTCGATGAACCAGAGCAGCCGCTGGTCGTCGGGAATCCAGGCGGCCGCCGCGGCCGCGCGGGTCGCGAACGGCTCGATCGCCTCGTGCACGAATCGCGTCGTCGCGACCCGTTCGGACGAATCCGCCCGTGCCGGGGTCGGCGCGGTCACCTCGTCGCTGGCGCTTTCGAGCGACAGCGCGTCGGCGGACACGATCCGGCGCGCGCCGACCAGCGCGAGATTGGCCGTCGGCGTGCCGAGGCTGGTGCCGGTGTCCGCCCGCGGCACGATGGCGCCCGGCGTGACCGACCAGCCGACCTCGTCCTCGGTGGCGAAGAGGCGCAGTTCGTCCTTGCCGAGCGAGACGCGGTCGATGGCATCGCCGACGCGAAAGTCGATGGTACCGCCGTCGGTCTGGACGACGAGGTTCTCGCCGCGGCTGCGCAGCGCCTGCGCGTTGACCACGGAGAAGGGCTTGGCGCTGGTGCCGAGCGCGGCCCCCCCGGTCACCGTGGGCGAGATCCGGGTCGGCGTGATGGCGAGACTGCCGCGGATCCAGCGATTGCCGTCCTTGCTCTCGACGTCGAGGAAGGGCTGCCGGTGCTCGCCGGCGGTGAGCGTCGCGCCGGTATCGACACCGTCGACCCAGATCGTGTTGCGGCTCGCGCGCACCTTGCTGAAGACGATGTTGCGGCAGAGGCCGGAGGCAAAGCCGATGCGGGCGGTGTTGCCCTCGTCGGCGTCCCATGTGCCGCCGAAGAACATCACGGTGTCGACGCTGCCAAAGCTCGCCATGTCGGGCCGGCCGCCGGCGCAAACCGCCGTGCCGAAGAACTCGAGATCCTGCACCGCCCGCGCCTCGGTCTTCGCCGCGGCGCTGATCGCAAGGCCGCTGAGGCGGGAGCCGTGGTCGGCGAATCCCGCCGCGCCGCCCGGTCCCCAGACCCAGTCCGCGGGCTCGACGTCGTCCGGCTCGCGCCGGGTGCCGAGGATGCCGAGGCCGAAGCTCTCGCCGGCGAGGTCGCAGTGGTCCGTGAAGCATGCGGCGCAGCCGCCGTCGGAGCGGATCGCCGGGTGCAGCGCCGTCAGCGCCGTATTGTCCGCGCTCCAGGTGAGATCGAACAGCACCGCCGCCCGCGTGAAGCCCGCGGTGGCGATCAGCGACGCACCGGAAGCACGGACACCGGGAAAGAGCACGGCGTGCGACCAGGCCGGCCCGTCGACGCCGGTGGCAAGGCGGATGCCGGATACCGTGATTCCCGCGCGCGCCGCGACGAGCAGCGGCACCGAGAAGTCCTCGTCCGCCGCGCCGCCGAAATCGTGCCAGCGCCGGGCGGTGCCGGCGCCCGTGGTCTGGATCACTGTGCCGACCCCGTCGCCGTCGCCGGCCCCGTCGCCGACGAGGGGCACGTGGGTCACCACCGTGTCGGAGACGAGATAGGGCGCGGCGGCGCCCCGGAGATGCAGCCGCTGCCCGGCCGCGCGGCAGGCCAGCGTCGCCTGCTCGAAGGCCGCGGCGCAATCGGTCCCCGGCAGAATGCCGAAATGGGCGGCTTCCCAAGTGCCGATCGGCGACCAGTTGACCGTCCCGTCGTTGCTGGTGACCGCCGGATGGGTCGCCGCGGCGTCGCGGCGGAAATCGAGGCGGACGCCGTGCTCGACGAGGGAGATGACGTCTTCGGTTGCGTCGATGGTGGAACTGATCAGGTCGCGCCGGGATCCGAAAATCTTCATGGAGTCGTCCAGTCAAATATCTTCCAGTACCGCAGACATCGTCTGAATAACCGGATCCTCGAAATTGCCCACCCTGATGAAGCCGGCGCGATCGATTGACCGACCGAAGCTTTAGCCGCCCGAAAACCGGGACTCGCCATCCAGGGCTTCGGGAAGGGTGTGGTATGCGCAGCAAAAGTCAACCGCCGCGCGCCGTTTGACCATCGCCGACAAGACGATCGCGGCTCGATCACCCTTCACCGCCCGCCGCCCGGGCCGGAGCGCCACGCCGGCCGCGCCGGGGCGGCGGCCGCCCGCCGGTTCGGGGCTCGCCGTGACGCATGGCCGAGGGACGCGCGGGAGCAGAAAAGGCCGATCGCCGACCGGGCCGCCGGGAAACGCCGCGGCATCCGCGGGGTGGCAGGGAAGGGCGATCGATTGCCGGCATACTTCACGGTTGACAGCGTCGGCCGCTCCCCTTAGGAGAACGGCCACCAACGGGTGTTTCCCGCAACGCGCCGGCCGCGTTCGAGAAAACAGGTCTGCCAAGACCAGCCTCGTTTGGGGGATAGTTCAACGGTAGAACAGCGGACTCTGACTCCGTTAATCTTGGTTCGAATCCAGGTCCCCCAGCCAATTTCCCTCAGAGTACACTGACCGAGGATCCGCCACAGCGCGGGGCCTGCAATTGGCGCCTTCGGCTCGGCACCACCGAATTCGTGCTGTTCGAGCCGATAAACGCTTTCGCCAACCGAAGGCCCCCACCGCCCCGCGCTTCCCGTTCACCCACCATCCGGCGCCGCCGCCGTGATCAGCCGTTGCCGTGTCTCGTCCGACGCGCCTTCGGCCCAGCGGAGCAGGGCGTCGAGGGCGGGGCAGAGCGACTGGCCCCATTCGGTGAGGTGATATTCCACCTTCGGCGGCACCTGGTGGTGGACGATGCGGCCGACCACGCCGTCGGTCTCGAGCTGGCGCAGCTGCTGGATCAGCATCTTCTGCGAGATGCCGGGGATGGCGCGCTCGAGGTCGGAGAAACGGCGGACCTGGCCGCCGAAGAGCTGGAACAGGATGACCAGCTTCCAGCGTCCCTCGAGAATTCGCAGCACGTTCTGCACGCTCTCCGCGCCGGTTTCCGGCGTGTAGGCGGCGCGCTCACTCGGAGGTGAGTACCTTACTTTTTCGTGCGTACTTGTCATAAATCCAGTGTACTCCTAGCTTCCGGTTTCCACAACAGGACAACCGGAGATTGGACATGCAACCCGACCTGCCAGACCCGATCCGCCGCTATGTCGAGGCGAACAGTATCCTCGATGCGGACGCCATGCTCGCTGCATTCGCTCCCGACGCCGTGGTCGGCGACGAAGCCCGCCGCCACGTCGGCCACGACGAGATCCGCGCCTGGATCGACGAGGCGACGATCGCCAACCAGGCCGTGGTGACGCCGACGGAGAGCCGGCAGGACGGCGACGTGACCCTCATGACCGGACGCGTCGAGGGCACGTTCCCGGGCAGCCCGGTGACGCTCACCTTCCGGTTCACCCTGCGCGGCGACGCGATCACCGGACTGGAGATCGCCTGATGTCCTTCTCCATTCCGAACGATTTCGAGGGCCGCCGCGTCGTCGTCACCGCCGGCACCAAGGGCGCCGGGCGGGCCACCGTCCGCCGCTTCCTCGCCGCCGGCGCCAGGGTGCTGACCACGGCGCGGTCGCGGCCCGACGACCTTGGCGGTGCCGAGTTCGTCGCGGCCGACCTGACGACGCCGGATGGCGCGGCGACCGTGCGCGATGCGGCGTTTGCGACGCTCGGCGGCGTCGATGTGCTGGTGCATGTGCTCGGCGGCTCGGGCGCGCCGGGTGGCGGCTTTGCCGCGCTGACCGAGGAGTTGTGGCAGTCGGAGTTCGCGCTCAACCTCTGGCCCGCCGTCCGGCTCGACCGGGCGCTGCTGCCGCACATGGTGGAGCGCGGATCGGGCGCGGTGGTCCACGTCGCGTCGATCCAGCGGACGCTGCCGCTGTACGAGTCGACCACCGCCTATGCCGCGGCCAAGGCGGCGCTCACCGTCTACAGCAAGGCGCTGTCGAAGGAGGTCGGACCGAAGGGGGTCCGGGTCAACGTCGTCTCGCCGGGGTGGATCTATACCGAGGCGGTGGACGCGTTCTTGCAGCGGATTGCCGCCGTCAGCGGCGGCAGCGTCGAGACCGCCCGCCAGGGTGTGCTCGAGGCGCTCGGCGGCATACCGATCGGCCGGCCGGCGGACCCGGCCGAGGTTGCCGAACTCATCGCCTTCCTCGCTTCGGACCGCGCCGCGTCCATCCACGGCGCGGAATATGTGATCGACGGCGGCACCATCCCGACCGTCTGACGCGGCGCGCCGCATGAAGGTCGTGGAAAGCGGCGGCGGCGCAACGGGCGGGGCCGTTCCCGGGCACGGAAGTACGAAGGGCGTCGGCGGCTTGAGAGACGCGGACGCTTACGACCGCAACACCACGCTCAGCGTGCCGTCGCTTTCGAGGATCATCGATTCCACGGCCGCGACGCCGGTCCCGCCGGAGGACCGCACGGCGCTGCGGGCTTCGTCGTCGGTGATCCGTTCCCGCCGCATGGTCTCCCGGCAGAATTCACCCTTGTGCACGATCAGAGCGGGATCGGAACGGATCGCATCGGCGAACCTCGCCGAGCGAACCGACGCGAAGGTGACGAGGAACTGCAGGAGGATGAGCAGCGCGAGCGCGGTGGCGCCCTCTGCCAGCGCAATTGATTTCTGCAGAATGATCGCGGCGAGGGTGGATCCGAGGGCGACGGTCACCACGAGATCGAAGGCGTTGAGCTTGGCGAGCGTGCGCTTGCCGGAAATCCGGAGGAAGAGGACGAGCGTGGCATAGGCGAGCGTTCCGACCAGCAGCGTGCGGACGATGCCGGACCAGCCCTGAAAGAAGATGCCGTCGAGGTCCATGTTGAAAAAATTCCCTGATCTGGCGAGCGAGCGGCGAAACACCCCGTGTTCCGCCCGCCGGTCGACGCCCTTTTCACCGGGCGTTCGGGCTCTCGCCGGGCCGACGGCGGCGATCGGGCGCGGACGGCGCCTGGTCGTTGCTTTTGAACAACAGCCGGGGCCTCCGCTCGGTTCCGCGCCTTGCGTCGGTCTTCCCGCGCGACTGGGCAGGCGCTCCGGCGGTATGCCGTGGCGCACACGCCATCTGCGCGTCGTCGCGTCGACAGACCGCTGTGAGGAACCGCCTCCGCCCTTGTACCTTCGGCGGACAGGCCGCGGCGCAGCGCTTGCGCGGTGACAGCCAAGTCTCTGCCACATCGGCAGGATTTCCCCGTGCGCCGGCTTGCCGCTGCGCCCGGGGCGACGTTTGGTCCCGGGGCGGGGTTTCGCGTCGCACGGGGATCGGAGTCATAATCCTTGCCGAGGATGAACGGTCGCAGCGCCCCTTGAAGAGGCGCGTGCCGTCCCTCCGTTGCGGTCGGAGGACGCAAGCCATGAACAGCGTGATGGTGAGCCGGCATGCCGGCAAGGTCGAGGCGGCGTTGCGGTCGGGGGCGGCGGCGACGTCGGCGCTGGTCGCGTCGTGGCAGCGCTGCAGCCGGCTGCACAATCTCGACCCGGTGCGGGCGCCGCAGCCCGAGCGGCTGTCCGAATCGGAGCTGCGCGCCGCGCGCCAGCGCATCGAACCGCTGATCCACATCGCACAGGCGAGCCTCGACCGGCTCTACACCGCCGTCGGCGGGGCAGGGTGCTGCATCCTGCTTGCCGACCGCAACGGCGTGCCGGTCGACGGGCGCTGTTCCACCGCCTACGACGGCACCTTCCGCGCCTCCGGCCTCGCCGTCGGCTTCGACTGGAGCGAGCGCAGCGAGGGGACCAACGGCATCGGCACCTGCCTCGTCGAGCAGCGGCCGGTGACGATCCACCGCGACCAGCATTTTCGCGCGCGCAACACCGAGCTCAGCTGCACCACGGCGCCGATCCACGATCCGGAGGGCCGGCTGCTCGCGGCGCTCGACCTCTCGTCGTGCCGCGCCGACCTCGACGACGGCTTCGCCCAGCTGTCGGCGCTCGCCGTCGCCGACGCGGCGCTGCAGATCGAGCAGGACTATTTCCGCCAGACCTTCGCGGGCGCCCGCATCGTGCTGGTCGCCGGCCGGCCGGCCGGGGGGCTGGTCGCCGTCGACGAGGACGACCTCGTGATCGGCGCGACGCGGGCGGCGCGGCGGGCGCTGCAGCTCGACGACACCGACCTCGGCGCGCGGCTGCCGGCCGCCGACCTCTTCGGCGAATGCCGCGGCGGCGGCGACGGGCTCGCGGAGGCGGAGCGGGCGGCGCTGCAGCGGGCGCTGGCCAGGGCGAACGGCAATGCCTCGGCCGCCGCGAGCGCGCTCGGCATCAGCCGGGCGACCTTCTATCGCAAGCTGAAGCGGGTGGATGGCCACGGCTCCGCCTGAATGCGCGGCCGCACCGGGCGGGTTCCGGGCGGAACGTGAATGAAGACGGTCGCCTGAACCGCTTCAGGCGCAAAACTGTCTCACCGGCGAGACACCCGTCGGCCCCGGCCTCCGCCGCCCGGCTGACCCGGCCGCCGGGATCTGGCTTCCTCGACGTCAAGGCGCGCCCCGATCCGGCAGCGCCCGATCCGGAGGAAACCATGAACAAGCCCGAACTCTCCCGCACCGCCAAGTCGCCCTACGCCGGCCGCTACGAGAACTTCATCGGCGGTGCCTGGGTCGCGCCGAAGGCCGGCCGCTACTTCACCAACTACTCGCCGGTGAACGGCCAGCCGCTCTGCGAGATCGCCCGTTCCGACGCCGCCGACATCGAGGCGGCGCTCGACGCCGCGCATGCCGTCAAGGACAGCTGGGGCCGCACCAGCGCCGCCGAGCGCGCGCGCATCCTGAACCTCATCGCCGACCGCATGGAGGAGAAGCTCGACCTCCTAGCGCTGGCCGAGACCTGGGACAACGGCAAGCCGATCCGCGAAACGACCGCCGCCGACCTGCCGCTGGCGATCGACCACTTCCGCTATTTCGCCGGCGCGCTGCGGGCGCAGGAAGGCTCGCTGTCCGAGATCGACCACGACACCGTCGCCTATCATTTCCACGAGCCGCTCGGCGTCGTCGGCCAGATCATCCCGTGGAACTTCCCGCTGCTGATGGCGTGCTGGAAGCTCGCCCCGGCGCTCGCCGCCGGCAATTGCGTCGTGCTGAAGCCGGCCGAGCAGACGCCCGCCTCGATCCTGCTCTGGGCCGAGATCATCGGTGACCTGCTGCCGGGCGGCGTGCTCAACATCGTCAACGGCTTCGGTCTCGAGGCCGGCAAGCCGCTCGCCTCCTCGCCGCGCATCGCCAAGATCGCCTTCACCGGCGAGACCTCGACCGGCCGGCTGATCATGCAGTATGCCAGCCAGAACCTGATCCCGGTGACGTTGGAACTCGGCGGCAAGTCGCCGAACATCTTCTTCAAGGACGTCGTCGCCGAGGACGACGACTTCTTCGACAAGGCGATCGAGGGCTTCGTGATGTTCGCCCTCAACCAGGGCGAGGTCTGCACCTGCCCGAGCCGGGCGCTGATCCATGAGGCGATCTACGACGAGTTCATGGAGCGGGCGCTGAAGCGCGTCGCGGCCATCGTGCAGGGCGACCCGCTCGATCCGGCGACGATGATCGGCGCCCAGGCCTCCGGCGAGCAGCTCGAGAAGATCCTGTCCTACTTCGACATCGGCCGTCAGGAAGGCGCCGAGGTGCTGATCGGCGGCGAGCGGGCCAACCTGCCGGGCGACCTCGCCGGCGGCTTCTACGTCAAGCCGACCGTGCTGAAGGGCCACAACAAGATGCGGGTGTTCCAGGAGGAGATCTTCGGGCCGGTCGTCTCGGTCACGACCTTCAAGGACGACGCCGACGCCCTCGCCATCGCCAACGATACGCTCTACGGCCTCGGCGCCGGCATCTGGAGCCGCGACGCCAACCGGCTGTACCGCTTCGGCCGCGAGATCCAGGCCGGCCGCGTCTGGACCAACTGCTACCACGCCTATCCGGCCCATGCGGCCTTCGGTGGCTACAAGCAGTCGGGCATCGGCCGCGAGACGCACAAGATGATGCTCGACCACTACCAGCAGACGAAGAACATGCTGGTGAGCTACAGCCCGAAGAAGCTCGGCTTCTTCTGAGCGGAGCTGCCGTCCGGACGCCGGTTGCCGGCGATCCGGGCGGCGGTTGCGTCCGCCGCCGACGCCGGTATCCTGGTTCGGCCCGGCGCGGGCCGGAGCGTGCCTCTTGGCTCCATGCCTTTCCGGCGCGGCCTCCTCCGCTGCGCCGGTCTTTTTTTGCTGGGCCCGCCGGCCGTCGTGCCTGGGGCTGGCGTTGCGGAGTGCGGTGCGATGTCGACCGAAGCGACCGATGGCACGATCCCGGCGAACAAGGTTTCCGCGACGCCGGCCGCCGAGGATCTTCTCGCCGAGATCATCGCCGAGCACGGTCCGGTGCTCTTCCACCAGTCGGGCGGCTGCTGCGACGGCTCCTCGCCGATGTGCTACCCGCGCGGCGACTTCATCGTCGGCGACCACGACGTGCTGCTCGGACTGATCGGCGAGACGCCGGTCTATATCGGCGGGGCGCAGTATGAGGTGTGGAAGCACACCGACCTCGTCATCGACGTGGTGGCGGGGCGCGGCGGCATGTTCTCGCTGGATAACGGACGAGAGAAGCGGTTCTTGACGCGCTCGACGGTGTGCGGGGTGGGGAGCTGAGGGCAGGGCGGGTCTGCTGCGCGGGGCAGGGGTCGTGCCGTGGTGCTTCCCCCCTCCCTGTCCCTCCCCCGCTTCGCAGGAGAGGGGACGATGGGCGATAGGGTTTTCGCGAAACGAAGGTCACGCCGAGCCGAAGCCTCTGTATTCCCGGCGCTCCATCCTCCTGCGTCCCCTCTCCTGCGAAGCGGGGGAGCGACTGTGTTTCGGGTCAAGCGCTTTGCCATGGTTTCTTGTCCCGGATGATGGCGTTGAGG
>NZ_JADZLT010000040.1 GCF_015904235.1 Methylobrevis albus
ATGGACGTCGATAATGAGAGCGATCAAGTGAAAGAAGGGCATCTGGTGGATGCCTAGGCGCTGAGAGGCGATGAAGGACGTGGTACGCTGCGATAAGCGTCGGGGAGCTGCGAACAAGCTTTGATCCGACGATCTCCGAATGGGGAAACCCACCTTCGACGGCTGAAGTTGCAAGTCCGGGAGCGATCCCGGTCTTGGATCTTCAGTTGTCACATGAAGGTATCTGCCCCTGAATAAAATAGGGGGTTAGAGGCGAACCCGGGGAACTGAAACATCTAAGTACCCGGAGGAAAGGACATCAACCGAGACTCCGCTAGTAGTGGCGAGCGAACGCGGACCAGGCCAGTGCCTCACAGTTTTTAACCGGAACCGTCTGGAAAGGCGGGCATCAATGGGTGATAGCCCCGTACGGGTAATGGAACTGCGAGGACTTGAGTAGGGCGGGACACGTGAAATCCTGTCTGAACATGGGGGGCCCACCCTCCAAGCCTAAGTACTCCTCAGCGACCGATAGTGAACCAGTACCGTGAGGGAAAGGTGAAAAGCACCCCGACGAGGGGAGTGAAACAGTTCCTGAAACCGGATGCCTACAAACAGTAGGAGCCCAAGGTTCGTCCTGGGTGACTGCGTACCTTTTGTATAATGGGTCAGCGACTTAGTTTAACGAGCAAGCTTAAGCCGGTAGGTGTAGGCGTAGCGAAAGCGAGTCTGAATAGGGCGTCAAGTTCGTTGAATTAGACCCGAAACGAGGTGATCTAGCCATGACCAGGCTGAAGGTGCGGTAACACGCACTGAAGGGCCGAACCCACGTCTGTTGAAAAAGCCGGGGATGAGTTGTGGCTAGGGGTGAAAGGCCAATCAAACCTCGAAATAGCTGGTTCTCCGCGAAATCTATTTAGGTAGAGCGTCGAACGAATACCCCTGGGGGTAGAGCACTGGATGGGCAAGGGGGACCTACAGTCTTACCGATCCCAACCAAACTCCGAATACCAGGGAGTACTATTCGGCAGTCACACGGCGGGTGCTAACGTCCGTCGTGAAGAGGGAAACAACCCTGACCGCCAGCTAAGGTCCCCAAGTGACGGCTAAGTGTGAAACGATGTGAGAATCCCAAAACAACCAGGATGTTGGCTTAGAAGCAGCCATCATTTAAAGAAAGCGTAACAGCTCACTGGTCTAAACAAGGGTTCTTGCGCGGACAATGTAACGGGGCTCAAGCCGTCCACCGAAGCTGCGGGTGTGATCCTTACGGATCACGCGGTAGCGGAGCGTTCCGTAGGCCTGTGAAGCGGTAGCCGTGAGGCGCCGTGGAGGTATCGGAAGTGAGAATGCTGACATGAGTAACGAGAAAGGGTGTGAGAGACACCCTCGCCGAAAGTCCAAGGGTTCCTGCGTAAAGCTAATCTGCGCAGGGTTAGTCGACCCCTAAGGCGAGGCCGAAAGGCGTAGTCGATGGGAATCAGGTGAATATTCCTGAACCAGTGGGTGGTGACGGATGGCTTGTGTTGTAGGTCCTTACTGGATTGGACCTGCTTCGACGCTGTTCCAGGAAATAGCCCCCACATCAGATCGTACCCGAAACCGACACAGGTGGACTGGTAGAGTATACCAAGGCGTTTGAGCGAACTGTGCTGAAGGAACTCGGCAAATTGCCTCCGTAACTTCGGGAGAAGGAGGCCTTCATATCGGGCAACCGGTATGGAGGGGCACAGACCAGGGGGTGGCGACTGTTTAGCAAAAACACAGGGCTCTGCGAAGCCGTAAGGCGACGTATAGGGTCTGACGCCTGCCCGGTGCCGGAAGGTTAAAAGGAGGGGTGCAAGCTCCGAATTGAAGCCCCGGTAAACGGCGGCCGTAACTATAACGGTCCTAAGGTAGCGAAATTCCTTGTCGGGTAAGTTCCGACCTGCACGAATGGCGTAACGACTTCCCCGCTGTCTCCAGCACAGGCTCAGTGAAATTGAATTCCCCGTGAAGATGCGGGGTTCCTGCGGTCAGACGGAAAGACCCCGTGCACCTTTACTATAGCTTCACACTGGCATTCGTGTCGGCATGTGTAGGATAGGTGGTAGGCTTTGAAGCGCAGGCGTCAGCTTGCGTGGAGCCATCCTTGAAATACCACCCTTATCGTCATGACTGTCTAACCGCGGCCCTTGTAGCAGGGTCCGGGACAGTGTGTGGTGGGTAGTTTGACTGGGGCGGTCGCCTCCCAAAGAGTAACGGAGGCGCGCGAAGGTAGGCTCAGAACGGTCGGAAATCGTTCGGCGAGTGCAATGGCATAAGCCTGCCTGACTGCGAGACTGACACGTCGAGCAGAGACGAAAGTCGGCCATAGTGATCCGGTGGTCCCTCGTGGAAGGGCCATCGCTCAACGGATAAAAGGTACGCCGGGGATAACAGGCTGATGATGCCCAAGAGTCCATATCGACGGCATCGTTTGGCACCTCGATGTCGACTCATCACATCCTGGGGCTGGAGAAGGTCCCAAGGGTTCGGCTGTTCGCCGATTAAAGTGGTACGTGAGTTGGGTTCAGAACGTCGTGAGACAGTTCGGTCCCTATCTGCCGTGGGTGTAGGAGTATTGAGAGGATCTGTCCCTAGTACGAGAGGACCGGGATGGACGCACCTCTGGTGGACCTGTTGTGGCGCCAGCCGCATTGCAGGGTAGCTAAGTGCGGACTAGATAACCGCTGAAGGCATCTAAGCGGGAAACTAACCTCAAAACGAGTCCTCCCTATCAGAGCCGTGGTAGACCACCACGTCGATAGGCCGGGTGTGGAAGCATGGCAACATGTGAAGCTTACCGGTACTAATAGCTCGACCGGCTTCATCGCTCTCATTATCAACGTCCATTGTTGGTTGTCCTGATCCTCGATCAGGACGAAACGCCGCTAGCGGCGCCTCGCTCTTCGCTCGGGTTCGACCAAAAGGTCGAACTTGTTTGTCGAGAAGGCACGCCGCTTGCGCGGCGCCTCGCTCTTCGCTCGGGTTCGACCTCGTCGGTCGAACGGGAGTGCCATGCGAGCTCTGAATTACCGATACGATCTGCCCCAGAGGGCACAACACAGGCCGCATCAATCGATGCCGCCCGACCAGCCTCTGATCTTCGCCGGCCTGGTGGCCATAGCGGGGACCCTGCACCCGATCCCATCCCGAACTCGGCCGTGAAATGCCCCAGCGCCAATGGTACTTCGTCTCAAGACGCGGGAGAGTAGGTCACCGCCAGGCCTGCAAAGATCAGAGGAACACGAAAATCTCACGAGACGGACATGACCCCATAAAGGGAACGTCCGGCTTCTCAATACACACAAACCACGATCTCCACACAGCCCAAACCGACCAACACCCCGAATGGCCAAAAGCCACGCGGGGTGAAACTGCGTTCGAATAGGCGACGACGTGCGGGAACAAAGAGGGTACATGGCAGAGCAGGCCCGCCGCCGGAGGGGATGCCTCTGGAGAAGGCCGCCGCAGGGAAAGTGGGTGCAAGATCGAGAGAAGGAGGGGGTACAGGTCTCCTGCTTCAAGCTGCGGGTCACCCCTCGTCCATGGGCCCAGCCCACCGCCGCAGCCGAAGCCGCCGGGCTAAACCACGATGGTTGCCCCACGCCCGCGCCGGAGGCCGGATCGGCAGCCTCGTTCCTCACCTGCAGGGGCAGGGCGCGCAGGGCGAGGCCCGGCCTGCCGAGCTGATCCCGCCGATCACTTCACCGTCACTTCCGCGTTAAACCTTGGACCACCCGCCGATCGCGGCGTATCGGTTGCACCTAGCGCCAGCCGGACTCCGGTCCGGGCTGTCTTCCCCCAATTCATTCCAGCGCGAAGGAACTCCCATGTTCGTCTGCCAAGGCTTTGCCACGTCAAATGCCGACCAGCCGCTCGGCCCCTTCAGCTTCGAGCGCCGCGATCCGGGCCCGCGCGACGTCGCCATCGACATCCACTACTGCGGCGTCTGCCATTCGGACCTGCACACCGCCCGCAACGAATGGGGCAACACGATCTATCCCTGCCTGCCCGGTCACGAGATCGTCGGCAAGGTATCGGCGGTTGGCTCCGAGGTGACCAGGTTCAAGGTCGGCGATCTCGCCGGCGTCGGCTGCCTGGTCGGGTCGTGCCAGGATTGCCCGAGCTGCGCCGAGGGTCTCGAGCAGTATTGCGAGAAGGGTTTCATCGGCACCTATAACGGCATCGAGAAGGAGACCGGCAAGGTCACCTTCGGCGGCTATTCGCAGGCGATCGTCGTCGACGAGGGCTTCGTGCTGCGGATCCCCGAGGGGGTCGACCTCGCCGCGGTGGCACCGCTGCTCTGCGCCGGCATCACCACCTATTCGCCGCTGAAGCACTGGAAGGTCGGTCCCGGCCAGAAGGTCGGCATCGTTGGCCTCGGCGGGCTCGGCCACATGGGGCTCAAGATCGCCAAGGCGCTCGGCGCGCATGTCGTGCTCTTCACCACCTCGCCCGGCAAGGTCGAGGACGCCAAGCGGCTCGGGGCGGACGAGGTGATCATCTCGAAGAACGATGACGAGATGGCCGCGCATGCGAACAGCTTCGACTTCATCCTCGACTGCGTCGCGGCCGACCACGACGTGAACGCCTACCTCGGCCTCCTGAAGCGCGACGGCACGATGACCCAGGTCGGGGCGCCGGAAAAGCCGCTCTCGGTCGCCGCTTTCAGCCTGATCTTCAAGCGTCGCAACTTCGCGGGCTCGCTGATCGGCGGCATCGCCGAGACGCAGGAGATGCTCGACTTCTGCGCCGAGCACGGCATCGTCTCCGATATCGAGCTGATCCAGATTCAGGATATCGAGGCGGCCTACGCGCGCATGCTGAAGAGCGACGTCAAGTACCGCTTCGTCATCGATATGGCCTCGCTCGGGCAGGCCGCGGCGGCCTGAGCAGGAACGCCCGGCTGCGCCAGACGTGAAAAAGCGGCGGCAGAGTTTTCTGCCGCCGCTTTTTTGTGAGGAGCGCTCGCCGGCTCGGGCGAGGCGCCTCGCGCTCGACGCGGACGCTGCGGAAGATCCTCGCCGGTTTCAGGCGACCAGCTTGCCGCCTTCCGCCACCAGCTTGCCCCGCCGGTAGACCTTGCGCTCGCGCGGCAGGGCGGCGACGGCTTCCGGGACGTGGGCGGCGGGGATGACGACGAAGTCTGCGGAGGCGCCGGGGACGAGGCCGTAGTCGCCGAGGCGCAGCGCCGTGGCGCCGGCGGTGGTGACGACGTCGAAGACGCTTTCCAGCTCCGCGTCAGTGTAGAAGCCGGAGCGGTAGCCGATGATGTTGGCGCGGCTCAGCATGTCGCCGTCGCCATAGGGCCACCAGCTGTCGCGGATGTTGTCGCTGCCGGAGAACACGGTGACGCCGGCGGCGCGGAGCAGGGTGACGGGCGGGAAGCCGTGCGCGCCGGGGGCGTTGGTCATGATGGCGACGCCGGCCTTGGCGATTATGTCGGCGGTGCGCTTCGCCTGGTCGGTGGAGACCTCGCCGAGGGCATAGGCGTGGCTGACGGCGACGTGGCCCTGCATGCCGAGCGCCGCGGTGCGGGCGGCGATCTGCTCGATCTCGAACACGCCCAGCATGTGCGCGTCATGCAGATGGATGTCGACGCCGACGCCGCGCTTCTCGGCGATGCCGAAGACGACGTCGAGGTGTTTTTCGATGTCGCGGTCGACGATCGCCGGGTCGAGGCCGCCGACGAGGTCGCAGCCGGCGGCGATCGCTTCGTCCATCACCTCGGCCGTGCCGGGGCAGGTGAGGATGCCGCTCTGCGGGAAGGCGACGAGCTGGATGTCGATCAGGTCGCGCGCGGCCTCGCGCACTTCGAGGACCGGTTCGAGATGCTTCAGGCCGACCGAGCCGTCGATCATGACGTGGCTGCGCATGCGCAGGGTGCCGTTGGCGACGCAGAGCTCGAGCTGCGCCCGGGCGCGGTGCGCCATCGGCGCGGCGGTGCTGAGCAGGTCCATCTGGAAGGCGACGCGTTCGCGCACGTCGAAGCCGTTGGTGCAGGGGCGGTGCGGCTTCCAGACGTCGCCGATGAAGCTGGTGTCGAGGTGGATGTGGCCCTCGACGAAACTCGGCGAGACCAGCGCGCCGCCGAGGTCGGTGACCGGCACGCCGGCGTCCGTCGCGGGCGTCTCGCCGAAGGAGACGAAGCGGCCGCCGCCGACGGCGATCGCGACCAGGCGGCCGTCCGGCAGCCGGGCGTTGGTGAAGAGCGCGTCGATGGCGGACGACGGGGCGGGGGCTGAAAGGGTCACGGGCTTCCTCGATTCGGGCGAACGCCGGTCTGGACGATAGCGCCGCCGCGCGTACTTGTCCGCGCGGCGGGGAGTGGAGGTCGGGGGTGCCGCGGGCGCAGGCGCCGGGCGGGGCCGCCCTCGTCCTTCGAGACAGCCCGTTCGGGCTTCGTCAGGATGAGGGCGGCCGCGCATCGCGGTGCCTTTGGCAGGCTAGGCCGGAGCGTCAGCCGGCGCTGGGCAGGGTGCCCTGGACGCCTTCGACCAGCCAGTTCATGCCCTTCAGCTCGTCGTCGCCCGGGGTGGCGCCGGCGGCAAAGCGCACGGTGCCAGACTGATCCTTCACCGGGCCGGCAAAGGGGTGCAGCGTGCCGGCGATGATCGCGGCCTCGGCAGCCGCCATCTCGGCGGCGACGGATTCGGGCAGCTCGGGGCTGGCGGTGGTCATCTTGACGAAGCCGCCGGGTCCGAGGCCGCGCCAGCGGCTCGTCGGCGCCCAGGTGCCGTTGATCACGCCTTCGGCCGCCTCGATGTGCGCCGCGCTCCAGTCGAGCTCGAAGGAGCAGAGCTGCGCCTTCTTGACGTAGGCGGAGAAGTCGCCGGTGCTGCCGATCGACCAGACGCCCTTTTCCTCGGCGGCGAGGCCCTGCACGGGGGTGTTCGGGCTGCCGGAGATCACGTCGGCGCCCTGTGCGACGAGGGCGGCGACGGCGTCCTTCTCCTTGCCGGGGTCGACCCAGGCGTTGGCCCACACCACCTTCAGCGTCGCCTCGGGGTTGACGCTGCGCGCGCCGAGCAGGAAGGCGTTCAGCGAGTAGACCACCTGCGGCACCGGGAAGGCGCCGACCCAGCCGAGCACGTTCGACTTCGTCATGCGGCCGGCGGCGATGCCGGTGAGGTAGGTCCCCTCGAAGTGCTTGGCTTCGAACACGCCGAGGTTCGGGCCGGCCTCGATGCCGGCGCAGCACTCGAAGTGCGCCTTGCCGAGCGACGGCGCCAGCTTCTTCAGCGAGGCGTACTGCGAGAAGGTGGTGCCGAAGATCAGCTTGTGGCCGGTGGTGGCGAGCTGGCGGAACAGGCGCTCGCAATCCTGAATCTGGGCGATGTTCTCGAGCACGGTGACCTCGACCTTGTCACCATAGTTCGCCTTCAGCTTGCGCCAGGCTTCGGCCTGGAAGTATTCCCAGCCGGTGTCGGAAATGGCGCCCATGTGGATGACGCCGACCTTCAGCACCTCGTCCTGTGCGAAGGCGGGGCGGAAGCCGGTGGCGGCGGCGAGCGAGCCGGCGGCGGCGGTGCCGAGGAAGCGGCGGCGGGTGAACGTGGACTGCATGGGTCTGGTCCCTCTGGTTCGGTTGCGGATGCGGGGCGTCTGTTGTTGCTCTTGGGGCGACGGCCGGATGCCGGCCGCGCCCGGAAAACGGGTGCTCAGCCTTCGGCGTCGAACGGTTTGCCGAGCGAGGCGGGCAGGTTGAGGCGGATCAGCGTCTCGTCGCGGGAGATGAGGACGAGGACGAGGACGGTGGCGAGATAGGGCAGCGCCGACATCAGCTCCGACGGCACGGCGACGCCGGCGCCCTGCGCGAACAGCTGCGCCGTGGTGACGCCGCCGAAGAGGTAGGCGCCGAGGATGCAGCGCTCCGGCCGCCAGGTGGCGAAGACGACGAGGGCGACGGCGATCCAGCCGCGCCCCGCGACGAGGCCCTCGGTCCAGAGCGCGGTGTAGATCACCGAGACATAGGCGCCGGCGATGCCGGCCATCGCGCCGCCGAACGCCGTCGCCGCATAGCGGATGCGGATCACCGGATAGCCGATGGCATGCGCGGCCGAGGGGGATTCGCCGACGGCGCGCAAGACGAGGCCGGCGCGGCTGCGGTAGAGGAACCAGGCGATGGCGGCGAACACCAGCCACGACAGCCAGACGAGCGGATGCAGCGGACCGAGCAGGGCGCCGAGCACCGGGATGTCGGCAGCCGCCGCGGAGAGCTGCGACTGCGGGATCACCAGCGCCATGCCGACATAGGACTTGCCGAGATAGGAGCTGAGGCCCCCGCCGAAGATCGCCAGGGCGAGGCCCGCGGCGACCTGGTTCGCCTTGAAGCTGATCGCGAGCAGGCCGAACAGCAGCGCCATGCCTATGCCGGCTGCGGCGCCGGCGAGCACCGCGAGCGGCACGCTGCCGGTGTGGTAGGCGACGGCGAAGGCGGCGATGGCGCCGACCAGCATCATGCCCTCGACGCCGAGGTTGAGCACGCCGGAGCGTTCGGTGACGAGTTCGCCGAGCGCCGCGTAGACCAGCGGCGTGCCGGCGACGAGCGTCGCGATCAGGATGGGAAGGAGGCCGTTCATGGGGCTGCCTCCGCGATAGTGGCAGAAGCAACGGGGGCTGCTGCGGGAGCGGCGGCCGGGCGGCGGCGGATGCGGTAGAAGATCAGCACGTCGGCGGCGAGCAGGAAGAACAGCATCATGCCCTGGAACAGGCCGGTGATGGACGAGGGCAGGCCGAGCGACATCTGCGCGGTGTCGCCGGAGAGGTAGAGCAGCGACAGCAGCAGGCCGGAGAAGACGATGCCGATCGGGTGCAGCCGGCCGAGGAAGGCGACGATGATCGCGGCGTAGCCGTAGCCGGGCGAGGCGGTCGGGAAGATCTGGCCGAGCGGGCCGGCAATCTCGCCGACGCCGGCGATACCGGCCGTCAGTCCGCCCGCCAGCATGCCGAGCCAGACGGCGCGGCGGGTGGAGAAGCCGGCATAGCGGGCGGCGGCGTCGGAAAGGCCGGTGACTTTCAGCTGGAAGCCGATGTAGCTGCGCGACAGCAGCACCCAGCCGGCGAGCACGGCGGCGAGCGCGATCCAGAGGCCGATGTTGAGGCGGGTATCCTCGAGGATGATCGGATAGAGCGCGGCGGGGGCAAGCGGCTCGGACTGCGGAAAATTGAAGCCCGCTGGGTCGCGCCACATGCCGAACACCAGCCAGCTCAGCCAGAGCTGGGCGACATAGTTGAACATCAGGCTGACGAGGATCTCGTTGGCGTTGAAGCGCGTGCGCAGCAGCGCCGGGATCGCCGCCCAGGCGGCACCGGCGAGCCCGCCGGCGACGATCATGGCCGGCAGCAAGAGTGGGCTGCCGCCGGGGCCGAATTTCAGCGCCAGCCAGCCGGAGGCGATGACGCCGAGGATGAGCTGGCCCTCGGCGCCGACGTTCCACACCCCGGCGCGGAAACCGACGGTGAGGCCGACCGCGATCAGGATCAGCGGCGTCGCCTTCAGCAGCCACTCGCCGACGCCGTAGCGGTCCTGCACCGGGCCGGTGACGAACATGACGAGGGCGTCGAGCGGCGCGTGGCCGGCGGCGGCGAAGATCACCAGTGCGACGATCACGGTGGCGCCGACGGCGATCAGCGGCGCGGCATAGACCATCGCCGTCGAGGGCTGCGGGCGTCGTTCAAGGCGCAGCGGCATGGGCGGCCTCCGGCGTCGGGGGATGCGGAACCGGCGCGGCGTCGCCCGGAACCGGCGGGAAGGTGCCGGTCATGGCGAGGCCGATCGCGTCGCGGTCGACGAGGCGGGCGGGATAGGCCGGCGACAGGCGGCCGCCGGCGATGACGGCGATGCGGTCGGCGATCTCGAACAGCTCGTCGAGCTCCTCGGAGACGACCAGCACGGCGGCGCCGGCCGCGGCGCGGTCGATCAGCGCCTGGCGGATGGCGACGGCGGCGCCGACGTCGACGCCCCAGGTCGGCTGGGCGACGACCAGCACGCCGGGTTCCTGCAGCACCTCGCGGCCGACGATGAATTTCTGCAGATTGCCGCCCGACAGGCTGCCGGCGGCGGCGTCCGGCCCGCCGCAGCGGACGTCGAAGCTCGAAATGCAGCGTTCGGCATAGGCGCGCAGCTTGCCGAACTGCACCAGCCCGTGCCGGGTGAGGCCCTGCCGGGCGGCAGTGAGCAGAGCGTTTTCGCTGAGGGTGAGCACCGGGATCGCGCCCTGGCCCTGCCGGTCCTCGGGCACATAGGCAAGACCCAGGCGGCGGCGCGCGGCGGGGGCGAGGTGGCCGGCGGGCGCACCGTCGATCGCCACCGTGGTGGCATCCGCGCTGCGCGCCTCGCCGGAAAGCGCCGCGAGCAGCTCCTTCTGGCCGTTGCCGGAGACGCCGGCGATGCCGAGGATCTCGCCGGCGCGGACGCCGAGCGAGATGCCGCCCAAGGCCGTGCCGAACGGGCCGTCGGCGGGCTTCGAGAGGTTGGTGACGGTGAGTCGCATCGCACCGGGGGAGCGGGCGGCGGCGTCGCGGAAGCCGGGCAGCTCGGCGCCGATCATCGCGCGGGCGAGCGAGGCGGGGGTCTCGGCGCGCGGATCGCAGATGCCGACCACCTTGCCGCCGCGCAGGATCGTCGCCCGCTCGCAGAGCTCGCGGATCTCGTCCAGCTTGTGGCTGATGTAGAGGATGCTGCAGCCTTCAGCCGCGAGCTGGCGCAGCGTCTCGAACAGCCGGCGCACCGCCTGCGGCGTGAGCACCGAGGTCGGCTCGTCCATGATCAGCAGGCGCGGCGACTGCAGCAGGGCCCGGATGATCTCGACGCGCTGACGCTCGCCGACCGACATCGAGTGCACCCGGCGCATCGGGTCGACGGGCAGGCCGTAGCGGGTGGCAAGCTCAGCGATGCGCGGCGCAAGGTCGGCGATCGCCGGGCGGCCGGGGGTGGCGAGCGCGATGTTCTCGGCGACGGTGAGCGTTTCGAACAGCGCGAAATGCTGGAACACCATGCCGATGCCGAGCCGCTGCGCGTCGACCGGCGAGCGCACCTCGGCCTCGCGGCCCTCCCACAGCATCTCGCCGGCGTCGGGCCGGACCATGCCGTAGATGATCTTCATCAGCGTCGACTTGCCGGCGCCGTTTTCGCCGACGACGGCATGGATCTCGCCCGGCGCGACGGCGAGATCGACGCCGTCGTTGGCGACGACCGCCGGATAGGCCTTGCGGATGCCGCGCAGCTCCAGCCGCAGCGGCCGCCGGGCGGGCTGGTCGTCAAGGGACTGGTCGGGCGTCGGCGTCATGCGCGGGTCCGTCATTTCGCGGCCGCGCCATCGCCGGAGACCGGATCAGGGGGCGGCCTGATGCGATCTGGTATGCAGGCGGTGTGCCATTCTGTATCCCCTGCGCGAGTTTGGCACCATTGGGACCCCGCACCCGGCGGCGAAACGCCGGGTTCAACTGGCCGCGTGATGCGCGAAGCTCCTTGATTTCTGGAGACTATCCGGAACAATCGCTTTTTGGACCCTGCTCAGGGGTGGTCCAAAATCGGGCCCTGAGCGACGATCTGGTGCGCCATCAGTCGCAAGTTTGGTATACAGAAAATCACATTCCCGTATGGAGAATGCCTGCAATCGAGGCGACAAATGGTGAAAATCTGGGCTTTCGGGTTGGCCGGCGTGGCTGGACCCTGATTGGCTAGCAATTGCGATCGCCGACAGGTTTGGCGACAGAATACGCGAGCCGGTGCGCCCGGCCTCGTCCTTCGAGACAGGCGCTACGCGCCTTCCTCAGGATGAGGCCTTCGAGATTTTCTCTTTTTATTGCAGATGCTTGCCCTTTCTCCTCATCCTGGGAAAGCCGCGCAGCGGCTGTCTCGAAGGACGAGGGGAAAGCCCGGGCCTGGCCGGTCGGACGGGCCGGGGCTCGCGATCAGCGGCCTACCGCTTCAGCGGCTCACCCCTTCAGGAGCCACGCGTGCTCGGGGGCGTTGTAGAACTTCCAGGTCCGCTTCGGACCGGCCATCACGTTGAGATAATAGAGGTCGTAGCCGTGGATCGCGGCGCAGGGGTGGTAGCCGCGCGGCACCAGCGTCACGTCGCCGTCCTCGACCGCCATCGTCTCGTCGAGGCTGCGGTCGTCGGTGTAGACGCGCTGGAAGGCGAAGCCCTGCGGCGGGTTCAGGCGGTGGTAGTAGGTCTCCTCGAGCAGCGATTCCGCCGGCAGGTCGTCGCGGTCGTGCTTGTGCGGCGGGTAGCTCGAGGTGTGGCCGCCCGGAGTGATCACCTCGACGACGAGCAGCCCGTCCGCCGGCTCCCATTCGGGCAGGATGTTGGTGACGTGGCGGACGTTGGTGCCCTTGCCGCGGGTTTCCTGATGCAGCGTGTCGGGGTGGATCAGCCGCGGCGGCCGGGCGCCGGCGACGCCGGGCGCCGAGCAGACGGCGAGCACGAGGTCGCTCGCCGCCGTCGCACTCCACCGGCTGCCGGCCGGCACGTAGACCGAGAACGGCTTGCCCTCGAACGGCGAGGTGCGGCCGCCGATCACGCCGGTGGCGAGGTCCCCCGCCGTGATGCTGGCCGTGCCGGAGACGATGACGAGGCAGACCTCGCGGTCGCCGGTGTCCGCCCCCGCCGTTTCGCCGGGCGCCAGCTTCAGCACCTCGAAGCCGACATAGGTCCAGCCGGCGCTCTCCGGCGTGACGCGGACCAGGCTGCCGTGGTCGGCGGATGGCTTGACGAGGAGGTTGGGCATCGGGTCGGCCTCGAACTGGTTGGTGGTGTGCATGGCGACGTTCCGGGGGAGGATGCCGCGCCGTCGTGCCGGGATTCCCGCCTGCGCGGGAATGACGGTGATCAGGGCCGAGCCACCCCGCCATCGTCATTCCCGCGCAGGCGGGAATCCGGGCACGACGGCACGGCAAGCCACAAACCGCCCCTCACGCCGCCCGCTTGAGCCCGGCCTCGTCGAGAAACCGCACCAGATTGTCGTAGCCCATCTTCACATAGGTCTTTGGGTGCGCCTTGTCCGGGTCCTGCTCGGCTTCGATGATCACCCAGCCGGCATAGTCCGGCAGTTCGCGGAACACGGCGACATAGTCGACCGTGCCGTCGCCCGGCACCGTGTAGACGCCTTCGAGCACCGAATCGAGGAACGACCAGCCGCCGGCCTCGGAGCGGGCGCGGACGTCCTGGCGGACGTCCTTGGTGTGGATGTGGCCGATCCGGTCACGGTAGAGCCGGGCGAGGCGGACCGGGTCGGCGCCGCCCCAGGTGGCGTGGCCGGTGTCGAGCAGCAGCTTCACCGCCGCGCCGGTGCCGGCCATGAAGCGGTCGATCTCGGCCTCGGTCTGCACCACCGTGCCCATGTGGTGGTGGTAGACGAGGGTGAGGCCGGCGCCCGCGACGAGTTCGGCAAAGCGCGTCATCCGCGGCAGGAACACCGCCCACTCGGCGTCGGTCAGCACCGGCCGCGCCGACAGCGGCGCCGACTTCACGCCGTGCACGGTGCGGGTGCACTCGCAGACGATCAGCACCTCGGCGCCCGCGCCCTTGCGCAGCGCGATCGCCTCGGCCGCCGCCGCGAACTCCGCGTCGGCGTCGCGCTCCAGCAGGAAGGTCGAATACCAGCCGGAGACGAAGACGAGGCCGAACTCGGCGAGCTTGGCTTTCAGCGCCGGGGCGGTCTTGGGAAACTTGTTGCCGAGTTCCATGCCCTCGATGCCGATCTCGGCGGCTTCGGCGAGGCACTGCTCCAGCGGGATGTCGCCGCCGATCTCGATCATGTCGTCGTTGGACCAGCAGATCGGGTTGGCACCGATGCGGATCATCGCGGGTCTTGCTCCTGATGGTGGGCCATATGGTTGTTCCCGACGGCGCCGCTTGCTCCATCCCTCCCCCTTGTGGGGAGGGTGGCCCGGCCGCAAGGCCGGGTCGGGAGGGGTCAACGGCGGCGCCTAATTTTGCGGAGGGGCCGCACCCCTCCCGGCGCCTTTGGCGCCACCCTCCCCACAAGGGGGAGGGATGGAGCAAGCGGCGCCGTCACCCGACCGACCGCTGCATTCCCAGCGCCGCCTCGTAGCCCGCGCGGGCCTTTTCGACCGCCGGCCGCGGGCTCACCTCGGGCACCGCGACGTCCCACCAGTGGCCGCCGGCCTCGGTGGTGATCAGCGGGTCGGTGTCGACGACGAGGACGGTGGTGCGATCGTTCGACTTCGCCGCCGTCAGGCCGGCCTCGAGTTCGGCGATGGAGCCGACCTTCGCGGCGATAGCGCCGAGGCTGGCGGCGTGGGCGGCGAAGTCGATCGGGGGCAGGGCGACATGGCGGGTGTCGGCGAGGAGATTGTTGAAGTTGGCGCCGCCGGTCGCCATCTGCAGCCGGTTGATGCAGCCGTAGCCGCGGTTGTCGAGCACGACGATGGTGAGCTTCAGCCCCAGCATCACCGAGGTCGCGATTTCCGAATTCATCATCAGGTAGCTGCCGTCGCCGACCATGACGACGACGTCGGCCTCGGGCTTCGCCATCTTCACGCCAAGCCCGCCAGCGATCTCGTAGCCCATGCAGCTGAAGCCGTAGTCGAGGTGATAGCTGCCCGGCGCGCCCGCCTGCCAGAGCTTGTGCAGTTCGCCCGGCAGCCCGCCCGAGGCGCAGACCAGCGTCGCGGCGCTGCCCGAGATGCGCTGGATCGCGCCGATCACCTCGGCGTCGGACGGCAGCCCGTCGTTGCGCGGGGCGGTGGCGGCGTCCGCCAGCGGTTGCCAGTCGCGCCGCGCCGCCGCCGCGCGGTCGGTCCAGGCGGCGGGGCTGCGCCAGCCGGCGAGATCGGCGGAGAGTTCGGCGAGGCCCGCGCGCGCATCGGAAACCAGCGGCTGCGCGCGGTGCTTGCCGGCGTCGAAGGCCTGGCTGTTGAGCCCGATCAGCTTGACCCCGGCGTGCTTGAACAGCGCCCAGGAGCCGGTGGTGAAATCCTGCAGCCGGGTGCCGACGGCGAGCACCACGTCGGCGTCTTCGGCGAGCGCATTGGCGGCGCTGGTGCCGGTGACGCCGATCGCGCCGAGGTTCAGCGCGTGGTCGTGCGGCAGCGACGACTTGCCGGCCTGGGTCTCGGTGACGGGAATGCCGTGGGTTTCGGCGAACGCCGCCATCGCCTTCGAGGCCTGCGAATAGAGCACGCCGCCACCGGCGACGATCAGCGGCTGTTTTGCCTCGCGCAGCAGGCGCACCGCCGCGGAAAGTTCGTCCTCGGACGGGCGCACCCGGCGCGGCGTCCAGATCCGCGGCTCGAAGAAGGCTTCGGGATAGTCGTAGGCTTCGGCCTGCACGTCCTGGCACAGCGCCAGCGTCACCGGCCCGCACTCGGCCGGGTCGGTCAGCACCTGCATCGCGCGGCCCAGCGCCGGGATGATCTGCTCGGGCCGGGTGATGCGGTCGAAATAGCGCGACACCGGCCGGAACACGTCGTTGACCGTGACGGTGCCGTCGCCGAAATCCTCCGCCTGCTGCAGCACCGGGTCCGGCCGGCGGTTGGCGAACACGTCGCCGGGCAAGAGCAGCACCGGCAGGCGGTTGACGTGGGCGAGCGCCGCGGCGGTGACGAGGTTGGTGGCGCCGGGGCCGATCGAGGTGGTGACGGCCATCATGCGGCGGCGGAAGTTCGCCTTGGCATAGGCGATGGCGGCATGGGCCATGCCCTGCTCGTTGTGGGCGCGGAAGGTCGGCAGCGCGTCGCGGTGCGGGTAGAGCGCCTCGCCGAGGCCGGCGACGTTGCCGTGGCCGAAGATCGCCCAGACGCCACCGAACAGCGGCAGCGTCTCGCCGTCGATCTCGGTCTGCTGGCGGGCGAGGAAGCGCGCCAGCGCCTGGGCCATGGTCAAGCGGATCGTGCTGCTCATGTTTCCATCCCCGAAATCAGTGTCCTGCCGCCGGTTGCCCCGGCGGTCCGTCAAGCGGCGCGGCTCTGCGCCGCCTGCTGCCAGGCGCCGACCAGCGCGCCGAAGCGGCGGGCCATGTCGGCGATCGCCGCCGCGTCGTCGATCTCGCCGGCGAACCATTTTGCCGCCGCGTCGGCGAAGATGGTGCGGCCGACCGCAAAGCCCTTGACCAGCGGGCTGGTCGCCGCGGCGGCGAAGGCCGCGACGAGTTCGTCCTCCGGCGCCTCCAGCCCCAGCAACACGATACCGCGGCAGTAGGGGTCGTTGCGACGGATCACCGCCTCGATGTTGGCCCAGGCGAGGCCGTCGGCCTGCGGTTCGAGCTTCCACCAGTCCGGCTTGATGCCGAGGTCGTAGAGCCGCTGCACGATGCCCGCGACGCTGCCTGCATCGAGCGCCCCGTGCTTGCCGGCGATGATCTCGACGAGGAGTTCGCGGCCGACCGTGCGGGCGGCGTCGGCGAGGCGCAGCAGTTCGCGTTCCTGCCGGGCCTTCAGCTCGTTGCTGTCGTCCGGATGGTAGAAGCAGAGGCACTTCACGGTGTGGCCGATCGGCCATTCGGTGAGGTGGCTGCCGAGGTCGGGCAGCTGGTCGAAGTCGAGCGGGCGCGAGCCCGGCTTCTCGACCGGCCGGCCGATCCAGAAATCGTGCTTGGCGGCCGCGAACAGCGCCTTCTGGCCGTGGGTGGAATCGAGCAGCATGCCGAAGCCGCGGCGCCCGGCGGCGACGCGGGCGGCGGCCTCGACGGCGAGCACCTTGAAATCGGCGATCCGGGCGCGGTCGACACCGAGGCGGTCGGTGACCTCCTCGAGCTGGATCCGGTGGTCGATCGCCAGCGCCATCAGCTGATCGGGCTGGTCGCGGCGGGTGGTCGCCCAGTGAATGTGATTGAGGTCCGGATCCTTGCGCAGGGCGCGGAAGCGGCTGCCGTTCGCGAGGAAGTGGCTGAGCTCGTCCCAGGTCGGGTATTCGGGCGCGCAGAGCAGGCGCGACACCGCGAAGGCGCCGCAGGCGTTCGCCCAGGTGGCGGAGGTCGCGTGCGGCTCGCCCTTCAGCCAGCCGCGCAGGAAGCCGGACATGAAGGCGTCGCCGGCGCCGAGCACGTTGTAGACCTCGATCGGAAAGCCGTCGCCGACGATGCCGGCCTCGAGGTCGTCGCTGATCGGGCCGTCGTAGACGATGCAGCCCTTCGAGCCGCGCTTCAGCACCACGGTTGCGGCGGTCAGCGCCCGGATCGCCTTCAGGGCGCCGAGCACGTCGCTCTCGCCCGAGGCGATCATGGTCTCTTCCTCGGTGCCGACGACGAGGTCGCAGTCGGCGAGGACGCTGCGCAGCTGGCCGGAGACGCGGTCGGACTTCACGTAGCGGGCAAAGCCGGCGTCGTGGCCGGCAAGGCCCCAGAGGTTCGGCCGGTAGTCGATGTCGAACACCACCTTGCCGCCGCTGGCCTTGGCGATGCGGATCGCCTTGCGCTGGGCGGCGTCGCTGGCCGGCCGCGAGAAATGCGTGCCGGTGACGACGATCGCGGCGCTGGAGGCGATCAGCGCCTCGTCGATGTCGCTCTCGTCGAGCGCCATGTCGGCGCAGTCGCTGCGGTAGAAGATCATCGGCGAGACGCCCTCGTCCTCGACGGCGAGAATGACGAGGGCGGTGAGCCGATCCGGATCGACCGCCACGCCGGAGACGTCGACGCCCTCGCGGACGAGCTGCTCGCGGATGAAGCCGCCCATCTGCTCGGCGCCGACGCGGGTGACGAGGGCCGATTTCAGGCCGAGCCGGGCGGTGCCGACGGCGATGTTCGCCGGGCAGCCGCCGACGGATTTCGCGAACGAGGTGATGTCCTCGAGGCGGGAGCCGATCTGCTGGCCGTAGAGATCCACCGACGAACGGCCGATGGTGACCACGTCGAGCGTCGTCGCGCGGGTCGGGGCCATCGGCATGGGTCGGTTCTCCTGTCGGCGATCTATCGGCTGGCACCAGCGCGGGCTGGCCGCCCGGACGGGCCGGCATGGGCGCGGCGTCGTGTCCGGTCCGGCCGTCATCGGGCCGGCCGGCGCGTGCTCGAGAATGAAGCATGTGTTTCCCGGGACGTCAATATGGAATGTTTGTTCTAAATTGGCGGACGGGTTTTGATCCCGGTGGGGAGGGGCCCGGCCGTGTCGGGGGAGGGCGACCGGAGCCGGTTGGTGTAATCGCATCCTGGTCGAGGACCGGCACTCCATGCGTTCGGCGGTGCAAACATTTTGCTCGCGGTGCGGCATTTCCGGGGCTGATTCGGAAGCAAGCGCTGCGGGAGAGGCGGCCGGGATTTTCGGGATGATGGCAATCTTCGCAGCTGTACCCGGCCCGCCTTCGCGGCCCTCCATGTCGCCGGAACGTCACTTGACAGTCTGCGCGTCCGCGAAATAAATATTCCATATCATCACGAGATGCGCCCGACGCTGCGAACGCGGTGTCGGCACGCGCGGACAACAGGCAAGGCGAGGACGGGATGAGCGCTGGTTCAGGAGTGCGGTCGGGATTGCGGCTCGGGCTGCTCGGCGCGGGGCGCATCGGCAAGGTGCACGCGGGCGCCATCGCCGCGACGCCGGGGGCGATCCTCGTCGCCGTCGCCGACGCGGTGCCCGCCGCCGCCGAGGCGCTCGCCACGGCAGCCGGCGCCGAAGTGCGCGATGTCGACGCGATCATGGCTGCCACCGACATCGACGCCGTGCTGATCACCACGCCGACCGACATGCACGCGACGATGATCGAGCAGGCGGCGCGGGCCGGCAAGGCGATCTTCTGCGAGAAGCCGGTCGACCTCAGCGTCACCCGCGTGCGCGAATGCCTCGCCGTCGTCGCCGAGACCGGGGCGAAGCTGATGGTCGGCTTCAACCGCCGCTTCGACCCGAACTTCATCGAGGTCCGCCGCCGCATCGAGGCGGGCGCGATCGGCGATGTCGAGATGGTGTCGATCACCTCGCGCGATCCCGCCCCGCCGCCCGTCGCCTACATCGGCCGCTCCGGCGGCCTGTTCCGCGACATGACAATCCACGATTTCGACATGGCGCGCTGGCTGCTCGGCGAGGAGCCGGTGTCGGTGTTCGCCGCGGCCTCCAACCTCGTCGATCCCGAGATCGGCGCCGCCGGCGACTTCGACAGCGCCTCGATCATCCTGACGACGACGTCCGGCAAGATCGCCCAGATCTCCAACTCGCGCCGCGCCACCTACGGCTACGACCAGCGCATCGAGGTGCTGGGCTCGAAGGGCATGGTCTCGGCGGAGAACCTGCGCGCGACGACGGTCGAGATCGCCACCGCCGACGGCTATCGCCGCGAACCGCTGCTCGACTTCTTCATGACCCGCTACACGCAGGCCTATGCCAACGAGATCGCGGCCTTTCTGGCCGGCGTCGCGGCGGGCACGCCGCTCGATCCCTCCGGCGAGGACGGGCTGAAGGCACTGCTGATCGCCGACGCGGCGATGCGGTCGGTGGCGGAGGGGCGGGCGGTTTCGATTTGAGTTTTGGTGGGGGCCGTGCCGTGGGGCCTCCCCCCTCCCTGTCCCTCCCCCGCTTTGCAGGAGAGGGGACGCAGGAGGTTAGGGCGCCTATATCAACAGCGCTTCGGTTCGGCGAAACCTCAGTTTGACGAAAGATCTATCCCCCATCGTCCCCTCTCCTGCGAAGCGGGGGAGGGACAGGGAGGGGGGAAGGCCGCACGGCACGATCCCCCCCACCCCCTCACTTCATCGTCGGCATCGCAAAGTCCGCGCCGGCGCGAATGCCGGTCGGCCAGCGCGTCGTGATGGTCTTGAGGCGCGTGTAGAAGCGCACGCCCTCCGGCCCGTGCATGTGGTGGTCGCCGAACAGCGAGGCCTTCCAGCCGCCGAACGAGTGGAACGCCATCGGCACCGGGATCGGCACGTTGATGCCGACCATGCCGACCTGGATGTCGTGCGCGAATTCGCGCGCGGCGTCGCCGTCGCGGGTGAAGATCGCGGTGCCGTTGCCGAACTCGTGCTCGTTGATCCAGCGCGCGGCGGTGGCGTAGTCGGGGGCGCGGGCGACGGCGAGCACCGGGCCGAAGATCTCTTCCTTGTAGATCGTCATGTCGGTGGTGACGTTGTCGAACAGCGTGCCGCCGATGAAATAGCCGTCCTCGTAGCCCTGCAGCTTGAGGCCGCGGCCGTCGACGACGAGCGTCGCGCCCTCGGCGACGCCCTTGTCGACGTAGCCCGACACCTTGTCGCGGTGCTGGCGGGTGACGAGCGGGCCCATCTCGGCCTCCGGATCGGTGCCGGGGCCCACTTTCAGGGCGCGGATCTTCGGCTCGAGCTTGGCGATCAGCGCGTCGGCGGTCCTGTCGCCGACCGGGACGGCGACGGAGATCGCCATGCAGCGCTCGCCGGCCGAGCCGTAGGCGGCGCCCATCAGCGCGTCGACGGCCTGGTCGAGGTCGGCGTCGGGCATCACGATCATGTGGTTCTTGGCGCCGCCGAGCGCCTGGCAGCGCTTTCCGTTGCTGGTGGCGGTCGAATAGATGTAGCGGGCGATCGGGGTGGAGCCGACGAAGCTGATCGCGGCGATGTCCGGATCGTGCAGCAGCGCGTCGACCGCCTCCTTGTCGCCGTGCACGACGTTGAACACGCCGTCCGGCAGGCCGGCTTCCTGCAGCCAGGCGGCGATCAGCAGCGAGGCGGAGGGATCGCGCTCGGACGGCTTCAGGATGAAGCAGTTGCCGCAGGCGAGCGCCACCGGGAACATCCACATCGGCACCATGGCCGGGAAGTTGAACGGGGTGATGCCGGCGACGATGCCGAGCGGCTGGCGCATCGAGTGGCTGTCGACGCGGGTGCCGACGTTCTCGGTGATTTCGCCCTTCAGCAGCTGCGGCGCGGCGGTGGCGAACTCGACCACCTCCATGCCGCGCTGCACTTCGCCCTTGGCATCCGAGAGCACCTTGCCGTGCTCGGCGGTGATCGCCGCGGCGAGCTCCTCGGTGCGCTCTTCGAGGATGTGAAGGAACTTGTTGAGGATGCGGGCGCGGCGCAGCGGCGTCGTCTGCGCCCAGCCGGGGGCGGCGGCCTTCGCCGCGGCGACGGCGGTGCGCACGTCGTCGCCGGAGGCGAGCACCACGGTGCCGCTCTGCTCGCCGGTCGCGGGATTGAACACCGGGGCGCTGCGGCTGCTGCTGCCCGCCACCAGCTTGCCGCCGATGAAGTGGTGGATGTCCTTCGCCATGATGCGTCCTCCCGGATGCGCGATTGCCGCGCCGTCATTGCATGGGGCTTTATCACCCTCGACAACGCGCACAGCAACGGGCACCCTCGCGGCACCGTTGTGCGGGAATTGAAGCCGCCGCATGGATTGGCCGCATGGACTGGGATGACGCCCGCATCTTTCTTGCCGTCGCCCGCACCGGGCAGATCCTCGGCGCCGCGCGGCGGCTGGGGCTCAACCACGCCACCGTCGCCCGCCGGCTCGACCGGCTCGAAGAGGCGATGAAGGCGAAGCTCGTCGAGCGCCACACCACCGGCTGCACGCTGACGCCGGCCGGCGAGACGCTGCTCACGGCGGCCGAACGGGCGGAATCGGAGTTCCTGAAGGCGGGCGCAGCCCTCGCCGGCACCACGGCGGGCATCGACGGCACCGTGCGCATCGGCGCGCCGGACGGCCTCGGCAACTATTTCCTCGCCGCCGAACTCGGCAAGCTGGCGGCGCGGCATCCGGACCTCCTGGTGCAACTGGTGCCGCTGCCGCGCACCTTTTCTCTCTCCCGGCGCGAGGCCGATGTGGTGATCACCCTCGACCGGCCGACCAGCGGGCGTCTGATGGTGAAGAAGCTCACCGACTACAGCCTCAGCGTCTACGCCTCGGCCGACTATCTTGCCGCAACGCCGCCGATCCGCGGCGAGGCGGATCTCGCCGGCCGGCTGTTCGTGACGCAAGTCGAGGATCTCGTCTACAGCCGCGCCCTCGACTATGCCGCGGCGCTCGGCCGGCTCACCGGCCGCCGCTTCGAATGCGGCAGCGTGGTCGGGCAGGTCGAGGCAGTGCGGGCCGGGGTCGGCATCGGCATCCTGCACGACTACGCCGCCGCCCGGCATCCCGAACTCGTCCGCCTCGTCCCCGAGATCCGCTTCCGCCGCAGCTACTGGCTGATCTCGCACCCCGACACGCGGGAAACCCGGCGCGTCGCGGCGGTGATCGAGCACGTCAGCGAGCGGGTGCGGGCAGAGCGGGAGGCGTTCCTGGTGGGGTGAGCGTGGCGGGGAATTATCCCTCCCCATTGTGGGGCTGCGGAGCAGGCGAGGAGACCCGTGGCTCCGAAGCAGGGGTGGCCCGGCGAAGCCGGGTCGGGAGGGGTAACGGCCCCTCCGCAAATGAAAGCGCCGGCGCTGCATTCGCGGCACCGCCGCTACCCCTCCCGACCCCGCTGCGCGGGGCCACCCCTGCTTCGGAGCCACGGGTCTCCTCGCCTGCTTCGCAGCCCCACAAGGGGGAGGGATGTGTTGACGCGCCGCCGAGCTCCCCATCCCCCATCCCCGCGTCACCGCGCCCGTCGACATTCTGTCATCGTCGCGGCATAGGAGTGCGGTGCAGCAACTGGAGACGTCGGCATGAAGCCGCTGGAACTCGTCATCGAACGGATCATCCTCGGCAGCCGCTGGCTGCTGGTCGCGTTCTATCTCGGCCTCGCGATCTCGCTCGCGATCTACGCCGTCGCTTTCATGGCCAAGCTGTTCAAGGTCGGCGCGAACATCTTCGCCTACAGCGAGGGCGAGATGATTCTCGCCATGCTCGGCCTGATCGACGCCGCTCTGGTGGCGAGCCTCGTCGTGATGGTGATGATCGCCGGCTACGAGAACTTCGTCAGCCGCTTCGACGTCAACGACGGCGAACTCGCCTGGCTCGGCAAGCTCGACGCCGGCAGCCTGAAGATCAAGGTCGCCTCGTCGATCGTCGCGATCTCGTCGATCCACTTGCTGCAGGTGTTCCTGAATGCCCAGCAATACGACAACTGGAAGATCGCGGTGCTCACCGGCATCCATCTCTCCTTCGTCGTCTCCGCGCTGCTGCTCGGCTTCCTCGACAACATGATGGGCGGCAAGAACAAGACGTGAGGCGGGGCGGCAAGGGGGCTGTTGACGCTGGATTGGTGCAGGTCGAACCACGCTGGTGCGATTTGCGCGGCGTTGGCAAAGGGCAGACGCGGAAGGCGTCATGGCGTCGAGGCGCTTCTTCGGCAGCTCGTTGCGGGGTCTCCAACCTCTCCTTTCGTCATCGCCGGGCTTGACCCGGCGACCCAATAGCCTCGCGGTCAATCGGGAAGAATGCAGGTGGATCAACCACCTGTGTCGCCGATCTGCGAGGCGAGTAGGTTGCCGGGTGAAGCCCGGCAATGACGACCGAGGGGCTTTTAGGTGGGGCGCCGGCCGTGCGCGCACTGGTCGCCGGCCGCGCGCGCGCTGGTCGCCGGCCACGCGCGCTGGCCGCCGCCCCGCCCAAGATACCTCGGCCGCTATTTCCTCACACGAACAGCACCAGCGACCGGGCCGCGAGCTCCACCGGCTCCTCGCCGCCGGCGCACTCCAGCGCGGGGCCGTCCGGGGTGTCGGTGTCGATCACCGCGGTCCAGCTGCGGCCCTCGCGCTCGGGCAACACGAAGGACACCGGGCCGTCGTGGGCGTTGAAGGCGATGATGACGTCGTCCCATTCGCCGTCCGCGCCGCCGTCCGCGCCGCCGTCCGGGCGCACGAGGCGGAGCGCGATCGAGTTGGCGCCGGCGTCGGCCCATTGCTCGGGCGTCTGCTCGCCGCCGCCGGGGTTGAGCCAGGTGACGATCAGGCCGTCGCGGAAATTCTCGCGGCGCAGGATCGGCTGGTCACGACGGAGTTCGAGCAGGCGGCGGGTGAACGCGGTGAGCGCGTGGCCCTCCTCGGTGATCCCCTCCCAGTCGAACCAGGTGATCTCGTTGTCCTGGCAGTAGCCGTTGTTGTTGCCGCCCTGGCTGTTGCCGAACTCGTCGCCGGCGAGGATCATCGGCGTGCCGTGCGACAGCAGCAGGGTCGCGAGCAGGTTGCGCTGCTGGCGCGCGCGCACCGCCTTGATGCCCTCGTCGTCGGTCGGGCCCTCGACGCCGTAGTTGCAGCTGCGGTTGTGGTCGTGGCCGTCGTTGTTGTCCTCGCCGTTCGCCTCGTTGTGCTTCTCGTTGTAGGAGACGACGTCGGCGAGGGTGAAGCCGTCGTGGGCGGTGATGAAGTTGACGCCGGCCCAAGGGCGGCGCGAGCGGAAGTCGTAGACGTCGCCGGAGCCGGTCACCCGGGCCGCGAAGTCGCCCATAATGCCTTCCTCGCCGCGCCAGTAGTCGCGCACGGTGTCGCGGTACTTGTCGTTCCATTCCGCCCAGCCGGGCGGGAAACCGCCGACCTGGTAGCCGCCGGGGCCGATGTCCCACGGCTCGCCGATCAGCTTGATCTTCGCCAGCGTCGGATCCTGGCCCATGGCGTCGAAATAGCCGCCGCGCTGGTCGAAGCCGTGCGGCTCGCGGCCGAGGATGGTGCCGAGGTCGAAGCGGAAGCCGTCGACGTGCATGTCGGTCACCCAGTAGCGCAGGCTGTCCATGACGAGCTGCAGCACGCGCGGGTGCGAGGTGTTGACCGTGTTGCCGGTGCCGGTGTCGTTGATGTAGTAGCGCGGCTCGTCCGGCATCGTGCGGTAGTAGCTGAAGTTGTCGATGCCCTTGAACGACAGGGTCGGGCCAAGCTCGTTGCCTTCGGCGGTGTGGTTGTAGACCACGTCGAGGATCACCTCGATGCCGGCGTCGTGGAAGGCGCGCACCATGTCGCGGAAGCCGTCGGTGCCGCGCGGGCCGAAATAGCGCTGGGCGAGCGAGAAGAAGCCGAGGGTATTATAGCCCCAGTAGTTGCGCAGGCCGCGGTCGAGCAGCAGCGAATCGTCCGGGAAGGCGTGCACGGGGAGCAGCTCGACCGAGGTGATGCCGAGGCTCTTGATGTAATCGACGATCGGCTTCGAGCCCATGCCCTCGAAGGTGCCGCGCAGGTGCTCCGGGATCGCCGGGTGCAGCTTGGTCATGCCCGCGACGTGGGTCTCGTAGAAGACCGTGCGGCCCCAGGGGATGCGCGGCGCCTCGACGCCCGACCAGTCGTAGCCGGCGTCGTCGATGACGACGCCCTTCGGCATCACCGCGGCGCTGTCGAGGGTCGAGAAGGAGAGGTCCTTCTCCTCCGCGTCCATGTCGTAGCCGAAGACGGCGGGCGACCATTTGACGTCGCCGTCGATCGCCTTCGCGTAGGGGTCGAGCAGCAGCTTGTTGGGATTGAAGCGGTGGCCGCGCTCGGGGTCGTAGGGGCCGTGCACGCGGTAGCCGTAGCGGGTGCCGGGCGCGACGCCGGGCATGAAGCCGTGCCAGATCTCGTCGGTCACCTCCGGCAGGTCGACCCGGGCGGTCTCGTTGCCGGCCTTGTCGAAGAGGCAGAGTTCGACGCGTTCGGCGTGGGCCGAGAACAGTGCGAAATTGGTGCCTTCACCGGTCCAGTTGGCACCGAGAACCGCCGAGTCGCCGGCGACGATTTCCCCGGTCATGGTCGTCCTGTCGAGCATCGCATAACACCCCGCCTCCGCCGGACGCCTGCCGCGTCCACGCTCACAACGGCGATGGCTGCGCTTTTGTTGCAGCGCGGCGACGGGAAAATCGCTGCGCCGGCTCAGCGCCCGTCGAGGCGCTCGGCGCGGCGCAGTTCCGGGAACCATTTCGCCCACAGGCCGGCGACGAGCAGGGTGCCGACGCCGCCGATCACGACGGCCGGCACGGTGCCCATGAACGCCGCCGACAGTCCGGCGCGGAATTCGCCGAGCTCGTTGGACGCGCCGACGAACACCATGTTGACCGCGTTGACCCGGCCGCGCACCTCGTCGGGGGTGGCGAGCTGGATCAGCGTTTCGCGGACATAGACGCTGATCATGTCGGCGGCGCCCATCAGCACCAGCATGGCGATCGAGAACCACGGCGTCACCGAGATGCCGAAGGCGATGGTGGCCGCGCCGAACACCGCGACGCCGAGGAACATCCAGATGCCGGCCGCCGACTGGATCGGCCGCCAGGCGAGGTAGAGCGCGACGGCGATGGCGCCGATGCCGGGGCCGGCGCGCAGCAGGCCGAGGCCGAGCGGCCCGACGTCGAGGATGTCGCGCGCGAAGATCGGCATCAGCGCGGTGGCGCCGCCGAGCAGCACGGCGAAGAGATCGAGCGAGATGGCGCCGAGCACGATGCGGGTGTTGCGGACGTATTTGAAGCCGGCGACGACGGTCTCCCAGCTCGCCGGCTCCTGGCCGGTGCGGCGCGGCTGGCGCGGGATCATCAGCACGCAGCCGATGGCGGCGGTGAACATGAAGAAGGCGGTGCCGAAGGCGACCTCGGCGTGAATGCCGTAGAGCAGGCCGCCCATGACCGGGCCGATGATGGTGGCGAGCTGCCAGGACGAGGTGTTGAGCGCGATGGCGCTCGGCAGCGCCACCGTCGGCACAAGATTGGGCACCAACGCCTGCATCGCCGGCCCGAAGAAGGCGCGGCCGATGCCGATGACGAGCAGCGCGGCGTAGATCGGCCAGACCGCGTCGACGTGGCTCCAGGACAGCAGCAGCAGGGCCACGGTCGCCGCGGCTTCGACGGCGAGGCAGATCATCATGATCTTGCGCCGGCTGTAGCGGTCGGCGACCGAGCCGGTGACGAGGACGAGGACGAGCGCCGGCACGAACTGCACCAGGCCGACGAGGCCGAGCGACAGCGGGTCGCGGGTGATGTCGTAGACCATCCAGCCGATCGAGACCGAGATCACCTGGACGGCGAAGGTCGCGAGCACGCGCGAGTACCAGTAGTAGCGGTAGGCGCTGTAGGTAAAGGCGCGGGCAGAGGGATCGGCGGGCGAGGGGATCATTGCAGGGTGTCCGGCAGGCGGCGGGCGGCGTTGGTCAGGCGGAAGGTCATGCGTCTGTCTTCCCATCGGTCCCGGCGAGCCCGGCGCGGCGGAGCCCCCGGCGGTGCCGCCATTCGACCACCGCCATCGCCGCGAGGGCGAAGGCGAGCGGTACCACGAAGTAGATCAGCCGGAACAGGATCAGCGCCGCGGCGACGTCCGGGCGCTCGTCGATGCCGAGGCCGGTCACCAGCGTCGCCTCGAACACGCCGAGGCCACCCGGCGTGCTCGCGGCGTTGCCGAACAGCACCGCGGCGATGAAGGTGAGGACGTAGATCGCGAGACTCGGCGTGACATCTGGCGGCAGCAGCACGTAGAGCGTCGCGGCGGAGGCGAAGAGGTCGATGCCGCCGGCGGCGACCATGCCGAACAGCACCGGCGTCGAGGGCAGCCGCACGGTCCAGCCGCCGAGCCGGACGGCGCGGCGCTTGCGGCCGACCCAGAGGATCGTGGTGAACAGCAGCACGACGAGGGTGACGCCGGCGACGCGGTCGGCGGTCTGGCTGAAGAAGACCGCCGGCTCGCCGACCGGCTGGAAGGCGAGCGCGACGCCGAGCAGGAACACGAGGCCCGACCACATCGTCACCCAGGTCAGCACGAAGATGCGGCCGACGACGGAAAAGTCGTGCCCCTGCATCGAATAGAGCCGGTAGCGCGCGGCGCCGCCGGTGACGAGCGGGAAGCCAAGGCCGTTGGCAAAGACGTTGGAAATGCCGCCGACCAGCGCCGCATAGCGCAGGTCGATCGGCTTGCGGGTGCGGATCGTCAGGACGGCGCAGACGTCATAGGCGGCGAGCGCGGTGACGCTGACCGCCGTCAGGGCGAAGGCGAGGGCGACGCGCCACATCGGCACCGCCTCGATCGCGTTCGCGACCGCGCCCGGGCTGACCTTCTGCGCCATGTTCCACAGCACGATCGCCGCGTAGGTGATCAGCACCGCGGCGAAGGCCGGACCGAGATATCCCATCCAGGCGCGCCGACGCGGCCCGGGAGGTCGAAGCGTGCCCTGCGCGCCCTGCTCGCCGCCGCTCTTCTCGTCGAATGGCTGCAGCAATCCCGGGCCTTCCTGTTGCTGTTCTCGTTCGCCGATCTTACGGGCCGCTTTGCGGTCCGGACGTCGGCGGGCTGGCGCGCCCTGCTTCAACCGCCTTCGGCCCGCGCCGTCAAGCCCGCCGCCGGTGGTGGACACCGCCATCGTGTCACGCCGCTGCCGTTTCGCGCGCCCGCGCGGGGATTTGTCCTAGCGGTTCGGACCCTCGTCGCTGTCGGGCACATCGAGGGTTTCCGACGGCGGGCGGCGGTCGGCCGGCTCCGGATCGGCCTGGGCCCGGGCGGCTTCGCGCCGTGCGCGTTCGCTCGCGGGCGCCGGCGGTCGTTGGCCGGGCGGCAAGCCGGGCTGGTCGGGGGTGGCGCCGTCCTGCGGGTTGGCGAACCAGAGCGTGCGCTGCGGGAACGGCATCTCGATGTGGTTCTCGTCGAACACCGCCTTCAGGAGCTCGCTATAGGCCCGCCCGACCGCCCATTGCTGGCCGGCGGTGGTCTTGATGCGGGCGCGCACCGTGACGCCCGACTCGGCGAACATGGTGACGCCCTGGGTCTCGAGCGGCTCGAGGATGCTGGCGGCGTGATCGGTCTCCATCAGGCGGTCGAAGGCGATCTGCATCGCGCGCTTCACCTCGCCGATGTTCTCCTTGTAGGCGACCGAGATGTCGGCGACGTGGAAGGCGAAGCCGCGGGTCGAGTTGGAGACGGAATCGACCGAGGAGAACGGCACCACGTGGTAGATGCCGTTGACGTCGCGCAGGCCGACCGAGCGGATGGTGAGATGCTCGACGACGCCGGAGATGCCGGCGACCTCGACGACGTCGCCCTCGTTCATCGCGTTTTCGAACTGGATGAACGCCCCGGTGATGATGTCCTGCACCAGCTTCTGCGAGCCGAAACCGACGGCGAGGCCGACGACACCGGCACCGGCGATCAGCGGGGCGATGTCGACGCCGAGTTCCGACAGCGTCAGCATCAGCGCGATCACCGAGAGCAGGATGGTGAAGGCGTTGCGGAACAGCGACAGCAGCGTGCGCACGCGCGGCGTCGGCACCTTGCGGCCGTTCGGATTGAGCCGGTACTCGATCCACGACATGGCGGCGAGCCAGATCGCGATCATCACCAGCACGATGATGCCGGCCGAGATCAGCCGTTGCAGGAAGGTGACGCCGGACTCGCTGCCGAGCCAGCCGGCGACGTCGACCAGCGACCACGCCTGCAGCACCACCGCCATGACGCAGAGGGCGACGATCAGCCGGACGATCTGCAGGAAGGTCGGCACGAACAGGTTGAGCCGCTTCTCGAACAGCGGCAGCGCGGTGCGCAGTTCCAGCGGCACGGGCACGCCGTTGGCGATGCCGCGGGTGAGGAGCCGCGAGACGAGGCCGCCGACGGCGATCGCGCCGAGGGTCCAGAGCGTCGCCCGCATCATGAACTCGAGCGCGTCGGCGGGGCGCGCGACCCAGACGACGAAAGCGGTGACGAGATATCCGATCGCCAGCACGTGCCAGATGCCCGAGAGCGCCGCGAGCAGCGTGGCGATCATCCGGCCCTGCAGCCGACCGGCGGCCCGCACCAGCCCGCCGCGCACCCGGACCCGGTTGCGCCAGATCAGCGTCACCGCCCAGATCAGCGAGATCACCACCACCGCGACGCGCAGGCCGATGCTGACACTGTAGGCGACGTTGTAGTTGAACACCGGCACCAGGAAGAACACGCCGTAGCCGAAGAAGCTCACCAGCAGGCCGATGTGGAAGGCCCAGAACGCCGCCGTGCTGGAGGCCATCGGCAGGAAACGCAGCGCGGCGTGCTTCGGCCGCAGCACGCCGCGGACGAGCAGGCGTACCAGCTGGACCAGCCCGAAGGTGTTGAGAAACAGGCTCGCGGCGATGTCCATCCGGCCGGTGTCGGACAGCGAGACGGCGACGGCGTTGCCGGCGGTCCAGGCAAGCAGCACCGGCAGCCAGTCGGCGAAGACCGCGATCACCGCGAGGATCGCGCGCCCGACGATGCCGCGGCGCGCGGCGCGGCGGTCGAGCATGCCGATCAGGGCGCCGGAGCCGAGCCGGCCGATGACGAAGACGGCGACGACCACGGCCGCGACGCTCGCCAGCACCTGCGCCACGGCGCCGATGCGCTGCCAGTCGAGTTGCAGCGAGCCGTCGACCAGGCGGCCGAGATTGCCGAGGGCGCGCATGGTGCGCCCGCCGATGCCGGCGATCTCGGCGGCGGTCTCGCGCGTGTACTCGCCGAGCTCGACGGCGAGGGTCGATTCCAGCAGCGGCGGAATGGCGGTCGGCGCGGCGGGCGTCGCCGGTGCGGTCTCGGTGCCGGGGGCGCCGGGCGCGGGCGACGGGGTGGTCGACGTCGCCGCCGGCGCCGTGCCGGATGTCGTCGCGGCGGGTTCGGCCGGGGTGGCGGCGAGCCGGCGCAGTTCCTCGATCAGCGCCGCCCGGGCGCGGTCGTCGCCGAGGACCTCGATCAGCGCCGCCGCGGCCTCGCGGCCGCCGAGCGGATCGGCGGTGGTCGTCGCCGCCGGCGGGACCTCGGCGGTCTGGGCGGCGGCGGGGGCGAGCAGCGGGACGACCAGCAGCATCAGCACCGCCAGCGCGCCGGCGAGCCGGTGGGCGGGCACGACCCGGCCGAGGCCGGCGAGGAAAGAGGAGGCGCTCGGGAGCAAGGCGGACAATCCTTAACGGCGCAGCCGGACGGGCCTCAACGGCGGAGCCGGACAGGGCGTGACCCGGGGAACGTCGTCCGGGGGCGATTCGGCTGACGGGCGTCAGCCCAGCACGAAATCATAGCGTCCGAAACGCCCGTCGGGCGAACTGTCGACCTGCATCAGCAACGCGGCGTCGTAGATGCCGTCGGCGGCGTTGTCCGGCTCGCCCGGAAAATACAGCTGGGTGGTGAGCACCCGCCCGCCGCGGCGCTGCACCTTGACGTGGAAGTGGCGGGTGCGGCCGGGGTAGAGGCCGGGCACCACGGTGTCGAACCACCAGCGGCCCTCGGCGTCGCTGAACTGGTGGCCGCGCAGGCGATAGCCGGTGTTGTCGTATTCTCCGGCCGGGTCGGCGTGCCAGAGTTCGATCAGCGCTTCGGCAACGGGACGGCAGTCGCGGTCGAGCACGAAGCCGGCGATGGTCATGCGCTCGCCGCCGGGGGCGTCGGCGGCGAAATCTCGCTTCGGCGGGCTGTCCGGCGTGAAGTAGGGACCCTCGGTCTGCGCCGGGGTCGGATCGTCGTCGTCGGCACAGGCGGGGGTTGCCGCGAGCAACGGCGGCGGCGCCGCGAGCGCCCGCCCGGCGAAGGGCAGGCCTGGGGCGGCGAGGAAGGCGGCGAGGACGCGGCGTCGGCTCGGGGTCATGCTGGCTCCTTCGCGGTCGCGCCTTGCGAAGGCACGACCGATGCGGGTCGCCGTCCCTAGCGCCGGATTGGGGCAGAAACGGGAAAGGCCGCCGTCCGGCCTTTCCGTCAGTTCGCGCGTTCGAGGTCCGCGAGGGCGGCCATGATCTCGCCCGAGGCGCCGTCCATCGCCATGTAGGCTTCGATGGCGACGTTCATCCGGCCGGCGGCGACCTCCTTCACCATGCGCAGGGCTTCGGCGGCGGCCTTGTCGGCCTTGACCGAGAGGCGGCGGACGGCCGGATCGGTGATGGTCGCGAAGTGCGGGCCGAGCGGCTCGACGCGCGCCGAGAACGCGGTCAGCTCGATCGGCTTCAGCCCGACAAGGCATTCGGCGAGGCGGCGCTTCCAGGCCATGTGGTCGGCGCGCAGGCGGCGCTCGGCATAGCGGGCGACCCCTGCCTCGCCGGCGGCATCGATCAGCTTGCCGGTGATGGCGTCGGTCTTGATGATCAGCTCGGAGGAAGCCTTGACGTCGGTCTCGTTCTGGCCGGCGAGCCGGGCGATTTCCGACATGCTCTTCGCCATCGCCTCGGTCGCCGACTGCTGGTCGCCGAGCATGCCCGCGATGGCGCCGATCGAGGCGTTCACGTCGCTGACGCAGTCGCGGATGCTGGCCATGTCGGTGGCGACGACGTCGAAGGTCTCGCGGCCGTCGCGCACCTTGGTGCCGCCGATCGACATCGCGTGCAGCATGCCCTGCATGACGTCGGCAAGGCCGGTGAGCTGGCCGCGGATCAATTCGGTCGTGCGCGAGGTTTCTTCAGAAAGTGCCTTCACTTCGGCGGCGACCACGGCAAAGCCGCGGCCGGCTTCGCCGGCGCGGGCCGCTTCGATCGTGGCGTTGAGGGCGAGCAGCTTGGTCTGGCTCGAGATGCTCTCGATCTGCTTGGCAAAGCCGCCGATGCTCTCGATCGCGCCGCCGAGCTGGTGCATCTGGCGGTCGAGCCCGGTGAAGGCCTCGGCGATGTCCTGCATCGCCCGGCCGGCCGACATGGCGCGCGCCGCGCCCGCTTCGACGATGGCGTGCGCCTCCGCCGACTGGCCCTGCGCCCGGCCCGAAAGGTCGGCGATGTTCTCGATCGACTTCGCGACTTCCTCGATCGCGGCGGACACCGCGACGGTTTCACCGCTGAGGTTGTGCACGTTGCCGCTCGACCATGCCATCAGGCACAGCAATTCGGAGATGTTGACCGAGGTATCGACCGCGTGCTTCAGGCTCGCCTGCGATCCCGACGTGAGCGTTTCGACCTGGCGTTGCAATGCCTCGGTGGCCGTCTTGTGCGCTGCGGCGATCTCGGCGAAGCGTTCGGCATCGGGCTTCTCAATGACTTTCGCCTCGGCATTGTTACTGCGGAACATCGAAAGCATCCGGGCGTTTCCTATTGTTGCCTTGCGGTCTTGCCCAGACCATGAGCCGTTCCCATTAATTTTCGGTTGAGGGTGATATTCCCACTCCTCTGCTTGGCAATGCCTGTCGGGTGATCGCAAGTCAGCAAGAATACTATAGGTGGCGCCTATGAGTGTCCGGGTGCAACTCCGTCGTCAGCCGCCGAGTTCTTCCCGCAGCATCTCCAGCCGCAGCCATTCCTCCTCGGCCGCCGCGAGGTCCTCGGCGAGCTTGCCGAGCGCGGCGACCGCCTTCTCGAAGGCGGCGGGATCGCGGCCGTAGAGGCCCGGATCGTCGAGCCGCTTGCGCTCGGCGGCGATCTTCGCCTCCAGCGCGGCGATGGTCTTCGGCAGGGTTTCGAGGGCGTGCTTGTCCTTGAAGGTGAGTTTTGCGCGCGTTTCGGCGCGCTCGGCGGGCCTTGACGTCGCCGGTGCCGGCTTCGCCTCGGCCGCCGCCAGGGCCCGGGCCGCGACGCCGGCGCCGCGCTGGGCGACCATGTCGGAATAGCCGCCGGCGTATTCGGTCCAGTGCCCGTCACCCTCGCTCATGATCACCGAGGTCGCGACGCGGTCGAGGAAGTCGCGGTCGTGGCTGACCAGCAGCACGGTGCCGGTGTAGTCGGAGAGCAGTTCTTCGAGCAGGTCGAGCGTCTCGAGGTCGAGGTCGTTGGTCGGTTCGTCGAGCACGAGCAGATTGGAGGGCTTCGCCAGCGCCCGCGCCAGCATCACCCGGCCGCGCTCGCCGCCGGACAATGCGCCGATCGGGGTGCGCGCCTGCTCGGGTGAAAACAGGAAGTCCTTCATGTAGCCGATGACGTGCTTCGACTGCCCGTTGATGACGACGCTGTCGCCCTTGCCGTCGGTCAGCGCCTCGGACAGCGTCCACGCCGGATCGAGGCTGGCGCGGCGCTGGTCGAGCACCTGCATGTCCAGCGTCTCGCCGCGGCGGATGGTGCCCGCGTCGGGCTCGAGTTCGCCGGTGAGCAGCTTCAAGAGCGTCGTCTTGCCGGCGCCGTTCGGGCCGACGATGCCGACGCGGTCGCCGCGGCCGATGCGGATCGAGAAATCCTCGACGATGCTGCGGTCGCCGAAGCGCTTGGAGACGCGTTTTGCCTCCGCGACCAGCTTCGACGAGGTGTCGGCCTCGCTGGCGGCGAGCTTCACGGCGCCGGTCGGCCCCCGGTGCTCGCGCTTGGCGCGGCGCAGGTCGGCGAGCAGGTCGACGCGGCGGACGTTGCGCTTGCGCCGGGCGGTGACGCCGTAGCGCATCCAGTGCTCTTCCGCCTGGATCTTCTTGTCGAGCTTCTGCTGGTCGCGCTCCTCCTCCTCGAACACCTGGTCGCGCCAGGCCTCGAAATGCAAGAAGCCGCGGCCGAGGGTGCGGGTGATGCCGCGGTCGAGCCAGACGGTGGTGCGCGAGAGGTTCTGCAGGAAGCGCCGGTCGTGCGAGATCAGCACCAGCGCCGACCGCAGTGACTTGAGCTCACCTTCCAGCCATTCGATCGCCGGCAGGTCGAGGTGGTTGGTCGGCTCGTCAAGCAGCAGGATGTCGGGCTCGGGGGCGAGCACCCGGGCGAGTGCCGCGCGCCGCGCCTCGCCGCCCGACAGGCTCGCCGGCGTCTCGGTGCCGGTGAGGCCGAGGCATTCGAGCAGGTAGGTGGCGCGGTAGGGGTCGTCGCCGGGTCCGAGGCCGGCCTCGACATAGGCGAGCGTCGAGGCATAGGCGGAGAGGTCCGGCTCCTGCGGCAGGTAGCGCACGGTGGCGCCCGGCTGCACGAAGATCTCGCCGCCGTCGGCCTCGATCTCGCCGCCGGCGATCTTCAGCAGCGTCGACTTGCCCGAGCCGTTGCGGCCGACCAGCGTGATGCGGTCGCCGAAGCCGACGCTGAGCGACGCCGCGGTGAGCAGCGGCGTCGCGCCGAAGGTGAGCTTCACGTCGCGCAGGAACAGGAGAGGAGGAGCGGCCATCGGAAATTCGGTCTTCGTGCACGGGCCGGCGCCTCCGGGACGGGGGCGCGGTCGGCCTCGGGGGATCAGTCGAGAAGCCGCGCGGCTTCGTCGGAGAGCTTCAGCACCGCTTCGACCAGCGCCGCGGCGTTGGGGCCGGCGCCGTGTACACCGCGCGAGACGGCGGGGAGGGTCCGGCGGGCGTGCGGGCCGAAGCGGCGGGCGATGTCGGCGATGGTGGCGCCCTGGGCGCCGACGCCGGGCGCGAGGATCAGGCTCTGCGGCAGGCGATCGAGGATCGACAGCACGTCGTCCGCCGTCGCGCCGACCACGGCGCCGATCGGGCCCGTCGCCTCGCCGGAGATCTCGCGGTTGAACGCGGTGATCTCGTCGGCGAGTTCCTCGGCGACGGTGCGGCCGTCGGCGTGGCGCGCGGTCTGCAGGCCGGTGCCGTGCGGGTTCGACGAGCGCACCAGCACGAAGAGGCCCGCCTCGTGCTCGGCGGCGCGGGTGACGACCGGGCGCAGCGCCCCGGCGCCGGTATAGGCGCCTACCGTGATCGCGTCGCTCGGGAAGCCCGCCTCCTCGCCGAGCCAGGCGTCGGCGTAGGCGACCAGCGTGTGGTCGATGTCGAGGCGCTTGCAGTCCGACAGGCAGAGGGCGCCGGCGGCCTGGATCGCCGCCATCACGTCGGCGAGGGCCACGAAGCCCTTCGGACCGAAGCGCTCGAAGAAGGCGACCTGCGGCTTGAAGACGCCGACGTGGTCGCCGGTCGCCTCGACGAGGCGCAAGCCGAACTCTCGCGCGCCTTCGGCGGAGACGGGCAGGTTCCAGCGCTCCAGCGCCTCCGCCCCCGGGTCGATCCCGACACAGAGCGGCGAACGGCGGGCGGCGATCTCGAAATAGCGCACGGCGAAGGAGGGCATCGGCGGCTCCGGGTTTCGGCTGCGCCGTTCCTATCGCCTGAGGGCGGCGGCGTCCATGTTGGAGTGCGGCGTCTGCCGCACTGCACCCCCGCGGCGACGGTGCCCCGTGCGCTGCGGCGCTGAATGTCCTATTCCTCGCCCGACCAACCAGCCCCGGAGACCGCATGCCCGCCCGCGCCGTGATGATCCAGGGAACCGGTTCCGACGTCGGCAAGTCGCTGATCGTGGCGGGGCTCTGCCGGGCGGCGGTGCGGCGGGGCCTGAGGGTCGCCCCGTTCAAGGCGCAGAACATGTCGAACAACGCCGCCGTCACCGACGACGGCGGCGAGATCGGCCGGGCGCAGGCGCTGCAGGCGCGCGCCGCCGGCCTGCCGCTGTCGGTGCACATGAACCCGGTGCTGCTGAAGCCGCAGAGCGAGGTTGGCGCGCAGGTGATCGTGCAGGGCCGGCGCATCGGCAACAGCGGCGCCCGCGCCTATCAGGACTTCAAGGCGAGCCTGCTGCCGGCGGTGCTGGAGAGCTTCGGCATTCTGAAGGCAGACACCGACCTCGTCATCGTCGAGGGGGCGGGCAGCGCCTCGGAGGTCAACCTCCGCCGCAACGACATCGCCAACATGGGCTTTGCCCGCGCCGCCGACGTGCCGGTGGTGCTGCTCGGCGACATCGACCGCGGCGGCGTCATCGCCAGCCTCGTCGGCACCCAGGCGGTGCTCGACCCGGCCGACGCCGCGATGATCGAGGGGTTCATCGTCAACCGCTTCCGCGGCGACCCCAGCCTCTTCGACGACGGCATGCGCATCGTCGCCGGGCGCACCGGCTGGCGCGCGCTCGGCCTCGTGCCGCATTTCGCCGGGGCGGTGCGGCTGCCGGCGGAAGACGCGATGGCGCTGGAGCGGCCGGCCGGCCGCGCCGGGGCAGGGCGGCTCCTCGTCGCGGTGCCGCAGTTTGCGCGGATCGCCAATTTCGACGACTTCGACGCCCTCGCCATGGAGCCGGCGGTGGACCTCGTGTTCGTCCGCCGCGGCCAGCCGATCCCCCCCGCCGACCTCGTCATCCTGCCGGGCTCGAAGGCCACCATCGCCGACCTCGCCGATGTCCGCCGCGAGGGCTGGGACATCGACCTTGCCGCGCACATCCGCCGCGGCGGCCGGGTGCTCGGCGTCTGCGGCGGCTTCCAGATGCTCGGCTGCCGCATTGCCGACCCGGACGGCATCGAGGGACCGCCCTCAATGGTCGCGGGGCTGGGCCTGCTCGACGTCGAGACGGTGATGACGGGGGAGAAGACGCTGACGAAGGTGACCGGGCGCAGCCTTGCCGACGACGCGCCGCTGTCCGGCTACGAGATGCACGTCGGCCGGACGACGGGGCCGGATGCGGCGCGGCCGTTCGCGGTGATCGACGGGGGCGGGCCGGACGGGGCGGTGTCGACGGACGGGCGCATCGTTGGCACCTACCTGCACGGCCTGTTCACCGACGACGTCCAGCGCGGCGCCTGGCTGGCGCGGCTCGGCGGGCGGGCGGAGGTGGGCTACGGCGCGGCGGTGGAGACAGCGCTCGACGAGCTCGCGGCGCATCTCGAGGCGCACATGGATGTGGCGGGGGTGTTCGGGCTGGCGCGGTGAGGGGGGTGCCGTGTTGCCTCCCCCCTCCCTGTCCCTCCCCCGCTTCGCAGGAGAGGGGACGCAGGAGGAAAGAGCGTTCACCTCATCAGCGCTTCGGTCCGGCGTGACCGTCGTTTTGCGAAAGCCCTATCGCCCATCGTCCCCTCTCCTGCGAAGCGGGGGAGGGACAGGGAGGGGGCTTCCCACGGCAAGACCCCTCTCGCAGCCCTCAGACTTGCCCCGCCAGCGCCGCCCGGAAGATCGTCTTCACCCCGTCTTCCGTCAGCGGCACCGGATTGCCGCCCGCGGTCGGGTCGACCACTGCCATCGCCGCGATCTCGTCGAGGCGCGCGTCGTCCACCTTCAGCCCCGCCAGCGTCTCGGGAATCCCGATGTCGGCCCGGAGCGCGAGGATCCACGCGAGGAAGGCGTCGAAGCTCGGCTCGAGGCCGAGGTAGCCGGCGAGGCGGGCGACCTTCGCCTCGATCGCCGGGCGGTTGAAGACGAGGACGTAGGGCATGAACACGGCGTTGGTCAGGCCGTGGTGGGTGTCGTACAGCGCGCCGACCGGGTGCGACAGCGCGTGGATGCCGCCGAGGCCCTTCTGAAAGGCGGTGGCGCCGGCGGATGCCGCCACCAGCATGGCGCCGCGCGCCTCGAGATCGCCGCCGGTCTTCACCGCCGTCGGCAGGAATTCCTTCACGAGCCGCACGCCCTCGACGGCGACGCCTTCGGCCATCGGGTGGAAGCCGGGGGCGCAGTAGGCCTCGATGCAGTGGGCGAGGGCGTCCATGCCGGTCCAGGCGGTGAGGCTCGCCGGCAGGCCGGTGCTGAGCTCGGGATCCTCGATCACCACCTTCGGCATCATCAGCGGGTGGAAGATCACCTTCTTGGTATGGCTCGCCTCGTTGGTGATGACGCTCGCGCGGCCCACCTCGGATCCGGTGCCGGCGGTGGTCGGCACGGCGACGATCGGGGCGATGCCGGTCGGGTCGGCGCGGGTCCACCAGTCGCCGACGTCCTCGAAGTCCCACATCGGCCGGGTCTGGCCGGCCATGAAGGCGATGGTCTTGCCGACGTCGAGCGCCGAGCCGCCGCCGAAGGCGACGACGCCGTCGTGGTCGCCGAGCTTCAGCACCTCGATGCCGGCGTAGACGTTGCTCTCGACCGGGTTGCCCTTCACCTCGGCGAAGACCTCGGTCTTGAGCCCGGCCTCCTTCAGGCTCTCGACCGCCGCCAGCGTCATCGGCAGGCCGGCGAGGCCGGGATCGGTGACGAACAGCGGCCGCTTGATGCCGGCGGCGTTGCAGGCATCGGCGAGCTCGGCGATGCGGCCGGCGCCAAAGCGGATGGCGGTGGGGTAGTTCCAGTTGGCACGGGTGGTCATGGGGACCTCGTCGGATGGAGGATGGGATTGTGCCGCGGGGCCTCCCCCCTCCCTGTCCCTCCCCCGCTTCGCAGGAGAGGGGACGCTGGGCGAGGGGGCTTTCACAAAACGAAAGCTGCGCCGGACCGAGGCGAACTTGAGAACGGCGCCCTATCCTCCTGCGTCCCCTCTCCTGCGAAGCGGGGGAGGGACAGGGAGGGGGCCGCGGCGGTGCGGGTCTAGCTGGAGCCCCTCACACCGGCGCCTTGCGCATGTACCAGCTCTTTGGCCGGGTCAGCGCGTGGAAGCCGAGGGGGGAGAGGGAGGCGCCGCGGCCGGTGTCCTTGACGCCGGTCCAGGTGAGGGCCGGGTCGAGGTAGTCGCAGCGGTTGGTGAAGACGGTGCCGGTCTCGATCCGCGCGCCAATCGCGGTCGCGGCGTCGAGGTCCTCGGTCCAGAGCGAGGCGGTGAGGCCGTAGCGGCTGTCGTTCATCAGCTGCAGCGCCTCCTCGTCGTCGCGCACCTTCATGATGCCGACGACCGGGCCGAAGCTCTCCTCGGTCATGATCGACATCTGGTGGTTGACGCCGGTCAGCACCTGCGGCGCGAGATAGGGCGTGCCGGGCTTGTCGGCGGCGAAGGACTTCGGGTCGAGGTGCGCGGTCGCGCCGGCGCGGAGCGCCGCGTCGATCTGCTCGCGCACGAAGGCGGCCTGGCGGGCGCGGGCGAGCGGGCCCAGCGTCGTCGCCTGGTCGGTCGGGTCGCCGAGCACGTAGGACTTGGTGAACTCGGTGAAGCCGCCGACGAAGTCGTCGTAGACCGCCTCGTGCACGTAGAGCCGCTCGATGCCGCAGCAGCACTGGCCGGAGTTGAAGAAGGCGCCGTCGGCGATGTTCTCGATCGCGAACTGCAGCTTGGCGTCGGGACGGACGTAGGCCGGGTCCTTGCCGCCGAGCTCGAGGTTGATGGGGAGGAATTTCCCCACCGCGGCGCGCTCCATCGCCTCGCCGCCGGCGACCGAGCCGGTGAAGGCGACGAGATCGACGAGGCGGCTGGAAATCACCTCGGCGGTCTGGTCGTGCGTCATGACGATGTGCTGGAACACGCCGGCCGGCAGGCCGGCCGCGTCGAAGGCCTGCTGGAAGCGCTCGGCGACCAGCAGCGTCTGGTCGGACTGCTTCAGCACGACGACGTTGCCCGCCATCAGCGCCGGCATCACCGAGTTGACCGTGGTGAGGTAGGGATAGTTCCACGGCGCGACGACGAAGACGGTGCCGACCGGCTCGAAGCTGATCCAGCGGTGCGCGCCGCTGTCGCCGTTCTCGAGGCCGCTGTCGAGCGGGGCGAGGCTCGCCGCGGCGATCTTCGCCATGTGCTTGGTGCGCACCTCGACGCCGTTGAGCTCGAACGGCGTGTAGCGGATCGGCCGGCCCATCTGCCAGGTCAGTTCCGTCGCGATCTCGGCGCGCATGGCGAGCAGCGCGTCGAGCGCCTTCAGGCAATAGGCGATGCGCACGTCGAGCGGCGTCGCCGCCCACGCCTTCTGCGCATCGCGCGCGGCGGCGAAGGTCGCCGACACTTCACGCGGGGTGGCGACGGGGCGCTCGGCGTAGACCGAGCCGTCGACGGGGGAAATGATCTTCTGCACGGTCATGTCTTTGATCTCTGACTGGAACTGCCGGCCATCATTGATGGCTGCGGGCGAAATTGCAGGCGTCTAGGGCAGGCTTCCGCTCCAAAGACAGCGGAGGATGTAGTCGCGGTCCGCCCTCGAAACCTCGGAGCCGGCGAGGAGCGCCTTGCCCTGGTCGGTGAGGCGGAGAATTGTCTGGTACTGGAAGAACCACCCGCTCGGCAGCTGAAGCCCGCGCTTCAGTTCGATGTCGCCGCGCCGGATCAGGTCCTTCATCGTCGGTGTCACCGGCGGTTGCTTCTTGTAGCCGACCCGCATGACGCCGCCCTCTTCCTTCGCGATCAGCCACAGGAGGGCGATCCGCCGCCGGGAGGCGGGCAGCAGGTGGGCCGGGGCGGTATAGAACCACGCCAGCCGGTCGCGCCGCGCCTTCAACCTGGAGGCTTCCTTCCAGGCCTTGGTGCGGGCGATGGCGCTCGAGAGCGCACTCTGGCCTGCGAGACGTCCCATTGGACTTGGCTCCATCGGTCGGCGCGCCGCAGACCGCTGCGGCGCGCCGGGATTCATGTCTTTCAGTACCGCTCGAACCCGCGCTTCAGCTCCCAGTCCGTCACCCGGCGGTCGTACTCGAGCTGCTCCCATTCGGCGGCGTGGATGTAGTGCTCCACCACCTCGGGGCCGAAGGCGTCGGCGAGCATTTCGGAGGTGCGGGCGGTCTCGATCGCCTCGCGCAGGGTCTTCGGGATCTCGCGGATGCCGGTCTTGCCGTAGGCGTCGCCGGTGAAGGCGTCCTCGAGGTCGAGGCCCTGCTCGATGCCGGAGAGGCCGGCGGCGAGCATCGCGGCGAAGGCGAGGTAGGGATTGAGGTCGGCGCCGCCGATGCGGCACTCGACGCGGATCGCCTTCGAGCCCTCGCCGACGAGGCGGAAGCCGGCCGTGCGGTTGTCGTGGCTCCACACCGCCTTGGTGGGGGCGAAGGTGCCGGCCTGGAAGCGCTTGTAGGAGTTGATGTAGGGCGCGAGGAACAGGGTGATCTCGCGGGCGTGGGTCAGCAGCCCGGCCATGTACTGCCGCATCAGCTTCGACATGCCGTGCGGCGCGTCCTTGTCGAGGAACAGCGGCTTGCCTTTCGGCGACCACAGGCTCTGGTGCACGTGGCTCGAGTTGCCGGCCTGTTCATAGGCGTACTTCGCCATGAAGGTGATGGCCTTGCCCTGGCCCATCGCGATTTCCTTCATCGCGGTCTTCATGACGGCGTGGTCGTCGGCCATGGTCAGCGCGTCGGCGTATTTGACGTTGAGTTCCTCCTGGCCGAGGCCCCATTCGCCCTTGGAATTCTCCACCGTGATGCCGGCGCCGTGCAGGCCGTTGCGCATCGCGCGCAGCACGCCCTCGACCTTGGTGGTCGGCAGCACGCCGTAGTCCTCGATGTAGCCGTTGGCGGTGGCGAGGCCGCGCCAGCCCTTGGCGGCGGCGGAGCCGTAGGTCTCCTCGAAGAGATAGAACTCCAGCTCCGAGGCCATGAACGGCATCATTTCCTTGGCCGCCAGCCGGTCGATCTGGCGCTTCAGGATCTGCCGCGGGCTGTGCGGCATCGGATGGCGGTGATGGTCGGTGACGTCGCAGAGCACGAGCGCGGTGCCGGGCAGCCAGGGCGTCTTGCGGAGCGTTGCCATGTCGGGAACGATGGTGAAGTCGCCGTAGCCCTTCTCCCAGCTCGCCGCCTTGTAGCCGGGCACCGGCTCCATATCGATGTCGACGGTGAGCAGGTAGTTGCAGCAGTGCGTCTCTTCGATCGCCGAGGCGAGGAAGTGCTCGGCGTGGAAGCGCTTGCCGGCGAGGCGGCCCTGCATGTCGGTCATCGCGACCACGACCGTGTCGATCGATCCGTCGGCGACCAGCTTCTTCAGTTCGGCAAGGCTCAGGTTTCCGGGCATGATGTCCTTCTTCGTCGTTCGGCGGTTCCCCGCGTGCGTCCTGCGGCCGCTTCTTCCGGCTGCCGTCACGCAACGTGACGCCGGGACCTCGATCGGCCCCGGCGCCGGTGCATTCTAGGCGTTACTTCGCGACGACGCGATGGGGTGCGCCGCCGGCGTGCTCGATCGCGAACTCTTCTTCGGGCGACAGGATCAGCTTGTGGCGGCCGATGAGGGCGAAGTAGACGATCGCCACCCCGAACCACACGGCGACCCAGAGCACGCCCTTGGTGAAGTTCGGGTCCTGCACCTGGTAGAACAGCGTCACCAGCGCGATCAGGATGGTGAGCACGGCGCCGGGGATGCCGAGCGGCGAGCGATAGGGCCGCTCCATGTGCGGCTGGTTCACCCGCAGCAGGATGAACGAGACCGCCTGCAGGATGTAGGAGAACATCGCCCCGAACACGGCCATGTTGAGCAGCACGCTGCCGATGGTCGCGCCGCCCTGCTCGGCGCCGAGCGCGAACCAGATCGCCAGCATGACGCCGAGGCCCACGATGGCGCCGGTGACCATCGCCCGCGCCGGGGTGCGGTGGGTCGGGTGGGTCTTCGAGAGGGCGGTCGGGAAGTAGCCCGCGCGCGACAGCGAGTAGATCTGGCGCCCTTGCGCGAACAGGATGGTGTGGAAGCTCGCGATCAGGCCGGTGAGGGCGACGATGCCGAGCAGCACGACGCCGCCGTCGCCGTAGACGGCGCGGAAGCCGTCGAGGAGCGGTTCCAGCGACGACGACAGGTGGAACGAGCCGACGCCGGGCACCGACGGGTTGAGCAGCACGATCATGAAGGCCGAGACGATCAGCGTCACCATGCCGAGCATGATGCCCTTCGGCATGTCGCGCTTCGGGTCGACCGATTCTTCCGCCGCCAGCGGCAGCTGCTCGATGGCGAGGAACAGCCAGACGGCGAAGGGCAGGGTGGCGAGCACGCCGGAGATGCCGAAGGGGAAGAAGTCGCCGCCGCCCTCGGGAAGTTCGACCGCCGCGCCGTCCGGGCCGACGCCGATGTTGAGCGCCCAGCGGCTGAAGTCCATCGCCGGGATCGCGCTCACCCAGAAGAAGATCAGCACGGCGAGCGAGATCAGCGTCACCACCAGCGTCACCTTGAACGAGAGTTCGAGGCCGAAGACGTTGAGGGCGAGGAAGATCGCGTAGAACACGATCCAGACCAGCGGCGACCAGGCGGCGTCGAGGCCGAGGATCACGTTGACGTAGGCGGTGATGAAGGTGACGACCACCGCCGGCGTAATGACGTATTCGACATTTTCGCAGAGGCCGGTGATGAAACCGCCCCAGGGACCCATCGCGGTGCGGGCGAATGAATAGGCGGCGCCGGTGTGCGGCAGCGCCGGGCTCATCTCGGCGATCGAGAAGGTGAGGCCGAGATACATCACGGCGATGATCGCGGCGGCGACCAGCATGCCGCCCCAGCCGCCGGTGGCGAAGCCGAAGTTCCAGCCCGAGAAGTGGCCGGAGATGACCGCGCCGACGCCGAGCGCCCAGAGCGACCAGATGCCGGCGTACCGGCTGAGACCGCGCTGGGCGAAGTAGTCGGCTTCGGCGCGCTTGTAGGTAACGCTTCCCTCGTTCTTGGCCATTGTCGTTTCCTCCGGAGGCGACGCCTCCCATCCCAGCCGTCCCGGCTGCGGCCGCTTCTTGCGAGCGGATTTCGTCGGGCGGAGCGATCCACCCTGCCTTCGTGCGACCGTCAGCCGGCGCCTGAGAGCGCCCGCGCCAGCCGCCCGGCCCAGGCGTCGGCCTCGGCGGGGCCGGCGATCAGGTCGTTGCGGATCTCGATCATCACCGTCTCCAGCCCGCGCGCGGTGCCGTGGCGGTCGAGGGTGTAGTAGACGCCGTCGGCCGGGCTGTAGGGCTCGTTGGCGCGCACGTCGATGCGGATGTCGCCGGCGAGCGCCGTGAGCATCGGCGCGGCCAGCCGGTCGTCGGCGCCGAACAGGATGCCGATGTCGAAGTCGCGGCGGGTGCCCTTGAACACCGGCGTGAAGCTGTGCACGGCGATCAGCGCCGGCGGGGCGTCCGGCGCGGCCGCGGCGACACGGCGGTCGAGCAGGGCGGCGAGCGCCGCGTGATAGGGTGCGTGCACGTTGGCGATGCGCCGGGCGCGCTCGTCCGCCGAGAGGGCACGGTTGCCGGGGATCGCGGTGCTGTCGCTGGTTTCGGGGATCAGGGTCGGCGACTCTTCCGGCCGGTTCACGTCGAGCACGAGGCGCGAGATCGTGCCGCGGAACACCGGCGCGCCGAGCCGTGCCGCGAGCGACCGGCTCACCGGCAGCGCGCCGGGATCCCAGGCGATGTGGTCGCGCCGCTCCGCCTCGCCGAGCCCCAGTTCGCCCCAGGGCGCGGGAAACCGGTTCGAGGCGTGGTCGCAGACGATGACGAAGCGGCTCGGTGCGTCGCTGCCTTCGATGGCGTAAGGCGGATCCGACGCTGCGGTCATGCCGACGATCTCCCCCCGGAGCGATGGCGAACGGCGCGTCGCGCCCTGTCGTGTATCAGGATTGCCAATCGGCCGGTTTTTGTCAAATTGTGTAATTCACGTTACATCGCCGTGATGGTGTGGCGTCGGCGGCTAGGCACGGCTGCCGGTTCTGCGAGTTCCGGCGGACGTCGGGCTTCTCAGCCTCGCTTCCGTCATCACCGGCCTTGAGCCGGTGACCCACTCGCCATCCGGAACGGGTTGGCGTTCGCGATGAAATTACGTCTACAGATCAATTGCTTGTTTTAAACGATGCCGCACCGCCATTGGGTCGCCGGGTCGAGCCCGGCGATGACGACCGAGAGGGCTTCATCGGGGCCGAAGGTGGAGGGTCGAGATTCCGCACCGTGTTCGGCGAGGGCAACACGGGGAAACACGCCATCCCGTCAACGTGTCGATAGGCCGACGCCGGCACGAGCGGAAGAGCAGTGGCCGCTACCGGCGAGGCGGCTTTGCCTTCGGCGGGAATCCCGTCAGACTGCCGCCGAAGGCACGGGGGTGCCGCCGCGGCGCCGTCGCGGTCGCGAGCGACGGGGCAGCGATGACGGACGACCTCACCATCGCCGAACGCATCCGCACCGAACTCGATCGCTTCACGCCGACCGAGCGCAAGGCGGCGCACATGCTGCTCGCCAACTACCCCGTCGCGGGGCTGGAGACGGTGGCCGAGCTCGCGCGGCGGGCCAACGTCAGCGCCCCCACGGTGCTGCGCTTCGTCGCCCGGCTCGGCTTCTCCGGCTATCCGGACTTCCAGCGGTCGCTGCGCGAGGAGCTCGACAAGCAGGGCCAGTCGCCGCTCGCCAAGGCGCGGTTCGAGGCGGCCGGCCCGGCGGCCTCGGCGCCGCTCGACCGGTTTCGCGCGGCCCTTGTCGAGAACATCAACGAGACGTTCCGCCATGTGCCGGCGGCCGAGTTCGACGCCGTGGTCGGCGCGCTGACCGACATACGCCGGCCGCTGCACTGCCTCGGCGGGCGCTTCTCGGACGCGATGGCGCGATATATGGCGGTGCATCTCAAGGTGGTGCGGCCCGGCGTCAGCCACATCGGCGGCCAGGCCGCGAACTGGCGCGACCAGCTGCTCGACATGGGCACGCGCGACGTGCTCGTCGTCTTCGACATCCGCCGCTACCAGGACGATCTCGCGAGCTTTGCGGCGCAGGCGGCCGAGCGCGGCGTGACGATCGTGCTGTTCACCGACCAGTGGCTGTCGCCGATCGCCCGGCACGCCCGCCATCTCGTCGCGACCCGGGTGCTGGTGCCGTCGCGCTGGGATTCGATGGCGGCGATGATGGGGCTCGCCGAGGCGGTGATCGCCGCGGCGACCGAGCGGCTCTGGGACGGCGCCAGCCGGCGCATCTCGCTCAGCGACGCGATGCGCCATCCGCACGTGCCGTAGGCCCGGCTTCGCGCGTCGGCTGCACCGTGTCGCCGCGACCCACAACGCTCTATATGATTGATTCACCATGACGCGCGTCGGGGCGACGCGGGTCGGGCGGCGGGGGAGGCCACGGTGACATCGATCTCTGAATGGCTATTCGGCTCGGTGGCGTTCGCGCCGCACGGCTACTGCCTGCTGTGGGAACCCAACCTCATCGCGATGCACGCCGTGTCGGATCTGGTGATCGCGCTGGCCTACTTCACGATTCCCATCGGCATCATCTACTTCCTGCGCGCCAAGCAGAAGCTCGAATACGGCTGGGTGTTCGGGCTGTTCGCCCTGTTCATCGTGTTCTGCGGCCTCACCCATATCGTCGGCATGGTGACGCTGTGGTATCCGGCCTACGGTATCCAGGGGGTGGTGAAGGTCACCACCGCCATCGTCTCGGCGGCGACCGCCTATGCGATCTGGCCGATCATGCCCCAGGCGATCGCGCTGCCGACGCCGGCGCAGCTGCGCCGGGTCAACGACGAACTCGAACACCGCATTCGCGACAACACCCGCATCAACGCCGAACTCGCCGCCGCCCGGGATGAGCTCGAGGCGCGGGTCCGGGCGCGGACGGCCGACCTCGTCCGCGCCAATGCCCTGATTGCCGACCGCGAGGCGCGGATCGCCGAGACCTATCGCCGGACGCCGGTGATGATGGCCTCCACCGACGTCAACGGCGTTCTGCTCGACGTCAACGACGCCTGGGTCGACAGCATGGGGCATGCGCGCGAGGAGGTGCTCGGCCGCTCGATCTACACGCATCTGTCCACCGAATCGAAGCAGTTCGCCCGTCGCCGCGACTGGTCCGGCTTCATGGCGTCCGGCGCGCTGGAGCGGTTGCCGGTGAGCTTCGTGCGGCGTGACGGCTCGACCTTCGAATGCGAGGTCTCGGCGGTGCTGCTCGACGACGGCGCCGCCGGCGAGCGGCGCGTCCTCGTGGTCGCCGTCGACATGACCGAGCGCAACCGCGCCCTGCGCGAGCTCGAGACCCGGGCGCGCGACATGATGCGCGCCAACGAATCGCTCGAGCAATTCGCCTACATCGCCTCGCACGACCTGCAGGAGCCGCTGCGCAAGATCGTGCTCTATTCCGACATGATGCTGGAAGGGCTGCAGAACGGCCGCGAGGACGACGTCCGCTACGCCTCCGCCGTGATCCGCGACGGCGCCGTGCGGGCGCGGGCGCTGGTGTCCGATCTGCTCGCCTACTCGCGCGCCGCCAACAAGGCGATCGTGCCGGCCGAAATTCCGTTCGACCAGGCGCTGGCCGACGCGCGGCAGGTGCTTTCCACCCGCATCGAGGAGAGCGGCGCCACGCTGCTCGTCGAGGGACCGGCCGTCGTGCTGCGCGGCGACCGGCTGCAGTTCGGCCAGCTGCTTCAGAACCTGCTCTCCAATGCGCTCAAATACGCTGCGCCCGGCCGGCTGCCGGTGATCACGATCCGTACGACGATCGACCCGCGCCGGAAGCTGACGATCTCGATCGAGGACAACGGCATCGGCTTCAAGAACGAGCACGCGCAAAAGATCTTCGAGCCCTTCACCCGACTGCACACCCGCAGCCAGTATCCCGGCACCGGCATCGGCCTTGCGATCTGCCGCGCGGTCTGCGAGCGCCACGGCTGGCGCATCGCCGCCACCGGCCGCCCCGACGAGGGCGCGACGATCACGGTGACGATCGCCCGCGACGGCTATACGCTCAGCCCGAAGGCGGGGTGAGGTGGGGATATCAGGCTCGTCAAAGCGCCCTTTCTCAACCTGAACCCAAGCCCTGCAAAGCGAGGCAGTCGATGAGCCCTGACGATGTGATGAGAAAATACGCCGAAGAAAAAAGAGTTCGCCTCACGGTCAAGCTGATCGAAGGCGATGACGGCGACAAGTTTGTCGTCTTTCAGGGGAGCGCCAGGGCCATGAAGATGATGTCTGAAATATTCCTGGCGATGTCGTTGGTGGAGCCGCCGTACGATTTCTCGATGAACCCCAGGGGTGCTGGCCGTTTTCATTTCGACAGGAAGAATTCCGACATCGGATTTTATATCGATCGACCCTGAACACGATTGGTCGGCGCCGCCCCCGACCGGTTCCATTGAAAAAAGGCTCTCGATGCCCGCCCGCCTGACCCTCGTTCTCGGTGGTGCCCGCTCGGGCAAGTCGGCGCATGCCGAGGCTTTGGCGCGCGGTGCTGCCGTGGCGGGGGTGCTGCCGGCTTATGTCGCGACCGCCGAGGCGCTCGATGCCGAGATGGCGGAGCGGATCGCGCGGCACCGGGCGGACCGGGACGGCCAGTTCGAGACCTTCGAGACGACGCTCGACCTCGGCGAGACGCTGCGGCGCGCGGCGGCGCGCGGGGCGCCGGTGCTGGTCGACTGCCTCACCCTCTGGATCACCAACCTGATGGTGCACGAGCGCGACATCGCCGCCGCCGTCGCGGACTTCGGCGACGCTCTCGATGCGGTGGAGGTGCCGGTGGTGCTGGTCGCCAACGAGGTCGGCCTCGGCATCGTGCCCGACAACGCCATGGCGCGGCGGTTTCGCGACGAGGCCGGGCGGCTCAACCAGCGCCTCGCGGCGCGGGCCGAGACGGTGCTGTTCATCGCCGCCGGCCTGCCGCTGCGCCTCAAGGGCTGAGCCCCGAGGCGCGTCTCGCGCGGCGCACGGCGTTGCGGCGGGCGGGATTTTCGGCCATGACTCGGAGCCCCGCGGCGTCCCGCCGCACCACCCTTTGCGCCCGGCATCAGGGCGCCCGGCATCAGGGACTGGAACGTTCAGAGCGCCCGCCGGTTGGCCGAGAGCCCCGGCGTGGCCGGCTCCGGGCGCCGCCGCTCGATCACCGGCCCCACGAGGATCCATCATGGCCGAATCGCCGCCCGACGACGTCGTCTATCGCTGCCTCGAGGGGCGCACCGTGCTCGTCAGCGGCGGCGGGTCGGGGATCGGCGAAGCGGTCGTGCGGCGCTTCGCCGGGCAGGGCGCGCGGGTCGCCTTCCTCGACATCGCCGACGAACCGGCGGTGAAGCTCGCCGGCGAACTCGCCGAGACCGGGGCCGAGGTGCGTTACTTTCACTGCGACCTCACCGACATAGAGGCCCTTCGCACCGCGGTCGACGACGCCGCGCGAGCGCTCGGGCCGATCACCGTGCTCGTCAACAACGCGGCCAACGACGACCGCCATGCGCTGGCCGAGGTGACGCCGGAGCGTTTCGACGCCGGCATCGCGGTGAACCTCAAACACCAGTTCTTCGCCGCCCAGGCCGTGGCGCCGATGATGGCGGCGGCGGGGGGCGGGGCGATCGTCAACCTCGGCTCGATCGCCTGGCGCCTCGGCCTCGTCGATCTCGCGATCTACACCACCTGCAAGGCGGCGGTGGAGGGCATGACCAAGTCGCTGGCGCGCGAGTTCGGCCCGAGCAACATCCGCGTCAACGCGGTGGCGCCTGGCGGCATCGCCACCGAGCGCCAGCTGCGGCTCTGGACCGATCCCGAAGGCGAGCGCGAGATGATCGAGCAGCAGGCGCTGAAGCGCCGCCTCGTGCCCGATGACGTGGCGCGCATGGTGCTGTTCCTCGCCTCGGCGCAGGCGTCCGCCTGCACCGCGCAGACTTTCATTGTCGACGGCGGCTGGGTCTGAGCCTCGGCATCACGCAAACGACCCCGCGGCGCGGGGCGACAAGACGACAAGGGGGAAACACCATGGCCGAGACCGTCTCCGATCCCGTGCGCTTCGGCGTGATCAGCACCGCGAAGATCGGCCGGGAGAAGGTGATCCCCGGATTCCGCACCACGCCCTGGGTGTCGGTGCACGGCATCTCGTCGCGCGACGCGGCACTGGCGCGCAGCGTCGCGGACGAACTCGGCATCCCGAACGCTTATGGCTCGACGGAAGCGCTGCTCGCCGACCCGGCGATCGAGGCCGTCTACATCCCGGTGCCCAACGACGCCCACGTCGACGTCGCGCTCGCGGCGGCCGCCGCCGGCAAGCACGTGCTGCTCGAAAAGCCCGCCGGCCTGACGGCGGCCGACGCCCGGCGCCTCGAGGCGATCCCCGAGGGCATCCTGTTCATGGAGGGCTACATGGTGCGCCAGCACCCGCAGTGGGCGCTGGTGCGCGACTGGGTGCAGGGCGGGCGGCTCGGGCGGCCAATCGGCTACCAGTCGTGGTTCTCCTACATGAACACCGACCCCGCCAACATCCGCAACCGGCTGGAAACCGGCGGCGGCGCCGCGCTCGACATCGGCGTCTATCCGCTCGTCACCAGCCGCTTCGTGCTGGGGCGCGACCCGCGCCGCCTGGTCGCCGTCATTGACCGCGATCCCGCCTTCGGCACCGACCGCACCAGCAGCGTGCTGGTCGACTACGGCGACGGCATCCACGCGACCTTCACGGTCTCGACCCAGTGCGTGGTGCACCAGCGCGCCACCATCTGCGGCACCGAGGGACGGGCCGAGGTGGTGATCCCGTTCAACGCACCGCTCGGCGGCGAGACCCTGGTGCGCTTCGATGCCGGCGCCGCGCTCGGCGACGCCTCGGCCGAGACGACGGTGGTGCCGGCCTGCGACATGTACGGGTTGGAGGGCGAACTCTTCGCCAAGGCGGTGCGCGGCGTGGCGCCGCTGCCCTACGGCGTCGCCGACGCCGTGCTGCAGATGCGCCTGCTCGACGCGATCTTCCGCTCGGCCGAAACCGGCGCCTGGGTGGAAATCTGACGCCGTCGCGATTTCCACGGGTTTCGACGCGCCGAATGGCTTGGCCCTTCTTTTTCCGGGCCGTCACGGTTAACATTCCGTGAAACCGTTCCGTCACGAGCAGCCGTCTCGGACCCGCGGGCGCAATCGTCTTGCGTCCGCCGCGGTGAACCGGAGTCCGCGGATGAGCGACCGTTTGAAAGAGACCGAGGCCGACCTGCCCAAGGTGCGCCGCCTGTCGGACGCCGTGCGCAAGGTCCGGATCGCCGAGGCCGAGCGCGTCGACGCCTTTTCCGACCTCTACGAGTCGGAGAAGGCCCGGCTCGGTCTGCTCGCCGAGGAACTCGACGGCGTGTTCGCCGAACTGCCCGCCGAGGACGGCTACTTCCTGTTCCAGGTGCTGCCCGGCATGCCGCCGCGCTTCTGGGTCGACGCGACCTCGCACGTCGTCATCGCCCGTGACCGCCGCACCTACCGCTTCCTGAAGGACACCCGGCTCGGCCGCACGGTGATTCGCGAATCGACCGACGTCGGCGAGATCGCCGACGCGGTGACCGACTACGTCGCCGAGCGTGTGGTGGAGCGCGAGCGGGCGCTCGAGAACGACTGGATGCAGGAGCGCATGCGCCAGGCGGCGCAGCCCGCCGCCGCGCCGGCCCCCGCCCCGCGCCGCAACTGGGGCGCAATCGCCGCCGCCTTCCTCTTCGGCATCGCCGCCGGCGTCGGCGGGCTGGTGGCCTATGCGTGGTTCAGGCTGCCGGGGGTCTGACGCGAGGTCCCGCTCGAGTCGGGTGGGCTAACTGACTTGCAGGCCTGCCGCGGTACCAGATTGCCTGGTGTTCCGCACCTAAGAGCGTCTGTCCGCCTCATCCTGAGGAGCATCGCGCAGCGATGCGTCTCGAAGGGCGAGGCGGCCCCGGCGGTGCGATCTGCCGGCCGGGCGTCCGATGGAACAGAGGGGCCGGCCTCGTCCTTCGAGACGGCCCTGCGGGCCTCCTCAGGATGAGGGCGGGGACGGGTTTGCTTGGCGGCGTTGGACCGCTAAACCCGCACCAGCTATAGACTTTTCCCCTACTCGACCCGCGCGACCGCCGCGCCACCCACATGCCTTGTCGGGGCGTGGCCGACGGTGAGTTCGCGGCGCTCGTATTCGACGAAGCCGGTGCCGTCGGGGGTCAGGCGGTGCTCGGTGTGGGTGATGTGCCAGACGCCGTCGACCGGGCTGCCGATGTCGAAGATGTTGTAGCCGGCCGGGGGCTTGCGGCCGCCCGGGCGCTGGCTCGCGGCCGAGACGCCGATCACCGGGATCGGGCCGTCGCGGCCGGGCAGGGTGGTGCGGGTGGCGAGGTGGGTGTGGCCGTGCAGCACCAGCTCGGCGCCGGCGTTGCGCAGGGCGCGGCGCACGCGCGAGGCGCCGACGAGGCGCTTCGCCCAGCCGGTCGCGTCCGGAAACGGCGGGTGGTGGATCATCACGACGCGGAACAGGCCCTCGTGGCCGAGCGCGATCAGCCGGTCGGTGAGCAGGCGCTCCTGCTGCGCCGAGACGTAGCCGGTGGCGAGGAACGGCGCGCTGGCGCGGGCGCTCGACATGCCGACGAGGGCGATGCCGCCGCGGCGGCGGATGTAGGGCCAGGCGACCTCGTGGTGGCCGTCGCCGAGCATGAACGGCTTCCAGGCGTCGTTGGCGCGGGCGAGCGCGCCGGGGACGTAGGCGTCATGATTGCCGGGCACGACCGAGACGTATTCGCCGTCGCCGATGGTGTCGAGGAACGCGCGGGCCGGGATCAGTTCGGCTTTCAGGGCGATGTTGACGAGGTCGCCGGTGACGGCGACGTGGTCGGGCTCCGCCGCCAGCACGTCGGCGACGAGGCCGGCGAGAAGATCGCCGCGCATCAGCTTGCCGCGGCCGCGGCGCCAGTTGATGTAGCCCACCACCCGCTTCGACGCGAGTTCGCGCCAGGTGGGGGAGGGCAGCGGCCCGATGTGCGGGTCTGAGAGATGCGCGAGGCGGAACATAAGCCGCCATAGCCCAGCCCGGCGCGGGGGTAAAGCCGCAATGGCGTGAGGACCGCCGGTCGCCGTGCGCCGAGGTCGGGGACGGCGCCGGAAATCCGGCCCGAAATGCGGAGAACCCGGGCCGGCTGCGCCGACCCGGGTTCATCCGGCAAGTGACTTGCGATGGGGAAGCCGGGCGGCACCGAAGCGGTGCGCGGCGCGGCGGCCCCGCGCGGCTCAGCGGTTGTACATCGACAACAGCGAGGCGATGACGCGCGGGTTGGTCATGTCGACGGCCGGCTTCCAGTAGTACCGCTCGGCGCGGGCGATGGAGAGGCGGCGAAACAGGGAGAGCATGATGATCACGAATGGTTGGTGGTGGGATGCCGACAGCGCGTCGTGTCCGTCTAGGCCTCGCTTATATAGCGATTGCACAGTTTCTATGCCATCTGCGCCCAACATGGGCAGCCATGCAGGCGTCGCATGGCATTCTTCACGAATCCTTCGCAATCACCGGTGAGTCTGCTGCAATGATGGGCAATTCTTGAGCATGTCCGAATCCGGGCGCCTGCGGGCGCTGATTTTCTCGGCCCGGTCTGCCGTGGTCCGGCTCTGGCGGGGCACCACACTCGGCGTCCGCGGCATCGTCGTCGGGGACGATGGCGGTGCGGCGACGGTGCTGCTCGTGCGCCACTCCTACCTCACCGGCTGGTACCTGCCCGGCGGCGGCGTTGACCCCGGCGAGACGGCGGCGGCGGCGCTGGCGCGCGAGGTATTGGAAGAGACCGGCGTGGCGCTGACGGCGACGCCGCGCTTCCTCGGCCTCTTCTTCAATCCGCGCATGGCCGGGCGCGATCACGTTGCGTTGTTCGAGGTCGCGGCCGGCGGCTGGCGGCGGGCCGTGCCGTTCCGCCCCGGCGCGGAAATCCGCGATGCCCGCTTCTTTCCGCTCGCCGCGCTGCCGGACGACCTCAGCGATGCGACCCGCCGCCGGCTGGACGCCTGGGCGGCCGGCGCGCCGCCGGACGAGGTCTGGTAGCGGCGGCCGGTGCTGCACGACGCCCGTGATCAGGCGCCGAGGTGCTCGCGGCCGTGCGGGGCGTCGAGGTCGAGCAGCGGGCCCTTCGGGATGATCCGGGTCGGGTTGATGGTGGTGTGGCTCCAGTAGTAGTGCGTTTTGATGTGGCCGAGGTCGACCGTGCCGGCGACGCCGGGGGTCTGGTAGAGCTCGCGCAGGTAGCCCGACAGCGCCGGATAGTCGGCGATGCGGCGGAGGTTGCACTTGAAGTGCCCGACGTAGACCGGGTCGAAGCGCACCAGCGTCGTGAACAGGCGCCAGTCGGCCTCGGTCGGCTGGTCGCCGACCAGCCAGCGCCGGCGGCTCAGCCGCTCCTCCAGCCAGTCGAGGCTTTCGAACAGCGCCGTCACCGCCTCCTCGTAGGCGGCCTGCTTGGTCGCGAAGCCGGCCTTGTAGACGCCGTTGTTGACGGTGTCGTAGACGCGGGCGTTGACGGCGTCGATCTCGGCGCGCAGCGGCTCGGGGTAGAACTCCGGCGCCCGGCCGGTGAGGCCGGCGAACGCGGTGTCGAACATGCGGATGATCTCGGAGGATTCGTTCGAGACGATGGTCTTCGTCTGCTTGTCCCAGAGCACCGGCACGGTGACGCGGCTGGAGACGTCCGGGTTGGCGCGGACGTAGACCTCATAGAGCCGGGTGAGATCGGCGTTGGGATCGCCGCTACGGTCGGCGTCGCCGAACACCCAGCCCTCGGCGCCCATCTTCGGGTCGACGACGGTGACGCCGATCAGATCCTCGAGGCCCTTCAGGGTGCGGAAGATCAGCGTCCGGTGCGCCCAGGGGCAGGCGAGCGAGACGTAAAGGTGATAGCGGCCGGCTTCGGCGGCAAAGCCGCCGGTGCCGGTCGGGCCGGGCGCGCCGTCGGCGGTGACGAAGTTGCGGAACTGCGACGCCTGCCGCTCGAACTTTCCACCGCTCTTGTCGGTGTCGTACCAGACGTCGTGCCAGACGCCGTCAACCAGAAGACCCATGATGCGCGCTCCAATCCGTTGCTGACCCGACATATAGGACGTGCCGGCCGGATTGGCCGAGCGGTTGACGGTCTGTTCGCGCGAAGCGCCTTCACCGGGCGCCGCGGGGCCGCCATCCGGCATGCCGAAACTGTGTGCTTGCCCGCTCTTCCCGCTTCGTGATAGGGCCTGTTCGCCGGAAAACGATCCGGCTGCGGAGATCGGCCGTGACGGCACGGGTCAGCCACGAACAGCGACGACGACGCGGGATGCGCGCCATCCGCCCGCGCGCGCCCGTGTGCCCGACCGATCGCCGCCTTCCCAGCGTCCATCCGCGCTGACCGCGGCGCACCGGCCGGGCAGGCCGTCCTGCCCCGAATTCCGGTATCCGCCGCCATGATGAAATCTTCCGACCTGCCGATCGAAACCACCGGCGCCGCGAGCCTCGCCATGCTCGCCGCCGTCCCGTCTGCCGTCTCCGCCTGCGTGTTCCGGCGCGAGGCGCCCGCGGACGCCGCCGCCATCGAGGCGATCCACGAGGCGACCTTCGGCCCCGGCCGCTTCGCGCGCACGGCGTTCCGGCTGCGGGAGGGCGTCGCCTCCGTCGCCGCCCTCAGCCTCGTCGCCGAGCGGCAGGGGCAGGTGGTCGGCTCGGTGCGGTTGACGCCGATCCTGATCGGGGAGACCGCGCCGGCGCTGCTGCTCGGCCCGCTCGCGGTGCTGCCGGAGTTGAAGAGCCAGGGCATCGGCAAGGCGCTGATGCGGCGCTCGATCGATCTCGCGCGGCAGGACGGCCACCGGCTGATCGTGCTGGTCGGCGACCTGCCGTACTACTGGCCGTTCGGCTTCCGCACCGTGCCGCCGGGCAAGCTCGGCTTCCCCGGCCCGGTCGATCCCGCCCGGCTGCTCGCGGCCGAACTCGTCCCCGGCACCCTCGCCAGCGTCGGCGGCATGGTGCGCGCCGACCGCACGCCGGCGGCCTGACCGCTCCGATCCTTGTGATTTCCGCCGTGGGCGAGGGGCGTCAGCGCCCCTCGCGGTACCACATGCTGCCGAGGACGCCGAGCAGCAGGGCGAGGCCGACGAAGCCCGAGAACAGGCGGATGCGGGAGATGCCCGTCACCTCGTAGGCTTCGCTCATGTCGAGCCCGAGCCAGCCGTCGCCGCCGAAGCGGGTCGAGCCGGTCTGCGGCACGATGCGCGGGATCTCCGGCGCGGCGTCGGCGGCGTCCTTCAGGCGCTGCACGGTGCCGCCGGTGCCGGCGGCGATCGCGGCCAGCGGCTCGGTGGTCGAGCGCAGCAGGCGGAACTCGCGCGGATCGGTCGGGCCGACGTGGGTGAGCGCCTTCAGCGTGCCGTCGTTCGCCTCGTAGAGGCCGAGCTCGGGCGCCGGCATCTCGGCGCGGAACAGGCCGGGGCCGGCATCGCGCAGCTCCAGTGTGCGGCTTTCGCCGGTCGGCATCGTCACCGTGACCGGCTCGACCGCTTCGCCCAGCGTCTGCCGCTCGACGACGAGGTCGGAGCCGCGGGTGGTGAGGCGCAGCACTTCTTCCTCGAGATCGGGCTCCTTCATCAGCCAGTGCGCGAGACGGCGCAGCAGCTGCGTGTGCGGGCCGCCGCCCTCGAAGCCGCGCGCCCACAGCCAGACGTGGTCGGAAAGCAGCGTCGCGACGCGGCCCTCGCCCTCGCGGGCGAGCAGCAGCAGCGGCCGGTCGCCGGGGCCGGACATCACGGCCTCGCCGCGCTCGGCGTCGGCCTCGACGATGCGGAACCAGCGCGACCAGGCGGGGGGCGTCTGTTCCGAGCCCGGCAACTCGCGCGTCACCGGATGGCGGGCGCCGATGTCGGTGATCGCGGCGCGGAACGGTTCCTCGACCACGGTGCCGGTCGGCCGCGCGGGCAGCACGGCGGAGAGCGGGGTATCGTAGAGGCTGTCGTTGCCGGAATAGTCCGGGCCGGCGGCGATCAGCACCGCGCCGCCCTTCGCGACATACTGGGCGATGTTGTCGAAATAGATCAGCGGCAGCACGCCGCGGCTCTGGTAGCGGTCGAAGATGATGAGGTCGAACTCGTCGATCTTGGTCGCGAACAGTTCGCGGGTCGGGAAGGCGATCAGCGACAGCTCGTTGATCGGCGTGCCGTCCTGCTTTTCGGGCGGGCGCAGGATGGTGAAGTGGACGAGGTCGACGGAGGCGTCGGACTTCAACAGGTTGCGCCAGGTGCGCTCGCCGGCGTGGGGTTCGCCGGAGACCAGCAGCACGCGCAGGTTTTCGCGGATGCCCTCGATCACCGAGACGGCGCGGTTGTTGACCGGGCTGAGTTCGCCGTCGAGCGGCTCGGTCTCGAGCTCGTAGATGTTGCGGCCGCCGTGGTCGATGGTGACGGCGACCGAGACCTCGGTGCCCGGCACGACGCGCATCGCGGCGATTTCCTCGCCGTCGCGGCGCACGACGACGCCGGTCGGCTGGCGGCTGGCGACGCCGTCCTCGTCGACGCGGAAGCGGATCACCTGCTCGGAGGCGACGAGGCCGAACTTCGGCGCGGACAGGATCGAGATGCGCCGGTCGATCTCGCCCTCGTGGCCGGTGATCAGGGCGTGGAACGGCGCGGAGAAGGGCAGGCGGCTCGCCTGTTCGGGGATATCGTGCACCTCGCCGTCGGTGACGGCGATCACGGCGGCGATGCGGTCGTGCGGCACGTCGGAGAGGCCGCGGCCGATGTCGGCGAACAGCTGGGTGCCGTCGGTGCCGGCGGTGCTGGTGTCGATGCGGCGCACTTCGACGCCGCGCAGGCCCGAGAGCCGGTCGGTGAGCTCGGCGACGGCCGCCTCGGTGTCGGCGCCGCGTGTCTCCACGGTCTGCGAGGCGCTGCGGTCGGCGACGACGGCAACGACGCTGGTCAGCGGCCGGCGTTCCTCCTGCACCAGCGACGGATTCGCGAGGGCGGCGGCGAGCGCGAGGAAGGCGAGGCCGCGGATCAGCGTGCCGCGCACCCGCCGCATGAAGGAGAGGCCGAGCACCGCCGCGGCGAGCACGAGGCCGAGCGCGAGCAGCCACCAGGGCAGGTAGGGGTCGAACACCACGTTCCAGCTCATCGGCAGCGATCCTCTTCGGGCGACGTCCGCCCGTCTTGTCCTGTCTCAGGCGCGGCGATGGCCGCGAGGCCACCGTGCCGCGGCGTGCCCGGCCCGGGCACCGCGGCCGTCACTGGCCGAGGCGTTCGAGCAGGGCCGGGATGTGGACCTGGTCGGCCTTGTAGTTCCCCGTCAGGGCGTACATCACGATGTTGACGCCGGCGCGGAAGGCGAACTCGCGCTGGCGCGGATCGCCCGGCACCACCGGGTAGAGAAAGCCACCGTTGTCGTCGGCGGCCCAGGCACCGGCGAGGTCGTTGCCGATGATCAGGATCGGCGAGACGCCGTCGCCGCCGCGCACCGGCCGCTCCTCCCCGGTCTCGGCCTCGTCCTCGGGCACGCCGGCTTCGACCCACAGCGGGCTGCCGATGTAGCGGCCCGGGAAGTCGGCGAGCAGGTAGAACGACTTGGTGAGGACGTGATCCTCTGGCACCGGCTCCAGCGGCGGAATGTCGAGGCCGGCGAGCATGTCGCGCAGCCGCGCCGTCGCCGGGGACCCCGCGGCGCCGTTGCGGCCGGGTAGCACGGAGAGCTGGTCGCGCGTGTCGAACAGCACCGTGCCGCCGGAGCGCATGAAGCCGTCGATCCGGGTCATCACGGCGCCGGAGGGCACCGTGCCGGAGGCGTCGACCGGCCAGTAGATCAGCGGGAAGGTGGCGAGTTCGTCGCGCGCGGGGTCGAGGCCGACCGGCTCGCCGGGTTCGAGCGCGGTGCGGCTCGCGAGGAACTTCGACAGCGTCGAGAGCCCGGCCCGGCTCGCCTCGTCGATCTCGGCATTGCCGGTGACGATGTAGGCGAGGCGGGTCTGGCTGACGGCGTCGAGCAGCGCCTGGTCTTCGGCGCTGATGCCCTGCGCGCGCGCCTCGCCCGACACCGCCGCCGCGAAGGCGACGGTCGCCGCCACCAGCAGCGCCGCGGTGGTGCCGCGGCCGGCGAGTCGGCCGGGCAAGGTCATGCCGCCGAGCAGCACCAGCACGGCGATGGCGTCGGCGAAGAGCGCGAGCAGCGCGAGGCCGAACAGCCAGGGCGCGAGGTCGATGCCGGTGTTGCCGGCGAGCGCCACGCGGTTGGCACCCGAAAGGCCGCTGGCGTCGAGGGCGACCGGACGGTCGTCGGCGGTCAAGAGGTTGATGGCGCGGAAGGCGTCGTCGGCACCATAAAGGCCGGGCGGGGTGGCGGCGGACGGGGTGGCCGCGGCGACGCCGGCGAGCGGGATGCCGCGCACGTCGGCGCCGGGCGTCGTCATGCGGCCGAAGCCGTCGAGCACCGAGAGCGGCGGCAGCAGGGCACCGCCGGTCGCCACCGCATCGGTGCGCACGCCGGACGCATTGCCGAGCGCCACCGTGCGGCGGAGCATTTCGACGAAGGCGCCGGAGATCGGCAGGTTGGACCAGCTGGTGTCGGCGGTGACGTGGAACAGCACCAGCCAGCCTTCGCCGTGGCGGGCGCCGGTGACGAGCGGCGTGCCGTCGGCGAGCGTCGCCCATGTGCGCTGGTCGAGGTCGGCGCTCGGCTCGGCGAGCACCTGGCGCTCGACGACGACGTCGTCCGGCACGGCGATGTCGGCGAACGGCCCGTCGGGCGAGAAGGCGGCGAGCGGCTGCGGCTCGCCCCACGACAGCGCGCCGCCGAGGGTGCGGCCGCCGCGGCGCAGCGTCACCGGCACGAGCGGATCCTCGCCGGCGGCAAGGCGCGGGCCGGCGAAGCGGATCAGCACGCCGCCGCCGGTGACGAAGCGGTCGACCGCGGCCGCGGTGTCGCCGGCGAAGGTGCCGACGTCGGCCATGACGATCGCCGACAGGCCGTCTTCGACGAAAGCATCGACGGCGGAGCCGAGCACGCTGCCGCGCGGCTGGCGCACGTCGGCGAAGGGGCCGAGGGCGCGGGAGAGGAAATAGTTCGGCGACAGCAGCGGCTGCACCCGGTCGCCGGGCACCGACGAGATCAGCCCGACGGTGCGACGGCGCCAGCGGTCGTCGAGCAATTGCACGGCGCCGGCGGTATCGGCGCCGGCGATCTCGAGGCGGGCGATCTCGTTGCGCAGTTCCAGCGGCAGGTCGATCGGGACCGACAGTTCGGTGTCGCTGCCGGTGATCTCGAACGGGCGTTCGTCGAGGATCGCGCCGCGGCGGTCGAGCGCGACGATCTCGCCGACGCCGGGGGTGCGGACGTCGAGGCGGCGCAGGGTCGCGGCCAGCGTCTCGCCGTCATGCGCGACGCCGGCGAGCATGGTCGGGCCGGGCACGTCGTTGCCGGCGAGCGTCACGGTCGCCTGCGGCGCGATATCGGCGAGCGCTGTGGCGAAGGCGGCGCCCGAGCCGTCGTCGAGCGGTTCGGCGATCCAGAACACGTCGCCGGGGGCGGCGGTATCGGCGGCGGTGCGCAGCGGCTCGAGCAGCGCGGCATGGTCGGGTGACCAGGCCCGGGGGCCGAGCGCGCCGAGGCGGGTCTGCGCCGTGGCCGAGGTGGTGGCGGCGAGATCCTGCGCCGGGCCTTCGGCGGTGGCGACGATGACGACGGGGCGGCCGTCGGCCGCGGCGTCGTCGAGGGCGGCGCGGGCGGTGTCGACGCGGTTCTGCCAGTCGGGCGCCGCCGACCAGCCGTTGTCGACGACGAGCCAGACCGGGCCGCTGCCGGCGAGCGCCCCGGCGTCGGGGCGCAGGCTCGGGCCGGAGAGCGCGAAGATCAGGAAGGCGACAAGGGCGAGGCGCAGCGCTGTCAGCCACCACGGCGTACGCGCCGGGGTTTCTTCCGCGACGGTGAGGCCGAGCAGCAGGCGAAGCGGCGGGAAAGTCACGGATTTCGGGCGCGGCGGCGTCACGCGCAGCAGCCACCACAGTGCCGGCAGCGCGACGAGGCCGACCAGCACCCAGGGGGCGGCGAAGGCGAGCGGGAAACCCATCATGACTCGCCTCCCGCGACGCCGGCGTGCGGTGCCATCTCGGCGAGGCGGGCGTGCAGGGCGAGCAGCACCTCGTTCGGGCTGCGGTCGGTGTGGTGCACGGCGAAGCTCCATCCGGGGCGGCCGGCCTCCTGGCGGAGGCGGTCGCGGTGGGCCGCGAGAACGTCGAGATAGGCGGCGCGCCAGGATTCCGCCCGGCCGGCGGTGATCCGCCCGCCGGTCTCGGGATCGACGAATTCGGTGCGGCCGTCGAAGGGGAAGGTCTCCTCGACCGGGTCGAACACCTGCACGAGATGCACCCGCGCGCCGGCGCCGGCGAGGCGGGCGAGGTCGGCGTGCAGCGCGTCGGGGTCGTCGAGGAAGTCGGCGAACATCACCACCTCGTGGAAGCGGCGCACACCGGCGATCTCGGGCCGGGTCGTTTCCTCGTCGAGGTGGGAGAGCGTCATCGCGAGGCGCTCGGCGGCGGTGCGGCTCGCCGTCGGGCGGCCGTGGCCGAGCAGGCCGATACGCTCGCCGGAGCGGGCGAGCAGTTCGGCCATGGCGACGAGCAGCACCACGGCGCGGTCGCGCTTCATCGGGCCGCCACGCGCCGAGCGGAAGCGCATCGAGCGGGAGAGGTCGGCCCAGAGCCAGACGGTGTGGGCGGTCTCGAGCTCGCGCTCGCGGACGTAGAGGTGTTCGTCGCGGGCCGAGCGGCGCCAATCGATGCGGCGCGCCGGCTCGCCGAAGTTGAACGGCCGGAACTGCCAGAAATCCTCGCCGAAACCGGCGCGGCGGCGGCCGTGCCAGCCCGACGAGACGGTGTTGGCGACCTGGCGCGCCTCGACGAGCAGTTCGGGCAGCGCCGCGGCGAGGCTGCGCGCCTCGGCCGTCATCGCGGTATCGAGCAGCGGCGGCTCGCGGACGGCGGAGGAGGGCGCGCGCTCGGCCATCCGCGTCAACCGATCCCGTCCGTGAGATCCCGGATCACGTCGCGGATGGTGACGCCGTCGGCGCGGGCGGCGAAGGTCAGCGCCATGCGGTGCTGCAGCACCGGCTCGGCGAGCGCCTTGACGTCGTCGATCGAGGGGGCGAGCCGGCCCTGGGCCAGCGCCCGGGCGCGGACCGTGAGCATCAGGGCCTGGCTGGCGCGCGGGCCGGGGCCCCAGGCGATCGATTTGGCGTGCTTGCCGGTGGCCGAGCCGGGGCGAGCGGCACGGACGAGGTCGAGGATCGCCTCGACCACCGAGCCGCCGACCGGCACGCGGCGGACGAGCTGCTGCAACTCGAGCAGTTCGGCGGCGTCGAACACCTTGCGCGGCGTCGCCTCGGTGACGCCGGTGGTTGCGAGGAGGATGCGGCGCTCGGCCTCGCGGTCGGGGTAATGCACGTCGATCTGCAGCAGGAAGCGGTCGAGCTGGGCTTCGGGCAGCGGATAGGTGCCTTCCTGCTCGAGCGGGTTCTGCGTCGCGAGCACATGGAACGGCGCGGGCAGGTCGTAGCGCTGGCCGGCGACGGTGACGTGGCGCTCCTGCATCGCCTGCAGCAGGGCGGACTGGGTGCGCGGGCTGGCGCGGTTGATTTCGTCAGCCATCAGCAGCTGCGCGAAGATCGGGCCGCGGATGAAGCGGAAGGCGCGGCTGCCGTCGGGGGCCTGCTCCAGCACTTCCGAGCCGAGGATGTCGGAGGGCATCAGGTCGGGCGTGAACTGGATGCGTCGCTCGGAGAGGCCGAGCACGGTGCCGAGCGCCTCGACCAGCTTGGTCTTCGCAAGGCCCGGCACGCCGACCAGCAGGCCATGGCCGCCGGCGAGCACGGTGACGAGCGAGCGTTCGACGACCTGCTCCTGGCCGTAGATGATCTCGGCGACCGCTTCACGCGCCGCGACGATGCGGCCGATGGCGGATTCGGCCTGGGCGAGGATCTTGTCGGTGTCCGGCGCGATGCCCGAGCGGGGTGCACTCATCTTGGGTCGTGGCTCCTCTTCGTCGTGCCGGATGCGGCAGGGTTCGGCCGATCCGTTGCGTCGCCCGCGGGTCCGGCCGGCGGCGGCAGTTCATCCGGCCGGTGCCGGCCTCGAAGTCCGGTCGCCCGACCGGCCGGCCCGCCCGTCCGGGGCAGGGCCGCAAGAATGTCTTCCACACACACCTCGTGCGGCGATGGAGCCGGGCGGGTGCCCGCGGCCTCCATATGGGGCGCTCCGCCGAGCTGTCGCGGGGGCAACCGGCTGCTTGCACCTCGCCGGGCCTGCCTGCCCGGTCGCCTTGCAAGAGGCGGACCTTTCGCCCTCTTGCTGCAGCGACCTTCGCGCGACGCTGCCATGCAGCAGGATCGGACCGCCACCTGCGGAGTTTGACACCAACCTTGCCCGGGCGCACCCGGTGCAAATCGGCGGGGCGGCATGGTCCCCGGTTTCTTTCATTGCATCGGAAGGGCGGTTTTTGGCGACTTTGAGACCGACCCTCGGATAATCTACGGCGGGCCAAGCGTTTTGGCCCGCCGGCAACACGGTGAAGTGATCGCGCTGCAGCGAGAGACCGAGGCGTTTCGCCGCGTCGGCGCGGTGCGGGGTGCGACGATATCGCTGCTGTCAAGCGGGGCCGGGGGGCCGGAATGCGAGCGGATATGAGTACCGAGGATCGAGACAATCTCCCGGATGACGCCGCCACGGCGCTCGCCGCGCTGCTGTCGCGGGCGGCCGACGGACACGGCAAGCTGCCGCCGGTCGAGCGCTGGGATCCCGCGAATTGCGGCGCGATCGACATCCGCATCGACCGCGACGGCGGCTGGCACTATCTCGGCACGCCGATCCACCGCGCGCCGCTGGTCAGGCTGTTCTCAACCGTGCTGCGGCGCGAGCCGGACGGCAGCTACGTGCTGGTGACACCGGCCGAGAAACTCACCATCCGGGTCGACGACGTGCCGTTCCTCGCCGTCGAGATGATCGCCGAAGACGAGGGGCCGGCGCGCCGGCTGACCTTCCGCACCAACCTCGGTGACATCGCGGTGGCGGATGCGGATCGCCCGCTGCGGTTTCCGGAAGAGCCCGGCGGCGGCTTCGTGCCTTATCTCACGGTGCGCGGCGGGCTGGAGGCGCGGCTGACCCGGGCACTCGCCGTCGATCTCGCCGGCCTCGTCGAGGTGGACGCGTCGGGCCGGGCCGGGGTCTGGTCGGGCGGCGTGTTCCATGCCCTGCCGAGCGGCGCCGGCGCGGCGCTCGGCAAGGCATGAGCCACTCGCAACCCGCCGGCCTGCCGGCCGTTGATTTTTCCGCGGATGCCCTGCGCCGGCGCGCGGCGCGGATGCATCCGCTCTCCGGGGGCACTATTCCGCAGCGCCTGCACGGCGACCACGTCACCGAGCCGTCGCTGGCGCCGCTCGTCGAGGGGCGCGTGCTGCGGCCGGCGGCGGTGCTGATCGCGCTGGTGCTCGATCCGGCCGGCACCTCGGTGCTGCTGACCCGGCGTACCGATCACCTGCGCAGCCACGCCGGCCAGATCGCCTTTCCCGGCGGCAAGATCGATCCGGAGGACGACGGGCCGCTCGACGCGGCGCTGCGCGAGGCGGAGGAGGAAATCGGCCTCGATCGCCGGCTGGTGGAACCGCTCGGGCGTCTCGACTCTTATGTGTCCAACACCGGCTTCGAGATCGTTCCGGTGGTCGGCCTCGTCGAGGCCGCGCCGCCGCTGACCCCGAATCCGGACGAAGTCGCCGACGTCTTCGCGGTGCCGCTCGGCTTCCTGATGGCGCCGGAAAATCATCTGCTGGAATCACGTGAGTTTCGCGGCGCGATGCGTCGCTATTATGCCATGCCTTATGAACAGCGGCGGATCTGGGGGGTGACCGCCGGCATCCTCCGCCTCCTCTATGAACAGGTGTTCGCGGAATGAGCGAGACCATACGCTCTTCGATCGCGGGGGCCGAATTCCTGGCCTGGCCGGGGCTGATGGCGCTCGCCAACACGGTCGCCGTCGGCGGCGACGGCATTCGGGTCGTCGGCGGCGCGGTGCGCTCCACCATCGTCGGCCGGCCGGTCTCTGATGTCGACCTCGCGACGACGGCATTGCCCGAGACCGTCACCCGCCGCGCCCGCGACGCGGGGTTCGCGGTCCACCCGACCGGCATGGAGCACGGCACCGTCACGGTGGTCGCGGAGGGCCGCGCCTTCGAGGTGACGACGCTGCGCGCCGACGTCTCCACCGACGGCCGCCGCGCCACCGTCGCCTTCACCCGCGACTGGGCCGCCGATGCGATGCGGCGCGATTTCACCGTCAACGCGATCTACGCCGATCTCGACGGCGACCTCTACGATCCGGTCGGCGGCATTCCCGACGCGCTGGCGCGGCAGGTGCGCTTCATCGGCGATCCTGCCGCCCGCCTCGCCGAGGATTACCTGCGCATCCTGCGCTTCTTCCGCTTCCACGCCGTGTTCGGCGCCCTGCACATCAATGAAGCCGGCCTTGCCGCCTGCATCGCGGCGCGCCATGGGCTCGATCAGTTGTCGCGCGAGCGGATCGGGCAGGAGATGCGCAAGCTGGTGCTCGGCTTTCGCGGCGGCGAGACGCTGGAGATCATGCAGGAGAGCGGCATCGCCGGCCGCGTGCTCGCCGGCGTCGCGCGCCCGGCGACGCTGGCGGCGCTCGGCCGGATCACCCGCCGGCTGGAGACGGAGCTCACGCTGCCGCTCGCCCTCGCCGGCGGCTGTGCCTTCACCGAGGACGACGCCGACCGGCTGCGCGATCGGCTGCGGCTGCCCGGGCGCGAGGCGGAGGAGGCGGCCGCGATCCTCGCCGCGTCCCGGCGGCTCGGGCCGGAGCCCACGGCCCGCATGATCCGCGCCGAGGTCTATCGCCACGGCAATGCGGTGACCTTCGCCGGCCTGCTGCTCGCCGCGGCCGTCGCCGGTGCCGATCCCGACCTGGCCGCCGTCGCCGAGGCCCGCGATTTCGAGGCGCCGACATTCCCGCTCGGCGGCCGCGACCTGATCGCCGCCGGGATGGCACCGGGGCCGGAGCTCGGCGCCCGGCTCGCGGCGCTGGAGGCCGACTGGGTTGCGTCCGATTTCACGGAGGTGCCGACGTCGAGACGTGCGGCGGCCATGGACGATCTCGGCGAGTGACCGCCCGACCGGGACCCCCACGGTCGCGGCAACGCGGCGCGGTCACGAATCCGGCGCGCCGTGCCGGAACAAAATCTCATCCGACGACATTCAGCTTCGGTTCAGTTGGCGTGCGCACACTCGCCGACACCGGCCGCGCCGCCGCGGCGGGAACCCTCGGCGGGACTGCCAAACCCGGCCGGGGAGCACGGGGAGAAAAACCAGACATGTCGCCGTTGAAGTTCCTTGCTGCCGTCGGCGTCGCCGCCTTCGTGGCCGGCTGCCAGACCGGGGGCTATCCGCCGCCCGGCTACGGTGGCCCGCCGCCCGAGTACGGGCGCCCGCCGCCGCCCGAGTACGGCCGTCCGCCGCCCCCCGAGTATGGCCGCCCGCCCCCTCCGGGCTATGGTCGCCCGCCGCCTCCCGAATTCGGTCGTCCGCCTCCGCCCGAGTATGGGCGTCCGCCGGGCGGTCGCCCGCCGGGCTACGGCCGTCCGCCGGGTCAGGGTCCGGGCGGCGGTCGCTGTGACGCCGGCGCCGCGCGCTTCGCCATCGGTGAGCGCAGCTCGAACCGGATCATTGCCGCAGCGCAGGATCGCGCGCGGGCGAGGTCGGTCCGGGTGATCGAGCCGGGGATGGGCGTCACGCAGGACTTCCGCGACGACCGGCTCAACATCGAGCTCGACCGCCGCGGGCGCATCGTAAACGTGCGCTGCGGCTGAACCCCTCAACGATGAGGCCCTGACGCGCGAGGCGCATGCGCCTCGAGCGTCAGGGCCACTTCGCCAGCGGCGGCATCGAGGAGAGAATCGATTCGATGTTGCCGCCGGTGCGCAGGCCGAAGATCGTGCCGCGATCGTAGAGCAGGTTGAACTCGACGTAGCGGCCGCGGCGCACCAGCTGCTCCTCGCGGTCGGCCTCGCTCGAGGCGGTCGCCATGTTGGCGGCGACGATCCGCGGGTAGACGTCGAGGAAGGCGCGGCCGACGTCCTGCGTGAACGCGAAGTCGGCGTCCCAGTCTCCCGAATTCAGATAGTCGTAGAAGATGCCGCCGACGCCGCGCATCTCGCCGCGGTGCTTGAGGAAGAAGTACTCCTCGCACCACGCCTTGTAGCGCGGGTAGTCGGCCACGCCGTGCGCCGTGCAGGCGCGTTCCATCGCGGCGTGGAAGGCGATGGTGTCGGGGTCGTCCTGGGTGCGGCGCCGGTCGAGCACCGGGGTGAGGTCCGCGCCGCCGCCGAACCACTGCCGCGTCGTCACCACCATGCGCGTGTTCATGTGCACGGTCGGCACGTTCGGGTTCCACGGGTGGGCGATCAGCGAGATGCCGCTGGCCCAGAAGCGCGGATCCTCCGCCGCGCCGGGGATCTGGCCACGGAACTCGGGCGCGAACTCGCCGAACACGGTCGAGACGTGCACGCCGACCTTTTCGAACACCCGCCCCTTCATCATCGACATCACGCCGCCGCCACCGGGGGTGCCGTCGTGGCCGGTCCGCGTCCAGGGCTTGCGCTGGAAGCGGCCGGCCGGGAGACCCGCCTGCGGGCCGGTGGCGAGCGCGTCCTCGAGATCCTCGAACGATTTGCAGATGCTGTCGCGCAATTCGGCGAACCAGGCCGGCGCCACCGCCTGCTTCGCCGCGAGGTCGGCAGGCAGCGGGCGCGGCGCGCCGGCGCGGTCGTGGGGGTCGGACAAGGGCGTGCTCCACTGCCGTTTTCAGGTTGCGGCGGTCATAGCGCGTCGGCGGCGGCTTGTCGAAGCGCGGCGGCGCGTCAGGCCGGGTCGGCCGGCTCGGCGAGGATCAGTCGCGGCCCGCTGCCGCCCGCCTGCAGCCGGTCGCCGGGGTTGCGCAGCGGGCAGTCGGCGAGCGACAGGCAGCCGCAGCCGATGCAGCCGTCGAGCTGGTCGCGCAGGCGGGTGAGCTCCAGGATCCTTGCGTCGAGGTCGGCGCGCCAGGCGGTCGACATCCGCCGCCAGTCGTCGGCCGTCGGCGCACGGTCGCCGGGGAGTTCGGCGAGCGCCGCCCGGATGCGGCGGATCGGCAGGCCGGCGCGCTGGGCGACCTTGATCACCGCGATGCGCCGCAGAACGCCGCGCGGAAAACGGCGCTGGTTGCCGGCGCTGCGCAGGCTCGAGATCAGCCCCTCGGCCTCATAGAAATGCAGCGCCGAGACCGCGACACCGCTGCGGCGGGCGACCTCGCCGACGGAGAGGAAACGGGCGGGCGGCGATGGGTCGGGCATGCGCAGAGGCTCCGGTGCGGCGGCTGCGATCACCGATCCAGGCAACGGCAAGTCGCCGTGAAACACCGCTTGACCTCAACCTTGCTCGAGGTTTTATCAATCGAAGCCTCTCCCGTGCAACGGGCCTTTCGAGGAGGCTTCTTCCATGTCGCTCGCCGCTCTCATCGCCGCCGCCGGCCCCGCCGAGGCCAATCCCGCCGACCGGTCGGGCGCCATCTTCCGCGTCGATCGCTTCTCGGGGCCCGCGGCGGCGCGGGCGGAGCTGCTCAGCGTGGTGCAGCGGACGCACCGGCTGCTCGGCGGCCTCGACGGCTGCCTCGTCAACCTGGTGCTGGAGCGCGAGGCGCCGGACGGCGGCTTTGTGCTGGAGACGATCGCCGGATGGCGCGACGGGGCGGCGCTCGCCGGCGCGCGGGTCGCGGTCGCAACCTTGCACCGCGCCGCCGGGATCGATCCGCCGGCCCTGATCCGGCGTCTCGGCGTGGTCGCCGACTTCGGCCTCTGGCGTGCCCTCGACGAGGGTGAGGGGATGGTGGAATGACCGCGGCGGCGCACGGCCTACGCCGCCGGGAAGCCGCCGGTCTGGCGCAGCGCCTCGCCGAGGATCATCGCCCCGGCGACCGCGACGTTGAGCGAGCGCATCCCCGGCCGCATCGGAATGGTGACGGCGAGCGCCGCCGCCGCGTGGACCGCGTCCGGCACGCCGGCGCTTTCCCGGCCGAGCAGCAGCACGTCGCCCGGCGCAAAGCGCGCCTCGACGTGGGCGAGTCCCGCCCGCGTCGTCGCCAGCACCAGGCGGCGGCCGTCCGCCGCGATCCAGCTCGTGAAGGTGGCCCAGTCGAGATGGCGGACGAGATCGGCGTGGGTGAGGTAGTCGAGGCCGGAGCGGCGCAGCGCCCGGTCGGAGAGATCGAAGCCGGCCGGCTCGATCACGTGCACCGGCACGCCGAGGCAGGCGCCGAGGCGCAGCAGCGTGCCGGCGTTCTGGGGAATGTCGGGCTGGTAGAGGGCGAGGGCGATCATCGCCCGCGTTCTCGCGCGGCGCGCGGCCGGCGTAAAGGGCGAACGCGGCGGCAAGCCGCCCTGCCGGCGCCGACCGGCCATCTTCGCCGCGCCACATTGTTCGATCATCGAGAAGTTCTGGACAACGACAGGGCCGACCGGCACGTTCCGTGGAACAGCGCAGGCGGCCCGCCGTTGCAGAGCGGAGCGTGCGATGGCTGTGTGCCATGCCGCGTCCGCGTCCCGGAGGTCCATCGATGGTTTCGCAGACTGGCCCGCATGCGTATCCGCGGTCCGCACCCTTCCGGCGACCGGTCGTCTTCTCGCTGCTCGCCGTCCTGCTCGCCGGCTGTGTCAGCGCGCCGAGCGGCTATCCCGGCGACGGCCCCTATCCCTATCCGCCGCCGCAGCCGGTGCCCGAAGCGCCCGTCTACGGCGGTCCGTCCGCTCCGCGCTATCCGCCGCCGGTTTATCAGCCCCCCGTCTACGCGCCGCCCGGCGGCGGACCCGGCTATGGCCAGGGCGCCCCGATCTACCAGCGCCCCGGCTATCCGCCGGTCTATGCGCCCGGCACCTATCCGCCCGTCTACGACCGCCGCGAGGATTACCGCGGCCGGCCGCCGGCGCCGGGCGACTACCGCGCGCAGCCGCCGGCCGCGGGCTACCCGCGCGGTGGCGCCTATCCGCCGCCGGCTTCAGGCTATCCGGGCGGCGGGGCGTATCCGCCGGCGACGCGTCTGCCGCAGGATGCCTATCCGCCGGCCGGCGGGCCGAGTGATCCGAACCGCCGCGACGACCGGCAGCGGCCGGGCGCGGGCAGCCCGCCGCCGGGCCAGCAGTCTCCCGTCCAGCCGCTGCCCGGTCGCGACGCGCCGGGTGCCGGGGCCGGAAGCGGGGCCGGAACCGGGGCGGGTGCGCCACCTGCCGCCGCCCGGCCGTCCGGCCGGTGCAGCGCCGGTCCGGCGAGTTCCGTGGTCGGCAAGCGCACCTCGCAGAGCACCGTGCTGGAAGCGCAGCAGAAATCCGGCGCGAATGCCGTGCGCGTGGTCAAGCCGAACGAGATCAAGCCGGAGGATTACAACGGCGATCGCCTCAATCTCGTCACCGGCGAGGGGCAGACCATCGTTCGCGTCGAGTGCGGCTGACCGCCCGCGCCGCCGCGCGATGATTCGACAAGGCACCCGGCCGACAACGAGGTGCCGCGACGACCGCCCGCTTCGGCCGGGCGGTGGACCGTTGCCTTCCGCGCGCTACCTCAGCCGTCGTGGCCGGTCCGGCAGGGGAGGGAGCCACGCCCGTGGCTCTCGCGGACAAGATGCGCCGCCGCCGATCCGCTCGGCCGGTGCCATCGCCGCGCTGTGTCCAGTCCCTCCGGTCGTCGCCGCCCGCGGCCGACCCGCGCCAACGGAGCCGTGAGGCCACGATGTTTGCCTTCTTCGAAAAGATCATCGACCCGTTCAAGCCCTATGAGGCAAGGAAGCCGCCGTCCGGCGTGCTGGCGTTCTACTGGTCGTTCCTGCGCCAGGTCTGGCCGATCTATCTCGTGCTGATGGCGAGCGGCCTCGCCGTGGCGCTGATCGAGGTGACGCTGTTCCGCTACGTCGGCGAGATCGTCGATCTCCTGCGCGATACCTCGCCCGAAACGCTCTGGACCGATCACGGCCGCGACTTCCTGTGGATGGCGGCGGTGGTCGTCGTCGCGCGCCCGCTCGCCTCGATACTGCACGACCTCATCCGCCACCAGGCGATCGCGCCGGGCTTCACCAACCTCGTGCGCTGGCAGAACCATCGCTGGGTGCTGCGCCAGTCGATCGGCTTCTTCGCCAACGACTTCGCCGGCCGGGTCGCCAGCCGCGTCGTGCAGACCGGGCCGGCGCTGCGCGGTTCGCTCACCGAGGCGGCCGACGCGGTCTGGTTCGTGATGGTCTACACGATCAGCGCGATGTTCCTGTTCTTCGAGGCCGACATCCGCCTCGCGCTGCCGCTGCTCGTCTGGGTCGCGCTCTACATCGTGGCGCTGACCTACTTCGTGCCGCGGGTCGCCCGGAAGTCGGCAGAGATGTCGGAGGCGCGCTCGCTGCTCTCGGGGCGCATCGTCGACAGCTACACCAACATGCAGACGGTGAAGCTGTTCGCCCACACCGACCGCGAGGACCGCTACGCCCGCGACGCGCTCGCCGAGCATACCGCCGTCTATCACGGCCAGATGCGGGCGATCTCGACGATGACGATCACCGTCGGCATCCTCAACAGCCTGCTGCTGTTCGCGATCGGGGCGACGGCCGTGTCGCTCTGGAGCGTCGGGGCGATCAGCGTCGGCGCCATCGCGCTGGTCGCCGGCCTCGTCATCCGCGTCGTCAACATGTCCGGCTGGATCATGTGGGAGATCACCGGCATCTTCGAGAACGTCGGCACGGTGCAGGACGGCGTGCAGACGATCGCGGCGGGGCACGAGGTGGTCGACGTGCCGGACGCCGCGCCGCTGCAGCCGGGGCCGCGCGAGATCCGCTTCGAGAACGTCCGCTTCCACTACGGGCGCGAGAAGGGCGCGGTCGAGGACGTCTCGCTCGTCGTGAAGCCGGGCGAGAAGATCGGCCTCGTCGGCCCGTCGGGCGCCGGCAAGTCGACCCTCGTCAGCCTGCTGCTGCGCTTCTACGACCTCGAGGGCGGCCGCATCCTGATCGACGGCCAGGACATCTCGAAGGTCGAGCAGGAGAGCCTGCGCGCGGCGATCGCCGTCGTCACCCAGGATACCTCGCTGCTGCACCGGTCGATCCGCGCCAACATCAAGTACGGCCGGCCCGAGGCGACCGACGAGGAGATGGTCGCGGCCGCCGAACTGGCGCAGGCGGGCGCGTTCATCCCCGACCTCGCCGATTCGCGCGGCCGGCGCGGCTACGACGCCTATACCGGCGAGCGCGGCGTGAAGCTGTCGGGCGGCCAGCGCCAGCGCGTCGCGATCGCGCGCGTCCTCCTGAAGAACGCGCCGATCCTCGTGCTCGACGAGGCGACCTCGGCGCTCGATTCGGAGGCCGAGGCGGCGATCCAGGAGCAGCTCGCCAACCTGATGGCCGGCAAGACCGTGATCGCGATCGCGCATCGGCTGTCGACGATCGCGCAGATGGACCGGCTGGTGATCATGGATGCCGGCCGCATCGTCGAGACCGGCACCCATGCCGAGCTCGTGGCGGCGGGCGGGCTCTATGCCCGGCTCTGGAAGCGGCAGACCGGCGGTTTCGTCACGGAACCGGCCGAGGAGGCCGAAGCGGCCGAGTGAACCGCGGGCGTGCGGCACGGGTTTCGTTTCGTGCCGCCGTTGCCGCAATGCAGCATGTTCGCCTAATGTGCATGCGCATCGTTCCCGACGGAGCGCCTAGCTCTCTGGACAAGCTCTAAAAACGGTGCAAATAAACGCTGTCCCGCCGAGGGGCCGCTCGTCGCGGCCCGCTCGCGCGCGGCGTGCTGCACAGCCGTTCCCGGCTTCTCGCGGCCCCGCCGGACGACGGCACGGGACGGTCCGTCGCGCTTCCCGCGAAGCGCGGCCGCGGACGCGAAGAGAAGTTTCGAAAGGAGCCAAAATTGGCTGCGTCACCCGATACGGTTGAACCCACCCGCCGCGACATCCTGGTGCTCGCGACCGGCGCGCTCGGGGCCGTCGGCGCCGCAGGCGTCATCTGGCCGTTCATCAACCAGATGAACCCCGATGCGTCCACGCTCGCGCTGGCCTCGATCGAGGTCGATATCTCGGCGATCGCCGAGGGCCAGTCGATCACCGCGAAATGGCGCGGCAAACCGGTGTTCATCCGCAACCGGACGGCCGCCGAGATCGAGGCCGCCAAGAGCGTGCCGCTCGGCGATCTCAAGGATCCGCTGGCGCGCAACGCCAACCTCGCGGACGGCGCCGATGCCTCGGACCTCAACCGCTCCGCCCCGGACAAGGAGAACTTCCTCGTCATGGTCGGCGTCTGCACCCACCTCGGCTGCATCCCGCTCGGCCAGCAGGGCGACTTCGGCGGCTGGTTCTGCCCCTGCCATGGTTCGCACTACGACACCGCCGGCCGCATCCGCATCGGGCCGGCCCCTGAGAATCTTCACATCCCGACCTTCTCCTTCGTGTCCGACACGAAGCTGAAGATCGGTTGACCGGGGCAGGCGAGGAGAATCATCGACATGTCCGGGCATTCGACCTACGAACCCAAGACGGGCGCCGAAAAGTGGCTGGAGCGGCGCCTGCCGATCGTCCGGCTGCTGCACGACACCGCCGTTTCCTACCCGACGCCGCGTAACCTCAACTATCTGTGGACCTTCGGCGGCATCCTGACCTTCATGCTGGTGGTCCAGATCGTCACCGGCGTCGTGCTGGCGATGCACTACACGCCGAACACGGCGCTCGCCTTCTCGTCCGTCGAGCACATCATGCGCGACGTGAACTACGGCTGGCTGATCCGCTACATGCACGCCAACGGCGCGTCGATGTTCTTCATCGCCGTCTACATCCACATCTTCCGCGGTCTCTACTACGGGTCCTACAAGGAACCCCGCGAAGTGCTCTGGATCCTCGGCGTGATCATCTTCCTCTTGATGATGGCGACCGCCTTCATGGGCTACGTGCTGCCGTGGGGCCAGATGAGCTTCTGGGGCGCCACCGTGATCACGAACCTCTTCTCGGCGCTGCCCTACGTCGGCGAGCCGATCGTGACCTGGCTCTGGGGCGGCTTCGCGGTCGACAATCCGACGCTCAACCGCTTCTTCTCGCTGCACTACCTGCTGCCGTTCATGATCGCGGGCGTCGTCGTCCTGCACATCTGGGCGCTGCACGTCGTCGGCCAGAACAATCCGACCGGCATCGACGTCAAGTCCGAGAAGGACACGGTGCCGTTCACGCCCTACGCGACGGTGAAGGACTCCTTCGCCATCGTGGTCTTCCTGCTGTTCTTCTCGTGGTTCCTGTTCTACCAGCCGAACTTCCTCGGGCACGCAGACAACTACATTCCGGCCAACCCGCTGGTGACGCCGGCGCACATCGTGCCGGAGTGGTACTTCCTGCCGTTCTACGCGATCCTGCGCGCCGTGCCGGACAAGCTCGGCGGCGTCATCGCCATGTTCTCGGCGATCGCGGTGCTGGTGTTCCTGCCCTGGCTCGACACGTCGAAGGTTCGCTCGGCGACCTACCGTCCGCTCTACAAGATCTTCTTCTGGATCTTCGCGGCGGTCGCGGTCACGCTCGGCTGGCTCGGCTCGCGCCCGGCGGAAGGCGGCTACGTCATCGCCTCGCAGCTGCTGACGATCTACTACTTTGTCCACTTCCTCGTCATCCTGCCGCTGCTCGGCTTCATCGAGACGCCGAAGCCGCTGCCGACGTCCATCGCCGACTCCGTGCTGAAGAAGCACGGTGGCGCCGGACACCCGGCAGGGGCCGCCGCCGCGCCCGAAACGCGCGGTTGACATGAGACGGATGACGAAAGGCACCATGATGAAGAGCACGATCGCCCGCGTCGCCGTCGCCGCCGTGATCGGTTTCGGCCTTGCCGCCGGAGCCGCCCACGCCGCCGAGGAAGGCGAGCACGCCACGCCGCACTATCCGCTCATCAAGCCCGAGCGGATGACCTGGAGCTTCGCGGGGCCGTTCGGGACCTATGATCCCGGCCAGCTGCAGCGCGGCCTCAAGGTCTACCGCGAGGTCTGTTCGGCCTGCCACGGCCTGACCCGCGTCGCCTTCCGCACGCTGGGGCAGGAAAGCGGCCCGCGCTTCGAAGAGGGCCAGGTCCGCACCATCGCCGCCGAATACCAGGTGATGAACGCCGATCCCGACGAGAACGGCGACATGTTCGAGCGGGCCGGCGAGCCGAAGGACCACTTCCCGTCGCCCTACGCCAACGAGGTCGCCGCGGCGGCATCGAACGGCGGCGCGGCGCCGCCGGACCTGTCGCTGATCGCCAAGGCCCGCGCCGTCGAGCGCGGCCTGCCGTGGTTCATCTTCGACATGTTCCTGCCCTATCAGGAGCAGGGTGCCGACTACCTTCACGCGCTGCTGACCGGCTACCAGGAGCCGCCGGAAGGCGTCGAGGTCGCCGAGGGCACCTACTACAATCCGTACTTCATCGCCGGTCAGTCGCTGAAGATGCCGCCGCCGATGTCCGACGACCAGGTCGAGTATACCGACGGCTCGCCGCAGACGGTCGAGCAGTATTCGCGCGACGTGTCGGCGTTCCTGATGTGGGCGGCCGAGCCGCACCTCGTCGAGCGCAAGCAGATGGGCTTCCGGGTCATCATCTTCCTGATCGTGTTCGCGGGCCTGCTCTACGCGACCAAGAAGAAGATCTGGTCCAAGGCGCACTGATCGCGCCTCGCCCGGTTCGACGACGAACAGGCCCCGCCGCGCCAGCGCCGGGGCCTTTTCTTTTGCCGCAGTGCCGAAGAGCGCGCTTTCCGCGCTCCGCGAGCTGTGCTTGACTGCCGGCCGTGAGCTGGGTGGGGGCGAGGGCGGGCATGACCGAGACGGTGCTGGGTGTGATCGGCGGGTCGGGGATCTACGACCTGCCGGGTCTCGAGGATGCGGCCTGGACGGCGGTGGCAAGCCCGTGGGGCACGCCGTCGGACGAGGTCCGGGTCGGCCGGCTCGACGGGCTCAAGATCTGCTTCCTGCCGCGGCACGGCCGCGGCCACCGCATCGCCCCGTCCGATATCGATTTCCGCGCCAACATCGACGCGATGAAGCGGCTCGGCGTTACCGATCTCGTCTCGGTGTCGGCGGTCGGCTCGCTGAAGGAGGAGCTGTCGCCGGGCACCTTCGTGCTGGTCGACCAGTTCATCGACCGCACCTTTGCCCGCGAAAAGAGCTTCTTCGGCACCGGCTGCGTCGCGCATGTCTCGCTGGCCGATCCGGTCAGCCCGCTGCTGGTCGACGCGGTCGAGGCCGCGGCGAAGGCGGAAGGCATCCGCCACCACCGCGGCGGCACCTATCTCGCGATGGAGGGGCCGCAGTTCTCGATGCTGGCCGAGAGCCGGCTCTACCGCAGCTGGGGCTGCGACGTGATCGGCATGACCAACATGCCGGAGGCCAAGCTCGCCCGCGAGGCGGAGATCTGCTACGCCAGCGTCGCCATGGTCACCGACTACGACAGCTGGCACCCCGACCACGGCGCCGTCGACATCACCGCCATCCTGCGCGTCCTCGGCGAGAACCGCGACAACGCCCAGCGGCTCGTCGCGGCGCTCGCCCGGACCATTCCGCGCGAGCATCCGCGCTGCCCGATCGGCTCCGACACGGCGCTCGAATACGCCATCATCACGGCGCCGGACGCGCGCGACCCGGCGCTGCTCGCCAAGCTCGACGCCGTCGCCGGCCGCGTGCTCAAGCGCTGAACCTTTCCCGAGATCCGGATTTCCAGACCCCATGAACCTCGTCGATTCGATCCGCACGATCCCCGACTACCCGAAGCCCGGCATCCTGTTTCGTGACATCACCACCCTGCTTGGCGCGCCGCGCGCGTTTCGCCGCGCGGTGGACGAGCTGGTGCAGCCGTGGGCCGGCTCGAAGATCGACAAGGTGGCGGGGATCGAGGCGCGCGGCTTCATCGTCGGCGGCGCGGTGGCGCACCAGCTTTCGGCCGGCTTCGTGCCGATCCGCAAGACCGGCAAGCTGCCGCACGAGACGATCAGCGTCACCTACGCGCTCGAATACGGCACCGACGCGATCGAGGTGCACCGCGATGCGATCGCCCCCGGCGAGCAGGTGATCCTCGTCGACGACCTCGTCGCGACGGGCGGCACCGCGGCCGCGGCGGTGGAACTGATCCGCAGTCTCGGCGGCACGGTGGTCGCCGCCTGCTTCATCATCGACCTGCCGGACCTCGGCGGGGCGGACAAGCTGCGCGCCCTCGACGTGCCGGTGCGGACCCTCGTCTCGTTCGAAGGGCACTGAAGCGGAAGCGGCAGGCGGGGCGCGCCACCGTTCGCCGGGGGCGTTGCCGGAATGCCACGGACGGCCGCAATCTCGGGTTTTCGCCCTCTTGCAGCCATGTTCGGCCGGGAAACCGGAGGGGACAGCCGTTTTGCCGCAGCGCACATAGCGCGGGCCGCTCCCCCTCCAGCCTTCGAGGCCGCCGATGACCGAGACCCTCACCGCATGCCGCCCCGGAAAGCTCGTCCGTAGCCTCGCCCTCGGGCTGCTCGCCGCCGTCGCCGTGCCGCAGGCGGCGTTCGCCACGTGTGGCAAGGCCGAGACGTTCACCGACTTCCTGATGGAGTTCCGCGGCGAGGCGCTCGCCGCCGGCGTGCCGATGGATACGGTCGACCGTTCGCTCTCGACGGTCCGCTTCGACCCCGGCGTCGTCAAGCGCGACCGCGGCCAGGGCGTGTTCGCGCAGAGCTTCCTCGAATTCTCCGACCGCATGGTCAACAAGAACCGCCTCAGCGTCGGCGCCAGCCAGTTGCAGAAGCACCGGGCGATGTTCACCGAGATCGAGCAGCGCTTCGGCGTGCCCGGGCCGGTGCTGGTCGCCTTCTGGGGTCTCGAGACCGACTTCGGCGGCAATCTCGGCGACCTGCCGACGCTGACCTCGCTCGCGACGCTGGCGCACGACTGTCGCCGTCCGGAGATGTTCCGCGGCGAGTTGCTCGCCGCGCTGAAGCTGCTCGGCCGCGGCGACCTGCGCCTCGACGAGATGCGCGGCCCCTGGGCCGGCGAGCTCGGCCAGACCCAGTTCCTCGCCTCGAAATACATCGAATACGGCGTCGATTTCGACGGCGACGGCCGCGTCGACATGATCGAGAGCAGCGCCGACGCGCTCGCCTCGTCGGCGAACTACATCGCGCACCTCGGCTGGCAGCGCGGTCAGCCGTGGCTCGAAGAGGTCAGCGTGCCGGCGTCCTTCCCCTGGGAGGAAGCCGACGTGACGCTGAAGCGGCCGCGCTCGCTGTTCGCCGCCGCCGGCGTTGCCAACGCCGCCGGCCCGCTGCCGGCCGACGAGACGCCGGTGTCGCTGATCCTGCCGATGGGCCGCAGCGGCCCGGCCTTCCTCGCCTATCCGAATTTCGACGTCTATCTCGAGTGGAACAAGTCGCTGGTCTATTCGACCACCGCCGCCTACTACGCGACCCGCCTCGCTGGCGCGCCGCCGGTGCGGCGCGGGTCGGCGACGGGGCTCGCCGCCGCCGACGTCAAGGCATTGCAGACCAAGCTCGCGGCGATGGGCTACGACGTCGGCAAGCCCGACGGCGTGATCGGCGCCCAGACCCGCGCCGCCGTCCGCGCCGTGCAGCAGCAGGTCGGCCTGCCGGCCGACGGCTGGCCGACGGCGGAACTGATCGCGGCGGTGCGGTGAGGACGGCCGTCCTGCTGCCTTGCTTCGCCGCGGCCGTGCCGTAGCGCTTCCCCCCTCCCGTGCTTCGCACCTCCCCCGCTTCGCAGGAGAGGGGACGATGGGCGAGAGGACTTTCGCCTAATGAAGGTTGCGCCGAACCGCGGCGAACATGGGGACGGCGCGCCATCCTCTTGCGTCCCCTCTCCTGCGAAGCGGGGGAGGTGCGAAGCACGGGAGGGGGGAGGCCACACGACGGCCCGCGGCAAAATCCTACCCCTTCGCCGCCCGCCCTTCCTTGTGGTCGACGTGGCCGAGGTCGCGGTCGGGGTCGATCTTGTCCCTCACCCGGCGCTTGAGGGCGGCGGCGTCGGGGAAGCCGCCGTCGCGCTTGCGTTCCCAGATTTCCTCGCCACCGAGCGTGATGGCGAAGTTGCCGCCGGTGCCGGGGACCAGCGTCACGCTGCCGAGTTCCTCGGAAAAGGTCGAGAGCAGTTCCTGCGCCAGCCAGGCCGAGCGCAGCAGCCAGTTGCACTGGCGGCAGTAGGTGATCACGACGGCGGGCTTGTCGGCATCCATCGCAAGGGCTCCCGAATCGGCGCCGCGCACCACCACCGGCCGCGGCGAAAGTCCGATTTCACGTCATCCGGCGACCGGCGTCCAGACGACCTGGTCGATCCGCGCCGCGCCCGTCGCCAGCATCACCAGCCGGTCGAAGCCGAGCGCGATGCCCGAGGCCGCCGGCATCGCGCCGAGGGCGGCGAGGAACTCCTCGTCGAGCGGATAGCGCTCGCCGTAGACGCGGGCCTTCTCGTCCATCTCGATCTCGAAGCGGCGGCGCTGCTCGGCCGGGTCGGTGAGCTCGCCGAAGGCGTTGGCGAGCTCGACGCCGCAGGCATAGAGCTCGAAGCGCTCGGCGACGCGGGGGTCGTGCGCGGTGGGACGCGACAGCGCCGCCTCGCAGACCGGATACTCGTAGAGCAGCGTCGCGCGGTCGTGGCCGAGGTTGGGCTCGATGCTCTCGACGAGGATGCGGCTGTAGATGTCGGTCCAGCTGTCGTCGCCCGCGACGCGGTAGCCGGAGGCGGCGGCGAGGCGGGCGAGGTGGTCGCGGTCGGGGTCCGCGCGCGGGTCCGGGGCGAGGGTCGCGAGCAGGTCGATGCCGGCGAAACGGGTGAAGGCGTCCGCGACCGTCAGCCGTTCCGGCACCGCGAACGGATCGGCGCTGCGGCGGCGGTGGAGGAGGATGGTGGTGCCGGCGGCATGGGCGGCGACGGCGAGCAACGCCGCGCAGTCATCCATCAGCACTTCATAGGGCTCATCGGCGCGGTACCATTCGAGCAGCGTGAATTCGGGGTGGTGCAGCGGGCCGCACTCGCGGTTGCGGAACACGCGGGCGAAATCGAAGATGCGGCGCTCGCCGGCGGCGAGCAGCTTCTTCATCGCGAACTCCGGCGAGGTGTGGAGGTGCATCGGCACCACCGTGGCATCCGGCCCGGTGAGGTTCGTCGCAAAGCCGTGCAGGTGCGCCTCGTTGCCGGGCGAGACCTGCAGCGCAGCGCATTCGGTCTCGGTGAAGCCGCGCGCCTCGAACCAGTCGCGCACCGCGCGGCGGATCCGGCCGCGCGCCTCGAGGAACGGACGGCGGTCGGCGTGGACGTGTTTCGACCACCAGGGCGAGGCATCGATCATGAAAAGTCTTCCCTTGCGGCGGCGAAAGTGTCAGGAGATGGCGCGAAACCGGCCCCGCGACGGGCCGGGGCCAGGCCGTTCGGGCGGCCCCATCGCATAGGTTCCGAGAGAAACGAAGGCAAGACATGGTCAAGGTCATCGCCAGCCAGGTCCGCAAGGGCAACGTCCTCGAGCTGGACAACCAGCTCTACGTGGTGCTCACCGCGGAAAACTTTCACCCCGGCAAGGGCACGCCGACGACCCAGATCGACATGCGCCGGATCTCCGACGGGGTGAAGACGACGCAGCGCTACAAGACCACCGAGCAGGTCGAGCGCGCCTTCATCGAGGACCAGGACTTCAACTACCTCTACCAGGACGCCGACGGCTACCATTTCATGAACATGGAAAGCTACGAGCAGATCCAGGTGCCCGAGGACGTGATCGGCGACCAGAAGGTCTGGCTGCAGGAAGGCGTCTCCTGCCGTATCGCCCGCTACAACGAGCTGCCGATCTCGGTCGAGCTGCCGGCGCGCATGGTGTTCGAGGTCGTCGAGACCGAGCCGGCGATGAAGGGCCAGACCGCGACGTCGTCCTACAAGCCCGCCATTCTCAACAACGGCGCCCGCTCCATGGTCCCGCCGCACATCCAGACCGGCACCCGCATCGTCATCCAGACGGAAGACGGGTCGTATGTGGAACGTGCCAAGGACTGAGGCTGGACCCGCCCTGTCTTGTCATGGTCCGCGCAGGCGGACCATCCACGACGGGGCGGTTCAGGGCACACCTTGGTCTGTAGTCGATCCAGGGTGTTCCGCGACTGCGAGGCAGTATCTCGAGGCTCGCGTGGATGGTCCGCCTGCGCGGACCATGACCAGATTCGGTCAACAGGATTTGGGGTCAGTCAGGCGCCTTTGACCTGGCACTCCGAACAACCCCCCTTCAGCCCCCCGCCGGCACCATCACCGCGCCTTCCATCTCGAACACCAGCTCGCCGTGCTGGTTGGTGGCCGTGCTGCGGGTTTCGATGATGCCCCAGCCGGGGCGGCTGCGCAGGATGCGCTTGGCGCTGACCTCGTTGAAATAGGCGAGGGTGTCGCCGGCGTAGACCGGCTTCAGCCAGCGGATGGCGCGCAGGCCCGGCGAGATGCCGGCGAGGGTGTCGCGGGCGCGGGAATAGTCGACCGTCAGCCGCATCCAGATACAGCAGGTGTGCCAGCCCGACGCGCAGAGCGCGCCGAAGTGGCTCTGCACCGCGGCGTGTGGATCGGTGTGGAAAAGCTGTGGATCGAACGCCGTCGCGAAGCGGATGATCTCCGCTTCCGTGAAGGTGTGGGTGCCGAGCACGGCGACGTCGCCGATCTCGATGTCCTCGAGGCGCATCGCGTCAGCCCCTCCCGACGATGATGGTGGCGGTGAAGGCGCAGACGCGCTCGCCGCGCTGGTTGACCATCTCGAACGCCGCGTCGACATAGCCGCGGTCGCTGCGGCGGCCGGAGGGGCGCACCGCCGTCACCTCGTAGCGGCCGGTGAGCCGGTCGCCGACGAGCACCGGGCGCGGCCATTTCAGGTCGCGCACGCCGGGCGAGCCCATCGAGCGGGTGGCGCCGAGCAGGCCGTCGACCATCAGCCGCATCATCAATGCCGTGGTGTGCCAGCCGCTCGCCGCATGGCCGCCGAGCGGGGAGGCGCGGCCGGCCTCCGGGTCGAGGTGGAACGGCTGCGGGTCGAACTCCTCGGCAAAGGCGATCACCGCGTCGGCCGTGATCTCGACGCTGCCGAGCACGCCCGCCTCGCCGGCGGCAAAATCGTCGAAGCCTCTCGGTCCTTGCATAGCTCGTCCCTTCGTCACCCCGTCGGCGCCATACTGCCGCGCCGAACGGGGCGCTGCCAAGGCGGACGCCGACCCGCGGCATGCGACCATTGTTCATCGGTCCGCGACCCCAGCCGGTCGGCCCTGCACACCGGCCAATGCCTTGGGCGCGTCTCCCCGCCGCCTTCCGTTGCCCTCGGAGGGGCCTCGAAGCGTCGCTTTTTTGCAACGCAGCGTGAGCCAAAGCCGCCCTGTCCACAGGCTGCGTCAGCGTCCCTTGGGAAAACATGGGAACAGTCCTGTCCCGCCGCCACCAAGGCCGCGCGCGGCCAGGCGACGATGGCTGCGTCGCGTTTTGCAAGTCGCTGATTTCGCGGGATTTCGGCGTTTTCGGGCGTCGCCAAGGAATTGTTAATCTTAACAGTGCTTCAATGTCGGAACGCCGTGGAAAAGCAATGAGGCTCCCGACCGGTTCCGTTGACGCCCATGTATACCCATGTTATCCCAAATCATCCCGCCCAGAACAGGGTCTCGTCCGGCCAAGGCGGCCGGCGCCGCGCGACGATGCTTCGTCGGCGTCGGGCGGGTGTTGGCGTTTCGATCCGCATCGAGGCGGCCGGGACGACGGGGCGGGGTGGCGCGGGCGGCCAGGGTTCGGCGGCGCGCGCATCGGGGTCTTTCAGTTGCGTCATCCGGCCGGTCGTTCCGGCCGATCGCCGGGCCGGACACAGCGTCCGCCGCGGTGGCTCTGTCCGCCATCCGGCGGGCTCGAAGCGGGGGAAAATGAGCGGCTTCGTTTCGCACTGCACCAAGAAGATCGACAAGAAGGGGCGGGTCTCCGTTCCGGCGTCGTTCCGTCAGGTGCTGACGCGCGACGGCTTCGAGGGCGTGCACTGCTACCCGTCGCTCGACATGGCCGCGATCGACTGCGGCGGCAACGCGCTGCTCGGCGAGATCGAGAAGCAACTCGGCCGTTTCGTGCCCTTCAGCGAGGACCACGACTTTCTCGCCTCGGCCTTCTACGGCAGCTCGGAGCATCTCGGCTTCGACCCGGAGGGCCGCATCAGCCTCACCGAATCGCTGCTCTCCGCCGCCGGCATCGCCGACGAAGTGACCTTCGTCGGCCTCGGCTACAAGTTCCAGATCTGGGAGCCGCAGCGCTGGCTCGCCCACCGCGAGGAGGCGACGCGCCGCCTCGCCGCGCTGCGCCGCTCGCTCGGCAGCCGCACCGAGCCGCCGAAAGGGGAGGGCGCATGACCGCCGCCCCGGCTGCCCCCGATCCCCACGACATGCCGCACATCCCGGTCCTGCTCGACGAAGTGCTCGCCGCGCTGGCACCGATCGCGGGCGGTGTCTTCGTCGACGGCACCTTCGGCGCCGGCGGCTATACCTCGGCGGTCCTCGGCCAGGGCGCCGCCACCGTGATCGCGATCGACCGCGACCCGACGGCGATCGAGGCCGGCCAGGACCTCGTCCGCCGCGCCGCGGGACGGTTGAAGCTGGTGCACGGCACATTCGGCGCCCTCGACGAGCACGCCCGCGGGGCGGGCCACGATGCGGTGGACGGCGTCGTGCTCGACATCGGCGTTTCGTCGATGCAGCTCGACCAGGCCGAGCGCGGCTTCTCGTTCCGCTTCGACGGGCCGCTCGACATGCGGATGAGCCGCACCGGGCCGAGCGCCGCCGACGTGGTCAACGGCCTCGACGGCCGCGACCTCACCCGGGTGATTGGCCTCTTCGGCGAGGAGCGCCGCGCCGGCCAGATCTCGCGGGCGATCGTCCGGCGCCGCGAGCAGGCGCCGCTCGCCACGACGCGCGATCTCGTCGCGGTGATCGAAAGCGTGCTCGGTCCGAAGCGCGGCCCGGAGGCGCATCCGGCGACCCGCACCTTCCAGGCGATCCGCATCTTCGTGAACCGCGAGCTCGAGGAACTCGGCCTCGCGCTCGCGGCGGCGGAGCGGCTGGTGTCCACCGGCGGCCGGCTGGCCGTTGTCGCCTTCCATTCGCTCGAAGACCGCATCGTCAAGCGCTTCCTCGCCGAACGCAGCCGGACCAGCGCGCAGGGCTCGCGCCACATGGCCGATGTCGCGGTGCCGCCGCCGACCTTCCGGCTCGACCGCCGCAACGGCGTCGAGGCGTCCGACGCCGAGACCGCCCGCAACCCGCGGTCGCGCTCGGCCCGACTGCGATTCGGCGTGCGCACGGATGCGCCCGCCCGCCCGCTCGCCCTTGCCGATCTCGGCATACCCGACCTCGCCGGCATGCGTTTCTCAGGATGAGTCCGTCATGAACAGGTTCGTCAACGTGCTGCTCGTCTTCCTGATGGCGCTGGGTGCAGCCGCCGTCTACGACATGAAGTACGAGGCGGAAGCCGCGGCCGAGCGCGTTGCCGCGCTCGAGCGCAAGGTGGTCGCCGAGCAGGAACGCATCAGCATGCTGAAGGCGAGCTGGAGCGTGCTCACCCAGCCCGGCCGCCTGCAGGAACTGACCGATCGCCACGGGCCCGAACTCGGGCTCGCCGCGATGGACGTCAACCAGATCGCCGACCTCACCGAAATTCCAGAGAAGCCGATCGTCATGGGGCCGCCGGCCCCCGACGACGCGATCGTCACCAGTTCCGTCAAGAAGCGGAAGGAGTAACGACGATGCGCCTCCTGCCCGCCTTCCTGTCGAAGACCCCGCGGACCGCCAAGACCGCTGGTGCCGCCGCGCCGGCGCGCAAGGCCCGCGTGCGCAGCCCCGGCGACGTCACCAGCGGCCGGGTCGTGCTGGCGATGCTGGCGTTCGGTCTCGTCTACGGCGCGATCATCACCCGTCTCGTGCTGCTCGGCGTTGCCGACGAGGCGACCGGCGGGCTCGGCTCGCGCGGTATGACGGCCTCCTCGCGCCCCGACATCCTCGACCGCAACGGCGAGGTGCTGGCGACCGACATCAAGACCGCCTCGCTCTATGCCGAGCCGCGCCGCGTCGTCGATCCGGACGAGGCGACGGAAATGCTCGCCTCCGTGCTGCCGGAACTCGGCAACGACAAGGTGCGCACCGCGCTGTCGTCGCAGGCCGGCTTCCTGTGGCTGAAGCGCGAAGTGACGCCCGAGCAGCAGGAGCAGATCTTCAACCTCGGCATCCCGGGCATCAAGTTCGAGAGCGAGAGCCGCCGCTTCTATCCGGGCGGCCGCACGGTCGGTTACGTCACCGGCCACGTCAACATCGACAACAAGGGCATCGCCGGCATCGAGAAGTACGTCGACGACCAGTGGCTCGGCGACCTGCACGCGCTCGGCTTTGCCTCGACGCCGAACCTCGAGCCGATCCGCCTCGCGATGGACCTGCGCGTCCAGCACGTCGTGCACCACGAGATCGCCACCGGCATGCAGCGCTACCACGCGATCGCCGCGGCGGGCATCGTGCTCAACGCCAAGACCGGCGAGGTCGTCGCGATGACCTCGGTGCCGGACTACGACCCCAACAACCCGGCCGAGGCGCTCGACCCGAACCGGCTCAACCGCGCCTCGGCCGGCGTCTTCGAGATGGGCTCGACGTTCAAGCTGTTCACCACGGCGATGGCGCTCGATTCCGGGCTGGTGCGGCTCAACGACAGCTTCGACGCCCGCTCGGCGCTGCGCGTCGGCGGCTTCACGATCAACGACTTCCACGGCAAGCACCGGGTGCTGACCGTGCCGGAGATCTTCATCTACTCGTCGAACATCGGCACGGCGCGCCAGGCGCTGAAGGTCGGCCTCAAGGGCCAGCAGGAGTTCCTGAAGCGCATCGGCCTGATGGACAAGGTCCCGACCGAACTGCCGGAGGTGGCGCTGCCGATCCTGCCGCGGCGCTGGTCCGATCTCGTCGGCATCACCGTGTCGTTCGGCCACGGTATCTCGGTGACGCCGCTCGCGACCGCGGTCGCCGCCGCGGCGATCATGAACGGCGGCTACCTGCTGCCGCCGACCTTCTTCCCGCGCAGCGAGGCGGAGGCGCAGTCGATCGGCAAGCGGGTGCTCTCCGAGCAGACCTCGAAGGAAATGCGCTACCTGATGCGGCTCAACGTGACGAAGGGGTCCGGCAAGCGCGCCGACGTGCCCGGCTACCGGGTCGGCGGCAAGACCGGCACCGCCGAGAAGGTCGTCAACGGCCGCTATTCATCGAACAAGCGCCGCAACGCGTTCATCGCCGCTTTCCCGATCGAGGATCCCGAGTACCTCGTCCTCGTGGTGCTCGACGAGCCGGAGCCGGAGAAGCCGGGGATGGGGGCGACCGCCGGCGTCAACACCGCCCAGATGGCGGGCGCCATCATCAGCCGCGTCGCTCCGATGCTCGGCGTCACGCCGCGCTTCGACAACGACGGGGAGCAGCCGATCGCCGTCAACTACTGACGGTGATCGGGACCGAACGAGGGAGAGCCGGGGGGCACTCCCGAATTCGGACAGAAATCGAGAGCAGTTTCGCCGCGTCCGTCCCGGATTCGCAGGATTACCGATGAATCTCACCGAACTTGCCCCCGATATCCTGACACTCGACCCGCGCGTGCGCCGCCTCGCGATCAGCGGTGTGACCTCCGACAGCCGGCAGGTCAGGCCAGGCACGCTGTTCGCGGCACTGCCGGGCAGCAAGGTGCAGGGCGCGAGCTTCATTCCGGATGCCGTGAAGGCCGGTGCGGCGGCGATCCTCGTCGACGAGACCGAGGTGCTCCCGGCCGACGTCGCGGTGCCGGTGCTGCGCGACGCCGACCCGCAGCGCCGTTTCGCCCGCCTCGTCGCCCGCTTCTACGGCCCGCAGCCCGAAACCGTGGTGGCGGTCACCGGCACCAACGGCAAGACCTCGGTCGCCTCGTTCGTCCGCCAGATCTGGCAGGTGCTGGGCAAGGATGCGGCGAGCGTCGGCACCGTCGGCGTGGTGGCGCGGGGCATCGAGCGCTACGGCAACCTGACGACGCCCGATCCGGTGACGCTGCACAAGACGCTGGGCGAGCTCAACCGTGACGGCATCGACCACGTCGCACTGGAGGCCTCGTCGCACGGCCTCGTGCAGCGGCGGCTCGACGGGCTGCGGCTGGCGGCGGGCGCCTTCACCAACATCACCCGCGACCATCTCGACTATCACGGCACCTTCGAGGCCTATCTCGCGGCGAAGATGCGCCTGTTCGACACGGTGCTGGAGCCGGGCGCCGGCGCGGTGATCAACCTCGACGACCGCTACGGCGAGAGCTTCGCCGCCGCCGCCCGCATCAACGGGCTCGAACTCGCCACCATCGGCCGCGCCGGCAAGGCGCTGAAGGTGCTCGAGATCGAGCGCGACGGCCTCGCGCAGATCGTCACCGTCGACTTCGGCAAGGGCGCGGTGCGCGCCAGGGTGCCGCTGGTCGGTGCCTTCCAGGTTTCGAACGCGCTGGTCGCGGCGGGGCTGGCGGTGGCGACGGGGGCGAACTGGGACGATGCGCTGGAAGCGATGGCGGGCCTCAAGGGCGCGTCCGGGCGGCTGGAACTCGTCGCGAAGTCGCCGGCCGGGGCGCCGATCTTCGTCGACTACGCCCATACGCCGGATGCGCTGGAGACCGCGCTCTCCACGCTGCGGCCCTACGTCAAGGGCCGCCTCATGGTGGTGTTCGGCGCCGGCGGCGACCGTGACAAGGGCAAGCGGCCGCTGATGGGCGACGCCGCGCGCCGGCTCGCCGACGTCGCCATCGTCACCGACGACAACCCGCGCTCGGAGGACCCCTCGGTGATCCGCAGCGAGATCCTCGTCGCGGTGCCGGGTGCGCGCGAGATCGCCGACCGCGGCGCCGCGATCCGCACCGCCGTCGACGAACTGAAGCCCGGCGACGTGCTGCTCGTCGCCGGCAAGGGCCACGAGACCGGCCAGATCGTCGGCGACAAGGTGCTGCCGTTCTCCGACCACGACACCGTGCGCGCGGCGCTGCCGGACGCGGTGACCGAATCCGCCGCGCTGTGGAGCCGCAAGGCGTTTCTCGAAGCGCTCGGCGGCCGCGCCGAGGGCGACGTGCCGGCCGGCATCGACGGCATCACCATCGACAGCCGCACTGCGGCGCCGGGCGAAGCCTTCTTCGCCATCAAGGGCGACCGCTTCGACGGCCACGACTTCGTCACCGACGCACTGCTGAACGGCGCCGCCGTGGCGGTGGTCAGCCGCGAACGGCGGGCCGGCCTGCCGAAGGACGTCGGGCCGCTCGTCGTCGTCGACGACGTGCTGGCCGGGCTCGAGCGCCTCGCGGTGGCGGCCCGCGCCCGCTCGAAGGCGAAGATCATCGCGGTCACGGGAAGCGTCGGCAAGACGTCGACCAAGGAGGCGCTGCGGCGGACGCTCGGTGAGAGCGGCACGGTGCATGCCTCCGTCGCCTCGTTCAACAATCACTGGGGCGTGCCGTTGACGCTCGCCCGCCTGCCAGCCGACGCCGAGTTTGGCGTGTTCGAGATCGGCATGAACCACGCCGGCGAGATCACGCCGCTGACGAAGCTGGTGCGGCCGCACATCGCGATCGTCACCACGGTGGCGCCGGTGCATCTCGAGCACTTCGCCAACGTCGAGGCGATCGCCGACGCCAAGGCGGAAATCTTCGCCGGGCTGGAGCCGGGCGGCATCGCGATCCTCAACGCCGGCAACAACCAGTTCGAGCGGCTCGCCGCCGCGGCGCAGGCCGCGGGCGCCACCGTCGTCGACTTCGGTGGCCGGGAGAGCGCGGCTCGGATCGTCAAGTGCGCGCTGAACGAGACCTGTTCGGCGGTGAACGCCGAGATCCTCGGCGAGCCGATGGCCTACAAGATCGGCGCGCCGGGCCGGCACCTCGCGGAGAACAGCCTCGCGGTGCTCGCCGCGGTGAAGCTCGCCGGCGCCGACATCGGCCGCGCCTGCCTCGCCTTCCAGGACCTCGAGCAGCCGAAGGGTCGCGGCCGCCGGCACCGGCTCGATGTGAAGGGCGGTACGGCGACGCTGATCGACGAGAGCTACAACGCCAACCCCGCGTCGATGCGCGCGGCGCTGCGCATCCTCGGGCTGGCGCAGCCGGGGGCGGGCGGTCGGCGGGTCGCGGTGCTCGGCGACATGCTGGAACTCGGGCCCCGCGGCGCCGACCTGCACGCAGCCCTCGCCCGCGTCATCGCCAAGAACGACATCCAGCGCGTGCACTGCGCCGGACCGCAGATGAAGTCGCTGTGGGACGCCTTGCCCGAAGCGCAGCGCGGCGCGTATGCGGTCGCGGCGGCGAAGCTCGAATCGGTGCTGAAGGCGGAGCTCTCTCCCGGCGACGTGATCATGATCAAGGGTTCCCTCGGGAGCCGCATGGGTCCGCTGGTAGAGGCGTTGCTCGACGCCTTCGGCGAGCACCCGGACGCCTGACCTCGATCCGGCGGCCGCAACCGGCCGCCGCCAACCATCCGAGCCGGCCGCCCAGGGCGCCGGCGATCTGAAACAAGGGCCGGCGCAAGGCCCATCGGCCGGCGGGATTCCCCGCACGGGCCGCGCGCCGGCAGACCGCCACACCTCCCGAGGGCACCGCCTCCATGCTCGTCTTCCTGGCCGAACTCGCCGGACAACTCTCCGCCCTCAACGTGTTCCGGTACATCACCTTCCGGACGGGAGCCGCGATGATGACCGCGCTGCTCTTCGTCTTCCTGCTCGGTCCGTCGATCATCGCCTCGCTGCGCCTGCGCCAGGGCAAGGGGCAGCCGATCCGCGCCGACGGCCCGCAGACGCACCTGATGAAGCAGGGCACGCCGACGATGGGCGGACTGATGATCCTGTCCGGCCTCGTCATCTCGACGCTGCTCTGGGCGGACCTGCGCAGCGGCCTCGTCTGGGCGGTGCTGCTCGTGACGCTCGCCTTCGGCGCGATCGGCTTCTACGACGACTACCTCAAGGTGACGAAGCAGTCGCACAAGGGCTTCTCGGGCCGCGCGCGGCTCGGCATCGAGTTCCTCGTCGCCGGCATCGCCTGCTTTGCCATCGTCTGGATCGGCGAGCAGGCGGCGGTGTCGCCGAATGTCTCCGTCGAGCCCGGGCTGCCGTCGTCGCTGGCGCTGCCGTTCCTGAAGGACGTGCTGATCAACCTCGGCTGGTTCTTCATCCCGTTCGGCGCATTCGTGATCGTCGCGGCCGGCAACGCGGTGAACCTCACCGACGGGCTCGACGGCCTCGCCATCGTGCCGATGATGATCGCCGCCGCGAGCTTCGGCCTGATCGCCTACCTCTCCGGCAACAAGGTGTTCGCCGACTACCTGCAGATCCACTATGTCGTCGGCACCGGCGAGCTCGCGGTGATCTGCGGCGCGATGCTCGGCGCCGGGCTCGGCTTCCTCTGGTTCAACGCGCCGCCGGCGGCGATCTTCATGGGCGATACCGGCTCGCTGGCGCTTGGCGGCATGCTCGGCACCATTGCCGTCGCCACTAAGCACGAGATCGTGCTGGCCATCATCGGCGGCCTGTTCGTGCTCGAGGCGATCTCGGTGATCATCCAGGTCGTCTCGTTCAAGACCACCGGCAAGCGCGTCTTCCGGATGGCCCCGATCCATCATCACTTCGAGCATATGGGCTGGACGGAGGCCCAGGTCGTGATCCGTTTCTGGATCATCGCCGTCGTCCTCGCCCTGCTCGGCCTCGCAACCCTGAAGCTGAGATGAATTCGGTATGATTCCAGTCACCAGCCTCGCCGACCAGCGCGTCGCCCTGTTCGGTCTCGGAGGATCCGGTCTCGCCACCGCCCGCGCGCTCGTCGCGGGCGGCGCGGTCGTGACCGCCTTCGACGACGATCCGGAGAAGGTCGAGGCGGCCGAGCGGCAGGGCGTCCCGACCGGCGATCTCACCACCGCCGATTTCGCGCCGTTCGCCTGCCTGGTCCTCGCGCCCGGCGTGCCGCTGACGCATCCCGCGCCGCACTGGAGCGTGGAGAAGGCGCGGGCGGCCGGCATCGAGGTGATCGGCGATATCGAGCTGTTCGCCCGCGAGCGGCGCAAGGTGGCGCCCGCAGCGCCGTTCATCGCCATCACCGGCACCAACGGCAAGTCGACCACGACGGCGCTGATCGCGCACATGCTGCGCCAGGCCGGCCGCGACGTGCAGCTCGGCGGCAACATCGGCACGGCGATCCTGTCGCTCGACCCGATCACCGCCGACCGCACCTATGTCGTCGAGTGCTCGTCGTACCAGATCGACCTCGCCCCGACGATCGACCCCTCGGTGGCGGTGCTGCTCAACCTCTCGCCCGACCATCTCGACCGGCACGGCGACATGGACGGCTATGCCGCGGTCAAGGAACGGCTGATCGCCGGGGCGGAGCTCGCCGTGATCGGCGTCGACGATGCCTGGTCGAGCGCGATCGCCGACCGGCGCGCGGCCGCCGGCCTGCCGCTGAAGCGGATCTCGACCCACGGCTCGGTGAAGGACGGCATCTGGGCGATCGGCCAGCGCGTCGTCGAGCCGATCGGCCTCGCCCAGACGGTAATCATCGACCTCTCCAGCCACGCGGTGCTGCGCGGCGTGCACAATGCCCAGAACGTCGCGGCGGCGGTGGCGGCGACGCGCGGCGTCAGCCTCGGCCTCGACGAGGTGCGCGCCGGCATCATGTCGTTCCCGGGCCTTGCCCACCGCATGGAGCCGGTCGGCCGCATCGGCAAGGTGACGATCGTCAACGATTCCAAGGCGACCAACGCGGACGCCGCCGCCAAGGCGCTGGCGAGCTATCCCGGCAATATCTTCTGGATCCTCGGCGGCAAGCCGAAGGCCGGGGGCATCGAGCCGCTCGCCGGCTTCTTCCCGCGCATCGCCAAGGCCTACCTGATCGGCGAGGCCGCCGAGGCCTTCGCCGCGACGCTCGGCAGCGTCGTGCCGTTCGAGACCTGCGGCACGCTCGAGGCCGCGGTGCCGGCGGCGATCGCCGACGCGGTGGCGCAGGGGCGTGACGCGACCGTGCTGCTCTCGCCGGCCTGCGCCAGCTTCGACCAGTTCCGCAACTTCGAGATCCGCGGCGACGCCTTCCGCGATCTCGCCCTCGCCGTCGAAGGGGTCGTGCCCTTCAAGGAGAACAGCTGATGGTCTCGCGCGCCGAACGGGGCATCCTCGCCGACTGGTGGTTCACCGTCGACAAGCTGCTGCTGATCGCCTTCCTCGCCCTGATCTTCAGCGGCATAGTGCTGTCGCTGGCGGCCAGCCCGGCCGTCGCCGAGCGCATCGGCATCGCCGACACCTATTACTTCGTGAAGCGGCACGCGGTGTTCTGCGTGCCGGCCATCGTGCTGTTGATCGGCGTCTCGTTCATGGACCCGCGCACCGTCAGGCGCTTCGCGCTGGCGCTGTTCGTGATCGGCATCGTGCTGCTGATCGCGACGCTGTTCATCGGCCCGGAGGTCAAGGGCTCGCGGCGCTGGCTCAACATCGCCGGCATCTCGGTGCAGCCGTCGGAGTTCGTGAAACCAGCGTTCACGGTGCTCTGCGCCTTCCTCTTTGCTGAAAACCTGCGCCGGCCGGAGGTGCCCGGGCGGCTGCTGTCGTTCATGCTGCTCGGCATGGTCGTGGCGCTGCTCGTCGCCCAGCCCGACTTCGGCCAGACCGTGCTGGTCAGCACCGTCTGGGGCGGGCTGCTGTTCATGGCCGGCATGAGCTGGGTGCTGATCGCCAGCGTCGGCATTGCCGGCGTCGTCGGCATCGTCGGCGCCTACTTCAGCATCGACCACGTGCGCTCGCGCATCGATCGCTTCCTCGACCCCGAATCCGGCGACACCTTCCAGGTCGACGCGGCGATCGACAGCGTGATCCGCGGCGGCTGGCTCGGGCGCGGGCCGGGCGAGGGCACCGTGAAGCGCATCCTGCCCGACAGCCACACCGACTTCGTGTTCGCGGTGGCGGCGGAAGAGTTCGGCATCGTGCTCTGCCTCGGCCTCGTGGCGCTGTTCGCCTTCATCGTGCTGCGTGGCCTCGCCCATGCGGCGCGCGAGAGCGACGGCTACGTCCGGCTCGCCACCTCCGGCCTCGTCATGCTGTTCGGGCTGCAGTCCTGCATCAACATGGCGGTGAGCCTGCACCTGATGCCGTCGAAGGGCATGACGCTGCCGTTCATCTCCTATGGCGGTTCGTCGCTGATGGCCGCCGCGCTCTCGATGGGCATGGTGCTGGCGCTGACGCGCCGCCGCGCCAACCAGACCCGCTACGTCGCGCCGCTCGGCTTCGAGCCGGTGATGGCCGCGCGCGGCGCGGCCTGAGGGGGAGGGCATGGGGGCGACCTTCCTTCTTGCCGCCGGCGGGACCGGCGGCCACCTGTTTCCGGCCGAGGCGCTGGCGGGCGAACTCAGCCGCCGCGGCCACGTCGTGGAGCTTGCGACCGACCACCGCGTCGCCGACTACGGCGGCGACTTTCCCGCGCGCGCCGTGCACATCGTGCCGTCGGCGACCTTCGGCGACCGCTCGCCGCTCGGCATGCTGAAATCCGCGGTGAAGCTCACGCGCGGCTATTTCGCGGCGCGGGCGCTGGTGAAGCGGCTGAAGCCGAACGCGGTGATCGGCTTCGGCGGCTATCCGACCGTGCCGCCGCTCTCCGCCGCCCTGTCGCTGCGGGTGCCGACGATGGTGCACGAGGCGAATGCGGTGATGGGCCGTGCCAACCGCTTCCTCGCGGGCAAGGTCACTGCGGTCGCCACCGGCTTCTCCGAGACCGGGTTGATGGGGACGGCCGGGCCGAAGGCGGTGCATACCGGCAATCCGGTGCGCCAGCGGGTGCTCGACGCGCGCACGCCCTACCAGGCGCCGGTGCCGGGCGGCGTGTTCCGCCTCGTCGTGTTCGGCGGCAGCCAGGGCGCGCGGGTGTTCTCCGACCTCGTGCCCCCCGCCGTGGCGCTGATGGCGCCGGACCTCCGCCGCCGGCTCGAAGTCGTGCAGCAGGCGCGGCCGGAGGATGCGGAGCGCGTCGCCGCCGCCTATGCCGCGCTCGGCGTCACCCCGTCGATCGCCGCCTTCTTCGGCGACCTGCCGGCGCGGCTCGCGGCGGCGCATCTCGTCGTCTGCCGCTCGGGCGCCTCGACGGTGGCCGAACTCGGCGTGCTCGGCCGGCCGTCGATCCTGGTGCCGCTGCCGCATGCGCTCGACAACGACCAGAAGACCAACGGCCAGCGGCTCGAGGCCGCCGGCGGCGCTCTTCTCGCCGAGCAGGCCGGCCTGACGCCGGAGCGGCTCGCCGCCCTGCTCACCGACCTGATGCAGGCACCAGACCGCCTCGCCCTGATGGCGGATGCGGCGGCGGCGACCGGGCGCGCCGATGCCGTCACCCGCCTTGCCAACCTCGCCGAGCGCGTCGCCGCCGGCAGCCATTCCGTGATTTCGAGGACCACCACCCCATGAAGATGCCCCGCGACATCGGCCCCGTGCATTTCGTCGGCATCGGCGGGATCGGCATGAGCGGCATCGCCGAGGTGCTGCTCAGCCTCGGCTACCGGGTGCAGGGATCCGACGTCGCCGAGGGCGCCAACGTCGAGCGCCTGCGCGCCAAGGGCATCCCCGTCGCCGTCGGCCATGCCGCCGAGAACCTCGGCCTCGCCGCCGTCGTCGTCGTCTCCTCGGCGATCAAGCGCGACAACCCGGAACTCGTCGCCGCGCGGGAAAAATTCCTGCCGATCGTGCGCCGGGCCGAGATGCTCGCCGAGCTGATGCGCTTCAAGCAGGCGATCGCCATCGGCGGCACGCACGGCAAGACCACCACCACCTCGCTGGTCGCCGCGCTGCTCGACGCCGGCGGGCTCGATCCGACCGTCATCAACGGCGGCATCATCAACGCCTACGGCACCAACGCCCGCATGGGTGGCGGCGACTGGATGGTGGTCGAGGCGGACGAGAGCGACGGCACCTTCGTCAAGCTGCCCGCCGACATCGCCGTCGTCACCAACATCGACCCCGAGCACCTCGACCACTACGGCACCTTCGACAAGGTGCAGGCGGCGTTCCGTAACTTCGTCGAGAACGTGCCGTTCTACGGCTTCGCGGTGATGTGCCTCGACCATCCGGAGGTGCAGTCGCTGGTGAGCCGCATCGAGGACCGCCGCATCATCACCTACGGCGCCAACCCGCAGGCCGACGTGCGCTTCACGGACCTGCGCACCGAGGCGGGCGCCTCGCAGTTCGCCGTCGAGGTGCGCGACCGCGTCACCGGCACGATGCGGTCGATCCCGGCGCTCACCCTGCCGATGCCGGGGCGACACAACGTCTCGAACGCCACTGCGGCGATCGCCGTCGCCGACCAGCTCGGCATTCCCGACGAGGCGATCCGGCGCGGCCTCGCCGGCTTCTCGGGCGTCAAGCGTCGCTTCACCCGCACGGGGAGCTGGAACGGCGTCGCGATCTTCGACGACTACGGCCACCACCCGGTGGAAATCCGCGCCGTGCTGCGCGCCGCGCGCGACGGCGCCGGCGGCGGCAAGGTGATCGCCATCGTGCAGCCGCACCGCTATTCGCGCCTCGCGAGCCTGTTCGGCGAGTTCTCGGCCTGCTTCAACGACGCCGACACGGTGATCATCGCCGACGTCTACGCCGCCGGCGAGGCGCCGCTCGACGGCGCCAGCCGCGACGCCCTCGTCGCAGGCGCCCGCGCCGCCGGCCACCGCAGCGCCCTGCCGCTCGCCTCCCCCGCCGACCTGCCGGCGATGATCGCCGCGATGGCAAAGCCCGGCGACTTCGTCGTGTTCCTCGGGGCGGGCAACATCACCCAGTGGGCCTATGCGCTGCCGCAGCAGCTGGCGGAGATCGGGTGATGGGGGTGTCGGTGTTCCCTCGCGACCTCCCCCCCTCCCTGTCCCTCCCCCTCGAGGGGGGAGGGGACCATTTCGGCACGGCTTCGGCGATGATCGTCCCCTCCCCCCTCGAGGGGGAGGGACAGGGAGGGGGGGAGCCGGCCGTCGTCGGCAGCCTCTCCGCGACCCCGGCCCCCCGCTCATGACCAATCTCCTCTCCCGCCTCCCCACCGTCCGCGGCTCGCTCGAACCCGAGCGCAGCCTCGCCGATCTCACCTGGTTCCGTGCCGGGGGACCGGCCGAGGTGCTGTTCCAGCCGGCGGACGAGGCGGATCTCGCGGCGTTCATGACGGGCCTGCCGGCCGACGTGCCGGTGACGCTGGTCGGGCTCGGCTCGAACCTCCTCGTGCGCGACGGCGGCATTCGCGGCGTCACGATCCGGCTGTCGCAGCGCGGCTTCGGCCAGGTGACGCCGGTCGGCAGCAACCGGCTCGAGGTCGGGGCAGCGGTGCCGGACAAGAAGCTCGCGGCGGCGGCGCTCGCCGAGGGGTTGTCGGGGTTCGCCTTCTACCACGGCATTCCCGGCGGCATCGGCGGGGCGCTGCGGATGAACGCCGGGGCGCACGGCGTGGAGACGCGCCAGCGCGTCGTCGAAGTGCGCGGCGTCACCCGGCAGGGCGCGCGCGTGACCTTCTCCAACGCCGAGATGGGCTACGCCTACCGCCATTCGGGCGCGCCGACGGACGTCGTGTTCACGTCCTGCGTTCTGGAAGGCATCCCCGAGGACCGCGACGCGATCCGCCGCGACATGGACGCCGTCGCCGCCCACCGCGAAGCCTCGCAGCCGGTGCGCTCGCGCACGGGCGGCTCGACCTTCAAGAACCCGGACGGGCATTCCGCCTGGAAGCTCGTCGACGCGGCCGGCTGCCGCGGCCTGCGCATCGGCGGGGCGGAGGTCTCGGAGATGCACTGCAACTTCCTGATCAACGTCGACGGCGCCACCGGCCACGACCTCGAACTGCTCGGCGAGACGGTGCGGGCGCGGGTGCTGCAGACGAGCGGCATCCGCCTCGAGTGGGAGATCAAGCGCTTCGGCGATTTCCTGCCCGGCGCCGCGATCGAGCCGTTTCTCGGCGCCTGAACCTCTGGCCGCTGCGGCGGCGACGACACGGAAAGAACGAACGAGATGGCAAAACACGTCGCGGTGCTGATGGGGGGATGGTCGTCGGAACGGCCGGTGAGCCTTGCGTCCGGGACCGCCTGCGCCGAGGCGCTGGAAGGCGCCGGCTACAAGGTGACGCGGATCGACGTCGACCGGACGATCCCGGCGGTGCTCGAAGACCTGCGCCCCGACGTCGCCTTCAACGCGCTGCACGGGCCTTTCGGCGAGGACGGCACCATCCAGGGCGTGCTCGAGGCACTGGAGATTCCCTACACCCACTCCGGCGTGCTCGCCTCGGCGCTCGCCATGGACAAGCCGCGCGCCAAGGCGGTGATGGCGGCGGCCGGCGTGCCCTTGTCGAATCACGTGCTGATCAGCCGCTTCGAGGCGGCGAAGGCGCACGTCATGCCGCCGCCCTATGTGATCAAGCCGCCGCGCGAGGGGTCGAGCTTCGGCGTGCTGATCGTGCGCGAGGGCGCGGCCCATCCGCCGCAGGAACTCACCCGCTCCGACTGGCCGTTCGGCGACGAGGTGATGGTGGAGCGCTACGTTGCGGGCCGCGAACTCACCTGCGGCGTCACCGCCGAGGGCGCGTTCGGGGTGATCGAGATCGTGACGGCGGCAGCCGGCGGCTTCTACGACTACGACGCGAAATACGCGCCGGGCGGCTCGAAGCACCTGCTTCCTGCTCCGCTTTCACCACTTGTTTACCAAAATGTACAAATGCTGTCGGTGAAGGCGCATCACGCGCTGGGCTGCCGCGGCGTCAGCCGAGCGGACTTCAGGTTCAACGACCAGGGCGACGGCACTGGTGAACTCGTCTGTCTCGAGGTGAACACGCAACCGGGCATGACGGCGACGTCGCTGGTGCCCGAGATGGCAGCTCACGCCGGCCGGTCCTTTGGTGAACTCGTCAGCTGGATGGTGGAGGACGCGAGTTGCAAGCGTTAGTGCGGCGTGGATTCGGGACCGAGCGGACCGGCGGCCTTTTTGGCCGGGGCGGCGTCTCGCGTCTGAAACGCACGACGACCTGGCGCCAGGCCGGCTTTCTCGCCGACCTGCCGCGCGGCAGCGGTGTGGCCGCCTCGGTGCTCTGGCTCGCCGCCTGCGCCGGCTACGGCATCGCGCTGTCTGGCACCTCGGCCGAAGTGTTCAACGACGCCACCGCCAAGCTCGGCTTCGGCATCCAGGCCGTGCAGATCTCCGGCCAGCGCGAGACGGACGAGCAGGAAGTGCTCGACCTGATGGGCGTGTCGCCGCACAAGTCGCTGTTCCTCTACGACGTCGACACCGCGCGCGAGCGGCTCCGGGCGATCCCCTGGATCGCCGACGTCTCGGTGATGAAACTCTTCCCCGACAAGCTGACCGTGACGCTGGTCGAGCGCGTGCCCTATGCGATCTGGCAGCCGTCGGCCGCCGTCGCCCCGGCGCTGATCGACGAGACCGGTGACATCGTCGCGGGCGCCGTCGATGCCCGCTTCGCGCAGTTGCCGCGCGTCGTCGGCGCCGGCGCCGAGCGCCGCGTCGCCGAGGCGATGGGCATTCTCGAGCAGGCTCCCGCCCTGAAGGACCGCGTCCGCGCCTCGGTGCTGATCTCCGGCCGGCGTTGGGACGTGGTGCTCGACAACGACGTTCGCCTGATGCTGCCCGAGGTGGAGCCCGGCCGCGCGCTGGCCGAGATCGCAAGGCTGCAGCGCGAGAGCAAGCTCGTCGACCGCGACATCACCCTCGTCGACATGCGCCTCGCCGACCGCATGGTCGTTCGGCTCAGCGAAGAGGCGAAAGAAGCGCGCGACAAGTTGATCGCCGAGCGCATCAAGGCCCGCAAGAAGGGGACCTCGGCATGAGCGACGGCCGGATCCACGGCATGCGGCCGCTGCCGACCAAGCGGCCGACCATCGTCTCGGTGCTCGACGTCGGCACCTCGAAGATCTGCTGCATCATCGCGCGCCTGTCGCCGCGCTCGGTCGGCGACGTGCTGCCCGGCCGCACCCACCACGTCGAGGTGCTCGGCTTCGGCTACCAGCGCTCGCGCGGCATCAAGGCCGGCCAGGTCGTCGACCTCGTGCAGGCCGAGAAGGCCGTGCGCCTCGCCGTCGACGCCGCCGAGCGCATGGCCGGGCTGACGGTCGAATCCCTCATCCTGTCGCTGTCGTGCGGCCGTCTCGGCAGCGAAACCTTCAGCGCCGGGTTTGATCTCTCGGGCCGCGAGGTCGGCGAGGCCGATATCCAGCGGGTGCTGCAGGCAGCCGGCGAGCATTGCGTCAAGGACGACGGCCGCGTCGTCGTGCACGCGCTCCCCATCGGCTATTCGCTCGACGGCAACCGCGGCATCAGCGATCCGCGCGGCATGCTCGGCCGGCGGCTCGCCGTCGACACGCACATCGTGTCGGCCGATCCCGCGCCGGTGCGCAACCTTGAGATCTGCGTCAACCGCGCCCACCTCGAAGTCGAGACCATGGTCTCGACGCCCTATGCCAGCGGCCTCGCCACCCTCGTCGACGACGAGGCGCAGCTCGGCGTCGCCTGCGTCGACATGGGCGGCGGCACCACCACGGTGTCGGTGTTCGCCGACGGCCGCTTCGTGCACGTCGACGGCTTCGCGCTCGGCGGCCATCACGTGACGATGGATCTCGCCCGCGGCCTCGTCACCCGGCTCGCCGACGCCGAGCGGATCAAGGCCCTGCACGGCAGCGTCATCACCACCGATTCCGACGACCGCGACATGATCAGCGTGCCGCCCGTCGGCGACGACGACGTCGCGATCCACGTGCCGCGCTCGCAGGTCGTGCAGATCATCCGGCCGCGGGTCGAGGAGATCCTCGAACTGGTGCGCGACCGGCTGCACGCGAGCGGCTTCGCCGCCCGGGTCGGCCGGCGGATCGTGCTCACCGGCGGCGCGAGCCAGCTCACCGGCCTCGGCGAACTCGCCCGGCGCATCCTCGGCCGCAACGTGCGGCTCGGGCGGCCGCTCGGCATCGCCGGACTGCCCGAGGCGGCGCGCGGCGCGGCGTTCGCCACCGGCGTCGGCCTGCTGATCTATCCGCAGGTCGCCCAGAGCGAGCTGTTCCACACCCGCCGGCGCGGCGTTCCGATCGCCGGCGACAGCGGCTACCTGTCCCGCATGGGACAGTGGATCCGCGAGAGTTTCTGACCGCCTCCGGCGGGCGCCACAGCGGCGCTGCCGGGGAGGGCAGGGAGACGACAGTGTATCGAGGTGCCGCAGGCGAGATCCGCCGGCGGCACCGGAGTAAACGAACGGTGGCCAGAAGGCTGCCTGGAGAATTCTAAAGAAGGCTGCGGTCCGGCTCTCAGATCCGGCCGAGGATGACGAGGGTGCCATGACCATCAACCTGAAGATTCCCGACCTTACGGAACTGAAGCCGCGCATCACCGTCTTCGGTGTGGGCGGCGCCGGCGGCAACGCCGTCAACAACATGATCAACGCCGGTCTTCAGGGCGTCGAGTTCGTGGTCGCCAACACGGACGCCCAGGCGCTGACCATGTCGCGCGCCGACCGCATCATCCAGATGGGTGTCGCGGTCACCGAGGGCCTCGGCGCCGGCTCGCAGCCGGAAGTCGGCCGCGCCGCCGCCGAAGAGGTGATCGACGAGATCAACGACCACCTCGCCGGCAGCCACATGGTGTTCATCACGGCCGGCATGGGCGGCGGCACCGGCACGGGTGCAGCCCCCGTGATCGCCCGCGCCGCGCGCGAGCACGGCATCCTGACCGTCGGCGTCGTCACCAAGCCGTTCCAGTTCGAAGGCGCGCGCCGCATGCGGATCGCCGATTCGGGCATCCAGGAGCTGCAGGCCGCGGTCGACACGCTGATCTGCATCCCGAACCAGAACCTGTTCCGGATCGCCAACGAGCGCACCACCTTCGCCGACGCCTTCGCGATGGCCGACCAGGTGCTCTACTCGGGCGTTGCGTGCATCACCGACCTGATGGTGAAGGAAGGTCTCATCAACCTCGACTTCGCCGACGTCCGTTCCGTCATGCGCGGCATGGGCAAGGCGATGATGGGCACCGGCGAAGCCTCCGGCGACCGCCGCGCGATCCAGGCCGCCGAGGCCGCGATCGCCAACCCGCTGCTCGACGAGACCTCGATGAAGGGCTCGAAGGGCCTGCTGATCTCGATCACCGGCGGCAAGGACCTCACTCTGTTCGAGGTCGACGAAGCCGCGACCCGCATCCGCGAGGAAGTCGACCAGGATGCCAACATCATCCTCGGCGCCACCTTCGACGACGAGCTCGAGGGCGTGATCCGGGTGTCGGTGGTTGCGACCGGCATCGACCAGGAAGCGAGCCAGATCACCCGCAACGCCGAGGCCCGCATGGCCGACGTGCACAGCCGGCTGACCCAGCTCCGTGGCGGGGCCGCCTCGCCGGCCGCCGCCGCCGTGGCCGACATCCGCCCTAGCCAGCCGGCGCCGCGCCCCGTGGTGCAGCCGGCGCCGGTCCGCTACGAGGCTCCGGCCCCGCAGCCTGCGCCTGCCCCGGTTGCCGAGGCGATGTACGCCGAGCCGCAGCCGGCGCCCCGCGCCGTTCCGGTCGCCCAGGACCCGCGCGTCACGATCGAGCCCTATCAGCAGCCGGCCCCGGCGATGATGGAGCAGGGACATCACGACCTCGAGCACGACGCCGCGCCGACCATGGCCGACGCCGAGCCCGGCCCGCAGCCGTACATTCCGCCGACGGCGGAACGTCCGCAGCAGCGCCTGCAGCCGCGCATGCCGCAGCTGCAGGACTTCCCGCCGATCGTCCAGCGCGAGGTTCGCGCCGACGGTGACGACGGGGAGGAGGAGCGCCGTCCGATGGGTCTCCTGCGCCGGATCGCAGTAGGTCTTGGCAGGCATCACGAGACCGAGCACGCGCCGGAAGCCGTAAAGCCGCAGCAGCCGGTCGGCCGCGCCGCCGCCCCGGCGCCGCAGCGCGCCCCGGCCGCCGACTACGCCAAGCCGGCCGCCCGCCCGGCGCAGCCCCGCATGCCGCTCGACGGCAGCCAGGGCCGCGTCGCCAGCGGCCAGCTCGACGCCCAGGGCCGCCCGTCGATGCAGCCGACCCGGCTCTCCGACGACGACCAGCTGGAAATCCCCGCCTTCCTGCGCCGCCAGAACAACTGACGGGTCAGGGACTGACATGAGAAAGCCCGCCGCGGGAGACCGTGGCGGGCTTTTTCGTTTGGGGGATGGTTGGTGGCCTCAGCAGTAGGTCGTCATTCCCGCGAAAGCGGGAATCCAACTCTCCGCAAGGGCGGAGCCTGAAACAGGGGGGCGGCGACCGCAACGATCACCGGCAGGCGGCACTCCCGGGGAGGGTTGGATTCCCGCTTTCGCGGGAATGACGGCCTGGGAGAGCATCGAGAAAACTTGAACGACCGAAAGGAAAAGGTCGCACGGCAATCATCCCCCCTCAAAGCCCCCTGATCCGCTCCAGCCACGCATCCTCGTCGATCACCTCGACCCCGAACTCCGTCGCCTTGGCGAGCTTGGAGCCGGCGCCGGGGCCGGCGACGACGAGGTCGGTCTTCTTCGAGACCGAGCCGGAGACCTTGGCGCCGAGCCGCTCGGCGGTGGCCTTCGCCTCGTCGCGGGTCATCTTTTCGAGGCTGCCGGTGAAGACCACGGTCTTGCCGGCGACGGGGGAGGCGGTGACGACGGGGGCCTCGGCGTCGGCCGGGGCGACGCCGGCTTCGAGCAGCGCGGCGACGGCGTCGCGGTTGTGCGGCTCGGCGAAGAAATCGACCACCGCCTCGGCGACGACTTCGCCGATGCCCTCGATGCCGACGAGGTCCTGCCAGGCCTCGTTGCCCTTGTCGCGCTCCCGGCGCTTCGGCGCCGCGGTGGCCTCGTTGCCCTCGGCGGCGGCGTCGTTGGCCGCCTCGGCCGGCTCTTCGCCTTCGGCCGCGGATGCGACCCTGCGCTGCGGCGGGACGGCGGCCTCGGCGCCGGCCTGCAGGGCCGCGAAGCTGCCGTAGTGGCGGGCGAGGCGTTTCGCATTGGTCTCGCCGACGTGGCGGATGCCGAGGCCGAAGACGAAGCGGGCGAGCGGCGGGGCGCGGCGGTCGTTGATCGCGGCATAGAGCTTGGCGACCGAGGTCTTGCCGAAGCCGTCGACGTTCTCGAGCCGTGCCAGCGGCGAGGCCTTCTGGCGCTCCTCCAGCGTGAAGATGTCGGCGGGCGAGCGGATCGCGAAGGCGGGATCCGGATGCTCGAAGAAGAAGGCGATCTGCTTCTCGCCCAGCCCCTCGATGTCGAGCGCACCGCGCGACACGAAATGGCGCAGCCGCTCCACCGCCTGCGCCGGGCAGATCAGGCCGCCGGTGCAGCGGCGCACCACCTCGCCGTCTTCGCGCACCGCGTGGCTGCCGCAGGCGGGGCAGGTGGTCGGGAAGACGTAGGCCTCGCTGCCCTCGGGGCGCTTTTCCGGCACGATGTCGACGATCTGCGGGATGACGTCGCCGGCGCGCTGCACGATCACCGTGTCGCCGATGCGGATGTCGCGGCCGTCGCGGATCGGCTGGCCGTTCTGGCCGCGGCCGGCGATGTAGTCCTCGTTGTGCAGCGTCGCATTGGTGACGACGACGCCGCCGACCGTGACGGGCTCCAATCTGGCGACCGGGGTAAGCGAGCCGGTGCGGCCGACCTGGATCTCGATGTCGTTGAGGATCGTCGTCGCGCGCTCGGCGGGGAACTTGTGCGCCGTTGCCCAGCGCGGGCTGCGCGAGCGGAAGCCGAGGCGGGCCTGCAGGTCGAGCCGGTCGACCTTGTAGACGACGCCGTCGATGTCGTAGTCGAGGCGCGCCCGGTCGGCCTCGATGGCGCGGTAGGCGGCGAGCAGCTCCTCCACCGAGGCGCAGCGCGTCATTCGGTCGTTGACCTTGAAGCCCCACGCCGCGAACTGCTGCACCACGTCGAACTGCGTCGCCGCCGGCACCTCGCTCGCTTCGCCCCAGGCATAGGCAAAGAAGCGCAGCGGGCGCGACGCGGTGATCTTCGGGTCGATCTGGCGCAGCGAGCCCGCGGCGGCGTTGCGCGGGTTGGCGAACAGCTTGCCGCCGCTTTCCGCCATGCGGGCGTTGAGGGCGAGGAAGTCGGCGCGGGCCATGTAGACCTCGCCGCGGATCTCGATGCGCGCCGGTGCGCCTTCGGGAAGCCGGTCGGGGATCTCGGCAATCGTGCGGATGTTGGCGGTGACGTTCTCGCCGGTGCTGCCGTCGCCGCGGGTCGCCGCCGTCACCAACTTGCCGTCCTCGTAGAGCAGCGACATCGACAGGCCGTCGATTTTCGGCTCGGCGGTGAAGACGAGCGGGTCGTCGACGCCGAGGCCGAGGAAGCGGCGGATGCTGGTCACGAAGTCGCCGACGTCGGGATCGGCGAAGAGATTGTCGAGCGACAGCATCGGCTTCTTGTGCGTCACCGCCGAGAAGGCCGCCGAGGGCGCGGCGCCGACCTTGCCGGAGGGCGAATCGCCGCGGATCAATTCGGGGAAGCGCACCTCGATCGCCGCGTTGCGCGCTTTCAGCGCGTCGTAGTCGGCGTCGGTGATCTCCGGCGCGTCCTCGCCGTGGTAGCGGGCGTCGTGATAGGCGAGCTCGCGCGCCAGCCGCGCCAGCTCCTCGGCCGCCTCTTCGGCGGTGAGATCGTCGACGGGGCGGAGGGCGAGGTCGGTCATGGCGGCTACTCGAACGCGGGATCGGGATGTGCGCGGACTATAGCGGATGGGGGAGAGGGCGACAGGGGAGGGGCTGTGCCAAATTCCCTTCTCCCCTTGTGGGAGAAGGTGCCCGAAGGGCGGATGAGGGGTGCAGCCTGTCTTCGGGCTCGGCGTTGGCGGTGAGGCCGTGACCCCTCATCCGGCCTTCGGCCACCTTCTCCCGCAAGGGGAGAAGGGGACGGCGGTGAGGTTCCTCAAGGGGAGAAGGGGGAATGGGCCGTGCCCCTCACCCCGCCCCAGCGATCAGCCATCGGCTGAGGGCCTCATCGGTAATCACCATGAGGGCCTCGCCAATTCCCTTCTCCCCTTGTGGGAGAAGGTGCCCGAAGGGATGATGAGGGGGCAGCGCTTCGTCGGGCGCAGCGTTGGCGGTGAGGTCGTGACCCCTCATCCGGCCTTCGGCCACCTTCTCCCACAAGGGGAAAAGGGTAATGCGGTGAGGTTCCCCAAGGGGAGAAGGCGAATGCGGAGGGGCCTCGGCTGTTGCCGGCGCCCCTTACCCCGCCCCGGCGATCAGCCGGTCGGCGGCGGCTCTTGCCTCGTCGGTGATCACGGAGCCGGCCAGCATGCGGGCGATTTCCTCGCGGCGGTTACCGGCGTCGATCGGGGTGACGCGGGTGGCGACGCGCTTGCCGTCGTCGACGGCGGCCTTGGCGATCAGCAGGTGGCGGTCGGCCTTGGCGGCGACCTGAGGCGCATGGGTGACCGAGAGCACCTGGACCGTGCGGCCGAGACGGCCGAGGCGGGTGCCGATCGCTTCCGCGACGGCGCCGCCGACGCCGGTGTCGATCTCGTCGAAGACGAGGGTCGGCGCCGAGCCGCGGTCGGCGAGCGAGACTTTCAGGGCGAGCAGGAAGCGCGACAGCTCGCCGCCGGAGGCGACCTTCATCATCGGGCCGGGGCGGGTGCCGGGGTTGGTCTCGACCCAGAACTCGGCCTGGTCGATGCCCTCGGCGCCGCGGTTCGCCGCGTCGGCGGCGAGGGTGACGAGGAAGCGGGCGCGCTCCAGCTTCAGCGCCGGCAGCTCGGCGGCAACCGCCGCCTCCAGCGCCCGCGCCGTCTCGGCGCGCCGGGCGGACAGCACCGCGGCGGCGGCGTCGTAGCGGTCGCGCGCCTCGCGGGCGGCGCGGGCGAGCGCTCCGAGGCGTTCCTCGCCGGCGTCGATCTCGGCAAGGTCCGCGGCCATGCGCTCGGTCAGCGCCTGCAGGGCGTCGGCTTCCACGGCGTATTTGCGGGCGGCGGCGCGCAGCTTGAACAGCCGTTCCTCGGTCGCCTCCAGCACGGACGGGTCGAACTCGGTGGCGCGCAGCGCCCGCTCGAAGCCGGCGCGGGCGTCCTCCAAAAGGTCGAGCGCGGCGGAGAGCGATTCGAGCGGCCCGGTGACGAGCTCGGAAATCTCCGGCCCCTTGCGCTCCAGCCGCCGCATCAGCGAGGCGAGGCCCGGGATCGGCGAGCCGCCGCCGGTGAGATGGTCGACCGCCTCGTTGAGGTCGGCGGCGGCCTTCTCGCCGCGCATCATCAGCGCACGCTTCTCGGCGAGTTCGGCCTCCTCGCCGGCGACCGGGGCGAGCGCCTGCAATTCCTCGACGGAGGCGCGCAGATAGTCGGCCTCGCGCCGCGCCGCCTCGATGCGGGCGACGAGTTCGGCCTCGGCGCGCTCGGCGGTGCGCCAGTCGCGAAAGGCGCCGCCGACGCGAGCGACGTCGGCCTCGAGCCCGCCGAAGGCGTCGAGCAGGGCACGGTGCTGCACCGGGTCGATCAGGGCGCGGTCGTCGTGCTGGCCGTGGATCTCGACGAGGCGGCCGCCGATCTCGCGCACGAGGCCGGCCGAGACCGCCTGGTCGTTGATGAAGGCACGGGTGCGCCCGTCGGCCGACTGCACGCGGCGCAGGATCAGGTCGCCGTCGTCGGCGATGCCGTTGTCGGCGAGGATGGTGCGGACGGGATGGTCGGCGCCGAGGTCGAAGACGGCGGTGACCTGGCCCTGGGCGGCGCCATGGCGCACGAGGCCGGCGTCACCGCGCCCGCCGAGGGCGAGCGATAACGCATCGAGCAGGATCGACTTGCCCGCGCCGGTCTCGCCGGTCAGCACCGTGAGGCCGCGCGCGAACTCGATGTCGAGCCGCTCGATCAGAACGATATCCCGGATCGCCAGCGACTGCAGCATCGGGGGAGGACCTGCCGTTCTCCGCTCAGCCCAGAACCGACTTGAACGCCTGCGAGATCCAGGACTGGCCATCCTCGCGCGGTTCCAGACCGTTGGTCTGCAGCAGCGTGTAGGCGTCCTTGTACCAGCGGCTTTCGGGGAAGTTGTGGCCGAGCACGGCCGCCGCGGTCTGCGCCTCGTTGACGACGCCCATGGCGAAATAGGCCTCGGTCAGGCGCATCAGCGATTCCTCGACGTGACGCGTGGTCTGGTAGTCGGTGACGACGACGCGGAAACGGTTGATGGCGGCGACGTAGTTGAGGCGGTTCAGGTAGTAGCGCCCGGTCTCCATCTCCTTGCCGGCGAGCTGGTCGCGGGCGACGTCGATGCGCTGCTGCGCCGGCGCCGCATAGGGCGAATCCGGGTAGCGCTGCACGAGTTCGGTCAGCGCCTGCATCGCCTTGCCGGTGATCTCCTGGTCACGGTGGATGTCCGGGATCTGGTTGAAGTAGGACATGCCGATCATGAACTGGGCGTAGGCCGCGTCCTCGGAGCCCGGATAGAGCGTCACGAAGCGGCGGCCGGAGGTGATGGCCTCGTCCCAGTTGCCGCGCGAGTAGTTGGTGTAGGTCGTCATGATCAGCGACTTGCGCGCCCAGGCCGAGTAGGGGTGCGCGCGATCGACTTCCTCGAACTTCTTCGTCGCTTCGCTGAGGTTGCCGGCGCGGACGTAGGCGATGCCCTCGTTGTAGCTCTTCTCGGCCGGCACGTCCTCGAAGGCGAGGTCGTCGACATCGCCGGACGCACAGGACGCGAGCACGACCGCCGCGACGAGCAGGACACCCGACCGCAGCCCGCGCACGCGACCGGCACGTGACGGCGAAGAGGACGAAACGACGGACTGGTTCATGCTGACCCCGGACTTGTTCAGGGCGGCTGACAGCGGAGCGGCGCAACGGGCCCCGCCGCACGGCCGCGGCAAGCGGTTTTTAACGCAAAGTTTCCGCATGCGCCACGGCCCCCGAGGGTCGCGGACGGAACGGGGGTGTGATTCCACCCGGCGACGGCGATTTGCAACGCGGAATACGGCGGCGCGAAGGCGGCGGCACGGGTCTCACCCGCGCCGCCGCCCCGTCAGATCGCCGCAGCGCCGGCGGCGATCGTCTCCCCGGCGCGGATCGGGGCGAGGGGGACGATCTCGTAGGCGGTCGGATCGGCGAACAGCGCCTTCAGCACCGCGACATTCATCCGGTGGCCGCCCTTGAACGAGCGGTAGCAGCCGATGAAGGGCAGGCCGGCGAGCGCGAGGTCGCCGACGGCGTCGAGCGTCTTGTGGCGCACGAACTCGTCGGCCCAGCGCAGGCCCTCGGGGTTGAGAATGCGGCCGTCGCCGAGGGCGACAGAATTCTCGAGCGAGGAGCCGAGCGCGAAGCCCATCTTCCACAGCTTCTCGACGTCGCGCATGAAGCCGAACGTGCGGGCGCGCGCGATCTCGGCGCGGAAGCTCGCGGCGTCGAGGTCGAGCACGTAGGACTGGCGGCCGATCAGCGCGTCGGCAAAATCGATGGTCACGTCGTAGCGGGCGCCCTCGAAGGGGCTGAGCTCGGCGACGGCGTCGCCCTGCTCGACCCGCACGGTCTTCAGGATGCGCACGGCGCGGCGCGGCGCGGCGAGCACGGTGAGGCCGGCCTCGGTGATCGCGTCGACGAAGCTCGCCGAGCAGCCGTCGAGAATCGGCGTCTCCGGTCCATCGACCTCGATCAGCACGTTGTCGACGTCGAGGGCGCGCAGCGCGGCCATCAGATGCTCGACGGTGGCCACCGAAACGCCGTCCTTGCCGAGCACGGTGCAGAGGTCGGTGGCGACGACCATGTCGTAGCGGGCGGCGATCTCGACCTCGCGGCCGCCGTCGTCCTGGCGGACGAAGACGATGCCGCGGTCGGCGTCGGCGGGGCTCAGCACGAGGCGCGCGGGCTTGCCCGCATGGACGCCGACGCCGTCGAAGACGATCGGGCGGGCCAGCGTGGTCTGGAAGCCTTTGAACTTGCGCGCGCGCATTCGGCCTTGTCCTTCGCTACGTCGCCGCCGATCGGATCGACCCGGCGGTTCGGTGTGTCTGTTGAATGACCGCGACGCGGCGAGCGGCGGTCGAGCCGGGCCGGAGGCGCGCGGCATCAGGAGAGTAGTTGACTGCAAACTAGTAGCGGGACCGTCACCACCAAAATCACTCTTTCTTACTCATTGTTACCCCTGTTGCGGCCCGCCGCCGGCCGGGCCGCGGAGTTCGCGCTTTACCGCGAAAGCGGCGCGCCCTATGACGCGGCACGCACCCGATCGTTCCCCTTTTCCGCCGCCCGCCGGAGCCCGCCATGCCGCAGATCCACGCCCGCATCCTCGCCGGCCAGATGGAGGCGGAGCGAATCGCCCGCCTGCTCGAAGAGGCCCTCGGCGAGGACGTGCCGGTCGCCTGGTCGGAGCAGGGCGAGCCGGCCGAGATCGGCGCCACCGACGACGCGCCGTGGGCGGTCGACGCCTATTTCGACGACGGCGACCCGGACGAGATCGCGGCGCGGCTGCGCGACATCCTCGGCGCCGACGGCTTCGCCGCGCCGATGGAGGTGGTGGCGCTGCCGGACGTCGACTGGGTCAAGCTCAGCCTCGACGGGCTCGCCCCGGTCGTCGCCGGCCGCTTCGTGGTGCACGGCGCGCACGACCGGGGCCGGCTGCCGGCCGGCGCGATCGGCCTCGAGATCGAGGCGAACCAGGCTTTCGGCACCGGCCACCACCCGACCACCTGGGGCTGCCTCGTCGCGCTGTCGCAGGCGCTGCGCCGGCGTCGCTTCGCCTCGGTGCTCGACCTCGGCACCGGTTCGGGCGTGCTGGCGATCGGCTATGCGAAGCTGACGCGGCAGCCGGCGCTGGCGAGCGACATCGACCCGGTTTCGGTGCGGATCGCCGCCGAGAATGCCGCGCTCAACGGCGTCGGCCGGCTGGTCGCGGCGGTGACGGCGGAGGGCTTTGCCCATCCGCGCCTCGCCACCGGCCGCTTCGACCTCGTGCTCGCCAATATCCTCGCCAGCCCGCTGAAGACGCTGGCTCCATCGGTCGCCCGGCGCACGACCCCCGGCGCGGTCGTGATCCTCTCCGGCCTGCTCGCCGCGCAGGCCCCGGCGGTGGACGCCGCCTACCGGGCGAGCGGCTTTCGCCGCCGCGCCGCCTTCGTGCGCGACGGCTGGGCGACACTGGTGCTGGAGAAGCCGGGCCGGCCGCGCCGCGACGCTTGACCGGCGCCCGCCCGCCGGTCCTACTGGCCGCCTTTCCTCCTCATCCCAGCGAGCGTCAGTCCATGTTCCAGAGCTTCGAGCAGTCCGCCGATCCGAGCCGTGGTCCGGAGCGGGTGGGGTTGCTCAGAAGGGAACTCGCCCGGCGTGGCCTCGACGGCTTCCTGGTGCCGCTCGCCGACGAGCACCAGGGCGAGTACATCCCGCCCTCCGCGCAGCGGCTCGCCTGGCTGACGGGCTTTGCCGGCTCGGCCGGGCTCGCCATCGTGCTCGCCGACCAGGCGGCGATCTTCGTCGACGGCCGCTATACGCTGCAGGTGCGCGAGCAGGTCGACACGGCGGTGTTCGAGCCGAAGCACCTCGTCGACGACCCGCCCGCGAAGTGGCTCGCCGGGGTGGTGCAGGCGGGCGCGCGCATCGGGCTCGATCCGTGGCTGCATACGGTATCGGAGGTGCGCCGGCTCAAGGCGGCGCTCGCCGAGGCCGGCGCCGAGGTCGTCGCGGTGGCGGACAACCCGCTCGACGCGGTGTGGGCCGACCGGCCGGCGCCGCCGCTCGGCGCGGTCTCGCTCTATAACGAGTCGCTCGCCGGCGAGGGCCGCGCCGACAAGCTCGCGCGGATTGGCGAACGCGTCGCCGCGGCGAAGGCCGAGGCCGTGGTGCTGACGCAGCCCGATTCGATCGCCTGGGTGCTGAACATCCGCGGCACCGACGTGACCCACAACCCGGTCCCGCTCAGCTTCGCGATCCTGAAGGCCGAGGGCCGGCCGCAGTTCTTCGTCGACGGGCGCAAGCTGTCGAACGCGGTGCGGTCCGAACTCGAAGCCTCGGTCGACGTCGGCGAGCCGGCGGGCTTCCCGGCGGCGCTCGCGGCGCTGGCCGAAGGGGGGACGCGGGTGCTGCTCGACCCGAAGCTCGCCGCCGACCGCATCGCCACCGTGCTCACCGAAGCCGGGGCGACGCTGGTCGAGGGCGACGATCCGGTGGTGCTGCCCAAGGCGCAGAAGAACGCCGCGGAACTCGCCGGCGCCCGCGCCGCGCACCGGCGCGACGGCGCGGCGATGGTGCGCTTCCTCGCCTGGCTCGACGCCGAGGCGCCGCGCGGCGGGCTCGACGAGGTGGCGGTGGCCAAGGCGCTGGAGGCGTTCCGCGCCGAGGGCGGCGGGCTCAAGGAGATTTCCTTCGACACGATCTCGGGCGCCGGTCCGCACGCCGCGATCCCGCACTACCGCGTCTCCACCGCCTCCAGCCTGCCGCTGCAGCCGGGCGAGATCTTCCTGATCGATTCCGGCGGCCAGTATCTTGACGGCACCACCGACGTCACCCGCACGGTGATCGTCGGCGTGCCGACGGCGGAGATGCGCGACCGCAACACGCGGGTGCTGAAGGGCATGATCGCGATCTCGCGGGCACGCTTTCCGAAGGGCACCACCGGCGCGCATCTCGACATCCTGGCGCGGCAGGCGCTGTGGAGCGCCGGGCTCGACTTCGACCACGGCACCGGGCACGGCGTCGGCGCTTATCTCTCGGTGCACGAGGGACCGCAGCGCATCTCGAAGACCGGGCATGTCGAGTTGCTGCCCGGCATGATCCTCTCCAACGAGCCCGGCTACTACAAGGCGGGCGCGTATGGCATCCGGATCGAGAACCTGCTCGCCGTGACGCCGGCCCAGGCGATCGAGGGCGGCGAACGGCCGATGCTCGGCTTCGAGACGCTGACGCTGGTGCCGATCGACCGCCGGCTGATCGAGCCGGCACTGCTCGCCCCTGACGAGATCGCCTGGCTCGACGCCTACCACGCCCGGGTGAAGGCCGTGATCGGCCCCGCGATCCGCGATCCCGAGACGCTGGCCTGGCTCGACCTCGCGACGGCGCCGCTCGCCCGGTGAACGGAGGCGCTGCCGGGCCGCGCCCCAGCGCGCCGGCCCGGCAGGCGACTGATCATATCAGTCGCAATGTCGTATTCAAAGTCGATCGATCGTATCTCCAGGCGTCGCCGAAATGGCGCGCGGATTCGTTTTTTTTGGAACCAGACGACGGAAGGGACGTTCTTCACACATGCAATCGGCTTGCTCAAGACGATTGAATGAAACAACGAGGAGAACTTCCATGAAGACGCTCATGTCCGCCACCGCCATCGCCGCTCTGCTTGCCGTGACCCCGGTCATGGCCCAGGAAACCACCCCGGCTCCGACCGCGCCGGCCGAGCAGCAGCTGAACCCGCCGCTGCAGCAGGCTCCGTCCGACCCGGCCGTGACGCCCGCGCCGTCCGACACCATGACGCCCGACCCGGCGATGCCGGCCGACAGCGCCGCGACGACGACCACCCCTTCTGATGGCCCGATGTTCATCGAGCGCCAGGAAGCCGGCGAGGTTCTCGTGTCGGATCTGGTGGGTGAGACCATCTACAACAGCCAGGAAGAGAACATCGGCACCGTCAGCGACGTGATCACGACCGAGAACGGTCAGATCCGCGCGCTCGTCGTCGAGGTCGGCGGCTTCCTCGGCATCGGCGCCAAGGACGTTGCGGTGAACTACGACCGCTTCATGGTCGTCACCAGCGCCGAGAGCGAGAACCGCGTCGTGCTCGACACCCCGCGCGAATCGCTGGAATCGGCTCCGGACTTCATGACGCTGGCGGAAATCGCCGCGCAGCAGCCGGCCCAGCCGAGCACCGGCACCGACACCATGACGGCGCCGTCGGCGACCCAGTAATCCGCGTCGCCGTCAGCTGTCCGCAAGGACATCTGGCGCCTCGCGATCGAGAAGCGGCCGCCCCCCGAGGGGCGGCCGTTTTTCGTCGAGGCCGCCGTCGGGGCGCGGACCGAGCAGGCCTCGCCGCCCGCCGGTCCGCGGCAACGTGGCGGGCATGCGCAAATGCTGTTTCGCAGGCGGCTTGCGTCGACTAGAATTTCCCTATGTTTCGCCATGTCGGCACGGTGTGTCGGCGAGAGGCGTCGACGGGTGCACTGCCGGTTTGTGCGCCGGGAATTTGGGACCGAACGATGGCCGAGGATCTGATCCGTTACGACGTGCTGACGCAGGACGCCCTGCGCGGGGTCGTCAAGAAGGTGCTGAGCGAGGCGGCGCGCGCGGGTTTGCCCGGCGAGCATCATTTCTACATCGCCTTCGACACGCGGGCGCCCGGCGTGCGCATCTCGTCGCGGCTGCGCGAACGCTACCCGGAAGAAATGACGGTCGTCATCCAGCACCAGTACTGGGACCTTGCCGCGACCGACCATGCCTTCGAGGTCGGCCTGTCGTTCGGGGGCGTGCCGGAGAAGTTGCACGTGCCGTTCTCGGCGCTGAAGGGCTTCTTCGACCCCTCGGTCGAATTCGGCATGCAGTTCGAAGTGATCCAGGACGACGAGGCCGCCGCGGCGGCCGAGCCGCCGGTTCCCGTGCCGGCGAAGCCCGCGACGCCGCTGCCGCTCGCGGCGGCGACCAAGGGCGACGCGGTGCCGGACGGCGACGACGGCAAGACCGACGAGGCCGCGAAATCCGCCGCCGTGGTGTCGCTGGATGCGTTCCGCAAGAAGACCTGAAATGCGGGCGGCGGAGGCGGGGAGGGACGCGTGGGCGACGTCGTGAACCTTCGGATGGCGCGCAAGCAGAAGCAGCGGGCGGCAAAGGAAGCCACCGCCGCCGAGAACCGCGTGCGCTTCGGCCGCACCAAGGCCGAGCGTGAGCGCGAAACGGCGCTCGCCGAACTCGAGGCCGTCCGGCTCGAGGGCCACCGCCGGCCGGACGAGCCCTGACGGGCGTTCCGGCCCCGCGCGGCCCGGTCACGGGGCTTCGGACCTGCCCGATTGAACCCGCTCGCGCCCGCATCCCGTCTTCGAACCTGCATCAGGGCGACATCTTCCGGCGAGGCCCCTTCGTCGCCTTGTTTCCCGCCGCCGCGCCGTCCCGCCTTTCCCTCCCAGCCCTCGACGGACCCTCGCCATGGAAAAGCGCTCGCTGTCGCTCGCCGGCCACCGCACCAGCGTCGCGCTGGAGCGCGAGTTCTGGGACGCCGTGGCCGCCGCCGCGGCGGAGGAGGGGGTGAGCCTGCCGGCCTTCATCACCGAGATCGACCGCCGCCGCGGCGCCCGCAACCTCGCCTCGGCGCTGCGCGTCACCGTGCTGGCGCGGCTGCAGGCCCGGAACCGCACGGCGGCGGAGGCTGACGCGGTCGCCGAGAGCGGTGGCTGAACCGAGCTCCATCCCAACGGCCGAGCCGGGCGATCATTCAGCCCCCGATCCCCTTTGCATTGCCGCCCGCGCCCCCCTATATTCCCGGTGCCGGCGCAAGCCGGCTATGGCGATAAATGGGCGACGCAATAAACCTTTCGGACCCGGGGGCGGTACCCGGCGCCTCCACCCGAGCCCGCGGCCTGATCGACATGATCAGACATTCGGCCGCGGGCTCCGGCGGGGGCGAAATAGCTTCGACGAGGGCGTAAAGGTCTTTCTTTCGCTCGGCATGGTTCCGCCGTTATCGGGCCGAAACTATAGTTGCCAATGACAACTATGCTCCGGTTGCTGTCGCCGCGTAATGCGGTGCTGGTAATCGAAATCAAGTCCTGAGGGGTAGCACTTTCAGGCGGGGTTCGGAGGTACCTGGCAACAGAAACCTCCACTTCTCCTGAAATCCCGTCGGTGGTTATTTTTGCGTTGGCTGTGGCAGCTGGGCTAGCTCATCGCTGAGCAGCCCAGCAGTCTATTTCTGGATTTACAAACCCGTGATTTGATTGGTCTGGTCGGTTGATCCGCTACCGGCACCAGAACCCTTCCGACTTGTTTCAATCAGTCGGAAAGCCACCGGTTCCACTGGTTCACCGCAGTGCAGACATAGAGAGCGACGGTCGCGGGCGCCTGGGTGACCCCACCTGCACCACTCACGGTCTCGGAGCTGGTGAAACCGTACACCCGGATCGTGTTCGCCGATGCATTGTTGATCGCGATGCGCCGCCCGACGATGCACCGATCAAGGGATGTGGATGCCAGCGACGTATGGCTATAGGCGATGACGTTGTTATCGGCCGTCAGCTTCCTTGCCGTTGCTCGATTCGTTCCATCGACGACCTGAATTCCGGTTTCAACAGCTGCGTTGATGAAGCCGGAGGACGTGACCCGATATCCCGAGATCGGGGGATTTCCATAGATCGGCGCGACAACATAGGAGCCAGACGGGTTGTTGTCCTCGTTGTACTGGCCGGACGTTGTGAAGCCAGCAATCGTGATGTTTGAGCTGGGGGTCGAGCCGTATGCGATGATGTAGTCAGGGGTCAAATTGCCAGTCGGTGGCTGATTATTCTGCGGGTCATCCTTGCCGACACCGGCCAGGCCGCCCATGATTGTTACGTCTTTTGCGCCGTCCAGAAGAATATGACTTCTCAGGGTAGGGTCCGAATCCTTCGATGCTCCATTCCGATTGAAGGTATTGTTGGCGATAGCAAAGTTACCGGAGTTATAGATCCGGATGCCTGATTTGCCGTTGCGATCGAAGAAGCTGTTTACAAGGCTGTTATGCCAACTCATATTGTAGACATGAATTCCGTAGTCGTTGTTCCACTCGAAGCGTGAATTGGCGATCGTGTTCGCGTTCGAACCGCCGCCCATCCAGATACCTTCGATATTGTTCGCGAAATCGCTGTTGTCGACGAACGAATCGATCATATTCGAGATGCCGCGCCAATTGTCTCCGAACGTGCTGTTGAGGATTCGAGCGCCTCCGGTATACTTATTGCTGTCGATGTAGCCAATCCCTGCTGCGCAGTGGACAATCGTGACACGATCAACTGTCAGGAATTGACTACCTCCAGACAGTCCGCTGATCGACGAGCTTTGTAGATCTCCCCGTGGCACCTCGCAGTCGAGCATCAGGCCGCTGATCAGACCGCCCGAGACGTCCTCGACGTCGATCATCGTGGTGGCGGTCGATAGTCCGCTTTTCAGTACGGGGCGGATCGCGGTGGTCGTTGCGTCGACAACACCGTAGTCGGCGCTGCCTTCGCCGATCAGGCTGTTGCCGGAATTCATCGTGACGTTGCGAACGATATAGATGCCCGTCGGCACACGGCAGACTTTGTAGGTATTGAGGCAATTCTGGAACGCGGCCGAAGAGTCGGTCGTTCCAGTCGGATCGGCGCTGAAAGGCGTCGATGTTACAGAGGCGACCGTTCCCTCAACAACGGCGGACTGAGCTACGGCGTGGCTCGTGAGTGGTAGAGCCAGCAGAACAAGCGGTATCAAGGATCTGCGCAAGGTCATTGTGAAAGCCTTCAGTTCGATGGACTTCGAGAGCCAGATTGCTCCCCCACAGAGTATGATCGAGGATCAACTGAGGGGAATATCTCGGAGAGCACCGGTGAAGGAGTGCATCACGACCATTTATTACCAGAGATTGCGGCTATTCGGCTTTGTATCCGACTATGGTGAGGGCTGTAGGAGCCCCGGTTGAACGTACAGTTCAGCGTCTTCGATGTCCGAACGTAACCGCCCCCTCACAGCGCCGTCACGAAACTATCCACCACCCGCTTCTGCCCCGCGCGGTCAAAATCCACCGTCAGCTTGTTGCCGTCGACGGACGACACCGTGCCGTTGCCGAACTTCTGGTGGAAGACGCGGGCGCCCACTGTGAAGCGGGGGTCGCCGCCGACGACGCTGCGGGCGATCAGTTCGCCTTCGATCTGGCGGATGCGCGGGCGCTCGCCGCCGGGGGTGGCAAAGCCCGTGGTGCCGGCGGCCTTGTTGGCGCGGGCGCGCTGCCAGCCGGGGGTCTCGTAGGTCGAGTTGAAGCTGCCGCGGTTGTCGAAGCGGCTGGCGCCATAGGCGCCGACGGTGTCGAGGCCGTAGCCGCCGTAGCGGTTCTGCTGCTCGACCACCTCGACGTGGGCGTCGGGCAGTTCGTCGAGGAAGCGCGAGGGGATCGACGACTGCCAGCTGCCGTGGATGCGGCGGTTGGAGGCGAACCAGATCTTGGCACGGTGTTTCGCGCGCGTGATCCCGACATAGGCGAGGCGGCGCTCCTCCTCGAGCCCGGCGCGGCCGTTCTCGTCGAGGGCGCGCTGGTGCGGGAAGAGGCCCTCTTCCCAGCCGGGCAGGAACACGGTGTCGAACTCCAGCCCCTTCGCCGAATGCAGCGTCATGATCGAGACGGCGTCGGCGGAGGCATCCTGGTCGCGGTCCATCACCAGCGAGATGTGCTCGAGGAAGCCGGCGAGCGATTCGAAGTCCTGCATGGAGCGGATCAGCTCCTTCAGGTTTTCCAGCCGCCCCGGCGCCTCGGCCGAGCGGTCCTTCTGCCACATCTCGGTGTAGCCGCTCTCCTCGAGGATGATCTCGGCGAGCTCGGTGTGCGGCAGGTGCTCGAGTTGCTCGCGCCAGCGCGCGAAGCTCTGCATCAGGTCGCGCAGCGCGGTGCGGGCCTTGCCCTTCAGCTCCTCGGTCTCGACGAGGTGACCGGCGGCGGCGGTGAGCGGCACGCGGTTGGCGCGGCCATAGGCGTGCAGGATCTGGATCGACGCGTCGCCGAGGCCGCGGCGCGGCGTGTTGACGATGCGCTCGAAGGCGAGGTCGTCGGCCGGCTGGGCGACGATGCGGAAATAGGCGAGGGCGTCGCGGATCTCGAGCCGCTCGTAGAAGCGCGGGCCGCCGACGACGCGGTAGGGCACGCCGAGCGTGACGAAGCGGTCTTCGAACTCGCGCATCTGGAACGAGGCGCGCACCAGGATCGCGATCTGGTTGAGGCTGTGGCCGCCGCGCTGCAGCCGCTCGATCTCGTCGCCGATCGAGCGGGCTTCCTCCTCGGAATCCCAGGCGGCGGCGACGCAGACCTTCTCGGCCTCGGGGTCCTCGTTCTCGGTGAACAGCGTCTTGCCGAGCCGCGCCTCGTTGTGGGCGATGAGGTGGGAGGCGGAAGCGAGGATGTGGGCGGTGGAGCGGTAGTTGCGCTCGAGCCGGATCACCTTGGCGCCGGGAAAATCCTTCTCGAAGCGCAGGATGTTGTCGACTTCCGCGCCGCGCCAGCCGTAGATCGACTGGTCGTCGTCGCCGACGCAGCAGATGTTCTTCGAGCCCTGCGCCAGCAGCCGCAGCCAGAGGTACTGGACGACGTTGGTGTCCTGATACTCGTCGACGAGCACGAAGCGGAAGCGGCGGTGATAGTCGGCGAGCACGTCGGGGTTCTCGCAGAAGAGCCGCAGCGTTTCCATCAAAAGGTCGCCGAAGTCGGTGGCGTTCAGCACCTTCAGCCGGTCCTGATAGTCGGCGTAGAGCTTGCGGCCGAGGCCGTTGCCGAACGAGCGCGCCTCGCCCTCGCCGATGTCCTTCGGGCCGAGGCCGCGGTTCTTCCAGCTGTCGACGAGGCCGGCGAACTGGCGCGCCGGCCAGCGCTTCTCGTCGATACCCTCGGCCTGGATCAACTGCTTCATCAGGCGGATCTGGTCGTCGGTGTCGAGGATCGAGAAATCCGAGCGCAGGCCGACGAGCTCGGCATGGCGGCGCAGGATCTTGACGCCGATCGAGTGGAAGGTGCCGAGCCAAGGCATGCCCTCGACGGCGCCGCCGACGAGGTGGCCGATGCGCTCCTTCATCTCGCGCGCCGCCCGGTTGGTGAAGGTGACGGCGAGGATCTGCGAGGGGAAGGCGCGGCCGGTGGCGAGGATGTGGGCGATGCGGGTCGTCAGCACCCGCGTCTTGCCGGTGCCGGCGCCGGCGAGCACCAGGAGCGGCCCGTCGATCGTGAGGATCGCGTCGCGCTGCTCGGGATTGAGGTTGTCGAGGTAGCTCGCGGGGCGCGCGGCGCCCATGGCGCGCGCGGCGATGCCGCCGGCGCGCGGCGGCGCGGCGCCGTGGTCCTCGAACGGGGCGGCGTCGGCGGTCGCGCGGTCGTCCGCGCGCGGGATCGGATGATTCGACATGGCCGAACAATAGAGCAACATGAGGGCCGAAGGGAGGCGGTCGGCCGCGGTGTACGCTCAAGGGCCGGCGGAGGGATCCGGGGCTGCCGCCGCGGGGGCGTTCACCCGTTCGGTGGCATAGCCGGCGGCGCCGAGCATCGCCTGCACGCTGTCCGGACCGACGAGGTGAGCCGCGCCGACGGCGACGAACACGACCTCGTCCTCCTCGCCCTCGAGAATACGGACGAGGCGGTCGATCCAGACCCGGTTGCGGCGCGGCAGCAGCACCTCGTAGGCTTCCTCGCTTTCGTCTTTCAGTTCGTTGACGACCGTCTGCTCGATGCCCGCCACGTCGCCGGCGAGCCACTGGTCCAGCATCCGGCCCAGCACCGCCTCGGTGTCGCCGATCTGCTCCAGCGTGCCCATCAGCAGGCCGAGCTCGGTCTCCGCATCGAGGTTGCCGAAGATGCCGAACTGGTCCTTCGCGGTCTCGAGCCCGGAGCGCGGCATGAAGCTTTGGGCCGCTTCCCGCAGGAGCTGGATCTCGACGCCGCGGCCGGCGTCGAACCCCGCCTTGGCAAACGCCGCATTGTACAGGGTGAAGGCCGCAAGCCAGGGCCGCAGCGGCTCGAGGGTGGTGAAGTCGACGCCCCAGTCGGCGGCGGCCTTCTGCACGCGGCGCAGGTCGTCCGGGTTGAGGCGGCGGCTCAGCGGCAGGTCCGGGCTGGTGCCGTGGAAGGCCATCGCCGTGACCCCGCTGTCGCGGCCGATGTCGATCTCGAAGATGATGCTCTCGCTTTCGGCGAATGCGGCGTCGATCGCCGGACTGCGCCAGTCCGCCTCCGGCGGCAGCGCGTGCATCGTGCCGAAGAGATAGACCCGCGCATGCTCGCTCTCGACTTTCCAAAGCGCCGGCTCGGCGGCGGCGGGGGCGGCGAGCGCCGCGAAGGCGGAGGCGGCCAGCGCCACGGCCGCCGTGCGGAGCGACCGCCGGGCAGGGCGGCCCGGGGAAGACGAAGACAGGGTGGGCGAAGACTGGGAAGGGTTCGTCACGTCGGACATGCGCTCCGCCCCGCGCAACCGCGACGGCCGGCGGGCGCTGCAACGGCAACGTGCATCGCCGCGGCGATCCTGTCGAGCCCCCGGCGTCATGCCACGTCGCAGCCGGATCGGCCGGCCGCCGCCGCTTGTCACCTCGCAGCGGTTTCCGGCACGCGCTCCACCGCGAAACCGGCGGCCGCCAGCCGCGCCTTGATGCCATCCGCGCCGAAGAGGTGCCGGCTCGGCACGGCAACGAAGACCCGATCGAATGCGCCGTCACCCCGCAGGATCGCGACCAGTCGGCGGGCCCACGTCGCACTCCGCCGGGCGACCATCACGTCCCAGCCGACCGGCCCGAAGAAGCCCCGCTCCGTCGCATTGCTCCTTTCGAGGCCGATCTCGTCGCCTTCGAGCCAGGCGCCTGCAAATTCGCGATGGGACTCGACGGATTTGGTCAGGTTCCTGATCACACGGCTGAGGATCTCGATCTCTCCGGCGCGCGGCATTGCCGCGAAGGCCTCGATGACTTCAATGTAATTCTCGAACCCATCCGTCGGCATTCGGCCTTCGCGATCAGGCGATTGAGGATTCGCAGCCCACTCAAATCCGGCTTTCTCGATCGCAGCGGATTTGACGAGCTCGCCAGCGAACCACGGACGGACGCGATTAAGGGCAGGCATCCGGTATCCGAGATGTTCCGCAATGAACTGGAGTTTCACGAAATCCAACGGATGGAGCATGTCGCTGAGCATCTCGCCGGATAGGTGTGTGTACAGGTAAGACTCGTACTTCGGACTTTCCTTATTGGGATCATCCACCATCAGCAGCATCTGGCTGTCGCTCAACGCAGCGGTCAATTCTGGAAAGCCCCAGTCGGTGCCGGGCGGAAGCAGGTCGATGGTGCCGAACAGGTAGATCGTCCGCTGTCCGCTCTGGACCTTCCAGAGCGGCGGGGCCGCGGCGGCGGCAGTCGCGATCACGGCAAAGGCCATGGTGGCAACTGCGACGGCCAACGCCGCCCATGTCGCGCGCACCCCAACGCCCCCCGGTCGTCCACTTCCGGTCATGCTGCTGCCTCGCCCCTTCCGGCCGCTTGCATCGCAGGATGAAACCGGAACGCGAAGGCGTCCAGCCCCGGGATATCAGCGATCGTCCCGATCTCCTGCGGCCGCCCGGCCGACGACAGGCCGGCGTCCATTTGCTAGGTTCGCCCCGAGAGGCGTCGAGGCAGGGAGCCGGGAATGGAGTCGGGCAGCGTCAGGAGCATAGGGTCCGCCGACCGCCGCGAGGCGGCCCTCGGCGAACTCGCCGGTCGCTTCGGTGCGCGGTTCAGCCGGGCGCAGGCGCTGCGCGAGCAGCACGGGCACACGATGTCGCGGCAGGCGAACCAGCCGCCGGATGCGGTGGTGTTCGCCGAGAGCACCGAGGATGTCGTCGCCGTGGTGCGGACCTCGGCCGCTGCCGGCCTGCCGGTGATTCCCTTCGGCACGGGGACGTCGCTGGAGGGGCACGTCAACGCGCCGTTCGGCGGGGTGTCGCTCGATCTTTCGCGCATGGACCGGCTGGTCGCGGTGCACGCCGACGATCTCGACTGCGTCGTGGGACCGGGGATCACGCGCAAGGCGCTGAACCTGCAGCTGCGCGACACGGGCCTCTTTTTCCCGATCGATCCCGGCGCCGACGCCAGCCTCGGCGGCATGGCCGCGACGCGGGCGTCGGGCACCAATGCCGTGCGCTACGGCACGATGAAGGACAACGTGCTGGCGCTCGAGGTGGTGCTCGCGTCCGGCGAGGTGATCCGCACCGGCAGCCGCGCGCGAAAATCCTCCACCGGCTACGATCTCACCCGGCTCTTCGTCGGCGCGGAAGGCACGCTCGGCGTCATCACCGAGTTGACGCTCAAGCTCTACGGCATCCCGGAAGAAATCGCCGGCGGCGTCTGCCCGTTCGCGTCCGTGGAGGATGCCTGCCGGGCGGTGATCCTGACGATCCAGAGCGGCATTCCGGTGGCGCGGATCGAGCTGCTCGACGCGCTGCAGGTCAAGGCGGTCAACGCCTATTCGAAGCTCGACCTCGCCGAGACGCCGACGCTGTTTGTCGAATTCCACGGCTCCAAGGCCGGCGTCGCCGAGCAGGCGGAGAATTTCGGTGCGATCGCCGCCGAATTCGGCGGCGGACCGTTCGCCTGGGCGACGAAGCCTGAGGAGCGCAGCCGGTTGTGGCAGGCGCGGCACGACGTCTACTGGGCGACGCTGGCGCTCCGGCCCGGCGCACGGGTCTCGGCGACCGACGTCTGCGTGCCGATCTCGGCGCTTGCGGCTTGCGTCGGCGAGACGGTGCGTGACATGGTTTCCGCCAAGATCGTGGCGCCGCTCGTCGGGCACGTCGGCGACGGAAACTTCCACATGCAGGTGCTGACCGATCCGGGCGACCGGGACGAGAACGCCCGCGCCGACGCCTTCATCGAGCGGCTGGCACGACGGGCGATCGCGATGGGCGGCACGGCATCTGGGGAACACGGCGTCGGCCAGGCGAAGCTCAAGTACCTCGAGGCCGAGCATGGCGCGGCGCTCGGGGTGATGCGGCAGATCAAGCGGGCGCTCGATCCGGATGGCATCATGAACCCGGGCAAGTTGCCCGGCTGAGCGGGCCGGTGCAACGGTCGCAAGGTACGGCGGCCGCGGCAGGCCCCGGAACCGGCGACCGCGCCCGGCAACCGCGGATGGAGGCGGGATCCTGAATCAGCTTTACTTCGGTATCGGTGTCGCGATCGTGCTGGCGTTGCTGACGGCGCTGGTCGGGCCGCAGTTCGTCGACTGGAACGCCTTCCGCTCGAGCTTCGAGGAGCAGGCCGAAGCGATTCTCGGCCATCCGGTCGAGGTCGCCGGCAGCGCCGACGCGCAACTGCTGCCCGTGCCCTCGCTCACCTTCACCGACGTGCGCGTCGGCGGCGACGGCGACGAACCGCTGATGACCGTCGGCCGCTTCGCCGTGCGCGTCGAGCTGTTCCCGCTGATGAGCGGCGAGATCCGCGTGCTCGACATGACGCTCGACGAGCCGGTCGTCAACGCGCGCCTCACCGAGGACGGCGACTTCGCCTGGCTCTCCACCGACGTCGGCCGCAGCGTCGATCCGAAGAAGGTCGTGCTCGAAAAGGTCGAGATCCGCGGTGGCCGCGTCGTCGTGTCCGACGAGCGGCGCGGCGACGTCTATGTCGTCTCCGGCATCGACGCCCATGTCGACGCACGCAGCCTCGCCGGCCCCTACAAGGTCGACGGCACCGCGATGTTCGGCGACGTGCCGGCGCGGATCCAGGCGGCGACCGGCGAGCCCGACGCGGAAGGCCGCCTCAGGGTCACCGCCGAGATGCTGCCGGTGAACCGGCCGCTGTCGATCGCCGTCGACGGCATCGTGGCCGGCAAGGACGGCCGGCCGACCTATGCCGGCACGCTGGCGCTGCGCCGCGTCGTCCCGGCGCAGGGGGCGGGCGACGGCGAACCGCCGGCGCCGATGCATGTCTCGGCGAAGTTCGAGCTCGACCCGCTGCGGCTGCTGCTGAAGGAGGGCGAGTTCCGCTACGGCCCGGAGGACCGGCCGATCGTGGTGACGGGGGCGGCCAACGTCACCTTCGCCGACGAGCCGTTCTTCGACGCGGTGCTGTCGTCGCGGCAAGTCGATATCGACCGGGCGCTGGGCGGCGGGGCGCAGGCGCCCGTCGCGGCGCAAGACGCCATCGCGGCGCTGGGGGCAACGCTCGCGGCGCTGCCCAAGCCGCCGCTGCCCGGCCGGCTCGGCTTCGACAGCCCGGGCTTCGTCGTCGGCGGCAACGTGATCCAGGAGGTGCGCTTCGACGTCGAGACCGCCGAGAACGGCTGGTCGATCGAGCAGTTCGACGCGCGGCTGCCGGGCCGCAGCAGCTTCGCCGCGGCCGGCGACATCGACCTTTCCGGCGCCGCCCCCCGCTTCACCGGCACGGTGACGCTGCGCTCTGAGCAGCCCTCGACGCTGATCGGCTGGTGGCAGCCCGACGCCGGCAGCGGCCGCATCGACGCGTTCAGCGCCAGCGCCTGGCTCGACGTCGGCGCGAGCGGCGCGCTGCTCCGCGACATCGACGCGACGGCCGGCGAGACGCGGCTGCGCGGCCAGGTGCGCTGGCGCCCGCCGGCCGCCGCGGGCGAGAAGCGCGAGATCGCCGTCGATCTCGGCGCCGACGTCCTGAACTACGACGCGGTGCGCGCGATCGCAGGCATCGTCGCCGGCCGCGATCCGGCGGCGACGCTGAAGGAAAGCCGCATCGCGCTGAAGCTCGGCGCCGCAAGGCTCGACGTCGGGGCGCTCGCCGTCGGCGGCGTCGACGTCGACGCGGTGCTCGACGGCGGGTCGATGCAGATCGAGCGGCTGCGGCTCGCCGATGTCGGCGGCGCCGCGCTCTCCGCCTCCGGCCGGATCGCCGACCTTGCGACGGCGCCGGACGGCGACATCGAGGCGCGCCTCACCGGCGACCGGCTCGGCGGCGTCGCGACGCTGCTCCGCGCCGTGCTGCCGGACAGCCCGGCCGCAGACTTCTTTGCAACCGCGGCACCCGTGCTCGCCCCGGTCGACGTTTCGGGCAGCATCCGCGCCCGGGCGCGGGGCGGGGCCACCGCGCTCGACATGCGCATCGACGGCACGGCGGGCGCGACCCGCGTCACCGCCGACGTCGGCTTCGACGGCCGCGTCGACGACTGGCGCGCCGCGCGTCTCAATGTCAGCGCCGCGATCGAGGGGCCGAACGGTGCCCGGATGATGCGCCAGCTCGGCTTCGACGTCGCCGACGACGGCAGCGCGGGGGCCGGCTCGGCGCGGCTCACCTTCGAGGGCGAGCCGCAGGACGGGCTTGACCTCGACCTCTCCGCCCGCCTCGGCGCGACGGCGGCCTCGGCGACCGGCCGGCTGGCGCTGCCCGAGGCCGGGCCGTCGGGCCGTCTCGCGCTCAGCTTCGAAAGCGATGACGCCGGGCCGATCCTCGCGCTCGCCGGGCCGCGCTTTGCGAGCCTGACCCGGTCGCTGCCGGCCAATCTCACCGCCACAGTGGAACTCGACGGCAGCCGGCTGGCGGCGACCGGGATCGACGGCCGCGTCGTCGGCACCACAACGGCCGGTGCCCTGACGCTGGACCGCGCGCCGGCGCGGCCGGTGGTGACCGGCGAACTCGACCTCGGCGCGCTGTCGCTCGAGGGCCTGCTCGAACTCAGCCTCGGCAGCGGCGTGCTGGAGCCGCCGGTGGAGGCGGGAGAGAGCTGGTCGGAGATCCCGTTCGGCGCCGGCCTGCTGGAGGGCATCGACGGCGACATCGCGCTGCGCAGCGCAGCGCTGGAGATCGCCGACGGGCTCACCCTCGACGGCGCGACGCTGCGCCTGCGCAATGCGGCGAGCGGCTTTGCCCTCGACGACATCGCGGGGGGCTGGCGCGGTGGCCGGGCCGGCGGCTCGATCGGCATCGCGCGCGGCGCCGACGGCACCGTCCGGCTGAAAGGCACGGGCAGCCTCGCGGGTGCGGCGCTCGACGAGATCGTCTGGCGCCGCGGCGGGCGGGCGGTCGCGACCGGCGCGCTCGACCTGTCGTTCGAGGCGGAAGGTAGCGGCCGGACGCTGGCCGGCGTCGTTTCCGGGCTCGGCGGCGGCGGCACGTTCCGGGTCGGCGACGGCGTGCTGCGCTCGTTCAACCCGGCGGCGTTTTCCCAGGTGATCCGCGCCGCGGACGCCGGCCTCGAACTTACCGACGCGGAGATCGCCGCAGCCTTCGCCGCCCGCGTCGACGCCGGCGACCTCGCCTTCCAGAGCATCGACGGCGCCTTCACGATCGCCGGCGGCACGCTGCGGGCGCCGCGGATCTCGGTTGCGGCGCGCGGGGCGGCGACCGTCGGGGCGGCGAGCATCGACCTTGCTGCCGCGCGGCTCACCAGCGACTGGAGCTTCGCGGTCGACCCCGGCGCCGATGCGGTGTCGGGCGCGCAGGCGCAGGTCGGCATCCTGTTCGACGGGCCGCTCGCCGAGCCGGAGCGCCGGATCGACGTCACCGCCTTCACCGCCTTCCTGACGCTGCGCGCCTTCGAGCGCGAGGTGGCGCGGGTCGAGGAAATGCAGGCCGACATCCTCGAGCGCGAATGGTTCAGCCGCCAGCTGAAGCGGATCTCGCAGGACGCGGAGCTCGCCCGGCTCGACGCCGAGGCGGCGGCACGACGCGCCGAGGAGGAGGCCGCGGCGCGGGCGGCCGCGGAACAGGCGGCGCAGGAACGCGCGGCCGAAGAGGAACGGGCGCGGCGTGAGGCGGAGGCCGCGCGCCAGCGCGATTCCGCCGTGCCCGCCGACCCGGCGCTCGACCGGCAGCAGTTCGCCGACGAGATCCGCCGCCGACTGGGGGCGCCGCGCGTCGGCGATCCGAACCTGCCGGGCGTCAACGTGCCCGCCCCGCCGGCCGGCATCGGCCTCGCGCCGCTGCCGGCGCCGACCAACGTCGGCCCGCCGCCGGGGGGCTGAGGGCGAGAATCCGGTGCGTGACCGGAATCCGGACTTGCCTCATCTTGCCAGCGGCGCGATGAGTCCTCGGACACGCGTCCGCCTTTCGGAGTTCCGCCCATGCGCCAGTATCACGACCTGCTCGAGCGCGTGCTCGCCGAAGGCACCGTGAAGACCGACCGCACCGGGACGGGCACGCGCTCGGTGTTCGGCCACCAGATGCGCTTTGACCTCGCCGAGGGGTTTCCGCTCGTCACGACCAAGAAGCTGCACATCAAGTCGATCGTGCACGAGCTGCTGTGGTTCCTGCGCGGCGAGACCAACATCCGCTATCTCAACGAGAACGGCGTTTCGATCTGGGACGAGTGGGCCGACGAGAACGGCGACCTCGGCCCGGTCTACGGCCACCAGTGGCGCTCCTGGCCGATGGCCGACGGCGGCACCTTCGACCAGATCGCCTGGGTCGAGGCGGAGATCCGCCGCAATCCGGATTCGCGCCGGCTGGTGGTGAGCGCCTGGAACCCGGCCGACGTGCCGAAGATGGCGCTGCCGCCGTGCCACTGCCTGTTCCAGTTTGACGTTTCGGCCGGCCGGCTGTCGTGCCAGCTCTACCAGCGCTCGGGCGACATCTTCCTCGGCGTGCCGTTCAACATCGCCTCCTATGCGCTGCTGACGCTGATGATGGCGCAGGTGACCGGCCTCGAGCCCGGCGACTTCGTGCTCACGCTCGGCGACGCGCACCTCTATTCGAACCATGTCGAGCAGGCCGAACTGCAGCTCTCGCGGGCGCTGAAGCCGCTGCCGACGATGACGCTCGATCCGTCGGTGCGCCGGCTGGAAGATTTCCGCTTCGAGCATTTCCAGCTCACCGGCTACGCGCCGCACCCGCACATCAAGGCGGCGGTCGCCGTCTGAACCGCGGCGCCCCGGAATCCTCGCCATGACCCTCGTCATCCGCCCGGCGGTGTCCGCCGACGCCGCCCTCGTCGCCGATCTGGTGCGCGAACTCGCGGCCTATGAGAGCCTCGACCACGAGGCGGTGGCGACGCCGGCGGATTTCGCCGCGGCGCTGTTCGGCCCGGCGCCGCGGGTCTTCTGCGACATCGCCGAATGGGACGGCGCGCCGGCGGGCCTGGCGCTCTGGTTCTACAATTTCTCCACCTTCGTCGGCCGGCACGGCATCTATCTGGAAGACCTGTTCGTGCGGCCGGAGATGCGCGGCCACGGCATCGGCAAGGCGCTGCTCGCGCGGCTGGCGCGGCGCTGCGTCGAGGAAGGGCTCGGGCGGCTCGACTGGCAGGTGCTCGACTGGAACGAGCCGTCGATCCGCTTCTATGAGGCGCAGGGCGCCGAGATCAAGCGCGCCTGGCTGCCGGCCCGGGTGAGCGGCGATGCGCTCGCGGCGCTGGCGGCGTCGGCATGACAGCCGTCGCGATGATCGTCGCCGTCGCCGAGAACGGCGTCATCGGCCACGACGGCGGCATGCCGTGGCACCTTTCCTCCGACCTGAAACGCTTCCGCCAGATCACCATGGGCAAGCCGGTGCTGATGGGGCGGCGGACGTTCCAGTCGATCGGCCGGCCGCTCGACGGGCGCGCCAACATCGTCGTCACCAGCGATCCGGAGTTTGCGCCGGACGGCGTCACCGTGGTGCGGTCGGCGGAGGCGGCGCTCGCCGCCGGGATTGCGGCGGCAGGAGCTGACGGCGCGGCGGAGGTGATGGTGATCGGCGGCGGCGCGCTCTACCGCGCCCTGATCGGCCGGGCGGGCCGGCTCTATGTCACCCACGTCGCCGCGGCGCCGGACGGCGACACGACGTTTCCGGAGATCGACCCTGCCGTCTGGCATGCCGTCTCAAGCGAGCCGATCCCGCAAGGGCCGCGCGACAGCGCCGCGGCGCGCCTCGTCGTCTATGAGCGCAGCGGCGAGGGCGCCACAACAGACGCCGCAGGAGCAAGGCCATGACCCTCACCGATCTCGATGTCGCGATCGTCGGCGCCGGCGCCGCCGGCCTCTCCGCCGGGCGGCTGCTCGCGGACGCCGGGGTCCGGGTGCGGGTGTTCGAGGCGAAGGATCGGCCGGGTGGGCGGGCGTTCACCGAGAGCACCAGCTTCGGCCTGCCGTTCGACCGCGGTTGCCACTGGCTGCATTCGGCCTCGGTGAACCCCTACCGCTCGATCGCCGACGAGCTCGGCCGCGCCTATGAGCAGCGCACCTCGCGCCGCTCGCGCTGGCTGTTCCTGTCGGGCCAGCGCGCCGATCCTGCCGTGCGGGACGAGGCGATGGACGCGCTCGACGCCGCATTTGCCGCCGCGCACGACGCCGGTATGGAAGGCCGCGACGTCGCGGTGACGGAGATCGTCGACACGGCCGGGCGCTGGTATCCGCTGGTCGACCACTGGATGCGGCTGCTCTCGTCGCTCGATCCGCACGAGATCTCGGTGCTCGACCTCGCCCGCTATGCCGACACCGGCGAGAACTATCCGGTCGTCGACGGCTACGGCGCCCTCGTCGTCTCGCACGGTGCCGGCGTGCCGCTGACGCTGTCGTGTCCGGTGACGGCGATCGACACCGGCGGCATGGCGATCCGGCTCACCACGGCGGCGGGCGAGGTGACGGCGCGGGCGGTGATCGTCACGGTGTCGACCAGCGTGCTCGCCGCCGGCGCGATCCGCTTCACGCCGGCGCTGCCGGCCGCGACCGAGGCGGCGATCGCTGCCTGTCCGCTCGGCGTCGCCGAGAAGGTGGCGTTCCTGTTCGACCGGCCGGTCGCGGACGTGCCGGAGACGACCTACATCGACACCTTCGATCCCGAGACCCCTGGTCGGCGGCCGATCAACTTCACGATCAACCCGTTCGGCCGGCCGATGGCCGTCGGCCAGCTCGGCGGCGGTCATGCGCGCGAGCTGGAGCGGGCCGGGGAGGCGGCGATGGTGGATTTCGCCTTCGGCGGCCTCGTCGACGCCTTCGGCTCGTCGATCCGGGACCGCATCGTCAAGGCGACGACGACCCACTGGTTTTCCGATCCCGACATCCGCGGCGCCTATTCCTGCGCGCTGCCGGGCGCGGCCGACCGGCGGGCGGATCTCGCCACGCCGGTGCACGACCGGCTGTTCCTCGCCGGCGAGGCCGTTTCGGCGACGGCGTTCTCGACCGCGCACGGCGCGCATGAGAGCGGGCGGGCGGCGGCGCGGGCGGCCCTCGCGGTGATCGGGCAGGGGGCGGAGACGGCCGAGGCGGCGGACTGACGTCGCCCGGCAGTGCGCCGGGGTAACGCCTGCGCGTCTTGCCGGTGACGACGCACGGTCCCTGGCGACCTGCGTTAACCAAATCGGCCGAAGGGCGGCGGTGACGCTGCCGATCGGCGGCCGACCGGCACCTTTCCGCACGACCGCCAATTGACGACGGGGCCAAAGGTTCCCATTTCCCTCAGGGACGCAGATGCGCGAACGCCGGTGCGGCGACCGCGCGCCGGCTTCGGCGACCGTGATTCGTTGAACGACCGCAGCGTCTCCCCTATAAGCACGGCAGGTCGAGACCGACCCGGCCCGTTGACGCGGTCCCCGGACCCGACAGGAGAGGAACCTACAGGCATGCCTTGGAGCAACCAGAGCGGTGGCGGTGGACGTCGCGGCGGTAACGGACCGTGGGGTCAGCCGCCGCGCGGCGGTGGTGGTGGACCGACCCCGCCTGACCTCGAAGAACTGCTCCGGCGCAGCCAGGACAAGCTGCGACAGGTGCTGCCCGGTGGCGGCGGCGGTTCGGCGACCTCGTTCCTGCCGCTGGTGCTCGTCGCGATGGTCGGCTTCTGGCTGTATCAGAGCGTCTATGTCGTGCAGCCCGACGAGGTCGGCATCGAACTGCGCTTCGGCGAGGCGAAGTCCGAGATCAACCCGCCCGGCATGCACTTCATCCTGTGGCCGATCGAGTCCGTCGAGAAGCCGAAGGTGCTGCAGGAAAACCAGGAGACGATCACCGGCGCGGCCAACCGTGGCAACGACGGCGGCATCATGCTCTCGGGCGATCAGAACCTAGTCGACGTCAGGTTCACGGTGCTGTGGCGCATCGGCGATCCGGTGAAGTATCTCTTCAACGTCGCCGACCAGGAAGGCATCGTCCGCAAGGTTTCCGAGGCGGCGATGCGTGAATATGTCGGCCGCACCCGCGCCGACGAGTTCCGTACCCGCGGCCGCGAGTTGGCGCAGGGCACGGTGAGCGCGCTGATCCAGTCGACGCTCGACTCCTATGATGCCGGCATCCTGATCACCGCGGTGAACATCGAGCAGGCGGCGCCTCCGGCCGAGGTCGGCGACGCGTTCCAGGAAGTGCAGCGCGCGCAGCAGGACCAGGCGAAGTTCAAGCAGGACGCACAAGCCTACGCCAACAAGCGGCTCGGCGACGCCCGAGGCGAGGCGAGCCAGGTGCGCGAAGCGGCGCTCGGCTACCGCGACCGCGTGATCGCCGAGGCGATCGGTGAATCGCAGCGCTTCACGTCGGTCTACACCGAATACGCCAATGCCCCCGACGTCACGCGCCGGCGCATCTATCTCGAGACCATGGAGAACGTGCTCGCGCGGTCGAACAAGGTCGTGATCGACAGCAACGGCGCCAACGGCGTCGTGCCGTACCTGCCCTTGCCGGCCCTGCAACAGGGTCAGGCCCAGGCCGCCGGCCAGGAGAACCGCTGATGCGCGCGCTCGCCCTTCCCGTCGTCCTCATCGTCACCGTCGTGGCCGCGCTGCTGGTCTATTCGGCGACCTTCGTCGTCAGCGAACGTGACACCGCCATCCAGCTGCGCTTCGGCGAAATCCAGCGCGTGGTCACCGACCCGGGCCTCTACTTCAAGTATCCGACGAACATCGTCGATCAGGTGCAGTACGTCGACAAGCGGCTGCTGTCGCTCGAGATCACCAACACGGTGGTCCAGGTCAACGACAGCCGCCAGTATGTCGTCGACGCGTTCGCCACCTTCCGGATCACCGATCCGCGGGCTTTCCGCGAGTCGGTGTCGGCCAACCCGGTGCTGGCCGCCGAGCGCCTTCGCACCCGCTTCGACGCGTCGCTGCGCCAGGTCTATGGCTCGCGCTCGTTCGACGCGGCGCTGTCGGAAGCCCGCGGCGAAATGATGCGCGAAGTGCGCGACCGGGTGCGGCCCGAGGCGGCCCAGCTCGGTGTCAGCGTCGTCGAGCTGCGTATCCGTCGCACCGAACTGCCGAACGACGTCCGCCAGCAGACCTACGAGCGCATGCGCTCGGAGCGTCTCGCCCAGGCCGCGGAACTGCGCGCCCAGGGCACGCAGGAATCGCTGCGCATCCGTGCCGAAGCCGATCGCCAGGCGACCGTGCTCGTCGCGGAAGCCCAGCGCGATTCGGAGATCCTGCGCGGTGAGGGCGACGCGGAGAAGAACCGCATCTTCGGTGAGGCCTTCACCGTCGATGCCGACTTCTTCGAGTTCTACCGATCGATGCAGGCCTATGAGACCGCGCTGGAATCGGCGGGGACGACGATGGTGATCTCGCCGACGTCGGACTTCTTCCGCTTCTTCAACTCGGCCAACGGCACCGAGGCCTACACGCCGGCACCGGCGCCGGCGCAGCCGCCGGCACCCGGCCAGCCGGTGACCCCCGGTGCCCCGGCGGCGTCTGCGGCGCCGTTTGCCGCCACCCCATGAGCGACTTCATCGTCGCGCTGGGCCTTGCCATCGCGCTCGAGGGCTGCTGCTACGCGGCAGCCCCCGGCGCGATGAAGGATTTTCTGAAGACGGTCGGCGGGGTTGGCGACAACCGGCTGCGGCAGATCGGTCTCGGCGCCATGGCGATCGGGGTCGTGCTGGTCTGGTTCATCCGCGGATAAGCGGGCCGGTCGGCGCTCGCGCCGGTCACGGCAAGTTGAGCACTCCGTTGCGATCGCCACGACGTATTGGGTTTTGGCCGAAAGATGGCCAAGATCGCTTTCTAGGCTCGTCACCGCGTCCGGGTTTTCCGCTGACGCCTGTAGACGGGTCCGGCCGGACGCCCGCGTGGCGAGGGCTCCGGGTTCTGAAGAACGACGAAGGAGTGGCCGATGGCCGGGCTGGCAACTGCCGTTGAAAATTGGCGCCGGACGTGGCGCGTGCGGACGAGCGCCGGTGTCGTCGCTGCCGCGATCGCGATCGCGGTCGGGTCGCTCGCCGCACTGCCGGCGCCCGCCGCTGCGCAGGGGCCGGAATCGGTCGCCGATCTCGCCGAGACGCTGATCGACGCCGTGGTGAACATCTCGACCTCGCAGCGCGTCGCCGAGCAGCGGCAGGTGCCGCCGCCGCGCGTGCCCGAGGGCTCGCCGTTCCAGGAATTCTTCGACGAGTTCTTCGAGAACCAGAACCGCGGCAACGGCCAGCCGCGCCGCGTGCAGTCGCTCGGCTCCGGCTTCGTGCTCGACGCCTCCGGCATCATCATCACGAACAACCACGTGATTGCTGACGCCGACGAGATCATCGCGAACTTCAACGACGGCTCGAAGCTGACCGCCGAACTGATCGGCCGCGACGAGAAGACCGACATCGCCGTGCTGCGGGTGAAGCCGGATCCGAACAAGCCGCTGACCGCGGTCGAGTTCGGCGATTCCGACCGGATCCGCGTCGGTGACTGGGTGATGGCGATCGGCAATCCGTTCGGCCTCGGCGGCTCGGTGACGATCGGCATCGTCTCGGCGCGCAACCGCGACATCAACTCCGGCCCCTACGACAATTACATCCAGACCGACGCGGCCATCAATCGCGGCAATTCCGGCGGGCCGCTGTTCGACATGTTCGGCAAGGTCGTCGGCATCAACACGGCGATCATCTCGCCGTCGGGCGGCTCGATCGGCATCGGCTTCTCGATCCCGGCCGGCACCGCGAAGCTGATCGTTGACCAGTTGGTCGAGTTCGGCGAGACGCGGCGCGGTTGGCTCGGCGTCAACATCCAGCAGGTCACCGACGAACTCGCCGAGAGCCTCGGCATCGGGGCGGCGCGCGGCGCGCTGATCGCCGGCGTCACCGCCGGCGGCCCGGCCGAAACCGCGCAGATCAAGCCGGGCGATGTCGTCGTCTCGTTCGACGGCCGGCCGATCGGCGAGATGCGCGAGCTGCCGCGCATCGTCGCCAACACGCCGATCGGCAAGGAGGTCGACGTCGTCATCCTGCGCCAGGGCCAGGAAGAGACCCTGAAGGTCACGCTTGGCCGGCTCGACGAAGGCACCGCGGCGGCGACGCCCGACACCACGGTCGAAGAGCCCGAGCCGGCGCCGCCGGTGGTGGAGAAGGTGCTCGGCCTGTCGCTGGCGACGCTCGACGATGCGGCGCGCAAGCAGTACTCGATCGGCACCGATGTCGCCGGCGTGGTGATCACCGCGGTCGAGCCGAATTCGGCGGCCGCCGAAAAGCGCATCACGGCGGGTGACACCATCGTCGAGGTCGGCCAGGAGCCGGTGTCGACGCCGGCGGACGTCGCCGAAGCGGTCGAGAAGCTCAAAAGCTCCGGCCGCCGCTCGGCCCTGCTGCTGCTCGCCAACCCGGCCGGCGACCTGCGCTTCGTGCCGGTGCGGACCGACTGATCCGCGCCCGCCCCCGTCCCGACGATCCGCGGGAGCCGCAGCATGACGCTGCGGCTCCCGTTTTCGTCCGCGGCCGGCGCTCGGCCGTCGCTCAGCCGCGCCGGATCCGCCAGAGCTCGTGCCGGCGATAGGCGAACGTTTCCGGCAACGCCGGGTGGTCGAAGTCGGAGGCCGGGTCGCGGCTGAGGCCGATGCGCCGCATGACGGCGAAGGAGCGGCTGTTGCCGGTGGCGGCGATCGCGACGATCTCGGCGAGCCCCACCGTCTCGAAGCCGTAGGCGAGGCAGGCGGCGGCGCCTTCGCTCGCATAGCCCTTGCCCCAGGCGGCGCGGGCGAGGCGCCAGCCGACTTCCACCGCGGGCGTGAACGGCATCTCGTAGGGCACGTATTGCAGGCCGATGATGCCGACGCAGGCGCCGGTCGCCTTCTCCTCGGCGGCGAGCATGCCGACGCCGCCGGCGGCGCGGCGCGCCTCCAGCCGGGCGATGAAGGCTTCGGTGCCGGCGCGGTCGAGCCGCTCGGGGAAGAAGGTCATCACCTCGGGATCGCCGCACATCGCGGCGATCGGATCGAGGTCGCGCGGCTCGAAGACGCGCAGCAGCAGGCGATCGGTCTCGATACGCATCGGCCGCGTCTCCCTGGGTCGGCGTGGGCGGGCTCAGCCGGCCGGGCTGATGAAGTCGGCGGCGCGGTAGCCCTGGATGTAGAGCAGGGCGGTGAGGTCGCCGTGGTCGATGCGGGCGGCCGCGGCGGCGGCGACCGCCGGCTTGGCGCGGAAGGCGACGCCGAGCCCCGCCTCGCCGATCATGGCGAGGTCGTTGGCGCCGTCGCCGACCGCCATGGTGGCATGCGGTTCGAGGCCGAGCCGGGTGCGCAGTTCGACCAGCGCCTCGAGCTTCGCCTCGCGGCCGAGGATCGGCTCGGCGACGCGGCCTGCGAGCCTGCCGTCTTCCTCGATCAGGAAATTCGCGCGGTTCTCGTCGAATCCGATCCGGGCGGCGATCGGGCCGGTGAACACGGTGAAGCCGCCGGAGACGAGCGCGGCATAGGCACCGTTCGCCCGCATGGTGGCGACCAGCTCGCGCCCGCCGGGGGTGAGGGTGATGCGGGTTTCGATCACCTTCGCGACGACGGAGGCAGGCAGACCGGCGAGCAGGGCGACGCGCTCGCGCAGCGCCGGCTCGAAGGCGAGGTCGCCGCGCATCGCCCGTTCGGTGATCGCCGCGACGTGCTCCTTCAGCCCGGCCTCGGCGGCGAGTTCGTCGATGCACTCCTCGCCGATCATCGTCGAGTCCATGTCGGCGAGCAGCAGCCCCTTGCGCCGGGTCGCCGCCGGCTGCACCACGACGTCGACCGCCGCATCGCCGACCACCTCGCGCAGCGCCAGCGTCGCCGGGCCGGCGAGGGTGCCCTCGGGCAGCAGCAGGTCGGCGGCGATGCCGGGCGCCAGCACGGCGACGGCCTCGGCCGCGACGGCGCGGCGCGCGGCGGCGACCAGCGCGTCGCCGACTTGCGGATCGGCCGGCGATGAGACAAGCGTTGCGACCAGCGGCATGAAGTGCCCTTTCGAGGCGGGAGCGACGGTGGCATGGGGGCGAGCGGACCCGCGGTCCTGATAGCGGGGCCGACGGCGAGCGGCAAGACGGCGCTCGCCGTCGGCCTTGCCGCGGCACTCGGCGGCGAAGTGATCAACGCCGATTCGATGCAGGTCTACCGCGAGCTGTCGATCCTCACCGCTCGGCCGACCGCGGCGGAGATGGGCGGGGTGCCGCATCATCTGTTCGGCCATGTCGCCGCCGGCGAGCTCTACACGGTCGCGCGCTGGCTCGCCGACGCGGAGGCGGCGCTCGCGGACGTGCGGGCGCGCGGGCGGCGGCCGATCCTCGTCGGCGGCACGGGCCTGTATTTCTCCGCGCTGGTGCGCGGCTTCTCCACCGTGCCGGCGGTGCCCGACGCAGTCAGGGCGCGCTGGCGCGAACGCGGCGCCGAGATCGGCCCGGCCGGCCTGCACGCGATCCTCGCCGAGCGCGATCCGGCGATGGCCGCGCGGCTGCGGCCGACCGATCCGCAGCGGCTGCTCCGGGCGCTTGAGGTGCTGGAGGCGACCGGGCGCTCGCTGGCGGACTGGCAGCAGGAGACCACCCGGCCGCTGCTCGGCGCCGGCGCGTGGAGCGGCATCGTGCTGACCCCCGACCGCACGGCGCTCCGCGCGCGAATCGCCCGCCGCTTCGCCGCGATGGCCGCCGCCGGCGGGCTGGAGGAAGCCGCGCGGCTCGACGCCCTCGGCCTCGATCCGGTGCTGCCGTCGATGCGGGCGATCGGCGTGCCCGAGATGATCGCGGCCGCCCGGGGCGACCGGTCGGCGGACGATGCCGTCGCGGCGGCGATCACGGCGACCCGGCAATATGCAAAGCGGCAGGAAACCTGGTTTCGCAACCAGTTTTCCGACTGGTTCCGCGTCGATCCGCTGGCAGGGGAGGGCGCGGCGCTGGCGACGGCGCTCGGTCATTTCGGCGCCGGTGCGGGGGGTGCGGCGGGCTGAAGCCGCGGCGGTTCGGCGCCGACCGTGGACCGCCGCATCGCCTCCCGCGTTGCACAAACGTCACAGTGGCGGGTGCGCGTGCGGAGGGAGGGGCTGATCGTTGTTTTGTGACTTTTATCCGCCGCAGATTCGCGGCTTGTGGAGGGAAGGCCGACCGAGGCCGCTCCCATTCCAGGCAGATTGCACCATGCTCTCGACCACCCGTCGATCCTTCCTCCGCAATACGGTTCAACTCGGCGCTCTCGCCGCACTCGGCGGCTGCGCCACCACCGCCAGTCCGCCCGTGGCGCCGACCGCCTTCACGCCGCCGCCGCCGATGTTGCCGACCGACCCGCTGTTCCTGCAGGATCCGTCGCTCGACACCGTGCTCGAAGGCACGCCGGACTACGCGATGCTGTACGGCCCGGTGTTCACCGAGCCGTTCCCCGTCAACGGCATCGACCTCACCCGCATCGAGCCGCAGTTCCTGCGCCAGCGGGTGCGCTATTTCTCCGACATGGAGCCGGGGTCGATCGTGGTCGATCCGGCGGCGCACTTCCTCTACTTCATCCAGCCCGACAACTGGGCCGTGCGCTACGGCGTCGGCACCGGCAAGGCCGGCTTCTCGTGGAGCGGCCTCGCCACGATTAAGTTCAAGCGCGAGTGGCCGGACTGGTATCCGGTGCAGGAATACATCGACCGCAATCCTCGGGTGGTGGCGCAGCTGTCGCAGCTCCAGAGCGGCATGGGCATCCCCGGCGGCTCGCGCAATCCGATCGGCGCGCGCGGCCTCTATCTCTGGCAGGGCGACGTCGACACGCTCTACCGCATCCACGGCACGCTGGAGCCCTATTCGATCGGCCGCAACGTCTCGTCCGGCTGCATCCGCATGATCAACCAGGATGCGATGGATCTGTTCAAGCGCGTGCAGGTCGGCGCCACCGTGAAGGTCACCGGCGACGCGGTCGTCGCCTCGCTCTGATCGGTCCGCCTCGGTCCGGGGCAGCTTTGCCGCCGAACTTTATTCCGCCGGGCCATGCGCCCGGCGGAACCGTTTCAGCCCGCCGCGTGTTGCCGCATCTCATCGGACGTCCCACCGGGACGAGGCCGGACATGGCATGCGGGAGACCAAGATGTTCGACGGGTTGATCGACGGCGACGGGATCGTCCGCCTCAGCGCTGCGGCGGTCGCCGGCATGATCATCGGCGCCAGCCGCGGCTTCCTCGGCAAGCCGGCCGGCATGCGCACCATGGGCCTCGTCTCGCTCGGCGCGGCGCTGATCACCATCGTGACGATCCGCATGCCGGGCATCGCCGACAATCCCGATGCGCTGAGCCGCGTGCTGCAGGGCGTGATCCAGGGGGTGATGGCCGGGATCGGCTTCCTCGGTGCCGGCGTGGTGATCCGCGATTCCAAGGAAATGGAGGTGCGCGGGCTGACCACGGCGGCGGCCGTCTGGATCACCGCCGCGCTCGGCGTCGCCTGTGCGCTCGGCTTCTGGACCACGGTGCTCGCCGGCCTCGGCATCACCCTGATGCTGCTGGTGGTCGCCCGCCCGCTCGACCGCTGGATCGAGCGCCGGGCCGCGAGCCGGAACGACTACGGGTGAGCGGAGGAGGGACCTCGCGGGCGTTTCGCTATGGACCTCGAGCGGCCCGCCAGGTGTCGAGAGACCCCGGCTACGACCGATTACGCCGTGATCGGCCCCTTGCGCGGAATTTTCCGAAAGGCTGCACCCCGATCCACGCAATTTTCGAAATTCGTCTTGACCCCGCCCGGACCTGCGACTAGGTTCGCGCGGAATTGGTCACCGGGAACCCGCAGGTCTCCATGGCACAGCTGTCGATCGTACTTAGCAGGCGCACCGTGACGGAAGCTCGATCCTAGAGCTTCCGACCGACATGGTGCGCGAAACCGAGGCCCCTTCGAGGGCCTTTTTTATTACCCGGATTTCCTCGTTCCAGCGCCCGCAGAGGCGCGGTGAAGCACAAGGGCAAAGGTCATGACACGGCAGATGACGGGCGCGGAGATGGTCCTGCAGGCGCTGCATGATCAGGGCGTCGACACCATCTTCGGCTATCCGGGCGGCGCGGTGCTGCCGATCTACGACGAGATCTTCCAGCAGGACCGGATCCGCCACATCCTCGTTCGCCACGAGCAGGGCGCCGGCCACGCGGCCGAGGGCTATGCCCGCTCGACCGGCAAGTGCGGCGTCGCGCTGGTGACGTCCGGCCCCGGCGCCACCAACATGGTGACGGCGCTGACCGATGCGCTGATGGATTCGATCCCGATGGTCTGCATCACCGGCCAGGTGCCGACGCACCTGATCGGCACCGACGGGTTCCAGGAGTGCGACACGGTCGGCATCACCCGGCCGTGCACCAAGCACAACTGGCTGGTGAAGAACATCGAGGACCTGCCGCGCGTGCTGCACGAGGCGTTCCGCATCGCGACCAGCGGCCGTCCGGGCCCCGTCGTCGTCGACATCCCGAAGAACATCCAGTTCCAGACCGGCACTTATTACGGCCCGAAGTCGTCGACCAAGTCGCCCGGCTACCGCACCTCCGCCTACCAGCCGCAGCTGAAGGGCGACGAGGCGGCGATCCGCGACGCGGTGGCGCTGATCGCGGCGGCGAAGAAGCCGGTGCTCTACACCGGCGGCGGCGTCATCAACGCCGGCCCGGCCGGCTCGCGGCTGCTGCGCGAGCTCGTCAAGCTGACCGGCCTGCCAATCACCTCGACGCTGATGGGCCTCGGCGCCTATCCGGCGTCCGGGCCGAACTGGCTCGGCATGCTCGGCATGCACGGCACCTACGAGGCCAACCTCGCGATGCACGACTGTGACGTCATGGTCTGCATCGGCGCGCGCTTCGACGACCGCATCACCGGGCGGACCGACGCCTTCTCGCCGACGTCGAAGAAGATCCACATCGACATCGACCCCTCGTCGATCAACAAGAACATCCGCGTCGACATCCCGATCGTCGGCGACGTCGCCTATGTGCTGGAAGACATGCTGAAGGTCTGGAAGCAGACGCAGCCGACCCAGGACAAGGCGGCGCTGAACGCTTGGTGGCAGCAGATCGCCGTCTGGCGGGCGAAGAAGAGCCTCGGCTATCGCCGCTCGAAGGACGTGATCATGCCGCAGTACGCGGTCGAGCGTCTGTACCAGATGACCAAGCACCGCGAGACCTACATCACCACCGAGGTCGGCCAGCACCAGATGTGGGCGGCGCAGCACTTCGGCTTCGAGGAGCCGAATCGCTGGATGACCTCCGGCGGCCTCGGGACCATGGGCTACGGCCTGCCGGCGGCGATCGGCGTGCAGGCGGCGCATCTCGACGCGCTGGTCTGCTGCATCGCCGGCGACGCCTCCGTGCTGATGAACATGCAGGAGATGTCGACCGCCGTGCAGCACGAGCTGCCGGTGAAGATCTTCATCCTCAACAACCAGTACATGGGCATGGTGCGCCAGTGGCAGCAGCTGCTGCACGGCAACCGCCTGTCGCACAGCTACACCGAGGCGCTGCCCGACTTCGTCAAGCTCGCCGACGCCTACGGCTGCCACGGCATCCGCTGCGAGAAGCCCGACGCGCTCGACGACGCCATCGCCGAGATGATCGAGGTGAAGAAGCCGGTGCTGTTCGACTGCCGCGTCGCCAACCTCGCCAACTGCTTCCCGATGATCCCGTCGGGCAAGGCGCACAACGAGATGCTGCTCGACGAGGACGCCACCGACGACGCGATCGGCAGCGCGATCAGCGCCGAGGGGAAGATGCTGGTCTGATACGCTAGGGGACACATCCCTCCCCCTCGTGGCACGGGAGAAAATACCTCCCCCTTGTGGGGAGGGTGGCGAGCGCAGCGAGCCGGGAGGGGTAACGGCCCCTCCTCATCATGCGGCGCCGCCGCACCCCTCCCGACCCGGCCTTCCGGCCGGGCCACCCTCCCCACGAGGGGGAGGGATGTGTCCCTCCGCTCCGCCGCGTCTTGCCTTCCGAATCCGAAAGCCGAAACCATGCTGAAAAACGTCGAACGGGGAAACGGTCCGATGATCGTCGCAGGTGAAACACGCTCCGCCTACTTCCTGCAGGAAGAGGAGAAGCGGATCGAGACGCATACGTTGTCGGTGCTGGTCGACAACGAGCCCGGCGTGCTCGCCCGGGTCGTCGGCCTGTTCTCGGGCCGCGGCTACAACATCGAGAGCCTGACGGTCTCCGAGGTGGAGCACGAGAAGCATCTCTCGCGCATCACCATCGTGACGGCGGCGACGCTGCAGGTGCTGGAGCAGATCAAGAACCAGATCGCCCGGCTGGTGCCGGTGCACCGCGTCATCGACCTCACCCATATCGGCGACGCGATCGAGCGCGAGCTCGCCCTCGTCAAGGTCGCCGGCAAGGGCGACCACCGGGTCGAGGCGCTGCGCCTCGCGCAGGCCTTCGAGGCGAAGACCGTGGACGCGACGCTGGAGAGCTTCGTGTTCGAGCTCACCGGCACGCCGAGCGATATCGACCGCTTCGTCAAGCTGATGACGTCGTGCGGCCTCGTCGAGGTGGCCCGCACCGGGCTCGCCGCCCTGTCGCGCGGCAAGGACGGGCTCTGAGCATGACCGACCCGGTGGAAGCCGCCGCGCTGCCCGACAGCGCGCGGCGCGTGGCGGACGAGGCGGCGCGGCGCGGCCTTGTCGTCCGCATCGTCGAGATGCCGGCGTCGACGCGCACCGCCGACGAGGCCGCCGCCGCTTGCGGCTGCACCGCGGCGCAGATCGTGAAGTCGCTGGTGTTCACCGGGCGCGACAGCGGCGCGCCGCTGCTCCTCCTCGTCTCCGGCCCGAACCGGGTCGACCAGGAGGGCATCGCCGCGCGGATCGGCGAGGCGCTGGACCGGCCGAACGGCAAGGCGGTGCGGGACATCACCGGCTTTGCCATCGGCGGCATCCCGCCGCTCGGCCACGCCCGGCCGCTGCGCACGTTCATCGATCCCGACCTGCTTGCCTTCGACACGGTCTGGGCCGCGGCGGGCACGCCGAATTGCGTCTTCGCCGTCGACCCGAAGGCGCTCGCCGCCGCGATCGGCGCCGAAATCGTCGTGATGGGCTGAGGGTGGCGCCGGGCGGAGGGGTGGCTTGGAATGATCCTCGTGTCCGCCTTCGAGCCGTTCGGCGGCGACGACGTCAACGCCTCGGAGGAAGCGCTCGCCGCGCTGGTCCGCGGGGCCGCGGCGACGGATCGTCCGGACGTGTACCGCCTTTCGAGCCCGGGGACCGGCGACGCCGGACCGCTGTTCCGGCCGCTGCGTCTGCCGTGCGTCTACGGCGAGGCGGCGGCCGTGCTCGCCGCCGCCGTCGATGCCGACTGCCGCGGCATCCTGATGCTCGGCGAGGCGCGCTCGCGTAGCCTGATCTCGGTCGAGCGGTGCGGGCTCAACCGCATCGGCGCCGGGCTCGCGGACAACGCCGGGCGGCTGGTCGAGGGCGCGGCGATCGATCCGGACGGGCCCGACGAGCTTCTCGCCAGCCTCGACGTGGACGCCCTCTGCCGCGACCTCGTCGCCGCCGGCATTCCCGCCGCCGTGTCGGACAGCGCCGGCGGCTTCGTCTGCAACGACACGCTGTACCGGACGCTGGCCGCCTTCGCGCCGCGCCTGGCGGTCTCGTTCCTGCATGTGCCGCCGACACCGGCCCAGGCCGCGGCGGCCGGCGGGGCGAACGGCATGGCGACCGACATGGTCGCCACCGCCGCCGCCCACGCGATCCGCTTTCTTGGCGCCGGCGGGGCGCGTCACGCGTAAATCCAGGCCGGGTGGTCCGACCAATTGCCGCGTGGGGCGACATCCGCGGCGTGCCCGATTGCGGCGAACCAAGGCAGCGCCTATCGTCGCGCCGCCTGAACAGGAGAACCGGCGCTGATGGCGGCACTCGAACTCGACCACGTCTTCGTCTTCGTCGAGCCGGATCACGGCCGTCCGGGCGGGCGGATCTATGACGTGCTGGCGGAAGGCGGGCTCGTCGAGAGCTATCGCCGACGGCACGAGGGGCAGGGCACCGCCGACGTCTGTTTCTGCTTCGACAACGCCTATCTCGAACTGCTCTGGGTGGTCGACGTGCAGGAAGCGCGCGCGCCCGAGCTCGACCGCGCCGGCATCAACCGCCGCGCCGACTGGCGCTTCCACGGCGGCTCGCCCTACGGCATCGCCGTGCGCAGCGACGGCGAGCTGCCGTTCGAGACCTGGCCCTACCGCTTCTCCGGCCTGCCCGAGCACCTGCACCTGCCGGTGGCGGTCGCCTCCGACGACCTCGGCCAGCCGTTCGTGTTCCAGGCGCTGCGCAACAAGCGCCCCGACCAGTGGGACAACGGCAGCGCCGGCGCGCGGCAGGCGGCGGCCGGCTTCACCGAGATCATCGGCATCGACCTGACGCTGCCCGAGGAGGTGACGCCCGGCGACGGCGTGCTGGCGCTGCGCGACGCCGGCCTCGTCCGCCTGCACGCCGGCCCGCCCGGCCCGATGGCGCACGAGATCATCCTCACCCTCGACCGCCCCGGCCGCCAGAAGCCGCGCCGGCTGAGCATCGCGCATTTCGAGTGGCTGGACTGAGGTTTTGCCGTGGGGCGCCCCCCTCCCTGTCCCTCCCCCGCTGCGCAGGAGAGGGGACGATGGGCGAGGGGACTTTCGCCAAACGGCGGCTGAGCCGAACCGAAGCGTTGATGGGGTGAACGCCTTATCCTCCTGCGTCCCCTCTCCTGCGCAGCGGGGGAGGGACAGGGAGGGGGCGCCGCACGGCACGACCCCACCCATTCCCCCACAGCAACACACCTGCGTCGCGGCTGCGCATTGCCGGGCGGGCGGTGATCGCCTAAACCGTTGGTCCCGCTTCGTTCGCAGGCCGCAGCCATGTCGCTCACCAGGCTCTCCGTCAACGTCAACGCCATCGCGCAGCTGCGCAACCGGCGCAACCTGCCGTGGCCGAGCGTCACCGGCCTGTCGGCCATCGCGCTGGAGGCGGGTGCCTATGGCATCACCGTGCATCCGCGCCCCGACGAGCGCCACATCCGCCGCACCGACGTGTTCGAGCTTGTCGAGCTTTTGCGCGGCGACTGGCCGGACAAGGAATTCAACATCGAGGGCTATCCGACCGAGGAGTTCCTCGTGCTCTGCGAGCGCGCCCGGCCGGACCAGGTGACGCTGGTGCCGGACGATCCCGGCCAGTCGACCTCCGACCACGGCTGGGACACGGTCGCCCACGCCGCGATGCTGACCGACGTCGTCACCCGCATCCACGGCTTCGGCGCGCGCGTCTCGCTGTTCGTCGACGCCGACCCGGTCGCCGCCGAGGGCGCCGCCAAGGTCGGCGCCGAGCGGGTGGAGTTCTACACCGGCCCCTACGGCCACACCTTCGACGCCGCCGTGCAATCGGCCGAACTCGCCAAGCTCGTCACCGCCGCCAAGGCCGCCACCGCCGCCGGCCTCGCCCTCAACGCCGGCCACGACTTGACCCTCACCAACCTGCCACCGCTGGTCGCCGCGATCCCGGAGATCGCGGAGGTCTCGATCGGGCATGCGCTGACGGCGGACGCGCTGGTGTATGGGATGGCGGAGACGGTGAGAAGGTATCGGGCGGCGTGCGGGGAGGCGTAAGGGAGGATGGGAGGCCGGCCCGGCGTCGGCTTCCCTGATTTCGGGATACCGGCGAGGTGACCCGACAAGAGCGGGCGCCGGCTTGCGCGGCGCCGACCCGTGCTTCGCGTCACGGCCCGCCCCGACGCCTTTCTGGCCGGGACGGGTGAGCTGTGATCGCCGCGTTGTCGCTACCTGCTTCTCAGAGGGCGTAGCAGGTGACGGCTTCGGTCAACTGGCGGCCGGCGTCGAAGCGCTCATATGTGCCGGACCAGATGCCGTAGATCGCAGGATCGGCGACGGGCTGGTTGCCCGGGACGCGCTGGCCGGAGGCCGACAGGCGGGCGATAACGTTCCCGTCTGCGCTTCCGTCATCGAGCTCGACAGCAAGTGCCGATTTGCCAAGCGAATACTGCGATACGAGAAACGATGGCAGCGTTTCGGCATCCGTCGCAGACCGTTGCTCGTTCAGATCGGAAATCAGCCGCCGCGAAGGATTTCGCGCGATCGAGAAACTGACCAGCGCGAGCCCGGCGATCTCGCCGGTCCGATAGCAGGCCACCTCGATGTTCGCCCCGCCAGCGACCGCCTGCGGCTTCAGCAGACCAGCACCCTGCCGGAAGGCGCTGCACGTGACCTCGCGTTCGGCGCCACTGTTCACCGACACCGTGCCGCGATAGGTCGCGACCTCGTCGGTCTGCGGCGCGACGGTCGGGACAAGCTCGGTCGCAAACGTGAACAGTTCGGCGGTCGACAGCGGCCTGAACGCCCTCATGACGATGCCGGCGTCCTCGTTGGCATACGTCGTCATCAGCACGGCCGGGACCACTGTCGTCTGCCCGGCAATCCGCACGCGGACGGCGCTGGTGAGCTGCCGATCCTTCGTCGTCGAGGTCGAGAACGCCACCGTGGTGCCATCCGCGCCGGCGCAGGAGACGGTTTCGGTCGACGTGCGCGGCGGGGTCCAGGTGTTGATGCGCTTGATGATCTGGATCAGCGAGCCGCGAAGATGGTTTCGGTCGACATTGGCGGCCGCGGACGGCGCGACAGACGTCGCAACCAAGGCGGCAGCAAGCAGGCAAGCAAGACTACGCATGAACATCCCCCCGTGATGATGGCGGCAGACAACTGCATCGGCGGGGGTGGCGTCAACGACGTCCTTAACAAATGGTTACCGGCCGTGTGACTTCGCCATGACAGCAATGGCGTCTATGGGGCTGTGTGCCGAGGGGTGCGCGACGCGCTGACGGCCGATGGGCTCGAGTGTGGGATGGCGGAGACGGCCGGGCATTGTCGCACGGCGTGCGGGGAGGGGTTTCAGCCCAACCCTCCGCTGTGGCGCGAGGCGGATCCGTCGGCGTTCCGCATCGGCAGCCAGGTGTGCGACCGCGACATCTCTTGCGGACAGCTTCGGCGACGGGGGCTAGATTGCTCGAAGCCACCGCGCCTGGTCGTGCAGGCCGCGAACGCCGGGAGGAGAGCATGGCCAGGTACGACGATGCTGCCTTGGCGATTCTCGACGTCGGCAATACCGCGGAGGAGGAGGGGAGGCACGGCGAGGCCATCGAGCATTTCGACCATGCCGCCAAACTCGGGGCCGTCGAAGCGCTCGTCAATATGGCGAACATCTATGACGATGATCAGTCAGGGTTTTACGATCCCCTGAAGGCGCGAGCCCTCTACAAGGAGGCACTCAGGAAGGGTGTCCCCGAAGCGGCCTATGGTCTCGCAAATTATTATCGGCTGCGGGGAAACCGACGCTGGCAGGAATACTGGCTGCGGGTCGGGGCGGGGCTCGGTGAGGAATTCGCGATAGACGAACTGGCCGAGTTCTTGAGCAAGACCTGAGTTCCTGTTGCGGTGACGTCGGCATGGGACGTCACTGCTGCCCGGTTCGGGCTCGGCAGGGGCCGGTGCACCCGGCCTCGCCCTTCGAGACAGCCGCTGCGCGGCTTCCTCAGGGTGAGGCCTTCGCGATTTTCCTTTTACTCCAGCAGCTGCCCTTTTTCCTCATCCTGAGGAAGCCGCGCAGCGGCTGTCTCGAAGGGCGAGGGAAAAGCCGAGGCGTCGGCACGCTGGATGCCGTGTCTGTTGTCGTCTGAACTCGCCATGTCGGTGCCCCATCCCCATGGGCTCTGCGCTCGCCGGGCCCTGGTTCCCGATTGCGCTCGTCGATGATGGGCTGCGAGCGATCGGACCTCTTGACCCCGCGTGCGATCCCCGCCATAACCCCTCCGAACCGTAACGTACGGTACGCTGCATTGCAGCACCATTTCCGGACGATGTGTGGAGCGCGATGCTGGTGGCGGTCGGGGAGGTCAGCGAGCTTGGGGCGGGCGATGCTGCCGCCGAGCCGGCCTGGAGCGAGCGGCAGAGTGCCGTGCTCGAGGCGGCGCTGCGGCTGATCGTCGAGAGCGGTGATGCGCTGACCATGAGTGCGGTGGCGCGGCGGGCGAGTTGCTCGAAGGAGACGCTCTACAAGTGGTTCGGCGATCGGGACGGGCTGCTGACGGCGACGGTGCAGTGGCAGGCGTCGAAGGTGCAGGTGGCACCCGTCGACCGGGCGCGGCTCGATCTCGCCTCGCTCGGCGCCAGCCTGACACAGTTCGCGGCCGGCTGGCTGACGGTGATCTCCAGTGATACCTCGGTGGCGCTCAACCGGCTTGCGGTCAGCCACGCCGGCAGCCACAAGACCGATCTCGGCCGCATCGTGCTCGACAACGGCCGCCTCGCCATGGGGCGGCGGCTGAAGCCGGTGCTGGAGGCGGGACGGGCGGCGGGGCTGATCGCCTTCGACGACACGGAGGCGGCGTTCCGCGTCTTCTTCGGGCTGGTGGCGCGCGACATCCAGATCCGGCTGCTGCTCGGCGACCGGATCGACCTCTCCGCCGCCGAGATCGACCGCGACGCCCGCGCGGCGACGCGGCAGTTCCTGGCGCTGCACCCGGGTGCAGGGCAGGGGCGGGACTGACGGGGGCATGACGGGGCGGGGTCACGGCCGGGCCTGATGAGCGGCCGGATGACCACGGGCCGGATGACGACGGGACCCGACTTCGCCGGGACACGGGGTCCGGCGGGATACGGTCCCGGTGGTGCAGGGGCGGGCGGCGCGGGCCGTCCGGGATGCTTCGGGCAAGCAAGAACGACGATACGAACCAACGTCGATACGAACCAACGGCGACACGCCAACGACGACACGAACGAGGAAGGGACCAGAAAAATGCGCGTCTATTACGATCGGGATGCCGATCTCAATCTTATCAAGGGCAAGAAGGTCGTCATCGTCGGCTACGGCAGCCAGGGCCGCGCCCATGCGCTGAACCTGAAGGATTCGGGCATCACCGAGCTCGCCGTCGCGCTGAAGCCGGGTTCGGCCACCGCGAAGAAGGTCGAGGCCGACGGCCTCAAGGTGCTCACCGTCGCGGAAGCGGCGAAGTGGGGCGACCTTCTGATGATGGCGACGCCGGACGAGCTGCAGGCCGACATCTACCGCGACGAGATCGCGCCGAACATCCGCGACGGCGCGGCGATCGCCTTCGCGCACGGCCTCAACGTGCACTTCGGCCTGATCGAGCCGAAGAAGACCGTCGACGTCATCATGATCGCGCCGAAGGGCCCGGGACACACCGTGCGCGGCGAATACCAGAAGGGCGGCGGCGTGCCCTGCCTCGTCGCCATCCATCAGGATGCCTCGGGCAACGCGCTCGACGTCGCGCTCTCCTATGCGTCGGGCGTCGGCGGCGGCCGGTCGGGCGTCATCGAGACGACGTTCAAGGAAGAATGCGAGACGGATCTGTTCGGTGAGCAGGTCGTGCTCTGCGGCGGCCTCGTCGAGCTGATCCGCGCCGGCTTCGAGACGCTGGTCGAGGCGGGCTACGCCCCCGAGATGGCCTATTTCGAGTGCCTGCACGAAGTGAAGCTGATCGTCGACCTCATCTACGAGGGCGGCATCGCCAACATGAACTACTCGATCTCGAACACCGCCGAGTGGGGCGAGTACGTTTCGGGCCCGCGCATCATCACCGCCGAGACCAAGGCCGAGATGAAGCGCGTGCTGAAGGATATCCAGACCGGCAAGTTCACGTCGGAATGGATGCAGGAATATCGCGCCGGCGCCGCCCGCTTCAAGGGCATCCGCCGCAACAACGACGCGCACCAGATCGAGGAAGTCGGCGCCAAGCTGCGCGGCATGATGCCGTGGATCAAGGACAAGGCGCTGGTCGACAAGACCCGCAACTGATCGTCCCGAGATGACCGAACGCCGGCCGCGACCCCTCGCGGCCGGCATTTTCTTGACGATGCGGCCGCCCGGCGCGGCGATTCTCGCGCGCTGACTTGAGACGGTCATATCGCCGGGGCAAGGTCCGGCGGCTTCAACCGGGACCTGCCGCCTTGTACCTCACCGAGTGGACGTCGCCGATCGGCACGCCGGTCTCCTTCACCCCGATCCGCGACGTCGCGATGCGGCTCGTCGCGCGGGGCGGCTGGCCGGTGGACCCGGACCTCGCCGCGCGCATCGAGCGGCACTGGCAGGGGGAACTCGCCCGCAACCCCAGCCTCTGGAACGGCCGTGTGCTCGGCACCGTGGCGCCCGGCCTGCCCGGCGGCGTGCGCATCGAGGACGGCGTGTTCCGCGCCGACGCGGTGGAGTTCAGCTTCGCGACGCACCTCGCCTGGCGCGCCTGGGGCTATCCCGACATCGGCATCCGCAACGTGTTCGGCTCGGCGGTGATCGAAAGCGCCGACGGCGCGCTGCTGTTCGGGCTGATGGGCGATTGGACGTCGAACCCCGGCCGGATCTATCCGCCCGGCGGCTCGCTGGAGCCGCGCGACGTCGCCGCCGACGGCACAGTCGATCTGATCGGCTCGATCGCCCTCGAACTTGCCGAGGAAACCGGGCTTGCCGTCGGCGACGCCGAGGTGGTGGAGACCATCGCCGTCTTCGACGGGCCGCGCATCTCGGTCGCGCAGCGGCTGCGTTTTGCCGAATCGGCCGAGGCGCTCGTCGCGCGCATCCGCGCCGACCTCGTCCGCCAGGCGCACCGCGAACTCGAGGACGTGGTGGTGGTCCGCGGCGTCGCCGACCTCGACCCCGCCCGCGTGCCGGCCTATGCGCTGGCGATCGCCGGACGGGTGCTCGGCGGCTGACCTCGCGCCCGGCGCGGCCCGTATGCGGGATGCCTGCGGCTAAGCGTTTCCCGTCGCGCCGGCAATGCTCTAGGCTGCGCGCTCCCGCCAGTCCGGAGTTTTGTTCATGGATCGCCGCTACATCGTTCTCGACGTCTTCACCGACCAGCCGCTGGCGGGCAATCCGCTCGCGGTGGTGCTCGACAGCGAAGGCCTCTCCGACGAGCGGATGCAGGCGATCGCGCTGGAGTTCAACCTTTCCGAGACCGTGTTCGTGCTGCCGCCGGAGCGGCCGGGGCACTCGGCGCGGGTGCGCATCTTCACGCCGGCGACCGAACTCCCCTTCGCCGGCCACCCCACCGTCGGCGCTGCGATTGCGGTGGCCGAGGTGCAGTTCGGTGCGATCGAGGAGGAGGCCGACGCCGTCGTCGTGCTGGAAGAGAACGTCGGTCCGGTGCGCTGCGCCGTGGTGGTGCGGCCGGGCGGGCGCGGGCGGGCGGTGTTCGACCTGCCGAAGCTGCCCGAGCCGCTCGGCTTCGACGTGCACAAGGACCTCGTCGCCGCCGCCGTCGGGCTGGAGCCGTCCGAGGTCGGCTTCGAGAACCACGTGCCGTGCGCCTTCTCGGCCGGCGTGCCCTACACCTTCGTGCCCGTGCGCGACCTCGCCGCGGCAGCCCGGGTGCGGCTCGACCCGAAGGCGGCCGCCTCGGTGTTCGGCACCACCGGCACCCGCGGCTTCTACGTCTACACCCGCGAGACCGAATACATCGCCAACGACTTCCACGCCCGCATGCTGACCGCGCCCGCCCTCGGCATCCGCGAGGACCCCGCCACGGGCTCCGCCGCCGCGGCCTTCGCCGGCGTGCTGATGCGCTTCGACGGCGCCCGCGACGGCGAGCACCCGCACATCATCGAGCAGGGCTACGAAATGGGCCGCCCGAGCCACATCCTGCTCGAACTGCTCGTCGCCGGCGGCCGCCTGTCGGGTGCCCGCATTGCCGGCGAGGCGGTGGTGATCGCGCGCGGCGTGCTGATGGTGTGAGCTCGATAGTTCATTGCAATCCAACGTTTTTGTAGACCGAATCACAACCTTGTCTCACACTTTGAAGACGGGGCTGGAGGGGTCTATGAAAACCAAAGACGAATTTCGTGCGTCGCTCGTTACCTATGCCGAGCGCGCCTTGAAAATCCGCGACCATCTGAAGAACGAAGAGGCAACCAAGCTTTCCCTGATTTTGCCGTTTGTTTCGATGCTTGGCTTTGATGATCGCGACCCGACCGAGGTTGCGGCGGAACACGCGTCCGACTTTTCCGAGAAGTATAAAAATCGAGTCGACTACGCCATTTTGCTCGATATGAAGCCGATCATGGCAATTGAATGCAAGTCGGCAGGGGGTACTCGCAAAGACGATCGCGGTCAGCTCAAGTCATATTTCAACGCCGCGAAAAGTGTTAAGATTGGTATACTCACAGACGGAATCGTATACGAGTTTTTTGTGGACTCGAATGAGCCCAACATGATGGACGATGAGCCTTTTCTCGTCGCCGATTTTGAAGCAATTGCTAAAGGGCAATTGTCGGATTCTGTGACAGACGGGCTATTCGCGCTCACGAAATGGAAATTCGACCCGGAAATGGTTTCTGAGAATGCAAAGCGGAATATTTTGCTAACCGCATTCTTTCAGTATCTTTCGGAACAGTTCAGCAATCCATCGGTCGAATTCACGCGGTTTCTTCTCAAAGAAAACGACGTCAAGCATGTTCGTACGAACGCTATCGAGGTCTACAGGGGTATTGTAAAACTTGCTTTCCGCGATGTATTTAATGCAAATGTACTCCGCCGCCTGGAAATCCCCGACTCCGCTCCTGTGGTCGCTCCCGCACGAGTTGAAGCACCTCCAGTCGAGCCCGTCAAATCGGCTGAGAAAGGTATCATTACAACCGATGCCGAAATTGCGGCATTCAATGCGCTTCGCATGCGACTTGCCTTCCTTTGCGGGGGAGACAAAGAGGCATTCAAGAAGATTTCGCGGCTAGCGTACAAGGATTACCAAGGGAAAATGGTTGTATTTTATGCTATGGAGCGCCGAGGTCGTATTGCTGATATTATTGAACAACGTGACGGCACCGTGAAGTATTCAGTTGATAATGATGGTGAGACTACGCAGTCGGCAAACCTTGATGATGTCGATCAGATCATGCTGAAAAACTACCGAAACAGGATTGCCATCATTGAATAGTGCATTGGCGGATCTTGGCCAAAGTGCCAAGCGACCTTGGCTGTCGCATGATTCGGCATAAGCGACAGGCTTCGTCAGAAACGCGCTTCCGTGGGTCAAAGGTCGCCTCGATCAAGTTTTCCGCTTGCGTCCTCGCGCCGCATGCCTGTATCCACCTTGTCAGCAAAACGGCTCCAATCGAGCGATCTCGACCGATGGTTCTCGCCCCGACGACGCGGCTGGCAGACATCGACGCGCAGGGTTTTCCCGCGCGGAGCCTTTCCCTTGCCCTGACGCTTCTCCTTAGCCGCCCCTGAGCGCCGGCTGGCCCGCATTTGCGGGCAGGCACTCAGGGGAACGCACGATGCAGCCCGGACCATGACCGTCCGGCGTGTGCGGCGATGACCCGAGCGGGTCGCCCGGCGCCGGCGAGAAGCCAGAGGACCTGACCCCATGACCGCCCCCGACACCAATTCGCCGACCGCCGCCGTAGCCTCCCCCGTGCCGGCCAAGGAACGGATCGTCATCTTCGACACCACGCTGCGCGATGGCGAGCAGTCGCCCGGCGCCTCGATGACCTTCGAGGAGAAGCTCGTCGTCGCCGACCTGCTGGAATCGATGGGCGTCGACGTGATCGAGGCCGGCTTTCCGATGGCGAGCCAGGGCGATTTCGACAGCGTGCAGGAGATCGCACGGCGCTCGAAGACCGCGATCATCGCCGGTCTCGCCCGCGCGATTCCCGCCGACATCGCCCGGGCCGGCGACGCCGTGAAGCCCGCTGCGCGGCCGCGCATCCACACCTTCGTCTCGACGTCGCCGATCCATCTCGCGCACCAGATGAAGAAGACCGAGGAGCAGGTGCTGGAGATCATTTCGGCGACGGTGGCGCAGGCGCGCAACCTCGTCGACGACGTCGAATGGTCGGCGATGGACGCGACGCGAACCCCGCTCGACTATCTCTGCCGCTGCGTCGAGATGGCGATCCGCGCGGGTGCGACCACGATCAACCTGCCCGACACCGTCGGCTATGCGGTGCCCGAGGAATATGCCGCGATGTTCCGCGAGGTGCGCGCGCGGGTGCCCAACGCCGACAAGGCGATCTTCTCGACCCATTGCCACGACGACCTCGGCCTCGCGGTGGCGAACTCGCTGGCCGGGGTCGCCGGCGGCGCGCGGCAGATCGAGTGCACCATCAACGGCCTCGGCGAGCGCGCGGGCAACGCGGCGCTGGAAGAGGTGGTGATGGCGATCCGCACCCGCGGCGACGTGATGCCCTACATGACCGGCATCGACACGCGGCAGCTGGTGCGCGCCTCGAAGCTCGTCTCCAACGCCTCCGCCTTCCCGGTGCAGTACAACAAGGCGATCGTCGGCCAGAACGCGTTTGCGCACGAGAGCGGCATCCACCAGGACGGCATGCTGAAGAACGCCGAGACCTACGAGATCATGCGGCCCGAGGACGTCGGCGTGAAGTCGACCTCGCTGGTCATGGGCAAGCATTCCGGCCGGCACGCTTTCAAGGAGAAGCTGAAGGATCTCGGCATCGAGCTCGGCGACAACGCGCTGGAAGACGCCTTCAAGCGCTTCAAGGACCTCGCCGACAAGAAGAAGCACGTCTTCGACGAGGACATCGAGGCGCTGGTCTCCGACGGGCTGGAGACGGCCGGCGAGACGATCAAGGTGATCGCGCTCACCGTGATCGCCGGCACCGCCGGGCCGCAGTCGGCGACCATCACCCTCGACGTCGCCGGCACCCACATCACCAAGATGGCGAGCGGCGACGGCCCGGTGGACGCGACCTTCAACGCGATCAAGGCGATCCAGCCGCACGAGGCGGTGCTCAGGCTCTACCAAGTCAGCGCCGTCACCGAGGGCACCGACGCCCAGGCGGAAGTCTTCATCCGCCTCGAAGACGCCGGCAAGCAGGTGACCGGCCGCGCCGCCGACACCGACACCCTCGTCGCCTCGGCAAAAGCCTACATCTCGGCCCTCAACAAGCTGAAGAGCGCCCGCGGCCGGGTGAACGCGCAGGCGATGGCGGCGGTGTGAGCGACCCGACGGGGCTTGGCGGGGCCGCTCCCCCGGGAGCGGCCGCAGACCCGGAGGGCTTGGCCGACGCGGCGCTGCCGGCCGCGGCCGACGACGGCCGGCTGCGGCGCGCGCTCGAGGAGAGCGGCCGCATCTGGCTGCGCGGCGGAGCGAGCGCCGCTGAGCTCGAGCGGATCGGCGATCTCGTCCGCCTCGGCGGTCGTCCCGGTGCGCGGATCGATGCCGCCTCCGCCCTGTTCGCCGCCGTCGCCGGGGCCGCGTTTTCCGCGCGGATCGGCGCGATCTGGCCGGGCATGCGCCCGGTGCGCATCGTCGCGTTCGACAAGTCGGCGGGCGCCAACTGGGGCGTGCCCTGGCATCAGGACCGGGTGATCGCCGTCGCTGGGCGGGCCGATGCGCCGGGCTGCAGCAACTGGACGCTGAAAGCCGGGGTCTGGCACTGCGAACCGCCGGTGGACCTGCTGCAATCGATGCTGTTCGTCCGCCTGCATCTCGACAGCAATGACGCCGAGAACGGCGCAATGGAGATCGCCCCGGGCAGCCACCGCGCCGGCCTGATTCCGACCGACGCCGCCGAGCGCGTCGCCGCGGCCGGCCCGACCGAAATCACCGCCGCCGCGCCCGGCGACGTGCTGGTACTCGCCATGCTGACGCTGCACCGGTCGCTGCCGTCCCGCGATCCGGCCGCCCGCCGGGTACTCCGCATCGACTACGCGGCCGGCCCGCCGCCGGCGCCGCTGGCGTGGGCCGTGTGAGTTCTGCTGTCTTGGGTTCGGAACCGCCGATTCGCCCCCGCGATCGCCGCCGCACCGCCGGGCCTCTTGGGCTCTGGACCGGGGCAACTGCCTCATGCCGCCGCCGACTCCCCCCCTCCCTGTCCCTCCCCCTCGAGGGGGGAGGGGACGCCAGTGGCGCGGCCGAGCCCAGCGATCCTCCTGGCGTCTCGGCCTCTCGGCGTCTCGGCGTCTTGGCGGCGGGCGACGGGCGCCGGGCGCCGGGCGATCACTCCCTCCCCCCTCGAGGGGGAGGGTCGGGGAGGGGGGGACCCTCCTCGACCTCCGTCTGCGCGACGTCGAATTAGGGCTTGCAGCCCCGTCCCCCGCCGACTATAAGGCCGCATCTTCTCCGGGCGCCGCGGCGCCTGCGGGCGGGCGCGTAGCTCAGTCGGTAGAGCAGCTGACTCTTAATCAGCGGGTCACAGGTTCGATCCCTGTCGCGCCCACCAATCTTTCCAGATCATCTGGTCTGCCTGATAGATGCCTCAGCATCTTTCACGATCGATTTCTCCCGTCTTGTAATTCGTCCCGGAGCGCAATTAATTCCGCGCCCGCTGATGTACGATTGGTCGCCGACAATTTCATTATTGAATATTTCGATTTCTCTTATCTCGATCCAGTCAATATTATAAATACATCAGCTTTGAAAACTTATTTTTCGAAATCAAGTCGGCTGCTTCATCGGACTTGTAGCGTCGTTGTGTGACGTTGGGCATTGAAGCCGCAACAGTGGACCTTGAATTTTCGGTCTAGCGGTGAAGGCAGAAGTATCACTCATTTCGTCGCGTTTGATTTTCATGTATTGACTTTTCAAAATGTTTTTGTTCTACTTTGATGATCATTATCTTTGTTATCATTTTGAAATACTTTATAATGCGAGGTGTCAAAATGGCAAATGTTCGAGTCAGAACTGGTGGCGGAGCTGTAATTGTCGATCTTGACCGCGTTCCTGTAGCTGGGGATTATTTGTTGATTGGAGGGCCGCTTCGGTTTGTCAGATCTGTTGTTTTGATGTCCCCAAATCCGGCAAACATTCACGCTGAAGTATTTGCAATTGTAGATGCTGACGGAAAACCTGGAATTTAAATCTTCCGAGGGCAGGTTCTGATGCACGTCAGCTTGCGGCGCTGATGCTTTCGTATCAGGGCACGTCAAGCGAGCTGGTCTCGTTGCTCGGCTCTTGGCAACCAAGATGGGGCAGGTATCGGCATGGATACCAGCGCCAAAGTCGTAACCGTCGCCTTCGATGCCGAATCGGAAGTGTGGTTCATCAAATCGAGTGATCTTCCGGGTCTCAATGGCGAGGCCGACACGATTGCGGGTCTGACCGTCGTGTTGCCGGCTCTGGTCGCTGATCTTTTCGGCGACGGCATTAACGTTCGGGTCCACATCGAGACGTGAAAAAGCGAAGCGTGGGTGAGACGGAGATAGTTTGGCCGATCTGGCGGGGACGTTGTACCGAAGACCCCGCACATCCTCCCGATGAGATTCGGGCTATGGTTCCTTTGAGGCGTTGCCTACCCGGGCACCTGCCGCGACTGGCGCGGACCCGCTCCCGTCGCCGGGACCGTCGCCGAACAGAGGGATCAGCCGGATGCCGGATCGGGATCTGCCGCTCGAGGTCGTGGCGCGCGATGCAGGCGATCCGGCGCGGGCGGCTCCGCGAGGGTGGTTCAGGAAGCGGTTCCTGCTGATCCTACTCGTGCCGCCGCTGCTGTTCACCGGGGCGGTGCTCGGCATGTATTTCCAGCCGCCGGGCCTGCGCGTCTTCTACGCCGTCACCGGGCTGCAGCCGGGCGCCGGCACCGATACGCCGATCGCGCTGCCGCCCGACCTCGAGATCCCCGCCGAGATGGTGGAGACGATGCGGGTGACCGACGTCGTCGGCCTCGCGCGGCTGATCCCGGAGGGCGACGTCTCCGTGGTGGCGGCGCCCTATGGCTCGGGCGACGCGCGGGTCGCCGAGATCCTCGTCAAGGTCGGCGACCGGGTGGACAAGGGCGCGCCCGTCGCCCGGCTCGACAATCTCGACGTGCTGGAAAGCGCCGTGCTGCTCGCCGAGGCGAGCGTCGCGGTGACGGCGGCGGTGCTGGCGCAGACGCGGTCGGAGGTCGCCAGCGGCCGCGACGAGGCGGGGGCGCTGCTCGACCAGGCGCGCTCGGCGGCGGCCGAGGCGACCGCGAACCGGGCGCGCACCGCGGAGCTGTTCGCCCGCGGCGTCGCCAGCCGCGCGACGATGGACGCCGCGGCGGCAGCCGAACTGCAGGCGGTGGCGGCGGCGCGCAAGGCGGAGGCGACGCTCGCCCGCTACACCGCCGTCGGCCTCGACGAGCAGCCGGGCGTCATCGTCGCCGCGCGCAACCTCGACGCCGCCGAGGCGGACCTCACCCGCGCCCGGCGCGATCTCGCGAAAGCCGTGGTGGTCGCGCCGATCACCGGCACTATCCTCGACATTCACGCCACCCCCGGCGAGCGCCCGCCGGCCGGCGGCATCATGGAGATGGGCTTCACCGACCGGATGACCGCCGAGGCGGAGATCTGGCAGGACCGCATCGCCCGGGTGGCGCCGGGCCAGCCGGTGGAACTGGTGGCGACCGCCCTCGGCCAGACCTTCCAGGGGCGGGTGCAGTCGATCGGCCTCACCGTCGGCCGGCAGGGGCTGATCGCCGATGACACGGCCGCGAACACCGACGCCCGCGTGGTGCGGGTGATCGTGGCGCTCGACCCGGACACCTCCGCCGCGGCGGCGCGCTACACCAACCTCGAGGTGATCGCGCGCATCGACACCAAGGGCACCGGGGCCGGGACCGGGGCCGAGACCGGGACCGAGACCGGGGTGGGCCGCGCCGGCGGGGAGGGGCTCCCTTGAGGTGGATCATCGCGCGCCTGTTCGGGCGGCTGCCGATCGGCTGGCTGCAACTCACCCATTCGCGCACCCGCTTCGCCTCGGCGCTCGCCGGCGTCGCCTTCGCCAACGTGCTCGTCTTCGTGCAGCTCGGACTGATGAGCTCGATGGCGACGGCGACGCTGAGGCCCTACTCGTTCTTCCGCGCCGACGTGATGATCTCCGCGCCCGACGCGGATTCGCTGACCGAGGGCGGCAATGTCGCGCGGCAATGGCTGCTGCAGGCGCTCGCCGACCCCGAGGTGGAGGCGGGCATCGGGCTGTTCCTCGGCAACGTCACCTGGCACCTGCCGGGCAAGGGGCTGGTGCTGACCACCTTCGGCGTCGATCCGGCCGCCTCCGGCTTCCTCGCCCCCGACATCGCGGCTAAGGCCGGGGTGCTGTCGATGCGCAACGCCGGGCTGCTCGACCGGCTCAGCCGCGGCCTGCCGCGCGAGACGGCGGCGGCGATCCGCCCGCAGACGCCGCTCTCCTTCGAGGTCAGCGGCGATACCGTCACGCTGTACGACACCTTCGCCGGCGGTGGCGGCTTCAGCGGCGACGGCCACATGGTCGTGTCGGACCAGACCTTCCTCGGCCTGTTTCCCGCCCGCAGCTCCGCTGCGCCCGACCATCTGCTGCTGCGGGTGGTGCCGGGCGCCGATCCGGTGGTCGTCGCCGAGCGGCTGCGCGACCTCGTCTCGGACAAGTCGCTGCGCATCCGCACCTATGCGGCGGCGGGGCGCGAGGACCTCGTCTACCAGCAGACCCGGCGGCCGACCGGCATCATCTTCGGCTTCGGCGTGGTGATCGGCATCCTGGTCGGTCTGGTCATCGTCTACCAGGTGCTTTCGACCGACGTCGCCGACCATCTCGGGGAGTATGCGACCTTCAAGGCGATGGGCTATCCGCCGCGCTTCTTCCTCGGCGTCGTGCTCGAGGAGGCGCTGGTGCTCGGCATCTTCGGCTTCCTGCCGGGGCTCGGCCTCGGGACGGCGCTGCTGGCGCTGATGGCGCAGGCGACCACGTTGCCGCTGCAGATGACCGCGACGATGGCGCTGTCGGTCTTCGTCGGCACCATCGTGTTCAGCATGCTGTCCGGCGTGCTCGCCACGCGGCGGCTGGCGGCGGCCGATCCCGCCGACCTGTTCTGACGGGGGCGGCGATGGATCCCGGACCCCCCGTCGTCATTCGCGGCCTCAACCACTGGTTCGGCGCGGGCGAGGCGCGCAAGCAGGCGCTCTACGACATCGACCTCACCATCGCGCGCGGCAGCCTCACCGCCGTGGTCGGGCCGTCCGGCTCCGGCAAGACGACGGTGCTGACCCTCGTCGGCTGCCTGCGCGAGGTGCAGGAGGGGTCGGTAAGGCTGCTCGGCCACGAGCTTCGCCACGCCAAGCCGAACCTCCTGATGCTGCTGCGCCGGCGGCTCGGCTTCATCTTCCAGGCGCACAACCTGCACGACAGCCTGACGGCGATCGAGAACGTGCGCATGGGCCTGCAGGTGCACGGGGCGATGGATCCCCGCCGCGAGATCGAAGCGGCCGGCCATGCGCTGGCGCTGCTCGGCCTCGCCGACCGCATGGACTACCTGCCGGCCAATCTCTCCGGCGGCCAGAAGCAGCGCGTCGCCATCGCGCGCGCGCTGGTCGGCAACCCCGACCTGATCCTCGCCGACGAACCGACCGCCGCCCTCGACCGCGAGAGCGGATCGAACGTCGTCGACATCCTGATGCGGCTCGGCAAGGCGCGCGGCACCACCACCATCATGGTCACCCACGACGGCCGCATCCTCGACCGCGCCGACCGCATCGTCACGCTGGAGGAAGGCCGCATCGTCGCCGACACGGCGCCGTTTGCAGGCTGAGGTCGCTCAAAGCCGGAAATCGGTGGTGAACGGATGGAAGACGAGCGGCCCACCGGCCGGGATGTCGCCGATATCGGCCGGGATGACGGCGAGCCCGTCCGCGGCGACGAGCGGGGCGAGCCGGGCCGAGCCGCCCTTGCCGAGCTTCTCGACCAGCGGCAACCCCTGCGCGCTGCGCCCGACGAGGGCGGCGGGGACGAATTCGGTGCGACCGGGCCGGTGGAAGACGTCGCTGGCGGCGATCGCGGCGAGGCCTTCCGGCTGCCGGGCGTCGAGGCCGGACAGCCGGTCGAGCAGCGGGCGGGCGAACAGCAGCGTGCCGACCATCGCGGCGACGGGGTTGCCCGGCAGCGACACCACCCGGCAGGCGCCAATCGCGCCGAAGGCGAACGGCTTGCCGGGCTTCACCGCGAGGGCGACGCGCCGGCTCGTGCCGCCGGCGACGTCGATGGCGCGGACGGAGTGATCGGCGTCGCTGCCCGAGACGCCGCCCGAGGTGACGATGAGGTCGTAGTCGGCGTGCACCTCGGCGAGGAAGCCGGCCATGCGGCCGAGATCGTCGGTGACGCGGCCGAGGTCGTCGACCGTGCCGGAGCCGCCCGCGAGCAGCGCGATCAGCATCGGGCGGTTGGAATCATGCACCGCGTGCAGCGCCAGTGCCTCGCCGGGATCGGCGAGTTCGTCGCCGGTCGAGAGAATGCCGACGCGGACCTTGCGGACGACCTCGACCGCCGCGCAGCCCGAGGCCGCGAGCACCCCGAGATGGCGCGCGTCGAGCCGGGTGCCGGCCGGGACGATCTCCGAGCCCTCGACGACGTCCTCGCCGCGGCGGCGGATGTTGTCGCCGAGGGCCAGCCGCGCGCGCAGGCTGATCGCACCGCCCGACGCGGCGACGCGCTCCTCCATCACGACGGCCGCGACCCCGCCCGGAATCGCCGCGCCGGTGAGGAGCCGGACGGCGGTGCCGGGGCCAAGGCGCGGGGCCGCGGCGCCGCCGGCCCGGACGGCGCCGATCACCGGGAATGGCCCGGCCCGCCCGGCGGCGACGTCGTCGGCGTGCAGGCCGTAGCCATCCATCGCCGACTGGTCGAAGCGGGGCAGGGGAATGCGGCTACGGATGGGCGCCGCGGTGACGCGCCCGGCGGCGCGGGCGAGCGGCACGTTCTCGGTGCCGCCGACGCGGCTGCCGGCGACGATGCTGCCGAAGGCGGTCGCGATTGACCAGAGACCGGGGCCGGCGCAGGGATCGACCTTGACGTTCACCGGACTGCTCCCGTTGTCGCTAGAAAAGAGGTGCCGCCCGGCCGAGGGCGCCGGGCGCCGGGCGGCAGGGGGTCAGGGGAGGCTGGTCAGGCGGTGTATTCCTTCGACTTGAAGGTCAGGTGCCGGACGCCTTCCGGCGCGTCGGCGATCTTGCGGATGTCACCCCAGGTCTGCTTGTAGTTCGGGATGATCAGCTCGTTGGTGCCGGCGTTGACGACGTTGCCCTGCACGCCGGACGGGTAGGCGAACAGCATGAAGGTCTCGCCGCGCCGGGCCGTCGGGGTCGGGTAGGCCATCGCCTGAGTCGCGCCGGCCTCGTTGAACACCTCCACGAGGTCGCCGTCCTTCACGCCGAGCTCGGCCATGTCATCCGGGTTCATCTCGATGAACGGATAGGGCCAGCGGTCCATCACCAGCTCGTTCTGGACGTCGTAGTAGGCCGACTGCCAGACGAGGTTCGCGCGGCCGTTGTTGATGAGGAACTTGTACTTCGCCTTCTGCTCCTCCTTGCCCGGTGCCTGCAGGCCGCGCCACGGCGCGTCCATGAAGCGGGCCTTGCCGTCTTCGGTCGAGAACACGCCGTCGGTGTAGAGCCGCGTCGTGCCGACGATCTTGCCGTCCTCGAAGCCGGTCGCCGGCTCCTGGAAGCCGTTGGTGCCCATGGCGCGCAGCCGTTCGTAAGAGACGTGCTCGCCGCCGTGCGCATTGCCGACGTAGCCGTCGACGAAAGCGTCTTCCTCGGTCTGCCAGTCGAAGCCCTTGAACTGGTCGGCATAGGCGGCGTCGCCGGCCTCGCGCAGCACGCGCTCCATGTGGTTGGCGAGGCGGGCGGCGATCAGGCAGTCCGGCATCGCGTTGCCCGGCGGGTCCATGTAGCGCTCGGTGATGCGCATCCGCCGCTCGCCGTTCATCGAGGTGAGGTTCATCTCGCCCGACGTCGCCGCCGGCAGGATCACGTGCGCCGCCTGGCCGATCTTGGTCGGCACGATGTCGACGTCGACCGAGAACAGGCCGCCGGCCTTGATCGCCCCGACGATGGCGTCGACCATCGCCTGGCGGTCGCCGTAGGGCACGGTGCTCATGGCGTCCTTCACCATGTCCGTCCGCTTCTTGTAGACGGTCTTGTACTGCAGCGCGTTGAGCGTGGTCTTGTAGTGGTCGCAGGCCCAGATGTGGTGGACGCCGCCCTTGCCCTCGATCAGCAGCTTGTCGACATAGGCCGCGGGCTTGCCGACGTGGCTGTCGCCGGGCCGGACGTAGCCTTCCTGATGGCCGCCGAGGCGGACGACGCCGCCGCCGAGTTGGCCGACGTTGCCGGTGGCGAGGGCGATGTTCACCAGGGCGCCGTTGGTGCGGTAGTTGTCGTTGCCCCAGATCAGGCCCTTCTCGTAGCCGAACATGGTACGGCGCCGCTTGCCGCCCTCCTTCGGCATCGCGATCCACTCGGCGGCCTTGACGATGTCCGCGGGGTTCAGGCCCGTGATCGCCGCGGCTTCGTCGATCGACATGCGATTGCCTTCGAGGGCGCCCTCGAAGCTCGTCAGGTGGCCGGGATTGGAGTCGGCTTCGCCGCGGGCCGGATACATCGGCGGGCGGGTCTTGCCTTCGCGCAGCGTGCTGGCGTCGATGAACGCCCGGTCCGTCCAGCCCTGGTCGGCGATGTGGGTGAAGATCGCGTTGAAGAGCGCGAGGTCGGTGCCCGAGTTGATGGCGAGGTGGAGGACGTTCTCCTTGCCCGCCTCGACCTCGCAGGCGTTGACCGTCACCGTGCGGCGCGGATCGACGATGATGATGCGGGCGGCGGCGTGCGGCTCGCCCGGCAGCAGCTCCTGCTTCTTGCCGATCGACGTCCCGCGCAGGTTCGGCACCCAGTGGTTCAGGAAGTAGTTGGTCTGGGTCTCGAGGGCGTTGGTGCCGACGGCGACGATGGTGTCCGCGAGCTCGGCGTCCTCATAGGCGTTGTTGAGTTCGCCGACGCCCATGTCACGGGTGCCGTGCACCTCGGAGTTGTAGGCCGGGCGGTTGTGGATGCGGATGTTCTTCACCTTCATCGCACCGAAGTAGAGCTTGCCGGTGCCCCAGGTGTTCTCGTAGCCGCCGCCGGCGCCGCCGTGGTCGAAGGCGGAGACGATCAGGCCGTCCTCGCCCTGGTCCTTGATCACCGCCGCGGTGACGCGGGCGACGAGGTCGAGGGCGTCTTCCCACGAGGTCGGCTGCATCTGGCCGTAGCGCCAGACCAGCGGATCGGTCAGGCGCTGCAGCTGGGTGCTGCGCGACTGCGAATACATGGTCTCGGCCATGCGGGCGCCGCGCACCGAGCCGAGGCCCGAGTTCACCACGCAGTCCGCGTCGGGCTTGATGACGAGGTGGACGTCGCGGCCGTCCTGCTTGACGACGTTGTACATCGACGGCGCGTACCAGGCGGCCGTGTCGGCCGGCTGCTGCACGGCGAGGTCGACGCCGAACGCGTTGTCGCCGGCGGCGGTGCCGCCTTGCGTGTTGGCATCCCACGAATACGCCTTGTAGCCGCAGCCGACGATGCAGAAGTGGCAGACGACGGTCTTTTCCTTCGCGTTCGACGGGATGATCGGAAGGCGGTCGATCTGACGCTTGTAGGCCATGTTCGTTCCTCCTTCAGAGCACGTTGGACAGGCGGCCGTAGAGAAGCTCGTCGACGCCTTCGGCGTAGATGTCGCCCTTGTCGTCGACGCGGAGTGCGTACTGCGGCAGGTTCTGGGTGGCATGGCCCCAGACCTGCTGCCCGCCCGCCTCGCAGTCGAAGCGCGAGTAATGGCCGGGGCAGTTCAACGTCCGGTCGGCGGCGTTGAAGTTCATCGGGTAGCCCTTGTGCGGGCAGAGCGTCGTGAAGCCGACGATGTCGCCGTCGGGGCCGACGCCGCCGGGCACCGCCTTGCCGAGCTTGATCAGCACGCCGGGCGCGTCGTCGTCCGGATAGGCGACGTCGAACGCCTCGTCGGCTTTCAGGTCGGCGATGTTGGCGAGCCGGTTGGAGGGATAGGCGACGCGGGCGAGCGCGGTCGCCGCCTTGGCCTCGGGGGTCGGCAGCGCGACGATCGCCGTCGCCGCCCCGACGGTCGCGATGCCTGCGCCGCGCAGGAACTGGCGGCGGCCGACGTCGACGAGCTTGTCGCATCCGTTCATTGATCTTCCTCCCTCGGGTCTTCGTTTCCCGGGGAAGGAGGTTTCAATCGGCGTGCCAGCCGGCGGGGCCCTTGGAATCGCAGAAATGCGCGGCTGGCCCGGCGCCGGTGTTCGGAAATCCGAACCGACGGCGGTGCAGCAGGTTCGGAAAGCCGGACGAGGTGAGGAAATGTCCGTCCAGTCGCCGAGCGGTCACCATACAGCCTCAGTCGGCTTCGCCCCGGATCTCGAACTTCTTCATCTTCTCCCACAGCGTCGTGCGGGAGATGCCGAGCGCTTCGGCGGTGGCGAGGATCTCGCCGCCGGTGAATTCCAGCGCGCGGTGGATGTGGCGCTTTTCGGCGGCGTGGCGGATTTCTTCCAGCGAGGGCATTCGTCCGTCGTCGGCCGCCTCGGCCCAGCGTTCGGGGAAGAGGTCGCCCGGGCTGATCCAGGGGCCGAGCGACAGCGCGACGGCGCGCTCGACCCGGTTGCGGAGTTCGCGGACGTTGCCGGGCCAGGCATGGGCGAGAGCGGCGTCCTCGGCGAGGGCGCTGAGGCCGGCGAGGTCCGAGCCGGTTTCGGCGAGGGTGGCGGCGACGAAGCGGTCGAGCAGCCAGCGCACGTCCTCCGGCCGCTCGCGCAGCGGCGGCAGGCCGACCGTGATCACGGCGATCCGGTAGTAGAGATCCTCGCGGAAGCGCCCGTCGCGGACCAGGGCGGCGAGGTCAGCGTGGGTGGCGGCGACGACGCGGGCCTTGAACGGCAGCGCCTGCTCGCCGCCGACGCGGTGGAAGGTGCGGTCTTCGAGCAGGCGCAGCAGTTTCGCCTGCAGCGCGAGATCGAGATCGCCGATCTCGTCGAGGAAGAGGGTGCCCTCCCGCGCCCGTTCGGCATAGCCGAGGTGGCGCTGGGTCGCGCCGGTGAAGGCGCCGCGCTCGTGGCCGAAGAGCTCGGCCTCCATCAGGTTCGCGGGGATCGCCGCGCAGTTCACCGCCATGAACGGCACGTCGGCGCCGCCGAGGCCGTGCAGGAAGCGCGCCGCGACCTCCTTGCCCGAGCCGGTCTCGCCGGTCATCAGCACCGTCGTGCGGCCCTTGGCGAGCTTGCGCAGCGTGCGCTCCATCGCCTGCATCGGCCGGGAAACGCCGAGCACGCCGGTGGCGCCGTCCTGGCGCGGCGGCAGGATCGAGGTGAGGCGCTTCAGGAAGTCGCCCATCTCGAACGGCTTCAGCACATAGTCGCCCGCGCCGCCGCGCAGCAGCCGCACCGCCTGGTCGACGTCGCCGTGGCCGGTGATGAACAGGAACGGCGGCGCGTCGCGGCGTGCGACGATCTCGTGGAACACGTCCTCGCCGGAGGCATCCGGCAGGCGGATGTCGCAGACCACCGCCTCCGGCGCGTCGCGCCGGATGCCGCCGAGTGCTTCGCGGCCGTCCCGCCACCAGCGGACGGTGGCGCCTTCGATCGCGAGGCGCTGCATCAGCGACTCGCCCATGATCGGGTCGTCCTCGACGACGTCGATAGTGCGTCCCTCAAGCGACATGGCGGATCTCCGGAAGCGGCTTGCCCGCGGCGAGCGGGACGGTGACGGTGATGCGCGCGCCGCCGAGCGGCGACTGGTCGGCGAGCAGCGTGCCGCCGAGATCCGCCACCATCCGGGCGGTGATGAGGAGGCCGAGGCCGCCGCGGTCGGCGGTCGGCTGCAGGCCGCCGGTCAGGACCTGTTCGGCGCCCGCGGGCAGCCCCGGGCCGGAATCCTCGATCGTGGCAATGAACCGAGCGCCGTCGGCGGCGACGGTCATCCGGACCTTGCCGCCTTCGGGTGCGGCGCGGCAGGCGTTGAGCAGCACGTTGAGCAGCACCTGCCGCAGTTGGAAGGCATCGACGGGGAGATCGCCGTCGACCTCGCCGCAGAGGTCGAGGGCGAGGCGCTTGCGGGCGGTTTCGGGCCGCACCAGGATGCGCAGGTCGCCGATGTCGGCCTGGCGCAGCGGCCGGACTTCGCGGTCCGGACGGTAGGTCGCGAGCGTGGTGCGGACGACGTCGCGGATGCCCTTCAGGCCGCGCTCGAGCAGGTCGACCGAATTCCGCCGGATCGCCGCCTTGTCGCCGTGCACCTTCAGGGTGTCGAGGGCATTGAACAGCCCGCCGAGCGGGTTGTTGATCTCGTGCGCCATGCCGGAGGCGAGCCGGCCGAGGCTGGCGAGGCGCTCTTCCTCCGCGGCGCGGGCGAGCAGGGCGTCGCGCTCGCCGATCGCTTCGGCGAGCGCGTTGTAGCTGCGGAACAGCCGGCCGACCTCAGTCGCCGGATCGGGGATCATGACGGCGGGGATCGGGTTGACCGGGCCGTCGAGGGTCTGGGTCAGATGCGTGCCCAGCATCCGGATCGGCCGGACCATCCGGCGAACGGTGATCCAGCCGAGCGCGGCGGCGACGAGGGTGACGGCCGCGTTGGAGGCGAGCAGCGTGTAGAACACCTCGCGGCGTTCGGCGAGGATCGGCGCCGCGTCGATCGCGACGAGGATCGAGCCGATCTCGCGGCCCTCGACGGCCAGCGTCCGCCGGGCATAGGCGCGCGCCTCGTCCTCGTCGACGTGCGCCGTGTCGGCGCGCACGTCGCCGGGTTGATCGGGCGCGGACGAGCCGATCGGGAAGCGGCGCGGATCGGTTGCGGCGAGGACGGCGCCGCCGTCGTCGAGCACGATGGTTTCCAGCGGCCGGACGGCGGCATAGAGGCCGCGGGCGCGGTCGAGGATGTCGAACACCTCCCACGGGTCGCCGCGCAGCACCGGGTCGAGCAACGACGACGAGAGCCCGTCGAGATAGGCGTCGGTGAGGTCGGAGAGCTGGCGTTCCTGCACCGCCTGCAGGCGCGACAGCACCCGCTCGGAGGCGACGACGCCGACGGCGACCATCAGCACCGCGACCAGCAGCGGGATCTTGATCGCCAGCGGCAGGGCGCGCACCCGTCTCATCCGAGCCTCCGGACGCTCTCCATCGCGGCCTCGATCGGCGCGAAGAAGCCCGGAGGCTCGATGGCGAAGCCGTCGAGGCGGAGCAGGTCGAGGACGGCCTTGCCGTTGCCGTTGTCGGGCATCCGCATCAGCGCGCCGCGCAGCGCCTCGGTCTTCGCCGAGGTTTCGTAGCCGCGCGGGCAGGCGATCGGCGGGAACGGCTTCCATTCGGAGGCGCGGACGATCTCCGTCGGGGCGACGAGCTCGGGCGAGACCTCGCGCAGCACCTCGTAGACGTAGCCGTCGACCGAGCCGGACGCGGCGAGCCCGGAGGCGACCGCCCGCACGACGTTGCGGTGGGAATAGGTGAACAGGGTGCGCCCGAAGAAGGTCTCGGGGCGCTGGTCGCGGGCGGCGAGTTCGGCGGCCGTGACGAGGAAGCCGGAGTTGGAATCCGGGTCCGAGAAGGCGTGGACGTCGCCGGCGAGATCGGTGATCGAGCGTGCCCCGCGTCCGGCGGCGTCGATCAGGTAGGACTGGTAGAGCGGCCGGCCGCGCCAGACCGGCACGGCGACTAGCGACAGCCGGTCCTGGAACGCGACGAACGGAAAGCCGCAGATCCAGGCCGCGTCGAGTTCGCCGGAGACGAGCAGCGCGGTGATTTCCTGGTAGGTCCGGCGCGTGACGAGCTCAACCAGATGGCCGGTCGCCGTCTCGAGGTAGGTCTGCAGCCGGTCGAGCAGTTCGAGGTCGGACGACAGGAACACGGGCGTCAGCCCGAAGCGCAGCGTGTCCGACTGCGCGATGGCGGGCCGCGCGACGCTCGCCGCGGCGGCCATGCCGAGCAGCACCCCGCGCCGCGTCGGGCGGTGGTGGCGGTCCATCGGAGCCCCTCCCATGCGGCGGTTTCGCCGGAGCGCCCGCCGTTCGCCCGCGGACAGTAGACCCAAAACGCGCGTGCGGCCAAGGGTTCATGGGCGCGTCATCGCAGGGGCAGGCCGATGAGAATCTCGCCGAGGCGGGGAGGCTATTTCGCCGGCGCGGTGGCAGTTTGCCCTACATGTAGCGCACCGCAGCCTCGTCACTCCGCTTTCGCTCGGCCCGAATTTGGCTTCTAAGCCGTTCGGTCTGCGTCGACGCCCAAATTCGCACGAATGGATCAGGGTGGGCACTCCATGTCTGGACCAGAGGCACAATTGGTTCGAGATACCGTGCCAAATCCCCGGACCAAGACTTGGGATGCAGGCGGGAGGTCAGCGCATCAAGCACTCCGCGCGTGTTGCCGAACTCGGTTATGTAGGCTTCGAGTTCCGGGTGCCATGAAAGAACGCCTATCGTGTCACGATCTGCAATTGGTAGCCAGTCTACGGCAGTTGCTGCGCGTTCCTCGGGCATAGCCCTGACCCACGCGAGGAATTGTTGCGGTGGGATATCGATGCCGAGCCCTCGTCCTAGATGGTCTTCTTCAATCTTGTCGTGTGTTGTCAAGATTTCATTGATGCAAAAGCGAGCATGCCAAGACTTGCTCTCAAGCTTCCTCGCGATCTCGCTCCAAACGGATTGAGCATGCAGCGGGAGCAACAAGCCAAGTACTTTACGGACGTGATAGCGCAGTTCAAAGAAAACCCCATCCGCACTTTGGCGACAAATTCCTAGTAATTGTCTAGCCAGCCGACGCGCGTAGGGTGCGCGAATTGCCCCTAGACCGAGAAGCCGCCTAACGTGGCTTTCAAGATGGTGGCCGTCCATATTGCTGCGAACGGCGCCGATCAACCCTGGCGCGAGCAGCACCCGCTTCACTTCGGCAATCAACTCGTCGGTTGGCTTTCGCGTGCCCCCGTAAAGGTACCTGTCGATGATGCCGAGAATGGTCCAGAGTCCTTCCGTTTTGTGGTTTTTCAACTCGCACAGCAACGGCAGGAGAACATTCACGTCAACCCGCGAGAGGTCGAGATTCTCACACTCCGATGGCTGGATATGGCCGCTCTTGAGCAGCGAGATAATCAGATCGATGGCGTCGGAGTCCAAACTGCCGGATCCGATGATCGCCACTGCGTGAGGGCGCAACTTTGGCGAACTCAGCGCTTGTTTTACGAATTTTTTTGACAGTTCGGGATCACGCGCACGCGCGCCAGATATGAGCCCGCTGAAAAAACCGCGATTGGGTTTGTCCCGGGAATTCTCCGACGTCGAAATGGCGTGCTTGAACACTTCTATCGGATCGGCCACATGGTTCATCATTGCAATTGTGAACGCGCGTATGCCGTGCGCTTCCTTACAGGCCATTCGCTCTACTGCACGACTCGTCAGTTCCTTGTCGCGCGCAATCGTCTCGGCGATCTTGATTGCCTGCCTGGCCGAATAGTCAAACTCCTGCCTCGAAGCATGTTCCTCTGAGTAGTTTGTGTCAGGATCGTGCAAATCGATTTCCCAGCCATGAGTATAAAGCACCGCCAATTCGACCGGGTCGGATGGGAGTAGGTCGGAATAGAGTTGACGGACCTCTTTTGATAGATCTTCGGGTGCGTTCTTCCGTCGATCGAAAAAGAGCCATTGAGAAACAGCAGTGATTGCCTCCGGCCAGAATCCTGCGTGAGACGTCACGGCCTCGATCGTCGCCCTGACTTCTGCCACGGGCAGGTGGCCAAGCAGGCCCCGTATGTGTGAACTGAGATGGTTCCGGGCGAGCGGCGCGTGAACCTGATTGCTTGTCGCAATGGTGGTAAGCCGGGACATTCCCGCTCGGAAAAAATCCCTGATGTCGTCGTTCGTTTTGGGGGCCCAATCCTCTAGGGCCTCGGCGCTACCGATCTGTTCCGATCCCCCGACTCGGCTGAAATGGGCACTTCTCAACATGTGCCCAAGTGCGTCGGTGCAAACCTTGCGTTCGGCTTCATTCGTGGAACTCAGACCTTCGTCGAGAACTACTAGACGAGCCGCAGGATCAGCTTCTGTCCCGCTTAGGTAAATATGGTAGAGCTGTTGGAACACCCCGGTCGAACTGTTCAAAAAATCCTCAGTCTCCGCGGCCGCTAGTTTTCGAAGAAGTCTGGCAGCGCAGTCGAAAGTCTGTGTGCGAAAAACGAGTTTCTCAAGCGACCAAACCCAGTATCGTCGCGCCTCTTTGGCCGGCTTCAACTCGTCAATGGTGAGTGAACCAAACACTCTTTCGATCGTACGGGCTGCCGCGTCGGGAGCGACGTGAACAAGACGATCGAGCGCCTTGGAGCCAGGCTCGGTATTTAAAGCCGCGAAATTGCCAAGCATGTCCGGCTCCAGCAAGCGTTCGGCGAAGGCGATCGCCGTCGTTGAGGTATCCATCCATTTCAATCGGCGAAGGATGCTGGCCCTTAGTTCCTCGGGCGCTCGGATGAAGACATCGAGCAGCTTGGCTGCCGTCATCGTCGCCAGCCGGGTGGAGCCTAGACGATTGGCAACCGGAATCGGGCCAACTTGAATGAAATTACCGCGGCGGGTTACTATGCCACGCGATTGAAACGACAGAATATATTCCACAAATCTTGCGGTCGTCTGCTCGGCGAGCTGAGACGCGAGAAATGCTGACTGACTCTCGACGCGTCCTTCGATACCTAGCCATTCGAACAATGCAGCGACTTCAAGCGCACGTTGCGCCTCTGCGTTTGGGACCTTGCCAGCCCAAACAATACGCTCAAGGACCTGTTCAACTGAAGCTAGTGTCTCTCGGCCGGCCCCATCCAACTGTGCAGCTAGTACCGCCACACGGGGAAAGCCATCCGCAAGTTCTGTGATGAAATAGGTTGCGGTATCGTCGAGTTTGGGAGCAACCCCTCTCGCGATCTCACTGATCAGCTTATCATCTGCCTTTTCGACCCGCAGTGACAGAGTGTCCGGCGCTTGAACAATCTTGGTTTCGATGTCGATTGTGATCAGGCGAAGCCGTGAGCATGTGCGACTGGTGATGTTCGCAAGCTTCTGGTGCAGCTCGTCATTGCACTCATCGACGACCAGAATCATCGCGACGTCGGCATCAGCGCATTCAAGCGCCAGCTTGATGACCTCTTTCCTCGAGATGCTGCCGTCGCAGTGAAGAACGGATGCCGTGTCGATTTCGTCGGAAACGTCGCCTGAATTGCTCAGAACCTCGTAGGCGAAACGTGTCTTGCCGAAACCTGAGGGGCCAAAGATGCGAACGATCTTCTTTGGGTCGCGGAGGAAGCTCCGGACCTCGGCGGCTGCTTGTTCGAACGTCCAAGAGCCCCGTTCCTTATCACGCCTGTCTCCCTCGGAGACGGCGCGACTGACGGGTGCAAATCGTGGTTCGTCATTTGATTTCCACGGCACTGACATGTCGGGGTATCTGCCCCAGCCCTCATGTGTCTGGAATCCTGCGAGATTCCGACTTGCCCGCAATGACGCAAGCCAGAGTGCAACTGCGGGATGACGATTCACCCAGTCAGCGATGAGGTTCGCGTCGTAAATTTCGATTGCAGTCGCAGCCTTTGGATCGGCGCCGACCGATTTGATCGAGTCGCGTATGGCTCTCTGCAGTGTCTTGCGCTTCGCCCCCGTCATCGGCTGTCGACAGAAGATGATGTAGGCACCAGCGTTGGCCAGCACTTCTGCAAGAGCCTCATTCAGCGCCGGAGGCTTTCCCTTGCCCGATTTTGCCAGGATCTCATTCTTTACTCTGGATTCGGTCAGATCCTGAGCTTTTGCCTGGAGGATCGTGAACCGCGCGGGGATGTAGGGAGTCGAGTTACCACCGCCAGTCCAACTGATCCTCCCGTCCTCGCCGCCATCAGGTACAGTGATCTGCAGCGGTACGCTCGCGGACCTCAACGGGATCCCTGTCAGACGCGCTTCCGCAAGGAGCAGTCGCTTCATCAACTGCACAAGCTGCGCGCTGTCGAGTGTAGTGATGTAGTCAGGCTCGGCGTTGAAAATCATCTGAAGTGTCTCCTGCGCAAATATGGCAGGAATTTCGATAAATATCCCGGCGATGCAACGTTCTGGCGTCTGCGGTCGCAATCTGCGGCACGGAACTCGCGCGTCCCTCACGGCTTGCTGGCCAACTGAACTCGGGGTGTCGCCCTAACACAATACATCTCGCGGCGTCGTACCGTTGCCTCCTCATCGTATCAATTTGCGGCCCGTGCGCTCACTGCCGCGCCATCCCCAGCGTCGCGTGCGCCGGCAGGTCGCTGTCGTCGAAGAGGTCGGGGTTGGCGCGGGCGAGGCGGGGGAGGGCGATGAGGATCTCGCTGAGGTGAGTGCGCATCGCGGCCGCGGCGGCGTCCGGGTCGCGGCGGGCGATGGCGGCGAGGATCGCGCCGTGCTGCTCGATCAGCCGTGACATCGGCGAGGCCTCTGGCAGGCTGAGGTAGCGCACGCGGTCCATCTGCGCCTTGACGTCCTCGACGATCGGCCAGGCGGTCGGACAGTCGACCGCCTCGGCGAGGGTGCGGTGGAACTCCTCGTCGAGGGCGAGGAAGCCGCGGTGGTCGCCGGCGGACGCGGCGGCGGCTTGCGCGGTGACGAGGTCGGCGAGGCGGGCCTGCGCATCGTTCGAGGCGATCGAGCAGGCCGCGCGGGCGACGGCGACCTCGACGGCTTCGCGCACGAAGCGGGCGTTGGCGACGTCGCTGAGCGAGATCCGCACCACGAAGGTGCCGCGCTGCGGCAGGATGCGCACCAGCCGCGCCTCGCCGAGCTTGATGAACGCCTCGCGCACCGGTTGCCGACTGACGCCGAAGGCGGCGGCGATCTCCTTTTCCGACAGCGCCTGGCCGGGCAGCAGCTCCATGGTGACGATCGCCTGGCGCAGCGCGCGGAAGATCTGCGGTGCGATCGCGTAGCGCGGGTCGACGGTCTCTTTCACGCGGCTTCCCCCTTGCCCGATCGCTGCGCCACCCGCTTGCGTATTTCTAAAACCATACTACCATACCAGTTATCGGGCCGTCGGGGAGGGCGTTCCGTCAAGACCGTTCCTGGGGAGGAATCCGAAATGAAACTGCATCGTGCCGTCCTGCGGGCCTGCGCCGTGATGCTGGTCTCGACCGTTGCCATGACGGGCGCCATGACCGGCGCGGCGAGTGCCGCGTCCTACGAGCTCAACATCAATACCGCGCTTACCACCGACGATCCGATTTACAAGGGGCTGGAGCGCCTGCGCGACCGGGTTGCCGAGCGCACGGGCGGCGAACTCGCCATCCGCATCTTCCCGGGCTCGCAGCTCGGCAAGGACGAGGACGTGCTGGAGCAGGCGCGCGCGGGGGCCAACGTCGCCGTCGTGGTCGACGGCGGCCGCCTCGCGGTGTTCGTGCCGGAATTCGGCGTGCTCGGCGGACCCTATCTCGTCAGCGGCTTCGACCAGGTGCGCAAGATCGTCACCTCGCCGATGTTCGACGCGTGGAACGCCAAGCTGAAGGCGGCCTCGGGCCACACCGCGCTGTCGTTCAACTGGTGGCAGGGCGACCGCAACCTGCTGACCAACCGCGCCGTGACCGGCCCCGCCGATCTTGCCGGCGTGCGCATGCGCACCCCCGGCGCGCCGGTGTGGATGGAGACGATCCGCGCCATGGGCGCGACGCCGACGCCGATGGGCTGGGCCGAGGTCTATCCGGCGCTGCAGCAGCAGGTGATCGACGCCGTCGAGGCGCAGACCCCGGCCGCCTATGGCGCGCGGCTCTACGAGGTGACGAGCCACCTCACCAAGACCGCGCACATCAGCCTGATCACTGGCCTCGTCACCAGCGCGGCCTGGGTCGATTCGCTGCCGGCCGAGATGCAGACGGCGCTGAAGGAAGAATCGCTCGCCGCCGGCGACTACGCCTCCGGGCTCACCGGCGAGTCGATCGTCGCGCTCGAGGCGGATATGGCGTCGAAGGGCATGACGGTGACCGAGATCGACGTCACCCCGTTCCGCGAGGCGACCGCCGGCGTCTACGAACTGCTCGGCTACACCGAGCTGAAGCAGACGATCGACGCGATGCTCGCCGAGTAAGCCCCGCCGGGCCGCCGCATTGCGGCGGCCCTTCTCCTGCCCGGGAGCCCGCAGCCATGCCGCCGATCCATGTCGTGCTCGAGGAGTTCGTCGCCAAGGCGCTGCTCGCGGCGATCGTCGTTCTCGTCTTCCTCGCCGCCGCCGCGCGCACCTTCGGTCATCCGCTGATCTGGTCGGTCGACCTCGCGCAGCTGCTGTTCGTCTGGCTGTGCATGCTCGGCGCCAACAAGGCGCTGCGCCGCAAGAGCCACATCGGCGTCGATTTCTTCGTGCTGCGCCTGCCGACGGCGATGCGGCGCATCGTCGAGATCGTGCTCGGCCTGCTGACGCTCGGCTTTCTCGGTGCGCTCGCCTACCTCGGCGTCCGGCTGACACTCCTCAACGCCGAGCGGATCTACGGCGACAGCGGCATTTCCTACGCCTGGGTGACCGGCGCGGTGCCGGTCGGCTGCGTCCTGCTGGCGCTGACGCTGATCGGCCACCTCGTGCGCTGCCTGCGCGGCGGGGCGCTCGTGTTCCTGCGCGAAGACGCGCCGCGGCCGGTCGTGGAGTGATCCCGGGATGACGCTCCTCGCCATCATCTTCTTTGCGCTGATGTTCGCAGGCCTCCCGATCGCCTTTGCGATCGGCATCGCCGGCTTCAGCTTCTTCGTGTTCTCCTCGTCGATCCCCGCCTCGATCGGCGTGCAGCAGATCGCGACCACCTCGCAGAGCTTCCCGCTGCTCGCGGTGCCGTTCTTCGTGCTCGCCGGCCACATGATGAACCGCACCGGCATCACCCCGCGGCTGATCACCTGCTCCAACGCGCTGGTCTCGTGGATGGCGGGCGGCCTCGCCCAGGTCTGCATCGTGCTCTCGACGTTGATGGGCGGCGTTTCGGGCTCGGCGGTTGCGGACGCGGCGATGGAGGCGCGCATCCTCGGCCCCGAGATGATGGCGAAGGGCTATTCGCGCGGCTTCACCGGCGCGGTGATCGCCGTCGGGTCGCTGATCACCGCGACGATCCCGCCGAGCCTCGGCCTCATCCTCTACGGCTTCGTCGGCAACGTCTCGATCGGCCGGCTGTTTCTCGCCGGCATCATCCCCGGCTTCCTGATGATGGCGGCGATGATGCTGACCGTCTGGCTGGTGGCGCGAAAGCGCGGTTACCGGGCCGAATCCGCGCAGCCGCCGTCGTTCCGCGTGGTGATGCGGGCCGTCTACGACGCGAAATGGGCGCTGCTCTTTCCCATCATCCTGCTGGTCGCGATCCGCGGCGGCATCTTCACCGCCTCCGAGGTCGGCGCTTTCGCCGTCATCTACGCCGTCTTCGTCGGCGTGGTGCTGCACCGGGAACTCACCTTCGAGGGATTTCGTGCGGCGCTCGCCGAGGCGGTCGAGGACATCGGCGTCATCATGCTGATCATCCTGCTCTCGGGCATGGTCGGCTATGCCGTGATCTTCGAGCAGGCGCCGCAGACGGTGGCCGCCGCGCTGCTCGGGCTCAGCTCCGAGCCGGTGGTCGTGGTGCTGCTGATCCTGTTCTTCCTGTTCATCGCCGGTCTCTTCATCGAATCGACCGTGCTCGTGCTGATGCTGGCGCCGATCTTCGTGCCGATCGTGACCCGCCTCGGCGTCGACCCGGTGCACTTCGGCATCCTGATGATGTCGGTGGTGACGCTCGGCGGCATGACCCCGCCGGTCGGCGTCGCGATGTATGCGGTCTGCGGCATCCTGCGCTGTCCGGTCGAGGAGTATTTCCGGGAATCGCTGCCGTTCCTGCTGGCGATCATCCTCGTGATCGTCGGGCTCGCGTTCCTGCCCGGCGTGGTGCTGTTCCTGCCGAATCTCTTTGGGTGAGGTCGTTTCGATGGAAGAAACCTGGCGTTGGTTCGGGCCGGACGACGGCGTGCGCCTCAACGAGATCCGGCAGGCGGGGGCCCGCGGCATCGTCACGGCGCTGCACGACATTCCCTATGGCGAGGTCTGGCCGGTCGAGGCGATCGCGGCGCGCCAGCGGCTGATCGAGGAGGACGCCTCGCTGGGCCTGCGCTGGGCGGTGGTCGAGAGCCTGCCGGTGCACGAGACGGTGAAGCGCGGCGACGCCGATGTGGAGCCGTATTTCGAGGCCTACCGGCAGTCGCTGCGCAACCTCGCCGCCTGCGGCATCACCACGGTCTGCTACAACTTCATGCCGCTGCAGGACTGGATGCGTACCGATCTCGCCGTGCGATTGCCGGGCGGCGGCCTCGCGCTGCGCTTCGACATGCATCTCAACGCGGCGTTCGACTGCTACGTGCTGGAGCGGCCGGGGGCCGAGGCGGACTATTCGGGCGATGTCATCGACCGCGCCCGCGCCTGGTTCCGCGCCTCGACCGAGGTCGACCGACGGGCGCTTCTGAAGGTGATCATGGCCGGGCTGCCCGGCGCCTTCGAGCGCTACGACGTGCCGGGCCTGCGCGGCGCGCTCGCGCGCTACGCCGGTTTCACCGCGGACGACCTGCGCGCCAGCCTGCAGCGGTTTCTCGGCGCGGTGGTGCCGACGGCGGAAGAGCTCGGGATCCGGCTCTGCATCCATCCCGACGATCCGCCGCGGCCGCTGTTCGGCCTGCCGCGCATCGTCTCGACCGAGGATGATCTCGCCGCGATCATGGCGATGGCCGCGCCGGTCGCCAACGGCATCACGCTCTGCACCGGCTCGCTCGGCGCCCACCCGACCAACGATCTCGTGGCGATCGCGCGTCGCTTCGCCGACCGGATCCACTTCGCGCACCTGCGCAACGTCCTCAAGGATCCGGACGGCAGCTTCATGGAGAGCGACCATCTCGACGGCGACGTCGACATGCCGGCCGTGGTGCTGGAACTCTTGCGCGAGGAGGCGAGGCGGCGCCGGAAGGGCCGGGCGGATGCGGAAATCCCGATGCGCCCGGACCACGGCCACGTGCTGATCGACGACGGCCGCCGCAAGACCCACCCGGGCTATCCGCTGATCGGACGGCTGAAGGGACTGGCGGAACTGCGCGGGGTAATGCGGGCGACGGGGCAGTTCGGACTGGACGCCGCCGGATGACGCCGTGCGGCCCCTGGCCGCACGGGGGACTGCAGACGTCAGGCGGCGACGCGGCGGGTGCGGCCGATGCCGCGCAGGGCGGCCTTGCCGGCGATATGCGCATGAGCAGCGCGCCGGGCGGCTGCGACGTCCTCATACAACTCGTTGTCGAGCGGCCAGACGTTGAACTTCACCGCGACGAAACGGACGCCGCTCTGCTCGGGCCGTGCAACTGCAACGGCTTCGCCGCCGATCTCGATGACTTGTGATGTCGACATTGGGCAATCTCCCGCGGGCCGGCGAGCGCCGGACCCGATACCAAACCGCATGCTGAAAAGGGTGACGGAGGAACGCGCGCTGCGTTCACATTCGCCAACGACGACACGAGGCGTCGTAGCAGGGTTTCGTTACGGTCGATTGACAGTGGCGACGGTTGGGGAGGGCTCCGCTCTCATATGCTTCGATCATATCGGGCCTCCTTTCCGTCAACGTTCCGATTTCCGGCCCACCACGCAAAAGGCTTTGCTTCCAGGTGCTTGTGGCCGTCCGTCGGCGGGACTCCCGTCCGTTCGTCCAACGTAGCTGAAAGATAGGCGAGGCGAGTCCGGCGGTCAACGAACGGCAGGCGTGTTGCGCCCGGCACGCGGTAAAATAGATTTGCGCGCATTCGTGAACGGCCGGAATGCCCTGCCCGGCGCGGGCGCCAGGATCCTTTCGGGTGCGGATCGACAGGCATCAGGTGAGCCCGCGACATCCGCTCGCCGCATTCGCCGTGCGGCCGCCCGACCGGCGGCGAGGCCACAACCAGCGCGGGACCGCATCCCGGTCTTGCCGATGGTATAATAGTCTTCGCCGATGAGAGTTGCTACCCGTCGAATAGAACGTGATACGTATGCTGTCAATACTTTGGCGCCGAGACCTTGCTGCACTGCACAGTGACCGCCGACCTTACCGATGATTAACTTGCAAGGGCCGTTCGGATGCAGGCAGTGTCCATAAGCGCTGCGGACCTCGGTTCGCGGGGTCACAAAAACCTCTAGAGGAGGATACTACAATGGCCTGGAATACCCCGAAGGTTGAAGAGCTCTGCGTCGGCATGGAAATCAACATGTACTTCCCGCCGGAAGTCTGATTTCCAGCATCGAGGCAGTCATGTCTCTACGGGCCGAAGCCGCATCAGTGCGGCTTCGCGCTCTCGTGCTTGGTGCGGCAGCAGGTGGTGGGTTCCCGCAGTGGAACTGCAACTGCGCCAACTGTGCCGCGTTCCGGCGCGGTGACGCCGGTTTCGAGGCGCGAACACAATCCTCCCTCGCTGTCAGTGTCGACGGTCGAAGCTGGGCGCTGCTCAACGCTTCCCCGGACCTCGGCAGCCAGATCCTGAAGTCTGCGGTGCTGCATCCGGATGATCCGGAGCGCGCCGGACTGCGCCATTCGCCCATCGGCGCGGTGCTGGTGACCAACGGTGACATCGACCATGTCGCCGGGTTGCTGACGCTGCGCGAGAAGCAGGCGTTCGAACTCCTGTCGACGGCCGGCATCGCCACGGTCCTCGACGCCAATCCGATCTTCTCCGCGCTCGATCCGGCGCTCGTGCGCCGCCGCGTCGTCACGCTCGACACGCCGTTCGAGCTGTTGCCGAACCTCACCGCGACGCTGTTCGCTGTTCCCGGCAAGGTTCCGCTCTATCTCGAGGGCGACGTCGTCGAGACCGACCTCGAGGGCGAGCAGACGGTGGGGGTCGAATTGCGCGGGCCGGGCGGCGAGGGCATGTTCTATATTCCAGGCTGCGCCCGGATGACGCCGAAGCTCGCCGCGCGTCTCGAAGGCGCCGACTGCGTGCTGTTCGACGGCACCGTCTGGCACGACGACGAGATGATCCGCATGGGCGTCGGCGCGAAGACCGGCAAGCGGATGGGCCACATGTCGATGGCCGGGGAGGACGGGTCGATCGCCGCCTTCGCGCCGCTCGGCGTGCGGCGGCGGGTGTTCGTGCACATCAACAATACCAATCCGGCACTCAACCGGTTCTCGCCCGAGCGGGCGGAGGCGACACAGGCCGGATGGGAAATCGCCTTCGACGGCATGGAGATCGAGCTATGACGCGGCCGATGACACCGGACGAGCTGGAAGCGGCGCTGCGCAAGATCGGCGCCGAGCGCTATCACAGCCTGCATCCGTTCCACGACCGGCTGCACGGCGGCCATTGCACCCGGGAACAGGTGCAGGCCTGGGCGCTCAACCGCTATTGCTACCAGTCGGCGATCCCGCGCAAGGACGCGGCGCTGATCGCGCGCTGCGACGACCGCGACCTGCGCCGCGAGTGGCTGCACCGGATCACCGATCACGACGGCCTCGAGGGCGAGGAGGGCGGCATCGAGCGCTGGCTGGTGCTGACCGACGGCCTCGGCTTCGACCGCGACTACGTGATCTCGCGCAAGGGCGCGCTGCCGACGACGAAGTTCGCCGTCGAGGCTTATGTCAATTTTGTCCGCGAGAAGACGATGCTGGAGGCGGTCGCCTCGTCGCTGACCGAGCTGTTCGCGCCGAACCTGCACAAGCAGCGCATCTCCGGCATGCTGGAGAGCTACGACTTCATCACCGAGAAGGTCGTCGCCTATTTCCGCCGCCGCCTCGATCAGGCGCCGCGCGATGCGGGCTTCGCGCTCGACTATGTGAAGACGCATGCGAAGACCGTGGAGCAGCAGCAGGCGGCGCTGGGCGCGCTGACCTTCAAGACCGAGGTGCTGTGGTCGCAGCTCGACGCGCTCTATTTCGCCTATGTGGAGCCGGGGCTGCCGGCGCCGGGCGCGTGGCGTCCGGGCGAGGGCATGGCCAAGATCGAGGCGGCCGCATGACGACGCCGCTGCCCGCCGCGCCGGAAGACCGGTTGCCCGATGCGGCGGTGCCGAAGCTGTCGCGCGGCGTGCGCACGCGCTGGGACGAGGCGCGCGAGACGCACATGCTGCTCGCGCCCGAACGCGCCCTGCGGCTCGACGCGATCGCCGCGGCGATCCTCGCCGAGACCGACGGCGAGCGATCGTTCGCCGCGATCGTCGACGTGCTCGCCGAGAAGTATGCGGCGCCGCGTGAGCAGATCGCGGTCGATGCCCGCAAGCTGCTGGTCGACCTGATGGACAAGCGAATGATGGAGGTCGTGCGATGAACGTGCAGACCGCGCTCCCCGAGGGCACCCGCGTGCGCCGTGTGCCGGCGCCGATGGCGATGCTCGCCGAACTCACCTACCGCTGCCCGCTGAAATGCCCTTACTGCTCGAACCCGCTCGAAATGTCGAAGCGCTCCGAGGAGCTGTCGACCGAGCAGTGGGCCGAAGTGCTGCGCCAGGCGGCGCGCATGGGCGTGCTGCACGTCCACTTCTCCGGCGGCGAGCCGGCGGCTCGGCGCGATCTCGAGGAACTGCTCTCGGTCGCGGTCGAGGCGGGGCTCTACACCAACCTCATCACCTCCGGCGTCGGGCTGACCGAGGCGCGGGTGAAGGATCTGTCGGCGCGCGGGCTCGACCACATCCAGCTCTCGGTGCAGGGCACCGATGCCTCCACCGCCGACCTGATCGGCGGCTATCGCGGCGGCTTCGAGCACAAGATGAAGGTCGCGGCGTGGATCGCGGCGGAGGGTATCCCGCTCACGGTCAACGCGGTGATGCACCGGCGCAACCTCGACCGCACCGCCGAGACGATCGACCTCGCGGTGCGCCTCGGCGCGCGCCGCATCGAGGTGGCGCACACGCAGATCCACGGCTGGGCCTATGTCAACCGCGCCTCGCTTATGCCGACGCGCGAGCAGGTCGACGCCTGCAGCGCCATCGTCGACGAGGCGCGCGAGCGGCTGAAGGGCACGCTGGTGATCGACTACGTGCCGCCGGACCACCACGCGAAGTATCCAAAAGCCTGCATGGGCGGCTGGGGGCGGGTCGGGCTCAACGTCACGCCGTCGGGCAAGGTGCTGCCCTGCCATGCGGCGGAATCGATCCCGCACCTCGTGTTCGACAATGTGAAGGACAAGCCGCTCGCCGCGATCTGGGCCGACGGGGCGGCCTTCAACGCCTATCGCGGCACCGACTGGATGCCCGAGCTCTGCCGCACCTGCGACCGGAAAGAGGTCGACTGGGGCGGCTGCCGCTGCCAGGCGATGGCCTATGCCGGCGACGCCTCCGCCACCGATCCCGCCTGCATCAAGTCGCCGCATCACGTGCGGATGCAGGAGCTGGCGCTGACGGAAGCCGCCGACGTGCCGCCGGACTATGTCTATCGGACGATGTGATTTCGGCTGTGCCGTGGGGCGGCCCCCCTCCCTGTCCCTCCCCCGCTTCGCAGGAGAGGGGACGATGGGCGATGGGGCTTTCGTCCAACGAAAGTTACGCCGGACCGAAGCGACCGGTCGTGCTGAGGCTCCATCCTCCTGCGTCCCCTCTCCTGCGGAGCGGGGGAGGGACAGGGAGGGGGGAGCCCCACGGCACGAACCGCACCCCCTCAGATCGGGGCCTGCCGGTTCTGCGGGAAGCCGCAGTGCCACTTCTTGATTGTGTACTTCGGGTGCGCCGCCGACCACTCCGCGATGTAGGGCTGCGACTGCCACATGCAGGCGGCGAGGGTGCCGCTGTTCTCCACCGGGATGTAGCGCTCTTCGCAGACGTCCGGCTGCGTGGCGAGGCAGACCAGCAGCACGACTTCGAGATAATCCATGGTTTCCTCCGCCGGGTTTGCCCGGTCGCCTTTGCCGTCTGTGCATGGCCGGGGTAGGCCGCAGGGCGGGTCGTTTCGACCGCCTTCCGGCATCATACGAGGGAAACTCCCATCCGGAGCAATCGGTACCGGGCCTGCGGCGAAAAGTTTCCCGGCTGGGCAGCAAGTCCCGCGGCGTCGCCGGCTGCGAAGGCTCGCTCAGGCGGCGATGCCGGCGAGGCGGGGCAGGAAGCCGGCGCCGCGCTCGAGCCAGAAGTCGCGGAGCGCGATCGCCGCCGGCAACAGCCGCTTGTCGGATCGGCGCACCACGTACCAGGCGCGCGCCACCGGCAGGCCGGCAACGTTCAGCAACACCAGCCGGCGGGCGTCGAGTTCGGAGGCCACCGTGTGGCCGGAGATGAAGGCGATGCCGAGCCCGGCCATCACCGACTGCTTGATCGTCTCGTTCGAGCGGAGTTCGGCGACGTCGAGCGGGCGGTCGACGCCGGCATCGATCATGAAGGTCTCGAAGGCGGCTCGGGTGCCGGAGCCCGCCTCGCGCACGAGGAAGCTCTCGCCCGCGAGGTCGGCCGGCACGAGGTCGCGGCGGCCGGCGAGGCGATGACCCGGCGGGGCGATCATCACCAGCGGGTGGGCGCCGATCCGCGTCGCCTCGACGGCGAAATCCCCCGGCGGCCGGCCCATCAGCGCGATGTCGATCTCATAGCCGCGCAGCGCCGCGATCGTCTCCTCGCGGTTGCCGACCATCAGGTTGACGCGCACGCCCGGCCGCTCGGCCCGGAAGGCGGCGATCGCGCGCGGTGCGAAATAGCGGGCGGTGCTGACGACGCCGAGCGAGACCTTGCCGGCGCCGGCGGAGCGGATTTCGGCAAGCGCGTCGCCGCATTCGCCGAGCAGCGCCTCGATGCGGGCCAGCGTCTCGTCGATCTCGGCGCCGGCCGGCGTCGCGCGGAAGCGGTCGCCGACCCGCTCGACCAGCGGCGCACCGGCGAGTTCCTCGAGCGATTTCACCTGGGCGGTGATCGCCGGCGGCGTGACGTTCAGCGCCGCGGCGGCGCCGGTTACACTGCCGGTGCGGATCACCGCGGCAAGGCACCGCATCTGCTTCAGCGTCGCGTTGCGCATGATCTGCCGCCGGGCCGGAGCCCCCTCGCTGGTGAACGTCCCGGTCTCGGACGGCCGCCCCGGGTGGAGTCGAGCCGTCGCCGGATTCAGGAAAACTGAACGGCCCGCGCCTGTCGATTAAATTCGATTGAGCCGGCTGTCGAGACAGCCGATCATCGGCGTCTAGCGGAATCAGACTCCTATCGCCGCGAGGCTGTTCAAGAGCGTGACAAAGAACTAGGACATCGTGCACGGGGAAGGCACGCGTTCGGAGGGACAAGGCATGACCATCGGCATCGGCCTCGAAGCATATCTCGACGCCTGGGCAGGCACCGACAGCGGCCGCACGGCGGTCGCCAGCGCGTTGCTCGCCCTTGCCGAGGCGGGCCTCGAACTCGCCGAGATCGTCGGCGGCGGCGACCTCGTCACCAATCAGGCGGCGATCGTCGGCGACAATGCCGGTGGCGACGCGCAAAAGGCGCTCGACGTGCGCTCGCACGAGGTCGTGGTGGCCGCGCTGAAGCGCACCTCGGCGGTGGCGATGGTCGCCTCCGAGGAGGCCGACGACACCGAGACGCTGAACGAGGGCGGCCTCGTCGTGGTGGCGACCGACCCGCTCGACGGCTCGTCCAACATCGACACCAACATCTCGATCGGCACGATCTTCTCGATCCTGCCGATGACAGAGACGGGCAATCCGTTCCTGGTGCCGGGGCGCAACCAGCTCGCCGGCGGCTATGTCGTCTACGGACCGCACCTCGACCTCGCCTTCACGCTCGGCGAGGGCACGCACGTCTTCACCTACGACCGCGGCGCCGGCGCCTTCCGCATGGTGGCCGAGAACGTGACGATCGCGCCGACGACGCGCGAATACGCGATCAACGCCTCGAACTACCGGCACTGGTCGGAGGGGATCCGCGCCTGGGTCGACGATTGCCTCGCCGGCGCCGACGGCCCGCTCGGCACCGACTACAACATGCGCTGGGTCGGCTCGCTGGTCGCCGACACCTCGCGCATCCTCTCGCGCGGCGGCGTGTTCCTGTATCCGGGCGACAGCCGCAAGGGCTACGCGAAGGGCCGCCTGCGCATCCTCTACGAGGCGAACCCGATCGCGATGATGATCGAGCAGGCCGGCGGCACCGCCTCGAACGGGCGCCAGCCGATCCTCGACATCGAGGTGACGGAACTGCACCAGCGCACCGGCCTGGTGTTCGGCGCGGCCGAGGAAGTGGCGCGCATCGAGCGCTACGAGGCCAATCCCGCAGGGAGCGGCTCGTCGCCGCTGTTCGGCAACCGCGGCCTGTTCCGCACCTGATCGATCCGGCGCGGCCCGCTGGCGCGGACCGGCAAAACGGCCGGTCCCCGCGCGCGGTGCCGGTCGGCGCGCAGCGCAGCGCGGGGAGAACGGGAACACCCATGTCAGAGCGGTTTCCGATCATCGCCACCACCGGCTCGTCCGGCTCCGGCACCACGTCGGTGAAGAACACCTTCGAGCAGATCTTCCGCCGCGAGGGCATCCGCGCCGCCTTCATCGAGGGCGACGCCTTCCATCGCTACGACCGGGTGGAGATGAAGGCGAAGGTCGCCGAGGAGGCGGCGCGCGGCAACCAGCACTTCAGCCATTTCGGCCCCGACGCCAACATGCTGGAGGAGCTCGACGCGATCCTCACCGAGTTCGGCGCGACCGGGGGCGGGCGCACCCGGCAGTATGTGCACAACCACCAGGAGCAGCTGCTGTTCGGCGCGCCGGCCGGCACCTTCACGCCGTGGGAGGAGTTTCCGCCGGGCTGCGACCTCCTGTTCTACGAGGGTCTGCACGGCGCCTACCGCTCGGATGCGCACGACATCGCCCGCCATGCCGACATGAAGATCGGCGTGGTGCCGGTGATCAATCTGGAGTGGATCCAGAAGATCCACCGCGACAAGGAAACCCGCGGCTACTCGACCGAGGCGGTCACCGACGTGATCCTGCGGCGGCTGCCGGACTACGTGCACCACATCTGCCCGCAGTTCACCGAGACCGACGTCAACTTCCAGCGGGTGCCGACGGTCGACACCTCGAACCCCTTCGTCGCCCGCTGGATTCCGACCGCCGACGAGTCCATGGTCGTCATCCGTTTCCGCGATCCGCGCGGCATCGATTTCCCCTATCTGCTGTCGATGATCCCCGACAGCTTCATGTCGCGGGCGAATTCGATCGTCGTGCCGGGGGGCAAGATGGAACTCGCGATGCAGCTGATCCTGACGCCGAAGATCCTGCGGCTGATCGATCGCAAGCGGCGGGCGATGTGAGGCTCGCCGGGCGGGGGCGCGGCGACGACGGTCTGCGGGGTGGTTGCCGCCCGCGGCCGAAAACAAGAAGAACAGGGCTGCCCGGCAGCCCGCGGGAGCAGGCACGATGAACGCGAAGCCGGGCGGCGGCACGGGGGCATACGCAGCGGGCGACCTGCCGCTCGCCGGGATGGCGGACGCGGTGCGGCTGCTCTCGGCGGAGATGGTGGCGCAGGCGGGCTCCGGCCGGGCCGACCATGCCGCGGCGCTCAGCGACGTCGCCACCGTGCTGCTCGCGCAGAGCCTGTCGTTCGATCCCGCAAAACCCGACTGGCCGGACCGCGACCGCCTCGTCGTCTCCGAAGGCCACGGCGCGCCGCTGCTCTATGCGCTGCTCTACCTCACCAGCACCGGCGACGTCGAAGCCGCCGACCTCGGCGACTATCGCCAGCTCGGCTCGCGCACGCCGGGCTCGCCCGAGCGCGGCCACCTGCCGGGCGTCGAGGCGACCACCGGGCCGCTCGGCCAGGGGCTCGGCATGGCGGTCGGGATGGCGCTCGCCGAGCGGCTGCTCAACGCGCGCGTCGGCGACGGGCTCACCGACCATTACACCTATGTGCTCGCCGGTCGGCGCGGGCTGATGGCGGGCCTGTCGCAGGAGGCGGCGGAGCTTGCTGCCGAGCTCGAGCTCTCGCGCCTCATCGTGCTGGTCGAGGACCGGCACCCCGCCGACGACGCGCCGAGCGAGGCGCGGCTGCCGGTCGACCGCGCGGCCCGCTTTGCCGCCGCCGGCTGGTCGGTGCGCCACGTCGATGCGCATGACCATGCCGCCATCGCCGTCGCCCTCGCCGAGGAGCGGCTGACGCGGCAGCCCTCGATGATCGCCTGCCGTACCGATCGCGGCGATCCGCTGGGCAGCGGGCGCGCCGCCGACGATCTCGCGCGCATCCGCCAGGCCTTCGGCGGCACGGGCGGCGACTTCAAGGTGCCGGCCGAAATCCGTGCGGCGTGGCGGTCCCTCGGCCGGCGCGGCGCCGCCGCGTCGCTGCGCTGGGGCCGCAACCTCGATGCGGCGTCGATCGAGGCGCGCCGGCTGTTCGTCGCCGGCGGCGGGCTGGGCGACGAGGCGCGCGAGGCGCTGACGGCGATCAAGGCGAGCTTCTCGGTCGACCGGCCGCACCTGCCGACGCTGCAGTCGACACAGCGCGTGCTCGACGCGCTGGCGCCGGCGATGCCGGAACTCATTGGCGGCGCGGTCGCCCCGGTGTCGCGCACCTCGGTGCGCGCGCGCAGCCAGCGCCTCGTCGAGCGCGGGTCCTTCCAGGGCAGCTTCGTGCCGTTCGGGGCGCGCGAGCATGCGATGGCGGCGGCGATGAACGGCATCGCGCTGCACGGCTGCCTCGTGCCCTATGGCGCGATGCGGCTGACCTTCTCCGACTACGCCCGCCCGGCGATCCGGCTCGCGGCGCTGATGGGGCTGCGGGCCGTCTTCGTGATGACGCATGATTCCGTCGGCGTCGGCGAGGACGGGCCGACGCAGCAGCCGGTCGAGCAACTCGCCGCGCTCAGGGCGATGCCGAACCTCAACGTCTATCGCCCCGCCGATGCGGTCGAGGTGGCGGAGGTCTGGCTCAGCGCCCTGCAGCAGGAATCGACGCCGTCGGTGATCTGCCTCTCGGCGCAGAGCCTGCCGACGCTGCGCCGCACCGCCTCGACCGAGGTGATGGCCGGGCGCGGCGGCTACCTGATCGCCGGCGCCACGGCCGACCGCGACGTGACGCTGCTCGCCACCGGGTCGGAGGTGGCGATCGCGGTCGCGGCCGGCGAGCGGCTCGCCGCCGACGGCATCAAGGCGGCGGTGGTGTCGATGCCGTGCTTCGAACTCTTCCGCATCCAGGCGCCCGAATACCGCCGCCGCGTGCTCGGCACCCGGCCGCGGGTGGCGATCGAGGCGGGGGTGCGCGATCCGTGGAATGCGCTGCTCGGCGAGCGCGATGTCTTCCTCGGCCTCGACGAATTCGGCGTCTCCGGCAGCCCGGCGGATGTCTACGACTGCTTCGGTCTGACGCCCGAGGCGGTGGCGGCGGCGGCGCGGCGCGTGGTCGCATAGCGGGCGACCGCGGGCGACGCCAGCCTGCTCAACTCGCTGCCGGACAGCGATAGGTGCGATTTCATTGCACAAATCGCCGTAGGACGACGGTTTTGGTGCGCTGCATCTAATCGATCAAATGCTACCGCCTGCCCGTTACATGTGCGATAGACCGGCGTCGATCGTTGCCTGCGGCCGAGGCCGAGGGGACGATGGGAGGGATCGGGTGGTTGGTCGACACGCTCGTCGCCATGCCGCCCCGGACCGCCGCCAGCGTGGCCGAACTCGCCGGGGGGCGCGGGCGGCCGGATGCGCGGCGGCGGTCTGTCTTACGCCGCGGGGACCGCAAAAAGGAGGCGCGGGGACCGCAGGCGCATCGGGGGCTGCCGTCACGAACACGACGCGCGCCTTCCGCATTCATTGCCTCGCTGCCGCGGCCGCTGCGCCGGAGATTTCGACGGACGGGAGTTTGACCTTATGGCCCTGATCACCCTTCGCCAGCTTCTCGACCACGCCGCCGAGTACGGCTATGGCGTCCCTGCCTTCAACATCAACAACATGGAGCAGGGGCTGGCGGTGCTGGAAGCGGCCGACGAGGTCGATGCACCGGTGATCCTGCAGGCGAGCCGCGGCGCGCGCACCTATGCCAACGACATCATGCTGGCGCGCATGGTCGAGGCGCTCGCCGAGATCTACACCCACATCCCGATCTGCATGCACCAGGACCACGGCAACGACGAGGCGACCTGCCTCACCGCGATCCAGCACGGCTTCACCTCGGTGATGATGGACGGCTCGCTCGAGGCCGACGCCAAGACGCCGGCGAGCTATGACTACAACGAGGCGATCACCGCGCGCGTCACCGCGATGGCGCACTGGGTCGGCGCCTCGGTCGAGGGCGAACTCGGCGTGCTCGGCTCGCTGGAAACCGGGCAAGGCGAGGCCGAGGACGGCCACGGCGCCGAGGGCGTGCTCAGCCACGACCAGCTGCTGACCGATCCCGACCAGGCGGTCGCCTTCGTGAAGGCGACCAAGGTCGACGCGCTGGCGATCGCCATGGGCACCAGCCACGGCGCCTACAAGTTCACCCGCAAGCCGGATGGCGCGATCCTCGCGATGAACGTCATCGAGGAAATCCACCGCCGCCTGCCGACCGTGCACCTCGTGATGCACGGCTCGTCGTCGGTGCCGCAGGAACTGCAGGACGTCATCAACGAGTTCGGTGGCGAGATGCCGCAGACCTGGGGCGTGCCGGTGGAGGAGATCATCCGCGGCATCAAGTCGGGCGTGCGCAAGGTCAACATCGATACCGACTGCCGGATGGCGATGACCGGGGCGATCCGCAAGGTGCTGGTGTCGAACCCGGCCGAGTTCGATCCGCGCAAGTACCTGAAGCCGGCCAAGGACGCGATGCGCAAGCTGTGCCGCGAGCGCTTCGAGCAGTTCGGCACCGCCGGCAATGCCGCGAAGATCACGCCGATCCCGGTCGCCGGCATGGCGAAGCGCTATCGCAGCGGCTCGCTCGACCCGAAGATCGCGTCCTGAGCCATCGCGTTTGAGCGTTGAGGGGCGGGCCCGGCGCCCGCCCGCGCTCGTCCTGACCGCTTTCGCCTTCCCAGCCGCGCCGGGTCGTCCGGCGCGGACCGTCTTCAAGGGCCGCCCATGACCACGCTGATCGCTCCCTCCATGCTCTCCTCGAACTTCGCCAGGCTCGCTGACGAGCTCGCCGCGATCGAGCGGGCCGGGGCGGACTGGATCCACCTCGACGTCATGGACGGGCACTTCGTGCCGAACATCACCTTCGGCCCGCCGGTGATCAAGGCGATGCGGCCCTATTCGAAGCTGCTGTTCGACGTGCACCTCATGATCGCGCCGGCCGATCCGTTCCTCGAGGCCTTCGCCGAGGCCGGTGCCGACCTGATTTCGGTGCACGCCGAGGCCGGCCCGCATCTCGACCGCAGCCTGCAGGCGATCCGCGGCCTCGGCAAGCAGGCGGGCGTGGTGCTCAACCCGTCGACGCCGGCCGAGGCGATCGAATATGTGCTCGACCGTGTCGACCTCGTGCTGTTGATGACCGTCAACCCCGGCTTCGGCGGCCAGGCGTTCATTCCGGCGGTGGTCGAGAAAGTGAAGCGCGTGAAGGCGATGATCGGCGACCGGCCGATCCGCATCGAGATCGACGGCGGCGTGACGCCGGAGACCGCGCCGCTGGTGGTGGCGGCGGGGGCCGACGTGCTGGTCGCCGGCTCCGCCGTGTTCAAGGGCGGCACCGAGGACGCCTACGCGAAGAACATCGCCGCGATCCGCGCGTCGGTCGCCTGACGCTCCGTCAGTGCCCGGCGTTCAGGCCGCGGCCCGGGTCTTCGCCTCGGTGACGTCGGCGATGATCTCGTAGGAGCGCAGCCGCTCGGCGTGGTCGTAGACGTCGGAGACGATCATCACCTCGTCGACGCCGGTCTCGGCGACGAAGGCGTCGATGCCGCGATGGACGGTGTCGGGCGACCCCACCACCGAGCGCGCCAGCATCCGCATCGCCTGCGCCCGCTCGGTCGGCGACCAGTAGCTGTCGATCGAGTCAATCGGCGGCCGGCTGAGGCCGCGCGCGCCGCGGAAGAGATCCACGAACGACATCTGCTGCGTCGTCGCCAGCCGCTTCGCCGCCGCATCGGTCGGGGCGGCGATGACGTTGATCCCCGCCATCGCGTAGGGCCGGGCGAGCTGCTCCGACGGCTTGAAGCGGGTGCGGTAGACCGAGAGCGCCGGCAACAGGTCCTGCGGCGCGAAGTGCGAGGCAAAGGCGTAGGGCAGGCCGAGTTCGGCGGCGAGCATCGCGCCGAAGGTGCTGGAGCCGAGGATCCACAGCGGCACCTCGGTGCCGGCGCCGGGGATGGCGCGGATGCGCTGGTCCGGTCCGGCCGGGGCGAGCAGCGCCTGCAGTTCCAGCACATCGTTCGGGAAATTGTCGGAGCTGTCGGGCGACCGGCGCAGGGCGCGTACCGTCAACTGGTCGGTGCCCGGCGCGCGGCCGAGGCCAAGGTCGATGCGGCCCGGATAGAGGCTCTCCAGCGTGCCGAACTGCTCGGCGATCACCAGTGGCGCGTGGTTCGGCAGCATGATGCCGCCGGCACCGACCCGGATGGTCGAGGTGCCGGCCGCGATATGCGAGATCACGATCGACGTCGCAGCGCTGGCGATGCCTTGCGCGTTGTGGTGTTCGGCGACCCAGAAGCGGGTGTAGCCCCAGCGCTCGGCGTGCGCGGCGAGGTCGCGCGTGTCGTCGAGCGCCTTCTTCACCGAGCCGTTCTCGCGGATGCGGACGAGGTCGAGGATCGAGATCGCGGTCATGGGTGTCTTCCCGTGTTGCATGTCGCCGCGTCAGCCGTTGCCGGCCGCCGTCAGGCGCGCGAGATGCTCGGGCGCGAGCACGAGGCGGGCGCCGCGCGCGAGGCTTTCGAGCTGGGGCAGGGAGGTGGCGGAGGCGATCGGCGCCGTGACGCCGGGCTGGGCGGCGAGCCAGGCGAGCGAGACCTCGGCCGGCGTCGCCCCGGTCGCGGCCGCCACCTCGTCAAGGGCGGCGAGGATGCGGAGGCCCTTGGCGTCGAGATACTTCGCCATGCCTTCGCCGCGCGTGCTCTGGCCGAAATCGGCGGCCGAGCGGTACTTGCCGGTGAGGAAGCCGGCGGCGAGCGCGTAGTAGGGGATCGCGCCGATGCCTTCGGCGACGACGAGGTCCTGCACCGCGCCCTCGAAGCCGTCGCGAGTGTAGAGGTTGTACTCGTTCTGCAGCGTCTCGTAGCGCGGCAGGCCCTTCTCGGCGGAGACGGCGAGCGCCTCGGCGAGCAGCGGCGCGTCGTAGTTGGAGGCGCCGATGAAGCGCACCTTGCCGGCCTCGATCAGCCGGGCGTAGGCGCCCAGCGTCTCCTCGTGGCCGACGGTCGGGTCGGGCCAGTGGCTCTGGTAGAGATCGATGTAGTCGGTCTGCAGCCGGGTCAGCGACGCCTCGACCGCCTCGGCGATCCAGGCCGCCGAGAGGTCCTTCTTGCCCTGGCCCATGTCGGAGCCGACCTTGGTGAAGATGTGCACGCGGTCGCGGTTGCCACGCGCCTTCAGCCAGCGGCCGATGATGCGCTCGCTTTCGCTGTCGTTGCCCGGCACCCAGCGCGAATAGACGTCGGCGGTGTCGATCGCGGTGAAGCCTTCGCCGACGAAGGCGTCGAGCACGGCGAACGACGTCGCCTCGTCGGCGGTCCAGCCGATGACGTTGGTGCCGAGGACGAGCGGGGCGATCTCGATGTCGGTCCTGCCGAGGCGGCGCAGCATGCGGGTTCTCCGGGGAACGGGGCGCGTGACAATCCGCATGACAGGGCGCGGACGCCATCGTATATATTTGACTGTTCCGATCTATATATCGATACTGTCCGATATGCAAACCGCTGACGACGACGTGATCCTGAAGGCGCTGGCGCATCCGGCGCGCCGCGCGATGCTGGCCTGGCTGAAGCAGCCGGAGCAGCATTTTCCCGACCAGCGCCATCCGGTGGATATGGGGATCTGTGCCGGCCAGTTCGAGCGCTGCGGCCTGTCGCAATCGTCGGTGTCGACGCATCTCTCCACCCTGGCCGCGGCCGGGCTGATCACGCCGCAGCGGGTCGGGCAGTGGGTGTTCTACAAGCGCAACGAGAATGCGATCGCCGCCTTCGTGGCGCGGATCGCCGGGATCTGAGCGCGGGTTTCGTGCCCGGCGGGTTCGGGCGCGGTGGTTGCCGTCCGGGCCGGGCGAGGCCATCATGGGAAACCGGCGCCGCGCCGGGCTCTCGATTTTCGCGAAGGACCATCCCTTGACCGGAAACCTGACGGCGAGCCCCTGGCCTGCCGCCTATCTCTTCGATCTCGACGGCACCCTCGTCGATTCGCTGCCCGACCTCGCCGAGGCGCTGGATGAACTGCTGGCTGAGGACGGCTTTGCGCCGCTCGGGGCGGAGACGGTGCGCGGCATGATCGGCCACGGCGTCGAGAAGCTGGTGCAGCGCGGTCTTGCCGCGCGCGGTGTCGTCTATGCCGACGCCGGTCTCGCCGAGGCGGTGGACCGGTTCCGATCGCTGTACGAGCCGCGCGCGGCGCGCCTCACGCGGCTCTATCCCGGCGTCGAACCGGTGATCGCGGCGCTGAGGGCCGGCCGCGTGCCGATGGCGGTGTGCACCAACAAGCCCGAGGCGCCGAGCCATGTGATCCTCGACCAGCTCGGCCTCACCGGCTGGTTCGGCGCGGTGATCGGCGGCGATCACGGGCCGCCGAAGAAGCCGGCGCCGGATCTCGTGCTGGCGGCGGCCGCCGCACTCGGCGTCGCGCCACGAGATTGCCTCTTCGTCGGAGACAGCGGCGCCGACGTCGGCGCGGCGCGCGCGGCCGGCGTGCCGGTCGTCGTAGTGCGCTACGGCTACACCTCGGTTCCCGCCGCCGAGCTCGGCGCCGACGCCGTGATCGACGATTTCGGCGGGCTTGCCGGCGTCGTCGCCGACCTCGCGGGACGGCTGACGGAGCCGGCGCGATGAGCGCGCTGAAGGCGCTGATCTTCGACTGTGACGGCACTCTCTCGGAAACCGAGGAGGTGCACCGCCGCGCGTTCAACGCCGCGTTCAACCGCTTCGAGCTCGGCTGGAGCTGGGACCCGGCGCTCTATGGCAAGCTGCTGGAGGTCGCCGGCGGCCGGGAGCGGATCCGCCACTACGTCGCCGCCTATGATCCGCCCGGCGGCAAGGCGGCGCTGGAGCGTCTCGACCAGTTGCACACGCTGAAAACCCGGCTCTATGCGGCGCTGATCGACGAGCAGACGGCGCGGCTGCGCATCGGCGTCGAACGGCTGATCGACGAGGCGCGGGCGAAGGGGGTGCGGCTCGCCATCGCCACGACGACGTCGCAGGCCAACGTCGAGGCGCTGCTGATGGCGACGCTCGACGTGCGCGGACTCGAATCCTTCGAAGTGATCGTCACCGGCGACATGGTGGCGGCGAAGAAGCCGGCGCCGGACGTCTATCTCGAGGTCCTGCGTCGGCTGAAGCTGCCGGCGAGCCGCTGCCTCGTGCTGGAGGATTCCGCCAATGGCCTGCAGGCGGCGACGGCAGCGGGCATCCGTGCCGTGATCACGCCGAGCGCCTTCAGCAGAGGTCAGGAGTTTCCCGGCGCCTTCGCCGTGCTGAGCCACCTCGGCGATCCGTTCGAGCCCTACGAGCACCTCGGCGGCGCCGGCGAGCGCGACCGCATGGTGACGATCGAGACGCTGACGCGCTGGGTCGAGGACGACGACGACGTGCGCCGGCTGCTGACGATCGGGGGCCGGTCGGTGTTCTGAGGGGCGATCCGGCGGTCGGTGCCACGCTGGGTCAGAGCTTGGCGCCGAGGCCGGCGAGCTTGCGCGACAGCGCCGGCCGGTCGACGTCCTGCACATGGCAGTGCTCGCGGACCGCGACCGTCGCCAGCACCGCGGCGGCCTCGCCCGCCATCATGTAGGACGGCTCCATCCGGTAGCAGGTGGCAAAGACGCGGGTGATGGAGGCACAGACCGGGACGATCAGGTTGATGCAGTTCGACCGGATCGGCAGCAGGGCCCGCAGCGGCATCCGCCAGATCTTGGTCGGCGGCCCGCTGGCGCCGAAGCTGCCTTCGCTCAGGATGCCGCCGTCGGGTGCCTCCAGGCGCTGGACGAAGTGGCTGTCGAGGCCGTAGCTCCACATGAAGGCCGGGTCGGGGAACGTCACCGGATCGACGGCATTCTGCTGCTTCATCTTGTACATGCCGCGCATCCGGCGCGCCTCCCGGATGTAGATCTGCCGCGGCCAATGGCCGTTGTCGCCGAACTCGCTGCCCGACAGCCCGTAGAGCTGCGCCATCTCGCGACATTCGGCGGGCACGCGCGGATCGTTGGCGAGGAAGTACAGACGACCCGCCTGGTAGGTCTTATGGGCGGCGACGATCTTCGCGCGCACTGCCCGGCTGCTTTTCGGGTAGAGCCAGTTCTCGCCGATGTACTCGTCGTCGTTGCGGTCGTACTTGGTCGGCGCGACGCTGAGCGCGCCGCCCGGATGGAACGATCGCCAGCGCTTGGCGAGATCGATCGCGTAGAGGTCGGGATTGTAGCCGGGGGGTGCGGCGAAGGGCACCCGTTCGGCCGGGTCGCTGGTGAGGCTGAGGCGGAAGTTGTAGCCCATCACGCCGGCGTCGCGCGCGCCGATCGCAAGTCTGGGATAAGGCTTCACCCCCGGTATGAGCTGGCCCTGCGCGTTGCGGGCCCGGATCGAGCTGTAGCGGAAGCCCTTGCCGAAGCCGGCCATGCTTTCGGAATAGGTCGTGTCCGCGTCGCGGCCGACATCGTGCGCGACGCCTGCCTGTGCCATCAGGTCGCCCTCGTAGCTGCAATCGATGAAGACGCGGCCGCCGATGACGGTGCCGTCGGCGAGGCGCAGCACGCGGATCCTGTTGCCGTCCATCACCGCGCCGCGCACCTCGGCGATGTCGCGGTCGTAGACCGTGCAGCCGCTTTCGCCGAGCCAGCTGCGGAACAGGCCCTCGGCGACATGCGGCTCGAAGTGGTTGGCGACCGGGATGCCGTAGTGGCGGCCGAGGGTGGTGAAGAAGCGCTCCGTCAGCCCGCCGACGCGGCCGGTCGAGCCGAGGTCGCTCTTGCTGAGCCCGTTCGCCGTCATGCCGCCTATCGGGTTCGGCCCGATGATCAGCGCGACGCGCAGATTGTCGCGCGCGGCGGCGCAGGCCGCGATGACGCCGGCCGACGTGCCGCCGTAGATGACGATGTGAAAGCTGTTCGCCGCCTCGACGAGGCTGCCGGACGCGATCAGGGCGGCGGTCGCGCCGAGCCCGGTGATGAAGCCGCGCCGCGATATGGCGCTGCCAAAGGTCCGACTGGTCTGCTCAGCCACAGGAACACCTCCTTTGCTCGGGTGTGAGGGTCACGGCAACCGGGGGTGGCCGTCACCGTAGGCCCACACAAAGGGCGGTGCATTTGTGGCAGATCAAGCTGTCCGTTCTTTGTGCGACGGGGGATGGACCAACTCGTGTTAAATCAGGGACTTGGGCCGCGGCGCGGTTGGCAAGCCCATCGATTTCCGCGTCGCTGCGGGTCAGCGCGGCGGCGGCTGCCGCAGAATTGGGCGTTGGCGCCTGACATGTATGCAATTCAAGCGCTCGCGCATCGGCTGCCCGCAGCCCGCGATAGGCTGTGCACGCATTATCCGACTGTTTTCAAACGCGTTCCGGCCCGACGCCGCCGCTCCGAAGCGATTTCGAGGCGCCCCGCCCGAGTGGCACGCGGGTTGCTGCTGTTAACCGACGTTCCTGGCCGCGGCGCTTTCCCGGCCGGACGGGTTCCAAGGGGGCTTCCGCACGATGTTCACGCGCAAATTCGATCGCCGCACCATTCTGAAGGGAGCCGGCATCGGCGCCCTCGGCCTCTCGACCGGTCTCTCCTCGATCCTGCCGGCGCGCGCCGCGGGGCTCACCATCGGCATCCTCTACGTCGGTCCGCGTGACGACTTCGGCTGGAACCAGGCCCATGCGGTCGCGGCCGCCGCGCTGAAGCAGGTTCCGGACGTCACCGTGATCGAGGAAGAGAACGTCCCCGAGACGATCTCCGTCGCCCAGTCGATGGAATCGATGATCAACCTCGACGGCGCCTCGCTGATCTTCGCGACCTCGTTCGGCTACTACAAGCCGTTCGTGCTCGACATGGCAGCGAAGTTCCCGGACGTGAAGTTCCGCCACGCCGCTCCGCTGTGGACCGAGGGTGACCCGGCCAACGCCGGCTCGTATTTCGGCTACCTCGACCAGGCCCACTACGTCGACGGTATCGCCGCCGGCCTCTCGACCACGACGAACAAACTCGGCTTCGTCGCGGCTAAGCCCATCGGCACCGTGCTGCGCAACATCAACTCCTTCGCGATCGGCGTGAAGAAGGTGAACCCGGCCGCCACCGTGCAGGTGATCTTCACCGGCGAGTGGTCGATGCCGGTGCGCGAGGCGGAAGCCGCCAACGCGCTGATCGACGCCGGATGCGACGTGCTCACCTGCCACGTCGACGGCCCCAAGGTGGTGATCGAGACCGCCGAGGGCCGCGGCGTCAAGACCTGTGGTCACAACGCCAGCCAGGCCCCGCTCGCGCCGAAGGGCTTCATCACCGGCGCCGAGTACAAGTGGGAGACGATCTACAAGGACTATGCCGCCAAGGTCGCGGCGGGCGAAGACCTGCCGAACTTCATCGGCGGCGGCTTCGACAAGGACTTCGTGCAGTCGACCCCTTATGGCGCCGGCGCCAGCCCCGAGGCGATCGCCGCGGCTGATGCGGCCCGCGAGGAAGTGAAGGCCGGCAAGCCGATCTTCGTCGGTCCGGTCAAGAAGCAGGACGGCACCGACCTCGTGGCGGCGGGCGCCTCGCTCGACAACTACGACCCGGCGCTCGACCAGACCGACTACCTGATCGAGGGCGTGGTCGGCTCGATCACCTGACGGCGCCGGAGCGGCGGGCGCGGGACGGCGGCGATGGATGACTGGCGGAGCCTTCCGACCTTCTCCTTCGGCGACAGCCCCGCGCTCGCCGACGAACTCGCGGCGCTGGTGCTCGCCGGCGTCAAGACGGCGAGTTGCGATCATGCGCGGGGGCCGGAGCCTGACTATCCGGTCGGCTCCCGTTCGGTGATGCTCGACGGATCCGGCCGCCCGCGCTGCGTGATCGAGACGCTCGAGGTGACGCTCCGGCGCTTCGACGAGGTCGGCGACGATCTCGCCTTCGACGAGGGGGAGGGCGACCGGTCGCTGCGCTTTTGGCGCGCGGCGCACCAGGCCTACTTCACCCGCGCCGGGGTGTTTGCCGAGAACATGCCGCTCTGGTGCGAGCGCTTCCGCGTCGTCGCGGTGATCGACGACGCGGGCGGGATCGAGGGTCCCGACTGACGAGCTTCGGCCGGCCGCTTCGTGGCCGGTTCTGACCGAAATGCCGCCTCCTGTCCGCACTTCATCCGGAGCCAACATGGCCGATACCGCCGCCCCGGCAAACGGGTTCGCCCTGGCAGAGACGATCGACCGCTTCCGGCGCTCGTCGGAATTCGTGGTCATTCCCGTGCTGGCGCTCATCGCCTCGGGGCTGCTGTTCTCGATCTTCCTGCTGCTCGTCGGCAAGTCGCCGGTGGAGTTCTTCTCGCTGGTCTGGCGCGGCGGCTTCGGCACCGCCTTCTCCTGGCAGAACACGCTGGTGCGCGCCTCGCCACTGATCCTGACCGCGCTCTGCGTCGCGATTCCCGCCCGGCTCGGCATGACGGTGATCGGCGGCGAGGGCGCGCTGGTGCTCGGCGGTTTCGCGGCGGCGGCGATCGCCATCCCGATGACGTCGTGGGCGTCGCCCTTCGTCGTGATGCCGGTGATGTTCCTCGCCGCGGCCATCGCCGGGGCGTTCTGGATCGGCGCGGTCGGCTGGCTGCGCCACTACCGCGGCATCAACGAGACCATCTCCAGCCTGCTGCTGTTCTACATCGCCGTCTCGATCCTCAACTTCTTCGTCGAAGGCGCGCTGCGCGATCCCTCCGACCCGAACAAGCCGTCGACGGCGCCGATCGGGGCGGAGAACATGATCGGCCCGATCCCCGGCACCTCGGTGCACTGGGGGCTGGCGGCCGGCATCGTCGCCTGCATCCTGGTCTGGATCCTGATGAACCGGACGACGTTCGGCTTCGCCGCCCGCGTCACCGGCGGCAACGTCCGCGCGGCACAGGGGCAGGGGCTGCCGGTCGGGCGCCTCGTGGTGATCTCCTGCGCGCTCGCGGGGGCCTGCGCCGGGCTTGCCGGCTACTTCGAGGTGGCGGCGATCCACGGCAAGGCGAACGCCTCGCTGATCGCCGGCTACGGCTTCACCGGCATCCTCGTGTCGTTCCTCGCCCGCCACAACCCGCTCGCCATCGTGCCGGTCGCGATCCTGCTCGGCGGCATCGCCGCCTCGGGCGGCCTCGTGCAGCGGCGCATGGACCTGCCGGACGCCACCGTGCTGGTGCTGCAGGGGCTGATGTTCGTCGTGCTGCTCGTCAGCGAAACGATGTACGGCCGCCTCGCGATCTTCAAGCCGAAGGGAGCCTGACCATGGACGACGCCGGCCTTTCCACGGTCCTCTTCGCGATGATCGCAGGCGCGATCCGCGTCTCGACGCCGTTCCTGTTCGTCAGCCTCGGCGAGTGCCTCACCGAGAAGTCGGGCCGCATCAACCTCGGGCTCGAGGGCACCCTCGTGTTCGGTGCGATGTCGGCCTACGCGATCTCCTACGAGACCGGCTCGCCGTGGCTCGGCGTGCTGGTCGCGGGGTTTGCCGGCATGATGTTCGGCGCCCTGCACGGTTACATCTGCAAGCTGCCGAAGGTGAACGACATCGCCATCGGCATCGCGCTGATGCTGTTCGGCACCGGCCTCGCCTTCTTTTTCGGCAAGGCCTACATCCAGCCCGCCGCGCCGCGGCTGCCGTCGATCCCGCTCGGCTGGTGGTCGGACAATCCGCAGATCCGGCAGGTGATGGACGTCAACCCGCTGTTCCTCGTCGGCGCGGTGCTGGCGGTGGCGATGTGGTGGGCGTTCAAGAACACCCGCCTCGGCCTCGTCGTGCGCACCACGGGCGACAGCGCCCCGGCGGCGCTGGCGCTCGGCGTCAACGTCAACCTCGTCCGCTTCCTCGCCACCGCCGCCGGCGGCTTCCTCGCCGGGGTCGGCGGCTCGTTCCTGTCGCTGTTCTATCCGGGCAGCTGGACCGAGGGCCTCTCCTCAGGGCAAGGCCTTATGGCGGTGGCGCTCGTGATCTTCTCGCGCTGGAACCCGCTCGCCTGTTTTGGCGCGGCGCTGCTGTTCGGGGCTGCCGGTGCGCTCGGGCCGGCGCTGCAGTCGATCGGCATCTCGCGCGGCTACCACTTCTTCAACGCGGCGCCCTACCTGATGACGCTCGCCATCATGATCCTGTCGATCTCGCCGAAGCGCTCGCTGAAGGGCGCGCCGGGCGAACTGTCGATCACCAAGTAGCACCGGTTTCGCCGTCCCGGTGCGACCGGGGCGGCGCCATGACAAACGGCTGGGCGGGGGCAAGGCCACAGCAGGAGAACAGCGATGAACGGTCTCGGAGGTCTCAACAAGTCGCCGAACGGCGTGGTGATCGGGCTGGTGCAGCTGAAGCTGCCGCTCGTCGCGACGCCGGCGGACCTTGCGGCGCAGACCGCCCGCATCGTCGAGATGGTCGGCAAGGCCCGGCGCAACCTCGGCACCATGGATCTCGTGGTGTTCCCCGAATACGCGCTGCATGGCCTGTCGATGGACACCAACCCGGCGATCATGTGCCGGATGGACGGGCCGGAGGTCGCGGCCTTCAAGCAGGCCTGCATCGACAACCGCATCTGGGGCTGCTTCTCCATCATGGAGTACAACCCCGACGGCTATCCCTGGAACACCGGCCTGATCATCGACGATAAGGGCGAGGTGAAGCTCTACTACCGCAAGCTTCATCCCTGGGTGCCGGTCGAGCCGTGGGAGCCGGGCGACCTCGGCATTCCGGTGATCGAGGGGCCGAAGGGCGCGAAGATCGCGCTCATCATCTGCCACGACGGCATGTTCCCGGAGATGGCGCGCGAGTGCGCCTACAAGGGCGCCGAGATCATGCTGCGCACGGCCGGCTACACCGCGCCGATCCGCACCAGCTGGCGCTTCACCAACCAGGCCAACGCCTTCCAGAACCTGATGATCACCGCCAACGTCTGCATGTGCGGCTCGGACGGCAGCTTCGATTCCATGGGCGAGGGCATGATCGTCAACTTCGATGGCTCGGTGATCGCCCACGGCGAAACCGGGCGTCCGGACGAGATCATCACCGCGGAAGTCCGCCCCGACCTCGTGCGCGAGGCGCGCATCCACTGGGGCGTCGAGAACAACATCTACCAGCTCGGCCACCGCGGCTACGTCGCGGTGAAGGGCGGGGCGCAGGACTGTCCCTATACGTTCATGAAGGACATGGTGGCGGGCGAGTACCGGCTGCCGTGGGAGGACGAGGTCAAGGTGACGGACGGGACGGGGTGTGGGTTCCCGGCGCCGACGCGGGTGTATGGGGAGAGCGCGAAGAAGGAGGCGGCGGAGTGAGGCCACGTCGCGCTCTTTCGCCGGGTACTGCGGGAGGGCCGTGCCGTGCGGCTCACCCCTGTCCCTGTCCCTCCCCCACAAGGGGGGAGGGGACGCTGGGGGATCGGCCCGTCGCCGCCCGCAACCGCCGTTTCAGTCCCGCCTCGGCCTTCATCGTGTCGTCCCCTCCCCCCTTGTGGGGGAGGGACAGGGAGAGGGGTGGGCCCCACGTCAGGGCCGCCGCGATCCCGATCGAAAGGGGCTCCCCATGACCACCACCCTCGACGAGCGCATCGACGCCGCCCGCGTCGCCGGCGGGCGAACCATTGACTCCGAGCCCTATGCCTGGCCGTTCGACGGCGACCTCCGGCCCGAAAACACCGCCATCGTCGTCATCGACATGCAGGTCGATTTCTGCGCCCCGGGCGGCTACGTCGACTCGATGGGCTACGACATCGCGCTGACCCGGGCGCCGATCGAGCCGATCGCGCGGCTGCTCGATGCCGTCAGGGCCAAGGGTTTCACCGTCATCCACACCCGCGAAGGCCACAAGCCGGACCTTTCGGATCTTCCCGCCAACAAGCGCTGGCGCTCGCAGCGGATCGGCGCCGGCATCGGCGACCAGGGGCCGTGCGGGCGCATCCTGGTGCGCGGCGAGCCGGGCTGGGAGATCATCCCGGAGCTGCAGCCGGTGGCCGGCGAGGCGATCATCGACAAGCCGGGCAAGGGCTCGTTCCTCGCCACCGACTTCGACCTCGTGCTGCAGACGAAGCGCATCCGCAACATCGTGCTGACCGGCGTCACCACCGACGTCTGCGTCCACACCACGATGCGCGACGCCAACGACCGCGGCTACGAGTGCCTGCTGCTCTCCGACTGCACCGCCGCCACCAAGCTCGAAAACCACCTCGCCGCCCTCGACATGGTGAAGATGCAGGGCGGCGTCTTCGGCGCGGTGGCGACCTCGGACGCCTTCATCGCCGCCATCTCGTGATTTTTGATCCGCCGACCGACCTCAAGGAGCGACAGACATGAGCGCCACCGCAGCCGCCCTCGCCGAGCCGCCCGTGTCGCCACTCGGCGCGAAGAAGGCGATCGGGCTCGAAACCATCGGCATGACCAAGATCTTCGGCTCGATGGTCGCGCTCGGCGACGTGTCGATCAAGGTGAAGCCCGGCTCGTTCCACGCGCTGCTCGGCGAGAACGGCGCCGGCAAGTCGACGCTGGTGAAGTGCATCATGGGCTTCTACCAGCCGACGCGCGGCAGCGTGCTGATCGACGGGCGCGAGACCGAGATCAGCAACCCGAAGGTGGCGCGCGACGTCGGCATCGGCATGGTCTACCAGCACTTCACGCTGGTGCCGTCGCTGACGGCGACCGAGAACCTGGTGATCGCCCGCGCCGACGTGCCGTCGGTGATCGACTGGAAGAAGGAAAAGAAGTCGCTCGACGCGCTGTTCGACCGGATGCCGTTCCGGGTGCCGCTCGACGTGCCGGTGTCGTCGCTCGCCGCCGGCGAGAAGCAGAAGCTCGAAATCCTGAAGCAGCTCTATCTCGACCAGCGCTTCCTGATCCTCGACGAGCCGACCTCGGTGCTGACCCCCGGCGAGGCCGACGAGATCCTCGGCCTCCTGAAGACCATGACGGATGCCGGCGACCTCACCATCCTGATGATCTCCCACAAGTTCCGTGAAGTGACGGCGTTCGCCGACGAGTTCTCGGTGCTGCGCAAGGGCGAGTACATGGGCGGCGGCGTCACGGCGAACGTGTCGGTCGCCGAGATGAGCCGGATGATGATCGGCGACATGAAGCTGCGCGAGCGCGCGGCGCGGAAAACCTTCGAGAAGCAGCCGGTGGTGCTCGACCTCGCCGGCATCTGCGCCGAGGACGACGAGGGCCTGCCGGCGGTCGACGCCGTCAACCTGAAGATCCGCGCCGGCGAGATCGTCGGCATTGCCGGCGTCTCCGGCAACGGCCAGTCGGAACTGATCGAGACGCTGACCGGCCAGCGCGACCTCACCTCCGGCCGCTTCTTCGTGAAGGACCAGCCCTATGAGCCGAGCCGCGAGAAGATGGCGAAGTTCAAGGTGTTCGGCCTGCCGGAAGAGCCGCTGAAGAACGCCTGCGTGCGGCGGATGACGGTGGCGGAGAACCTCGCCTTCCGCTCCTTCGACCAGCCGCCGATCTCGAAGCGCCGCGGCTTCCTGTCGCCCGGCCCGATGCGGGCGAAGGCGAAGGAACTGATCGCCGCCTACCGGGTGAAGACGCCGGGCCCGGACGAGCCGATCGAGAACCTCTCGGGCGGCAACGTGCAGCGCGCGGTGCTGGCGCGCGAGCTCTCGACCCAGGTCGAGGTGCTGATCGTCGCCAACCCCTGCTTCGGCCTCGACTTCGCGTCGATCGCCGAGATCCGCAGCCAGATCATGGACCAGCGCAACGGCGGCGCCGCGGTGCTGCTCGTCTCCGAGGACCTCGACGAGATCCTCGAACTCTCCGACCGCGTCGCGGTGATGTCCGAGGGGCGCATCGACTACGTCGCCCCGATCGGCGAGACCGACCGCGCCACGATCGGCCAGGCGATGGCGGGTCATCACTGAGACGGGGAGGGGCGGCGATGTTCGTCTTCGGGTTCGAGAAGGTGGTGGGGGCGCGAGGCGCGGGGGCGCGAACGGGCGCGGACGTGCCGGGTGGATGGTCCCCCCCTCCCCAACCCTCCCCCTCGCGGGGGGAGGGGGCGGCCGGTGCCGTGCTCCTGACCTTCGTTCCCCCTCCCCCCTCGAGGGGGAGGGTCGGGGAGGGGGGGAGCCCGCCGCGGAGCTCCGACGCCGCCTTCAATTCCGATCTCCCCAGGAACCCCGCCCCATGATCACCGTCGACGCCAGCCCCTTCGCCTACACCTTCCCCCCGGACAAGGTCGCCCTCATCGTCATCGACATGCAGCGCGACTTCGTCGAGCCCGGCGGGTTCGGCGATACGCTCGGCAACGACGTCAGCCGCCTGCAGGCGATCCTGCCCGGGGTGGCGGGGCTCCTGAAGGTGTTCCGCGACAACGGCTGGCCGGTGATCCACACCCGCGAGGGCCACAGGCCCGACCTCTCCGACTGCCCGCCGGCGAAGCGGCTGCGCGGCAGCCCGACGCTGCGGATCGGCGACAAGGGGCCGATGGGGCGGATCCTGATCCACGGCGAGCCGGGGCACGGCATCGTCGACGCGCTGGCGCCGATCGCGGGGGAATACGTGCTGGACAAGCCCGGCAAGGGTGCCTTCTATGCGACGGACCTCGGCACGATTCTGGAGGGGCTCGGCACCACCCATCTCGTGTTCGCGGGCGTGACCACCGAGGTCTGCGTCCAGACGACGATGCGGGAGGCCAACGATCGTGGCTTCGACAACCTGCTGATCGAAGACGCGACCGAGAGCTATTTTCCGGAATTCAAGGACGCCGCGATGGCGATGATCCGGGCGCAGGGGGCGATCGTCGGCTGGACGGCGCCGCTCGCGGCGCTCGCAGCGGCAGTGGCGATGGAGACGGCATGAGCGAGACCTTCGACGCGGAAGCCTATGCGGAGCTGATGGCCCGCGTGATGGGGCTCGACCTCCGGCCGGACTGGAAGCCTGCCGTGGTCGCCAATCTCCGCACCACCCACCGCATGGCCGCCCTCGTGCTCGGCCACCGCCTCGACGATCACGTCGAGCCCGCCTTCGTGTTCGAGGCCTGAGCCGATGAGCCTCGACATCCTGAATGGCAGTGCCACCGCCATCGCCCGCGCCGTCGCGACCCGCGAGGTCTCGGCGCGCGACCTCGCGACGCTGGCGCTGGAGAAGATCGCCGCGGTCGACGAGACGCTGAACGCCTTCACCGACGTCACCGCCGCCCGCGCGCTAGCCGAGGCCGACGCGGTCGACGCGAAGCTCGCGGCCGGCGAGACGCTGCCGCTCGCGGGCGTGCCCTATGCGGTGAAGAACCTCTTCGACATCGAGGGCGTCGTCACCCGCGCCGGCTCGAAGATCAACCGCGACAACGCGCCGGCGGCGCACGACGCGACGCTGGTGACGCGGATGCAGGCGGCCGGCGGGCTGCTGCTCGGCGGCCTCAACATGGGCGAATACGCCTATGACTTCACCGGCGAGAACATCCACGACGGCAACGCCCGCAACCCGCACGATCCCGGCCGCATGTCCGGCGGCTCCTCGGGCGGCTCGGGCACGGCGGTCGGCGCCGGCATGGTGCCGATCTCGCTCGGCTCGGACACCAACGGCTCGATCCGCGTGCCGGCGTCGTTCTGCGGGCTCTACGGTTTGAAGCCGACCTTCGGGCGGCTGACCCGCGCCCGCACCTATCCCTTCGTCGCCAGCCTCGACCATCTCGGGCCGTTCGCCCGCTCGGCCGAGGACCTCGCCCTCGTCTTCGACGTGCTGCAGGGCATCGATCCGCTCGACCCGGCCCAGGCGGCGCGGCCGTCGCTGCCGACGCTGCCCGAACTCGAGCGCGGGCTCGACGGGCTGCGCGTCGCGGTGGCCGGCGGCTATTTCCGCACCAGGCAGATGCCCGAGGCCCGGGCGGCGGTCGATCTCGTCGCCGCGGCGCTGGGCGCCCGCGACGAGGTGATCCTGCCGGAGGCGGAGCGGGCGCGCGCCGCGGCCTACGTGATCACCAATGCCGAATCCTCGGCGCTGCATCTCGAACGGATCCAGACCCGGCCGGCGGACTACGACCCCGACACGCGCGACCGCTTCCTCGCGGGCGCCATGGTGCCGGCGGTGTGGCTGACCGCGGCGCACCGGTTCCGCTCGTGGTTCCGCGACGAGATGCGCAAGCTGTTCGATACGGTCGACGTCATCATCGCCCCGGCGACGCCGTTTCATGCGCCGGAGACCGGCACCAAGATGGTGACGCTCGATGGGGTGGAGATGCTGGCGCGGGCGAACATCGGCCTCTTCACCCAGCCGATCTCGTTCGTCGGCCTGCCGGTCGTCGCCGTGCCGGTGTGGCTGGACGGCGCCAAGCTGCCGATCGGGGTGCAGGTGATCGCGCCGGCGTGGCGCGAGGACATCGCGCTGCGGGTCGCCCGGCACCTCGAGGTGACCGGCGTCTGCAAGGCGCCGGTGGCCATGCTGGCGGGGTGAACTGCCCACAAATCGAGCTTGCCTCACCTCTGCGCAGCCGGCTTGCTTCGTCATGATGAGACAGGGGATTCGCGGCGGGCGGATCCTGGAACACGGGGATGGGACCGGGGGCATGGAGATCGACCTGGCGGACGTCAAGGCGGAGGTCGAGGCGGTGTTCGCCGACTATGAGCGGGCGCTCACCACCAACGACGTCGAGGCCCTCGACCGGCTGTTCCTCGACGCCCCGACGACGATCCGCTACGGCGGGGGTGAGAACCTCTACGGCTATGCCGAGATCGCGGCGTTCCGGGCCGGCCGTCCGTCGGCGGGGCTGGAGCGGCGGATCGACCGCACCGTGATCACCACCTACGGCACCGACTTCGCCATCGCCTCGACGCTGTTCTACCGCGACAGCGCGCCGGGCAAGGTCGGCCGGCAGATGCAGAGCTGGGTGCGGACGGCGGACGGCTGGAAGGTCGCCGCCGCCCATGTCAGCGTCATCGCCGATCCGGCGGCGGCCACGTCATGATGGGTCTCGTCAAGCCGGCCGAGGACGGCCGCCGCACCCGGACGGAAGACCTCCGGCTGCAGCTCGCCGACGAGATCCTGCGCGGCGACCTGCCGCCGGGCACGCCGCTCGACGAGGTGCGCATCGCGGCGCGCTACGGCGTGTCGCGCACGCCGGTACGCGAGGCGCTGCGCCAGCTTTCTGCCAGCGGGCTAATCGAGGTGCGGCCGCACCGCGGCGCGGTGGTGGCGCGGCTCTCGCCGGAAAAGCTCGAGGAGCTGTTCACGGCGATGGCCGAGCTCGAGGCGGTCTGCGCCGGCCTTGCGGCGATCCGGATGCTGGCGAACGAGCGGCGCGAGCTCGAACGGGTGCACGACGCGCTGGGCGAACTGGTGCGCTCGGGCGATCCGCAGCGCTATCACGAGCTCAACGAGGCGTTCCACAACGCCGTCTACCTCGGCGCCCACAACGGCCACATCGCCGAGCTGACGCTGGCGACCCGGCTCAGGCTGCAGCCGTTCCGCCGCGCCCAGTTCCGCAACCTCGGCCGCCTCGCGCGCTCCTACTCCGAACACGACCGGGTGGTGCAGGCGATCCTGCGCGGCGACCGCGACGGGGCCTCGCAGGCGATGCGCGAGCACATCGGCACAGTGAAGACCTCGGTCGACGAGTATGTCGACGGGCATTGAGGGGGAGGGACGGTGGGGCTTGCCGGCGCTTCGGGGCGGGCTCCGGCATCGCTGCGGTCGCGGCCTTCGCCAAGCCCCGTCCAGCGGGATGCGACCGCTCGGGCAAAATTCGTCGGCCGGCGCGCCCAGCCTCGTCCTTCGAGACGGCCGTTCCGGGCCTCCTCAGGATGAAGCCCCCGGGGGGATTCTTATTTCAGGTCAGGCATTTGTCCTTTTCCCTCATCCTGAGGAAGGCGCGAAGCGCCTGTCTCGAAGGGCGAGGGAAAAGCCGCGGCGTCGGCAACGCTGCGCTTTGGCGCAGCCGATGCTCCGCGCCCGCCTTAAGGCCGGCGCGGCGACGGCTTGAAGGTGACGAGGCGGTAGACGTAGACGATCACCACCACCGCGATGACGCCCTTCGACAGCGGGTCGATGTAGCTCTCGACGGCGTCGTAGTGGCTTTCGAGGATGACGCCGGCATAGGCGAGCAGGGCGGTCCAGCCGATGGTGCCGAGGCTGGTCCAGGCGAGGAAGGCGAGCTGCGGCATGCGGGCGACGCCGGCCGGCACCGAGATCAGCGTGCGGATCGTCGGCAGCATGCGGCCGAGGCCGACGGCCCAGCCGGCGCGCCAGTGGAACCAGTCATAGGCCTTGTCGAAATCCTCGCGCGACAGCGTCAGCCAGCGGCCATAGCGGTCGATGATCCATTCGCAGCGCTTGCGGCCGAACCAGAGGCCGATGAAATACCAGAACCAGGCGCCGGCGATCGAACCGAGCGTGCCCGACAGAATCACCAGCCAGAGCTCGAGCTCGCCGCGCGCGGCGGCGAAGCCGGCGAGCGGCATGATCACTTCCGACGGGATCGGTGGGAACACGTTCTCGATGAACATCAGAAGGAAAATGCCGAGATAGCCCATGCTCTCGACGATGCCGACGACCCATTCGAACACGCTTGCGGCTCCCTCTGCGCAACCCTCGTCCGGCGTCCGCCGCAGCGGTCCCCGCTTCGCTTTTCGCACATGCGTACAAAGAGGTCCTTAACGGCGAAGTTGGCCCGGACGGTGACGATTTCGGATCACCCGATCGACGACACGGCTTCGAAACCGGTTTCGTTTCCGTACGCGTCCTTCGGCGCGGCTTCCGCTCTATTCGCTAGCGATCGGCATGCTTTTCGTGGATTTGTCGCCGTACGGCCGATTTTTGGCGAAGATCACGGCAACGAAAGTGATCATACCTCACTATCGTCGCAGCGCGTGGCGCTGCAAAGCAATGGCTGCTGAATTTTTGTCCAAGCGGTGGAGATTCAGGCTTGATCTCGGCGCCGGGGTCGGATCGGATGGCGCCAAGTCCAGTCGAAGAACGAAAGCGAACGAAACGATCGCCCGGCTGAACTCCTAACGCATTAAGCCCGGCATCTCAGAGCCGGCAACAGGGGATGCGATTCCATGCAGCTCATTTCCCGTCTCTTGGCGGCGACCGTGCTCGCCGCCGGCCTGACCGCCGGCTTCACCGCGGCCAGCCAGGCCAAGACCCTGATCTATTGCTCGGAAGGCAGCCCGGAGGGCTTCGATCCGGCGCCCTATACCGCCGGCACGACCTTCGATGCCTCGGCGAAGACCGTCTACAACCGCCTCGTCGAGTTCGCGAAGGGCTCGACCGACATCGTCCCCGGCCTCGCGGAGAGCTGGGAAGTCTCGGACAACGGTCTCGAGTACACCTTCAAGCTGCGTCCGGGCGTCAAGGTCCACACCACCGACTTCTTCACCCCGTCGCGCGATCTCAACGCCGACGACGTGATCTTCTCGTTCGAACGGCAGATGAAGAAGGATGACCCCTGGTATTCCTACGCCGGCGGCGCATGGGAATATTTCGACGGCATGGAGATGGGCACCCTGATCACGGAGATCGTCAAGGTCGACGACCTGACCGTGAAGTTCGTGCTGTCGCGGCCCGAAGCGCCGTTCATCGCCAACCTCGCGATGGACTTCGCCTCGATCGTCTCGAAGGAATATGCCGACAAGCTCGCCGCCGACGACAAGCGGGCCGACCTCAACCAGGCGCCCGTCGGCACCGGCCCGTTCAAGTTCCTCGCCTACCAGAAGGACGCGGTGATCCGCTATCAGGCGCACGCCGACTACTGGGGCGGCAAGCAGCCGATCGACGACCTCGTGTTCGCGATCACCACCGACGCCTCGGTCCGCCAGCAGAAGCTGAAGTCGGGTGAGTGCCATGTGGTGCCCTATCCGAACCCGGCCGACATCGCGGCGCTGAAGACCGACGCCGACGTCAACCTGATGGAACAGCCCGGCCTCAACATCGGCTTCCTCGCCTACAACGCGCTGCAGCCGCCGTTCGACAAGCCGGAAGTCCGCAAGGCGCTGAACAAAGCGATCAACAAGGACGCCATCCTCGAGGCGGTGTTCCAGGGCTCCGGCCAGGCGGCCAAGAACCCGATCCCGCCGACGATGTGGAGCTACAACGACGCCACCGTCGACGACCCCTATGATCCCGAAGCCGCCAAGGCCGAACTCGAGGCCGCCGGCGTTTCCGGGCTCAAGATGAAGGTCTGGGCGATGCCGGTGCAGCGCCCCTACAACCCGAACGCCCGCCGCATGGCCGAACTGATCCAGGCCGACTTCTCGAAGGTCGGCGTCGAGGTCGAGATCGTCTCCTACGAGTGGGGCGAATACCTGAAGCTCAGCCAGGACAAGGCCCGCGACGGCGCCGTGCTGCTGGGCTGGACCGGTGACAACGGCGATCCGGACAACTTCCTCGCCGTGCTGCTCGGCTGTGCCGGCGTCGGCGGCTCGAACCGCGCCAACTGGTGCTACCAGCCGTTCGAAGACCTGATCCAGAAGGCGAAGGTCACGGCCGACGTCGCCGAGCGCACCGCGCTCTACGAGCAGGCCCAGATCGAGTTCAAGACCCAGGCGCCGTGGGCGACGATCGCCCACTCGACGGTGTTCATGGCGCTGTCGCCCAAGGTTTCGGGCTACGTCATGGACCCGCTCGGCTCGCACCGCTTCGACGGTGTCGACGTCGCCGAGTAAGCCCAGGCGAGACGATCTGACGGCGGGGAGGGGACGCGGCATCGCCGCGCCCCCTTCCTCCGTCAGGAGCCTGTCCATGGGCCGGCCGGTGGTGGCGCCGTCTTCCCCCGCGCGAGGCCGGAACGTCCGGTCATCTCCCGAGCGTGGTCGGGCGACGGCCACGGCGGGATGACCGCGGGTCACCGCTGAGCCGACCGCTTTTTCCGTTGCTGGAAATGGCATCCCCCGCGTCCTGCGGTCCGCCGGACCCCGGGAAGGGCCCGGTGGACGAAAGCCGACGGCCCGTGCCGGGCTCCGCATGTCGCTCGCGACAGCAAAGTGATCAAAGATGCTGGCCTTCCTGCTGAGGCGCGTCCTGCTGCTCATACCGACCTTCATCGGCGTGACGCTGGCGGCCTTCTTCTTCATCCGCCTGCTGCCCGGCGATCCGATCCTGCTGCTCGCCGGCGAGCGCGGCATCACGCCGGAACGCTATGCGGAGCTCGCCACCCGCCTCGGTTTCGACCGGCCGCTGTACGAGCAGTACTTCGCCTATCTCGGCAACCTGCTCTCCGGCGATCTCGGCGTCTCGTTCTCGACCAAGCGGCCGGTGTGGGACGAGTTCTTCACGCTGTTTCCGGCGACGCTGGAACTGTCGCTCGCCGCGATCATCTTCGCCGTCGTGCTCGGCATCCCGGCCGGCGTGATCGCCGCCGTGAAGCGCGGCAAGGCGCCCGACCATCTCGTGATGTCGACGGCCCTCGTCGGCTATTCGATGCCGATCTTCTGGTGGGCGCTGCTGCTGATCATCGTGTTTTCCGGCTGGCTGCAGTGGACGCCGGTGTCGGGGCGGATCTCGCTGCTCTACTTCTTCCCGCCCGTGACCGGCTTCATGCTGATCGACAGCCTGATCTCGGGCCAGCGCGGCGCGTTCAACTCGGCGGTGCAGCACCTGATCCTGCCGACCATCGTGCTCGGCACCATCCCGCTCGCGGTGATCGCGCGCCAGACGCGCTCGGCGATGCTGGAAGTGCTCGGCGAGGACTACATCCGCACGGCGCGGGCCAAGGGGCTGTCGCCGCTGCGCGTCGTCGGCGGCCATGCGCTGCGCAATGCGCTGATCCCGGTGATCACCACGATCGGCCTGCAGGTCGGCGTGCTGCTCGCCGGGGCGATCCTGACCGAGACGATCTTTTCCTGGCCCGGCATCGGCAAGTGGATGATCGATTCCATCTCGCGGCGCGACTATCAGGCCGTGCAGGGCGGGCTGGTGATGATCGCGATCGTGGTGATGATCGTCAATCTCACGGTCGACCTGCTCTACGGCCTCATCAATCCGCGCATCCGGCACAGGAGGTGAGGCCATGACCGACATCGAGTCCACTCGGCCCGCCACCGCCCCGGCCGTCTTCGCCCGGCCGTCGCCGCTGCGCGAGTTCTGGCGCTATTTCTCCGAGAACCGCGGTGCCGTCGCGGGCCTTGCGATCTTCGTGCTGCTGCTCGTCATCGCCGCCGCGGCGCCGCTGGTGGCGCCGCATGCGCCGAACGAGCAGTTCCGCGACGCGTTGCTGACGCCGCCCGTCTGGCAGGAGGGTGGCGACTGGCGCTTCCTGCTCGGTACCGACCCGATCGGCCGCGACATGCTCTCGCGGCTGATCTTCGGCGCGCGCTATTCGCTGTTCATCGGCTTCGTCGTCGTCTCGATCGCACTGATCGGCGGCATCTCGCTCGGTCTGCTCGCCGGCTTCTTCGGCGGCATCGTCGACACGGTGATCATGCGCGTCATGGACATCGTGCTCGCCTTTCCGAGCCTGCTGCTGGCCCTGGTGCTGGTCGCGATCCTCGGCCCGGGCCTTGTCAACGCGATGATCGCCATCGCGCTGGTGCTGCAGCCGCATTACGTGCGGCTGACCCGGGCGGCGGTGATGAACGAGCGCGGCCGCGACTACGTCACCTCGGCGCGGGTCGCCGGGGCCGGCAAGCTGCGGCTGATGTTCGTCACCATCCTGCCCAACTGCATGGCGCCGCTGATCGTGCAATCGGCGCTGTCGTTCTCCAACGCGATCCTCGAGGCCGCCGCGCTCGGCTTCCTCGGCATGGGCGCACAGCCGCCGACGCCGGAGTGGGGCACGATGCTGGCGGAATCGCGCGAGTTCATTCTCCGCGCCTGGTGGGTGGTGACCTTCCCGGGCCTTGCCATCCTGATCACCGTGCTCGCGATCAACGTGATGGGCGACGGCCTGCGCGATGCGCTGGACCCGAAGCTGAAGCGGAGCTAAGCCATGGTTGCAGCAGGGCGGATGCGCAGGTTCCTCCATTTGGCGCTGGCCTTCGCGGGGGCGGCCGCCGCCGGCGCCGCCTTTTCCGCGCTGGAGGTCGCCGTGGGCGCCGCCAGCGTCGCGGCCGAGCCGGACCCGCGCGACCCCGCCGCCTTCCTGACCATGCTGCAGGACTTCGGCTACAAGGCACAGCTGAACGAAAGCGGCGAGAACCCGCGCATCAACACCCGGGCGGAGGCGCTGAACTACGCCATCACCTTCTATGGCTGCGACGACGGCCGCGCCTGCCCGGTCGCGATCCTCGCCGTCTCCTGGTCCTATTCGGGTAGCGACGAGGCGATGGGCGTCGCCAACCGGTGGAACGCCGAGAAGTTTCTCGGCCGGGCCTGGGCGGTGCCGGCGGAGAAGTACATCGGCCTCGACCGAACGCTGAACCTGCGGACCGGTTACACCAAGGACGGGCTCGAGCAGGAAATCGACTGGTGGGCGGAGACGATGGTCGAGTTCCGCGGCTACCTCGAGCGGGAAGTGTTCGCCGAAGAGGGCATCGACGGCGAGCCGCGCGATCCATGGCGCAAGATCTGATGCGGCGCCTGCACCCATCGCCCGAGAACCGGCCGGCAGCCCGTCGCGGGGCCATCGGCCGAACAGCACAGCGGAGCGGATCGATGACCACCCGGCCTTATCAGCCTCAGCGCAGCCCGAGCCTTGGCGAGGTGGTCCATGCCCCTGCTTGAGATCGAGAATCTCACCGTCGAGTTCGCCACGGTCAACGGCCGCTTCAAGGCCGTCGACGAGGTGTCTCTCACCTGCGACCGCGGCGAGATCCTCGCCATCGTCGGCGAATCGGGATCGGGCAAGTCGGTGTCGATGCTGGCGCTGATGGGCCTCCTGCCGTGGACCGCCAAGGTCACCGCCGACCGGATGTCGTTCGACGGCACCGATTTGCGCGGTCTCTCCGGCCGGCAGCGGCGGCGGATCGTCGGCAAGAACATGGCGATGATTTTCCAGGAGCCGATGTCGAGCCTCAACCCGTGCTTCACGGTCGGCTTCCAGATCGGCGAGGCGCTGAAGGTGCACCTCGGCCTCGACCGGGCGGAGCGGCGCAAGCGCACGATCGAACTGCTCGACCTCGTCGGCATCCCGGCGCCCGAAGCGCGGCTGAAGGCGTTTCCGCACCAGCTTTCGGGCGGCATGAGCCAGCGCGTGATGATCGCGATGGCGCTCGCCTGCAAGCCGAAGCTTTTGATCGCCGACGAGCCGACCACGGCGCTCGACGTCACCATCCAGGCGCAGATCCTCGACCTGCTGGTCGACCTGCAGCGTGAGCAGGGCATGGCGCTGGTGCTGATCACGCACGACATGGGCGTCGTCGCCGAGACGGCCGAGCGGGTGCAGGTGCAGTACGCCGGCCAGAAGGTGGAGGAGCAGCCGGTCGCCGGCCTGTTCGACGACCCGCACCATCCCTATACCGCGGCGCTGCTCGCCGCTCTTCCGGAGCGGGCGACGTCGCGGCGGCTGCCGTCGATCCCCGGTGTCGTGCCCGGGCAGTTCGACCGCCCGTCCGGCTGCCTGTTCAGCCCGCGCTGCCGCTACACCACCGAGCGCTGCCGCGAGCGCGTGCCGCACCGGCAGGGGGCAATGGCGGGCTTCGCGCTCTGCCACTATCCGCTGGTGCAGGGCCGACCGATCGGCCACCCCGCCCCGAACCGCATCGCCAATGCCGCCGAGGAGCCCGCATGACGGCCGCAGCCCCTGTCGTCATCGAGGCCCGGGAGCTGTCCCGGACCTATCAGCTCGGCCGCGGGCCGTTCCGCAAGACCGCCGAGGTGAAGGCGCTCGTCGGCGCGTCCTTCGTGCTGGAGCGCGGCCACACGCTGGCCGTCGTCGGCGAATCGGGTTGCGGCAAGTCCACGCTGGCGCGCGTCGTGACGATGATCGAGACCCCGACCGCCGGCAGCCTCGTCGTCGACGGCATGGACGTGACCGCCGCGCATGGCGAGAGCGCCCGCGTCCTGCGCCTTGCGGTGCAGATCGTGTTTCAGGATCCCTACGGCTCGCTCAATCCGCGCCAGCGCGTCGGGCAGATCCTGGAGGAACCGCTGGTCATCAACACGGACCAGAACGCCGAGACCCGCCGTGCGGCGGCGATCGAGATGCTGACACGGGTCGGGCTGCGGCCCGAGCATTACGACCGCTATCCGCACATGTTCTCCGGCGGCCAGCGCCAGCGGATCGCCATCGCCCGGGCGCTGATGACGCGGCCGAAGGTGCTGGTGCTCGACGAGCCCGTCTCGGCGCTCGACGTCTCGATCCAGGCGCAGGTGCTCAACATCCTCACCGAACTGCAGTCCGAGTTCGGCCTCGCCTATCTCTTCATCAGCCATGATCTTTCGGTCGTTCGCCACATGGCCGACGAGGTGCTGGTGATGTACCTCGGCCGCCCGGTCGAGCACGCGACGCGGGACGACATCTTCGCCGAGCCGCTGCACCCCTACAGCCGGGCGCTGTTGTCGGCGACGCCGGTCGCCGATCCGACGGCGCGGAAAGAGCGGATCCGGCTGAAAGGCGAGCTCCCCTCGCCGCTGGCGCCGCCGCCCGGCTGCGCCTTCCATCCGCGCTGCCCGTTCGCCAACGAGCGCTGCCGCCGTGAAGTGCCGGCGCTGCGGATCGAAGGCTCGCCGCTCGCCGTCGCCTGCCACGGCGTTCGCGAAGGCCGCATCCCGTCCTGAGCGACGCGGCTCGCGCGCCGCCTCCCGGGGGAGGGCGGCGCCCGTACAGAACTGTTAACCCTTGGTCAGCAATGGACCTGATAGGTTCGAGGCCACGGGGGGATCATGCAGCTTCTGGACATTCCGACACTCGTTCTGGTGACGGTCGCCGTTACGGCGCTCGCCGGGACTCTGTTCGGCATGCTCTGGCTGCAGTCGCGCAGCGAGACGAGTTACGCGCTCTGGGCGCTCGCCCACGGCCTCGGCACCGTCGGCTGCACCCTGCTGGCGCTCAGGAACGCGGTGCCGGACGTCGCCTCGATCATGGTCGCCAACGCGGTGATCTGCACCGGCTACGGCGTGCTGTGGGCCGGGCTGCGCACCTTCTTCAGGCTGCCGCCGCAGCCCTTCTGGGCGCTGTTCGGCACAATCGTCTGGCTGATCGCCTGCGCCGAGCCATCGGTCTACCAGTCGGTGACCGCCCGGATCGTGGTGCTGTCGGTCATCGTCGGCGGCTATTCCTTCATGACGGCCTTCGACGCCTGGCGCGGCTACCGGCAGGAGCCGCTGCGATCCGGCTTCGCCATCATCCTGCTGCACCTGCTGCACGGGCTGGCGTTCCTGCTGCGCATCCCGCTCGCGATTCTCGAGCCCGTCGGCCTCGCGCAGGGCATGCCCGCGTCGCCGTGGTTCGGCGTGCTGTCCTTCGAGACGATGATCAACGTCATCGCTATCGGCTATCTCTACATGGTGATGGCGAAGGAGCGGGCGGAGGCGGGGCTGCGCGCCGCGGCGACCGTCGATCCGCTGACCTGCGTCAGCAACCGCGGTGCCTTCGTCGACGCCACGGTGGCGCTGATGCGCCGGCGGCGGCGCGGCGGCGTGCTGCTGCTCGCCGATCTCGACCATTTCAAGCGCATCAACGACCGCTTCGGCCATCTCGCCGGCGACCACGCGCTGATCCGCTTCTGCGAGATCACCCGCAGCGAACTGCCGCCCGACGCGCTGATCGGCCGCCTCGGCGGCGAGGAGTTCGGCGTGTTCCTGCCCGAGGCCGATCCGGCGACCGGCCGGGCCGTGGCGGAGCGGCTGCGGGCCGCGGTCGCGGCGACGGCGATCGTCTATCACGGCGACCGGCTGCCGGTGACCGTCAGCATCGGCCTTGCGGAATGCGGCCCCGACGCCGATTTCGGCGTGCTGTTCGCGGCGGCCGACCGCGCGCTCTATGCGGCGAAATCCGAGGGCCGCGACCGCGTCGCTTCCAGCATCGGCAAGATGGCGGCGGCAAGACCGACGGCGGCGCCGGGCGCGGGGTCGTCCCCGGCCGTGCCGCGGGTGGACACGGCGGCCGCGACCGGAATGGTCGGCGCCGGCCAGCCGGTCGTCTCCCGCCGCGCGAGTTGAGCCGGGATCCGCTGGGCAGACCCGGTTCGTGCCGGACTGTCCGGCCTGGAAGGCTCAGTGATTCCAGCCGCCCTCGGCCCGCATCTCGCCCGGCGTGCGGTCATAGGCACGGCGGAAGGCGCGGTTGAAGGTCGAGATGTCGCGGAAGCCGACCTCGAAGGCGATCGTCGCGATGCTGGCGTGCGATCCCGCGCGCTGGATCGCCTGACGGGCCTTCTCCAGCCGCGTCTCGCGCAGCCGATCGGAGAAGCTGGTCTCGTCTTCCGCGAACAGCGCCTGGATGGTGCGCGCCGACAGGCCGACGATGCCGGCGAAGCGCTCGATGCCGAGATCGGGATCGGCATGGTGCAGGTCGATCGCGGTCTGCAGCGCGGCGCGGCGCACCGCCCGGCGGGCGGAGCGGCTGTCGTCCTCGGCGGCCGGGCGGTCGGCGCCGACGGTTGCCGCGATGAAGTCGGTCATGTGGCGGGCGAAGAGCTGCGCCACCACCTGGGGCATCTCCGCCTCGTTGCGCACCACGGCGTCTACATAGGCGAGCAGGCTGCGCAGCGCCGGGTTGCCGGCGCCGATGTGGCAAAAGTCGATGTCGGCGTGCGCCGGCGCACAGCTCGCCAGCAGCGCGCGCGGCAGCTTGATGCCGATGAAGCCGCCCCCGGTCGTCTCGAGGGTGTTGGCCGAGCGGGTCGACAGCAGCACCGCCTCGCCGGCACCGAACTCGGCCGTGCGCGCGCCTTGCGTGCAGCGGAGCTTGCCGGCGGTGGCGACCGAGAAGGTCAGGCTGTCGTCGGTGGCGCGGCGATGGTCCTCGCCGCGGTCCATCTTCATCGGCGACAGCACGTAGCGCGCGACCAGCACGCCGCCGACGACGACGACGTCGGCATTGGCCGAGAAACGGCCGCTGCGGGTCGGGCGGACGGCGCAGGGGATGATCAGTTCGGCAAAGCGCTTCTGCCAGGTCTCGACGGTGCTGCGGTCGGCGGCGTCGCCTTCGCCGGTGACGGCGGTGTGCCGGCCGGGCGCGAGATCGGCGCTCTCCGGTGCGGTCTCCTCGAGAAGAGCGCCCATGGCATCCTCCGGAACGCGCGCGCCGGGCGGCGATGTCGCCGTCTCGACGTCTCGTAAGCGCTCGGCATGCGAACGGGGCGAAAGATGCCACGATTTTGCGCCTCACGCAAAGCCGTGTTGCGCCTGGTGCCAAGACTCATGGCCGGGGTCGGTCCTATGCTCGGCACCGTATTACGCAATACATTTACCTCTGAACTTTCGTTGATTGTTTCATCCAGGGCTGCCCCCTCCGGATTTTGAAGCAGCTTCAAGAGAGACGGGCCGGTTTCGCCGGCCCGTCTTTTGTCGTTTCAGGCTGTGTCATCAGCGGTGCGGTGCAACGCCGGGCCGTGCCGGGGGCGCGGCAGCTGCTGCGCGGGGCACCCGTGGTCGCCGATCCCGGCGCGCAGCCGCAGCGCCGGTGCAGACGCGCTGGCACTCTTTGCGCCGAGTGCCAAAAATTTTCACGCCCCCTCTTGCGCCCCGTTTGTCCGAATGCCAGATCACGCCCGCGTGACGGCCCGAGCGCGGGCGTCACGCCTGTTTCTGTCAATCGCGAAGAGACAACAGACGGAGGTTCCCATGACTTTTCGGCCCCTTCACGACCGCGTCGTCGTGCGCCGCATCGAGGCGGAGGCGAAGACCGCGGGTGGCATCATCATCCCGGATACCGCCAAGGAGAAGCCGCAGCAGGGCGAAGTGGTGGCCGTCGGCCCCGGCGCCCGCAACGACAAGGGCGAGATCGTGCCGCTCGGCGTCGCCGCCGGCGACCGCATCCTGTTCGGCAAGTGGTCGGGCACCGAGGTGAAGATCGACGGCGAGGAGCTCCTGATCATGAAGGAGAGCGACATCCTCGGCGTGATCGAGATCACCGCCGCCGCGAAGCAGGCCGCCTGAGCGCCGCCGCCCCCAGCTGAAATTTCGGACAATTCCGTCAAGGAGACGCAGTCATGGCTGCCAAGGAAGTAAAGTTCAGCGTCGATGCGCGCGACCGGATGCTGCGCGGCGTCGACATTCTCGCCAACGCGGTGAAGGTCACCCTCGGCCCCAAGGGCCGCAACGTCGTGATCGAGAAGTCGTTCGGCGCGCCCCGCATTACCAAGGACGGCGTGACGGTCGCGAAAGAGATCGAGCTCGAGGACAAGTTCGAGAACATGGGCGCCCAGATGGTGCGCGAAGTGGCCTCGAAGACCAACGACCTCGCCGGTGACGGCACCACCACGGCGACCGTGCTCGCCCAGGCGATCGTCAAGGAAGGCGCCAAGGCGGTGGCCGCCGGCATGAACCCGATGGACCTGAAGCGCGGCATCGACCTCGCCGTCGAGAAGGTCGTCGCCAGCCTGAAGTCGCAGGCCCGCGACGTCACCTCCAACGACGAGATCGCCCAGGTCGGCACCATCTCCGCCAACGGCGACGCCGAAGTCGGCCGCTTCCTCGCCGAGGCGATGCAGAAGGTCGGCAACGAGGGCGTCATCACCGTCGAGGAGGCGAAGACCGCCGAGACCGAGCTTGAAGTCGTCGAGGGCATGCAGTTCGACCGTGGCTACCTCTCGCCCTACTTCGTCACCGACCAGGAGAAGATGCGGGTCGAGCTCGAAGACCCCTACATCCTGATCCACGAGAAGAAGCTCTCCAACCTGCAGGCGCTGCTGCCGGTGCTCGAGGCCGTGGTGCAGTCGGGCAAGCCGCTCGTCATCATCGCCGAGGACGTCGAGGGCGAGGCGCTCGCCACGCTCGTCGTCAACAAGCTGCGCGGCGGCCTCAAGGTCGCGGCCGTCAAGGCACCGGGCTTCGGTGATCGCCGCAAGGCGATGCTGCAGGACATCGCGGTTCTCACCGGCGGCACCGCGATCTCCGAGGACATCGGCATCAAGCTCGAGAGCGTCACGCTCGACATGCTCGGCCGCGCCAAGCGCATCCTGATCACCAAGGAAGACACCACGGTCGTCGACGGCGCCGGTTCCTCGGCCGAGGTCGAGGCCCGCGTCGCGCAGATCAAGGCGCAGATCGAGGAGACCACCTCGGACTACGACCGTGAGAAGCTGCAGGAGCGCCTCGCCAAGCTCGCGGGCGGCGTCGCCGTCATCCGCGTCGGCGGTGCGACCGAGGTCGAGGTCAAGGAGAAGAAGGACCGCGTCGACGACGCGCTGCACGCCACCCGCGCGGCCGTCGAAGAGGGCATCGTCTCGGGGGGTGGCACCGCGCTGCTGCGCGCGCTGAAGGCGCTCGACGGCGTCGCCCCGGACAACGCCGACCAGCGCACGGGCGTCGACATCGTCCGCCGCGCCATCCAGGCGCCGGCGCGTCAGATCGCCATCAACGCGGGCGCGGACGGCTCCATCGTCGTCGGCAAGATCCTCGAATCGGCCGAGCCGACCTTCGGCTGGAACGCCCAGACCGGCGAGTACGGCGACCTCGTGAAGACCGGCGTCATCGACCCGGTCAAGGTCGTGCGCACCGCGCTGCAGGACGCGGCGTCCGTCGCCGGCCTGCTGATCACCACCGAGGCAATGGTGGCCGAGAAGCCCAAGAAGGCGGCAGCGCCGGCGATGCCGGGCGGCGGCATGGGCGACATGGACTTCTGATCGTTCGCAAATTCGATCCTCGAGATGGCGCGGCGAAAGCCGCGCCATTTTCGTAAGGGGGGCGAAGCGCGCCGCCGCAACCGCGGCAGGGCCGGCGCACGCGCGTTGCCACCAAAGCGCCTTGTTGCGCTGCACCCCTTCCGTCACGGAACCGTCGCACCTATTTGCGATGTGGCATGAAATCTGCCGACCGGCAGATCGATAGCGCCTGTCGCCGAGAGCGAGACGTCATACAGATGACCACCGTGACGCTGCTGATCGCCTCCTTCTGCCTGTTCGCCCTCACCGTCCACGTCACCGGCATCCTCGCGGTTCTCGTCCGCGATGTCGTCCGGGCGAAGCAGCCCCCGGCCGGCACCGCGCTGCCGGCGGTCACGATCCTCAGACCGGTCCGCGGCATCGAGAACCATCTCGAGGAGACGCTGCGCTCGGCCTTCGAGCTCGACCACGACACCTACGAGGTGGTGTTCTGCGTCGCCGATGCCGACGACCCGGTGATCGCGCTCTGCGAGCAACTGATCGCCGAATACCCGGCGGTGCCCGCCCGCATTCTCGTCGGCGACGACCGCATCAGCGTCAATCCGAAGCTCAACAACCTCGTCAAGGGTTGGGCCGACGCGCGGCACGAGTTCGTAGTGATGGCCGACAGCAACGTGCTGATGCCGCGCGACTACCTCGCGCAGCTCTTCGCCGCCTGGATGCCCGACACCGGTCTCGTCTGCTCGCCCCCCGTCGGCAGCCGGCCGGACGGCTTCTGCGCCGAGATCGAATGCGCCTTCCTCAACAGCTTCCAGGGCCGCTGGCAGCTCGCGGCCGACGCCGTCGGCATCGGCTTCGCCCAGGGCAAGACCATGCTCTGGCGCAAGGCCGACCTCGACCGCGCCGGCGGCATCGCCCAGCTCGCCTCCGAGGCCGCCGAAGACGCGGCCTCGACCAAGGTGGTGCGCGGCGCGGGCCTGAAGGTGCGGCTGGTGCGGCGGCCGTTCCCGCAGCCGCTCGGCAAGCGCAGCCTCGCGGAAGTCTGGAACCGGCAGCTGCGCTGGGCGCGCCTGCGCCGGATGTCGTTCCCGCTGTTCTTCGCGCCCGAGGTGCTGGCCGGCGGCTTCCTGCCGGTGCTCGGCGCCGTGGCGCTCGCGGTGCTCGGCGTGATCCCGGCCGTCGCGGCGGCCGGCTTCGCCGTGCTCTGGTACGGCGCCGAGGTGGTGCTGGCGCTGCGGCTCGGCTGGCCGGTGTCGCCGAAGGCGCTCGCCGCCTGGATCGTGCGTGACGCCAGCCTGCCGGTGCTGTGGTTCGCTGCGCTCGGCGGCAACGGCTTCAACTGGCGCGGCAACGCCATGGACATGCGCAACATGGTGATTCTCAGCAGCGCGCCGGCCACGGCGATGGCCGGCACCGCCGGCGAGGGCGCGCTCGGCGCCGGCCCCGGCCCCGGCTGGCGCAGCCTGCGCCAGAGCCGTGCCGTCTCGGCGGTGTGGCGGCGCGGGCCGCGAACCGGCGCCGGCGTCTCGGCCCGCTCCTGGCGCCAGAGCCTGCGCGCCGCGATGAGCCGCAGCGGGCGCAAGCGGCCGGATTGAACGCGCGGCGGGTGGTCGCCCGCCGGTGGCTGCGATGGTGTCGCGACGAGTTCTCAGGCTACCCTGTCGACGCCCAGAACATTCGGGCGGATGCGATCCGAGACCTGTTCACGATGATCATTTCTTCAACGGCGCGCGGGCGAGTGACGCGGTTTCTAGGCCTCGGCGTCATGCTGATCATGGCGTCGTGCCGACACGCACCCGCCACGGGGGTGGACGGAGACTATCGGCAAGTTCTGCAAGCTCACTTCACAAAGATAGCTTCAAATTCAACAATCGGTTCCGCATCAAACCGGAAAGACCTGCGGCTCGTGAATCTCGAACTGAAAGTTGCCCCGGACGGCAGTATCTATGATTTGGAGATCACCAGGTCGGAGATGTCCGCGATGTACGCGGGCATGGTTCTCCAGGCCGTGAGAGATGGCGGGAAAGTGGCTCCTCCACCCCCGGGGTTCGCCGGCAGGCGTGTGGGCATAGTCTATGAAGTCGGTCCAAAGCCGAAGGCTGAATAGCCGGAGCAGTGTTGAGGCCCGCCTGCAGGTGGCGGATCTCTCCGTCGAGCGATGTCCCGAATCTCACAACGCCGTGATGCGGCGGGGCAGGGCCGGCCTTGCGGCCTATACTCTCCGTCGTCCCGCCCCCGGCCGCCGCTGAGGCATGGCCGTGTCCAACGAGCGGAGGAGGAGACCAGCATGGCCGAGCGCGTCCAGATCACCCAGGAGATGATCCGCCTCTACGACGAGTACACCCACCTGACGCTCGACCGGCGCGGCTTCCTCGAGAAGCTGACGCGCGCTGCCGGCTCCGGCGCGGCGGCCGCGGCGATCGTGCCGCTGCTGGAAGCCAGCAAGGCGCGCGCGGCGGTGATCGCCGAGGACGACGCGCGCGTCGTCACCGAGACCGTGCGCTGGGCCGGCGAGGGCGGCGAGATGAGCGGCTATCTGGTGCGCCCGGCCGGCGTCACCGACAAGCTGCCCGGCGTCATCGTCATCCACGAGAATCGCGGCCTCAACGGCCATATCCAGGACGTCGCCCGCCGCATGGCGCTCGAGGGCTTCGTCGCGCTCGCCCCCGATTTCCTGGCGCCGGCCGGCGGCACGCCCGCCGACGAGGACCGGGCGCGCGAGATGATCGGCGCGCTCGACCCGGTGGTGACCGTCTCGAACGCGGTCGCCACCGTCGGCTTCCTCGCCGGGCACGAGGCGACGACGGGCAAGGTCGGGGCGATCGGCTTCTGCTGGGGCGGCGCGATGGTGAACCAGCTCGCCACCGCCGATCCCGACCTCGGCGCCGGCGTCGCCTACTACGGCCGGACCCCCGACGCGCAGGCGGTGCCGAACATCAAGGCGCGGATGCTGCTGCATTATGCGGGGCTCGACGAGCGCATCAACGCCGGCATCCCGGACTACGAGGCGGCGCTGAAGGCGGCAGGCGTCACCTACGAAATCCACGTCTACGAGGGCGCCAACCACGCCTTCAACAACGACACCTCGGCGGCGCGCTACGACGCGGCGGCGGCCGGACTGGCGTGGGAGCGGACGTCGGCGTTCTTGAAGTCGGCGCTGGCGGGGTAGGGGCGCTGGGGGGCTGTGCCGTGGGGCTTCCCCCCTCCCTGTCCCTCCCCCGCTTCGCAGGAGAGGGGACGATGGGCGAGAGGGCTTTCGTAACGCGAAGGCTGCGCCGAAGCGAGGCGCTGATGACCGAGGCGCCCTAACCTCCTGCGTCCCCTCTCCTGCGAAGCGGGGGAGGGACAGGGAGGGGGAAGCCCCACGGCACGACGGATCAGATCCGCCCCCGTCTTTCCACAAATCCCGGCAGCTCCCTGAATTTCCCTCCACCTCTTGCACAAAGTTGCAGGCATCGATCAAAAAAGCTGGCGCGTTTTTGATCTCCTGCCTATGATCCCGCGCGTTTGCAGGGACGGTCGGAGAGAACCAAAAAATGCCGAGCGCACTCGAGGCTGCCCTGCCGGGGCTGATCGCGCACAGGGACGCGATCTCCGGGCAGACGATGCGACAGATGTTCGCCGACGACGCCGGCCGCTTTGCGGCGTTCCAGGTCGGTCTCGGCGACATGCTGCTCGACTATTCCAAGAACCGCATCACCGCCGAGACGATGGCGGCGCTCGTTGCCCTCGCCGAAGAAGCCGGGGTCGCGGCGCGGCGCGATGCGATGTTCGCCGGCGAGGCGATCAACATCACCGAGAAGCGGGCCGTGCTGCACACGGCGCTGCGGCGGCGCGCGGGCGACACCGTGCTCGTCGACGACCGGAACGTGATGCCGGACGTGTCCGACGTGCTCGCCCGGATGGAAGCCTTCGTCGATGCGGTGCGCGACGGCGGCATCGTCGGCTCGGCGGGGCACAAGTTCACCGACGTCGTCAACATCGGCATCGGCGGCTCCGACCTCGGCCCCTACATGGTGACGCTGGCGCTGGCGCCGTTCGCCGGCGGCGGTCCGCGGATGCACTACGTCTCCAACGTCGACGGCGCCCATATCGCCGACACGTTGAAGCACCTCGACCCGCGCAAGACCCTCTTCATCGTCGCCTCGAAGACCTTCACCACCACCGAGACCATGACCAACGCGCAGACCGCGCGCGACTGGATCAGCGGCGCGCTCGGCGAGGCGGCGGTGGGGGCGCATTTCTGCGCGGTGTCGACGGCGCTCGACCGGGTGTCGGAGTTCGGCATCGGGCTCGACCGAGTGTTCGGCTTCTGGGACTGGGTCGGCGGACGCTATTCGGTCTGGGGCGCGATCGGCCTGCCGGTGGCGATCGCCGTCGGCTTCGAGAACTTCGAGGCGCTGCTCGACGGCGCTGCCGAGATGGACCGGCACTTCGTCGAGGCACCGCTCGGCGAGAACATGCCGGTGATCCTGGCGCTGCTCGGTATCTGGTACCGCAACGTCTGGGGTTTCCCGACCCATGCGGTGCTGCCCTACGACCAGCGCCTGTCGCGGTTTCCGGCCTACCTGCAGCAGCTCGACATGGAATCGAACGGCAAGGGCGTCACCCTCGACGGCACGCCGGTCGCGACCTCGACCGGGCCGATCGTCTGGGGCGAGCCGGGCACCAACGGCCAGCACGCCTTCTACCAGCTGATCCACCAGGGCACCGACGTGATCCCGGCGGATTTCCTGCTCGCCGCCGTGCCGCACGAGGAACTGTCGGACCATCACGCCAAGCTCGTCGCCAACTGCTTCGCCCAGACCGAGGCGCTGATGAAGGGCAAGACGCTGGCGGAGGCGACGGCGGAGCTCGAGGCCGCAAAGCTGCCGGCGGAGGAGATCGCAGCGCTGGCGCCCCACAAGGTGTTCCCCGGCAACCGGCCGACCAACACGATCCTCTACCGGACGCTCGATCCGGCCACCCTCGGCCGGCTGATCGCGCTCTACGAGCACAAGGTGTTCGTGCAGGGCGTGATCTGGGGCATCAACTCGTTCGACCAGTGGGGCGTGGAACTCGGCAAGCAACTGGCGAGCGCGCTGTTGCCGGCGGTTGCCGGCGCCCGCGAGCCCGGCGCCGACCAGGATGCGTCCACCCGCGGCCTCGTCGCAGCGTTCCACGCGCTCCGGGGCTGATCCTTCCCCGGCCCGGCGGCCCGCTCCCCGCGGATCTGCCGGCCGGGGCCTCGGCGTGATCGTCCGCCCCTGCGACGATCCGCCGGCTTGACCTCTTCCGCCCCGGCGCCGTGCCGGGGTTTTTCCGGGGCGGCTCCCGCCCCACGGATGCAATGCGGATGGTGCTCCGCTAGGATGCGGCGAGAACGGCCGGCGATGGCCGGTGGCCCCGCTGGTCCTTCGTGTCGCCGCCCGTTCCATGGCCGATCCGCCATGGTCGTCCGGACTGTCCCGCAAGGAGCTCCATGACCAGTCGCATCATCGTCGTCGATACCTTCGACTACGTCGTCTTCGGCGGCACCGGCGATCTCGCCCGCCGCAAGCTGCTGCCGGCCCTCTACCATCGCGACATCGACGGTCAGATCCCGGACGGGGCCCGCATCATCGGCGTCTCGCGCCGGCCGCAGTCGAACAAGGCGTACCGGGCGGAGGTGCAGGCGGCGCTGGAGGCGCATCTGCGTCGTGAGGAGCTCGACAAGAAGGCGGTCGACAAGTTCCTGTCGCGCATCCACTACGTCGCCTGCGACGCGACCACCGACACCGGCTGGCCTGACCTCGTCGCCCTGCTCGACGAGGGCAAGGACCGCGTCCGCGCCTTCTACCTCGCTACCGGTCCCGACCTGTTCGGCCCGATCTGCGAGCATATCGGCCGGCACGGCCTCGTTACGGAAAACACGCGCGTCGTGGTGGAAAAGCCGCTCGGCAAGAACCTCAAGTCGGCGCGGGCGACCAACGACGCGGTCGGCCGGGTGTTCCCGGAAGACCAGATCTACCGCATCGACCATTATCTCGGCAAAGAGACGGTGCAGAACCTGATGGCGCTGCGCTTCGCCAACGCGCTGTTCGAGCCGCTCTGGAACAACGCCCACATCGAGCATGTTCAGATCACGGTGGCGGAATCGATCGGCGTCGAGGGTCGCGGCGACTACTACGACACCTCCGGCGCGCTGCGCGACATGGTGCAGAACCATATCCTGCAGCTGCTCTGCCTCGTCGCCATGGAGGCGCCGTCGTCGATGGACGCGGACGCCGTGCGCGACGAGAAGCTGAAGGTGCTGAAGTCGCTGAAGCCGATCGGCCCGCACAACGTCAGCCACCTCACGGTGCGCGGCCAGTACCGCGCCGGGGTCAACCAGTCGGGCACGGTGCCGGGCTACATCGACGAGATCACCAACAAGACGAGCCGGACCGAGACGTTCGTCGCGATCAAGGCCGAGGTGAGCAACTGGCGCTGGGCGGGGGTGCCGTTCTATCTGCGCACCGGCAAGCGCCTCGCCAACCGCGTCTCGGAGATCGTCGTCGCCTTCCGCGAGATCCCGCACTCGATCTTCGGCGACGGCGAGCCGATCCCGGCCAACGAGCTGGTGATCCGGCTGCAGCCCGACGAGGGCGTCAAGCTCTGGCTGCAGATCAAGGATCCCGGTCCCGGCGGCATGCGCCTGAAGCGGGTGCCGCTCGACATGAGCTTCGCCTCGGCGTTCAAGGTGCGCAACCCGGATGCCTACGAGCGGCTGCTGCTCGACGTCATCCGCGGCAACGCCACCTTGTTCATGCGCCGCGACGAGGTCGAGGCGGCGTGGACCTGGGTCGACCCGATCCTCGACGCCTGGGCGGCGAGCGAGAAGGCGCCGAAGCCCTATATGGCCGGGTCCTGGGGGCCCGACGAAGCGCGCGATCTGATCCGGTTCGACAATCCGACGCGCGAATGGCACGAGAAATCGCTGAGCGCGGAATGACGCGCGCCGCGGGAGGACGCTGATGGACCTGCGCACGTTCGACAACGCCGACGACCTTGCGGTCGCCCTCGTCGCCTTCGTGGCGGAAGGCATCGCCGAGCGGATTGAAACGCTGGGCGCGGCCGCGATCGCGCTCTCCGGCGGGCGCACGCCGACGCGGTTCTTCCGCGCGCTGTCGGCCTACGACCTCGACTGGGAGCGCGTGACCGTCACCCTCGTCGACGAGCGCTGGGTGCCGGAGACCTCCGAGCGCTCCAACGCCGCGCTGCTCCGGGCCAACCTGATGCAGGGCCGGGCGGCCGCGGCGCGCTTCGTGCCGCTCTACGCCGACGCGCCGACGCCGGAGGAGGGGATGGCCGCGGTGGATCTCGCGATCGCCGAACTGCCGATGCCGTTCGCGGCGGTGGTGCTCGGCATGGGCGACGACGGGCACACCGCGTCGTTCTTTCCCGGCGGCGACCGGCTGGCCGACTGCCTCGATCCGGAGGGCACCGACGTGGTGCTGCCGATCCGGGCGCCGGCAGCCGGCGAGCCGCGGGTGACCTTTACCCTGCCGCAGATCCTCGCCTCCGACCGCATTGCCCTCCACATCGAAGGGGCGGTCAAGCGGGCGGTGCTCGACGCGGCGATGGCCGAGGGCGACATCGAGGAGATGCCGATCCGCGGCGTGCTCTGGTCCGCGACACCGCCGACCGTATTCTGGTGCCCGTGACCGGCCGGCGCCCGACGGCGCCGCGCTGACCGGCCGCAGGCAGACAACAGCAAGCAATTTCACCGGCGCCCCCGCGCCGGCACCCGATCGAAGGAGGCCGACCCATGACCCTCGACGCCCGCATCGGCGACGTCACCGAGCGCATCGCCCGGCGCTCCTACGACACGCGCCAGCGCTATCTCGAGCGTATCCGCATCGCCGGTGAGAAGGGGCCGCGCCGCTCGCGGCTCGCCTGCGGCAACCTCGCGCACGGCTTCGCCGCCTGCGGCCCCTCCGACAAGGCGGCCCTCAAGGGCGACGTGGTGCCGAACCTCGCCATCGTCACCGCCTTCAACGACATGCTGTCGGCGCACCAGCCCTACGAGCGCTTTCCCGACCTGATCCGCGCGGCGGCGCGCGAGGTGGGGGCCGTGGCGCAGGTGGCGGGCGGCGTGCCGGCGATGTGCGACGGCGTCACGCAAGGCCAGACCGGCATGGAGCTGTCGTTGTTCTCGCGCGACGTCATCGCCATGTCGACGGCGGTGGCGCTCAGCCACGACATGTTCGACGCCGCCGTCTATCTCGGCGTCTGCGACAAGATCGTGCCGGGCCTGCTGATCGCCGCGCTGTCGTTCGGTCACCTGCCGGCGGTGTTCGTGCCGGCCGGCCCGATGACGACCGGCATTTCCAACGACGAGAAGGCGAAGACGCGCCAGCTCTATGCCGAGGGCAAGGTCGGCCGCGCCGAACTGCTGGAATCGGAGAGCGCCTCCTACCACGGTCCGGGCACCTGCACCTTCTACGGCACCGCCAACTCCAACCAGATGTTGATGGAGATCATGGGCCTGCACCTGCCGGGCTCGTCCTTCGTCAACCCGAACACGCCGCTGCGCGACGCGCTGACCCGCGAGGCGACCAAGCGCGCGCTGGCCCTGACCGCGCAGGGCAACCAGTACACCCCCGTCGGCGAGATCATCGACGAGAAGGCGATCGTCAACGGCGTCGTCGGGCTCAACGCCACGGGCGGCTCGACCAACCACACCATGCACCTGATCGCCATGGCGCGCGCCGCCGGCATCATGCTCAACTGGGACGACTTCTCCGACATCTCGGACGCGACGCCGCTGGTCGCCCGCGTCTACCCGAACGGCATGGCCGACGTGAACCATTTCCACGCCGCCGGCGGCATGGGCTATCTGATCACCACGCTGCTCGAGGAAGGGCTGGTGCACGCCGACGTCAAGACGATCTGGGGCTCAGGCCTCGACGGCTACAAGGTCGAGCCGAAGCTCGACGACGCGGGCGCGGTGCACTGGCAGCCGGCGGCGGGCGTCAGCCAGGACGAGGCGGTGCTGCGGCCGGCGAGCGCGCCGTTCCAGGCGACCGGCGGGCTGAAGCTGCTCGCCGGCAACATCGGCCGCGCGGTGATCAAGACCTCGGCGGTGAAGCCCGAACGCCAGGTGATCGAGGCGCCGGCGCTGGTGTTCCACAGCCAGGACGAGATGCAGGCGGCGTTCAAGGCCGGCAAGCTCGACCGCGACTTCGTCGCCGTGATCCGCTTCCAGGGGCCGAAGGCGAACGGCATGCCGGAACTGCACAAGCTGACCCCCGCGCTCGGCGTGCTGCAGGACCGCGGCCGCAAGGTGGCGCTCGTCACCGACGGGCGCATGTCGGGCGCCTCGGGCAAGGTGCCGGCGGCGATCCACGTCACCCCGGAGGCCGCCGACGGCGGGCCGATCGCCAAGGTGAAGGACGGCGACATCGTTCGGCTCGACTGCCTGACCGGCGCGCTCGAGGTGCTGGTCGATGCCGCCGAATGGGCGGCGCGGGCACCGGCGGTCGTCGACCTCGGCGACAACGAATGGGGCCTCGGCCGCGACCTGTTCGTCTCGTTCCGCCGCAGCGTCGGCCGCGCAGAGGAAGGTGCCTCGGTGTTCGGCTGAGGCGAGCGTTCGGCGGCTACCGCGGGCGCAAGCCTGTGGTCCCGCGCGGACGGCGTACGTACTATCACTTACCAGCAAAAAATCACTGCCCCTCCATCAATGTTGGATGCATTCTCCCCCCGATACACGTTCTCGGTGTATCAGACAGGAGATGTCCGATGCTTACGCTCGATGCCGATTTATTACGGGTGATCGCGCCGAAAGTTACGGGTACGAGGGCGGTCAGGCAGGCTGAAATCATCGCCGACGTGGGCGCGGCGCTGGAAGACACATTGGAATACTACGATATTTTCTCACGAATCCGCATTGCGCATTTTCTGGCGCAGATTGCCCACGAGTGCGATGGCTTTTGCACGACCGAGGAGTACGCCAGCGGCAAGGACTATGAAGGGCGGCTCGACCTCGGCAACACCCAGAAGGGCGATGGAGTGAGATTCAAGGGCCGGGGGCTGCTGCAACTGACCGGCAGGTTCAACTATGCCGCAATGTCCGATACGCTCGGCATCGATCTCGTTGCGGACCCGCACCTCGCGGCCGAGCCGGTGACGTCGTTGAAGATCGCCGGCGAATACTGGAAGAGCCGCAAGATCAATGTGGCGGCCGACGCCGACGACCTGATCACGGTGACCAGAAAGGTCAATGGTGGTCTTAGGGGGCTGGCGGAGCGCCAAGCCTATCTCGCCAAGGCCAAGGTAGCGCTTGCCGGCAAGAGGGCGGAGCATATCGCCAATCCGTCCGGCGGCATGCCGGTCCTTCATCGGGGCCTAAGGGGTGATGCCGTCGAAGTCCTGCAGCGGCGCTTGCGGGCGCAGGGCTACCTCGTCGCAATCGATGGCGACTTCGGGCCGGGGACCGAAACGGCGGTTCGGCACTTTCAGGCGACCCGCAGCCTCAAGGTCGACGGCATCGTGGGCCCTTCCACCTGGGGCGCGCTGCCCGACGAACTGGCGCAGGCGGCCTGACGGTACGATCGGCTGGCGCGGCGCGAGCAGGAGATGAAGCGATTTACCGCCGAACTCGTATCGCTTATGTCGGTTCGATGACAGGTGAACCCCATTCGCCCCGGCGCAGGCCAATCGCCAATTCAGCCGACGCCCTCGCTGCCGGCTTCACGATCGGGGCGTCCGACACCGCCGCCCCGGAGATCGTCGCCCGCGCGGACGCGCCGGGCCCGCGCATCGAGCGTCTCGCGCGGGACGGCCGCACCTTGTGGATCAAGCGGCCGGCGCGTGACGACCGGCCGGTCTGGCTGGCGGCGCAGCGTGTGCTGGCGCGCCTGGTGCCGCTCGATTTCCTGAAACCCGCGCCGGGTCTCGACGGCGCCGGAGCGATCGCGCGCGAGGTCGGCATGATCACGGCGCTGCGCGCCGGCGGCTTTCACGTGCCGGAGATCGTCTACGCCTCGAGCCGGGCGATCGTGCTCGGCGACCTCGGGCCGACGATCGCCGCCATTGCCCGCGATGCGCGGGCGAGCGGCGACCGGGGGGACCTGCGCGCCGCGCTGTTACTGGCCTCCGCAGCGCTCGCCCGGTTGCACGCCGCCGGCCATGTGCACGGCCGGCCGAGCCTGCGCGACTTCACCTTCGACGGCGAAACGGTCGGCTTCCTCGACTTCGAGGAAATGCCGACGGCGGTGATGCCGTTCGCGGTGGCGGCCGCGCGCGATGTCTGGCTGTGGTCGATCCAGGTGTTTCACGCGATGGGGCCGGACGACACCGAAGCGATCCTGCGCACCTATGTCGCCGGTGTGCGCCCGGACGTCGAGGCGGAGCTGAAGCGCGCCCTGCGCCTGCTCGCCCCGGTCGCGCGCGCGCTGAACCGCCCGGTGACGCGGTTCGGAAACCGCGAGCTGCGGCGGTCCGTGGGCGGGACGCTGGTGCTCGCGCGGCTGCTGGCGGAGCGGGGCGTAGCTGCCTGAGCTCGGGGCTGCGGCGAATGCCCTGCCGGACATCCGCCGCATCCGCGTCAGTTGGTGAGCTTCACGACGTTCGCCTTGAGCTCCTTCGCCTTGCGAATGCCGTCGAGCTGGTCGTGCCAGTAGGAACTGCCGGCGGCGGCGGAGATGCCGGTGATGATGGTGCCAACGGGACCTTTCAGTCGATTGAGAAATTCAGTGAGGGCTGCGTAGGAGACCTCGTTGCCCGCCTGTCCAGCTTCACCGACTGCTGCCGGGTCGGGTGGGGTCGAAGCGCCGGCGCCGAGCGCGTCCAACGCGATCTGGAACACATTGAAATCAGCGAGCAAGGCAAGCACGATCCCGACGGCGGCAGAAATCAGCCGGATAATCCAGATGCGCAGCTGCTCACGCTGATCGTATTGCGCCTGAAACTTGGCGATCGCGGCTTTCGTCTTGCCAGCCAGCAGCAGCAGCTGTTCCTCGGTCGCGTCGGGACCCATCAGTCCGACAAGGTCCGTCTTGAGCTGGGCGGCGATGGCCTTCTTGTCCGTCACTGCCCCGATCGCCTCCTTTGCGGTGGCTTCCAGTGCGGCGATCTGGGCGGTGATCCGTGCCTTCGCCGTCGCGTTCTGGGGCAGGAACTCGGTCGAGAGTTTCAATGCATCCTCGATCGAGACTTCCGACGACAGCGACACCTTCTTGAACATTTCGTAGCCGGCGAGCTGGTTCAGAAAGCCCCGGATGGCCTCCATGATCGCCTCGACCACCGTCGAGAAAAACAACATCAGGAATACGAGCAACCCCAAAGTCCCCAGCGCCTGATCCATGACCGCCCCCCAAGATAGCGATGCCCCCATAGCGGGAGTCTCGATCATACAAGACACGTATTGCGCGTGAAGAGGGATTTTGCGGTTGATCGCGGTCGGTGATTGCGGGGCGAGCCGCCCGCGCAAATCATGGCCGCTCTCCGGCATCCGTGGTTGCCCGCTGCGACCGAGCGGTTATATCTCGCTTATCGATAGGCGCGCCGCCGCGACCCCCTCCGTCCTTTCCCCTTCCGGGTTCCCGAAGGCTCCAAGAAGGTTCCCCATGTCAGCACCGCTCACGCCCAAGTTCGGCATCGGCGCCCCCGTGCGCCGCCGCGAGGATGCGGCCCTGATCACAGGGCACGGCAGCTTCACCGGCGACATCACGCCGGCGGACTGCCTGCACGCCGTGGTGCTGCGCTCGCCGATGGCGCATGCGCGTTTCACGATCGGCGACCTTGCCGCCGTGCGGGCGATGCCGGGCGTGCATGTCGTCTGGACGGCGGACGACATCGGCGATCTCGCCGCGATGCCGACCAAGGCGTTCCCGAAGCAGGCGAACGGCCAGCCGATCCGGGTGCCGCGCCATCCGGTGCTGGCGGAGGGCACCGTGCGCCATGTCGGCGATCCGGTCGCCTTCGTCGTGGCCGACAGTGTCGTCGCGGCGCGCGATGCGGCCGAGGCGATCGAGGTCGCCTACGACGGCCTGCCGGCGATCGTCGACACCGGCGCGGCGCTGGACGACGGCGCCACCCTCGTCTGGCCGGAGCACGGCACCAATCTCGCCTTCGAGCACCATCTCGGCGACCGGGCCGCCACGGCGGCGGCGTTCGCGCGGGCCGACAGGGTGGTGGACCTCACCATCCTCAACAACCGCCTCGTCGCCAACTACATGGAAACCCGCGCCGCGATCGCGGACTACGACGCGGCGAGCGGTCGCTGGACGCTGACCGCCGGCACCCAGGGCGGCCACGGCATCCGCGACGTGCTCGCCAAGGACATCCTGAAGGTCGACCGGTCGCGCATCCGCGTGGTGACGCCCGACGTCGGCGGCGGCTTCGGCACCAAGGCGTTCGTCTACGCGGAATACCCGCTGCTGATGCGCGCCGCCGAGCAACTCGGCCGGCCGGTGAAGTGGGTCGCCGACCGCAACGACCATTTCGTCGCCGACGCGCACGGCCGCGACAACGTCACCACCGCCAAGCTGGCGCTGGACGCCGACGGCCGCTTCCTCGCCCTCGAGATCGATCTCGTCGCGGCGATGGGCGCCTACCTGCACCAGTTCGGACCTTACATTCCCTGCCTCGGCGTCACCATGTCGACCGGGCTCTACGACATCGGCGCGATCGACGTCACCGTGCGCGGCGTCTACACCCACACCACGCCGACGGACGCCTATCGCGGCGCCGGGCGGCCGGAGGCGGCCTATCTGATCGAGCGCCTCGTCGACGTCGCGGCGCAGGAGACCGGGCTCGACCCGGTGGAGATCCGCAAGCGCAACTTCGTCGCCACCGCCGCGCTGCCCTACAAGACGGTGACCGGGCGGCTCTACGACACCGGCGAGTTTTCCGGCCACCTCGACAAGGCGCTGGAACTCGCCGACCGCGACGGCTTTGCCGCGCGCAAGGCGGCGAGCGCGGCCGAGGGCAAGCTGCGCGGCTTCGGCTTTGCCACCTATATCGAGGCCTGCGCCTTCGCCGGCTCCGAGGAGGCGAACGTCACGCTGAACCCCGACGGCAGCGCGACCCTGTTCATCGGCACCCAGACCAACGGCCAGGGCCACGCCACCGCCTATGGCCAGGTGATCGCCGGCTACCTCGGCATCGATCTCGACAAGGTCGAGACCGTGCAGGGCGACACCGACCGGGTGCGCGTCGGCGGCGGCACCGGCGGCTCGCGCTCGATCCCGCTCGGCCTCGCCTCGGTCGACATCGCCTCGAAGGTGCTGGTGGAGAACATCCGCCAGCTCGCCGCCGACCGGCTCGAAGCGGCGCCCGGCGACATCGAGCTCGAAGGCGGCAGCGTCCGCGTCGTCGGCACCGACCGTTCGCTCAGCCTCGCCGACCTCGCGGCCGGCACGCCGGACCCGGAAAAGCTGAAGGCGCACGGCAATTTCGAGCAGGAAGAGTGCACCTACCCGAACGGGACGCACGTCTGCGAGCTCGAGATCGACCCGGAGACCGGCACGACCACGATCGCCCGCTACACCATCGTCGACGACTTCGGCGTGACCGTGAATCCGCTGCTGCTCGCCGGCCAGGTGCATGGCGGCGTGGCGCAGGGCATCGGCCAGGCGCTGCTCGAAAACACCGTCTATGACGGCGACGGCCAGCTGCTGACCGCGACCTTCCTCGACTACACCATGCCGCGCGCCGACGATTTCCCGATGTTCGACTTCAACACCCGCAACGTGCCCTCGACGACCAACCTGCTCGGCATCAAGGGTGCCGGGGAGGCGGGCACGATCGGCGCGGCGCCGGCGGTGATGAACGCGGTGGTCGACGCGCTGTCGGACGCCGGCATCCGCCACATCGACATGCCGGCGACGCCGTCCCGCATCTGGCAGGCGCTGTCGGCCGCCTGATCCCCGCCGCGGCGGGCTTCGGCCGGCCGCGACCAACGGAAGACGGCGGCCGTGACGCGATCGCGGCCGCCCCCGGGACGGACGGCGCCACGCCGGCCGGTCCCTTGGGAGCGAAGTCCCGTGTCCGGTCCCCTGCTCGGCGTCACGCTCAAGATCGCCGCCACCTTCGCCTTCACCCTGATGGTGACACTGGTGAAGCTGGTGGCGGACCGGCTGCCGGTCGGGGAGGTGGTGTTCGCGCGCTCGGCGCTCGGCCTGATCCCGGTGCTGCTGATGCTCGCCTGGCAGCGGGAGCTGCCGCGGGCACTCAGGACCAGCCATCCGGGCGGCCATTTCCTGCGCGCCATCGTCGGCACCACCAGCATGTTCTTCTGGTTCGCCTCGCTGGCGCTGTTGCCGCTGCCGGATGCCACCGCGATCAACTACGCCGGTCCGCTGATCTGCACCGCGCTGGCGGCGATCCTGCTCGGCGAGAAGGTGCGGGCCTACCGCTGGTCGGCGGTGACGATCGGCTTCCTCGGCGTGCTCGTGGTGCTGTCGCCGCATCTCGGCGGCTTCACCTCCGGCCGGCTCGACGGCGCGGCGGTCGGCGCGCTCTATGCGCTCGGCTCGGCGTTCTTTGCGGCCCTCGCCATGGTGACGATCCGCCGCCTGACCGCGACCGAGGGCACCGGCGCCATCGTGTTCTACTTCTCCGGCTCCGCCGCGCTGTTGGCGCTCACCACGGCGCCGTTCGGCTGGGTGATGCCGAGCGCCGGCGACGCGCTGATCCTGCTCTGCATCGGCCTCACCGGCGGCGTCGGCCAGGTGCTGATGACCCAGAGCTACCGCCACGCCGAAGCCTCGGTGATCGCGCCGTTCGACTACACCAGCATGATCTGGGTGATCCTGCTCGGCATCCTCGTCTTCGACGAGATCCCGACCCTCACCGTGCTCGCCGGCTCCGCCATCGTGGTCGCCGCCGGCATCTTCGTCATCTGGCGCGAACGCCAGCTCGGCATCGAGCGGGCGCGGGCGCGCAAGGCGAATACGCCGTCGTGAGACCGGGACGGCCGGGGCCGGGCACTTCGCCGGCATATCGTTTCCTTGACATCGGGGCATCGCAGTCACACATTCCGGGCAGTGACGAGGGGCGCCCTAACGGGCTGAGACGCACCCTTAGAACCTGATCTGGATCGTGCCAGCGGAGGGACGTCACCGGTTTCGAGCCTTCGCGGTTCGTGCTGCCCTCCGCCATATGCCGAGGGCTGTTTTGACAACTCCCGTCCCATCCTCATCGTCGTCGAGCGTCCGGCCCCCCGGGCGATCCGTCGACGTCGCCGTGCTCGGCGCCGGCGTCGCGGGGCTGGTGACCGCGGTGACGGCGCTGCGGGCGGGGTTGTCGGTCGCGGTCTACGAGCGCGGCCCGCGCGATTTTTCGGCCTCGGCCGGCTACAAGGCCGGCGGCATGCTGGCGCCGTTCTGCGAGGCCGACGGGGCCGAGGCGGATGTCGTCGACCTCGGCTTGCGGTCGATGGCGCTGTGGCCGACGCTGCACGACGGCGTCGTGATCCGCGGCTCGCTGGTGGTGGCGCCGCCGCGCGATGCGGCCGGGCTCGCCCGCTTCGGCCGGCTGACCGAGGGGCACGAGCCTGCCGATGCGGCGCGGATCGGCGACCTCGAACCCGACCTCGCCGGCCGGTTTCGCAGCGGACTGTTCTTCCCCGGCGAGGGCCATCTCGATCCGCGCCAGACGCTCGGCGCGCTGCGCGATCAACTCGAGGCGGCCGGTGTCGCCGTCCGTTTCGACTGGCGCGGCGATCCGGACGCCATCGCCGCCGGGCGCATCGTCGATGCCCGTGGGCTCGGCGCGCGCGACCGCTTTGCCGATCTGCGCGGCGTCAAGGGCGAGATGGTGGTGATCCGATCGCGCGATGTCGCGATCAGCCGGCCGGTGCGGCTGCTGCACCATCGCCACCCGCTCTACCTCGTGCCGCGCGGCGAGGGCGTCTACATGATCGGCGCGACGACGGTCGAGAGCGACGTCGGCGAGGCGGTCACGGTGCGCTCGGCCGGCGAACTGCTGACGCAGGCCTACGCGCTGCATCCCGCCTTCGGCGAGGCGGAGATCATCGAATTCAACGCTGGGCTGCGCCCGGCCTTCCCGGGCAACGAGCCGCGCATCGTCGAGGACGGGCGCGTGATCGCGGTCAACGGGCTCTACCGCCATGGCTGGCTGATCGCGCCGGCGCTCGCCGAGGATATCGTCGCCCGGATCGTGGGCGCGGCGCCGGCTTCCAAGAAACACGAGGTTTTCCATGCAGATCCAGCTTAACGGCGAGGCGATCGAGACTGCTGCCGCAACGCTCGACGCGCTGGTCGTCGCGCAGGACTACGACCCCGACATCGTCGCGACGGCGCTGAACGGCGAGTTCGTGCCGCGCGGCGAGCGCGCCGCGACGCCGCTCGGCGAGGGCGACGCGGTCGAGGTGTTCAGCCCGCGCCAGGGAGGATGAGATGACGGTTTCCGCAAAGCCGCTGGAGTTCTACGGCACGCCGGTCGAGAGCCGCTTCCTGCTCGGCACCGCGCGCTATCCCTCGCCGGATCATCTGCGCCGCGCCGTGGAGCGCTCGGGCGCCGGCATCGTCACGGTGTCGCTGCGGCGTGAATCCGCCGGCGGCGACAAGGCGGGGCATGCGTTTTGGGAGCTGATCCGCGGCCTCGGGGTCAAGGTGCTGCCGAACACCGCCGGCTGCCACTCGGCCCGCGAGGCGATCAAGACCGCGCTGATGGCGCGCGAGGTGTTCGGCACGCCGTGGATCAAGCTCGAGGTGATCGGCGACGACGCGACACTGCAGCCCGACCCGTTCGGCCTCGTCGAGGCGGCGGCGGAGCTCACGTCGCAGGGATTCCAGGTGTTCCCCTACATGACCGACGACCTGGTGCTCGCCGACCGGTTGCTCGAGGCCGGCTGCCGGGTGCTGATGCCGTGGGGCGCGCCGATCGGTTCGGGCCGTGGCCTCAACAATCCCTATGCGCTGAAGCTGCTGCGCGCCCATGTGCCGGACGTGCCGCTGGTGGTCGACGCCGGGCTCGGCGCGCCGAGCCACGCCGCCGCCGCGATGGAACTCGGCTACGACGCCATTCTGCTCAACACGGCCGTCGCCACGGCCGGTGACCCGCCGGCGATGGCCGAGGCCTTCGCGAAAGCGATCGAGGCCGGGCGCACCGCCTTCGAGGCCGGCATCATGGAAGCGCACGATCTCGCGCACGCCTCGACGCCGGTGTTCGGGGCGCCGTTCTCGCCGTTCGCCGGGCAGGGCAACTGACATGGCGCAGCCTGACCTCGCCACGTTGGGGCTCGACCGCTTCTATCTCGTCGCCGACCGGCTGCACTGGCTGCCGCGGCTGCTGCCGCTCGGGCTGAAGCTGGTGCAGCTCCGGATCAAGGACCAGCCGGAGACGATCGTCCGCGCCGAACTCGCCGAGGGGCTGGCGCTGTGCCGCGCGCACGGGGCGACGCTGGTGGTCAACGACTACTGGCAGCTCGCGATCGATCTCGGCGCCGACTGGCTGCACCTCGGCCAGGAGGATCTCGCGGACGCCGACGTCGCCGCGATCCGCCGCGCCGGCCTCCGCCTCGGCATCTCGACGCATTCGGACGAGGAGCTGGAGGTGGCGCTCGGCGTCGATCCCGACTACGTGGCGCTCGGGCCGGTCTACGAGACGACGCTGAAGAAGATGCCGTGGGGGCCGCAGGGGCTGGACCGGCTCGGTCACTGGCGCGGGCGCATCGCCTGTCCGCTGGTCGGCATCGGCGGCATCACGCTGGAGCGGGCACCGGGGGTGTTCGCGGCCGGCGCCGACATCGTCTCGGTGGTCTCCGACGTGCTCGGCGCGCCGGACCCGGAGGCGCGCTGCGCGGCGTGGCTGGACGCCCGGGACGGCTGGACGCGATGAGCGGCCGCTCAGAACGCCTTGAAGGTCGGGATCGTCTTGGTGTCGGCAATGCCGGCGATGACGTGGAGCTGCTCGTTGACGAAGCGGCCGATGTCCTCGCCGTCCTCGAGGTAGAACTTGACGATCAGGTCGTAGTCGCCGGCGGTGGAATAGATCTCCGAGGCGATCTCCGCATCTGCGATCGCCGTCGCCACCTTGTAGGACTGGCCGAGCTGGCACTTCACGAGCACGAAGAACGCCGTCATCTTGCCTCTCCCCGGGTTGGTCGTCCGCTGCGGCGCGCAGTCGATCACTTCGGGGGGCCGGGTGCAAGGGTGGGGGTGTGCCGGCGGCTTGCCGTGTTGCGCCCCCTCCCGTGCTGCGCACCTCCCCCGCTTCGCAGGAGAGGGGACGCAGGAGGTTAGGGCGCCGTCTCAAACAGCGCTTCGCTACGGCGTAACCTTCGTTTTGCGAAAGCCCCATCACCCATCGTCCCCTCTCCTGCGAAGCGGGGGAGGGACAGGGAGGGGGGAGGCCACACGGCAGGAACCTGCCGCAAGCCACCTCCCCAAAACCACGGAAACCCACACATGACCGCCATCGCCGTCACCATCGCCGGCTCCGATTCCGGAGGCGGGGCCGGGATCCAGGCCGATCTCAAGACCTTCTCCGCGCTCGGCGTCTATGGCGCCAGCGTGATCACCGCGCTGACCGCGCAGAACACCCGCGGCGTCACCGGCATCCACGCGGTGCCGCCGGCGTTCGTGCGGGCGCAGATGGATGCGGTGTTCTCGGACCTCGCCGTCAACGCGGTGAAGATCGGCATGCTGGCCGACCCCGGCGTGATCGAAGCCGTCGCGGCCGGGCTCGACGCCTGGTGCCTGACGCAGGTGGTGCTCGATCCCGTCATGGTGGCGGCGAGCGGGGATCCGCTGCTGCAGCCGGAAGCCGTCGAGACGCTGCGGACGCTGCTCCTGCCGCGGGCCGCGCTGGTGACGCCGAACCTGCCAGAGGCGGCGCGGCTGCTCGGCACCACGCCGGTGACCGACCCCGCCTCGATGGCGGCGCAGGGGCGGGCGATCGTCGAACTCGGCGCGCGCGCCGTGCTGGTCAAGGGCGGTCACGGCGACGACCACGAGAGCGCCGACGTGCTGGTGACCGCCGACAGCGTGCACTGGTTCACCGCGCCGCGGCACGCGACGAACAACACGCATGGCACCGGCTGCACGCTGTCCTCGGCGATCGCGGCGGGGCTCGCCCGCGGCGACGACCTGATCACCGCGGTCGGCAATGCGAAGACCTGGCTGACGGCGGCGATCGTCGCGGCCGACAGCCTCGCCATCGGGCACGGCCACGGGCCGGTGCATCATTTCCACGCCCTCTGGCCGGCACGGGACGACGGGTGACGCCCGCCGTTCCGAGGCTTATCCTCAACCGATGAGCACGATCGAACAGAGTGCCGCCCTCGAACCGGACCGCCTCGGCGCGCGTGATCGCGCCCGCTTCTTCCGCGCGGCCCGGCACGACCGGCTGGAGGGGCTCACCGCCGCCTTCCGGGCCCATCGCTACGCGCCGCACAGCCACGAGACCTATGTCGTCGGCGTCATCGTCGCCGGCTGCGAGGCGTTTCAGTTGCGCGGCGCGCGGCGGCTGGCGGCGGCCGGCGACGTCTGTTTCGTGCATCCCGGCGACGTGCACGACGGCGAGCCCGCCGGCGAGGGCTATGCCTACCGGATGACCTATCCGTCGATCGGGCTGATGCAGGAGATCGCCGCCGACCTCACCGACCGCGACGTCGCGCCGGCGCCGTTCTTCGCCGACCCGGTGCTGCGCGATCCGGCGGCCTATGCCGCCTTCGTCGCGGCGCACCGCGCGCTGGAGGCCGAGCCGGACGGTCTGCTCGGCGAGGAGGCGCTGGTCGCCGCCTATGGGCTGCTCGTCGCGCGCCATGCCGGCGTCGCGCCGATGGCGACGACGCGCGGCACCGGCGCCGCGATCGGCCGGGCGCGCGAGTTCCTCGACGCGCATTTCGCCGAGGAGATCGATCTCGCGCGGCTCGCCGGCGTCGCCGGCCTGTCGCGGCATCATTTCCTGCGCCGGTTCAAGCACGAGACCGGGCTGACGCCGCACGCCTATCTCACCGACTGCCGCGTCCGCGCCGCCCGCCGGCTGGTCGCGGCCGGCGAACCGCTGGCCGAGGTGGCGGCGGCGTGCGGCTTCTTCGACCAGAGCCATCTCACCAACGCCTTCAAGGCCCGCGTCGGCGTGGCGCCCGGGGCGTTCCGGCGCGGCTAGGCCGGGTCAGCCGGCGAGCGCGCGGACGATCATCGCATCATCGACATTGCCGCCCGAAACGATCGCGACCACCGTCTTGCCTTCCAGCGGCAGCTTGCCCGTGAGGGCTGCGGCGAGCGCCACGGCGCCGCCGGGCTCGACCACCAGCTTCAGCCGCCGCGCCGCGAAGGCGACCGCGGCGAGGGCCTCGTCGTCGCTGACGGTGAGGCCGCCGGCGACGCGCGGGCCGTTCACCGAAAAGGTGATCAGCCCCGGCGTCGCCGCCATCAGCGCGTCGCAGATCGAGCCGTCCGGCTCGGCGTTGCGCACGCGGACACCGCCGGCGAGCGAGCGGGCATGGTCGTCGAAACCGGCCGGCTCGACGGTATAGACCGCGCAGCCGGGCGCGAGGCGCTCGACCGCGAGCGAGATCCCCGCCGTCAGCCCGCCGCCGCTGGCGCAGACCAGCACCACGTCGGGGACGCGGCCGAGGTCGGCGAGCTGGCGGACCAGCTCGAGGCCGGTGGTGCCCTGGCCGGCCATCACGCCGGGGTCGTCGTAGGGGTGGACGAAGGTGGCGCCGGTCTCCGCGCAGATCGCGCGGGCGATGACGTCGCGGTCCTCGGTGCGGCGGTCGTAGAGCACGACGCGGGCGCCGTAGCCCTCGGTGTTGCGGATCTTGATCGCCGGCGCATCGCGCGGCATCACGATCACCGCTGGCATGCCGAGGATTTCCGCCGCGGCGGCAACGCCTTGCGCGTGGTTGCCGGACGAGCAGGCGACGACGCCGGGTCCGCGCGCCGCTTCCGGGATCATCGAGAGGCGGTTGAAGGCGCCGCGGAACTTGAAGGAGCCGGTGCGCTGCAGGCACTCGGCCTTGACGAACAGGCGGCCACCCCCGCCGACCGCGACGTCGTGCACGGGCAGCAGCGGCGTCAGGGTGGCGTAGCCCGACAGGCGCGCGGCGGCGGCCTCGATGTCGGCGAAGGTCGGGTCGTGCTGTGGCAGCGGCACCGCGCCGGAGAGATTGGTTGCCGTCGGAGTGCTCATGCCGCCGCCTCGCTCAGCCGCAGCCGGGGCGACGCCCGGCGGGCGGCCGCGGCTGCTTCATTCCGCCGCCGAGGGTTGCGCGATCTTGGGGGCGTTGGCAACCCGCTCGCCGTTGGCGATGCGGATGTTGGTGAGGAACTGCAGCGCCGCCGCCTGCCAGGAATAGGTCAGCGCCAGCTTGCGGCAGGCCTCGGGCGACATCTCGAGTGCGCCGAGGGCCGCGGTGCGCAGGTCCTCGTCGAGCACGCCGACGGGATGGCTGCCGACGATGTCGATCGGCCCCATCACCGGATAGGCCGCGACCGGCACGCCCGAGGCGAGCGCTTCGAGGATGACGTTGCCGAAGGTGTCGGTGCGGCTCGGGAACACGAAGACGTCGGCGGCGGCGTAATGCCGGGCGAGGTCCTCGCCGAACTTCGCGCCGGTGAACACGGTGTCCGGATAGCGCCGGCGCAGCGCGTCGAGCTGCGGGCCGTCGCCGACGACGACCTTGGTGCCGGGCAGGTCGAGGTCGAGGAAGGCCTCGATGTTCTTTTCCACCGAGACGCGGCCGACGTTCATGAAGATCGGCCGCGGCAGGTCGAGGAAGTCCTTGTCGCGCGGGCGGTAGAGGTCGGCGTCGATGCCGCGCGACCAGCGCATCAGCCGGACGAAGCCGCGCTCGGTGAGCTCGCGGGCGAGGCTTTCCGTCGCCACCATGCAGCCGGCGCCGGAATTGTGGAACCGGCGCACGATCGCATAGAGCCAGGATGAGGGGATCGGCAGGCGGGCCGAGACATATTCGGGAAAGCGGGTGTGGTAGCTCGTGGTGAACGGCAGCCCCTGCCGCCGGCACCAGCCGCGCGCGAACAGGCCGAGCGGCCCTTCGGTGGCGATGTGCACGTAGGACGGCTGGCCCTTGGCGATCTCGGCGGCGAAGCGGCGCGGCGTCGTCAGCGACAGCCGGATCTCCGGGTAGGTCGGGCACGGCACCGTGCGAAAGGCCTGCGGCGTCACCATGGTGACGTCGACGCCCATCTTGCGCAGCTCGGTGTTGTTGCGATCGATCGAGCGCACCACGCCGTTGACTTGCGGGTGCCAGGCATCGGTCACGATGGTGATGCGGGTCATGCGGCGGCCTGGGCGCCGGGGGCCGGCTCGCTCACCGGCTCGGCGAGGTCGGACGCCGCGGACCGCGCGGACAGCCGGGTCCAGCGCAGGATCTCCATGCGGCCGTCGTGGTGCTCGACCAGCGCCGTGCAGCTCTCGACCCAGTCGCCGGTGTTGTAATAGGCGATGCCGTCGATATCGCGGACGGCGGCGTGGTGGATGTGGCCGCAGACAACGCCGTCGGCGCCGACCCGGCGCGCTTCGCCCGACAGCGCCTGTTCGAAGGCGCCGATGAAGTTGACGGCGTTCTTGACCTTGAGCTTGCCCCAGGCCGACAGCGACCAGTAGGGGAAGCCGAGCCAACGGCGGACCTTGTTGACGACGGTGTTGAGGTTCAGCGCCGCGACATAGGCCCAGTCGCCGAGCAGCGCCAGCCATTTGGCGTGGCGCACGACGACGTCGAACTGGTCGCCGTGGATGACGAGCAGTTTGCGCCCGTCCGCTGTCTCGTGGATCGCGGTGTCGGTGACCTCGACGTCGCCGAAATGGGTGCCGAGGTAGCTGCGCAGGAACTCGTCGTGGTTGCCGGGGGTGTAGACGATGCGGGCGCCCTTGCGCCCCTTGCGCAGCATCTTCTGCACGACGTCGTTGTGCGCCTGGCTCCAGTACCAGGATCGCTTCAGGCGCCAGCCGTCGATGATGTCGCCGACGAGGTAGATCGTCTCGGCATCGTTGTAGCGCATGAAGTCGAGCAAGAGTTCGCTCTGGCAGCCGCGCGTGCCGAGATGGACATCGGAAATAAACAATGTCCGGAAGTGCCGGGCTTCTGGTTGTTCAGACATGACGCGATGCCGACGGGTCGCGTGGACCCTGATCTTTCAGGTGAAGACGACGGCATGTAAGGCGATTCCGACCACAGAATTATGACAGGGGAACTGTCGGAGCCGTCAGGCTTTTGCCGGCTTCCGGCTAACCGAGCAGCGCGCGCAGCGCGACGACCGCACCGACCCCGACCACCACCGCCGCGAGCAGCGGCAGCCGCAGCACGGCGACGATGGTGACGATAGTGGCGAGGATCTCGGCGGGGCCGGCCGCCGCGCCGGGGGCGATCACCGCGACGAGCACGGCGACGGGCAGCGCATCGAGGGCGGCGCGGGCGCGGCCGCCCTGCGGGATGCGGCCGGCGAGCCAGAGGCCGGCGACGCGGGTGGCGTAGGTCGCGACCGCCATGGCGGCGATGGCCGCGAGGTTGGCGGGGGTGAGCGCGAAGGCGTCCATGGCGCGTCTCCTCCGGTCAGCGCTTCGCGGCCGCGGGCAGCGGTGGCGCGGCGGGTGTCGTCAGCGCGGCGGTGGCGATGCCCGCACCGGCGCCGGCGATGACGTACCAGGCGCCCGGCAGCAGCCGGTGCACGAGGATGGCGGCGGCGGCGCTGGCGACGGTGATCTTCAGCGTCGGCCGGCCTTTCCAGAAGCCGGCGACGAGGCCGATGAACACGGCGGTGAAGGCGAAGTCGAAGCCGAGGGCGCGCGGGTCGGCGACCAGCTTGCCCAGCGCCGCGCCGGCGACGGTCAGCACCAGCCAGTTGACGTAGAGCGGCAGGGCAAGGCCGGCGTAGTAGGCCGGGGTCAAAGGGCGCTCCAGCGCCCGGCGTTCGGCGACCGCCCAGATCTCGTCGGCCATGAAGAACACGGCGACGAGGCGCCCGGCGCGGCCGAAGCGGCCGAGCTTCTGCGAAAACGACGCGCCCATCAGCACGTGGCGGAGGTTGATCAGCAGCGTGGTGAGGCCGAGCGCCGCCCAGGGCGCGGGATCGCGCCAGAGGTCGATCGCGAGGAACTGCGCGCTGCCGGCGAAGACGAAGGCGCTCATCGCCAGCACTTCAGCGAGCGACAGGCCCTTGGCGGCGGCGTTGGCGCCGAGGATCAGGCCGAACGGCATCACCGCCACGGCGAGCGGCAGGATGGCGACGACGCCCGCGGCGAATTCGGCGCGGGGGGAGGCGAGGTGCGTGGTCATGGCCGGGGCGTAGCGCGTCACAGCGCCCGCTGGCTTGGAAAAGATTGCTGCCGGGGCCGGATCGGCGCGGATGCTGCCGGATTTGGCGGTCGGGGCGCACGGGCAGATCGCGCCTGTCGTTGGTTCGCTTCCAGCTATCCGCAGACCACGGCCGAGATTGAAGGTGCCTGTCGCGCCGGCTTTTCCTCGCCCTTCGAGACGGCCGCTTGGCGGCTTCCTCAGGGTGGAGATCGGCGCCGTCGTCCGTCAGGCAAACAGGGCGTAGCGCTCGTCGAGGCTCAGGCGAGAGAGGACGTCGGTGTCGTCCTCGTCATGCGCCGCGGCGGCACGCAGCGCGGCGGGCCGGGGCTGCGGGTCGGCCGCGGGCGGCTCGAATGCGGTGTCCGGCTCTTCCTCCGGCTCGTCGAGCGCAGTGTCGGCGGCGAAGGCGTCGATGTCGCCGGCGGACGCCTCGTCCGCCGCGTCAACCGCACCTGCGTCGTCGATCGGTGCTTCCAAGGTCGAGGCGACTTCGAGGAGATCTGCCGCGGCGGCGGCTTCGGCCGTATCGAACGCGCCGGCCCCGAGGTCATTGGTCTCAAGGTCATCGGCCCCGAGCTCATCGGCGGCGAGATCGGCTGCCGTGTCCGAAACGTCGTCGAAGGCCGCGATCTCGTCAAAGGCGGCCACGTCGTCGGCGAGCGGTTCGTCCTCGGCCTCGATCCGGTCGAACACCATGGTGTCGGCGGCGGTGCCGTCGTCGAAGGCCGCAGGTGCCGCGGCCATCAGGTCGTCGACGTCGGCCTGCTCGGTGCCCTGGCCGGCGAGCGCCGGGCCGTTGAGGAGGTGGGCGTCGGGGCGGGTGTCCATGTGGTTGGGATGCGGCCTCGCCACGGGCGCCGCGGTCTCCGACGGCTCCATGCCCCAGATTTCGATCATCGAATCGATGCGGCTCTCGAGGTAGCGCAGCACGTGCACCACCTTCTGCGTCCGCTGGCCGGTGAGGTCCTGGAAGGAACAGGAGGTATAGATCGTGGTCGTCAGCGTCTCGAGCGCGGCGCAGATCTCTTCCTCGACCTTCGCCTCGCGCATCACCCAAGCGATTTCCTGGATCTTCTCCGCCGACTCGAGGATCTCGGAAGTGGCGTGCTCGGTCTGGGTGACGATCGCGTCGAGTTCGTCGGAGGCCTGGTGGAAGCGGCTGCCGGTCGCGCCCTCGAACTTGATCTCGGCGATCTCGGCCTTGGTGCGCTCGATCGCGTCCTTCATCTCGCCGATGTCGAGGCGGATACGGTCGGCGTCGGGGCGGCGCTCGCGGCGCAGCAGCTTCTCGAGCTTGCCGATGGCGTCGACCACGACCACCGTGTCGGCGGCGCGGTGGCGGCGGGCATATTCGGCGAGGAACCAGCGGCCACGCTCGGTTTCCATCACGGCGGCTTCGATCGCCTCGAAGTCCTGCTCGCGCAGCGGGGAGATTTGCGTGTTGGTCATAGCCGCGGGCGAGGCCCCATGATACGTCTTCGGTCGTTTTTCGGCGCCGCAGTTTCATCCGGTCATGCACCCCTGCCTCGGCAAGGGCGTTGTCATCCGTAAATCGACTGATCTGCAACGACGAAGCAGGCGCGACACTAGCGACTGATTCCTACTTTCGAGTTTATGGCCGGTCACTGGTCGTGGCAACCGCACAGTTCCGTCTCTCCGCCGCCGCAGCGATGTCGTTCTTCTTCGGCGCATCGTTGTTCAGCACCGGAATTCTGATTCCCTACTTTCCGCTGATCCTCGCGGCCCGCGGTCTGAGTGCGGAGACGATCGGCTATGTGCTGGCCGCGCCCTATCTGCTCCGCCTCGTCGCGCTGCCGGTGATCGCCGCCCTCGCCGGGCGGCTGCCCGACCGGCGCTTTGCGCTGTCGATCGTGGCCGCCGCGACCTTCGGCGCCGCCATCGCCTTCGGCAGTGCGACCGCGCCCTGGCAGATCTTTGTCACGGCGAGCCTCGTGCTGCTGCTCGTCCAGGGCTTGCAGCCGGTGACCGAGGCGATCGCGCTCAGCATCGACCGGCGCGGGCTCGGCAACTACGGGCGGATGCGGCTCTGGGGCTCGGCGACCTTCATCGTCGCCAACATGGCGGGGGGCGCGCTGCTCGCCGATCGCGGCATCGACGCGGTGTTCCTCGCGCTGCTCGCCACCTTCGCCTTCACCTTCCTCGCCACCTTCGTGCTGCCGGCGACGGGGCGCACGGTCGCCGCCTCGGGCGGCGCCAGCGCCGCGATCCTGCGCGACCGGGTTTTCCTCGCCGTGCTCGTCGCCGGCGGGCTGATCATGGCCGGCCACGCGGCGCTCTACGGCTTTGCCTCGCTGGTCTGGCAGCAGCGCGGCTACTCGGAGGCGGCGATCGGGATCTTCTGGGCGATCGGTGTCGTCGCGGAGATCCTGCTGTTCGCGGCCGGGCCGGCGGTGTTCCGGCACGTCTCGCCCTACGGACTGCTGGTGTTCGCCGCCGCTTCCGGCACGGTGCGCTGGCTTTTGTTTCCGGGCGACTACGGCCCGGCCGTGACGGCGCTGATGCAGGTGTCGCACGCCGGGACCTTCGCCTGCGCCCACCTCGGCATGATGCGCTTCATCTCGTCCGTGGTGCCGGACGGCCGCGTCGCCTCGGCGCAGAGCACCTACGTCATCTTCGTCGGGCTGTTCATGGCGGTGTCGACGGCGCTGTCCGGGGCGGGGTTTGCCGCGCGCGGGGGCGGGACCTTCACGCTGATGGCGGCGTTCTCGGCGGCGGCGCTGGTGCTCCTCCTCGCCGTGGGCCCACGCGTGCAGCGGTTGCCGGTCGCCAGCTGAACCCGGCCGCGGGGGCCTAGCCCCAAAGGTCCGGCGTCGCCGGCTGCACCGTAGAGCCCTCGTAGACGAGGCCGGGCACCCGGTCGGCGGCGAGCAGCAGCGGGCCGTCGAGATCGACGTAGCGGGCGCGGGCGGCGACCAGCAGCGCCGGCGCCATGGCGAGCGACGTCGCCAGCATGCAGCCGACCATGACGTCGAGCCCCGCCGCCTCGGCCGCCGCCGCCATCGCCAGCGCCTCGGTCACGCCGCCGGTCTTGTCGAGCTTGATGTTAACCGCATCGTAGAGCGTGGCGAGGCGCGGGATGTCGGCGCTGGTGTGGGCGCTCTCGTCGGCGCAGACCGGCACGTCGCGCGGCATGTCCGCCAGCGCCGCGTCGGCGCCCTCAGGCAACGGCTGCTCGACGAGGGCGACGCGGTGCTGGCGGCAGGCGGCCATCATCAGCGGAAAGACCTCGGCGGACCAGCCCTCGTTGGCGTCGACGATCAGCGCCGCATCGGGCGCGCCGCTGCGCACGGCGGCGAGGCGCTCGGCGTCGCCGGGGCCGCCGAGCTTGATCTTCAGCAGCGGCCGGCCGGCGTTGGCGCGGGCGGCGGCGGCCATCGCCTCGGGGGTGTCGAGGCTCAGCGTATAGGCGGTGACGAGGGGCGCGGGCTCGGGAAGGCCGAACAGCGCCGCGGCGCGGCGGCCGCTTTGCTTTGCCTCGAGGTCGACGAGGGCGCAGTCGAGTGCGTTGCGGGCTGCACCCGCCTTCATCGTCCGACGCAGCGTTTCGCGGTCCAATCCGGCCGCGACCGCGTCCGCCATCGCCAAGATGTCGGCGGCGACACCCTCGACGGTTTCGCCGTAGCGGGCATAGGGCACGCATTCGCCGCGGCCGGCGTGGGCGCCGTCGGTGACGGTCGCCACCACCACGGCGGCCTCGGTCTTCGAGCCGCGCGAGATGGTGAAGCGACCGGCGATCGGCCAGCGTTCCGCGGCGACGGTGAGGGCGCGCATCAGGCCGGGAACTCCGCGGCGAGGCGGTCGACGAGCGGGCCGACGCCGAAGCGGACCGGGTCGGACGCCGGCAGGCCGTACTCGTCGGCGGTAGCGGCCAGCACGGCGCGGGCTTCCGTCTCGTCGAGGGCGGCGGTGTTGACCGCGATGCCGATGCAGCGGATCGCCGGGTTGGTCAGCCGGCCGCAGGCGATGGTGAGGTCGATCACGTCGGCGATCGTCGGCAGCGGGTGGGCGACATTGCGCATCGTGGTGCGGGTCGGCTCGTGGCAGACGACGAAGGCGTCCGGCTGGCTGCCGTGCAGGAGGCCGAGGGTGACGCCGGCGAACGAGGGGTGGAACAGCGAGCCCTGGCCCTCGACGACGTCCCAGTGGCCGGGGGCGGCGTCCGGCGTCAGCCATTCGGCGGCGCCGGAGATGAAGTCGGCCACCACCGCGTCGATGGCGACGCCGCGGCCGGAGATCAGGATGCCGGTCTGGCCGGTGGCGCGGAAATCGGCGTCCATGCCGCGCGCCCGCATCTCGGCCTCCAGCGCCAGCGCGGTGTACTTCTTGCCGATCGAGCAGTCGGTGCCGACGGTGAGCAGCCGAAGGCCGCTGCGCTTGGTGCCCTTGCCGGTGGCAAAACGCCGGTCGGCGTGGCGCACGTCGAACAGCTTGGCGCCGGCCGCGTCGGCGGCGGCGCGGATTTCCGGCACGTCGCCGAGGCGCATGTGCAGGCCGCTCGCGACGTCCATGCCGGCGGCGATCGCGGCGACGATGGTCGCCACCCAGTGGTCGGGCAGCAGGCCGCCGGGGTTGACGACGCCGATGACGAGGGTCTTCGCGCCGGCGGCCGTCGCCTCGGCGAGGGTGAGGTCGGGCAGGCCGGCGTCGGCGTTGCAGCCGGGAAGGCGCAGCTGGCCGACGCACCAGTCGCGGCGCCAGTCGACGATGCCGAGCCCGGTCTTGGCGGCGAGCGCGTCGTGCACGTCGCCGAGGAAGATCAGATAGGGACGGGCGATCTCCATGGCGCGGACCTTTCGCGGAACGGCGCGTCGCCGCGCGCATTTTGCGACGGTCGACAGGGTGCGGTGCAAACCGGTATATGGGCGGGGAAGATCGGCGGCAAGCATCGGGCAGCGCCCGATGCGAGCCGATGGCGATGGCGGGAGTGACGGCGTGACGAACGCATCCGGTGACCGGTCGAGCAGCGACGCATGACGGAACCGACCGCTCCGGTCGCCGAAGCCGGCGCCGCGACGACCGACGCCGGGCGCGTCGCGCTGGCAGGTGACTGGACCATCGAATCGGCCGGCGTGCTGCGCGATCGGCTGACCCGGGCCATGGACGCCGAACCGGGCGACATCGTCGTCGACGGCAGCGCGATCACCCGCTTCGACACGGCCGGCGCCTGGCTGGTCGAAACCGCGCGGCGACGGCTGGACGCCGACGGCCGCAAGGTCGCGCTGGAGAATTTCGACGCGGACGCGGCGAGCCTGATCGAGACGGTCGGCCGCTTCGGCCAGGACCAGACGTCGGCGCCCGCGCGCGGCAACATCGCCCAGCGCTTCATCGAGGCCGTCGGCCGGCAGGCGCTCGACCTCGTCGGTGATGCGCTCGCGGTGCTCAGCCTGTTCGGCGAACTCTGCGCCGCGGTGGTGGGGCTCCTGACGCTGCGCCGCAAGATGCGCTGGGCGTCGCTGTTCAACCACATCGACCGGATGGGGCTGAAGGCGATCCCGATCGTCGCGCTGATGAGCTTCCTGATCGGCATGATCATCGCCCAGCAGGGCGGCTTCTATCTCCGCACCTTCGGCGCCGAGGTCTACGTCATCGCCCTCGTCGGCGTGCTGGTCTGCCGCGAGATCGGCGTGCTGCTCACCGCGATCATGGTGGCGGGGCGCACGGGCAGCGCGATCACCGCCGAGATCGGCTCGATGAAGATGCGCGAGGAGATCGACGCGCTCACCGTGCTCGGCGTCTCGCCGACCGACGTGCTGGTGATGCCGCGCGTGCTGGCGCTGGTGATCTCGCTGCCGCTGCTCACCATCGTCGCCGACCTCGCGGCGCTCGCGGGGGCCTGGGTGATCGTGGTCACCTATATCGGCATCCCGTCGAACACCTTCTTCCAGCTGCTGCGCGAGGCGGTGACGCTGCAATATGTGCTGATCGGCCTCGCGAAGGCGCCGGTGATGGCGGCGACGATCGGGCTGATGGCCTGCGTCGAGGGGCGCAAGGTGTCGGGCTCGGCCGAATCGCTCGGCCTGCACACCACGCTCTCCGTGGTGAAGGGCATCTTCATGGTGATCGTCATGGATGGCTTCTTCGCCATCATGCTGGCTTCGGCGGGGATCTGACGCATGGACGATCCGGCGCCCGAGGTCATGGAAGCGGCGACGACGGCGAAGACCGACGCAGGCGAGCGGCCGGTGGTGATCCGCGGCCGCGGCATCACGGTCGGCTTCGGTGGCAAGCCGATCCTCGAGGACCTCGACATCGACGTCTACCGCGGCGAGATCCTCGGCGTCGTCGGCGGCTCGGGCACCGGCAAGTCGGTGCTGCTGCGCACGATCATCGGCCTCAACCGGCGCATCGCCGGCACGGTGGAGATCTTCGGGCAGGATCTCGACGCGGCGACGGATGCCGAGCGCAACCGGATCGGCCGCCGCTGGGGCGTCCTCTTCCAGCAGGGCGCGCTGTTTTCCTCGCTGACCGTGCTGCAGAACGTCGCCGTGCCGATCCGCGAGCATTTCCCGATGCCCGAGGACCTGCGCAATGAACTCGCCCGGCTGAAGATCGAGCTCGTCGGCCTGCCGCCGGACGCGGCCGACAAGTTTCCCTCGGAACTGTCGGGCGGCATGATCAAGCGCGCTTCGCTCGCCCGCTCGCTGGCGCTCGACCCCGACATCGTGTTCCTCGACGAGCCGACCGCCGGGCTCGACCCGATCGGCGCCGCCGACTTCGACGCGCTGATCCGCAACCTGCGCGACACGCTGGGTCTCACCGTGTTCATGGTGACGCACGATCTCGACAGCCTGGTCGGCATCACCGACCGCATCGCGGTGCTCGGTAACCGGAAGGTGCTGGTCGACGGCACGTTCCGCGAACTGAAAAACTTCGACCATCCCTGGACGCAAGCCTATTTCAACGGCGAGCGTGCCCAGCACTATGATTTTGAAGCGATGGACGCCGCAGCCGCGGCAGCCGCTTCGACCCGGACCACGGAGAAGGCCTGATGGAGTCCCGCGCCAACTACGCTGCGATCGGCGGCGCCGTGCTGGCGATCGTCGTGATCACCATCGCGTTCATGCTGTGGCTGACCAATGCCGGTGAACGCGCGCAGCGCGTCGCGATCCGCGTCATCTTTCCGGGCGCCGTGACCGGCCTCAACACCGGCTCGGCGGTGCTGTTCAACGGCATCCGCATCGGCGAGGTCTCCGACCTGCAGCTCGATCCGGACGATCCGAGCACCGTCGTCGCGATGATCAACGTCGACCGCACCAAGCCGATCCGCACCGACACCCGCGCCGTGCTGAGCTACCAGGGCTTTACCGGCATCGCGAACCTCGCGCTGGAAGGCGGCTCGCGCAATGCGCCGCTGCTGACCGAGACGGTGCCGCCGGAGGGCGGGATTCCGACGATCCAGGCCGAGGTGTCGCCGTTCCAGGACATTCTGGAAAGCGCGCGCAACGTGCTGATCCGCGCCGACAGCGCGATGGCGGCGATCGACGACTTCATCACCGACAACGGCCCGGCCTTCGGCCGCTCGATCGACAACGTCGAGACCTTCACCCAGGCGCTCGCCCGCAATGCCGACGACATCGGCGGCGTGGTCGAGAACGTCTCCAAGGCGGCCGCGGCGCTCGGCGACATGTCGGACCAGCTGCGTGGCTCGGTGACGCGGGTCGAGGAGATCCTCACCGCGGTCGAGCCGCAGAAGGTGACGGAGATCGTCGACGGCGCGGTTGCGGCGGCCGAACGGCTCGACGGCATCCTCGCCCGCGCCCAGACCATCGCCGACGGCATCGAAGCGGCCGAGATCAACGCGCTGCTCGACAACGTCACGCAGGCGAGCGCCAGCCTCGCCCAGGTGATGGAGCGGGCCGACCAGGTCGTCACCGCGATCGATCCGGCCGAGGTGCGGGCGCTGGTGCAGGCGGTGCGCGAGGCGAGCGAGCGGGTCGGCTCGATCGCCGTCGATGCCGACCGCCTCGTCAAGGCGGTCGATCCGCAGCGCATCGAGACGATCGTGCAGTCGGTCGAGACGGCGACGCGCTCGATCGCCGATACCTCCACGGCGCTCGGCCCGATCGTCGTCACCGTGCGCGACACCTTCGCCCAGGTCGGCGCCGTGGTCGGCGCGATCGATCCGCCGCGGGTGAAGGCCGTCGTCGAGGACGTCAGCGCCTTCACGGCGCGGCTGCAGGGCACCGGCGAGGTGATGGACGAGGTGCTCGGCGACCTCCAGACCGCCTCGAACAGCCTCGCCGACCTCGGCCGGACCATCGACACGCGGCGGCCCGACGTCGACGCCATCATCGTTTCGGCCCGCCAGCTCGCCGACCAGATGAACGGCATCGCGAGCCGCGCCGACGGCGTGCTGCAGAAGATCGACAACTACGTCGAGGGCGACGGCGAGGGGCTGGTCGTCGAGGCGACGGCGGCAATGCGCTCGATCCGCTCGGCGGCGGATACGCTGAACGCGCAGATCGGGCCGATCACGGCGAATGTCGCCAGCTTCTCCGACCGCGGCCTTTCGGGCATCACGCAGTTCGTCATCGAGGGGCGGCGGGCGCTGAGCCGGCTCGAGCGGGTGCTGAGCGGCGTCGAGCGCGATCCGCAGCAGTTCATCTTCGGCAACGACGGCGTGCCGGAGTACGCGCCGCGGCGGCGCTGACCGGGCGTCCCGCACTGCTGAATCTGTTGCAGCGGCGCTACGACGCGGCGGGAACCGTGCCTGGCAGCCGTCGACGGTCTTTTCGTGCGAAGTGACCGTCTCTTAAGGATAGGTTGCGGGATCGGCGAATCGATCCCGTGCGGCTTCAAGGAACAGTCTCGATGATGGCAGGGCAGATGCCGGGCGGCATGGGCGAAGCACGATGCGGCCGGCGGGGATCGGCGGCGCGGCTTTTCGCGGCGTTGTCGCTCGCCGCCCTCGTCTCGGGATGCGCGGCGCTCGGTGGCGGCAGTACGCCGCCGTCGATCTACGACCTCACCGTGCCGGCGACGCCGCCGCCCGCCGGCAGCAGCACGGCGCAACTGCTGGTGCCGGTGCCCTCGGCGATCGAGGCGCTCGATACCGCGCGGATCGCGGTGAACCCGTCGCCGATGCAGATCTCCTATTTCCCCGCGGCGCAGTGGAGCGACGAGCTGCCGCGGCTGCTGCAGGCGAAGCTGGTGCGCGCCTTCGAGAACAGCGGCCGCGCCGGCGCCGTCGGACGCCCCGGCGAGAGCCTGACGATCGATTTCCAGATCATCGTCGACATCCGCAACTTCGCCTTCGACGCCGCCGGCGACGCCGCCGTCGTCTCGCTCGGCGTCAAGATCCTCGACGACCGCACCGGCCGCGTCGTCGCCACCCGCATCTTCGACACCCGCTCCCCCTCCGCCTCCGACACCGCCGAAGCCGGCGTCGCCGCCCTCGACCGGGCCGCGACCGACGCGATCGGGCAGGTGATCGGGTGGGTGCTGGGACGGGTGTGAGGCGGGCGATTTTGCTGACCTGCGGAGCGTGGTGAAGGGCAGGGGATAGGGCGGGTCCGCAGCGCCGGACGGCCTTTGTCCACGGGTTGGTTTCGTCCCAGCTGCTGACCGTCTGCTCCCCCGAGACTGCCGGCATGGCATGCTCAGCCCACGGCGGCTTGATCCCCGCAACTCACCCAAGTCCTCGATCGTCGTTTCCACGATGCCGAGCCTCCCGAAAGGTGGGGTCTGGCGCACCCGGCCTCGTCCTTCGAGACGGCCCTCACGGGCTTCCTCAGGATGAGGCCTCCGAGGGAATTCCTTTTCATTTCAGTCGCTTGCCCTTTTCGTCATCCTGAGGAAGCCGCGAAGCGGCTGTCTCGAAGGGCGAGGGAAAAGCCGCGGCGGCGCCGCGTCCCGTCCTTGCCAAGACCCCTTGGCGCGGGATGGCGAGGTGAGCCGGTTCCTCGATCCGGTGTCCTACAGGGCGACGACAGGCTGCGAACAAGCGGCGTGCCGCACGCCCGGCCGTGCCCCGCGCGCCTCCCGCGCCCCGCCGCCCAGCTCACCTTGATCCGTGGGACGCCCCGCGCGAGCTATCCGCCCACAACGCAGAAGGGCGCCCAACCGGGCGCCCTTCCACGCATTCAAACCATCCCCGCCCGGCCTCAGCCGAGCTTGCCGCTCGCGTGCGCCAGCATGGTGTAGACCTTGCCGGTGTCGGACGCGAGGTAGCCTTCCGCCACGGTGCCGTCGGTGTCGGTGCGCTCGATGTCCTCGAACAGCGACTGGAAGTAGGCGAGGTAGCGGTCGACGGCGGCGCGGAATTCCGGGTCGCGCTGGTACTTGCGGCGGATGTCGTCGAAGGTCTGCTGGCCCTGCAGCGTATAGAGGCGGCGCGTGAAGACGCCGGTCTCGCCGTTGCGGTAGCGATGCCAGAGGTCGACGAAAGCCTCGTGGTCGATCGCGCGGGCGATGTCGACCGACAGCGAGTTCAGCGACTCGACCATGTGCAGCGGGCTGCGGCCGTTCTCGGGCGCACGCGCCGGGGCGGGCTCGTTGCCACGGAGGGCAGGTGCACGCTCGTCGGAGGCGCGGCGCAAGAGGTCGGCGATCCAGCCGCGCTCGCCCTTCGGCGCGGCTGCGGCCGGCACCGTTTCGGGGGCGAGGGTGGCGGCCGGGGCGGCGACCGGCGTCGGCGCCGGACGCGGGGCGGGCTGCGGCCGCGGTGCCGTGGCGACGGCGGTGGCCGCCGCGGCGGGCGCGCTGCTGCGGGTCGGCGCGACGCCGCGCGGCGTCGTCGGTGCGCCGCCGCTGTTGCGGGCGACGATCTCGGAGAGCTCGTTCAGCGCGCGGATCTGCTCGCCGACGACCTTGCGCATCGCGGCGGCCGACTGCTGGGTTTCCTGCGGCAGGGCGAGGATGCCGTCGCGCAGGTCGCCGCGGATCGAGTCGAGCTCGGCCTGGACGGTGCCGGCGGTGCGGCGCATGTCCTCGGTCGCCTCGGCAAAGCGGCGCACCGCGTCGCCGATCGCCTCGCCGACCTCGCGGACGAGGTTTTCCTTCAGCTCGACGAGGGCGTTCTGGGTCTTCTCGCCTTCGAGCTCGGCGGTCATGCCGAGCGACTGCAGCTGCTCGGTGACGTTGGTCGCCGCGGCTTCCGCCGAGCGGGACAGCAGGTGGCCGACCTCGCGGGCGCGCTTGTCGGCGGTCGCCAGCGTGTCGCTGATCAGGGCGGTGAAGCCCTCCATCGAGCGGCCGACGGTGGCGGCGGTGTCGGCGAGGCCATTCGCCGCCGCTTCGAGCGCCGCCTGCTTCTCCGAGACGGTGCCGTCCAGGGTCGTGCTCGCCTCGGCGAGCGCCTTGGCGGCACCCGACAGGGTGCGGGCTTGGCTCTCGAAGCGCTCCGAGATCGCGGTGACGTTGGCCATCACGTCGGTCGAGACCGAGCGCAGCGTCGAGACGTTCTCGGCGATCACCTGGGCGGCGCCGGCGGTGTCGTCGACGACGCGGTCCATGGCGCTGCGGAAGTCGCCGGTCTGCTGGCTGAGGCCGCGCTCGATGCGGGCGAGGTTGCCGCTCGCCTGGGACAGGATCTGGCCGAGGCTCTCGTTGGCTTCGGTGAGCTGGCCGAGCACGCCGGTGATGTCGTCGCGGACGCGCTCGTTGGTGGTCGAGACGGCGGCGACGACGTCGCGGCTCTGCTGGTCGAGGGCGGCGAGCAGGGCGCGCGACGAGGCGGCGACGGCGCGGGACGCCTCGGTGCCCTTGCCGGCGATCTGCTCGACGATGCCGTTGCCGCTGCGGTCGAGTTCGCCGATCAGGCGCTCGCCAGCGAGGCGGACGCGGGCGGTGATCTCGTCGCTTCGGGCGTCGAAGGCATCGGTCAGCACGCCGGCGCCGGTGACGAAGGCATCGGCGAGTTCGCCGCCGCGGCCCTCGATCAGCTCGCGCAGCGTGGTGATGCGCTCGGCGAGCAGGTTGGTGAGGCGCGCGGTGCTGCCGTCGATGAGGCCGGAGGCCTCGCTGCTGCGCGCGGCGAGCGCCGCGTCCAGCGCCTCGGCGGCCTCGGCGAAGCGGCCGGAGATGTCTTCGGCCGAGCCGAGCAGGTTGGAGCGGATGCGGATGCTCTCGCTCGACAGGCGGTCGGAGACCTCGTCGACCGAGGAGACGAGGATCGAGCGGGCGCGCTCGCTCTCGTCGCCGAGGCGGCCGGTGAGGCTGTCGATCGCGGCGACGACGTCGGTGCGGACGCGCTCGCTCTCGGTGGAGAGGGCTTTCGCGAGCAGCTCGACGAGTTCGAGCACCGACTTGCTGGTGCGCTCGCGCTCGATGGCGAGGCGGCCGGTGACGGTGTCGGACATCGCGAGCAGGTCGCCGCGCGACCGCTCGATCTCGCCGCCGATGGCGCCGGTGACGCCGCCGAGGGTTTCCTCGAGCAGGGTGCGGGCGCGCTCCGATTCCGAGCCGATCGCCGCGGTGACGGTGCCGAGGGCGGTTTCGAGCGAGGCGCGGGCGCGCTCCGCCTCGGCGTTGATCGCGCCGGTGACACCGTCGGTGGCGCCGGTGAGCAACTGCTCGGCGCGGCGCGCCTCGGTGTCGATGGCGGTGGTCAGCGCCGTGGTGGTCGCCTCGATCAGCGCGCGGCTGCGACCGGTCTCGGCGGCGATCGCCTCGGTGAGGCTGCCGGCCGCGGCCTGCAGCTCGCCGCGCGACGCCTCGGCACCGCCGGCGATCGCGCCGACGAAGTCGGTGGCGGCCGTCTCGAGGTCGCCGCGGGTCTGCGCGGTGCCGCTGGCGATGGTGTCGACGACGCCGGTGGCGACGCCCTCGAGCAGGCCGCGCGAGCTTTCGGCGCTGCCGGTGACGGCGGCGGCGAACTCGCGGGCGGCGGCTTCGAGGTCTTCACGGGTGCGCAGCGTGCCGCTGGCGACGGTGTCGACGATGCCGCTGGCGACGCCCTCGAGCAGGCCGCGCGAGTTCTCGGCGCTGCCGGTGACGGCGACGGCGAAGTCGCGGGCGGCGGCTTCGAGATCGGCGCGCGAGCGCTCGGTGCCGTCGGCGATCGAGATCGCGACGGTGCCGGCGACGGCTTCCAGCAGGCTGCGCGAGGTCTCGGCGCCGGCGACGACGCGGTCGGCGAACGAGGTGGCGACGAGGTCGAGATCGGCACGCGAGCGTTCGGTGCCGGCGCCGACGGTGGCCGAGAAGCGGTCGGCGGTCTCTTCGAGCAGGGTGCGGGCGCGGTCGGCCTCACCGCCGAGCGAGCCGGCGAAGCCCGCCGTGGTCGCCTCGATGGTGACGCGGGCGCGGGCGGCCTCGTCGGAGATCGCGGTGGCGATCGCGGCGAGGGCGTCGTCGAGCACCGAGCGGGCGCGGTCGGTCTCGGTGCCGAGGCGGCCGGCGGCGTCCTCGACGGTGCCGACGAGCTCGGTGCGGACGCGGTTGCTCTCGCGCTCGAGGATCGAGGCGGCGTCGAGGATGGCGCGGGCGAGCGCCTCGCGGGCGGTCTCGGTCTCGCCGGCGAGGCGGGCCGTGATCGCGCCGAGGCGGGCATCGAGGGTCGTCTGCAGCAGCTCGGCGCGGCTGTCGAGGGTTTCGGCGACCTCGAACACCTTGGAGCCGAGCGAGATGTTGATCTCGGACACCTTGTCGGTGAGGACGTCGGTGAATTCCTCGGTCTTCTTCTGCAGCGACTGCGCCACGACCTCGATGCGGCCCTCGATGGCCTCGACCATCTCGGTCTGGCCGGAGGAGAACGCCTGGGCGAGATCGCGGGTGCGGGCGACGAGGGTCTCGGTGATCTGGCGGGCGCGGGCGTCGAGCGCCTGGTCGATCGCCTGGGTGCGGCGGTCCAGCGTTTCGGCGAGCTGGTCGGTCTTCACCACGATCAGCGCGGTGGCGTTGTCGAGGCGGCCGCCGACGTTCTCGTCGAAGCTGGTGAGGTGGGTGGTGAGGGCGCCCGAGAAGCGCTCGGTGCGCTCGTCGAGCGAGCCGAGCACGGCGCCGGTGCGGCCGTCGATCAGCTCGACCAGCGTGCCGGTGCGGCGGTCGAGCGACTGCTCGAAGTTGCCGAGGCGCTCGTCGAGGGTGGTGACGATGCCGCCGGTGCGGCCGTCGAACAGCGTCTGCAGCCGGTCGACGTTGTCGCCGAGGGCACGGTCGATGACGTTGGAGCCGGCCTCGATCGCGGCCTGGATCGCCAGCGTCCGGGCGGCGAGCGCCGTTTCAAAGCCGGTGACGCGCTCTTCCAGCGTCCGGTCGATCTCGCCGGTGCGGTTGACGAGGCTTTCGACGAGGGCGGCGGCACGGCCGTTGACGATCTCGTCGAGGACGCGGATGCGCGCCTCGAAGCTCGACGACAGCGCGTCGGAGCGATCGTCGAGCAGGGTCGCGAGCTGGTTGCCGGTGATGGCGATGGTCTCGGCGACCTTCTGGCCGCGGGCGTTGATCGAGCGGGCGATCTCGGCGCCGATGGTGGCGAGGCGGTCGGTGAAGTCGGTGCCGGAGGTGGAGAGAGTGCTCTCCACCGAGGCGGCGGCCTGGTCGATCAGGGCGCGGACGGAGTCCGAGCGCTCGGTCAGGGTGCGGGCGATCGCGGCGCCGGTCTCGGCGAGGCTGTCGGCGAGGCCGCCGCCGTTCACCGTGATGACGTCGTGCACCTCGCGGCCGGTCTGCGACAGGCGGTTGACGAGGTCGGTGGCGCGGGTGGCGATCTCGCCGGTGATGCGGCTGCCGGCCTCGTCGAGGCGGTCGTTGATCTCGCCGCCGCGGATGGCGAGGTCGATCATCAGCGCTTCGCCGGTGGAGCGCAGCGTGCCGGTGACGTCGTCCATGCGGTCGGTGAGGGCGGCGACGACCTCGGCGCTGCTGCGCGACACCTCGCCGGAGACCTCGTTGGCGCGTTCGGTCATCACCTCGGCGACCTCGGCGGCGCGGGCGCCGAGTTCCTCGGTGAAGCGGGCGGTGGTTTCGGCCACCGTGTCGGCGATCTCGCGGCCGCGGGCGGAGACGACTTCGTCGATCTCGCTGGCCGACCGGCCGAGCGTTTCGGCAAGCGCCGCGGTGCGGTCGGCGAGGCTCTGGTCGAGGCCGCCGGCGCGCTCGTCGAAGGCGACGACGATGGCGTCGGTGCGGTCGGTGAGCAGCCGCTCGATGGTGGTGGTGCGGCTGGCGAGGGCGGATTCGAGTTCGCCGGTGCGCGCGGCGAGGGTGGTTTCCAGCTCGCCGGTGCGGGCGGCCAGCGCGGTTTCGAGCTCGTTGGTGCGGGCGGCGAGGGTCGCCTGCAGCGCGCCGGTGCGGCTGGTGAGGGCGGTCTCGAGGTCCATCGTGCCGCCGGACAGCGCCGACTGCAGTTCGTCGGTGCGGGCGGCGAGGGCGGCCTGCAGCTCGCCGGTGCGGCTGGTGAGCGTCGCGTCGAGCTCGCCGGTGCGGGCGCCGATCAGCGTCACCAGTTCGCGGCCCTGGCCGTCGAGCGAGGCGACCAGCGCGCCGCCCTGCTCGGTGAGCGTGGCGGTGAGGGCGTTGCCCTGCTCGGCAAGGGTCGCGGCGAGGGTGCCGCCCTGGATCGACAGCGTCTCGACCAGGGTGGTGCCCTGGACGCGGAGCTGCTCGTTGACCTCGGCGCCGCTGGCGGCGAGGCGGTCGGTGATCTGGCCGGCGCGCATCTCGAAGTCGAACATGACGTCGGTGCCGGTCGAGGCGAGGCGCTCGGCGGCTTCCGAGCCGGTGAGCGCCAGGCGGTCGGCGATGTCGGCGCCGGTGAGGGCGAGCTTCTCGGTGACCTCGGTGCCGGTGGCGGCGATCGTCTCGGTGACGGCGCGGCTCTCGGCGGCGAGGCGCTCGGTGGTCTCGGTGACGGTGCGGGCGAGGGTGCCGGTGACGTCGGCGCCGGTCTCGGTGAGGCGGGCGGTGACTTCGGCGGCGGTACCGGCGAGCACGCCGGTGACCTCGGCGGCGGTGCCGACCAGGGCGCCGGTGACGGCGTTGCCCTCGGCGGCGAAGCGCGCGGCGGCCTCGTCGGCGGTGCGCGACAGCGTCTCTGTGACGTCGGCGGCCGTTGCGCTGACGGTGTCGACGACGCGGCCGGCGGCGGAGGCGAGCTGGAAGGTGAGGCTGGTTTCGGTCGCCTCGATCTGGCGGGCGAAGGTCTCGCCCTCGGCGGCAAAGCGGGTGGCGGCGGCGTCCGCGGCGGTGCCGAGGCGCTCGGCGACCTCGTTGCCCGAGGTGGTGAGCTTCTCGTCGACGGTGGCGCCGGTGCGGTCGAGCCGCTCGGCGATGTCGCGGCTCGATTCTTCCATGCGGGTGACGAACTCGTCGCCGCGCTCGGCGACGATCGAGGTGAGGTTGCGGCCGGCGGCGTCGAAGGCGAGCGTCAGCTGCTCGGCCTTTTCGCCCAGCGAGCGGGTGAGGCCGCGGCCGGTCTCTTCCAGGCGGGTCGAGATCAACTCGCCCGCGGTGCGCATTTCCTCGGACAGGTTCTGGTGGGCGCCGGCGATCGAGACGCGGACGCGTTCGGCGTTGGAGACGACGGATTCGCGCTGGTTGACTAGTTCCTCGATCAGCGCACGGATGCGGATCTCGTTCTCGGTGTAGGAGCGCTCGAGCGAGGCGACCTCGTTGTGCACGAGGACCTCGAGCTCGCTGGCGCGGGCCAGCGCCCGCTCGATGCCGTCGCCCATGGCGGCGACTTCGCGGCGGATGGCCTGGCCGACGGTGACGACGGATTCGCGGGCGACGCCCTCCGGCTCGGCGAGGCGCAGGGCGACCTCGGTCATGGAGCGGGCCGCAAGGCGCATTTCCTGCGCCCGCCACAGCATCAGCGCCATGGTCCAGATGAAGAAGACGGGGATGACGAACAGGGCGGCGAGCGTCAGCGCCTGCGGGCGGGCGGCGAGCGTCAGCGGCGCGGTGCCGGCGGCGATGTCGGCGGCGAAGATCGACCAGCCGGCGAGGCCGACGGCGACGCCCCAGGCGATCGAGGCGGCGAAGGCGAGCCAGAACACGGTGGTCGAGGGCCGGCGCTGCAGCTTGTAAAGGACGTTGCCGACGGCGCGGCGATCGTCGTTGGCGGCGCTGGTCGGACGGCCGAGGCGCGGCGGCGCCGGCTCGGCGGCGTCGGGCGCGGGTTCCGGCACGCGGTCGGGCCGCACGGCGTCGGCCCGGGCGGCGGCCTCGGGGCTCGCCGGCTCGGGATCGGAAAACAGGTTGGCGAAATCGCTGTCGGACGGCGTGCCGGAGCCGGGCTTCTGCGGCTCGTCGCCGACGCCGAAGTCGATCTTCAGCGCCTCCTCGACCGCCGACAGTGCCAGTTCAGCCGGATCCGTCTTCTTCGTCGTATTGTTCGCCATTGATCGCCTCGCGTCCGTACTCGATACAGACCGGCCGCTTCTCGCAACGCGCCGCCGATGAGGGGCAAGAGACCGATTGACCGCCGGGGTGACCTCTCCCGACCGCCGATCCGGCGGAAGCCTGCGTTTTCCGCGGAATTCTCCGCCGATTGCGCCGCTTCACAGCCTTGCCGCCCTCGCATGGTTTTGGCACATTGCCCTCGTACGGACAAGGAATTGGCCGGTCCGGCGCCAATTGTTAACAGGGTGTGAAGATGGTCGAGGGCAGCCGCAGGTCGGCGAAGGGCCCGTCGCGGCGACGCGCCGCCACGCCTTCCGCCCCGGCCGTGCCGAGCGACGCCGAGCGGCGCTATCTGGTGCGCGGCCTCACGGCGCCGGGTGGCAAGCTGCCGCTCTACGACATCGAGGAGCGCAGGATTCCGGCAAAAATCATCGAGGACTGCCTCGCGGCGGGCTGGGCGGAACGCTGGACGAGCAACCCGGTGAAGCCCGACTGGCTGGTCTGCCGGCTGACCGAAACGGGCCGCGCCGCGGTCACGTCGCGCCCGTCGCCACCCGGCGGCGACGAGGGTTAACCGCCATTAACCATATTTTCACTTTTCTGCCTGAAAGGCCGGCGCCAAGCGCCTCAGCCGCCGACCGAATCGCCGCTCCGGGCGCCGGGTGTCGACGCAGGCCGCGGGGCGCCGGGAGGGACCATGGGCGAGGGTGACGGGCGGGCGCCGGCCGGGCCGGGACGGGAACCGCCGATCGATGCGGCGCATCTCGCGGCGCAGACCTTCGACGACGCGGCGCTGGCGCGCGAGGTGCTGGCGATGTTCGTCGCCCAGGCGCGGCGCCTCATCGGTGAGGCGAAGGCCGGCGGCGACCTCGGGCGCATCGCGCACCTTCTCTCCGGCTCGGCGCGCGGGATCGGCGCGCACCGGGTGGCGGCGGCCGCCGCGGCGGTGGAAACCGCCTCCGTGCGCGGGGAGGACGATCCCGGCGCTGCCTTCGCCGAACTCGAAGCCGCCGTCGACGATGCGGTGGCGGCGATCGAGGCGGGCGACATCGGCGGCGCTTGACGGCAGCGTTTCAGTGGTTATGTCGGGAAGCGCCGCACGGCCGCGTCCTTTCGCGCCCGGTGCTTTCCGATGCGAAGGACCTCCATGCCCAAGATCACCTACATCACCCACGACGGACGCGAGTTCACGGTCGAGGCCGGCGTCGGTTCCACGGTCATGGAAAACGCGGTGCGCAACATGGTGCCCGGGATCGACGCCGAATGCGGCGGCGCCTGCGCCTGCGCCACCTGCCACGTCTACGTCGACCCGGCGTGGGCGGAGAAGACCGGCGGTCCGTCGCCGATGGAAGAGGACATGCTCGACTTCGCCTTCGAGGTCGGCCCGACCTCGCGGCTGTCGTGCCAGATCAAGCTGAGTTCGGATCTCGACGGACTGGTGGTGCGGGTGCCCGAGCGGCAGGCCTGAGGGGAAGAGATCGGGGCACGGGGCGGCGGAGCGCTTCCCATCGGGCTGGCGCATCCCTCCCCCTCGTGGGGAGGGTGGCCCGGCCAACGGCCGGGTCGGGAGGGGTAACAGCCTCGCCTTCGTCCGTGGAGAGGCCGTTACCCCTCCCGGCTCGCTGCGCTCGCCACCCTCCCCACGAGGGGGAGGGATGAATCCACCCTCATGGGAAGGGACGTGCGGCTCGGGACTCAGCCCTCAGTCCACCCCGCCTCACGCCGCCTTCAGCGAGAGGCCGAGTTCGGCGGCCTTGGCGCGGATGTCGGGCAGCGGGCGCTGCAGCTTCAGGCTGATCACCTCGGCCGTCGCGCCTTCCTCGGCGAGACTGACGAAGCGGCGAACGGCCTCGGTGGACCAGCCGGTGCCGAGCGGAACGGGATCGCTCATCGTTGGTTCCTCCTGGTATCGCGCCGGTTCATTCCGGCGACACCCGAGGATCTGGGGCCAGGCGCGGCGGCGTGCAAGGCATGCGGGCGGATTTCGCCGGCGCACACGCCAACCGCCGGCTCAGACGTTGAGCAGCAGGTATTCCCGTTCCCAGCTCGAGATCACCCGGTTGTAGAGCTGCAGCTCCAGTTCCTTCACCTCGATGAACGCCTCGACGAAGCGGGGTCCCAGCACGCGGCGCAGCGGCTCGCAGCCGCGCAGCGCCACCAGCGCGTCGTGCAGGTGGGAAGGCAGCGAGACGCCGAGGGTGTGGGCGTCGACCTCCACCACCGGCTCGGGCGGAATGCCTTCCTCGAGGCCGAGCAGGCCGCAGGCCAGCGTCGCGGCGGTCGCGATATAGGGATTGGAATCGGCGCCGATGACGCGGTTCTCGACGCGCCGGCTTTCGGGGCCGGAATCGGGCACGCGCAGGCCGCAGGTGCGATTGTCGCGGCCCCAGTGCACGTTGATCGGCGCGTCGGATTCGAGGCGGATGCGGCGGTAGGAGTTCACGTTCGGGCAGAACAGGCTCATCGCCTTCGGCACGTAGCGCTGCAGGCCGGAGATGTAGTGCATCAGCGCGCGCGTGTCGGAACCGTCGGATTCGGCGAAGATGTTGCGGCCGTCCGAGGTGCGCACGATCGACTGGTGGATGTGCGTCGCCGAGCCCGGCTCGTCGACGTGCGGCATCGCCATGAAGGTGGCGATCATGTCGTGCTTGCGGGCGGCGAGGCGGGCGGTGCGCTTGAACAGGAAGGTCTGGTCGGCGCGCTCGATGGCGCTGCCGTGGCGGAAGTTCATCTCGAGCTGGGCCGGGCCGGCCTCGTGCGCCATGGTGGCGATCTCGATCCGGCTCGCCTCGCAGTAGTCGTACATCAGGTTGACGACGTGGTCGAAGTCGTTGGCGTGCTCGATGCCGTAGGCCTGGCGGCCGGATTCGCGCCGGCCGGAAAGGCCGATCGGCTTGGTGAGCGGCAGGTCGGGGTCGTCGTTGCGGCCGACGAGATAGAACTCGAGCTCGGGCGCCACGACGGGACGCAGGCCGCGGGCCTCGTAGAGCTCCAGCACCCGGCGCAGCACTGAGCGCGGGGCGAAGTCGACCGGGGTGCCGTCGGCAAAGAAGCAGTCGCAGATCACCTGGACGGTCGGTTCCTCGTACCACGGCACCGGGCGCATGGTGCCGAGGTCGGGCACGCAGCGCACGTCGCGGTCGAGCGGGTTCACCACTTCGGAATCGTCGGCGGTGTCGCCGGTGACGGCCTGAAAGAACACGAACTCGGGCAGGCGGATGCCCTCGTCGATGACGCGGATGAAATCCTCGCGCGGCACGATCTTGCCCCGCATCATGCCGTTCATGTCCGGCACGATGCACTCGACCTCGTCGATGCGGTTGTCGCGCAGCCATTGCACGCGGCCGGCGCGGTCGGCCGGGAGCGCGGACATGGCTGTTCTGGAGGCTGTCATGGGGGGCTCCCGGACGGAATCGGCCACATCGGGCCGCATCGTCAGGAGATAGCTTCAACCGCGCCGGCTGTCATGTGGCGGCGCAGCGCCGCCCCGACGCGGGAACTCAGCCCGCGTTGCTCGCGGAGCGCGGCTCGGCCGCCCGGCGCAGGGCGGCGAGATTGTCGCCTTCGGTCTTCGCATCGCCGCGGCCGATCCGCTCGACGGTGACGTCGCAGCCCGGCAGCAGCGTCGCGAGCGTCAGCAACGCCTTGGCGTCGAACTGCACGGCATCGGCCGACGATGCGCGCGCCCGAAGGTACATCTCGCGCGAGATGTCGAGATGCTGAGCGGCGGCGACGCCGGCGTCGAACAGTTTGGCCGGGTCGTAGCATTGGATGCTGAGCTCGGTCCGAAAGCGCATGGCCGCTCCGATCCTCATTAGAAGGTATAATGACTTGTACGCGAACGAATATTGATTGACCATTCAGTCAAAAAGCTGGGCCGCCATGCATTAACGCATGACTGTCGGCTTGGAGTGCCAAAAGCTCAACTTTTTCAGGCGCTTCATCGCGTGCATTCCGGTTCTCGACAGATTGCCACGGATTCCGCGGATATCGGGTCGGGGGATCTCGTCCCGGCCGGGCGCGCCTGCAACTCTGAAGATGACATGCGGTACAACGCTTATGCGGCGATAGAGTGGCGCTAAGTAGAATTACGAATTAAAACACTTGTTCAGTAACGGTAACAGTTTGATTTGTAGATATAATTTTAATCTTCGGTTGCATCTGAGGGGGTGTTTGCATGCCGGTTGCACGGGATCTGCGGGTCAGCGTCGATGAACACCTCGACATCGGCACCATCGCATCGGCATCCGGCGACCTGCGCCGTCTCGCGCAGGACAAGATCAAGGCCGTGCAGGCGGTAACGTCGCAACTCAGGATGCTGGCGCTCAACGCGATGATCGAAAGCGAGCGCGTCGGCGAACTCGGCCGCGGCTTCCAGGTCGTCGCCGCCGAAGTGCGCGAGATCGCCGCTCGCGTCGGTGGCATCACCCAGGAACTCGACAAGGAACTCATCGAGCGGATCGACGCCATCACCGACATGACCTCGCGTCTGGCGGCGAGCGCGGCGGGCAGCCGGATGGTCGACCTCGCCCTCAACGCCATCGAGATCGTCGATCGCAACCTCTATGAGCGCACCTGCGACGTGCGCTGGTGGGCGACGGATTCGGCGGTGGTCGACTGCGCCACGGCGGGCGCGACGCGCGACACGGTGCAGCGGCTCGGCGTCATCCTCAATGCCTACACCGTCTATCTCGACATCTGGATCGTCGGCCTCGACGGCCGCGTGATCGCGAGCGGCCGGCCGGAGCAGTTCGCCGTTACCGGCCGCGACGTCTCGCACGAGGCCTGGTTCTCGGATGCGGCAGGCCTGCGCAGCGGCGACGACTATGCGGTCGCCGACGTCGCGCCGCAGCCGCTGCTCGGCGCGCGGCCGGTCGCGACCTATGCGACGGCCATCCGCGCCGGCGGGGCGGTGAACGGGCGGACGATCGGCGTGCTCGCGGTGCATTTCGACTGGGAGCCGCAGGCGCGGGCCGTGGTCGACGGCGTGCGGCTGACGCCGGAGGAGCGGGCGCGCTCGCGGGTGATGCTCGTCGACGGTCGCGGCCGGGTGATCGCCGCGTCGCCGCCGGTGCCGGCCGGGCGGGCCGAAGTGTTTCCGCTGGAGTCCGGCGGACGCCGGTCCGGCCACTATGTCGACAGCAACGGGGGCACTGTCGGCTTCCACGCGACGCCCGGCTACGAGACCTATCGCGGCCTCGGCTGGTACGGCGTCATCGTGCAGCAGCCCGCCTGATCCGGCCGGCGAGGGCAGGAAACAGCCCGTGCCTAACGGGAGAGCGCGCTCATGGCGGCGTCGAGGCCGGCGAGCGTCAGCGGATACATCCGCCCGCCGACGGCCTGGCGCACCAGCCCGACCGAGGCGGTGTAGTCCCAGTGCGCCTCGGGCAGCGGGTTGAGCCAGGCGAGCTTCGGCCAGGCGTGCGTCACCCGGGCGAGCCAGGCGGAGCCCGGCTCGTCGTTCCAGTGCTCGACCGAGCCGCCCGGATAGGTGATCTCGTAGGGGCTCATCGCCGCGTCGCCGACGACGACGATGCGGGTGTCGGCCGGGAAGGTGTGGATGAGGTCGATCGTCGGCACGCTCTCGACGTGGCGACGGCTGTTCTCGCGCCAGACCCGCTCGTAGATGCAGTTGTGGAAATAGAAGTGCTCGAGGTGCTTGAACTCGGAGCGCGCCGCCGAGAACAGCTCCTCGCAGATGCGGACGTGGTCGTCCATCGAGCCGCCGACGTCGAGCAGCAGCACCACCTTCACCGCATTGCGCCGCTCGGCCCGCATGCGCACGTCGAGCCAGCCCTGCCGGGCGGTGGCGTCGATGGTGCCGCCGAGGTCGAGTTCGTCGCGGGCGCCGGCCCGGGCGAACCGGCGCAGGCGCTTCAGGGCCACCTTGATGTTGCGGGTGCCGATCTCGACGCGGTCGTCGAGGTCGCGAAACTCGCGCCGGTCCCAGACCTTCACCGCGCGGCGATGGCGGCTGCGGTCCTGCCCGATGCGCACGCCCTCGGGATTGTAGCCGTAGGCGCCGAACGGCGAGGTGCCGGCAGTGCCGATCCACTTCGAGCCGCCCTGGTGGCGGTCCTTCTGCTCGGCGAGGCGCTGCTTCAGCGTCTCCATCAGCTTGTCGAAGCCGCCAAGCGCCGTGATCTCCGCCTTCTCCTCCTCGGTGAGAATGCGCTCGGCGAGCTTCTTCAACCACTCGTCCGGGATCTCCGCCGAAACTGAATCCGACAGAAGTTCCAGGCCCTTGAAAACCTGCGAGAAAACCCGGTCGAACCGGTCGAGATGCGCTTCATCCTTCACGAGAACCGCACGGGCGAAATAGTAGAAGCGCTCGACGTCGAGGTCGGGCACGTCCTGCTCCATCCCGGCCATCAGGTCGAGGTACTCGCGGACCGACACCGGCACGCCGGCGGCTTTGAGCTCGGTGAAGAAGGTGAGGAACATCGTCGCATCGCCCGCTGCTCGAGCGCCGTGCGGGCGGCGCGTGCCCCGGCGCGGAATCAGGCTATAGTCGCGCTCGGGGCAGGCGGGTCAACCGGTCCGCTGTCGCAGACCGCCCGGAACGGGGTCGCGCCGGGCCGGACGGACGCCTGTCTTCCGCGGCACGCGGCGGGTCCGGACCCGCAGGCGCCGCTCTTCGCAACGGCCAAGGATACCGAACCCGCATCATGGCGCGACTGCTTCTGCTTCGACACGCGAAATCGGCCTGGGGCGACCCGACGCTGCGCGACTTCGACCGGCCGCTCAACCTGCGCGGCCGCGCCTCGGCACCGCTGATGGGGCGGCACATGGCCGACCACCGGCTGGCGCCCGACCGGGTGCTGTGCTCCAGCGCCCGGCGCACGCGCGAGACCTTCGCCGGCATCCTGCCGTTCTTTGCGACCGACATCTCGGCGCACTTCGTTCGCCGGCTCTACGAGACCACCGAGGCGGGCTACCTGAAGACGATCCGCGATCTCGGCGGGGCGGCACGCACGCTGCTGGTGATCGGCCATAATCCGACGATCCAGTCCTTCGCGCTCTCGATGATCGACCGCGGCAACCCCGAGCTCACCGAGCAGATCCGCGAGAAATACCCGACCGCCGGGCTGGCGGTGATCGACGTCGACGGCGACGACTGGTCGAAGCTGGTGCCCGGCACCGGCCGCATCGTCGCCTTCTTCCGCCCGCGCGAGCTGGAACTCGTCGGCGGCGAGGAGACGGAAGAGGTCGACGACTAGGTTCGGTCTGCCTCCGGCAGGGCGTCTTTTGCAACGGGGCCGGCGACACCCTACATCGGGGTCGCATCTCCGGCGTCGCAGCCGGCCATCCGGCCCCGAAGGACGAACCCCGCTTGAAGCTCACCTCGCTCGCCGACGACGCCCGGATCGCGCTCGACAATCTCGTGGACTTCGCCGGCGGGCTCGCCGGCGGCGGCCAGATCCGCCTCGGCGTCGCGGGCCTCGCCCGCGCCGGCAAGACCGTGTTCATCACCTCGCTGGTGCACAACCTGGTGCACGGCGGCCGGCTGCCGCTGTTCGAACCGTGGCGCAGCCAGCGGCTGATCGGCGCCGAGCTGAAACCGCAGCTGCACGACGACGTGCCGACGTTCGACTACCGCTCGCATGTCCGCCAACTGGTCGACCAGCGCACCTGGCCGGAATCGACGCGGCAGATCGCCGAGATGCGGCTGACGATCGCCTATGAATCGGCGACCTTCCTCGGCCGCAACATCGGCGCCGGCAAGCTGCACCTCGACATCGTCGACTATCCGGGCGAGTGGCTGCTCGACCTGCCGCTGCTCGGCAAGGATTTCCGCACCTGGTCGCGCGAGGCGATCGACCGGGCGCGGTCGATCGGGCGCAGCGACATCGCCGGCGCCTGGCTCGCCGCGCTGCCGGGCCACGATCCGGCGGCACCCGAGAGCGACGAGGTCGCAGCCGAAGCCGCGCGGCTCTTCACCGCCTATCTCGCCGCCTGCCGCGCCGATACGCACGCCCTGTCGCTGGTGCCACCGGGCCGCTTCCTGATGCCCGGCGATCTCGAGGGCTCGCCGGCGCTGACCTTCGCGCCGCTGCTGCTGCCGGGGGAGGGCGGCGCGCGCAAGGACAGTCTCTGGGCGATGATGGAGCGGCGCTACGAGGCCTACAAGCAGGTGGTGGTGAAGCCGTTCTTCCGCACCCACTTCGCCCGGCTCGACCGGCAGGTGGTGCTGATCGACGCGCTCGCCGCGCTCAACGCCGGCCCCGCCGCGGTCGCCGATCTCGCGCTGGCGCTGGAGGAGATCCTCGCCTGCTTCCGGCCGGGGCGATCGTCGTGGCTCGGCTCGGTGCTGTCGCGGCGGATCGACCGCATCCTGATCGCCGCCACCAAGGCCGACCACCTGCACCACACCAGCCACGATCGACTCGAAAAGCTGATGAGCCGCATCTTGCGCTCGTCGATCGACCGGGCGCGCGATGCCGGTGCCAGCGTCGAGGTGAAGGCGATCGCGGCGGTGCGGGCGACGCGCGAGGCGAGCGTGCGCCAGGGCGGCGAGACGCTGCCCTGCATCCTCGGCATTCCGCAGGCCGGCGAGACCATCGACGGGCGGCGGTTCGATGGGTCCGAGGAAATCGCTTTGTTTCCCGGGGACTTGCCGGAAGATCCCGAAGTCTTTTTCCAGGTGGTTGAGAGCCTGATTCAAGCCGCTCACGCGCGGATCGACGCCCTGCACGGCGACGGAGCTCAAGTTGAGAATCCGATTCATGACGTTTCAGCGACGAATCCGGGTGCTGCGGGGCTGAATCCGGCGGGGCGGGCAGGGCCCTGGTCGGCGCGGCGTTCCCCGGTCGAGGCGGCCGGATCGCTGGTGCCCGACCTCCGCTTCCTGCGCTTCCGGCCGCCGCGGCTCGAGGTCACCGCCGAAGGCACCACGCTGTCGCTGCCGCATATCCGGCTCGACCGCGCGATCGACTTCCTCATCGGAGACAAGCTGGCATGAGCGAGACCCCGTCGCCGCGCCGACCCACCGCCTTCCGTCTCGACGACCCCGACGTCGTCGTCGCGGGGAGCCGCGAGGCGCCGGCCGGCCGCATCGTCGTCGAACCCGAGCCGGACGACGTGCCGGCGCTGCCGGTGCCGCCGCGGCGGCGCGGTTTTCGCTGGGGCCGCCTGTTCTGGAGCGGCGTCGGCGGTCTCGTCACCCTCGGCATCGGCCTCTCGGTCGACCGGCTGGTGCGCGACCTGTTCGCCCGCGAGGACTGGCTCGGCTGGCTCGGCCTCGGCCTCGCGGCGCTCGCGTCCGTCGCGGCGGTAGCGATCATCGTGCGCGAGGTCGCCGGGATCTGGCGGCTGGCTCGGATCGACGAGCTGCGCGCCGATGCGGCGGCGGCGGTGCTGGGCGACGACACGCCGAAGGCGGTGAAGGTCGCCGAGGGCCTCGTCGCGCTCTACCGCGAGCGGCCGCAGACGGCGCGCGGGCGGGCGGCGGTGGCCGGCCACCTCGGCGAAGTCATCGACGGGCGCGACCTGATGGTGCTGGTCGAGGCCGACCTCGTGACGCCGCTGGACCGGGCGGCGCAGCGGCTGGTGGCGGATGCGGCGAAGAAGGTCTCGATCGTTACCGCGATCTCGCCGCGGGCGGTGGTCGACCTCGTCTTCGTGCTGGTGACGGTGCTCGGGCTGATCCGCCGCCTCGCCGACCTCTACGGCGGCCGGCCGGGCACGATCGGCTTCCTCGGGCTCACCCGTCACGTCTTCGCGCATCTCGCCGTCACCGGCGGCATGGCGGCGGGCGACGGGCTGGTGCAGCAGATCCTCGGCCACGGCATCGCAGCGCGGCTCTCCACCCGGCTTGGCGAGGGCGTCATCAACGGGCTGCTCACCGCCCGCGTCGGGCTGGCGGCGATCGACGTCTGCCGGCCGATGCCCTTCGTCGCCGCCACCCGGCCCGGCATCCAGGAGGTGATGGGCGGGCTGATGCCGGAGGCCGAGGCGAAGACGCGCTGACGCGGCGCGTCGGGCTCGTCCGGCCCTCGTCCGGCGTTGACGGCGGCGCGGGCTTGGACCACCTTCCGCCGGCCTATCGCCCCGAGCCGCCGGTGCCCACCAGATGTCGAGCCCGCCTCCCGTCGCCGACGCCGTCGCCTCGCATTTCGATCCGTCCGGCCTCGCGCCCGGGCTGATCTGGGCCTATCGCTTCCGCCCTGGCGCAGCGCCGGTGGCGGTCGGCGCTGCGGCGCTCGAGGCGGGCGGCGAGGGCTGGACCTGGATCCACCTCAACCTCGCCGACCAGCGCTGCCGCGCGCTCCTCGCCGGGCTGACGTCGCTGCCGCCGGCCGCGCGGTCGTTCCTGCTGCTCGACGAGGAGGCGTTCGGCGTCGAGGCCGAGGGCGGCGCGCTGCACGGCGTCTGCGCCGACTTCTGCCGCGAGTTCGAGCGCGGCGACACCGCCGAGATCGGCCGGCTGCGCTTCGCCTTCAACGAGGCCGTCGTCGTCACCGGCCGGCGCACGCCGCTGGTCGCGGTGCACGATCTCGGCGTGGCGGTGGAGGCGGGCCTGCGGCTGGAGGCGCCCGCGGACGTCGTCACCGAGCTGATCGGCCGCTTCACCACCACCGCCGGCCGGCTGGTCCGCAGCATGATGGCCGACCTCGACACGATCGAGGACCACGTCGTGTCGGACGAGGTGAGCCAGGAGCGGCGCAATCTGGTGCCGGTGCGGCGCCAGGCGGTGGGCCTCCACCGCCAGCTCGCGGCGCTCACCGAAATGGTGCGAGAATGGGAGGAGCGCGCCGAGGTCGACGGCGGCACCTGGGCGCTCGCCGACGTCGGCCGGCTCGGCGACCGGCTCGCGGCGATCGGCGGCGGGGTCGCCACCGTGCAGGAGCGGGCGCGGCTGCTGCAGGACGAGGTGGCGGCAAAGCTCGCCGAGGAGACCAATCGCTCGCTGCGGACGCTGTCGCTGATGACCGGCATGATGCTGCCGGGCAGTCTCGTCGCCGGCTTCTTCGGCATGAACGTCGCCAGCCTGCCGCTGACCGACACGCCCGGCGGCTTCTGGATCGCCGTCGCGGTGGCGTTCGCCGCGACCTGGGGCTTCTACATGCTGCTGCAGAAGCTGAGCTGAACCGTCAGCGGCTCTCGCGCCGGGCCATGAAGGCGAGGCGCTCGAAGAGGTGGACGTCCTGCTCGTTTTTCAGCAGGGCGCCGTGCAGCGGCGGGATCGCCGACTTCGCGTCCTTCGCCCTGAGCACCGACGGGTCGATGTCCTCGTTGACGAGCAGCTTGATCCAGTCGAGCAGCTCCGAGGTCGAGGGGCGCTTCTTCAGCCCCGGCGTCTCGCGGATCGCGAAGAAGGCGCCGAGCGCCTCCGACAGCAGTTTCGGCTTCAGCTTCGGGAAGTGCACCTCGACGATCGCCGCCAGCGTGTCGGCGTCGGGGAAGCGGATGTAGTGGAAGAAGCAGCGGCGCAGGAAGGCGTCGGGCAGTTCCTTCTCGTTATTCGAGGTGATCAGGATCACCGGCCGCTGCACCGCCTTGACCGTCTCGCCGGTCTCGTAGACGTGGAACTCCATGCGGTCGAGTTCCTGCAAGAGGTCGTTCGGGAACTCGATGTCCGCCTTGTCGATCTCATCGATCAGCAGCACGGGGCGCACCGGCGCGGTGAACGCCTCCCAGAGCTTGCCGCGGCGGATGTAGTTCGCAACGTCCGCGACGCGCGGGTCGCCGAGCTGGCTGTCGCGCAGGCGCGAGACGGCGTCGTATTCGTAGAGCCCCTGCTGCGCCCTGGTCGTCGACTTGACGTGCCACTCGATCAGCGGCGCGCCGAGCGCGCGCGCCACCTCGCGGGCGAGCACCGTCTTGCCGGTGCCCGGCTCGCCCTTCACCAGCAGGGGGCGCTCCAGCGTCACCGCGGCGTTGACCGCGACGACGAGATCGTCGGTCGCGACATAGCTTTCGGTTCCCTGGAAACGCATCGGCCTTCGGCTCCCGTCCGGTTGATCCCGGGGGAGGGTAGGGGCGCTTGTGCAGCGCGGCAAGCGGGCGTGCGCAAGCGCCGCGGCGGCGCCGGCGACCGACATGCCCCGGCAGCTTTTGCCGGCATCGCCCGGAATTGCCGGGACCTGGGGGGTACGCACGCCGGGCCATCGCCGCAAGCCATTGATTTATATCGCGCCTTCTGCCGCGAAGCGCTGGCATGCGGCTTGCGCTTGGAAACCCGAGGCGGTCTCGCTCATCCGGACCGCGGACCATTTGCAACGAACGGGGAATTCGGCCGTGGGTATCCTCTCAGCCATGAACAAGTCGGTCGGCGGACTGGCTGCACAGGCGTTCGCACTCGAGAACATCTCGGGCAACATCGCCAACACGCAGACCACCGGCTACAAGCGCACCGACACGAGCTTCCAGGACCTGGTGCCGAACGGCGGCGGCCGCGTCAGCATCCAGCCGGCCGGCAACGTCACCGCGACGTCGCGCGCCACCAACACGGTGCAGGGCGCGATCGAGGCGTCGCAGTCCGAGACCTCGATGGCGATCAAGGGCGACGGCTACTTCGTGATCCGGCAGAAGGCCGGCGAGGTGGATGGACGCCCGATCTTCACCGAGCAGAACATCTACACCCGGCGCGGCGACTTCGAGATCGACAAGGACGGCTATCTCGTCAACGGCGCCGGCTACTACCTGACCGGCCTGCCGATCGACCAGGCGACCGGCAATCCTTCGGGCGACGCCACCGAGATGATCCAGATCACCAACGACGCGCTCAACGCCGAGGCGACGCAGGAGATCGAGTACCGGCTGAACCTGCCGAGCAGCCCGCTGACGGCGAACGCGGTGCAGGATCCCGACACCGAGGGCTCCGAGCTCTGGACGCCGACCGATCCGGACACGAGCTCGATCTCGGCCGCCAACTCCAGCGACTTCCTCAACGAATCGATCTCGGGCGGCGCGGTCACGGCCTATGATGCCAACGGCACGCCGGTCGGCGTGCAGTTCCGCTGGGCGAAGGTCGAAGTTCCGGCCGACGCAGAGGCGGGCGTCACGGACAGCTGGCAGCTGTTCTATCTCTCCAACTCGAAGGCGACCGGCGACGAGCCGATGTGGACCAACGCCGGCGAGCGCTACGACTTCAACGCCGGCGGCCGGGTGGTCAGCCCGACGACGACGCAGCTCTCCATCCCGGACATGACGATCAACGGCGTCGATCTCGGCGACATCCGGCTCGACCACGGCAGCAACGGCCTGACCCAGTACGACGACCAGAACGGCGTCACCAGCGTCACCCGCCTGACGCAGGACGGCGTGCCGCCGGGCGACTTCGTCGATCTGGCGATCACGGACGGCGGCCGCGTGGTGGCGAGCTATTCGAACGGGAGGACGATCGAGGTCTACCAGATCCCGCTCGTCTCCTTCAACGGCGACAGCAGCCTGCGCCGGCTCGACGGCGGCGCCTTCGCCCAGACGAAGGAGTCGGGTGCGCCGGTCGCCGGTGCATCGGGCTCGATCGTCGGCTCGTCGCTCGAAGCCTCCAACGTCGATCTCGGCGAGGAGTTCACCAAGCTGATCGTCACGCAGCAGGCCTTCTCGGCCAACTCGCGCGCCATCACCACGGCGAACGACATGCTCACCGAGGTGCTGAACATCGTCCGGTGAGCCGCCAGAGCGTGGGCGGAGCGCGGTTCCGGCGGCGGGTTAAGCCGAGGCCGGGACGCGCGCTCCGGCGCGAGGAAATGCGATGAGCATCACGAATGCCCTGCGGACGTCCCTGACCGGATTGAAGGTCAACCAGCGCGAGCTGGAGGTCGTCTCCAACAACATCGCGAACGCCGATTCCGTCGGCTATACGCGCAAGACGCTGACCACCAGCGCCATCGTCGCCGACGAGCGCACGATCGGCGTGCGGGTGACGGCGATCAACCGCGAGGTGGACCTGCAGGTCCAGAAGCAGTGGCGCTCCAGCGCCGCGGCCGGCGAATACGCGCGCATCCGGTCCGACGCGATGACCCGGCTGGACAGCTTCTATGGTGGCCCGGCCAACGTCAGCTCGCTCGACCAGCTGTTCTCCGAGTTTACCGGCGCGATGGAGACGCTCGCGACGTCGCCGGAGGACAATGCGGCGCGGATCGAGGCGGTGGCGGCCGCCGACAGCCTCGCCGCCAGCCTGCGCACCCTCTCGGCCAACATCCAGGCGCTGCGCGGCGAAACGGAATCCTCGCTCGCCGATGCCGTGGACGAGGCGAACTCGCTGCTCGCCCTCATCGCCGACCTCGACAAACAGGTCGTCGCCGCCCAGTCGTCCAGTGCGCCGGTCGGGCTGCTCGACCAGCGCGACGCGGCGATCGACAGCCTCTCGAAGCTGATGGACATCCGCGTCGAGGAGGACAAGTTCGGCAAGGTCACGATCCACACGACCAGCGGCCAGCAGCTCTACGGCGCCACCGTCTCGCGGCTCGGTTTCGACGAGCACGGCGTCGTCAACGCCAATTCGCAGTGGACCGACAGCGCCGAGACCCGAACGCTCGGCACGGTGACGCTCGACACCGGCGACGGCATGAAGGTCGACCTGTTCGCCGCCGGGGCCTTCCGCAGCGGTTCGATCGCGGCCTATCGCTCGCTGCGCGACGATGCGCTGGTGACGGCGCAGGCGCAGATCGACGAGCTCGCCTCGGTGATGGCGCGGGCGATCTCGAACACGACGGTCGCCGGCGAGGCGGCGAGTGCCGGCGGCGCCGAGGGCTTCGATCTCGACGTCTCGGGGCTTGCCACCGGCAACACGATCTCGCTCGCCTACAAGGACGCGGCCGGCGTCGACCGCCGGGTGACCTTCGTCGCCACCAACGGCGGCGCCTCGCCGGGCAACGGCTTCACGGCCGACCCGAAGGACACGGTCGTCGCGGTCGACACGCGCGGCGGCTCGGCCGCCCTTGCTGCGGCGATCCAGCAGACGCTGGGTGCGGGCTTCCAGGTCACGAGCCCGTCGGACGGCAGCATCCGCGTGCTCGACGACGGCGCCGGCGGCAGCACGGACGTGACCGCCCTGTCCGCTTCGGTGACGCTGACGGAACTGCAGTCCGGCGAACCGCAGTTCGCGCTCTTCGTCGACGGGCGCGCCGGCGGGCAGGCCTTCACCGGCTATTCGCTGGGCGCCGACCAGACGCGCGGCTTCGCCGAGCGGATCATGGTCAACCCGGCGCTGACGGCCGACTCCGCGCTGATGGTGAAGTACGCCGAGACGACGACGAGCGCCGACGCCACCCGGCCGCGCGCGCTGCTCGACGCGCTGACCAGCACCACGGCGATGTTCAACCCGGCGACGGGGGTCGGCACGACGTCGGCGCCCTACACCGGCACGGTGAAGAACTTCCTGACCCAGGTGCTCTCCACCCAGGGCGCCCAGATCGCCTCGGCGCAGCGCATCAACGAAGGACAGTCGATCGTCACGGCGAACCTCGAGGAGCGCTACCGGGATTCGCAGGCGGTCAACATCGACGAGGAAATGGCGCGCCTGATCGAGCTGCAGACGGCCTACCAGGCCAACGCCCGCGTCATGAAGGCGGCGCAGGACATGATCGACGCGCTGTTCGGAATCTGAGGATAGACCATGGCTGTCACCGCACTCTCCTCCTCCGGGATCATCCCGCGCCTGATCAAGATGCGCGAGCAGATGGACACCCTGCAGGCGCAGTTCGCGAGCCAGATGAAGTCCGACACCTATGGCGGGCTCGGGCGCGATCGCACGCTGTCGGTCAACTTCCGCCAGCAGATCGCCGCGGTCGACGCCTATTCGTCCAACATCGACATGGTGTCGCTGCGCATCAAGCTGATGGACACGGCGCTGACGCGGCTCGGCGAAATCCCGTCGGAGGTGAAGGGCGCCGCCGACCCCAACGCCTTCGAGGTGCGGCTCGACGGCAAGACCGACGCGCAGAAGACGGCACAGATCGCCCTCGACGAAGTGACCGGGCTGCTCAACTCGGAGGCCAACGGCCGCTACCTCTTCGCCGGCAACGCGAGCGATTCGAAGCCCGTGGCGACCTCGGCGACCATTCTCGAGGGCGGCGGCGGCAAGGCGGGCTTCAACAGCTTCGTCGACCAGCGCCGCCGCGCCGATCTCGGCGCCGACGGCCTCGGCCGCCTGGCCGTCGCCTCGAGCGGCAGTACGGTGACGGTCGGCAAGGCGGCGCCGGTGTCGGCGGAGTTCGGCTTCAAGGTCACGGGGGTCAACTCGACACTGTCGAACACCAGCGCGGCCGTCGCCGGCGACCCGGCGCAGCTGTCGGTGACTTTCACCGGCGTGCCGGAGGCCGGCCAGACGATCCAGGTCTCGCTCGGCAATCCCGACGGCACCACCTCGAACATCACGCTGACGGCGAGCCACGGGCCGGAGATCGCGAGCGGCGAGTTCCTGATCGGCGCCGATGGCGCTGCGACCGCGGCGAACTTCCAGTCCCAGCTCTCCGCCGCGATCGCCACCAAAGCGCAGACGGATCTCCGCGCGGCGTCGGCGATGGCGGCGGCGGACGATTTCTTCGACACCGCCGGCGGCCGGCTGCCGCAGGCGGTGGACACCAGTGGCGGCGTTCCGCCGGAGGAGGCGGTCGGCCTCACCGACGCCGACCCGGCCACCACCGTGATCTGGTACAGCGGCCAGAACGACCCGATCGACCCGGCCGACAGCAGCACGCGGCCGCGCAACGACGTCTCCGCCCGCATCGACAGCTCGATCGACGTCGCCTACGGCGCCCGCGCCAACGAGGAGGGCTTCACCACGGTGGTGAAGGCGCTGGCGGTGCTCTCGGTCGAGAGCTTCAGCACCTCGGTCGCGACGGACGAGAAGCGCTATGCGGCGCTGACCGAGCGGACGCGCGCCGCGCTCTCCTTCCCGAACGGGGCGGCGAGCCCGGAGGACATCCACGCCGAGATCGCCGTCGCCGGCCGCGCCGCGACGCAGGCCGCGACGCGCCACATCGCCACCAAAGGCGCGATGCAGGAGATCGTCGAGGGCGTCGAGGGCATCGACATCGAGGAGGTCGCCGCGCAGATGCTGCGGCTGCAGACGCTGATGCAGGCGAGCTACCAGACCACCTCGATGCTGTCGCAGCTGTCGCTGACCAACTACCTCTGACCGGGTTGCGGCTCGCGCCGTCCCGGCGGCGGGCGCCGTCGCGTCAGTCCCAGTCGACGCCGATCGCCGCGCCGCGCGGCGTGAAGCGCAGCGTGCGGCCGCCGAGCTCGACGCCGGCGCGGCCGTAGGCGGCGTAGGCCGTCGTCTCGGTGGCCGGGGGCGCCGCCGTCATCATCATCTCGCGAACACGGGGCGCGATGTCGAGCACGGTGCCGGCGGGCGCGCCGAGGCGCAGTCCGCAGGTGCCGGCGGGGAGAGCCGCGATCGTGCCGCTGCCGGCCTCGCCGAGCGGCGGCGCGACGACGGCGGCGGAGATCTCGCCCGCAATGACGTTGAAACAGGTGCCGCCGCCCGGGGCGAGCAGCGCCTCGACCAGAAGTCCAGATGCCGTCGCCGGTGTCGCCGCCGTTGTGGTCGGCGCCGGGGCCACTTGCGGCTCAGCGGCGGGCTCCGTATCCGCCACCCGGGGCGTCGGGTCACCGTCCGGTGCGGCGACCGCGGGTGCATCGGCCGGCGGGCTTGTCGCGGCCGCCGTCGCCGTCGGGTCGTCCGCGGGCGGGGCGCCGTACCAGGCCGCCGCCGCGGCGAGCGACACCACGACCACCCCCGCGATGGCCATCCGTCGCACCGACCGGCGCGGGGCGGCTTGCGGCGGCGGGCCACCGGGCAGCAGCACGGTCTTCTCCGTCGCCGGCCGCACCAGCGCGGTGCCGCGCAGCGCCGCGATGCCGTCGCCGACGGTGGCGCAGCGGTGAACCCTCAGCCCCGGCGCCTCGAGCCCGGCGAGGATCCCCTCGGCCGCGGCGAGGTCGCTCGGCTCGGCATTCGCCGGCAGCAGGACGATGACCGGGGCGGCGCCGGCGTCCGTGATCGACGACAGCGCCGACGTCATTTTTTCGGCCAGCGCATAGCGCTCGGCGCGGAACACCTGGCCGGCGAGCGGGCGGCGCGGATCGAAGGCGAGCGAGCCCGTCGCGACGACCACCGGCCGCGGCCCGCGCCCGAGCGCCGCGGCGAGGCCGTCCTGGTCGCGCTCGGCGAGGTGGGCGAGCAGCACGGCGAAGTTCCAGCTGTCGCCGCCGTCGATGTCGCGGCCGAGCTGCAGGATGAACTCGGCGTCGTCGCCGCCCGATCCCGGCAGCCCGAGCGGCCCTTCGGCCGAGACGAAGGCGCGGTAGCGCGGCGACATCGCCAGCGGCTCGAACGACGCGTCCTTCAGCACCACCGAGCGCGACCGCGCCGACGGGCGGCGGCGCGTGATCGCGACGATCTCCACCGGGCCGGCGGGGGTCGGGATCAGGAACCGCGCGGGCAGGGACGACGGAGCGGTCACAGGGCAGTCTCCGGCTGAGGGCGGGCGGTTCGGTGCAGTCGGCCGGGGTGCCCCGGCCAGGGCGTCACTCGAGGGCGATCAGCGCGGTGGGCTCGCCGAGGACGGCGACCGCCTCGGCGCTGCCGGGCGCTGCCGGCGCGAAGAAGAGCTCGATCAGCCCCTCCTGCGGCGGCGGCAGGTCGAGCACCACCGAGGCCCCCAGCCACTCGGCGCGCAGCGCCGCGGGTGCCGGCGCGCCGGCGGGCACCTCGATCACCAGCGCCGCGATGCCGTCATCGCCGGCCGGCAGCAGTTCGACTGCGTAGACGCCGATCATCCGGGTCGCGGCGGTGGCGTCGGCGGCGGCGTAGGCCATCGGCGAGCAGGCCATCGCCCGGGCGGCGATCATCCGGCCGAGCACGTTGCGGGCGACGGGATCCTCGCGCAGGCGCCGGGCGGTGGAGAGGTCTACGACATCGCCGGCCCGGCGGCGGGCATGGCGCCAGAGCGCGGCGTGGTCGAGGGGCGGCGGGTTCGGCGCGGGGTTCCGGGCAAGGCTGTCGATGACGGCCTCGGCGAGGAGCTGGCTTTCGACGTCGGCGGCAGGAGCCGGCCCGCCGTCAGACGGATTCGCGATCATTCTGGGACTCCGGCCTGGCATAGAGGGACTGGAAGGCGGCGGTGAAGACGGGACGGTCGGCGGGATAGGCGGCGGCGTGGCGGGCGGCGGCGCGGGCGAATTCCCGCGTCTCGGAGAGCAGCCCGGCGATCGCCGTCATCGCCGGCCGCAGCGCCGCGGCGAACGCCTCCGGCGGCAGGTCGAAGCCGCGGCGGCGGATGCGCTGGGCGCGCGGCAGGCCGTCCCGGTGCGGGCCGTCGCCGGCCTCGACGATCGAGACGGCGACGTTGCCGAGGTGGCGGACGTCCTCGTCGAGCTGGCGCAGCACGGCGGCGTAGTCGTCGCCGCCGATCTCGTCCGGCGCGAGGGCGCCGAGCCGGCCGTGCCGTCCGGCGAGGCGCTTCTGCTCGGCGCCGAAGGCGAGCGCGCGCAGGGCGGTCAGCCGCCGGTCGCGGTGGACGGGGTCGAGGCCGAACAGCGTCGCGAGGCGGTCACGCTCGGGCCCGGTCAGCACGTTGGGATGCTCGGGGACCGCGCGCAGCCAGTCCTGCGGCGTCGGCGCGTCGTCGTCGTCGGTGTAGTCGTCCCAGAGCTGATGCGGGCGATCGAGGGACGTCGGATCGGCAAAATCGCTGTAGGCCTTCTCGGCCCTGTCGCCATCGGCCATCCGCGGCGACTGCAGCGCCCGCTCCAGCGCGACGCAGGTTCGCACCACGGTCTCGAACAGCGAGCGCTCGCCGGCGGCGATCTCGGCGGTCCAGGCGGCGAGGATCTCGGCGTCAGAGAAGCGGGCGGACCTGGTGTTCGGATCATCCTTGCGGCCCGTCCCTCCCAAGGCATCCAGCAGCCGGCCGTGGCGGCGCAGGAGGTCGTGCTGGGGAAAATGCCGTTTGCGGTAGTCGTAGGCGATACGCGCCAGCGCCCGGGTGGTGCGGCCGGCGCTGTCGCCGTCAGCGGGATCGACCGCGTCGAGCACCGCGGTCACCTCGCCGATCTGCGCGGCGGCGTCGGCGACGAGCAGGAAGTGGACAAAGGCGAGGGCGTCGACGATCTGGCTGCGCGAGAGCGCGAAGGGCTGGCCGGGGAGGGCGTAGACGAGCGCTCCCGCCGGTGGCAGGTCGCCGGTATCCGCAACTGGCCGCGCCGTCGCCGGCCGGGCGGCACCGCAGCGCTCCAGCGCGGCGAGCAGCGCCAGGATCCGGCCGGCGTCGAAGCAGAGCTCGGCCAGAGAGGTGCGGGCAAAGGCCGGGTCGGCGTCGATCGCCGCGGCGGCGAGGATGAGGGCGTTGGCGGACAACAGCGCCGGGCGATCGTGGCGGCCGGTGCCGGTGCCGGTGACGGCGGCAGCAAGGCGGCGGATCCGGACGGCGCCGAGGCCGCGCAACAGGGCGACGTCGCTGATGTCGTTGCGGGCGGTCTCGTCGATGACGGCGATCTCGTCCATCGTATCCTCCGTTCGAAGACGCCCGGCCGGCGCCGGGGCGGCGGCGCCGGCCGGGCGGTCGCTCAGCGGGTGCGGATCTGGGTCACGTCGAAGACGTTGCCGGTCTGGGCGACGGTGCCCTTGGTGCCGAGATAGTCGAGCAGGAGCCGCAGGTTGCGTGACATGCGGCCGTCACCGGACGAGGTATTGTAGGTGTATTCGACCAGACCGCGCATGCTGCGCAGGGTGGCGTGGCCGGTGTAGCAGCCGAACTTCGACATGATCGGTTCGAACTGATTGATCTGGTCGTCGTCGAACTCGCGGAAGCGCAGCACGAAGGTGTCGGGCATGCCGGCGCAGTCGGGCGCGGGAGCGGCGGCGGCCGTCGCGGCGACGGCGGTTCCCTCGGCGCCGGCCGCTTCGTCGGCGACGACGAAGCCCTCGAGCTTGTCGGCTAGGGTTTCGCCGAGCGCGTTGGCGATCATGCGCGCCTCGGCGCCGATCGTCTCCAGCAGGCACTCGCTGTCGGTGCAGGAGCGCGGCAGCGGCTGCAGCGGGAACTCGGCCACCTCGAAGGCGCCGATGAACTGGCCGCTGTGCACGTTGAGCATCCGGCCGGCGATGCGCACCTTGGGGCGCAAGATGTTGGCGTGCTCCGAGCGCACGACGGAGGCATAGATCTGGAAGATCACCGCGACGTTGATCCGCGGCGTCACCGAGCGGCTGATCTCGAGGAACTCCGCATCGGTGCGGCGGGTGCGGTTCACGTCGGTGAAGCCCATCGTCGTCGAGGTCTCGTCGAAGACCTGGAAGCCGCGGAGATTCATCGTTTCCTGCAGCTGGGTGATCACCCGGTTGAAGATGCGGTTGTCGCGCGGGATCGTGTCGACGTCGGCATCGTCCGAGAACACCATCACGGTGACGTTGCGGCGACCGAGATCGGACTGGGCCGCGGCGGGCGCGACAAGGCCGATTGCGATCAGCAGCGCGGCGCAGGTCCTGGCGAAGAATTTCATGGTTGCCCCCCAAAGGCTGTCGACTGAGCGTCGTTGAAATCGGTCCGGCGCGGGGCGCCGGTCACTCGGTGCCGGCGACGAGGATGACCTCGACGCGGCGGTTGCGGCCGTCCAGCGGCGCCGCGGGTACCCGCGGCTGGCTGGCGCCGAAGCCGACGGTGTAGAGACGCTCCGGCTCGATCGGGAACGCGTCCGTCAGGTACTGGGCGACGGCCGCGGCGCGGGCCGCGGAGAGCTTCAGATTGTAGCCGGCGCTGCCCTTGGCGTCGGTGTGGCCGGCGACGAGGAAGGCGTAGGGGCCGAGTTCGCGGCCGGCGAGCGCCCGGCCGAGATCGGTGAGCGCGGCGCGGGCCGTCGCATCGAGCTCGGCGCTGTCGAAGGCGAAGAAGATATCGAAGTCGAGGCTGCGGCTGTGGTCGACCAGCACGGTCTGCGGCCGGTTCGCCAGCGAGGTCGCGGCGACGCGGGCCGGGCGGCGGGCGATGCTGGTCGCCTCGAGGTCGGTGCCGCCGCCATCGACGCTCGGCGGGGTGATCGGCGCGAGGCGCCGGATGATCGCGGTGGCGCCGGTATCGGTGCCGCCGGCGAGGGCGGCGGGCGGTGCGGCGACGCCCACGGCGAGGGCGACGAGAAGGACCTGTTTCAGTCGGGCAATCGACGGTGTCATGCGGCACGCCCCCGGTGTTCGAGGATAGACAAGCCTGTCATGGACGCGGGCGTCCCGCTTTTGCGGCCGGGACACGGGAGAAGTTCTAAAAAATACGCGGTGTGAAATTCAGGGTCTGCAACCAGATTGATAGGAAGGTTTGCCGTGCCCTGTAAAGCCCGCAGCGCCGCCCGGAAAATCACCGGAACCGCGCCGGGCGGGCCGGCCGCGGTGACGAAATACGGTCCTCCTCGTCCCTTCCACCTTCGACGCCGGACGGGTTCCGGCCCCGAGCACGAAGGGACCACCAAAATGCGCTTCCTGACCAAGGCCATCGCCACTGCCGCGGTACTGGTCGGCCTCGCCGCCGCCGCCGCTGCCGCCACCGACCGCACGGCGCCGGTGTCGCTCGCGTTCTCGACGCGGACGATGACCGCCCATGTCGACGGGGCCGCGATCCATCGCTTCGACATGGCGTTCCCGAACGGGGCGACCGACGTTTCCGGCCGTGCGGCCAGCGATCTGCGCCGTCAGTTTCCCGCCATCACCGCGCTGCTCGCCCGCAAGGAGCAGATGATCGTCGCCGTCACCTATCCGCGCGGCGACGTCGCGGCCCGTGACCTCGCCTATGCCAGGGCCCAGGCGATCCGGGTGCGGCTGCTGGCGGAATGGTCGCAGCTCCGCGCGCACCGCTTCGTCGTCGCGGCGCTCGCCGAGGATCCGGCGGCACGGCAGGCGGGGGGTGTGCTCGTCGCGCCGGTGGTGGTGGATGCGAGGCCCGGCGAAGATGCCGACCGCAACGCCCGCGCCGTGGCGCTGGATTCCGCCTTCGTCGGGCCGGTGGTCGCGGAAATCGAGCTGCCGGCCGCAGAGCCGGTGCTGGTCGCGGCGAGCGAAGCGGCACCGGTCGCGGTCCCCGCGCCGCGTCCCGTGGCCGACGTTCAGGTCCTGGCGGAAGCGCCGGTGCCGGCTGCCGCCGGGCCGGTGCACGCCGCCGGGCCGGAGCCCGTGAGCGCGGCCGAACCGGCGGTCGCCGCCGTGCTCCCGCCGCTGCCGATGCCGCGCCCGGCGGTGGCTGTCGCCGCTGCTCCGGCGGCGCGGATCGCGGAGGTGCTCCATGTGCCGGTGCCGGCGGTGCGGGTGGCCGGCGCCCCCCGCGTCATCCTCGCCGCCCCGGCGACGCGCCCGGCGCAGCAGGTCGCCGACGCCCGCCCGGCCGCCAGGACCGCCGCGGCTGCGAGCCGCCCGCCGATCGTGACGCCGAAGCCGGCTGCGGCGCCCCGTCCCGCGGCCGCGCTGACCACCGTCGCCGCCGCGCTGCCGGCACAGACCTGCCCGCGCCCGGCGGTGATCATCGACGATTTCTATCCGGGCGGGCCGATCGTTCCGTGCCCGGCGGACGTGCAGGCCTTCTGAGGATCGGCGGCGGGGTGGTGCCGGACGGCCCGCTCCGCCGCCTCGCTTGACTCGCCGCAGGCATGCATTGTTTCATCCCTGCAACGGGGAATATTGCCCTCGCCGCCGGCCGGTCGTCGACCGAAGTGTTTTCAGTGCCGGATCAATGCGTTCTGCTCTTATTCGCGTCGTTCCTTGGGGGGAACAGCATGCGTCCCGTGTCGATCGCCCTGATGCTGGCGGCCCTGATCGCCCTCGGCGCGCCCTCGCGGGCCGAAAATCTCAACGACCTGCTCAAGGCGCCGGTGCAGCGGGCGCAGGACGGTCTCGCCGCCGACCCGCTGGCAGCAGCCCCCGCGCCGGTAGCGCCGGCTGCTCCGCTGGCGGTGGCCCCGGTCGTGGTGCCGGCGGCACCGATGCCGGTGGCGGTGGTGCCGCCGGCGGCCGTCGTGCCGGCGCCGGCCGGTCCCGATACAGCCGCCGCGGCGCCCCTCGGCAAGGCGGCCCTGCGCGACCTCGCCCGGAACGCGACCGTGCTGGTGCTGAACCTGCGCACGGTGAAGAAGGGTGGCGGTCTGGTGATCGCGAGTACGGGAAGCGGCTTCTTCATTGATCCCCAGACCGTGATGACCAACAGCCACGTCGTCGCGGGGGCCGAGAAGCTCATCCTGTCGGTCGCGGGCGCGGGGCCGGTCGTGGCGGAGGTCGTCTCCGACACCTTCGTGCACGAGAACGGCCGCGCCGACTTCGCCCTGCTGCGCACGTCTCGCCCGGTCGGGCTCGCCACGCTGGCGCTCGGCACGCCGGTCGACAGCCTGACCGAGGTTTTTGCGGTCGGTTATCCCGGGGTGGTGACGGAGCGCGACCAGGGGCGGCTGGAGTTGCTGCAGGGTGATCTCAGCGCCGCGCCGTCCGTGGTGATCTCGATCGGTACCGTCCAGAACGTCATGGACAACGACAGCGGCGTCGAAATGATCACGCACTCGGCGATGATGCACCGGGGCAACAGCGGCGGGCCGCTGCTGAATGGCTGCGGCCAGGTCATCGGCGTCAACACGCAGATCAGCCTCGATCGGGCGGCGCTCAACGTCGGCGGCAAACCGCTCGTCGACAAGAGCGGCAACTCGGTGGGCAACGTCGCGGTGCATGGCGGCTTCGGCTTTGCGCAGTCGGTCGACGAGATGCGCCGCTTCCTGCGCTCGCGGCAACAGGCTTTCGCGGTGGCCGGGCCCTGCGCCGAGTAGGCGGCGGCCGGGCCGGGCTGCGGATCGAGGTTATCTCCGCCCGAACCGGCGGAGCGAATGTTTTGCACGGCGATCCCATGGGCGGGGACGCCGCAATGGGGGGTTAAGCGGATGACTGGTGGAGTGAAGGTGTTCGGCCGCTGGCCGATGATGGCCGTGCTCGGGACGAGCCTCGTGCTGGCCGGCTGCCAGACGACCGGCCAGGGCGCGACGACCGGGGCGATGATCGGCGGCCTCGGCGGCTGCGCCGTCGGTGCCGCCGTCGCCGACAATTCGGGCCAGGGCTGCCTGATCGGCGGCCTGTTCGGCGCGGTCGCGGGCGCGATCATCGGCGATGCGATCGAGCGCGAGCAGCAGAAGAGGATCGTCTACCAGGTGGCCCGCTCGGGCCGCGGCGGCTCGACCGGTACCTTCAAGAACTCGAAGGGCCAGCGCGTCCGCTACACCGCCAAGGTCAAGAAGACCTACAAGAAGCCGTCGGACTCGCAACTCACCTGCCGCGAGATCGAATACGCCAAGCAGGTCGACGGCAGCGCCGCCGGCACGGGTTCGGACACCCGCTGCCAGGTTCGCCTCGCGGGCAAGCCGAGTTGGGGTCTCGAAGAAGACGCGTGATGTCGCCGGATCCGGGGCGGGTTGCCGCCCCGGGTGGTCCGCCAATCTTAGCATCAGGAGGTGAGGGTGAACCGGACCGCGTCCCTGGCACTCGCAGTGCTCGCTGTGTTGGGCACGGCAATCCTGCCCGGCGTTTCCGCCGCGCAGGACGAGGACCCAGGCGCGGCGGCGGTTGTGACCTCACCGTCTCCGAACCCAGAGACCTATGAGTTCGCCGTGCAGTCGACGATCGTCGACGATCTCTGGCGAAAGGTGCGCGCGAATTCGAAGTGCTTCGGGCCTGGCGTAACCCAGCTCGACGTCGACAACGGCGGCGTTCCGCGCAGCAACGAGAATACCTCCGATGCGCTGCGCAATCTGCTGGTGACCAAGCTCAATGCCGCCTTCGATGCGAAGTTCGTCAACGATCCCAGCGGACGCCGGTTCGATCCGCCAGACGATGAAAAGGTCATCCTCCGCGATCGCGTCAATGGCGAATCGTTCGATCCCCATCCCGTCGTCGACCGCTACCGGGACAGGTACCTCTATACGAGCGCCGATGTGACCGGGACACCTCAGGGCCAGTGGCTGATGTCGGTCAGCGCACGCGGTTTCGGGGGCTGCGCGGCGCAGTCCGCAATCTACTTACTGCCGCCCGAGGTCACAGGCCGGCCGGTGGAACCCTTCGACGCCATCTTTGGCCGGCTGGCGGCGCGCATCCTCCAAGTCGTGCAGCGACGGGAAATCATCTTCGTCTATCTTTCGGCGGAGGTCGCCGGCGAGGGAACGGCGCCGGTGAGTTGGACCGACTCATTCGTGCGCGAGGCGCAGATTGCGATCCAGGCGGAGGTTGACCGGGCCTCTCCTCTGTCGGGAGAGGACAAGCCGATCATCAAGGTTCGCCGTCGTGACGAGGGCGCGACGGCCGAGGGGGCGGAGCCCTGGCCGTCGGACGTGGTTGTGGAGCGGCGGCAGAATACCTACCACGTCTATGTCAAAGTCGATCCGCCGCGCCGAAGAGATGCGGTGGCTGAAGGACTGGTCTCGACCGAGGCGCTGCCGCCAATGAAGATGGAGGAGCTCGCGCCGCTGAGCTACGCCGGCGCGACCCGGTCGCTCGGCGCCCGCGTTCTGTCGATGGGCGAGGATCGACGCACGTTGGAGGCGCGCTTTTCGGCGGCTCGGGAAGCGCATGAATATGGCTTCCAACTCGATCGGTCGGGCGTTGTCGAGATCGGCCTGCGGCCGGATGGCGACGGCGAACCGCCGACGATCGCGTTGTTCGGTCTGGATGGCGTGCCCATCGAGCCCAACATGCCGACGCAATCGCCGCTGCTGCGACGCTGGCGTCTCGATGGGCCGGGTATCTTCCGTGTGAAGGCCGAGAACCGCGCCGGGGCCAACGTCGGCTACCTGATGACGTCACGCGTGGCCGATGATGCCTTCCAGCCGGTGCTCGGAGCGGGAACGCGGGTTACACGCTCCTTTCAGGATTGGCAGTCCGGCGTCAACGAGGGCGACGGACGGCGCGGGTGCTTTGCGACCACCGTTTCGACCGGGTGGTCGCCGGCTGGCTGGCGCCCGGTCCGACCATCGATCTGGTTTTCGGTCGAGGCCGATCCCGCACCGGGAACCGAGCTGGAACTCACCCAGTACTTCGATCTCGCCCGCTTCTACCATCCAGATGGGGACGTCGTCGGCTATGTCACCGCAACGGCAGGCGGCGGCTGGCAGCTGCCGCTCTCTGAGTTCGACACGTTGCTGCAGGCGCGCCAGTCCAACGGGTTGATGCAGCACGATGCGCTCGAGGCGCTGACGCTCGGTCAATCGCTGCGGATCGCCGGGTTCACCGCCGATGGACAGCCGGCCGAAGTGCGCTATTCCCTCGCCGGCTATCAGGCGGCGATCAACGAGATGCTGACCAATTGCGGTCGACAGGAACTGCGGCAGGCGCTGATCCGGCGTTGATCCTCCCGGCGTTCCCGGGCGGCGGCTTCGCTGGGCCCGGTGCGGGGGTGGCGGGACATGCGCCATCGGGGCACGCGGGGCGGCGGCGCGTGCGACACCGGGACGGTACTCGCTCCAGAACGGGTCGTTGGGATGGAGGGGTCGCCGGGCATCCGGCCCATCGGCAGGAAAAGCCGACCGGGGGCTACAACAGCGATCGGGTGGTCATCCTGCACGAAATCGCATCGTCCCACGCGCGTCGCAGATGACGCTCAGGCGCTGTCGGACTGCTGCCCGCCGCGCAGGCCGGCGGCGATCTGGCGGTTGATGTTGATCAGCGAGCCGAGCTTCTCGGGCGCCGGGTTGGCGAGCACCCGGTTGGTGTGACTGAAGATGAACAGGCCGAGATTGGCGATGTTCTGCTTGATCGGCACCGGCAGGGGGTTGTCCTCCTGGGTCGCCGACGTCACGAGGATCGTCCAGAGCTTGCGGTTGTAGGTGAGGGCGTCGTCGAGGTCGACATCGCGCTGGCGATCGGGGGTTTCGTCCCAGTTGTCGCGGATCGCTTGAAGCCTGGCGGCGGCCCGGATGAGGAGCGAGGACTCGAGTTCGCGGGGATTAGCGGTCGCCTGACCGGTCCGCTGATACGCTTTCGCTACCTGAGAGTACATGGCCGATCAGCTTCTTTTCGTAGTCGATAAGGGACCTAGCCTCTTTAAGAGCTTTGTAGAGGGCATTGTTTAATATATGGTTACTTATTTGGGTCACATACGGCAGGGTACTGGGCGCCGCCTCGAGTATATCGGTGACGAGTTGGAAGTAGTTTGACTGAAACTCGCGAACATCCTTCGCCAGATACATGATCTGTACGGCGAGGTAGATCCGTTTGGCCGGTGTGTCGGCCAGTGCCGGTGTCAGGATGTCTTTTTCGCGCAGGATCGGGGCGTCGCCCTCGATGTAGAGGCGGGTTCGCTGACTGTCGTTCGTGATGAGCGACTCACCGATGATGATCCGCTCGCCCGGCTTCAACTCGACCTTCAGCGCCATCGAAAGTTTCCCCGCTTCTGCGGCCTCGTCTTCGTGCCCGAGTCAAGCAAGTTCCGCGCCGACGTCCTCGTCAACCGAACAACCTCAGGACGCCCTGTTCCGCCTGCGTCGCGAGCGACAGCGCGGTCGTCGAAAGCTGCTGGCGCGTCTGCAGCGCCAGCATGTTGGCGCCTTCCTCGTTCATGTCGGCGACGACGAGGCGGTCGGCGCCGGTGTTCAGCGTATCCGAAAAGCCGATGATGAAGGATTCGCGGTTCTGCAGCATCGTCATGTTGGTGCCGAACGTCGATGCCTGCAGGCGGATCGTGTCGGTCGCAGCCTTGATCCTGGTCAGCGTCTCGTTGATCTGGCCCTCGGTTGCCCAGGAACTCGCCACGCCGGCAACCGGATCATTGTCGAGCGAGCCGCCGACGGTGCCGCCGGTGATGGTGATCGCCTCGGCCGATTCGATCTTCAGCACGCCGCCGAGGAACGAGGCGCGGGAATTGTCGAAGGTGCGGTTGTACTCGGTGACGAAGTCGCTGACCGTCATCTCGGCGGTGATCTCGATCTCGCCGAGGGCGCCGTTGGCGTTGGTCACGGTGATGACGTTGCCGACGTCGAAGTCGTTGGTGTCGCTGGCGATCAGGCTGGAACCGGTCATCACCGCGCCGTTGTTCAGCGTGATGTTGCGCGTGCCGATCGTGGCTTCGGTCAGCTTCGTCAGCCCGAGTACGCCCGAGGCGTCGGTATAATCGACGTTCTCGATCGTCAGCCGGTTCGAATTGTCCTCGTTGAAGTACAGCGTCAGGCTGTTGTCGCCGCCGGCGAGCAGGTTCTTGCCCTTGTAGCTGGCGTCCTTGGCGAGGCCTTCGATCTGCTCGACGAGGTTGTTGTACTCGGTGATGTACTTGCTGCGGTCGAAATGGCTGGTCGTCTGCAACGCCTGATTGGCTTTCGCCTTGGCGGCATCGACGAGCTTGCCGATCGACGTGATCGCCTGATCGGCGGCCTTCAGGGTCTGGATGCCCTGGCCGAGATCGTCGAGCAGGTTGTTGAGGTCACTCGCGCGGTTGTTGAGGCCCTGCGCGGTGAAGAAGGAGTTCGGATTGTCGAGAGCGCTGTTGACCTTCTTGCCCGTCGACAGGCGGCCCTGGGTCGTTGCCATGAGCTGCGCCGTGTTCTTCAGCGCCGTCAGGCTGTCCCGCGAGGCGTTCGAAAGTACGATCTTGCTCATATTTCCACCGACACAGACGTGGTTAATCCTTCACTAATGAGACCATCACAGTGAAGGAGTTAACGATCAGTTAACCCTGTTCGTCATGAGTCGGCAATCACTCGATTTGGTGGCGTTCGGCGTGTTTTCCCCAGCTTTTCGGGTTTTGCTGCAACGCTTTCGCCGCGGCGGGCCGGTTGCCCGGGCCGCCGCGGCGAAAGCGGGATTCGATCAGAAGAGTCGGAGGACGGCCTGGTCGGCCTGCGAGGCGAAGGACAGCGAGGTGGTGGAGAGCTGCTGGCGCGTCTGCAGGGCGAGGAGGTTGGCGCCTTCCTCGTTGGTGTCGGCGAGGGTGAGCTTGCTCGCGCCCTCGGTCAGCGTGTTGATCAGCTTCTTGGTGAAGTCCTGGCGGATCTCGACGGTCGAGAGATTCGAACCGAAGGTCGAGGCCTGCTCGCGCAGGGTCGACAGCGCGGCGTTGATCGCGCTCACCGTATTGTTGATCGCGTCGTCGGTGGCAAAGCCGGAGTCGTCGGCGTCGATCGCGACGGTGCCGCTGGTGTCGGCGACTTCGGTGCGGTTGAAGTCGGCGTTGTTGGTGCTGATCGTGAAGTCGACGTCACCCTCGACGATCATGGTGCCGCCGGCGAACTGCGCGGTGAGGCCCTTGGTGCTGTTGATCAGGTCGACGAAATTCTGGACCGTGGTGTTCTCGTCGATCGCGAGCTTGCGGGCTTCGTAGCCGTTGCCGTCCTTGATCGAGATCACGTCGCCGGCCTTGAAGCCCGCCGAGGAGACGAGGGTCGAGGTCGCCGTCAGCGCTGCCGCCGTAACCGCAGTCGCAACCGCGGTGCCGCCGCCGGTGGTGTCCTTGTCGACGTCGACGTCGTAGTTCGAGCGGATCGTCAGCGCGCCGGTGTCGTTGTTGAACGAGGCGTCGATGCCGGGCTGGTCTTTCAGGAAATTGACGTAGTCCTGCACCGTCGTGTCGGCGGCGATCGTCAGCGTGTCGGTGCTGGTGCCGTCGTCGACGGTGATCACGTCGCCGACCGCATAGGCAGCCGCCCCGGTGAGCAGCGAGGTCGACTGCAGGCCGGTCAGCGTGACCGTGGCCGTGCCGCCGGCGAGGCCGAACGAGGTGCCGGCTGCGGCGCCTTCCTCGAGCGGGCTGAGGTTGAGGCCGGCCGCCAGCGTCGAGTCGGTGAAGTCGACGGCGCCGATCTTGAGCTTCGAGGTGCTGTCTTCGTTGAAGAGCACGGTCAGGTCGTTGCCGTCGCCGGCGAGCAGGTTCTTGCCCTTGTAGGAGGCGTCCTGGGCGAGGTCCTGGATCTGGCCGAGCAGCTCGTTGTACTGCGTGGCGAGGGCCTTGCGCTCGAACTGGCTCTGGGTCTGCAGCGCCTGATTGGCTTTCGCCTTGGCGGATTCGACCAGCTTGGTGATCGCGGTGATGCCTTCGTCGGCCGCCTTGATCGTCTGGATCGCCTGGCCCATGTCGTCGAGCAGGTTCGTCAGATCGCTGCCGCGGGCGTTGAGGCCGGTCGCCGTGAAGAAGGAGTTCGGATTGTCGAGCGCCGAGTTGACCTTGTTGCCGGTCGAAAGCCGGTTCTGGGTCCGCGACATCATGTCCGCGGTCGACTGAAGCGTCAGCAGGTTCTGACGCACGCCAGAGGAGAGCGTGATATCCGACATGTAGTGCCCCTATCCTGGGTTACTGACCGCTCTTCCTGAGCGGCCCGCTCGTTCTGAGCGGGTTGAGAACCACCATCCCGGATTAACCTTAAACGATGATTAATGCGTCGCAGTCTGCGAAAAATCTCCGTCAGATTGATGGTGGCGCCCCTCGCCGGGGCGCTGAGGGCAGGGTGGCGCGCAAAGAAAAACGGCGGGCACCCGGGGGTGCCCGCCGTTCATTCTGCGTCTTCGTTCGTCGCACCTCGTCCTGATCCTCGACGTCGCCGGCGGGGGCCGGCGCGACGGGTTCAGAACAGGCGGAGCACGTTCTGCGAGGCCTGCGCGGCCAGCGACAGCGAGGTGGTGGCGAGGGACTGCTGGGTCTGGAGCGCCAGCAGGTTCGCGCCTTCCTCGTTGGTGTCGGCGAGCGTCAGCTTGCCGGCGCCTTCGGTCAGGGTGTTGACCATCGCCTTGGTGAAGTCCTGGCGGGTTTCCACGATCGACAGGTTGGTACCGAAGGTGGAGGCCTGCGAACGCAGGGTGTCCTGCGCGGACTTCAGGTCGTCGATGACGGCGTTGATGGCCGCATCAGAGTTGAAGCCGCTGGAGCCCACGACCGCGGTGTCAGCGTTCTCGCCCGAGGATTCGACCGTCAGGTTGACGGAGGATTCGATCTCGATCGAGTCGTCGGTGGCGTTGAACTTCGCCTTGACGCCGCTGATTTCATTGAGGGCGTCGGTCAGGTCCTCGACGGTCGCCGTATCGGCGTCGAGTTCGGCGACCACGCCGCCCGAGCCGTTGCGGATGGTGACGGTCGAACCGGCATCGAAGCCGAAGGTCGCCAGCGTGTCGGTTTCGTCGGCGGTGCCGGCGAGGTCGATCGTGCCGGTGCCCGCGCCGCCGGCGACGGCGGAGAGGCCGAGGCCGGACGAGGTCAGGTCGACCGACGAGATGTCGAGCTTCGACGAGCCGTCTTCGTTGAACGACACCTTGAGGTCGTTCGCCGAGCTGGCGCCACCGATCAGGTTCTTGCCCTTGTAGCCCGAGTCGCCGACGAGGTCGTCGATCTGGGTCATCAGCTCGTTGTATTCCGAGGCGTACTGGTCGCGCTCGTTGGCGTCGGCGGTCGTCAGCGCCTGGTTCGCCTTCGCCTTGGCGGCGTCGACGAGCTTGCTGACGGCCTGGATGCCCTTGTCGGCGGCCTTCAGCGTCTGCACGGCCTGGCCCATGTCGTCGAGCAGGTTGGTGAGGTCGCCGGCGCGGTTCTCGAGGCCCTTCGCGGTGAAGAAGGAGTTCGGATTGTCGAGCGCGGAGTTGACCTTCTTGCCGGTCGCCAGCTTGTCCTGAACCTTCGACATCATGTCTGCAGTCGTCTGCAGCGTGTTGAGGTTGTTGCGGACGGCCGAAGTAAGAGTGATACCAGCCATAATATATTGCCCTTCTGGTCTGTCTTAGAGCGCTTTCTGCGCTACCTGTACTTCTGTCAGGTGGGCTTAAGTTGGCTGGCAAAAGATAATCGAAGAATAACAACTATGGTTAAGTGTAGTTAACCCTAACGTATGGTCTATTTTATACTTTGTCGCAATTTGAATTGCAGGAAGAAACTGCCGCGCGCGCAAAGACCGCGCCTTGCAGAATGCGAGGCACGGTTCGTCAGAATGGTCGGGAAGAGATGAAGGCCCGCGCGGGCGGGGCAGGGGACGCCGCTGGCCGGCGGCGGTCGGCAAGGATCGGCCGACCGCGGGTGCGTCAGGCGGTGAGGTCGTAGACGGGGCTGCGGCCCGGGGCGGCGACCTCGCCAAAGGCGCGCATGGTGGCGCGGATCTTGATCAGCACTTCCTCGGGCACCTGCTTGATCACGTCGCCGGTCTCGACGTCGACGCGCTTGAAGACCAGGTCTTCGGTGCGCTCGTCACGCTCGGTGCGGTCTTCGACGCGCTCGCGCCGTGACGGGTCGCCCGCCGTCTCGGGCGGCTTCTCGTCCGCTTCCGAAGCCTGGAACGAAACCTGACGCTCGGCGGCGAACGCGGCCGGGTCGGTGCCGTTGAGGCGGTTGCGGTAGTCGGTGACGGCTCGATCGCTCGCGTTCACATCCGTGACGACCGCAGGACCGGCGAGTTCCGTCGGAGATTCGGTTCGACCGGTTTCGGGCGGCCGCGGCGTCGGCGCGGTCACGCCGGCAATCACCGGTCTGACGAGGCCGAAATCCATTTCGCGCATCCTCTTTTCAGCGGTTCAGGAAAGCGAAGCTTCCCTACGCTGACGATCGCATGGCGCGACTGAAGAAGAAGTTTGGCGAATACTTAAAGTTTTAACGGTCGTTATCTTTGTTGTGTTGAGAGGCTGCTTGGTCGGCAGCGGCGCGTGCCTTGAAACGCGCGGCGCGGGCGCGGGCGGCGGGCCCCGTCATGGTTAAGCATGGGGCGGCGGCCCCGCCCCGGGACTGGCCGGGGCTGAAAGAATGCAGCCCTCCGGGCGAAAAGCCTCGCGAATTCAATCCGATAGTGCTTTCTGGCCCGGCCGCGACCGGAAGCGGCGGATCAGAGGCTGCGGTCGAGCGCGATGCCGCGGGCGCCGCCATAGGCGCGGGCGGCGGCTGTGGCCGGGCGGCCATAGGTCTGCGGCGTGCGCTGACCCTCGACTTCGCGGGCGACGGCGCGCATCAGGTCCTCGGCGACCTGGTGGGCGGTGGCGAGGACGGCGAGGTTGATCTGCAGGTCGGCCTGCAGCAGGTGATGGCGCTTGCGGATGCGCTGCGTCTCGACCGGGGCGAGGCGGCCGAGGGCGGCGACCTCGCGCTGGGCGCGCAGCATCAGCGCCACATAGACGTCGCTGCACTCCTGCTTGCGCGCCGCCATCGCCGCCGCCGCCTTGAGCCGCCCGGCGCGCACGAGGTCGGTTTCCTCGTCGATGACGGTGGACAGGGCGACGATCGACGCGTCGAGCTGGTCGATCAGGGCGCGTGCGGCCACCTGGCTGGTGACGGGCAGGTCGGCGGGGGTCGGGTCGGTCATTGCGGGTTGGCTTCCTGGATCTGGAGCAGCTGGCGGGCGATCGGTTCGGCGAGGCCGATGCCGCCGCGGGCGGCGAAGCTGTTGGCGTATTCGTCGACGAGGAGCTCCTTCCAGCTTTCGGTGCCGGTTCCGCCGCCGGTGATCTCGTTCTCGCCGACGCCCTCGAACATCGATTTCAGGTAATTGGCGAGGAAGACGGATTCGAAGTCCGAGGCCATCGCCTCGGCGCGGGCGCGCCGGGCGTCGGCGGGCGCCGCCGCGGGGGCGCGGGTGGCGGCGGGCGCCTGTACGGCCAGCATGGCGGCGACGTCCATCACATCACCTCGATTTCGGCCTGCAGCGCGCCGGCGGCCTTGATCGCCTGCAGGATGGAGATCAGGTCGCGCGGCCCGAGGCCGAGCGCGTTGAGGCCGTCGACCAGCTCGCGCAGCGTCACGCCGGCCTTCACCACCGCGAGCTTCTGCTCGACGCCGTCCTGGACGTCGACCTGGGTGCGCGGGGTGACCACGGTCTGGCCGTCGCTGAACGGTTCGGGCTGCGACACCTGCGGGTCCTCGGTGACGAGCACGGTGAGGTTGCCCTGCGCCACGGCGACGGTGGAGACCCGCACCTCCTGGCCGATGACGATGATGCCGGTCGATTCGTCGATCACCACCTTGGCCGGCAGGTCGGGCTCGACGATCAGCTGCTCGATGTCGGTGAGCAGGTCGACGATGTTGCCGTTGAACTTCGGCGGCAGGGTGAGGCGCACGGTCGAGGGGTCGGTCGGTTCGGCGACCGGCTGGCCGAGCAGTTCGTTGACGGCCATGGCGATGCGGCGCGCCGTGGTGAAGTCCGGGTTGCGCAGCGAGAGGCGCACCGTGCTCATGCTGGCGAGCTTGAAGGGGATCTCGCGCTCGATCACGGCGCCGCTGGCGATGCGGCCGGAGGTCGGCACGCCGCGCGTCACGCTGGCGCCGTCGCCCTCGGCCGAGAAGCCGCCGATCGCCAGCGGCCCCTGCGCGATGGCGTAGACCTCGCCGTCGGCGCCGAGCAGCGGCGTCACCAGCAGCGTGCCGCCCTGCAGGCTCTTCGAATCGCCGAGCGCGCTCACCGAGACGTCGATGCGCGCGCCCTGGGTGCCGAACGGCGGCAGGTGGGCCGTCACCATCACCGCGGCGATGTTGGCGGTGCGCATGGTCGAATCGCGCACGTTGACGCCGAGCCGCTCCAGCATCGCCTGCAGGCTCTGGCGGGTGAACGGCGTGTTGTTGAGGCTGTCGCCCGTGCCCTGGAGGCCGACGACGAGGCCGTAGCCGATCAGCTGGTTCTCGCGCACGCCCTCGATATCGACGATGTCCTTGATCCGCGACGAAGCCGCGGCCGGCAGAGCGGCGAAGCCGACCACGAGCGCGAGCGCTGCGGCGGCGAGGCGGACGAAATGGCGTTTCAGCATTGGCGGTATCTCCCGGCCTTCAGAGACGCAAGCGCCGGGCCAAGGCGGCGGCCAATGGAAAGTCCTTATGGATCAATGAAATGCGCGCGCGGCGCCGGCCCGGCTCACCAGCGAGACCGGTTCCGACCGGGCAAGGCCGTCCACCGCCCGGCAGAAACTGCCCTATCGTTAACAACGCATTAACCATTTCGGACCACATGCTTGGGTGCGATGCGGCGGTGCCGCGCCGGCCCGGACGGGGCGGCGACGGGGGTCCGCAACTCGCGATCCAGCTTGAGGGGAACCGCGGTTTCGATGCGCATCACGGGGCTCAATCGGCCGTCTCTCAGCCCTGTCGCCGGCGCGGTTCGCCGCGCGGAGGGTGGCGCGGTGTTCTCGCCCATGGCCGCCGCGACGGGCGGCGCCGCGGCGACGACGGCGGCCGCCGGCACCGCCTCGCTCGCCGGTCTCGACGCCCTGCTCGCGCTGCAGGCGCTGCCCGCCGAGAAGCCGAACCGGCAGAAGACGGTGCGCCGCGGCCACGACGTGCTCAACGTGCTCGACGAGATGAAGCTCGGCCTGCTCGGCGGCCCGGTCGGCGGCGAAGCGCTCGAGCGGCTGGCCACTCTGGTGCGCGAGGGCCGGTCCGAGGAGCTCGACGACCCGGTGCTGGCGGGCCTGATGGCCGACATCGAATTGCGCGCGATGGTCGAACTCGCCAAGCACGGCAAGTTCGTCGATTGAGCGCGGAGCGGCCGAAACCGGCGCGGCCGACGGCGAGGCCAAACGTGCGGCCTGTCATAAAGTCTTGAACAAGGTGTGTTTTCTGCTTCGCCTCAGAGGCGTGGCATTGGCGCCACCGGCAGTTGGCACGCGGGTTGATAGGGCGTTGTGATGCCGGGAGGGGATCGCTATATTCCCGCCGGCACCGGAGCCAAGGAGAGATGGCCGGATGTTGATCGAGCTAGCCGAGGACTATCGACCCTCTGACGACGAGCCGTTCATGAACGAACGGCAGCGGGAATATTTCCGCCGCAAGCTGCTGGACTGGAAGGACGACATCCTCCGGGAGAGCAAGGAGACGCTGCAGCATCTCCAGGACGACAATATCAATCTGCCCGACATCGCCGACCGTGCCTCGTCCGAGACCGACCGCGCGATCGAACTCAGGGCGCGGGATCGCCAGCGAAAGCTGATCTCGAAGATCGATTCGGCCATGAAGCGGATCGACGACGGCACCTACGGCTACTGCGAGGAAACCGGCGAACCGATCTCGCTGAAGCGTCTCGACGCCCGGCCGATCGCCACGCTGTCGATCGAGGCGCAGGAGCGGCACGAGCGCCGCGAGCGCGTCTACCGCGACGACTAGGACCGCGAGCGACCGACAACCACCGGCGTCTCTCTCTCCACGGCACCCTTCGGGGTGCCGTTTTTCGTTTGGGGCGGGCGCTTCTCCATCCGGTTCGAGCGGGCGGTCAACGAGGCGACGGGCACGGAGCGTCCGATGGGGGAGGGGACGCGCCGTGCCCGTGCTGGGGCCGGACGGCGAGGGGAGCGCCGCCGGCGGGCCGGGACCTGCTGCCGATGGGGAGCGGCGGGCGGGGTCCGGGAGGTGGTGTCCGGCCGCGGTGAGGGCGGCCGGACGAAGGTCGGGAGGCGTCAGAAGGGGAGGATGATGTCCATCACCTGCTGGCCGTAGCGCGGCTGCTGCACCTCGGTGATCTGGCCGCGGCCGCCGTAGGCGACGCGCGCCTCGGCGATCTTGGCGCTGTCGATGGTGTTGTCGGCGGCGATGTCCTCGGGGCGCACGACGCCGGCCACCACGAGCTCGCGCACCTCGAAGTTGACGCGCACCTCCTGGCGGCCCTCGATCACCAGATTGCCGTTCGGCAGCAGCTGGGTGACCACGGCGGCGACGTTGGTGGTGACGGCTTCCGAGCGGTTGATCGAGCCGGCGCCGGTCGACGACGAGGCGCTGCTGTTGGAGGCGATGGCGTCGAGTTCGGTGCCGCCCGGCAGCGCGTTGGCGATCGCGTTGCCGATGGCGCCCTCGATGCCCATCGTGTCGCTGCCGGTCCGGCTGCGCTGGGTCGAGTTGGCGATCTTGGCGTTGTCGGTGATGCGCACCTTGACGGTCAGGATGTCGCCGATGTTGCGGGCGCGCTGGTCCTTGAAGAAGCTGCGCGAACCGGACTGCCAGAGCGAGTTCGGGCTGTACTGCACCGGCTCGATCTGCGGCATCGGCATCTGCACCGGCCGGTAGCCGGGGCTGGTGGTGGGATCCTGGATCGCCGACAGCTTCGGCGTCTCGCCGACGGCCTTCAGCCGGTCGACGGTGGAGCCGCAGGCGCCGAGGAGCAGCGCGGGCACGAGGAGGGCCGCCAGCCGGCCGAGGGGGCGCGGGGTCATCGGATCGCTCCTTCACGGGTTTCGAGCCGGGCCGTGGTGAGCGGAGCGGCGAGCACTTCGACTTCGCCGCGGCCGACCACGGTCGCCTGCACGATGCGCTTCGACTGTTCGTTGAGGACGCGGACGGTGTCGCCGGCGGCGCCGTTGTCGAGCACGCGGCCGCGGGCGGTGAGCGCCATGCCCGGCCGCCGATAGACGACGGTGACGAGTTCGTTGCGGCCGACGAGGCGCGGTGCCTCGAAGTCCGCCAGCGCCAGCGCGGCGCCGACGCGCTGCGGCCGGCGGGCGGCGAGGCCGACGAAGCGGTCGGGTTCCCCGCCGGCCGAGCGGGCGACGCGGCGGCGGTCCTGGCGGACGAGCGCGATGTCGTTCGCGCCGACGACGTCGCCGCGCTCGATGCTGCGGGTCAGCACCACGACCTCGATCGTCTCGACGGCCTGGCCGGCGAGTTCGACGATCTCGGGCCCGGTGCCGCGGTCGAGGCTGAAGCGGGCGGTGAAGCGGCCGCTGCCGGTCTGGTGACCGAGCGAGACGAGGGTGAGCGGGGTGCTCGCGGCGGTGACCAGCGAGGCCGGTTCGGCGTCGAAGGTGACGTCGATGGCGGCGGCATCGAGAGCGCCGCGGTCGGCGACGGCGTCGCGGACGAGGTCGCCGAAGTCGTCGCCGCCGACGAGGATGCCGCGGCGGACGACGGCGATCTCGCCGGCGGCGGTGGCGTCCGGCGCCAGCGGCAGGCCGGCGGCGGTGGCGGCGGCGATGGCGTCGGCGGCGGCGAGGCGGCCCTCGACGCCGGGGTCCGGCGCCCGGAACACGGGCGTTGCGGCGAGCGGGCCGGCGGCGTCGAACAGGTCGCCGAGCGTGACGACGGCGGCATCGACGACGACGGAGGTCTTCAGCCGGGCCGCGGCATGGGCGGGCTGGCTGGCGATGAAGGCGACGAGGGCGGCGGCGATCGCCGCGCCCGCCATCACCTGCTTCAGGAAGGTCGCGAGGGTCATGATGGCCTCCCTCAGCTCAGCTGGGCCGTCGCCGACAGCATCTCGTCGGCGGCGCGGATGATGCGGGAGTTCATTTCGTAGGCGCGCTGGGCGGCGATCAGCGCGGAGAGTTCCGACACCGGCACCACGTTGGCCATTTCGAGATGGTTCTGCAGCAGCGTGCCGTAGCTCTCGTCGCCGGGGTTGGCGGTCTGGGCCGGGCCGCTGGCGGCGGTCTCGAGGAACAGGTTGTCGCCGATCGCCTCGAGGCCGGCCTTGTTGACGAAGCGGGACAGCTGGATCTGGCCGAGCACCGTCGGCGTCGTGTCGTTGCCGACGGTCGCCTGCACCACGCCGATCTGGCTGATGGTGATGTCGCGGGCATTCACCGGCACCACGATGCCGGGGGCGACGGTGTAGCCGTCCTCGGTGACGAGGGTGCCGGTGGCGTCGAGTTCGAAGCCGCCGTCGCGGGTATAGGCGGTGCGGCCGTCGGGCATCTGGATCGAGAAGTAGCCCTCGCCGCGCACGGCGACGTCATACTCCTTGTCCGTCCGCTCGATGTCGCCCTGGCTCATGATGCGCGGCGTGGCGACGACGCGGACGCCGGAGCCGACCTGCACGCCGGCCGGCACCACGGTGCCCGCGTCGGAGGTCTGCGAGCCCTGGCGGCGCAGGTTCTGGTAGAAGAGATCCTGAAAGTCGGCACGCTGGCGCTTGAAGCCGGTCGTGCGCATGTTGGCGATGTTGTTGGAGATGACCGAGACATTCGTCTCCTGAGCCATCATGCCGGTGGCGGCGATGTTGAGGGCCTTCATCATGGCGTCGTGTTCCCCGGCTTCAGTTCAGCTGGCCGAGGCGCGAGATCGCGCGACTGCGAAGTTCGTCCTGGTCCTTGATGACCTTGGTGATCTGCTCGTAGGAGCGCGTGGCGTTGATCATGCGCGTCATCTCGACGACGCCGCTGACGTTCGACCGCTCGATCGCCCCTTGCATCACCTGGACGCCCACGGCCGGCTCCGGCGCCGCGTCGGTCTCGAACAGGTTGGCGCCGGCCTTGCGCAGCAGGCGGTCGTCCTCGAAGGCGACGAGGCGCAGGCGGCCCTTGACGCCTGCGCTGGAGGCGATCGACCCGTCGGCGCCGATCTCGATGCCGATCTCGTTCTGCTCGAACAGGATCTCGCCGCCCTCGCCGAGCACCGGCTGGCCGTCGGCGGTGACGAGGCGGCCGCCGTTATCGATGCGGAAGTTGCCGGCGCGGGTGTAGCGCTCGCCGTCCGGCGTCTGGACGACGAAGAAGCCGTTGCCGTTGATCGCCACGTCGAGCGGATTGCCGCTCTGCTCGATGCTGCCGCTGCCGAAGTCGGTGGTGGTGGTCCAGTCGGCGACGAAGGTGTTGATCCGATCGGCCCGCTCGAACGACGACGCCCGCGCCTTCGGCATGACGAACTCCTCGAAGTTCAACGCCTGGCGCTTGAAGCCGTCGGTCGTGATGTTGGCGACGTTGTCTGCAATGACGTCGAGGTTGCGCCTGAGCGCGATCTGACGTGACAACGCGACGAGGGTCGCATTCTCCATCTTGGCATTCCCCATTCTGCGGGTCGCCAAACCCTCCCCGGCCGGCAACCCGTCGTTTCTCTCGCGAGAGACGTGCCAACTTGGAAGATTTAATTAAAACAATAGGATAATCCGTTTTCGGCGCCGTTTCGGGCGGGACGGATCCTCCTGGGCGGCAAAGCTCGCCGGCAAAAATTGCCGCCCGGAGGGCTTCGTCAACCATTCGTTAACCATTGCGGCCCGAAATCGGTTCTGGGGCAGTCGTCCGGGCGCGAGAGTCGCGCCGGGGCTCGAATGGGCGGCCGGAAGATCGGGAACGAGCGCTGAGATGGCGAAGAAGCCGAAGTCGGCCGATGGCGCGGCGGAAGAGGGCGAGGCCCCGGCGGGCGGGGGCAAGAAGAAGCTCCTGATCCTCGGCGGCGCCGGTGTCGCCGTGCTGCTGCTCGTGGGTGGCGGCGCCTTCTTCATGCTGTCGGGCGGCGAGGAGGAGGTCGCGGGCGCGACCAGCGGCCCGCCGCCACCGCCGCCGATCTACTACCTCGACCTGCCGGAGATGGTGGTGAACCTCTCCACCGCCGACCAGCGCGCCTCGTTCGTGAAGCTCAGCGTCTCGCTGGAGGTGCCCGAGCAGACGATGATCGCGCAGATCGAGCCGAACCTGCCGCGCGTGCTCGACGCCTTCCAGACCTACCTGCGCGAGCTGCGCGTCACCGACCTGCAGGGGTCGGCCGGGCTGTTCCGCATGAAGGAGGAGTTGCAGCGCCGCATCAATCTCGCGGTCTACCCGGCCCGGGTCGACGACGTGCTCTTCCGCAACATCCTCGTGCAGTGAGAACCGGTCATGGCGGGTGAGGACGACGATCTCTCGGCCGACTGGGGTGCCGCACTCGCCGAGCAGGGCGCGGGTGACGACGACCTCGCCGCCGACTGGGGCGCCGCGCTCGAGGAGCAGGGCGTCGAGGGCGGCGAGCAGATGGCGGCGCAATGGGCCGCGATGATCGACGACGGCGACGCCGACATCGAGGAGGCGACACGCGGCGCCGACCGCGTGCTGAACCAGGAGGAGATCGACAACCTTCTCGGCTTCAATCTCGACGAGCACATCTCGAACGAGCAGAACGGCATTCGCGCGCTGATCAATTCGGCGCTGGTGTCGTACGAACGCCTGCCGATGCTCGAAATCGTGTTCGACCGGCTGGTGCGCGAGACGACGACCAGCTTGCGCAATTTCACGTCCGACAACGTCGAGGTGTCGCTCGACTCGATCTCCTCGGTGCGCTTCGGCGACTACCTCAACTCGATCCCGCTGCCGGCGATCCTCGCCGTCTTCAAGGCGGAGCAGTGGGACAACTTCGGCCTGATCACGGTCGATTCCAGCCTGATCTACTCGATCATCGACGTGCTGCTCGGCGGCGGACGCGGCACCACGGCGATCCGCGTCGAGGGCCGGCCCTACACGACGATCGAGACCAATCTGGTGCGCCGGATGATCGACATCATCCTCGCCGACGCCGAGAAGGCGTTCGCCCCGCTGACGCAGGTGAAGTTCAACCTCGAGCGGCTCGAGACCAATCCGCGCTTCGCCGCCATCTCCCGCCCCGCCAACGCGGCGATCCTGGTCGAGTTCCGGGTCGACATGGAGGACCGCGGCGGCAAGGTCGAGATGCTGCTGCCCTACGCCACGATCGAGCCGATCCGCGAACTTCTGCTGCAGATGTTCATGGGCGAGAAGTTCGGCCGCGACGCGACGTGGGAAGGCCATCTCGCCACCGAGGTGTTCCACGCCGACCTCGAGGTCGATGCGGTGATGTGCGAGGAAGAACTGCCGCTCTCCATGATGCTCGACCTCGCCGTCGGCCAGACGCTGGTGTTCAACGTGGCGCCGACCGACCCGATCGCCATCAAGTGCGGCGACATCCACCTCACCTCGGGCAACATCGGCCGCTATGGCGAGAACGTCTCGATCAAGGTGAGCCGGCCGCTGCGCCGACCCAAGATGACCCTCGCGGCCTTCGAAAAGGCGGCGCAGAAGGAGCTCGAGAAGACATGACCGGCTTCACCCTCGGGCTCGCGATCGAGATCGTCGTCGCGCTGCTGCTCGTCACCACGATCGGCTACTGCTTCGTGCTGAACAAGCGGCTGGTGCGGCTGCGCGCCGACGAGAACGTGCTGCGCGCCACCATCGGTGAACTGATCACCGCGACGGAGATCGCCGAGCGAGCGATCCTCGGCCTCAAGGCCGCCGCCGCCGACTGCGACCAGACGCTGGGCCGCCGCCTCACCGCCGCCGAGGGCGTCTGCGCGGCGCTCGACCGGCGCCTCGAGGCGGGCAGCGACGTCGTTCGCCGGATCAGCGCCATCGCGATCGCCGCCGAGCAGCGCGCCCCGGCCGCCGCGGCACCGGTCGCGCCCGCGCCCGTCGCCGTTGCCAGCGAGGCGCCGGCCCCGGTGCAGGAGGCGGGCGCCCGCGGCCTGCAGCAGGCGGCGGCGGAAGCTGCCGAGCGGCTGGCGGCGTTCCGCCGACCGCGCCAGGGAGCGGCGGCATGAAGGACATCCGGCTGCTGCCGATCGTGCTCGTCGCGGTCTCGGGCCTCTTGATGCTGAAACTGCTCGGCTTCGCCACCGGCGAGGCGGTGGTGCCGCTCGGGCCGATGCCGGCCTTCGCCAACGAGGACGCGGCTGCGCCGGCCGAGGCCGAGGGCGAAGCGCCCGCCGCCGCGGACGAGCCGGCGGCGGAGAGCGACGCGGCCGCGGCCGAAGAAAAGCCATCCGCGGAAGGCGAGCCCGCCGCGGATGCGGGCGCCACCACCACCGCGACCGGCATGCCGGTCTCGACCACGCGGCCCGAGGAAGTGCGATTCGAGACGCCGACGTCGGAGGATGCGCTGCTGAAGCGGCTCGCTGAGCGGCGGATGGAGCTCGACAAGCGCGAGCAGGAGATCGAGCTGCGCGCCCGGCTGCTCGAGGCGGCCGAGTCGCGCATCGGCGAGCGGGTCGAGGAACTGAAGGCGCTGGAGACGAAGATCGGCGTCGCTGCCGAGGTCAAGAAGGCCGACGAGGTGCAGCAGCTGAAGGGCCTCGTCACCATGTACGAGAACATGAAGCCGAAGGACGCGGCACGGGTGTTCGACAAGCTCGGCTTCGAAGTGCTGCTGCCGCTGGTCGAGCAGGTGAACCCGCGCAAGATGTCGGCGATTCTCGCCAACATGAACCCGGAAGCCGCCGGAAGGCTGACCGCGGCGATCGCGCGCAAGAATGCGTCCCGGCCCGAGGTGGTGGCCGAGACGGCGCCGCCGGCCCCGGCCCCGGCCGCGATGCCGGTCGACCAGTTGCCGAAGATCGGTCCTGCCGGCGGCTGATGCCGCCTGGCAGCGCCCCGGGCAGCGCCGGAGCCGCGGATCTCCGCGGTCGGCGAAACAGCCTGTTAAGCCGGCCCCCGTATGCTCGAACTCGCGGATCTGCGTAACGATCCGGCTTCGAGTGCTGCGTAATGGACATTGGACGGGGGCGTCCGGCTGGCCGATGGGTCGCCGGAGCAGGGCGAAGGGTGGTGCTGTGCGCTGCCGGCGCGGGCCGGTGGCTCGGCGTCGTCGCGCTCGCCGCGCTCGGCCTGCTCGCCGCCGCCGCATCGCCCGAGGCGGCCGACCGCGTCGCGGTGACCGCCTGGCAGGAGCCCGGTTACGGGCGCCTCGTGCTCAGCTTCACCGACCGCGACCTGCTGCCGCAATACAGTCTTTCCACCGCCAACGGCGTGCTCTCGATCAGCTTCACCGAGCCGGTGATGGCCGACGTCGGCCGCGTCGCCACCACTTTGTCGGCCTATGTGCCGGTCGCCCGGCTCGATCCGGACGGCACCGGCATGCGTTTCGTGCTCGGCCGCGGCGTCAAGGTCAACAAGCTCGAGGCCGGCGAGCGGCTGTTCGTCGACCTGCTGCCGCCGGACTGGCGCGGCGAGCCGCCCGGACTGCCGCCGGAGGTGGTCGCCGAACTCGCCAAGCGGGCCGAGGCGGCGATCCGGCGGGTGCGCGAACTCGAAAGCGGCGACATGCGCCGGGTCGAGCCGAAGCTCGAGGTCCGCACCGGGCGCAGTCCGACCTTCAGCCGTTTCGTCTTCAACTGGAACGTCCCCTTCGACACCGAGTTCTCGCGGCAAAACGAGGCGGTGTCGCTGACGTTCAACCGACAGGCCGATGTCGACATCGAGCGACTGCGGATCGACCTGCCGCCGTTCGTCGACGACATCCGCGCGCTGACGACCGCCGACGGCGGCCTGAAAATCATTCTCGACGTGCCGACGACCGCGGACGTGCGCGGTTTCCGCGAAGACAGCGGCTTCGTTGTCGACGTGCAGCCGCAGCTGAAGGCGGACGGGACGCCGACCGGGGCCGAGAAGGTGCGCGAGGCGTTCACCGGCCCGGCGCCGCCGGTCGGCGCGGTCAATGCGCCGGGCACGCCCGCGGTGCAACTGGCGGAGGCCGTCGCCGCCACCGCCGCGCCCGTCGCCGCCCCGCCTGTCGCCGCGGCACCCGCCGCCGCTGCTGCTGTCGCAACGACGCCCGTCGCAACCGCGCCCGCCGAGCCGCCCGTCGCGGCGACCCCGGCCGCGGCGGCCCAGCCGTCGTCGGCCGAGATCGCGGTGTCGCCGGCGCCGGCCGCAGAGGAGGCGGCCGCCGCTCCCCCGGCCGCCGAACCCGGTGCCGCCGGCGTGCCGCTGCCGCGACCCTCGCCGCTGCGCGCCGTGGCCGAGGCCGCCCCGGCGGCGCCGGCCGAAACCCCGGTCGAGACCGTAGCCGAAGCAACTCCGGCCGCCGAACCGGCGCCGGCCAGCGGCGCCGCGCTGCCCGTGCTCGCGGCAGGACCGCCGCAGGTCGAGCAGGGGCCGCAGCCGGTGGACGATCCGCGGATCAAGGTGCAGTCGCAGCGCGTCGGCAGCACGAACCGGCTGGTGTTCGCCTTCCCCGAACCGGTCGGCGCGGCGATGTTCACGCGCGGCGGCGCGATCTGGCTGGTCTTCGACGACGACCGGACGATCGAGCTCGGGCCGATCCAGGAGGGCCTCGCGGGGATCGCGCGGCGCATCGAGTCGCTGCGCCCCGGCGGTCGCCAGGCGCTCAGGATCGAGATGGTCGACCCGCTGCTCGCGACGCTCGACGCCGACGGCTCGTTCTGGGTGGTGACGATCGGCGACCGGGTGATGCATCCGACGCGGCCGCTGCCGGTGCTGCGGTCGGTGCGTCCCGATGGCCGGGTCGCGCTCGACGTGCCGTTCGGCGCCTATGACCGCATCCTGCCCGTCGACGACCCGGTGGTCGGCGACCGCATCATCGTCGTCACCGGCCGCGGCGAGCCGCGCGGCCTGATCAAGACGCAGATTTTCACCGAGGTCGAGGCGCTGACCTCCGCCTTCGGCCTCGCCTTCGTGCCGCGCGCCGACGACGTCACCGTCACGGGCACGACGTCGGGGATCGCCATCGAACGGCCCGGCGGCCTGTCGGCCACGGTCTCGGTTCCGGTCGGTACGCAGGCGGGCGGGGCAAGCAACCTGCCGGCCGGCGATTCGCTGCCCGATCTCGCCGCGCTCGCGGTGCCGCCGGCCGAGTTCGCGGCACTGCGGCACGATCTCGACGCCGCCGTAGCCGCCGCCGAGGGCGACGCGGCGCGGGCGGACGCCTGGCGCCAGCTCGCCGCCTTCTATCTCGCGAACGGGATGGGGCCGGAGGCGCAGGGCGTGCTCGCGCTGATCGGCGGGATCCAGCCGGCCGCGACGACCAGCGCGCGGCACCGGCTGATGCTCGCGGCGGCGCGCGTGCTGTCCGGCCGCCCCGAGGAGGCGCTCCCGCTGCTCGCGGCGGATGGGTTGCGCGACAATCCCGATGCGGCGGTGTGGCGGGTGATCGCGCAATCCGACACCGGCGGATATGCCGCCGCCCGGCGCAGCATGCCGCGCGCCGAGATGGTGGCCGGATCGCTGCCGCCGGCGCTCACTGCGCTGTTCCAGACCGCGGCGGCGCGGGCGGCGATCGAGCAGAACGACTTCAGCACCGCCGTCTCGATGCTGCGCCAGGTCGACCGCAGCAATCTCGAACCGGAGATGCTGGCGACGGTCGACCTGCTCAACGCCCGGATGGCCGAGGCTTCCGGCCGCACGATGGACGCGATCGGCCTCTTCAGCCGCCTCGTCGTCGAGCAGAAGGGGCCGGTGGCGATCGAGGCCGGCTACCGGCTGGTGCGGCTGCAGGAGCGCGAGGGCGTGCTGACGCTCGACCAGGCCGTCGACCGGCTCGAGGGGCTGGCAGTGGCCTGGCGCGGCGACGAACTGGAGCTCAAGGTGCTGCGCCTGCTCGCCGAACTCGCGGTGGAGAAGGGTGACTATCGCCGCGGCTTCGAGGCGCTGCAGGCCGCGACGGCGGTCGACCCGACCTCGGAAACGACGCGGCTGATCAGCGAGGAGATGTCGGCGGCGTTCGCCTCGCTGTTCCTCGACGGCCACGCCGACAAGATGGATCCGCTCGCAGCCCTCGCCCTCTACTACGATTTCCGCGAACTGACGCCGATCGGGCGGCGCGGCGACGAGATGGTGCGCCGGCTCGCCGACCGCCTCGCCGACGTCGATCTCCTGACCCAGGCGGCCGACCTCCTCGAGCATCAGGTGCAGAACCGGCTGAAGGGGGTCGCGCGCGCGCAGGTCGCGGCCGATCTGGCGCTCGTCCACCTGCTCGACAAGCGCCCGGACCGCGCGCTTGCCGCCCTCGGCCGCACCCGCCAGGCGCAGCTCCCCGCCGCGATCGAGCGCCAGCGCCGGCTGGTCGAGGCGAAGGCGCTCGCGGGCATGGGCAAGCCCGACCTCGCCCTCGAGATCCTCGGCACCCTGTCGGGTCCCGACGCCGACCGCCTGAAGGCCGAAACGCTGTGGGCGAGCAATCGCAACCAGGAGGCCGGCGAGCAGTTCGAACGCCTGCTCGGCGCCCGCTGGAACGACCCGACGCCGCTCGCCGATGGTGACCAGGCGGAGGTGATGCGGGCGGCGATCTCGTTCGCGCTCGCCGGCGACCGGCTCGGCGTCGACCGGCTGCGGGAGAAGTACGGGGCGTTGATGGCCGATTCGCCGCTCGGCTCGTCGTTCGCGGTGGTGACCGGGCCGGTCGATACGTCCGGCGTCGAGTTCCGCGCGATCGCCGCGAACATCGCCACAATCGACACGATGCAGACCTTCCTCGCCGACTACCGCGCGAAATACATCGACAGCAGCCGCGGCGGGACCAAGCCCGACGTGGTGCCCGCGGCGGAGCCCGCCGCCGACGCCGCGCCGGATGCCGCGCCGGACTCAGCGCCGGATGCAGGGCCCGAAGTGCCGCAGGCCGCCGCGCCGGGCAATGACGCGCCGGACGAAGCGCCGGCGGCCTAGCCGGCGAGACGGTCCGGCACGAGCGTGTCAGGATGACCGACCGGGCGCCTGGTTGACCCGCCCGGAGGCGGCCGGTTTCTTCCCAGTCGAGACCCACAATGACTTTGACGCTCTTTGCCCACCCGTTCTCCTCTTACTGCCAGAAGGTGCTGATGGCGCTGTGGGAGAACGATACGCCGTTCACCTATCGCCATATGGAAGAGCCCGGCGCGGGGGAGGACCTCGCGCGGCTCTGGCCGATCAAGAAATTCCCGGTGCTGGTCGACGGCGACCGCACCGTGATCGAAACCAGCATCATCATCGAGTATCTGGATCAGCATCATCCCGGAGAGGTGCGATTCCTGCCGGGCGAAGCGGCTGCCGGGCTCGAAGTCCGACTGCTCGACCGGTTCTTCGATCAACACGTGATGAACGCCGCGCAGGTCGCCGTAAACGAATCGCTGCGCCAGAAACCCGATCGTCTGGATGAGGCGAGGCAGAGTGCCGCCCAGGCGCTGGAGATTGCCTACGGCTGGCTGGAACAGCGGCTCGGCGGGCGCGCATGGGCCGCGGGCGACCAGTTCTCGCTGGCCGACTGCGCGGCGGCGCCGTCGCTGTTCTATGCCGACTGGGTGCACCTGATCGACGATGCCACCTATCCGCGCCTGCGGGCCTATCGCACGCGGCTGCTTGCGCGGCCATCGTTCGCGCGGGCGGTGGAGGAAGGGCGGAAGTACCGGTCCTATTTCCCGCTCGGTGCGCCTGACCGGGACTGAGGCGGGAGCCGCCGGCCCGCTTCCGCGAGCGCGAAGCTGGACGTTCCTCCGGTCCTGACGGCGGGGCGTCGTCGCGGCTAGAGGCGGATCAGCCCAGAACACTCGCCGCGCCTGCGGCGGACAGCCGCCGCTCGGCGCCGCTCGCCGACGTTGGCGTGCGCAGCGCATTCGCCAACTGCCGGGCTTCGGGAAACACCCCGTGCCCGCTGGCGACGTTGACATGGCCGGCCTCGCCGAGGTCGACCAGGCGGGCGCCCCAGGCCGACGCGAAGCGGCGCGCGCGCGAGAAATCCATGAACGGGTCGTTGCGACTGGCGACGAGGGTTGCCGGGAACGGCAGCGGCAGGCGCGGCACGGGGGCGAAGCTCGCGAACTGCGGATAGTCGCCGAGCACGGCCTCGACGTCGGCCGGCGCGACGAGCAGCGCGCCGGCGATCGCCGCCTGCGGCCGCAGCCGGGCGTAGTGCGCGATCAGGATGCAGCCGAGGCTGTGGGCGACGAGGACCGCACCCGGGTTTGCCGCGATGGCCGCGTCGAGCGCGGCGAGCCAGGCGGTGCGGGCCGGACGGTCGAAGTCGGCCTGCTCGACCAGCAGCGCGTCCGGATCCTCGTCGGCCCAGATCCGCTGCCAGTGCCCGTCCCCCGAGCCGAGGTAGCCCGGGACGATCAGCGTGGCGACGGGCGGGGCGAAGCCGGAGTGGGGAAGCGTGTTCATTCCCTGATCATGGCGCGTTTGGCGCCAGCGACGAAGGCACGGTGTCCCAAAGTTTGCCGCGGCGCGCGGAGATCGTTCCAGAGATCGTCGTCGCCGGCGAATGCCGCTGGCCGCCCGAAACGCAAGGCGGCGGCCGGGAAGCCCGGCCGCCGCCATCTCACATCGCGATCAGGTCGATCGGATCAGTTGGTCGCCTGCAGCTTGCCGATGCCGACGAACAGCGTCTCGCCGTTGGAGCCGTCGATGCCGTCGTTGTCGGTGACGAAGAAGGCGTCGCCGGCGGCGTCGACGGTGAAGCCCTCGACCTTGTCGAGGATGTAGCCGTTGTGGGCGGCGAGGTCCGGCATCAGGTCGCGCTCCAGCGTCTTGGCGACGACCGGGAGTTCACCGCCGAGGGCGGCCGGCGTGACGGCCGAGAGGTCGACGCGATAGAGCTTCTTCAGCTCGGCGGCGTCGCCGATCTGGTTGTCGCGCTCGATGATGATCACCTGGCCGTTGCCGATCGAGGTGATCTCGGAGAGGCCGACCCAGCCCTTGCCGGCGGCGTCGAGCGGGTAGTGCACGGCGCCCCAGCTCTTCGTCGCCGGGGTGTAGGCGAGCAGCTTCACCATGCCCTTCGGGTCGTCCTTCCACTCGCGCTGCACGGCGAGCCAGACGGTGGCGGCGTCGCCTTCACCGACGACGGTGACGCCCTCGTAGCCGAAGCGCTCCTGGTGCTCGGCGAGCTCGGCGGGGAGGGCGATCTCCTCGACGACCGCGCCGGCCGCATCGACGCGCAGCAGCGCGTGCGGGACTTCCTTCTTGGCGTCGCCTTCCGAGGCGAGCCAGAAGCCGCCCTGGCCGTCGGCCGCGATGCCCTCGAGGTCGAGCTTCTCGGCCGCGGCGCCGTCACGGGTGACGAGCGTCTCGGCGACGATCAGCGCCGGCTTCTGCGTCGCGTCGATGGTGAGGATGCGCGGGGCGGCCGAGTAGAAGCTGTCGGTGACGGCATAGAGCTTGCCGGCCTCGGCCGGGTCGGCGGCGAGGCCCGACAGGGCGCCCCAGGCGATCGGCGGCGTGCCGGCGACGTTGGCCGAGCGGATGGTCGGGTAGGCGGCCGCGCCCTCGGCGCGGGCGAACAGGGTGACGTGGGTGCGCACGCCGCCGTCCTCGACGAGATCGGTCTCGTTGGCGACGACGAGGAGGTCGCGCGCGGGCAGCGCCAGCAGGCCCTCGGGGCCGATGCCGGCGGGCAGCATCTGCAGCAGTTCCGGCTCGGCGCCGGTGTCGCGGTAGACGCCGACCAGCGAGCCGCGCTCGGAGGCGACGAAGATCAGGCGGTCGTCGCCGAAGGTGCCGACCTCGGCGCCCTCGGGCTCGACGCCCTTCTTGTTGCGCTTGTCCGGGTAGTGGCCGAGCGAGACGATCTCGTGCTCGAAGCTCGCGCCCGACTCGTAAGACACCGTGCCGTCGGCGTTGAAGATGGTGAAGCCGCGCGAGCCGCCCTTCCAGTCGCCTTCGTTGGCGGTGACGAAGCGGGTGTCGTCGACCCAGATCACGCTGTCGGGCTCGCGGCGGACGCCCTCCATCGCACCCGAGAGATCGATCTTGCCGTCCTTCTCGACGTCGATGCCGGCGAGATCGACGGTGCCGGCGCTGAAGTGCGTCTCGACCGTGCCGGTGGCGCCGTCGACGATGACGATGTGGTTGTTCTCCTGCAGCGTGACGACGATCTTGCCCTGGCTGTTGACCGAGACGAACTCGGGCTCGGGGTCTTCCGGGGCGATCTCGGCGAGGCCGGTGAGCTCGACCTTCTTCAGGGCGGCGCAGTCGGCGACGCCGTTCGCGACCGGCACGATGACGAGGAAGCCGGCGGGCATCTGCGGGATCGCGGCGTCGTTCACCTCCTCGTCGCGCTCGTTCTCGATCGCGACCGCGAGGAAGTCCTTCGCCGGGCTGAAGGCGACGGCGTCGGGCTGGCCGCCGAGGTCGCAGGTCGCGGTGACGGTGCGGCCGGCGAGATCGACGGTGGCGAGGTGGCCGGAGGGGGCCGTGAAGCTTTCCGAGGTGACGACGCCGACGAAAGCGTTGCCGCCGGCGACCTTGACCGAGGTCGGCTCACCGCCGAGGGCGAGGAAGCCGGCCGGCTTCGGCGCGGCCGGGTCGGTGATGTCGACGAAGCCGACGCCTGCCTGCGGGCTGTCGGTGTAGACGAGCAGGTTGCCGTCCTCGGAGGCCGCGATGATCTCGGCGACCGTCTCGGTGCCCTGCTTGTCGGCGGGAAGGTTCTGGTAGACCGGGAAGGAGGCGATGCGGTTGAAAACCGGCTCGGCATTGGCCGAGAGCGCGGTGCCGGCGAGCAGCGCGGCGGCGAGCGAAAGACGGGCGAAAGGCGCGGACATGGTGAGATCCCCCAGTTCCATGGCAAGCGGAATGGGGCTTCCTAGCGCCCGGCCGATGACGGGACGATGACAGCCGGCGGGGAGTTGAAGTGAGGACCTAGGGCGTCAGCCGAAGGAGCGGATCAGGCTGCCGGCGAGCAGTTGCCAGCCGTCGACCAGCACGAAGAAGATCAGCTTGAACGGCAGCGAGACGACGACGGGAGGCAGCATCATCATGCCCATCGCCATCAGGATCGACGACACCACCATGTCGATGATCACGAAGGGCAGATAGATCAGAAAGCCGATCTCGAAGGCGCGGCGCAGCTCCGAGATCATGAACGCCGGGACGAGGATGCGCAGGCTGACCTCCTCCGGCGTCGCCGGCGGCGGCGTGTCGGAGAGCTCGACGAAGAGGGCGAGATCGACCTCGCGGACATGGTCGAGCATGAAGGTGCGGAACGGCGCCGCGGTGCGCTCGAAGCCCTCGGCGAGTTCGACCTCGCCCGCAATCACCGGCTGGACGCCCTGCTCATAGGCCTGCTCGAAGGTCGGCATCATGACGAAGGCGGTGAGGAACAGCGCGAGGCTGATCATCACCGAATTCGGCGGCGCGCTCTGCAGGCCGATCGCCGTGCGCAGCAGCGACAGCACCACGACGATGCGGGTGAACGCCGTCACCATGACGAGGATCGACGGCGCGAGGCTCAGGACCGTGAGCAGGCCGATGAGCTGGACGGCGCGCTCGGTGAGGGTGGTGCCCTCGCCGAGCTCGATCGAGATGTCCTGCGCCCCGGCGCCCGCGGTGAGCAGCAGCAGGGCGGCCGCGGCAACCGCTCCGGCCGCCGCGGCGTGACGCACGCCCGAACATGGTCGGAGCGCGCGTGGCGCCATCACGGCTTGGACTTGTCGCCGCCGGTCAGCTCGTCGAGCAGCCGGCTCATCTCGTCCTCGAGCGCGTCGAAGCCACTGTCGCTGCGTGCCGGCGCGGCGGGCGCTTCTGTCGGCTCGGCGGCCGGCGCAGCCGCCGCGGCGGCGACGGGTGCCTTGGCCGCCGGGGCGGCGGCCGGCGCGGCCGTCGGGGCGCTCGGGGCCGGGACGGCGGCGTCCTCTTCCGTCACCGGCTCGATCGGGCGCAGCAGGCGATTGCGCACCGGGCCGGCCGATCCGGCGGCGTCGGCGGGCGCCGCTTCGGCGGAAGCACGCGGCGCTTCGGGCCGGGGCGGACGGGCGGGTGCCGCGGCGCGGGGCTCGGCCGGCTCCGGCCGACGGGGCTTCGCCGGCGCCGGCTCGGCTGCAGCGGGCTCCTCAGGCAACGGGGCGCGGAAGAAACGCTCCAGTTCCTCGAGCAGCGGATCGGTGGCGGGCACCGGGGCCTCGGCGGGCGCGGCGCGCTCGGCGGGTGCCGGATCTTTCGGCGGGCGCGGCGGCTTTGCGACCGCGGCGGGCCGGCGCTCGGGCTCGGCGGGAGCCGGCTCGGGCTCGGGCTGGGATTCTGGCGGAATCGCCGGCTCGTCAGCTTCGGGCGGCGGCGGCATCGGCACGGGATCGATCGCGGCGATCGGGCGGCGCGGCACCGGGCGTACCGGCGCCGGCTCGGCGTCGGCGGCCGGGTCGAGGCGCAGCGGCTCGAGCACCGGTTCGGCGGGCGGCGCGGTCTCGGCGGGTGCCGCGACCGGGCCTTCGACGGTGGTCGCCTGGGCGGCGGGGCCGCGGCTCGGCCGCATCCAGCCCTGACCGTCGCGCGGCGGCGCCTCGCGGGCGGCGGGTTCGCGGACAGGCGCCTCACGCACCGGAACCTCGCGGACCGGCACGTCGCGCGGCGGGGGTTCGCGGCGAATCGGCAGCGGCTCGGCCGCGAGGTCGATGCGCAGCGCCTCGTCGAGGCGGAGGGCGAGATCGTCGAGCGGCTCGGCGGCCGGCACCGGTTCGACCGGGATCGGCCCGGTCGCGACCGGCTCGGCCGACTGCGGCGGCTTCACCGCGATCGGCGGCACATAGGGACCGTCCTCATCGGCTGCCGGCTCGGCGGGCGCGACCGCGGCCGGCGGCACCACGATCTCGGGCGCGGGCGCCGCACGGCGGGCCGGCTCGGCGACGCGGGGCTCGGACTGGCGCGGTTCGGCCGAGCGCGGCTCCGACGGGCGCAGCCCTGCGGGGCGCGGCTCGGACGGACGGGCATCGGCCAGGGCGACGGGGGCCAGGGCGACGGGGGCCGGGGCAACCGGAGCGGCGGGCTGGCGCGGCTCGGGCGCGGCGACGGCCGGCGGTTCGACGCGGACGTCGACACGCGGCTCGGTCGCCGGTTCCGCCGCCGGGCGGCGGCCGGCGCGCAGGCTGGAGCCGATCCCGGAGGCATAGCCTGCGCCGGCCGCCGCGGCGGCGGCAAGGCGCGAACCGGGGCGCTGCGGCTCCGGGGCGGGGTCGCCGAGTTCGGCGGGGGCGGACCCCGGGGGCGACGGCGCCAGCGGCGCGGTGGCGCCCTGCGCCGGCTGGCCCGGGGCGGTCGGGGCGGGGCGCAGCGGGCGCGGCTCGAGCCGGCCCTGCGGCGGGGCGGTGCGATCCGCGGGGGCCGGCTGCGGCTGCGGGGCGGCGCCCTGCGGCGGCATCGGCCGCGGCATCGCGATCTGCCGGCCGATGCCGGGCTCGACGACGATGTCGTTCGGACCGCCGATCAGCAACAGATGCTCGATGCCGTCGCGGCGCACGAGCACCAGCCGGCGCCGCGCGTCGACCGGGGTCGCCTCGAGCACGGTGACGCGCTTCTGCCGGCCGCGATTGCCGACGTGCACCGAGCCGCCGGCGAAGCGCCGGAGCAGCCAGGAGCCGAGCGCGATCAGGATCGAAACGACCACGAGCGCGGTGATGAATTGTACGGCTGTCGTGCCGTCTGAACCGAACAGATCCACGAGTCGATCCTGTACCTGGCCTAAACATAAGCCCGAGATCCGGGCCGGTTGATCAGCCTATACGCTGCGGGCCGAGGCAGCGCACGCCCCGAACCGCCCGAAAAACGCAACCCGACGAATCTTCCGCCGGACACGAGCCTAGTCGATCCCGGCAAATTTTGCCGCTTCGATCTTGGCGCCGAAAAGGCGCAAGGGCCGCACAAGCCGCTGCGCTCCCACGGCTTTGCCCGGAAACCCGCCGTTGGGCAAGAGGTGCCGTCCCGGCATTAACCAAGCATTAACCATGCAGTCGGCAAGAATTGCCCATCGCAGGGAGGCGAAACCGGGGCAGGGCCCGGTCGTCTTCACGCGGCCCGGCCTTTCGAGTGGGCCAGCCGCGAGGCGCACGACCTCCGTCCGGGATGACCACCGGACAAGCAACGAACCTGCCGGGAGCTTGATCCATGGCGATGACCGACCTGCCGATCTTCCGCGCCATCCGCGAGAAGATGATGTTCCACGAGGCGCGCCAGCGCGTGCTGGCCGAGAACGTCGCCAATGCCGAGACCCCCGGCTACAAGGCGCACGAACTCGCGACGCCCGACTTCTTCCGCATGGCGGCCGCGGCCGGCGGCGGCGCGATCGCGCCGGTCGCGCCGCGCGTCACGGTCGCCGGCCACCTGCCGGGCCGGAGCATCTCGACCCAGTCCGCCTTCAAGCAGGAGCGCGTCGCGGGCTACGAGATCACGCCCGACGGCAACGGCGTCGTGCTGGAAGAGCAGATGATGAAGGTGACGGGCAACCAGCTCGACTACCAGATGGCCGCGTCGCTCTACCAGCGCAGCCTCGGCATCCTGAAGACCGCCGTCGGCCGGCGCTGACCGGCCGGCCGCCAATCCGCCCCCACCTTCTACCGTCCAGGAGACGCCGCATGGATTTCCTTAAGTCGCTGATGATCTCCGCCGCCGGGCTCAAGGTGCAGTCGGGGCGCATGCGCGTCATCGCCGAGAACATCGCCAACGCCGATTCGGCCGCCCGCACCCCGAACGAGGACCCCTACCGCCGCAAGATCCCGACGGTGCGCTCCTCGTTCGACAAGGAACTCGGTGCCGAGATGGTGCGGCTCGGCAAGATCGAGCCGGACCGCTCCGAGTTCGGCGTCCGCTTCGAGCCGGGCCATCCGGCGGCCGACGACAAGGGCTACGTCCGCTACCCGAACGTCTCGACGCTGATCGAATCGGTCGACATGCGCGAGGCGCAGCGCACCTACGAGGCGAACCTCAACGTCGTCAGCAGCACGCGGCAGATGCTGCAGAAGACCCTCGACATCCTGCGCGGCTGAGTAGCCGCCGTCCTCCGTTTCAAGATGGATCCAACTCATGGCCCTCACCACGCCGCTCGGAGCCGCCAACGCCTACCTGCAGACCTCGAAGCTGGCGAATCGCGGGCCGGAGGAGCAGAATTTTGCGGCCGGCTCGGGAATCGGCGGCTTCGCCGACATGCTGCGCGACCAGGTCGCCGGCGTCGTCGAGACGGGCAACACGGCCGAAGCCAAGCAATCGGCGCTGATCGCCGGCAAGGCCGACGTCGTCGACGTGGTGACGGCGGTGGCCGAAACCGAGGTGGCGCTCGAGACCATGGTCTCGGTGCGCGACCGGGTGATTTCGGCCTACGAGGAAATCATGCGGATGCCGATCTGATGCCGTGCATCAGGCGGCGGACGATGGCGGGCGCCGCCCTTTCTGGGTGCCGGGCAGGGGACGGGGTGAGGACATGAACGGCGCCGACGTACTCGACCTCGCGCGGGACGCGATCTGGGTGACGGTGGTGATTTCCGCGCCGGTGATGCTGGTCGGCCTGCTCGTCGGCGTCGCCATCGCGCTGGTGCAGGCGCTGACGCAGATCCAGGAGATGACGCTGGTCTTCGTGCCGAAGATCATCGCCATCTTCCTCGTGCTGCTGCTGGCGCTGCCCTTCATGAGCGACGCGCTGGCGGGCTTCATGGTGCGCGTCTCCGAGCGGATCATCGCCGGTTGAGGGGCCGGCTGACGGCAAGCGAACGACGGCGCCGGGCCGCAACCCGGCAGGGGGCGAGGCCGCGGCAGCGGCGGCGGAGCGCACAGGCGGCATGATCATCAACATCGCCCCCGAGGTGACCGTGCTGTTCCTGCTGCTGTTCGCGCGGCTCGGGGCGATGGTCATGCTGATGCCCGGCCTCGGCGAACAGGCCGTGCCGGCGCGCATCCGCCTCGCGGTAGCCCTGCTGCTCACCCTCATCTTCTATCCGCTGACCGCGCCGCTGCTGCCGACGGGCCTCGCGGGCGACCCGCCGCGGCTGATCCTGCTGCTCGGCCAGGAACTGGTGGTCGGCCTCGCCCTCGGGCTGCTGACGCGCATGCTGATGGCGGCGACGCAGATCGCGGGCGCCACCATCGCCTTCCAGATCGGTCTCAGCTTCTCGCAGACCGTCGACCCGACCATGGGCCAGCAGGGCGCCATCATCGGCAGCTTCCTCGCCGTCACCGGCATGACGATGATCTTCCTCACCGACCTGCACCACGTGGCGCTCGCCGGGCTCGCCGGCAGCTACCGGGTGTTCCCGCCGGGCGAGTTCATCCCGGTCGGCGACATGGCCGACGCGGCGGTGCGCACGGCGTCGGAGGTGTTCGCCATCGGCGTGCGGATCTCGGCGCCCTTCATCGTCTTCGGCCTCGTCTTCTCGCTCGGCCTCGGCGTGCTCGCCAAGCTGATGCCGCAGTTGCAGGTGTTCTTCCTCGCCATGCCGGTGACGATCTTCGTCGGCCTCGTCCTCTTCGCGCTGCTGCTCGTCACCATGATGACCGTCTATCTCGGTCATCTGGAAAGCGGGCTGATGCGCCTCGTGCCGCGGTGACGCCATGGCCGAGGGGCAGGACGACAGCGAAAAGACAGAAGAACCAACCCACCGAAGGCTCGAACAGGCGCACGAGAAGGGCGACGTCGCCAAGAGCCAGGAGGTGGTCGCCTTCTTCACCATGGCCGCGGTGACGGCGATCATCGCGCTCAGCGCCGGCCGGATCTCCTCGACGCTGTTCACGCCGCTCGGCGGCATCATCGAGCAGGCCGGCATCCTGTCGCTCGACGGCGGCGTGCTGCGCCGGCTCTGGCTGGAGATCGGCATCGACCTCATTCTCGCGCTCGGGCTGCCGCTGGCGATGATGGTGATCGCCGGTGCCGCCGGGCACATGGTGCAGCACCGGCCGGTGTTCTCGGCCGAGAGCCTGAAGCCGAAGTTCTCCAAGGTCTCGCCGCTCGCCGGCGTCAAGCGGCTGTTCTCGCCCGAAGCGCTGGTCAACTTCGCCAAGGGCCTGACCAAGCTCACCCTCGTCGCGTCGGTGATGCTCCTCGTGCTGTGGCCGCAGCGCCGCCTGCTCGACGGCATGGTGACGACGGACGTCGCCGCGATCCTCGGCATCACCCAGGCGCTGTCGGTGCAGATGCTGATCGCGGTGATGGCCGTGCTGGCGCTGATCGCCGGGCTCGACTTCCTGTGGCAGAAGCAGCGCTGGATGAAGCGGCAGCGGATGTCGCTGAAGGAGATCAAGGACGAGTTCAAGCAGCAGGAAGGCGATCCGCACATCAAGGCGAAGATCCGCCAGATCCGCATGGAGCGCTCGCGCCGCCGCATGATGGCCGCGGTGCCGAAGGCCTCGGTGATCATCACCAACCCGACGCACTACGCCGTCGCGCTGATGTACGAGGCCGGCATGCAGGCCCCCGTCTGCGTCGCCAAGGGTGTCGACGCCGTCGCGCTGAAGATCCGCGAGGTCGGCCGCGACAACGACGTGCCGATCGTCGAGAACCCCCCGCTCGCCCGTGCCCTCTACGCCGCCGTCGACCTCGACGCGACGATCCCGGAAGAGCACTACCGCGCGGTCGCCGAGGTGATCGGCTTCGTGATGTCGCTGAAGGGGAAGCGGCGGAACTAGGTGGGGCCGGGCTGGTTCGATCGTCGATGGCTGCCGAGACGGGGCACCGTGGTCGCCAGGCCGGTGAGCCGAATGCCGAAATCTGTCGAAACCCTTCTATCGAGACCGGTGGCGGCTTGCTGTAAAAGGCCGTTCAGTCAGTTTTCATCGAACCGCGGGCTCCGGCTGATTCGGGGCGGGCAACGCGGGCAGTGGGCCGGGGCGCGACAGGATGATCGACATGGGCGACAGCGACAGCGGGCAGGGCCCTGGGCCCGCCACCGAGCCGGCTGTCGTCGACCGGTCGGAGCGCACCGGCAACATCGGCATGCTGGTCGCGCTGGCGCTGGCGCTGGTGGCGGCGACGTCGGTGTTCGCGATCCTCGACCGCTCCAAGGCGGAGCCCTATGTGCTCGGCCTGCTCGGCCTGCTCGCGGTGGTGGGCGTGTTCTCGCTGTTCGCGGGGGCGATCGGCCTGATCCGCTTCGGCGCGCGCGTCGACGGGCAGGATCTGTCCCGCCGCTTCCTCGACACCATGGGCGACGGCGTCTGCATCACCGATCCCGACGGCCGGATCGTCTATGCCAACGGCGCCTATGCCGGGCTGATCCGCGCCGACACGCCGAGCGCGGTGCGCTCGGTGGAGCGGGTGTTCTCGGCCGATCCGGAATCCGCCGACGTGATCTTCCGCCTCGTGCAGGCGGCGCGCGCCGGGCGGGCGTCGCAGGAAGAGGTGCGCCGCGCCCATCCGCTCGGCCGCAGCGAAGGGCCGGCGCGCTGGTACCGCATCCGCGTGCGACCGCTGCCCGCGGCGGCGCGCGACCGGATCCTCACCGTCTGGCAGGTCGCCGACGTGACGCGCGACCGCGACGAGCAGGAGAACAGCTTCCAGCAGCTGCAGCGCGCGGTGAACTTCCTCGACCACGCCCCGGCCGGCTTCTTCTCCGCCGATGCGCTCGGCCGCCTCGTCTACATGAACGCGACGCTCGCCGACTGGCTCGGCTACGACCTCGCCGAGTTCGAGGCCGACGAGGTGCGCCTCGCCGACGTGGTGCAGGGCGACGGCGCGGCGCTGCTCGAAAGCGTGCACGGCGCGCCGGGCGAGGTGAAGACCGGCATCATCGACATCGACCTGATGAAGCGCAACGGCCAGAGCCTGCCGGTGCGCCTGATCCACCGCGTGCCCGTCGGCGCCGACGGCGGCATCGGCGACAGCCGCACGCTGGTGATCAACCGCTCGCCGGGCGAGGACGTGTCGGAATCGCTGCGCGCGGCCGAAGTGCGCTTCGCCCGCTTCTTCAACAACACGCCGATCGCGATTGCCGGCGTCGACAAGGAAGGCCGCATCGGGCGCACCAACGCGCCGTTCATGCGGCTCTTCGCCGACTTCGTGAAGAACGACCCGCGCTCGGGCCGCGGCCGCCTCGTCGACGTCGTCGCCGAGCGCGAGCGGCCCGCCCTCGCCGAAGCGCTCGCCGCCGCCGGCCAGGAGCAGGGCCAGATCCCGCCGATCGACGCCGCGCTGCCCGACGAGCGCGCCCGCTCGGCCCGCTTCTACATCTCCTCGGTGGAGGAGGGCGCCGGCGACGGCGAGGTCGCCGTCGTCTATGCGGTGGAGACCACCGAGCAGCGCGCGCTGGAGGCGCAGTTCGCGCAGGGCCAGAAGATGCAGGCGATCGGCCAGCTCGCCGGCGGCGTCGCGCACGACTTCAACAACGTGCTCACCGCCATCATCGGCTTCTCCGACCTCTTGCTCGCCAACCACCGGCCGACCGACCCGTCCTTCCAGGACATCATGAACATCAAGCAGAACGCCAACCGCGCCGCGGCGCTGGTGCGGCAACTGCTCGCCTTCTCGCGCCGCCAGACGCTGCGGCCGCAGGTCTTGGTGCTCTCCGACGTGCTCGCCGACCTTTCGATGCTGCTCGACCGGCTGCTCGGCGAGAAGGTCGGGCTCGACGTGGTGCACGGGCGCGACCTCTGGCCGATCATGGCCGACGTCAACCAGTTCGAGCAGGTGGTGATCAATCTCGCGGTCAACGCCCGCGACGCGATGCCCGAGGGCGGCCGGCTCTCGATCGTCACGCGCAACCTCGATGCCGACGAAGTCGAGGCCTTCGAGTATCAGGGCCTGCCGGCGGCGGACTACGTGCTGATCGACGTCGCCGACACCGGCACCGGCATGACCGCCGACGTGATGGAGAAGATCTTCGAGCCGTTCTTCTCGACCAAGGAGGTCGGCAAGGGCACTGGCCTCGGGCTCTCCACGGTCTACGGCATCGTCAAGCAGACGGGCGGCTACATCTATCCCGAGAGCGAGCTCGGCAAGGGCACCACCTTCCGCATCTTCCTGCCGCGCCACATTCCGGTGGCCGAGGAAGCGCCGAAGAAGGTGGTCGAGCCGACCCCGGCGCTCTCCGACCTCACCGGCACCGCGACGATCCTGCTGGTCGAGGACGAGGAGGCCGTGCGCGCCTTCGCCGCCCGGGCGCTCGCCTCGCGCGGCTACACCGTGCACGAGGCCGGCAGCGGCACCGAGGCGCTGGAGGTGATGGAGCGTACCGGCGGCAACATCGACCTCGTCGTCTCCGACGTGGTGATGCCGGAAATGGACGGGCCGTCGCTGCTGCGCGAGCTGCGCAAGACCCGCCCCGACCTCAAGATCATCTTCGTCTCCGGCTACGCCGAGGACGCCTTCAAGAAGAACCTGCCCGAAAACGAGAAATTCCACTTTCTCCCCAAGCCGTTCAGCCTGAAGCAGCTGGCGACGACGGTGAAGGAGACGCTCAGTAGCTGAGTGTTTACTAAGGGAGAACCCCCCATGCAAAGGCTAAGAAATCTTTTAGCTTTGTTGAGCTTGTTTTTGGTCATGGCGGTGCTTTACGCTGCAAATTTATTTTATGGTCTAAATCTATCTCAGTCCGAGCGCGGTATATTTGGCGATATGTTCGGCGCAGTAAATGCGCTGTTTTCCGGATTGGCTTGCGTAGGCATTGGTTATGCAATTTTTTTGCAGAGACAAGAAATAGGTTTGCTGCGGCTGGACGCCGACCGTTCCCGGGATTTAGTTGAAAAGCAAAACGTTCACATGGAAACTCAGTTCAAATCTATGTCTATAAGTAATAGGCAAGAAACATTTTTTAATTTAGTAAATTTACTTGAATCTATTAGATCAAATCTATCTAAAAATAATGATGATGAAGATTACTTAGACGATCAAGGGTCATTGTTTTCTAAATTGGACGCTGTGACTAAGCATATGTCTAAGGCTTACATTTTTGAGACACAAATTGATATGGCAAGGCGTGAGTCTAATGCGGAGAAAGCTGTAGAAAAATACATAGCTGGAGAAATTACGAGATTCACTCACGAGTATAATTCAATTATTAAGGCGCGGTATCGATTTCAGTTTGGAAAGTATTTCCGATTTTTGTTATATGTATTGAAGTATGTTGACGAGGAAACTGGAGATCATGCAAAATTATACGCGGGGATCGTTCGGTCAACGATGTCAGATCATGAGCTGCGAGTGCTGTTTTTTCATCTCGCAACCGATGTGAATGAACTCAAGGGTTATTTTGAAAAATACTCGCTGTTTAAGGATATTACCTTAGACACAGAGCTATCTATTCAGATAAAAAAACGACTGTATCAGTCTCAGGCCTTTCATTGAGATGATCCAAAATGTCAGAAGTCAATTAAATCTCTCTCCTTCTGATCCCGCCTTCGTGCAGGATCCCTACGCCGCCTATGCCGCGATCCGCAGCATTGCGCCGGTGTTCTTCTGGGAGGACTACGGCCACTGGTGCTGCCTCGACCATGACGACGTCGCCGCGCTGTTTCGCGACCGGCGCTTCGGCCGCGACGTGCTGCATGTCGCGACGCGGGCCGAGCTCGGCTGGCCGGAGATCCCGCCGCATCTGGCGCCGTTCTATGCCGTCGAGGCGCATTCGCTGCTGGAGCTCGAGCCGCCGGTGCACACGCGGCTGCGCGGCCTCGTCAACCGCGCCTTCGTCTCGCGCAGCGTCGAACAGCTGCGCCCGCGCATCGAAAAACTGGCGCACGAGCTGATCGACGGGTTCGAGGCGCGCGGCGAGGTGGAGCTGATCGCGGCGTTCGCGACGCCGATCCCGGTGGTGGTGATCGCCGAGCTGCTCGGCGTGCCGGTGGACGCCGCGCCCGACCTGCTCGACTGGTCGCACAAGATGGTGGCGATGTACCAGTTCGGGCGCAGCCGCGCCGACGAGGACGCCGCCGTCGCCGCGACCGAGGCTTTTGCGAGCTTCCTGCGCGACTACATCGCCGCGCGCCGCGGCCGGCCGGCGGACGACCTGATCAGCCACCTGATCGCCGCCGAGGCGGCCGGCGAGCGGCTTTCCACCGACGAACTCGTCTCGACGTGCATCCTGTTGCTCAACGCCGGCCACGAGGCGACCGTGCACGCGATCGGCAACGGCGTCGCGGCGCTGCTCGGGGCGGAGGGCATCGACCGGGCCGCGGCCTTCGCCTCGCCGGCGGCAACCGCGGCAACCGTCGAGGAACTGCTGCGCTTCGACCCGCCGCTGCACATGTTCACCCGCTACGCGCTCGAAGACCTCGACTGGCGCGGCATCCGCTTCAGGACGGGCGACAAGGTCGGCCTCGTCATCGGCGCCGCCGGCCGCGATCCGCGCCGCTTCGCCGACCCGGACCGGCTCGATCCCGCCCGCACCCCGGCCCAGCATGCCGCCTTCGGTGGCGGCATCCACTTCTGCCTCGGCGCTCCGCTCGCCCGGCTGGAGCTGCAGGTGGCGCTGCCGGTGCTGCTCGGCCGGCTGCCCGGGCTGCGGCTCGCCGCGCCGCCGCGCTATCGCGACAGCTACCACTTTCACGGGCTGGAGCGACTCGACCTCGCCTGGTGAGAGCAGGGGCGGACGCAGCCGAGTCGCCCGCGGGGAGGGCGCAAGGCCTTGTGCGAACGGGGCAAACCGCCATGAGAACGATGCCGGAACGCGCCCCGGAAAAACCTTTGCGCAGAACATGTTGACTTCGAAGGGCCGATATGGAACAAAGCATGTACGCAAGCCGAGTTTGAAACCCCGGTCGGCACGTGGAATAAGGAGCGGACGCCATGGCGCAGAATACGCTACGCCTCGTCGAGGGAAGTTCGATGGACAAGACCAAGGCGCTCGATGCGGCCCTTTCGCAGATCGAGCGCGCCTTCGGCAAAGGCTCGATCATGCGCCTCGGCGCCGGCCAGGTCGTCGAGGTCGAGTCGGTGTCCACCGGGTCGCTCGGGCTCGACATCGCGCTCGGCATCGGCGGTCTGCCGCGTGGCCGCATCGTCGAGATCTACGGGCCGGAATCCTCCGGCAAGACCACGCTCGCCCTGCACACGGTGGCCGAGGCGCAGAAGCGTGGCGGCATCTGTGCCTTCATCGACGCCGAGCACGCGCTCGACCCGATCTACGCCCGCAAGCTCGGCGTTAATCTCGACGACCTCTTGATCTCGCAGCCCGACGCCGGCGAGCAGGCGCTCGAGATCTGCGACACGCTGGTGCGCTCGGGTGCGGTCGACGTGCTGGTCATCGATTCGGTGGCGGCGCTGACGCCGCGGGCCGAGCTCGAAGGCGAGATGGGCGATTCGCTGCCCGGCCTGCAGGCCCGCCTGATGAGCCAGGCGCTGCGCAAGCTGACGGCGTCGATCTCCAAGTCGAAGACCATGGTGATCTTCATCAACCAGATCCGCATGAAGATCGGCGTGATGTTCGGCAGCCCGGAGACCACCACCGGCGGCAATGCGCTGAAGTTCTACGCCTCGGTCCGCCTCGACATCCGCCGCATCGGCGCGATCAAGGCGCGCGACGAGATCGTCGGCAACCAGACCCGCGTCAAGGTGGTGAAGAACAAGCTCGCGCCGCCGTTCCGCGAGATCGAGTTCGACATCATGTACGGCGAGGGCATCTCCAAGCTCGGCGAACTGGTCGATCTCGGCGTCAAGGCCGGCATCGTCGACAAGTCGGGCGCCTGGTTCTCCTACAACAGCCAGCGCCTCGGCCAGGGCCGCGAGAACGCCAAGGTCTTCCTCGGCGAGAACAAGGCCATTGCCGACGAGATCGAGCTCGCGATCCGGCAAAACGCCGGCGTCATCGCCAAGGACATCCTGCAGGGCGCGCCCGAGCCGGACGGCGACGCCGACTCGCCGGATTGATCAAGGCGGCGACCGGCGCGTGCAGCACCGGTCGCCGTCCCTCGCGGCCGGCGCGCCCGGGCGGCTCTCTCGCAGGGCCTCTGCGGAAGGTCGAGCGTCTCGCGCTTTCGTCATGATTTCCGGTGATTGTGGACACATTCCGCCCGCCCGTCTAAAACGCCGAGACGTGTGCTGCCGCGGCTGTCCGCCGCGGCTTTCTCGGTTTCATGGGTGATGTGACTGTCATGAGCGGCGTCAACGAGATCCGGTCGACCTTCCTCGACTTCTTTGCGCGCAACGGCCACGAGATGGTCGCGTCCGGGCCGCTCGTGCCGCGCAACGACCCGACGCTGATGTTCACCAGCGCCGGCATGGTGCCGTTCAAGAACGTCTTCACCGGGCTGGAAAAGCGCCCCTATGTGCGGGCGACGACGGCGCAGAAGTGCGTGCGCGCCGGCGGCAAGCACAACGACCTCGACAACGTTGGCTACACCTCCCGGCATCACACCTTCTTCGAGATGCTCGGCAACTTCTCGTTCGGCGACTATTTCAAGGAACGGGCGATCGAGCTCGCCTGGACGCTGGTGACGAAGGACTTCGCGCTGGCGAAGGACCGTCTGGTCGTCACGGTCTATGCCGAGGACGACGAGGCGCACCGGCTCTGGAAGAAGATCGCCGGCCTTTCCGACGACCGCATCATTCGCATCGCGACGTCCGACAATTTCTGGGCGATGGGCGACAGCGGCCCGTGCGGCCCGTGTTCGGAAATCTTCTTCGACCACGGCGACAAGATCTTCGGTGGCCCGCCGGGTTCGGCGGACGAGGACGGCGACCGCTTCGTCGAGATCTGGAACCTCGTCTTCATGCAGTACGACCAGGTCGACGGCGTGCGCGTGCCGCTGCCGCGGCCGTCGATCGACACCGGCATGGGCCTCGAGCGCGTCGCCGCCGTGCTGCAGGGCGTGCACAGCAACTACGAGATCGACCTGTTCCGGGCGCTGATCCGCGCCTCGGAGGAAGCGACTGGCGTCGGCTCGACGGCGGAGACGGCGGCGAGCCACCGCATCATCGCCGACCACCTGCGTGCGTCGAGCTTCCTGATCGCCGACGGCGTGCTGCCGTCGAACGAGGGCCGCGGCTATGTCGTGCGCCGCATCATGCGCCGCGCCATGCGCCACGCCCACCTGCTCGGCGCCAAGGATCCGCTGCTGCACCGCCTGGTTCCGGCGCTGGTGCGCGAGATGGGGCAGGCCTATCCGGAACTCGTCCGGGCGCAGTCGCTGATCACCGAGACGCTGCTGCTCGAGGAAACCCGCTTCCGCCGCACGCTGTCGCGCGGGCTGATCCTGCTCGACGAGGCGTCCGCCGATCTCACCTCCGGCGACCGGATCGACGGCGAGACGGTGTTCAAGCTCTACGACACCTACGGCTTCCCCTATGACCTCACCGAGGACGCGCTGCGCTCGCGTGGCATCGGCGTCGATCGCGACGGCTTCGAGACCGCGATGGCGCGCCAGCGCGCCGAGGCGCGGGCGAACTGGGCGGGCTCGGGCGAATCTGCCGCCGAAACGGTGTGGTTCGGCGTGCGCGACCGGGTCGGCGCCACTGACTTCCTCGGCTACAGCACGGAAACCGCGGCCGGCGCGGTGATGGCGATCGTCACCGACGGCGCGGAAGTGACGCGGCTCGAGACCGGCGCCGCCGGCATCCTCGTGCTCAACCAGACGCCGTTCTACGGCGAATCCGGCGGCCAGGTCGGCGACACCGGCGTGATCACCGGCCCAAACGGCCGCTTCCGCGTCACCGACACCCAGAAGAAGACCGACGGCGTCTTCGTCCACATCGGCACCGTCGAAGAGGGCACCATCGCGGTCGGCGACGGCGTCGACCTCGTCGTCGACGGCGATCGGCGCGGCCGCATCCGCGGCAACCATTCGGCAACGCACCTGCTGCATGAGGCGCTGCGTCAGGTGCTCGGCACCCACGTCGCGCAGAAGGGCTCGATGGTCTCGGCCGACCGGCTGCGCTTCGACTTCTCGCATACGAAGCCGGTCAGCGACGCCGAGCTGGAAGCCGCCGAGGAGATCGCCAACGCGATCGTGCTGCAGGACGCGCCGGTGACGACCCGGCTGATGGCCGTCGACGATGCCATCGCGTCGGGTGCGATGGCGCTGTTCGGCGAGAAATACGGCGACGAGGTTCGCGTCGTGGCGATGGGCACGGCAACCGAGGGCGACAAGGCGGGCAAGGCCTATTCGGTCGAGCTCTGCGGCGGCACCCATGTCGGCCGCACCGGCGAAATCGGCCTCGTGCGCGTGGTGCAGGAGGCGGCGGTCGCCGCCGGCGTGCGCCGCATCGAGGCGCTGACGGGCGCGGCCGCCCGGCGTCACCTCGCCGAGCAGGAGCGCCGGCTGAAGGACGTCGCCGGCGTGCTGAAGGTGCCGGTCGGCGAGGCGGCGGCGCGGGTGCAGAGCCTCGTCGACGAGCGCCGCAAGCTGGAGCGCGACCTCGTCGAGGCGCGCAAGAAGCTGGCGATGAGCGCGGGCGCCGGCGAGGCGCCGCGCGAGATCGCCGGCATGCAGTTCCTCGGCCGGATCGCCGAGGGCGTCGCGCCGAAGGACCTGAAGAACCTGGTCGAGACCGCGCGCAAGAAGCTCGCGTCCGGCGTCGTCGCGATGGTCGGCGTATCGGAAGACGGCAAGGCCGGCATCGTCGTCGGCATCACCGCGGATCTCGCCGGCAAGCTCGACGCGGTCGACCTCGTCCGCGTCGCCGCGGACGTGCTCGGCGGCAAGGGTGGTGGCGGCCGGCCGGATATCGCCCAGGCGGGCGGGCCGGACGGCGCCAAGGCGAACGATGCGCTGGAGGCGATCGCCGCCCGGCTCGGCGAACTCGCCGCGGCCTGAGGGTTCGCCCGCCCGGCAGCGGCGCGGCCGGCCTTCGCGCCGGCCGGTCGCCGTGGTCGCGGCTCAGGCCGCGACGTCGGGCCGGGCCGTGGCGGCCCGGCGCGGGACGGCAACGCGCCGCGGCCGCAAGGTGGCGATGTAATAGCTGCGCTGGCCGTCGCGCCACTGCGCGTGGCGCGTGGTGCCGTCAAGACCCAGCATTTCGGCAAATCCGGCGACGATCAGGCGTGGCACGCTGGCGACCAGCGCGGCGCGCCGGGGCTCGTCGGCGAGGAAGGCCGCACGGGCGCGCTCGGTCATGTCGGTGAAGTCGGTGATGGTGAGCCCGCAGGCGCGCGCGCGTCGCACCAGCTTGGCGCGGGCGTGGTGGATCGGGCCGGAGTGGAACTCGGCGAGCACGAGGCATCCGTCGTGGCAGAGGAGGCGCGCGGCCTCGCGCGTCGCCGCGATCACGTCCTCGCAGCACATCAGCCCCTCGACGGAGACGACATAGTCGCAGCTCGCCGCCGGCTGCGGCAGCTGTTCGGCGCCGGCGCGGCGCATGTCCAGCCCGCGGGCGCGGGCGTGGCGCACGGCGGACCAGGAGCGTTCGAAGCCGATGCAGCGCCAGTCGGCGCGCCCGGCGAGTTGGCCGAGCCCGCCGCCGCGGCCGGCAGCGATTTCCACCATCACGTCGCCGGGCCGCACCGGCCGCTCAGCGTCGGCGGCGCGAAACACTTCGGCGTAGGTCTGGAGCTGGAACGCTTCGCGCGTGCCGGCAGGTTGCGCCAGGATCTCCGGATCGGCGGGCGAGATGCCGACGTTGAACGTCGTCAGTTCGCGCCAGATCGGGATGGCGTAGATCATTTCATAGCGGACGAGATTGACGAGGCGCAGAAGGCGCGGGAAACGGCGCAGGACCTTGGACACGGACCACCATGACGACGGCGCAGAGCGTCCGTGGCCGCGATGCCCCCCACCGCGCCCTTCGGGCCCCCGCCGCCGATATGTATGATGTCTGCGATCCGACGCGGGTATCCGTAGAACTCCGAGGGTGGCCAGAAGGACATGCGAGGCGTTCTGGCCGGAACCCGATCGGTGGCTCGCGATCGGCGATCATGGTGCCGCCAAACAGAAAGCGGCGGGATTGCTCCCGCCGCTCGTGTGATCGTCCGGACGGTCGCGGGGCGAGCCGTTAATTCCAGCTGCCCATCTCGGTGTCGAGGTTGGCGGCAATCTTGTCGAGGAAGCCGGAGGTCGAGAGCCAACCCTGCTCGGCGCCGACGAGCAGCGCCAGATCCTTGGTCATGTGACCGGCCTCGACGGTGTCGACGCAGACCTTCTCAAGGGTCGCGGCGAAGCGGGCGAGCTCGGCGTTGTCGTCGAGCTTGGCGCGGTGCGACAGGCCGCGGGTCCAGGCGAAGATCGAGGCGATCGAGTTGGTCGACGTCTCCTTGCCCTGCTGGTGCAGGCGGTAGTGACGCGTCACCGTGCCATGCGCCGCCTCGGCCTCGACGGTCTTGCCGTCGGGCGTCATCAGCACCGAGGTCATCAGGCCGAGCGAGCCGAAGCCCTGCGCGACGATGTCCGACTGCACGTCGCCGTCGTAGTTCTTGCAGGCCCAGACGTAGCCGCCCGACCACTTCAGCGCCGAGGCGACCATGTCGTCGATCAGGCGGTGCTCGTAGGTCAGCTTGCGCTTGGTGAACTCGTCCTTGAACTCGGCCTCGTAGACCTCCTGGAAGATGTCCTTGAAGCGACCGTCATAGGCTTTCAGGATGGTGTTCTTGGTCGAGAGGTAGACCGGATAGTTGCGCATCAGGCCATAGTTCAGCGAGGCGCGCGCGAATTCCTTGATCGACTCGTCGAGGTTGTACATCGCCATGGCGACGCCGGCGTCGGGGAAGTCGTAGACGTCGTGCTCGATGGTGGTGCCGTCCTCGCCGACGAACTTGATCGAGAGCTTGCCCTTGCCCGGCACCTTGAAGTCGGTGGCGCGGTACTGGTCGCCGAAGGCGTGGCGACCGACGATGATCGGCTTGGTCCAGCCCGGCACGAGGCGCGGCACGTTCTTGCAGATGATCGGCTCGCGGAAGATGACGCCGCCGAGGATGTTGCGGATGGTGCCGTTCGGCGACTTCCACATCTTCTTCAGCTTGAATTCCTCGACGCGGGCCTCGTCGGGGGTGATGGTGGCGCACTTGACGCCGACGCCGGTGCGCTTGATCGCGTTGGCGCTGTCGATCGTGACCTGATCGTTGGTCGCATCGCGGTTCTCGACGCTGAGGTCGTAGTACTCGAGGTCGACGTCGAGATAGGGGTGGATCAGCTTGTCCTTGATCGTCTGCCAGATGATCCGGGTCATTTCGTCGCCGTCGAGCTCGACGACGGGGTTGGCCACCTTGATCTTCGTCATGAATCGGACCTCGTTCAACGCGCGGACATTCGCTCTGCGGGGTGGCGCCGCGCGCCGCGGCGAGGCGGCGCAACGATGCCGGTGGGAGTTACGCTAACGTAAACGTCACTCGGAAATGGTCTAGCTTCGAGCGCTTCATAACATCGCGGGCCGGATCCGGAAATCATTCTTTTCGCGGCTTTCGGGGTTTTCTGCGGCGACGGTTTGAGTGTTATAGCGATGCGGTTCCGGGCGGCCGGCGGACCTTTGCGGGGGCCGATCGGTGGCCGGGGACAGCGAGATCCAAGGCAGGACGGCAGGGCGATGGACGAGGCGGACGGCGAGGCGGCGAACACGCCGGCAGGAACGGAGACGGGCGGTGCGGCGAGCGGCGACCTGCGCCCCGTGGTCGTTCTGGTGCAGCCGCAACTCGGCGAGAACATCGGCGCCGCGGCGCGGGCGATGGCGAACTTCGGCCTCGCGCATCTCAGGCTGGTGGCCCCGCGTGACGGCTGGCCGAACGAGCGGGCGCGCGCGTCCGCCTCCGGCGCCGACCACATCATCGACGCGGTCGAGGTGTTCGACGACCTCGCCAGCGCGACCGCCGATCTCGCCTTCCTCTATGCGACCACCGCGCGCGACCGCGACCTGTCGAAGCCGGTCTGCGGGCCGGTCGAGGCCGCGGCGACGATGCATCGCTTCGCGCGCCAGGGGGCGCGCACCGGCGTGCTGTTCGGGCGCGAGCGCTGGGGGCTGGAGAACGAAGAGATCTCGCTCTCAGACGAGATCCTGACGTTGCCGGTCGATCCGACCTTCGCGTCGCTGAACATCGCGCAGGCGGTGCTGGTGATCGCCTATGAGTGGCGCCGCACCGGCCTTGCCGAGGTCGACGGCGGCCTGCCGTTCACGATGCCCGAGCGGGCGCCGCCGGCGACGAAAGAGGCGCTCTACGGCTTCTTCGAGCATCTCGAAGCCGCGCTCGACGAGGCGGGCTTCTTCCGCCCGGCGGAAAAGCGGCCGACGATGGTGCGCAATCTCCGGGCGATCTTCCAGCGCGCGCAGCTCAACGCGCAGGAGGTGCGCACCATGCGCGGCGTCGTCGCCGGGCTCGAGCGCCGCCATCTCCGGCCGCGCCGCGACGGCTCGGCGGTGACGCGCGGGCCGGCGACGCTGCCGCCGGACGAGGACGATCCGGAATCGTCGGTCTGAAGCACGCGCCGGCGGCGCGGATCGGGGAGGGGCGAGGCCCGTGCAACTGCTCGTGTTCGATTCCGGCCTCGGCGGGCTCTCCGTGGTGGCGGAAATCCGGCGGCAACTGCCGTCCGCCGCGATCGCCTATCTCGCCGATACGGCGGTGTTTCCCTATGGCGACCTCGGCGAGGAGGCGCTGGTCGCGCGCGTCGCCGGGCTGATGGAGATCGCGGTGCCGCGCTTCCAGCCGGATGCCGTGGTGATCGCCTGCAATACCGCCTCGACGCTGGTGCTGCCCAGCTTGCGCTCACGCTTTTCCATGCCGATCGTCGGCACGGTGCCGGCGATCAAGCCGGCGGCCGAGCAGAGCCGGTCGCGCCGGGTTTCCGTGCTGGCGACGCCGGGGACGGTGGCGCGCGACTATACCCGCGACCTGATCCGCACCCACGGCGGCGACTGCCGCTTCACTCTGGTCGGCTCGCGCCGGCTGGCCGGGCTCGCCGAGCGCGAACTCGCCGGCGAGCGGATCGAGGACGCGGACTACGCCGCCGAGATCCTGCCGTGCTTCGTCGCCGATCGCGACGCGGGGGAGGGGGAGGTGCGCACCGACATCGTCGTCCTCGCCTGCACGCATTTCCCGCTGGTGCTGGGCCGGCTGGCGGCGCTGGCGCCGTGGCCGGTCGCCTGGATCGACCCGGCGCCGGCGATCGCCCGCCGCGTCGTGGCGGTGACGGCCGACATCGCGGCGCGCGCGGCGGGGCAGGCGATGGAAGGTTTCTTCAGCACCGGCCGCCTGCCGCCGCCGGCGCTGGCGGAGCGGTTCGGCTTCCGCAGCGCTGCGGCGTTCCTGCCCGAGGCGACGGGCGACGACTGACGCCTCAGCGGCCCGCCGGGAAGCGCGGGGCGGGGCGGACGGCGATGGCGTCGATCGAGAGCTTGGCCGCGCGCTTGGCGTCGGCGATGCGGCGGGAGATGGCGACGACGTCGTCGATCACCTCGTCATGGCCGATCTCGACGACGGCCGCCGAGCAGGTCATCAGCGGGAAGATCTGGGCGTTGCCCTCGCGGTCGGTGCCCTCGAGATAGCCGCGGCGGTGATCCTCCGGCGCATAGAAGCTCACCACCTCGGCGCGGAAATCGCTGGTGACGGCACGAGCCTTGCGCTCGACCTCGTCCAGCGTCACGCCGCGCACGCCGGCGAAGAAGTCGTCGCCGCCGACATGGCCGAGGAAGGCGCCTTCGCTGAAGTGGCGGCGCAGGATGTCGGCGAAGAGGATGATGACGCGGTCGCCCTGGCGAAAGCCGTAGTGATCGTTAAATGGTTTGAAGTGGTTGAAATCGAAGTAGCAGAACAGCCGGTTGGCGCCGGTCGCCTCGGCGGCGTCGACGAGGTGGTTGTTGATCGAGAGGTTGCCCGGCATCGTGGTGAGCGGGTTCTGGTCCTGCGCCACCTGCAGCCGCTTCTCGTTGACGAGCTTCAGGAGCGCCGCCGACGACAGCATGCCGACATAGACGCCCTGCTCGGTGAGCACGATGCCGTCGGCGTCGCTCCAGTGCGCATAGACCTCGAGCACCTTCTCGACCGGCATGCGGATGTCCGCCGTCGGGCAGCGCGTGACGAAATCGGCGATGCGGTAGCCGAGCGAATCGTTCTGCAGGATGTCGCGCCCGACCGGGTTGAACACGAAGGCGCGAAAGTTGCGCTCGTGCAGCAGGCCCACCGGCACGTCGGCGCTGTCGACGACGGGGAAATAGGCGCGGTCCGGCACGCTGCGGAAGCGGTCGAACACGGCGCTGATCGCCTGATCGGTGCGGATCGGCGCGACGACGTCGATCTCGCTGCGGATCAGCGGCTCGTCGCTGTTGCGGGTGCGGCGGTTGCGGGTGCTCGTCGCCAGCACATGGCGGAACACGTCGGAGGTCGCCTCGGGCGCGGGCATCGGGCGGGCGATGTAGTAGCCCTGGGCGAGGTCGCAGCCGATCTCGCGGCAGGCGACGTGTTCCTCGGCGGTCTCGACGCCCTCGGCGATCACCTTGGCGCCGACGGCGTGGGCGAGGTTGACGACGGTGGCGAGGAACAGGCGTTTGCGGTTGGAGCGGCCGATGTCGGCGACGAAGAAGCGATCGACCTTCACATATTCGGGCTGCAGCGCGTAGAGCAGCGCGAGTTCGGCGCAGCCGTGCCCGAAATGGTCGAGCGCGAGGCGGACCTGGCTGGCGCGCAGGGCGGCGATCAGCATCGGCGCATTGCTGCCGAGCGCGCCGCGCTTGCGGCCGAGCACCTCGATGCAGAGCGAGGACGCCTGCAGGTCGCGCCGGCGGGCGGCCTCGACGAACTCGCGCGGGCGGAAGGCCGGATCCTCGAGCGTGCGCTCGTCGATGTTGAGGAAGAGCCGCGCATCACGGCCGGGCAGCGATCCGAGCTTCGCCATCGCCGCATCGGCGAGATGAAGTTCGGTCTCGGCGAGGCGCCCCTCGGCGTCGATGCGGTCGAAGAACGAGCCGATGTGCTCGCAGCCCGCGTGTTCGACGCCGCGCAGCAGCGCTTCATAGGCGTGGACGACCCCGGTGTGGATGTCGACGATCGGCTGAAACGCATGTGACAGGCCCTCGAGGCTCATCGCCTCGGCGTAGGGCGAGCCGACCGGGGCGGCCACTGCGCGCGAATAGGCTGCGCCGATCGCCTGCAATGGCTGCGTCATGAGAGCTCCCGGCAAAGCGTTATGAAAAATGAGTACCTGCGGTCCGGACGTTGCCGGTGGTCTTGTGGCCGCCTATGCGGCCCTTGCCAATTGGACACATTTCTATCGGTACACCCGTTATGACAAACTGAACGACATCGCTCGAATTTAAGTGATCTCGGCTATTGTCCGTACTTCTCCGGATGCTCGGATCCGGGTCCGGCAGGGCCTGGCGGCAAGGCAGCGGCGCTGCGGGTTTGACATTCGCGGGCGTTGCGACTAGAAGCCGGCCATCGCGCGGGCCCGATGACGGCCCGCGTGTTTGTTCACGCACCCGTGGGTTCCGGTCGCAGCGCGCGTCCGGCCCTGTCGGCCCCACGTTCACAGTGGGGCAGAGGAGGGCGTGTGTCCCTCAACCCGTTCCCTTGAGGATACGCGATGTCCAAGCGCCATAGCGCCAAGTACAAGATCGACCGCCGTCTTGGCGAAAACATCTGGGGTCGTCCGAAGAGCCCGGTCAACAAGCGCGAATACGGCCCCGGCCAGCATGGCCAGCGCCGCAAGAGCAAGCTTTCGGACTTCGGCCAGCAGCTGCGCGCGAAGCAGAAGCTGAAGGGTCACTACGGTGACATCTCCGAGAAGCAGTTCTACAAGATCTACCAGGAAGCCTCGCGCATGCGCGGCGACACCTCGGAGCAGCTCATCGGCCTGCTCGAGAGCCGCCTCGACGCGATCGTCTACCGCGCCAAGTTCGTGCCGACGATCTTCGCCGCCCGCCAGTTCGTCAATCACGGTCACGTGAACGTCAACGGCAAGCGCGTCAACATCGGCAGCTACCGCTGCAAGGCCGGCGACGTGATCGAGGTGCGCGAGAAGTCGAAGCAGCTCGCGATCGTGCTGGAATCGGCCGATCTCGCCGAGCGCGACATTCCAGACTTCCTCGACGTCGATACGTCGAAGGCCGTGGCCAAGTTCGTTCGCGTTCCGGCGCTGGGCGACGTGCCCTACGCCGTGCAGATGGAACCGAACCTCGTCATCGAGTTCTACTCGCGCTGACGCCTGCCGTTCCCGGCAATCGATCGAAGGGCCGCCCCACCGGGGCGGCCCTTTTTGCATGTGCGAACCGGCGTCGCCAAAGGAGAATGCCGGCGCCGTGCCTGTTCCATGATCAGGCGGCGTGCGTTGTATAATCCGGGATGTTTTGCTGATCAAAAGCTAGGCAGCAGCCTAGCTTTGCAGCAAACTTAATATATGGCCGACACTCCACAATAAACCGGGTGTTAAGAGCGGTCGCGAATACTCGTCTTATCAAGCCAGAAGGCGGGCGAAGACGTGACCGACGAAAAGCAAATCGCATGTAGTGGCGACATTCCGCAGCGATCGGCCCGGCGCGCGCGCGGGCGTCCCATGCTGCGGCGCGGCCGGCAACGCACCGGCACGCTCGATGCGGCGCTGCGGCTGGCGGCCGCCGAGCAGGAGGCGCAGCGGGCGCGCGACCAGCTGCGCGCCGCGATCGAGGCGATGCCCGAGGGCGTCGTGTTCCTCGACGAGGACGGCCGCTACATCCTGTGGAACCGGCAATATGCCGAGATCTATGCCGGCAGCGCCGATCTCTTCAAGGTCGGCGAACTGCTGGAGGATCAGCTGCGCATCGGCGTCGCGCGCGGCCAATACCCGGAGGCCGTCGGCCGCGAGGAAGAGTGGCTGGCGCGGCGACTGGCGCTGCTCGCCAACCCGGGCGGCCGGCATGAGCAACTGCTCGCCGACGGCCGCTGGATCATGATCGAGGAACGCCGCACCGACGACGGCGGCACGATCGGCATCCGCGTCGACATCACCGAGATGAAGCAGCGCGAGGCGTCGTTCCGGCTGCTGTTCGACGAGAACCCGCTGCCGATGTGCCTCGTCGATCCCGAGTCGCTGATGGTGCGCCGGGCGAACACGGCCGCCTGCCAGCACTACGGCCACGACGACGCCGCGTTCCGGACGCTGTCGCTGCTCGACCTGCACCATCCCGAATCGCGCTGGGACCTCTTCCGCGACGCCTGGGGCACGATTGCCGCCGACAAGGACCGCACCTGGCGGCAGTTGCGCGCCGACGGCAGCACGATCGAGGTCACGGCGTTTGCCCGCCAGCTGACCTATGAGGGCGCGCCGGTGGTGCTGACGGCCTTCGTCGACGTCACGGAGCGCCGCCGCTCGGAAGAGCGGATGACGCACATGGCACGGCACGATCCGCTGACCGGGCTGCCGAACCGCCTCGCCTATGGCGAGTTCATCGTCGAGGCGGTGTCGCGGGCGCGGATCGCCGGTCAGCACCTCTCGGTGCTGCTGATCGACCTCGACAACTTCAAGACCGTCAACGACACGCTCGGCCATTCCGTCGGCGACGAGCTGCTGCAGCAGGTGGCGAGCCGCCTGCGCGAATGCCTCGGCGACGACTGTTTCGTGGCGCGGCTCGGCGGCGACGAGTTCGCCGTGCTGGTGCCGGTGGCGCCGGGCAGCGTCGCCGACGAGCAGATCGCGGCCCGGCTGATCGCCAATCTCAGCACCACGGCGATCGTCGGCGGGCATCAGGTCGCGGCCGGTGCCAGCATCGGCATCGCGCGCATGCCGGCCGACATGGATGTCGCCGAACAGTTCCTGAAGAACGCCGACCTCGCGCTCTACCGGGCGAAGGCGGCGGGGCGGGGCACGTTCCGCCACTTCGAGCCGGGCATGGACGAGCAGCTGCAGCGACGGCGGCACCTCGAGATGGACCTGCGGCAGGCGCTGGTGCGCGGCGAGCTGTCGCTGCACTACCAGCCGCTGGTCAACCTGCAGAGCGGCCGCACGTCGGGCTACGAGGCGCTGCTGCGCTGGACGCACCCCGAGCGGGGCTCGGTGCCGCCGGCCGACTTCATCGCGCTGGCCGAAGAGACCGGCCTCATCGGCGACATCGGCCGCTTCGTGCTGGAGCGAGCGTGTGCGGACGCCGCCGCCTGGCCGGAGGACACCAAGGTGGCGGTCAACCTGTCGCCGGCGCAGTTCCGCAACGGCGGCATCCTCGCCACCGTGATGCGCGCGCTGGAGCGCACCGGCCTTCAGCCATCCCGGCTCGAGCTCGAGATCACCGAGTCGCTGCTGATGGAAAAGAGCGAATCGGCTCTGGCGACGCTGCGCGCGCTCAGGGCGCTCGGCGTCGGCATTTCGATGGACGACTTCGGCACCGGCTATTCGTCGCTGAGCTACCTGCGCAGCTTCCCGTTCACGAAGATCAAGATCGACAAGTCGTTCATCCGCGACTTGCACACGAGCCCGGACTCGCAGGCGATCGTCAGCGCCATCGTCAGCCTCGGGCGCAGCCTGAAGATGACGGTGATCGCGGAGGGGATTGAGGATCCCGCCGACCTCGCGCTGCTGCTCGCCGAAGGCTGCGTCGAAGGGCAGGGCTACCTCTTCAGCGTGCCGCTGCCGCTCGACCAGCTCGCCCCGCACGAGGGTGACGCCGCCGACGCGGAAGACGCCGCAGCCTGATGCAGCCGTGCGTCGAGAGGGGCCTGGCACCGGCGCGCCCGCCCGTCGCCGACCGAGGGTTAACGAGAGCTGAAGTCCACTTCCGACGTAGTGCACGTTGAACGCGGCATTTGCTAACCGCGCCTTTTAACGGGCTGGTCGGACTCGTTTGCTAGTCTGCTCCCTAGACGAACGGCGCCGTTCTGATTGACGGCGGGGAGCGGAAGAATGAATTCGGCAGCAAGACGGTTCCTGGGCGACAGACACGGCAACATCGCCATGATCTTCGCATTCTCGGCCGCAGGGATCTGTGCAGTCGGTGGCGGCGCCATGGACTTCGCGCGGATGTACAACTTCCGCGCCGGCGTCCAGTACGCGACCGACGCCGCGGCCCTGACGCTGGCGCGTGATGCAAAGCCGACCGACACCGATCTCAACGCGCGGGCGGAAGTGCTCGTCACCGACCTCCTGTCGACGCGCATGGGCGAGGTGAGCGATGTGACCGCGTCGGCCACCTCGACGTCGCTGACGGTCACCTCGTCGGTGCAGATGCCGACCACGTTCCTCAACCTGATCGGTATGGCGGAGCTCAACACCGAAATCCGGTCGACCGCGGTCTGGGGCCTCGGCATCGACGAGCAGGCGACCGTCGAGATCGCGCTCGTGCTCGACAACACCGGCTCGATGCTCGACGACAACAAGTTCACCTCGCTGAAGACCGCCGCCACCACGATGGTGACGACGATGCAGGGCAAGATCACCGGCGTGAACCAGCTGAAGTTCGCGCTGGTGCCCTTTGCGAACTTCGTCAACGTCGGCACGACCTATGCCAGTGCCAGCTGGATGGACACCCAGGCGAAGTCGTCGATCCACAGCACCTATTTCACCGGGCTGAACCGCTTCACGCTGTACAGCAACCTCGGCAAGAGCTGGCCGGGCTGCGTCGAGACGCGTCCGTCGCCCTACGACGTGACCGACACGGTGCCGGCGACGGGCACGCCGGACACGCTGTTCGTGCCCTCGTTCCATCCCGACGAGCCCGACGGCAGCAGCTGGGGCTCGCCGCTCTATGCGAACAACTATCTGAACGACAAGACGTCGTCGTCCAACGAGTGGACGAAGATGAGCTACGTCCAGAAGTATTCGTCGCCGACCGGCCTCAGCTTCTCGAACTCCACCTATTACTCGAACTACGCCAAGCCGAAGGGCCCCGGGTTCTTCTGCGACACCCGGCCGATCATGCCGCTGACCACCAACTACACCGGCATCACCACGGCGATCAATGCGATGGAAGCCGCCGGCAGCACCAATATTCCGGAGGGCCTCGCCTGGGGCTGGCGCGTGCTGTCGCCGGGACTGCCCTTCGACCAGGGCCGCGCGAAGACCGACAAGGCCAACTCGAAGATCGTCGTGCTGCTGACGGACGGTACCAACTCGGTCAATACGCCCAACCGCAACCTCGGCAGCGCCTATTCGAGCTGGGGCTATTCGCTGAGCGGCCGCCTCGGCAACAGTCCGGGTACCAACCTGCGCAACGGCCTCGACGCGAAGCTCAACACGATCTGCAGCAACGTCAAGGGCGACAACATCGAAGTCTACACGATCGGCCTGATGATCGACGACTCGGCGACCCAGACCATGCTGCAGAACTGCTCGTCGGGGTCCGGCTACTACTACAACTCGCCGTCGGCCGCGCAGCTGCAGTCAATCTTCGACGCGATCGCCGCGAAGATCATCATGCTGCGCCTCGCGAGCTGACCGGCGCCAAGCGCCGCACGACGTCGCCCGCACACCGAAAAGGCCCGCCCCGAATGCATCGGGGCGGGCCTTTTCGTGTAGGTCAGGCCGCTGCACAGCCGTCCGCGGGCGGATGGGGCAGGGTGGTGTCAGGCCTGCTCGCGCACGGCGACGCCGGCCGTCTTCAGGTGATCGGCGAGCTCGCCGGCCTGGAACATCTCGCGGACGATGTCGCAGCCGCCGATGAACTCGCCCTTGACGTAGAGCTGCGGGATGGTCGGCCAGTTCGAGAAGACCTTGATCCCGTTGCGGATTTCCTCGTCCTCGAGCACGTTGATGCCCTTGTAGGGCACGCCGAGGTAGTCGAGGATCTGGACGACCTGGCCGGAGAAGCCGCACATCGGGAACTGCGGTGTTCCCTTCATGAACAGCACCACGTCGTTGGTCTTCACTTCGTTGTCGAGGAAGGCATTGATGTCGGACATGTCTCGTTCCTTGCGAGGGCTCGCCCCACCCGGGGACGGGTCGTCTGGTGTCATCGCGCCGGGCGGCCTTGGCGGACCGGACCCTGCGCAGGCAAATTCGAGCGGGCGGCGTAGTCGAGGCTCACCGCCGGGCGCTGGTCGATCCGCCCGTTGACGATGCCGGCGATCTCCGCCGTGGCGCCGGCTTCCAGCACCAGGCCGCCGAGGACGATGCCGCGCACCGTCAGACGGACGCCTGGCAGCACCCGGACGGGCGCCAGCACGATGCCAAGAAGCAGCGTATCCTCCGCGATCGTCAACGACCGAAAGTGAATGCCTGCCATCCTGTGCATGCCGCCGGCCCCCTCATCGTCGCAAGCGGGCGAAGCATGCCCGCCCCGGATCTCCCGCCCTTACTCGGGTACGCTGGTCTGCAGCGCCAGCGCGTGCAGCACGCCGCCCATGTTGCCCTTCAGGGCGTCGTAGACGATCTTGTGCTGCTGCACGCGGCTCTTGCCGCGGAACGTCTCGGAGACGACGATCGCCGAGTAGTGGTCGCCGTCGCCGGCGAGATCGCGGATGTCAATCCGGGCGTCGGGCAGAGCCGCCTTGATCAGTTCCTCGATTTCCCGCGCCTGCATCGCCATCGGTCGTCATCCCCATTCGTTGTCGAGGCAGTCTATCCCGCCATGAAGGCCGGGAACCAGCCCTCGTGTGCGTCCGTGAGCCGCTTCACCGATATGGTGCCGGCATCGCCCAGGGTCAATTCCGATCCGCCGACCGTGCCGATGCGCTCGACGTCGACGCCGGCGGCCCGGGCGTCGGCGAGCACGGCCTCGGCGTTTCCGGCCGCGACCGTGACGATGTAGCGCGCCTGGTCCTCGGCGAAGAGGGCGACGTGCGGCACCAGCCCGTCGAGCACGATGCGGGCGCCGGTCGCCCCCGCGATCGCCATTTCGGCAAGCGCCGCGCCGAGGCCGCCGTCGGACAGGTCGTGGCAGGCGGTGGCGGTGCCGGCGCGGATCAGTGTGCGCACGAAGTCGCCGTTGCGGCGCTCCGCGGCGAGGTCGACCGGCGGCGGCGGGCCGTCCTCGCGGCCGAGGATCTCGCGCAGGTAGATCGACTGGCCGAGGTGGTCGCCATGGCCGCCGACCAGCAGCACGGCATCGCCGGCGGTCTTGAAGGCGATCGAGGCGCGCTTGTCGATCTCGGGCAGCAGGCCGACGCCGGCGATCGCCGGGGTCGGCAGGATGCCGCGGCCGTGCGTCTCGTTGTAGAGCGAGACGTTGCCGGAGACGATCGGGAAGTCGAGGGCGCGGCAGGCTTCGCCGATGCCTTTGATCGCCATCACGAACTGGCCCATGATCTCGGGCTTCTCGGGATTGCCGAAGTTGAGGTTGTCGGTGGCGGCGATCGGATCGGCGCCGACGGCGGTGAGGTTGCGCCAGCATTCGGCGACCGCCTGCTTGCCGCCCTCGAACGGATCGGCCTCGCAGTAGCGCGGCGTGACGTCGGCGGAGACGGCGAGGCCCTTCGTCGTGCCGTCGACGCGGACGATGCCGGAATCGCCGCCGGGGATCTGCGCCGTGTTGCCCTGGACGAGGCTGTCGTACTGCTCGAACACCCAGCGGCGCGAGGCCATGTCGGGCGAGCCGATCATGCTGAGCAGCGCCGCGGCGACGTCGGCGGGGCCGGGCACGTCGGCCGCATGCAGCGGCGCGGGGCGCGGCGGCACGGTCCACGGGCGGTCGTACTCGGGCGCCTGATCGCCGAGGTCCTTGATCGGGAGATCGGCGACGACCTCGCCCTGGTGGCGGATGCGGAAGCGCAGATCGTCGGTGGTCACGCCGACGACGGCGAAATCGAGCTCCCACTTCGCGAAGATCGCCTTCGCCTCGGCTTCCTTCGCCGGCTCCAGCACCATGAGCATGCGCTCCTGGCTCTCCGACAGCATCATCTCGTAGGCGGTCATCCGCTCCTCGCGGACCGGCACCTTGTCGAGGTCGAGCTCGATGCCGAGGTCGCCCTTGGCGCCCATCTCGACGGCCGAGCAGGTGAGGCCGGCGGCGCCCATGTCCTGGATCGCGATCACCGCGCCGGACGCCATCAGTTCGAGGCAGGCTTCCAGCAGGCGCTTCTCCGTGAAGGGGTCGCCGACCTGCACGGTCGGGCGCTTCTCCTCGATGGTGTCGTCGAACTCGGCCGACGCCATCGTCGCGCCGCCGACGCCGTCGCGGCCGGTCTTGGCGCCGAGATAGACGACGGGGAGGCCGACGCCCTTCGCCTCGCTGAGGAAGATGCCGTCACGGTTGGCGAGGCCGAGCGCGAAGGCGTTGACGAGGCAGTTGCCGTCGTAGCGGGTGTGGAAATTGACCTCGCCGCCGACGGTGGGCACGCCGAAGGCGTTGCCGTAGCCGCCGACGCCGGCGACGACGCCGGAGACGAGGTGACGCGTCTTCGGATGGTCCGGCGCGCCGAAGCGCAGGGCGTTCATCGCAGCGATCGGCCGGGCGCCCATGGTGAAGACGTCGCGCAAGATGCCGCCGACACCGGTCGCCGCGCCCTGGTAGGGCTCGATGTACGAGGGGTGGTTGTGGCTCTCCATCTTGAAGACGGCGACCTGGCCGTCGCCGATGTCGACCACGCCGGCGTTCTCGCCGGGGCCGATCACCACCTTCGGGCCGGTGGTCGGCAACGTGCGCAGCCAGCGCTTCGAGGATTTGTAGGAGCAGTGCTCGTTCCACATCGCCGAGAAGATGCCGAGCTCGGTGAGCGTCGGCTCGCGGCCGATCAGGTCGAGGATGCGCTGGTACTCATCGGGCTTCAGGCCGTGGCTCCTGACGAGGTCGGGCGTGATTTCGATGTCGTTGCGGAGCACGGGGGCGGTCCTCGGAGCTGGCGGCGCGGGGGCGCGCGGAGGCACGGGCGGCGCGCGGCGAAACGGGACCCGCGCACCGGACTGGGTCCGCCGGTCGGATAGCCCGTCGATGGCGGGAAGTAAATGGAAAGGCGCCGCGCACGGGGGAAAAGCGCGGCCGCGGCCGGCCGATGGCCGCCGCGATCGCCACGAGATCAGGACGGAGTGCGTTCAGGCGGCGAGGGTCGTCACGACGCTTTCGAACAGCCCGCGGCCATCGGTGCCGCCGTGCAGCGCCTCGATCAGGTTTTCCGGGTGGGGCATCATGCCCAGCACGGTGCCGGCGTCGTTGAGGATGCCGGCGATGTCGTTGACCGAGCCGTTCGGGTTGGTGCCGTCCGCGTAGCGGAAGGCGACCCGGCCGTCGCCCTCGAGCCGCGCGAGCGTCTCGGGGTCGGCGAAGTAGTTGCCGTCGTGGTGGGCGACCGGGCAGCGCAGCACCGCGCCGGCGCCGTAGGCGCGGGTGAAGTCGGTGTCGGCGTTGGCGACGGAGAGCTTCACCTCGCGGCAGACGAACTTCAGCCCGGCATTGCGCATCAGCGCGCCTGGCAGCAGCCCCGCCTCGGTGAGGATCTGGAAGCCGTTGCAGACGCCGAGCACCCGCACGCCTTCGGCCGCCTTCTCGCGCACCGCCGCCATGATCGGCGAGCGGGCGGCGATGGCGCCCGAGCGCAGGTAGTCGCCATAGGAGAAGCCGCCGGGCAGCACGACGAGGTCGACGTCGGGCAGGGTGGTGTCCTGATGCCAGACCATCATCGGCGCTGTGCCGGAGACCTTGGTCAGCGCCGCGGCCATGTCGCGTTCGCGGTTGGAACCGGGGAAGACGACGACGGCAGATTTCATCTCGGAGCCTCGACGGACACGCCGGCTGGCGGCGGAAGGTGAAAGACGGTGGCCACCGGCAGCATGACTGCGCCGCGGCGGATCAGGCGTCAGCGAGGTCGAGGCGGCGGTTGATGCGATCGACCTGCCGGCCCTGTTCGCCGAGGATGGCGTAGATGTTGGCGACGTCCTGATGCGTCGCCAACATGTGGCCGCGGATCGCCTGCAACTCGTTCTTGACCTCACGGATCTCCGACCGCGCCGTGGCAACGTCGCCACGGATCGCCTTCAGGACCTCGTAGAGCAGTTCATTCGAGACTTCGGCCATGGGCGGCTCCCGCGGCGTTCGGCGTCCGGATCAGCCGACGATGTCGATAGAATAGTTCTCGATCACCGTGTTGGCGAGGAGCTTGTCGCACATGGCGGCAATGTCGGTACGCGCCTTCTCGGCGTCGGTCTCGTCGAGTTCGAGATCGATGATCTTGCCCTGGCGGGCGGAGCCGACGCCGGCAAAGCCGAGCCCCTTCAGGGCGCCTTCGATGGCCTTGCCCTGGGGATCGAGCACGCCGTTCTTCAGGGTGACGGTGACGCGAGCCTTCATGGGGGTCTTCCGGGCTGGGGAGCGATGCGGCAGAGCCGATTTCGCGCCCTCTTTACGGGGGCCGGACGCAAAAGGGAAGGGCGGACGCCGGCCGCGCCGCCGGTTCTCACCGGACCCTCACTTCACTAGCGTGGTGAGAAAGGCCTCGTAATTCTGCTGCGCCGACTTGCGGTTCGGCGACGAGCTGATGAGGGAGAGGCCGGTCATCTCGCCCGAGACATAGCCCGAATACCGGTACTCGATATCGCCCTTCGCGCCTCGGTGACGCTTCACCGTGGTGATGATGATCTGGTCTCCGATCATCCGCACCTCCGTCTCGCCGATCACATCGACCTTGATCCGCTGCTGCGCAAACTCCCGCATGGCCTGCCGGTCGGCCAGAAGCCGTTGCAGCAAGACTTCGTCCACGCCGATTCCGATCAGCTGGGGAGCGGACATGAACGAGACGATCGAGCCCGCTCCACAGGCCGGAACCGCACAGTAGAACTGCGTCAGGGGGCCGGTCATCACCGGTCCGTTCCACCCGGCCTTCTCCGTGAGAAGGGGCGGGCCGCTGGTCGTCGTGCAGCCTGCAAGGGCGAGGAGGGCGAGGGCGGCGGCAAGGACGCGGAGGAAGGCGGGGAAGCGGAGCCGTTGCATGGGCGTGACCACCGGTTGCATCTCGTCAAGGCATACTGCTTCCACCGGAAATGGGAAGGTCGGTCCTGAGCTCCTCGTCAGCCGCAGACCGCCGGCCCGAGAAATTTTTCTTCGGCTCACCTGGAACAAATTCCGAAATGGCGCATTTTCCTGCTCGGATCGTTCTCGTGCAGGGCTCGGGATGCGTTCCGATCCTATGTCGAGGAGCCGGACCTTCTGCATGAAACTCGTGTCGCTGATCTACGTGAGCACCGTCAGTCTCGGGCTCACGAAAGCCGAAGTCGCGGACATCGTCTCCGAATCGGCCCGTAACAATGAGCGCAACGAGATCACCGGTCTCCTGCTCTACAACGGTCTCAACTTCTGCCAGGTCATCGAGGGCGAGGCGGACGCGATCGAAGCGCTGTACCGCCGGCTCGGCACCGACCCGCGGCATACCGGCATCGTGCGCATCCTGCACCGCCCCATCGAGACGCGGGAATTCGATGGATGGTCGATGGCGTTCGGCGATGTCGAGCCGCTCGCCCACATCGACGGCGAGGGCCGGTTCTGGAAGACCAGCGCCCAGATCGCGGCGCTGCTCGACCGGGTGACGTCGATCGAGACGCGCGGCATCCTGCAGAGCTTCAACACGCTGCAGCCGGCCTGACGGGCCGCTTTCTCGACCCCCGACATGAAAACGGCGGCCCTGCGGCCGCCGTTCTGCGTTCGGATGTCCGTCGGCGCGTCGGGGCTCTGCCCGTCCGCGCCGATCGGCGGATCATTTCACCAGCGTCGGGCCGGCGCCGCGCGGCGGCTCCTGCTCGTTGAGGATGCCGAGCCGGCGGGCGACTTCCTGGTAGCTCTCGACGAGGCCACCCATGTCGCGCCGGAAGCGGTCCTTGTCGAGCTTGTTGCCGGTGGCGATGTCCCACAGGCGGCAGCTGTCGGGCGAGATCTCGTCGGCGACGACGATCCGCATCATGTCGCCTTCCCAGAGCCGGCCCGTCTCCATCTTGAAGTCGACCAGCTTGATGCCGACGCCCAGGAAAAGGCCGGCGAGAAAGTCGTTGACACGAATGGCGAGCGCCATGATGTCGTCGATCTCCTGCGGGGAGGCCCAGCCGAACGCCGTGATGTGCTCTTCCGACACCATAGGGTCGTTGAGCTGGTCGTTCTTGTAATAGAACTCGATGATCGAGCGGGGCAGCTGCGTGCCTTCCTCGATGCCGAGGCGGCTCGACAGCGAGCCGGCCGCGACATTGCGCACGACCACTTCGAGCGGGATGATCTCGACTTCGCGGATCAGCTGCTCGCGCATGTTCATCCGACGAATGAAGTGCGTCGGGATGCCCATGTTGTTGAGCTGGGTGAACACGTACTCGGAGATCCTGTTGTTCAGGACGCCCTTGCCGTCGATCACCTCATGCTTCTTCGCATTGAAGGCCGTCGCGTCATCCTTGAAGTGCTGGATGAGCGTACCCGGCTCCGGGCCTTCGTACAGGATCTTCGCTTTGCCTTCGTAGATGCGCCGGCGCCGGTTCATAGGGATGTACCGTGGTCTGTTGGGGAAATCCATCGTGTGCCGTGGTCCTCGGAGTCGTTTGGAGTCGACGGCCGTTGCCTCGGCTCAAGCGCAAAGAGCGGGCCGGTTTTTGGCCGGGCCCGCTTCACGTTCGACGGCGCGGAACTTACGCGATAAGCCCGCCGAACACAATGTTTGCGACGCCGGCGGCGAAAACGCCCGGCGGCGGGCGGCCCCGCCGGGACCGGGCGGCGCGAAAATCGGTCGCCGCGACGCCCCGCCGGGGGTGCTCCGGATTGATCTCGCCGCCCGAGGACAGATATGCAGGGGGCCATGACGCGAGCTGCCGCCGCGGACGCCGCACGAGCGGCGCCGGAGCGTGGCGGCCTTGGGTGCGGGCGCGGCTGCGCCCTTCGGAGGATCACAGCATGACGACGTTCGACAAGCGCGAAGAAGGCTTCGAGAAGCGGTTCGCGATCGACGAGGAACTGCGCTTCAAGGCGCACGCCCGCCGCGCCCGGCTGCTCGGCCTCTGGACGGCCGCCAAGCTCGGCATCACGGGCGAGGCCGCGGACGACTACGCCATGTCGGTCGTCAAGGCGGACTTCCAGGAAGCCGGCGACGAGGACATCTTCCGCAAGGTGAAGGCCGACCTCGAGGCCGCCGGCAAGCCCGCCTCCGACACCGAGATCCGCGCCGCGATGATGGACCTGCTCGGCAAGGCAATCGAGCAGATCAAGGCCGACCTCTGATCGGACTGCTCCGGTGACCGGGCCAGCCCGGTCGCCGGCGTTCCCTCCGGACCAAGGCCGCCGCCGCACAGCCCACGCCCGCCTCGCCGGGTCCGGGCCGAGAAAACGGCCGGCGAACGGCCGCAGGGGAGGGACGACGATGACGATGGCGCCGACGCTGGCCGGACGACTTGCCCGCCGCGAGACGAGCTTTGCCGCCTGGTGCGGCTTTCCCGAACCGCTCGTCGGCGAGGCCTGCGCCCGCGCCGGCTTCGACGCCGTGGTGCTCGACATGCAGCACGGCCAGATCGACACCGCGGCCGCGGTGCGGGCGGTGCTGCCGATCCGCGCCGTCGGCAAGCCGGTGGTGGTGCGCATCCCCGTCGGCGCCTATGAGACCGCCTCGCGCATGCTCGACGCCGGCGCCGAGGCGATCATCGCGCCAATGATCAACAGCGTCGCCGACGCGCGGGCGTTCGCGGCGGCCGCGAAGTACCTGCCGGTCGGCGGCCGGTCGTGGGGGCCGACGCGGGCGGTGCAGGTGTTCGGCCTCGCCGCGCCCGACTATCTTGCCCGGGCGAACGCCGAGACCGTCACTCTCGCGATGATCGAGACCCGCGCCGCGCTGGCGCTCACCGACGAGATCCTCGCCGTCGACGGCATCGACGGCGTCTTCCTCGGCCCGAGCGACCTGTCGCTCAGCCTGTCGGACGGCGCGGCCGTCGACGTCGATTCGCCCGAGACGGTGGCGGCGATCTCCCGCGTCGCGGCCGCGGCGCACGCCGCCGGCAAGGCCGCGGCGATCTACGCGACCACGCCGGCACACGCCAGGCGCTACGCCGCGCTCGGCTTCGGCCTCGTCTCGATCGCCTCCGACGGGGGATATCTCACCGCCGGCGCACGGCTGATGCTGGACGCGGCGCGCGGCGGCTGAGGCGGGACGGGCTTTTCGCCCACCGTCGCGGCGGCAGGCGCTGCCTTCGGGCTGCGAGCCGCTTTTTCCACTTCGATGCCGACCTTGCGCGCGATCTCTTCGAGCGTCGCGGTGAGCCTATTCAGCTTGGACAGCTCCGGCATGCTGCCCGGCGCGTAGCGGGCCGCGACATATTCGTGACGCGACGCCACGAAATCGAGATGCGCCGCGGTACGCCGACGCAGCACGAGGCCATGCTCTGACGCCAGCGCCGCCCGGGCGGCGAAGTTGTGCTGCAGCCGGCGCAGTGCCGCAGCGGGTAGGCCGCGCTCGAGCAGGAAGGCGTTGATGTAGAGCTCGATCGCGTGCAGGGCGGTGAGGCGAAACGGTGCGAAGGCCAGCGGCTGCTTCGGTGCGGCGGCGGCGACGAGTTGCAGCGCCGCGACGCGGTAGGCCTTCGCCAGCGCGAGGATGGCGGCGGAACTGTCGGCATCCGCGGGGGGCGGGCAGCAGTCGGGCAAGGGCGACGTCCGGGTTGGTCCCGGACTACCGTGACGGGAAATTTCCCAACGAAGCCTCAACCGGAATACTGGAATCCGCCGGTATTTCCGCTTTCGGCCCAGTCCGCGCCGGGTCCCGTCAGATCCGCGCCAGCAGCGTCGCGAGCCGGGTCAGCCCTTCGGGCCACGGGCCGTGGCCGGACTCGGTGTTGATGTGCCCGGCGTCGCCGGCGTCGACGATCACCGATCCCCAGGCGGCGGCGAGGTCGTCGGCGACGGCGTAGTCGCACCACGGATCGGTGCTGCTGGCGATCAGCATCGAGGGGAACGGCAGCGGCTCGCGCGGCGGCGGGCCGAAGCTGGCGCCGACGGCGGGCGGCATGTCGGCGCGGCCGGTGTCGGGCGGGGCGACGAGGAACGCGCCGACGACGCGGGCGTCGCCTTCCGTCAGCAGCCGCGGGGCCGCGTTGGCGAGGGCGACCACACCCAGCGAATGGGCGACGAGGAACACCGGCCGCGTCGACCGCGCCACTTCGGCGACGATCCGCTCCACCCAGTCGTCGCGGTCCGGCCAATCCCAGCTCGCCTGCTCGACGCGCCGCGCGGTCTTCAGCTTGCGCTCCCAGCGCGTCTGCCAGTGCTCCGGGCCGGAGTTGCCGAGGCCGGGAATGATGAGGATGTCGAGGTCCGACGACTTCATGGCGGTCCTTGCCGATTGAGTGGGGTTAAGGCGGGCGCGGGACCGCTCAGGCGGGAGCGCGGCCGGTGCGCAGCGGGCCGACCCAGTCGGCCGCCCCGGCCGCGGCCGCCCGCTGGGCGGCGTCGTCCCAGTCGTAGGCGACGAGGCGGAAGCTCGCCGTCCAGCCGGACGGCCCGCGTTCGACGAGGGCATAGCGCGCGTGCGGGCTGCCCGTCTCCATCAGATGGTCGCACGGGTGGTCGTCGCGATAGGCCTGGATGCCGACCGCGCCGGGGTTCACCACCAGCCGGCCGTCGGCGAGCCAGACCGCGCGCGGCGTGTGGCTGTGGCCGCAGAGCACGACCTTGGCCGTGACGCCGGCGAGGTCCGCGACGATGTCGGCGGGCGGGCGCAGGGCGGGGCCGTCCGCCCGCGGCGTTTCCAGCAGGTAGGTCGTGTCGCTCGCCGGGCTGCCGTGGCAGAGCAGCACCTCGTCCACCGCCGCGGTCTCCGGCAGGCCGCGCAGCCAGTCGAAGTGGCGGGGGGCGAGATCGTCGAAGGCCGGGCCGTCCCACGAGCCCATGGCGGCGCGGTCGCCGGTGAGCAACACGCGGTCGTGGTTGCCGCGCACGGTGAGCCAGTTTTCGGAAATCAGCCGGTCGGCGGTGGCGCCGGCGGCGAGCGGGCCGGACAGGCAGTCGCCGAGATTGACGACGAGATCCGGGCTTTCGCCGCGCAGGTCGGCGAGCACGGCTTCGAGGGCGGCGAGGTTGCCGTGGATGTCGGCGAGGACGGCGATGCGCATGGGGGGCCGCTTGCGAGACTGTGGTGTCGGCAAACCGCTAGCACGGCCGGTGCGCGGCTCCAACGGTGTCAGCGAGCCGCTGAAGGAGGGTGCTGCATCACGGGGGGTTGTTGGCGGAGTGGCTGCGGAGCGGCTGGACGGGGACAGCAACGCATCTCGAAGTACAATCAGAGGATGAATTAGTCAACATACAAAACTTTTGATTTAGTTTTATGGCTGTGCCTTCCTTTGGGTCGTCGCGGCGGGATGGGCGACCGCTGCGGCCATAGCTTCGGGGGGAGCCGTCATGCTGGTCGAGGAGAATGTCCAGAATCTCACGCCGTGGATCCCGTTGATGAGTACGATCATCACGGCAATCGTCGCACCGGTGATCCTTGCCGTCGTGCAGGCCCGGGTAGAGCACCGGCGCGGCATCGCTCCGAACATTCCGCAAGGCTCGCTCGGGACGAGGACGCCGGAGGCGGCGGACGTCGATACACCGGCGGAGCGAGTGCGGGCGCGGCGCAACGTGTTCTGGCTACTGCTGCGGCGCCTGATAGCCGGCGGCGTCTCGATGGCGCTCTGCTTCTACGGCATCTTCCTCGTCTTCGAGGCCGACATCTCCGATGAGATCTGGACTGTCCTGATCATCCTGCTGATCGTGCTTCTCGTGACGATCGCGGTTCTAACGATCATCAATCTCTTCCGGATCGTGCTGTTCGGCCTGAGATATCTTTACGTGATCTCCGAACACTGAGCGCATGACAATCCCGAAGGCCCGGTCTTCAGTCCGGATCGTGCTGGCTTTGGCGGCGACGATGGCGCAAGCCGTGCCGGCCGCCGCGCAAAAGTGCTCGGCGAACCACACCTGCCGCGACTTCAGCACCTGCGCCGATGCCCTCGCCGACTTCCGGCTTTGCCGTCGCACCGACCTCGATCGCGACGGGGACGGAATTCCCTGCGAGACGCTGTGCGGCGGCGATGCGGCGGCGTTCGGGCTGCGGCAGGCGGCGCCGGCGCCGGGCGGGTTCGGCCTGATCGATGCCGGCGGCGGCTTTTCCTGCCGGCCAAGGAAGACGTGCGGCCAGATGGCGAGCTGCGACGAGGCGCGCTACCACCTCGAGAGCTGCGGCAACCGGCGGCTCGACCGCGACCGCGACGGCACGCCCTGCGAGGGGCTGTGCCGCTGACGCCAGGGCTCTGACGCTGCTGCCCGCCGGGCGGATCAAGCCTCGCCGAACACCCGCGCAAAAATCGTGTCGACGTGCTTGGTGTGATAGCCGAGATCAAAATTCTCGCGGATTTCCGCCTCCGACAGGGCGGCGCGGACGTCCGCGTCGGCCAGAAGCTCCTCGAGGAAATCGACGTTGGCGGCGCCGGCCTGCTGGTAGCTGTCCCAGACCTTCATCGCGTTGCGCTGCACGAGGCGGTAGGAATCCTCGCGGCTGACGCCCTTCTGGGTGAGGGCGAGCAGGATGCGCTGCGAGTGCACCAGGCCGCCGAGCCGGTCCATGTTGGCGACCATGCGTTCCGGATAGACCAGCAGCTTGTCGACGACGCCGGTGAGGCGGGCGAGGGCGAAGTCGAGGGTTACGGTCGCATCGGGGCCGATCATGCGCTCGACCGAGGAATGCGAGATGTCGCGCTCGTGCCAGAGGGCGACGTTCTCCATCGCCGGCAGCGCGTAGGAACGCACCATGCGGGCAAGGCCGGTGAGGTTCTCGGTCAGCACCGGGTTGCGCTTGTGCGGCATCGCCGACGAGCCCTTCTGGCCCGGCGAGAAGTACTCCTCGGCCTCCAGCACTTCGGTGCGCTGCAGGTGGCGGATCTCGATGGCGAGGCGCTCGACCGAGGAGGCGACGACGCCCAGCGTCGCGAAGAACATCGCGTGGCGGTCGCGCGGGATCACCTGGGTCGAGACCGGCTCGACGGCGAGGCCGAGGGCCTTTGCGACGTGTTCCTCGACGCGCGGGTCGATGTTGGCGAAGGTGCCGACCGCGCCGGAGATGGCGCAGGTCGCGACCTCCTCGCGGGCGGCGACCAGCCGCTTGCGGCAGCGGGAAAACTCGGCATAGGCCTCGGCCATCTTGAGGCCGAAGGTGACCGGCTCGGCGTGGATGCCGTGGCTGCGGCCGATGCAGACCGCGTCCTTGTACTCGAAGGCGCGGCGCTTGCAGGCGGCGAGCAGGGCGTCGACGTCGGCGATCAAAAGGTCGGCGGCGCGCACCAACTGCACGCTGAAGCAGGTGTCGAGCACGTCGGACGAGGTCATGCCCTGGTGGATGAAGCGGGCGTCGGGGCCGACGAATTCGGCGAGGTGGGTCAGGAAGGCGATGACGTCGTGCTTGGTGACGCGCTCGATCTCGTCGATGCGCGCGACGTCGAAGGTGGCCGCGCCGCCCTTTTCCCACACGGTCTTTGCCGCGTCCTTCGGCACCACGCCGATCTCGGCGAGGGCGTCCATCGCATGCGCCTCGATCTCGAACCAGATCCGGAACCGCGTCTCCGGCGACCAGATCGCGACCATCTCGGGGCGGGAATAGCGGGGGATCATCGGCAGCCTCGTGCGGAGAAGGGCGGGAATTGCGCGAGGGTTTAGCAGAGCGGGGGGAGGGGGGCTAGGCAAACGACCCGCAAGTTTGGATTACGCTGCGATCACGGTGCCTCGGGGGATACCGCGCCGGGTGATCCGGTGCTGACGAGCGAGCGCCCGACGGCGCGCTCCCGGCGCCAGGCGCCCGGCCCCATTCCGGTCTGCCGCCTGAAGATGCGCGTGAAATGGCTCTGATCGGCAAAGCCGCAGGCCAGCGCGATTTCCGCCAGCGGCAGATCGCCGCTGACCAGCAGCCCGCGCGCCTTGTCGACCCGGCAGGTCTGCAGCCAGCCGTGCGGCGTGGTGCCGGTCGACGCCTTGAAGGCCCGCGTGAAGTAAGACAGCGAAAGACCGCAAGCCTCGGCGATGTCGAGCAGCGAGAGCTCCTTGTCGAGGTTGTCGGCCAGCATCTCCTGGGCGCGTCGGAGCTGCCAGGGCGCGAGCGCCGACCGGCGCTGCAACGCCGGCCGCATGTTGCCGTAAGTCGCCGCGACGTGGGCGGCCACAGCCAGCACCAGATGGTCGACAACGGTCGGCGCGGCATTTTCCGGCGCCCTGACGGCTTCGAACAGGATCGGTTGCAGGCCGCGTATCAGGCTGTCGGCCGGTTCCCAACCATCGCGGACGACGAGATCGTCGACCGGCCGGGCGCCGGCATCTTCCGCGATATCGTCGAGAGCCTCGCGGGGCAGATGAACGTGGAGGCTGTCGAGCGGATGCACGAACCGGGCAGACGATTCGCGCCGGAGGTCGAGGATGCCGAGACTGCCCGCTCCGGTGAACGGCATCCGGATCCGCTTGTCATCGGCCCAGAAATCGTGTGGCGGGAGATCGCGCAACTGCATGACGACAAGATGGGCATCCTGCGCCGGCGCCGAAGCCACGGTCTCGACCGAACTGCCGACCTGATGCCGGAAGATGCCGATCTTCGAATGCCGGGTCGACACCGACACCGGACAGCGCGCCCGCGCCGATCCGTCGAAAAGTCTTTGGTGCTCCATGACTTGTAGTTCCAATAGTGCGGCGCGATGCTGCGGGCGCCCGGCAAAAGCAAAAACTCTACGAAGGCGAAATAATCAAACGCCGGGCGTCCTAAAATCGGACTTCGCCAAAATCATGGCGACCGGCTTTCGTCGCGAACGGCCTTGACCTTGATTTCAAATCGCGTTGCGGCACCGATCCGATCCGATCCGGCATCGGCCAGGACGCCGCGGCCGGCAGGGCGTGCGGTGGCCCTGCCGGTTTCCGGATGGGCAGCGAAAAAGCCGCCATCGGATGAATTACGGCTGCATCGGGGGGCCGAGCACCGTCGTCCCGTAGCTCGCGGCGATCGGCGGCACCTTGTCGAGGGGCAACCCGGCGATCTCGCTGAACATGTTCTCGATGCCGCCCGGCGCGAAGATGGCGAGCATCCGCACATCGGCGTTGCTGCGATTGATCCAGGCATGGGGCGTGCCGGCGGGAATGACGACCGTGCATCCCGCCCGGACCTCGTGGATGTCGTTGCCGAGCTGAAAAGTCGGCGTGCCCGAGAGGACGTAGAAGACCTCTTCTTCGGCATGGCTGTGCAGAGGAGCCGCGGTGCCGGGGGCAGCGACCGATTCCAGAATGCAGAAGCGACCCGAGACGTCGCCGGCACGGACGAGGATCGCGAGGTGCTCGCCGGGGATGGCTTCGAAGACGTTGATCGTTTCGCGCGAGCGGATGGAGGCGGTATCGGATCGGCGGTCGGACTTCCCGCGCGAGGCGATGCCTTGGAGGGTTTTCATCGTGAATGCTCCGGTTGATGTCGCTAGACGGCCCTCCTCTAAGCGCGGACCCGATCGCCCGATTGACCGATCCGGTCCCGTTTGGTCGCTTTCTGTCGCCCCGCAATCCACCTTGGTCGGCGCCGGCTCGGCAACGACGCCGGCTCCGGGGGCGCGCGGGCCGGGGCCCGGACGGCCCTGCGGCAGGCGCAGCGCGGCGCAAGGTCCCCCTCGCGGGTGGTCCAGTGGTCAGGTCAGCGCCGCCAGCACGTCGCCCGCCTTGAACGGCTTTTCGATCACCCGGCAGCCTGCGATCTCGCCGTCGGCGATGCCGCGGCCGAAGTGGTCGCCGGTGACGAAGACGATGCGGGCGGCGAGGACCGGGTCGCGGGCGGCGAGGGCGGCGTGGAAGCCGCGGCCGTCGAGGCCGGGCATGCGCAGGTCGCAGAACACCGCGTCGAAGGCGGCGCTGGCCGTGCGGGCGAGCGCGGCGGCGCCGGTGTCGGCGATCTCGACCCGGTGGCCGGCGCGGCGGAGGATGTCGCCGATCAGGGCCGCGACCTCGGGCTCGTCGTCGACGACGAGGACGCGGCGGCCGGCGGCGCGCACCGGCTCGGCGGCTTCGGGCTCCGCCGCCGCTGCCCCCGCGGCGCTGCCGCCGAAGGGAAGGGTCAGGCGGAACAGGGCGCCGCCGCCGGGGCGGTTTTCGGCGACCAGCGTGCCGCCATGCGCCTGCGCCATGCCGAGGCTGACGGCGAGGCCGACGCCGGTGCCGGCGCCGACGGCCTTGGTCGTGAAGAAGGGCTCGAAGATGCGCGGCATCGCCGTCGCCGGGATGCCGGGACCGGTGTCGGCGACCTCGACCACCAGCCGCTGCGCCGTGACGTCGGTGCGGGCGCGCACCTCGACGCGGCGCGGGCCGGTGCTGCCCTCCAGCGCCTGCACCGCATTCACCATCAGGTTGACCAGCACCTGCACCAGCTGGTCGGGGTCGGCGTCGAGTTCGGGCAGGCCGGGGTAGAGGTCGAGTTCCAGCCCGACACCGCCGGAGCGGGCGGCGTAGGCGACGAGGTCGCCGGCGCTGCGGATGATCTCGTCGATGCGCACGGTGCGGCGCACGGCGGGGGTCTGGCGCGCCATCTTCAGGAAGGTCTGGGCAATGCGGGCGCAGCGTTCGGCGGCTTCCCGCAGGCGCCGGAGCTGGTCGCGCTGGCCGGCGTCGCGGGCGTCCTCCTCCAGCATGATCGCGCGGCCGACCACCACCGACAGCGGGTTGTTGAGCTCGTGCGCGATGCCGGCGAGCAGCGAGCCCAGCGCCGACATCTTCTCGCTCTGGTGCAGGGCGTTGCGCTGGCGCGCGGCCTCCGCCTCGGCGGCCTTGCGGTCGGTGAGGTCGCGGACATAGGCGGCGAACAGACGGCGGCGCGACACCTGGATCTCGGTGATGGTGAGCTCGATCGGGATGGTCGAGCCGTCGGCGCGGATCGCCTCCTCCTCGATCCGCCGGCCCATCATCTTCGGCGTGCCGCCGGCGCGGTATCGGTCGAGGCCCGCCTCGTGGCCGGCGCGACCGGCGGGCGGGATGATCACGTCGCTGAGGCGCTGGCCGATGACCAGCGCGCGCTCGTGGCCGAACATCGCCTCGGCGGCTGGGTTGAACTCGATGATGCGGCCGTCCTCGTCGATGACGACGATGCCGTCGAGGGCGGCGCGCAGCATCGCCTGGCGGCTCGCCTCGCTCATCATCAGGCTGGAGCCGGAGAGCTCCACGGCGTTGCCGATGAGGTAGGCGACCGATTCCAGCACCGAGCGCTCGCCGGCGCTCCAGCCGCGCTCGCGCTCGCAGTCGTCGAAGCCGATGTGGCCCCACCAGGCACCGTTGACCATGATCGGGATCGACAGGAACGAGCGGATGCGCTGGTGCTCGAAGTCGGCGCGGAGATAGCCGGTGAGGTCGCGGGTGAGGCCGTGGATGGTCTCGCCGCGGCGGCGCCGGGCGGTCCAGTCCTCGAACAGCGGGTCGACGGCGAAGGCCTCGTCGACGTTGCGCGGGTCGCTGGCGAGCGGCTGCAGGCCGGGCGCCGCCCAGTCGAAGCGGCAGGTCTGGCCGAGGCGGCCGTCGTCGATCTCGTGGATCTCGAAGACGTAGACCCGGCTCACCGCCATCCGCGTGCCGAGCAGGACGAGGATGTCGCGGATCGAGCCGGTCCAGTCGCGGCTGCCGCGCAGCAGGCGGACGACGTCGGCGATCACGCCGGCGAGGTCGCCGGGTCGCGCTGCCGACTCATGGCTGCCGGCGATGCTCATGCGTCCGCCTCGCTGCCGGGGACGAAGACGTAGCCGGCGCCGCGCACGGTCTTCAGGACGCGGGGCTTGGCCGGGTCGAGCTCGATCTTCTTGCGCAGCCGCATGATGCGGATGTCGATGCTACGGTCGAAGGCCTCGGTGTCGCGGTTGTGGGCGATCTCGAGCAGCGTATCGCGCGACAGCACCCGGTTCGGCCGTTCGGCGAAGGCCTTCAGCAGGTCGAACTCCATGGTGGTGAGCGGGATCTCCTCGCCGACGAGGGAGTAGAGCCGCTGCGACTCGAGATTGAGGGCGTAGCGGCCGAACCGGACCTCGGTGCCGAGCCGGCCGGCGGGCGCCGCCTCGCCGGGCGGGCGGTGCAGGCGGCGGGCGAGGCTGCGCACGCGGGCGAGCAGCTCGCGCGGATCGAACGGCTTCGAGACGAAGTCGTCGGCGCCGAGTTCGAGGCTGACGATGCGGTCGACCGGCTCGGCGCTCGCGGTCAGCATGATGATGCCGATGCCGCCCGGCCGGCCGAGTTCGCGGGCGAGGCTGAGGCCGTCCTCGCCGGGCATCTTCAGGTCGAGGATGACGATGTGCACCGGGCGCTCGGCGAGCACCGCGCGCATGGCGGCGGCGCCGTCGGCGAGGCTGACGGCAAAGCCGTTGCGGGCAAGATAGTCACCGACCATCTCGCGCACCTCGAGTTCATCGTCGACCACCAGGACGTGCAGGCTCTCCGCGGCGGCCTCCGCCCGAGCCGGCACGGCCCCGGCGGACCGCTGCGCGTCGTCCATCCCGTCTCCCCCGCTACGACGCGAACGATATCAAAGCGGAATGCCGGGTGAAACAATTGAAACGAAACGACGGCCGCATTGGCAAACGGCTGAAACGAATCGAGCCTAGAAGTTGCCCCCAAGAACGAACCAGGGGGGAAACCGATGTTCCGTTCCTTCGGGCGCCAGGCTGCGGTCGCCGCAGTCACCGTCGGCGCCGGCCTCGTCCTCGCCGGCATGATGCCGGTCGCGGCACAGGATCCACGGCCCGCCGCGACGCCCGATGTGGCGGCCGTCACCATCGCCTGCGCGCCTGCCGGCTGCGGCGCGGCGGCCGGCCAGCCCACGGTGGGCGTCCGGTGGATCACCGTGGAAACCCGAGTCGGCGCAGACACTTCGGTGCTGATGCGGACACGGATCTTCAACTGAACCGGCCGCTTCGGCCGGATCCGTCCGGTCGGTGCAGCCCTGCGGCATTTCAGCAGGAAGCCCTTTTCAGCCTGACGTTTTCCAGCCGGCCGGGGTCCCGGACGGCGTAGTGTCGATAGTTCCAAGACTGATTGAAAGCCGCAGGCCGTGACCCTCTACGCCCTCAAGCCGCGATTCCAGAGATTGCTGCGTCCGGTCGTGGAGGGTCTGGCCCGCGGTGGCATCACGGCGAACCAGGTGACGATCGCGGCCCTCGCCGGCTCGCTCGCCACCGGGTTCGCCGTGACCTTTGCCGCCGACCGCGTGTGGCCGTTCCTGCTGCTGCCGGTCTGGCTGTTCCTGCGCATGGCGCTCAACGCCATCGACGGCATGCTCGCCCGCGAGCACGGCCAGAAGAGCCGGCTCGGCGCCTATCTCAACGAGATCGCCGACGTCGTGTCCGATGCGGCGCTGCTCGCGCCGTTCGCGGTGCTGCCGGTGTTCGGGGCGCTCCCCGTCGCGGGCGTTGCCGTGCTCGCCGTCGTCTCGGAGTTCGCCGGGGTGATGGGGCCGACGGTCGGCGCCTCGCGGCGCTACGACGGGCCGCTCGGCAAGAGCGACCGGGCGCTGGTGCTCGGCGCGCTCGGCCTCTGGATCGGCGCCGGCCTGCCGCTGGCGCCGTGGGCGTTCTGGTTGATGCCGGCGCTCGCCCTGCTGCTCGCCCTGACGATCATCAACCGGGTGCGCCGCGGCCTCGCCGAGGCCGAGCGTGCACCGTCCGAGAGCGCTCTCCCGCCTCAGATCCTGCCGAAGGCCCCCATGCGCCGCTGGACCGAACTCCACTTCCAAAGCCACGACGGCGCGCGCCTGTTCTATCGCCACACGCGGTCCGAGGGCACCTCGCGCGGGGCAATCGTGCTGTTGCATCGCGGCCACGAGCATTCGGGGCGCATGCTGCACGTCGCCGACGAACTCGGCCTGCCGGACTTCGACGTCTTCGCCTGGGACGCGCGCGGGCACGGCAAGTCGCCGGGGCCGCGCGGCTATTCGCCGAGCTTCGCCCATTCGGTGCGCGACCTCGACGCCTTCGTCGCCCATCTCGGCGAGGCGCACGGCGTCCGGCCGGCGGACATCGCCGTCGTCGCGCAGAGCGTCGGCGCGGTGCTGGCGGCGACCTGGGTGCACGACTACGCGCCGGCGATCCGGGCGCTGGTGCTGGCGGCGCCGGCGTTCAAGGTGAAGCTCTACGTGCCGTTCGCGCGGCCGGGCCTCAAGCTGCTGCAGCGGCTGCGCGGCGAGTTCTTCGTGCAGTCCTACGTCAAGGCGCGGTTCCTGACCCACGACGCGGAGCGGATCGCCTCGTTCGAGGCCGACCCGGAGATCACCCGTGCCATCTCGGTTAACGTGCTGCTCGGCCTCTACGAGGCGGCGGAGCGGGTGGTGGCCGACGCGCGGGCGATCACCGTACCGACGCAGGTGCTGATCTCGGGCGCCGACTGGGTGGTGCACCATGGCCCGCAGCACCGGTTCTACGAGAACCTCGGCGCGCCGGTGAAGGAGCGGCTGGTGCTGCCGGGCTTCTTCCACGACACGCTCGGCGAGAGCGAGCGGGCGGTGCCGATCGCGGCGATCCGGCGCTTTCTCACCGAGCGCTTCGCCGAACCGCTCGAGGTGCCGTCGCTGCTCGCCGCCGACTTGAGCGGCCACACCCGCGACGAGGCCGACCGGTTGGCGACGCCGCTCCGCCCCTTGTCGCCGCGCGGCCTCTACTGGGCCGGCCAGCGCGCCTCGATCGCCGCCGGCGCCCTCCTGTCGGAGGGCATGGCGCTCGGCCGCCGGACCGGCTTCGATTCCGGTTCGACGCTCGATTACGTCTACCGCAACGAGCCGCGTGGCCGCGGGCCGCTCGGGCGGATGGCCGACCGCGCCTATCTCGAGAGCATCGGCTGGCGCGGCATCCGGGTGCGCAAACGCCATATCGAGGAACTGCTGCGGCTCGCCATCGCCGAGCTCGCCGCGGCCGGGCGACCGGTGCGCATCGTCGACATCGCCGCCGGCCACGGCCGCTACGTGCTCGACGCGATCGAGGGCGCGGCCGGGCGCCCCGAGCGCATCCTGCTGCGCGACTACAGCGCGCTGAACGTCGACGCCGGCCGGGCGCTGATCGGCGAGAGAGGCCTCGCCGACATCGCCGCCTTCGAGTTCGGCAACGCCTTCGACGGCGAGGATCTCGCCGGGCTGCTGCCGCGGCCGACGCTGGCGCTGGTCTCCGGCCTCTACGAGCTCTTTCCCGACAACCGGATGATCCGCGCCTCGCTGGGCGGGCTCGCCCGGGCGACCGAGCCGGGCGGCTATCTCATCTACACCAACCAGCCGTGGCATCCGCAGATCGAGCTGATCGCCCGGGCCCTCACCAGCCACCGCGACGGCGCCGCCTGGGTGATGCGGCGGCGGACGCAGGGCGAGATGGACCAGCTCGTCGCGGCGGCCGGCTTCGACAAGCTGACGCAGCGGATCGATCCGTGGGGCATCTTCACGGTGTCGCTCGCCCGGCGCAGGGCGGACTGAGCATGGCTTCCGCCCCCGGCGGCCGGCCGTTCGCCCGCGCGGCGGCCTGGCTCGCCGTCCTCGCCCCGTTCTTCTACCTCAGCTATGGCGCGGCCAACTGGCTGGCGGCGCAGCGCATGGGCGTGCCGGTGGTGGTGTTCGGCTGGGAACGGCACATTCCGTTCATCGCCTGGACCATCATCCCCTACTGGTCGGTCAACCTCTTCTACGGTGCCTCGCTGTTCGTCGCGCGGACGCGGGCCGAACTCGACACGCACGGCCGACGGCTGCTTACCGCGCAGGTGATCGCGGTCGCCTGCTTCCTCGTCGCGCCGCTGCGTTTTTCCTTCGAGAAGCCGGACACCGGCGGCGGCCTGCCGGGGTTCCTGTTCGACGCGCTCGCCGGTTTCGACAAGCCGTTCAACCAGGCGCCGTCGCTGCACATCGCGCTGCTGGTCATCCTCTGGGTGCTCTACGCGCGCCACCTGCCGCGCTGGCTGCGGCCGCTGCTGCACGTCTGGTTCGCGCTGATCGGCGTCTCGGTGCTGACCACCTACCAGCACCATTTCATCGACGTGCCGACCGGCGCGCTGCTCGGCCTCGCCTGCCTGTGGATCTGGCCGGACGCGGCGCCGAGCCCGTTCGCCGCGGCAGCGCTCACCAGCGATCCGCGCCGCCATGTCCTGGCGCTGCGCTATCTCGCGGGAGCGGCCCTGTTCGCCGCGCTCGGGCTCGCCCTCGGCGGGGCGGGGCTGTGGCTGTTCTGGCCGGCGGTGGCGCTGGGGCTGGTCGCGGCGAACTATGCGTATTTCGGTCCCGCCGGCTTCCAGAAGCGCGCCGACGGGCGGATGAGCCTCGCGGCCCGGCTGCTGCTCGCGCCCTACATCCTCGCCGCCTTCGCCAATTCGCGGCTCTGGACCCGGCGTGCGCCGCGGCCGGTCGCGGTTTCTGACGGTGTCTACATCGGCCGGTTCCCGGCGCGGTCAGACCGGTCGCCGGTCTGGCAACAGCCGTTCGTCGCCATCGTCGACCTCGCCGCCGAGCTTCCCGCCGTGCGCGGCGCGCCGGTGGTCGCCGTCCCGGCGCTCGATCTCGTCATGCCGCCGCCACGGCTGCTGCGCGACGCGGCGATCGCGATCGAGCGGGTGCGGGCGGCGGGACGCGGGCCGGTGCTGGTCTGCTGCGCGCTCGGCTTCTCGCGCAGCGCCGCGGCCGCGGCGACCTGGCTGGTGCGCACAGGCCGAGTCGCCGACGCGCATGCGGCCGTCAAGCTGCTTGCGGCGGCCGGCGCGCGCGTGGTCCTCTGCGACGATACACTGATCGCTGTGGAAGAGGCGGCCCGGTTGCCATGAGCGAATCCGGCCCGGCAACTTCAGGGACGACCCAAACATCCGGTGCGCCCGCGGCCGAAAACGAGATGCTCGCCGGCATCGCCGCGGACCTCTGCGCCTGTGGCCGCCCGCTCGGGGCGCTGTCGCGGTTGCTGACGCTGGCGGGGGCCATCGGCGCGGTCGCGGCGCTCGTGGGCACGATAGACGCCGCGCTGCTGGCGCCGGGCCTCGTCGCGGTCGCAATCGGCCTCTGGTGCCTCTGGCTCGGCCTTCGGGTCGATCTCGACGCCCGCCTGTTCCGCCGCCTCGCCTGCAGCCCCGACCTCGCCGCTTTCGACGCCGCGATGCGGACGGCAGGCTTGCTGCCGCCGGAAAAGGCCGGCCGGCCGCTCGGCGCGCGCGTCGCCGGGGCGAAACGGCTGTTGCGCCTGCAGGTGATCGCGGCGGTGGCGCAGATTGTCCTGCCGATCGCGGTCGCGTTGCTTTTCATCGGGGAGGGCGGTCGATGATCCGCCGATTTGCCGCCACGCTTGCCGCCTTCGCCGTCACGGGCTTCGCCCGGGTCGTCACCGGCGTGCGCGGCAACTGGATCGGCTGCACGCCATCGCCGGAGCCGCGGATCTATTTCGCCAATCACGCCAGCCACGGTGACTTCGTGCTGATCTGGACCGTGCTGCCGCCGGCGCTGCGCCGGCAGACGCGGCCGGTGGCCGGGGCGGACTACTGGCAGGCCGACCGGGTGCGCCGCTTCCTAGGCCGCGACGTGTTCGACGCGCTGCTGATCGACCGCGATCCGGCGACGCGCACCAATGATCCGGTGACGCGGATGGCCGAGGCGCTCGGCGCCGGGCAGTCGCTGATCCTGTTTCCCGAGGGCACGCGCAACACCAGCGGCGCCGGGCTGCTGCCGTTCAAGTCGGGCCTCTACCATATCGCGCGCACGCGGCCGGAGGTCGACCTGGTGCCGGTCTATATCGACAATCTCAGCCGGGTGCTGCCGAAGGGCGAGGTGCTGCCGGTGCCGCTGCTCTGCGACGTCCGCTTCGGCGCGCCGCTGCGGCTCGGCGAGGGGGAGGAGAAGGATGCGTTCCTCGCCCGCGCCCGCGCCGCCGTGGTGGCGCTGTCGGCCAAGCCGGGCACGGCGGTCGCGGACGGGGCAGGGGAGGCGCGGCCATGACGGCGCGGGAGCAGACCATCGCGCTCTTCCTCGGCATCGCCGCGTTCCTCACGCTCGCCTCGGCGATCGGCCTCGTGCTGAAGCGGCGGGCCGGAGCCGGGCCGAGCCCGGGCATCGACAATCTCAACGCCCGCATCAAGGCGTGGTGGGTGATGGTGGCGCTGATCGCCGCCGCCTTCGTCGCGGGCAAGGCGGGGGTGATCATCCTGTTCGCCTTCGCGTCGTTTGCCGCGCTGCGTGAATTCCTGACGCTGACCGACACCCGCCGCGCCGACCACCGGGCGCTCGCGGCGATGTTCTTCGTGGTGATCCCGGCGCAGTACTGGCTCGTCTACGACGAATGGTACGGGCTCTATTCGATCTTCATCCCGGTCTACGTCTTCCTGCTGCTGCCGATCATCATGGCGCTGCGCGGCGACACCACGCGCTTCATGGAGCGCGTCGCCGAGATGCAGTGGGGGCTGATGGTCTGCGTGTTCTGCCTCAGCCACGTACCGGCGCTGCTCACGCTGCCGATCCCCGGCTACGAGGGCCGCGGGCTGCTGCTGATCGCGTTCCTCGTGCTCGTCGTGCAGTCGAGCGACGTGCTGCAGTACGTCTGGGGCAAGCTCTTGGGGCGGCGGAAGATCGCGCCGGCGCTGTCGCCGTCGAAGACCTGGGAGGGCTTCGTCGGCGGGGCGGCGAGTGCGGTGCTGCTCGGCGCGGCGCTCTGGTGGATCACGCCGTTCACGCCGCTGCAGGCCGCTGCGATGGCGCTGGTGCTGGCGCTGCTCGGCTTCTTCGGCGGGCTGGTGATGTCCGCCGTGAAGCGCGACCGCGGCGTCAAGGACTGGGGCCGGATGATCGAAGGGCACGGCGGAATGCTCGACCGGCTCGATTCGGTCGTGTTCTCCGCGCCGATCTTCTTCCACCTCGTCCGCTACTGGTGGGTGCCCTGACCCTTGTCTCAGTCGTCGGTGCCGCGGGTGCGGGCGATGTGGACGCCGCGGGCGATGGCCCGGGCGAGCGTCGCCGCGGCTGCGGCGCAGAGCTCCATCATCGCGTCCTCGCCGAGCGGCCGCCGGCCGGTCGAAAGGCCGAAGACGAGGTCGCCGTCGAACGGCGTATGCGCCGGCCAGACGGCGTGGGCGATGCCGTCGTGCGCGGCGCTCGCCATCCGCTTCGCCTCCGCCTTGTCCAGCGTCGCGTCGGTGGCGACGATGGCGATCGTGGTGTTCGCGACCGGCAGTCCGCCGCGCTTGGTCACGAGGTCGACCGCATCGCGGGGCATCGGCGAAGGCCAGCCGCGACCGCCGAACTCGTCGCCGATCTCGAACGGTGCCGCCCAGTAGTGGTCGCTGTCGCCGATGGTGACCGAGCCGAGCGCGTTCACGGCGACGAGGGCGCCGACGATGGTGCCGTCGCTGAGCACGGTCGAGGCCGAGCCGAGGCCGCCGCGGCCGCGGGCGGCGGTGCCGCCGAGGCCGGCCCCGGCGGCACCGATCGTGAAGCGGCGATCCCCGCGCGCGAGCGCCGCCTCGAAGGCCGCACGGCCGAGACGGCGGTGCGGCGGCTCCGGGCCGTCGGCGCCGGGCAGGCTCCACGGCTTGTCGCCGACGGTGAGGTCGAACAGGATCGCCGCCGGCACGATCGGCACCAGCGCCCCGCCGACCTTGAAGCCACTGCCGCGCGCGACGAGACCGGCGGTGACGCCCGCCGCCGCCTCGAGCCCGTAGGCCGAGCCACCGGCGAGCACCAGCGCGTCGACCGTCGGCACGGTCTGCTCGGGCGAGAGCAGGTCGGTCTCGCGCGTGCCGGGCGAGCCGCCGAGCACCGCGACGGAGGCGGTGGCCGGCTCGTCGGGCACGAGGACGGTGACGCCGGTCATGCCGGGATGGTCCTCGGCGTTGCCGACGCGCAGGCCGGGAACGTCGGTGATCAGGTTGAGGGGGCCGGTCTGTCGCATCAGATCTCCCGATAGCCGCGGTCGTGGTAGAGCAGGATTTCCGCCGCGTCCGGCGCGGCGGGTTTGATCGCGACGCGGTCGACTTCGCCGAACAGCACGTGGTGGCTGCCGACTGGCGTCAGCGCCGAGAGCCGGCACTCGAGCACGACCCGCGCCGATTTCAGCACCGGAACACCGCCGGCGCCGCGCTGCCAGAGGGCGGGATCGAATCGCAGCGGCGCCGCCGTCTTGGTGAAGCCCGCAAAAAGGTCGGCGACGGCGCGGCCGTCGGCGGGCAGGAGGTTGACCGAGAAGACGCCGTTGGTCCGGAACACCTCGGTTTGGGTGCTCTTCCGGTTGAGGCAGACGAGGATCGTCGGCGGCGCGTCGGAGACCGAGGTAAAGGCCGTCGCCGTGAAGCCACCGAGCCCGGCGGTGCCATCGGTCGCCACCACGACGACGGCGGCCGGCACGCGGGCCAGCGCATCGCGGAACGCCGCGGCATCCGATTGAGGGGCGACCGGCGCGTCGGGCGGCGGGAAGGGGCCGGTGGGGCGGGTCATGGAACGGACTTTCTACGCGCGGAGCGAACGGGTGGGGCGGGGCCGGGGAGGGTGGCGGCGGAACGTGCACCCGGAATATGGCGCATGTCGCGCCGATCGGAAGCCCAGGGCGCGATCACGCCCGGCCCGGCGTCGACGTCGACCGGGCGATGCACCGGTCGGCATCGCGGATTTCACCAGATCGCTCCCGGCAATATCGCAAAAATCTCCGTGATGCCGGCCTCTTGCCGGGATACTCACCAAACGATCGCTATCCCCATGCGATTGCATCCGCACGCCGTTGTGCTGACGAAGTCGGCTTGCTAATGGAACCGGCACGCACAACAATGGTGCGACAAAAAGGGCATGACGGCGAAAACGCCGCGCGACCGCAGGGGACATCGGACGCATGGAGCTTTTCCTTCAGCAGTTCATCAATGGGGTGACGCTGGGGTCGATCTACGGGTTGATCGCCATCGGCTACACCATGGTTTTCGGCATCATCGGCATGGTGAACTTCTCCCATGGCGATGTGTTCATGGTTTCCTCGTTCATCGCGCTCATCTTCTTCCTCGTGCTGACCACCTGGCTCGGGGTCGCGTCCGTCGCGCTCGCCCTGCTGATCGTGATGGTCATCTCGATGGTGCTGACGGGCCTCATGAGCTGGACGATCGAGCGGGTCGCCTACAGGCCGCTGCGCGGCTCGTTCCGCCTCGCGCCGCTGATCTCGGCGATCGGCATGTCGATCGTGCTGTCGAACTTCATCCAGGTCGCCCAGGGCCCGCGCAACAAGCCGGTGCCGCCGATGGTCACCGAGTCGATCGCGCTGTGGGAACGCAACGGCTTCACGGTGTCGGTCTCCTACAAGCAGCTGATCATCATCGCGGTCACCGCCGTGCTGCTCGCCTGCTTCTGGTTCCTCGTGCAGAAGACCTCGCTCGGCCGCGCCCAGCGCGCCTGCGAGCAGGACCGCAAGATGGCGGCGCTGCTCGGCATCAACGTCGACCGCACCATCTCGCTGACCTTCGTGATGGGCGCGGCGCTCGCCGCCGTCGCCGGCACGCTGTTCCTGATGTACTACGGCGTGGTCAACTTCTCCGACGGCTTCGTGCCGGGGGTGAAGGCGTTCACGGCCGCGGTGCTCGGCGGCATCGGCTCGTTGCCGGGGGCCGTGCTCGGCGGGCTGCTGATCGGGCTGATCGAGACGTTCTGGTCGGGCTACTTCTCGATCGACTACAAGGACGTGGCCGCCTTCTCGATCCTCGCCATCGTGCTGATCTTCATGCCGCAGGGCATCCTCGGACGACCGGAAGTCGAGAAGGTCTGATCATGAGCACCTCCGCTCCGGCTCGCCCGTTCGAGCCCGACTTCGCCGCCGCCGCGAAAGACGCGGTGCTGTCCGGGGTCATCGCGCTGGGTATCTTCGGGCCGCTCGTCGGCCTGAGAACCACCCAGAACATGAGCAACCAGCTGATCGTCGAGAGCCACTGGGGCCTCGTCGCGATCATCGTCGGCATCGTCGCCGTCGGGCGCTTCGTGCTGCGCGCCTTCGTCTTCCCGCGCATGGCGATGTGGAAGGCGCAGCCGAAGGTCGAGAGCACGGCCGAGCCGTCGTTCCTCCGCCGCAACATCAAGACGATCGGCCTCGTCTTCCTGCTGTTCTACCCCGTGATCATCGTGTCGATGCTCGGCTACCAGCAGTCGATCAAGTGGGTGGACAACTTCGGCATCCAGATCCTGATCTACGTGATGCTCGGCTGGGGCCTCAATATCGTCGTCGGCCTCGCCGGCCTGCTCGATCTCGGCTACGTCGCCTTCTACGCGGTCGGCGCCTATTCCTACGCGCTGCTCGCGACGCACTTCGGGCTGTCGTTCTGGATCCTGCTGCCGCTCGCCGGCATCCTCGCCGCGATGTGGGGCATCATCCTCGGCTTCCCGGTGCTGCGCCTGCGCGGCGACTATCTCGCCATCGTCACGCTGGCGTTCGGCGAGATCATACGGCTCGTGCTGATCAACTGGCGCGAGCTCACCAACGGCTCGGCGGGCATCTCGTCGATCCCGAAGGTCGATCTGTTCGGCTGGATCACGTTCAACGTGGCCGACCCGAACTACGTCGGCAAGGTGTTCGGCCTCGCCAACTCCAGCGCGTACTACAAGATCTTCCTCTACTATCTGATCCTCGCGCTCGCCCTGCTCACCGCCTTCGTCACGATCCGGCTGCGCCGCATGCCGATCGGCCGGGCGTGGGAAGCGCTGCGCGAGGACGAGGTCGCCTGCCGCTCGCTCGGCATCAACACGACCAACACCAAGCTGACGGCGTTCGCCATCGGCGCGATGTTCGGCGGCTTCGCCGGCTCGTTCTTCGCCGCCCGCCAGGGCTTCGTCAGCCCGGAATCCTTCGTGTTCCTCGAATCGGCGGTGATCGTCGCCATCGTGGTGCTCGGCGGCATGGGCTCGATGATCGGCGTCGCGATCGCGGCGGTGGCGATGATCGGCGGCACCGAGATCCTGCGCGAGCTGTCGTTCCTGAAGGTGGTGTTCGGGTCGGACTTCAACCCGGATCTCTTCCGCATGCTGATCTTCGGCCTCGCCATGGTCACGATCATGGTCTGGAAGCCGCGCGGCTTCGTCGGCCAGCGCGAGCCGACCGCGTTCCTCACCGAACGCAAGGCGGTTTCCGGCTCCCTCGTGCAGGAGGGTCACGGCTGATGCCCGCTCCGTCCTGGGAAAAGGATCCCGTCCTTTCGGTCGAACACGTCACGATGCGCTTCGGCGGCCTCGTCGCGGTGAACGACCTGTCGTTCGCCGCCGGGCGCGGCGACATCACCGCGCTGATCGGGCCGAACGGCGCCGGCAAGACCACCGTGTTCAACTGCATCACCGGCTTCTACAAGCCGACGCAGGGCATGCTGCGCCTGCAGCATGGCGACGGCTCGACGCACCTTCTGGAGCGGATGGCGGACTTCAAGATCTCGGCCACGGCCAAGGTCGCGCGCACGTTCCAGAACATCCGGCTGTTCTCGGGCATGACCGTGCTCGAGAACCTGCTGGTCGCGCAGCACAATCCGCTGATGATCGCGTCCGGCATGACCGTGCTCGGCCTGATCGGCTTCCCGGCCTACAAGAAGGCCGAGAAGCGCTCAATCGAGAAGGCGAAGTACTGGCTCGACAAGATCAACCTGACCGACCGCGCCGACGACCCGGCCGGCGACCTTCCCTATGGCGCGCAGCGCCGGCTGGAGATCGCCCGGGCGATGTGCACCTCGCCGGAGCTGCTCTGCCTCGACGAGCCGGCGGCCGGCCTCAACCCGCGTGAATCGGGCGAGCTCAACCAGTTGCTGCTCGACATTCGCAAGACCGAGGGCACGTCGCTGCTGCTGATCGAGCACGACATGTCGGTGGTGATGGAGATTTCCGACCACGTCGTGGTGCTCGAATACGGCATCAAGATCTCGGACGGCACCCCCGCCGAGGTGAAGGCCGACCCGCGCGTCATCGCCGCCTATCTCGGCGTCGACGACGACGAGGTGGCGGAGGTCGAGGAGGCCCTCGACGTGGTGGTCGAGGAGGCGCGGCAATGACGGCGGTGATCGAAACCCAGGACACCACCGTCGCGAAGGTCGGGCCGCCGCTGCTGAAGGTCGAGGGGGTCAAGACCTACTACGGCAACATCATCGCGCTGAAGGGCGTCGACGTCGACGTCTATCCGGGCGAGATCGTCACGCTGATCGGCGCCAACGGCGCCGGCAAGTCGACGCTGATGATGACGATCTTCGGCAACCCGCAGGCGCGCGAGGGCCGCGTGCTGTTCGACGGGCGCGACATCACCCGGATGCCGAGCCACGAGATCGCACGACTCCGAATCGCGCAGTCGCCCGAGGGTCGGCGCATCTTCCCGCGCATGACCGTGCTCGAAAACCTGCAGATGGGCGCGTCGCTCGACAAGCTGAAGTATTTCAACGACGACGTGGAGCGGATGTTCACGCTGTTCCCGCGGCTGAAGGAGCGCCTGACGCAGCGCGGCGGCACGCTGTCGGGCGGCGAGCAGCAGATGCTGGCGATCGCCCGTGCGCTGATGGCGCGGCCGCGGCTGCTGATGCTCGACGAGCCGTCGCTCGGCCTCGCGCCGCTGATCGTGAAGCAGATCTTCGACGCCGTGCGCGATCTCAACCGGACCGAGGGGCTGACCGTGTTCCTCGTCGAGCAGAACGCCTTTCATGCGCTGAAACTCGCCCATCGCGGCTACGTGATGGTCAACGGCCTCGTGACGCTGTCGGGCACCGGCCAGGAACTGCTCGCCAATCCGGAAGTGCGCGCCGCCTATCTCGAGGGCGGGCGCCACTGAGCGCGGAGGGAGACATCTTCGATGCAGGGCATTCTCTACGAAGAAACCTCGATCTTCCTGTTCATCCTCGTCACCTGCATCATGGGCGGGTGGCTGGCGTGGATGACGGGCCGGGCCTGCGCGCAGACCTGGCGCGGCGGGCTTTCGCTCGCCTTCTATCTGCTGATCCTCGGCTTTGCCGTGCGGTTCATCCATTTCGCGATGTTCGAGGGCACGCTGCTGTCGCTGCACTACTACATCGTCGACACGATCGTGGTCAGCCTGATCGGGGCGGCGGGCTTCCGCTACACCCGGACCGGGCAGATGGCGAAACAGTATTACTGGCTCTACGAGAAGACCGGGCCGTTCAGCTGGCGCGAGAAGGCGAAAGCCTGAGCGGCACCCGGAACAACGAGTTGTAATACAAGGGGTTAAGGCGCATTCGATCCGACCTTCGGATCATTCGAATCCGGATGACAAGGCGAGCGAACTGAGACAGATTTCGCGAGCGACATCCGCATGGGGGCGTCCAGAGGGGGCGCCCATCTCGAAAAATCGAACGGGAGACGCAGTCATGAAGAACTATCTGTTGTCCGGTCTGGTCCTCGCGGCCGGCCTGGCATTCGCGGGTGCCGCGCAGGCCGACATCAAGATCGGCGTCGGTGGTCCGTTCACCGGCCCGAACGCCGCCTTCGGCGCGCAGCTGCAGAAGGGCGCCGAGCAGGCCGTGGCGGACATCAACGCCGCCGGCGGCATCAACGGCGAGATGATCGAGATCGTGCTCGGCGACGACGTGTCGGACGCCAAGCAGGGCGTCTCGGTGGCGAACAAGTTCGTCGGCGACGGCGTGACCTTCGTGGTCGGCCACTTCAACTCGTCGGTCTCGATCCCGGCTTCGGAAGTCTACGCCGAAAACGGCATCTTCCAGATCACCCCGGCCTCGACCAACCCGACGTTCACCGAGCGCGGCCTGTGGAACACGTTCCGCACCTGCGGCCGTGACGACCAGCAGGGCGCGGTCGCCGGCGCCTACATCGCCGCGAACTTCGCCGACAAGGCCGTCGCGATCATCCACGACAAGACCACCTACGGTCAGGGCCTCGCCGACGAGACCAAGAAGGCGGCCAACGCGGCCGGCATCACCGAAGCGGTCTACGAAGGCGTCAACGTCGGCGACAAGGACTTCTCGGCGCTGATCTCCAAGCTGAAGTCGGCGAACGTCGAAGTCATCTACTGGGGCGGCCTGCACACGGAAGGCGGCCTGCTGATCCGCCAGGCGTCGGAAGCCGGCCTCAAGGCCGTGCTGATGTCGGGCGACGGCATCACCTCGGACGAGTTCGCCGCGATCGGCGGCCCGGCCGTCGAAGGCACGCTGATGACGTTCGGTCCGGACCCGCGCAAGAACCCGGCCGCAACCGCCGCGGTCGAGAAGTTCCGCGCCGCGGGCTTCGAGCCGGAAGCCTACACGCTCTACGCCTACGCCTCGATCCAGGTCATCGCCGCCGGTGCCACCAAGGCCGGCAGCAACGATCCGGAAGCCGTCGCGACCGCGCTCAAGGGCGGTGACGCCGTCGAGACCGTCATCGGCAACCTCGCCTTCGACGACAAGGGCGACCGTACCGACGCCGACTACACGATGTACGTCTGGAAGGCGAACGACGCCGGCAAGATCACCTACACCGAGCTGCAGTAATCCAGCTTCGTGTGGTCCGGCCGCCTGAGGCGGCCGGCTGGCCGCTGCATCTGAAAGATCCGCCGCATCACCCGATGCGGCGGATTTTTCTTGTCCGGATATCACGCGATCTTGAAGCGCTGCGCCCGTCCCGCCGATCACCTGCCCTATGTTCGACATCGGCTTCCGGCACACCGGGAGACGTTGCCAACCACAGGAGCACGGCCGATGACCATCCGTCCCGCCCATCGTGTCGCCGGCCGGCTGGCGGTTGCCGCGGCCCTGGTTTTCACCCTCGCCGCGCCGTTGCCCGCGCTTGCGCAGGACGGCGCCTGCGCCGCCACCGAGACGATGCGCGGCGGCCGCAACAACTATGTCGCCGGCGCGCCGATGGTCGAAAACCTCGGCACCGGCTTCATCGTCAGCGGCACCGTGCGCCATGCCGGGACCTGCGCGCCGATCCCCAACGTCCGCGTGCAGATCTGGACCGCCACGGAGCGCGGCGGCGAGCGCGAGCCGAGCAACCGCGGCAGCGTGATGACCGACGCCGAGGGTCGCTACCGGCTGGAGACGTCGCCTGTGGTGCCGCAGTTCGGCCAGCCGCACATCCACATCGCCTATGAGGATCCGGGCTACGGCACGCTGTTCCTCCGCCCGGTGCTGGGCAGCCGCAACGACACCAGCATCGAGGTCGACTTCATCCTCGCACCGAGCACCGATGGTGCCGGGAGCTGACGTGCTGCGCATCGTGCTGGTGACGACCGTCGCGGTCGTGCCGGTGGCGATCGCCGCGGCGAGCCCGCTGCTCGCCGGGCGCGACGCGGTCTGGGTCGCCGGTGGCTTTGCCGGCATCGTCGCGCTGTCGCTGCTGTTCGTGCAGCCGCTGCTCGCCAGCGGCGCGCTGCCCGGTCCGCAGCGGCTCGGCTGGCACCGTCTGGTCGGCGCGGTCGCGGTGGCGCTCGCCGTCGGCCACGTCATCGGCCTCTACCTCTACAGTCCGGACGACATCATGGACGCGCTGCTGCTCGAGTCGCCGACGCCGTTCTCGGTCTATGGCGTCGCCGGGCTCGTGCTGCTGATGGTCGTCGCGCTGCTCGGCGGGCTCGTGCGGGCGGTGCCCCGCCCGGTGGTCGCGCGGCGCGTGCACAGCCTCGTCGGCCTTGCCGCGGTGGTCTGCGCGGCCTGGCACGCGGTGCTGATCGACGGCGCGATGGAGATGATCAGCAAGCTGGTGCTCTGCGCCGGCGCCGTCGGGGCGGCCGCGCATGCGGTGGTCCGCCTCTATCGCCCGTTGCTCGCGCGCTGGCGGCGGCGCGCCGGGACCTGAGGCCAGAACCTGACGCCAGAACCTGGCGCCAGAACGTGGTGCTTGGCCGTGCCGCGCGGGCATCCGCCGCCGCGGGGCTTGCCCGCCCCGGTGATCGTGCTACGAAAGCCCATGCGCCGTTTTCCGCCGCCAAAGACGCTTCTTCTCGCCGCCATGCTCGCCGCGCTGGCCGTCGCCGCCCCGGCCGCCGCCGAGGTGCGGATCGCCGTGGTCGCGCCGTCGTCGGGCGCCTTCGCGCCGTTCGGCGATGCGATCCGCGCCGGGGTCGCCGCCGGGGCCGCCGCCATCGGCGAGGTCGAGGGCGAGCCGATCGTGGTCGAGGAGGCGGAGGACGCCTGCGACGCCGAGCGCGCCACCGCGACGGCGAACCGGCTGGTCGGCCGCGGCGTGCGCCTTGTCGTGGGGCATTTCTGCTCGCTCGCCTCGGTCGCGGCAGCGAACGTCTACGCCGAGAACGGTATCGTGCTGATCACCCCGTCGGCGGCCGGGTCGAAGGTCACGGACACCCGGCCCGCGCCGATGGTGTTCCGCATCGCGCCGCGCATCGATGCGGCGGGTCGCTTCCTCGGTGCCTTCCTCGGGCGCTCCTACCGCAATGCCGCGGTCGCCTTCGTCGGCGACGGGTCGACTTACGGCAAGGGCCTCGTCGACGGCGCGCTGCCCGCCTTCCGCTCGCGCGGCGGCAAGCCGGTGCTGATCGAGACCTTCCAGGCCGGCGAGCGCAGCTTCGAGACGCTGGCGGCGAAGCTCGCCGGCGAGGGCATCGACGTGCTGTTCATCGGCGGCTACCAGGCCGACGCCGCGCAGATCGTCACCGACCTCGCCGCCGTCGGCGAACGGCCGACCGTCGTCGGCGGCGACGCGCTGATGGTGGACGACTATCTCGGCCTTGCCGGCGACGCGGCCGAGGGCACCGTGTTCGCCGCTCCCGCCGATCTCATCGGCGCCGGCGACGCGGCGGGCTTTGCCGGTTACGCCCGCCGGGCGCAGGCCGCCGTCGAGGTCTGGGCCGCCGCGGCCGGGGAGGCCGGGTCGCTGGCGGGACCGGATGTTGCCGCCGAAATTGCTGCCGGTTCGTTCGACACCGTGCTCGGCGAGATTTCCTTCGACGCCGCGGGCGATTCGGACCTGCCGGGCTACGCGCTCTACCAGTGGCGCGGCGGGCGAATCGCGGCGCTGCGCTAGGTTGGGCGGTGCCGCGTGGTCGCGGCGCCCGCCGTCACCTCAGATCGTCTGTCCGCCCGAGACCTCGATCCGCTGGCCGGTGACCCAGCGGTTGTCGGGACCGAGCAGGCTCGCGACCATCGGGCCGATATCGTCGGGCAGGCCGACGCGGCCGAGCGCCGTCATGCCGGCGAAGGCCTGGTTGTAATCCGGGATGTCGCGCACCGCGCCACCGAGGAAGTCGGTCTCGATCGCGCCGGGGGCGACGCTGTTGGCGGTGATGCCGCGGCCACCGAGTTCCTTGGCCATGTAGACCGTCAGGATCTCCACCGCGCCCTTGGCGGCCGAATAGGCCGAGAAGCCGGGGAACGACACGCGGGTCAGGCCCGACGAGAAGTTGACGATGCGCGCGCCATCGGCCAGCACCGGCAGCAGCGCCTGCGTCAGGAAGAACACGCCCTTCACATGGACGTCGAACAGCCGGTCGAACTGCTCTTCGGTGGTGGCGGCAAAGTCGGCCATCTCGCCGTGGCCGGCATTGTTGACGAGGTGGTCGAGCGTGCTGCGGCCCCAGATGGTGCTGAGCGCGCCGCGCAGCGCCTCGATGAACGCCGGCAGGGTCGACACGGCGCCGGTGTCGAGTTGCAGCGCCGCCGCCTTGCGGCCCATGGCCTCGATCTCGGCGACGACCGCGTCCGCATCGGCCTTGCCGCTGCGATAGGTGAGGATCACGTCGCCGCCGTGGCGGGCGATGCTGATGGCGGTGTTGCGGCCGAGACCGCGGCTGCCGCCGGTGACGAGAGAGATGGTGGTCATGGATGCCTCCTTGGTTGCGGCATCCTTATGCGGCCACCCGCCCTTCGGCAGTTGCGCGATCGTCCCGAACTCTTGCTCGATTCTCCAGCCTTGTTGTCAACGGGCCCCGTTCGCCCTATCAAGGTGGCATGACCGATCAGCTGCTCGACCACGCTCGTCGCTACGCCGATGCCCACGCCGACCGGGATGGCGTCGCCGCCACGCCGGTCGCGGGCCTGGTGATCCTGCGCGAAACGGCGCCGACCATGTTGCAGTATGCGATCTCCAAACCGTTGGTCGCCCTGGTTCTGCAGGGCGGCAAGCGGGTGACGATGGGGAGCCGCACCTTCGATTTCGGGGCCGGCGAATCCCTCCTCATCACGACCGATGTTCCGACCGTCAGTCAGATCACGCGCGCCAGCCGGGTCTTGCCTTATTATTCGCTGGTGCTGGAACTAGATCCGGCGGTCATCGGCGACCTGGTCGGTCAGATCGGCCCGGCGCCGTTCGAGGCCGCCCAGCCGGTGCGGGTCGATCCGACCGAAGCGGAGATGGCGGACACGGCGCTGCGCCTGCTGCGGCTGTTCGATCGGCCGGCGACGCTGGCGGTCCTCGGCCCGCAGCTCAGCCGCGAGCTGCACTACTGGCTGCTCATCGGCCGGCACGGCGGCGCCATCCGGGCGCTCGGCGTTGCCGACAGCCATGCCCAGCGGATCGCACGCGCGGTCGCGCTCCTGCGCGCCCATTATGCCGAGCCGGTGCGGATCGACGCCCTGGCGAAAGCCGCGGGCATGAGCCTTTCCGCCTTCCACGTCCACTTCCGCAGCATCACGTCGCTGACGCCGCTGCAGTTTCAAAAGCAGCTCCGCCTTATCGAGGCGCGGCGCCGGATGCTCGCCCAGGGCGAGGCGATCAGTGATGTCGCCTACGGCGTCGGCTACGAAAGCGTGCCCCAGTTCACGCGGGAGTATGGCCGGCTGTTCGGGCAACCTCCGGCGCGCGATGTTCGCGAGGCCCGGGCCCAGATGAACGTCGCTGCCGGTTAGATGCAAAGCCGGGAGCGGGGTGCTCCGCCGGTCTCGCACCTTCGACCGGGTGGGATTTGCCCGCCGCGCTGCTATATCTCGCTGTCGGTGCTGCACGGCGCGCCACCCGCGGGCCGTTGCCCGCGGCAACATGATCCCGAACCAACGGAGACGCCCGATGGCCGACGCGCCCGCGCTGCCCGCCTCGATCGATGCAACGGTGGATCTGCTCACCGCCGGTGGCTATGTCGCCGACCGGGCGCTCGCCACCGTGCTGTTCCTCGCCCTGAAGCTCGGCCGGCCGCTGTTTCTCGAGGGCGAGGCCGGCGTCGGCAAGACCGAGATCGCCAAGGTGCTCGCCGAGCGGCTCGGCCGGCCGCTGATCCGGCTGCAGTGCTACGAGGGGCTCGACGTCGCGAGTGCGGTCTACGAGTGGAACTACGCCGCGCAGATGATCGAGATCCGCATCGCCGAGGCGTCGGGCAGCGCCGACCGGGCGCGCATCGCCGAGGACGTGTTCTCCGACCGCTTCCTGGTGCGCCGGCCGATCCTGCAGGCGCTGGAGCTCACCGCCGAGGGCCGCGCGCCGGTGCTGCTGATCGACGAGCTCGACCGCGCCGACGAAGCCTTCGAGGCGTTCCTGCTCGAGGTGCTGTCGGATTTCCAGGTGACGATCCCGGAGCTCGGCACCATCAAGGCGGCCGAGCCGCCGATCGTCGTCGTCACGACGAACCGGACGCGCGAGATCCACGACGCGCTGAAGCGGCGCTGCCTCTACCACTGGGTCGACTATCCAGACGCCGAGCGCGAGCTCGCCATCGTGCGCGGCAAGGTGCCGGGGGCGTCGGCGCAGCTCAGCGCCGAGGTGGTGGCCTTCGTGCAGAAGCTGCGGACGATCGACCTCTTCAAGGCGCCCGGCGTCGCCGAGACGCTGGACTGGGCGACGGCGCTCGCCGAGCTCGACCAGCTCGCCCTCGATCCGGACACGGTGTCGGACACGCTCGGCGTGCTGCTGAAGTATCAGGACGACATCGCCCGGATCCGCGGCTCTGAGGCGGGCAAGATCGTCGCCGAGATCCGGCGCGACGCGGTGGCGGGCTGAGGCGGTGAACGCCCCCGCCGATCCGAGCGGTGCCGTGCCGGTGCCCAAACCCGGCGGCCGCTTCGCCGACAACATCGTGCATTTCGCGCGCGTGCTGCGCAAAGCCGGGCTGCCGGTCGGCCCGGCGGCGGTGATCGATGCGGTGGGTGCCGTGAGTGCGGCGGGCATCGGCAGCCGTGACGACTTCTACTGGACGCTGCACGCCGTGTTCGTGAAGAAGCGCGAGCACCGCGCCGTCTTCCACGAGGCGTTCGAGACCTTCTGGCGCAGCCGAGGGCTCGTCGAGAAGATGCTGGCGATGCTGTCGCCGCAGGCACCGCCGCGCGCGCCCGCCGCCAAGCCGAAGGCGGGGGCCGCCAGGGTCGCCCGGGCGCTGTTCGACGACCGCGACGCCGTGAAGCTCGTCGAGCGGCCGGAGGTCGAGGTCGACGCGCGCTTCACGATGTCCGCGCGCGAGATCCTGCAGCGCAAGGATTTTGCGCAGATGACGGCGGAGGAACTCGCCCGGGCGCGCGAGGAGATCCGCCGCCTCGCCATGCCGCACGACCTCGTGCGCACCCGGCGCGCGGCGGCGGCGCGGCGCGGTGAACTGGTCGATCTCCGCCGCACCATGCGCGGCTCGCTGCGCACCGGCGGCGCGATCATCCCGCTCGCCTTCCGCCAGCGGGTGGAGGTGGCGCCGCCGCTGGTGGCGCTGATCGACATCTCCGGCTCGATGAGCCAATACTCGCGGCTGTTCCTGCATTTCCTGCACGCGCTGACCGAGAAGCGGCGGCGGGTCTCCACCTTCGTGTTCGGCACGCGGCTCAGCAACGTCACGCGGCAGCTCCGCATGCGCGACCCCGACGAGGCGCTCGACGCCTGCTCGGCGGCGGTGCTCGACTGGTCGGGCGGCACGCGGATCGCGGCGAACATCGGCAGCTTCAACCGGCTGTGGTCGCGCCGGGTGCTGGGGCAGGGGGCCGTGGTGCTGCTGATCACCGACGGGCTGGAGCGCGAGGGGCTGGACGATCTCGGCCACGAGATGGACCGGCTGCACCGCTCGTGCCGGCGGCTGATCTGGCTCAACCCGCTGCTGCGCTTCGACGGTTTCGAGGCGAAGGCGGCCGGCATCCGGGCGATGCTGCCGCATGTCGACGCGTTCCGGCCGATCCACTCGCTCGCCGCGGTCGGCGACCTCGTCGCAGCGCTCGACGGGCGCGGCGATCCAGGCCCCGACCCGAAGGCGCTGTTGCGTCAGGCTTCGCGGGAGGCTGGCAGCACTCGCTAGAGTCTGCTGCTAAGCCTCTGTTTCGAAAAGAGAATTATTCGTAGTTCGTTAAAATTTCCGGCTCATCATTGCCATGAAGCCCCTCACCGTGCCGGTTGCAGTGCGGCATGATCGAGGGGTCTTACGACGGCAAAGGAGCAGGGCATGGTGGTCTCGAGCGACTTCAGGCTTCAACTCGCCGGCTACGGGCTGACGACCGCGAACATCCTCTATCGCCTCCCCGATCACCCCGCCATCCTGCAGAGCTACCTCTGGCAGCAATACGACCTCGCCCCGGAGTTCCCCGAACTCAACCGCTTCCTCGCCTTCTGGCGCGAACGGCTTGAAGGCCCGCTGCATTCGGTGGAGGTCGCGCACAAGAAGCTGATCAGCCCGGGCATCTGGAAGAAGGTCGATGCGTCGTACCTGCTGAACTGAGAAACGCTCCCGACCGCCTGAAACGGCGGCCGGTCGATCCGGGCTCCCGGCCTGTTCACCCCACGTAGGGCGGGCGGGGGATGTTCTGGTGGGCCTGGCGGAGGGCGGCGGACCAGCGCTCGCGCAGGTCGTGGAAATAGGGCTCGCCGGGTTCGACCCGGTGCAGGAGATCGTGCGCGACGGCGTTGCGGCGGACCGTGATCAGGTCGATCGGCATGCCGACGCCGAGGTTCGAGCGCATGGTCGAATCCATCGAGATCAGACCGATCTTCAGCGCGTCCTCGAGGATCGTGTCGAATTTGATCGCACGGTCGAGGATCGGCTTGCCGTACTTGTGCTCGCCGATCTGCAGGTAGGGGGTGTCCTCGGTCGCCTCGATGAAGTTGCCGGCGCGGTAGACCATGAACAGGCGCAGCCGCCCGCCCGCGACCTGACCCCCGAGCAGCATGGTGACATCGAAGCTCGCCGCCGACTGCTCGAGCGCCGGCCCGTCGATGCGGAACACCTCGCGGATGGCGCGGCCGACGAACTGCGCGGCGCGGAACATCGACGGCTGCGTCCAGATCGTCTCGACCTTGCCGTCCTCTTCCGAGCGGATGCCCTCCTGCAGGATCGAGATCACCGCCTGGGTCACCGCGAGGTTGCCGGCGGTGGCGAGCGAAATCACCCGGTCGCCCGGCTTCTCGAAGACGTGCAGCTTGCGGTAGGTGGCGATGTTGTCGAGCCCGGCGTTGGTGCGGGTGTCGGCGATCATCACCAGTCCCTCACGGACCAGGATTCCGACGCAATAGGTCATCTCGCCCTCTTTCAGGGCCCGCAGACGGCGAGGCGTCGTCCCGGTGCCCGGCGCGCGTGGCGCGCTTTGTATGCAACGTGATTGGTTCTACCGCAGCGCAGCGCGGCGACGGAGAGATAATTCCACCAGATCAGCGATTCGCACGGATAACTCGGACCTGTGACGACGTGACGCCGTCGTCCGGCCCGCTGCTCGCCCCGCGCAGCGGCGAGGCGTCGAGCCAGTCGAGCCCGACGGCGACGCGGATATAGGCGTCGGTCGGGCAGCGGTCGTGCGGCGGGTCGAAGCCGACCCAGCCGAGACCGTCGACGAACACCTCGGTCCAGCTGTGGCAGGCGTCGGCCTCCGCGTCGTCCTCGTCGTACATGTAGCCCGCCACCAGCCGGGCCGGCATCATCAGCCGGCGGGCCGTGGCGCAGAAGACGTGGGCGATGTCGATGGCACTGCCCTCGGCCTTGCCGAGCACGGCCGCGGCCGCCTGCAGCGTGCCCTTGCCGTCGCGGGTACGGGCGACGCGCTCGGTCAGCAGGCCCATCAGGCCGTGGCAGCGGTCGAGCGGTGAGGCCGACAGGGCCTGCACCTCGCCGGCGAGCGCCTCGACGGCGGGGTCGATGTCGGTGAGCGGCGTCTCGCGCAGGTAGAGGCCGATCGGCAGGCGGTCGTGGCCGGGCTCGACCACGCCGGCGGTGTCGTCGACCTCGACGACGCCCGCGGCGGTGACGGCGAGTTCGTCCAGCGGTCCGTCGACCGAGAAGGTGTGCACGACATTGCCGAAGGAATCGACGGCGCGGTCGAGCCGGCAGTCGTGGTCGACGTCGATGCGCCAGTCGCAGACGTACTGGCCGCCGTGCGTCTTCGGCGTCATGCGGAGCTTGCGGATCGCATAGGAGGCCGGCTGGCCGAACCCGGTGCGGACCTCGTGCGAGATTTCAAGACGAAGCGACACGATGGTTCAACCCAGATACTGGTCGGCGATGGCGGCGCCGAGACGGCCGTTGTCGGCGAGGAAGCCGGCGAGGAATTCGTCGAGGCCGGCGTCGGTGAGGGCGGCGTAGTCGGCGTTCTGCAGCCGGCCGTAGGTCGCCCGTGCCGAGCGCTGCGCCGGGCCCTGGCGGCCGTAGTCACGCGCGAGGCTGTCGAGGAAGCGGGTGATGTTCTCGTAGCAGTGCGCCAGCGAGCGCGGCATCTGCTCGCGCAGGATCATCAGGTCGGCGATGAGGTGCGGGCGCAGGCTCTCGCGGTAGACCCAGTGATAGCTCGTCAGCGCCGAGACGCAGCGCAGCAGCGAGGAGAGCTGGTAGTACTCGAGGCTGCCGCTGATCGTCTCCCGGGTCGGGTCGAACAGGCTGCTGCGGGCGTCGAGGATGCGGGCGGTGAAGTCGGCGCGCTCGATGTAGGAGCCGAGGCGCAGGAAGTAGTAGGCGTCGTTGCGCAGCATCGTGCGATAGGCCGAGCCGTCGAAGCGCAGCGAGGCTTCCTTGACCCAGTTGATGAAGCCGTTCAGCTCCTGGCGGGTCATCTTGCCGGTCTGGAAGCGGCGCAGCTCGAGCCAGCTCGAGTTGATCGTCTCCCACATGTCGATGGTGAGCGCGGTGCGCACCGAGCGGGCGTTGTTGCGGCCCATTTCGAAGCAACTGCGGATCGACGAGGGATTGTTCGGCGAGAAGGCGAGGAAATCGACCACCGTGCGCGGCGTCGCCTCGTCGTAGAGCGACTTGAACAGGTCCAGCGCGCCGGTGGCGTCGACGGCGGCCTCCCATTCGTTGCGGGCGCCGCTGGTGCCGTTCGGCACCGAGGCGAGGCGGGAGGCGGTCTCGAGGACACGGGCGGTGTTCTCGGCGCGCTCCATGTAGCGGGCGAGCCAGAAGAGGCTGTCGGCGTGGCGGCTCAGCAGCATGCGGCAACTCCGGGACGGCGCGCGGGGGACGAGGGCTTCTGGGGGGTGTCGCGAACCGTCCTCATGCGCCCGGGTCCTCGATGATCCAGGTGTCCTTGGTGCCGCCGCCCTGGCTGGAGTTCACCACCAGCGAGCCCTCCTTCAACGCGACGCGGGTCAGCCCGCCGGGAACGATGCGCACCTTGTTCGCGCCCGAGAGTACGAAGGGGCGCAGATCGACGTGGCGCGGCGCGACGCCTTCGCCGACGAAGGTCGGCGAGGTGGAGAGCGCCAGCGTCGGCTGGGCGATGAAGCCGGCCGGATCGGCTTTGAGCTTCTCGGCAAAGGCGGCGATCTGCGCCTTGTCGGCCTTGGGGCCGACCAGCATGCCGTAGCCGCCGGAGCCGTGCACTTCCTTGACCACCAGCTCGGGCAGGTGCTCCAGCACGTATTTCAGCGCGTCGGGCTCGCGGCAGCGCCAGGTCGGCACGTTCTTCAGCTTCGGCTCCTCGCCGAGGTAGAAGCGCACGATTTCCGGCATGTAGGTGTAGACGGCCTTGTCGTCGGCCACGCCGGTGCCGACGGCGTTCGACAGCGTGACGTTGCCGGCGCGGTAGGCGGCCATCAGGCCCGGCACGCCGAGCACGGAATCGGGCCGGAAGGCGAGGGGATCGAGGAAGTCGTCGTCGATCCGGCGATAGATCACATCGACGCGCTTCGGCCCCTCGGTGGTGCGCATGTAGACGATGTTGTCGCGCACGAAGAGGTCGCGGCCCTCGACGAGTTCGACGCCGAGGCGGTCGGCGAGGAAGGAATGCTCGTAATAGGCGCTGTTGAGCGGCCCGGGCGTCATCAGCGCCACGGTGGGCTCCGACGGCGCGGACCGCGGGGCGAGGCTGCGCAGCGTCGCCAGCAACTCGTCGGGATAGTTCTCGACCGGACGGATCTGGTGCTCGGCGAAGAGATCGGGGAACAGCCGCATCATGACGTCCCGGTTCTCCAGCATGTAGGAGACGCCGGAGGGGGTGCGCGCGTTGTCCTCGAGGACGTAGAAGTCCTTGTCGTCGGTGCGGATGATGTCGATGCCGGCGATGTGGACGTACATGTCGTACGGCAGCTTGACGCCGACCATCGCCGGCTGGAACGCCGGATTGCGGAAGATCAGCTCCTCGGGAACGATGCCGGCGCGGACGATCTCGCCTTTGCCGTAGACGTCGGCGAGGAACATGTTGAGCGCGCGCACGCGCTGGGTCAGGCCGTCGGAGAGGTCGGCCCATTCGCGGCTCGTCAGCACGCGGGGCACGATGTCGAACGGGATGATGCGCTCCTCGGCGGCGGCGTCGCCGTAGACGGCGAAGGTGATGCCGATGCGGCGGAACAGGAACTCGGCCTCTTCCTGGCGCCGCTTCATGTCGGCGGGGTCGGAATCCTCGAGCCAGGTCTTGATCGCGGCATAGGCTGGCCGGCACGCCCCGTCGACGCCAGACATCTCGTCGAAAATCGGCCCCGCCATTCCAGTCCTCCCGCTACGCCGTGCCTTTTTGCACTCCCGCATACTAACCGGGAATGCCACGGCTAAGGCAAGTGCGGCCATTAGGCAGCGAAAAATCCGATTTCAGCGGAATTTCATGCCATGTGCCGCCTTCGAAGGCGCCACCCATTCGGCGGCTGCCCGATTTCTGGGCGCCAGAAGCGAGGGCCGGGCCCGGAGGTCGTAACGCGTCAGATGAGTTGCAAGCCCTTGAGGCTCGCGTGGCCCTCGCGGCCGACGATGATGTGATCGTGCACCGCGATGCCGAGCGGCTGGGCGACGTCGATGATCTGGCGCGTCATCTGGATGTCGGCCCGCGACGGGGTCGGATCGCCGGACGGGTGGTTGTGCACGAGGATCAGCGCGGTCGCCGAGAGTTCCAGCGCCCGCTTCACGATCTCGCGGGGATAGACCGGCGTGTGGTCGACGGTGCCGACCTGCTGCACCTCGTCGGCGATCAGCGCGTTCTTCTTGTCGAGGAACAGGATGCGGAATTGCTCCTTCTCCTCGAAGGCCATCGCGGCGCGGCAATAGTCGATCACGGTGCTCCACGACGAGAGCACCGGCCGGCCGCGCATCTCGCCGCGAATCATGCGCTGGGCGGCGACGTGGACGAGCTTCAGGTCGGTGACCACCGCATCGCCGACGCCGGGCACCCCGCGCAGCCGCGTCTCGGACGCGCCGATCACCCCGCCGAACGAGCCGAAGGTGTCGAGCAGCAGCTTGGCGAGCGGCTTGGTGTCCTGGCGCGGGATGGAGCGGAACAGCAGCAGTTCGAGGAGTTCGTAGTCGGCGAGCGCCGAGCCGCCGCCGTCGCGGAAGCGCGCGCGCAGGCGGTCGCGATGGCCGTGGTAGTGCGGCAGGCTGGTGGGGATGTTGGTCTTGCCGCTGTCGTCGAAGCCGCTCATGCCCGCCCCGCGGTTGCCCGGACCGGTTCGCCCCGGCCCCTTCGCGCGGGGCTCGCGCGCCACCGTCCGTCCGAACGTCGTGCCCGCAGGCGCCGCGATTCGGACGGCAGCCGGCGACGGTGCCCCCGGCGCATCGTCCGCGAACCGCCCGTAAAATCAATCGTCCTCGCGCAGCGGTTGACGATTGTTCAGCCGGAAATGTCGAGCGGCGGCTTGTCGAGGCCTTTCGGCGACAGCGTGAAGATCTCGCAGCCGTCGTCGGTGACGCCGACGGCGTGCTCGAACTGGGCGGAGAGCGAGCGGTCGCGGGTCACCGCGGTCCAGCCGTCGGAGAGCACCTTCACGTGCGGGCGGCCGAGGTTCACCATCGGCTCGATGGTGAAGATCATGCCGGGGCGCAGCTCGACGCCCTCGCCGCGGCGGCCGTAGTGCAGGATGTTCGGCGTGTCGTGGAAGATCTGGCCGACGCCGTGGCCGCAGAAGTCGCGCACCACGGAGCAGCGCTCGCCCTCGACATAGGTCTGGATCGCCTCGCCGATGTGGCCGGTGGTGTTGCCGGGCTTCACGGCGGCGATGCCGAGCAGCAGCGACTGGTAGGTGACGTCGATCAGCCGCTCGGCGGCGCGCTTGATCTGGCCGACGCCGTACATGCGGCTGGAATCGCCGTGCCAGCCGTCGACGATGAAGGTGACGTCGACGTTGACGATGTCGCCGTCGCGCAGCGGCTTCTCGTTCGGGATGCCGTGGCAGACGACGTGGTTGATCGAGGTGCAGGTGTGCTTGGTGTAGCCGCGGTAGTTCAGCGTCGCGGGCAGCACGTTGTGATCATTCGCGAAATCGCGGACGTAGTCGTCGATCTCCTGGGTCGGCAGGCCCGGCCGCACCACGTCGACCAGCCCGTCGAGGCATTCGGCGACGAGGCGCCCGGCGCGGCGCATGCCCTCGAAGCCGTCGGGCCCGTAGAGCCGGATGCTGCCGGTGTTGCGGAGCGGCGCCGTCTCGGCGCTGACATAGGTGACCATCGTCGTTCTCGTGGTTGCCCGGCGGATGGCCGGCGCCTCATTGCTCCAAATATAGCAATTCGGCCCCGCGCCGCTACCCGAACCGGTGCGGTGCGGCCATGCGGACCGGCGAATTCGGCGCTTTCGGCGGGGCTTGTGGCCGATGCGCCGCGATCAGCGGACGACCGGCAAGGGCCGGTCGACGACGATCTCGTCGGCCGAGATCCGGCAGGCATAGGCGATCGCCTCGACGCCGCCCGCCGTCGCCGCCGCAAAGGCGCGGGCGTAGGCGGGGTCGAGGTCGGCGGCGAGGGCGAAGCGGTCGCAGTCGGTGCGCTGGACGAGGTAAAGCATCACCGCACGGGCGCCGACGGCGACGATTGCCTGCAACTCGGCGAGATGGCGGCTGCCGCGGGCGGTGACGCTGTCGGGAAATTCGGCAAGGCCGGGCTGCCGCATCAGGTGCACGTTCTTCACCTCGACATAGGCCGGCGGCCGGTCCGGGCCGGCGAGCACCATGTCGACCCGGCTGCGCTCGCCGTACTTCACCTCGCGCCGCAGCGTCGCATAGCCCGCGAGTTCCGGGATGCGGCCGGCGGCGATCGCCTCGGCGACGAGACCGTTCGGGTGCGCGGTGTTGATGCCGACGAGGCCGCCGTCGACCTCGAGCAGTTCCCAGGAATGGGCGAGCTTGCGCTTGGGGTCGGCGGAGCGCGACAGCCAGACCCGTGCGCCGGCGGGCCGCAGCCCGAGCATCGCGCCCGGGTTGGCGCAGTGGACCGTGATCTCGGTGCCGTCGGCGAGGCGGACGTCGGCGAGGAAGCGTTTGTAGCGGCGGAGCAGCGTCGCCTCGATGAGCGGATGGGGAAAGCGCACGGCGGCTCCTGAACGCGGGATCGGGGCCGAGGAACCAGCTTGGCCCGGCCGGGTCAAGCCATGGCGCGGCGGTTGAGAAGCGCCCCGGCTTGGGGTACATGGCTTGATCGGTTTTCGAGGGGCAGCGGACATGGTCGATGCGGTCGCCGGCACGGATGCCGGGGCGGGCGGTGAGGCAAGGCGCATCACCGCCGCGGTGCTGGTCGTCGGCGACGAGATCCTGTCCGGGCGCACCCGCGATTCGAACTCCGGCACCATTGCCGCGCGGCTCACGATGATGGGCATCGACCTTTCCGAGATCCGCGTCGTTCCCGACGAGACGGACCGGATCGTCGAGGCGGTGAACGCGCTGCGCGCCCGCTACACCTACGTCTTCACCACCGGCGGCATCGGCCCGACCCACGACGACATCACCGCCGATGCGGTGGCGGCGGCGTTCGGCGTCGGCATCGACGTCGATCCGCGGGCGCGGGCGATTCTCGCGACGCACTACGCGACCGAGGCCGACCTCACCCCGGCCCGCCTGCGCATGGCGCGCATCCCGGACGGCGCCGAGCTGATCGCCAATCCGCTGACCAAGGCGCCGGGCTTTCGCATCGGCAACGTCTATGTGATGGCCGGCGTGCCGAAGATCATGGAAGCGATGTTCGAGGGCATCGCGCCGACGCTCGAGGTCGGTGCCGTCGTGCTGTCGGAGACCGTCGACTGCCCCTATGGCGAAGGCACCATCGGCACCGCGCTCGCCGCCGTGCAGAAGGCGCATCCCGACACGGCGATCGGCAGCTATCCGACGTTTGCCGGCACGCATTTCTCCACCAAGCTGGTGGTGCGCTCGCGCGATGCGGAGGCGCTGGCGCGCGGCGTTGCGGCCGTCCGGGCGATGCTGGCCGAGATCGCCGCCGCCGACCTCGCTTCCACCGCCTCCTATTAGGATTCGATCCGCCGATGAGTGACGACGCCGCCCCGCAGGCGAAAGCCTTTCCTGTTTCCTGGGACCAGTTCCACCGCGATGCGCGGGCGCTCGCCTGGCGGCTGTCGGGCCAGGGCGAATGGCAGGCGATCGTCTGCATCACGCGCGGCGGGCTGGTGCCGGCGGCGATCGTCGCGCGCGAACTCGGCATCCGGGTGATCGAGACGGTCGGCGTCGCCTCCTACCACGAGTACAAGGAACAGGGCTCGATGCAGGTGCTGAAGCGCGTCGATCCGGAGATCGTCGCGCTCGGCGGCGGCGCGGGGGCCGGCGTGCTGATCATCGACGACCTCGTCGACACCGGCGCCACGGCGCGCATCGTGCGCGAGATGCTGCCGAAGGCGCATTTCGCCACCGTCTACGCCAAGCCCAAGGGCCGGCCGCTGGTCGACACCTTCATCACCGAGGTGAGCCAGGACACCTGGATCTATTTCCCGTGGGACATGGGCCTCAGCTTCCAGCCGCCGATCAACCAGCGCTCCGTCGGCTGAGCACGCCGCGGCGTCGGCACCGGACGGTGTCCGATCGCGTCCGCCGACGAAAAAAGGGCCCGGAAATCTCCGGGCCCTTTTTCGTTGGTCGCATCACCGGGCCGCGGACGCGGCGCCGGGTCAGAACTTGTAGGTGAGGTGGGCCGAGATCGTGTGGACGTCGAGGTCCTGGTCGCGCGGCGTGAACGGAGCGACCGCGGAGTAGTCGGCGCTGCCGAAGTCGTAGTAGCGGTACTGCAAGCCGACGATGATGTTCTCGGTCGCGGCATAGTCGATGCCGGCACCGACGGTCCAGCCGGTGTAGTTCTCGCTCTGCGAGAACGACGCACCGAGACCCGGGGTGCGCTGGTTCGTGCTGATGTCGGCGAAGGCGACGCCGGCCGTGCCGTAGATCAGGATGCGGTCGAGGGCATAGCCGAGCTTGCCGTTGACCGAGGCGAACCAGTCGACTTCGTTGCCGACGAAGTTGCCCGGCTGGACTTCAGCCGTTTCGTTGAAGTCGGACCAGTTGAACTCGCCCTCGATACCGAAGACGACGGAATTCCACTGGTACTGGTAGCCGACGATGCCGCCTGCGAACCAGCCGTCGGTGTCGAGGCTGGCGTCGAGGCCGGTGATGCCGTTGTCGTCGATGCGCGAGTCGCCGAAGCCGTAGCCGCCCTGCACGCCGAGATAGACGCCGGACCAGTCGTAGACGCCGTTGTAGGGCGCTGCTTCCGGGACGAAGGGGGAATCGGACATCACGTCCGCGGCGTGGGCCGTACCGGCGAGCATCGCCGTGGCCGTCATCGAGAGAAGCAGGGTGCGCAGCGTCATCGTCATTGTCCCTCCGTGGGCCATGTTCATGGCCGGTCATTTATCCATTGGCCGGATCGTGCGGTGCCGGTGCTTCGTTCAATCCCCGAGGCGCGACCGGCCACTCCGAACATCGCCGGTGGCAGGCCGAATCCAAGGTGTTCAAATCGGCGGCAGTTCTCAAGTCGAATAAACGTGATCTCATTATGGTTAAGGCGACGTTAAAAGGCGCTTTCCGTCAAAAAGGGACCGGGATGTTTTTGTGGCCCCAAGTCGTATTATAAATCAGCCGAGGGCGTGACCTGTGGGCGCCGCGTCTTTATTGCCCACCAATCCGCTGCGCCTGCATCGCCACGGTGAACGGACACCGGTCAGCGAAAGGCAGCGGTGAAGCTCAAGAGGGGGAATGCAAGCGATGATCATTAAGAACGATACTTCGCTTTTGCCTGCTGCCGGCTTCCACAACTTTGGGTTTATCAATGAAATGCGAGTCAGCAGATACTTCGATGGCAACGGATATCGCCCCTATGATCTGGTTGTATCGCTTAGAGAAGATATGAGCTCATCAGCTCGAGTAGCAATATTGTCCTGCTATGGCGTTTTCGATATGAATGTTTCAATGTCCGATGGGCTCCTTAAATCAGTGATATCGATCGTTGAGGTTTCTCATCATCAAATCGAGACCGCAAATTTTAGAGTTTTCGACGAAGAAGAGTCTGCGTTGAGGTTCTATTGCAAAGAGTTTCTGTTGGAGATTTGAATTCAAGATATAGGCGCGGTTGCTTCATTGTTGATCTTGGTTTTCGCATGGACATTTTCCAGCGGCGGCAACGAGAAAAATCTTATAGAGCGACGGTTCGGGCCGAAGACGCGAGAGGAAGCCAGCATGTCCGAGTTGCCGCGCCGAGATGCTCCGACCGGCTCCGTTGCCGACGCAGCGCCGGGAAACTGGGTGGATCGGCTGCTGCCACAGGCACTTAGGCCCTATGCCCAGCTCGCGCGGTTCGATCGGCCGATCGGCTGGTGGCTGCTGATGTGGCCGTGCTGGTGGGCGGCGGCGCTGGTTGCGATCGCCGCCGGGCGGCCGGGTCCGGACCTCTGGCACCTCGCGCTGTTCTTCGTCGGGGCGGTGGTGATGCGCGGGGCGGGCTGCACCTGGAACGACATCACCGACCGGGACATCGACGCGCAGGTGGCGCGGACGCGCTCGCGGCCGATTCCGGCAGGAAGGGTCAGCGTGCGGCAGGCGCTGGTGTTCATGGCGCTGCAGGCGCTGGTCGGGCTCGCCGTGCTGCTGCAGTTCAATCTTTTCACGATCGGCCTCGGCCTCGCCTCGGTCGGCGTGGTGGCGATCTATCCGTTCATGAAGCGAATCACCGGCCACCCGCAGATCGTGCTCGGCCTCGCCTTCTCCTGGGGCGCGCTGGTCGGCTGGTCGGCGGTGGCGGGGCAGGTCGATATCGCGGCCTGGATCCTCTACGCCGGCTGCGTCGCGTGGACGGTCGGCTACGACACGCTCTATGCGCATCAGGACCGCGAGGACGACGCGATGATCGGGCTCGGTTCGACGGCGCTCACCTATGGCGACAAGTCGGCACCCTTCATCGGCGGCTGCTACATCGCGACGACGCTGGCGTTCGCGATCGCGCTCTATTCGGCGGGGGCAGGTGTCTTAGCCTGGGTCGGCCTCGCCGGCTTTGCGATGCACCTCGCCTGGCAGATCGCGCGCTTCGACCATACCGACGGCGCGCTGTGCCTGAAGCTGTTCAAGTCCAACACGCAGGCCGGCTGGATCTTCTTCGCCGGCCTCGTCGCCGACGGGCTGATCGCGGCGGCGATGGCGCCGGCCGCGCCCTGACGAGACCGCTCGGCAGGCGCCATCAGAGATGGCATCATCGCGATGATGGGTCTGATGCAGCGGGGACCGGGATGACCGTCGTGACCGTCGAACTTCGCAATGTCGCCGGAACGGCCGCGGCCGTCGGCTGGGCCGGCGCCCATACGATCGTCGTCGACCGGCCGGAGGGCAGGGCGGGTGGTCTTGGCCTCGGGTTCAATGGGGCCCAGCTGCTGGCGCTGACCATCGGCGGCTGCTTCTGCAACGACCTGCGCTATGTCGCCGAGGCGATGGGGCTGGAGATCACGGCGCTGGCCGTCACGGTGAACGTCGAACTCGGCGGCGAGCCGCTGCTCGCGACCGCCGCCACGATGACGGTCGACTGCAGCCTGGCGGACGGGTCGGACCCGGAGCCGGTGATCGACCGCGCCCGGGCGAGTTGCATGGTCTCAAATTCGTTGCGGCGCGGCGTTCCGGTCGCGATTCTTTCGGCGGGCGCGCCGGGTTAAGGCCGGCGGCGCCCGGTTTCAGTTGCGGGCGATGATCTCGGTGCCCTCGATGACGGGCATCGGCCGCGAATGGCCGGGCTTGCGCCGGGCGAGGAAGCGCGGGCGGCGGTTCTGCAGGGCGGCGCGGCGGCGGCGCGGCTTGGGCGCCTCGATCCGCACCTTGGCCTCACCGCCGACCACGCGGTTCTGGCCGTCGGTCTCGGTGAGCAGCATCGGCAGGCCGAGGATGCTCGACCAGCTTTCCCAGTCGAGCGCGGCCTCTTCCATGTCGCGCGTCACCATCAGCGGCAGGGTCAGGTCTGGGTCGCGGTGGGTCAGTTCCACGTGGGCGACGAGGCCGTCCACGCCTTCCGGCTCGATGCGCACCGAAATGCCCTCGAAAGCCGAAATCGGCAGGGACAGCGTCAGCGGCAGACCGGACAGCCGGCGCTTCACCACGACGCCGCGCCGGTCGAGGTAGACCGCCGCGTCGCTGCCGCCCGCCGGCATCGTGAACCGGGCGGGCAGGGCCTGGGGATCGAGGCGCTGGGCGCGCACGGCGTAGGCAGTTGCGGCTCCCGTCATCGTCATCTCTCTTCGTCTCTCGCCTGTCAGCAGTGTCCGAAGGATCCGTTGCTCTGGGTCTGGCGCCCGAAGATCCGTTCGTGACAACAACACCCTAGCGGTGCCTCCCCCACGATCGGCTTAAGGATCGTCGTTAAATTTCTCTGATCTCTGAGAGGGTTAGCAGAACGTCACCGGGCTGCTCGCCCGGGATCCGGCTCTAGCCTCGGCGCGGTGCAGGCGAGTTCCGCTTTGCCGTGAAATGCTTTAGAAGCGCTCTGACACGATGAGGCTGGCGCCGGCGCATTCCCGCAGGGCCGGAACCGCCGCGACGCCCGCGGCATCTGGGAACGGATATGGACGAACTTCTCGACGTCGGCGCACTGGAAGCCCAGGCGCAACGTCTCGTCACCGCGGCGCTCGCCGCCGGCGCCGACGCTGCCGACGCCGTCGCGGTGCGGGGCTTCTCGCAGTCGGTCGACGTCCGCCTCGGCGCGCTCGAGGATTCGACGCGCTCGGAGGGCGACGACTTCGGCCTGCGCGTCTTCATCGGCGACCGCAGCGCCCATGTGTCGGCCAACACCCTCGCCGGGCTCGACCGCATCGCGGAACGGGCCGTGGCGATGGCGAAGGTGGCGCCGAGCGATCCCTACGCCGGCCTCGCCGACCCCTCGCTGTTTGCGACCGCCCCGGCCGACCTCGATCTCTTCGACGGCGTCCAGATCGACGCCGAGGCCCTGCGCGCGGATGCGGCCGCCACCGAGGCGGCGGCGCTCGCCGTGCCCGGCGTCGCCAACTCCGGCGGCGCCAGCGCCTACTGGAGCTGGGCCGGCGTCGCGCTCGCCACCTCCGGCGGCTTCTCGGGCGGCTACCGGGTGTCGCGCCACGGCCGCTCGGTTTCGGTGATCGCCGGCGAGGGCACGGCGATGGAGCGCGACTGGGACGCCTCGGGCCGCAACCACCGCGCCGACCTCGAGGGTGCCGACGCCATCGGCCGCAGCGCCGGCGAGCGGGCCGTGCGCCGGCTCGGCAGCCGCCGCGTCGCGACCTGCACGGCGACCGTGGTGTTCGATCCGCGCGTCGCCTCCGGGCTGCTCGGGGCGTTGGCGGGCGCGATCAACGGCGCGTCGATCGCGCGGCGCACCAGCTTCCTGAAAGAAAAGCTCGGCCAGCGCGTGTTCGCGCCGGGCATCCGCATCACCGACGATCCGCGCCGGCCGCGCGGCCCCGGCTCGCGCCCCTTCGACGGCGAAGGCATCGCCGGGGCGCCGATCGACATCGTCGACGACGGAATTCTCACCACCTGGCTGCTCGACAGCGCCACGGCGCGCGAACTCGGCCTCGCCAGCAACGGCCGCGCCGCGCGTGGCACCGGCTCGCCGTCGCCGTCGTCGACCAACCTCTTGCTGCACCCGGGCTCCGTATCGCCGGCCGAACTGATCCGCGACGTCGGCACCGGCTTCTACGTCACCGAGTTCATCGGCCACGGCGTCAACGGCATCACCGGCGATTACAGCCGCGGCGCCTCGGGCTTCTGGATCGAGAACGGCGAGATCGCCTGGCCGGTGTCGGAAGTCACCGTCGCCGGCAACCTCGTCGACATGTTCGCGCGGGTGGTGCCGGCGAACGACCTCGTCTTCCGCACCGCGCATGTCGCGCCGACGCTCGCCATCGAGGGCCTCACCATTGCCGGCAGCTGAGGCGACCAGCGCGATCGACGACCTCGAGCTCGTCGCCGCCGCGGCGCGGGCGGGCGGGGCGTTGGCGCTCGAGTTCTTCGGCCGCGATCCCGAGGTCTGGAGCAAGAGCAACAACTCGCCGGTCAGCGCCGCCGACCTCGCCGTCGACAAGTTCCTGTTCGAGCGGCTGCGCACGGCGCGGCCGGATTACGGCTGGCTCTCCGAGGAGACCGAGGACGACGCCGAGCGGCTCGGCCGCCGCCGCGTCTTCGTGGTCGATCCGATCGACGGCACGCGCGGCTTCCTCGCCGGCAGCGACGAGTGGACGATCTCCATCGCGGTGGTCGAGGACGGCCGTCCCGTGGCGGGCGCGCTCTACCGGCCGGTCACGGGCGCGCTCTATACCGCGAGCCTCGGCGGCGGGGCGCGCAGGAACGGCCGGCTGATCCAGGTGACGGCGCGCGAGACGCTGGCGGGGGCCACGATCGCCGGGCCGCCGGTGATGCTGCACAAGATCCGCGCCCATGTCGCGGCGATGGGCGAGCAGATGGTGGAGGCGGGCTACATCGCCTCGCTCGCGCTGCGTGTCGCGCTCGTCGCCGACGGCGCGCTCGATCTTGCCGTGGCGCGCAAGAACTCGCACGACTGGGATCTCGCCGCGGCCGACCTCATCCTCGCCGAGGCGGGGGGCCGGCTGATCGGTTCCGACGGCGAGGAACTCGGCTACAATCGGCCGAAGCCCGTGCAGCCCGCGCTGATCGCCGCGCCGCCGGCGGTCGCTGCGTTGATTTGGCCGCTTGTGCGGCGCGAGGCGGAAAGCCACGAGTCGTCGGGCGACCGCGCCCCGCGCGCCCACTGATCCTTCCATCCGCATCCCGAGGGGATAGACCGACCGATGAGCCAGACGCCTTCCGACAAGCAACTGCTCCACCTCGTGTTCGGCGGCGAACTGACGTCGCTCGACGGCGTCACCTTCGCCGACCTGTCGCAGCTCGACATCGTCGGCATCTACCCGAACTACGCCGCCGCCTTCGACGCGTGGCGGGCGAAGGCGCAGGCGACGGTGGACAGCGCCCAGACGCGCTACTTCATCGTGCACCTGCACCGGCTGCTCGAGCCCAACGCCGCCTGAGCCCGCGCCGGCGCGATCTTTGAGGTGACGCGGCGGCCGCTTCTGCGCTAGACCGACGCGCGTGAGCGGCCGTCTTTCCGGACATGCCGGCCGACCCAACAGGACGAAGCTTGGCATGGTGGTGACCGACACCCGTCAGGACGGCGCGCCGCGCGCGGCCTGGCAGGAGATGGCCGACGGCGGCGATGGCTGGCCGATCATTCGCCGCATCGCGCGCAACCACGTCGCGCCGCGCTGGAAGCAGCTCGCCGTGGCGATGGTGGCAATGGCCTTCGTCGCGGTCACGACCGGCGCGCTGCCGTTCCTGCTGCAGATCGCCGCCGACCGCATCTTCATCGGCAAGGAAACGGCGGTGCTGTGGACGCTGCCCGGCGTCATCATCGCCGTGATGGCGCTGCGCTCGTTTGCCGAATATTTCGGCCGCCTGACGGAAGCCTCGATCGGCAACGGTATCGTCTCCGACCTCCGCAAGCTGCTGTTCGAAAAGCTCGTTTCCGCCGACCTCGGCTTCCTGCAGCGCACCCATTCGGCCGCCTTCGTCTCGGTGTTCGCCAACGACACCCAGATCGTCAACAACGCCGCCGCGCAGACGCTGACCTCGATCGCCAAGAACCTGCTGCAGTCGATCGCGCTCGCCGTCGCCATGCTGGTGATGGACCCGGTGCTGGGGCTGATCGTGCTGGCGGCGGTGCCGCTCGCCGTGGTGCTGATCGGGCGGCAGCGCAAGCAGATGCGCTCGTCGGTGCACCGGACGCTGCGCGGCGCCGGCGATCTCTCCTCGCTGGTCTCGCAGACCCTGACCGGCATCCGCGTCGTCAAGGCCTACGGCCAGGAAGCGGCGGAGGCGGCGCGCGCGGGCACCGTGATCGACCGCACGCTCGCGGCGATCCTGCAGACCGCGAAGTCGCGGGCGGTGAGCGGCCCCGTCACGGAGGGCCTGTCGGGCATCGGCTTCGCCGCGGCGATCTTCTACGGCGGCTGGCAGGGCATCTACGGCAACCTGACGCTCGGCGAGTTCATGGGCTTCATGGCCGCGGCGCTGCTGGTGTACCAGCCGCTGAAGGCGCTCGCCTCGCTGCAGAACGTGCTGCTCGAGGGCCTGATCGCGGCGCGGCGCGTGTTCTCGATCCTCGACGAGCCGGCGCGGATCACCGAGGTGGCCGGCGCCCGGCCGCTGGCGGTTTCCGCCGGCAACATCCGCTTCGAGGACGTCGTGTTCGCCTACGAGCCCGGCCGGCCGGTGATCGACGGTGTCACCATCGACATCCCGGCAGGGTGCAAGGTGGCGCTGGTCGGGCCCTCGGGCTCGGGCAAGTCGACCTTCCTCAACCTCGTGCTGCGCTTCTACGATCCGGATTCCGGCCGCATCACCATCGACGGCCAGGACGTGCGCACGGCGACGATCAGCAGCGTCCGCCGCGCCTCGGCGCTGCTCACCCAGGACCCGGTGCTGTTCGACGACACCATCCGCGCCAACATCGCCTACGGTGCCCCGGAGGCCGACGACGCGGCGGTGGTGGCGGCCGCGCAGGCGGCGAACGCTGAGGAATTCATCACCCCGCTGCCCCAGGGCTATGCGACGCGTGTCGGCGAAGCGGGGGGCCTGCTTTCCGGCGGGCAGAAGCAGCGGATCGCCTTTGCCCGCGCCATGCTGCGCGGCGCGCCGATCCTGCTGCTCGACGAGCCGACCAGCGCGCTCGACGCGACCTCGGAGGCGAAGGTGCAGGAGACGCTCGACACCATGTTCGAGGGGCGGACCGTGCTGATGATCGCGCACCGGCTGTCGACGGTGAAGCGCGCCGACATGATCCTCGTCTTCGACCGCGGCCGCATCGTCGAGACGGGGACGCACGACAGCCTCGTCGCCGCCGGCGGGCTGTACGACCGTCTGCACCGCACCCAGCTCGCCGGCGGCGAGCCGGCGGCGAACTGAGGGCATGCCATGGATCTCGGCCGCCGGCTGCTGCGCTCACCCACCGTCCAGCGGGTGCTCGGCCGCACGCTCGCCGGCTATCTGAAGCTCGTCCACCGCACCAGCCGCATCGTGCACCAGGATCCGCTGATCCGCGACTTCGCGGTGCCGAACAAGCCGGTGATCGTCGCGCTGTGGCACGGCCAGCACCTGATGGTGCCGCTGGTGCGCCCGCCCGAGATGCCCTTCGCCGTGCTGCTCGCCCGGCACGCTGACGCGGAAGTGAACGCGATCGCCATCAGCCGGCTCGGCCTCGGCACGGTCCGTGCGTCCGGAGCGCACCGCAGCAAGGACGTGCGCCGCAAGGGCGGCGCGGCCGGGTTCCTCGAGATGCTGTCGGCGCTGGGCGAGGGGATTTCGATGGCATTGACGGCGGACGTGCCGCGGGGACCGGCGAAGCAGGCCGGGCGCGGGATCATCCTGCTCGCGCAGCATTCGGGGCGGCCGATCCTGCCGCTCGCCTATGCCTCCAGCCGGCGCCTCGACGTTTCGAGCTGGGACAGCGCCTCGGTCAACCTGCCGTTCAGCCGCGCCGCCATCGTCTGCGGCGAACCGATCCTGGTGCCGAAGGACAGTTCTGACATGGCGATCGAGGCGCTGCGGCGCCGGCTGACCGCGAGCCTCGACGCGGCGACGGCGAAGGCCTACGCCATCGTCGACGGCACGACGCAGGCGAACTGACATGCAGGACGGCGCCGACCATCTGATTGCCGCATACGCGCATGCGACGGGGCTCGCGCGGCCGCTGGCGCACGGCCTCGTCGCCGTGCGCCGCCGCCGCGGCAAGGAGCACGCCGAGCGCTGGCGCGAACGCTTCGGCGAGCCGAGCCTGCCGGCCTCGGCGGCGCCGACGGTCTGGGTGCATGCGGCGAGCGTCGGCGAGACGATCGCGGTGATGCCGCTCATTTACCGGATCGCGGCGACGGGCCTTGCCGTGGTGCTGACGACGGTGACGCTGACCTCGGCGCAGCTCGTCGCGGGGCGGCTGCCGCCCGGGGCGGTGCACCAGTTCGTGCCGCTCGACGTGCTGCCCTACGTGCGGCGCTTCCTCGACGCCTGGAATCCGCAGCTGGCGATCTTCGTCGAATCGGAGATCTGGCCGGCGACGATCTATGAACTCGCCGCGCGCAACGTGCCGCTGGTCGTGTGCAATGCACGAATGTCGGAGCGGTCGTTCCGCGGCTGGCAGCGCTGGCCGCGGGTGGCGCAGGCGGTGTTCGGCCGTATCCGGCACTGCCTCGCGCAGTCGGCGGTGGACGGCGAGCGATTCCGGGCGCTCGGCGCGCCGCGGGTGACCAACGTCGGCAACATCAAGTTCGACGCCGTGGTGCCGGAGGCGCCGCCCGCCGCCGCCGCGGCGCTGAAGGCGGCGCTCGCCGGCCGGCCGATGCTGCTCGCCGCCAGCACCCATCCCGGCGAAGACCAGATCGTGATCGACGCCTTCGTCCGCATGCGTCCGTCGCTGCCGGACCTCCTGCTGATGATCGCGCCGCGCCATCCGGTGCGGGCGGGCGAGATCGCCGGGCTCGCCGAGGCCGCGGGCCTCGCGTCGCAGCGCCGCTCGACCGGGGCGCTGCCGCAGCCGGAGGTGCCGGTCTACATCGCCGACACCGTCGGCGAACTCGGCACCCTCTACCGCCTCGCCACCGTCGCCCTGATCGGCGGCACCTTCAGCCCGAAAGTCGGCGGGCACAATCCGATCGAGCCGGGCAAGACCGGCACCGCGATCGTCGCGGGGCCACACGTCAAGAACTTCGAGCAGATCTTCGCCGCGCTGACCGAGGCCGACGCCGTGGCGCGGGTGCGCGACGCCACCGACCTCTACGACGTCGCCGAGCGGCTGATCCGCAACGCGGTGATCCGCAAGCGCCAGACCGACGCGGCGGCCCGCGTGGTCGCGAGCTTCGCCGGTTCGCTCGCCCGCACCCAGGCCGCGATCGACCCGCTGGTCGATCCACTGGTGGTGGCGGCGCGGCTTGCGTCAAGGCGCTGAGGATGCCGTCGGCGCCGGCCTTCTGGTGGCGTCCGCCCGGCCTTGCCGCGGCGCTGCTGGCGCCCGTGGCCACGGTCTGGGGCACGGTCGCGGCGCGGCGGATGCGGCGCGGCGGTGCGGTGGCGCCGGTGCCGGTGGTCTGCATCGGCAATTTCGTGGTCGGCGGCGCCGGCAAGACGCCGACCGCGCTCAGCGTCGCGGCGCTGGCGGCCGCACGCGGCCATCGGCCGGTGTTTCTGACGCGCGGCTACGGCGGCCGGCTCGCCGGGCCGGTGCTGGTCGGCGCGGAGCATGGACCGGCGGAGGTTGGCGACGAGGCGCTGCTGCTGGCGCGGGCCGCGCCCACCGTGGTCGCGCGCGACCGCGCCGGCGCCCTGCCGTTGCTGGGACAGCTGAAGCCGAGCCTCGTCGTCATGGACGACGGCTTCCAGAACCCGGCGATCGAGAAGACGCTGTCGCTGGTCGTGGTCGATGCGGGGCAGGGGGTCGGCAACGGGCGCGTGATGCCCGCCGGGCCGCTCCGGGCGCCGCTCGGCGTGCAACTCGCCCATGCCGACGCGCTGGTGCTGGTCGGCGCGGCATCGGCGGACGGGGCGGCGGTGGCGGCGCTGGCGCAGGCCGAGGGCGTGCCGGTGTTCGGGGCGCGGCTGGTGGCGCGGGCGCCGGAGGCGCTGCGCGGCCGTCCGCTGCTCGCCTTCGCCGGCATCGGCCGCCCGGAAAAATTCTTCGACCAGCTCCGCCGCGAGGGGCTCGACGTGCGGCGCACGGAAGCCTTCGCGGATCACCGTCCCTACGGCGAAGCGGACGCGGCGCGGCTGCTCGCGGATGCTGCGGCCGAGGGGCTCGATCTGGTGACGACGGAGAAGGATCTCGCGCGGCTCGCCGGGGCGGACGGCGCGCGGGGAGGTCTCAGGGACGCGTCGGCGGTGCTCGCCGTCGATCTGGTGTTCGATGCACCGGACGCCGTGGCGGCGCTGCTCCCGCCGGTGGCCTAACGGATCAGCGCCGTCCGGTGGCGCGGCGTTCGGCTTCCAGCGAGGCGGCGGCGTCGACGTAGGCCTCCTGCCGGGCGACGCTCCAGTACTTCAGGTCGTGCGGCAGCAGGATGCTCTGGCCGGTGATCGCGCAGCGCACGAAGGAGCCGCTCTTGACGACGCGGTAGTCGCCGTCGAGGTACTCGACGACGGCCTCGCCGCCACGGCCTGGAAAATCGATCCGGTTCATCAAAGATCCTCGCGGCCGTGCGCCTGCTCATGCCCGCCCGCCCGGGGCTGCCCGGGCATCTGCTCCGGCCGATTAATAGGCGAGAATCGCGCCCGTTCAAGCGCGCGTCGCCTCACGTCACCGTGCGGCGGCCGAAACGAGGCACTTACGCCGCCTCGTCGCTGCCGCGGGAGGAGCGCGAGGGCGGTGCCGGCATGTGCAGCAGTTCGAGGCTGCCCTCGGTGTCGCCCTGCGCCTCGAGCGCGAGACGCTCGAGGTCGAGGCGGCGGACGTGCTCCTCGACCTCGCGGACGCGCTCGGCGGGGATGCCGAGCTCGAGCAGGGCGTGGCGGCCGAAGACGAGGCCGGATTCCACCGTCTCGCGGATCTGGAACTCGACGCCGGTGCGGATCAGCTCGGCGGCGTGCAGCCGGTCGCGGGCGCGGCAGAACAGGCGGGCGCCGGGGAAGTCGGCGCGGATGATCTCGATCGACTTGCGCATCGTCGGCTGCGATTCCATGCACAGCGCGATCAGCCGGGCCTCGCCCGCACCCGCCGCGCGCAGCACGTCGGCGCGGGTGGCGTCGCCGTAGTAGACCTTGACGCCGATCTTCGCCGCCTCGCGGATGCGCTGCGGCGAGTTGTCGATCGCGGTGATGCCGATGCCCTCGGCCTCCAGCATCTGCGCCACCATGCGGCCGAAGCGGCCGAAGCCGATGATCAGCACGTTGGCGCGGGTCTCCTCGAAGCTCTCGAAGGCGGTGGCGGCGACGCCGCGTTCGCGCAGCTCGGCGATCACCCGGTCGAAGGCGGCGGTGATCACGGGGGTCAGCGCCATGGTCACGATCACCACCGCCGACAGGATGCTGGCGAGCTGCTGGGTGAACAGGCCACCGGCCACGGCGGCGGCAAACAGCACGAAGGCGAACTCGCCGCCCTGTGGCAGCGTCGCGGAAATCAGCAGCGCATCGGCGTTGCCGGACCCAAAAAGGCGCGAGGCGCCGTAGAGGATCAGGCCCTTGATGGCGAGGGTGGCGAGGGCGAAGCCGAGCACGATGTGCCAGGAATCGATCAGCACCGCGATATTGAGCGTCATGCCGACGCTCATGAAGAAGAGGCCGAGCAGCAGGCCGCGGAACGGTTCGAGATCGGCCTCCAGGGTGTGGCGGAAGTTCGATTCCGACAAGAGCACCCCGGCGAGGAAGGCGCCGAGCGCCATCGAGATGCCGACCGACTGCATCACCCCCGCCGCGCCCAGCACCACGAGCAGCCCGGCGGCCGTCATGATCTCGCGGGCATGCGCCCCGGCGAGAATGCGGAACACCGGATTGAGCAGGAAGCGCCCGGTGAAGACGACGAGCGCGACCGCGCCGGCGACGGCGGCGACCTCGGTCGCGGCCTCGCCGAGGCTCTGCGGCTGCTCGCCGCCGCGCGCCGCGAGCAGGGAGACGAGGGTCAGCAGCGGCACGATCGCCATGTCCTGCAAGAGCAGGATCGAGAAGGCGCGCCGGCCGAACGGCAGGGTGGAGTGGCCGCGCTCCTGCAGGATCTGCATCGCAAAGGCGGTCGAGGAGAGCGCGAGGCCGGCGCCGGCGACGGTGGCGATGCGGGCATCGAAGCCCGACAGCGCGAACATGCCCGCCAGCGCCGCCGTCGAGGCGACGACCTGCAGCGTGCCGAGGCCGAAGATGTCGCGTCGCATCGACCAGAGCCGCGAGGGCTGCAGTTCGAGCCCGATCAGGAACAGCAGCAGCACCACGCCGAGTTCGGCGACGTGCAGCACGCGTTCGTCGTCGGCGACGAGGGCAAGGCCGGCCGGGCCGATCGCGACGCCGGCGGCGAGGTAGCCGATGACGGAGCCGAGGCCGAGCCGCTTGAACAGCGGCACGGCGACGACCGCCGCCGCGAGATAGGCGAGTGGCTCTGCAAAGGTGAACGCGGCGGCGACGGCCATTCTGGTCCGGGCGAACGGTGTTTCAGCGGAGGGGGCGGCGAGGGCTTCGGGCGAAGCGGTCGCCACCGCAAGGAACTGCCATTACGAGGCATTCTTGCGGCGCGGCCAAGCCAATTCCGCTGAATTTCGACAAATGCCGGCAATCAGCCGCGATCAGTGCCGCCGACGGTCATCGCGTCGATGCGCATGGACGGCTGGCCGACGCCGACCGGCACGCCCTGGCCGGACTTGCCGCAGGTGCCGATGCCGCGGTCGAGGGCGAGGTCGTTGCCGACCATGCGCACGCGCCGCATCGAATCGGGGCCGTTGCCGATCAGCATCGCGCCCTTGATCGGGTAGGCGACCTTGCCGTTCTCGATCCGGTAGGCCTCGGTGAGGTTGAAGACGTACTTGCCCGAGACGATGTCGACCTGGCCGCCGCCCATGCCGACCGCGTAGATGCCGTCTTTCACCGAGGCGAGGATTTCGGCCGGGTCGCTGCTGCCCGACAACATGTAGGTGTTGGTCATCCGCGGCATCGGCACATGGGCATAGGACTGACGCCGGCCGTTGCCGGTCGGGGCGACCCCCATCAGCCGGGCGTTCTGACGGTCCTGCATGTAGCCGACGAGGCGGCCGTTCTCGATCAGCGTGGTCGAGTTCGAAGGCGTGCCCTCGTCGTCGACCGAGATCGAGCCGCGGAGATCCGGCAGCGTGCCGTCGTCGACGATGGTGACGACGTCGGAGGCGACCATCTCGCCCATCAGGCCGGAGAAGGCGGAGGTCTTCTTGCGGTTGAAGTCGCCCTCGAGCCCGTGGCCGACGGCCTCGTGCAGCAGCACGCCGGGCCAGCCGGGACCGAGCACCACGTCGAAGGTGCCGGCGGGGGCGGGGCGGGCGTCGAGGTTGACGAGGGCCTGGCGCAGCGCCTCGGCGACGGCGTGCTGCCAACGCTCCGGCGTGATGAAGGTCTCGTAGCCGAGCCGGCCGCCTTCGCCGTAGCTGCCCGACTCCTGCCGGTCGCCATCGCCGACCACGACGGAGACGTTGAGGCGGACCAGCGGCCGGACGTCGCGGACGCGGCGGCCGTCGGCGCGCAGGATCTCGACGAGCTTCCAGGAGCCGGCCAGCGAGGCCGTCACCTGGCGGACACGCGGGTCGAGAGCGCGGGCGTGAGCGTCGATCTCGGCGAGCAGTGCGGTCTTGTCGCCGAAGGCCGGGCCTTCCAGCGGGTCGACGTCGCCGTAGAGCCGGCGGTTGGTGTCGGCGGGCGCCGCCGCCAGCACGCCGGAGCGGCCTTTGGAGACCGCCGAGACCGCGGCGCCCGCCCGCTTCAGCGCCGCTTCCGAGATGTCGTCGGCATGGGCATAGCCGACCGCCTCGCCGGCGACGGCGCGAAGGCCGAACCCCTGGCTGGTGTCGTAGCTCGCCGTCTTCAGGCGGCCGTTGTCGAAGGCGAGGATCTCGGAGTGCGAATATTCGAGGTAGAGCTCGCCGTCGTCGGCGCCGGTCAGCGCCTCGGCGAGGATCGCGCGCGCCGCCTCCGGATCGAGGCCGGTGGATGCGAAGAGGTCGGCGGGACGGTCGGACATGCGGGCGCCTTCGGCTGCGGGATGAACCCGGTAGATAAGGCAACGCCGCGGCGATTGCACCCGCGGCGCCGGCCCGATGCGGTCGCCGACGTCAGTAGAGCGTTTCCCGGTAGCGCTCCACCATCTCTTCCTGGGTCTCGCACAGGGTGTTGCCGGCGATCTGGTCTTTGAGGATCTGGCCGAGCGAGGGGAAGCTCGCGCGGTCGATCCGGGTGGCGGGATCCCAGAGATGCGAGCGCATCAGCGCCTTGGCGCACTGGTAGTAGGCCTCGACCACGGTGACGACGAGCACGGTCTTCGGCGGCTTGCCGTCGGCCACGCAGCGGGCGAGCAACTCGGCATCGTCGCGGATCTCGGCGGTGCCGTGCACGCGCAGCGTCTCGTCGATGCCCGGAACCAGGAAGAGCAGGCCGACGCCGGGATTGGCGAAGACGTTGGCGAGGTTGTCGAGCCGGTTGTTGCCGAGCCGGTCGGGCAAGAGCAGCGTCTTGTCGTCGAGCACGGCGATGAAGCCCGGCGCGTCGCCGCGCGGGGTGATGTCCGGCAGGCCGTCGCCGCCCGTGGTCGAGAGGACGACGAAGGGAGAAAGGGCGATGAAGTTGCGGCAGTGCACGTCGAGCCGGTCGAGCTGCTTCTTCAGCGACCGCTCGCCGGGCTGGCCATAGAGCGCGCGCAGCGACGCCTCGTCGGAAATGCGGGCCATGTGAATCTCCTCGCGCCGCGTCAGGGCAGGGCGGCGACGCCCTCGCGGAAGCCGTTGAGGGAGATCGGGATGCCGATGCCTTCCTCGGGCGTCTGGAAGATGATGAAGGTGGCGGCGCCGCCGTTCTCCATCTGCCGGATCAGGTCGGCCTCCATCACCACCTCGGCGAAGCAGCCGTTGGCGAGGCAGCGCACGAAGCCGGCGCGGCCGATGTCCTTGTCGTCGATGCGAAGGCCGAGGCCGGAGGGCAGCAGCACGCCGAGCGGCGCGAGCACGCGCAGGATGCGGGCCTGCTTGTCGGCGGTCTTCACGACGATCACCGACAGGCCGACGTTGTCGCGGTCCTCGGCGGTGACGTTCTGGATCAGCGCACACTGTTCCTCGCGCGCGCCGGGCGGCTGGTCACAGCGGATCTGCCAGTCTTCGAAAGTGGTCTTCACCTCGCCCTGCGCCCTCGCCCCCGCCGGGCTGAGCGCCGCGACGAGAAGCACGGCGGCCGCGACGGTGCGCCGCAGGGCAGTGGAGGTCTGAAAAGGCTGCATCTGGTTTTCCACGTGCTGTCCGGCGTGGCGGCCGTCGCCGCCGTGCCCTGCCGAAGCTCTTCAGGCGCCCGAATCCGTAGGATTGCGTAGCGGCGCAGGAAGTGGCGCGCGCCGACGAATCGCCGAACCCGTTCCTCAGGCAAAACCTATACTGCGCCGCGGCCTTTGCCAAAGGCCGCGCTGCGGGCGACCAGAAGCCGCGCGCGCAAATCCGCCGCAATTTCCGCCCGCTTCTGCCATTGCGACGTTTGGGGCCTTGTGCTTTTTGTCCCGAAAGGTTTGAACGATACCAAACATGCGTCGTCGGTCTGCGCTGGACGAATTGTCCATACTGATCGACATAGCGAAGCGGCCGTCCACGAACCGACCCGGCGCACCAGCCGGCCTTCGTGCAGGCGCCGCATCGACGGACGAGTTGGGCAGATTTGCCAGACGGCATCGTGCATCGCGGCCCCCGGGCCGGCGCCGACGGCCAGATGGGCATTGTTGAGGGGAGCTGTGGACGTGACGACAACCGTTGAACGCCTGAAGGGACTGGTCGCCGCCGCGGCGGCCTTCGCCGGCAGCGCCACCGCCGCTGCCGCGGCACAGCCGACCCCGTGGCAGGCCAGCCTGCAACCGGCCGCGACCGAAGTGATGGCGGACATCGTCTGGTTCGAATCCTTCACCTTCTGGATCGTGACGGTCATCACGCTGTTCGTGCTCGGATTGCTCGTCTACATCTGCGTGCGCTTCAACGAGAAGAACAACCCGGTCCCGTCGCGCACCTCGCACAACACGATGATCGAGATCGTGTGGACGATCGCGCCGGTGCTGATCCTGCTCGTGATCGCCATCCCGTCGTTCCGCCTGCTCTACAAGCAGCTCGTCATCCCGGAAGCCGACATGACCGTGAAGGTCACCGGCTACCAGTGGTACTGGGGCTACGAGTATCCGGACAACGACGGCATCGCCTTCGACGCCTACATGGTCGAAGAGGCCGACATCACCGATCCGGTGCGGCAGCCGCGCCTGCTCGCGACCGACTATCCGGTGGTCGTGCCGGTCGGCAAGACCGTCCGCCTGCAGGTGACCGCCGCCGACGTGATCCACTCGTTCGCGATGCCGGCCTTCGGCGTCAAGATCGACGCGCTGCCCGGACGCCTGAACGAGACCTGGTTCCGCGCCGACGCCCCCGGCGTCTACTTCGGCCAGTGCTCCGAACTCTGCGGCCAGCGCCATGCCTTCATGCCGATCGAGATCCACGCGGTGACCGACGAGCAGTTCGCGCAGTGGGCGACCGCCGCGAAGGACGACATCGACGCCGCCAAGGAACTGCTCGCGGAGCTGACCCGCGAAGACACCGCCACCGACCAGCTCGCCCAGCGCTGAGCGTCGCCACCGAAATGCAGACGACCGGGCACCGTGCGCCGCAAGGCCGGTGATCCGCAGGGGAAAGAGGAGCCTCGCGAATGGCCACCGCGCATGCAGCGGCACACGCCCATCCGACCGGATGGCGGCGCTACGTCTACTCGACCAACCACAAGGACATCGGCGTGATGTACCTGATCTTCGCGATCATCGCGGGGATCATCGGCGGAGCACTCTCCGTCGGCATGCGCATGGAGCTGCAGGAACCGGGGATGCAAATCTTCTCGGATCCGAACGTCTTCAACATGTTCACCACCGCCCACGCGCTGATCATGATCTTCTTCATGGTCATGCCGGCGATGATCGGCGGCTACGCCAACTACTTCGTCCCGATCATGATCGGCGCGCCGGACATGGCGTTCCCGCGCATGAACAACATTTCGTTCTGGCTGCTGCCGCCGGCGCTGATCCTGCTGGTGCTGTCGATGTTTGTCGAAGGCGCTCCGGGCTCGAACGGCGTCTCGGGTGGCTGGACGATCTATCCGCCCTATTCGACGACCGGCCAGCCGGGCCCGGCGATGGATTTCGCGATCCTGTCGCTGCACGTCGCGGGTGCCTCGTCGATCCTCGGCGCGGTCAACTTCATCACCACCATCTTCAACATGCGCGCCCCGGGCATGACGCTGCACAAGATGCCGCTGTTCGCTTGGTCGGTGCTGATCACGGCGTTCCTGCTGCTGTTGTCGCTGCCGGTTCTCGCCGGCGCGATCACCATGCTGCTGACCGACCGCAACTTCGGCACCACCTTCTTCACCCCCGAAGGCGGCGGCGACCCGATCCTGTTCCAGCACCTGTTCTGGTTCTTCGGCCACCCCGAGGTGTACATCCTGATCCTGCCGGGCTTCGGCATCATCAGCCACATCATCTCGACCTTCTCGAAGAAGCCGGTGTTCGGCTACCTCGGCATGGCCTACGCCATGGTGGCGATCGGCGCGGTCGGCTTCATCGTGTGGGCGCACCACATGTACACCGTCGGCCTCAGCGTCGACACGCAGGCCTACTTCGTCGCGGCGACCATGGTCATCGCGGTGCCGACGGGCGTGAAGATCTTCTCCTGGATCGCGACGATGTGGGGCGGCTCGATCGACTTCCGCACCCCGATGATCTGGGCGATCGGCTTCATCTTCCTGTTCACCGTCGGCGGCGTCACGGGCGTCCAGCTCGCCAACGCCGGCCTCGACCGCGCGTTGCACGACACCTACTACGTGGTGGCCCACTTCCACTACGTGCTGTCGCTCGGCGCCGTGTTCGCCATCTTCGCGGCCTGGTACTACTGGTTCCCGAAGATGTTCGGGTACATGTACAACGAGACGCTCGGCAAGCTGCACTTCTGGGTCACCTTCATCGGCGTGAACCTCGTGTTCTTCCCGCAGCACTTCCTCGGCCTCGCCGGCATGCCGCGCCGCTACGTCGACTATCCGGACGCCTATGCCGGCTGGAACTTCGTCTCGTCGATCGGCTCCTACATCTCGGCCTTCGGCGTGGTGATCTTCATCTACTCCGTGATCGAGGCCTTCGCGAAGAAGCGCATCGCCGGGGACAACCCCTGGGGCGCGGGTGCCACGACGCTGGAGTGGACGCTGTCCTCGCCGCCGCCGTTCCACCAGTTCGAGAAGCTGCCGCGCATCAAGGGCGACGTGCACTGATCGCAAATCCCCCGCCGGGCCGTCGCGGCCCGGCGCCGGGGTGACGACAAGGGGTCCGCCCACGGCGGGCCCTCTCGCTTGCGGGACACGGCCCCGCTGATCGGGCCGGACCGTGCGGGGGTGATCTTCTCCCCGCTGTGACTTGATCGATGCCAGGCGTCTCCGCCGGCATCCGTTTCTGGGTAGGGTGCCATGTCACTGGTCGACGAGCGCTCCGCATCCGTCGCCACGAGCGACTGGAGCGGCGGTGCTTCCGTTCCGGACTTCTTCGAGCTCCTGAAGCCGCGCGTGATGTCGCTGGTGATCTTCACCGCGCTCGTCGGCATGGTGCTGGCGCCGGGCAGCATCCATCCGCTGATCGGGGCGGTGGCGCTGCTCGCCATCGCGGTCGGCGCCGGCGCCTCGGGCGCCCTCAACATGTGGTACGACGCGGACATCGACCGCGTGATGCTGCGCACCGCGGGCCGGCCGGTGCCGTCGGGGCGGATCGAGCCCGGCGAGGCGCTGTCGTTCGGCCTGGTGCTGTCGTTCCTCTCCGTCTTCACGCTCGGCGTCGCCGTCGACTGGTTCGCCGCGGGGCTGCTCGCCTTCACGATCTTCTTCTATGCCGTGATCTACACGATGTGGCTGAAGCGCTCGACGCCGCAGAACATCGTGATCGGCGGCGCCGCCGGCGCCTTCCCGCCGATGATCGGCTGGGCCGCGGTGACGGGCTCGGTGTCGCTCGAGAGCCTCGTGCTGTTCCTCATCATCTTCTTCTGGACGCCGCCGCACTTCTGGGCGCTGGCGCTGGTGAAGTCGGACGATTACGCCCGGGCCGGCATTCCGATGATGCCGGTGGTCGCGGGTGCGCCGTCGACGCGGCGGCAGATCGTGCTCTACTCGCTGGTGCTGCTGCCGCTCGGCCTCGCGCCGTGGTGGATCGGTTTCGGGGGGGCGGCCTATGGTGTCGCCGCGCTGGTGCTCGGCCTGATCTTCGTCGCGCTCGCGGTCGACATCCTGCGCGCCGGCGACGGGCCGCGCGCCCGCAAGGCGTCGATGCGGCTGTTCCTGTTTTCGATCTTCCATCTCTTCGCGCTGTTCGCCGTGCTGCTGTTCGAGCGGCTGACGGCAATGGCGATCCAGGTGTTCGCATGAGGCAGGTCATGGAAGACGATTCGATCGAGCTCACGCCGGAGCAGAAGCGCCGGCGCCGCGGCCGCAACATTGCGATCGCCGTCACGCTGTTCGGCCTCGTCGTGCTGTTCTATCTGGTGACGGTCGTGAAACTCGGCATCAACGTGATGAACCGGCCGCTCTGAGCGGCCGAAGACCGACGGGAAGAGACGAGGGCAGGGCATGCAGGAGCGGGACGACGAGATGAACAGGACGGCGCCGCGCAATGTCGCGGTCGCACTCGCCTGCGTCGCCTTCGTCGGGGCGATGGTCGGCGCCGCCTATGCGGCGGTGCCGCTCTACCAGCTGTTCTGCCAGGTCACCGGCTACGGCGGCACCACCCAGCGCGCCGAGGCACCGTCGGGCACCGTGGTCGACGTGCCGGTCACGGTGCGGTTCGACGCCAATGTCGGCCGCAAGCTGCCGTGGGCCTTCGCGCCCGACCAGCGCCAGATCACGCTGAAGCTCGGCGAGATGCAGACCGTCTTCTACAAGGCGCGCAACACCGCCGACGTGCCGACGACCGCGTCGGCGACGTTCAACGTGACGCCGCCGCAGGCCGGGGCCTATTTTTCCAAGATCGCCTGCTTCTGCTTCACCGAGCAGACGCTGCAGCCGGGCGAGGAGCTGGAAATGGGCGTGACCTTCTACGTCGATCCGGCGATGCTCGACGACGTGGATGCCGCATCGATCCGGACGATCACGCTATCCTATACTTTCTATCCGGTGGCGGGGACGGTTGCGCCGCTCGCGGCGGCGACCGGCAGCGAGACGGCGAAGCCGCTCTGAGGTCGGCGCGGCCGACGGCCGCGTGGGGGACAACGGGCTTCGGCCCGCACTGAAGGAACGTCGAGGCCGCCGGCGCGGATCTTTGCCCGGCAGTTTCGAAAGGTTGGACTTGATTCCGTGGACCGCCGCCGGCATGCCGGCAGGGAGCGGCCCGATACGGGGGAGCAGGACGCATGGCAGGCGCACACCAGACCGATCACGAATACCATCTCGTCGACCCGAGCCCCTGGCCGGCGCTCGCGTCGCTCGGCGCCTTCATCATGGCGATCGGCGCGATCGGCCTGATGAAGTGGAACTCCGGTAGCGACCTGATCCTGTTCGGGATCAATCTCGCGACGCCGTGGCTGTTCTTCGTCGGCCTCATCATCGTGCTCTACACGATGTTCGTCTGGTGGCGCGACACCATCAAGGAGGCCCATGCCGGCTTCCATACGCGCGTCGTGTCGCTGCACCTGCGCTACGGCATGATCCTGTTCATCGCCTCCGAGGTGATGTTCTTCGTCGCCTGGTTCTGGGCCTATTTCGACGTCAGCCTGTATCCGAACGAGGCGCACCAGGTGCTGCGCGCCGAGCACACCGGCGGCGTCTGGCCGCCGGCCGGCGTCGAAACGTTCGACCCGTGGCACCTGCCGCTGTTCAACACCATCATCCTGCTGACCTCGGGCACGACGGTCACCTGGGCGCATCACGCGCTGCTGCACAACGATCGCAAGGGCCTGGTCGCCGGCCTCGCGCTGACCGTGGCGCTCGGCCTGCTGTTCTCCTACGTGCAGGCGGTGGAATACAGCCATGCCGCGTTCGAGTTCGGCGGCAATATCTACGGCGCCACCTTCTACATGGCGACCGGCTTCCACGGCTTCCACGTCATCGTCGGCACGATCTTCCTGTTCATCTGCCTGCTCCGGGCGCTGAAGGGGCACTTCACGCCGAAGCAGCACTTCGGCTTCGAGGCCGCGGCCTGGTACTGGCACTTCGTCGACGTGGTGTGGCTGTTCCTGTTCGCCGCGATCTACGTCTGGGGCGCCGGCCCGTCGCACTGATCCGGCGACATGGCGGCCGTCCCGGCCGCCGGGTTTCCTGGAAGGCCCGGCCATCCTAACCGATGGCCGGGCCTTCCGTTTTTCTACGTTGTCGCAATTCTGCATCAGCCCGACTGAACGATCGTCCGACATCGCCGATTTGATCTGGCGCAACGGACCGGCGCCGACGCGGCGCGAAGCTCTCCCGGTCGCAACACCGATCGGGAGACAGAATCGTGTTCAGGACTTCGAAGACCGCCATCCGTGCCACCCTCGCCGCCGCGGTCGCGCTCGCCGGGCCGTCGGTCGCCGCCGCGGCGGATCCGACCGCGCCGGAGGTGATCCCGGCAGGCGAGATGGCTTTGCCGGAGGCGGTGAGCCCGTGGCAGGTGCGCCTCAGGGCGCTCGGGGTGATCACGCGTGATTCGGGCGCGGTCGACGGCGTTGCCGGGTCGGGCCTGTCGTTCTCCGACACGGTGATCCCGGAACTCGATATCAGCTACTATTTCACGGACAACATCGCGGCCGAACTGATCCTCGGCACCACCTTCGCCAACGTCTACGGCGAGGGCTCGATCGCCGGGCTCGGCCGCGTCGGCAAGACCTGGTTGCTGCCGCCGTCGCTGACGCTGCAATATCACTTCACCGATTTCGGTGCCTTCAAGCCCTATATCGGCGCGGGCGTGAACTACACGATGTTCTATTCGCAGTCCGGCGCCGCGGCGACGTCGCTCGACGTCAAGAACAGCTTCGGCGTGGTGCTGCAGGCCGGCTTCGACTACATGCTCGACGAGCACTGGGGCCTCAACGTCGACGTCAAGAAGGTGCTGCTGCGTCCGGATTTCGACGTCACGGTCGGCGGAGCGCCTCTCTCCGGCTCGGCGGAGCTCGATCCCTGGCTGATCGGCACGGGCATCACCTATCGCTTCTGAGCGGGCGGCGCTATCATCGCCCTGCCACCGGCCGGCGCGTCAGTGCGGGGCGGTGCCCAGGTGAATTTCAGGGCCGGGACGGCGGTCACGCCGCGCCGGCCTTCCTTTTTGCGGGACTGGCGGCAGAGCCGTCGCCGCCCGGGAACCCGAGGACAGATGACGACCCAAGGTGCCGAGGACAAGGCTCAGTTCGCACCCGTACCGCCGGTTGCCGCCGGCCTGCGCGGACGCTGCCCGCGGTGCGGCGGCGGGCATCTCTTCAAGGGCTTCATCGACGTCGCGCCGCGCTGCTCGGCCTGTGGCCTCGATTTCGATTTCGCCGATGCCGGCGATGGTCCGGCCGTCTTCATCATCCTGCTGGTGGGCTTTGCCGTCGTCGGCGGCGCGCTGGTGACGGAGGTTTCCTACCAGCCGCCGATCTGGGTGCACGTGTTGCTCTGGCTGCCGCTGACGCTCGGCCTCAGCCTCGGCATGCTGCGGCCGCTGAAGGGCCTGATGATCGGCCTGCAATATCGCAACAAGGCCGAGCAGGGCCGGCTCGTCAGCCCGCCGACCGATGAGGCGGGGCAGCCGTGACCGAGCGCAACGACGACGCCTGGGACGGCGCCGCGCCGCGGCGCGCCTCGCCGATCCTGCTCGGCGTGCTGGTGCTGGCGGCGCTCGCCGTGCTGCTGTCGCTCGGCACCTGGCAGCTGCAGCGGCTCGCCGAGAAGGAGGCGCTGATCGCGCGCGTCGCCGAGCGGATCAACGCCGCCCCGGAGGCGCTGCCGGCGCGGGCCGACTGGCCGGCGCTGCAGGCCGATCAGATCGAGTTTCGCCGCGTCGAATTCGAGGCGACGTTCCGCCATGATGACGAGGTGCACGTCTTCATCACGCTCGGGGCGCCGAAGGGCCCGATCGGCGGTCAGGGCTATTTCGTCGTGACGCCGGCGGACCTCGCCGACGGCACCGTGGTCTTCGTCAACCGCGGCTTCGTGCCGCTCGCCGCGAAGGACCCGGCGACGCGGGCCGGCGGGCAGGTCGAGGGGCCGCAGCAGATCACCGGCCTGATCCGCCCGCCCGAACCCGGCACCTGGGTGACGCCGGCCGCCGATGTGACCCGCAACGTCTGGTTCTCGCGCGACCCCGCGGCGATGGCGGCCGCGCGCGCTATTCCGGCCGACCGGGTGGCCCCGTTCACGGTCGACCAGGAGCGGGCCGCTCTTCCCGGCGGCCTGCCGCAGGGTGGCGAGACGCTGGTGAGCTTCCCCAACAGCCACCTGCAATATGCCGTCACATGGTACGGGCTGGCGGCGGCGCTGGTCGCGGTCTACGCGTCCTTCCTCTTCAACGGGCGTCGCCGCCGCGGCTGATCCGGCCGATGTACGGCTGCGGGGCAGGGTGGCGCCCGCCGCTGCCGGCGATCGATCCGTCCGCACGATGTCCGGCTTCCGCTTTCGCCGATGACAGGATAATCAGCGCCTATGCCGCCCGCCGGCGCGTGCTGACCGCCTGAAAGGATGCCCGATGCGGCTTTCCGACTGCCACAATTTCCATGACTTCCGGCGCCTGGCGCAGCGGCGCCTGCCGAGCCCGATCTTCAACTACATCGACGGCGGCGCGGACGACGAGACCACGCTGCGGCGGAACACCGACGCCTTCGCGGCCTGCGATCTCGTGCCGAGCGTGCTGCGCGGCGTCTCCGACGTCGATCTCTCGGTGACGGTGATGGGGCAGAAGCTCGCGCTGCCGGTCTATCTCTCGCCGACGGCGCTGCAGCGGCTGTTTCATCACGAGGGCGAGCGCGCCACCGCGGCGGCCGCCGAGGCCTATGGCACCATGTTCGGCGTCTCGTCGCTCGGCACGGTGTCGATGGCGGAACTCGCGCGGAAACACGCCAATCCGCAGGTCTACCAGTTCTATTTCCACAAGGACCGCGGCCTCAACCGCTCGATGATGCAGTCGGCCAAGGACGCCGGCATCAAGGTGATGATGCTCACCGTCGACAGCATCACCGGCGGCAACCGCGAGCGCGACCTGCGGACCGGCTTCTCGATCCCGTTCCGGCTGACGCTCGGCGGCATGTTCCAGTTCGCGATCAAGCCGATGTGGGGCCTCAATTATGTCACCCACGAGAAGTTCAGCCTGCCGCAGCTCGACGCCCACATCGACATGAAGGGCGATTCGCTGACCATCGGTCGCTACTTCACCGAGATGCTAGATCCGTCGATGACCTGGGACGACGTCGCCGCGATGGTGGCGGAGTGGGGCGGCGAGTTCTGCCTCAAGGGCGTGATGAGCGTCGAAGATGCGCGGCGGGCGGCGGCGATCGGCTGCACCGGAATCGTGCTGTCGAATCACGGCGGCCGGCAGCTCGACGGCTCGCGTACCGGCTTCGACCAGCTCGACGAGATCGTGCAGGCGGTCGGCGATCGGCTCGACGTGCTGATGGACGGCGGCGTGCAGCGCGGCAGCCATGTGCTGAAGGCGCTGTCGCTGGGCGCCAAGGCCGTGGGGCTCGGGCGCTACTACCTGTTTCCGCTGGCGGCGGCCGGCCGGGCCGGCGTCGAGCGGGCGCTCGGCCAGATGCAGGCCGAGATCCTGCGCGACATGCGCCTGATGGGGGCGAAAAACGTCGGCGAGCTGTCGCGGGACAATCTGCGCTTCCGGACCTGACCGCAGCGCCGGGTTCGTGCATCCGTCGCTGCGGAAACGCCGCTCGCGGCGGGGAACACCTGGTGGCCGCTGTGGGACTCGAACCCACATGGGCAAAGCCCGAGGCATTTTAAGTGCCTTCCGTCTACCGATTCCGGCAAGCGGCCCTGATGGCGTGCCGACCCGGAGGCCGGGCGCGGCACAACCATGGCGTAGCGGGCGGCGCGGCGGCAGGTCAAGGCCGCAAAACGAGCCTTCGATCCGTCGGCGTCGGCTGGCGGGACGGTTCGCCGGTCAACATGACGAAAAAATAACTAAACATCTGGTTTCGACTTTTGTACCAAGAGGTTGCATCAGCCGGCAGATCAGGGTTCCCTCACCTCGATCCGATGTCGGCCCGCGTCGCTGCCGCGGCGGGGCCAGCCGACCCGGCGCCCGGAAACCGGGCGCAGCGACCGCGTCGCCGGAGGCGCGGGACAGCAGGCGAAACGCCGGGAGCCGGGCAGCGCTTTGAATTCAGTTTCAGCGGATGTCATGCTCGTCCGGATCATCACGACCCGAGTCAACCGGGCGGCATGAGCAGGGAGGAAGACCAGTGACCCTTCGAATCGCGCTTTTCGCGCTGGCGCTCGCGGCCCCGACGGTGGCCGGCGCCCAGGTGGTGAACGACTTTCCGACCGAGGCGCGGGCCGACTACGTGTTCGGCTGCATGAAATCGAACGGCGAGACGCAGGAGGTGCTGTCGCGCTGCTCGTGCTCGATCGACGTGATCGCCACCATCATTCCCTACCGCCGCTACGAAGAAGCCTCGACCTTCATCAGCATGGGCCTCGTGACCGGCGAGAAGGGCGTGCTGTTCCGCACCTCCGAGGAATCGCGCGCCGCGATCGGCGACCTGCGCCGCGCCCAGGCGGAGGCCGAGATCCGCTGCTTCTGAGGCCGGCTGTTCCGAACGACGTCCCGACCAACGAAAACGGCCCGCGGCTCTTCCGAGCCACGGGCCGTTTTCGTTGGTCGGGGATGGCTCAGCCTTCGCTGGAGGCCCGCGGCCATTCCGCCGTGAAGACGTTGCCGTCGGTGTCGGAGGCGCTGACCGAAACGGTCTCGGCACCGTTCGGCACATAGGCGAAGCGGAAGTTCGGATCCTCGGAGATCGAGATGCCGCCTTCCATCTTCAGGATCATGTCGCTGCCCTGACTGATCGTCACTTCGTCGATGAAGTGCGCCGGGATGTAGTTCAGCGTCACCTGATCCTTCTGCAGCCCGGAATTGTTCGGGTGGCGGATCATCAGCTGCGCCTCTTCCGGCCCGCTCGTCGCCTCGGCGGGTGCGAAGCTGCGGAAACGCATCTTGCCCATTTCGGCGCGGGCCAGCGCCTGATCCTTGCCGGCCGGGGCCGAGCAGCCGCCGGCCGCCTTCACATAGCGGGCGACGACATAGAGCGATCCGTCGCTCGCCTCGGCCACCGCGTGGACGTGGCTGTAGGCGTTGATGCGGACGCGCGTCTCGATGTGGCTGACGCCGGCGGCCTCGCCGAGGGTGAAGACGGCGGCGACCGGGGCGGGATTTTCGTCGATCACCAGCGTGATGCGCGCAATGCGGCGCGTGTCGCCGGGCGGCAGGGTGAAGTCGAGCGTGATCGGCACGATCGCGGCGTCTTCCGCGCGATAGGGCGCGCCGATATCCAGGATGCCGGTGCCGTCGAGCAGCGGGCGATCCCCGAACACGTCGCTCTTCAGTGCGGTCCAGCTTTCGGTTTCGGGCGGCATCGCGGTCTTCGCCGCGTCGGTCGCCGACGCGATGGCCGGGACGGCGAGATAAAGGCCGAGTGCGCCGGCCCCGGCCATCAGGCTACGCCGGGTCGGGGAGAGCGGGGACGGCCGGTCGATCCTCTTCATGGCTTCCTCCAAAGCGTCAGTGTCTTATTTTAGGCGATGCTAACACACCGGCCATCCCGAATCATCGGTGATTTTTCCCCGATCTGCGGGGACTCATTCCCACTCGAGTTCGGCGTAGGCGGCGGTGGCATTGCGGACGTTGAAGTCGTCGAACAACTCCCAGCGGCCCGATTCGGCTCGTCCCGCCGTCGTCACCGCGCGCGAGAGCGGGATACCGTCGGCGATCGCCGCGCGCAGGTCGGCCGCGAGGGTCTCGAAATAGCGCCGTTCCGCGCCGAAGGCGCCGTCGGCGGGCACGGCGGCGGGGCCATGACCCGGTACAATCTGTCGCAGGTCGCGGCGCTCGAGTTCGTCCAGCACCCGCAGCCAGCCGAGCAGCGATCCGTCGACCGACGGAAGGTGTTGAACGAAAAGGAGATCTCCCGCAAATAGCGTCCTGGTTCGCGCGTCGAGCACGGTGAGGTCGTTATCGGTGTGCGCGACCGGCCAGGCCTCCAGAACAAGCTGCCTGCCGCCTAGATCGAGCGTCACTTTATCCTCGACGGTAAGGGTCGGCGGGATGATCTCGACTTCGGCGATGCGGGCAGCCCCGAGCGCCTCGCTGTTGGCGCCGAGGTAGAAGTCGCCGCGCGCGGCGAGCGCCGCGCCGAGATTGCGATGTCCGACGACTTCGGCACCGACGTCCCGGAATGCTGCATTGCCGAAGACGTGGTCCGGATGCATGTGGGTATTGATGACGTAGCGGACGGGCAGGGCGGTATGCGCGCGTACCGCGGCGAGCAGGCGGCGACCCATCTCGGTGCTGCCGCCGGTGTCGATCACCGCGACCGCCTCGTCGCCGATGATGAAGCCGATGTTGCTGATGTCGCCGCCGTTTTCGGCGTTCATCTGGGCGTGGACACCCGTATGGACGAAGATCCCCTCGGCGACTTCGACGACCGGCAACGGCGCCGGCGCGCCGGTGGCGGCGCGCACCGCCGGGGCCGGAAGGGCGGCCGCCACGAACGCGAGCGCGACCCCGGCGGCTGCTGCGATGCAGCGCCTCGCGCGGCAAATTCGTTGCTGCGACGCAGCAGGATGTTCGTCCACGAAGTACATTCTCCCGATTGATCGATAGGCCTGGCCTATCATGGGCAGCGCGCGGGACGCGCCGCCGGCGCCACCGGGCATTTAAGCGCTTTCGCCGGGCAGGCAAAAGTACCCGTCCGTTCCCGCCGGTTCCCGGCCGATTAGGGCAGAAGTTCTTACTTAATCGCTTTAACCCCGTGCTCCGCTTCGAACTTGCGGCCCATGGGAAAGATGATTACAGTCCTGTTAGTCGCCGATTTCGGGAAGCCGGCCGTTTGAGGGAATGGCCGGTTTCGTTCGAAGGTCGCAAAATGAGCCTCCCGACGCACCTCTGCGCGTCCTCTGGTGCTCTGATGACCGTGACACGCGGTCGGTGACGATCCCTGTCGAAAATCGATTTAACACGGGTCCGGTAGCCCGTGGGCGGGCGGTTGTTCGATAGCAACACTTAAGAAGTGTGGTCTAGGGAGAACACATATGAAAAGAGCAATCCAATTCGCGTCCATGACGGCTGCGGTCGCCCTGATGGCGTTTCCTGCGGCGGCGAACGAGGAGCTGATCCAGCTCCAGCAGGACGCGAAGCAGTGGACCCAGCAGGCCGGCAACTACGCCAACACCCGTTACTCCGAGCTCAGCCAGATCAACAAGGACAACGTCGGTTCCTTGCAGGTCGCCTGGACGTTCTCGACCGGCGTGCTCCGCGGCCATGAAGGCGGCCCGCTGATCATCGGCGACGTGATGTACGTGCACACGCCGTTCCCGAACATCGTCTACGCGCTCGACCTGAACGACAACGGCTCCATCATCTGGAAGTACGAGCCGAAGCAGGATCCGAACGTCATCCCCGTGATGTGCTGTGACACGGTCAACCGTGGCGTGGCCTACGGCGACGGCAAGATCATTCTGCATCAGGCCGACACGACCGTCGTGGCGCTCGACGCCAAGACCGGCGAAGTCGCCTGGTCGGTGAAGAACGGCGATCCGAGCATCGGCGAGACCGGCACCGCCGCTCCCGTGGTGTTCAAGGACAAGGTCCTGATCGGTATCTCGGGCGGCGAGTTCGGCGTCCGTGGTTCGATCACCGCCTACAACCTCGCCGACGGCACGCAGGCCTGGCGCGGCTGGTCGATGGGCCCGGACAGCGACACGCTGATCAATCCGGAGACGACCACCCACCTCGGCAAGCCGGTTGGCGCCGACTCCGGCACCAACACCTGGGAAGGCGATCAGTGGAAGATCGGCGGCGGCACCACCTGGGGCTGGTTCTCGTTCGATCCCGAGCTGAACCTCGTATACTACGGCACGGGTAACCCCTCGACCTGGAACCCGTCGCAGCGCCCGGGTGACAACCGCTGGTCGATGACCATCTTCGCTCGCGACGCCGACACCGGCGAGGCGAAGTGGCTCTACCAGATGACCCCGCACGACGAGTGGGACTTCGACGGCGTCAACGAGATGATCCTCACGGATCAGGAAATCGACGGCACCGCTCGCAAGCTGCTCACGCACTTCGATCGTAACGGCTTCGGCTACACGCTCGACCGTGAGACGGGTGAACTCCTCGTCGCCGAGAAGTACGACCCGGTCGTGAACTGGGCCACGGAAGTGGTGATGGACCCGAACAGCGACCAGTACGGCCGCCCGCAGGTCGTCTCGCAGTACTCGACCGCCCAGAACGGCGAAGACGTGAACACCACCGGCATCTGCCCGGCGGCGCTCGGCACCAAGGATCAGCAGCCTGCGGCCTACTCGCCGAAGACCGAGCTGTTCTATGTCCCGACGAACCACGTCTGCATGGACTACGAGCCGTTCCGCGTGTCCTACACCGCGGGTCAGCCCTACGTCGGTGCGACGCTCTCGATGTACCCGGCGCCGAACAGCCATGGCGGCATGGGCAACTTCATCGCCTGGGACGGCAAGAAGGGCGAGATCAAGTGGTCGCTGCCCGAGCAGTTCTCGGTGTGGTCGGGCGCTCTCGCCACCGCTGGTGACGTCGTGTTCTACGGCACGCTCGAAGGCTTCCTGAAGGCTGTCGACGCCGAAACGGGCAAGGAACTGTACAAGTTCAAGACCCCGTCGGGCATCATCGGTAACGTCACGACCTACGAGCACAGCGGCAAGCAGTACATCGCTATCCTGTCGGGTATCGGTGGCTGGGCCGGCATCGGCCTCGCAGCTGGCCTCACCGATCCGAACGCCGGTCTCGGCGCGGTCGGTGGCTACGCCAGCCTGTCGAAGTACACGGCGCTCGGTGGTCAGCTGACCGTCTTCTCGCTGCCGAACTAAGTTCGACGCGGACTGAATGAATGTCGGAGGCCCGGTCGTTCCCTGGAACGTACTGGGCCTCCGATATTTGGCGTTTGAAGAATGCTTGCGCCGCGAGACAGAATCCGCGTGGCCCGTCTTTAGTCCTGTCTAAAGATTAAGGTTGCGCTGTCTTGTCTTATTGATCGCCCCCCCTAAAATGTACTCCATAGGTGCGCCCGATCAGGGGCACCAACAAAGAAGCAGGCCGATCAAACCGACGTGACGAATCCGTTTCCGTTCACGAGATACGCCAACGGCCAGACTTACTCGCTCGATGCGAAAATCGAAGAACTGGAGAGGATTGATGCTCTGGAGAAGCTTGACTCTGGCGACTGCCGTCGTCGTCTGCGCCGGTACGGTCGCACTCGCCGATAGCACCGCCGTCAGCGAAGACGCCGGCAAGTGGTTCGATGCGGACGACGTTCCGACCTACAAGTTCGCCGAAGATGGTACGGCCGACTGGTTCACGTGGCGCGGTTACAAGAAGTACACCGCCAACTGCTTCCAGTGCCACGGCCCGGACGGGCTCGGCAGCTCGTTCGCGCCCAACCTCGCGGACTCGCTGAAGCGGATCGATTACTACAAGTTCACGGAAATCGTCTCGAGCGGCCAGCAGAACGTCTGGCATCCCGAGAACAGCATCATGCCGGCCTGGGGCACGGACAAGAACGTGATGTGTTTCCTCGACTCGATCTACGTCTACCTGCGGGGCCGCTCCGACGGCGCGATCGATCGCGGCGAGCCGAAGCGGCCGGCGATCAACACGGCGGCGCGCGACGAAGAGAACGCCTGCCTCGCCGAATGACCTGCCGTCGCCCCGGCCCCGTGCGGTTCTGCCGCAGGGGCCGGGGCGCCTGGCCGCCGGCGGGATCCAATCGGTCTGGATCACCGGTAGCCACTTGGATGCGCGGTGATCCGCGGCCGGCGATGGCAAGCATCGCGCCGCGATGAGATTGCCGAGTCGGACCGCCGGCGACCACGTCGCGCCGGTGCCACATGGTGGCCGCGGCGCGGCTTCGGGACCGATCCGAAACGACGTCGATAAACTGCCTTCCGCCGGCCCCAATGGTCCGCCATCCAGTGGACGGGGATCTGGCGGATGAGAAAAAGCCAAGAGGAAACGAGACCATGGCGCGCATTTCGACGCTTCGCGGGGCGGCCCTTGCCGCGGTCGTCCTGCTGGGTGCGGCCCAGACGTCCGGCGCATGGGCGCAGGACGGAGCCACGCCGGTCGTTCCCGGAGCCCCGGCGGGCGAGCCGGAGACCGTGTTCGGCGAGGCCATCGAGCTGATCGACCCGAACGTGCTGCGCGTCTGCGCCGACCCGCGCAACCTGCCGTTCTCCAACCAGGAGGGCGAAGGCTTCGAGAACAAGATCGCCGACCTCGTCGCCGAGAAGCTCGGCAAGTCGGTGTCCTATACCTGGTTCCCGATGGCGACCGGTTTCGTGCGCAAGACGCTCGGCGAGCACCGCTGCGACGTGATCATCGGCTACGCCCAGGGCGACGAGCTCGTCCAGAACACCAATGCCTACTACCGCACGGCCTACACGCTGGTGTTCAAGCCCGGCAACGGCCTCGACGGCATCGATTCGCTGGCCGATCCGCGGCTCAAGGAAAAGACGATCGGCATCGTCGCGGGCACGCCGCCGGCGAGCAACATGGCTCAGAACGGCCTGATGGGCCGGGCGCGGCCGTACCAGCTGATGGTCGACACCCGCATCGATTCACCCGCCGCCCGCATGGTGCAGGACGTGCGCGACGGCACCATCGACGTCGCCGTCCTGTGGGGCCCGATCGCCGGCTACTACGCGACGAAGACCGAGCCGAAGCTGACGGTCGTGCCGCTGGTGAAGGAGAACGGCGGCCCCCGCATGGCCTACCGCATCACCATGGGCGTTCGGCCGTCGGACCAGAACTGGAAGCGCGAGCTGAACCGGCTGCTGACCCGCAGCCAGGCCGAGATCAACGCGATCCTGCTCGACTACGGCGTGCCGCTGCTCGACGAGCGCGACCAGCCGATCACCCAGTGAGCCGCGGGTCGCGCGCGGGCGTGGGCGTCGCCCCGCGCCGCCACACCCGGTCGAGGCCGGGCAGAATGCTGATGGCCGCCGCGGGCGCAAGCCTGCTGGCGGCCGTTCTCGTCTGCGCCGCACCGGCTGCCGCCGGCGATGTGCCCGAGCCGGCCGACTACCGCAAGGACGACTACCGTGCCCCGGTGCCGGCCACGCTCGCCGGCGCCGCGGTCGTCGATACGGCCGGGGCCAAGCGGCTGTGGGAGGAGGGCGCCGTCTTCATCGACGTGCTGCCGATGCCGCCGAAGCCGAAGCTGCCGCCCGGCACCTATTACCGCGAGAAGCCCCGCCTCGACATTCCGGGCAGCATCTGGCTGCCGGACGTCGGCTACGGCCGGCTCAATGCGGAGATGGAAGGCTACTTTCGCACGGAACTCGTCAAGGCGACCGGCGCCGACAAGGCCCGGCCGGTGGTTTTCTACTGTCTCGCCGACTGCTGGATGAGCTGGAACGCCGCGAAGCGCGCGGTCGAATGGGGCCATACCGCCGTCACCTGGTTTCCCGAGGGCACCGACGGCTGGACCTTCGAGGATCTCCCCGTCGAGAAGCGCACCGCCGTGCCGCGGCCGGGCGAAACGCAGGACTAGGCGTTCCCCGGACTCCCGTCTTTCCAATCAGCTCCAGTCCGCCTCACGTCGTCGCGAAGAAGCGCACCTGCTTGCTGAAGCGCGGGTGCCGCAGGCCGAACAAGTGGTGGAGGATCGAGTCGACGTCCTCCGGGTAGAACGGCTTGCGCATGAAGGCGCGGGCGCCGACGCGCTCGGCGGCGCGATCGAGCGCATCGGTGTATTCCGTCGACATCAGGATGACGTCGGCGGAGGCCGCGTCGGTCGCCAGCCGTTCGGCGAGCTCGACGCCGGTCATGCCGGGCATGTTGAAATCGGCGAAGATGATGCGGAAGCCCTGCTTGCGGATCCGGTCGAGGGCGGCCGCGCCGCTTTCGGCTTCGACGATATCGAGATTGAAGATGCTGCGCCCGAGCACCTTGGTGACGATCCGGCGCACGGTGGCGGAATCGTCGACGACGAGGATCGGGCAGGGCGCACGAATGGCGTCGAAGGTCGTGAGAATGCGCCGGACGTCGGCCTTGGTGAACGGCTTGGTCAGGAAATCATAGGCGCCGAAGGATTTCAGCAGGGTCTCGGAATGGTCGCTGAGCGCGTTCGACATCGAGATCGCGAAAGTTTCCGCTTTCTGCAGATGCAAGGCGCCCATCACCGCGATGCCGTCGATCTGCGGCATGTTGATATCGAGAAAGGCGAGGTCATAGGCCTCGCTGGCGAGGCCGCGCACGGCTTCGCGTCCATCCGAGACCGACGTCACCGAAAGGGTGCGGCCATCGCCGGCTTCCTGCAGGGCAATCTCGATGAATTTGCGAACCGTCGCCGAGTCGTCGGCGATCATGATCTTCACCGGTGCCGGCGAGCCGAGTGTCAGATCCATCGTGGTCAAAGATCCGTTAGAGGTATGACGAATCTTTGACGGATAACCGATAAAGGAAGTCTGAAGGGGAACTGGCGGCTGCTCGTCACGTCTCGCCGACGATTCGTCGGCCTTGCGGACATTCGACGGCAGCGGATCCATCGCGGGCTCTCGCCAGCGCGCACGTTGCATCCGACCATCAGCCGGCGCTCAGGCGATCGTCTCCGGAAAGCGGCGGATCAGGTCCTCGCGCAACGTCTCGATGAACGCGGTGTCGCGCGCGTCCTGGGGGCGGTCGATCGCGACATCGCCGATCATGCGGCCGGGCCGCGGCGCGAGCAGCACGAGGCGGTCGGCGAGCTGGATCGCCTCGCGGATGTTGTGCGTCACCAGCACGGTGGTCGGCCGGTCCGCCTGCCAGACATCGAGGATCAGCGCGCGCATGCGCTGGGCGGTGGTCTCGTCGAGCGAGGCGGAGGGCTCGTCGAGCAGCAGGATTTCGGGCCGGATCGCCAGCGCGCGGGCGATCGAGACGCGCCGGGCGAGGCCGAGCGACAGTTCGCCGGGAAAGCGGCGGCCCATGTCCGAGATGCCGAGCCGGCCGTAGATCGCGGTGAGGTCGACGGCGTCCGGATCGTCCAGCACCAGCCGGACGTTCTGGTCGACGCTGCGCCAGGGCAGCAGGCGCGGTTCCTGGAAGACATAGCCGATGCGGGTTTCCGGCCCGACGCTGACGCTGCCGTCATAGTCGTGGTCGAGACCGCCAAGAATGCGCAGCGTCGTCGTCTTGCCACAGCCCGACGGGCCGATCAGCGCCGTCAGGCTGCCGGCGGCGATGGAAAGGTCCAGCCCGCGCACGGCCTCGACCTCGCCGCCGTTGGCGCCGTGGAAGACCTTGCGATCGATGCGGACCTCAACGGGTCTGGATGCGCCAGCGGTTTGCACGGGACTCGATCGGTTGCAGGATGAAGATCTCGATGCTGAGCATCACGAGGATGAAGGAGAGGGCGTAGGCGAGGATGCTCGCGACGTCGAACAGCTGGAAATAGAGATTGAGCTGGAAGCCGATGCCGTTCGAGCGGCCGAGCAGCTCGACGACCAGCACGATCTTCCAGACCAGCGACAGGCCGGAGCGGGCGGCGGCGGCGATGTAGGGCTGCAACTGCGGTAGCACGACCTCGAACAACCGCTTGCGCCAGTTGAGCTTGAAGGCCCGCGCCATCTGGTCGAGATCGGGATCAAGCGCGCGGGCGCCCTCGCGGATCGTCACGATGACGTTGGGCAGCTTGTTGAGCGCCACCGCGCAGATCGCGGCGGTCTCGTTGAGCCCGAACCAGACGTAGGCGAGGATGATGACGACGAGGGCGGGGATGTTGAGCAGCAGCACCAGCCAGACGTCGAGCGCGCTATTGACGACGCGGCTGCGGCCCATGGCGAGGCCGATCGCCGAGCCGATCAGCATCGCCGCGGTGAAGGCGGCAATGACGCGGCCGAGCGTAGCCGTGAGGTGAAACACGAGATCGCCGGAGACGATCGCGGTGATCATCAGGTCGAACACGCGCCAGGGCGTCGGCAGCAGCCGGCTGTCGGCGATCAGCGCCGCGACGGCCCAGACGACGAAGACGGATGCGGTCGACGCCAGCGCGCCGATGAGGCGTCCCTTGCCGCCGCGGCGGCGGCGTCCGGCATCGGCTGCGACGGCCATGCTCAGGTCCCGGCGCGACGGTTGCGTCGTCCGGTGCGCGGGCGTATGGCTGCGGCGCAGCGGTCCATCGGGAGGATCCTCCAGCTTGTCCGGCACTCTGCGGTGCCGCTCAGGTCCCGACGGGCGGGTGTTGCCACGATAGGCGCCGACGATAGCCGCGTCAGGTGAACAAACGTTAAGGTTCCGGGCCGGGCGACGGGCCTGGAGCCGAAATCGCCGCCGTTCCGCCCGTTTCGGCAACCGGGCACCCTGCCGTGCGGCGTCGCGTCGCCGCACTAGTTCCCGGACCGAGGAGCCGCCTGCATGGCCGCGTTCGACGACGATGATTTTCTCGCGTTCCTGATCGAGACCGCGCTCGCCGCGGGCCGCGAGATCATGGCCGTCTATGAGGCCGGCGAGATCGCCGTCGCACACAAGGCCGACGCGTCGCCGGTGACGCTGGCCGACGAGCGGGCCGAGGCCGTCATTCTCGCGGCGCTCGCGGCCTATGCGCCCGGCGTGCCGGTCGTCGCAGAGGAAGAGGTCGCGGCGGGCCGGGTGCCGGAAACGGCGGAGCGGTTCTTTCTCGTCGATCCGCTCGACGGCACGCGCGAGTTCATCGGCCGCAACGGCGAGTTCACCGTCAACATCGCACTGATCGAGGCCGGCACGCCGGTGGCGGGCGTCGTCTACGCCCCGGCGCTCGGCAGCGTGTTCGCCGGCATCGCCCGCGGCGACAGCCGCCGGGCGGTGCGCGCCAGCGTCACCGGCGGCACGGCCGGGGCGCTCGAGCCGATCGCGGTGCGCGCCTGCGGCGAGGGCGTCGTCGCCGTCGGCAGCCGGTCGCACGACACGGCGGAGACGCGGACCTATCTCGCGCGCTATCCGGTGTCCGACTATCGCGCCGCCGGCTCGTCGCTGAAGTTCTGTCTCGTCGCGGGCGGAGAGGCGGATCTCTACCCGCGCTTCGGGCGCACGATGGAATGGGACACCGCGGCCGGCGACGCCGTGCTGCGCGCCGCAGGGGGCAAGGTGGTGACCGTCGACGGCGCGCCGCTCGCCTATGGCAAGCGCAACCAGCGCGGCGACTGCGACTTCGCCAACCCCGCCTTCATCGCCGCCGGGCCGCTCGCCCTCGTCACTCACGACGACACGGTGAGTTGAGCGACGATTTGCTTTGAACTTGCCGGGGCCGACCAGATATAGGGGGCCGAGTTTTCGAGCGCCCGGTGCGGGCGGCGTCGGCGGCGACTAGCCCGTCCGGCACCGCGGCGGCATCTGGCGCGTCGCGGCGGTTGCGGCAGTGTCGCCACAGCGCCGGTTGCCGAGGGAAAGGTTCCCGTGTCCGTCGATCGCCTGACGCATCTGAAGCGGCTCGAAGCCGAATCCATCCACATCATCCGCGAAGTCGCCGCCGAGTTCAGCAACCCCGTGATGCTGTACTCGATCGGCAAGGACTCGTCGGTGATGCTGCATCTCGCGATGAAGGCGTTTTACCCCGCGAAACCGCCGTTCCCGCTGCTGCACGTCGACACGACGTGGAAGTTCCGCGAGATGGTGAAGTTCCGCGACGAGACCGTCGCCCGGCTCGGGCTCGACCTCATCGTCCATACCAACCAGGACGGCGTCGCGAAGAACATCAACCCGTTCGACCACGGCTCGTCCTACTACACCCAGGTGATGAAGACCGAGGCGCTGAAGGAGGCGCTGACGAAGTATGGCTTCGATGCCGCCTTCGGCGGCGCCCGGCGCGACGAGGAAAAGAGCCGCGCCAAGGAGCGCATCTTCTCGTTCCGCACGGCGAGCCACGGCTGGGATCCGAAGAACCAGCGGCCGGAGCTCTGGAACCTCTACAATGCCCGCGTGAAGAAGGGCGAATCCATCCGCGTCTTCCCGCTGTCGAACTGGACCGAGCTCGACATCTGGCAGTACATCCTGAAAGAGAACATCCCGATCGTGCCGCTCTACTACGCCGCGATGCGGCCGGTGGTGGAGCGCGACGGCATGCTGATCATGGTCGACGACGGGCGGTTGCCGCTCGGCGCCGGCGAGAGCGCCGAAGAGCGCCTCGTGCGCTTCCGCACGCTCGGCTGCTATCCGCTGACCGGGGCGATCGAGTCCGATGCCGCGACGCTGCCGGAGATCGTGCGCGAGATGCTGATCGCGCGCACCTCCGAGCGCTCGGGCCGGCTGATCGACCACGACGAGTCGGCCTCGATGGAAAAGAAGAAGAAGGAAGGCTACTTCTGATGTCGCTCGCAGAGACGCCCGTCGAGGAACTCGGTCTCGAGGCTTTCCAGGAGTATCTCGCCCGGCACGAGACGAAGACGCTGCTGCGCTTCCTGACCTGCGGGTCGGTGGACGACGGCAAGTCGACGCTGATCGGCCGGCTGCTGTACGACACCAAGCTGCTGTTCGAAGACCAGCTCAAGAGCCTCGAGCGCGACTCGCGCCGGCACGGCACGGTCGGCGAGGAGATCGACTTCGCGCTGCTCGTCGACGGGCTGGAGGCCGAGCGTGAGCAGGGCATCACCATCGACGTCGCCTACCGCTTCTTCGCCACCGACCGGCGCAAGTTCATCGTCGCCGATACGCCCGGCCACGAGCAGTATACCCGCAACATGGCGACGGGCGCCTCGACGGCCGACCTCGCCGTGATCCTCGTCGACAGCCGCCAGGGCATCCTGACCCAGACGCGTCGCCATTCGTTCATCGCCTCGCTGCTCGGCATCCGCCATGTGGTGCTGGCGGTGAACAAGATCGACCTGATGGGCTACTCGCAGGAGGTGTTCGACAAGATCGCCGCGGAGTACCGCGTGTTTGCCGCCGACTTCGGCTTCAAGACGCTGCAGGCGATCCCGCTGTCGGCCCGCTACGGCGACAACGTGCTCGATCGCAGCCCGAACATGGGCTGGTACACCGGGCCGACGCTGGTCGAGCATCTCGAGACCGTCGAAGTCACCGAGGATCTGCTCGAAAAGCCGTTCCGGCTGCCGGTGCAGTTCGTCAACCGGCCGAACCTCGACTTCCGCGGCTTCGCCGGCACCATCGCCAGCGGCCGTGTCCGGCCGGGCGATCCGGTGGTGGTGGCGAAATCCGGCCGCTCGACGACGGTGAAGGCGATCGTCTCCTATGACGGCGAGGCGGCGGAGGCCGTCGCCGGCGAGGCGGTGACGCTGACGCTCACCGACGAGATCGACATCTCGCGCGGTGACCTGTTGTCGGCGCCGACCGACCGGCCCGACGTGTCCGACCAGTTCGCCGCCCACCTGATCTGGATGGCCGACGAGCCGCTGCTGTCCGGCCGGCCGTATCTGCTGAAGATCGGGCCGAAGACGGTGTCGGCGACGGTGACCGAGATCAAGCACAAGATCGACGTCAACAGCTTCAACAAGCTCGCGGCGAAGACGCTGGCGCTGAACGAGGTCGCGCTGGTCAACTTCGCGCTCGCCGAGCCGGTCGCCTTCGACCCCTATGCGTCGAACCGCGAGACCGGCGCGTTCATCGTCATCGACCGCATGTCGAACCAGACGGTGGGCGCCGGCATGGTCGATTTCGGCCTGCGCCGGGCCGACAACATCCACTGGCAGGCGCTCGACGTCTCGAAGGAGTCGCGCGCCGCGGCCAAGGGCCAGAAGCCGGTGGTGATCTGGCTGACCGGCCTTTCCGGCGCCGGCAAGTCGACGATTGCCAACCTCGTCGAGAAGAAGCTGCACCTGCTCGGCCGGCACACCTACACGCTCGACGGTGACAACGTCCGCCACGGCCTCAACCGCGACCTCGGCTTCACCGACGCCGACCGCGTCGAGAACATCCGCCGCGTCGCCGAAACGGCGAAGCTGTTCGTCGACGCCGGCCTGATCGTGATGGTCTCGTTCATCTCGCCGTTCCGCTCGGAGCGGCTGATGGCGCGCGAACTGATGGGGCCGGGCGAGTTCATCGAGGTGCACGTCGACACGCCGCTGGAGATCGCCGAGGCGCGCGACGTCAAGGGCCTCTACCGCAAGGCCCGCGCCGGCCAGATCAAGAATTTCACCGGCATCGACAGCCCCTACGAGCCCCCGGAAAGCGCGGAACTGGTGCTCGCCGCCGGCACCGAGCCGCTGGAGGCGCTGGCGGACCGGGTGGTGGCCCATCTGAAGGACGGTGGCTACATCGGGTGAGGGGGGAGGCTGCCGGCTGTTGCCGGTGACCGTAAACAGGCATCATGCGTCGTTCCGACATTCGGAGGATCGCATGCCGGCCCCATCGCCCCGCGAAGATGAACTCGTTGCCAAGGCGCGCGCTGCCACGGGCCTGACGGAGCCATCGGCTCCGGCGGGCGGGGCGCCTTGTGCCTTAATCGAGCGAGAGAGCGCCCGTCGGCTCGCCGAGCTCGGTGGCAGCGATCCCACCGCGACCGCGCCGCCGCGCCGCGCCTGAACGCGCTGGCTGCCACCCGGCGCGGTTCATGTCGTGCGGGCGTCATGGCTGTCCGCTACGCAGGTCGGCAGCTTTCCCTCCAGGAACGGTCCTCACGACCTCATGCGCTTCCTCATCACCGGCACGGCGGGCTTCATCGGCTTCCATCTCGCGCGGCGGCTGCTCGCCGACGGGCATTTCGTGGCCGGGTTCGACGGGATGACGCCGTATTACGATCCGAAGCTGAAGGCGGCGCGGCATGCGATCCTCGCGCGCTCGAACGGCTTCCGGGCCCATCTCGGCATGCTGGAGGACCGGGCGGCGCTGGAGCGTGCGGCGGAGGATGCGGCGCCGGACGTGATCGTGCATCTCGCGGCGCAGGCGGGCGTGCGCTACAGCCTCGAGGCGCCCAAGGCCTATGTCGACGCCAATCTCGTCGGCACCGCCAACGTGCTGGAAATCGCCCGCGCGCTGCAGCCGCGGCACCTGCTGATCGCCTCCACCAGCTCGGTCTACGGCCTCTCCGAGGCGCCCGTGTTCCGCGAGACCGACCCGACCGACCAGCCGATCACCCTCTATGCCGCCACCAAGAAGGCGGGCGAGGTAATGGCGCACTCCTATGCGCATCTCTTCGAGGTGCCGACAACGCTGTTCCGCTTCTTCACGGTCTACGGACCCTGGGGCCGGCCGGACATGGCGCTGTTCAAGTTTGTCAGCGCGATTCTCGCCGGGGCGCCGATCGACGTCTATGGCGAGGGCCGGCAGGCGCGCGACTTCACCTATATTGACGACCTCGTCGAGGCGATCGTCCGGCTGATCGACGTCGTGCCGGTGCGGGGCGCGCCGGCCTCGGCCATCGACACGCTGTCGCCGGTGGCGCCGCACCGCATCGTCAACATCGCCGGCGGCGCGCCGGTGCAACTGATCGCCTTCATCGAAACCATCGAGCGCGTGCTCGGCCTGACCGCCGAGCGCCGGCTGCTGCCGATGCAGCCGGGCGACGTGCCGCGCACCTATGCCGATCCGGCGCTGCTGCGAGAACTCACGGGCTATGTGCCCGATACCGACCTCGAGACCGGCGTCACCGCCTTCGTCGATTGGTACCGCGCCTACCACGCCGCCTGAGCGTCAGCCGTCCCGCCAGCGATAGATCCAGTCGACGCTCGCCGCCAGCGGCCGGCCGCCGACGAGGCGCATGCCGAGGTCGCGGCCACGCGCCGCAATACCATCGAGGTGGTAGATCGCGGCGTTGCGGCGGGCGAGGGCGGCGACGCGGCTGGCGCGGCCGCGCCGCGCGGCGACATAGGCGGCGATCGCGCGCGTCGGATCGGCTTCAGCCGCAACGTGGCGGGCGAGCACCGCGGCATCCTCGATCGCCATCGCGCCGCCTTGCGCGGCGAACGGCAGCATGGCGTGCGCGGCGTCGCCGATCAGCACGACGCGGCCCTTCGACCAGGGGCCGGCCGGATCCACCGCACACAGCGCCCATTTGCGCCAGGTGTCGGGCGCGGCGATCAGGCGGCGGATCGGCTCGGCCCAGCCGGAAAAATGCGGCGCGATGTCGTAGCCGGTCGCCTCGGTGTTCCATCGCGTCGCGGTCCAGGCGTCGTCGACGAGGGCGACGAGGTTGAGCCGGTCGCCGGCGTGGACGGGGTAGTGGACGAAGTGGGCGGCGGTGCCGAGCCAGAGGCCGGTGGCGGTGGCCGGCTCCAGCGCCGCGGCGAGGCCGGAGTCGCTCATCGGGATCGTCGCGCGGAAGGCGACGCGGCCGCTGTAGGCGGCCGGCGGGCCGCCGACGAGGCGCACCCGCACGTCGCTCCAGACGCCGTCGGCGCCGACCAGCAAGGCGGCGGCGTCGGCATGGTCGCCGGCGGCGTCGCGCCAGTGCACGGTCATCGCCGGCCCGTCGTCGGCGACGGTCGTGACGCTGGCGCCCAGCCGCAGCGTGACGGCGGGCTCGGCGGCGACGGCGGCGAGCAGCGCCTGCTGCAGGTCGGCGCGGAGCAGCGTCCAGTAAGGGGCGCCGAAGCGCGCCGCGGCTTGCCGGCCGAGCGGCAGCCGGGCGAGCAGGCGGCCGTCACCGCCGCTACGGATCGCCACGGCCTCCGGCCGCACGGCCCAGCGGCCGATCGCGGCGCCGAGGCCGAGACTGACCAGCACATGCGCGGCGTTCGGCGAGATCTGGATGCCGGCGCCGACCTCGGCGAGTTCACCGGCGCGCTCCACCACCACCGAGGCGATGCCGCGGCGGGCGAGGGCGAGCGCCAGCGTCAGGCCGGCAATGCCGGCGCCGTTGATGAAGACGGGGTGGCGATCGGCCAAGGCCGCACGTCCATTTGCGGCCGTGCCGACGCCGCCAAGGGCGCTCTGCCGTTCGGCCGGGAAGAGGGGATCAGGCGTGGTCGAGGACCAGCGCGCATTCCGCCGGCACCGCGGCGCCGGCCTTCAGCGACGGGTCGTAGCGGTACAGCGTCGAGCAGTAACCGCAGATCTTCTCGTTATCGCTGCCCATGTCGAGAAACACGTGCGGATGGTCGAACGGGGGCTTGGCGCCGATGCACATGAATTCACGCGCGCCGACCAGAATCACGTCCACGCCGGCGTCGTTGTGGAAATGGGGGACGACCAGTTCTGCCATCTCGCGCCTGTCCTCTGTCTTGCGATCGCGCCGCACCATAGCCCCGGCCGCCGGTCGAGGGTAGAGGTTTCGTCATGCCGCCCCATGCGGAATGACCCTGACCGCCACCGTTCCGAGGACCCAGGATGCCAAGCTTTCGCCACGACGACCTCGACTTCGCCTATCTCGACGAAGGTGCCGGCGATCCGGTGCTGATGATCCACGGCTTCGCCTCGAACAAGGCGATCAACTGGGTCTATCCGGGCTGGGTCGACACGGTGGTGAAGAGCGGCCGGCGCGCGATCGCCATCGACAATCGCGGCCACGGCGAGAGCGACAAGCCGCGTGACCCGCGCTTCTATCGCCCGAGCCTGATGGCCGGGGATGCCCGGGCGCTGCTCGATCACCTGGACCTGCCGGCGGCCGACGTCATCGGTTACTCGATGGGCGCGCGCATCTCGGCGCTGCTGGCGCTGGCGCATCCGGACCGGGTGCGTAGCGTCGTCTTCGGCGGGCTCGGCATGGGGCTGGTCGAAGGCCTCGGCTCGTCGCAGCCGATCATCGACGCGCTGGAGGCGGCGAGCCTCGACGACGTGTCGGACGCGACCGGGCGGGCGTTCCGCCAGTTCGCCGACCAGACGCGCAGCGACCGCGTGGCGCTCGCCGCCTGCATGAAGGCGATCCGCGAAACGTTGTCGCCGGAGGACGTCGCGCGCATCCGGACCCCGGCGCTGGTGGCGGTCGGCAGCAAGGACGTGATCGCTGGCTCGGCGGCCGGTCTGGCGGCGCTTCTGCCGAATGCCGAAGCGTTGGAAATTCCCAACCGCGATCACATGCTGGCGGTCGGCGACAAGGCGTTCAAGGCCGGAGTGCTGGACTTTTGGCGGCGTCAGGGGTGAGACGGCCGGTTCTTCACGCTGCACGGTTAGGTCGGTTTGCTCACGTTGATGAGCAACATGAAGAGATGGACGATCAATCAGCGTAAACAGAGGATTAACGCGCACTCCGAATCTGTTTTCGAACTTCACCCAGAGGCAGAAAGCGAAATCGCGGCGATGCGCTGTCCGGGGCAGAGAGAATCAGAGCGGCGCCGGTCTGGCAAGAGGAATCACCGTCGCGGTTTGACTTCACGGCGGGGTGGTGTCCGGTCGTCGACATGGTCGCGCAGAGGTTGATGGCGGGGGTGCCGCGGGCTCCTCGGCGCGGCGAGACACGGGCCTGGACCGCTCGGAAAGCGAGTCAGACCCGGGGACCAAGTCGCTGGTTCGGGACTCGTTTCAGGTGTCTCGCTGCGAGTTGGAGTCATCTCGCTGAGGTGGTGAGTCAGGTCGTTGAGGCGCCGATTCATGTCGCTGAGAGATCGAGTCAGGCTGCATGGGTGGTGTCCGCAGGCTCGGCCCGACGCCCCGGGGCATGAGCGCCCGCCGTAGCGCGCCTCCCCTCCACCGTCTTCGCCGGGCTTGACCCGGCGACCCAATAGCCTCGCCGCCGGCGATGGTGGAGAGAGCATCCCCGGCCGAGAGATCCGTGCGTGTCGGCGAGGCCAGTAGGTTGCCGGGTCGAGCCCGGCAAAGACGCGGGAGAGGTTGGGGGCAGTGGATGGGTCCGGGCACGATGGATGGGTTGGGATCGCCGCCGCGGTCCGGGATCGGTCGTTAGGGGGCGATCGGGGAACCCCGCACCTCCAGCTGATCATCCGAGTCCGCTCTCGCCGCCAAGCCTCTGCGCCGTCGTCCGGTTCGCGCAGCGACCCCGCCGACCGCCGACCTCAGTCGCCCGAAAACACCGGCGCGCGCTTGGCGAGAAACGCCGCGCGGCCTTCGGCGTAGTCGGCGCTGTCGAAGCAGCGCTCGGCGGCGGTGTGGGCGGCGGTCCAGTCGGCGGTGCCGGGCAGGGCGACGATGGCGGCGACGGCGGCCTTGATCGCGGCCTGGGTCAGCGGCGCGTTGGCGGCGACGGCGGCGACGTAGTCGGCGGTCGCGGTCTCGAGGTCGGCGGGCTCGACGAGCCGGTCGACGAAGCCGATGGCGGCCGCCTCGGCGGCGTCGACGCGGCGGGCGGTGAAGATCAGGTCCTTCGTCCGCGCCGCGCCGATCAGGCGCACGAAATCGGCGACGGCCTCGGGCGGATAGGCGAGGCCGAGGCGGGCGGCGGGCACCGCGAACACCGCGTCGCGGGCGGCGATGCGGATGTCGCAGGCGGCGGCGAGGCCCATGCCGCCGCCGATGCAGAAGCGGCGGATCATGGCGATGGTCGGCTTCGGCGCGGCGCGGATCGCGGCGAAGGCCGCCTCGTTGGCGGCCTCGTAGGCGCGGGAGTTTTCGGCATTGCGGCGGACCTCGGCGAACTCGGAAATGTCGGCGCCGGAGACGAACGCGCCGTCGCCCGCGCCGCGCAGCACGATCGCGCGGACAGCCGGGTCGCCGGCGAGCTCGGCGATCGCCGCCGGCAGCGCCAGCCACATCGCCTTCGAGACCGCATTGTGCCGGCTGGGGTTGTCGATCACCACCACGCCCGCCGCGCCGCTGCGCTCGGTGCGGATCCGCCCGCCGATGTCTTCGTCCGCCATGCTCTTCGCCCCGCCAGACCGCTGTGCAGGCTTCATGCGGCGACGCGGCGGCCGAGGCAAGCCGGCGATTCGTCGCCGTGCCGCCCGATCGGTTGCCCCCCTGCGGTTGCGCCGCCGATCTGCGGTGTGGTCCGCGTCCAGCGCATGACAGGGAAAATGCTTATGTCTCAAATGCTTTTCGAGCAGCGCCGCCGGATATCCCCAACAGCCGAAAAATCCAGCTTGAAAAACTCCGGTATCGATTCATGATCGGGCATGACAGGTATCGTTAAAAATTTAGAATTCTAATCATGAACATTGTGACTATCGCGAGGATTGAAGAACAAGTGGGGCAAAGGCACGTTTGGTGGTTTGGATTGGTTCGAGAAATACAGTTGAAATCGGCTGACGTGCGCTTGGGGAACTTTGTTCGATGAGGTTGATCGCATCTTCTGCAGACTGGATCGTGGCAATTCCACGGATCGTCTATGGCCTGCGCTGGCGTCATCTGCTGCGGGCAGACCTTGCCCCCGCCGCTGCCGGGCGCGCGGCAGGGCCGTCTGGTGCCGGCGGGGGGACGCTGGCGCCGCACGAGCTCGCGCCCGGCCCGACCGCCTCGCCACGGGCGGTGCGCGACGCCGTCCTGCGGCATCTCCAGACGCGCCCGGTGGCCCACGCCGATCTCGTCGCCATCGCCGACATCTGTCTCGGTGCGGCGCCGCCGGCGGTGCCGGCCGAGGCCGCCGATGCGGTGGCCGGCGTGCACCGGCTGGTCGATCTCCGCCTCGGCCCGCGACCGTCCGCGGAAGTCGTGAAGCCGGCGACATTCGCGGCGCTGATCGACGACGTCGACCGGCGGATCGCCTGGGCGCCTTGCGACCTGCAGCAGGTGGGGGAGGCGATGCTCACCATGGTGCTCCGGCGCCACGCCGCGGTCGCCGCCGGCGTCTCCGTGTACCGGCGCGCCGCCGATGCGCGCGGCGGCCCGGGCGCGCGGCGCTGCGACGGGGCGGACCGGCCGCTGCCGGTCGGGCCGGGGCGGCGGGCGATGGCGGAAGGCCTGAAACTCGCGCATCGTTGAACGGCGTCAGGCCGTTTGGGCGCGCTTTCGGACCAAGGTCCCCTGCCTGCGGCGACCGGTCCATGCTAAGACAACGCGAAACGACCGGCCTTTCGGGCTAATTTCATCGCAGGAACTGGTTCATGGTTGTCTCGATCAAGCATGCGGCGGGCGCGCGCATCCTCGACAGCGTCGATCCGGTCTGGCGCCGCGTTCGGGACGAGGCGATGCTCGCCGTCGACCGCGAGCCGGCTCTCGGCGGCTTCATCTACCGGGTCGTGCTCGACCAGCCGACGCTCGAAGCCGCGGTGGCCGAACGGGTGGCCGACCGGCTCGACCACGTCGCGGTGCCGGCCTCGGCGCTGCGGCAGGCGTTTCTCGAGGCCTATGCGGCGGAGCCGGCGATGTCGGAGGCGATGCGGGTCGACATGCTCGCCGTGCTCGATCGCGACCCCGCCTGCGGGCGCCTGCTGGAGCCGCTGCTCTACTTCAAGGGGTTCCATGCGATCCAGGTGCATCGCTTCGCACACTGGCTCTGGACGACGAACCGGCGCGACCTCGCCTATTATCTGCAGTCGCGAAGCTCCGAGGTGTTCCAGGTCGACATCCATCCGGAGGTGCGGATCGGGCGTGGGTTGTTCTTCGACCATGCCACGGGCATCGTCGTCGGCCAGACGGCGGTGATCGAGGACGACGTGTCGATCCTGCAGGGCGTCACGCTCGGCGGCACCGGCAAGGAAACCGGCGATCGCCATCCGAAGATCCGCAAGGGCGTGCTGATCGGCGCCGGCGCCAATGTGCTCGGCAACATCGAGGTCGGCCGCTGCTCGCGCGTCGCGGCCGGTTCTGTGGTGCTGAAGCCGGTGCCGCCGAACACGACGGTGGCGGGCGTGCCGGCCAAGGTGATCGGCGAGGCCGGCTGCTCGGAGCCGTCGCGCAGCATGGACCACGTCCACCTCGGTCCCGAGATCTGAGCGGCCGGGACCTGCGGGGCCGGATTGCGCGGCGCAGGGTTGGTTTGCCGGCACGGCTGTGCCAAGAAGTGCCCCCGAGCGGAGCGGGGCGCCACGGCGGACGCCGCACCGACACCAACGAAGGAAAGCCGCAGCCGTGACGAAGGAAGAACTGAAGAAGGTCGAGACCTACATGCGCCGGGTGTTCTCGAGCCCGTCCATCTCGGTCCGCATGCGGCCGCGCAAGACCGACTCGGCCGAGGTCTACGTCGGCGAGGAGTTCATCGGCATCCTGTTCAAGGACGACGAGGACGGCGACCTCTCCTACAATTTCAGCATGGCCATCCTCGAGGGCGACCTCGAGTAACGACCGACCGGACCGGCGCGGCGCCTTCGGGCGTGCCGCGCCGCCGCGGGATCAGTTCAGGAAGACGCCGAAGCTGACCAGCAGCGCGCGGGTCGAGCGCGAAATGCTCTGCCAGTGCGGCAGCAGCCCCTTGCGGAAGCGCAGTTGCACCGAGAGCTCGCCGCCGGCGTGGATCTCGCTGAGGCAGCTCATCGGGAAGCCGCTGCCGTCCTCGGCGAGGCAGTGCACCGTGAACGGCCGCGTCGAGCCGGCCTCGAAATAGACTTCCTCTCCCGCCAGCCCCGAATCTTCCGACAGCAGATGGCCGACGAGGCCGTCCGGCGCCGCGATCGCGTCGCCGGCGAAGAAGTGCTGGTAGACGCTGGAGAGGCGCCCGGCGCTGTCGGTGGCGGCCTGGCGGCGCTGGATGGTGAGGAACAGCAGCGGCGCCTGATCGGTCGGATCGACGAAGGCGGCCGCGTTGCCCGGCTCGTAGCCGCGCAGCGTCGGCCAGTGCACGCCGAGGTCGATGCGCGGCTGCTCGGCATCGGTGCGCTGGTTGTCGAAGCGGATCATGTTGGCCGGGATCTGCAGGCGCGTGCCGTTGATCGAGACGGCGATCGGCGTCGGATCGGTGGCGCGCTGGCCGTGGCCGACGATGTCGCGCGTCCATTTCACCGCATAGCTGCCGACCATCAGCGCCCCGGCGATGCACAGCGAGATCGTGGTCACGCGCAGGATCCAGCCGCCGCGGTCGGCCGGCCGGTGGCGCCGGCGCACCTCGAAAGCGCTCTGGTCGACCTCGAACGGGTCGGCGATTCTGGGCAAGACCAGCCTCCCGGATTGAGACGGACCGCCCCATTCGGAGACAGTCCGGGCAGCAGCGCCCGCCGGGCGCGCCGCAAAACATGGTGAATTTCCCGTAAACGCCGGCTTGCCGCAAAACGGAACGAGTGTTGCGACGCGACACATACGAGCGCATCGCCGTATCATTCCGGCCAACATGGTTAAGAGGGCGTAAACGACATGCTGGGTGAAATCGCCATCGCCGGCTACATCATCGCCGCCGGCTTCGTCGCGGCGGGCGTCATCGCCTCGTTCTACCAGCTCGTCACCGCGCAGCCGGCGCGGTTCGATTTCAGCGGCGGCGGCTTTGCCTCCGGGCTCGCGACCATCGTGATCTGCATGTTCGCCGGGCCGGTGATCCTGATGCGCAACGCGCTGCGCGGCCGGCGCATCGAGCGGCGCCCGCTCGGCTGGCTGCTGGCGACGCTGGCGATCGCGTCGGGCTGGAGCCTGTGCTCTGGCGTCGTGGTGATGGAATTCGCGCTCGCGATCCGCGCCAGCCTGGTCTGACCGCAGCCGCCCGGACCGTCCGGCGCCGGGCCTGCGACATCCCGAGGCTTGATTGCGGCGGCCGGTCCCGGCGAGATGGCGGCATTCGCGTGGGCGCCCGGCGCCCGTTCATCGCCAAGGAGCCAGCCGATGCCGATCTATGCCCTCGACGGCGTCACCCCCGCCTTCGACGCCGATGCCGCCTGGGTCGCCCCGGATGCGACGCTGATCGGGCGTGTCGTGCTCGAGGACGACGCCAGCGTCTGGTTCGGCGCGGTGCTGCGCGGCGACAACGAGGAAATCCGGGTCGGCCGGCGCAGCAACATCCAGGAGCTCTCGGTGCTCCACACCGACATGGGCTTTCCGCTGACGATCGGGGAGGGCTGCACCATCGGCCACCGCGCGATCCTGCACGGCTGCACCATCGGCAACAACAGCCTGATCGGCATGGGCGCCACGGTGCTGAACGGCGCGGTGATCGGCGACAACTGCCTCATCGGGGCCAATGCGCTGATCCCGGAGGGCAAGGTGATCCCCGACAATTCGCTGGTCGTCGGCATGCCGGGCAAGGTGACGCGCACGCTGGACGAGGCGGCGATCGCGCGGCTGCGCGCCTCCGCCGACGGCTACGCCCGCAACTGGAAGCGTTTCAAGGCGGGGATGGTCGTGGTCTGAGGCGATTGCCGGTCCACCCTGCGGCCGGCGGTGCCCCGGCGCTGCGTTCTCGGCTATGGTCGCGGTCCTGTCGCGTCCGGTGGAGCAGGGCATCCCGTTCCCCGGCGCACCTCTCCACGCGGACCCTGTCATGGAATGGACCAGCGAAGGCATCCTGCTCGGCACCCGCCTGCACGGCGAGACGAGCCTGATCCTCGAGGTGATGACGGCGGCGCACGGCCGCCATCTCGGGCTGGTGCGCGGCGGGCGCTCGCGGCGGCAGCAGGCCGTGCTGCAGCCGGGCAATACGCTGCTCGTCAACTGGCGGGCGCGGCTCGACGGCCATCTCGGCCATTTCACGGCCGAGCCGGTGGTGAGCCGCGCGGCGCGGCTGATGGACAGCGCGGTCGGCGTGTTGTCGGTGCAACTGCTCGCGGCGCACCTGCGCTTCCTGCCCGAGCGCGACCCGCACCCTTCGCTCTACGAGGCGCTGGAGCTGATTCTCGATCATCTCGACGATCCGGTCGGCGCGGCGCGGATGATCGTGCGCTTCGAACTCGCGCTGCTCGACGAGCTCGGCTTCGGCCTCGATCTTTCGACCTGTGCCGCAACGGGCGTCAGCGACGATCTCGCCTATGTCTCGCCGAAGAGCGGGCGGGCGGTGAGCCGGGCGGCGGGGGCGCCGTGGGCAGGGCGGATGCTGGCGCTGCCGGCGTTTCTCGCCCGCAGTGAGCTGGTGCCGACGCCGGACGACCTGCGTGATGCGCTGGCGCTCACGGGCTTCTTCCTCGCCCGTCGGGTCGCCGAGCCGCGCGGCGAGATGCTGGCTCCCGCCCGCGCGCAGTTGATCGCGCGGCTGCCGGCGGGGCAGGCGGCCCCGGCCGGGGAGACCGGCCGGGATGCGGCGGCCGAGGATCTTACTCGGCTGCCTTGACGGGGACCTTCTTCGGCGCCGCCTTCTTGGTGGTGGTCGCCTTGGCGGTGGCCGCCTTCGCCGCTCCCGTCTTCGCTGCCGCGGGCTTGCGCGCGGGCGCCTTCTTCGGTGCGGTCTCGCCGTCGGCCTTGGCGGTCTTCGCGGGCGCCTTCTTGGCCGGAGCCTTCTTCGCCGCGCCCTTCTTCGACGGGCTCTGGCCCGCCTTCTCGGCGATCATGGCGAGCGCCTGCTCGACGCTGACGCCGGCGGGGTCGGTGCCCTTCGGCAGGGTCGCGTTGACCTTGCCCCAGTTGACGTAAGCGCCGTAGCGGCCGTCGCGGATGGTGATGGCGCCGCCGTCCGGATGGTCGCCGAGCGACTTCAGCGCCGCCGGGGCGCCGCGGCCGCGGCCGGCCTTGTCCTTCTTCTCGGCGATGGCGGCAACCGCGCGGTTGATGCCGACCTCGAACACTTCCTCGATCGAATCGAGATTGGCGTAGGCGCCGTCGTGCTGGATGAACGGCCCGTAGCGGCCGAGGCCGGCGGTGATCAGCTTTCCGGTCTCGGGATGCGTACCCACTTCGCGCGGCAGCGACAGCAGCGCGATGGCTTTTGCGAGATCGATCGTCGCCGGGCTCCAGCCCTTCGGCAGCGACGAGCGCTTCGGCTTCTCGCCCTCGCCGAGCTGGGCGACGTCGCCGAGTTGCAGGTAGGGGCCGAAGCGGCCGGATTTGAGCACGATGTCGAAGCCGGTGGCCGGATCCTGGCCGAGCGTGCGGTCACCGCTCTCCTCGCCCTCGCCGCCCTCGGCGGTGCCGAGCTGGCGGGTGTAGCGGCACTCGGGATAGTTTGAGCAGCCGACGAAGGCGCCGTACTTGCCGAGCTTCAGCGACAGCTTGCCGGAGCCGCAAGTCGGGCAGATGCGCGGGTCGGAGCCGTCGGCGCGCGCCGGGAAGACGTGCGCCGCCAGCATCTCGTTCAGTGCATCGAGCACCTCGGAGACGCGCAGGTCCTTGACGCCGGCGATGGCGGCGGAGAAATCGCGCCAGAATTCCCGCAGCACTTCGCGCCAGTCGAGTTCGCCGGCGGAGATGCGGTCGAGCTTTTCCTCGAGGTCGGCGGTGAAGTCGAACTCGACGTAGCGGTCGAAGAAGCTCTTCAGAAACGAGGTGACGAGGCGGCCCTTGTCTTCGGGCACCAGGCGCTTCTTGTCGACCACGACATAGCCGCGGTCGGACAGCGTCGTCAGCGTCGCGGCATAGGTGGAGGGCCGACCGATGCCGAGCTCTTCCATCTTCTTCACCAGCGTCGCCTCGGTGTAGCGGGGCGGCGGCTCGGTGAAGTGCTGCGTCGTGGTGATGCGGTCGCGCCGGATCGTCTCGCCGACCTGCATCGCGGGCAGGCGGCGCGACTCCTCGTCGTCCTCGTCGTCCTTGGTCTCGGTATAGAGCGTCAGGAAGCCGTCGAAGCGCATCACCGAGCCGGTGGCGCGCAGCGTCGCTTTGCGGCCGCCGGTGCTCGCGGTGATGTCGACGGTGGTGCGCTCGAAGTCGGCCGATTCCATCTGGCTCGCGACGGTGCGCTTCCAGATCAGCTCGTAGAGGCGGGCCTGGTCGGGGTCCATGCCGCGCGCGACATGCTTCGGCAGCCGGCTGAGCTCGGTCGGGCGAATCGCCTCGTGCGCTTCCTGGGCGTTCTTCGCCTTGGTCGAGTAGAAGCGCGGCTTTTCGGGCAGGTAGCGGTCGCCGTATTCGGCGGCGATCACCTTGCGCGTCGCGGCGACGGCCTCCGGGGCGATCTGCACGCCGTCGGTTCGCATGTAGGTGATGAGGCCGACGGTCTCGCCGCCGATGTCGACGCCCTCGTAGAGCCGCTGCGCGACCTGCATGGTGCGGCTCGCCGAGAAGCCGAGCTTGCGCGAGGCCTCCTGCTGCAGCGTCGAGGTCGTGAAGGGCGCATAGGGGTTGCGCTTCTGCGGCTTTGCCTCGACGGAGGCGACCGCGAGCGCGGCGGCCTCGAGGAACGCCTTGATCTCGCTCGCCTGCGCTTCGGTCTTCACGTCGAGCCGGGCGAGCTTGCGGCCGTCGAACTCGGCGATGCGCGCCTCGAAGCCATCGCCGGCGGCGGTGGCGAGGGCGGCGATGATCGACCAGTATTCCTGCGGATCGAAGCTCTCGATCTCGGTCTCGCGGTCGCAGACGAGGCGCAGCGCCACCGACTGCACCCGGCCGGCCGAGCGGGCACCGGGCAGCTTGCGCCACAGCACCGGCGACAGGGTGAAGCCGACGAGATAGTCGAGGGCGCGGCGGGCGAGGTAGGCCTCGACCAGCGGCCCGTCGATCTGGCGCGGATGCTTCATCGCCTCCAGCACCGACTGCTTGGTGATGGCGTTGAAGACGACGCGCTCGACCGGCTTGTCCTTCAGGACGCGCTTCTTCTGCAGCACCTCGAGCACGTGCCAGGAGATCGCCTCACCTTCGCGATCCGGGTCAGTGGCGAGAATCAGGCGGTCGGCGTCCTTCATCGCGGCGGCGATGTCGTTCAGCCGCTTCTGCGACTTCGGATCGACCTCCCAGCTCATCAGGAAGTCCTGCTCGGGATCGACCGACCCGTCCTTCGCCGGCAGATCGCGGACATGCCCGTAGGACGCGAGGACGTGATAGTCGCGTCCCAGGTACTTGTTGATCGTTTTCGCCTTTGCGGGCGATTCAACAACGACGACGTTCATCGATCCTCGGATCCGTTGGAAAAGCGGGTGCGCCGGCCCGGAAAGCTCCCGGCGGTGGTCCGCGGCCGCGACGTGGTGCGGCAAGGCCCCTGAAATGGGGGACGATCGGGTCGGGGGTCAAGCCTCGAAAAGCTGCCATCACGCTGCTGCAATCAGAAAGTGCACCGTTGCAGAATAGCAACTCTGTGCGTAGGATGCCCGTGATAATAACAGTTATTCAATTGATGCAATTACAGGTTGCAGCAATCAACGGCGCCGCGAACGAGGCCTCCATGACCGACCAGGCGGGCCCGGGACCTGATCCCGGCCGTGATGACAATCTGCGTTACATCGAACAGATGAGTGTCGAACTCGCCCAGATCGCGGAGCGGGCCGGGGCCGGCATGATCGTCTACCTGCTCGGCATGGTGCGTGAGGAAGCGGCCAACGAGATGGCCGCGCGCAGCGTCGGCCCCGGCCGTCCGCGGCGGCGCCGCACGCCGGGCTGACCTCCGGACGGCGGGTGCGGTCAGCCGACCAGCGCGACGGCAGGGCCGGGGTGGCGGCTGATTCGGCCGGCGAGATCGAGTTCCAGCAGCACGAGATGCACGGTCGCGGCGCGCAGGCCGGTGTGGTGGACGATGTCGTCGATCGCGGTCGGCGTCGGGCTGAGGGCGGTGAGAATCAGGCGGCGGTCGCCGTCGGCGATCTCGTCGCCGCTGGCCGCGCCGTCGTCGTCACGCTCGCGGATCGGCTCGTCCGCGCCCAGGTCGCCGCCGCCCGCCACCCGGCCGAGCATCGGAGCGAGCACGTCGAGGATGTCGGCGGCGTGGCGGGTGAGGGTGGCGCCGGTGCGGATCAGCGCGTTGGTGCCCGACGCGCGCGGATCGAGCGGCGACCCCGGCACGGCGAACACCTCGCGGCCCTGCTCGGCGGCAAAGCGCGCCGTGTGCAGCGAGCCGGAGCGCTCCGCCGCCTCGATCACCGCGACACCGAGGGCGATGCCGGAAATGATCCGGTTGCGGCGGGGAAAATCCTGCGCGCGCGGCACCCAGCCATAGGGCATCTCGGAGACGATCGCCCCGCCGCGCGCGACGATCTCCTCGATCAGCCCGCGATTCTCCTCCGGATAGACGTGGTCGATGCCGCCGGCGATGACGGCGATGGTGCCGCTGTCGAGGGCCGCGCGATGGGCGGCGGTGTCGATGCCGCGGGCGAGCCCCGAGACCACCACGACGCCGGCGTCGCCGAGTCCGTGCGCGATGCGCTCGGCGATCTTGACGCCGATGACGGAGGCGCTGCGCGAGCCGACGATGGCGATCGTCGGCCGGCGGGCGAGGTCGGCCGCGGCGCCGGGCGCGTTGCGGATAGAGACGAGCGGTGGCGGGGCGTCGAGGCGGGCGAGGTGCTGCGGGTAGCCGGCCTCGCCGATCGCGACGAGGTCGGCGCCGGCTCTCCGGATCGCGGCGATCTCGTCCTCGGCCTCGCCCTGGCCCGGGATGCGCGGGCTGTGCCGCGCGCCGCCGCGCCGCGTCAGCCCCGGCAGGGCCTCGAGCGCGGCCGCTGCGGAGCCGAAATGGTTGACGAGCTGGCGGAAGGTGGCCGGGCCGACGTTGTCGCAGCGGATCAGCCGCAGCCAGGCGACGCGCTGCCGGTCGCTGAGGACGACGGGCGAGCGGTCGCTGGGCATCGGCGGCGCCTCAGGCCTGGCGGCCGATGCGCCGTTCCTTGCCGGCGATCAGCTTGGCGATGTTGCCGGAATGCCGGATCCAGACGAGGACGGTGAGCACCACGAAGAGCTGCATCAACTGGATACGGTCGAAGCTCCAGAGCACGGCGGGCGTCGCAAGCGTCGCGAGCAGGGCGGCGAGCGAGGAATAGCGGGTGATGTAGGCGACGAGGATCCACACCGCCGCGAAGACGAGCACCGCCGGCCAGTGCAGCCCGAGCAGGATGCCGATGTAGGTCGCGACGCCCTTGCCGCCGCGGAACTTCAGCCAGACCGGGAAGAGATGCCCGAGGAAGGCGCCGAGGCCGGCGATCACCGCCGTCTCCGGCCCGTAGAGCGCCGCAACCGTCACCGCCGCCGTGCCCTTCAGCCCGTCGCCGAGCACGGTGGCGAGTGCGAGGCCCTTGCGGCCGGTGCGCAGCACGTTGGTGGCGCCGATGTTGCCCGAGCCGATGGCGCGGATGTCACCGAGCCCGGCGAGCCGCGTCAGGATCACGCCGAACGGGATCGACCCCAGCAGGTAGCCGAAGGCGAGCGCGGCGAGATAGTAGGGCCAGACGAACGACCAGCTGATCGGATCGGGCAAGGAGAATCCCCCGGGGCACGGCTTCGAACGGCCGCGTGAACGTGGCGCATGACAGTCCGATTTGCGGCGGTTCGTCAATCCCGGGAAAGGCGTGGGGGAGGGATGGGGGCGGCGAGTTTGCTCGGGCGAGAGATAGTGAGGGGGCTGGCCGGCAAGGATGACAGCGGCGACCTCGCGTGCCGGGGCCGGCAACGGGCCGGCCGCATTGCCGCGCGCTACCTCTCGATCTCTGCACTTCCCCTCAATCGTCATTGCCGGGCTTGACCCGGCAACCTACTCGCCTCGCGCCAAGGGATGGGGCAAGCTCATCAAATCCTAGAGCTATTCGACATCCACCGTCGATAGCCGCGAAGCTATTGGGTCGCCGGGTCAAGCCCGGCGATGACGGTTGAGGGGCGGAGAAAAAGCGTGAGTCCGCACGCCTGGCTCGATTTGGACGCCGTCAGTTCGTCCATCTCGCCGTTGGCTGAGCCCCGGCGCTCACTTACGAACAACCCCCCCTCACCCCCCGAACACCAGCCGTCCCCCCACCCACGTCTTCACCGCCCGGCCCGAGAACCGCGCGCCCTCGAAGGCGGTGTTGTGGCAGCGGGAGAGGATGGTGGCCTCGTCGTAGACCCAAGGGGTGTCGAGGTCGATCAGGACGAGGTCGGCGGCGGCGCCGGGCTGCAGGGTGCCGCTCGGCAGGCCGAGCAGGGCGGCGGGGCGGGTGGACATGGCGTCGATCAGCCGCGACAGCGAGACCCGGCCGTCGTGGACGAGACGCAGGCCGGCCGAGAGCAGGGTCTCGAGGCCGATGCAGCCGTCGGCGGCTTCCGCAAACGGCTGGCGCTTGGTCTCGACGTCCTGCGGGTCGTGGCCGGAGACGACGACGTCGATGGTGCCGTCGGCGAGGCCCTCGACGAGGGCGAGGCGGTCGGTCTCGGCGCGCAGCGGCGGCGACATCTTGAAGAAGGTGCGGTAGGCGCCGATGTCGTTCTCGTTGAGCGAGAGATGCGCGACGGAGACGCCCGCGGTCGCCGGAATGCCGAGCGATTTCGCCCAGCGCATCAGCTCGACCGATTCGGCGGCCGAGAGCAGGGCGGCGTGGTAGCGGCCGCCGGCGAGGCGGGCGAGGCGCAGGTCGCGGGCGAGCATGATCGTCTCGGCCTCGGCCGGCACGCCCTTGAGGCCGAGCAGCGTCGCCACCGCGCCGGCGTTCATCACGCCGTCGCCGGCAAGATCCGGATCCTCGGCGTGGTGGATGACGAGGGCGCCGAAGTCGCGGGCGTAGGTCAGCGCGCGGCGCATCACCTGCGCGTGCGAAACGGCCGTGCGCCCGCTCGCGAAGGCGACGGCGCCGGCCTCCTGGAGGAGGCCGAACTCGGTCATCTCGCGACCCTGCTGACCCTTGGTGAGGGCCGCCATCGGATGGACCCGCACGGTCGCGGTGTCGCGGGCGCGGCGCAGCACGAAGTCGACGAGGGCGGGCTCGTCGATCACCGGGTCGGTGTCGGGCATGGTGACGATGGTGGTGATGCCGCCGGCGGCCGCAGCCCGGCTCGCCGAAGCGAAGGTCTCGCGGTAGTCGAAGCCCGGTTCGCCGACGAAGACGCGCATGTCGACGAGGCCGGGGGCAATGACGGCGCCGCCGGCGTCGATCCGCTCGGTGCCCTCGGGTCCCGCGATCGCCACCGCCTCCGGCCCGGCGGCGACGATGCGGCCGTCCACGACGAGTACCGCGCCGCGGGTGTCGAGCCCGCGCGACGGGTCGACCAGCCGGGCGTTGTCGATCTTCAGCGGCCGGAGGCCGGACGGATTGTCGGTCGGCATGGCCGGCGGCCTCGCATTCGGGGATTTCAGAGGTTGGGCAGCGCTTCGGACACGGCTTCCAGCACCGCCATGCGCACGGCGACGCCCATTTCCACCTGCTCGCGGATCAGGCTCTGCGGCCCGTCGGCGACGGCGGGGTCGATCTCGACGCCGCGGTTCATCGGGCCGGGGTGCATCACCAGCGCGTCGGGCTTCGCATAGCCGAGCTTCTCGGCGTCGAGGCCCCAATAGCGGAAGTATTCGCGCACTGAGGGCACGAACGAGCCCTGCATGCGCTCGCGCTGCAGACGCAGCATCATGACGATGTCGGCGTCCTTGAGGCCGGCGCGCATGTCGGTGGTCACCTCGATGCCGAGGTCGCGGAAGGCGCCGGGCACCAGCGTCGTCGGGCCGACGAGGCGGACGCGGGCACCGAGCGCCGTCAGCAGCAGGATGTTCGAGCGGGCGACGCGCGAATGCAGCACGTCGCCGCAGATCGCGACCGTGAGGCGGGCGATCTTGCCCTTGTGGCGGCGGATGGTGAGGGCGTCGAGCAGGGCCTGGGTCGGGTGCTCGTGCGCGCCGTCGCCGGCGTTGACCACCGAGCAGCCGACCTTCTGGGCGAGCAGCGCCACGGCGCCGGCGGCGTGGTGGCGCACGACGATGATGTCGGGCCGCATCGCGTTCAGCGTCACGGCGGTGTCGATCAGTGTCTCACCCTTCTTCACCGAGGACGAGGCGACCTGCATGTTGAGCACGTCGGCGCCGAGCCGCTTGCCGGCGAGCTCGAACGACGACTGCGTGCGGGTCGAGGCTTCGAAGAACAGGTTGATCTGGGTGCGGCCGCTCAGCGTGTCGAGCTTCTTGCGCACCTGGCGCCCGACCTCGACGTGCGCCTCGGCGCGGTCCAGCAGATCCTCGATCTCGTGCGGCGACAGGCCGTCGATGCCGAGCAGGTGCTGGCGGGCGAAGCGGGGCAGAAGGGGATCGCGGGCTGGTTTCATCAAAGCCGTCTGATAGGCCGTTCGCTTGCCCCCCGCAAGGCGCGCGGCGGCGGCGCGGCCGCGTCGTCCACACCCGGTGCGGCGCGCGGCTACAGGCGGCGCAGGTCCTCGCGGCGCTCCTCGGCGTGGAGGCGGTCGAGAAAGCCCTGCAGGATGAAGGCGGCGGCCATCTTGTCGACCAGCTCGGCGCGGCGGGCGCGCGAGGCGTCGGCGTCGAGCAGCGTGCGGGTGACGGCGGTGGTCGAGAGCCGCTCGTCCCAGTAGGCGACGGGAATGGCGATCATCGGCGCGAGGTTGCGCACGAAGGCGCGGGTCGACTGCACGCGCGGGCCTTCCGAGCCGTCCATGTTGACGGGAAGGCCGAAGACGAGACCACCGACCTCGTGCTTCGTCGCGATCTCGACGAGGCGCACGGCGTCGGGGGTGAACTTCACCCGCTTGATGGTCTCGAGCGGCGTCGCGATGCGGCGGCCGAGGTCGGAGAGGGCGAGGCCGATCGTCTTGGTGCCGAGGTCGACGCCGATCAGCCGCGCAGGCCCGCCGAGGCGGGCGGCGAACTCGGCGTAGGGCAGGACCGGATCTTTCGAAGGCGACGCCAAGCTGCTGGTTCCCCGACGAAGGCGGTCCGAGCCGCGCGGGCCGGCACCGGGGGTGCGGCCTTCGGTCGGCGATGGGACGGGAGTGGTGAGCGCGCTGGGACTCGAACCCAGGACCCCATGATTAAAAGTCACGTGCTCTACCGGCTGAGCTACGCGCTCCCATCCTGCGCAGCCATGGCCGCCGGACGGGCCATCCCATACGCGAGCGGGCCGGCTTCTGCAACAGTGACGCTCCGGCCGGCGGCGCGGCGGTTCCGGCATCGTGATTTTGCAGTGCCCGCCGCGTCGGGGTATGGAGACCGGCGCCGCGCCATCGAGGTCGCGCGCAAGGGCCGGCGCCGCAGGGGCCGAACCGAACGACGGGGAGCCGACGGAACGCGATGACCGGCGACGTGACGATCTGGCTGGCCTTCCTCGCCGGCATCCTCTCCTTCGTCTCGCCCTGCGTGCTGCCGCTGGTGCCGCCCTATCTCGGCTTTCTCGCGGGCGCCACGATCGACCAACTCGCCGACGGCGGCGAGGACGGCGCGGTGCGCCGGCGCGCCGTGCTGGTGGCGGTGTGCTTCGTGCTCGGCTTCACCACGGTGTTCGTCGGGCTCGGCGCCTCGGCCTCGGTGATCGGGCAACTGTTGTCGCGGCACGCCGGCACGCTGGCGATGGTCGCCGGCGTGCTGATCATCATCATGGGCCTGCATTTCCTCGGCCTGTTCCGCATCGGCCTGCTCTACCGGGAAGCCCGCTTCGACACCTCGTCGGTGCGCGCAGGCCCGACGGGTGCTTATGTCATGGGCCTTGCCTTCGCCTTCGGCTGGACGCCGTGCATCGGGCCGATCCTCGGCGCGATCCTCACGGTGGCGGCGTCGCGCGAGACGGTCGGGGCCGGGGCGGGGTTGCTCGCGGTCTATTCCGCCGGGCTCGGCGTGCCGTTCATCGCCGCGGCCCTCTTCGCCGGACCGTTCCTGCGGCTGCTGCGCCGCTTCCGGCGCGGCTTTGCCGTGGTCGAAAAGGCGATGGGCGCGGTGCTGGTGCTCACCGGCATCATGTTCATCACCGGCCACATGCAGCAGCTGTCGTTCTGGCTGCTGGAAACCTTCCCCGGCCTCGCGACGATCGGCTGATCCGGCGACGTCAGGGCGTCGCCAGCGGCTGGCCGACGAAGAAGGCCGGCGCGCAGGGGATGCCCTCGTTCTCGATTTCGAGGCAGTTCTCGGCGGCGGCGGCGGCCGAGGCGATCGGGCCGGCGACGAGCAGGAGTTCGGTGCGGCCGCCGCGGTCGCGCATGGCGGCGACGGCGCGGAACTGGCCGAAGAGGTCCGGCCGGGCGGCGCGGACCTCGCGCCAGTGGCTGCGCAGGCCGGTGAGGTCGGCGAAGGTGCCGAGCTCGAGGCCGAAGTCGACGCCGGGCGCCGGGGGCTCGGCCACGGCGACCGGCGGCGCCGGCGCGGGACGGGCGGCTTCCGGCGGCGGATCGGCAAACGGCTCGCCGCGGCCGATGCTGCCGGTGATTTCCTCGAAGCCGCGCTGCTCGATCGCCCCGAGGCGCAAGGTCATGTTGTCGCCCTGGCTGCGCAGCAGCTCGACCGACTGGCGCAGGCGGCGCACCTCTTCGCGCAGGGCGGCGATCTCGTCGGCGGTGGCGGTGGAAGCCTCGCGGTCGGCGCGCGGCATCGCCGCGATGCTCTGGTCGGCGGCGACGGCGTTCGGCGGCGGCAGGTCGACGGTGTTGCGATCCGGGCCGCCGTACTGCAGGGCGACCACGGCGATGCCGAAAGCGAGTGCAGCGGCGACGCCCCAGGCCATCACGACCAAGCCGGGAGCCTCGCCCTGCTCGTCGCCGAGCGGATCGTAGCCTTCGCCGCGCCTTTGATCGGCTCCCCTACTCACACGCCGTCGCCCCGAACGCCTCGATTCCCGCGCGGCACCGCAAGGGGTCCGGTTCCCGCGGCCAGCCGTCGCCGATGCCGGGCCGCGAATCCCCCGCCGCGCCATTAGCCGAGGAAACGCCACCACTTAAGGCGGGGCAAGCGGATTCGGCCGCTTTGAGGGCGGCCAGGGCGCTCGTCCCCGACTGGTTTACCGGCCGTCGCGGCGGCTCAGGCCGAGGGGCGGCTCACCACATAGCCGGCGCAGCCGAGCAGGGCGGCCGCGACGACGAGGGCGAGGGGCAGCGAGGGATGCGCGCCGAGGAAGAAGACGAGGAAGCCGACGGCCATGCCGGTGCAGGCCATCGCCTTGGCGGCGGGGGGAATCGCGCCGCGCTCGCGCCAGCGCTTCAGCGTCGGCCCGAACAGGCGGTGACCCAGCAGCCAGGCCTCCAGCCGCGGCGAGGAGCGGGCGAAGCAGCCGGCGGCGAGGATGATGAAGATCGTCGTCGGCATCACCGGCAGCAGCGCGCCGACGACGCCGAGCGCCACGAACAGAAAGCCGGCGATCAAGAAGAATATACGCTGCAAGTTGGGCTTCCGTTGCACCGGCTTCGACGGCAGTCTCCCGATCATCGGGCGCCGTCGCCGGCCGTCAAGGCCAGCCGCGTGCCCGGCACGAATCCTGCTGACGGCCACCCCACGGACCCGGCGGGCAGGGCGACGCGACGACAAAATCATGCGACTGAAATTCAGCTATTTCCAGTCGCAATCCGGTGTACGACGCTAGCGGCCCGCGCGCGCGGCCGCGAGGACAGGACGGACGATGATCACGAGGCTGCGAACCTACTTCCTGACGGGGCTGATCGTCGCGGGTCCGGCCGGCATCACGCTCTACGTCTCCTGGTCGCTGATCACCTGGATCGACGGCTGGGTAAAGCCCTATCTGCCCCGGGCGTACAACCCGGAGACCTATCTCTCGATCCCGGTGCCGGGCTTCGGACTGTTCGTCGCGCTGTTCGGCATCACGCTGATCGGCTTCCTCACGGCGAACATCGTCGGGCGCACGCTGATCCACTGGGGCGAGGGGCTGCTCGGGCGCATGCCGATCGTGCGCAATCTTTACGGCGGGCTGAAGCAGATCTTCCAGACCGTGCTCTCGAATCGCGGTGAGTCGTTCCAGAAGGTCGGCGTGATCGAGTATCCGCGCCTCGGGCTCTATTCGCTGGTGTTCGTCTCGGTGCCGGCGCGCGGCGAACTCGCCGCCCGGCTCGCCGACACGACCGGTGACGACGACGAGATGATGGGCGTGTTCCTGCCGACGACGCCGAACCCGACCTCGGGCTACCTGCTCTATGTCCGGCGCAGCGAGATCATCTACCTCGAGATGAGCGTCGAGGACGCGGCCAAGCTGATCATCTCGGCCGGTCTCGTCACCCCCGACATGCTGTCGAACGATCCGGACCAGCCGAAGCCGCTGCACGCGCCCGCCGCCTGAGGCCCGCCCGTGCGCAGGGCTCAGCCGGCGCGCAGCAGCCGCACCGCCTCGTCGCGGCCGAAGAGGTAGAGCAGCGCGCGCAGCGCCGTTCCGCGCGGGCTGGCAAGCTCCGGATCGCGCGCGAGCACCAGCGCCGCGTCGTCGCGGGCGATCTCGATCAGCTCGCCGTGCAACTCGGGACGGACGATGCGGTAGCCCGGCATGCCGCTCTGGCGCGTGCCGAGCACCTCGCCGCCGCCGCGCAGCTCGAGGTCCTTCTCGGCGATGACGAAGCCGTCCTCGGTCTCGCGCATCACCTCGAGCCGCGCCTTGGCGGTCTCGCCGAGCGGCGCCTTGAAGAGCAGCAGGCAGCGCGAGGCCTTGTCGCCGCGTCCGACCCGGCCGCGCAGCTGGTGCAGCTGGGCGAGGCCGAAGCGCTCGGCGTGCTCGATCACCATGATCGTCGCGTCCGGCACGTCGACGCCGACCTCGATCACCGTGGTCGAGACGAGGACACGGCTTTCGCCGGCCTGGAAGCGGCGCATGGCGGCGTCCTTCTCGGCCGGCTTCATGCGGCCGTGCACGAGGTCGACGACGGGGCCGAAGGTGCGCGTCAGGTCGCCGTGGCGCTCGGCGGCGGCGGCGAGGTCCGAGACCTCGCTCTCCTCGACCAGCGGGCAGACCCAGTAGACCTTGGCGCCTTCGTCGCGCACCACGGCACCGATGCGATCCACCACCTCGCCGATCCGGTCGAGGCTGATCGAGACGGTGGTGATGGGTTTGCGCCCGGCCGGCTTCTCGTCGAGGCGCGAGACGTCCATGTCGCCGAAATAGCTCAGCAGCAGGGTGCGCGGGATCGGCGTCGCCGTCATCACGAGCAGGTCGGTGCCGGCGCCCTTCGACGACAGCGCGAGGCGCTGGTGCACGCCGAAGCGGTGCTGCTCGTCGACGACGGCGAGGCCGAGGTCGCGGAAGGCGATGTCGGACTGGAAGATCGCGTGGGTGCCGACGACGATGTCGACGCTGCCGTCGGCGATCTCGGCGACGAGCCGGTCGCGCTCGCGGCCGCGGTCGCGCCCGGTAAGCACGGCGAGGCGGATGCCGGCCGCCTCGCAGAGGGGGCCGAGCGAGCGGGCATGCTGGCGGGCGAGCAGCTCGGTGGGAGCCATGATCGCCGCCTGCGCGCCCGATTCGACCACGGCGGCGGCGGCGAACAGCGCCACCATCGTCTTGCCGGAGCCGACGTCGCCCTGCACGAGGCGGATCATCCGGCTGGGCTCGGCGAGGTCGGCGAGCACCTCGGTGATCGCCCGTTCCTGCGAGCCGGTGAGGGCAAAGGGGAGGGCGCTGCGCAGCTTCGCCGCCATGGCGCCGGTCGCGACCCGGCGCTTGCCCGCCGCGCGGCGCAGCGAGGCGCGGACCATCGCAAGGGCGAGCTGGCCGGCGAGCAACTCGTCATAGGCGAGCCGCAGCCACGCCGGGCCGGTCGGCAGCGCGTCGACCGTGTCGGTCGGCTGGTGCACATCGCGCATCGCCTCGGCGAACGGCGGCCAGCGCCGCTCGGCGAGGAAGGCGGGGTCGAGCCAGTCGGGCAGCACGGGCAGGCGGGCGAGCGCCGCGTCGGCGAGCTTCTGCAGCAGCTTGCCGGAAATGCCCTCGGTGAGCGGATAGACCGCCTCGACCAGCGGCAGCTTCTCGAAATCGGCTTCGGCGACGACGTGGTCGGGGTGCGGCATCTGCGGCGCGCCGTTGAACCACTCGACGGTGCCGCTGATCCAGCGCGTCTCGCCGACCGGGAACAGGCGCTCGATCCAGCCGGCCTCGGCGTGGAAATAGACCAGCGCCATCTCGCCGGACTCGTCGTGCACATAGACCCGGTGCGGCTGGCGCCGGCCGCCGGGGCCGGTGCCGCCCGGCTTGTGCCGGTCGACGCGGACGAGCAGCGTCGAGATCGCGCCCTCGGGCGCGCGGGCGATCAGCGCCTTGCGGCGGCGGTCGACGGTGCCGGACGGCAGATGGAACAGGAGATCGGCGACCACCGCGTCGCGCGCGGTCTCGCCCGGCGGCCCGACGAGGCGCGCGAGTTTCGGCGCGGTGCGCGGCCCGACCCCGGGGAGGTCGGCGAGCGGCTGGAACAGGGGATTGAGGATCTCGGGACGCATCACCCGTCCATAGCGCGTCCGGCCCGGGCGATAAATCGGCAAGGCGGCCGGAGGTAAACGACGCCTCTGGCGAACCGGCGCGGGGCAACGGGAATGGCTGTGTCGCAATTTTGCAACAATCTTGCTACCTTGTGCCGCGCAGAGGCCGCGGGTCCGCGCGGCGGACGGGCGTTTGGCCGGGGAGGCTCCAGCATTTGGTGACGATCGTCGACGAGACGGGACGCCTTCCTGCGGCGCGGCTGGACAATGGCCGCGGCGACGGACGGTTGCGCCGGCGGCTCGGTCTCGCGGCGGTGGTGCTCGCCTTCATCTCGTCGGTGGCGACCTTCGTGCTGCTCGCCGGCCTCGCGCCGATCGAGCCCAATCCGCGCATGGTGCAGATCTCGCTCGGCATCAACGCGGTGCTGGTCATCGCGGTGCTGGTGGCGATCGGTGTCGAAGTCAGCAAGCTCTGGCGCGCCTGGCGCGAGGGGCGTGCGGGCGCGCGGCTGCACCTGCGCATCGTCGCGCTGTTCTCGCTGATCGCCGCGCTGCCGGCAGCGCTCGTCGCCGGGGCCTTCGCGGTGACGCTGAACCAGGGCTTCGACCGCTGGTTCGAGACGCGAACGCGGCAGATCGTCGACAACGTGCTCACCGTCGCCAGCGCCTACATGCAGGAGCACGCCGGCGTGCTGCGCGGCGACCTGATCGGCATCGCCACCGCGGTGGACGCGGCAAAGCCGCTCTACGACTTCGAGCCGTCGCGCTTCGAGCAGGGCTTCGAGGCGCAGTCGTCGCTGCGCGGCGTGCAGGGCGCCTTCCTGCTCGACGCCGACGGCAACATCATCCTGCGCAACCAGCTGCAGCCCGACACCGAGGTGATCATGCCGCCGGCGCGGGCGATGGCGGAGGCGGCCAAGGGCTCGCCGGTGCTGATCTCGCCCGGCGCGTCCAACCAGGTCGGCGGCGTCCTGAAGCTCAAGGCCTATGAGGATACCTACCTCTACGTGGTGCGCTCCCTCGACGCCGTGGTGCTCGACAACCTGCGCCTCGCCCGCGAGAGCGCGGTGGAATATCGCCAGCTCGAGGCGAGCCGCTCCGACGTCCAGACGGTGTTCGGCCTCGTCTTCGCCGGGCTGACGCTGATCATGCTGCTCGGCGCGATCTGGCTCGGGCTCGCCTTCTCCACCGGCCTCGTCGCGCCGATCCGGCGGCTGATCGGCGCGGCGGGCGAGGTCGCCGGCGGCAACCTGCTGGTCGAGGTGCCGGTCGGCGACCGCAACGACGACCTCGGCAGCCTCGGGGAGACCTTCAACAAGATGACGTCGCAGCTGCGCAGCCAGCGCGACGACCTGTTGCAGATCACCGATCAGGCCGACCGCCGGCGCCGCTTCACCGAGGCGGTGCTGTCGGGTGTCACGGCGGCGGTGGTCGGCGTCACCAGCGAGGGGCGGATCTCGATCGCCAACCGCTCGGCGACCGATCTCATCGGCCTCGACGAGGCCGACCTGATCGGCCGCCGGCTGATCGACGAGGTGCCCGGCGCCGAGCCGCTGCTCTCGGCGGCGATGCGCGACGACAGCCGCATCTTCCAGGGCACGTTCACCTTCGTCCGCCCCGGCATGGAGCGGGTCGTCTCGGCCCGCGTCGCCAGCGACCGCTCGCCCGATTCGGCGCACGGCTACGTGGTGACGCTCGACGACATCTCCGACCTGATCTCGGCGCAGCGCACCTCGGCCTGGGCCGACGTCGCCCGCCGCATCGCGCACGAGATCAAGAATCCGCTGACGCCGATCCAGCTCTCCGCCGAGCGCATCCGCCGGCGCTACGGCAAGCTGATCGATCCGGACGATCCGGTGTTCAATCGCTGCGTCGACACCATCATCCGCCAGGTCGGCGACATCGGCCGGATGGTCGACGAGTTCTCCGGCTTCGCCCGGATGCCGAAACCCAGCATGGACCGTCACGATCTCGCCGATTCGATCCGCGAATCGGTGTTCCTGCTCGGCGTCGGCCGCCCGGAGATCGACTTCGAGACCGACCTGCCGGCCGAGCCGCTGGCGGGACTGTTCGACAACCGGCTGATGTCGCAGGCGATCACCAATCTCGTGAAGAACGCCGCCGAGGCGATCGACCAGGTGCCGGTGGAGGAGCGAGACGGCGGCAAGGGCCATGTGCTCGTCGCCGCCCGGCGCCAGGACGACCAGTTCGTGATCGAGGTCGTCGACGACGGCATCGGCCTGCCGAAGGCGGACCGCCACCGGCTGCTCGAGCCCTATATGACGACGCGCGAGAAGGGCACCGGGCTCGGCCTCGCCATCGTGCGCAAGATCATCGAGGAGCACGGCGGCCGGGTCGAACTCAACGATGCGCCGGCCGTGGCAACCGGCGGGCGCGGCGCGATGGTGCGCGTGACGTTCCCGGTCACCGGCGCCGCCTGACGCCGTCATGGCGTCCGGCCCAGAAAAAGAAGAGAGGCGATGGCTTCGGACATTCTCATAGTCGACGACGAGGCGGACATCCGCGAGCTCGTCTCTGGCATCCTCGAGGACGAGGGCCACGGGACGCGCACGGCCGCCGACGCCGACCAGGCGCTGTCCCTGATCGGGGCGCGGCGCCCCTCGCTGGTCTTCCTCGACATCTGGCTGCAGGGCAGCCGCCTCGACGGCCTCGCGCTGCTCGAGCAGATCAAGGCCGACCATCCCGACCTGCCGATCGTGATGATCTCCGGCCACGGCAACATCGAGACGGCCGTCGCGGCGATCAAGCGCGGCGCCTACGACTACATCGAGAAGCCGTTCAAGGCCGACCGGCTGGTGCTGATCGCCGAACGCGCGCTGGAGACCTCGTCGCTGAAGCGGACGCTGCAGGAGCTGAAAGTCCGCTCCGGCGAGCCCGAGTCGCTCGCCGGCGGCTCGTCGGTGATCAACCAGCTGCGCAACACCATCGAGCGCGTTGCGCCGACCAACAGCCGCATCCTGATCTCCGGCCCGTCGGGGGCCGGCAAGGAGGTCGTCGCGCGGGCGATTCACGCCCGCTCGCAGCGGGCGCGGGCGCCGTTCATCGCGCTCAACGCCGCGGCGATCACGCCCGAGGGCATGGAATACGAGCTGTTCGGCGCCGAGCCGGTCGACGGCAATCCGCCGAAGGTCGGCGCGCTGGAGGCGGCGCACGGAGGCACGCTGTTCCTCGACGAGGTCGGCGACATGCCGCGCGAGACGCAGAGCCGCATCCTGCGCGTGCTGGTCGACCAGAGCTTCGAGCGGCTCGGCGGTACGCGGCGGGTGCAGGTCGACGTGCGGCTGATCTCGTCGAGCGCGCGCGACCTCGAGCGCGAGATCGCCGAGGGGCGCTTCCGCGAGGACCTGTTCCACCGCCTCAGCGTGGTGCCGATCCGGGTGCCGGGGCTCTCCGAGCGGCGTGAGGACATCCCGGCGCTGATTGACCATTTCATGCAGCAGATCTCGGTCTCGGCCGGCCTGCCGCCGCGCAAGATCGGCGACGATGCGATGGCGGTGCTGCAGTCGCACGACTGGCCGGGCAACCTGCGCCAGCTGCGCAACAACGTCGAGCGGCTGATGATCCTCGCCCGCGGCGACGCCGAGGCGGTGATCACCGCGGACATGCTGCCGTCCGAAGTCGGGGCCATGCTGCCGTCGCTGCCGAGCAGCGCAGGCGGCGAGCACCTGATGGCGATGCCGCTGCGCGAGGCGCGCGAGATCTTCGAGCGGGAGTATCTCACCGCCCAGATCAACCGCTTCGGCGGCAACATCTCGCGCACCGCCGAGTTCGTCGGCATGGAGCGCTCGGCGCTGCACCGCAAGCTGAAGTCGCTCGGCATCGCCTGAGCCGCGCGGCGCGGCGATGACGCAACGCGGTAGCGGACGGCGCGCCGCGGCCGCGATATAGAGATGATCTCAAAGATGTGCCTCCGCCGTCCGGCGGACGAGCGCCGTCATGCCGAAGGGACGACACAACCGATGCGAGTCGTGATTTGCGGAGCCGGCCAGGTCGGCTACGGCATCGCCGAGCGCCTGGCCGCCGAGGAGAACGACGTCACCGTCATCGACACGTCGCCGCGGCTGATCACCGGCATCCGCGAAACGCTCGACGTGCGCGGCATCATCGGCAACGGCGCGCATCCCGATGTCCTCGCGCAGGCGGGCGCCGAGGAAGCCGACATGATCATCGCCGTCACGCTCTACGACGAGGTGAACATGGTGGCCTGCCAGGTCGCCCACTCGCTGTTCAACGTGCCGACCAAGATCGCGCGCGTCCGCGCCCAGAGCTACCTGCAGCCGCACTGGCGCGACCTGTTCTCGCGCGAGCACATGCCGATCGACGTGGTGATCTCGCCCGAGATCGAGGTCGGCGACCTCGTGCTGCGCCGGCTCGCCTATCCGGCGGCGGTCGACATCGTGAAGTTCGCCGACAACAACGTGCTGGTGCTCGGCCTGCGCTGCGGCGACGACTGCCCGGTGGTCGACACGCCGCTGCACCAGCTGTCGGAGCTGTTCCCGAACCTCGGCGCGGTGGTCGTCGGCATCGCCCGCGGCACCACCGTGTTCGCGCCGAAGAGTTCGGATTCGATGCTGGTCGGCGATCTCGTCTACGTCGCGATGCACCGCGACAGCGTGCGGCGGCTCCTGAAGATCTTCGGCCAGGACGAGCCGGAGGCGACGCGGATCGTGATCGCGGGCGGCGGCAACATCGGCGCCTATGTGGCGCGCATGGTGGAGAAGGCGAACCCCGCCGCCAAGGTGAAGGTGATCGAGGCCTCGCGCGAGCGGGCGGTGCAGATCGCCGACGACCTCGAGCGCGCCGTGGTGCTGCACGGCTCGGCGCTCGACCAGGCGATCCTCTCGGAAGCCGACGTCGAGACCGCCGACACGCTGGTCGCGCTCACCAACGAGGACGAGGTCAACATCCTCGCCTGCGTGCTCGGCCGCACGCTGGGCGCACGGCGCACGCTGAGCCTGCTCAACAACGCGAGCTATCCGACCTTTGCAAAAGCGCTCGGCATCGACGCCTACATCAACCCGCGCGGCGTCACCGTCTCGAAGATCCTGCGCCACGTGCGCCGCGGGCGTATCCGCGCCGTGCACACGGTGCAGAACGGCGCCGCCGAGATCATCGAGGCCGAGGCGCTCGACACCTCGCCGCTGGTCGGCAAGCCGCTGCGCGAGCTCAACCTGCCGGCGGGCGTACGCATCGGCGCGGTGTTCCGCGCCGGCAAGGTGTTGACGCCCGACGGCGATACGCGGATCGTGGCGCGCGACCGGGTGATCATCTTCGCGGTTGCCGGCCGGGTGCGGATGGTGGAACAGATGTTCCGCGTCAGCCTCGAGTTCTTCTGAGCCCGGCGTCGGCCGGATATGCGGAGCGGCAGGCTCAACATGGCCTGAAACCTGCTTTGCAGGAGGTTCGAACTTTCGAGGGCCCTGAAAGCGAAGCTCACAGGCGCGAATCCGCGCAAATCGACTGCAAAAAAAGAACCGACATCGGCCCTGCGGCGCAAAATGCCGACGGAGCTGCAAAAAAAAGAGGCAGATGGATGGGCAGGATCGCATTTGTGAACGGACGCTATGTTCCGCACGCCGCGGCGCAGGTGCACGTCGAGGACCGCGGTTACCAGTTCGCCGACGGGGTCTACGAGGTGTGCGAGGTGCGCGACGGCGCCCTGATCGACGTGACCCGCCATCTCGACCGGCTGGAGCGCTCGCTCGACGAACTCCGGATCGACCATCCCGGCGAGCGCAGCGCGCTGACGCTGATCATGCGCGAGGTCGTGCGCCGCAACCGCATCCGCAACGGCATGGTCTACCTGCAGGTGACGCGCGGCGTCGCCCCGCGCGACCACGGCTTCCCCGCCGACGTGCGGCCGTCGGTGGTGATGACCGCGCGTGCGGCATCGCGGGCAAAGGCCGACGCGCAGGCGGCGGCCGGTATCGCGGTGATCACCGTGCCGGACAACCGCTGGGACCGCGTCGACATCAAGTCCACCTCGCTGCTGCCGAACGTGCTCGCCAAGCAGGCGGCGCGCGAGGCCGGTGCCTATGAAGCCTGGTTCGTCGACGGCGATGGCTTCGTCACCGAGGGCTCGTCGACCAACGCCTGGATCGTGACGCGCGAAGGAACCTTGGTGACGCGCGCCGCCGAACACGGCATCCTGCGCGGCATCACGCGCGGCGTCGTCAGCGACGTCGCGGCGACGCGGCAGATCCGCGTCGTCGAGCGGCCGTTCAGCGTCGAGGAGGCGAAGACGGCGCGCGAGGCTTTCATCACCGCAGCGACCACGATCGTGATGCCGGTGGTGTCGATCGACGGCCATGCGGTCGGCGACGGCAAGCCCGGCCCCGTGGCGCTCGGCCTCCGGGCCGCGTTCCACGACGGGGTCGAGCGGCTGTCGGCGTAAGAGCAGTTTCAGCGCGACCGCCCGCCGGGGAACGGGGGCGGTAGCGAGGGGAATCCCGGTGGTTCGGCGGGCGCCAGGATGCGTCGCCGGGTTTCGGGTTTGGGCCGGCGGAGCGCCGCCGTGGACGGATCCTCCCCCGCCCGCGGCAGCTTGGCCGGATGACACAGGCACAACCAACTACAAGGCCAAATACAAATGGCAGAGCGCGCTCAAAATCTCCAGGACACCTTCCTCAACCACGTCCGGAAGAACAAGACCTCGCTGACGATCTTCCTCGTCAACGGTGTGAAACTTCAGGGCGTCGTCACCTGGTTTGACAACTTCTGTGTATTGCTGCGCCGTGACGGGCACTCCCAGCTCGTCTACAAGCATGCGATCTCGACGATCATGCCGGCCCAGCCGGTGCAACTGTTCGAGCCGGGCGACGACAGCGCCGCGTGACCGCCGTCCGATAGTCTCCCGCTGGTCGGGAGAGCATCATGACCGCTGCGTCGGCCGCCTCATCAGCGGCCGGCGCAGCGCATCGACGATGACAGACGGCCCGGCATTTCGCCGGCCGGGTCATTGTGATCGGGCCGTATCCGGCTTATCTCAGCTCTTTGGAGCTGTGATCCGGAGCAGGCGAAGACCTTGGAAGAGCACGACAGGAACGACGACATCGGCATCTCGATGGGCAAGGCGAAGTCGGTCTCCCGGCTCGCCAAGCGAACCCGTGCGGTCGTCGTCGCGCCGGAAATCGTGCGGCAGCGGCGGGCGGCGGATGCCTCCGACATCGCCAATCGCTCGGCGGAGGCGAAGCTCGCCGAAGCCGTGGGCCTCGCGCGCGCCATCGATCTCGAGATCGTCGGCCAGATGTCGGTGCGCATCTCGACGCCGCGGCCGGCGACGCTGATGGGGACCGGCAAGGTCGAGGAGATCCGCGCGGCGGTCGAGGCGGCCGAGGCGACGCTCGTGATCGTCGACCACGCGCTGACCCCGATCCAGCAGCGCAATCTCGAAAAGGCGCTGAACGCCAAGGTGCTCGACCGCACCGGCCTGATCCTCGAGATCTTCGGCGCCCGCGCGCGCACCCGTGAGGGCGCGCTGCAGGTCGAGCTCGCCCATCTCAACTACCAGAAGAGCCGGCTGGTGCGCAGCTGGACCCACCTCGAGCGCCAGCGCGGCGGCTTCGGCTTCCTCGGCGGCCCCGGCGAAACCCAGATCGAGGCCGACCGGCGCCTGCTGCAGGACCGGATCGCCAAGATCGAGGGCGACCTCGACCAGGTGCGCCGCACGCGCGACCTGCACCGACAGAACCGCAAGAAGGTGCCGCATCCGGTGGTGGCGCTGGTCGGCTACACCAACGCCGGCAAGTCGACGCTGTTCAACCAGTTGACCGCCGCCGACGTGCTGGCGCAGGATCTGCTGTTCGCGACGCTCGACCCGACGCTGCGCCGGATCAAGCTGCCGCACGGCACCGAGGTGATCCTCTCCGACACCGTGGGTTTCATCTCCGACCTGCCGACCCACCTCGTCGCGGCCTTCCGGGCGACGCTCGAGGAGGTGATCGAGGCCGACGTGATCCTGCACGTGCGCGACGTCTCGCATCCCGACACCGAGGCGCAGTCGGCCGACGTTGCCGAGGTGCTGCGCCTGCTCGAGGTCGAGACCGGCGAGACCGGGCGGATGATCGAGGTCTGGAACAAGATCGACCTGCTCGACCCCGACCACCGCGCCAAGCTGCTCGACGGCGAGGGCAGCGGCCGGGCGATCCCGGTCTCGGCGCTCACCGGCGAAGGCGTCGACACGCTGCTCGACATCGTCGAGAACCGCCTCGTCGGCGACCGCCCGGTCTACGACGTGACCCTCGACCCGGCCGACGGCGCCGGCCTCGCCTGGTTGCACCGCAATGCGGAAGTGCTGTCGCGCGGCGAGGCGAAGGAGGAGGGGATTCCCCTCACGGTGCGGGTGTCGCCGCGGCATCAGGAGCAGTTTCTGGCACGGTTCAAGCTCGCGGGGTGAAATGGAGGAGGGGCTGTTGCCCCCTCATCCGCCCTTCGGGCACCTTCTCCCGCGAGGGGAGAAGGGGATTTGCGGCGAATACTGAATCAAGATTGCGCCGTATCTATTTGAAATCGATGCGGATTTGAGCAAGGCTCCGCCTAATTCCTTCTCCCCTCGCGGGAGAAGGTGGCCGAAGGCCGGATGAGGGGGCGCGGCCTCTCCTCACTCCAACCCCCGCCTACTCCGCCGCCACCTTCGCCTGCTGCCACAGCGCTTCCATCTCGTCGAGGCTCGCCTCGGCGGGGCTGCGGCCGGCCGCGGCCAGCGCGCGTTCGATGTAGCCGAAACGGCGGACGAACTTCTCGTTGGTGAGGCGCAGGGCCATGTCGGGGTCGACGTCGAGGTGGCGGGCGAGGTTGGCGAAGGCGAACAGGACGTCGCCGAGTTCGCCGGCGATCGTGGTGCGGTCGCTGCCGGCGTCGATCTCGGCTTCGAGTTCGTCGAGTTCCTCGCGGATCTTGGCGATCACCAGCTTGGGGTCGCCCCAGTCGAAGCCGACGGTGGCGGCTTTTGCCTGCAGCTTGACGGCGCGGGGCAGGGCGGACTGGGCGGCGGCGACCTCGCCGAGCAAGCCCGGGCCGGTGTCGTCCGGCAGGCCGCGTTCGGCGCGGCGCGCCCGGCGGGCGGCCTTTTCGGCAGCCTTGATGCGGTTCCAGGCGCCCTTCGCCATGCCGGCGGAGCGGGCGTCCTCGTCGCCAAAAACGTGCGGATGGCGGCGGATCATCTTTGCGGTGATCGCCTCGACGACGTCGGCAAAGGCGAAGTTGCCGGCTTCCTCGGCCATGCGGGCGTGGAAGACCACCTGCAGCAGCAGGTCGCCGAGCTCGTCGCGCAGGTCGTCGAGGTCGCCGCGCGCGATGGCGTCGGCGACTTCGTAGGCTTCCTCGATGGTGTAGGGGGCGATCGACGCGAAGTCCTGTTCGACGTCCCACGGGCAGCCGTGGTCGGGGTCGCGCAGCGCTGCCATGATGGCGAGAAGATCGTCGATGTCGCGTCCGTGCTGCATGGCTCGCCCGTGGTTGAGAACGGGCGGCACTTGAGCAGAGGGGGCGGCGCAGCGCAACCGCGCCCGCCGCCCCTCGTGGTCTGTCGATCCGGAGGGCGCCGCGTGGCGGCGATCCCTATCCCGTCACATCGCGCTCGCCTGGCCTGGCCAGTAGGTGCCGTCGGTGAGTTCGGTCGAGTCGCCGACGAGATCGGCGCCGCCGAGTTCGGCCATCAGCTTGAACACCCGGCGGGCGTTGTCGATTTCCTGCTCCAGCGACGCGGTCGGGATGCCTTCGCGGAAACGGTCGCGCAGCACGGCGAGTTCGGCGTCGTTGGCCGGGCGCACCTGCGGGGTGAGGCGGACCCACTCCTCGTCGGAGGTCTTCATGATCTCCTTAGCCTCGCGCGAGGCGGCGACGAAGCCCTTCATCGCGGCTTCGTGCTCGGCGGCGAACTTGTCGTGGAAGACGTAGCCGATCGGGGCGTTGTTGCCGCCGGCGCCGAGCGCGGTCGCGGCTTCCTCGCCCGTGATCAGGCGCTTGTAGCCCTTGGCTTCCAGCTTGGCGCTGAAGTTCCAGAAGCTCAGCACCGCGTCGAGTTCACCCTGCTCGAACTTTTCCGACAGCAGCGGCGGGGCGCCGTACTGCGGCTCGGCGTCTTTCGCGAGATCGATGCCGAAGTCCTTCTTGGCGACGGCCTGGATCATCAGCCAGTTCTTGTCGAGCGGGCCCCCGGCGACGCCGATCCGCTTGCCCTTGAGATCGGCGAGCGTCGCCGCGCCGGAATCGGCGGGCACCATCAGCGCGCCGACGGCCGAGGAGAACGGCACGAAGGTGAGGTCGTCGCCGGAGGCGCGCTGGCGCGTGACCCACAGCCAGTCGCTGACGATCACGTCCATGTCGCCGCCCTGCAGGCCGATCTTGGTCGCCTCGTTGTTGGCGACTTCGGCGAGCTCCAGCTCGAAGCCGTGCTTGGCGTCGAGGCCGTGCGCCTTGATGACGTCCATCTCCCAGTTCACCGTGCCGAACTTCAGCACGCCGACGCGGATCTTGTCGGCGGCGGACGCGGCGCCCGCCGTGAGCAGCACGGCGGCGGCGGCCGCGGCGACGATCAGTTTCCTCGCGATCATGAAACCTTCCTCCCGGCGCCGGCTGATCGCCGGCGTTCGTTGTTTGTCTTTGATTGGTGCGGCACGCCCCAGCGGTGCCTTTGGGGCCAACGCTAGATCGCGGCGCGCGGACGCGCACCTTAACAAAACGTCACGTCCCGTCACCTCCGGCCCCGCCCACTTGGCCGTACCGGCTGGCTCAGGGCTTCGGCAGGTCGCAGGCGGTGATCGTCGCCACCTTCGTCGCGTAGCGCACGGCCGGATAGCCGTCGAAGAAGTCGGGCACCACGAAGGTGCCGGTCGAATCCGGCGGGATCACGGAGGCCGCCGTCACCGAGACGGTGGAGAGGTTGAGATCCTGGGTCGCGACCTCGATGCCGGTCAGCAGCTTGTCGGGGAAGATGTTGCGCACCTCCCAGGTGAAGATGTTGAGCTGCTGGCGCCACGAGGCGCTGGCGGCGCGCACGGCGCGGAATTCGTCGCGGGTGAGCGGGCGCGGCGTGCAGGCGGCATAGGCCTCGTAGAGCCCGGCCTTGCGCAACCCGTCGAGCGCCTCCGAGGTGCACATGTCGCGGCAGGCGCGCACGCCGTCGGCCATCTTGAAATGGTCCTGGCTCACCACCGGATCGGCCGCGATGCAGGCCGAGAAGCAGTCCGCCCTTGCCGCTGCGCCGCTGCCGAGAAGAATACCGACGGCGAGCGCCGCTGCGCCGGCACTCGGCGCCCATGCCATGATCTTCCGCATCGTGATCCTCCCGTGCGGCCGGTCTTCGGCGCGCAAACGTCGCGGCCGGCTGTTGTGGTCGCAACTCACTACGTGCGCGCGGGACAACCGGACCATGCGGCGACCCGCCACGCTCCGGCAGCCGTGGCGGAACGGTTGAAATCGCGCGGCCGGGATGTTGTATGGCCTTGTCCATACAGGCCGGCGCCAGCCGGGCGCGGGGACGAGCGGGGACGCGGACGATGACCTTGGACAGTGGGCTCTCCGAGCAGGCCGGGCCGCTCTACGAAAAGGTGAAGGACTACATCCGCCGCAACATCGAGGCCGGCCATTGGACCACCGACACGCGGCTGCCGTCCGAAAACGACCTCGTCGCCCAGCTCGGCGTCTCGCGGATGACCGTGCACCGGGCGCTGCGCGAACTCACCGCCGCCGGCCTGCTCCGGCGTATCCAGGGCGTCGGCACCTTCGTCGCGGTTCCGCGGCCGCAGTCGGCGCTGGTCGAGATCAACGACATCGCCGCCGAGATCCGCGCCCGTGGTCACGCGCACCGCTCGAAGGTGCTGCGGCTCGAGACGGTGACGGCCTCGACCGAACTGATGCTCGGCTTCGAGATGACCAGCCGGCGGCCGCTCTATCACTCGGTCGTGGTCCACTTCGAGAACGACATGCCGGTGCAGCGCGAGGAGCGCTTCGTCAACCCGGCACTGGTGCCCGGCTACGCCGCCCAGGATTTCTCGACCCGCACCACCTTCGACTACCTGCAGAGCCAGGCCCCGCTGACCGAAGTCGAGCACGTCATCACCGCCGTGGCGGCGGACGCGGCGATGGCGGCGGAACTCGCCGTTCCCCCGGGCGACCCCTGCCTGCTGCTGCACCGGCGAACCTGGAGCGGCGCGACGGTGGCGACGGTGAATCGTCTGACCTATGTGGGCAGCCGCTACGCGCTGGGGAGCCGGTATCTGACGGGGACGCGGGCGGGGTAGGGCTGGGTGCCGTCTTGCCCTTCTCCACGGTCGTTATCTCCGCGAATGCGGGGATGTCGGCTGAGAGGGAGCAGGCGAGGGACTGCCCGCGCCCTCGTCTAAACGCCCGCTTCTTGCCGACTGTCAGTGCCTCCATGGACGTCACCCCCTCCCGGAACGTCATCCCTCCCAAGGACGTCATCCCCGCGAAAGCGGGGATCCAACTGTCGACTGGGGGCGAACTGTCGGATCGGTCTGGTGTTGCCGGGGGGCACCGGGGCGGGCGCTATGCCTCTCTGCGTCTCCGCCCTCGCGGAGAGTTGGATCCCCGCTTTCGCGGGGATGACGACCGCGAGGCGAGCGAGGAGAGGCGACCGGTGTCCTCCGGCCTCGCCGCGGTCTTGCCGTCGTCCGCCGCCAATGCGGGGATCGAACCGTCCGCCGGGGGAGAATCATTGAGGGAACTCCTTCCCCTCCACGGCCGTCATCCCCGCGAAAGCGGGGATCCAACTGTCGGCTGGGGGAGAACTGTCGGATCGGTCTGGTGTTGCCGGGGGGGCGCCGGGCGGCGGGCGCTATGCCTCTCTGCGTCTCCGCCCTCGCGGAGAGTTGGATCCCCGCTTTCGCGGGGATGACGACTGAGAAGCGAGAGAGGAGGGATGACCGGGCGGCGGGCGCTATGCCTCTCCGCGTCTCCGCCCTCGCGGCGAGTTGGATCCCCGCTTTCGCGGGGATGACGCCCGAGAGGCGAGAGAGGCGGGACGACCGGCGTCCTCCGGCCTCGCCGCGGTCTTGCCGTCGTCCCCGCCAATGCCGAGATCCAACCGTCCGCCGGGGGAGAATCATTGAGGCAACTCTTCCCCTCCACGGCCGTCATCCCCGCGAAAGCGGGGATCCAACTGTCGGCTGGGGGAGAACTGTCGCATCGGTCTGGTGTTGCCGGAGGGTTTCATCGGGCGGCGGGCGCTATGCCTCTCTGCGTCCCGGCCCTCGCGGAGAGTTGGATCCCCGCTTTCGCGGGGATGACGACCGAGAGGCGAGCGAGGCGGGACGACCGGTGTCCTCCGGCCGCGTCGCGGTCCTGCCGCCCATCCGTCCCAGGCGCCGCTTTCCCGGCATCGCCAAAATCTGCTATGCGGCTTGCGACTTCGCGTCGCCCGACGAACCGAGAAGAAAGATCGCCGATGACCCCCTCCATTCGCCCGCTCGTGGCCGGAAACTGGAAGATGAATGGACTGGCCGCCTCGGCCGCCGAGTTCAGGGCGATCCTCGCCGGTTATGACGCGAGCCTCGCGGGCGCCATCGATCTCGCGGTGTTTCCGCCGGCGACGCTGCTCGCCGCCTTTGCCACGGCGGCCGCGGAGACGGGGGTGATCGTGGGTGGGCAGGACTGCCATGCGGCGGCCTCGGGCGCCCATACCGGCGATATCTCGGCCGAGATGCTGGCGGATGCCGGGGCGGGCGCGGTGATCGTCGGCCATTCGGAGCGGCGCACCGACCACGACGAGACCGACGCCGACGTCTGCGCCAAGGCGCTGGCGGCGCGGCGGGCGGGGCTCATTGCCGTGATCTGCATCGGCGAGACGCTGGACGAGCGCGACCGCGGCGTGACGCTCGACGTCGTCGGGCGCCAGCTCACCGGCTCGCTTCCCGTGGGCGCGACGGCGGCGAACGTCGTCGTCGCCTACGAGCCGGTGTGGGCGATCGGCACCGGCCGCACGCCGACGGCCGAGGACGTCGCCACCGTGCACGCCTTCATCCGCGACCGGCTGGTGCACCGCTTCGGCGCCGAGGGCGAGGTGATCCGCATCCTCTACGGTGGCTCGGTGAAGCCCGGCAATGCGGCGGAGCTGATGGCGATTCCCCATGTCGACGGCGCGCTGGTCGGCGGCGCCAGCCTCAAGGCGGCCGACTTCCTCGGCATCGCCGGCGCCTACCGGTCGCTGACCGCGGCCTGACGACGGCGCCCGGCGGACGCTGCCGGGGGGATCGTCGCAGTCCCTGCGGACCGTGGCGGAATTCGCCCTCGCAATGCGCGCGGCAAACGCCCATATCATGAGTTCCGGGCGACGTTCCGCGCCGCCGGGAGACATCTTCGCCTGATCCCCTCCGCCGGTCCCCCTCGCGCCCTGCCTTCCGGCCCTTCGCCGCCCCGCGAAACGGCAGGAAGCGTTGCGCGGAGCGGGGTGGAAAGCGCGGAGGCGATCGTGTACAACGCCGCCGGTTGTTTTCCTTGCCGTGAGCCGGTTCATTCCGTCCGGGTGCGCCGGCCGGGCGCTCCCGGCCGGTCGGGCCGGGCTCCAGAGGTTTTTGCTGGTCCATGCAGACGGTCATCCTCGTCATCCACCTGATGGTGGTCATCGCCCTCGTCGGCGTCGTGCTGCTGCAGCGCTCGGAAGGCGGTGCGCTCGGCATCGGCGGCGGTGGCGGCTTCATGTCGAGCCGCGGCTCGGCCAACGTGCTGACGCGGGCGACCGCCATCCTCGCGGCGCTGTTCTTCCTCACGTCGATCGCGCTCACCCTGCTGCCGCGCTACATGGGCGGCCCGGCGTCGATCTTCGACGGCGTGCCCGGTGCGGCGCCGGCCCCCGCGGGCCTGCCGAACCTCTCGGGTGATGGCGAGGGCATCCTGAATCAGCTGCAGCGGCCGGGCGCCCAGACGCCCGCCGCGCCGGCCCCGGGTGCCCAGGCGCCGGCCAGCGAGGCTCCGGCGACCGAGGCGCCGGCCGCTCCAGCCCCGGCGACCCAGGCTCCGCCGGCCGCCACCCCCGCGACGCCCGACGTCACGCCGTCCGTGCCGGCCCCGGCCGCCCCGACGACCCCGCCGGCGCCTTGAGGCCCACCGGCGCATAGCCGACATTCGTCCGGCGCCCCCGCGGCGCCGGGCTTCGCCCAGCGAGTGGTTCTCCGGCCCGACCGGCCGGGGAGCGGCTCCCTGTTTTTGTTTGAGGAGACGGTTCGTCACCGCTGACGAATCGATCCGGCAGAGCTAGGTTGGTCTCCCATGGCGCGGTACATCTTCATCACCGGCGGCGTGGTTTCCTCACTCGGCAAGGGCCTCACGTCAGCCGCCATCGGGGCCCTCCTGCAGGCGCGCGGCTATCGCTGCCGGCTGCGCAAGCTCGACCCCTATCTCAACGTCGACCCCGGCACGATGTCGCCGACGCAGCACGGCGAGGTCTTCGTGACCGACGACGGCGCGGAGACCGACCTCGACCTCGGCCACTACGAGCGCTTCACGGGGCGTCCCGCCAACAAGCAGGACAACATCACCACCGGCCGCATCTACCAGGACATCATCGCCCGCGAACGCCGCGGCGACTATCTCGGCGGCACGGTGCAGGTGATTCCGCACGTCACCGACGCGATCAAGGAATTCATCCTCGGCGGCAACGAGGACTACGACTTCGTGCTGTGCGAGATCGGCGGCACGGTCGGCGACATCGAGGCGATGCCTTTCCTCGAGGCGATCCGCCAGCTCGGCAACGAGTTGCCGCGCCAGCACGCGATCTACGTCCACCTGACACTGATGCCGTACATCCCGAGCGCCGGCGAGCTGAAGACCAAGCCGACGCAGCACTCGGTGAAGGAGCTGCGCTCGATCGGCATCCAGCCGGACATCCTGCTGGTGCGCTGCGACCGGCCGATTCCACCGGGCGAGCGGCGCAAGCTGTCGCTGTTCTGCAACGTGCGCGAAAGCGCGGTGATCCCGGGCCTCGACGTGAAGTCGATCTACGAGGTGCCGATCGCCTATCACGAGGCCGGGCTCGACGCCGAAGTGCTCGCCGCCTTCGGTATCGAGGGCGTACCGCAGCCGAACCTCGAGAAGTGGCGCACCATCGCCGACAACATCCGCAACCCGGAAGGCGAGGTCACGATCGCCGTCGTCGGCAAGTACACGGGCCTGAAAGACGCCTACAAGTCGCTGATCGAGGCGCTGGTGCACGGCGGCATCGTCAACAAGGTCAAGGTCAACATCGAGTGGATCGAGAGCGAGGTCTTCGAGAAGGAAGATCCCGCGCCCTATCTCGAGCACGTTGCCGGCATCCTGGTGCCCGGCGGCTTCGGCGAGCGCGGCGCCGAGGGCAAGATCGCGGCGGCGGGCTTCGCGCGCAGGCGCGACGTGCCGTACTTCGGCATCTGCTTCGGCATGCAGATGGCGGTGATCGAGGCGGCGCGCAATCTCGGCGGCATCGACCACGCCAACTCCACCGAGTTCGGCCCGACCTCGGAGCCCGTCGTCGGCCTGATGACCGAGTGGCTGAAGGGCAACATGCTGGAGAAGCGCACGCTGACCGGCGACCTCGGCGGCACGCTGCGGCTCGGCGCCTATGAGGCCTGCCTCAGCGAGGGCTCGCGCATCGCGGAGATCTACGGGTCCGAGCGGATCTCCGAGCGCCATCGCCACCGCTACGAGGTCAACATCGAGTACCGCGAGCGGCTGGAGGCGCAGGGCATGCGTTTTGCCGGGCTCTCGCCCGACGGGGTGCTGCCGGAGACGATCGAACTCGAGAACCATCCCTGGTTCATCGGCGTGCAGTATCATCCCGAGCTGAAGTCACGCCCGTTCGAGCCGCATCCGCTGTTCGCGAGCTTCATCGAAGCCGCGGTGGAGCGCAGCCGCCTCGTCTGAGGCGGTGATCGGAAAGCGGGGACAGCGATGGCGGCGGCGATCGACCCGGCGGCGATCAAGGTGATCCTCGGCGAGATCGCCGAGGAGACGCTGGCGCTCCGGCGCGTCGGCAAGGTCGCGAGCTACATCCCCGAACTCGCCGGCGTCGATCCCGAAGGCTTCGCCGTCAGCGTCGCCTTCCTCGACGGGCGGACCGCCGAGGTTGGCGCCGTGGGCGAGACCTTCTCGATCCAGAGCATCTCCAAGGTCTTCAACCTGACGCTGGCGCTCGGCAAGATCGGCGACGTGCTGTGGCGCCGCGTCGGGCGCGAACCGTCGGGCAACGCCTTCAACTCGATCGTCCAGCTCGAGCAAGAGCAGGGCATTCCGCGCAATCCCTTCATCAACGCCGGCGCCATCGTCGTCTCCGACGTCCTCCTCGCCGGCCACGAGCCGAAGGAGACCATCGCCGAAACTGTGACCTTCCTGCGCTTCCTTGCGGGCGACGAGAGCATCGTCGTCGACAAGGCGGTGGCGCAGTCGGAGAAGGCGACCGGCAACCGCAACTTCGCGCTCGCGTATTTCCTGAAAGCGCACGGCAATCTGGTCGAGACGCCCGACCGCGTGCTCGGCGTCTATTTCCACCAGTGCGCCATCGCGATGAGCTGCCGCCAGCTCGCGCGCGCCTGCCTGTTCCTCGCCGCCGACGGCCGCGACCCGGTCGGCGGCCGGCGCATCGTCTCGGCGCAGCGGGCGCGGCGCATCAATGCGTTGATGATGACGTCGGGTATGTACGACGCCTCGGGCGACTTCGCCTATCGCATCGGCCTGCCGGCAAAGAGCGGCGTCGGCGGCGGCATCGTCGCGGTGGTGCCGGGCGTCGGCACGGTCGCGGTGTGGTCGCCGGGGCTCGACGCCACCGGCAACTCGCTGGTCGGCAGTCTCGTGCTGGAAAAGCTGGTGCAGCGGACGGGCTGGACGGTATTCGGCGGGCGTTGACCGCGGATCCTCGCCTCAGCGCGCGGTGCCGAACGCCAGCCAGACGGCGATCGGGATCAGCGACAGGGCGAGCAGGCGCTGGACGAGGACGCGGCGCGGCGAGGCGCTGAGCAGGCGCTCGCCGGTGCTGGCGGCAAGGACCAGGGCGGTGTGCACGGCGGTCGCGACCGTCACATAGGTCGCGCCGAGCAGCGCGAGGCGCAGCACCGGCTGCGGGTCGGCCGGATCGACGAAGCGCGGCACCACGGTGACGAAGAACAGCACCGACTTCGGGTTCAGCACGTTGGTGACGAAGCCGCGCAGGAAGTGGCGGCCGGCCTTCGCCTCGGGGGCGTCGGCGCCGCCTGACCCGGCCTCGCGCCAGCCGTCGATCGCGAGGTAGACGAGGAAGGCGATGCCGCCCCAGCGCAGGGTCTCGTAGACGATCGGCGAGGCGGCGACGAGGTAGCCGAGGCCGAAGGCGGCGGCGACGGCGTGGACCGAAAGGCCGGCCGCGACGCCGGCGACGGTCAGCAGCCCGGCGCGGCGGCCCTTCGCCAGCGACAGGCTGGTGAGGTAGCCCATGTTGGGGCCGGGCGTCACCTCGACGACGATGCAGAGGACGAGAAACTCCAGCCACGACATCGCCGGCCCTCCGTCTTTCGCCCGCCGGCCGGCGCGCGCCGCGGTGGTCAGGCCTCGTTGTCCGTCCGCCGGACGAGGTGCTGCGTCAGGTGGCGCTCGATGCGGTCCCACAGCCGGCGAATCAGCTCGACCATCACGAGGTAGAGCACGGCAGCCCAGAAGTAGGCCTCGAAATCGAAGGTGCGCGAGAAGATGCGGCGGGTTTCGCCCATCAGGTCGAACACGGTGACGATCGAGGCGATCGCCGAGCCCTTGATCATCAGGATGATCTCGTTGCCGTAGGGGCGCAGCGAGACGATGAAGGCTTGCGGCAGGACGATCTTCCGCATGGTGACGTAGCGCGACAGGCCGAGGGCGGCGGCGGCCTCGCGCTGGCCGCGGGCGACGTTGCGGATCGAGCCGGCAAGGATTTCCGCCTGATAGGCCGAGGTGTTGAGCGAGAAGGTGAACACCGCGCAAAAGAAGGCGTCGCGGAAGAACGGCCAGAGGCCGAGCGCCTCGAACTCGGCGCGGAAGGTGCCGGCGCCGTAGTAGACGAGGAAGGTCTGGGCGAGCAGCGGCGTGCCGCGGAAGAAATACACCCAACCGAAGGCGAGCGCCCCGACCAGCCGGTTGCTGGAGAGCCGCGCCCAGGTGATCGGCAGCGACAGCAGCGCCCCGAACAGCATCGCGAGGCCGACGAGTTGCAGCGTCGTCGTCAGGCCGTTGAGGTAGCGCGGCGCGTACTGGACGAGGAAGCCCGAGTCCCAGTCGCCGAAGATGGCCCAGCCGATCACGCCGGCGAGCAGGATCCAGAACCCCATGAAACCGTGGCCGGCGATGCGGGCGGTGGTCCAGCGGCGGGCGGGCGCCGGCGGCGGGGGCAGGGTGGTGTCGCTCATCGGCTGAAATCCCCGCGCCGCGCCCAGGCCTCGAGCCGGCCGATGCCGACCGACGAGATGATCGAGAGCACGAGGTAGATCGAGCAGGCGACGGCGAAGAAGAAGAACGCCTCGCGCGTGACGCGGGCGGCGACGCCGGTCTCGCGCAGGACGTCGGCAAGGCCGATGACGGAGACGAGCGAGGTTTCCTTCATCAGGATCAGCCAGAGGTTCGAGAGACCCGGCAGGGCGAGGCGCACGAGCTGCGGCAGGATGACGAGGCGCATCGTCTGCGCCCGCGACAGCCCGAGCGCGCCGGCGCCCTCATACTGGCCCGAGGTGATGCCCTTGAAGGCCGAGAGGAAGACCTCGCTGGAATAGGACGAGAACACCAGGCTCAGCGCGATCATGCCGGCGACGAAGGAGTTCACCTCGACGGGCGGCAGGCCGAGCGCAGCGAGGATCGCCTGCAGCAGCATCTGGCCGCCGAAATAGACGAGGAACAGCGTCAGCAGTTCGGGCAGGCCGCGGAACACGGTGGTGTAGATGTTCGCGGCGGCGCGCAGCGACGGCTCCGGCGAGTTCTTCGCGAGCGCCAGCAGGAAGCCGAGCACGAGGCCGATCGGCAGGGTGGCGAGGGCGAGGCTGACGGTGACGAAGGTGCCGGCGAGGATTTCGTCGCCCCAGCCGTCGGGGCCGTAGGAGAGCAGCGACCAGAGTTCGCCCATCGGCTGTCTTTCGAAGGTGGTCGTGGCCGGAGGGCCGATGCAGCGAAAACGGGCAGGCGCCGGGCCGGATCTCGGGCCGGACGAACCGCGCCGGCCGCGAGGGGCGGCCGGCGCAGCGGGGTCGGGCGGGCGGTCAGCCGCCGTAGACGTCGAACTGGAAGTAGGCGTCGTTGATCGTCTTGTAGGTGCCGTCGGCGCGGATCGCCTCGATCGCGGCGTCGAACTTTGCCTTCAGCTCGGTCTCGCCCTGGCGGATGGCGATGCCGGCGCCCGGGCCGTTGATCGCCGGGTCGGGCGTCAGCGTGCCGAGGATCTTGCAGCAGGCGCCTTCCTCGGTCGCCAGCCACTCGCTGAGCACGACGACGTCGTCGATCGCCGCGTCGATGCGGCCGCTGGCGAGGTCGAGCTTGTACTCCTCCGCGGTCGGATAGAGCTTCAGCGCCGCGTCGGGGAACTTCTCCTCGGCGTAGTTCGAGTGCGTCGTCGACGACTGCGCGCCGAGCTGGAGGCTGCCGAGCTCTTCCGGCGTGACGCCGGCGAGGGTGGAATCCTTCGGCACGGCGATCGCCGGCGGGGTGTTGTAGTACTTCGAGGTGAAGTCGACCTGCTTGAGGCGCTCCTCGGTGATCGACATCGACGCGATGATCGCGTCGAACTTGCCGGCCTGCAGGGCGGGGATCATGCCGTCCCAGTCCTGCACGACGAACTCGCACTCGGCCTGCATCGCGGTGCAGAGCGCCTTGGCGATGTCGACGTCGAAGCCCTTCAGCTCGCCGGACGCGTCGAGGAAGTTGAAGGGCGGATAGGCGCCTTCGGTGCCGATGCGGATCTTCGCCGGCTCCTGCGCGGCGGCGCCGCCGACCGCGATGACGGTCACGGCCGCGGCGAGCGCGATACGCTTGAAAAAGCTCATGTCAGCCCCTGTCGCATGTCATGCCCGAAGGGGCATGCGGGTGTCCGGTTGGCAGGTTCCGGCGCGGGAGACCGCCGCCAACGTGCCACCCCAGCGGGCGACATCGGGCGGCGAGCCGTGGCCGGAAGCTGTTCCCTTCGTTTTCGTTCGGGTTCGGTGCGCGGCGTGGAGCGCGTCGTCCCGCTGTCATCATGATACGGCTTGCACCCCGGATGCAACAGCGGACGGCAGGATGAATTCCGCGCCAGAACAAGGGCAGGGCGACGCCTCAGCCGGGCTCGGAGCGGGGCGAAATCCCGAACTCGGTGAAGGGGATGAAGTCGACGAGGTCACCGCGCGCGATGTGCGGCACGTCCTCGCCGATCTCGACCAGTCCGTCGGCGGCGCGCAGCCCGCTGATCAGGCCCGAGCCGTCGCGGCCGTACTTGCCGGCCTGCAGCCGGCCGTCCGGGCCGGTCTCGAGGATGCCGCGCAGGAATTCGCGCCGGCCGGTCTTGCGCGCCGGGGCGTCGAAGCCGGCGGGCAGCGGAAACCGCGTCGGCGGGCGCCAGGCGGCGCCCGACAGGCGGGCGAGCAGCGGCTGGCCGTAGAGCAGGGCGGTGACGAACACCGCCACCGGATTGCCGGGCAGGCCGAGGAACAGGCAGCCGCCGATCTGGCCGAGCGCCAGCGGCCGGCCGGGCTTCACCGCGAGATGCCAGAGGTGGCGACGGCCGAGCGCTGCGACGGCGGCGGCGATGTGGTCGCCCTCGCCGCGGCTGGTGCCCCCGGTCGAAACGATGAGGTCGTGGCTCTGGCTAAGTCCGGCGATGACGCGGCGGACGACGGCCTCGTCGTCGGGCAGCACGCCGTGGTCGGCGAGCTCGAGGCCGCTGCCGGCGAGCAGCGCGGTCAGGATCAGGTGGTTCGAATCATAGACCTGCCCGGGGCGAATCGGCTCGCCCGGGCGGACGATCTCGTCGCCGGTCGAGACGAGGGCGACGCGCAGCGGCCGCACGACGGTAATCTCGGCGCGGCCGATGGAGCCGAGCGAGGCGAGGTCCTGCGGCCTGAGGCGCGTGCCGGCGCGAAGCACCAGCGTGCCCGCGGCGACATCCTCGCCGGCGCGGCGGCGGTTGGCGCCCGGTCGCAGCCCGGCCGGCAGGCGGACGGCGGGGGCGCCGGCGAGCGTCTCCGACATGCAGTGCTCCTGCATGGCGACGGTGTCGGCGCCGGGCGGCATCGGCGCGCCGGTGAAGATGCGCACCGCCGTTCCCGGCGCGATCGGCGCCTCGCGCGCGGGGCCGGCGGAGATGTGGCCGGAGATGGGGAGAGCACCGCCGTCGCCGCCCAGATCGGCGGCGCGGAATGCCCAGCCGTCGACGGCGGCGGTGTCGGTCATCGGCACGTCGCGCGGGGCGGCGACGGTTTCGGCGAGCACGCGCCCGCCGGCCGCGGCGACCGCGACCCGCTCGGTGCCGGTGACCGCGGCGGTGCGGGCGAGAATCAGCGCGACGGCCTCGTCGTGGCGCAGCGACGGCTCGCCGGTGCGGAAGCAGTCGTCGACGTCGAAGCGGGGCAGGTCCGGGGCGCTCACGATGCGGCCTCGCGGCTGGTGGCGAAGCGCTCGGCGGCGGCGAGATCCTCGGGGCGGTTGATGTTGAAGAACGGGTCGACGGGCTCGGCGCCGATGCGCCCCTCCGGGAACGCCGCCTCGGCGGCGCCGACCTCATCGGCGAAGGCCAGTACCTTGCGGCGACCGCCTCCGAGGAAGGCGCGGAGTGCCGCGGCGCAGCCGAGCGGCCAGAGGGCGCAGACCGGGTGAACGCCGGTCGCAGAGCGCGCCAGCACGGCGCGGGCATAGCCCTCACTGGCGGCGACGAGGCGGGCGACGAAATCGGCGGGCAGGAACGGGGTGTCGGCGGCGACGGTGACGAGTGCGCGGGGCCGGTCACTCAGGCCCGCGGCATGGTCGAGGCCGGCGAGGATGCCGGCGAGGGGGCCCGGATGATCCGGAACGCCGTCGGCGACGACGGCGAGGCCGAGGAAGGCAAAGCGGGCCGGGTCGCCGTTGGCGTTGAGGACGAGGGCGCCGACCTGCGGCGCCAGCCGGTCGGCGACATGGGCGACGAGTGGGCGGCCGCCGAGCGGCAGCAGCGCCTTGTCGCCGCCGCCCATGCGCTGCGAGCGTCCGCCGGCGAGGATGCAGCCGGCGACCGGGGCGGCGGGCGCCGCCACCGTCAGCATGCCGGCGATCCCACAGCCTTGCCCATCGTCGTCTCCCGTCGCGGCCGGCGGTGCGCTGCCGCAGGTGCCAAACGTGGAATCCGGATTAGGCGCTCCCGGTTCCGATCGCAAGCCGGCGCGGCCGATCGGGCGAGAGGATGGACGGATCGTCGCGGAGGTTACGGCGCCGGGTTGGCCGCGGCGCGCAGATGATCCCGCGCGCGGACGCGTTCGCGGTGCACGGTATAAATTCCGGTGCAGACGACGATGGCGATGCCGATCAGCGTCGGCATGTCGGGGATCTGGCCCCAGATCAGGAAGCCGGCGACGATCGCCCACAGCACCTGCGCGTAGCGGAACTGCGCCACGGTCGCGACCTCGCCGTTGCGCATCGCCACCACGATCAGCACGTAGGCGACGATGACACAGGCGGCCGCGGCGGCGAGCAGCACGAAGTGGTGCATGGTCATCGCCACCATCGGCAAGCCTTGCGCCGTCTCGGCGACCGCCAGGACGCCGCCGACGATCGTCACCGTCACGATGGTGACCGAAGCGACGAACAGCGTCGGCACGGTGAGCGCCATCCGCCGGGTGAGCAGGTCGCGCAGCGCCACGGCGAACATCGCGGCGAGCGCGATGACGGCGTAGATGTTGAAGCCCTCCGGACCGGGGCGCACGATCAGCAGGATGCCGGCAAAGCCGACCAGCACCGCCGCCCAGCGCCGCCAGCCGACGACCTCCTTCAGGAAGATCGCACCGGCCGCCGTCATCACCAGCGGCACCGCCTGCATGATCGCGGTCGAGTTGGCGATCGGCATGTTGAAGAGGGCGACGAGGTAGAGCAGCGTCGCCAGCACCTCGCCGAGCGTGCGCCAGGCGAGCAGGGCGGAGACGTGCTGGCGCCAATGGGTGAAGGCGCCGCTGAGCCCCGCGATGGTCAGCACGACCACGGAGGCGATCAGGCCGCGCACCAGCATGATCTGGCCGAGGCCGAGATCCTCGCTCGCGAGCTTGGCAAAGGTGTCGTTGGCGATGAATGCGGCGCTCGCGACCAGCATCGCGATGATGCCGCGGAGCGTTTCGCGAAGCGTGGACATGGGACCCGGGAGATCGATCTGCCGCGGAGTGGTCCGGAATCGCCGGACCCGTTGCCGCATCGCGGGCGGGCCGGAGGCCGGTCGGCGACGGCCCTAGATAGACCCGAGGTCGTTCTTGAGCAAACGATAAAATTTCGGGACAGGCATGACCCAGGGACGGTCTCAGCCGCCGGTCACCGACATATGCCGGCCGACCGATGGCGCCTGGCGGCGGCGGTCGATGACGAAGTCGTGGCCCTTGGGCTTGCGCGAGATCGCCTCCTCGATCGCCCGGCCTAGCGCCTCGTCGCTCTCCGAGGCGCGCAGTGCGGCGCGGAGATCGGCGGCGTCTTCCTGGCCGAGACACATGTAGAGGGTGCCGGTGCAGGTGACGCGGACGCGGTTGCAGCTTTCGCAGAAATTGTGGGTCAGCGGCGTGATGAAGCCGAGCCGGCCGCCGGTTTCCTCGACGCGGACGTAGCGGGCCGGGCCGCCGGTCTTGTAGGGGATCTCGGTCAGCGTGAAGCGCTCTGCGAGGCGGCGGCGGACGAGGTCGAGCGGCAGATACTGGTCGGTGCGGTCGCCCTCGATGTCGCCGAGCGGCATGGTCTCGATCAGGGTGAGGTCGTGGCCCTCGCCGTGCGCCCAGCGCAGCATCTCCTCGATCTCGTGTTCGTTGAGATTTTTCAGCGCCACGGCGTTGATCTTGACGCCGAGCCCGGCGGCCTTCGCCGCGGCGACGCCTTCAAGCACCTTGGCGAGATCGCCCCAGCGGGTGATGCGGCGGAATTTTTCCGCGTCGAGCGTGTCGATCGAGACGTTGACCCGGCGCACGCCGGCGCTGGCGAGCTCGGCGGCATAGCGGGCGAGCTGCGAGCCGTTGGTGGTCAGCGTCAGCTCGTCGAGCGCGCCGGTCTCGAAGTGGCGCGACAGGCCGTGGAACAGGCTCATGATGTTCTTGCGCACCAGCGGCTCGCCGCCGGTGATGCGCAGGCGCCGGACGCCGCGCGCGACGAAGGCGCTGCACAGGCGGTCGAGCTCCTCGAGGGTGAGGATGTCGCGCTTGGGCAGGAAGGTCATGTCTTCCGCCATGCAGTAGACGCAGCGGAAATCGCAGCGGTCCGTGACGGAGACGCGCAGGTAGGTGATGGCGCGGGCGAACGGATCGATCAGCGGCGCCGCCTTGCCCGGATCGGCCGTCAGCGGCAGCCTGTCTTCGAAACCCATGCCCTGCTCCCGATTGCCGCGGCTGTCCGCACGTTGTGGCCGCTGGTCGTTTTCGGAAAGGTAGTGGTTGCCGGGCGCCTTCTCAAGCGATGCCCGCGGCGATGACGGAATTGCGATGTGGCGCGACGGGCTTGCCGCCGCGCGCGGCGTGCCCTAGGCCACGGGGACACGGCGAAGACAGGAGCGACGGATGGCTGAGAGCCCGCACGAGAGCATTCACTGGCCGACGGAGATCCGCCTCGGCAAGGACAAGCGCACGCTGTCCGTCACCTTCGACGACGGCGCCCGCTTCGACCTCGCCGCCGAATACCTGCGCGTCTGCTCGCCCTCGGCCGAAGTGCAGGGGCACGGGCCGGACCAGAAGCAGACCGTGCCGGGCAAGCGCGACGTTACCATCATCGCCCTCGAGCCGATCGGCACCTACGCGGTGCGCGTGCGCTTCGACGACATGCACGACACCGGGCTGTTCACCTGGGACTACCTGCACAAGCTCGGCACCGACCGCGAGCGGCTGTGGCACGCGTATCTGGAAGAACTCGCGACGAAGGGCTTGAGCCGGGATCCGAAGAAGCGGGGGTAGGGCGTCGGCAATTCCCTTCTCCCCCTGTGGGAGAAGGTGCCCGAAGGGCGGATGAGGGGTGCAGCGCTTCCGCAACGATGAGGCTCTGCGGCGATGCCGCGCCCCCTCATCCGGCCGCTGCGCGGCCACCTTCTCCCGCGAGGGGAGAAAGATCTGCCCCTCACTCGATCCCGAGCTTCGCCTTCACGATCACATTCACCGCCTGCGGGTTGGCCTTGCCGCCGGTCTGCTTCATGACCTGGCCGACGAACCAGCCGGCCATGGTCGGCTTCGCCTTCGCCTGCTCGACCTTGTCGGGGTTGGCCGCGATCACCGCGTCGACGGCGGTTTCGATCGCGCCGGTGTCGGTGACCTGGCGCATGCCGCGGCTCTCGACCAGCTCGCGCGGGTCGCCGCCCTCGGTCCAGACGATCTCGAACAGGTCCTTCGCGATCTTGCCCGAGATGGTCTCGTCGGCGATCAGGTCGACGATGGCGCCGAGCTGGTCGGCGGACATCGGGCTGGCGTCGATCTCCTTGCCTTCCTTGTTGAGGCGGCCGAAGAACTCGTTGATCACCCAGTTCGCCGCCGCCTTGGCGTCGCGGCCCTTGGCCACCTTCTCGAAGAAGTCGGCCGAGGCGCGCTCCAGCGTCAGCACCATCGCGTCGTAGGGCGTCACGCCGTAGTCGCGGATGAAGCGGGCCGTCTTGTCGTCGGGGAGTTCCGGCAGGGCGCTCGCGAGGCTGTCGACGTAGGCCTGGTCGAATTCGAGCGGCAACAGGTCGGGGTCGGGGAAATAGCGGTAGTCGTGCGCCTCTTCCTTCGAGCGCATCGAGCGGGTGACGCCCTCGCGCGGGTCGAACAGGCGGGTCTCCTGCGCGATCTTGCCGCCGTCCTCGATGATGCCAATTTGGCGGCGCGCCTCGTATTCGATCGCCTGGCCGGCGAAGCGGATCGAGTTGACGTTCTTGATCTCGCAGCGCGTGCCGAGCTCGGCGCCCGGCCGGCGCACCGAGACGTTGATGTCGGCGCGCATGGAGCCTTCCTCCATGTTGCCGTCGCAGGTGCCGAGGTAGCGCAGGATGGTGCGCAGCTTGGCGAGATAGGCCTTCGCCTCGTCGGAGCAGCGCAGATCCGGCTTCGAGACGATTTCCATCAGCGCGACGCCGGACCGGTTGAGGTCGACGAAGGACATGGTCGGGTGCTGGTCGTGGATCGACTTGCCGGCGTCCTGCTCAAGATGCAGCCGCTCGACGCCGACCTCGACGGTCTCGCCGTTCGGCATGTCGAGGATGACGGTGCCCTCGCCGACGATCGGCTGCTTGAACTGGCTGATCTGGTAGCCCTGCGGCAGGTCCGGATAGAAGTAGTTCTTGCGGTCGAAGACGCTGCGAAGGTTGATCTGGGCCTTGAGGCCGAGCCCGGTGCGGATCGCCTGCGCGACGCACTCGGCGTTGATCACCGGCAGCATGCCCGGCATCGCCGCGTCGACGAGGCTGACGTGGGCGTTCGGCGCGCCGCCGTATTCGGCGCTCGCCCCGGAGAACAGCTTCGACTTCGACGTGACCTGCGCATGCACCTCCATGCCGATGACGACCTCCCAGTCGCCGGTGGCGCCGGAAATCAGCTTCTTCGGATCGGGTTCGCGATAGGCGAAGGTCATGGGTCTCGGTCTCGTCGTTGACGGGATGCGTTGCGCCTTCAATGGGCCGGGCAGCGCCGCGCCGTCAAGGGCGAGAACGGGGCCGGGCCGCCCGTGGGCGGCCCGGCGATGGTCAGGTGTCTCGCAGCTGGACGATGTCGTTCATCAGGCCGCTGACGCCGTTGTGGATCGTGAGCCGGTCCACCTTCGACGCGATGGTCTCCAGCGCCTCGAGCTCCTTGAGGCGCAGCATGACCGGGTTCTCGGCCATCACCTTCGCCGTGTTGAGCAGCGAACGGGTCGCGTTCGTCTCCTCACGGCGCCGGATGACGTTGGCCTCGGCCTGCTTCTCGGCCGTGACCACCTGGTTCAGGATGTCGCGCATCTCGCCCGGCAGGATCACGTCCTTCAGCGAGACGGCGCCGAGCTCGACGCCGACCGCCGCCATCTCCGCGCCGAGGGCGGCGACCGCCTCCGGCTTGAGGCCGGCCTTGGTCTCGAGGATGTGGTCCAGCGTCTGCCCGCCGAGCGTCTCGCGGAAGGCGAGCTGCAGGGCGCGGTAGAGCATGTCGCCCGCATCCTTGACGCCGATCGTCGCCTTGATCGGGTCGACGATGCGGTAGCCGGCCGTGACGTTGACGCGGATCGTGACGCGGTCGCGGGTCAGGAGTTCCTGGCCGTTGACGTCGAGCACCTGCGGCTTCAGGTCGACCTGCCGCACCTCGATCGCGGCGTCCGACGCCCAGAAGGCGTGGAAGCCCGGGCCGAGCGTCTCGCGGTAGACGCCGTCGACCATGAGCAGTCCGATCTTGCCGTCCGGGACCGTGGCGGTCTGGACGGCCGCGATCCGGCCGCTGAGGGCGAGGCGCCGCGCGAGCAGCGGTTCGATCTTCAGCGAAGCGGCGAGGTCGAAGCGGCGGATCGTCCATGGACCGGCGTCGGTCCACAGCACCAGCCGCGCGTTCGGAGCGAGCGCGACGAGCAGGTCGCTCTCGCGCTCGATCAGCACGACCTCGCGTTCGCCGGCCTTGACCACCGTCAGGTGACGGGCGGCCACGTCCGGGAGCCGATCGATGAGCGCCTTCTCATAGGTCGAGCGGAAGCGCGGCTCGGCGAGATTGTGGCGCTCGATGACCAGGGTGCCGCGAAAGTTCGGCATCCTGTGCACGCCCGCACCGTAAATCCCGAGGACCTTGCCCTCGTAGAGCGCGACGACGCGCTCCGCTTCGCTCACGAGCACCCGCTCGTACCCAAGAAACCTGGTCAACTTGCTCATCATCGTTCTCCTTCGGCATGGCGCTAGGTCAAGGCCGATGTCCTTTCACTGGTTGGTCGAGAATCCGGAGAAGCGGAGTCGGTGGCGCCTTCGGATCGTCCGGAGCGGGGATTGCAGCACGGCGGCGGGCCCGGGACCCCCGAGGGGGCCAAGGCTGACCATCGCGCGGCGCGCCCTTCATGGACGACCGGTCGGCGTCTCCGGCCCGCTCACACTCCGAAGAATGATCGCGGGCGGGTCCACTTCTCCGGACCCGTGATGCGAGAGACGTCTTACGAGGACGTTGCCGTTTGCGGCGGCGGTTTGGAGGAGGAGTCGAACCTCCGACAGCCGGGACCAAAGCCCCGGTGCTCTACCCACTGAGCTATCCGTGGTGGACGACGGGCATCGAACCCCGCAACCTCCCGGTTTCCCGGGGCTCTACCATTGAGCTACGTCCGAAGCGCCGTTCCCCGTACCGATGCCCGTACACGAGGCGGCAGGGCCGGATCGTGCGGGAGGCAGACGAAAGCCAACCGTTGGCAAGGGCCGATGGAGACAGCGGGGCGCGTCATACGCCGCCCGGGCGCCAATCAGCAAGACTTCCGAGTAAAAGTATTCGTGAAAAAATAGACTGTAACCTCAAAGCAACAGTGAACCGTACGTTACGGTTCCGTCTGGCGCCCCGCCTTCGATATTCGGGGCCGGGATCGCGCTGTCGATCGACATCTGTGCGCAATGACGGACGGGAGGGCCGCGCCTCCCGTCCTCCGCGCTGCCTCAGGCCGCATCGAGGCTGGCGACGAAGCCGCGGACCTCGTCCTGCAGCGCGGTCGCCTGGCCGTTCAGGGTTTCCGACAGCCCGCGCAGCGTTTGCGAGGCTTCGCCGGTGCTGGTCGCGGCCGCGCTGACGCCGGCGACGTTGTCGCTCACGGCGGCGGCGCCGCCGGCGGCGCGCTGGGTGTTGAGCGCGATCTCCGACGTCGCGACGCCCTGTTCCTCGACGGCGCCGGCGATCGCGGTCGCATAGTCGCGCACGGTGCCGATGGCCGCGACGATCCGGCCGATCGAGTCCACCGTCATCGTCGTCGCGCCCTGGATCTCGCCGATCTTGCTGGAGATCTCGTTGGTCGCCCGGGCAGTCTGGGCGGCGAGCTGCTTGACCTCGGAGGCGACGACCGCAAAGCCCCGGCCGGATTCGCCGGCGCGTGCGGCCTCGATGGTGGCGTTAAGCGCGAGCAGGTTGGTCTGCTCGGCGATCTCGCGGATGAGCTCGATCACGGAGCCGATCGACGCCGCCGAGTCACTGAGCAACCTGATCTGCTCGCTGGTGGCGCGCGCATCGTCGGCGGCGACCTGCGAGGCGGCCGCCGACTTCGTCACCTGGTGCGTGATCTCGCGGATCGAGGCGGCGAGTTCCTCGGTGCCGGCGGCGACGACGGCGACGTTCTGCGAGGCGTCGCCGGCCGCTTCCGACATGCGCGACGCCTTGTCCCGGGTTTCACCGGCGGTCGACGCCAGCACCCCGGCCGCGGCCGAGACCTGCGCGGAGGAGGCGCCGAACCCCTTGGCGAGTTCCTCCATGCGCGCCACGAAGCGCTGCGCGGCGGTGGAACGGGCGGCGAGGCGCTGCATGTCCGCCCCGCGCCCGGCCTCGGCCGCGGCGCGCGCGCCCTCGGCGGCGACGAGGCTGTCGCGCATCCGGGCGAGTTCGCGGAACATCGGGCCGGTCTCGTCGCGGCGGTCGGTCTGCAGCCGGGCGTCGCCGTAGCGGCCCGCCGCGATCAGCGTCACGGCATTGGCGACATCGGTGATCGCGCCGAGGATCGTGCGGCCGGCGAAAAAGGTGAGGCCGAGCACCAACACCGCGGCGACGCCGGCGGCGGTCACCTGGGTCCACATCGCCGCTCCGGTTTCGTCCTCCAGGGCGACGAGCTGCTGCCCGAGGTGCCGGTCGCTGCCCGACGACAGCTGCGCCAGCGTCTCGGCGAGCCGCGCGCCCGCGCCGTCGATCACGTCGTCGATCGCCGCATAGTCCGCCTCCGGCGCGCCGCGTTCGATGAGGGCGGCGAGATCGGTCCGGATGGAGGCGACGAGCGCGGCGATATCGCCGACGAAGCCCGCCGGCAGGGTCACGTCCTCGAGCACGGCGTCGAGACGGCTCGCGGCCTCGGCGCCGCCGAGCAGGGTCGACTCCGCCGCCGCGATGGTGGCCATGCGCTCCGCCGAGATGCGGCCCTCGGCCTGGTCGATGATGCTGTCCATGGCGGTGAGGACAAGTTCGGACAGCGACAGCCGCATCGCCGCCACCACCTGCGCGTCGGAGCGCACTGCGTCGACAAGCGCGCTGCGCTCTTCGACGGCGCCGATGTTGAGAAGAGCGACCCCGATGATTCCGCCGAATGAGACGAGGGCGGTGGCTGCAACCAGAATGAGCCTGGCCCTGATCGACGAGAAGTTCATGAGATCCTCCTTTTGTTGTACGGAAGGATCGATGATCATCGTGAATTTTGTCTTAAAAGCCGAAGTATTGCTCTATTGCGGCATACACATGAGCATCGATATTCGGGGAAATCATTGAAAAATCAGAGGTACTTGTGAAAGCAGGAGCATTCGGCTCAACAAGTATGGCTGTATTTCAAAGTGTCGGCCGGGTGTTCGATGCGACGCCATGAGCGAGGGCGTCCGCGACGCATGTCGTCGGTGCCGGCAGCGGCGGCGCAGGGCCCGACGGCGCGGTCGAGGGCGATCGACCGTCCCGCCGTGGCCGTGCCTCACCGCCCCTGGATGATCCGTACGGTGTTCGGCGTCATCGATCCCACCATCGCCGAGCGGTAGTCGTCGTAGCTGAGACGGCCGCTCGACCAGCCGGCGACGAGGCGGGTGCAGATCGTGCGCGGCATGGCGCGGACCGAGACGTTCATGACGCGGGCGGCATCCTGGCGCGCCTGCAGCGAGCGCCGGGCCTGGTTTGCCGTGCAGTCGGCGATCGCCTGCTGGCGCAGCGGCGGGCTGCCGCGTAGCGCTTCGCGGGTCGCATCGAACTGGGTCGAACTCATGGCGCAGCCGGCGAGCAGGAGCGCAACGGAAAGCACGGCAGGGAACTTCTGCATGATGAGGTCTCCGCTGCGGTCGGCTTGGGTACCGGGCCGGGAGCTACTTCACGGTGATCGTGAAGTCGTCTCCCGGGATGGTGAAGGACTCCCGTCCCTTTGCAGTCGCTGTGAACCGGACCGCGCGGGCTGGCGTCGGGCCGCCGCAGGATCGGCTTTGCACCGTGCCGACGCCGCCATCGGAGAAGGTGCCGAGCTTCGAGGACGGCAGGTAGCCCGCGATCTGCTTGAAGGATCGCGCCGGCGCACCGCAGTCGCTGCGCACGCCCTTGAGCACGATGGTCTGACCAACCTTGGTCGACGGCTTGCTGTTGTAGGGAATCTCGGCCGCGGCCGCGGCGGCTGCGGTTGCCAGAAAGGCGATGAGAGATAGAGATCCGATCGCGCGATTCATGATTGCCCCCGCATCATGATTGCCAATGGCCGCAGCATATCGGCCATCGCGCTCTCCGGCAACGATCGGGGGCCTGGGGCGGCGCCGATCAAGCCGCCTCTGCCGCCACGATCGGTGAAGTCACCACCACTTCGGCGCTTCGAAGCGGCCGACGGCCTGTTCCACGGCGTGGCCGAGCGAGAACAGCGTCGCCTCGTCGAAGGGGCGGCCGATCAGCTGCAGGCCGAGCGGGAGGCCGTCGGCGGAGAGGCCGCCGGGCACGGCGAGGCCGGGCAGGCCGGCCATGTTCACCGTCACCGTGAAGATGTCGTTGAGGTACATCTCGACCGGGTCGGCGCCGGCCATTTCGCCGATGCCGAAGGCGGGCGAGGGGGTGGCGGGGGTCAGGACCGCATCGACACCGGCGGCGAAGCAGGTCTCGAAGTCGTTCTTGATCAGCGTCCGCACCTTCTGCGCCTTCAGGTAATAGGCGTCGTAATAGCCGGCCGAGAGCACGTAGGTGCCGATCAGGATGCGGCGCTTCACTTCCGCGCCGAAGCCCGCGGCGCGGGTGTTCTCGTACATGTCGATGATGTCGGTGCCCGGCACGCGCAGGCCGTAGCGCACGCCGTCGTAGCGGGCGAGGTTCGACGACGCCTCCGCCGGGGCGACGATGTAATAGGCCGGCAGGGCGTATTTCGTGTGCGGCAGCGAGATTTCGACGATCTCGGCGCCGGCGTCCTTCAGGATCGCAATACCCTTCTGCCAGAGCGCCTCGATCTCGGCCGACATGCCCTCGACGCGATATTCCTTCGGAATGCCGATCCGGAGCCCCTTCACCGAACGGCCGACGGCGGCCTCGTAGTCCGGCACCGGCAGGTCGACCGAGGTCGTATCCTTCGCATCGACCGACGCCATCGACTTCAGCAGGATCGCCGCGTCGCGCACGTCGCGGGCGATCGGGCCGGCCTGGTCGAGCGAGGAGGCGAAGGCGACGATGCCCCAGCGCGAGCAGCGGCCGTAGGTCGGCTTGATGCCGACCGTGCCGGTGAACGCGGCGGGCTGGCGGATCGAGCCGCCGGTATCGGTGGCGGTGGCGCCCGCACAGAGCCGCGCCGCGACCGCGGCCGCCGAGCCGCCGGACGAGCCGCCCGGCACCAGCGCCATGTTGGAGCCGTTGCGGCGCCAGGGGCTGGTGACGGGGCCGTAGTAGGAACTCTCGTTCGACGAGCCCATGGCGAACTCGTCCATGTTGAGCTTGCCGAGCATCACCGCGCCGTCGGCCCAGAGGTTCGCCGTCACGGTCGATTCATAGGCCGGCTCGAACTTGTCGAGCACATGGCTCGCCGCCTGGGTATGCACGCCTTCGGTGGCGAACAGGTCCTTGATGCCGAGGGGAATGCCTTCCAGCGGCCGGGCCTCGCCGCGGCCGAGGCGCTCGTCCGACGCCGCGGCCATCGCCAGCGCCTTCTCCGGTGTCTCGACCAGATAGGCGTTCAGCGCGCGCGCCGCCTGCATCGCCGCAAGGTAGGCCCCGGTCAGCTCGGTGGCCGAAAACTGCTTCGCGGCAAGTCCGTCGCGGGCCTCGGCGATGGTGAGGGCGGTGAGGTCGGTCACGGGCGGCGTCTCTTTATACAGGGGGATCGGCAGGGGCAGGGTGCAGTCGGCGATGGCGCCGGTGCTACTCCACCACCTTCGGGACCATGAAGAAGTCGTCGTCGGTGACGGGCGCATTGCCGACGACCGCCGCGGGATTGCCGCCGTCGGTGACGACGTCGACGCGCTGCTTCATCGCGGTGGCGACCACGGCGGTCATCGGCTCGACGCTGGACACGTCGACCTCGTCGAGCTGGGCGACGAAGCCGAGGATGGAATTGAGCTCGCCGGTCATGCGCTCGGCTTCCTCGTCGCTCACCTTGATTCGGGCGAGCCGGGCGACGCGGCGGACGGTGGCCGTATCGACGGACATGGGCGGTTCCTCGGGCTGGCGGACGGCTGCTGGACTGGGCCGTGGCTATAGCAGAGCCGCCGCGGCGCCGCCAACGGCGGATTCGCGCGCCGGGCGCCGCGGTGGCCGACGACTACGGCGGTGTCCATTCCGATCGCTCTCTCCATCGCCGTCGGGCAGGGACTGGGTGCAACGGAATTTGGCGCCGCTGCGCGGTATCCGCTCGGCGGCGATCACCCGGCAAATTGGCGATGCGCGGGAGAGGGCCGCCCGGCCGGCCGTCTCGACAGGCGATTCGACGAGTCGACTTCACGAAAGGAGCCGATCATCGGCCCCCGGGAGAGAGGAGGGGCGCCGGCATCGGCGCCGACATCCTCGCCGCACCGTCCTCTCCATGCTTACCGGCGCATGAATCGCGTCGAAAAAATTCGCTGCAAATTCATCCCGTTAACCATTCGTTCAGCAGTTCGTGCAGGCCTCCCCCGCGGTCGTGACATATCTGCAACATCGATTTCCAAAAGCCGGGGAGAGGCCTCTCGGACCTGTGATCGTCGTTGAACGCGGAAAGCCGATGCGTATGGTGAAGACACGAGCACGGGGGACCGAGCTCTGAGGCCGCAGCGCCGATTGTCAGGGGTGGCAATCATCACAAGGCGACGCGGTGTCCCACAAGAGCCGGCCGATCCTCGGGGATCGTTCCAACGGGTGGTCGGCAGGTTCATTGGTTGATTTTTGGAGGTCAGGACTATGAAGCTCAAGAGCATCATGCTCGGCACCGCCGCCAGCCTCGTCATGACGACGGGTGCCTTTGCGGCTGATGCGCTCACCGACACCGTCGTTCCGACGGCTGTCGACTACGTCAAGGTCTGCGACGCGTTCGGCGCCGGCTTCTTCGTGATCCCGGGCATGGAGACCTGCCTCAAGATCGGCGGTCGTGTCCGTACCGGCTTCGAGTACCTCGAAGACAACGTCTTCCTCGGCCTCGACGCCAACGGCAACGAGCGTTGGGACGACTCCTACCGCTGGTTCGCCAACGGCCGTATCGACTTCGATGCGCGCACCGCTTCGGACTTCGGCACCGTCCGTTCGTTCTTCCGCATCGAGTCGGAGCCGGATCGTAACGCTGTCATCTCGCAGGCGTTCATCCAGGTCGGCTACCTGACCGCTGGTTACTCGGATGGCGACACCGTCTTCAACGACGACGCCCTCTACGGCAACTTCTACGACGACGGCTACGGCGCTCCGGGCAACGGCCTGCAGCTGAACGTCGTTGTCGACGACCTCGGCGGCGGCTTCTTCGTCGGCGGCCAGGTCATCGCGGCGAACAACGGTTCGGGCCTGCTGACGGTCGACTACCAGAACGACGCCAACGACGTCGCGCTGGTCGGTATCGTCGGCATCGCCGACCAGGCCTGGGGCAGCGCCTCGCTGTCGGGTCACTACGACAACGCCTCGGAAGGCTTCGTCATCAAGGCGACCGCTGATCTCGTGATCACCGACGGCTTCGGCGCTCGCCTGACCGCCGGCTACCTCGACAACGGCGCCAACGTCGATGCCTTCATCGTCAGCGGTGCGGTGTCGTACGACGTCACCCCGGACCTCAACCTCTTCGTCGGCGCCATCTACGGCTTCAACGATGGCGATGATCCCTTCGAGATCAACGGTGGTATCGGCTACACCCTCGCCGAGGGCCTGACCCTCGCCGCGGAAGTTCGCTACGCGGACGACGCCGGCGACACCCCGAACACCGATGGCAACTTCGACGCCATCGTCGGCCTGATCCGCACGTTCTGATCGCTCGCTCCTCGGAGCTTGCAGGAAAGGCCCGGAGCAATCCGGGCCTTTTTCTTTTTGCGAGACACGGTCGAAACCGGGCGGCCGCGCTGCAGCCCTGACGCTCATTCAGGTTGGGCGAACATCGGCGAGGAGGCGGGACCTCGGCGGCCGATCGAAGCGCCGCCGTCGGACGACGCGGACGGTGTGGCTGTGACGTCCGCGCCCCACCGCCCGTCGTGAGCCGCGTATCCCGCAGAACCGCCCCCGGCGCGCCGGCGCACGGACTGCGTCTCAATCCACCCCATTCAGAAAATCTGCGATCCGCGCGATCGTCGCGTCGTCGCGCAGCAGCGGCGCGTGACCCTGATCCGCGACGACCTGCGTCTCGAGATGCGGCAGAAGCCGCTGCATCTCGGCGAGCGTCGCCTCCGACAGCACATCCGACAGCGCGCCGCGCAGCACGAGCAATGGCCGCGGTTCGGGTGCAGAACCGGCAGTCCGGCGCATCTGGCCGAGGGCGAGGAACATCGGCCACAGCGGGGGCAGGGGTGTTTCGGGCGAGAGACTCGCCAGCGTCGCGAGCAGGGCCGGGTCGAAATCCGCCACCGGGTGCCCACCCTCATCGCGGAACAGCTGCCGGGTGACCGCGGCGAGCTCGTCGCCTCTGACATTCGGGAACGCGCCACCCTGCAGCTTCAGCATCAGCGCCTCGGCCGCCGGCCATGTCTGCGGCGCGCCGGCGCCGGTCAGCAGGTCGATGCCGGCGCGAATCCGCAGCAGGCCGGCGACCTCGATCACCGGGCCGATGTCGTTGAGGATAACCGGCCCGATGCCGAGGCCGCTGGTGGCCGGCGGCAACATGGCGAGCAGCGCCGCAATCAGGCCACCGCGCGAGGTGCCGAGCACGGCGCAGCGGTCAATGCCCGCAGCCAGGAGCCCCCGCCGCACGTCGTCGGCTTCCACCTGCGGCGTATAGCTCGCGGCATCGGCGTGGCCCGAGCGGCCGCGGCCGCGATAGTCCATCGTGATGACGGCGCGGGGTGTCTCGGGATGGCCCGCCAGGGCATCGGCGAGCTGGTCGAAATCGCGGCCGTTGCGGGTCAGCCCCGGCAGGCACAGCAGCGGCAGGCGGTCGGCGGCGCCCTCCGGCTCGAAGATCCGGCCGTAGAGGGCGGTGCAGTCGGCGCCTTGCCAGTGAAGTTCGCGCATGTGTTCTCCCGAGGGGCTTGCGTCACGGTGGATGGGGACGCGCGGAGGGGCTTTAAGCCGGCGGGGAGCGACGTGATTCGCGCGGTGCGGGCCTTGGGGAGACGCCGCCCCCCTCATCCGCCCTTCGGGCACCTTCTCCCGCGAGGGGAGAAGGGAAGTTCGGCAAGACCCTGCTTCTGGCGCCACCGCGGAACCCGGGATCGAGGCGGCCGCGGTTGCTTTCACCGGGCCCCCGGAACCCCTTCTCCCCTCGCGGGAGAAGGTGCCCGAAGGGCGGATGAGGGGGCGCGACGGCGCCAGCCGGCTCCCATCGCCCGCCCTAGTTCACCCCGCGGCGCAGGTCGTCTTCGATTTCGAGGTCGGCGCCGGTCAGCCGCGTCCGATAGACGGCGAGGTTTTCGGCGACGCGCTGGACGTAGTTGCGCGTCTCGCCGTAGGGAATCAATTCGATCCAGTCGATCGGGTCGATCGCGCCACTGCGCGGGTCGCCGAAGCGGCGTACCCATTCGCGCACCTTGCCGGGGCCCGCGTTGTAGGCGGCGAAGCTCATGATGTAGGAGCCGGAGAAGTCGTCGACGAGGTCTTTCAGGTGGGCCGCGCCGAGCGTCGCGTTATAGGCGGGGTCGGTGGTGAGCCGTGGCCGCGAGTAGGCGACACCGAGCTTGCGGGCGGTCATTTCCGCCGTGCCGGGCATCATCTGCAACAGGCCGAGCGCGCCGGCACTGGAGACGGCCGAGGTGTCGAAGGCGCTTTCCTGGCGGGCGATGGCGTAGACCATCGCCGGCTCGACCATCTCGCCGCTGCGGCCCTCGACCGGGATCGAATCCAGCGGATAGGCGAGGCTCGCCACATCCGGGAACCGCTCCATCGCGATCTTCGCGACCTGCAGGATCGTGCCGGCGCGCTGCTGGCGCTCGAGGAACTCGGCGAGCAGGGCGACCTGGCCGGGGGTGGCCAGCCGGCGGGCGATCGCCGGAAACAGCAGGTCGGCGTCGCCGGCGCGGCCGAGTTCGGTGAGCAGCAGCGCGGACCGCACCATGTCGTCGGCGGCGAAGGCCGCGCGGTCGGCCGGCGTCGGCGCCGGGGCCGCCGGCAGGCCGAGGTCGGCATGGCCGAGGGCGCGGCGCGCCAACTGGCCGTAGAAGGTGGTGACGTCGCGCGCGGCCGTCTCGTAAAGACGGCGGGCGCCGGCCTCGTCGCCGGCCGCCGCGGCGGCGCGCGCCTGCCAGTAGGCGGCGCGCGAGCGGCTGATCGGCCGGGTGGAGATCTTTGCGAGCTCGTCGAAATGCCGCCGGGCGATCGCCGGGTCCTTCAGGAAGCGCAGCGCGTACCAGCCGGCGTGGAATTCGGCCTCGACCCGGGTGAGGGCGCCGCCGTCCTGCTGCTGCGCCGCGAGTTCATAGGCGAGGGCGGCCTCGCCGGTCTCGTTGAGATCGCGCGAGACGATGCGGCGCTCGATCCACCATTCGTCGGCGTCGCCGCGGGTGCGGCCGGCGGCGGTGAGGTCGCGCAGCAGTTTCGCCGCCTGGTCCGCGTGGCCCTGGCGGCGCAGATATTCGACCGTGGTGAAGCCGTAGAGCGGATCGGCGCGCAGGGCGGCCGGCACCTTCTCCAGCTTCTTCGCCGCGCCGGCCTCGTTGCGCAACACCGCGGCGCGGGCGTCGGCGAGTGCCGTCCAGTCGGCACCGAGACGCTGAGCGACGCTGCGCGCCTGGCTCATCCGGTCGCCGAACATCATCAGGTGGAAGCGGCCGATCTCGTCGTCGCGGCCGAGCAGGTCGCCGTAATGCTGGAGGAAGGTGGCCTCGTCGGCCGGGGTCAGCTTCTGCGTGCGCCACCAATGGCCTGCGACACGCGCGGCCGCGGCGCGGTCGTCCATCGCGATATGGGCGGTGATCAGCGTCGAAAGGCCGACGGCGGTTTCGGGCATCGTGGCGCCGAAAGCCTTGACGATCTCGGCCGGGGTCGCCCCCTCGCGGGCCAGCGCCGCTTCGGCGCGCCGGCGCATGATCGAGGCCGTCGGCCAGTCGGGCGCCGCGGCCGCAAAGCGGGTGATGTCGCGCGAAGTGAGGCCGGGCGCGTCGCGGCGGATCAGCATCCACTCGACCAGCCGGCGCTCGACGGGAGGCAACGACTCGGCAAGGGTGCGCGCCCGCGCCTTGTCGCGCGCGTCGGCGGCGGAGAGCGCCGCTTCGAGCCGCTCATGCGACTGCGGATGCACGACCATCGCGGCCGGACCCTGCGCCATCAGCACATCCGCCGCGGCGCGCGCGGCCGGCGCTTCGAGGCCGGCGAGCAGCACGAGGGCGGTCAGGGTGGTCGTGGTCAGTCTGCGCATCGTGCATTCCTAGACGGTGGACGCATGGTCGCTGCGGCACGGCACATCGCTCTCGCCGACAGTATAACAGGCCGGCGCATCCTGCAGCCCCGCGCGCGGCCGGCGGCGGAGGCGGCCGCCGTGCCTTCGGCAGCCGTTGCCGCGGCGGCCACATGGCTTCGGAGCCGACAGCACCTTACGGTCCTGCCGCCAGCCTTATGCGGCACCGATGCGGCGGGAACGCGGCGGGCCACCCCGAAGGGGGCCCGGATCCATAGTGCGCCGGGCGGATTAACGGAAACCTAACCATGGTCGCCCGCCGACCGGCCGGCCGCGAGAACGCGCCGCGCCGCCGCACGCGCCGGGCCGGGCGGGCGCTTGTTCTCCCAACGCCGTCCGACTATTGTCCCGGCGAAGTCGAACGGGACGCCGAAAGCCGGCGCCCGATGAGGAACAGGGACGACATGCTCAAGGGTTCGATGACGGCGCTGGTGACGCCGTTCCGCGATGGCGCCTTCGACGAGGCGGCATTCGAGGCCTTCGTGGAGTGGCAGATCGCCGAGGGCTCGCACGGGCTGGTGCCGGTGGGCACCACGGGCGAGAGCCCGACGCTGAGCCATGCCGAGCACAAGCGGGTCGTCGAGGTCTGCATCAAGACCGCTGCCGGCCGGGTGCCGGTGGTGGCCGGCGCCGGCTCGAACAACACCGCGGAAGCGATCGATCTCGCCGTGTTCGCCGAAGAGGCCGGCGCGGACGCGCTGCTCGTCGTGACGCCCTATTACAACAAGCCGGGGCAGGAGGGTCTTTATCGTCATTACAAGGCGATCAACGACGCCGTCGGCATCCCGATCATCATCTACAACATCCCGCCGCGCTCGGTGGTCGACATGTCGGTCGAGACGATGGCGCGGCTCTACGAGCTGCCGAACATCGTCGGCGTCAAGGACGCGACGGCGAAGCTCGACCGTGTCAGCGCCCAGCGGGCGGCGATGGGGCCGGACTTCATCCAGCTCTCCGGCGAGGATGGCACCGCGCTCGCCTTCATGGCGCATGGCGGTCATGGCTGCATCTCGGTGACCAGCAACGTCGCGCCGCGGCTGTGCTCGGCGTTCCAGGAGGCGTGCCTTGCCGGCGACTATGCCGGCGCGCTCGCCATCCAGGACCAGCTGTTCCCGCTGCACCAGGCGATGTTCGTCGAGCCGAACCCGCAAGGCGCGAAGTTCGGGCTGTCGCTGCTCGGCAAGCTGCGCAACGAACTGCGCCTGCCGCTGGTGCCGCTGTCCGCGCCGACCGAGGCGATCATCCGCGACGCCATGGTCCACGCCGGACTGATCAACTGACTTTAGAAAACGGCCGGCCCGCGGGGCCGCCGATGGAGCCCTGTCCCCGATGGCCCCCCAGAAGCCGACCCTGACGGTCAACCGCATCGCGGCCGACAATCGCAAGGCGCGCTTCAACTTCGCGATCGGCGATGCCGTCGAGGCGGGCATCGCCCTGACCGGCACCGAGGTGAAGTCGCTGCGGCAGGGCCGCAGCAACATCACCGATGCCTACGCGGCCGAGCACAAGGGCGAGCTCTATCTCTACAACGCCTATATCCCCGAGTACCTGCAGGCGAACCAGTTCAATCACGAGACGCGGCGGCCGCGGAAGCTGCTGCTGCACAAGCGCCAGATCAATCGCCTGATCGGCGCGGTGGACCGCGACGGCATGACGATCGTGCCGCTGAAGCTCTACTTCAACGATCGCGGCCGCGCGAAGTGCGAGATCGCCCTCGCCAAGGGCAAGAAGAATCACGACAAGCGCGAGACCGAGAAGCAGCGCGACTGGAATCGTGAGAAATCCCGGCTGATGAAGGACCGCGGCTGACCCGCCGCGGCGCGGCAGGCCCGACCTGGGCCGCGGGATCGCAAGGCCGGTGGCGCCTTCGCGATGGCCGCCGCTTCCCTGCATCTGACGCCATGCGCACCGCCGGGGCCCTGATCCGGCCATGTGTCGCCGGCGTCGACCACCGATTCTGACCCCATCGACCCTGCCTGTCCGGTTCCATCACGCGGGTCCAACCCCAGATTGCGGCGACATGGTGGCGCGGGCTTGGCCGCGGATGGGCAGAGCTGCTTTTTTCTGGCCAAGCGTCTGGATTGGGGACGAATAAACGCCGTCGATCACCCGATGTTTCGATCTCGCGATTGATTGATCGACCTGTGAGCGCTGATCGCAGAAACCTGATAGTTCATTGTTATATAAGACTGTTTCCATTTCGATCGCTAATCGCGGCGCTGGAGCGGCCTATATCAGTCTCATCGGGTCGTGGACGACACGACGGTGCCGAGGCGCCGGGGTCGCCACCAGACCGACGATTTGGAACTGATTTGTCGTTTACAACGGATAGATGAGGAGACTGTCATGAAGCTCAAGACTTTCGCGCTCGCCGCCGCCTTTGCCGGCCTTTCGACCGCCGCTTTCGCCGCCGGTGGCTATCACCCGGGCTACTCGACCAGCGAGATCCAGCTGATGCAGCGTGAGGCTCGTGCCGCCGCTTCCGGCCCTGCGATCGGCACCCGCGGTGCGGGCTTCTACGATCAGGCGGCGCCGCTGACCTCGACGCAGCCCTATACGCCGGGTTACTCGACCAACGACCTCGCGCAGCGCGAGCGCAGCGCCGGCAGCACGCACACCCTGCCGGCCACGGCGGGCAACCCGGGCACCGCCTTCGTCAGCGAGCCCTGATCGGGCCAGACGCACCGTCTTTCGGAAAGGGGCCCGTTCGGGCCCCTTTTCTTGTCGTGGCGAATCGAGCGGCGCGCGGATGCGGACAGGCTGAAGCTCGGGCAGGGGACTCGAAGAGCGAGGGAAGAGCGCGGGCGCCGGCAAGGTGCGCGCCGTGGCGCAGCCTGAGAAATGGCGAATCCTAAACGTCGACGTTTGCCAAAGACCCGCGAGCCCTGAACCGGACGGCGGCCGGGGTGCGCCTACGACGAAAGTTGCAGATCACGGTGAGAACAGTTGCGAGACGGTCTGCAGCGCTGTTGGGCCGGCGGAGTAAAATCGATTTAAAAAATAAAAAAGCAAGGCCGAAGCCTTGCTTTTCGAGTTCCGCGTGTCGTCCCCATTCAAGTAATCGAGCGGCGTTTCCTCCCGACCGCCCGGCCACTTCGGCTGCGATTTCCGCGCCAGGGGGCTATCCTCCCAAGACTCAGACCGCGATTTTTGAGAAGACCGTTCGTGAGACGAAATAGTGGAGACGATTATTGTGTCTCGTTGCTCGTCTTGACGATCTTCATTGTTGTTATGTCGGGACCGTACACCCCGACCCCCACCTTGTCATCTCTTTCGGCAATCGATCGCGAAGATTTTTTGCGCACTTTGGCGGCTTCGTGGCACGAAGGTGCGAAAGACACCGCAGCGGGATTTCCCTTGCCTATCAATGGGGCAAGCCTCGACACGCGCCATCGGTTCTCCGTCGGGCGTGGGCCGTGCCCATCACACCGCCTCGATCGCGGGAGGGCGGGCCTGGTCCGATCGGCGGCAACACCCAAGTGTGCCGGCCCCCCGGTCGCGGCAGGCTATCCGGACATCGGCTCCGGCGCGCCGGCAAGGGGCGACGAGCGAGTGGCCGACCGGCGCGCGGGGGCGCCCGGCGCGGGCCTTGTCTTTTCATCGTCGATGCGCTTTCTGTGGCGCCGCGTCCCAGAACACCTTGCGAGGCTTCCGCATGCGCCTGTCGCGCTATTTCCTGCCGATCCTGAAAGAGACGCCGAAGGAGGCGGAAATCGTGTCGCACCGGCTGATGCTGCGTGCCGGCATGATCCGCCAGCAGTCCGCGGGCATCTATTCCTGGCTGCCGCTCGGCCTCAAGGTGCTGGAAAAGGTCGGCGCGATCGTGCGCGAGGAGCAGAACCGCGCCGGGGCGATCGAGATCCTGATGCCGACGATCCAGGCGGCGGACCTCTGGCGCGAAAGTGGCCGCTACGACGACTATGGCAAGGAAATGCTGCGCATCGTCGACCGCCACGAGCGCGACATGCTGTACGGGCCGACCAACGAGGAGATGGTCACCGACATCTTCCGCACCGCGGTGCGCTCCTACCGCGACCTGCCGCTCAATCTCTACCACATCCAGTGGAAGTTCCGCGACGAGGTGCGGCCGCGCTTCGGCGTGATGCGTGGGCGCGAGTTCCTGATGAAGGACGCCTACTCCTTCGATCTCGACGCCGAAGGCGCGCGGCGCTCCTACAACAAGATGTTCGTCGCCTATCTGCGCACCTTCGCGCGGCTCGGCCTGACCGCGATCCCGATGAAGGCCGATTCCGGCCCGATCGGCGGCGACATGACGCACGAGTTCATCGTGCTCGCCTCGACCGGCGAGAGCGAAGTCTACTGCGACCGCGACCTGCTCGACATGCCGGTGCCGGCGGTCGATATCGACTTCGACGGCGATCTCGACCCGGTGGTGAAGTCGTTCACCAGCCGTTACGCGGCGACCGAGGAGATGCACGACGCCGACGTGTTCGGCGCGCTGCCCGGCGAGCGCCAGGTGACGGCGCGCGGCATCGAGGTCGGCCACATCTTCTATTTCGGCACCAAATACTCCGAGCCGATGGGTGCCAAGGTGGCGGGACCCGACGGCGCGGAGCGCCCGGTGCACATGGGCTCCTACGGCATCGGCGTCTCGCGTCTCGTCGCGGGCCTGATCGAGGCCAGCCACGACGACGCCGGCATCATCTGGCCGGAGTCGGTGGCGCCGTTCGATGTCGGCATCGTCAACCTGAAGCCGGGTGACGCGGCGACCGATGCCGCCTGCGAGGACATCCTCGCCCGGCTCGAGGCGGCGGGCCGCGACGTACTCTACGACGACACCGAAGGGCGCGCGGGCGCGAAGTTCGCGACCATGGACCTGATCGGCCTGCCCTGGCAGGTGATCGTCGGGCCGAAGGGCGTCGCCGACGGGACGGTGGAATTGAAGCGCCGCGCGACCGGGGAGCGCCACAGCCTCCCCATCGACCAGGTGCTGGCCCGGCTTTCCGGGGCCTGAGCCGATCTGGTCCGGGCCGGCCGATCGCGTATAGTCGCCGGGCGGTCCTTCGGAGATTCGCGCCGGCGGGGCAGGCGCGGCCCGGCGGCAAACTTCACGGCGAGGCAGGCGAATATGGTGGCGAAGATCGGCGCGGCGTTGATCGCGCCTTTCGAGTGGATGCTGGCGATGCGGTATCTCCGCTCGCGGCGCAAGGAGGCGTTCATCTCGGTGATCGCCGGCTTCTCCTTCGTCGGCATCATGCTTGGGGTCGCGACGCTGATCATCGTCATGGCCGTGATGAACGGCTTTCGCGGCCAGCTGCTCGAGAAGATCCTCGGCATCAACGGCCACATGGTCGTGCAGCCGATCGACACGCCGCTCACCGACTATGCCGAAGTGACCGAGCGGATCGCTGCGATCCGGGGCGTGCGCCTCGCCATGCCGTTCACCGAGGGGCAGGTGCTCGCGTCCGGGCCGTCGGGCGCCTTCGGCACCCTGGTGCGCGGTGTGATGCGCAATGATCTCGAACGCATGCCGCTGATCGCCGGCACGATCCGCCAGGGCTCCCTCGACGGCTTCGACGAGGGCGAAGGCATCGCGATCGGCATCCGGCTCGCCCAGAATCTCGGCATCGCGGCGGGCGACCGGGTCACGCTGGTCAGCCCGAAGGGCAGCGTGACCGCGCTCGGCACCACGCCGCGGGTCAAGGCCTATGTGGTGGCGGCGATCTTCGAGATCGGCATGTCGGAATATGATTCCACCTTCGTCTTCATGCCCTTCGCCGAGGCGCAGATCTATTTCAACACGCCGGAGGTCGCGAGCGCGATCGACGTGTTCGTCGACGATCCGGATCGGGTCGGCGAGATGCGCGACGAGGTCGGAACCGCTGCCGGCCGACCCAACGTCATCAGCGACTGGCGCCAGCGCAACGTCACCTTCTTTGCCGCGCTGGAGGTGGAGCGGAACGTGATGTTCCTGATCCTGACGCTGATCGTGCTGGTCGCGGCGCTCAACATCGTATCGGGCATGACGATGCTGGTGAAGGACAAGGGGCATGACATCGCCATCCTGCGCACCATGGGCGCGTCGCGCGGCTCGATCCTCCGGATCTTCCTGATCACGGGGGCGAGCATCGGGGTGGTGGGGACCATCGCCGGCTTCTGCCTGGGGCTGCTCGTCTGCCTCAACATCGAATCGATCCGCCAGTTCATTTCCTGGCTCACCAGCACGGAACTCTTCTCGCCCGAACTCTATTATCTCAGCCGGTTGCCCGCGGACGTGAACGTCGGCGAGACGCTGAGCATCCTCGCCATGGCGATGGCGCTGTCCTTCCTTGCGACGCTCTACCCCGCCTGGCGCGCCGCGAAGCTCGATCCCGTCGAAGCGCTGAGGTACGAATGAGCGACGCAGCCCAGCCCGCCCCCGGCGCCGTCCTCCGACTTGCCGGCGTCACCCGCGCCTATGACGAGGGCAGCGGCAAGCTGCACATTCTCACCGGTGCGGACTTCGTGCTGCAGCCTGGCGAGATCGTCGGCCTCGTGGCGCCGTCGGGCGTCGGCAAGTCGACGCTGCTGCAGATCGCCGGCCTGCTCGAGAAGCCCGACAGCGGCGACGTGCTGATCCACGGTGCCTCCTGCGGGGCGCTCGACGACACCGGGCGCACGAAGATGCGCCGGACGACGATCGGCTTCGTCTACCAGTTCCACCACCTGCTGCCCGAGTTCACCGCGGTCGAGAACCTCGTCGTGCCGCAGATGATCAACGGGCTCGGCCGACGCGACGCGCGGCAGCGGTCGATGGAACTGCTCTCCTATCTGAAGCTCGACCACCGCGCCGACCATCTGCCGTCGCAGCTCTCGGGCGGCGAGCGCCAGCGCGTCGCCATTGCCCGCGCCGTCGCCAACGCGCCGCGCATCCTGCTCGCCGACGAGCCGACCGGCAATCTCGACCCGAAGACGTCGCGCTACGTCTACGATGCGCTGCTGGCGCTGGTGCGCGGCACCGGCCTCGCCGCCGTGATCGCCACCCACAACATGGACCTCGCCGGCCGCATGGACCGCCGCATCACCCTGATCGACGGCAAGGTCGTCGAACTCGACTGAGGCGGCGCCCGACGTCGCAGTCGCCTCAGGCGCCGCCGACGACGACGGCGAGCATCGTCGCAAAGGCGGTGAGCGCGCCGAGGGCCGCGACATCCCGGACCATCAGCGAACGCACCAGGTGGTGCCAGAGCACGCGCGGCAGCGGCTCGACGAAATCGGCGACCATCAACGCCTTGCCGCCGCCCGAGTAGGAGGTCGGCCGGCCGGCGAGAAACCGGCGGAACCCGAAGGACCAGCGATCGCGGCGGCGCTGCGGCCGGGCGGCGACGGCGAGGGAGAAGAAGCGGACATCGGTGGTGCTCGGCATCGTTTTGCTCCATCAAGTTCCTTGTATGTTCTCATCTGTTCTGATAATGTTCCTTCTGTCAAGGGGCGTTGTGTGTCAGACGGTGCCGGGATCAGGCGCAGCCAGGGACGCGATCGGAACGGGCGGCGCCGGGGCGTCGCGGCTGTCCACAGCGCATGTCGGTGACGACGGCGCTCGTCGTTGAGTGGGAGCGGCGGGGGCGGCATGGTCGACGGACCGGCGCCGCGTTTGACGATCGAGGCAGGTGGCGGCGGGATCCGGGCGCGCCGGACAGGGGAGGGTGGTTTGGCCGAGCTCGAATTCGTGCATCTTCGCGTCCACTCGGCCTACTCGCTGCTCGAGGGCGCGCTGCCGCTCGGCAAGATCGTCAATCTCGCGAAAGCCGACCGGCAGCCGGCCGTCGCGGTGACGGACAGCGGCAACCTCTTCAGCGCGCTGGAGTTTTCCGAGAAGGCGGCGGGGGCGGGACTGCAGCCGATCATCGGCTGCGCGGTCGCCGTCGATTTCGCCGACGAGCCGGTCGATCCGCGCCGCATCAATGCCGAGCCGCCGCTGCACACGCTGTTGCTGATCGCCGCGAGCACGGCGGGCTTCGACAATCTCGTCACGCTGGTCAGCAAGTCGTTCATGGAGACCGATCCGGGCGCGCGGCCGCACGTCGCGCTGACGACGGTCGAGCAGCTGTCGGCGGGGATCATCGCGCTGACGGGCGGGGCGTCCGGGCCGCTCGACCGGGCGATCGCAGCCGGCAATCCGGCGCTGGCCGAGGCGCGGCTGGGGCGCCTGGCGGCGGTGTTCGGCGACCGGCTCTACATCGAGGTGCAGCGCCACGGCACCGAGGCGGAGCGGATGATCGAGCCGCATCTGCTCGACCTCGCCTATGGTCACCGCCTGCCGCTGGTCGCCACCAACGAGTGCTTCTTCCCGGCCCGCGGCGACTTCGAGGCACACGATGCGCTGATCGCGATCGCCGACGGGCGCGTGCTCGCCGAGGACGACCGCCGGCGGCTGACGCCGGAGCACTACTTCAAGAGCCGCGCGGAGATGGTCGCGGCCTTCGAGGACCTGCCGGAGGCGATCGCCAACACCGTCGAGATCGCGCGGCGCTGCGCCTTCCGGCCGAAGAAGCGCAAGCCGATCCTGCCGCGCTTTGCCGGCGGCGACGTCGACGACGTGGTCGAGGCCGAGCGCGTCGAGGCGGCGGAACTCGCGCGCCAGGCCGAGGCGGGGCTCGACGCCCGCCTCGCGGCGCACGGCCCGGCGCCCGGCTGCACGGTGGCGGACTATCGCGAGCGGCTCGCCTTCGAGCTCGACGTCATCAGCGGCATGAAGTTTCCCGGCTACTTCCTGATCGTCGCGGACTTCATCAAGTGGTCGAAGGCGCAGGGCATTCCGGTCGGGCCGGGGCGCGGCTCGGGCGCGGGCTCGCTCGTCGCCTACTCGCTCACCATCACCGACCTCGACCCGATGCGTTTCGCGCTGCTGTTCGAGCGGTTCCTCAACCCCGAGCGCGTGTCGATGCCCGACTTCGACATCGACTTCTGCCAGGACCGGCGCGACGAGGTGATCCGCTACGTCCAGGGCAAGTACGGCCGCGAGCAGGTGGCGCAGATCATCACCTTCGGCACGCTGCAGGCGCGCGCCGTGCTGCGCGACGTCGGCCGCGTGCTGCAGATGCCCTATGGCCAGGTCGACCGTCTGTGCAAGCTGGTGCCGCAGAACCCGGCCAATCCGGTGACGCTCGCCCAGGCGATCGAGGGCGAACCGCGGCTGCAGCAGGCGCGCGACGAGGAGGAGGTCGTCGGGCGGCTGCTCGACATGGCGCTGAAGCTCGAGGGGCTCTACCGCCATGCCTCGACGCATGCGGCGGGCATCGTGATCGGCGACCGGCCGCTCGACCAGCTGGTGCCGCTCTACCGCGATCCGCGCTCGGACATGCCGGTCACCCAGTACAACATGAAGTGGGTGGAGAGCGCCGGGCTGGTGAAGTTCGACTTCCTCGGCCTGAAGACGCTGACCGTGCTGCAGAAGGCGCTGGAACTGATCGCGCGGCGCGGCATCACGATCGACCTCTCGGCGCTGCCGTTCGACGATCCGCCCACCTACAAGCTGCTGCAGCGCGGCGAGACCGTCGGCGTGTTCCAGCTCGAAAGCATGGGCATGCGGAAGGCGATCGCCGACATCAAGCCCGACCGCTTCGAGGACATCATCGCGCTGGTGGCGCTGTACCGGCCGGGTCCGATGGCGAACATCCCGGTCTATGGCGCGCGCAAGCACGGGCACGAGGTGCCCGACTACATCCACCCGTTGCTGGAGCCGGTGCTGAAGGAGACCTACGGCATCATCGTCTACCAGGAACAGGTGATGCAGATCGCGCAGATCCTGTCGGGCTACTCGCTCGGCGAGGCCGACATGCTGCGCCGCGCCATGGGCAAGAAGATCAAGTCGGAGATGGACGCGCAGCGGGCGCGTTTCGTCGAGGGCGCGGGGTCGTCGGGGATCGACGGGCCGCAGGCGGACGCGATCTTCGACCTGCTCGCGAAGTTCGCCGACTACGGCTTCAACAAGTCGCACGCCGCAGCCTATGCGCTCGTCGCCTACCAGACGGCCTATCTGAAGGCGAACCACCCGGTCGAGTTTCTCGCCGCGTCGATGACGCTCGACATGGCGAACACCGACAAGCTGAACGACTTCCGCCGCGAAGCGATGCGGCTCGATATCGAGGTGATGCCGCCGTCGGTGAACCGGTCGGCGGCCGAGTTCGAGGTCGACGAGGGCAAGATCCTCTATGCGCTGGCGGCCGTGAAGGGTGTCGGGCGCGCGGCGGTGGAGCATCTCGTCGAGGTGCGCGGCGGGAAGCCGTTCCGCGACCTCGGCGATTTCGCGGCGCGGATCAACCCGAAGGCACTCAACAAGCGGATGATGGAGAGCCTCGTCGCGGCGGGCGCCTTCGACGCGATGGAGGCAAACCGCGCCCGGATGTTCCAGGGCATCGAGGCGGTGCTTGGGGCGGCGGCACACCGGACGGAGCGGGAGGCGAGCGGGCAGAACGAGCTGTTCGGCGGCGCGGCCGAGGTCGAGCCGATCCGGCTGCCGCAGGCGTCGTGGCTGCCGGAAGAGCGGCTGCAGCGCGAGCACCAGGCGATCGGCTTCTACCTCTCCGCCCATCCGCTCGACGCCTATGCGCCGTTGCTCGACCGGCTCAGGGTGCAGACCTGGGCGAAGTTCTCCGAGGGCGTCCGGCGCGGCGCCTCGGCCGGGCGGCTGGCGGGCACGGTGGTGTCGCGGCAGGAACGGCGCACCAAGACAGGCAACAAGATGGGCATCATCGTGCTCTCCGACCCGACCGGCCAGTACGAGGCGGTGATCTTCTCCGAAGGGCTCGGCCAGTTTCGCGACCTGCTCGAGCCCGGACGGTCGCTGATTCTCGAGGTCGGCGCCGACAACCGGCCGGAGGGGATCAGCGTGCGCATCAACAAGGTCGATCCGCTCGACGAGGCGGCCGGCAAGCTGCGCAACGGGCTTCGGGTGTTCCTGCGCAGCCGCGACCCGATCGAGAGCCTGCGCCGCCATCTCGACCCGACCGGAGAGGGCGACGTCTCGCTGATCGTGATGATGGAGGAGACCAAGCGCGAGGTGGAGGTGAAGCTCCCCGGGCGCTACCGGGTCTCGCCGCAGCTCGTCGGCGCGCTGAAGGCGATTCCCGGCGTGGTCGACGCCGAGCTCGCCTGACGGGGCCGCCGGCGGCAGGCCGGGGCGGCCGCTCGACCGAATAGGCGCGGTTCCGGCCCGGATCGGCCGGGAAATCCCGTGTTTCCGCAGGCTGGGCGGGGTTGCCAAGGCCGGGGGCTATCGACTATATCACCGCCATCTCACACGCGGGGCCGCGGGTGCGCATCGTCGCATCCATCCGGTGCCGGGACCAGTCGGTCCCATCCCCCCGCGGAGGTTAAACCGGAAAAAAGGACTGTTCTTCAATGGCTCTTCCTGAATTCACGATGCGCCAGCTGCTCGAGGCGGGTGTCCACTTCGGCCACCAGACCCACCGCTGGAACCCGAAGATGGCGTCTTACATCTTCGGCGCGCGCAACAATATCCACATTCTCGACCTCGCGCAGACGGTGCCGGCGATGTACCGCGCGCTGAAGGCCGTGAGCGACACCGTCGCCCAGGGCGGCCGCGTGCTCGTCGTCGGCACCAAGCGCCAGGCGCAGGAGCCGGTCGCGGACGCTGCCCGCAAGTCGGCGCAGTATTTCGTCAACGCCCGCTGGCTCGGCGGCATGCTGACCAACTGGAAGACCATCTCGATCTCGATCCAGCGCCTGCGCAAGCTCGATACGATGCTCGCCGGCGAGCAGGCCAACCGCCTCACCAAGAAGGAGCGGCTGAACCTGCAGCGCGAGCGCGACAAGCTCGAGCGCGCGCTCGGCGGCATCAAGGACATGGGCGGCGTGCCGGACCTGCTGTTCGTGATCGACACCAACAAGGAAGCGATCGCGATCCAGGAAGCGCGCCGGCTCAACATCCCGGTCGCCGCGATTGTCGATTCGAACTGTGATCCGGACGGCATCAGCTACCCGGTTCCGGGCAACGACGACGCCGGCCGCGCGATCGCGCTCTACTGCGAGCTGATCGCCCGCGCCGCCATCGACGGCATCTCGCGTGGCCAGGGCGCGCTCGGCGTCGACCTCGGCGAAGCCGACGAGATGATCGAGCCGGCTCTCGACGAGGTTCCGGCCGAGGCCGCCCAGGCCGAGGACGCCGCCGCCGCGACGGCGTGACGGGTCGCCGCCGGCACCCCGCCAGCTGGCGGGGGTGCCGGAGCGGCACCGCAGGATCTGAATTTTTCAACGGCCATCGGGCCGTGCCGCCGTGGCCGTCATTCGAGCGTCGCAGACTTGGCGGCGTGATGGCGACCGCCCGCGAACGGACCGACAAAGGATTGGGACGAGAATGAGTATCTCGGCTGCACAGGTTAAGGAACTGCGCGAGAAGACCGGCGCGGGCATGATGGACTGCAAGTCGGCTCTGATCGAGACGAACGGCGACATCGAGGCGGCGATCGACTGGCTGCGCACCAAGGGTCTCGCCAAGGCCGCCAAGAAGGCCGGCCGCGTCGCGGCCGAGGGGCTCGTCGGCGTCGCGACCGACGGCACCAAGGCGTCGGTGGTCGAGGTCAACTCCGAGACCGACTTCGTCGCGCGCAACGATGCGTTCCAGACGCTGGTGCGCAACGTCGCCGCCGTGGCGGTCGCCACCGACGGCGAGACCGATGCGGTCGCCGCGGCGACCTACCCGGGCAAGTCGCACTCGGTCGATGCCGAGATCAAGGAACTGATCGCGACCATCGGCGAGAACATGACGCTGCGCCGGACGAAGACGCTGTCGGTTTCGGCCGGTGTCGTCGCGCCCTACGTGCATGCGGCGATCACCGACGGCCTCGGCAAGATCGGCGTGCTGGTTGCGCTGGAATCGACCGGCAAGACCGACGAGCTGCTGAAGCTCGGCCGCCAGATCGCGATGCACGTCGCGGCGACCAGCCCGCTCGCCCTGACCCCGGACGAGATCGACCCGGCGGTGATCGAGCGCGAGCGCGCGATCTTCGCCGAGCAGGCGCGCGAGAGCGGCAAGCCGGAGAGCATCATCGAGAAGATGGTCGAGGGCCGTATCCGCAAGTTCTTTGAGGAGGTGTCGCTGCTGAAGCAGCCCTTCGTGATCGACCCGGACAAGACCGTCGAGCAGGCCGTCAAGGCGGCCGAGTCGACCGTCGGCGCGCCGATCACCGTCACGGCCTTCGTCCGCTTCAACCTCGGTGAAGGCATCGAGAAGGAAGAGACGGATTTCGCGGCGGAAGTCGCGGCCGTCAGCGGCAAGGCCTGATCGACCACGACGCCTTGCGGCGAGAATTTCGGGACGGGCGCCGGCGCTGAGCCGGCGCCCGTTTCGTTTGCGGCGTTGTACGGCCGGGGGCGAGCGACTATACCGCCGGGTCAGTCGCCGCCCGCACCCGCGGCCAGAAACAGGAGCTCCGAGTGTCCGACGCATTGCCCGATCGCCTGTCGATCGACCCCGCCAGCCCCTTTCACGACGCCGCCCTGCTGGAGCGCGGCATCGGCATCCTGTTCAACGGCGTCGAGAAGACCAACGTCGAGGAATACTGCGTCAGCGAAGGCTGGATCCGCGTTGCGGCCGGCACCGCGCGGGATCGCCGCGGCAACCAGATGACCCTGAAGCTCAAGGGCCGGATCGAGCCGTTCCTGCGCGACGAGGCCTGACGGCCGCGCGGCCGCGGCCGCGCCGTCACTGCACGCGCGGGTCCGTCCGCTCGTCGAGCGCGACGGGGACCGCGGTGGGGCTTTCGTCCGCGGCGCACGCCTCAGATGCCTGCACCAGGCCTGCGCCGAAGACATCGTCGCGTCCCGGGGCTCCGAGATCGCGGGCTTCCGCGGTGAGCTCGGCGAGCACGTCTGCCGGCGCGAGGTCCGGCTCCGCCGCAAGGAGACGGGCCGCCGCCGCGGTGACGAACGGCGCGGCGAACGAGGTGCCCGAGCGCGGCCGGACGCCGCTGATCGAGGCGGCGGTCGGGATGTCGACGCCGGGCGCCGCGATGTCGACCTGCGGCCCCTGCAGCGCGCGGCGATAGATCCGCCCGCGGCGATCGACCGCCGTCACCCCGATCACCCCTTCATAGGCCGCGGGATAGAGCGGCTTGGCGCGCGGCCCGGCGTTGCCGACCGCGGCGACCAGCGTGACGCGCCTGTCGACGCTGCGGCGCACGACGTCGGCGAGCAGGCTGTTGGGCGGGCCGGCGAGGCTGAGGTTGACGACCTGTGCGCCGCCCCGGATGACGTGCTCGATGGCGCGGACGACGCTGTAGGCATCGGCCCGCTCGTCGCCGCCCCGGCCGGTCTCGAACGGGTCGGCGGCGACGATGCGGGCGTCGGGCAGCAGGCCGGGGACGCGGCTATCCGCGGCGCCGAGCAGGATCGCCACCACGGCCGTGCCGTGCTTGCGCTCCGACGCGCTCGCCGCGTCGCCGCGCAGGGTGGCGAGGTCGACCCGGCCGCTGGCCAGCACGTCGTGCTCGGTGTTGATGCCGGTGTCGACGACGCCGATCGTCACCTCGACGCGGCAGGCGCCGGTGCGCGGCGGCACCTGCCAGGCGATGCTCTCCCAGACGCCGCAGATCTGCGCGCTGCAGGCGTCGCCGGCCTCCGGCCGGTAATAGTGGTTGAAATCGACTTCGGCGTCCGGGGCGAGGGCGACGATGCGCTGCCGCGCGGCCTCGAGGTCGACGCCGGCGGGTAGGCGGAGCCGGGCGATGGTGCCGCGCTCGGGGAGGTCGTCCTCGGCGACGACGACGTAGCCGTCGGCGCTGAGGGCCGAGAGCCCCGCGGGCGCAAGGCCGATGGCGACGATCTCGCCCGGCACGCGGTCGGGGCGCGGGACGGCCGCCGCGCGCTGGGTCCGGCGCGGCCGCTGCGGCTCGTCGCGCCGCAGCCAGCGCAGCAGGCCGATCGGGCGATCATCCGGCCGGGCCGACGAGCCGCTCCCGGTCCGGCCACCGCCCCGGCTCGACCGGCTGCCACCGTCATCATCGTCGTCATCATCATCATCGTCGTCATCGTCGGCGAGCGCTTCGGCGGCGATGAGGCGGAGGCGCGGGTCTTCGCCCTCGATGGTGAGAGAGACCGGCGCGGCGACGAGGCTGGCGGCGAGCGTGGCCCGGAGCAGGGCGGCGGGAAGGCGGGGCGAAGCCATGGCGCGGCTACCTCATTGCGGTTGATCGGCGCGGCATGGTCGGCGCGTGCACGGCGCTGACCGGTCGGATATAGGATCGACGCGCGGGGCGGCCAGCTATTCCTTTCCGCTCTATTTCTTTTGCGGCAATCCCGCGCCGCGCGTTTCGTGCGCGGCGCGGGATTGCCGCAGGATTATTGCAGAGGTCGTGGAATAGATGCCGCGGCCGGACGTCATGGAGAGAACGGCATGGCATCCGACATCGGCCCGCGGCTCGTCGACCTGCTGCCGCGGCTGCGGCGCTTTGCGATCGCGCTGTGCAGGTCGCGCGAAACGGCGGACGACCTGGTGCAGGACGCCTGCGCCCGGGCGCTGGCGGCCGAGGAGCCGATGACGGCGGACATGAACGTCGAGGCCTGGATGTTCAGGATCCTCCGCAACCTTTGGTACGATCGCCTGCGCCGCTCGAAGGTGCGCGGCGAGGAAATCGAGATCGGCGACCGCGACGACCTGCCCGGGCTCGCCGCCGAGCCGGAGGCGGAACGGCGGTTGGTGCTGCAGCGGGTGGCGCTGGCGATCGACGCGCTGCCCGACGAGCAGCGCGAGATCGTGCTGCTCGTCTGTGTCGAGGAGACGAGCTACCGCGACGCGGCCGAGGTTCTCGGCCTGCCGCTCGGCACCGTGATGAGCCGGCTCGCCCGGGCCCGCCGCAAGCTGGCGGAGGCGACGGGGCTCGATCCGGCGGACCTGTGACGACGGCGAACCTATTGCGACGAACGGCCCGGACGCACCGGGCGCGAGGATGACGACGATGCGCTACGACGACGAGACGCTGACCGCCTTTGCCGATGGCCGCCTCGATCCGGCGACCGCGGCGGAGATCGAACGCGCGCTCGAGACCGACGCGGCGCTGGCCGAGCACGTCGCAGCCCTGATGGAGAGCGGCGACGCGGTGAAGGCGCTCTATGCGCCGCTGGCCGACGAGCCGGTGCCGCCGGCCCTCGCGGCGCGCGTCGCCGACATGATCGCGGCCGCCGAGGCGCGGGAGGCGGCCGGCGCCGGGGTCGTGGCGGTCCGGCCGCGCCGCCGTGCGCCCGCCGGGGGCTTCTGGCCGATGGCTGCGGCCGCGGCGGTTGCGGCGATCATCGCCGGGCCGGCGGGCTATCTGTTGTCGGGCCCCGGCGCGGCACCGGGGCCGGGATCGTCCATGGCGGCCCTCGCGATCGGCGCGCCGCTGCCGACGGAGCTCGCCGGGCTGCTCGGGAGCGTGCCCGCGGGCGAGGAGCGCCAGGTCGGAGATGGCCGCCTGCGCCTGATCGCCTCCTTCCGCGATGCCGGCGGCGCGCTCTGCCGCGAGTTCGAGCTCGACGAGCGCAGCGCCGTCGTCGCCGTCGCCTGCCGCGCCGCGGCCGAGGACTGGCAGATCACGTTCGCGGTCAACACGCCGATCGCCGAGGAGGGCTTTGCACCGGCCTCCTCGCTGGCGTCGCTCGACGCCTATCTCGAGGCGATCTCGGCCGAGCCGCCGATGGCGCCGGACGAGGAGCGCGCGGCACTCGCCGCCGGACCGGCGGTCCCTGCGCCTTGATGTCGATCATTCGGCCCGGCGGACAGATCGGCTAAGCCGGGCGCACCACGCCGCCTTGCGGGCGCGGCGCTGCCTCGGGATCGGTCATGGACAATCCGCTGCTTTTCCTCCTCGCGGTGATCACGCTGCTGGCGACACCCGGCCCGACCAATACGCTGCTCGCGGCGGCCGGGGCCGCCGGCGGCGTACGGCGATCGTTGCGGCTGCTGCCGGCGGAGGCGGCCGGCTATCTGATCGCCATCCTCATCGTCGGGCTGGTGCTCGGGCCGCTGCTGGCCCGGCTGCCGTGGGTCGCGGATGCGCTGCGGATTGTCGTCGGCCTCTACCTCTTGCACCTCGCGCTCCGCCTCTGGCGCAGCTTCGGCGCCGGGGGCGAGGCGAGAGCGGTCGTCGGGCCGGCCGAGGTGTTCCTCGCGACGCTCGCAAACCCGAAGTCGATCGTTTTCGGCCTCGGCATCGTGCCGTTCGGTTCGCCGAGCGTCGCGGCCTACCTCGCCGCCTTCACCCTCGTCGTGCACCTCGTTGGCCTCGGCTGGCTGGTGATCGGGGCCGGGGCTGGCCGGGCGGCGCGGGCGGCCGGCCGGGCGGCGCTGGTGCCGCGCTGCGGCGCCGTGTTGATCGCCGTGCTCGGCGGCGGCATCGTGGCTGCGCCGCTGCTCGGATAGGCCGTCCTTCGCCGCGAGCGGCCGGCCGCAAAAAAAAAGCCGAAAAAAGTTAGGCCTCCGGGAATAGGGCGGATCCTGCCGCGTCTTTCCTCATGACCCTGCCGATGGCGGCCAGATGGCCGCTCCGCCAGGGGGGCAACAAGCAATGTCCGCGATCGACCTGGTCGCCGGTGCCGCATGACGCGGTTCCGGAACGAGATCTGACGGCTCGATGCGGCTCTTTTCGCGGAGACACGACAATGAAGACGCTTCTTTCGGCAGCGGTTGCAGCAGCGGCGATGATGACGGTGATGGGCGCGGCGCCCGCGATGGCGGACGAGCGGATCTGCCGCGGCACGCTCGGTGGCGGCACGGTGGACGACGTCAAGGTGCCGGCGGGCGCGACCTGCCGCATGGACGGCACCCGCGTGAAGGGCAACATCAAGGTGGAGCGCGGCGCCACGCTGGTCGCGACCCGCGTCGTCGTGATCGGCAACGTCCAGGCCGAGGGTCACAAGGCCGTGACGATCCAGCGCGGCGCCCGCATCGGCGGCGACGTGCAGACCAAGCAGGGCGGCGCCACCTCGGTGTCGGCCAGCGTGATCGACGGCAACATCCAGCTCGAGCAGAACCGCACCGGCGCGCAGCGGGTGATCGACAACCGCGTCAACGGCGACGTGCAGGCGTTCTCGAACCGCGGCGGCGTGCGCATCGTCGACAACCGCATCGATGGCAACCTGCAGTGCAAGTCGAACTCGCCGGCGCCGACGGGCGGCAACAACACGGTGCAGGGCAACAAGGAAGACCAGTGCCGCCGGCTCTGAGCCGCGACTGACCGCCGGCGCCGCCATCAAGGCGCCGGCAGATTTCTCGTCGACCGACGCCCCGAGCCGCCGCGCCGTTGATCCGGTGCGGCGGCTTGTTGTCGTTCGCGGCCCGGCCGGCGTGCGGGGGAGGGCGGGGCGAGTCATCGGCCGAGCCGCCGCCGGACAACCCGCGCAGCCATGCCCATTTCCTCCACCAAAGCCGTGCGCCCGTGCTCAACAAGGCGCTTCACAAATCGGCTCCGACGTGTTCGACTCAAAGCCTGTCGCGGCGGGCTGTTTTCGGCGAAACCGATGCCTATATCCGCTGGGTGCGCCGGCGGGAGCCGATCACGGCGGCGCCGCGCTCGCCCCCGAGTTCTTTGCGTCTTCAACCCGTTTCAGGCCGACGGGCGACGGAGGGAAAGGACGGGGCGGCAGATCAGGCTGGGGATCGACGGGCGCGTAGATGAGCAAAGATATCCGTCGCGACGGCGACGACGAGAACAACAGCGACGTCGTGACCAAGACTCGGTCGAAGACGAAACGACCGAGCATGTACCGCGTCCTGCTGCTCAACGACGACTACACCCCAATGGAGTTCGTCATCCATGTCGTCGAGCGCTTCTTCAACAAGGGCCGGGAGGAAGCCACCCGGATCATGCTGCACGTCCACAACCACGGTGTCGGAGAGTGCGGTGTCTTTACCTACGAGGTGGCCGAGACCAAGGTGACGCAGGTCATGGACTTCGCGCGCCGGCATCAGCACCCTCTGCAATGTGTCATGGAAAAGAAGTGAGGTCCGCCCGTGCCTTCATTTTCCCGTAGCCTCGAAAAGGCCCTGCACCAGGCGCTCGCTCACGCCAACGAGCGCCGGCAGGAATATGCAACCCTCGAACACCTGCTGCTGGCGCTGATCGACGATCAGGACGCGGCGGCCGTGATGCGGGCCTGCAACGTCGATCTCGACATCCTGCGCCGCAACCTGCTCGAGTACATCGATACCGAGCTCGACAACCTCGTCACCGAGATCGGTGAGGAATCGAAACCGACGGCCGGCTTCCAGCGCGTGATCCAGCGGGCGGTGATCCACGTGCAGTCGTCGGGCCGCGACGAGGTGACGGGCGCAAACGTGCTGGTCGCGATCTTCGCCGAACGCGAGAGCCATGCGGCCTATTTCCTGCAGGAGCAGGACATGACCCGCTACGACGCGGTCAACTACATCTCCCACGGGATCGCCAAGCGAGCCGGAATGTCCGACTCGCGGCCCGCCCGCGGCGTCGACGAAGAGGCGGCCACCGTGGACGGAAACGAGAACGCGAAGAAGAAGACCGACGCCCTCGAGGCGTATTGCGTCAACCTCAACGAGAAGGCCGAGAAGGGCAAGATCGATCCGCTGATCGGCCGCGAGACCGAGATCAACCGGACGATCCAGGTGCTCTGCCGCCGTTCGAAGAACAATCCGCTCTATGTCGGCGACCCCGGCGTCGGCAAGACGGCGATCGCCGAAGGCCTCGCCAAGCGCATCGTCGACGGCGACGTGCCGGAAGTGCTGCTCGGCTCGACGATCTTCTCGCTCGACATGGGCGCGCTGCTCGCCGGCACGCGCTACCGCGGCGATTTCGAGGAGCGGCTGAAGCAGGTCGTCAAGGAGATCGAGAACTATCCCGGCGCGGTGATGTTCATCGACGAGATCCACACGGTGATCGGCGCGGGCGCCACCTCGGGCGGCGCGATGGACGCCTCCAACCTGCTGAAGCCGGCGCTAGCGTCGGGCACGATCCGCTGCATCGGCTCGACCACCTACAAGGAATACCGGCAGTTCTTCGAGAAGGACCGGGCGCTGGTGCGCCGGTTCCAGAAGATCGACGTCAACGAGCCGACGGTTCCGGACGCGATCGAGATCCTCAAGGGCCTCAAGCCCTATTTCGAGGACTATCACCGCGTGAAGTACACCAACGACGCAATCAAGGCGGCGGTGGAGCTGTCGGCGCGCTACATCAACGATCGCAAGCTGCCCGACAAGGCGATCGACGTGATCGACGAGAGCGGCGCCTCGCAGATGCTGTTGCCCGAGAACCGGCGTCGCAAGACGATCGGCGTGAAGGAGATCGAGAACACCATCGCCACCATGGCGCGGATCCCGCCGAAGTCGGTGTCGAAGGACGATGCCGAGGTGCTCGAGAACATCGAGACCAACCTGCAGCGCGTGGTCTACGGCCAGAACGCGGCGATCAGTGCGCTGTCCTCGGCGATCAAGCTCGCCCGGGCGGGCCTGCGCGAGCCGGAGAAGCCGATCGGCAACTACCTGTTCTCCGGCCCGACCGGCGTCGGCAAGACCGAGGTCGCGCGCCAGCTCGCCTCGCTGCTCGGCGTGCAGCTGATCCGCTTCGACATGTCGGAGTACATGGAGCGGCACACGGTCAGCCGGCTGATCGGCGCACCGCCCGGCTATGTCGGCTTCGATCAGGGCGGCCTGCTCACCGACGGCGTCGACCAGCATCCGCACTGCGTGCTGCTGCTCGACGAGATCGAGAAGGCGCATCCGGACCTGTTCAACATCCTCCTGCAGGTGATGGACCACGGCAAGCTGACCGACCACAACGGCAAGCAGGTCGATTTCCGCAACGTCATCCTGATCATGACGACGAATGCGGGCGCGCAGGACATGGCCAAGGCGCCGATCGGCTTCAACCGCGTCCGCCGCGAAGGCGACGACGAGGAGGCGATCAACCGGCTGTTCACGCCGGAGTTCCGCAACCGTCTCGACGCGATCATCCCGTTCGGCGCGCTGCCGGCGGAAGTCGTGCGCTCGGTTGTGACGAAGTTCGTGATGCAGCTCGAGGCCCAGCTCGCCGACCGCGGCGTCACCTTCGAGCTCACCGAGGAGGCGACCACCTGGCTCGCCGAGAAGGGCTATGACCAGCGCATGGGCGCCCGGCCGCTCGGCCGGACGATCCAGGAGCACATCAAGAAACCGCTCGCCGATGCGGTGCTGTTCGGGGCGCTCAAGAAGGGCGGCACGGTCAAGGTCAGCGTCGAGACGCGGGCCGACGGCAGCACGGGTCTGAAACTCGACGTGATCGCCGATCCGTCGCGGATCAAGCCCGAGGTGGTCGACGACGACGTGAAGCCGAAGAAGACCCGCGCCCCGCGCAAGCCGAAGGGCGGCGACGGACCCGGCGAACCGAAGCGACGCAGCCTGGTGCCGAAGGTGCCGCTGAAGATGGACTGAGGTCGCGGCAACGCGAACGGGAAAGGCCCGGGCCGGGAGGCTCGGGCTTTTTTCGTTTGGGGGGTGAGGGCTTCTGGAGCTTTGGGGGA
>NZ_JADZLT010000041.1 GCF_015904235.1 Methylobrevis albus
GAGGGGGGAGGCCACACGACGGACACCTCCATCCGCCCTGTGAAAAGTCGGCGACCCCGCGCCGACCCGGCCTCAGCCGAGTTCGTGCCGCCACGGCGGGTTGGCGCCCGGACGCGACACGGTGATGGCGGCGGCGCGGATGCCGAAGCTGGCGGCCGCGGAAATCTCGTCCGCCGTCATCGCGGCGAGCCGGTCGCGGTCGAGGAACCCGCCTTCATAGAGCGCGACCAGCAGCCCCGCCTGGAAGGTGTCGCCGGCGCCGATGGTGTCGGCCACGGTCACCTTGGCGGCGGCGACCTCTATGCGCCCGGCGCTGGCGTGATAGAGCACCACCCCGTCGCCGCCGCGCGTCACCGCGACGAGCCGGATGCCCATGCCGAGCCACTCGGCCGCCTTCGCGTCCCAGTCGGCGCCGTCGTAGAGGTATTCGAAGTCGGCGTCCGACATGCGCAGGATGTCGGTGTCGCGCATGAAGTCCTCCATGCGCTGGCGGTAGTCGTCACGGCTCTTCGTCAGGCTCGGGCGGCAGTTCGGATCGAGCGAGACGATAGTGTGCGGCCGGGCCGCCGCGACCAGCTTGCGATACTCCGCCGACGACGGGTCGTTCACCAGCGTCGTCGAGCCGACGTGCACCACGGCGACCTGGTCGAACGGGATCGATCCGGCGGCAAAGTGCCAGTTCCGCGCCGCCGTCGTCTCGTCATAGAAGGCGTAATGCGCCTCGCCGTTGACGAGCTTGACGAAGGCGAGGGTGGTCTCGGCGTCGGCGCGGGTGAGATAGCCGAGATCGACCTTCGAGGCGGCGAGGTGGGCGGCGATCATCTCGCCGAACATGTCGGTCGAGACGCCGGCGACCATGCCGGTCGGCGCGCCGAGGCGCGACATGGCGACGGCGATGTTGAGGCACGAGCCGCCGACCACATAGCGGTAGGCGTCGGCGCCGTCGGCGGTCTTGGCGGGAACGAAATCGATCAGGGCGTCGCCACAGGAGAGGAGCATTTGCCGTGCCTTCTTCTCGGTCTGTCGCCCGATCCTGTAGCGGCTGCGGCCGACTGCCGCAACGGGGGTTCGGCGGGCGCGATGCGGCGTGCGGCGGGGAAAACGCCGGGGCCGCGTCCAGTCGCCGCTTTGCGGGCCGTGGGGGGCATGCTATCGGCAGTTATGTCTCGAAATGGCCTCCGCCCGCTGTCCGCCCGCCGTGTCGTGATCGCCGTGCCGGTGTTCGCGCTGGCGCTGCCGGCCCTGATGCTCGCCGGCTGTGCCGCCTCCGTCGAGGACATCGCCTCCGTCCCGACCGAAACGCTGCTGATCGCCGGTGAAGCCGGGGTCGGCCCGATCAACGCCGCGACGCCGGCGAGCCGTGCCGCGCTCGAGGCGGCGCTGCCGGGCTTCACGGTCGAAGACGTCACCATGGCCGGCGAGACCAGCACCGCGACCGCGCTCGCCGCCTTCAAGGACGGGCTGCAGGTGCTGCAGGTGATCCCGGCCGGCAGCGGCGCGATCGGGGCGGTGCACGTCGTCACCCATCACGCAGCCGGCCCGAACGGCGAGCGCATCGGCATGTCGTTCGCCGAGGCGCGGCAGGACGCCAGCCTGTGCCGTCCCGGCATCGGCAACTGGCGCGGCATGCCGATCTGCGCGGCGCGCGGCGCCCCGGCCGTGACGCTGGTCTATTCGATCCCGAACTACGAGGCGACCGACCACCTGCCCGACCCGGCGACGATGGCGGGCGCAGCCCTGCAACGCATCGTCTGGACGCCCGGAGCCGCCTCGTGAACGCCCATGCCCACGGCCCCGCGCCGCTCGACCTCGACAAGCTCGCCCGCGGCATCCGGGCCGGCGACCGGGCGATGCTCGCCCGCGCCATCACGCTGGTCGAATCGCGCAAGCCCGCGCACCAGGCGCTGGCGCGCGAACTGCTGCAGGAACTCCTCGCCGAGACCGGCGGCGCGCTGCGCGTCGGCATCACCGGCGTGCCGGGGGTCGGCAAGTCGACGACGATCGACCAGATCGGCTCCAACCTCACCGCCGCCGGCCACAAGGTGGCGGTGCTCGCGGTCGACCCGTCGTCGTCGCGCACCGGCGGCTCGATCCTCGGCGACAAGACGCGGATGGCGCGCCTCGCCGTCGACCGCAACGCCTATGTCCGGCCGTCGCCCTCGGCCGGCACGCTCGGCGGCGTCGCGGCGAAGACCCGCGAGACCATGCTGCTCTGCGAGGCGGCGGGCTTCGACGTGGTGCTGGTCGAAACCGTCGGCGTCGGCCAGTCGGAGACGACGGTCGCCGAGATGGTCGACTTCTTCCTCGTGCTGATGCTGCCGGGCGCCGGCGACGAGTTGCAGGGCATCAAGAAGGGCGTGCTCGAGATCGCCGACATGATCGCCGTCAACAAGGCCGACGGCGACGGCGCAATGCGCGCCCGGGCGGCGGCGTCGGAATATCGCGCCGCGCTGCACATCCTCGCCCCGGCCTCGCCCGACTGGTCGCCGCCGGTGATCACGGTGTCGGGCCTCGCCAACGAGGGCCTCGACGCGCTCTGGGCCGAGATCGAGCGCTACCGCGACGTGACGCAGAAGACCGGCCGCTTCGCGGCGAAGCGTCAGGCGCAGCAGGTGCACTGGATGCGCGAGATGATCTTCGACCGCTTCCACGAGCGTCTCGCCCGCGACCCGGCAATCCGCAGTGCGGTCGCCGAGCGCGAGGGCGCGGTGAAGGCCGGCCGCATGGCCGCCTCGCTCGCCGCCGCGGAAATCGCGGAAATGCTCGGCCTCTGAGCCCGTCCCGCCAGAAAGTGACCGCCGGTGACCCGGAGCGGAACGGCTCTTGCTCTGTAGACGCGGGGCACGTGGCGGAGCACCGAAATGGATCGCAGGGCGTTTCTTTATGGCACTCTCGCCAGCATAGGCACCGCGCTGATGCTGGCCCCGGCACAGTCGCGCACCGCGCGCAAACCGGCCGTGAATGCGCTGTGCGTGCGGCCGTCCGAGGCGGCGCCGGTCGCGCCGAGCTGTCCGGCTCCGGCCGAAGGCATCCGCGCGACGATCGCCGACAATCCCGTCGACAGGCGCCCGCGCCTCGCGGACTAGGGGGCTGGTCCGACCCGGATCAGGCGGACGGCGCGGTCCGGGACTGCGGGAACACCGGCGGGGTCAGCGCCGCGACGGATGGCCGCCCGAAGTAGTAGCCCTGCATCAGGTCGACGCCCAGGTCGCGCAGCACCGCATACTCGTCGTAGGTTTCGATGCCTTCGCAGATCGTCGTCACGCCGAGGTCGGCGAGGATGCCGAGGGTGCCCTTGAGGATCGACCGCTTGACGCGGTCGGTGTCGATGTCACGCACGAGGTCCATGTCGATCTTGACGAAATCGGGCTGGAACTTCGACAGGATCAAGAGGCCCGAATAGCCCGAACCGAAGTCGTCGATCGCCGTCTTGAACCCCATCGCCCGGTAGGTCTCGAGGATGTTCAGGAGGTGGCCGGCGTCGAGTTTCTCGCTTTCGGTGAACTCGAAGATGATGCGATCCAGCGGGAATTTGAACTTCGTCGCGGTTGCCAGCGTCAGGCGGATGCAGGCGTTGGGCTCGTAGACCGCGTTCGGAAGGAAGTTGATCGAAAGGTAGGTTCCGTCATCGCCGAAGCCGAGGTCGGCGGCGATTTCGATCGCCTTGACCCTGCAGGTCTGGTCGAAGGCGTAGCGATTGTCGTCGGAGACCTGGGCGAGGACCTGCCCGGCGCCGGCGCCGTTGGCACCGCGCACGAGAGCTTCCTGGGCGAAGACGCTGCCCTCGACCACGTTCACGATCGGCTGGAACGCCATCGTGATCGGTAGATCGAAGCCGGCGCCATTCCGGCAGCCCTCGCACCTGACTTGAGAATGCATCTCGCCATCTCGCCTGTTCAACACGGACGAACCATACAACTCATTGTTTGAGTAAAAGTTCGAGTTGCGCCCGGCGAGGCTTGCGTCAGCTGGTGGGCAGCCCGGCGATTGCGGCCGTCAGGGCCGACGCCGCGCGGAGATCACCGACGTGCTCCTTGTTGCGGCTGACGATCGCCGGCCGCTGCAACGCGGCGAGCTCGTCGCCGAGGCCGAGCAGGGCGGCGAGCAGGTCCGCCGTCACCACCTCCGAGGCGCGGGCGGCGCCGTCGTCGATCTTGACCGCGATGCCGAGACCGCGCTCGGGCAGGGCGGCCGTGAACACACCCTCCGCGCCGGTCTTCACGAACGCGCGGGTGCCGAGCAGTTCCATCGACCTCGTGCAGAACCGCCCGGTGCCGGCGACCATGAACGGCTCGGCGGCGACCGCCGCGCGGATCCGCGCCGCCGCCTTCGCCCGCTCGGGCGCGAGGCCGGTGCCGGTGGCAAAGCGGGCGAAGCCGTGCGCGAGATGGGTGAGCGGCACCGCGAAGGTCGGGATCGAGCAGCCGTCCGTGCCGCAGAGGTCTTCGGCGAGCGGCGCGCCGGTCATCGTGGCGACGGCGTCGATCACTGCCTCCATCAGCGGGTGGCCGCGCTCGTTGTAGCCGGCGGGATCGGCGCCCATCGCCACCGCGGCGCAGACGAAGCCGGCGTGCTTGCCCGAGCAGTTGTTGTGGATGCGGCCCGGCCGCGCCTGCATCCGCGCGAGCCGCGCCTTGTCGGCCTCGCGCTCGGGCGGCTGCGGCCCGCAGGCAAGGCAGCCCTCGTCGCGGCCTGCGGCGGCGAGCATCGCGCGCGCGGTCTCGACATGGCGCTGCTCGCCGTTGTGCGACGAACAGGCGAGCGCGATCTGGGCATCCGTCAGCCCAAAGCGCGCGGCGGCGCCGCTCTCGAACAGCGGCAGCGCCTGGAACGCCTTCACCGCCGAGCGCGGGAACACCGGCAGGTCGACGTCGCCGAGCGACAGCAGCGTGCGGCCGTCCGCGTCGACCACGGCGACCGCGCCGCGATGGCGGCTTTCGACGACACCGCCGCGGGTGACTTCGACGAGGATCGGGTTGCTCATGCGGAAAAATGCTCCCGGGGGGATCAGGCGGCGCGCTTCAGCCAGCGGCCGAGCCGCTCGACGGCGGCGTCCAGCACCTCGTCGCGCTTGCAGAAGCAGAAGCGGATGAAGCGGGTCGGCGCATCGCCGGCATAGAAGGCCGACACCGGCACGGCGGCGACGCCGGCCTCGCGCGTCAGCCGGCGGCAGGCCTCGGCATCGTCGTCGATGCCGAGCGGGCCGGTGTCGGTGGTGACGAAATAGGTGCCCTGGCAGGGCATCACGACGAAGCCGGCGTCGGCGAGGCCGGCCGAGAGCCGGTCGCGCTTGGCGGCCTGTGACGCGGCGAGGTCGGTGAAATAGGCGTCGTCCATGCCGAGCCCGAGTGCCACGGCCGCCTGCAGGTTGGGCGGCGTCGTGAAGGTGATGAACTGGTGCGCTTTCGCGATCGGCCCCAGCAGATTCGGCGCCGCGGTGATGTAGCCGATCTTCCAGCCGGTCAGCGAGAAGGTCTTGCCCGCCGAGCCGATGCGCACGACGCGCTCGCGCATGCCGGGAAAGCTCATCAGCGTCTGGTGCTTCAGGCCGTCGAAGGTCAGGTGCTCGTAAACCTCGTCGGCGATCACATAGGCGTCGTGCTTCAGGCAGAGTTCTGCGATGAGGCCGAGCTCGGCCTCGGAGAACACCTTGCCGGCCGGGTTCATCGGATCGTTGAGGATGATCGCCTTGGTCTTCGGGCCGAAGGCGGCCGCGAGCCGGTCGGCGTCGAGCGCCCATTCGGGCGGCGTGATGCGCACGAACACCGGCGTGCCGCCGGCCTGGCGGATGATCGGCACGTAGGAATCGTAATAGGGCTCGATGACGATCACCTCGTCGCCGGGCGCGACGAGGCCGAAGATCGCGTCGGCGAGCGCCTCGGTGGCGCCCGAGGTGACCAGCACCTCGCGCTGCCAGTCGACGTCGAGGCCGTAGAAGCGTCGGTTGGCCGCCGCCACCGCCTGGCGGAGTTCCGGGATGCCCATCATCGACGGGTACTGGTTCGGCCCGTCGACCGCGACCTCCGCCGCCTTGCGGCGGATCTCCTCCGGCCCGTCGACGTCGGGAAAGCCCTGGCCGAGGTTGATCGCGCCCGTCTCGCGCGCGAGCGCCGACATCGCCTCGAAGATCGTGGTCGGCATGCCGGTGAAGATCGGATTGGTCGGCTTCATGGAGTTTCCGCAAGGTTTCGAGCAAGGCGGCGACGATAGGGCCGGGCGGGGGAGGGGGCAAGGGCGCGCACGGACGGCGACCGGGCGCCCGCGCGCCAAGGCTGCGCCCCGCTGCTCCCGCTTCGTTCACAACCGCGTCAGATGACCACGGAACCTTTCGCGACCGGCTCCGTTGACTCGCCAGAACCGATGCACGACGTCGCCGCGCATCCGAGGTCACTAAGGAAAGTTCAATACAAGGAGAATCACCATGATCGGTTGGGCTCTCACCTTTCTCGTCGTCGCTCTGATTGCGGCAGTTCTCGGTTTCGGCGGTATCGCCGGTACGGCTGTCGGCATCGCGAAGCTGATCTTCTTCGTCGCGATCGTCCTCTTCGTGATCTCGCTGGTCTACGGCCTGATCACCGGCCGTCGCCCCCCGGCGATCTGACCACCTTCTCCAGCGGAGCCAAAGGCCGCAGGTCGCCCCTGACCCGGCCGCGGCCCCTCCCATCCGCGGAGCGGAGAGTGGACGGCGACATCGCCGTCCACTCTGTCGCGACCGGGATCGTGCAGCCCTGATGTCCCCCCGCATCCCGGCTGCATGAAGCGAAAAGGCCGGACGGCGATTGCCGTCCGGCCTTTTTTTGTCTGCCGATCACCGCGCGCGTGCGGCTTTGCCGTCAGCAGAAGCGGTTGATCAGGTTCTCGAGATATTCCTGCTTGCCCGACACCGGCTTCGGGTCAAGCCCGGTCGTCTCGACGTGGGCGGCGAGGTCGTCCAGCGTCTTTTCGCCGGCGAGGATCGCCTTCGGCAGGTCGCCTTCCCAGCCCGCGTAGCGCGTCTCGACATGGGCGTCGAGGGTGCCGTCCTCGACGATCGCCGCGGCGGCGACCAGCGCCCGCGCCATCGCGTCCATCGAGCCGACGTGGCCGAGCAGCAGGTCCTCGGCGTCGAGCGACTGGCGCCGCACCTTGGCGTCGAAGTTGAAGCCGCCCGTGGTGAAGCCGCCGGCGCGCAGGATCTCGATCATCGCCAGCGTCAGCTCCGGCACGTTCATGCCGAACTGGTCGGTGTCCCAGCCCGCGGTGTAGCTGCCGCGGTTGAGATCGACCGAGCCGAAGATGCCGAGCGCGTTGGCGAGCGCCAGCTCGTGCTCGAAGGTGTGCTTGGCGAGCACGGCGTGGTTCTGCTCGATGTTGACCTGCACTTCCTTCTCGAGGCCGTAGGCCTTGAGGAAGCCGTACACGGTGGCGACGTCGAAGTCGTACTGGTGCGTCGAGGGCTCCATCGGCTTCGGCTCGATCAGGATCGCGCCCTGGAAGCCGGTCTTGTGCTTGTAGTCGACGACCATCGACAGGAAGCGGCCGAGCTGGTCGAGCTCGCGCTTAAGCGAGGTGTTGAGCAGCGTCTCGTAGCCTTCACGGCCGCCCCACAGCACGTAGTTCTGGCCGCCGAGCTCGCGGGTGACGTCGAACACGTTCTTCACCTGCGCCGCGGCGTACATGAAGATGTCCGGATCGGGGTTCGAGGCCGCGCCCGCCATGAAGCGGCGGTTGGAGAAGAGGTTCGCGGTGCCCCAGAGCAGCTCGACACCGGTCTCCTCGATCTTCTTCGCAAAGATGTCGGCGATGGTGCGGACGTTCTTGTTCGATTCGGCGAGGCTCGCGCCCTCCGGCGCGATGTCGCGGTCGTGGAAGGTGAAGAACGGCACGTCGAGCAGCGTGAACAGCTCGAAGCCGACCTCGGCCTTGAGCTTCGCCATCGCCATCTCGTCGCCGGGAGCGAACCACGGCCGCTCGAAGGTGGCGCCGCCGAACGGATCGAGGCCGGCGAAGGCGAGCGAGTGCCAGTAGCAGACGGCGAAGCGGAGGTGGTCCTCCATGCGCTTGCCGAGCACGACCTTGTTCTTGTCGTACCAGCGGAAGGCGAGCGGATTGCTGCTCTCGGGGCCTTCATACTTGATCGGCGTGATGTCGCCGAAGAATCCGGTGCTCATGTCAGTTCAATGCCTCCTTGATGGCGGGATAGAGGGCCCGGTAGCGGGCGTAGCGGTCGGCATAGGCGCGGGCGCGGCCGGCGTCCGGCTCGGTGACGAAGGCGGTGGGCGGCGGGGTGGCGACGCTGGTGAAGTCGGCGCCGGTGGCGGCGATCAGGCCGAGCCGCGCCGCACCGAAGGCGCCGCCGAAATCGCCGTCCTGCGGCACGTCGAGCGGCAGGTCGAGGATGTCGGCCATGATCTGCAGCCAGAGCTTGGAGCGCGAGCCGCCGCCGATCGCCGAGGCGCGCGTCACCGTGGTGCCGGCATCGGCGAGCACGCGCAGGCAGTCGCGGAAGGCGAAGCCGACGCCCTCGAGCACCGCCTGCGTCATCAGCTTGGCGTCCGCCTCGTGGCCGAGGCCGAGGAAGGCGCCGCGGGCGGCGGCGTCGTTGTGCGGGGTCCGCTCGCCCGAAAGATAGGGCAGGAAGGTCACCGGCGACGGGCCCGAGACGCTGTCGCCGAGCGCGGCGGTGAGGTCGGCGGCCGGTGTCTTCAGCAGTCCCGCGAGCCAGTTCAGGCTGTCGGTCGCGGAGAGAATGACGCCCATCTGGTGCCAGGTGCCGGGTACCGCGTGGCAGAAGGCGTGCACGCCGCCGTCGGTGTTGGGCGAATAGCTGGCGTTCGAGACGAACAAGACGCCGGAGGTGCCGAGCGACACGAAGGCCGAGCCCGGCGTCACCGTGCCCATGCCGACCGCGCTCGCGGCGTTATCGCCGCCGCCGCCGGCGACCACCGGGCTGCCGTCGATGCCGAAGCGGCGGGAAAGCTCCGGCCGCAGGCGGCCCGACAGCTCGGTGCCCTCGACGAGGCGAGGCATCTGGTCCCGGGTCATGCCGGTCGCCGCAAGCAGGTCGTCCGACCAGCGCCGGCCGGCGACGTCGAGCCACAGCGTGCCGGCGGCATCCGACATCTCGGACACCTTTTCGCCGGTGAGGTGCAGCCGGACGTAGTCCTTCGGCAGCAGCACCGTGCGCATCGCCGCGAACACGTCCGGCTCGTGGGCCGCGAGCCAGAGCAGCTTCGGCGCCGTGAAGCCCGGGGCGGCGACGTTGCCGGCGATCGCGCGCAGCCGCGGCTCGTTCGCCTCCATCGCCGCGCATTCGGCCGCCGAGCGGCCGTCGTTCCAGAGGATCGCCGGCCGGAGCGGCCGGTCGTCGGCGCCGAGCACGGTGGCGCCGTGCATCTGGCCCGACAGCCCGATGCCGGTGACGGCGGCCATCGCGGCGGGGTGCGCCGCGGCGAGGGCGTCGAGGGTGGCGAAGGTTGCCGCGATCCACGCCTCGGGGTCCTGCTCCGACCAGCCCGGCTGCGGCCGCGACACCGCGAGCGCCTCGCTGGCGCTGCCGATGATGCGCTGGGCGTCGTCGATGAGCAGGGACTTCACCGACGAAGTGCCGATGTCGATACCGATGTACATGCCGTTTCCTCGCTTCTGTCCGGTACGCGGATCAGACTTGTTATGGGGAGAGCACCTTACGGCAGGTTCTCGCGAAGGAAGATGTCGATGCGGATGCGTTCCTGCGCGTCGACGATCGGCAGGCCGGCGGCGAGCGCCTGCAGCACCCGCGCCGCCGAGCGCACCTCGTGGCCGCTGTCCTGGTTGATCACCGCGTCGATGCGCCCCTCGATCAGGGCGGTGCGGTTGGCGGCGGTGAGCTCGTGCGCGATCACCGTCACGGCGCCCGTGCGCCCGGCCGCCGCCACCGCCTCGACCACCCCGGCGCTGCCGGCGCCGACGTTGTAGAGCCCGGCGAGGTCGGGATGCGCGGCGAGGATCGCCGCCGTCGCTGCCCGGGTCGCCCCCGGTTCGTCACGGCCTTCGCGCACCTCGACCACGGCGATGTCGGCAAAGTCCTCGGCGAGCACCTGGCGAAAGCCGAGCTGGCGCTCGGCATGGTCGCGCAGCGCCAGCGCACCGGCGACGATCGCCACCTTGCCGCGCCGCTCGGCCAGGAACCGCCCCATCAGCGCGCCGGCCGTGCGGCCGGCGGCTGTGTTGTCGATGCCGATGAAGCGCTCGCGCTTCGAGGAGGGCATGTCGGAGACCAGCGTCACCACCGGCACGCGCGCCTCCGCAAGGCGGTTGATGCCCTCGCGCACCGCCGGATGGTCGAGCGCGACCAGCGCGACGCCGGCGAGCGGCAGTGCCGCAAGTTCGGTGAGCACGGCGCCGAGGCGGGGGCCGTCGAAGACGTCGACCCGGCGCACCTCGTAGCGGGCGCCGGGGAAGGGCAGCCAGTCGCCGAGCTGCTCGACGGCACCGGCGAGCCCGGCAACGAAAGGGTTCGCCCCGTCCGGCAGCACGAAGACGAAGCTGTTCGCGGTGCGCGCGACGCGGGCCGACAGCGCCGACGGCGCATAGCCGAGCCGCGCGATCGCCTCCTCGACCCGGCGCGCGCTGCGCGAGCCCTGGCCGACGCGGCCATTGAGGACACGGTCGACCGTCGCGACGCTGACCCCCGCCGCCTCCGCCACGTCCCTGATCGTCACCCGCGCCATGATCGCCGCTCATTCGAGTTGATGCGATCATTAATTTGATGTGATTACATCGTCAAGGGGGTGTCTTTCCGTGGGGCTTCCCCCTCCCTGTCCCTCCCCCGCTGCGCAGGAGAGGGGACGATGGGCGATGGGGCTTTCGCCTCACCAGCGCTTCGCCGAACCGAGACGCTCGTTGAAACAAAGCCCTAACCTCCTGCGTCCCCTCTCCTGCGAAGTGGGGGAGGGACAGGGAGGGGGGAGGCCCCACGGCACAACCCCTCACTCCACCGTCACCGCCGTCCCCGTCGCCGACACCATCAGCATCGACCCCGCCTTGCCCACCGTCTCGTAGTCGAGGTCGACGCCGACCACGGCGTTGGCGCCGAGGTCGCGGGCTTCGTCGGCCATCTCGCTGAGGGCGATGCCGCGGGCACGGCGGAGTTCGGCCTCGTAGGCGCCGGAGCGGCCGCCGACGATGTCGCGGATGCCGGCGAAGATGTCGCGAAAGATGTTGGCGCCGAGGATCGCCTCGCCGGTAACGACGCCGTGGTAGGCGGTGATACGGCGGCCCTCGATGGTGGGCGTGGTGGTGGTCAGCATGGGGGTCTCCCTGTCGTCGCCGTGCGCTCAGGCCCGCGACATCCGGTTCCAGGCATCGAGGCCGGCGATCTTGTAGGCTTCGGCGAGCGTCGGGTAGTTGAACGTGTTCTCGATGAAATAGTCGATGGTGCCCTTGAGGTTGAGCACCGCCTGGCCGATGTGGATCAGCTCCGTCGCGCCTTCGCCGACGATGTGGCAGCCGAGCAGGCGGCGCGTCTTCAGCGAGAAGATCATCTTCATCATGCCGGTGTTGAGGCCCATGATGTGGCCGCGCGAGGTCTCGCGAAACCGGGCGATGCCGCACTCGTAGGGAATGCCGCGCTTGCGCACCTCCTCCTCGCTCATCCCCACCGTCGAGATCTCCGGCACGGCGTAGATGCCGTAGGGAAAATAGTCCGGCGCCGGCGGCAGCGGCATCTCGAAGGCGTGGCAGGCGGCGACGCGGCCCTGCTCCATCGAGGTCGAGGCGAGGCTCGGGAAGCCGATCACGTCGCCGGCGGCGTAGATGTGCGGCACGGTGGTCTGAAAGGTCTTCGGGTCGACGGTGAGCCGGCCGCGATGGTCGGTGACGACGCCGATCGCCGCGAGGCCGAGCCCGTCGACCGCACCGACGCGCCCCGCCGCGAACAGCAGCATTTCGGAGCGCACCCGCCGCCCGCCGGCGAGCTTCGCCACCGGCCAGCCGCCGGCGTCGGTCTCGATTGAATCCACCGCGTCGCCGAGGCGAATGATGATGCCGCGGTCGCGCAGGTCGTGCGTGAATTCCTCGATGATCTCGCGGTCGATGAAATCGAGGAAGCTGGTGCGCGGTTCGACCAGCGTCACCGCGACGTCGAGGGCGCTGAAGATGGTGGCATATTCGACACCGATGACGCCGGCGCCGATCACGGTCAGGCTGCGCGGCAACCGGCTGAGGTCGACGATCTCGTCGCTGTCGAGCACGTGTCTGCCGTCGAACGGCACGTAGTCCGGCCGGAACGGCCGGGTGCCGACGGCGATCAGCACGTTGCGTCCCACGAACTCGGTGGTCTCGCCGGCGTCGTTGGTGACCGCGATGCGGTGCTGGTCGACGAAGTGCGCGGTGCCGAGCACCGTATCGACCGCGTTGCGCGCAAACTGGTGCTCGAGCACGTCGACCTCGTGGTCGAGCGTCTTGAACAGCCGCTGCATCAGGTCGTCGGCCTGGATGTCCTTCTTCACCCGGTAGGCGCGGCCGTAGAAGCCGCGCTCGCGCCAGCCGGTGAGGTTGAGCACGGTCTCGCGCAGCGTCTTCGAGGGGATGGTGCCGGTGTGCACCGACACGCCGCCGACGCGGCGGCCCTTTTCGATGACGAGGACGGACTTGCCGAGCTTGGCGCTCTGGACGGCGGCGCGGCGACCCGACGGGCCGCTGCCGATGACGATCATGTCGTAGTCACGCATGGGAGGGCTGCGGTCCGTTCCTTGGCCGACGCGGGGTGCGATCGGTTCATTCTGGCGAGATCCGGCGACGCCCCAATGACGGCGCCGCCGGGCCCGCCTTGCAATTGAGCATGCACAAGAAGCGCCAGACAGGCTTTCGAATCGGTTCGCGGGAAAATAAAACGACTTATCGTTCCGGGGGATGGCATGGATCAGTCGGTGGCGGCGGAGAAGCCGGGCGAAGGGCGGGCCGCCGGGCGGCGGTCGCTGCTCGGTCGCACGGTGCGCTACACGGCCCTGGCCGTGATCGCGTCGATGCTGGTGACCGCCGCGATCGAACTCGTCTTCGTCGTGCCGTTCATTCCCGACGTCGATCTCTGGATCGGCATGGCGATCGGGGCGGGCGTCGCGCTCCTCACCGCCACCCCGACGATCTACATCTTCCTCAGCATGCAGCAGCGCCTGACCGAGCTCCTCGGGCAGGTGCACCATCTCGCCGGGCACGACGACCTCACCGGCCTGCGCAACCGCCGCAGCTTCCTCGCCGAGGCCGCGCGCGGCTATGAGGCGTCGGGCCGCCCGGCCGCGCTGCTGCTGATCGACATCGACCACTTCAAGGCCGTCAACGACGACTACGGCCACGCCTGCGGCGACGCCGTGCTGCAGCGGACCGCCGCGGCGGTGGAGCGGGTGGCCGAGACGACCGGCGCGCTCAGCGCCCGGCTGGGGGGCGAGGAGTTCGTGCTGATGCTGACGATCGAGAAGACCGAGGACGCCGCCCTCGTCGCCGACGCGGTGCGCCGCTACGTCGAGGCGCAGCAGGTCAACTACCTCGGCGCCCGCCTCAGCGTCACCGTCAGCATCGGCGTCGCCGCCGCCCCCGGCGGCTTCCGCACCGACTGGCTGATGTCGCTCGCCGACAAGGCGCTCTACCGGGCGAAGGCGGAGGGTCGCAACCGGGTGGTCTGGTACCCGGCGCAGGCCGCGGCGGCGCGCGCGGCGGAGTGATCATATTTCTTCGGGCCAAGGACATGCGAAAGCTCTTCCCCCTTGAGGGAGAAGGCGGCGCGGCCCCGGATCAGCGAGAAGCTTCTGTTAAGTTTGGCTCCGAGGCAGACGCCCGGAGCAACAGCGAGAGAGGCGAAGAACCGAGAAATTCAGTGCTTCGGGCAATGGGCAAATCTGTCGTCTTCTGCTCGACTTAGTTGGTTGCACCGACCAATTGACACCCCGAGAAGTTGACAATCGATCAGACCGTGGTACTTTTTTTCATTCGTCCATAGGCAGACACAATGGGCTACGAACTTCCTGCAGGAATCATTCTTGGCAGCGCGATACTAGGTATCGCTTTAGATTCTTTTGACGCAGTCGAAAAGGTTAAGAACTACTTCGTACCGCAGCCCATAATGATTGACGAAAATTATATGATTTTTCCGATGCGTAGTTTAGTTGATCAAGAGTCGGGCAGTAGAGAAGTTTACGAGAAGTCGTGGCGCGTTTTCGCTCAAGAATTGTCCAATCAGTTTCCGGATTTTCTGTTTGCGTCACCAGCGTACATGGAGAGAGCTTGGTCTTTTAGCGCTAGTGATGCGATCGATAAATTTTGTAGTTTTTCGTCTAGTGAACAAGGACAGAGAGACTTAAAGGACTGTACCGATAAAGCCGTAATAGATTGGATTGATGTCGTAAGTTATTCAGTCACCAATCGAAATTCCTTCTCGATCGCCGGCATGAGTTTTATCTTGAGACCATATGGAGAGGGTGGCGAATTCACGGAGAATATTGATATTTTTTTTGCCGATACAGAGGAGAACGGAGATTGCCTGACGAGTGAGTTAGCTGATGGCGGCTGTATTGCGCGTCGATCAGGCCAAGACGAGATTATAGATGTCCCTCAGTCGATCGAAATCGGACAAAAACTCGTTCTTCCTCTCTATCTCGGATTGCGGCTTTCCTACACTGCCGAGGAAGGCCCATCGAACTACGACGGCTATGTCGTCGCGCCCTTTCGCTTGCCACTCTCCGTTACTGTCAATGACAGGGTAATTGTAGAGAAGTCTCGTCCGATGTCCTTGACGCCGATGATATCCAAAGGCGAGTATGAAATCAGGGGTTAAACTCGGTCTTTCTTCCCAAGTGCGTCGGCGCTTTCATCACCGGTTTTGCCGCGTCACCCCTCATCTCCTCTCCGCGTAGATTTACAATAATGCGGTAAGAGGTTACCTCACTCCGCCGCGCGTTGCTCGGCGTGGCCGAGGCGGCGGTTGAGTTCGTGGATGAGCTTGGCGGCGGCTTCCGCGATCACGGTGCCGGGCGGGAAGATCGCCGATGCGCCGGCGGCGATCAGCGTGTCGTAGTCCTGCGGCGGGATCACGCCGCCGACGACGATCATGATGTCGCCGCGGCCCTCGGCTTCCAGCGCCGCCTTCAGCGCCGGCACCAAAGTCAGGTGCCCGGCGGCGAGCGACGAGACGCCGACGATGTGCACGTCGTTCTCGACGCCTTGGCGGGCGGCTTCCTCAGGCGTTGCGAACAGCGGGCCGATGTCGACGTCGAAGCCGAGGTCGGCGAAGGCGGAAGCGATCACCTTCTGGCCGCGGTCGTGGCCGTCCTGGCCCATCTTGGCGACGAGGATGCGCGGGCGGCGGCCCTCGTCCTCCTCGAACTGTTCGACGAGCCGCTGGATCTGTTCGATCTGGTCGTGCATGCGCCCGGCCTCACGCTTGTAGACGCCGGCGATCGAGCGGATCTCGGCCTTGTGGCGGCCGAACACCTTCTCCATCGCGATGGTGATCTCGCCGACGGTCGCCTTCGCCCGTGCCGCCTCGATCGAGAGCGCGAGCAGGTTGCCCTCGCCGCTCGCCGCCGAGGCGGTCAGCGCATCGAGCGCGGTCTCGACCGCGGCCGGATCGCGCTCGGCGCGCAGGCGTTCGAGCTTGGCGATCTGCGCCGCGCGTACCGCCGAGTTGTCGATCTTCAGCACGTCGATCTCGGTTTCCGACGAGACGCGGTACTTGTTGATGCCGATGACGGGCTGGGCGCCGCTGTCGATGCGCGCCTGCGTCTTCGCCGCGGCTTCCTCGATGCGCAGCTTCGGAATGCCGGCCTCGATCGCCTTCGCCATGCCGCCGAGCGCTTCGACTTCGGCGATGTGGGCGAGCGCTTTCTCGGCGAGGTCCGCGGTCAGCTTCTCGATGTAGAACGAGCCGCCCCAGGGATCGATCATCTTGGTGGTGCCGCTCTCTTCCTGCAGCACGATCTGGGTGTTGCGGGCGATGCGGGCGGTGAAGTCGGTCGGCAGCGCCAGCGCCTCGTCGAGGCCGTTGGTATGAAGCGACTGGGTATGCCCCTGCGTCGCCGCCATCGCCTCGACCGCGGTGCGCACCACGTTGTTGTAGACGTCCTGGGCGGTGAGCGACCAGCCCGAGGTCTGCGAATGGGTTCGCAGCGACAGCGAGCGCGGATCCTTCGGATCGAACTCCTTCTTCATCAGGTGCGCCCACAGCAGCCGCGCGGCGCGGAGTTTCGCGACCTCCATGAAGAAATTGGTGCTGATCGCCCAGAAGAACGACAGCCGCGGCGCGAAGCGATCGACGGGCAGGCCGGTGCGGATGCCGGTGCGCACGTATTCGATGCCGTCGGCGAGCGTATAGGCGAGTTCGAGATCCGCCGTCGCCCCGGCTTCCTGCATGTGGTAGCCGGAAATCGAGATCGAGTTGAACTTCGGCATCTTCTCCGAGGTGAAGGCGAAGATGTCCGAGATGATCTTCATCGAGGGCGCGGGCGGGTAGATGTAGGTGTTGCGGACCATGAACTCCTTGAGGATGTCGTTCTGGATGGTCCCTGACAGCTTGTCGGCCGAAACGCCCTGTTCCTCGGCCGCGACGACGAAGAGCGCCAGCACCGGCAGCACCGCGCCGTTCATGGTCATCGACACACTCATCTGGTCGAGCGGGATGCCACCGAACAGGGTGCGGGTGTCGTAGATGGAATCGATCGCGACGCCGGCCATGCCGACGTCGCCCGGCACGCGCGGATGGTCGCTGTCGTAGCCGCGGTGGGTGGCGAGGTCGAAGGCGACCGAGAGGCCCTTCTGGCCCTGCTCGAGGTTGCGCCGGTAGAAGGCGTTCGAATCCTCGGCGGTGGAGAAGCCGGCATACTGCCGGATCGTCCACGGGCTCTGCACGTACATCGTCGGATAGGGGCCGCGCAGGTAGGGCGCGAGACCCGGGAAGCTGTCGATGTGGTCGAGGCCGGCGAGATCGGCGGCCGAGTACACCGGCTGCACCGGAATGCCCTCGGGCGTGATCCACGGCGCGGTGTCGTCGGGCGCGGCGGCGACCGGGGCGCGGCGGGCGTAGCGGACGGTGTCGAATGCGGGGATCTTCGCCATCGTCAGGCTCCCGTGGCGGCGTCGGCGCCGAGGCGGCCGGAAAGGTCGGTGAGGAGTGCGACCATGTCGAGCCCCTCGTGCACGAAGCGGTCGACGCCGGCGGCGCGCAGCGCCGCCTCGCTTTCGCCGGCGCGGCCGGCGATCAGCACCAGTTCGGCACCGGCGGCCTTCAGCGCCTCTGCCGCCGGAACGGCGAACTCGGCATAGGTCGCGTCGTTCGAGCAGAGGCAGGCGATGCGCGCGCCGCTCGCCGCGAACCCGGGACCGACGCTGTCCGCGGAGAGGTGCGCCTCACGGCCGGCGGTCTCGATGCCGCCGGCTTCAAAGAGGTTCTTCGCCCAGTTGTTGCGCGCGATGAACGACGCGATCGGGCCGAGGTTGGCGAGGTAGATCAGCGGCCGGGCGCCGGTGCGGGCAAGAATCGCATCGGACGCGTCGCGCAGCGCCTCCCACGGCTCGGCGATGCGGTAGGGCTGCACCGGGCCGGGGGTGGCGGGCTGCTCGGGCAGCGGGCCGGCGACGACGGCGGTGCGCTCGGTGAGCAGCGGCCAGGTGCTGGTGCCGCTGATCGGCTCGCGCCGGCGGGCGACGGCCTTCTGCGAGGCGGCGGCGGCGTCCGCGATGCGGGCGGGCAGGGCGCCGGCGGCGAGGCTGGCGGCGAGGCCGCCCTCGCGCTCGATCTGCTGGAACTCGGCCCAGGCGGCCTCGGCGAGCGCGTCGGTCAGCGCCTCGATGCCGCCGCTGCCGGCGGCCGGATCGGCCACCTTGTGCAGGTTCGATTCTTCCATCAGCACCGTCTGCACGTTGCGCGACAGCCGGCGGGCCTCGTCGTCGGGCAGGCCGAGCACGGCGGTGTGCGGCAGCGTGCCGATGCTGTCGGCGCCGCCGATCGCCGCCGAGAAGGCCGCAATCGTCGAGCGCAGGATGTTCACCCACGGATCGCGCCGCGTCAGCATGCGCCGCGCGCCCTCGGCGTGGACGAAGGCGGCGGACGGGCGGAAGCCGCAGGCCTCCGCGAACAGCGTGTGCAGCCGGCGGAAGGCGCGCAGCCGGGCGATGGTGAGGAACTGGTTCTGGTCGGCGACGATGCGGAATTCGATGCGGCGGAACAGATCGGCCGGATCGACCGAGCCTTCGCTCTCGCCGGCCCGCAGGTACTCGGCGGTGGTCGCCAGCGCCGCGGCGAGTTGCTGCGCCGAGGTCGCCCCGGCGCCGTGCCAGCCCTGGCCGGCGGTGGTGAGCCAGGTGCCGGGCAGCCCGGCCGACTGGCCGAGCGCGATGGCGTCGGAGACGGCGGCGGCGGACTCGGCCACCATCTGGCCCGGTGCATAGGGGTCGATGCCGAGATGCAGCGTGCCGGCGCTGTCGCCGCGGCGGGCGGCGAGGAAGTTCGCGATCTCGGCCCGCGCCGGCGCGCCCGGCGCGATGCCGGCGAGGTGGATGTCGATGAGGTCGGTGTAGACGCCTTCGAACAGCCGGGCGGGATCGGGCAGGGCGCCGGAGCTCAGCACGATGTCGAGCGCGCCGACGCCGCCGTTGAGCTCGTCGAGCGCCGCGGCGTTGGCGGCGGCGGCATCCGGCCCGACGACGAGCCGCTGCACGATGGTCCACGGGGTGCCGGCTGCGCGGCCGGCGATCGCGACGGCGTCGCGGCGCGGCACCGACAGCGGCGGCACGACGATGCCCTCGGCGGTGCGGGCGGCGATGCCGTCGAGCGTGCCGCCCTTCAGCGCCTTGGCGACGGCGGCCTCCCAGTCGGTCGCCATCGCCTTCGGCATCGCCGGGTCGAGGAAGGCGCCGAGCGTCGGGGCGTCGGCCGGTGCCAGGGCCAGGGCCGGAGACGGAGAGGTGCTGGACATCGCCCTTGCTCTTCTTTCGAGGCATCGTTGACGGGGCGCAGGATAGGCCGCGCCCCCGGACGGCGACAGATGGCCGAACGGCTTACGCCGCAGCCGGACTATCAGCCTTCGCGCGTGCAAAAGAAATCAGTTCGCAAGGCCGCGGAACGTGGCGGCTGGTCGCACGCCCGGCCGCGCGCGGCGGCCGGGGCGCTTCGGGCGGCTCAGTCCGCCGCGGCGCGCGAGGCGAGCACCTTGTCGATGCGGCGGCCGTCCATGTCGACGACCTCGAAGCGCCAGCCGAGCATGTCGACGGTCTCGCCCGTGATCGGCAGATGGCGCAGGCCCGCGAGCACGAGGCCGGCCACGGTCTGGTAGCCGCGCTCGGACGGCAGCGACAGGCCGAGGCAGTCGGCCATTTCGTCGGCCGGCATGCTGCCGGCGAGCAGCCAGGAGCCGTCGTCGCGACGCACCGCGTCGGGGTCCTCGTCGTAGCTATCGGAGCGGAAGGCGCCGGCGATCACCTCGAGCACGTCGGCCGGCGTCACCACGCCTTCGAAATGGCCGTATTCGTCGTGGACGAGCACCATCGGCACCGCGGCGTCGCGCAGCGTCTTCAGCATGTCGAGCGCGTCGACGGTGTCGGGAATCACCGGGGCGGTGCGCACGAAGCTGCGCAGGTCGAACTCGGCGCTGCCGGTGAGCAGCGCGGCGAGCACGTCCTTCACCTGGATCACGCCGACCATGGAATCGGTGTCGCTCTCGGAGACCGGCAGCCGCGAATGCGGCGTCGCCAGCAGCTGCGCCCGGATCGCGGCGGGGCTTTCGTCGAGGCCGATCCAGTCGACCTCGGTACGCGGCGTCATCAGCCCGCGCACCGGACGGTCGCCGAGGCGGAGCACGCCGGCGATCATCTCGCGCTCGTGGGTTTCCAGCACGCCGGCGGTCTCGGCCTCGAGCACCATCGTCTTGATTTCTTCTTCCGTCACCGTCGAGGTCGACGCGCCGGACTGCCCGAGCAGGCGGAAGGCGACCCTGGTGGAGCGGTCGAGCAGCCACACGGCGGGCGCCGCGATGCGGGAGAGCACCGTCATCGTCGGCGAGACGGCGCAGGCGATCGCTTCGGGATTGCGCAGCGCGAGCTGCTTGGGCACCAGTTCGCCGATCACCAGCGACAGATAGGTGATCGAGGCGATGACGATGCCGAAGCCGAGCGGTCCGGCGACCGCCGCCGAAACGCCGTTTTCCCGCAGGATCGTCGACAGAAGATCACCGAGCGCGGCACCGGAAAACGCACCCGCGAGGATGCCGACGAGGGTGATGCCGATCTGGACGGTGGAGAGGAAACGTCCGGGATCGGACGAGAGGCGCAGGGCGCTCGTTGCTCCAGCCCGTCCCGCATCCGCCATCGCCTTGAGGCGAGCGGGGCGCGAGGACACCAGCGCCATTTCGGAGAGTGCAAAAACGCCGTTGAGCAGGATGAGTAGAGCGACGAGACCTAACTCTATCACGGATTGTACGGGGCCCGGATACGCGAGAAGCAGCGCCCGGACCTGAGCTCCCTGTGGGCCCGGCGCGCGCCGGTTGCCGCCGGTGGGCGGAAAACCGTCGAGACCGGCGTCGATGCTTGCGAACTTATCGGACGAAGCCGCCGCCCGTCAATTCGAACACCGTAATGTCCGGACAAATCTGCGCCGGTCCGGCGCACCGCGAAACCACCGACCGGGACGGCCGGTGGGCGGCGCTTCTGTCTCGCAATCTGCTGGGAAGAGGCGGCTCAGATGAACTGCGACAGGCCCGGGATCGAGTTGATGATCTCGTCGACGATGTCGGGGCCGGCCTTCTCGCGCGCATAGGCGACGAATTCCTGCGTGACGCCCTGCACCTGGGTCACGTCGAGGCCGGCGGAGCTGAGTTCGGCGAAGGCGGCCATCGCGCCGCCGCCCATCATGTTGCCGAGGCCGGCCAGCAGTCCGCCACCGCCGGCGCGGGGCGCGATCCAGTCGGAGAGGCCGATGTCGGTGGCGAGTTCGCGGACCTTGTCGCTCGGTCCGTCCTGGTCGAGGAAGTTCAGGATGATGCGAACCGCCTGTTCGGCGGTCGCTTCGCCGATGCCGACGTTGTCCGCAATTCTGGTGACAAGCTCGTGCATGCCGCATCTCCTGTGTGGGTTGCGTGGCGGCGACATAGATACCACCAAGGTGGCGATGACAAGTGAAACTCGCGCAAATGCGGCAAATGACTTAAGTCCATGCGCCGTCGCACGCATTGGCGTCGCCGCCAAGCGCACAGAAGCGACATGGGCCTCGATTGTTCCCGCGCCCGCCCCGTCCTATAAACCAGCGGGGCCGCAAGGGCGGTGGACGCGGGGGCGGGCATGATCGAGGACGGCAAGATCTTCATCGGCGGCAGCGGCAAGCCGGAATACCTCACACTGAAACTCGCCAACCGGCACGGGCTGGTCACCGGCGCCACCGGCACCGGCAAGACCGTGACGCTGCAGATCCTCGCCGAGGGCTTCTCGGCGGCCGGCGTGCCGGTGTTCTGCGCCGACATCAAGGGCGACCTCTCGGGCATCGCCGAGGCCGGCACCCCGAAGGACTTCCTGCAAAAGCGCGCCGATGAGATCGGCCTCGGCGCCGACTATCCTCTCGAGGCGTGCCCGACCGTGTTCTGGGACCTCTTCGGCGAGCAGGGCCACCCGATCCGCACCACGATCTCGGACATGGGTCCGCTGCTGCTCGCCCGGCTGATGAACCTCAACGACGTGCAGGAGGGCGTGCTCAACATCGCCTTCCGCATCGCCGACGAGGACGGGCTGCTCCTGCTCGACCTGAAGGACCTGCGCGCGATGCTCGCCCATGTCGCCGAGCGTGCGAGCGAGATTTCCGCGCTCTATGGCAACGTCGCCCCGGCGTCGATCGGCGCGATCCAGCGCGCGTTGCTGGTGCTGGAGCAGCAGGGCGCCGACCACTTCTTCGGCGAGACCGCGCTCGACATCGCCGACCTGATGCGCACCACGCGTGACGGGCGCGGCGTCGTCAGCGTGCTCGCGGCCGACAAGCTGATCAACAATCCCCGCCTCTACGCCACCTTCCTGCTCTGGCTGCTGTCGGAGCTGTTCGAGGAACTACCCGAGGTCGGCGACCCCGAGCAGCCGCGCCTCGTGTTCTTCTTCGACGAGGCGCACCTTCTGTTCGACGAGGCGCCGAAGGCGCTGGTCGACAAGGTCGAGCAGGTGGTGAAGCTGATCCGCTCAAAGGGCGTCGGCGTCTATTTCGTGACACAGAACCCGCTCGACGTGCCCGAAAGCGTGCTCGCCCAGCTCGGCAACCGCATCCAGCACGCACTACGCGCCTATACCCCGCGCGAGCAGAAGGCGGTGCGCGTCGCCGCCGAGACCTTCCGCCCCAACCCCGCCTTCAACGCCTTCGAGGTGATCACCCAGCTCGGCGTCGGCGAGGCGCTGGTGTCGGTGCTGGAAGGCAAGGGCGTGCCGTCGATGGTCGAGCGCACGCTGATCCGGCCGCCGGCGTCGCGGCTCGGCCCGCTCGCCCCGGCCGAGCGCCAGGCGATCATGGCGGCGAGCCCGGTCGGCGCGATCTATGACAGGGAGATCGACCGCGAGTCGGCGTTCGAGATGCTCTCGGCCGCGGCGACCGCCAAACTGGAGCAGGCCAACGCGCCCCCCGCCGGCGGCTTCCTCGGCGGCCTGATCGGCTCGATCTTCGGCACCGCCCCGACCCAGGGCAAGCGCACCACGATGACCACCGGCCAGCGCATGGCCCGCGATGTGACGCGCACCGTGGTCAACCAGGTCGCCGGCAAGGTCGCGGCCGACGTCGGCAAGAGGATGGCCGGCTCGGTCGGCTCCAGCGTCGGTCGCGCCGTCGTCCGCGGCGTGCTGGGGAGCCTGCTCAGGCGCTGAGGCGACGCGCCAACTCCGCTTTCTCCCGCGAGGTCCAGATTCGATGACCGAAGCCCTCGACGCCGTGCTCACCCGCCTCGATGCCGATTTCGACGCCAGCCTCGCGCGGCTGTTCGACCTCCTGAAGATCCCGTCGATCTCGACCGACCCGGCCTTCCGGGCCGACTGTGCACATGCGGCCGAGCGGCTGGTCGCGGACCTTGCGGCGATCGGCTTCGACGCCTCGGTGCGGTCGACGCCGGGGCATCCGATGGTGGTGGCGCACTGGAAGCAGGCGCCGGGCAAGCCGCACGTGCTGTTCTACGGCCACTACGACGTGCAGCCGGTCGATCCGCTGGGTCTCTGGACCACGCCGCCGTTCGAGCCGCGGCTCGAGACCGCCGGCGACGGATCGCAGCGGATCGTCGGCCGCGGCGCCTCGGACGACAAGGGCCAGATCATGACCTTCGTCGAGGCGGCGCGGGCCTACATCGCCGAAATCGGCGGGCTGCCGGTCAACGTCACCATCCTGTTCGAGGGCGAGGAGGAGTCCGGGTCGCCGAGCCTCGTGCCGTTCATGGCCGCGACCGCGGAGGAGCTGCGCGCCGACGTCGCCCTCGTCTGCGACACCGGCATGTGGGACCGGCAGACGCCGGCGATCACCACCCGGCTGCGCGGGCTGGTGGGCGAGGAGATCACCATTGCCTGCGCCGACAAGGACCTGCATTCGGGCATGTTCGGCGGCCCGGCGCTGAACCCGATCCGCGTCCTGACCAGGATCCTCGGCGAGTTGCACGACGACGAGGGCCGCGTGACGATCCCCGGTTTCTACGACGGCGTCGGCGAGGTCTCCGAGGCGATCAAGGCGAACTGGGCCTCGCTCGGCTTCGACGAGGCGGCGTTCCTCGGCGGCGTCGGCCTCACCACCTCGGCCGGCGAGGCCGGGCGCTCCGCGCTCGAACTCGTCTGGTCACGCCCGACCGCCGAGATCAACGGCATCACCGGCGGCTACACCGGCGACGGCTTCAAGACGGTGCTGCCGGCGGTCGCCAAAGCCAAGGTCTCGTTCCGCCTCGTCGGCGACCAGGATCCGGACAAGATCCGCGCCGCCTTCCGCGCCTTCGTGCATGACCGGCTGCCGCCCGACGCCCGGGTCGCGTTCCACCCGCATGGCGGCAGCCCGGGCCTGCGCCTCAACGACGACAGCCCGGCCCTGCACAAGGCGCTCGCCGCGCTCGCCGACGAATGGGGCCGCCCGGCCGCCATGGTCGGCTCCGGCGGTTCGATCCCGGTGGTCGGCCTGTTCAAGTCGATGCTCGGCATGGACAGCCTGATGATCGGCTTCGGCCTCGACGACGACCGCATTCACAGCCCGAACGAGAAGTACGAGCTCGAGAGTTTCCGGAAGGGCCAGCGCTCCTGGGCGCGGGTGCTCGCGGCGCTGGCGGAGTGAGACCCTAGGCGCTCGGCCTCACCCGAGCGCCGTCAGCCCGGTCAGCGACGGCAGCACGGCGGCCGGCTTCATCTCGGCATATTCGTCGGCGGCACCAATGCGGTTGATCCAGACGGATCGAAAACCGAACTCGCTGGCGCCGGCGATGTCCCAGCGGTTCGACGACTGGAACGAGACGTTGGACGGGAACACCCGGAAGCGATTGGTGACGATGTCGTAGACCTGCGGGTCGGGCTTGTAGACGTGGATGGCGTCGACCGAGAGCACCTCGTCGAACAGCCCGTCGAGGCCGGCCGCCGACACGGCCTTGTCGAGCATCTTCGGCGAGCCGTTGGAGAGGATGGCGATCTTGACGCCCATGTCGCGGAGTTCGGTGAGCAGCGCCGGCACCTCCGGATAGCAGTCGAGCTTGGCATAGGCGTCGAGCAGGTCGGCGCGCAGGCCGCGGTCGGCGGTCGGCACCGCGGTGAACGCCCAGTCGAGCGCGTCTTCGGTGAGCAGCCAGAAGCTGCGGTAGCGCCGGCCGAGCGTGCGCACCCAGCTGTATTCGAGCTGCTTCGCGCGCCAGATCTCGGAGAGGCGCTGCGCGTCGGGGCCGAGGGCGGCGGCGTGGCGGCGCACGGCGGAGTGGACGTCGAACAGCGTGCCGTAGGCATCGAAGACATAGACGGAAAAGCGCATGGCGAGCATCGGTCCTGGCGGCGGCCGTCGCCGGCTGCTGCCGGTGCGTGCCGCCGAGGCGACACTAGCCGGATCGTCGCGGCACGCAACCGCGAACGCCGCGAGCGGCGTTTCCCGCGCTTGACCATCCGCCCCGGCGGGGCCAGAACGGCCGCTGAGATGAGCGAACGGGGCGAGGACGCGATGGCGGAGTGGTCGGAAACCTGGACCTATATCGACGGCGGCTGGCGTTCGGGCAACGAGCCGGTGCTCGGTCCGCGCAGCCACGCCTTCTGGCAGGGCTCCAGCGTCTTCGACGGCGCGCGCGCCTTCGAGGGCGTGATGCCGGACCTCGACCTGCACTGCGCCCGCGTCAACCGCAGCGCCGTCGCCATGGGCCTTGCCGCGACGATGGCCGCCGGGGAGATCGCCGAGCTCGCCCGCGAGGGCGTGGCGAAGTTCGCCGCCGGCACCGCGGTCTATATCCGGCCGATGTACTGGGCGGAGGAGGGCGGCTTCATGGGCGTCGACCCGCTGGCCGCCTCGACCCGCTTCTGTCTCTGCCTCTATGAGACGCCGATGCCGGCGCCGACCGGCTTCACCGCCACCATCTCGTCGTTCCGCCGCCCATCCTATGAAGTCGCACCGACCGACGCCAAGGCGGGCTGCCTCTATCCGAACAGCGGCCGGGCCCTGCGCGAAGCAAAGGCGCGCGGCTTCGAGAACGCGATCATGTGCGACATGCTCGGCAACATCGCCGAGACCGCGACCTCGAACCTCTTCCTCGTCAAGGACGGCAAGGTCGCGACGCCGGTGCCGAACGGCAGCTTTCTCAACGGCATCACCCGCCAGCGCACCATCAACCTGCTCCGCGCCGCCGGCATGGACGTCGCCGAGACGCAGCTCCGCCCGCGCGACTTCCTCGAAGCCGACGAGGTGTTCTCGACCGGCAACTATTCCAAGGTCGTGCCGGTGACGCAGATCGACGGCCGCCATTTCCAGCCCGGCCCCGTGATGGCGAAGGCGCGCGAACTCTATTGGGACTTCGCGCACGGCTGAGGGCGACGCACCCTTGACGTCTCATCCTTCCGGGCCATCTCCCAAATAGGGTGAACGACTGGGCGGAGGGACCAATGCGTCGGATCGGTGCACGCTTGCTGGCCTTCGCGGTCGTCATCGCGGCGGCAATCACCCCGGCCGTCGCCGAGCAGGTCGACGTCGAGCTCGTGCTCGCGGCCGACGGCTCCGGTTCCATCGACGATGACGAACTCGCCCTGCAGCGCCGCGGCTATGCCGAGGCGGTCACCAGCCGCGACGTGCTCGACGTCATCCGCGGCGGCCTGATCGGCAAGATCGCCCTCGCCTATGTCGAGTGGGGCGGCCCGGGCTCGCAGCACGTCATCGTCGACTGGATGGTGATCGAGGACGAAACCTCGGCGCAGGCCTTCGCCGACGCACTGGTCAGCCGGCCGCGCGCCGCTGTAGGCTACAACTCGATTTCGGCGGCGATCGACTTCTCGGTCGGCCTGATCGAGAGCAATGCCTATGAGGGCCTCAAGATGGTGATCGACGTCTCCGGCGACGGGCCGAACATCGGCGGCCGTCCCGTGCAGTTCGCCCGCGACGACGCGGTCGCCAAGGGCATCACCATCAACGGCCTCGTCATCGCCGGCCCCGGCGGCGTCGTGCGCCGCGTCGCCAACGAGCCGCTCGACGAGCACTACCGCCGCGACGTGATCGGCGGCCCCGGCGCCTTCGTGATGACGGTGGAGCGGACCGACGCGTTCCCGACCGTGGTGCGCCGGAAGATGGTGCTGGAGATCGCCGACGGCGGCACGACGGTGCGCCAGTGAAGGCGCTGCTGTCACTCGCCGTCCTGGCGGGCGCCGCCGGCCTCGCCGCCTGCGTTGGCGCCGATGCGGGTGGTCCTCCGCAGATCGGCTCGGCCGGCTGCGCGGCGATCGAGGCCGCGGTCGGGCCGGGCAGCGTCTGGTACGGCGGCTTCCACGGCCAGCGCGAGCGCGCCAGCTTCTACGACGACGACCTCCAGACCATCCGCCAGCGCCGCTGCTTCCAGAGCGAGCCGGAATGCCGGGCCTGGCTCTACGACCTGCAGAGCCGCTATTCGGCGAATGTCTACAGCGCGATCTGCCGGCAGGGTGTGCCGACGTAAGGCGGGGGCGACAGCGCGGCGAGGCATCCGGTTGGAGGCTCGGTGGTCAGGAGCGGCCCGACCGCCTTACCGGGAACCAGTGCTGGCCGACGGAAAGCGGACATCCACTCACTCTCCGCCGTCATCGCCGGGCTTGACCCGGCGACCCACTCGCCGTGCCGCGGGCGATGGCGCATCGTCGATAATTGTTGTTTTTCAATCAGGTACTCGGCCAATCTACCCAGGCCATTGGGTTGCCGGGTCAAGCCCGGCAATGACGGCGGAGGGGAATGGAGAAACCCGCGCGGGTCCGGTCCGGTCCCGTCCCCGTCCCAAAGCCAATGCGATGCAAGGCATCGCCGGGTGTCTCGCAGCGCTGTCTCGCCCGGCCTGCCTCACCCATTGTCCCGGTCCTGCCTCCCCCTCAGTCGAGGAAGATCTGATCGACCTTCGCAGTTGGAGCCGGCGTCGGCGCCGGGGCCACGGCCGTCGGGGCTGCCGGGGCTTCGCTGGCGCGGCGGGCGGCGGCGGCGAGGCGTTCGGCGGCGCGGACCTCGCGGATGTGCACGAAGCCTTCCGCGGTGAGTACCTGGTGGTCCTCGACCTTGCGCCGTTCCGGTCCCCGGTAGTTCGGGTCGTGCCGGCGGCGGCGGTCGGGGCCGAAATAGCCGCTGCGGGTCTTGATGTAGACCCGCGGCGTGTCGATCGCGCCCATCAGCCGCTGGTAGACGTGCTTCGGCCGGATCGGCTTCACCAGCACCTCGTCGATGCCGTGGTTGATCGCGCGCTGGATGTTGGTGCGGTCGGCATGGCCGGTGATCATGATGATCGGCATCATGCGGTTGCGCAGGTCCGGGCTGTGCCGTGCCCGGTCGGCGACCTTGAAGCCGTTGGTGCCGGGCATCATCAGGTCGAGAAAGCAGACGTCGACGAACGACGTCTTCATGTAGTCGATCGCCTCGTCGGGATTGTCGAAATCGACGATGGCGCGGAAGCCGAACTCCCACAGCACCGAACGCAGCAGGACCGTGAACGTCCGGTTGTCGTCGATGAGGACGATCTGCTTGAAGCTGCGACTGTCTTCCGGCTCGGCCATGCTGTCCCCCAACAGGGACGCAGAGTGCCGCGCCGGGCTTAATTTTTGATGGAAACGCGCCGGTCCCGCAGCGGGGAAACCGGGCGGCTCTCCGATCGGGAGAGCCGCCCGGCGAAGGTCAGGCCGCCTTGGCGTAGAGCTCGGCGACGTAGTCCCAGTTGACGAGGTTGTCGAAGAAGGCCTCGAGATACTTCGGCCGCGCGTTGCGGTAGTCGATGTAATAGGAGTGCTCCCAGACGTCGACGCCGAGCAGCGGCGTGCCGCCGTGCACCAGCGGGTTTTCGCCGTTCGGGGTCTTGGTGACGGAGAGCTTGCCGTCCTTCAGCGTCAGCCAGGCCCAGCCCGAGCCGAACTGGCCGGCGCCGGCGGCGAGGAACTCCTCGCGGAACTTCGCGACCGAGCCGATGTCGGCGATGATCGCCTTCTCGAGCTCGCCCGGGATCGCGCCGCCGCCGTTCGGCTTCATCCACTTCCAGAAATGGATGTGGTTGAAGTGCTGGCCAGCGTTGTTGAAGAGGCCGGCGTTCTTGCCGTAGCTCTCCTTGACGATCTCCTCGAGGCTCTTGCCCTCGAGCCCCGAGCCTTCCAGCAGCTTGTTGCCGTTGGTGACGTAGGCCTGGTGGTGCTTGTCGTGGTGGAACTCGAGCGTCTCGGCCGACATGTACGGGCCGAGCGCGTCATAGGCGTAGGGCAGTTCCGGAAGTTCGAAAGCCATCATGGTCTCCTTGGGTGGGGGTTGATCCGCGGCGCGGGGCAGGGCGCAGCGGCGTGACGGGCGGGGGGCGCCGGCGGCGGGCGCGCGCGACGGCGACCCGGTCCTCCGACAACGCCACCCCGATGTGGTGGGTTCCGGGCGCGACCTTAAAAGGTCGCCGCGGCCACGGCAACGCCGTCGCCGCCGCCCGGGCGTACCCCTGTCATGTCGGGACGCCGCCGGCGCGGCGCAAGACCGGTCGGAACGGCGCGGGAGCGGGCCCTTTGCGCTGGCCGAGCCCCGGATATCGCCACGCTTTGCCATCAACCGAACCGACCTTCGCCCAACGCCGATCTCGTCGGACGTCTGCTCATCGGCTAGTCTTGCTCGATGTGGCGTCGGCGGCCGGGGCGTGCGGCCGGCTCGACCAGTCTCAGCGCGATCAGGGAGGGGACCCATGGCACGGACCGCAGGTGGCACGGTATCGATCAGGCCGCGGACCCTTCTCGTGACGGCGGGCGCGCTGGCGCTGTTCGGTCTCGCCGGCTGGGCGATCACCTTCGCCACCTGGAGCGAGAACAACGACCTGCAGCGCGAAGTGGCGCTGCTGCGCCAGGCCGTCGGCACCGAGGCCGGGGTGAAGGCCCGTCTCGCCGACCTCGAACGCCGGTCGAGCCGGGCGACGAGCGCGGTCGTCTCGCGCGAGGCGGCGGTGGCAGTGCGCGAGCGCCAGCTCGCCGCCGCGATCACACGGCTCGACGCGTCCGAAAGCGACGCGGCGGCGGCGCGGGCCGAGGAAGCGCGCGCGAAGACGGCAGCGAGCGACCTCGCCGCGGGGAATACGGCGGCGGCCACCGCGCTGGTGCGCAACCACAACCGGCTGGTGCCGATGATCGCCGCGATCGGGGCGCGCGAACGGCAGCTCGCGGACCTCGGCGCCGACGTCGAGGCCGCGTCCGCCTCGCTCGCCGCGGCGGCAAGGTGGGAGACGGAGCGCGAGGAGCTGGACGCTGCCTCCGCGCAGATCGAGCGCGACCTCGTCCGCGCCCGCAGCCGGCTGGTTTCGCTCTCCGCCGCTGCGGAGGCCCGGCAGCGGCAGGTCAATGTCGCGGCCGCCGCGCAGGCAAAAGCCGAGACCGCCGACCGGGAGGCCACCCTGTCGGTCCGGCGAGCGGTGCGCACGCTCGACGCCGCGGAACAGCGCCTCGCGCTCGCCGAGGCCGAGACGGCGCTGCGCGAGCGCGATCTCGTGCGCTCCAACAACCGGCTGGTGCCGCTGCTCGCGGCGGTCTCGTCGCGCCAGGCGGAGGTCACCACGCTCGCCGCAACCGTCGGCGAACTCGAGCAGCGCCGCCGCGAGACGGCCGCTGCCGCGGCGGACGCCGAGAGCCGGTACGAGACCGCCTCCGGCGCACTGGCCACGATCCGCGGCGAACTCGCCGGCCTGCGCGAGCTGATCGCGAAGAGCGCCGCGCTGGTCGAGCCGGCGGCGGAGGGGGCGGCGGTCGGTCAGTAAGGCAGGACGGCTCGCCGACGCCCGGGCTTTTCCCTCGTCCTTCGAGACAGGCGCTGCGCGCCTTCCTCAGGATGAGGGAAAAGGGCAAGAATTTGAGTGAATTGACGAAATTACCGGAGGCCTCATCCTGAGGAAGGCGCGCAGCGCCTGTCTCGAAGGACGAGGCCGGGCACGCCGACCCTCCGGCTCACTATCGGCAGCGGGTCAGTGTGCCGCGCTATTTCCGGAACGTGACCTCGACCGTGCCGATCGGCAGGCCGAACCAGCGCACGCGGGCGGTGTTCAGCACGGTGCGTGGACCGGTCAGGCGCAGTTCGTCGTCGAAGCGCAACTGTCGTTCGGTGCCGTCCGGCCCGGCCACGGTGGCGACGTAGCCCATGCTGACGATGCCGCTCTCGTCGACCCTCACCGGCACGATGGTCGCGACATGGGTGCGCTTGCCGTCGTAGCCGCCGCGGGCGAGCTTCTCGAAGCGCCAGGCCTCGTCGACGACCTGGCCGTCCTCGTAGACGATGTGCTCTTTCAGGATCAGCGTGCGGCCGTCGAAGCTGCCGTCGGCGATGACGCGGAAGCGGCGCTCGACGCCGGCGATCGGCGCGCGGAACACGCCGTCGCCGACCGTGCGGCCGGCGAAGAACTCTTCCATCACCAGGGGGCCGTGCGGCGGCGGCACATCGGTGGCGCCCGCCGGACCGGCGAGGCCGATGAGGGTCATGAGGCCGGCGAGGGCACGGCGCGCGGGGCTTCTGGCGAAGATCATGGTGCAGCTCCGGCTGGCGCGTCGGCGGACGGTCGCCGCTGTCGTCAGTCCGGATACGCGGCGCGACCGGCCGCGGATCGGCCGCTCACGATCTTGTGGGCGGTCAAAACACCCGTCACGACCCGACATTGGTCGCCCGGCGCCAGGTCGTGGCGGTGCTGGAAATCTGCACATCAAGTTTTTCGCGCCATCGACGCCGGAGGCGTACAGGATGCCGTCCAGGCACATATGCGCCACATATACGCACGTGGGGCGTTGTGAGAATGATGCCCAAGGTAGAGCGTTCACGCCTTATCAACTTAACGGGTTGGCTTACCCTGTTTCACGAGGGTGCCCGCGCGGCCGAAGCCGAATTAGCTTCGGCTCCGACAACGTTGGCGTCGGAAACGAGGGGCCGTCGCCGAAACAGAATTGTGAATTCTGTTTCAGAGTCCGCTTGCGACTCATCTCTGTCGTTTAGGGCACAAGGCGGTCTGAAGCGGACCTTGCACGTCGCCGTTGTCTTGGAGCAAATCTGTCGCGGGTTTTGGGAATCTCTCGAAAGCATGGAGCCGGAATCGACCGGGGCCGACTAAAGTGCGCGCACTGAAAATAGCACGATGAACCGGGGAATTGAGCCATCTATCTGACAGGAAATGCGCGGAGGACTTTGTGTAATGGCCGTAGTTTGGCAATACATTCGCGAGCATTTTTGGGCGGCTGTTGTGACTACGGTGATCTTGGCAGGCCTCCTTTACCAGCCAATTATTCAGTCATCTCCTGTTGTTGAAAGAATTCACATCAGCGGCGTGATCGTCGCGATTACACATTCTGGAGAAGGGTACTTAGCGCGTGGAAGGCAGCCAAGTTACGGCTACCAAATTTCGCCTATCGAGGGTAAGGAAACAATAGCACTTAGGTCGTCAATCCTTCATCGCGTAGGTGATGCGGTGAACGTAGAGCGTGTCGTTCGTCGCAACGGAAACATTAGCTATCTGCTCGTCGCTCCTGACCAGCCCTAACCCGCTCCTGTAGAGATCGGCACGCCACCCATCGCGGACATTCAAATCTGAAACAGAATCATAGTGACCTGTTTCAGTCTCCGCCCCCATCGTACTCCGCGGCTCGGGCGGATTCCTCAGCCCGCCTTCCCCATCACCTTCAGCGCGAAGGCAAAGCGCAGGGCGCTCTCTTTGAGCGCGTCGAACCGGCCCGCAGCCCCGCCGTGGCCGGAATCCATGTCGATCTGCATCAGCACCGGGCTGTCGCCGGTGGAGAGTTCGCGCAGCCGCGCCACCCATTTCGCCGGCTCCCAGTAGGTGACGCGGGGGTCGGTGAGACCGGCGATGGCGAGGATCGGCGGGTAGGCCTGCGCCGAGACGTTCTCGTAGGGCGAGTAGGCGAGGATCGTCGCGAAATCCTCGGCGCTCTCGATCGGGTTGCCCCACTCGGGCCATTCCGGCGGCGTCAGCGGCAGGGTGTCGTCGAGCATCGTGTTGAGCACGTCGACGAAGGGCACGATCGCGATCACGCCGCCGAAGAGGTCCGGCGCCATGTTGGCGACCGCGCCCATCAGCATGCCGCCCGCCGAGCCGCCCATCGCGACGATGCGGCCGCGGCTGGTGAAGCCCTCGCGGACGAGGTGCTCGCCGGCGGCGACGAAGTCCTCGAAGGTCTTCGTCTTGCCGGCCTTGCGTGCCGTCCGGTACCAGTGGTCGCCCTTGTCGTTGCCGCCGCGGATGTGGGCGATGGCATAGACGAAGCCGCGGTTCACCAGCGAGAACACGCCGGTCGAGAACGAGGCCGGCATCGCGATGCCATAGGCGCCGTAGCCGTAGAGCACCAGCGGCGCCGAGCCGTCGAGCGGCGTATCCTTGTGGTAGAGCAGCGAGACGGGGACGAGTTCGCCGTCGGCGCTCGGCGCCTGCACGCGGCGGGTGACGTAGTCGGCCGGATCGTGCCCCGACGGCACCTCCTGCTGCTTGCGCAGCGTGCGCTCGCGCGTCGCCATGTCGTAGTCGTAGACGCGCGCCGGCGTCGTCATCGACGAATAGGTGAAGCGCAGCATCGTGGTGTCGAACTCGTAGGAGCCGGCGAGGCCGAGCGAATAGGCCTCCTCGTCGAAGGCGATCGCGTGTTCCTCGCCCGTCGAGAGCTGCCGGATCACGATCCGCGGCAGCCCGTTCTCGCGCTCGAGCCTGACGAGGCGGTCGGCGTAGACGGTGGCGGCGATGATCAGCCGGCCGGGGACGTGCGGCACCACGTCGACCCAGTTGTCGCGGCCGGGATCGGCGAGCGGCGCCGAGACGATCTTGAAGTCCGGCGCGTCGGCGTTGGTGGTGATCAGCAGCATGTCGCCGCCGTCGTCCTCGACGCTGTATTCGACGCCGGTCGCACGCGCCTCGACGAGATGCGGCGGCGTCTCCGGCGCGTCGGCCGGGATCAGGCGCACTTCCGAGGTCTCGTGGTCGTGCGCGTCGATGACGATGAAGCGGCCGGACTGCGTCTTGCCGACGCCGATGAAGAAGGCCGGATCGCTCTCCTGGTAGACGAGCACGTCGTCCTCGGCGGGGGTGCCCACGACGTGCCGGAAGATCTTCTCGGCGCGGTGGTTCTCGTTGAGCACGGCGTAGAAGAAGCTCTTGCCGTCGGCGGCGAAGGCGACGCCGCCGGTGGTCGAGGCGATCTCGTCGGCGAGATCGGTGCCGGTGTCGAGGTCGCGCAGCTTGACGGTGTAGTACTCCGAGCCCTTGTCGTCGGCCGACCAGGCCAGCAAGCGGTGGTCGGGGCTGTGCTCGGCGCCGCCGAGCTTGAAATAGGCCTTGCCCTTGGCGAGGGCGTCCGCGTCTAGGAGCAGCGTCTCCGGGCCGCCGTCGCGCGGCGTGCGCACGATCTTCGGATGCTGGCCGCCCTCCTCGTAGCGCATCGCATAGGCATAGGCCCCGTCGGGGGAGGGGACGGACGAATCGTCCTCCTTGATCCGCGCCCGCATCTCCTTGACGAGCGCCGTCTGCAAATCCTCGGTTCCGGCCATTTCGGCCTTGGTGTAGGCGTTCTCCGCCTCGAGGTGGGCGCGGATGTCGGGCTCGAGCAGGCTCGTGTCGCGGAACACCTCCTGCCAGCGCGCCGATCGCAGCCAGCCGTAGTCGTCGACGATCTCGGTGCCGTGGATGGTGCGGGCGACGGGGCGCTTCTCGGTGCGGGGCGGCAGGGGCTTGGTCATGGTTTTGTCGAACGGCCTCGGTTGGCGGACGGTGGGGCAGGGTTCGGGACAAGGTCAGACGGGAACGGCCGCCCGTGGAAGGCTTGGCAAAGGCGGCGCCGCGACGCAAGGCCGCCGGCGTGGCTGCGGCAGCGCGCGCGGATCGCGTAGAGTGGTTCGACGATTCGCGCGCGCCGGCCGGCCATCGGCCATTTTCAAGGGCGGCGAGCGGACCTGCTGACGGAGAAGGACACGATGACGAAGCTGAAGATCACCGCCGGACCCTACACCTTCGACGCGAAGCTCGAGACCGAGAAGGCGCCCGCGACCTGCGCATCCTTCCTGTCGCGGCTGCCGTTCGAAAGCCAGGTGGTGCACGTGCGCTGGAGCGGCGAGGGCGTCTGGATGCCGCTCGGCGACATGAACTTCGACGTCGGCTACGAGAACCACACCAGCTACCCGGCCCCGGGCCAGATCATCCTCTATCCGGGCGGCATCAGCGAGACGGAGATCCTGCTCGCCTACGGCGGCGTGCACTTCGCCTGCAAGATGGGCCAGCTCGCCGGCAACCACTTCATCACCATCACCTCCGACCTCGACAAGGTGACCGAGCTCGGCAAGATGACGCTGTGGAAGGGCGCCCAGCCGATCCGCTTCGAACTCGCCTGAAGCGAGGGCTTCAATCGCGACGGTCGAGCGTCATCGCGGTGCCGTTCATGCAGTAGCGCAGGCCGGTCGGCGCGGGGCCGTCCGGAAAGACGTGGCCGAGATGCGCATCGCACTTCGCACAGCGCACCTCGGTCCGGCGCATGAAGAACGAGCGGTCGCTGTGTTCCTCGACCGCCTCGGGGGCGAGCGGGGCGTAGAAGCTCGGCCAGCCGGTGCCGGAGTCGAACTTCGTTTCCGATTCGAACAGCGGGTTGCCGCAGCAGACGCAAGAATAGGTCCCGGCCGCCTTCGTGTCCCAGTTCGGGCCCGTGAAAGCACGCTCGGTGCCGTGCTTGCGGGTGACGCGGTACTGCTCGGGGGTCAGCATCTCGCGCCATTCGGCATCCGTCCGGACGATCTTTTCGGCGACGTCGGCCATTGCGGCTTCTCCTTCTGCGATCCGTTTCGGCGGCGGGCGTGGCGGGAGCGGAGCCCGGCCGCCGTGCTGGGGCGCATGTAAGGCGCCGGCCGGGCTCCGGCAACCGTGGGCCTGGTCGCAGGGCGACGGCGGTCGCGCCGGACGCGGTCAGTCGCGCTCGCGCTTGACCACCGCGAGGTTGCTGTCGAGTTCGAGATCGTACTTCATGCCATCGGTATGGATGGCGTCGTCGATCTCCCACAGGCCGTCGTCGTCGAGTTCGATCTTCTCCCAGCTGGTGAAGCCTTCGGCGATCAGCACCTCCTGGATCGCGGCCCGTTCCTCAAGCGTCGGCGGGCGGTCGGCGAGGGCGGCGGTCGCACCGGCGAGGCTGAACAGGGCGGCTACGGCGAGGGTCCGGAACTTGGTCGAAGGCATTGGATCTGGGCTCCTTTCGAGCTGGGCAAAGCAGGTCGGCAGCGGTCGGCTGCGCCTGGTCAACGCACGACGTCCGGGGTTCATTCCCCGCCGCGTGCCCAAAAACTTCGTGATGGAGGTTTGATGTCCGCAGTCGCCGAACCGCTTCTCAACGCATTCGGCCAGCCGGTCGGCCGCCCGCTCGGCGACTGGTCCGGGGCCGCGCGGCCGCCGCGCACGCCGGCCGATGGGCGGCTCGTGCGGCTCGAGCCGCTCGATCCGGACCGGCACGGCGACGACCTGTTCGCCGCCTTCGGCGCCGATGCCGAGGGGCGCAACTGGACCTATCTCGGCTATGGCCCGTTCGCCGACCGCGCCGCCTTCGGCGCCTGGATGGACGCGACCTGCCGCGGCGACGACCCGCTGTTCCACGCCGTCATCGACCGCGTCACGGGCCGCGCCGTCGGCGTCGCGAGCTATCTGCGCATCGACCCCGCGGGCGGGGTGATCGAGGTCGGCCACATCCATCTCTCGCCGGCATTGCAGCGGACCGCGCAGTCGACCGAGGCGATGTTCCTCCTGATGGCCCGTGCGTTCGACGACCTCGGTTATCGTCGCTACGAGTGGAAGTGTGATCGTCTCAATGCGCCGTCGATGCGTGCCGCCGAGCGGCTCGGCTTCGTCTTCGAAGGCATTTTCCGCCAGGCCACCCATTACAAGGGCCGCAATCGCGATACGGCATGGTTTTCCGTGGTCGACGGCGACTGGCCGGTGGTCAAGGCGGCCTTCCTCGACTTTCTCAGCCCCTCGAATTTCGATGGATCCGGCCGGCAGATCCGGTCACTCGCGTCGATCCGCGCCGGCCGCGCCGCGGAGCGCGATACGCAGTCCACCGTATGACCCACGAAATCGTCAGGCGCCGCCGGTTCGACTTTCCTTGCCCGCGGCATGACTTGGCGTTAGTTCTCGGAGCATCCGACGATTCGAGCGGGATTCGGTCGGCCGGCGTCCTGATCACAGGCCGGTCACGTGTCGACCACCGCGACCTCCACAAGGCGGAGATATGACGAGCGAGACGCACGACTGGATCTTTCTGGCCGCCGCCGCGCCGTTCCTCGCCGCCCTTGTCGCCCCCGTGCTGCACCGTCTGCTCGGCGCGCGGGCCGGATGGGTGCTCGCCCTCGTTCCCTTCGCGATCTTTCTGCAGTTCGCCAGCCTCGTGCCGCTGGTCGCGGCCGGTGGCACCGCGACGGCGGCGGCCGACTGGCTGCCGGCCTACGGCGTCCGGCTCTCCTATTTCATCGACGGCCTGTCGCTGGTCTTCGCGCTGCTGATCTCGGGCATCGGCACGCTGATCGTCGTCTACGCCGGCGGCTACCTCGCCGGCCATCCGCAGCTCGGGCGCTTCTTCTCGTTCATCCTGATGTTCATGGGCGCGATGCTCGGCCTCGTCATCGCCGACAACCTGATCGCCCTGTTCATCTACTGGGAACTGACGTCGATCACCTCGTTCCTGCTGATCGGCTTCGACCATTCCCGCGCCGCCTCGCGCCGCGCCGCGCTGCAGGCGCTGCTCGTCACCGGCGGCGGCGGCCTCGCCCTGATGGCCGGCGTGTTGCTGATCGCCTCGGTCACCGGCACCAAGGAAATGTCCGAAGTGCTGGCGAGCGGCGACGTGCTGCGCAATTCGCTGCTCTACGTGCCGATCCTGCTGCTGGTGCTCGGCGGCGCCTTCACCAAGTCGGCGCAGTTCCCGTTCCACTTCTGGCTGCCCAATGCCATGGAGGCGCCGACCCCCGTGTCGGCCTATCTCCACAGCGCGACCATGGTGAAGGCCGGCGTCTATCTCCTGATGCGCCTGCAGCCGGTGCTCGGCGACACCGTGCTCTGGATGACGATCCTGCCGCTGTTCGGCGCGGTGACGCTGCTGGTCGGCACGCTGCTCGCCGTGCGCCAGACCGACCTCAAGCTGATGCTCGCCTATACGACGGTCGCCTCGCTCGGCCTGCTCGTGCTGCTGACCGGCACCAGCAGCGAGAAGGCGATCGAAGGCGCGGTGCTCTATCTCTTCGCCCATTCGCTGTTCAAGGGTGCCCTGTTCATGGTCGCCGGCATCATCGACCACGAGGCCGGCACGCGTGACGTGACCAAGCTCGGCGGCCTGCGCAAACTGATGCCGATCACCTTCGCCGCCGCCCTGGTCGGCGCAATCTCGATGGCCGGCCTGCCGGTGATGATCGGCTTCGTCGCGAAGGAAGTGCTCTACGAGGGCCTGCTCGGCTCGAGCATCTGGCTGCTCGCCGCCGCCGTCGCCGGCAATGCGCTGATGCTGGTGATCGGCTTCGCCGTGGCGCTGAAGCCGTTCCTCGGTCCCGAGGTGCATACGCCCAAGCACGCCCACGAAGGGCCTCCGGCGCTCTGGCTCGGGCCGGTGGTGCTCGGCCTCGTCGGCCTCGCCTCGGCGCTCGCCGTCGGCACCACGGGCAGCCTGCTGCTCGGCCCGATGGCCGCCGCCGTCTTCGGCGGCCCGGTCGAGAGCGACCTGCATCTTATCCCGACCTACATCTCGGCGCCGCTGCTGCTGTCGATCCTCACGGTCATCCTCGGCGTCGGCGCCTTCCTCGCGCTCGACCGCCTGCGCGATCTCGTCGCCCGGGCGCTGAAGGTCATCGGCTGGGGCCCGGATCGCGGCTTCGACCAGGTCGTCTCGGTCATCGTGCGATTCTCGGCCGTGCTGACCCGCTCGATCCAGGGCGGCCGGCTCGAGGTCTACATGACGGTGACGCTGGCACTCGTCGCGCTCACCTTGCTGCTGCCGATGGGCCTCACCGGCACCTGGCCCGCGATGCCGGCGATGCCCGAGCCGACCTTCTACGAGGCGGGCGTCATCCTGATCGCGCTGCTCGGCCTCGCGGCGGTGGTTGCCGCGCGCACGCGCCTCACCGCCATCGTCTCGCTCGGCATCCAGGGCTTTGCCGTGGCGCTGATCTTCATGCTGTTCGGCGCGCCGGACCTGTCGTTCACGCAGTTCATGGTCGAGACGCTGTCGGTGGTGATCCTGACGCTGGCGATGACCCGGCTCAATCTCGCCGAGCGCGACCACCGCCCGAGCAGCCAGCGCCTGCTCGATGGCACCATCGCGATCACCTGCGGCGCCGGCTTCGGCCTGATTCTGCTCGCCGTGACGCAGCAGGCCTTCGACCGCCGCCTGACCGACTTCTTCGACGCCTACAGCCGCACCATCGCGCACGGCCGCAACGTCGTGAACGTCATCATCGTCGATTTCCGCGGCCTCGACACGCTGGGTGAGATCGCCGTGGTGATGATCACCGGCCTCGCGATCCTCGCCGTCGTGCGCCTCAGCGGCCGCCGGCGCGTGCCGGTGGTGCCCGAGCCGGAGCAGGTCGTGGCGTCGCGCCACAGCCGGGGAGCGGAGACCGTCCGATGAGAACGCTGATCTTCCGCACCGTCGCGCCCTACATCGCCAGCCTGATGCTGCTGTTCTCGATCTTCGTGCTGCTGCGCGGCCACAACGATCCGGGCGGCGGTTTCATCGGCGGGCTGATCGGCGCGTCGGGCCTTGCGATCTACGGACTCGCCTGCGGCGTCGCCACCGTGCGCCGGGCGATCCGGGTGCATCCGATGTCGATCGCCGGCATCGGCCTGATCCTCGCCGCCCTTGCGGGCATCCTGTCGCTGCCGGCCGGCGTGCCGTTCATGACGGGGCTCTGGGTCTACCCGACCATTCTCGGCTCCGAGGCGGCGCTGTCGACGCCGATGCTGTTCGACATCGGGGTCTACTGCGTCGTGATGGGCGCGATCACCTCGATCGCGCTCTGCCTCGAAGAATACGACGGGGACTGATCGCATGGAGACCGCTCTCGCCGGCCTCGTCGCCGCCTTCTTCGCCACCAGCATCTACCTGCTGCTGTCGCGCCACCTGATCCGCGTGCTGATCGGCGTCGCCATCCTCGGCAACGCCGTCAACCTGCTGCTGTTCACCAGCGGCCGGCTGACGCGTGAAGTGCCCGCCTTCATCGGCCTCGACGAGATGGTGCCGGCGCCCGGCGTCGCCAACGCGCTGCCGCAGGCGCTGATCCTGACGGCGATCGTGATCTCGTTCTCCTTCTTCGCCTTCCTGCTCGTGCTCGGCTACCGCGCCTACCAGGAGCTCGGCACCGACGACACCAACGGCATGCGCATCGCCGAACCGCGCAGCGAGCCGCCGCCTCCGATGGGATACTGACAGCGATGGCGACCCCCGATCATGCCGCGACCGCCGTCGACCTGACCGCCGCCCTCGTCGCCGCCCCGATACCGGCGGCCGACTGGCTGGTGATCCTGCCCGTGCTGATTCCGATGGTGGCCGGCGCCATCGGCCTCGTGACGCGCTGGCGCTCGGGTCTGCAGTGGCATCTCGCGCTCGGCGCCCTGTCGCTGACCCTCGTCGTCGACGTGATGCTGCTCATCCGCGTCGCGACGGAAGGCCCGATCGTGATGGCGATGGGGCGCTGGCTGCCGCCCTTCGGCATCTCCTTCACCGCCGACGCCCTCGGCGCGACCTTCGCCGTCACCGCCGCCGTGGTCGCACTCGTCGCCACCTTCTACGCCCGCGACAGCTTCAACGTCTCCGAGCGGCGCTACGGCATCTTCCCGTTCCTGCTGCTGCTGATGGCCGGCGTCTCGGGGGCCTTCCTCACCGGCGACCTCTTCAACCTCTACGTCTGGTTCGAGGTGCTGCTGATCTCGTCCTTCGGCATGCTGGTGATGGGCTCGGAAAAGGCGCAGATCGACGGGACGATCAAATATGCCTTCCTGAACCTCGTCGCGACGACGCTGTTCCTGATCGCGATCGGCCTGCTCTACGGCGTGCTCGGCACGCTCAACATGGCCGACATCGTCGGCGCGGCGCAGCGCGCGCCGTCGTCGGCGCCGCTGATCGCCATCGCCTGCCTGTTCTTCTTCGCCTTCGCGATGAAGGCCGGCGCCTTCCCGGTCAACGCCTGGCTGCCGGCCTCCTACCACACGCCGCGCATCGTGGTGTCGGCGCTGTTCGCCGGCCTGCTGACCAAGGTCGGCGTCTACGCCCTGCTGCGCGTGCTGGTCATGCTGCTGCCGCGCCAGGCCGACGCCTTCAGCGGCCTCGTCGCCGTCATCGCGGCGCTGACCATGGTGCTCGGCGCGCTCGGCGCGCTGGCGCAGTCGGACTTCCGCCGCATGCTCGGCTACCTGATCATCTCCGGCATCGGCTCGATGCTGGTCGGCGTGGCGCTCGCCACCGAGGCGGCACTCACCGGCGCGATCGTCTATGCCGTGCACTCGATGCTGACGATGACGGCGCTCTACCTCATCGCCGGTGTCATGGCGGCGCGCGTCGACGGCAGCTTCGACCTCCGCCGCCTCGGCGGCCTCTACGGCGCCTCGCCGCTGCTCGCCGGGCTGTTCCTCGTGCTCGGGCTCTCGGTCGCCGGCCTGCCGCCGTTCTCGGGCTTCTGGCCGAAGCTGGTCCTCGTCGATGCCTCGCTCGCCGCCGGCTCGCGCATGCTCGCCTTCGCGATCCTCGCCACCGGCTTCCTGACCACGCTCGCCGTCGGCCGGGTCTGGCTCTACGCCTTCTGGCGTGGCGGCCCGGAAGGCACCGCCGACGGCACGCGCACCGTGCTCGGCCCCGCCGGCGACACGGCCGCCGCCGACCGCCGCGGCACGGCGCTGCTGCTGCCCGTGCTGGTGCTCGCCGCCGCCATCGTCGGCCTCGGGCTCTGGCCGGCGCCGCTCTACGATTTTGCCGGCGTGGCCGCACGCGGCCTGATCGATCCCACCGCCTATATCGGCGCGGTCTTCGGGGGCCTGCAATGATGCCGAGCGCGCCCATCCTGATCCGCGGGAGCCAACCATGAACGGCCTGCGCCTCGCCAACCTCGTCTTCATGCTGCTCTGGGCGACGATCACCGAGAGCTTCTCGCCGGCCAACCTCGTGCTCGGCTTCCTGCTCTCCGTGCTCGTGCTCTACGTGGTGCGCGAACCGGTCGGCCAGATCGGCTATCTCCGCCGCACCCGCCTGATCTTCGGGCTGATCGGCATGTTCCTGCGCGAGCTGATGCTGTCGGCGATCAAGGTCGCCAAGGTGCTGATGCGTCGCGACATGCGGCTCAATCCCGGCTTCTTCGCCTATCCGCTCACCGTCGACCGCGACTTCGAGATCACGCTGCTGGCGAACCTCATCACCCTGACGCCGGGCACCATGAGCGTCGACGTCTCCGACGACCGCAAGACCATCTTCATCCACGCCATCGACGTTCCCGACGTCGATGCGGCGATCGCGGATATCCGCAACAGCTTCGAGGCGAAGATCCTGGAGACGTTCCGATGATTGCGGCCGGCTTTCTCGACTTCTGCCTCGCCGTCACGCTGGGACTGCTCGTCCTCGCCTTCCTGATGGTCGTGCTGCGCATCCTGCTCGGCCCGACGCTGCCGGACCGGATCGCCGCGCTCGACATGCTGGTCGCGATCGGTATCGGCTTCATCGCCACCATCGGCATCAAGTCGGGCTTCTATCTCTACATCGACATCGCGATCGCCCTCGGCCTCGTCGGCTTCCTCGCCACCGTCGCCTTCGCGCGTTTCGTGCTGACCCGCGGCAAGGCGGGTGATGCGGCGCCCGGCGAAAAGGTGGCGAAACCCCGGCAGGCGGAGGTGCGCGGCGCACCGGCGACGCGCCGACCCGGCGGAAAGGCACGTTGATGGAACTCCTGCAGAACATCCTGGTTGGGTTGCTGCTGCTGGCGGGCGGCGGATTCGCCTTCTTCGGGGCGGTCGGCGTGCTGCGCTTTCCCGATGTCTACACGCGCATGCATGCGGCGAGTAAGTCCGGCACGGTCGGCTCCGGCCTGCTGCTGCTCGCCGTCGCGGTCTATGCCGGCGACCTCGGCGTCGCGATCCGTTGCCTCGCGGCGATCGTGTTCCTGCTGCTGACGGCCCCCGTCGCGGCGCATCTCCTGTCGCGGGCGGCCTATCTCGCCGGCTACAAGCCGGACCCCTCGACCCGGCTCGACGCCTATGGCCCCGCCCTGCGCCGCCAGCGGCGCAGCGCCGCCGCGGCCGAGAACGAGCCCGGCTGACAGATCGCCCGGGCAGTGGTTCGTTCGGCTGCGCGTCTGGTGAAATGCGGCCATGCTTGTTGCGCATGGCGGTTTCGACTCGCCGTGGTCGCCGGCCCGAGGGCGATCCGGCGCGATTGCAGCCGGAACTGCCAAATTCCGCGGCTTTCCGCAGCCCGACTATCCGCCTATTCGCTGGATCGACGCGCCAAATCCTCCAATTGTGGCCGAACAGCTTTCGATCGGGTGGAAATTCGGTCGAAACAACAGAAAACCATGCCTCGAGGTCTTGTCTTCTCAAGCAGAAAGCGCTACTTCGAAGCAACGCCAAATAAGCGCAGGTCCACGCCTGATGCGCGAATGTCGAGGCGGCGGCACCTCAGAGTGCTTTTCTGCCCGGTCATGGTTTCCAGAACCGGCGGGCAGGTTTACCAACAGCAAGGATCAAGCGCGAGATGACCGATATGAGCGATAACGGAGCCGTGATCGATTTGGCCGCCGAGATTGTTGCCGCCTATGTGAGCAACAATACGGTTCCTGCGTCGGAACTCCCGTCGCTGATTTTCGAAGTCGTGGGAGCGCTGAACCGCGTCCACGGCGGCCCGGTCGAATCCGAGCCGGAGCCCGTCAAGCCGGCGGTTCCGCTGAAGAAGTCGGTCACGCCGGACTACATCATCTGTCTCGAGGACGGCAAGAAGTTCAAGTCGCTGAAGCGTCACCTGCGCACGCACTACAACCTCTCGCCGGAAGAGTACCGCGAGAAGTGGGGCCTGCCGGCCGACTACCCGATGGTCGCCCCGAACTACGCCGCGGCGCGCTCCGAGCTCGCCAAGAAGATGGGCCTCGGCCAGCAGCGCCGCCGCACCACCCGCTGAGCGACCGGCGCCGGGGAGATCCCGGGGCGAGGTTGGCTGAACGGACCTGAATTTGCGAAAGCCGCGGACATCGTCCGCGGCTTTCGTCGTTGGGGGGGGCGGAACAGACTGGCGGCGGAGCGCCCGGCGGCGCGGTGGGCGATGCATCGACCCTTGTCTGGGCCGTCATCCCCGCGAAAGCGGGGATCCAACGCGCCGTGCATGCGAGCTCTCGGTTGAGAACCGTCCTATCCAGGGGCACCCGTCCCGCGGATAGTTGGATCCCCGCTTTCGCGGGGATGACGGCGGAGAGGATTGTGGCCCCACCCCTCCCGACCCGGCCTTCGGCCGGGCCACCCCTGCTTCGGAGCCGCGGGTTTCCTCCGCCTGCCCTGCAGCCCCACGAGGGGGAGGGATTTTTCCAGCCGCATCGTCGCAAGCAAGCCGCCACCCCTCCACCCCCGCTGTCGCTCCTCGCCCCGCCTTGGCGCCGCAGTGCGGCACAGACGGACGTTGATGGCTTCGCCGAGCCGTAGAGGGGGCACATCCCTCCCCCTTGTGGGGAGGGTGGCTCGCGGAGCGAGCCGGGAGGGGTACGGCCTCTCCGCGAGTTTCGAACGGTAGTGTTTGGTGAACCGCTGCACCCCTCCCGACCCGGCCTCCGGCCGGGCCACCCCTGCTTCGGAGCCGCGGGTCTCCTCCGCCTGCGCCGCAGCCCCACAAGGGGGAGGGATGTTTCCAACTGCATCGTCGCAAGCTAGCGGCCACCCCGCCATCACCCCCCGCCCTCCCTCGGCGCCGCGGCGCGGCGGAGGCGGTCGTTGATGGCTTCGCCGAGGCCGTGCGCGGGGATCGGCGCGACGGCGATGGTGGCGGCGCCGGCGGCATCCAGCCGGCGCAGGGCGGCGAAGAGGTTGGCGGCGGCCTCGGTGAGGTCGAAGGTGGCGCTGAGTGTTTCGGCGGGGCCCGTGACCCCGGCGGGCAGCGGGCCGAAACCGAGGAAGGCTTCGCTCGGCCGGGGCGCCGCAGCATCGAGGCGGACCCGGGCGGCGGGGGCGTAGTGCGAGGACAGCAGCCCGGGCGCGACGGGGGCGACGTCGTCGGTCACCGGCGTATCATCGAGGGGCGCGCCGAGCACCGCCTCCAGCGCCGCCCGGTCGATGCCGCCGTGCCGTAGCAGGCGAGCGACGGGGCCGGTGAGGTCGAGGATGGTCGATTCGAGGCCGACGGCGGTCGGCCCGCCGTCGAGGATCATCGCGATGCGGCCGTCGAGATCGGCGGCGACATGGGCGGCCGTGGTCGGGCTGACGTGGCCGGAGCGGTTGGCGCTCGGGGCTGCGAGCGGCCGGCCGGAAGCCTGCAGCAGGGCGCGGGCGACTTCATGGTCGGGCACCCGGAGCGCCACGCTGCCGAGGCCGGCGGTGACGAGGTCGGAGAGGCCGGCGTCGTTCCGCTTCGGCAGCACCAGCGTCAGCGCGCCGGGCCAGAAGGCGGCGGCGAGCCGCGCGGCGCGCGGGTCGAACACGGCGAAGCGTGCCGCGGCCTCCGCCGACGGCAGGTGCACGATCAGCGGGTTGAACGACGGGCGCCCCTTGGCCGCATAGATACCGGCGACGGCGCGCCCGTTGGTCGCATCGCCGCCGAGGCCGTAGACGGTTTCGGTCGGAAAGGCGACGAGGTCTCCGGCGGCGAGATGGGCCGCCGCCACCGCGATCGCGGCATCGTCGGCGGCGGCGAGGATCGTTCGGGGGGTTGCGGCCGTGGTCACGATCCGGTCTGGTCTCCTCGCCGTCCGGGTGTCGTCGCGCCGGGCGGCCTGTCGGCGTTGTTTGACGCCGTGGGCGAGGCCGGTCAAGCCATCGGCCGACGGGACGGCGCGCCGCCCGGCGGGCGACCAGCAGGTGGAGTGGAAAGAGATGCAGTTCAGGGCCCCGGTCGAATCGATCGCCGACATGCTCAACCGGGTCGCCGGGCTCGACCGCGCGCTGGAGCGGGGCCATTTTCCCGATCTCTCCGCGGACGTCGTCAGCGCCATTCTCGCCGAAGCCGGGCGCTTCGCCACCGAGCGCCTCGCGCCGCTGAACCAGCCCGGCGACCGCGCCGGCGCGCGGCTGGACAACGGCACCGTCACGACGGCGCCGGGCTTTGCCGCCGCCTATGCCGACTGGACGGCCGGCGGCTGGAACGGTCTCGCCGCGCCGACCGAGCATGGCGGCCAGGGGCTGCCGCTGATGCTCAACATGGCGGTCTACGACATGTGGAACGCCGCCTGTCCGGCGTTTGCGATCTGCCCGGTGCTGACGGGCGGCGCGATCGAGGCGCTGGAGCGGCATGCCTCTCCGGAACTCAAGGCGCGCTACCTGCTGCCGCTCGTTGAGGGACGCTGGACCGGCACCATGAACCTCACCGAGCCGCAGGCGGGCTCGGATCTCGGCGCCTTGCGCACCCGCGCCGAGCGCCGCGACGACGGCAGCTACCGGCTGTTCGGCCAGAAGATCTACATCACCTATGGTGACCACGACATGGCCGAGAACATCGTCCATCTCGTGCTGGCGCGGCTGCCCGATGCCCCGGCCGGCACGCGCGGCATCTCGCTATTCCTCGCGCCGAAGTTCCTCCCCGATGAGGCGGGGCGGCCGACCGTGCGCAACGACATCGCGGTCGCCGGCCTCGAGCACAAGCTCGGCATCCACGCCTCGCCGACCTGCACCATGGTGTTCGGCGATGCGGGGGGCGCTACCGCCTGGCTGGTTGGCGCGGAGAACCGCGGTCTCGCCGCGATGTTCACGATGATGAACAACGCCCGCCTCGCCGTGGCGATCCAGGGGGTCGGCGTCGCCGAGCGCGCCACCCAGCGCGCCGCCGCCTACGCCGCGGAGCGCCGCCAGGGCCGCGCCCCGGACGCTGCGCCCGGCGCCGGGATGAGCCCGATCGCCGAGCATCCGGATGTGAAGCGCATGCTGCTCACCATGCGCGGGCTGACCGACGCCAGCCGGGCGATTGCCTATGCGCTCGCCTTCGCCATCGACATGGAGCGGGCGGCGCCCGAGGCCGAGCGGCCGGGCTGGGCGGTGCGGGCGGCGCTGTTGACGCCGGTCGCCAAGGCGTTCGCCACCGACGCCGGCTTCGAGGTCGCCTCGATCGGCGTGCAGGTGCACGGCGGCATGGGCTACATCGAGGAGACCGGCGCGGCGCAGCACCTGCGCGACGCGCGCATCTTCCAGATTTACGAAGGCACCAACGGCATCCAGGCGATCGACCTCGTCACCCGCAAGCTGACGCTCGCCGAAGGCGCCGCCTTCCGCGACTATGTCGCCGAGCTGCGCGGCATCGTCGCCGACTGCCGCGGCCACGACGCCGAACTCGACGGCATCGCCGATCTCGCCTCCACCGCCATCGGCGACCTGACCTTTGCGGCGAGCTGGCTGACGCGGGCGCTGGCCGAAGAGCGCACCGCCGAGGCGCTGACCGGGGCGAGCGACTTCCTCGCCCTGTTCGGCACCGTCGCGGGCGCGATCTACCTGCTGCAATCGGCGGCGGGCGGCAGCGAGACCCGCCGCGTCGTCGCCCGCGTCTTCGCCGCGACACGGCTGCCGCACGCCGCGGCGTTGCGCCTCGCGGTGACGCACGGCGCGCGGACGATCGCCGATGCGGACGCCGTGCTGGCGGCGGCGGGGTGAGGGTAGGGCGCCCGGCCGCGCCTCAGCTTTCCTTAAACTCCGGCCCGCGCGGGTCGTAGGGCTTCATCTCGCGCCAGCGCGTCATCAGCTGCTCGAGGCCGCCGTCGGCGCCGTCGGGCAGCACGATGCGCGGGGTGACGAGCAGGTCGCCGCGCCCGCCTGCCCGGGTCGGCAGCCCGCGGCCGCGCAGGCGCATGGCGCGGGCGCCGGTGGTGCCGGCGGGAATCGCGAGATCGACCCAGCCTTCCAGCGTCGGCACCCGGATGCGCGCCCCCAGCACCGCCTCGTCGAGGCTGAGCGGCAGGTCGAGGCGCAGGTTGCTGCCATCGGGGCGGAACAGCGGGTGCGGCTCGTGCACCAGCACGGCGATGGCGTCGCCGGGCGGCGTGCCGGGGTTGCCCTGGCCCTTGAGGCGCATCGGCTGGCCCGGCTCGAAGCCGGCGGGCAGGGTGACGTTGAGCACCTTGCCGGAGGGAAGCTCGACCCGCGCCTTGCCCGAGCCGACGATGTCGGCGAGCGGCACCTTCACCGTCACGGTGACGTCGGTGCCCTTGCCGGCGCCGGCCGCCGCGGACGGCTGTTCGCGGCCGCCGTCGAAGTCGAAACCGCCGCCGCCGCGCCGCGCCTTGCCGCCGCGGGCAAAGCCCGCGAAGGCGTCGCCGAACACGTCGTTGAGGATGTCGTCGGCCGAGCGGCCGCCGAAGTCACCGGCGCCGGCCGTGCGGCGTCGGCCCCCGCCACCGCCCATGCCGTCGAAGCCGGTGAAGCGCGGCTTGCCCTCGGCGTCGATTTCGCCGGCGTCGAATTTCTTGCGCTTGTCGGCGTCGCCGACGATCTCGTAGGCGGAGTTCACCTCGGCGAAGCGCTCGGCGGCCTTCGGGTCGCTGGTGTTCTGGTCGGGGTGGTGCACCTTGGCGAGCTTGCGATAGGCCTTCTTGATGTCGGCCTCGCTGGCGCCGCGCGCCACGCCCAGGACGTCGTAGGGATCGCGCATGGAACTTCAAAACCTCGGACTTGCGGAAGGTCGCAGGGGACTGCGATGCCCGGCCGGAGCATACCCCGCCCGGCCGCACCGCGCTGCGCATGTAGGCGGACCTAGGAAAAAAATCCAGAGCGCATGGCGGCCGTTTCGGATCCGCGGCCGCACGGCGCTCGGGGAGTCGCGTCGAGGATACTCCGGATAGCGGTGGAGTTTCCAGCGCCGCGGCGCGGCCCTATATCAGGCGCGCGGCCGGCCGTTCCGGCCGGCAAAGTGATTCGGGGACAATCATGGCCGAGGACGCCGGGACCGGAGCGGTCGCCGCAGACTTCACCGCCGAGCAGGAGCCGTTCGATCTCTTCGCCCGCTGGCTGGCGGAGGCGACCGAGACCGAGATCAACGATCCGAACGGCATGGCGCTCGCCACCGTCGACGCGGACGGCCTGCCCAACCTGCGCATGGTGCTGCTCAAGGGCTTCGATGGCGCCGGCTTCGTGTTCTACACCAACCTCGGCAGCGCCAAGGGGCGGGAACTGATCGCGTCGCGGAAAGCCGCGCTGCTGTTCCACTGGAAATCGCGCCGGCGCCAGGTGCGCGTGCGCGGCCTCGTCGAGGACGTGACGCCGGAAGAGGCCGACGCCTACTATGACACCCGGCCGCGCGGCAGCCGCATCGGCGCTTGGGCCTCGAAGCAGTCGCGGCCGCTGGAAAGCCGGTTCGCGCTGGAAAAGGCGGTGGCGGAGTTCACCGCGCGCCACGCCATCGGCCGCATCCCGCGTCCGGAGTGGTGGTCGGGCTTTCGTGTGCTGCCGCTCGCCATCGAGTTCTGGCAGGACGGCGCCTTCCGCCTGCACGACCGCGTGCTGTTCACGCGGCCGGCCCCCGACGGCGACTGGACACGGGCGCGGCTCTATCCCTGAGCGGGGCCGATCTTCGGAACGACCGGCCCGGGCGAGGCACGGAAGAGGCCCGGGACGGCTGAAGCTCTCGAGCCGGCGCTGCCGGCTCCAGACGGGTCTTTCGGTGTTCTGCGGCGGAATGTGCCGCACCGGACCCGTTCGCAATCAAATGACGCCTGCGCGACCGGCCTCAGCCGTCGTCGCGATCCTCGAACTTCAGCATCTGCCGGTCGATCTTCGCAGGCTTGCGGCCCTTGAACAGCGATACGGCGTTGACGGCCGAGATACCGATGCTCCGGTACTTGCCGGTCAGATCGAGCTTCGACTGCTGTTGCTGCTGCTGCTGGGGACGATCCTTTTCGTCCGCCGGAGGCATATGCATGACACACATCCAAATCAACGCGGCGCCGATCGTGGGGACTTCGCCAAGACCTTGGCGGCGCAGGACAAGTTTACCGCGATCACGCGTTCGAGAGAAGAAACTCGAACCGCTCGCAATGTCATTCCCATCCCGAGAATGAGACTTTATTTTGTCTCAAGCAGTGAGCCGGCGCAATGCATGCAAAATGCCGCAGCGGCGATGGTAGAATGAATGGACTAGGCCGCAGCGCGGAAATATTGGTGCGGTGCGGCAGAATCAATTCGCCTTCCGCGGCTCGGCAAGCGCCGCGGAAGGCGATGGTTCATCATGCTGCAGTGCGAAGATCTTCACGGGCGACGTGCGCCTCGCCGTCGGCGAGCGCCTTCTCGACCCGGTCGAACATCTCGTCGATCTCCGGCTCGGTGATGATCATCGGCGGGCAGAAGGCGATGGTGTCGCCGATCGCGCGCACGATGACGCCGTGCGCCTCGCCGTAGCGCGCGACGATGGCGCCGACCGTCTTCGCCGGCTCGAACGAACGCTTCGTCGCCTTGTCGGCGACGAGTTCGGCGCCGCCGACGAGGCCAACGGAGCGGACGTTGCCGACGAGGGGATGGTCGGCAAGCGCCTTGATGCGCTTTTCGAACAGCGGCGCGATGCGGCGGACGTGGCCGACGATGTCCATCCGCTGGTAGATCTCGAGCGTCTTCACGGCGATGGCGCAGCCGAGCGGATGGCCGCCATAGGTGAAGCCGTGACCGAAGGTGCCGATCTTCGCCGACTGCTGCTCCAGCATGTCGGTGATGAAGGCCGGCAACAGCAGCGCGCCGAGCGGCGCGTAGGCCGAGGTCATCTGCTTCGCCACCGACACCGTGTGCGGCTTCATGCCGAGCGTCGTCGCGCCGAACCAGTTGCCGGTGCGCCCGAAACCGCAGATCACCTCGTCGTCGATCAGCATGATGTCATGCTCCTCGAGGATCGGCTGGATCGCGGCGAAATAGCCCTCCGGCGGGATGATCACGCCGCCGGCGCCCATCACCGGCTCGGCGATCATCGCGGCGATGGTCTCGGGGCCCTCGGTCTCGATCATGCTGCGCAGGTTCGCCGCGAGCCGCGCCACGAACTCCGCCTCGCTCTCGCCCTCAGTGGCGAAGCGGTAGTACTGCGGGCAGTCGGTGTGGCGCACCGAGGCGACGGGCAGGTCGAAGTCGCGGTGGTTGTTCGGCAGGCCGGTCAGCGACGCCGACATCACGGTGACGCCGTGATAGGCCTTCACCCGGCTGATGATCTTCTTCTTCTCCGGCTTGCCCCGGGCGTTGTTGTAGTACCAGGCGAGCTTGATCTGGGTGTCGTTCGCCTCCGAGCCCGACGAGCAGTACAGCACCTTGTCGACCGGGCAGGGCGCGATCTCCTTCAGCTTCTCGGCGAGCTCGACCGCCGGCTCCATGCCCTTGCCACCGAACAGGTGGTAGTAGGGCAGCTTGCGCATCTGCTCCGTTGCGGCGTCGACCAGTTCCTCGTTGCCGAAGCCGAGCCCGGTGCACCAGAGCCCGGCCATCCCCTCGATGTATTCCTTGCCCTGGGTATCGTAGACGTAGATCCCCTTGCCATGCCCCATCACCAGCGGCCCGACCTCGCGCAGCTTGTGCAGCGGCGTATAGGGATGGACCACGGCGGCGAGATCGCGGGCCTGGGCATTGGTGAGCGGCATGGGCGGGCCTCGTTGCTGAACGATAGTACAGTGCGGGGGAGTCTAGCCTGCGGCAGCTGATTTGGGCAGGGGGACGGATGGGCAATCCGCGGGCATCGGCCTCAGGACGTGGCCGAATGTCAGGCGCCGGTGCCGTCGCGCAGCAGACTGGGAGACCCGGAGCGGTGCCTTGCCGGGCTGGCTGGGGCGCCAGGATTCGAACCTGGGAATGGCGGTACCAAAAACCGCTGCCTTACCACTTGGCGACGCCCCATTGCCGGGTGCCGCCTTGGCGGCGGCCGGACGACAGTGCCTATACAATCGCGCGATGCCGCCGTGCAAGCGTTCCGGGGCGGGGCGGGGCAATCCTGCGCGGGGAGGGGCGAGCGGGGCGGGCCGTGGAGCGGGATCCACCGTGGGCCTTGCCGGAACTCGCGGGGCCGGGTTCCACCCCTCTCCGTCCGCGCGGGGCCGGGGGCCTTCCTCTCGGGCCGCGCGGGGCCGGGTTCCCACCTCTAGGGTCGTCATCCCCGCGAAAGCGGGGATCCAACTCTCCGCGGGAGCGGCATTGCCGATGCGGCACGGTCGTGCCGCCCCATCTTCGCCCAGCCCGCCGAGAGTTGGATCCCCGCTTTCGCGGGGATGACGTGTGGAGAGGTTGAGGCGTTGAGCCGAGAGGTCTGGTCGAGGCGCCGAAAGGTCGAGTCGGCGAACCGAGAGCGCAACCTCCAGGAGCCGGGCGGTGGAAGACCGCAGGCTGCGCAGAACGGCACCGCGACGACCGCGTGGCAGACGACGCGGGGCGGCAATGCCCCGGTCACTTCCCCGTGCAGGCCATTCGCCCGGCTGGCGGACCACCCCGCGCAGCGCTAGGTGAGGTGTCGGGCGGCCGTATGGGCAGGGCGCCCGCGGAGCATCGAACCCAGGCATGGAAGCGGCGATCAGGTTTGCGATCTTCTTCGGCGTCTTCGCCGCCGTCGCCGCGGCCGAATGGGCATTGCCGAAGCGGGTGCCGGGGCCGGGGCGCTGGGCGCGCTGGCGGGTCAATATCTCGATCCTGATCCTCGACGTCGTGGTGCAGCGGCTGACGCTGGGGGCCGCGGCGCTTGCCGCCGCGCTCTATGCCGAGGCGAACGGCATCGGACTTTTCCATCTCGCCGGCGTACCGATGCTGATCGCGGCGCCGATCGGCTTCCTCGTGCTCGACTTCGCCGTCTGGTTGCAGCATGTCGCGAGCCACCGCGTGCCGCTGTTCTGGCGCCTGCACCAGGTGCACCACGCCGACCTCGAGGTCGACCTCACCACCGGCACCCGCTTTCACCCGGTGGAGATCCTGCTCTCCGCGCTGTGGAAGGTCGTCGTGGTCCTGGCGCTCGGCATCGACCCGTGGACGGTGATCGCCTTCGAGGCGGTGCTCAACGCCGCCTCCGTGTTCAGCCACGCCAACCTCAGCCTGCCGGCCGGCCTCGACCGGCTGCTGCGCCGCGTCGTGGTTACGCCGGACATGCACCGGGTGCATCATTCGGTGATCCCCGCCGAGACCGATTCCAACTACGGCTTCTTCCTCTCGGTCTGGGATCGCCTCTTCGGCACGATGGTCGAGCAGCCTGCCGCAGGCCACGCCGGCATGACCATCGGCCTCTCCGAGCACCGCGACCCGCAGCGCCTCGGCCTCGCCCGCCTGCTGATGATGCCGTTCGAGCGGCGGAAACCGCGCTGAGCGGGCGGGGCGGATGTCGCCTCGCCACCCATGTCTCGGCGGCCAAGCCCTTGGTTTTTCTCGCCACCGCCATCGATGCGCCGAACCCGAAAATCCCCCTTGCGGCCCCCCGGTCGCGCGGCTATAACCCCGGCCACCAGAGAGTCGGAGTGTAGCGCAGCCTGGTAGCGCACCTCGTTCGGGACGAGGGGGTCGTGTGTTCGAATCACACCACTCCGACCATTTTTCCTACTGATATCTGTCGAACGCCCAGCGCCGCCGAGCGGCTGGTGACGTGTGCTCGGCGTCAAGGTTCCCTCGCGCTTGGTCGGCCGACAGTCTCGATGGACGCAGCAGCTCTGCGGTTCAACTGCCTTTGCATCCGTTGAATGGCTGCGACGATTGGAAGAACCCGGAAGTTCGCCGGCGCCCCGGCTTTTCCCTCGCCCTTCGAGACAGCCGCTGCGCGGCTTCCTCAGGATGAGGGAAAAGGACAAGTGACTGCANAAAACCTCGGAGGCCTCATCCTGAGGAAGCCGCGCAGCGGCTGTCTCGAAGGGCGAGGCCGGGTGCACCGACCTCTGCCGTTGGCTAAAGCGGGACAGCCGTGCTGGACGTCATGGTCCGCGCAGGCGGACCATCCACGAAGCGGCGTCTCGTGTATTTTTAAAGAAGTGATCGGGCTCGGCGTAGGTGCAAATGCCGGCCGGACTGAGTTTTTGGCCCTCGTGGATGGTCCGCCTGCGCGGACCATGACGATCACAACGTATCGTTCACGCGAAACGACAGTCTATCGCCGGTCTGGCGAACCGCCTGATGGCTTTCACCCCCCGAACGTCAGCATCAGCCCCCGCGTCAAATAAATCGCCCCGATCACCGTCACCACCCAGCGCACCCAGCGGCGGAAATTGGCGTCGGTGATGCGTTGCAGGATGGCGTGGCCGGCGGCGGTGCCGGCGATGGCGAAGGGGAGGGAGAGCGCGATGGCGCCGGCCTCGGTCATGCCGAGCACCGAGGCCGAGCGCCAGTAGAACGCAACCTTCACGCCGTGCGAGATCACCTGCAGCGCCGCCTTGGTGGCGATCACCGTGCGGCGGTCGAGCTGGGTGCGGATGAAGAACACGTCCACCGTCGGCCCGGCGACGCCCACCGTCAGCGTCAGCGCGCCGCCGATGAAGCCGCAGACGACGGCCTGCGGCGGGCGTGAGGCGTCGAGCGTGAACCAGTGCGCCGGGATCCAGACGAGAATCGGCATCAGCCCGACGACGATCGAGACGAGGCGAACGTCGGGCGTGTAGTCGACGACGAGCAGCAGCAGCGTGGCGCCGGCGAGCCCCGAGATGGCAAAGCCGAGAATATGCCAGTCGGCGTAGCGCCGCGACATCACGGCGCGCGAGCCGTTGGCGGCGAACTGGATCACGCCGTGCACCGCCATCGCCGCGGTGGCGGGCAGCGCCAGCAGCAGCACCCAGAGCAGCACCAGCCCGCCGGCCATGCCGAACACGCCGGAGAGGGCGGAGGTGAGGAACACCGTCGCGACGAGGCCGAACCCGATGAGTATGCCCAAGCCGATGCACCTCCGTTGCCGTCCTGCTTCACCACGCCGGGCGGCGCAGGGCAAGTGCTTGTCCGTACAAAGTCTGCCGCGGTGCACGCGAAATTGATCGCGACGACGGCGTCCCGCCTCGGCTTTGCCACATCGCGCGGTCGACGATGAGTCCTCATTGCCGGAAGGACCCTCGATGCCGTTGATCGATCGCCGTCGCCTGTTGCTTGCCTCCGCGGGGCTGATCGGCTTCGCCGCCACCCGCCCGGCGTTTGGCGCCGTTCAGCCCCAGTTTTCCGACGTCGTTGCCGCGGCGCGGCAGTATCCGCAGCTGCGTACGGTGCTGGTCGACCGGGGCGGCACCATGGTGCTCAGCGAGACGCTGTCCGGGCCGGCGCCGGAGCGGGCGGTGAATGTGAAATCGGTGTCGAAGACGATCCTCGCGACGCTGGTCGGCATCGCTATCGACCGCGGGCATCTGAAAGGCGTCGACGAGCCCATCGCGCCGCACTTCCGCGACAAGCTTCCGAAATCCCCCGATCCACGACTGGAGCGCGTCACGGTCGGCCATCTCCTGGCGATGCGCAGCGGGCTGGAGCGCACCTCGGGCGCCAACTACGGCCGCTGGACGGCGAGCACCGACTGGGTGCGCTTCGCGCTCGGCCGGCCGTTCGTCGACGAGCCGGGCGGACGGATGCTCTATTCGACCGGCAACTCGCACGTCCTCGGCGCACTCCTCGTCCGCCGCACCGACCGCACGCTGCTGCAGCTCGCGCGCGAGTGGCTCGGCGAGCCGCTCGGCATCACCATCTCGCCCTGGCCGCGCGACCCGCAGGGGCTCTATTTCGGCGGCAACGACATGACGCTGTCGCCCGAGGCGCTGCTGCGCTTTGCCCGGATGACGCTGGCCGGCGGTGAGTTCGAGGGCCGGCGCGTCGTCTCGAAGGCCTGGATCGACGCCGCCTTCGTGCCGCAGGCGCGCTCGCCGCACACCGGCCACGCCTATGGCTACGGCTGGTTCCAGATGGGTCCAGCGGATCGGCCGGTCCATTACGGCTGGGGCTACGGCGGCCAGATGGTCTACGTCGTGCCGCACCTCGGCCTTTCGGTGGTGATCACCTCCGACCCCGCCAGCCCCTCCGGCCGCACCGGCTACGTCCGCGACCTGCATGCGCTGCTGGCCGAGGAGATCATCCCGGCGGTGACGGCCAGCGCGGGCTGAAACAGCGACGTCCGGCTGCGGCGATCGGGTGGGTGCCGCCGCGTCGGCGGCGGGCTATGCTCGGCCGACGGGAGGGGTGTCTTGGCGATCCAGCAGCTTGTTTTCGACCGGGCGTTCGAGCCCGACTATGGCGTCGCCGTCGAGGTGGCGCCGGGGGTGCGGCGGCTGACGGCGCGCAACGCCGGGCCGTTCACCTTCCGCGGCACCAACAGCTGGCTGATCGGCACCTCGGAACTGGTGGTGATCGACCCAGGGCCGGCGGACGAGCAGCACCTTGCCGAGCTGCTGGCGGCGATCGGCGGCCGGCCGGTGAGCCATATCCTGGTGACGCACACCCACCGCGACCATTCGCCGGGCGCCGCGGCGCTGGCGCGGGCGACGGGGGCGATGCTGGTCGGCGAGGGGCCGCACCGGCCGGCGCGGCCGCTGGCGGCGACGGCGCAGACCGAAGCCTCCGCCGACCGGGATTTCCGGCCCGACCTGTTGCTTGGCGACGGCGACCGGCTGCCGACCGCCGCCGGCGAATTCACCGCGCTGGCGACGCCCGGCCACACCGCCAACCACCTCGCCTTCGCGCTCGCCGGCAGCGATCTCGTCTTTTCGGGCGACCATGTCATGGGCTGGTCGACGACGATCGTCGCGCCGCCGGATGGCGCGATGGCCGACTACATGCGCTCGCTGGACCGGCTGGAGGCACTCGGGCCGACCCGCCTGCTGCCCGGCCACGGCGGCATCGTCGCCGACGGGGCGGGCTTCATCGCCGGGCTGCGGGCGCACCGCAAAGCGCGCGAGGCCGCGATCGTCGATGCGGTGGCGGGCGGCGCGGCGGAGATCCCGGCGATCGTGGCGAGGGTCTATGCCGGGCTCGACCCGAAGCTCGTCGGTGCCGCGGCGCTGTCGGTGCTCGCCCATCTTGACGATCTCGCCGAGCGCGGCCTCGTGCGCGCCACCGGACCGGCGGGCGACGCGCAGGCCGGCCTCGACGCGCTGTTCCGTTTGTCCTGACTCCGGGGCCTGACGCCGGGGCCGGACGCCGCGGCGGGCGCGCCTACTGCTCGGCCGGGCGGCGCAGGCCCTCGCCGAGGGCGGCGAAGAAATCGTCGATCCGGCGCTGGCCCAGCCCGCCGTCGACCGTGCCGATCCGGAACGCCGTGGTGAGGTCGGCGCGGGCGCCGCCCGGCGCCGGCCGGATCCGCACCGTGACGTCGGCCGGCACGGCGAGCAGCAGCGTTCGGGTCTCGGCCGCAAAGCCGCCCGCGTCCCCCTCGGCGCCGGGCTCGTCCTCGGAGAGAATCGTCCAGCCGAGTTCGAGCGCCGCGGCGCGGGCGGCGGCGAAGAGCTCGACGGAGGACATCGGATAGCGCCGGCCGGAGATCGCCGCGTCCGGCGCGATCACGGCGCGGCCGTCGGCGGCGACCGGGCGGCCGGCCAGCGGCGGCGGGTCGCCGGGATCGGTGGTGGCGATCGCCCCCGGCGGCGCGAGCCGGAGACCGACACCCGCCGCGACGAACGGCGCCAGCACCACGAGCGCCAACACCCCCGTCAGCAGCGAATGGCCGAACCCGGAGGCCCCGTCGCGCCAGATGTCGCGCCAGGCGACGAGGGTCGCGAGCAGCGCGGCGAGGGTTGCAAGGAGCGCTGCGCCGAGCGCGACCAACAGGGTCGGCGTGTCGATGAGGTCGATGCGATGCGCGAGATCGGCCTCGATGACGAGGAGCGCCGCGAACACCGCCAGCCGGCGGCCCCAGCCGAGCCCGCGGGCTCGCCACACTATCTGGCGTCGGTTCATGCCGGTCCCGGTTGTCGCGGGCGGGCTGCGCCGCGCCGCCGATCCTGCGCACCGTCGTCGATCGCCGGCAGCCGGTCAACCGGATGATGGGAGAGGGATCCGCGCCGTCAGAAGCCGCCGGCCCCGACCAGGGTGGTTGCGACGATGACCGCGAAGGCGGCGGCGACCAGCGCGACGTCGAGAATGCGGTAGGCGCGCGCGCCCAGCGATGCGGAACGCTGGCGGCGGGACCCGGTGCTCGACTGATCGGTGGCCGACATGGCGATGGCTCCATCGCTGTGAACTCAATGGTCGTATTCTCTACCAAGCTGGTGGGGTTGGTCCATTCCATTGATTCCGGCGGCTTGGAACAGGTTGGCGCCGCGCGGAGCGGCCGGAGAAGATTTTTCCGACGCGTCGGCTATCGCCGCTTTCCGGGCCTTTCCCGATAGGGCCGAGATTCGGTGATCGGCTTTTGCTCCCGTTAACCACCGAAACAAGTCGAAGCCCCAGCCGCGGGTTGTCGCCGCACTCGTTAACGGGTGATCCGCCTTGGCGTGGTAGAAGCTGGGCATACGACGACATCTCGTTTTCAAGTCTTCGATCGCCCGGATGTGCAAGTCCGGGTTCGACTGAGTGGTGCAGGGGCAGAATCATGGATGCACGCGTCGGTGAACTGACGACAATACCCTGCTGCGTCGACCTCGACGGCACGTTGGTGGCGACAGATACGCTGCACGAAGGTGTATTGGCGCTCTTGAAGCTCAATCCGCTCTTCCTGTTCCTGCTGCCGTACTGGCTTCTGCACGGCAAGGCGCGGCTGAAGCGCGAGGTCGCCCTGCGCACGCGGCTCGACCCGGCGCTGCTGCCCTACCGGCCCGAGGTGCTGGCGGCGCTCCATGACTGCCGCGCGAACGGCCGCCGGATCTATCTCACCACCGGTGCGCACCAGACGGTCGCCGAGGGCGTTGCAAAGCACCTCGGCATCTTCGACGGCGTCTTTTCCACCGACGGCGACGTCAACCTCACCTCGCATGCCAAGCGCGAACTGCTGGTCGCCAAGTTCGGCGAAGCCGGCTTCGACTATTTCGGCAACAGCCGTGAGGACATCGAGATCTTCGAGCACGCCCGCCAGGTCACGGTGGTGGCGCCCGACCGCACGGCGCGCGGCTGGAGCCGGCGCAACGCGTCCGGCCTGATCGACCACCCGGCCGGGCTGCTGAAGCCGCTGATCAAGGCGATCCGCGTCCACCAGTGGATGAAGAACGTGCTGATCGCCGTGCCGCTGATCCTCGCGCACCAGCACGACGAGTTCGGCGCCGTGCTCGCCGCGGTGACGGCCTTCTTCGCCTTCAGCTTTGCGGCCTCCGCCGTCTACATCCTCAACGACCTGATGGACCTCTCGTCCGACCGTCGCCACGCGACCAAGCGGCGCCGGCCGTTCGCCGCCGGCACGCTGTCGGTCTCTGCCGGGATCAAGACCGCGGTCGTCCTCGTCGCCGCTTCGATCGGTCTTGCGACACTGCTGCCGCCGCTGTTCGGCGTGGCCCTCGGCGTCTACGCGGTGATCACCACGGCCTATTCGCTGTCGCTGAAGCGGATGCTGCTCGTCGACGTCATCACGCTCGCCAGCCTCTACACGCTGCGTGTTCTCGCCGGCGCCGCGGCGACCGGGGCAGGGGTGTCGTTCTGGCTGCTCTCCTTCTCGATGTTCTTCTTCCTCGGCCTCGCCCTCGTGAAGCGCTACGTCGAGCTCAGCGGCCAGGAGAAGTCCGAAGTCCGCATCGAGGGGCGCGGCTACCGCCCGGCCGACATCGACGTGATCATGACCAGCGGCCTTGCGGCGTCCTTCGTCTCGACGCTGGTGCTGGCGCTCTACATCGACAGCGCCGAGGTCCGCCAGCTCTACGGCCAGCCGTGGCTGCTGTGGCCGCTCTGCCCGATGGTGCTCTACATCACCATGCGCATCTGGGTGCTGGCGCGCCGCGAGGAGATGCACGACGACCCGGTCGTGTTCATCCTGAAGGACTGGCGCAGCCAGATCGTCATCGCCCTCGGCGCCGTCCTCGTGTTCACGGCGACCGTCGGATGAGCCCGCGCTTCGAAAGCTGGGGCCGGCTCGGCGGCCCCGCGCAGACCGGCATCGCGCTCGCCGGCTGGCGCACCGCCGCCGGCAGCGTGCTCCCCTACGGCAACGGCCGCAGCTACGGCGACAGCTGTTTCAACAGCGCCGGCGCGCTGGTCGACATGCGCGGCCGCAATCGTATCCTCGGGCTCGATCCCGAAACCGGCGTCATCCGCTGCGAGCCGGGCGTAATGCTCTGGCAGATCGCGGAGGCCGCCGCGCCGTACGGCCTGTTCCTGCCGGTGACGCCCGGCACCCGCTTCGTCACCATCGCCGGCGCCGTCGCCAACGACGTGCACGGCAAGAACCATCACCGCCGCGGCACCCTCGGCCGCCATGTCGCGTCGCTGCGGCTCGAGCGCTCGGACCGCGCGACGACCGACTGTTCGCCGACCGACAACGCGGCACTGTTCTCAGCCACGATCGGCGGCATGGGGCTCACCGGCATCATCACCGAGGTGGCGCTGACGCTGATGCGGGTGCCGTCGCTGGCGATCCGCCAGGTCAGCCACCGCTTCGAGCGGCTGGACGACTATTTCGAGCTCAGCGACGCGCACGACGACGACCACGAGTATTCGGTCGCCTGGATCGACCAGCTCGCCCGCGGCGACCGCTTTGGCCGCGGCGTGCTGATGCTCGGCGATCACGCATCCGAGGGCGGTCTCGACGCCACCCCGGCGCGGCCGCTCGGCACCGTGCCGTTCACCCCGCCGTTGAGCGCACTCAACCGCCTGACGCTGACCGCCTTCAACGCGCTCTACTACGGCCGCGCGCCGATGGGGCGCAGCGAAGCCACCGTGCGCTGGGACAGCTATTTCTATCCGCTCGACCGGGTGATCGGCTGGAACCGGCTCTATGGCCCGCGCGGGCTGATGCAGCATCAGTCGGTGGTGCCGGAGCGCGGCGGCCGCGAGGCGGTGCGCGAGCTGCTCTCCTGCGCCGCGCGGCACGGGCAGGGCTCGTTCCTCACCGTGCTGAAGCGCTTCGGCGACGTGCCCTCGCCGGGCCTGCTGTCGTTCCCGCGCGCCGGCTACACGCTGACCCTCGATTTCCCGCACGCCGGGCCGCGCACGCTGGCGCTGATGGCCGAGCTCGACGCGATCACGGTCGCCGCCGGCGGCGCGGTCAATCCCTACAAGGACGCCCGCATGTCGCCGGCGACCTTCGCGGCTTCGTTCCCGAACTGGCGCACGCTCGAAGCGCAGCGCGACCCGAAGATCCTCTCGGATTTCTGGCGCCGCACCGCGCTGCAACTCGGCGCCGAACGGCCGCTGGCCGAGGCGGCGGAGTAACGTCAAAAATTAGAGTTACTGGAAAATTACTTCGATATCCGAGTATTTTTGGTTCGAGTTGGGAAAATCGAAAAACGTTTCCAGTAAAATTCGCTTCAATTCGATGCCAACGGGCTCGAGGCAGTGTCAGGGTGCGGGGATGCGGCGGCAATGATGAAATATCTACCATTCATTCTCTTCACCGTGCTGACCAATGCGGCGGCGCAGGTGATGCTGAAATACGGCATGATGAACCTCGGCGCGCTACAGTTCAGCGCCGACACGATGGTCCAGCGCGTCTTTCAGATCCTGTTTCAGCCCTGGGTGTTCGCCGGCCTGACGATGTTCGTCATCTCGATGGCCTCGCACCTGTTCGTGCTGTCGCGGGTCGAGCTCTCCTTCGCCTACCCGTTCCTCAGCCTCGCCTATGTCGCTGTCGCGGCCTTCGCGTTCTTCGTCTTCGGCGAGGACCTCAACGCCTACCGGATCGGCGGCATCGCCCTGATCTGCCTCGGCACCGTTCTCATCGCCCAGAGCGGCGTCTCGTCCTCGCACGATGTCGCCGCTGCTGATGCCACCACTCACGAACTCCCCCGGAAGGCAGTCCAATGAGGCACATCATCTATGGTGGCGACGGCTTCGTCGGTCGTCATCTCGCGCAGAAGCTCGTCGCCGATGGCGAAGAGGTCGTCGTCGCCGACATCGTGAAGAGCGAACTGCCGCATTACGCGCAGGCCCGCTTCATCCACACCGACGTGACCGATGCGGCGGCCGTCCGGGCCGTCGGCCTGAAGCCGGACGACATGGTCTACAACCTGTCGGCCAAGATGCTGTCGCCGATCGTCACCCGCGCCGAGCGCCACGAGTTCTTCTTCCCCGTGAATTTCTACGGCACGAAGAACATCATGGAGGCGATGGGCGACGCCGGCGCCGACCGCCTGGTGCACTACACCACCGACATGATCTACGGCCACACCTACAGCTGGCCGCAGACCGAAGAGCATCCGGCGGTGCCGCTCGGCGAATACGGCCTCTCGAAGCTGAAGACCGAGGAACTCGCCGCCGAGTGGCGCACCCGCGGCATGCGCGTGTCGCTGTTCCGGCCGCGCCTGATCATCGGCCCGGGCCGGCTCGGCATCCTCGCCAAGCTGTTCAAGCTGATCGACTGGAACCTGCCGGTGCCGATGATCGGTTCGGGCAAGAACCCCTACCAGTTCATCTCGGTGTTCGACTGCGCCGAAGCCGCGCGGCTCGCCTGGAAGGCGGGCGTGCCGAACGAGGCCTACAACCTCGGTTCGAACGAGCCGCCGCCGGTGCGCAAGCTGCTCGGCGACCTGATCCGCTTCGCCGGATCGAAGTCGATCCTGGTGCCGACGCCGGCCTGGGCGGTGAAGAAGACGCTCGACCTGCTCGACGCCGTCAACCTGCCGATCATGGACCCGGAGCAGTATTTGATCGCCGACGAGATGTGCATCCTCGATTGCACCAAGGCCGAGCGCGACCTCGGCTGGGTGGCGAAGTATCGCGACGAGGACATGCTGATCGCCGCCTACCGCGAGTACCGCGCCAAGAAGACCGGCGCGGCCCACGCACCCGGCGCGGCCGTTCCGGCGGAATGACCTTGCCGCGCGGACGGCGCCAGTCGGCGCCGCCCGCAGCGCGCCAAATTTGACCGGCCGGCGGCGCGTCGCCCCGGCTTGGGTCCGCCGCCCGTCGCGGCTGCGGACACGACACTTCGAACCCGAACCAACCGTTCAACGCCTTGCCGTCCCGGAGGGACAGACCCGATGCTCGATCGTGCTTACCGCCTGCCCGTCGAGGAGCCGGCCGAACTCGCCCCCGTCGTGAAGCCGCCGCTGCTCAGCGTCGACGACGCCAAGGCGATGGACCTCCCGAAGATGACGGAGCTGTTCCGCGACCACATCAACCCCGGCCAGCTCCACTTCATGAAGCTGCTCGGCTTCAACCGGGTGAAGGTCGAGCGTGCCGAAGGCATGTACTACATCGACCAGAACGGCCGGAAGATCCTCGACTTCTTCGGCGGCTTCGGCTCGCTGGCGCTCGGCCACAACCACCCGCGCATCCTCGCCGCCCGCCAGAAGTTCCAGGACGAGCAGCGCCACGAGATCGCGATCGCCTTCCTGTCGCAGTACGCCTCGGCGCTCGCCTACAACCTCGCCCAGATCTCGCCCGGCGACCTCGACATGGTCTTCCTCGGCTCGACCGGCTCGGAAGCGATGGAAGCGGCCGTGAAGGTCGCCGAGCGCGCCGCCGGCCCGAAGCGGCCGAAGATCGTCTATGCGGAGAATTCGTTCCACGGCAAGACCAAGGGCGTGCTGTCGCTCACCGACAGCCCGCTCTACCGCGGCGAATTCCGCCTCGTCGGCGATACGGTCAAGGTGCCGTTCGGTGACATCGAGGCGATCCGCCGGGCCTTCGAGAGCGACCCGACGATCGGCGTGATCGTGCTCGAGACCATCCAGGGCGGCGGCGGCATCATCCAGGCCCCCGAGGGCTTCTGGAAGCAACTGCGCGCGCTCTGCGACAAGCACGGCGTGCTCTGGGTCGCGGACGAAGTGCAGTGCGGCGTCGGCCGCTCGGGCAAGTTCTACGCCTTCGAATACGAGAACGTGGTGCCGGACGTGACGGCGCTGGCAAAGTCGCTCGGCGGCGGCAAGACCGCGATGGCGGCGATGATCGCCCGCCGCGAGGTCTACATGAAGGCCTACGGCTCGCCGAAGACGGCGATGATCCACGCCCAGGCCACCTTCGGCGGCATCGGCGAAGCCTGCGTCACCGCGATCGAGACGCTGAACGTCCTCTACGACGAGAACCTGATCGAGAACTCGGCGAAGCAGGGCGCCTACCTGCTGCAGCGGCTGGAGGCGATCCGCCAGAAGCATCCGAAGCTCGTCAAGGAAGTGCGCGGCCGCGGCCTGTTCGTCGGCCTCGAGTTCCAGGACTTCTCGCAGACGCTGCCGATGGTGCTGAAGCCGATGGTGGCGATGCTGGACGACAAGCTGAAGGGCTCGCTGTCGGGCTTCATCGGCGCGCTCCTGTTGCGCGACTACGGCGTGCTCGTCGCCTTCACCGAGTACAACCGCAACGTCATCCGCCTCGAGCCGCCGCTGATCTGCGAGGCCGAGCACGTCGACGCCTTCTGTGATGCCCTCGACGACCTCCTGTCGCGCGGCATCACCGGCATCGTGAAGGACTTCCTGATGTCGCAGGTCAACTGACCGGCGACCACCGGACAGCATCCCTCGGCAAGAACAACCTTCTCCCCGCGCGGGGAGAAGGCTCGCCCCTCGACGACTGCCGACCGCAAGGGCGCAAGGCCCGAGGTCGGGTGGAGACGACCCCATGAGCGTCACCGACCTCCGCGCCGCCCTGACCCAGCCTCCGCCGCCGCGACCGGCGCCCGTCGATGCGCCGGTGGTCGGCGCCGCCGGGCGCCTCGTCGCCGGCTGGATGAGCGAGGCGCTCGTGACCCGCCTCGCGCAGGTCGTGTTCCTCGCCTTCGTCTGCTTCAGCGCGGCGGGCGCCTGGGTGAAGCCGCTCTACGACTGGGACACGGTGGCCTACATCGCGGTCGCCATGGAGCCGGACTACAGCGATCCGGTCGCGCTCCACCGCGATGCCTTCGCGCTGGTCGAGAAGCACGCCGCGCCGGCCGGCAAGTGGTACTTCTTCACCGCCGAGAACGAGTACAAGGCGCACCAGTACGCGAACGCCGAGAGCTTCGTCTCGCAGCTGCCGATGTACCGGGTGAAGCCCGCCTATGTCGCGGCGATCCGGGCGCTGTCGGGCGTCGCCGACCCCTTCGTCGCGACCAAGATCATCGCCGTGCTCTCGACGCTCGCTGCCGGCCTCGTCGTGTTCTGGTGGATGAGCCGGCGCGGCTTCGCCCAGGCCGGCCTGCTGCTCGCCCCCGTGATGGCGATCGGCGGCTTCTTCCACATGGCGCTGCTCGCGACCCCCGACATGCCCTATGCGGCGCTCGGCCTCGCCGGGCTCTATCTCCTCGCCAAGGGGCGTGACTGGGCGGCCGTGCCGCTGCTGCTCGCCATGTTCCTGATGCGCGTCGACGCGATCATCCTTCTGTTCGCGCTGCTGCTGGCTGCCCTTGCCTTCCGCACGGCGGTGAAGCCGCTCGCCGTCACCTTCGCCGTGGCGCTCGCCGCCTATTTCGCGATCTCGGCGGCGGCCGGGCACATCGGCTGGTGGCCGCACTTCGTGTTCTCCAACATCGAGATCCAGAACACGCTGGTCGGCTTTGCGCCCGAGTTCAGCCTGAAGGTCTACCTCGAGGGCATTTTCCGCGGCGTCGTCCTTGCGGTGCGCGACTACAACTGGCCGGCCATGATGCTGGTGTTCATCGTCGGCGGGCTGATGCTGGTGCGTGGCGGCGTCCGCTTCGAGCGCCGGGCGGCGATGCTGCTCTTCGCCCTCCTGCTCGCCTTCGGCGGCAAGTTCGTCACCTTCCCGCTGCCGGTCGACCGCAACTACTTCCTGTTCGTGGTGGCGACGGCGCTGGTGCTGCTCGAGGCCTGGAAGCCGCGCATGGATCTTGCCGGCCTCTCGCGGCCGGGACGCTGATCGCGGCACGGTGATCGCCCGGCCGCTTGCACGGCCCCTTGCGGCATGGAACCTTCGGCGCCCGACGGGAAAGGGGCGCTGCCATGAAAATCTGGGGCCGGATCAATTCGACCAACGTGCGCAAGGCGTTGTGGGCGGCGGAGGAAGCCGGCGTCGCCTATGATCATGAATCGGCGGGCGGCGCCTTCGGCATCGTCGATTCGCCCGCGTTCCGCGCGATGAACCCGAACGGCCTCGTGCCGGTGCTGGAAGACGACGGCCTCGTGCTCTGGGAATCGAACGCCGTGACGCGCTATCTCGCGGCGCGCTATGCGCCCGGCACGCTCTATCCGGAGGATCCCGCCACCCGCGCCGTCGGCGACAAGTGGATGGACTGGACGGTGACGACGATCGCGCCGGCGCTCCGCCCGCTGTTCTGGGGCCTGCTGCGCACCCCGCCCGCCGAACGCGACCTCGCCGCGATCGACGCCGCGCGTCTGCAGATGGCGAAGCTGCTCGCGATGCCCGACGCGGCGCTGCAGGATGCGCCGTATCTTTCGGGCGAGAGCTTCGCGATGGGCGACATCCCGCTCGGCTGCGTCGCCTACGCCTGGTTCGAACTCCCCATCGAGCGCCCCGACCTGCCGCACCTCGCCGCCTGGTACGAGCGCCTGAAGACCCGCCCGGCCTTCGTCAAGGCGGTGATGACGCCGCTGACGTGAGGGGGGGTGTAGCCCCACGACGGACCCCATCCCTCCCCCTTGTGGGGAGGGTGGCCCGCCGGAGGCGGGGTCGGGAGGGGTTACGGCCTCTCCGCGAACTGTGCGCAAGTGCAGATTCGACCAGCTTCAGCTTAACTGACGTTTGAATTCGAGGCGCCGCCGCTACCCCTCCCGACCCCGCTTCGCGGGGCCACCCCTGCTACGGAGCCGCGGGTCTCCTCCGCCTGCTGCGCAGCCCCACGAGGGGGAGGGATGAGATCCGTCGTGGGGAGCCCCCTCACTCCGCCGCCACACGCCCCTCCGGCTCCGGCGCCCGCCAGGCGAGCCGCGGGTTGCGTGCCGCCGCCGTCTCATCCAGCCGCCGCCGCGGCGCGAACACCGGCGCCGCCTTGAACGCCTCGACCTCGCCGGCCTTCGCCCGTTCCACCAGATGCCGGAGCGCGCCGACGAACTGGTCAAGGCCGGCCTTCGATTCCGATTCCGTCGGCTCGATCAGCAGCGCGCCGTGCACGACGAGCGGGAAATACATCGTCATCGGGTGGAAGCCCTCGTCGATCATCGCTTTGGCGAAATCGAGCGTGGTGACGCCGGTGCCCTCGAGGAAGCGGTCGTCGAACAGCACCTCGTGCATCACCGGCACGTCGCCGAACGGCAGGGTCATCACGTCCATGAGCTGCGCCTTGACGTAGTTGGCGTTGAGCACGGCGTCCTCCGACGCCTGCCGGAGCCCGTCGGCGCCGTGGGCGAGCATGTAGGACAGCGCGCGCACGAACATGCCCATCTGGCCGTGGAAAGCGGTGATGCGGCCGAACGGCGTCGCGCTGCCCGCCGCCTGCTTGCGCGTCTCGACGAACTCGGCCGAGCCGTCGTCGGCAAAGCGCACGAAGGGCACGGGGGCGAAGGGGGCGAGCTTGTCGGAGAGCACGACGGGCCCGGCGCCCGGCCCGCCGCCGCCGTGCGGCGTCGAGAAGGTCTTGTGCAGGTTGATGTGCATGGCGTCGACGCCGAGGTCGCCCGGGCGCGTCTTGCCGACGATCGCGTTGAAGTTGGCGCCGTCGGCATAGAAGTAGGCGCCGGCCGCGTGCACCGCCTCGGCGATGGCGACGATGTCGCGCTCGAACAGGCCGCAGGTGTTCGGGTTGGTCAGCATGATCGCCGCCACCTGCGGCGACAGCTTCGCCTTGACGGCCTCCGGGTCGACGGTGCCGTCGGCGCGGGCCGGGATCGACACGACCTTGAAGCCGAGCTGGGCGGCGGTCGCCGGATTGGTGCCGTGCGCCGATTCAGGCACCAGCACGATGGTGCGGTCCTCGCCGCGCGCCTTGATCGCGGCCTTGATCGCCGCCATGCCGCACATCTCGCCATGCGCGCCGGCCTTCGGGCTCATCGCCACCGAGGCCATGCCGGTCATCTCGAGCAGCCACCGGCCACACTCGGCGACGAGCTCGATCGCGCCGGAAACCGTGCCGAGCGGCTGCAGCGGGTGCACGTCGGCAAAGCCCGGCAGCCGCGCCATCTTCTCGTTGAGCCGCGGGTTGTGCTTCATCGTGCACGAGCCGAGCGGATAGAGGCCGAGGTCGATCGCATAGTTCTGCGTCGAGAGGCGCACGTAGTGCCGCATCGTCTCGGGCTCGGTGAGCCCCGGCAGGTCGAGCGGGGTTTTCCGCGCATGGCCGCCGAGGCGGAACGGGGTCTCGCCGGCGTCCTCGATGTCGACGCCGGAGACCTCACGCCGGCCGACCTCGAAGATCAGCGGTTCCGCGATGTCGAGGCCGCGGTTGCCGGTGAAGGTCGGGCTGGCGGGGAGGGGGGCAGAAGCGGTCGGGGCAGTGGGGCGGCCCTGGGTATTCATGGTCATGCGAACCTCGATCCTGATGCGGCTGCCGCTGCAGCGATCCCTCCCCCTCGTGGGGAGGGTGGCGAGCGAAGCGAGCCGGGAGGGGTGCAGCCTCTCGGTTGAGTCCGGTGGTCGTGATCGGCGCCGCTGCCCCCTCCCGACCCGGCCGTTGGCCGGGCCACCCTCCCCACAAGGGGGAGGGAGGGTTGCGAGGCAGCGCCCGCCATCACCCCAGCACCTCGGCCAGCGCCGCCGCGAACGCCGCCCGGTCCTCGTCGGTATTCACCTCGGTGGAGGCGACGACGAGGAGGTCGGAGAGCTCGGGGTGGCGGGGTTCCAGGCGGGTGGCGGGGACGCCGGCGAGAATGCCGCGGCCGGCAAGCTGCTCGACGATCGCCGCCGCGTCGCCGGGGACGCGGATGGTGAACTCGTTGAAGAAGCTGTCGTTCAGCACCTCGACGCCGGGGATCGCGGTAAGCAGGCCCGCGAGCTTCACGGCGTTGGCGTGGTTGAGCCGGGCGAGCTTCTCGAGCCCCGCGCCGCCGAGCATCGACATGTGGATCGAGAACGCCGTCGCGCAGAGGCCGGCGTTGGTGCAGATGTTCGACGTCGCCTTGTCGCGGCGGATGTGCTGCTCACGGGTGGACAGCGTCAGCACGAAGCCGCGCTGGCCGTCGGCGTCGACGGTCTCGCCGCAGAGCCGGCCCGGCATCTGGCGCACGAATTTTTCCCGGGTCGCGAACAGGCCGACATAAGGCCCGCCGAAGGAGAGCGCGTTGCCGAGCGACTGGCCCTCGCCGACGACAATGTCCGCCCCTTGCGCGCCCGGCGGCTCGATCAGGCCGAGAGCGACGACCTCCGTGAACACGGCGACCAGCAGCGCGCCGTGCGCGTGCGCCTTCTCGGCGATCGGGCGGAGATCAACGAGGTGGCCGTAGAACGACGGCGACTGCACCACGACGCAGGAGGTGGTGTCGTCGATCGCGGCGAGAATGTCCTCGGTGCCTTCGGGATCCGGGGGAAGGTCGGAGACCGTGCCGCCGGACATCGTGGTGACGGTGCGCACGACGCCGCGGTAGTGCGGATGCAGGCCGCCGGAGACGACGGCCTTCGAGCGCCGCGTCAGCCGGTGCGCCATCAGCACCGCCTCGGCGGTGCCGGTCGAGCCGTCGTACATCGAGGCGTTGGCGACCTCCATGCCGGTGAGGCGGGCGACCTGGGTCTGGAACTCGAACAGCACCTGCAGCGTGCCTTGCGAGACTTCCGGCTGGTACGGCGTATAGGCCGTGAGAAACTCCGACCGCTGGATCAGGTGGTCGACGGTCGCCGGCACGTGGTGCTTGTAGGCGCCGGCGCCGACGAAGAACGGCACCGAGCCGGCCGGCACGTTCTTCGCCGCCATGCGGCCGAGCGTGCGTTCGACGGAAAGCTCGGTCGCGCCGCGCGGCAGGTTGAGGAGGCCGTCCACCCGCTTGTCGGCGGGGATCGCGGCGAAGAGGTCGTCGACCGAACCGGTGCCGATCGCCGCCAGCATGGCGGCGCGGTCGTCGGCGGTGAGGGGATGGTAGCGCATGGGCTGGCCTTGCTGCCGTCAGAGGCTTTCGCAGTAGTCGTCATAGGCGGAGCGGCTCATGAGGCCATCGAGCTCGGCGGGGTCGGCGAGCTTCAGCTTCAGGAACCAGCCGTCGGTCTCGGGCGCGGCGTTGACCTTGGCCGGCTCGTCGACGAGCGCGTCGTTGACCTCGGTGACGGTGCCGGAGACCGCGGCGTAGACCTCGCTCGCCGCCTTGACCGATTCGACCACCGCCGCCTCGTCGCCTTTTGCAAAGGTCTTTCCGACCGCGGGGAGCTCGACGTAGACGACGTCGCCGAGGGCGGACTGGGCGTAATTGGTGATGCCGATCATGGCGATGTCGCCGTCGACGGCGATCCATTCGTGGTCGGTCGTGAAGTAAACGGGCATCGATCTGTCCTGCTGGTCGGGGAGGATGGGTCAGGCGGGCTTGCGCACGAAGCGGGCCGGGACGAAGGGGAGGGCGGCGACGGTGGCGGCGAGCGGCTTGCCGCGCACGAGGAGCTGCACAGGGGTTCCGGGCGCCGCGAAGGCGGCGGCGACGTAGCCCATGGCGATTGGGGCACCGACGCTGGGGCCGAAGCCGCCCGAGGTGACGGTGCCGATGTCGGCCCCTGCGGCCGAGAGGATCGGCGTGCCCTCGCGCGCCGGCGCCCGGCCTTCGAGCCGCAAGCCGACGCGGCGGCGCTTCGGCCCCTCGGCGATCTCGCGCAGCACGACGCCGTCGCCGCGGAAGCCGCCCTCGGCGCGGCGGCGCTTCTGGATCGACCAGACGAGGTTCGCCTCGACCGGCGTCGTGGTCTCGTTGATGTCGTGGCCGTGCAGGCAGAGGCCGGCCTCGAGCCGCAGCGAATCGCGCGCACCGAGCCCGACGGGCGCGACCTCGGGCTCGGCGAGCAGCGCGTCCCAAAGCTCGCCCGCGCGGGTCGCCAGCACGGAAATCTCGAAGCCGTCCTCGCCGGTGTAGCCGGAGCGGCTGACGTGGCACGGGATGCCGGCGATGGTGGCCGGGCCGGCGGTCATGAACGGCATGCCGGTGACATCGGCGCCGGAGCGGGTGAGCACGGTGACGGCGAGCGGCCCCTGCAGCGCGAGCAGCGCGCGGTCGTCCGCCACCTCGACGGCAACGGCAGGCGGCAGATGGGCGCGCAGCAGCGCGTAGTCGATCTCCTTGCGGCCGGCGTTGACGACGAGGAACAGGCGGCCATCGTCCGCCGGGTCGGCCGAGCGGTGGATCATCAGGTCGTCGACGATGCCGCCGGTCTCGGTCAGAAACTGGCTGTAGCGCTGGGCGCCCGGGGCGAGGTTCACGATGTCGGCGGGGACCAGCGCTTCCAGCGCGGCCGCCGTCGTGGCGTGGTCCGGGCCGACGAGGAACACCTGGCCCATGTGCGAGACGTCGAACAGGCCGGCCTTGTCGCGGGTGTGCAGATGCTCGGCGAGGATGCCGGCGTACTGCACCGGCATCGCATAGCCCGCGAACGGCACCATGCGGGCACCGAGGGCGCGGTGGCGCGCATCGAGCGGGGTGGTGCGGAGGTCGGTCGGATCACTGTCGGCAGCGGACATCGCGCGCGGGTCTCCCGTCGAGGGTTGCGTCGGACTCCGGGCATCCGGAGTCCTGGAACGCCCCCTCTGTCAGGAAACCTGAGAGATTCCCGCGGCAGTTCACCTGCCTCGCGGTTACTCCGTCGGTGGACGGCCGTTGGACCGGCCGTCGCTTTCCAGAGTGTCGCTCGCCGAGAGCGGTCCTTCTGCCTGAGAGTTTCCGGGGCGGTTGCTCCTTCGGCGCCGGCTTCGCCCATCGAGGGCTGACCGGTCTCTCCCGCTCGGCGGTCTTCGTGCGCCGCACGGGATGCGGCGTGGTGCCGGCGACCGAAGCCGACCGACTACGGGAAACTCTATCAGGTGATCGGAATTGTCAATGGTGGATCAGGTCGATCCGGCGCGCAGGCGGGCGGCCCGGAATGGATCCCGACCGATCGACGCGGGCGCCTCTCGGCGCGAAGGTAACCTTTACCCGTAAGGTTAATTATACTTGGGAAATCACGAAATACTGTTTCCATTTAAAACAAAATCCGCCTGCGTTAAGAATTGAGTCATCAAAGAGGGCGGCGTCGCGCCGACCCATCGAGGGGGCAATACCATGCGGATTCGTGATGCGGTTCTCGCCGCCGGACTGGGTTTCGTCGCCTTGACCGGGGCGCTTTCGTCAGAGGCGGCGGCCGGCGAGCCGGCCCGCGGCAGTGTCTGGTATGTCCAGGCCTCGAGCCTGGCGGCGCTCAATTCCTATATCGAGCGCGAGAACACTGCTCCCAAGGTCGAACGGGTCAGCCTGCAGACCGTGCTCGAGATCACGCACAACGACAACGGCAATTTCGTCGGCCGCGCCGTCCAGTACATGCGTGGCTCGAAGCAGTACCCGCAGGCCCAGCCGCAGACCTATTGCCTGCGCGTCATCGGCAGCGTCTCGAAAGGGATCGTCCAGTTCGGGCTGGTGGGACTGGCGATGACCAACCGCGGTGACGGTCATGGCGTCTTCACCAAGCGGAACGGCCGCGATTTCCTTGAAGTGCAGTTCTCCCGCATCTCGTTCCCGAACGCGGTCGCCCAGAAGGCCGTGATGGCCGAATGCAAGCCGGGGGAGGGGTGCAATACGTCCGTTCCCGGCGGCGGTGGCAAGACGATCCAGGAGATCCTCGCGCTCTGCCCCGCCAACGCGTCCTGATCGGGCTGGCGACAACAACCGTCGGGAACGTCGGTCGAGTCTTCGACCGGCGTCCGCCTTACCCCCGCGGTGCGAAGCGCCGGTCGGCGATTTTCGCCAGTGCCGGCAGCTTCGGACGGTAGGTGGTTCCGTCGATCACCTCGAGCCGACCGGCGCGGTTCAGCGTGTGCAGCTTGCGTCCCGGCCAGCGCGGGCCGGGACGAACGATCGACCTCATCTCCTGCGCAAATCCCTCCGGATCGAGCCGCGTCACCTCGGCGAGCCCGAGCGCGGAACCATAGCCTCCGGAGCAGTCCTGCACCGGGCGGATCAGCCGGCCGCCGATCCTGACCATGTTGCCGGCGGGGCGCGCACTGTCGCGGTCGATCAGCACCGGGTTCAGCGGATGCGCCTGCCACGGGCCGAAGAGATCGGGCGCGTGGAACAGCGACAGCGTGTCGGACCAGCCGCCGGCGTCGTCCCGGGTGGCGGTGAACATCCACTGGCGCCCGCTTTGCGCCGTGATCGTCACGTCGGCGGCCTCGAGCCCTGAGAGCAGCACGGCGCAGCGCTCCCAGCGACCGGGGAACTCGGCGCAGCGATAGACCGCGACGTCGCGGTTGCCGGTCGTCTCCGGAATCATGTAGAGCGCGCCGCCGTGCTCGATCAGGAATGGATAGGAGAGGTGCCACGGGTCTTCGAGCACCGGAAACACCGGGCCGACCGGGCCCTCCGGGCCGAACTCGACGCCCGAGATCACGCCCTTGCCGTGGCGATGATCGAGATCCTCGAAGAACAGCACCGTGCGGCCCTGCCACACCACCGGCACCGGGTCGGCGTAGAAATGGTCGCCCGGATCGGCGAGCACCTGCCAGCGGGGACCGGAGAGATCGCCGGTCTCCAGCACCCCCGGCCCGTCGTGCAGCCGCCAGCCGATCCGCCAGTGCGGCGCGTGGCAGCAGAGCCGGTAGAGCGCCCTGACTGCGGTAGCGGCGAGGTTGCGCGCGGCGAACAGTGGCACGGGGCGGGGCTGCAGCAGGGGAGGCGAGGTTCGGTCCAGCCGAGCCGGTGTCCGGCCGGTCAGGTGCTCGCGGACGATCTTTTCCAGCAGGGTGACGACCCGCGCCGACACCGCGTCGATGCCGCCCGACAGGCCGCCGGCGGTCTCGGGCGAAGGGTTGGCGCGGCCGCGGACGACGCCGTGTTCGTCGATGATCTCGATCAGCGGCAGCCGGCCGCCAAGCACGCTGGCGAACAGCGCGTCCTCGCCGGTGGCACCGTCGTAGAGCACCTGCAGCGCCGCGGTGCCGGCCGGGAGTGACAGGCCGGCGAGGTCGATCACGAGGTCGGGGGCGCCGTCGTCGGCGGGAGAGGCGGGCAACTCGGCCGCATCCGCGGCGCCGGGGCGGCTGCGATGCAGCACCATGCGCTCGAAGGCGAGCAGGAGCGACACGGCGGACGCCGGCGGGGTGCCGGGGGCCGCCTCGACCCTGAGGTCGATGCCGCGAACGGCCGCGAGCCGCTCGGCGAGGCGCACGGTCCAGCGGCGGGTGCGCGCCGCATCGATCCGGAGCAGGACCCTCATGCGGTGCGGACGTCGGTGGTCGCCCGCTGCGGGGCGCCTGAACGCAGCCCTTCGATCACCTTCACATAGCCGTCGACCATGGCATCGAGCGAATAGCGCTGCTCGAGACGCTTGCCTGCCCGCGACAGCTTGCCGGCGAGCACCGGATCGGCGAGCAGGCCCCCGACGGTCGCTGCAAACGCCTCGGTGTCGCTGGCGTCGACGAACAGCGCGCAGGGTTCGCCCTCGGTTTCCAGCACCTCGCGTAGCACCGGCATGTCGTTGGCGACGACGGGGAGACCGGTCTGGGCGGCCTCGACGCCGGCGAGCCCGAAGGTCTCCGAGCGCGAGGGAAACAGGAAGACGTTGAGCGCGGCGAGGAACTCGCCGACGCGCTCGGCCTCGACCTCGCCGACGAGGTGGAACCGGTCGGCGACGCCGACTTCGGCGGCGACGCCGAGCAGGCGTTCGCGGTCGGGGCCCTGGCCGGCGGAGGCGAGGTGGACACCCGGCAGCTTCGGCAGGATCCGGATCGCCGCATCGATCTGCTTCAGCGGGTTGAGCCGGGCGACGGTGCCGAGCAGCGGCACGCCCTGCGGCAGGCCGAACTGCGCCCGGGCGGCGCCTTCCGAAAGCGACGAGGTCTTGTTCTGGAAGCCGTGCGGGATATGGACGAGGCGGCGGCGATAGGCGGCGGGGTGGTGCGCGAACTCGCGCTCGGTGTCGTGTGAATTGGTGACGTTTGCGTCGTAGAGGCCGTAGCTGCCCGACCAGCGGTCGACCAGCCGCACGACGCGGTTCATCATCTCCGGCGCCGAGTTCTGGTTGGCAACGATGACGGGCACGCCGGCGAGGCGGGCGAACGGGGTGCCGAAGAAGTTGCCGTAGTGCTGGAAGGTCAGCACAACGTCCGGCTTCACGCGGCGGATCTCGGAGAGCAGCCGCCAGAGGAAGCGGCCGAAGGCGAGTGGCGTGCCCGGGCGGTCGAGCGCGCAGAAGCGCGTGTTCGGCACGTTGTCGAAGCCGCCGGTGCGCCGGTAGAAGAACAGCTGGTGCACCTCGTAGCCGCGCGTGCCGAGGCCGCCCGCGAGCAGCCGCGCGATCTCCTGCGCCCCGGCGTTTTCCGCCTGGGTCTGGATCATCAGGATGCGGGGAGTGGTGCGGGCTGTCATGGTCTGGATCCTTGCGCGGACCGGAAGGGCAGGGCCCGTTCCGATCAGGCCGGCATTGCCGGGCGGAACAGCTGCCGGACCGACGGATCGAGCCCGGTTAGGCGGCGGCACTGGATGTTGAGCAGCGTGGTGATGGCGACGAAGGAGACGGCGGTGGCGATCGCCGCGCCGATCACGCCGAGCCAGGGGATCAGCACGAAGAAGCCGGCGCAGCGCAGCGCCACACCGGCGGCGATCACCGCGAGATAGCGGCCCTCGTGGCCGGTGAGCAGCAGGATCGACGGTGCGGGGCCGGCGGCGGCGACCGCGGCGGTGCCGATCGAGAGGATCAGCAGCAGCGGGTACTGGCTCATGTACTGCTCGCCGAAGATCCACAGCATCAGGTGGCCGCCGAAGATGACGGCGAGCAGGCCGCAGGCGACGATGAGGGCGGTGAACATCGCCATCGACCGCATGGTGCGGCCGAGTTCCGCGGTCTCGCCGGCAAAATAGAGCCGCGGAATGTGGCGGGTGCCGAAGGTGTTGATCCCGTCGGCGGCCATGGCGAAGCTGTTGGCGAGGCGCGACGCGACGAAATAGGCGCCGGCGGCGACCGGGTCGATCAGCAGGCCGATCACCAGCACCTCGACGTACTGGTTGATCGATTCCATGATCGCCGATAGCCACATCTTGAACGACCGCGGCACCCAGCTCTTCTCGTCGAACTCGGAGCGGGCGGCCCGGGCGTCGGCCGGGAACTTGCGGGCGATCGCGACGAGCTGGATCGACACCGACACGGCGATGCCGGCGGCGGCGACGAGGAAGAAGCTGCCGGCCGTGGCGGCCACCCCCGTCGCCAGCGCGGTGCCCATCGCCAGGACGACGACGAAGCGCCAGGTGATCTCGCGGTGGGCGTCGCCGACGAAGATGCTGACGATCGCGCGGGCGGCGTGGGTGGTGAACAGCAGCAGCGTGTGCAGGATCAGGAAGGCGGCGAGGCCGATGGCGAGCCAGAGGTCGCCCTCGCGCAGCATCTCGAAGCCGAACACGGCGAGGCCGATCGGCACGCCGGCGCCGATCGAGATCGCGAAGCCGAAGACCAGCGCGCCCTTGGCAAGCCCCGGCTGCTTCGCCGCGGTGTACTCGTTCCAGGCGCGGACGATGAGGAGTTCCTGCCCGAACACCGCGACAACGGAGAGTAGCGAGACGACGCTGAACCACATGGCGAAGCGGCCGAATTCGAATTCGCCCATGGCGCGGGCGCAGAGCGACAGCATCAGGAAGGAGGCGGCGGCGCTGCCGACCTTGAGCACGAGGGTGCCGAAGATCGCGCGGTGCGACCGGTCGGAGACGAGGCGGCGCAGCCGGGCGACGGTTCCCGTCGGACCCGATCCGGGCGGCCTGCCTGCCGCGCCGTCGTCGACGGCCACCGTTCCCTCAATGCTCATGCTGCTACTCCGCCGGCCTCGGCCGGCCGCCCTCGACGGCGCGCGAGCACGCTGTCCAGTGCGCCCGTGCGTGCCGCCGAGCCGAGGATGAGCCCCGCGAAGGCGACCATCAGACCGAGCGACAATGGAGAAAATAGCGCCTCCTCCTGAAACAATCCGTTCACGAGGATGACGAACAGTCCGTAACCGGCGACGCCGAATTGCGGGATCTTGTAGCGGTCGTAGAGCCGCCAGACCGTCCAGGCGACGTAAAGGTAGAAGCCGATCACCACGAAGGCGGCGATGCCCATCTGGAACAGCAGCACGCCGATGGCGCTCTCGACCGCGCCCGCCGTTTCGCCCTGCGCCTGTGCGGCGCTCCAGTCGAGGGTGCCGAAGTTGGTGGCGAGATTGCCGCCCGAGCCGATGCCGTGGCCGACCGGATTGCCGAGAAAGCCGTTGATGCCGCCGATCAGGCCGAGCACGTGATAGTCGCCGTGGCTGAGGCCGCTGATGATGACGAAGGGGATGTAGAGCGCCATCAACCCGATGAAGCCGGCGAACACCAGCCAGCCCTGGAAGAAGCGGCTCGCCGTGACCATCGTCAGCGTCACGATCAGCACGATCATCGCGCCCTTGGCGCTGGCGAAGATCAGCAGCGGCAGCATCAGCGCGAACAGCACCCAGCGGCCGGCGGCGAACAGGAACAGCGCCAGGAAGCCGGCCGAATAGGCGAAGCTGATCGAATGGAAGTTCGGCCCGTTGAGGCGCAGCACCTCGATCTCGAGATCCTTCAGCAGCGCGGTGTTGAACAGCACGACGCGGAAATTGTCGAGAACGCCGGTGTAGACCTGCCGGTACTGGCGCGCGATCGACTCGTAGGCGCCACTTTCGCGGAAATCGGTGGCGTTGAGATACCAGTAAACCTCGGAATTGGTGAGGTCGAACCACTCCTGCCGGAAGAACAGCTCCAGATAGCCGCAGCCCATCACGATCAGTGCGACGCAGGTGATCGCGGTGGTGACGTTCGGTCGGAAGCTGTAGGCGACGACGAGCGAGATCTGGAAGATCATCATCGGCAGCGCGATGTTGCGCAGGTAGATCACCGCGCCGGCCGGCGACTTCGCGGCGCCGTAGCCGAAATAGAGCCCGATGGTGACCAGGGCGATGGTGCTGCCGTAGAAGAAGATAAGGAACGGCCGGTTGAACCGATCGCGGTGGTAGAGCGTGTAGAGCCAGCAGAACAGGAAGAAGATGACGATGGTGAGGAAATTGAAGCCGCGGACGAAGTTGAGATCGTTCTTGTCGGTGACGTAGGGCGAGACCAGCGCCACGAACAGGTTCTGGAAAATCACCGAGACGACGAAGACGACGGGCACGGTCTTCGGCAGGAAGTTGACGGTGATCAACGCCACCAGGGCGCAGGCGGCGATGGCGATGCCCTTGTTGACCTCACTGACGACGATCGGCAGCGCCGTCACGATGAAGGCGACCGCCAGCATCGCGAAGGCGTGCGTATAGCGCCGGCCGAGGTCGGCGACGGCGAGGCCGATGCGATCCTCCGTCGAGGACGCCGCGGAGGCGACGGGGTGTGGCATGTGCGATCCTGCGGCGGTTGCGGCTGCCGGCTCGGGCCATTGAAGCCCTTTCGCATTAAGGACCTGTTGTCAGCCGCCGCATGCCCCTGCGGCCGAGCCAAATAGCGCTATGGTCAACCGAATCTTAATCGTCGGCGTGCTGATCTGGCAGTGCGTCATTCCGGCCTGCCGGATGCCACGCGCCATTTCGCGGGACGCCGCGCGCCGGCTCCTTGCCGCAGCGACCGTCCCCCGAGTCGAGGATCGATCCGGGAACCGATGATGAGCCAGGGTACGGCCAGTCAGACATGGGAAGATCCGGCACCGGGGCGGGCCGCGACGGACGCTGGTCTGGTCGATCCGGCCGCCATCGTGCGGTTCGTTCAGCGCTATTGGCGCCGGGCCGCGGTCTTCGCGGGCATTGCCCTGGCGCTGGCCGTCGTCGCCTTCCTCATGATGCCGGTCCGCTACGCCGCCACCGCCCTGATCCTCGTCGACCCGCGCACGCCGCGCGTCACGCTGCAGGAAGACGTGCTGCCCGGCATCGGTTCGGATGCGGTGGCGCTCGAGAGCATCGTGCAGGTCTCGGCCTCCGACGGCTTCGTGGCGCCGCTGTTCGACAAGCTCGGCATCGTCGACGACCCGGAGTTCAACCAGCGTTCCATGTTCGGCACCATGCCGAGCCGCAATGCCATGCTGGAGCGGTTCCGCGAGCGGATCTATATCGCCCGGCGCGGCATCACCTATGTCGTCGAGGTCAGCTTCACGTCGAACGACCGCGAGAAGGCTGCCCGTTACGCCAACACGATCGCCGAGACCTTCGTCGCCGAGCAGTCGGGCATGCGCGTCGAGGCCGCGACCGAAGCGGCCGACTGGCTGCGCACCCGGCTGACCGCGCTCGCCGAGGCGGTGCGGAAATCCGAGGCGGCCGTCGCCGCCGCCCGGGCCGAGTTCGGCATCGTCGATGCCGGCAACAACGCCACCGTGCGCGAGCAGGAACTCTCCGACCTCGTGCAGCAGGTGGCACTCGCCCGCAGCCAGGCCGAGCAGGCCCGCGCCCGCTACGACCAGGCGCGAATCGGCGCGGCCGACCCGCTGTCGGAGGGCGCGCAGGAAACCTCGTCGAACGTCCTCTCCGACCTCCGGCTGCAGCATGCCCAGGTCGTGCGCCAGATGGCCGAACTGCAACTCACCTATGGCGAGCGCCATCCCCGCCTGCAGTCCCTGCGCGTCCAGGCAACGAGCCTCGAGCGCCAGATCACCGCGGAAGTCGGCCGCCAGGTCGACCAGACCGGCCGCGCTGCCGATGCCGCGCGCGACCAGCAGCGGGCGCTGGAGACCCGCCTTGCGGAGCTCGAGCGCAACGCCTCGGCCGTCGACGAAGCGTCGGTGCGCCTGCGCGGCCTCGTGCGCGAGGCCGATGCCAACCGGCAGATCTACGAAGAGTTTCTCGCCCGCTTCAAGTCGACCAACGAGCAGAGCTCGCTGACGAAGTCCGAGGCGCGGATCGTCTCGCGCGCCGCGCCGCCGATCAAGTCGACCCGCATGAGCCCGGTGATCCTCGGCGCCGCGGCGCTGATGCTCGGCACGGTGGCGGGCTTCGGTTCGGCGCTGGTCGGCGAGGCGCTGTCCGCCGCGGGCATCCTTCGCCGCGGCGAGCGGGCGCCGCGCGCCGCCGCCACGATGTCGGGTCCGGTGGCGTCCGCCCCGGCGGCTCCGGCGAAGGCCGTGCCGGTTGCCGCGGCGCCGACGCCCGCCGCGCCGCGCGCGGCCGACGAGACGCCCGAACGGCGCTCGCGCCGGATGCAACTGCGCGACCGCTTTCGCCGTCGCCGCGCCGAACTCGGCACGCCGGTGCGCCCCGAACCGGTGCTGGACGACGCTTCGCCGGCCGTCGCCGCCGCGCCGGACCTGCCGGATGTCGACAGCGACGTCCCGGAGACCGCCGATCACGCGGGCTTCGACGACGCGCTCGAAATGATCGCGCTGCCCTGGGCGGTGCTGTTCGCCCGTGGCGGCGAGGACGACAGCCGCTTTGCGGAACTCGTGATCGCCCCGGCGACCTCGCGCGCCGGGGGCCGCGACGTCGCGGTGGCGGTCGCCGCGGTAACCGCGGCGGCGGGCGTCTCGACCGTGCTGCTCACCACCGACGCGGTCGCGCCCGACGGCAGCATCGTGCGCGACGACACGCCGGGCCTGCGCGACCTGATGCGCGGCGATCTTCCCCTCTCGGCGCTGACGGTCGACGAGCGCGGCCTGCTGGTGCTGCCGGCCGGCGTGCCGGACGCGGACGGCACCGCCTTCGACTACCTTTCCCATCCCGCACTGCCGGCGGTGCTGACGGCGCTGAAGGTCAAGTTCGACGCGGTGGTCGTCGAGGGTCCGGCGGCCGGCTTCGACCGCGACCTCCCGGCGCTGGCCGCGACGGCCGACGGCCTGCTCGTCGTGACCGAGCCCGGCGCGGTCGGCGAGCGCGCGGCGGAACTGCTGATCGAGCAGATCGCCCCGCACGAGGATTGCCTGACCCGCACCGCGGTGCGCCCGGGCGCGCGCCCGCCGACGTCGGCGCGCCGCCGGGCCTGAGCGAACCTTCCGAAGACAATGCCAGTCGGGGCCCGTCGGGCCGGCGCCTGTTGTCAGGCCGTGATGATACTGAGCACGCGCGGATGCGCCTCGATCGAGCCGTTCGTCGGGGCGATCGGGTCGCCGTCGACCTGCATTTCCACGTCGGCACCGGCGAAGCGCACCTTCACCACGGCACGGTCGGTGACGCCGGAGAGGCGCGCGAGGCGGCCGAGCCCCAGCATGACCCCGGCCTTGAGCAGGGCGAGGGGGCGGTCGTCGTCGACCGTGACGAGGCGGAGGCCCGGCACGGTCACGCCGGTGTGCGGCGTCAGGGTCAGCGGTCCGCCGTAGCAGCGCGCGGTGGTGGCGACCGCGATCCGGCAGGTGAAGGTCTCGCCGTCGGCGGTGACGATGACGTCCGGCCGGTCGCGGCGGAAGGCGAGGCGGAAGATCGCCGCCACATAGGCTAGCTTGCCGATCCGGCGCTTCAGTTTCGGATCGACCCCGTGCACCACGGCGGCGTCGAAGCCGGCCGAGGCCATCAGCAGGAACGGTCGGTCGCCGATGCGGCCGAGATAGAGCGGCGCGATCTTTCGCGCGACGATCGACTCGGCGATGCGGTGCGCGGCGAACGGCAGCGAGAGTTCGGCGGCAAGGACGTTGGCGGTGCCGAAGGGCAGGATCGCCAGCGCCGGTGGCGCCGCGGGCCGGTCGACGAGCCCGCGCACCGCCTCGTTGATCGAGCCGTCGCCGCCGCCGACCACCAGCGTATCCACGGTCGGCGACAGGCCGCGCGCGATCTCGACGAGTTCACCGGCCTGCCGCGTCAGCCGCACGTCTGTGCGCACGCCGAGATCGTCGAGACGCGCCACCAGCCGGTCGAGTGTCTGGAAGCGGAAGCCGCCGGCGGTCGGGTTGGCGACCACCTGGACATGCCGCGTCACCGGGGCGACCGGCTCGGGGCCGCCGAAAGCCGGCACCGTCTCCGTGTTCACCCGGCCTCTCCACCGCCTGCGGCGGGCAGCCCGCCGCGCCGCTTCAGGAACGGCCGCATCCCCTCGCGCGCCAGCGCGTCGGCGCGCTCGTTCATCGGATGGCCGGCGTGGCCGCGGACCCAGTGCCAGGTCACGGTGTGGCGCAGGCGCTGCTCCTCGAGCGCCTGCCAGAGCTCGGCGTTCTTGACCGGCTTGCGGTCGGCCGTGCGCCAGCCGTTGCGCTTCCAGTTGTGGATCCAGCTCGAGATGCCGCCCTTCACATACTGCGAATCGGTGTGGATCTCGACGGTGCACGGGCGCTTTAGCGCCGTCAGCGCCGCGATCGCCGCCATCAGTTCCATGCGGTTGTTGGTGGTGTCCGGCTCGCCGCCGCAGAGCTCCTTCTCGACGTCGCCGAAGCCGAGGATGGCGCCCCAGCCGCCGGGGCCGGGATTACCCGAGCAGGCGCCGTCGGTGAAGATCACCACCTTGCGGCCGGCGTCGATCGCCGTCTCGATCGCGGCGGCCGTCGTCTCGCTGTCTTGCATCTTGGTCCCGGTCGTCGGTTGGGCGGTCATGGCGTCATCCCGTAGGCGCCGACGCCGGTGACGCGCTGGTGGAAGCGGAGCTTGCGGAGATACTCGATCGGATCCTTCGGCGTCACCAGGGCGCCGGGCGGCACGTTGAGCCAGTCGTAGAGCCGCGACAGCAGGAAGCGCATCGCGGCGCCGCGGGCGAGCAGCGGCAGCGCCGCGCGTTCCCCGGGCGTCAGCGGCCGGCGGCTTTCGTAGCCGGCGATCAGCGCGCGGGCCTTGGTGACGTTGAACTGCAGGTCGGTCTCGAAGCACCAGGCGTTGAGGCAGATCACGAGGTCGTAGGCGAGGAAGTCGTTGCAGGCGAAATAGAAGTCGATCAGCCCCGAGAGGTCGTCACCGAGGAAGAAGACGTTGTCGGGGAACAGATCGGCGTGGATCACCCCGGCCGGCAGCGCCTTCGGCCATTCCGCCTCGAGGCGGCCGAGCTCGGCGTCGATCTCGGCGGCAAGGCCGGGCTGTACCTCGTCGGCGCGGTCGGCGGAGCGCTCGAACAGCGGGCGCCAGCCGGGCAGCGACAGCGCGTTGGTGCGGTGCACGGCGAAATCGGCGCCTGCGGCGTGCAGGTCGGCGAGCGCCACGCCGAGCTGGGCGCAATGCGGCAGCCGCGGCCGGCGCACCGAGACCCCATCGAGGAAGGTGACGATCGCCGCGGGCCGGCCGGCGAGGCGGCCGAGGGCGGCGCCCGAACGGGCGCGCACGGGGGTGGGGCAGTTGATGCCGCGACCGGCGAGATGCTGCATCAGGCCGATGAAGAACGGCAGTTCGGCCTCGTTCACCCGCTTCTCGTAGAGCGTCAGGATGAAGCTCGCCGCGGTGGTGCGCAGCAGGAAGTTGGAGTTCTCGACGCCTTCGGCGATGCCCTTGAACGACACGAGTTCGCCGATGTCGTAGTCGGCGATGAAGGCGGCGAGGTCCTCGTCGCCGACGTCGGTGTAGACCGCCATGAACGTCCCCGGTACTGGGCGAAGAGATCGGATCGGTGAAGATACCGCCCGGCGAAGGTGATGGCGGAGGCTGCTACTCGGCCGCCGGCTGGCGCAATTCGCGCGGCAGGTTGAACGACACGGTCTCGTCGGCGGTGCGCACCTCCTCGACCGTGACGGCGTAGCGGGCGGCGAAGGCGTCGATCACCTCCTCGACCAGCACTTCCGGCGCCGAGGCCCCCGCGGTGAGGCCGAGATTGGCGACGGGGCCGACGGCGTCCCAGTCGATGTCGCTGGCGCGCTGGATCAGGAAGGCGCGCTCGCAGCCGGCGCGCGCGGCGACCTCGCGCAGGCGCTGCGAGTTCGACGAGTTCGGCGCGCCGACTACCAGCATCGCGTCGACCTTCGGCGCCACGACGCGCACCGCGTCCTGCCGGTTGGTGGTGGCGTAGCAGATGTCGTCCTTGTGCGGGGCGACAATGGCCGGGAAGCGCCGGGTCAGCGCCGCGACGATCGCGCGGGTATCGTCGACGGACAGGGTGGTCTGGGTGATCCAGGCGAGATTGGCTTCGTCGCGCGGCTCGACGGTCTCGGCGTCGGCTTCCGTCTCCACCAGCGTCACGGCGCCCTCGGGCAACTGCCCCATGGTGCCGATCACCTCCGGGTGGCCGGCGTGGCCGACGAGGATGATGTGGCGGCCGCGGCGATGGTGGATCTCGGCCTCGCGGTGCACCTTGGAGACCAGCGGGCAGGTGGCGTCGAGGTAGAACATCGACCGCGCCGCGGCATCGGCCGGCACCGCCTTCGGCACCCCGTGCGCGGAGAAGACCACCGGCTGGCGATCCGACGGCGGGATCTCGTCGAGTTCCTCGACGAAGACGGCGCCCTTCCGGCGCAGCCCCTCGACGACGTATTTGTTGTGGACGATCTCGTGGCGCACATAGACCGGCGCGCCATAGCGCTCCAGCGCCAGCTCGACGATCTGGATCGCCCGGTCGACGCCGGCACAGAAGCCGCGCGGCGCACAGAGATAGACGTTGAGCGGCGGCTTTGCGGCGTCGGTCACGGTGGTTCTCGTCCGGGTGGGCGGCCCTGCGGTGGCGCCCCGCACAAGGCGCAATTGGAGGCGATGGGCCCCGTGTGTCAAGGCCGGAGCGGCCGGGCGGGGCGCGGTGCCGCCCCTGTCGCCAATCCGAAACGGCCCTGCTATAGAGGGCGCCGTGGAGGGACCTCGCGCATGTCTTCGGTCGGTCGTCGCTTTTTCCGTCTTGTCGCTGCCGCGCCGCTCGCCATCCTGGCGGCCTGTTCGAACGGCCCGGATCTCAATCCGGCCAGCCTAGTCTCCGGCGGCAGCGATCCGCAGGCCGTGGCCGAATCCGCCGCGCGCTTCACCAGCGCCCGCACCTGCCCGACCGTCGCCGTCCGCGACGGCACCCAGGTCTTCACCATCTACGAGCGCGGCCGCGACCAGGATCCGAAGGGCATCCGCTTCCAGGCGAACATCGGCCAGATGGCGCGCGAGTGCACCGACGTCGGCGACTCGACCATCGTCAAGGTCGGTGTCGCCGGTCGCCTGATCAACGGCCCGACCGGCGCCACCGGCAATGTCGACCTGCCGCTGCGCGTCGTCCTGCTGCGCAACGGTGCCGAGGTGGTCTACTCGCAGCTCTTCCGCGTGCCGGCGTCGCTGGCGGCCGGCCAGGGCAATGTGCTGTGGACCCACGTCGCCGACGGCATCCAGATTCCCGCCGACAAGCGCTCCGGGACGCTGCAGATCTACGTCGGCTTCGACGAAGGCCCGGCCGGGAGCTGATCCCCGGTCTCAGTCCTTTCCTGCGATCCGGCGCGACAGGCCGCGACCGGCGGCGATCATCGGCGCTTCGAGGAAGCGCCAGGCAAGCGCGCTGGCGGCGAGCGTCGCGAGCGTTGCCGTGACGGCGAGGCCGATCGCGAACAGCTCGCGGTGGGCGCCCAGCGTCTCGTTGCCGAAGCCGAGCACGAACAGGCCGGCGACCGTGAACAGCATCGGGAAGTGGATCAGGTAGATCCCGTAGGAGAGGTCGCCGAGCGCCTTCAGCGGTGCCGACACCGCGACCCGTGGCGGCGCTTCCAGCAGCAGCACGACGAGCGCGACCGAAACCATCACCTCAAAAAGGTTGGTGACCGGATCGGCGTGGCCGCCGTAGGCGTAGCCGGCGGCGTCCATCAGCGCGCGGCCGTTCATCAGCACGAGGAACAGCGCGACCGGCAGCAGCACGCGGGCGGCGGTGCCGAGCGCAGCGAGCCTCGGCCGCAGCATCAGGCCGATATGCAGGGCGAGGATGCCGGCGGCGAAGTTCACCATGAAGGCCGGCCAGCGGTAGAGCAGGATGTGGCTGTCCGGCGCCATGCGCATCGCGAACGAGACGACCAGCAGCGCCAGCGTCAGCACGATCGCGCGCGCCGGAGTGCGGGCGCCGAGCACGAACAGCGGCATCAGCGCCGAGGCGACGAGTTCGACGAAGATCGACCAGGTCGGTGGGTTTAGCTTGTCGATCAGGCCGAGGAAGCTCGCCGCGATCTTCACCGGCGAGAACGCCTCGTCGTAGTGGCCGAAGAACGACGCCTCGAACAACGGGCTCGTCACGCGCGGATGCAGGAAAAGGTAGTAGGCCAGCGCGAAGGCGGAGGTCGCGATCAGCAGCGGATAGAGCCGGAACAGCCGGCGCACGCCATAGGCGACGGTCTCGGCCAGGCCCCCGGCGTAGCGCCGGAGCGAGATCGCCAGCACCGCGCCGCTGAGCACGTAGAACAGCGCCACCGCCGCGCCGCCCCCCGCCATCAGCCCGAGCGGGCTGGTCGACAATGCATTGAAGGCGAGCAGCGCGAGCACGTGGCTCCACAGCACCGCAAGGGCGGCGATCCCGCGCACGCCGTGCAGCGCGCCGGCGAACGGCCGGTCGAAGGCGGCAGGCACCGCCAGCAGGGCCGGGCGCTCCATGGCCCGGCGACGATAGGCGCGGATGTCGTCGACGGTCATGGCGTGCTCCTTACTTGCCGACCACCCGGCGAACGCGGCGGTTGAGCTCGGGATGCAGGTCGAGGTAGTGGCGGATCGAGCGGCGCAGCCGGGCCTCGATGGCAACGATGCGGCCGCGGGTGGTGAGCGGCTGCTGGTACTCGAAGAGGTCGACCTGCCGGCCGTCGAAGCGCTCCTTGTAGTGGAGGTTGCCGACGCCGATGTCGAAGACGTCGAGCCCCGCCGCCTTCCAGTGCGCCTGGGTCTCCACCATGTTGCAGAGGCCGGGCGAATAGCGACGGTACTCCTCGCCGCCCATCGCGGTGACGATGCCGTTCCAGCGGCCGCGGTGGACGAAGCCGTAGATGACGGCGATCAGCGTGCCGTCGAGTTCGATCGCCGTCAGGCTGACCCGGCCGTCGGCGCAGCCGCGGTGCGCGAGGTCGCGAAAGAAGCCGCCGATATGCGGCTCGTCGAGATTGCTGGTCTGGCCGAGTTCGGCGCAGCGCACCCGGCGCTGCAGGATCATCGCGTCGATCAGCCGGTCCGCCTCGGCGGCATTTCCGGCGACGAGGAAGCGGTAGTCGCCGGCCTTCTTCATCTTGCGGATCTTGCCGGCGGCGTCCTTGTAGGCGCCGGTCCGGGTGATGTCGACGCCGGCCATCGGCACCACGGCCGTGGTGACGCCCATGGCGGCGACGCCGGGCAGCAGTGCCAGCGGGTTGGGGAGGTTGCCGACGGTCGGCGGCATCTTCTTCATGGTGATCGCGTCGGCCACCGGCAGCTTCGCGATGATGCGGCGCCAGAGCTGGACGGCGCTCGCATGGTCGAACACGGCGTCGCGCGCCAACAGCGGCGCGGCATAGTCGCAGAGGTCGAGGTCGGCGAGCTCGATCTTCCTGAGGCCTTTCACCCGCCGCATCACGAACGGCACGATGACCTGTGGCCGCCCGTCGGCGCCGTGCACGGTGACGACGATCGGCGCTGCCCGGCTCGCCGGGACGAGTTCGGTGAGGAACGGCTGCATGAAGAAGCGGGTCTGGAACACGCTGAGGCTGCCGGACTGCTCCAGCCGGTCCCAGGCCGCCCAGAGCGCCGGGTTCGCCATGTCGGTGTGGACCTCGATCGCGAGCTGGCCGACGTCGACGGCGCCGGCGGGCGCGGCACTCCACGCGGGCTCGGCGGCGAAATCGGCAAGGTCGAGGCGGACGGCGCCTTCGGTCATCATTGCACGCGTGTCCCTCGGGTTCGTGGTGCCGGCGGACCGGCGAGAATGGGTCAGAGCCCGTCGCCCTCGCCGCCGACCGACGCCGGGTCGAACAGGGCGCGGACGATGAGCGAATCGGGCAGGCGGGTCAGGTCGTCGAGCAGGCCGAAGCCGTCGGAAAAGTCCCAGTGGGTCCAGGCGGTGCAGTTCGTCTCCGCCGCATCCACCACCGCGGCGAGCCAGCGGGCCCGGTCGGTCGGGTTGGCGACGAAGCGCAGCACGCCGAATTCGTTGACGAGGGTCGGGCGCCCCGCCTTGCGGCTCCATTCGGCGAGCAGCGCGAACTCGCGCGCCACCATCGCCGCGTTCCAGTCGATCGTCAGCGTGCGGTCGAGCAGATCGGCGCTGCGCTGGTGCCCCTGCGCCTTCAGCGCCTCGATCTGCGACACCACGGCGGGATCGTTGCGCGTCGCCGGGAACGGCACGGCGGCGAGTGGCGCCAGCGGATCGCCCGGCGGCGCCCAGGTGAGGCCCTGATGCGTGAACGGCATCGGGTCGTAGTAGTGCACGGCGTAGACGACGTTGGGATCCTCGAGCGGCTGCATGCGCACGAGCTGGTCGATGCGCTGCGCGCCTGACGGGCCGACGATCAGCGTGTGCTCGGGCAGCACCTCGCGCAGGTGCGCCGCGAGCCGCGGCATCTGCTCGGACCAGACGGCTTCGCCGGCCGAGGGCTCGTTGAGGAGTTCCGCGAACACGGCATCGGCGGGGAAATCGCGAATGACGCCCGCGAGGCGGGTCCACGCGGTGGCGATTTCCGCTTCCGCGGCGTCCGGATCGCTGACGTGCAGCTCCGAGAAGCGGCGACCGGGGTGGAGGTCGACCGACGCGGCCCAGCCGTTCGCGGTCAGGCGGGCGAGCACGCTGCGCAGGCTTTCGAGGGTGAGCGCCGTCTCGGCCTCGCTCGCAAAGCGCGGCATGACCAGCTCGCCGTTCACCGGCAGGCGGATGTGGCGCATGCCGAGCAGCTGGAGGTGGTCGAGCACCACCGGGTCGGGCGTGCGCGTCTCGGGCGCTTCCACCCAGTCCGGCACGTTGAAGCCGCGCGACAGCGCCGCCATGCGGTTGGCCGGGACGCTCGAACCCTCGAGGGCGAAGCAGCCGGGAAAGTCAGCCGCCGCCATCGCCGGCGCCGGCAGCAGGGCGGCGGCGAGGGCGAGGAGGCCGGCGGCGAGGCCGCTGCGCGTACGGCCGCTCATCGCGACCTCGTCGCGAGCAGCCACACCGCGTGCGGATTGGTGGTGAGGTAGCGGCGGCCGAGGCGCTTCGGCTCCAGCATCATCCGGTAGAACCATTCGAGGCCGAAGCGCTGCATCAGGCCGGGGGCGCGGCTCTTCGCTCCGGAGAGGAAGTCGAACAGGCCACCCGAGGTCTTGATCAGGCCGACGCCGGTGAGGCGGTGGCGGTTGCGCGACACGAAGCGCTGTTCGAGCGGCACGCCGAAACCGATCCACAGGATGTCCGGCGCTGCGGCGTTGATCTCGGCGACCAGCGCATCCTCGTCCTCGCGCTTGAAATAGCCGTCGCGGGCGCCGGCGAAGACGAGCCTTGGATAGAGCGCGCGCATGTTGGCGACCGCTTTGCGATTCACCTCCGGCGAGCCGCCGAGGAAATAGAAGCGCGTGCCGGTCGCCTCGGCGACCTTGGCCGAATCGTGCACGAGATCGGTGGTGGCGAGGCGCTCGGGCAGGGGGCGGGCGCAGACGTAGCGCGAGGCGACGACCATCGGCGTGCCGTCGGCATGGATGAGATCGGCCTCGGCGAACAGCGCCCGGATCTCCGGATCGGTGGCGCAGTTGGACAGCACCTGGCCGTTGGCCGAGGTGACGTAGAGCGGCGGCAGGCCGCGTCCGCGGCGGGAGAGCGCCCAGTCGTTCATCAGCCGCGCCGCCTCGCCGCGGTCCTGCACGGCGATCGGCAGGCCGCCGAGCACTACGGTCGGGATCGCCGCGGGGGAGGGGGCGTCCGGCCGGGGAGACGGGGCGGCCTCCGCGCGTGCGGCAAAGGTATCGTCGGTCAACGCAACGGACATGGTGGCAATCCTGTCGATGTCACGCCGGTCGAGACAGCGTTGGGGCGTTGTTGTCGTGATGCTGCGGAGTATAGGTCTCCGTCTTTAAGATTGTTGCGTCTGGAAAGTCGAAAAACCGCGCTGTACCGGTAACGGATCATCAACCGTGACCGCTCCCGCCTCAGTAGGCGTTTTCCTGGTTGAGCACGCGGATCGGCGTCAGGAACAGGATGTAGAGGTCGAACAGCACCGACCAGTTGTCGATGTAGTGCAGGTCGTACTGGACGCGCGCCTCGATCTTCTCGCGCCGGTCGATCTCGCCGCGCAGGCCGTTGACCTGCGCCCAGCCGGTGACGCCGGGCTTCACCTTGTGGCGGGCGAAATAGCCGTCGACGACCTCGTCCCAGAGCTGCTGCTCGGTGCGGGCGTTGACGGCGTGCGGGCGCGGGCCGACCAGCGACAGCTCGCCGCGCAGCACGTTGAAGAGTTGCGGCAACTCGTCGATCGAGGTGCGGCGGATGAAGCGGCCGACGCGGGTGACGCGCGGATCGCCCCTGGTGACGACCTTCGCCGCCGCCGGATCGGCCATCTCGTGGAACATCGAGCGGAACTTCATCACCTCGATGACCTCGTTGTTGAAGCCATAGCGCTTCTGCCGGAAGATCACCGGGCCACGGCTTTCAAGGCGCACCGCCAGCGCGGCGCCGACCATGAGCGGCGACAGCATGACGATCGCGATCGAGGCGAACAGGATGTCGAAGGCCCGCTTCACCACCGAGTCCCAGCCGGCGATCGGCTTGTCGAAGATGTCGAGGAACGGCACGCTGCCGACGAAGGAATAGGAGCGCGGGCGGAGCTTGAGCCGGCTCGCGTGGGCGCTGAGGCGGATGTCGACCGGCAGGATCCAGAGGCTCTTGAGAAGCTGCAGCAGCCGGTGCTCCGCCGTGATCGGGATCGCGACGATCAGGAGGTCGACCGCGGCGAGGCGGGCGAAGACGACGAGCTGGTCGATGTTGCCGAGCTTCGGATAGCCGCCGATGTTCTCCGGCGAACGGTCGTCGGCGCGGTCGTCGAAGATGCCGAGCACGCGGATCTCGTTGTTGCCGCCGGCGTCGATCGCCTTGATCAGCTCCTCGGCCGCCGCGCCGCCGCCGACGATAACGGCGCGCTGCTGCAACCGGCCGAGCGCCGTCCAGCGCTTGACCGCGACCGTCATGGTGATGGTGGCGGCGATGATGGCGAGCAGGCCGCCGACGAACCAGAGCCCGAGCCAGCCGCGCTCGATGTTCTCGCCGACCCCGACGACGAACATCGCCGCGAGGAAGCCGCCGACCACGGAGGTCCACAGCGCGAGCGCCCGGCCGAGCCGGCGGTGGCCGCGGCGGAAGGCGGCGACGGAATAGCCGTCGGCGGCATGGATCGCGAGCACGGCGAGCATCGGCGCGCCGAGCGCCGGACCGAGGTAGCCGAGTTCGATCAGCGAAACGTCGCCGATCATCGACGCATGGATGGCGACCCCGGCAATGACGAGGAAGCTGAATTCGAGCAGGGCGGCGAGACCGGAGATGATGGACGGCGCGATCGCCCGGTCGCGGTAGTCGGCGGCGACCCGCCGCGCCCGAGCGGTGAGCGTCGTCGCCCGCAGCGAGCGGGCGCGCCGCTCGGCGCCGGGGGAGCGCTCCGGGGTGCCGGCCGCCGGATCGCCGACCGGAACATCGGTGCGCGGGGGCGGCACTTGATCGAACGTTTGTGAACTGTCGGTGATCGCCATCGTCGTCCGCATCCGTGGGCTCTGTCCTTGCCCGACGCTGCGCCGCCGACCCTCAGCGCAGCGTTAACAAGGCTCTGATTCTGCGGGGCGAATGCGACTCGATCGTCGACATGCTTTCGCGTTGATGAACGCCGGTTCGAAAATGCGGAGGTATCGTGATCGAGCGGCGAAGGAGGTCTCGGCTGGAACAAAGCGCGGATCGGCCACGTTGAGTTTTCGAAGTCGCAAGATTTCGAGAAAAATCAGGAAAGGACACTCCGATGGGCAGCACTGGCGACAAGATCAAGGGCATGGCCAACGAAGCGGCCGGCAACGTCAAGCAGGCGGCTGGCAAGGCGATGGACGATCCGAAGATGCAGGCCGAAGGCATTGCGCAGGAGCGCAAGGGCGAAGCGCAGCAGACCGTCGGCAAGGCCAAGGATGCCGTCAAGGACGTCGTCGACAAGGCCTGATGCAAATGCAGTCGAGCCGCTGGCACAGGGTGCCGGCGGCTCCTGCAGTCTGGACTCTGGGTTCCCTCCCAAGACCACTTGCGGCGACCGGTTCATCCCGGTCGCCGTATTTTTTTGTCCTGCGCCGGTTTGGGCCGAGATTGGCGACTCGGGTGCCGCTGTGCCAGATCAGAAGGTGACAGCGGCGCCGGAGGGCCCGGCCGCGGTGGCTTGAGCGCATCTGGCAGGAACCGGCAATGGCGGCGATCCGTCTCGGCATCGACATCGGCGGCACCAAGATCGAGGCGCTGGGGCTCGCGCCGGATGGCGCCGTCACCGAGCGCCTGCGCCTCTCCACCCCCGCCGGCTACGACGATCTGATCGCCGCGGTTCGCGATCTCGTCGCGAAATTCGAGGCGGCGAAGGGCCCGGTCGTCAGCATCGGCGTCGGCGCGCCCGGGTCGCGTTCGCCGCGAAGCGGCCTCTGGCGCAACTGCAATATCCTGTCCTGCAACGGCCGCGATCTCGGCGGCGACCTCGGCGCGGCGCTCGGACGCGCGATCCGGATCGAGAACGACGCCAACTGCTTTGCGCTGTCCGAAGCGATCGGGGGCGCCGCGGCCGGCAAGCGGATCGTCTATGCCCTGACGCTCGGCACCGGGCTCGGCGGCGGCTTCGTCTGCGACGGCGTCATCCATACGGGGATCAACGGCACCGCGGGCGAGGCGGGTCACGTGCCGATGCCGCGGCCGACGGTCGAGGAACTCGGCGTCGGCCCCTGCTACTGCGGCCGGATCGCCTGCGCCGAGCAGTTCCTGTCGGGCACCGGCTTTGCCGCCGACCATGCCCGTGCCACCGGCCGGGACGTACCGGCCACCGAGGTCGCGGCGCTCGCTGCCGCGGGCGATCCGGATGCCGTCGCCGCCGCCGGCCGGCTCGCCGATCGCCTGGCGCGCTACGGCGGCCTGCTGGCGACACTGATCGATCCCGACGTCATCGTGCTCGGCGGGGGGCTCGCCCGGATGCCGGGACTGATCGAGGCGGCGTCGGCGGCCGTCGCACACCACACCTTCGGCGACGAGGCGGTCGCCGTGTTCGCGGCAAGCCGCTTCGAGGGCTATGGCGGCGCCCGCGGCGCGGCGCTGCTCTGGCCCCGGGCGGAGGCCGAGAATCCCGCTTGACGATCTGACGAATGAAGAATATTGAAAATCATCAGCAAGTGAGGACGCCATGAGGGCCGCAGTTCGCGGACGCGCCGATCCCGACGAGGTCCGCGCCCGCATCATCGAAGTCGCCGAGGTGCTGTTCCGCAGCATCGGCTACCAGAAGACGTCGATGGCCGACATCGCCGCCGAGCTCAAGATGAGCCCGGCCAACCTCTATCGCTTCTTTCCCTCGAAGCTCGCCCTCGTCGAGCAGATCTGTGCCCGCGTCACCGGCGAGATCCAGGCCGTCGCCTGGCGCATTGCCCGGTCGAACGGCAGCGCCAGTGAGAAGCTGGAGCGCTTCGTCGTGGAATTGCATCGTCATAACAAGACGGTACTGCTGAAGGATCGCCGCCTGCACGATATGGTTTCCATTGCGATGGTGGAGAACTGGCAGTCGATCGAGCGCCACATCGAGCAGATGCGCGGCGTGGTCGAGTCGATCATTCGCGAGGGTGTCGAGAGCGGCGAGTTCAAGGTCGCCGATCCCGCGGCGATGGCCCATGTCGTAAAGAGCAGCTTCGTGGCGTTTCTCCACCCGCAGTTGCTCGAGCAGTGCTTCCACGAAGACATGGAGCCGCTGGCGCGCGGGGTCGCGCGGCTGGTGGTGAAGGGGCTTCGGGCGGGCGACTGATCGGAAAGGGCGCCGGTTCCGGCGCCCTTTTTCAGGCCTGTTCAGTGACGATTATACAGAATCAACAGTTGATATCCTTCAATCCAAGGGGGTGTGAGATGCGCAGCTCCGGCCTTGTCCTTCTTCCTGTTCTCGCGGTGCTGCTTGCCGCCTGTCAGGAGGCCGAAGTGACCGTGGCGCCTGATCCGGTGGTCCGGGTGCAGGCGGCCCACTTCGTCTCCATCGCCGAGACCGGCCTCTATGCCGGCACGGTGCGCCCGCGGTCGGAGGTCGCGACCGGTTTTCGCGTCGGCGGCAAGCTGATCGAGCGTCCGCTCGATGTCGGCGACGTCGTCGCCCCGGGCGACCTGATCGCCCGCCTCGATCCGGACGACCTGCGGCTGTCGCTCGAGAGCGCCGGCGCTGAACTCGATGCGGCGCGGGCGAACCTCGCCCAGGCGGAGGCCGACGGTGCGCGCTATGCGACGCTCGCCGACCGCGGCCACGCCAGCAAGGCGACCGACGAGCAGCGCCGCCTCGCGACCGACGAGGCGCGCGGCCGTCTGCTGCGGGCCGAGCGCAGTGTCGAACTCGCCCAAAACCAGCTCGGTTATGCCGAGATCCGCGCGACCTTCGCCGCCGTCGTCACCGCCGTCTCGGCGGAACCGGGGCAGGTGGTGAGCCTCGGCCAGCCGGTGGTGACGCTGGCGCCGACCACGGACAAGGAAGTCGAGATCGCGGTGCCCGAAAGCCGTGTCGCGCAGCTCGCTGCGGGCAGCGCGATGGCGCGGCTCTGGGCCGACGGGCGCAGCTTCCCGGCGAAGCTGCGCGAGGTCTCGCCGCAGGCCGACGCGGCGACCCGCACCTACCGGGCCCGCTTCACCCTGCCGGACGCGGACGACAGCGTGCGCTTCGGCATGTCGGCGACGATCGAACTCCTCAACGGCGATCCGACCCCCGTGGTGCGACTGCCGGCCACCGCGGTGCTCGACGAGGGCGAGGGGCCGCGCGTGTTCGTGATCGACCCGAGCGGCAGCAAGCTCGCCAAGACGGCGGTCGAGGTCCGGCGCTTCGGCACCGACACCGTGCTGATCTCCGCCGGTCTCGCCAATGGCGACGAGGTGGTGACGCTCGGCGTCAACAAGCTCGAGGACGGACAGAAAGTGCGCGTTGCCATCGTCGAAGCGCGGAGGTGAGCCATGACGGGCCAGAACGGACACGGTGAGCCCGAAGCCGAGCGGGGCAACCTGCCGCCGCTGCCGGTCTCGCGCTTCAATCTCTCGCAGTGGGCGGTGACGCACCAGACGCTGGTGCTGTTCCTGATCATCGCCATCTCGCTCGGCGGCATCTTCTCCTACGCCCGGCTCGGCCGCGCCGAGGATCCGAGCTTCACCATCAAGGTGATGGTCGTCTCGGCCGTCTGGCCCGGCGCCACGGCGGCGGAAATCCAGCGCCAGGTCGCCGACCCGATCGAGAAGACGCTGCAGGAGGTGCCGCACTTCGACAAGGTGCGGACCTATTCCCAGGCCGGTGCGGCCTACATGCAGGTGCAGCTCGAGGACACAACGCCGCCCGGCGCGGTGGCGGACATCTGGTACCAGGTCCGCAAGCGCATCGCCGACATCCGCGGCCAGCTGCCGGCCGATATCATCGGCCCGTTCTTCAACGACGAGTTCGGCGACGTCGACAGCGCGCTCTACATGCTGCGCGGCGAGGGCACCGACCTGCGCGAGCTGAAGGACGAGGCGGAGATCATCCGCCAGCGCCTGCTGCGCGTGCCCGACGTCGCCAAGGTGCGGCTCTACGGCGACCAAGACGAGAAGATCTTCGTCGAACTCAGCCATACCAAGCTCGCGACGCTTGGCATTTCCGCCGAGGACGTCTTCGCCTCGATCGCCGCCCAGAATGCCGTGACCCCGGCGGGCGCCGTCGACACGGCGGACGAGCACATCTCCGTGCGTGTCGAGGGCGCGCTCGACGGCGTCGCGGCGGTTGCCGACGTGCCGGTCGCCGGCAACGGCGTCACCGTGCGGCTCGGCGACATCGCCGAGGTGCGGCGCGGCTTCGAGGATCCGCCGAGCTACGTCGTGCGGCACGAGGGCCAGCCCGCGATCGCCATCGGCGTCGTGATGGCCGAGGGCGCCAACATCGTGACGCTCGGCGAGGAACTCGACGCGGCGATGCAGGACGTGCGCGCCGACCTTCCCGTCGGCTTCGAGATGCACCAGGTCGCCGACCAGCCGAAGATCGTCGAGGAATCGGTGAGGGAGTTCATCCAGGCCTTCGCCGAGGCGCTGGCGATCGTGCTCGCCGTCAGCTTCCTGTCGCTCGGCTGGCGGACCGGCATCGTCGTGGCGCTCGCGGTGCCGATCGTGCTCGCGGTGGTGATGATCGCGCTCGACCTGATGGGCCTCAGCCTCGAGCGCATCAGCCTCGGCGCGCTGATCATCGCGCTCGGCCTGCTGGTCGACGATGCGATCATCGCCGTCGAGATGATGGTCGTGAAGATGGAGGAGGGCTACGACCGCCTGCAGGCGGCGACCTTCGCCTGGAGCTCCACCGCCTTCCCGATGCTGACCGGCACGCTGGTGACGGCGGCGGGCTTCCTGCCCGTCGGCTTTGCGAAATCGACGGCCGGCGAATACGCCGGCGGCATCTTCTGGGTCGTCGGCATCGCGCTGGTCGCGTCGTGGTTCGTCGCGGTGATCTTCACCCCCTACCTCGGCGTCAAGCTGCTGCCGGAGATGAAGCGCCACGGCGGCGGGCATGGCGAGATGTACGGCTCGCGGACCTACCGGGCGCTCAGGGCCGTGATCGAATGGTGCGTCGCGCACCGGCTGGTCGTGGTGATGGCGACGGTGCTGCTGTTCGCCGGCTCGATCATGTCGTTCCGCTTCGTCGAGCAGCAGTTCTTCCCCGATTCGCCGCGTCCCGAACTCACCGTGGAAATCCGGCTCGCCGAAGGCGCGTCCTTTGCCGCGACCGAGCGGGCGATGGCGGCGGTTGCCGGCGTCGTCGATGGTGACGACGACGTGCTGACCTGGTCGACCTACACCGGCGCCGGCGCGCCGCGCTGGTTCCTCGCCTCCAATCCCGAGCTGCCGAAGGCCAACTACGCCAGCATGGTGCTGGAGACCACCGGTCCGGAGGCGCGCGACCGGGTGAAGGCGAAGCTCGAGCAGTTCGCCGCCGAGGGCGGCGTGCCGGAGGCGCGGGTGCGCGTCAGCGCGCTGGCGCTCGGCCCCCCGGTCGGCTTCCCGGTGCAGTTCCGCGTCATCGGCGAGGATCCGCTGGAAATTCGCCGCATCGCCGGCGAGGTCAAGGCGGTGATGCAGGCAAACCCGAAGATCGTCGACCCGCAGTTCGACTGGAACGAGCAGGCGAAGACCGTGAAGCTGGTGCTGGACCAGGACCGGGTGCGGGTGCTCGGCCTGACGCCGCAGGCGGTCAGCCGGACGCTGCAGACGCTGATCTCGGGCTACAGCGTGACGACCGTGCGCGACGGCATCGAGAAGGTCGAGGTCGTCGCCCGGGCGGTCGCCGCCGAACGCCTCGACCTCGACCGCCTCGGCGACCTGACGGTGGCGGTGCGCGGCGGTGTCGCCGTGCCGCTGTCGCAGGTGGCGCGGGTCGAATACGGCTTCGAGGAGCCGATCCTCTGGCGCCAGAACCGCGACCTGATGATCACCGTGCGCGCCGACGTCATTCCCGGCGTGCAGCCGCCCGACGTCTCGAACGAGATCCGCCCGATGCTCGCCCCGGTCGAGGCGAAGCTGCCCGTCGGCTACCGCATCGAGATGGGCGGCTCGGTCGAGGAGAGCGCCAAGGCGAACGTCGCGCTGTTCGCGGTCTTCCCGCTAATGATCATCGCGATGCTGACGCTGCTGATGATCCAGTTGCAGAGCTTCTCGAAGCTGGCGCTGGTGTTCTCGACGGCGCCGCTCGGCCTGATCGGCGCCACGGTGGCGCTGATCCTGTTCAGCCGGCCGTTCGGCTTCGTCGCGCTGCTCGGCATCATCGCGCTCGCCGGCATGATCATGCGCAACACGGTGATCCTCGTCGACCAGATCGGCCAAGACATCGACGCCGGCCATGCGCCCTGGCAGGCGGTGGTGGACGCCACGGTGCGCCGGGCGCGCCCGGTGGTGCTGACGGCGCTCGCGGCGATCCTCGCGATGATTCCGCTGTCGCAGAACGTGTTCTGGGGCCCGATGGCGGTGGCGATCATGGGCGGGCTGTCGGTGGGTACGCTGCTGACGCTGATGTTCGTGCCGGCGCTCTATGCGCTGTGGTTCCGGGTGAAGCGGCCGGCCGCCCAGGCCGCGGCGGCGGAAGCTCCCCCGGCGCTGCCCGAGCCCGTGCAGCCGATGCTGCCGCTGCTGCTGCGCGACGCGGCGGAGTAGCGGCCGGGTTGCTCATCCTGAAACGCAAAACGGCCGGCGATGACGCCGGCCGTTTCATGTCGGGCTTCTCGAGAGAGACGGATCAGACCTCGTCGTCGTCCTCGTCCACCGGCTTGTTCTGCATCGCATTGAGCTTGGCGAACACGGCGGCGGCGTCGAGTTCCTCCTCCTTCTTCTCCTGGCGCGCGCTGCGATAGGAGGAGAGGGCGGACTCGGACGTCGTTTCGTCGACCGGCAGCAGGGCGGCGGAGGGCTGCTCGGCCTGCGGCGGCAGGTTCTTCGCGGCCTTCTCGACCTCGAGGTCGAGCTCGATCTGCGAGCAGAGGCCGAGCGTCACCGGATCGAGCGGCGACAGCGAGGCGGAGTTCCAGTGCGTGCGCTCGCGGATCTGCAGGATGGTCGGCTTGGTGGTGCCGACGAGGCGCATGATCTGCGCGTCCTTCAGTTCCGGATGGTTGCGCACCAGCCAGAGGATGGCGTTGGGACGGTCCTGGCGGCGCGACACCGGCGTGTAGCGCGGACCCTTCCGCTTCGATTCCGGCACGCGCACCTTCGGATCGGCGACGCGCAGCTTGTGGTTCGGGTCCTTCTCGGCGCGCACGATCTCTTCGCGCGTCAGCTGGCCGGTCTGGATCGGGTCGAGGCCCTTGATGCCCTGCGCGGCCTCGCCGTCGGCGACCGCCTTGATCTCCAGCGGGTGCAGCTTGCAGAAGTTGGCGATCTGCTCGAAGGACAGGGCCGTGTTCTCCACGAGCCAGACCGCGGTGGCCTTGGGCATCAGCGGTGCGTTGGACATGGGATAAAGTCCTCCTGTGTGCTCTGCCGGTTCGGGCCGGCGGAGCCGTCGTTCTATACTTGATAGACGGGGAATGCCGCGCTTATAGCCGCAGACGAAGTCGAGCGCAATTTGAAAGCCGATCTTTCCCGGCCCGCCTCCAGCGTCGTCCCGAGGTAGGGCGGATGCCCCCTCTCGTCAGGGGGCACCCGGCACCAGGATGATCTTGCCGACATGGTCGGCCTCGAGCAGCCGGTGCGCCTCGGCTGCATCGGCGAGCGGCAACACGGTGTCGATCACGGGGGCGACGCTGCCGGCCGAAAGCAGCGGCCACACCTTGCCTTCGAGCTCGCGCGCGATCGCCGCCTTGAAATCCGGCTCGCGGGCGCGCAGCGTCGAGCCGGTGTGGACGAGGCGCTTCAGCATCAGCCGGGTGAAGTCGACCTCGACCTTCGAGCCCTGCAGGAAGGCGATCTGCACGATGCGGCCCTCAATCGCCGCGGCCTCGTGGTTGCGGGCGATGTAGCTGCCGCCGACCATGTCGAGAATCACGTCGGCGCCTTTGCCCTCGCTCGCCGCCTTCACCGCGGCTACGAAGTCCTCGCTGCGGTAGTTGACGGCGAGGTCGGCGCCGAGCCCGCGGCAGACGGCGCATTTCTCGTCCGAACCCGCCGTGGTGTAGACCGTCGCGCCGAAAGCCTTGGCGAGCTGGATCGCCGTGGTGCCGATGCCGCTGGTGCCGCCGTGCACGAGGAAGCGCTCGCCGGCGCGAAGGCCGGCCCGGTCGAAGACGTTCGACCAGACGGTAAAGAAGGTTTCGGGCAGCGATGCCGCCTTGACCGCGTCGTAGCCGTCCGGGAAGGGCAGGGCGCTGCCTTCCGGCACCGCGCAATACTCCGCATAGCCGCCGCCGGTGACCAGCGCGGTCACCCGGTCGCCGAGCTGCCAGCGGGTGACGCCGTCGCCGACGGCGACGACCTCGCCGGCGACCTCGAGGCCGGGAATGTCGGAGGCGCCCTTCGGCGGCGGATAGGCGCCGGCGCGCTGCAGGGCGTCGGGCCGGTTGACGCCGGCCGCCTCGACCCGCAGCAGCACCTCGCCGGGGCCCGGCGTCGGCACGGGCCGCGTCGTCGCCCGGAGCACCTCCGGCCCGCCCGGCGCGGTGATCTCGATCGCAGTCATGGTGGCGGGAAGGTCGGCCACGGCATCCTCCGCTGTTGTGCGTGTCTCGGTCGCTTCAGACTGAGACTTAAGCCGCGGCGCCGGGCAATGCGAGCCGTGGCGGTGATCGCCGGCCAGCGACATGATGTCGGCGGGCGGGCGTGCCGGGGCGGGAAGCCGTGCTGCTCCGGGACGCCGGTGGCGACGGGGCCGGTCCCGGCGGGGCGGCCGCTCTGGTGATGCCGGGGCGTTTGGCGGCGATCAAGCGTTTTGTGAGCAGCGACGGCGGCGGTGTCGAGCCCAAAGATCACGACAGCAGATTCGGCCGCGAATACATGGCGATAGCGGCGCGCCACCTGCGCGGGGGCACCCCGGAACGGCCGCAGCGTGCCGTGGCGGCACGATTTGGCCGGATTGGAACGCCGCGTTTACCGTTCGTTAAGCTTTCTAATCTATTACTTTGCTTGTCCAGCCTTCTGGATCTGCGAGTGGCTCCCGTCACTCCTTTTGACGCCTCCCTGTCGACTTGCAGAGCCGCGCTTCGTCGCGGCTCTCTTTTCGTGGTCGGACAGCCTCCGGTGTCGCCGTTTCCCGCCTGCCGTCCCCCGCCACGGCGTGCCGTCTCCCGCGATGGCACGCGTGTTGCCAATCGATCTCCGAGCGGTCGCATGCGGCTCCCGAAACGGGACGTCGTTCGACACCGACCGCAGGACCGGCCGTCGTCCCGACTTTTTCGGGTGCTACGGCCCGGATGGGGTCGCGGACTCGACGTCCGCCAGCAGGGACTATAAAAAGATGACCGACAGGACGCAGGAGCTTGGACCGGTGATCGATGCGGCCATCCCGTTCGCGGAGCGTTTCGCCGGCTCGCCGACGTTCCGGGAGCTGTTTCGCGAGGGCATGGATCTCGTCGAGGAAACCGCTGCCTATCTCGACGGCGACGGCCGTGCCCACTCCAAGGTGCTGAGCCGCAACGCGTCGCTGAGCTACGCCACGGAATCGATGCGCCTCACGACCCGGCTGATGCAGCTCGCCTCCTGGCTGCTGCTGCAGCGTGCGGTGAACGAAGGCGAGATGACGCAGAGCCAGGCCGGGGCCGAGAAGGCGAAAGTTCGCCTCGACGGGGCGTCGGCGGCGGTCATGGCCGGCCAGCCCGACGAACTGCCCGAGGCGCTGCGCGACCTGATCACGCGTTCGCTGCGGCTGCAGGACCGGATCCGCCATCTCGACCAGGCGATCTACACCCCGCCGGAGAGCCGCATGCCGGCCGCCAACCCGGTCGGCCGCCAGATCGGTCGCCTCGCCGACGCCTTTTCCGGCTCGGCCGCGCGCGACCGTCTCTGATATCTCGTGCCATGACGGGGCCGGTCCGCCACGGGCCGGCCCTTCGTCGTCCGGATGATGCCGGATTTGGCCGCAATCGGCGGCGATGATCTCGCCTCGAGCGGCCGGGCGGTGCTACAGCAGGCGCTGCCGGGATGTCCGGCCGGCGCGGAGCCGGCCGGTGTCCCCTCCCGACCTGCTTCCCGAGCGAAGGCCGCATCCTTGTCCCGTTCCCGCCTGTTCCTGATCACCCCGCGCAGCATCGACCTCGAGCCCTTCGCCGCCGAGCTCGACGAAGCGCTGGCCGCCGGCGACGTCGCGTCGCTGCTCGTCGCCGTCGAAACCACCTCCGAAGCCGCGCTGCAGCGGATCGCCGAGCGGCTGGTGCCGATCGCCCAGGCGCGCGGCGTCGCGGCGATGGTGCGCGGCGACAGCCGGGCCGCGGCGCGCGCCAAGGCCGACGGCCTGCACGTCGACACCGGCATCGCCGGCATCACCGACGCGGTGGAGAAGTTCCAGCCGAAGTCCTTCGTCGGCGCCGGCGGCATCAAGACCCGCGACGACGCGATGGCGGCGGGCGAAGCCGGGGCCGACTATCTGCTGTTCGGCATGATCGACCTGCCGGAAGCGCCCGAGCCGCATCGCAAGTCGATCGACCTCGGCCACTGGTGGGCCTCGGTGTTCGAGCCGCCGTGCGTGGTGCTGGCCGGCGCCGACATCGAATCGGTCACCGATGCCGCCGGCACCGGGGCGGAATTCGTCGCCGTGCGCGATGCCGTCTGGGCGCATCCGGAGGGTGCCGCCGCCGCGATCCGCCGTGCCAATCTCCTGCTCGATGCGGCGGCGACGCCGAACGGCGAGGAGGACGCGTGAACCGGCGCCGGCGCGACAGCGGCTTTTCGGCGGCCTGGCGGGCAACGGCCCTCGCCGGGCTTCTCGCCGCGGCGTCGCCCGCGCTGGCGCAACCCGCGGCGCCGGCACCCGAGACGGACGGTCCCCGCCTGCTGCCCGGCGTCATCGACGGCGCGGTGGAACTGCTGCCGAACGGCACCGCCGGCGGCCTGCAGAGCGACGGGCCGGCCCTGCTGCCGCCCGTCCTAGGCCAGCCGCGCGCGCCCGGCTTCCTCGCCGCCGTGCAGAACCTGCCCGACGCCGACAAGATCGACTACGCCTATGGCGCGTTCCAGCGCGGCTACTACCTGACGGCGCTGGCGATCGCCACCGACCGTGCCGCCGCGGGCGATGCGGCCGCGCGCACGCTGATCGGCTTCATCTACCGCTATGGCCTCGGCGTGCCGCGCAGCGAGGCGGAGGCGGCGATCTGGTACGAACTCGCAGCCGATACCGGCGACGCCGCGGCGATGGTCGAGCTCGCCGATCTCTACTCGCAAGGCGTGGGGGTGCCGCAGAACCTCGACAAGGCCGCCGAGTTGCTGGAGCAGGCCGACGCCAAGGGCCGCGTCGAGGCGGCCTACGGGCTCGGCATGGTCTATCTCACCGGCAAGGGCCGCGAACGCGACCCTGCCAAGGCGCTGGCGCTGTTTACCCGCGCCGCGGACGGCGGCAACGCCGACGCCGCCTATGCGCTCGCCGTGCTCTATCAGGAAGGCACCGACGTGCCGGCCGAGCCGGGGCAGGCGGCGACCTGGATGGCGCGCGCGGCCAAGGCCGGGCATACGGCGGCGCAGGTCGAGTACGCGATCATGGTGTTCAACGGCACCGGCATCAACCGCAACGAGGCGGTGGCCGCAGCCTGGTTCCGGCTGGCCGCAAACGCCGGCAACCCGGTGGCGCAGAACCGGTTGGCGCGCCTGCTCGCCGCCGGCCGCGGCGTCGAGAAGAACGAGCGCGAGGCCGCCGTCTGGCACCTGCGCGCCCGCGCCGCGGGCCTCGAGGATCAATGGCTCGACGAAATGGTGGCGGGCCTCGCGGAGGCCGATCGCGCCGGCGCGGCGGAAGCGGCCGCAGGCACCGGCCAGTCGCCGGCACCCGTCGTTCCGCCGTCCGCAGCGCCGGAGCCGGTCGCGCCGGCCCCCGTCACGCCGCCGCCAGAGCCCTGACCGAGACCTCATGAGGGACGGCCGCCCGGCGCGGGGCGACCGAAGCGCTCGTCAGCTGAGGCCTTCGATCTCGCCGTTGGCGTCGAGGCGGATGTGCAGCGCCGAGGGCACCTTGGGCAGGCCCGGCATCGTCATGATGTCACCGCAGATCACGATGACGAACTCGGCGCCGGCCGACAGCCGCACCTCGCGGATCGGCAGCACGTGGCCGGTCGGCGCATTCTTGGCGTTCGGATCGGCCGAGAACGACGACTGGGTCTTCGCGATGCAGACCGGCACGTGGCCGAAGCCGGCCGCCTCGTAGTCGGCGAGCTGCTTCCTCACCTTGGCGTCAGCGCTGACCGCACTCGCGCGGTAGAGCTCCTTCGCGATGGTCTCGACCTTCTTCAAGAGCGGCATGTCGTCGGGGTAGAGCGTGGTGAACGGCGTCGCGCGCGGCGCGTCGAGGATTGCCTCGACCTTGCGGGCGAGCTCCTCGGTGCCCTTCGAGCCGTCGGCCCAGTGGGTGCAGAGCACCGCATCAACGCCCGCCTGCTCCTTGCAGAGCCGGATCACCGTTTCGATCTCGGCGTCGGTGTCGGTGACGAACTTGTTGATGCAGACGACGGAGGGCACGCCGAACTTGGCGACGTTCTCGATGTGGCGGGCGAGGTTGGCAAAGCCTTCCTCGACGGCGGCGACGTTTTCCTTGGAAAGGTCGGCCTTGCCGATGCCGCCGTGCATCTTCAGCGCGCGGATGGTGGCGACGATCACCGCGGCATCCGGCTCCAGCCCGGCCTTGCGGCACTTGATGTCGAAGAACTTCTCCGCGCCGAGGTCGGCACCGAAGCCGGCTTCCGTCACCACGACGTCGGCGAGCCGCAGCGCCGCCTGGGTGGCCGAGACGGAGTTGCAGCCGTGCGCGATGTTGGCGAAGGGGCCGCCGTGCACGAAGGCCGGATTGCCCTCCAGCGTCTGCACGAGGTTCGGCGCCAGCGCGTCCTTCAGCAGCACGGTCATCGCCGGGGCGGCGCCGATGTCGCCGGCGGTCACCGGCTTGCGGTCGCGGGTCTCGGCGACGACGATCTTCGCGAGGCGGGCCTCGAGGTCGGTGTAGTCTTTCGCGAGGCAGAACACCGCCATCACTTCGGACGCGACGGTGATGTCGAAGCCGTCCTCGCGGGCAAAGCCGTTCGAGACGCCGCCGAGCGACGAGGTGATCTGGCGCAGCGAGCGGTCGTTCATGTCGATGGCGCGGCGCCAGGCGACGCGGCGGGTGTCGATGCCGAGGTCGTTGCCCCAGTAGATGTGGTTGTCGATCATCGCGGCGAGCAGGTTGTGCGCCGAGGTGATGGCGTGGAAGTCGCCGGTGAAGTGGAGGTTGATCGCCTCCATCGGCACCACCTGCGCCCAGCCACCGCCGGCCGCCCCGCCCTTGACGCCGAAGCAGGGGCCGAGCGAGGGCTCGCGCAGGCAGATCGCCGCGCGCTTGCCGATGCGGTTCAGCGCGTCGCCGAGGCCGACGGTGGTGGTCGTCTTGCCTTCACCGGCCGGCGTCGGGGTGATCGCGGTGACGAGGACCAGCTTGCCCTTCGGCTTGTCGGCGAGCGTCGCGAGATAGGCGTTGTCCACCTTGGCGATGTGCTTGCCGTAGTTGTTGAGCGCCTCGTCGGGAATCCCGAGCCGCGACGCCACCTCCGAGATCGGTTTCATGGTGACGCTGCGTGCGACTTCGATATCGCTCATCATGGACGTTTGCTCCGACGTTCTTGCCCCGCACCGCGGCGGATCGCTTTTCGCCGTCAACATGCACGATGGTCGGAAGGGGCGGAAGGCGTGGGGGCTGCGGCAGATTTGAGCAGGGGGGGAGGACCGGTGGCTTCGGGTCCGGCCTAGGGCGCCCAGAGGTCATCTGACGACCTGAAACGGCGGGAAATACGCGCGGCCGGCGGCTGCCGCGGTCAGATCGCCGCGGGCTGTTGAAACAGCTGCTCCGGGAGAGCGAAGATCGGCGGCGGCGGTTGGGCCTGCCCGTCAGATCTCCCGCGTCCGTTCGCGCAGCGCGAACTTCTGGATCTTGCCGGTGGAGGTCTTCGGCAACTCGCCGAAGACGACATGGCGCGGGCACTTGTAGCGGGCGAGGCGGTCGCGGCACCAGTCGAGGATGTCCGACTCGCTGGCCGCGACGCCGGCTTTCAATTCGACGAAGGCGCAGGGCGTTTCGCCCCATTTCTCGTCGGCCTTGGCGACGACGGCGACCGACTGTACGGCCGGGTGCTTGTAGATCACCTCCTCGACCTCGATCGACGAGATGTTCTCGCCGCCGGAGATGATGATGTCCTTCGAGCGGTCTTTCAGCTGGATGTAGCCGTCGGGATGCAGCACGCCGAGGTCGCCGGAATGGAACCAGCCGCCGGCGAAGGCCTCGGCCGTGGCGGCCGGATTGCGCAGGTAGCCCTTCATGACGATATTGCCGCGGAACATCACCTCACCGAGCGTCTCGCCGTCGGCGGCAACCCGGGTCATCGTGGCCGGATCCATCACGGTGAGGTCGTCGAGCGCCTGGTAGCGCACGCCCTGCCGCGCCTTGCGCGTGGCGCGGGCGGCGGGGTCGAGCCCGTCCCATGCGGCCTTCCACTCGTTGATGACGGCGGGGCCGTAGGTCTCGGTGAGGCCGTAGAGGTGCGTCACCTCGAAGCCGGCGCCGGCCATCGCGGCCAGCACCGATTCGGGCGGCGGGGCCGCGGCGGTGAGGAACTTCACGGCCTGGGAGAACGGCTGCTTCTCCGCCTCGGGGGCGTTGAGCAGGATGCTCATGACGATCGGCGCGCCGCAGAGATGGGTGACGCCGTGCTCGGCAAGCGCGGCGTACATCGCCGGCGCCCGTACCCAGCGCAGGCAGACGTGGGTGCCGGCGACCACCGACAGCGACCACGGGAAGCACCAGCCGTTACAGTGGAACATCGGCAGGGTCCAGAGGTAGACCGGATGGCGCTGCATGCCGCAGGCGACGATGTTGCCGTAGCCCATCAGCGCCGCGCCGCGGTGGTGGTAGACGACGCCCTTCGGATTGCCGGTGGTGCCGGAAGTGTAGTTGAGCGAGATCGCATCCCACTCGTCGCCGGGCATCTGCCAGTCGAAATCGGGATCGCCCTCGGCGAGCAGCGCCTCGTAGTCGAGGTCGCCGAGGCGTTCGCCGAGGCCGGCGAATTCGGGATCGTCGAAATCGACGACCAGCGGCTTGACGCTGGCGAGCGCCAGCGCCTCGCGCACGGTCTTCGAAAATTCCGCGTCGGTGATCAGCACCCTGGTTTCGGCGTGGTCGAGCGAGAAGGCGATGATCGCGGCGTCGAGGCGGGTGTTCAGCGTGTTGAGCACCGCGCCGCACATCGGCACGCCGTAGTGCGCCTCCAGCATCGGCGGCGTGTTGGCGAGCATCACCGAGACTGTGTCGCCCTTGCCGATACCGCGCCGGGCGAGCGCCGAGGCGAGGCGGCGGGCGCGCGCGTAGAAGTCGCGGTAGCTGAGGCGCTGGCTGCCGTGGATGACCGCGGTGTGGTCCGGAAAGACGCCGGCGGCGCGGGCGAGATGGCTGAGCGGGGTCAGGGGCTGGAAATTGGCCGGATTGCGCTCGAGACCCGTGTCGTAGATCGAAGCCATTGCCTGCCCCCCGCCTGTTGGTCGATCGCCGCGACCTATGATCCGAGCGGCGATCTCGATGCCGCCATGGCATCAGCAATAGCGCCAAGGTCGCGCCAATCTCAATCGGCGCCGTGGGCGGTCGCAACACGGGAGGCGAGGCGCGATGCCGCAGGGGCGGCAGCGCGGGGACGTTCAGCCGGTCTCGGCGACGTCGAGGTCGTGGCTGGCGTCACGGCACTCGGTCTCGATGACCCAGCAGTCGGGATCAAAGCGTCGTTCGCCGGCGAGGCGGCCGTCGATCTCGGCTTCCGGCACGCCGGTGGCGAGCTTCTCGAAGACGCGGCCGCCGCTGGTCGCGGTCTCCTCGGGGCCGAAGAAGGCCTGGGGCAGGGGGCCGTAGAGGTCGGCGGTGCCGTCGAGGCGGGAGACCTTGACGAAGACCGCGCCGGCGGCGGCGGCGCCGCGGCGCACGACCGCGGTGAAGCGGCCGGCGTCGTTGCGCCGGCGCACATAGGCCGAGACCCAGAAGTCCGAGGTGACGCGCATTGCCTGGGCCGCCGCGGTTACTGGTTCAGCGACAGGCCACCGATGGCGACGAGTTCGGCGAGAACGCGCTCGTTGACCGACCCCGTTCGCGGCAGGCCGCGATAGGATTCGAAGTCGGCAATCGCGGCGCGAGTCGCCTCGTTCATGACGCCGTCGGCGGCGACCGGGCCGAAGCCGAGATCGCCGAGGGCGGCCTGGATGCGGGCAAGGCGCGGGTCGGCGGTGGCGGTGACGGTGGGCGCCGTCGCGGCGGGTTCGCCACCCTCCTCGAAGGCGCTGATCCGGATCGGCTGCACCTTGACCGAGCGGATCGGCGCGGCGGCGCCGGACTCCGCCACGGCGGCGGGGACCTGGACCGGCGCGGGCGCCGGGGCGGGCGGGGCCACCGGCTCGACGCGGGCCGGCGCGCTCGCGACCGGGGCGGGCGGCGGTGCCGGCGCTTCGGACGGGGCGGGGGTCGCGGCGGCGACGAGGGCGGCAATCGGATCGACCGGCTCTGCCGCGGCGCGCGGCTTGGCCCGCGGGATCGGCGCGCCGCTCGCCTGCGGTGCGACGACCTCGTCGGCGACCGGTTGGAGAGCGGGCGGCGCGGCAGCGACGCGGGACGTGCCGCGCAGCGCGGCGAGCAGGGTGTCGTCGGGCTCACCGGTCTCGGGCAGGCCGGCGGCGGCTTCGAAGCGCATGATGGCGGCGGACGTCACCGGGCCGCTCAGCCCGTCGACCGCGCCGTCGTAGAAGCCACGCGCCCGCAGCTCGGCCTGGACGGCGGCGACGATGGCGCGGTCCTGCTCGGCGATCGCCGCGCTCGGGCGGATGCTCTCGGTGGTCGCAGGGTCGACGGCGAGCGGAAAGCGGTCGTCGCGCACCGGACGCGGGTCGCTGAACAGCGGGCTCGGGTGGCTGCCCGTCTGCATGGAAACGGCGTTGGTGATGATCGCGGCGGCCATGGCGATCATGACGAGCCCACCACCGGCGGCGGTGGGATTACGGACCAAACCGTCGATGGATCGGCTGATCAGGCCGCGCCTCGCTCCTCGTGTCATTCCGGTCAACCTTCCAAAGTCCTCGTCCAGCTCGGTGCCCCCCGGCGTCTTCTAGCAGCGGTCCGGCGGCCCGTCTCCAGGCCGCGGCCGGCACCGCCGTCTTCTTCGGTCGCGGCCCCGCGAGGGGCCGGACGATCCTCGTCGTCAGGCCCGGCGAGCCGTCCGCACCGGCGCCGCCGGCGGCGGCAGCTCGGCACCGCGCCGTGACGGCAGCCGGACGGTGACGTCCTTCTCGGCGTTGAGCGGCAGCGTCACGGTGACGGTGGTGCCGGCGCCGAGCACGCTGTCGATGGTCATGGTGCCGCCGTGCAGGGCGGCGAGGCCCTTCACGACCGAAAGCCCGAGACCGGTGCCCTCGTGGCGGCGGTCGTAGCCGCTCTGCGCCTGCACGAAGGGATTGCCGAGCCGCGGCAGGTCGGCGGCGGCGATGCCGATGCCGTTGTCCTTGACGAAGATCGACACGGTGCGGCCGTTGCGCCGCGCGCCGCAGACGATCTCGCCGCCGCAATCGGTGAACTTGATGCCGTTCGAGAGCAGGTTGAGCAGGATCTGCCGGCAGGCGCGCCGGTCGGCGACGAGCTCGGGCAGGTCGGGCTCGACGTCGGCGCGCAGCACCACCTTGGCGGCCTCGGCCTGCGGCGCCAGCATCTGGCGGCAGCGCTCGATGACGGCGCCGAGATCGAAGGGCTCGGGCGTCACGTCGAAGCTGCCGGCCTCGATCTTCGACATGTCGAGGATGTCGTTGACGACCTGCAGCAGGTGCTCGCCCGATTCGTGGATCAGGCGGACGTATTCGCGGTGACGCTCGTATTCGAGCTTGCCGAAGATCTCCTGGCCGAGCAGATCGGAGAAGCCGATGATGGCATTCAGCGGCGTGCGCAGCTCGTGGCTGACGTTGGCGAGGAAGCGCGTCTTGGCGAAGCTCGCCTCCTCGGCCTCGTTGCGGGCGCGCAGCAGTTCTTCTTCCTGGTGCTTGCGGCGGTCGATGTCGCGGATCACCGCGACCGCGCTGGCGCCGGCGACCGGATCGGCGTCGTCGATGCGGCGGATCACCGCCTCGACCCAGACGAAGCACTCGGCGTCGGTGCCTTCGTCGGCGCGGCGCAGGCGGAACTCGACCTCGGCGTAGCCGTCGTGGATGCCGGCGGAGAGGGCGGTGAGCCAGGCCGGGCGGTCGGCGACATGGACACGGCGGAACAGGCCGTCACCCATCAGCGCGGATGGCATCACGCCGGTGAGCCGGCCGGCGGCGGGCGAGGCGAAGGCGACGTCGCCGTTGGCGGCGTGGCAGGTGACGACGTCCTTCACGGCATCGGCGAGCAGGCGGTAGTGCCGCTCGCCGGTGCGCATGCGGGTTTCGGCCTCGCGGTGGATGCGGTCGATGCGGATCGCGACGAGGGTGGCGTAGAGCACGGCGGCGAGCGTCACGATGGACGCCATCGCACCGGCATGGCCGGGAAGCTGGAGCGGGGCGGGCAGGATGCCGGCAAAACCGGCGATGCCGACGAGGACGACGCCGGAGATGCCGATCAGCGCCGAGGCCGCGACGACGCGGCGGTCGCCCGAAAGCGCCGCCTCGACCGGGGCGAAGGCGAACCAGACCAGGGCGAACGAGCCGAGACCGCCGGTCCAGCCGGCGACCCAGCCGACGATGCCCGTGAGGCAGACCGCCGAGAGGACATAGCCGAGGCCGAGACGACCGGTGCGCGAGACGACGACGGCGACGACCGCCTCGAGGCCGAGGATGGCGAGGGCGATGCTGGCGAAGACGGCGCCGTCAGCGGTCGCGAGCACCGCCAGCGGCAGCGCCGCCAGGGCACAAAGCCCGCCGACCAGATGCGAGCCGATGAAAGCGCGATGACGGGACCCGTCGAGGGCGTCGGACGCGGCGGAGCCGTGCACCATGCCTTCGAGCGACCAGTCGAACAACCGCTTGAGTTCGCGGATACGCAATACGACACCCCACTTCGTCGGGCCCCGCCACCGAGGCTCCGTCGCTCCCCAGAAGGTGCCACGCTGCGCCTTTAAGGAACGCTAATGGGGGGCGACCGGCAATGGCGGAAACCGGCGCTGCAAAGCCCCTTCGGCCGATTTTCCCCGACCGATCCGAAACAGGGTAAACCAGCGGTCAACAACCCGGTTGGCCGCGCCAAGCGATTGATCGCAAAGGCATCCCGGACCGGCGCCGCCGCCGGCCGGCATCCTCGCGAGATGATGCCTAAAATTCGAATCGAATCTCACGCAGCGGCGCAAAGCGATCGAAAAGCCTGCGCCCTATGGTGGTATCCGTGGCGCTTGGAAAAAGCGTTCGCGGCCGGGGAACCGGCCTCCCGCCGATCCGTTATCGATCGGCAACCGACCGACATCGAAGGACGCGCGACCCCATGTTTCTCATCCGCACCGCCTTCTGGCTCGTCGTCGTCATCGCGCTGATTCCGGTCGACGAGGAGCGTGTCCAGGCAAGCAGCAGCGAGCCGACGCCGATCGCGGCAGGCGAGGCGATCTTTGCCGCCCAGGCGCTCGTCGCCGACCTCGGCGGTTTCTGCGACCGCAACCCGAGTGTCTGCGAGGTCGGCGGCCGCGTCGCCACCACGATGACGCTGAAGGCGAAGTCGGGCGCGCTGATGGTCTACGAATACCTCGGCGGCGCCGACCCGCTGACGGCGGAGCCGGCCGAGCCGCCGATGCGCAGCGCCGGGACGCTGACCCCCGCCGACCTTGCGGCGGCATGGCGCGGCGCCTGAAGCGGCGCCGATCTTCACGCCTGCGGCCACCGTGGTGCTGTCTTGCACCCGCCGCGGTGGGCAAATTCGCGAGACCCGGTTCTCAATCGGCAGTGCCGCCTCTATATCCGTCGTGAGCGCCCGGGCTTTGCCGGGCCGGCGCCGGGACAGGCCATGACACTCGACGAGATCCGCGACAACTTCGCCTACCTCGACGACTGGGAAGACCGCTATCGATACATCATCGAGCTCGGCCGCAGCCTGACGCCGCTGCCCGATGCGGCGCGCACCGACGAGAACAAGGTGCGCGGCTGCACGAGCCAGGTCTGGCTGGTGACGACGCCGCGGGCGACCAACGACGGCCGCGTGCTCGACTTCACCGGTGATTCCGACGCCCACATCGTCCGCGGCCTGATCGCGATCCTGTTCGCGACCTATTCGGGCCGCCGGCCCGAGGAGATCCTCGGCGTCGATCCCGGCACGGTGTTCACGGAACTCGGGCTCAAGGAACACCTCTCGCCGCAGCGCTCCAACGGCCTTGCCTCGATGGTGCGGCGGATCCACCTCGACGCGGAAGCGGCGCTCGCCGCCTGAGCCCTCGGCGGCGACGACGGCCGCCGGTCACGCCGTCGGGCGGTAGCCGTCGCTGCCCCAGTGGCGCAGGCGGGTCGTCGCCGGACCGGTGGCGGGGCCGAGCCCGTAGTGGCGGGCGAGCACGTGCAGGGCGGTCAGCAGCATCAGCTTGGCCGAGCGTGCCGGCCATTGCCGTTCGCGTTCGACTTCCGACAATCCCTTCAGGAAGCAGCAGACGTCGATCAGGATGCCGGAGAGCTCGGGTCCGACGGCGGCGATCGCCGCCTCGAACCGGCCCCGCGCGGCGAGCGCCGCCTCGCCGATCGTCAGCGCCGCGCCGGCGCCGCCGCCCCGGCGCTCCGCCCCGCCGGCGAGCCCGTCCCAGTTCATCGTGGTGCGCGGCATCAGGCCGGCGATGGTGAAATCGCGCCTGAGCCGCTCGCCGGCCTCGAAGGCCGCGTCGTCGAGCAGTGGCTCCCCCGCCTTGTCGCGGCGGCGGCGCAGCCAGTCGAGCGGGCTTTCGTCGCGGTCGGCCGGGCCGGCCCCTGCGCCCGGGGCATCGCGGCGGCTCATCGGCCGGCCCCGGTAGCGGTGGCGCGGTCGATGGCGGCGGCGATGCCCTCGACGAGGCGGTCCACCGCGGCGTCGTCGCGGCGGTCCTCGACGCGGCGGCAGGCGTGGGCCGCGGTGGTGCGGTCGCGGCCAAACAGGCCGCCGGCGTCGCGCATCGTCAGCCCGAGGTGCACATGGGCGAGGTACATCGCCACCTGGCGCGCAAAGGCGGTGGGGGCCGGGCCGCGGCTCGGCTGGTGCAGCGCCGAGGGGAGCAGGCCGAAGGCCGCGGCGGTGCTGTCGACGAGGGCCAGCGCGCCGGCGTCGGCGCCGCGCTCCCCGGCGGTTCTCGGGCTGCCCCGCCGCGGGGCGGCGGCCGTCTGGTCCGGGGTGGCGTGCAGTGTGGCCATGTTCGAACTCCCGTACTTAGGAATAAAACCCTAGACACGGTACAGTCAGTGCGAAGATGGGGAATAAGAGCAAGGCGGATCTGCACAACGCCCTGAATTTTTGGTGGAAATCAGCAGCGGGGCGGCTGACCACGGGCTCGGCCTCCGGTGGCCGCATGCCACCGCGACAGAGACGATCCCGCCAGAACAAGCCGAATCGTCCGGCACCTCACCGCGGGTGACAGGCTGGACGTAGGAATTTATCCTCTTGCCTTTCGTCACCTTCATCCTGTCGGCCTCGGATCGGAGGCGGGCATGAAGACGGGTAGGGCAAGCCGGTTGGGTGGCACGAGGAGCAGGGCGGTCGCCGGGGCGCCGGCGGTGCGAAAGGGGTCGGGAAGCGCGGCGGCCCCCTATGTGCGGGCGACCGTGCTGCCGGGGCTGATTCCGCTCTGGGGCATCGCGATGGAGGGTGGTCCCGAGACCACCGCGGCGATCTGCCGGGCGCTGGCGGCGGCGCTGCGGCGCGAGCGACGGCGGGCGGACCACCCGGGCGGCGGCTATGATCCGGCCCGCCATCTCGCCCTGCGCCGGGCGCTGGACGCCGAGTTGGAACGGCTCGCCGCGGCGGGCCGCGCCAATTGGACGCAAGCAGGAACGCAATGCCGCCATGCACTTGGTGCATTGCACAAAGGCCGTATCGGTGGCATAGTCCACTTGCCCTTTCGGGCGTTTCCTCCCTAAGACTTCAGGCCGCCTCCGGGCGGCTTTTTCTTTTTTCGCTCCCTTTTCGGGCCTTCATTGAACGAGCTCTGCAGCGGGCGCGGCCGAGCGTTGACGCGCCGAAGCGGCCGATCGCGAACGCGATCGACCGCTGCGAGGTCGGGATAGAGTTGGGCTCAGCCGCGCTTGCGCAGATCGGCGGCGCGCTGGCCGGCGGCGGGCGACACGGCGGAGGCGGCGTGGGCCTCGCCGCTGCGCACCGGCGTGCCGGCCTCGGTCTGCGGCTGGTGGGTTGCGACGCCGAGCTCGGCCGTGCCGTGGCCGGCGCTGCGCCAGCGGGTGATCAGCAGGCTGGCGGCGCGCAGCGAGATGGTGCCGTAGAGGTCGACCAGCGCGCGGACGTCGAAATAGCTGCGGTGATGCCGGGCGCCGGAGAACAGGATGACGCGGGTCGCGGCGGCTTCGTCGAAGCCGGTCGCCTTCAGCGCCACGGCGAGCGGTTCGCCGCCGGCATCGACGATCAGGTCGAGCACATAGCCGGCGTCGAGGCCCATCATGTCGCCGAGCAGCATGGCGAGGCGGCCGTCGTCGCGGGCGGTGGCGGCGCGGGCGACGTCGCGGCCGACCTGGCGGTCGATGGCGGGCGGGCGCGGCAGCATGCGATGGCTGGCGAAATCGCGCAGCGCCAGCATTTCGAGCCCGCGCTGGACGCGGCGACGCCCCTTGGCGTCGAGGTCGAGGTAGAGGTCGATCAGGTCGACGTCGTCGATGTCGATGCGGGCGGCGAGGCGCCGGGCGAGCGCCGGCAGGTTGCGGGCCGCGGTGACGAGGCGCCGGACGGCGTCGGCCGGCAGCTTGACCGTGTCGTTGTCGGCGAGAATTTCGAGGCCGGCCGGGTCGAGGCGGCGCGCCAGGGCCTCGGCGACCAGCGGCGGCAGCTTGCGCCGGCCGGCGAGCGCGTTGAGGTGCGAGGTCGAGCCGGTGGCGACGAGGCCGAGCAGGTCGACGTCGGAGAGTTCCGGTGCCGTCGCGAGCACCACGGCGGCAGCCTCCACGTCACTGCCGAGCAGTGCCTTCAGGATCGCCGGCGGCGCCTCCGGATGACGGGCGAGCCGGCGCGCGATCACCACCTTGTCGATCGACGGCGTGGTGCGCAGCAGTTGCAGCGCCAGTTCCTCGAAGATGCGGATCTCGCCGGGCGTGTGGTGCGGCTCCGACACGAAGAGCTCGGTCGCCTGCCTAAGCAGCGCATCGGCCGGCAGGGGCTCGGAGGGGAGGAGGAGATCCTCGCGATCCTGACGCGGCGTCGACGACATGGCCTGATCCTTCGGGCGGGGGCAGCGACGGGATGCGGTTGTGGAAAACCGTGGCTTTCCGGTCGCGGCCGGGATGGAACTTCAATCTGTGCCGAATTCGTAAAGGTCTCGTTAACCAACGAACGTGCTTCATCGATGGGCTGAACAGGCAAACCCGCCGGCACCGGCATCGTCCGGGAACCGGCGTCGACGATGGAGAGAGGCCATGGGTCTCGTGATCGAGTTCGGCGTGAGTAAGCCTCGCATCAATACCCGTCCGCGCCGCGACCGCAGTGCCGACGTGATGATCTTCCCCGGCGTCCGCATCGAGCGGCATGCCGAGCGCGATCCGGAGGCGGCCGCGCGCCGCGCCGAGATCTGGCGGCAGCCGCGCTGGAAGGACTACGGCGACGAATGAGCGGGGACCTGGCGGCCATTTCGGCAGGCCCCGCCGGCGCATGACCGGGGCAGGGGACCAGACGCCGCGTGCCTTCGGGCGCGTGCGCCGGACGGCTGCCGCCGTGCTGCTGCTGACGGCCGCGCTGGCGACCGCGGGCTGCACCCGTCCCGAGGGCGATTTCGGGCGGGCCCGGCCGTCGTATCTGCACGACGACCTGATGCCGGTCGTCGGCGCACGGTCTGCGGCAATGCGCGGCGAACCGGTGTCGCCGTTCAACCGCACCGATACGGAGCGGCTGCTCGGCGACCAGTCGTGGTCGCTGGTGCGCCCGCCGCACGCCGGCCAGTGGTGGATGGCGGTGGCCGCCGAGCTTCAGCGCACCCGGCTGACCGCCGCGACCGACCTGCGCTTCGATCCGGGTGGCTACTACGCCCATCTCCGCGCCGGCGACTATCGCTCGTCCGAGGCGCGCTGGGGCAAGGCGGCCGCCGACGCGCTCGCCGATGCGGAGCTGCTGCCGCCGTTCTGCCACGTCGTCCGCCTCGTGCGCCGCGACGACGCCGAGCGCCTCGCCGTGCTCGGCCGGCGCGGCGGCATGGATGACGACGAATATGCGTCGGCCGAAGCCCGGGTGGCGGAAAACGAGGCGCTGATCGCCTGGGCGGGCCGGGCGGTCGGCTATCGCATCGTCGCCTATCGCGAGGCGATCGACCGGCTCGAGGTCGAAACGCCGTCGCGGCAACTCTTCGAGACCAACCGTGCCCTCGATACGCTGGTCGCCGCCTCGGGCTGTCTCGCGCTCGGCGGGGCAATCGGCAAATGGCCGCTCCCCGAAGCCCCGACCCGCCCGGGGCGGCCGCTCGGCGACCTCGACGGCCCCGTCCTGCAGAAGTGAAGCCGACGGTCAGCGCGCCCGTCCACGTCGTTGCGCGGGGCGTGGCGGCGTTTTCCCGACCGGTTTGACAAGAACGTACTAGTTCGTACACTCCCCTCAACGCGCTCGATGACGAAGCGCTTTATGGGAGGAACGGACCGATGTGCCCACGGGGATGCCTGAGCTCCATCTGTGACCACGCCACACGACGGGGCCTGCTCAAGGCGGGCTTCACGTTCGGCGTCGGCGCCGCCGCGGCGGCGACCACGACCGGCTTCAGCGCGACGCCGGCCCGGGCCGCGCCGATCAGCTTCGAACGCACGGAAGACCTCTCGCATGCGCTCTACGAGGGCTTTCCCACCATGGGCGGCGACAAGTGGTTCACGGTCGAGAACATCGTGAACTTCGCCGAGCACAAGGTGAACCTCAACCGCTGGACCATGATGGAGCACACCGGCACCCACATGGATGCCCCGATCCACTTCTCCGCCGACGGGATGACCGCCGACATGATCCCGATCGGCGACCTGATCGTGCCGCTCGCCGTGGTGAACATCGCGGCGAAGGCGGCGGACAATGCCGACGCCGAACTGACGCCCGACGACATCCGCGCCTGGGAAGCGAAGAACGGACCGCTGCCGGAGGGCTGCTGCGTCGTGATGAACTCGGGCTGGCACAAGCTCGTCGGCGATGCGCGCTTCACCGGCCGCGACGGCGAGGGCCGCAACCATACGCCGGGCTTCCACGCCGAGACGGCGCACATGCTGATCACCGAACGCAACGTCCGCGGCATCGGCGTCGACACGCTGTCGCTCGACACCGGCCTCAACTCCTCCGGCGCCTTCCCGGTGCACTACGAGTGGCTCGGCAGCGGGCGCTGGGGCGTCGAGGCGGTGGCCAACCTCGATGCGGTGCCGGAGACGGGCGCGCGCGTCCTGCTCGGCACACCGAAGGTGAAGGGCGCGACCGGCGGCCCCACGCGCGTCATCGCGCTGCTCTGATCCGGCGACGGGACGGCTGCGAATGCAGCCGTCCCGGGCTCCTTCCGTTTCAGATCGCCAAGGCGTGCCGGACGGCGATTCCTTGGCGAAACCACCGGCCGGGGCTAGCCTGACCCCCGGCCGAATCGGGGGCCGCGGCGGCGGTGGCGCAGCGATGGGGCAGGATCGAAAGAGCGGCAAGGGAGATACGGACGGCGATGCCGTCCGCGAGCCGTCGCAGGCCGAGCGCACCCGGCAGGACATCCTCGAGGTCGCGACGCGCGAGTTTGCCGAGAAGGGCTACAGCGGCGCCCGGATCGACGAGATCGCGGCGCTGACCAGCACGACCAAGCGGGCGATCTACTACCACTACGAAAGCAAGCAGGGCCTGTTCATCGCCGTGCTGGAGAACGCCTACCGCGGCATCCGCGCGCTCGAGGCGACGCTCGACCTCGATCACCTCGAACCGGCGGACTCGATCCGTACGCTCGCCGGGTTCACGTTCGACTACCAGTGGGCGCACGCCGACTTCGTCCGCCTCGTGATGGTCGAGAACATCCATCATGGCGCGCATCTCGAGGCGGCCGTGTCGCTGCGCAACGTCAACGTGCCGATCCTCGACGCGGTGCACCGTGTCTATGCCCGCGGCGTCGCGACCGGCGTGTTCCGGCCGGGGATCGAGCCGATCGACATCCACATGACGATCAGCGCACTCGCCTTCTTCAACGTCTCCAACCGCTTCACCTTCTCGCGCATCTTCGACCACGACCTCGGCGACCCGGCGATCCGGGCCGCGCGGCGATCGGTGGTGATCGACACGGTGCTGCGCTTCCTGCAGGCCGACGCGCCCGCCGCGGGTTGACGCGCTCAGGTTGCCGATCCGCCGCAGGCGAGGCTCTCGAGCATGGGGACGATTGCCGCGCGTTGCGCGCGCGTTTCGGCGAAGGCGCGGATCAGCACGACCGCCGCCTCGGTCTCGACCGGTGCATAGAGCGTGCTGCGCTCGACCGCGGCGCGTTCGACGCGCAGCCGGTCGAGCAGGGCGGCGGCACCGACGTCGAGTTCAAGGTCGGCCCCGGCGATCGCCGCCCGGCTGGCGCTCCAGGTCGTGGTGCCGGAGGCGTCGATCACCGCCAGCGACCAGACGGTGTCCGGCATCCGCCCGGCAAGCCGCACGGCGCCCTCGCCGGGCTCGAGCCGGCAGAGCGCGTGCACGAAGGCCGGGTCGAGGCCCGGCAGGAAGGCGGGATCGGACGGCACCACGACGCGGCCCGGCGTCGCCAGCGCCAGCGCGCGCTGGAAGGCGTTGCGCGGCGCGGCGGCGGGAATGGCGAGTACGGCGACGACATGAATGATGCCCGCGAGCATCAGCCCGATCGCCACGGCGCGGCGGAGCGACATCATGGGCATTCGCTCCGGCGGATCGTCGGCAGTTCGGTCTCGCCGGCAAGACGCGCCGCCGCATCGGTGTCGTAGATGCGCAGCGTGAGGCGCAGGCTGGCGAGCGATCCGGTCGGCACGAAGTTGCCCGGCCGCGCGGTGCGCCCGAGGGTGACGCGGAACCGGTCCGACGCCTCGCGCAGCACGTCGCGGCTGGTGAAGCCGAAGCGGCCGGCCGGGTTTTCGGGCAGCCGCCCGTCGTGGTCGTCGACGGTCAGGGTCCAGAGGTCGGCCCAGACGAGGCCGCCTTCGACGGCGTAGTGGCAGGCGGGATCGAGCGCCGCGCCCTCGCTGTCGGCCTCGGCGACGAGGCTGACCCCTTCAGCGGCGCCGAGCGGCACGGCGCCGGAGCGCGCGAGCCGGGCGGCGGCGTAGGGATTGCCGTCGCCGAGCGCCTGCAGCGGCCCGGTGCGCCAGGGACCGATGCGCTGGGTATCGTCAAGCAGGCTGCTTTCGAGCACCGCGGCGGCGGAGCCGAGCCCGAGGATCGCACCGAGCATCACGATGATCAGTGCGTTGAGGATCAGCTTCACATCGCCCCCGCCACGGCGTCCGGAACCCGCCGCCCGCCCGGCGCCACCGGGATGAACCGTCCGGCCTGCATCCCCGTGCGTGCCGGACGGGTTGCGATTCGGCGCGAGGCGGACCCGACGGCAGGTTTAACCGCTGCCGTGGCGCGCTGCCAAGCGGCCGCGCGCGCCGTCAGGGAACGAGTTCGATGAACGAGGGGGAGCGGGCCGGTGGCGGCGCCAGCACCTCGAAACCGTTGACGCGCGCCGCCGGGCCGAACGGCGACTGGCCGGCGGTGAGCCGGGCCGGCAGCGGGCCCTGCACCCGGGTCGCCGGCGGAGCCGTCGCGGGGACAGGCGGCGGCGGTGGGGCTTCAAGGACGGTCGGCAACGGCGTGCTGATCGAGGCCCCGCTGTGCGAAGCCGGCTCGCGCCGGGCGGTCGACAGCACGCGGACCACGGGCGCCGGCGCGTCGACGGCCGCGTCGGCACTCGCCACGGCCGCGAGGCTGCCGGCTGGCGGGACGGGCGCGTGCTGCTGCGCCTCGAAGCCGATCTGGCCTGTGGCGCGGCGCAGCCGGATCAGCGAGGCGATCTCGCCGACGACATCGGCGCCGCCCTCGGTCAGGCGGTCGCGGCTGACAGCCGGGACCGCCGTCTCGGGCGTCGGCGCGGGGGCCGCCGCGACGAGAGCGTCCGGCGGCGCCACGCCGGGGATCGGCTTCAGCGGCGCGCCGACATGGATGCGGGCCATGATGTCCTTCCACGTCTGCGCGGGCAGCGAGCCGCCGGTCATGTCCTTCGTGGAGGTGAAGTCGTCGTTGCCGTACCAGACCGCGGCGACATAGTTGCCGGTGAAGCCGGCGAACCAGGCGTCGCGATAGGCCTGGGTGGTGCCGGTCTTGCCGGCCGCGGGAATGCCGTCGAGCAGGGCGCGCCGGCCGGTGCCGGCGGTCACGACATTGGCGAGGATGTCGTTGAGCTGCTCGGCGACCTCCACCGGCAGCACGCGCTCGGGCGCCGGCTCGTCGGTGCGGTGGGCGTAGAGGAGGCGGTCGTCGGTGGTCGCGCGGATCTCGTCGATCGCAAAGGGCGTCGCGGCGAGGCCGCCGCTGGCGAGCGAGGCATAGGCGCCGGTCATGTCGAGCACGGTGACCTCGGCGACGCCGAGGGGCAGCGCGCGGGTGATCTTCAGCTCGGAGCGCAGCCCCATGCGGTGCGCCGTCTCGACGATGGCGCCGCGGCCGATCGCCTGGGCGAGGCGGACGGGCACGGTGTTGATCGATTTCGTCAGGGCGGTCTTCAGCGTCACTGCGCCGGCATAGCTGCGGCCGTAGTTGCGCGGGCTCCAGTTGCCGATGGTGATCGGTGCGTCGGGCACGACGCTCTTCGAGGTGTAGCCGTTCAGGAAGGCGGCGGCATAGACGAAGGTCTTGAACGACGAGCCGGGCTGGCGCAGGGCGTAGACCGCGCGGTTGAACTGGCTGGTGCCGTAGTCGCGGCCGCCGACCATGCCGCGCACGGCGCCGTCGGGCTCCTGCACCACGGTCGCCGCCTGCGTCACCCGGTATTGCGGCCCGTGCTGGCGCAGGTTGGTCTCGATCGCCGCCTCGGCCGCACGCTGCACCTCCGGGTCGAGCGTCGTGCGCACGTTGAGCGTATGGCTCTCCTTCGGCGCGATGCGCTTCACCTCCTCGAAGGCCCAGTCGAGGAACCAGTCCGGCGCCGCCTCGCGGCTCATCGACACGATCTCGGCCGGCCGTCGCCGCGCGGCGGCGACCTGGCCGTCGGTCATGAAGCCGGCGTCGACGAGGTTGGTGAGCACCTGGTTGGTGCGGGTGCGGGCGGCGGCGAGGTTGACGTGCGGCGCGTAGCGGGCGGGCGCCTTGTAGAGCCCGGCGAGCAGGGCGCTTTCGGCGAGGGTGAGATCCCGCACCGACTTGCCGAAATAGAACTTCGCCGCCGCCGCCGCCCCGTAGCTGCCGCCGCCCATGTAGGCGCGGTCGAGGTAGAGCTTGAGGATCTCCTGCTTGGTGAGGTTCGCCTCCAGCCAGAGCGCCAGATAGGCCTCGCGGATCTTGCGCTCGATGGTGCGCTCGTTGGAGAGGAAGAGGTTCTTCGCGAGCTGCTGCGTGATCGACGAGCCGCCCTGCACCACGCCGTTGGCGCGCAGGTTCTGGGTCAGCGCGCGCAGCGTGCCGACGATGTCGATGCCGAAATGGTCGAAGAAGCGCCGGTCCTCGGTCGCGAGCGTCGCCTTGATCAGGCTGTCGGGGAACTCGTCGAGCGGCACCGTGTCGTCGAGGAACAGGCCGCGCCGGCCGATCTGGTTGCCGTTGCGGTCGAGGAAGGTGACGGCGTATTCGCCCTTGGCGCGCCAGTCGCCCTCGGTCGCCTTGAACGCCGGCACCGCGAAGGCGAGCAGCACGACGGCGGCGACGGTGCCGAGCGTCGCCGCCTCGGAGGCGACCTCGGCCGCGACGCGCGCGGCGCCGCGCACCCGGAACCGCCCGAGCGCTTCCTGGTAGCGGCTCCAGACGCCCGCGAGCCGGCGCCCGGTCGCATAGGCGGCCGTGTCGATCCACGCGTCCAGCGCCAGGAGGCGCCGGGCGAGCGTTCGGCTACGGGCTTCGGGCTTGCGATCCGTCACTGTTCGGTCCAAGCGTTGGTCGGCGCAATCGGTTCGGAGCCCGGCGAAGTCGCCGGAGCGGTCCGAGAGGCGTCGGCTCCGGGTGCGGTCGACCCGGCAGTCAACCCGCGGGGCTTCGGTCCGTTCCCGACCCCAGAAATATTCTTAAATTTCGACCGGATCAAAGCACGAGACGACATATGGTTAACAGCATCGCCCCGGGCGACACCACGATCCCATTCTGGCGCGAAAAGACGCTGGAGGAAATGGACGTTTCGGAGTGGGAGTCGCTGTGCGACGGCTGCGGTCGCTGCTGCCTCAACAAGCTCGAGGACGAGGACACCGGCGAGATCGCCTGGACCGACATCGCCTGCGTGCTGCTCGACGGCGACAGCTGCCGCTGCCGCGACTATCCCAACCGCGCCGCGACCGTGCCCGACTGCATCCCTCTCGACCCCGAAACCGTCCGCACCCTCTCCTGGCTCCCCCCCACCTGCGGCTACCGCCTCGTCGCCGAAGGCCGCGACCTCTACTGGTGGCACCCGCTGCTCTCCGGCGACCCGGAGAGCGTGCACGCGGCGGGGATCTCCGTGCGCGGGCGGACGGTGCGCGAGCAGGATTATCCGGATGTGGAGACGTGGGAGGAGCGGCTGGTGGACTGGCCGGTGGAGGAGCCGGGGGAGTAGGGCGACCTCCCGGATACCCGCTGGCGACACCGGCGTGTGGCCCATGGCCGGCCCGACCACGAGTTGCTAGCATGGCGGCGATCGGGGGATCGCGGCGGTGGGGGCGGTCGTGGATGCGAGGACTGAGGGCAACTCGGCGGGCGCGCCGGCGCGATCCGGCACGGGTGGGATTACGGTCTGGGCGGTGCTGCGGCGACTGGGGCCGGGCGTCTGGCTGCTTGTCTTGTCCGCACTTGCCCTGCTGGTGGCGGCCGGCAGCGCCGCGGTTCATACACCTTGGATCGACCGGGGGGCGGACACGCCGGGTTGGGATGAGCCCGAGGGGCTGGTTGCGCCCGTGGCGCATGATTTGGGCTGGCTTGGACTGGTGTCGCGGACTGCTTTGCGCGTTGGTGACGGTACGCGGATTTACGGCGCAGGCGGCATTGGTGGCATCGTTCGGAGCGTCGGTTTTTCTCCAGATGGGACGTGGATCGTCTCGGGCGGCGAAGACGGCACGGTGCGGCTGTGGACGCTGGACGGCGCTGCGGTGGGTGAGCCGCTGCGCGGGCACGAGGGCACGGTCTGGAGCGTCGACTTTTCCCCGGACGGCACGCGGATCGTCTCGGGCGGCCATGACGGCACGGTGCGGCTGTGGACGCCGGACGGCGCTGCGGCGGGCGAGCCACTGCGCGGACATGAGGGCCGGGTCCTGAGCGTCGGCTTTTCCCCGGACGGCACGCGGATCGTTTCGGGCGGGCAGGACGGCACGGTGCGGCTGTGGACGCGGGATGGCGCTGCTATGGGCGAACCGCTGCGCGGACATGAGGGCCGGATCCTGAGCGTCGGCTTTTCCCCGGACGGCACGCGGATCGTTTCGGGCGGGGCCGACGGCACGGTGCGGCTGTGGACGCCGGACGGCGCTGCTGTGGGCGAGCCGCTGCGCGGGCACGACGGCATGGTCTTCAGCGTCGGCTTTTCCCCGGACGGCACGCGGATCGTCTCGGGCGGCGAGGACGGCACGGTGCGGCTGTGGACGCCGGACGGCGCTGCTGTGGGCGAGCTGCTGCGCGGGCACGAGGGCACGGTCTGGAGCGTCGGCTTTTCCCCGGACGGCACGCGGATCGTCTCCGGCGGTGACGACGGCACGGTTCGGCTTTGGACACCGGACGGCGCTGCGGCGGGCGAGCCGCTGCGCGGGCACGAGGGCACGGTCTGGAGCGTCGGCTTTTCCCCGGACGGCACGCGGATCGTTTCGGGCGGCCATGACGGCACGGTGCGGCTGTGGACGCCGGACGGCGCTGCGGTGGGTGAGCCGCTGCGCGGGCACGAGGGCACGGTCTGGAGCGTCGGCTTTTCCCCGGACGGCACGCGGATCGTTTCGGGCGGCCGTGACGGCACGGTGCGGCTGTGGACGCGGGACGGCGCTGCGGTGGGTGAGCCGCTGCGCGGGCACGA
>NZ_JADZLT010000042.1:0-197500 GCF_015904235.1 Methylobrevis albus
CTGCTGATCGGGATGGGGGTGTGGGAGTACGCGGTGCCGGGCGGCAGTCCGCGGGTGGGGATCCTGCGCTTCGAGACGACGCGGGGCGACCGGTTGTTCGTGTCGCTGCTCGGCAGCGCGTTCATCTGTCTTTTCTGGCTCGGGCTGGTCGGCCCGAGCCTGTGGTGGGCTCTGGCCCTCTGCCTCGGCTACGCGCTCTGCGTGTTTCGCTGGGTGTAGGGGGCGGTCAGGGACGGACGGCGGCAAGGCGCGGCCGTCCATGCGTGGGAACCGGCAACGAAGAATTCGAATCCTTGGGAGGATCGACTATGCGACGGACATGGATGGCATCGGCGGCCGTGGCGGCCCTGATGATGAGTGCAAATACCGCCTTCGCGGACATGGATGCCGCGAAGCGCTTCCTCGACGCCGAGGTCGGCGACATGTCGGCGCTCAGCCGCGCCGAGCAGGAAGCGGAGATGCAGTGGTTCATCGACGCCGCGGCGCCGCTGGCCGGCCTCGACATCAAGGTGGTGTCGGAGACCATCGCGACGCACGAGTATGAATCGAAGGTGCTGGCGCCGGCGTTCACCGCGATCACCGGCATCAAGATCACCCACGACCTGATCGGCGAGGGCGACGTCGTCGAGAAGCTGCAGACGCAGATGCAGTCGGGCGAGAACATCTACGACGGCTACGTCAACGATTCGGACCTGATCGGCACGCACTGGCGCTACCAGCAGGCGCGCAGCCTGACCGACTGGATGGCGAACGAGGGCAAGGACGTCACCAACCCCGGCCTCGACCTCGAGGACTTCATCGGCCTGAAGTTCACCACCGCCCCGGACGGCGAGCTCTACCAGCTGCCCGACCAGCAGTTCGCCAACCTCTACTGGTTCCGCTACGACTGGTTCAACGACGAGACCAACAAGGCCGACTTCAAGGCGAAGTACGGCTACGACCTCGGCGTGCCGGTCAACTGGTCGGCCTATGAGGACATCGCCGAGTTCTTCACCGGCCGCGACGTCGACGGCAAGGCCGTGTTCGGCCACATGGACTACGGCAAGAAGGACCCGTCGCTCGGCTGGCGCTTCACCGACGCCTGGCTGTCGATGGCCGGCAACGGCGACAAGGGCCTGCCGAACGGCCTGCCGGTCGACGAGTGGGGCATCCGTGTCGACGAGAACTCGCGGCCCGTGGGCAGTTGCGTCGCGCGCGGCGGCGACACCAACGGCCCGGCCTCGGTCTACGCGATCCAGAAGTACCTCGACTGGTTGAAGGCCTACGCCCCGCCGGAAGCGCAGGGCATGACCTTCTCCGAATCCGGCCCGGTGCCGGCGCAGGGCAACATCGCCCAGCAGATGTTCATGTACACCGCCTTCACCGCCGACCTCGTCAAGGACGGCCTGCCGGTGGTGAACGAGGACGGCACGCCGAAGTGGCGCTTCGCCCCCTCGCCGCATGGCGTCTACTGGAAGGACGGCATGAAGCTCGGCTACCAGGACGTGGGCTCGTGGACGCTCTTGAAGTCGACCCCGGTCGACCGCGCCAAGGCGGCCTGGCTCTACGCGCAGTTCGTCGTCTCGAAGACGGTGGACGTCAAGAAGAGCCATGTCGGCCTGACGCTGATCCGCGAAAGCTCGATCCGGCACGAGAGCTTCACCGAGCGGGCGCCGAAGCTCGGCGGCCTGATCGAGTTCTACCGCTCGCCGGCCCGCGTGCAGTGGTCGCCGACCGGCACCAACGTGCCGGACTATCCGAAGCTCGCCCAGCTCTGGTGGCAGGCGATCGGCGACGCGTCGTCGGGCGCGAAGTCGGCGCAGGAGGCGATGGACTCGCTCTGCGAGGAGCAGGAGAAGGTGCTGTCGCGCCTCGAGCGCGCCGGCGTCCAGGGTGACATCGGCCCGAAGCTCAACGAGGAGCACGACCTCGAATACTGGGTCGAGCAGGCCAAAGCCAACGGCACCCTCGCCCCGCAGCCCAAGGTCGAGAACGAAAAGGAACAGCCCATCACCGTCAACTACGACGAGCTGGTGAAGAGCTGGGCCGACGCGAAGAACTGATCCCGGCCCGGCTGGGTGACCGGCCGGTGACGTGACACGAGAAAGGCCGGGGCGGCGACGCCCCGGCCGACGTTCGAGGGGTGAAGCGCGGGAATGCGACCGGAGTCGCTTTCGTTCGACTGCCTTTACTCACTGTCATGGTCCGCCTGCGCGCATCATGACGGGGACGGGGAGGGGACGAGGGGGACCGGAACCACGGTCGTTGCCGGGCTCGACCCGGCAACCCGATGGCCTCGCCCTGCGCGATGGCTTATCCTCAGGCACCGTCTTGTCTTTTCGCTCGAGCCTCCGCCCGCGGCGCGGCGAGCGGGTCGCCGGGTCAAGCCCGGCGATGACGACGGAAGGGCCGGAGCCGGATACCGATCGACGGCATTCGCCCGCCGGGCCGCCGAACTCCACAGTCCCGGCAGCGACTGCGCAATCCGGGGGCGGCTCCCCCGACACGACCAGCGATCCGCCGCCGGCGCGGCGACAGGGGAGACGACATGAGCGGACATATCCTCGCCATCGACCAGGGCACCACGTCGACGCGGGCCATCGTGTTCGGACCCGACCGGGCGGTGGCCGGCACCGGGCAGCAGGAGTTTCCGCAGCATTATCCGCATCCGGGCTGGGTCGAGCACGATCCGGCCGACCTCTGGCGCACGACGGTGGAGACGGTGAAGGCGGCGCTCGCCGCCGCCCGGGTGGAGGTCGACGAGATCGCGGCGATCGGCATCACCAACCAGCGCGAGACGACGCTGGTCTGGGACAAGGCGACCGGCACGCCGGTCTATCCGGCGATCGTCTGGCAGGACCGGCGCACGGCCGAGCTCTGCGACCGGCTGAAGGCGGAGGGCGCCGAGCCGGCGTTCTCGGCGAAGACCGGGCTGCTGCTCGATCCCTATTTCTCCGGCACCAAGATCGCCTGGATCCTCGAGCACGTCGACGGCGCCCGCGCCCGGGCCGAGGCGGGTGAGCTCGCCTTCGGCACGGTCGACAGCTGGCTGATCTGGAACCTCACCGGCGGCCGGGTGCACGCGACCGACGCCACCAACGCCGCGCGGACGCTGGTCTATGACATCCGCACCGGCGACTGGGACGACGAACTCTTGAAGCTGCTCGGCATTCCGCGCGCGATGCTGCCGGAGGTGAAGGACTGTGCCGCCGATTTCGGCGCGACCGATCCGGCGCTGTTCGGCCGGCCGATCCCGATCTTCGGCGTCGCCGGCGACCAGCAGGCGGCGACCGTCGGGCAGGCCTGCTTCGAGCCCGGCATGCTGAAATCCACCTACGGCACCGGCTGCTTTGCCGTGCTCAACACCGGCGACGCCTTCGTGACGTCGAACAACCGGCTGCTCACCACCATCGCCTATCGCCTCGACGGGCGCACGACCTATGCGCTGGAGGGCTCGATCTTCGTCGCGGGCGCGGCGGTGCAGTGGCTGCGCGACGGGCTGAAGCTGATCGACAAGGCGGATTCGACCGGCGCCATGGCGGCGGCCGCCGACCCCGAGCAGGACGTCTACCTGGTGCCGGCCTTCACCGGCCTCGGCGCGCCGTGGTGGGACCCTGACGCGCGCGCGGCGATCTTCGGCATGACGCGCAACACCGGGCCGAACGAGTTCGCCCGCGCGGCGCTGGAGGCCGTCTGCTACCAGACCGCCGACCTCGTCGACGCGATGCACGGCGACTGGGCGAGCGGGGACGCCGGTGGCGAGACCATCCTGCGCGTCGACGGCGGCATGGTGGCGAGCGACTGGACCATGCAGCGCCTCGCCGACATCCTCGACGCGCCGGTCGACCGGCCGGTGATCCGCGAGACGACGGCGCTCGGCGCCGCCTGGCTCGCGGGGCGGCAGGCCGGGCTGTGGCCGGACGAGGCGGGCTTTGCCGCATCCTGGCGCCGCGACCGCCGTTTCGAGCCGGACCTCGGCGACGAGGCGCGGCGGCGCAAGCTCGCCGGCTGGCGGGATGCGGTGGCGCGGACCCGGGTGCGCTAGGACGCGCCGGTGCTGCAGCGGCCGCTCAGGCCGCGCCGTCCGGGCAGTAGATGTCGTAGAGCACCTCGATGACGCGGCGGGCATCGTGCGAGGCGAGGCGGTAGTAGATCGTCTGGGCGTCGCGCCGGGTGGCGACGATGCCGAGGTCGCGCAGCTTGGCGAGGTGCTGCGACAGTGCCGACTGGCTGAGGCCGACGGTTTCGGCGAGCGCGCCGACCGACATCTCGCGATCGACCAGCCTGCACAGCACCATCAGCCGCTTCGGCTGCCCGAGCGCCGCCAGCAGCTGCGCCGCTTCCTCGGCGCGGCCTTCCAGCCCGGCCGCCGCGACCGCCGTGTCGTTCATGACCGTCCTCATGTGTAGCGCGCCTTCGAAGGGGTCTCGTTTCGCGCGGCACCGACCCCGACCATAGAGCCTCGGCGCCGGGGGCGAAAGTCGCCGTCGCGGTTTTGCATGGCAGGCACGCCGAGCCCTGCAAGGAGCGCGGAAAGACGACGACTTGCACAGGTTTTCCGCGTGGCCTTCATTTTGGCGGCTATGCGCGGCATTGTAGAGGCGTTCGGCCGCACGAATCGCCGGTATCGGCGCCGAACGCCGCCGACGCCTGCCTCCCGCCCCGCCGAGTGCGCCCAGGAATCATGCCCACCGCTCCGTCCGCGCCGCCCGCCCCGAGTGTTCCGCCCGCCGAACGGCCGAAGGTGCTGATCGTCCTGCACCAGGAGACGTCGAGCCCCGGCCGCGTCGGCCAGGCGCTGGAGCGGCGCGGCTTTCACCTCGATATCCGCCGGCCGCGCTTCGGCGACCTGCTGCCGCAGACGCTGGAGGCGCATCGCGGCGCGGTGGTGTTCGGCGGGCCGATGAGCGCCAACGATCCCGAGCCCTGGATCCACCGCGAGATCGACTGGATGGAGGTGCCGCTGCGCGAGCAGGCGCCGTTCCTCGGCATCTGCCTCGGGGCGCAGATGCTGGCGCGCCATCTCGGCGCCCGCGTCGCGCCGCACGGCGATGGCCTCGCCGAGATCGGCTACTACCGGCTGCGGCCGACGGCGAGCGGCAGCAGCCTGATGGACTGGCCGGACTTCGTCTACCAGTGGCACCGCGAGGGCTTCGAGGTGCCGGCGGGCGGCGAGTTGCTCGCGACCGGCGACGCCTTCGAGAACCAGGCGTTCCGGGTCGGCCCGGCCGCCTACGGCATCCAGTTCCACGCCGAGCTCACCTATCACATGATGAACCGCTGGACCGTGCACGGCAGCGCCCGCATGGCGATGCCGGGGGCGCAGGGGCGGCGCGATCATTTCGCCGGCCGCGCGCTGCACGATGCGGCGGTGCGCGCCTGGCTCGACCGGTTCCTCGACCTCTGGATCGGCACGGCCGACCAGCCGGCGGCGCAGGCCGCGGCCGGCTGAGCCGGGCCCGCGCGCCCGGGCACCCGCAAGACCTCAGGCGACGGAAAAGGCAACGCTCTCGAAGGCGCCGACGAGGTCCTGGTCGAGCTTCGGCCCCATGCCGACGATGATGTCGTAGGCCTCGCGGGCGGGCAGCGGCTCCTTGTAGGAGCGCCGCTCGATTAGCGCCGCGAAGATGTCGCAGATGGTGACGATGCGGATCAGGTCCGAGATCTCGGTGCCGCGCAGGCCCTGCGGATAGCCCGAGCCGTCCAGCATCTCGTGGTGATGCAGCGCCACCTCGGCGACTTCGCCGGCGGTTTCGGGATAGCGGCTGAGAATCTCGTGGCCGACGGTGACGTGGCTGCGCATCAGGCGCGTTTCGTCCTCGGTCAGCCGCCCGGGCTTGTCGATCACGGACTTCGGGATCGCCGACTTGCCGATGTCGTGGAAGAAGGCCGCCGTGAACAGGCGCGACACCTCGCGGCCCGACAGGCCGAGATGGCTGGCGAAGGCGACGGCAACGGTGGTGACCAGCGAGCAGTGCTGGATCGTGGTGTCCTGATTGCGCGAGATCGCGTCGATCAGCAGGTAGAGCGGGGTGGTCTCCACCTGGCGCGAGAAGTCCTGGCTGAGCCCGGCGTAGAAGTCGCGATCGAAGGTCGGCATCGAGCCGAACATCTCGAAGGCGGCGGCCGTCGCCTGGAACACCGAATGGGCGACGGCCTTGGCTTCGGTGACCCGCATCCGGCTGGCGGCGAGATAGTCGGCGTCGATGACGCCGATCAGCCTGAGCAGCGGATCGAGGCGCGGGCCGGCCTTGGTGACGTAGCCGATGCCGAGGTTGTCGAGCGCGACGATGTCACCGGCGGTGACGTTCGGTCCCCACACGATCGTCCGCCGCAAGGACGCGGGCCGGGCGATCGCGCGCCAGGCCGCCGCGGTCGCGACGCCCTGCGGCTCGGCGATGATGTAGACGGGCGCGTCGGGAACCGCGCCGGGCGACCGGGCGAGGTCGTCGATCACCATGAGGTCGGCGGCGATGCCCGACCGCGCCATGGCGGTGGCGAGCGCGCGCGCATCATCCACGCGGCGGCAGATCAACAAGGCGCGTTTCAAACTGAACTCCTCGCCTCAACCAGTTCGGGTTGATGCATGGCGTCATCATATGTATTGCGGGTTAAATAATGTCTTTTATCGATGAGTGTCAGTCAGCAAAAGACCGCAGGCGGCGGCCGGCGCCCCGCGTGGTGCGCGGCGAAAGCGGGCGGGCAGTCATGGATTGCGGATGCGGCGCGCAATTTCGCATATCGCGACTTCGATTTTTGCGCCTCGCAAAATGCAAAACCGCCCAAACCCGGATCATCCTCTTGAAGACGCGGCATTTTCCGGCGCCGCGCCGGGGGCAGCTAGGGCTGTGATCTCTCGCCGGCGACAACGATTTGGCAACCACGACCTGCGAAAGTCCGGGTGTCGGCAGTCAGTTTCGCGTCGTCGACCTGCCGGACGGAAGCAAGTGGCCCAGCCTGGTTTTGCGTAGGGCCGGCTTCCGATCCGGCAAGTGTTTCCGGGCGCCCGCTCAGGCCCTGCGGGCCAGCATCAGCGCCCCGTCCATCGCATCGCCCGCCGGCAGCGCCAGGATCGGCGCCAGCTGGGGCCCGAGCAGCGGGCGATAGACCGCGGCGAGGCCGCCGACGAGCGCCACCGGCGCCTCCGCCTGACCCGCGAGCACGCCGACCAGCGCCTCCACCTCCGCCACCGCCTCATCGCGCAGCGCCAGCGCGACCCGGTCGCCGGCTTCCGCATGGGCAAAGACCAGCGGCGCAAGCGCGCCGTAATCGGCGGGCCTTGCGCCGAGCGACCAGGCACAGAGCGCGGCAGCGTCGGCATGCGGCTGCATCACCGCCGCCGTCAGCGCCGACGCCGGCGCCAGCCCCTCGTGGGCGGCGAGCGCCCGGCGCACGGCGCGCTGGCCGAGCACGGCGCCCGAGCCGCCGTCGCTGATCGCAAAGCCCCAGCCGCCGACCCGGATCCGTGCCGCGCCGCGGCGCGCATAGCCCTGGCTGCCGGTGCCGAGGATGAGGATGGCGCCGTCGCGGCCGGCGTGGGCGCCGAGGCAGGCGGTTTCGGCGTCGGAGACGACGGCGAGGCGGCCGAGGCCGAAAGCGTGCGCGGCGAGCGCCGCGGCGGTGCCGCTCGCCTCGACGCCGGCGAGGCCGAAGGCGGCGTCGGTGTCGGCGCGGTCGGCCGGGCCGAGGCCGGCCGCGGCGAAGGCGTCGCCGACGGCGGCGGCGAGCGCGGCGGTGGCGGGCTCGAGCCCGAGGGTGAGGTTGGCGGGGCCGCCGCGGCCCTCGGCGAGGATGCGGCCGTCCCGGTCGACGAGGCGGGCGCGGCAGCCGGTGCCGCCGCCGTCGACGCCGATGAAGAAGCGCGGGGTCCGGAGCACGGCGGCCGTGTCCGTCACGTGCCGCGCGCGGTGGCGGCGATGCGCTTCTTCAGGCGCAGCCGCACGGTGCTGGAGACGCCGAGCAGGTCGGCAATGCGCCAGATGATGTCGTCTTCGAGTTCCTGGGCGAGGCCGTCGGAATAGACGAGTTCCCAGAGGATCTCGATCAGCCGTTCGCGGGCGGGGAGCTCGAGCCGCCGGTTGATCACCGCGGTGAAGCCGGTGAGGTCGACCGCCTCGAGGTCGAGCCGGCGCGCCTCGGCGATCAGCGCGTCGGTGCGACCACCGGAGAGCTTGAACGCCTTCATCAGCGCGCCGCGCATGGTCTCGCGCTCCGACACGGTGGTCGCGCCGTCGATCGCCACGACGTGCACCATCAGCGCCGCCGTGGCGAGACGGACGTCGACGACGCCGTCGTCGGCTTCGTCGCGGCCCGTGAGGTCGCGCAGCATCGTCATGAGGGCGTCGAACACCAAGCGATCCGCTCCGCGCCGCGGGGATCGGCCATGGCGGCCGCTCCTCTCCGGATCGATCATAGGCAGCGGCGGCGCCATCGCAACGCGAAGGCGCAGGCACGGCGCTTGATCGCGGACGACTGCGGCTTCAGTGTCACACACCGCATCCGCGCCCGCCTGCATGAGAGGACCGACGATGGCCGACCCGATTCCGCTCGACGACCTGCTGGAGCAGGAACGCAGCCTCGTTTTCACGCGCTTCGACAACGAGACGGCGATCGCGCTCGGCCTCGACATCCTCGCCCGCGGCCGGGCGCGCGGCCTGCCGATCACCGTCGACGTCTCGCGCGCCGGCCAGCAGCTGTTCCATGCGGCGCTCGCCGGCACCGCGGCCGACAACGACCGCTGGGTCGAACGGAAGTCCGCGGTGGTCTACCGCTTCGGGCACAGCTCGCTCTACGTCGGCGAACTCTGCCGGCAGCAGGGGCTGTCGTTCGAGGCGAAGTTCCTCGTCGACCCCAGGACCTATGCCGCGCACGGCGGCGCCTTCCCGATCACGGTGAAGGACGTCGGCCTCGTCGGCGTCGTCACCGTCTCCGGCCTGCCGCAGCGCGACGACCATGCGCTGGTGGTCGAGGCGCTGGCCGAGTTCCTCAGCCGGTGAGCAGGGCCTCGAGCGCCGGGTAGATCGCCGGCGCGCCCGCGATCACCGGGTTGCCACGGGTGAGGCCGTCGCCGGCGAGGAAGTCGTTGACCTTGCCGCCGGCGCCCTCGATCACCGCGATGGCGGCGAGGCAGTCCCAGGAATTGATGTGGCTCTCGACGTAGCCGAGCAGCCGGCCGCAGCCGACATAGCAGAGGCCGAGCGCGCCGGAGCCGTCGCGGTGGAACATGCCGCCCTGGCGCAGCAGTCGCTCCAGCACCGGCAGCACGGGACCCGGTCCGACGCGGGTCGAATAGCCGACGCTGACGACGCCCTGGTCGAGCGCCTGGCCCGGATGCAGCGTCAGCGCCCGGCCGTTGAGCGTCGACGGGGTGCCGTGCCGGGCGAGGAACACCTCGCTCCGGGCCGGGGCGTAGACGGCGCCGATCTCGATCACGCCGGCGCGGAGGTACGCGATCGAGACGCACCAGTTCGACATGCCGCTGAGGAAGGGCTGGGTGCCGTCGATCGGATCGACCACCCAGATGCCCTGGCCCGGCGCCAGCGCGGTCATGCCGGTCTCCTCGCCGAGGAAGGCGTCCTCGGGAAACGCCTCGGCGATGCGGCCGCGAATCAGGCGCTCGGTCTCGACATCGGCCTCGCTGGCGAGATCCTGCAGGCCCTTCGTCTTGATGGTGAGCGTGCCGAGCCGCTGGAAGTAGCCGTTCGCGAGGTCGCCGGCCTCGGCGACGAGGGCCTGCACGAAGGCGAAGCGGGCGTCGATGGCGGGATCGGACAGGGTGGTCATCGGGGATCCTTCGGAGGCGGACGGGCGCGGACGGGTTGTGCGGGCGGGCGGCCGCGACAGGGTAGGGCGGCGATGTTGCAGGGCCATATCAGGCGACCGCGCGGGGCGAAACCGGGGACGGGTGCATGGCAGGGTGGCGGGTGGAGGCCCTGACCCCGGGCTCGGTGGTGGAAGAATCCCTCCCCCTTGTGGGGAGGGTGGCCCGGCCAAAGGCCGGGTCGGGAGGGGTTACGGCCTCGCCTTCGATCCGTGGAGAGGCTGCTACCCCTCCCGGCTCGCTGCGCTCGCCACCCTCCCCAGAAGGGGGAGGGATGTCTCTACGACTAAGCCCGCACTCCTAGGCGCCTTCGCGCGCGCGGCGCAGGTGATTGCCCGGCGGCAGCGCTTGCCGCCCGATCGCCCCCGTGCACCAATGCCCTCCAGTGCTGCCCCAGCCATGCCGTCGGACCCTGCCATGTACCAGCCGCCGCATTTCATTGCCGACGACCTGCCCCAGATGCTCGCCTTCCTCGCCGCGCATCCGCTCGGGCTGCTCGTCACCCGCGGCGAGGGCGTCCCGGTGGTCGATGCGGTGCCGTTCCGGCATGTGCCGGAGGAGGCGGGGTTCGGCCGGCTGGAGGCGCATGTCGCCCGCGCCAACCCGCTGTGGCGGCTGCACGATCCGGCCGAGCCGGTCGTCGTCGTGTTCCAGGGGCCGGAGCACTACGTCTCGCCCGGCTGGTACGCTACCAAGGCCGAGACCGGCAAGGTGGTACCGACGTGGAACTACAGCCTCGTGCAGGCGACCGGCCGGCTCGTCGTGCACGACGACCCGGTCTGGGTGCGCGGCCAGATCGAGCGGCTGACGGCGGCGCACGAATCGGGCCGGCCGGCGCCGTGGGCGGTCGGCGATGCGCCGGACGCGTTCATCGCGGCGCAGCTGCGCGGCATCGTCGGGATCGAGGTGCGGATCGACGCTCTGGTCGGGAAATTCAAGCTCAGCCAGAACCGCAATCCCGCCGATCGGTCTGGCGTGATCGCGGGACTGGACGAGGAAGCAACCGCGCCGGCGGCGGCCGTCGCCGCGCTGATGCGGGGACCGTCCGCCGATTGAGGCGGCGACGGGATCGATCCGAACGGGCGGGGGAGCCTGGCGGCGAGGCGGTTTTCCGCGGAATTTCGGCCCTCCTCCGCCGGTCTGCACGCCGCGCGATCTTCCCTGTTGCAATCGAATCCGACTTGGTTCATATAGGCGCGGCTTCGGCGCGGCGGCTCTCACGGGCAGCAACGATGAGGCGTCAGATACTGGTTTGCGGGCGTAGCTCAGGGGTAGAGCACAACCTTGCCAAGGTTGGGGTCGTGGGTTCGAATCCCATCGCCCGCTCCAGTTTCTCAAAAACAGGTCGATCCTGAAGGTCCGCTCGCGCGGGCCTTTTTGCGTTTTGGCCCCGCCGCGATCGAAGTGTCTGGTCAGCGGGCGGGCGGAACGCCGAGCAGGTCGAGCGCCGGGCCGAAGAGGTCCGGCAGGACGGTGTGGCCGCCGGGGTGCAGGCAGAGGGCGATGTCGCCGCGGCGGCAGCCGGTGGCGACCGTACAGTCGGCGACGTCGGCGAGGGCGCGCGAGGTGGTCGCGGTGCAGCCGGCGCGGGCTTCGAGGATCGCGATGCTGGCGCGGGTGTCGCCCTGGTGCCAGCGGCTGCCGATCGGCCGGCCGGCGAGCGGGAAGGTGCCGTCGGCGCGGCCGTGGATGTGGACGAGCGGCGGCAGCGCCGCAGTGCAGTCGCCGGGCGCGGGCAGCGGGTTCCAGAACACGCCGGAGAAGGTGACGCCGGCTGCGATGCGGTCGCCGAGGCGGCACAGCGCGTACCAGGCCATCGACGCCCCTTGCGAGAAGCCGCCGACGACGACGCGGTCGCGGCCGAAGCCGAAGCGGGCGTCGAGGTCGTCGAGCACGGCGGCGGTGACGGCGAACTCGTCGCGCGCGGACGCCGGCGCGCCGGGATGCGACCAGGTGCCGTCCAGCCCGTCGACGGCGGCAAACGCAAGGCCGCGGGCGGCGGCGGCGGTCACCAGCGCGCGGTCGCGCATCTGGCCTTCGGCGGAATTCATGTAGCCGTGAAAGAACAGGTAGACGCCGCGCAGTTCTGCGGGCGGCACGCCGGCGGGAAGCTCGATCCGGTAGCTGCCGCCGGCGACGGCGCAGGGCACGTCGCCGCCACACGGCGCTGGTTCGGCGGTGGTCGCCGGCCCGGCGAAGGCCGCGATGAGGACGAGCCCCAGCAGCCACACCCGGCCGAGGTCGCGGCCCGCACCGCCGAGGCGGTGGCGAGAAAGCCCCGGGCCGAACGCCGCCTGCCGGTCGATCCCGTCCTGTCTCATCCGGCCGCCTTCCAGGGCGCCTGCTTGAACCAGCGCACCGTGAAGGCGACGGCGACGAGGCCGGCGAGGCCTAGGAGGTTGGCGGCGGCGACGCTGAGCGGGCCGCGGCCGGTGTGGTCCATCAGGATGCCGAGCATCTGCGCGATCACCATGCTGGCGAGGAAGACAGCAAGCGACTGCTGGCCGACCACGGCGACGAGCCGGACCAGCGGGCCCTTGAGCCGGCGCCCGCCTTCGCCCGCGAGGTGGTAGGCGAGGTAGGCGAGGGCGCCGAAATGCACGAGGCGCAGGATGCCGAAGCTCGATTTCGACGTCAGCGGCCGCAGCGCCTCGGCGACCTCGGCGAAGGCCGGCACGCCGCGCAGCGCGACGTGCCAGGCGAACGGGATCGTCGCCAGCAGCACGAGGGCGGCGAGCGCCGCATAGGCCGGCCGCCACGGCGGCGCCGGCAGCCGGCCGCGCATCAGGAAGAAGCCGCAGAAGAAGATCAGCTGCCAGCCGAACGGGTTGAAGAACCACGGCCGCTCCGACCACGGCTCGGCGGGGAGGTCGAGCGCCCCGGTCTGCGCCGTGAGCCAGAGCCCGCCGACGAGGGCGAAGGCGGCGGCGCGGTGCAGCCGCTCGGCGGCCAGCACCAGCGGCATCAGCGCGAGGATGACGAGATACATCGGCAGGATGTCGAAGTAGTTCGGCACGTAGGTCAGCGTCAGCAGCCCGACGAGCTGCGGCATGGGGTCGTTGAAGAAGGGGTGCAGGTTGAGGCCGTTGACATAGGGCAGGCCGTTCGGCGCCGTGCCCGCGACGACCATGATCGCGGCGACAGTGAGGAACAGGCAGACGTGGGCCCAGTAGACCTGCCAGACGCGCTGGGCGACGCGCGCCGTGCCAAGCGCAAAACCCTCGCGGTCGAAGACGCGGCCGAAGGCGATCGCCGAGGCCATGCCGGAGAGGCAGACGAAGATCTCGGTCGCGTCGGAGAAGCCGAAGCGGGCCGGGATCCAGAGGATCCACGGGTTGCCGGGGACATGGGCGATCAGGATGATCGCCATGCCGATGCCGCGGAAGACGTCGAGCCGCGGATCGCGCGGGCGCTTCGCGGGCGGTGCGGGCGCGCGGGTCGCCGCGGCGGGTTCAGAAGGCGTTCTGGTAAGCACTGGCATCGAACCGGCAGGCGATCAGGGTGAAGCGGTCGCGGCGGTTTGCTGCGGCAGCAAAGGCGGCGTCGAGGTCGGCGCGGCTGGCGACGGTCTCGCCGTGGCCGCCGAAGCCGCGGGCGATCGCCGCAAAATCCGTGGCGCCGAGCGCGACGCCGGCCGGGGCGAGGCCCGCTGCGGCCTGTTTCATGGCGATCAGCGCGAGGCTTTCGTCCTGGAACACGACGACGGTGAGCGGGCGGCCGAGGTCGCGCAGGGTGGCGAGTTCGCCGATGCCCATCTCGAGCCCGCCGTCGCCCATCACCGCGAAGACGCACGCCTTCGGGTCGGCGGCGGCGACGCCGATCGCCAGCGGCAGGGCGGCGGCCATGGTGCAGAGCCCGGCCGACTGCAGCAGCCGCAGCGGCCGGCCGGCGCGCCACATCTGCGACAGCAGGATGCGGTGGGCGCCGCTGTCGACGGTGACGACGGCGTCATCGCCCGCGGCGACCGCCAGCGCCTCGACCACCGCATGCGGGCCGAAGCCGCTCGCGGGGGCCGCGAAGGCGGCGTCGAGGCGGGCGCGGGCAGCAGTGGGCTCGCCGTCCGGCCAGGTGGCGCCCGCAGGCACGAGGGCAACGAGCGCCGCGAGGATGTCGGCCGGGGCCGCCGCGATGCGGCTCCCGGCGCGGTGCATGCCGTGGTCGGCGGGGTAGCGGGTGATCTCGGCGATCCGGTCGGGGGCGGCGAGGTCGAGCCAGCCGAGCCGCATCTCGATCGGGTCGTAGCCGGCGAGCAGCACGAGATCGGCGCTCGCCATGAGGCCGAGCAGGATCGCGTCGGCCTTCGGCGACAGGCCGGCGCCGCCGAGGCTGTGCGGATGGTCCTCGGGCAGGATGCCCTTCGCCTTGTAGGTGGTGACGACGGGAATGCCGCGCGCCTCGGCGAGCGCGGCGAGCGCCGGGCCGGCGCCGCCGCGGGCGGCCTCGAAGCCGGCTAGGATCAGCGGCCGCTCGGCGGCGGCGAGCCGGGCGGCGAGCGCGCGAATCGCGGGCGAGGCCGGGTCGGGCGCGAGCGCCGGGCAGTCCGCCGGCGGCCAGGGGGCGGCGTCGCCAAGCGACATTGCCGCGACGGCGGGGGAGAGGTCGAGGTGCACCGGGCCGGGCGGCTCGGCGAGCGCCAGCGCGATTGCCCGCGCAACGGTGGCAGCGGCGCTTTCCGGCTCGATCTCGAAGCTCGCCTTGACCAGCGGCCGCAGCATGGCGGCATGGTCGAAGACCTGGTGGGTGTAGCGGGCGCGGGTCGGCCGGTCGACGATGCCAGACAGCACGATCAGCGGCACGCGCTCCTGCGCCGCATCGGCGATGCCGTTGACGGCGTTGGCGAGGCCCGGGCCGACGGTGGTGACGAGCACGGCGAGCGCGTCGCCGGCGAGATGGGCGCCGGCCGCCATGATCGCCGCGGCGGTCTCGTGCCGGGCGAGGTGGAAGCCGATGCCGGCGGCTTCGAGCGCATCGACGAGGGTGACGACCTCGCCGCCGGGCATGCCGAAGGCGCGGCGGGCGCCGTGGGCGGCGAGCGTCGTGGCGACGGCGTCGGCGACGCGGCCCGGGGAGGGCGCGTCGCCTGCAGAATTCGAGTTTGGACCGGTCATCGGGCTCCGTCCGGTTGGTGAGGCGGTGATCGGACCTCGGCGCAAGAGCAGCGGCGCGGCATCAGGCGCCGCGCCGGCGCACCACGAGAGCGACGGTGACGCCGAAGATGACATGGCCGACCAGCGAGGCCCAGGTCAACGGGATGAAGCCGAGGAAGGCGGGCAGGCCGGCGATGAGGTGCGCCATGACGTAGAGCGCGAAGATCCAGAGCCCGATGCCGAAGCCGATGCCGGTGAGGAGCAGCGGCAGGCCGGGCAGGAGCGCGCGCTGCAGCGGGCGGGCGACGAAGAGATAGCCGATCGGATAGGCGATGATGCCGACCGCGGCGTGGATCAGTTCGGCGAGAAAGCGGCTCTGCAAGCCGAAGACGCTCTGCACGAGACCGGCCGGCTCCAGCGGGCCGCCGACGAAGATCGGCGTGATGAGGCGGGCCCAGACCTCCCAGAGGACATCGGCGGAGAGCCCGGCGAGGACGATGGTGACGGCGAGGGCCGGGGTGACGGCGGGGAAGAGCTGCCGGTCGGGATGGGTGGTCGAAAGCGTGGTCATGGCGAAACCTTTCGGCGGAAGACGTGGCGGGGCGAGCCGCCGGGCGGGGTGCCCGGCGATCGGTCAGGGGTTGCGGTCAGGGATCGGCCGCGGTGGCGGCGTGGACTGGCTAGTGGTGCGGGACGGCGGCGACGAGGTGGGGCTCGCGGCCGCAGACGGCGGCGATCAGGCGGTCTTCGGTCTTGAGGCGGTGGCGGACGGTATCGATCGCGCGCGAGGCATGGCCGTCACCGGCCAGGTCGGCGGCTTCGGCAAGCAGCAGCATGAAGAGGTCGCGCTGGGCGTTGCTGCCGCCGAGGCGGTGGAGGTCGAGGGCGAGGCGGTCGAGCGCCGGGCCGCGGCCACGCTCGGCCATGCCGGTGATGACGCGGGCGAGCGGCAGGCCGACGCGGGCGGCGACGCGGCCCTGCTCGCTCGCCTCCGCCGCACGCACCGCAAGCGCCGCCGTCATGTCGGCGGCGCCGGCGTGGTCGCCGACCGCGACGAGGGCGATCAGCGTGTGCAGGCTGGCGAAGACCAGCGTGGTGTCGGTGCGCCGGCGCCGGGCGATCTCGGCGAGGTCGTCCCAGCGGCGGCCGACGTCGATGCCGGAGCGGTCGAGACGCCAGAGCAGCGACACGGCGTTGGCGACGTCGCGGAAATCGTCGGTCTGCACCGGGCGCACTTCCGCGTCGTAGACGGCGAGCACGCGGTCCCTGTCGCGCCGCTCGAGCAGCAGCAGGGCGAGGTGCCAGGCCATGTGGAACGAGAAGTTGTTGCAGCGCGACCATGTCCCGCGCCCATCCTCGAGCCAGGCGATGCCGGCGTCGGTGTCGCCGCGCATCTCGAAGACGTGGCCGACGGCGTGCTGGCCCCAGGCGTCCTCGGGGGCGAGCGCCACGGCGCGGCGGCCGAAGCGCTCGGCGGCGGCGTAGTCGCCGTGTTCCTCGAGGCCGAAGGCATGGCAGCCGAGCAGGAAACCAGCGGCCGGATCGTCGGCCTGCCAGGCGGCGAGCATATGGTCGGAGGCGGCCAGCATGCCGCCGGCGTCGCCGATCATGAAGCGCAGCGAATGGGCGAGCTTGAACGGGAGCAGCGTGGTCGGGCGGCGGGCGAAGCCCCGCTCCAGCCGGTGCGCGGCGCCGGCGAAACGGCCGTCCAGCGCGTCGGACAGCGCCGCGACGAGGACGTCCTCGTCGGCGCTCGCCGGCCGGCGCCGCGCGGCGCTGCGGGCGTCGGCCAGCGCCGCGGCGGCGGTCGGCACCAGTTCCTCGCGGGCGAGGATCAGGTTGGCGAAGCCCTTCAGCGCGTGGGCGGCGACGAAATCGGGGTCGGCGACGAGCGACCGCCCGAGGGCGGCGCCGGCCGTGGGGCGATGGGCGGCGACGCCGTGCACCGCATCGCCAAAGGCGGCGACGGCGACCGGGTCGGTGGCGGACGTTTCCAGTCCGTAGCGGTCGATGGTCATGGCCTCGGTTCCTCGTCCTCGGCGGGGGAAAGCCCCAGCCGCTGGTGAAGTGCGGGATCGACCGGGCGGCGAAGCGCGGCGGCGACGAGGCGCCGCGTCTGCTTCAGGCCGCGCACATAGCCTCGGCAATCGGAACAGATCGCAAGGTGCAGGGCGAGGGCGAGCCGGTCGCGGCGGCGCCCTTCGGCATCGATCCAGTCACTGGCCCGGTCGGGGATCTCGTCGCACCGGATGGTCATGACCGCTCCCCTTTTCCTGCTGGCCTGACCGTTCGACACGCGATCGCCCGGAACGTTACGCCGTTCGGGCATCACGCTTTCGCGAGGGCGGCGTGCGCCGGGCCGGCGGCTGCGACCAGCCTGCGCCTCGCGCGGCGGCGGGGATAGGGGGCGGCCCGTCCGCCGGCGGGGCTTCACCGGACTTTGATGGCGGCGCGAGCGCAACGTGCGCCGACGGGCCCGCCGGGGGCCTTGCGCGCCGCAGTGCGGCATGCCGAGATGGCGACGCGAGCCGGCATGCGGCGACGCAGTTGGGAAGGATCGGGGATGCTGTCCCAGGCGGTATTCTGGCTCTCGGCGGCGGCGTTTGCGCTGCGGATCAGCACCGACGCGTTGATGGTCGAGGCGCTGCGCCAGCGCGATCCGGCGGCGCTGCGTCAGCTCGTCGACCGGCATCACGCGGCGCTGGTCGGGCTCGCCCAGAGCATCGTCGGGCGACGCGGCCTTGCCGAGGAGGTGGCGCAGGAGACCTGGCTCGCGGTGTTCGCCCATATCGACCAGTTCGACGGCCGGGCCCAGCTCTCGACCTGGATCATCGCGATCCTGATGAACAAGGCGAAAAGCCTCGCGCGGCGCGAGCGGCGCTACGTCGCGCTGCCCGAGCAGGCGGACGGTGAGATGGCCGCGCCGTTCCGCGCCGTCGCGGCCGACCGGTTCGACGAGAGCGGTCACTGGCGCGAGGCGCCGGCCGGCTTCGACGGGCTCGACCCGGAACGCATTCTCGCCGGGCGGCAGCTCTGGCACCACGTCGACGGCTTCATCGCGGCGCTGCCGCCGGCGCAGCGCGCGGTGATGATCCTGCGCGACGTCGAAGGGCACGATGCGGCGGAAACCTGCCGGCTGCTCGACATCTCGCCGGAAAACCAGCGCGTGCTGCTGCACCGCGCCCGCGCCCGCGTGCGTAGCCTGCTGGAAGCGCTGACCAAGGGCGCAGCACCGCCCGCCGCCGCGACCTGAGGCGGCCGGGCGGGCGACACCTGGCGGTGATCAGCTCGCCGCCGCGGCCTTCGCCTTCGACGCGACATAGGCGCGCCAGCCGCCGAAGGACGTCACCTCGATCGCCCCCTCCAGCGCCGCCGGCTCGCAGACGAAGCCGGAGACGAGGCTGCCGTCGTCGAGCTTCAGCTTGCCGATGCCGAGCGGCTGCGGGATGCCGTTGATGAAGCGGCCGAAGCCGGCCGGGTCGAGCGACCACACCTCGACGGCGAGGCCCGGCCCGTCGAAGCCGGGTTCGCGCACGAGGCCGGGCTTCGGCGGCACGGTGCCGGCGAGCGCGAAGAGCCGGTAGTCGGGCGCGGTCTTCGCCGTCCGCACGAGGCGGGCGTCGAGGTTGGTGAGTTCGTGGTTGAGCGGCATGCCGGTGAGATGCGCGCCGACGACGACGATCGGGATGCGATCCTCAGGCGTCGCCGGCACCACCGGCGGCGTCGCCTCGGTCGCGATCCCCATGCCACAGCCAGCGGCCGCGTGCAGGGCGGCGGCGAACGGGGCGAGGGCGGCGTCGGTGTCGCGCGGGCCGACGAGGGTGACGCCGAAGGGCAGCCCGGCCGGCGTGAACCCGGCCGGCACCGCGATCGCCGCGCAGCCGAAGAAATTCGCAAAATTGGTGTAGCGGCCGAAGCGCGCGTTGAGCGCGATTGGATCGGCGAGCATCGCGTCGATGGTCTGGATGTCGGGCGAGGTCGGCAGCAGCAGCGCGTCGACCTTGGCCCATTCGGCGGCGGCGGCCTGGCGATAGGCCTCCAGCGCATACTGGCCGCGGAAGGCGTCGACGGCGGTCATGCCGATCGCGCCCTCGACGATCTTGCGCACGGTCGGGTCCATCGCATCGGCGTTCGCCGCGTGGAAGGTCTCGACCGCCGCGAGGCGCTCGGCGACCCAGGGGCCGAGGTAGAGGAGTTCGGCGGCTTTGCGGAACGGGACGTAGTCGAATTCGACAATCTCGGCGCCGAGCTCGGCTGCGCGGACGATCGCCGCATCGTAGAGCGTCTCGTAGGCGGCGTTGCCGAAGAACTCGCGTTCACTTGCTGCCGGCACGCCGAGGCGGAGCTTTGCCGGCAAAGCGATGTGGGCCGCGTGACGGGAATAGGCGTCGGCGGCGTCGTAGCCCTCCATGACCGCCCGCACCGCGACGGCATCGGCGACGCTGGCGCCGAACACGGTGATGACGTCGATCGAGCGACAGGCGGGGACGAGGCCGGTGGCCGGGACGCGGCCGGGCGAGGGCTTGACGCCGACGATGTTGTTGAAGGCGGCGGGCACGCGGCCCGAGCCGGCGGTGTCGGTTCCGAGCGCGAAGGCGGCGATGCCGGAGGCGACCGCGACCGCCGAGCCGGAGCTCGAGCCCCCCGAGACATAGGCGGCGTCGAACACCGAGCGCGGCGCGCCATAGGGCGAGCGGGTGCCGTTGAGGCCGGTCGCGAACTGGTCGAGGTTGGTCTTGCCGATCACGATCGCCCCGGCGGCCTTCAGCCGCTTGACGACTTCGGCGTCGGCGGTCGGCGTATAGGCGAAGGCGGGACAGCCGGCCGTGGTCGGCAGGCCGGCGACGTCGATGTTGTCCTTCACCGCGAAGGGCAGGCCCCAGAGCGGCAGCGTGTTCGGGTTCGGCGCGCGGGCGAGCAGGGCCTCGACGTCGGCGAGCATCGCCGCCTTCGAGGCCTTGTTGATGAAGGCGGCGGGATCGCCGGCGTCCATGCGCGCGGCGACCGCGTCGATCACGTCGCGCGGGCTCGCCCCGGCGGCGTAGAGGGCGCGGAGCGCGGCGAAGTCGAGCATGGTCGGCAGGTCGGTCATAGATCCTCCATCAGGGCGACGACGTCGCCGGCGCGCACCATCTTGCCCGGCGCGCTGCGGAAGGCGCGGATGCGCCCCGCGGCCGGGGCCGGAATGGTGATTTCCATCTTCATCGATTCGACGATCACGACGGGATCTCCCGCCGCGACCACGGCGCCCTCGTCCACCACGAACTTCCAGACGCTGCCGGGCACGTGGGCATAGAGGGCGGTGCAGCCGTCGGGAATCTCGCCGGCTTCGGTGATGCCGGCGGTCTCGGCGATGAAACCGTCGAGACCCTCGGCCTTCCAGCGCGCCCGCTCGGCCTCGAAGGCGGCCTGGCGGCGTGCCTCGAAGGCGGCGATGCCGGCGGCGTTGCGGGCGGCTTCGGCGAGATGATCGGCGTAGGAGAGCGTGGTCTCCTCGATCCGGATCGGGAAGGCGCCCTGCGGGAAGGCGGCGCGGGCCTCGGCGAGTTCAGGCCCGTCCACCTCAAAGAAGCGGATCTGGTCGAAGAAGCGCAGCAGCCAGGGGTGGCCGGGCGTGAACTCGCGCGTCGTCCGCCATGTATTCCACATCTGTATGGTGCGGCCGAACAGCTGGTAGCCGCCCGGGCCTTCCATGCCGTACACACACATATAGGCGCCGCCGATGCCGACCGCGTTCTCCGGCGTCCAGGTGCGGGCCGGGTTGTACTTGGTCGTCACCAGCCGGTGGCGCGGGTCGACCGGCGTCGCGACCGGCGCGCCGAGGTAGACGTCGCCGAGGCCCATCACGAGATAGCTCGCGTCGAAGATCGTCCGCTTCACGGCGGCTTCGTCGTCGAGGCCGTTGATGCGGCGGATGAACTCGATGTTGTCCGGGCACCAGGGCGCGTTGGGGCGCACCAGTTCCTGGTACTTGCGCATCGCGAGTTGCACCTCCGGGTCGTTCCACGACAGCGGCAGGTGGACGATGCGGCTCGGCACGGTGACGTCCGCGACGGGGGGCAGGCCGGCCTCGAGTTCGGCGAGCAGGCCGAGCAGGCGGGTGCGGGAGAGCACCTCCGGGTCGTAGTGCACCTGCAGCGAGCGGATGCCGGGGGTGAGGTCGACGATGCCGGCGGGGCGCTCCAGCTCCAGCGCCTGCATCAGCGCGTGGGCGCGCAGGCGCAGGCCGAGGTCGAGGCGCATGTCGCCGTATTCGACGAGCAGGTTGCGGTCGCCCTGGCGGCGATAGACCACCGGCACCGCGGCGCCGGGGTCCGACCCCAGGATCGGCGAGCCGATGCCGTCCGGGATCGACAGCGCCGGCGCCGGCAGCGGTCCGGCGACGGGATCGTCCGGCCGTGCCACGGGGGCGAAGCGCACCGTGTCGCCGGGCTTCAGCTGGCCGAGCTTCCAGAGATCCTCGGCCGCCACCACCGCCGGACAGACGAAGCCGCCGAGGCTCGGGCCGTCGGGGCCGAGGATGATCGGCGTGTCGCCGGTAAAATCGATCGCGCCGATCGCATAGGCGTTGTCGTGCAGGTTGGAGGGGTGCAGCCCTGCCTCGCCACCGTCGCTGCGCGCCCATTCCGGCTGCGGGCCGATCAGGCGGATGCCGGTGCGGGCGCTGTTGAAGTGCACTTCGTAGGGCGCGGAAAACAGCGTCGCGATGTCGGCGTCCGTGAAGAAGTCGGGCGCGCCGTGCGGGCCGTAGACGACCGCGAGCGTCCACTCTCGGCTGAGATCGGCGAGGTCCTGCGGCGCCGGGTCGGCGACCGGCACGGCGGCGCCGAAGTGCAGCGCGTCGCCGGGCTTCAGCGTGCCGGTGGCGTGGCCGCCGAAGGCGCCGAGGGTGAAAGTGGCGCGCGAGCCGAGCACCTCGGGCGCGGTGAAGGCGCCGCGCACGGCGAGATACGTGCGCTGGCCGGCGCCCTCGATGGTGCCGAGGTTGAGCACCTGCCCGCCGGCGACCGTCACCGGCGCGCCATAGGGCACCGGCACGCCGTCGAGCTTCGCCGGCATCGCCGCGCCGGCAAGGCCGATCACGGCGTCGGCGTGGAAGCGCAAGGTGGGGCCGGCAACGGTGAGTTCGAGGGCCGCGGCGTCCTCGGCATTGCCGACGATGCGGTTGGCGATGCGGAACGAGCGCGCGTCCATCGGACCGGACGGCGGCACGCCGACGTGCCAGAGGCCGAGGCGGCCGGGGAGTTCCTGCAGGCTCGACTGCGCGCCGGGGCTGAGCACCTCGATCGCGCGCGGCGCATAGGGAAAGCGCGCCAGCACCGAGGTCGCGACCGCGCCGTCCCGGAACATCGGGCTCGCGACGATCTCGCGCAGATACGCGAGGTTGGTCTCGATGCCGGCGATCTCGGTCGCGGCCAGCGCCGCGCCGAGTTTTTCGGCGGCCTCCGCCCGGGTCGCGCCGACGACGATGATCTTCGCCAGCATCGGGTCATAGAAGGTGGTGACGTCGGAGCCGGTCTCGATCCAGCCGTCGACGCGCACGCCTTCGGGGAAGGCGACCCGGGTGAGGCGGCCGGCGCTCGGGCGAAAGCCCTGCAGCGCGTCCTCGGCGTAGAGCCGCACCTCCATCGCCGCGCCCTGCGGCACGATGGGCGGGAGCCCGGCGAGCACGTCCTCGCCGGCGGCCTGGCGCACCATCCACTCGACGAGGTCGATGCCGGTGACGAGTTCGGTCACCGGATGCTCGACCTGCAGCCGCGTGTTGACCTCGAGGAAATAGAACTCGGCGCGGGCGACGTCGTAGACGAATTCGACCGTGCCGGCGCTCTCATAGGCGACCGAGCGGCCGAGCGCCACGGCGGCGGCGAGCAGCGCCTCGCGCAGCTCCGGCGTGATGCCGGGGGCGGGGGTCTCCTCGACGACCTTCTGGTTGCGGCGCTGCAGCGAGCAGTCGCGCTCGCCGAGGGCGACGACGTCGCCGCGGCCGTTGCCGAAGATCTGCACCTCGATGTGACGGGCGTCGGCGACGAACCGCTCGAGATAGACGCGGGCGTCGCCGAAGCTCGCCGTCGCCATGCGCTGCACCGTCTCGAACTTCGCGGTGAGGTCGGCATCGTCGTGGCAGAGCTGCATGCCGATGCCGCCGCCGCCGGCGGTGGATTTCAGCATCACCGGGTAGCCGATCGCACGGGCCGCGGTGACGGCGGCGGCCGCGTCGGCGAGCAGGCCGGAGCCCGGCAGCAGCGGCACGCCGGCGGCCTCCGCCAGCGCCCGCGCGGTGTGCTTCAGGCCGAAGGCGGAGAGATGCTCCGGGCGCGGGCCGATGAAGGCGATGCCCTCGGCCGCCAGTGCCTCGGCGAAGGCGACGTTTTCGGAGAGGAAGCCGTAGCCCGGATGCACCGCCTCGGCGCCGGTTGCCTTGCAGGCCTCGATGATCTTCTCGAAGCGGAGGTAGCTTTCGGCGGCAGGCGCCGGGCCGATGCGCACCACTTCGTCGGCGGCGAGCACCGGCGGGGTGAAGCGGTCGGCGTCGGAGGCGACCGCGACCGAGCCGACGCCGAGGCGCTTCAGCGTGCGGCCGATGCGCCCGACGATCTCGCCGCGATTGGCGATGAGGACCTTCCTGAACATGGCTCCCGATCCCGTCCGTCAGAGCTTCGGCGCGTCGAAGATCTGGACGCGCACGGGCGTCGGGTTGAAGCCGTTGCAGGGGTTGTTCACCTGCGGACAGTTGGAGATGACGCAGAGCACGTCCATCGCCGCCACCATCTCGACATAGGCGCCCGGCTCGGAAATGCCGTCGTCGATGACGAGGTCGCCGTTCTGGGCGATCGGCACGTTCATGAAGAAGTTGATGTTCGGCACGATGTCGCGCTTCGCCATGCCGTATTTCGTCACCTCGAGGACGAAGTTCTCGCGGCAGGCGTGCAGGTAGCGGGTGTGGTGGCCGAAGCGCACGGTGTTCGCCTCGCAGGAGCAGGCGCCCGCCGAGCTGTCGTGGCGGCCGCAGCTGTCGGCGGTGACCGTCAGCATCAGGTTGCCCTCGTTCGAGACGATCCTGGTGCCGATCCCGACATAGGCCGAGCCCTGCACGCGCAGCGTATCCTGCGCGCTGTAGCGCTCGGAGAAATCGCCCCACCGATAGAACAGCGTGTCGACGGCCTGCTGGCCGTAGCTGTCGATGATGCGGAAGACCTGGCCCTTGCGGATCACGCCGGACCAGGGCTGGCGAGCGGGGATTTCGTGGTCGAGCACCGGGGTGCCGGGGGCGAGGCGCGGCGAGCCGTCGAACAGGCGGTCAATCGCGGCGGCGGCGCTGGCGGCGTCGGTTATGGTTGTCTCGGTCATGGCGCGCTCCATCAGCCGGCGAGATAGCGGTCGGTGTTCTCGAAGCCGCGCACGGCTTCCGCCGTCGCGGTGCGGCAGAGATCGTCGGCCGCCGGCGTGGGGGCACGGAAGCGGACGATCTCGACCGGCCCGGGCGCATAGTCCGGCGCCGGGTCGAGCGGGTGCGGGCAGGCGGAGACGGCGACGAGCAGGTCGAGCTCGGCGCGCAGGTCGACGAAGTCGCCGGCGCTGCGGGCGGCGGCGTTCCAGGTGAAGCTGCCGCCCGCGCCGACGATGACGGGTGCGAAGAAGGTGACGCAGGGCGGGATGTCGCGCCGGTCGAGGCCGAGCTTGGCGGCGGCGAGCACCAGGTTGTCGCGCGTGTTGCGGAAGTTGCCGGCGCCGTATTTCGCCAGCGTCGAGGCGGCGGTGGAGCCGCCGGTGAGGGCGTCGTGGGCGGCCGACGTATCCTCGATGATCGAAAGCAGCACGCGGCCCATATCGGAGAAGATCACCCGGCCCTTCCGCAGGGCGGCGGTCCACTGGATCTTGACAGTGTCGGCGTGGTTGATCCGCTCGGAGGTGTCGGCGGCGTTCCAGGCGAGCAGCGAGACGGCGCTGCTGCCCTCGGTGTTGACGAGGCGGATCGCCTCGCCGCGGCGCAGGCGGAAGCCGGTGTACCAGCCGCCGGGCAGCGTCTCGCGGGAGATGACGGCGTCAGCCGGAAGGGGCGCGCCGTCCTTCGGCGTCGGGACGGGCATCGCGCGCGGGGCGACGCCGGTGCCGGCGGCTTTCAGTTCCTCGTAGCGGCGCCGGTGCGCCTGCATGGCGGCGTGGGCCTCGGGGGAGAGTTCCATGCTCTGACGTCCTTTGGAAAGATCGGCCGGGCCGTCCCGGCAGGAGGGATCGCGGCGCCACGTCGTCGCGGGCCGGGGCGCGGGTCAGCGGGCGCGGGGCGCGTTTGCCGCGGCGGCGGGCGGGCACGGCGACGGCGCGCCCGGGTGCCGCAGCGATCGACGTCCGATGAAATTCCGCATGGCATCCCCTGTCTGGCCTGACCGGCAGTTCGGGGATCGGTGAAGACCAGCTTCGCCAATCCCGTCAGCGAGCGAGGTCTCCCGGGATTTTGTCCCTCCGTGTACCGGCCGGATGTCTCCCGGGCCGGCGGCAGCTCTCGGACCAGCGCTCGCATCGGAGCCGGAACCCTAGCCGCCATCTCTCATGGGACGTGGAGCAAGCGACATGCCACCGCACCAACCGCACCCCGGCGCCATTCTATCGTATGCAATCAGCCGCATCTGCTCAAAATGGTGGCAATTGAAGTCGCACTGGCCGCTTCTTGGGCGATTCCATCACCCGCAGAGCGCCACCGTCGGGGGCGGCGGTGCACAGACCAAACTTATTAAGCACTTGCACTTACGATGCCCGGAAAGACGGAGAGGATCGACGTGCAGCCGACGCCGGACATCTCGGACAGCAACCGCCGCGACGTGCTGAAGCCCGGCAACCGGTTCCTCGGACGCGTCGTCGCCTGCAACGGATCGCACGCGACGATCTCGGCGGTGGTCGCCGCCGGTGACACATCGCTGTCGGAGCTCTGGGCGGTCGGCCGGCTGGTGTCGATCTCGGTCAACGACAGCCGCATCGCCGCGCTGGTCTACAGCATGAACACCCAGACCAAGGCGTGGTCGGAGCACAGCGACAACGTCATGCTGGTCGAGGTCGAACTCGTCGGCGAGATCACGTCGGGTCCCGACGGGCAGTCGATGTTCCACTCGGGCATCCGCAACCACCCCTATCTCGGCGCCATCGCCCACCGCATGCGCGCCTCCGACCTCGCCGCGATCTACGAGACCCGCGGCGGCAATCCGGTGGTGATCGGCCGCCTCGCGCAGGACGAGCGCATGGACGCCACCATCTCGATGGCGACGATGCTGGAACGGCACTTCGCGGTGGTCGGCACCACCGGCGTCGGCAAGTCGACCGCGGTGTCGCTGCTGATCAACAAGGCGATCGCCGCCGAGCCGCGGCTGCGCGTGCTGATCCTCGACCCGCACAACGAGTTCGCCGCCGCCTTCCCCGATACCTCGGTGGTGATCGATCCCGAGACGCTGGACCTGCCGTTCTGGCTGTTCCGGCTCGAGGAGTTCGTCGAGGTGCTCTACAAGGGCCGCACGCCGATCCCCGAGGAGGTCGACTTCCTCTATGACCTGCTGCCGGAGGCGAAGCGCCTGTTTCGCGGCGGCGAGGGCGGGGCGATCAAGCGGCGCGGCGGCGAGAACACCGCGATCACCGTCGACACGCCGATCCCCTTCCGCATGGTCGACCTGCTCGCGCTGATCGACGACCGGCTCGGCCGGCTCGAGGGCCGCGACTCGAAGCCCTCCCTGCGCAATTTGAAGTTCCGCCTGCAGTCGGCGGTCAACGACCCGCGCTTCCGCTTCATGTTCGCCGGTGCCGTCGGCGACCAGATGACCGACATCCTCGGCCGCATCTTCCGCATTCCCGGCAACGGCCGGCCGGTGACGACGTTCCAGCTCGCGGGCATTCCGTCGGAGGTCGTCAACGCCGTCGCCGCCGTGCTCTGCCGGCTCGCCTTCGAGATCGGCGTCTGGGCGAACGGGGCGGTGCGCCTGCTGGTGCTGTGCGAGGAAGCGCACCGCTACATCCCCTCCGATCCGGACCTCGGCTTTGGGCCGACGCGGCAGGCGATCGCCCGCATCGCCAAGGAAGGGCGCAAGTACGGCGTCGGCCTCGGCGTGATCACCCAGCGCCCGGCCGAACTCGACGCGACGATCCTGTCGCAGTGCTCGTCGGTGTTCGCGATGCGCCTCACCAACGAACTCGACCAGGGGCTGATCCGCTCGGCGATCTCGGCCTCGTCGGAATCGTCGATCAGCTTCCTGTCGTCGCTCGACAACGGCGAGGCGATCGCCTTCGGCGAGGCGATCGCGGTGCCGATGCGGATGCGCTTCGAGCGGCTCGCCGACAGTGCGTTGCCGCGCGCCGCCGGCCGCGAGACCGAGATGCACCGCCGGCCGGAGCTCAACGATCTCGACGGCATCGTGCGCCGGATGCGCAACCTGTCGCCCTCCGACGATTTGCTGTCGCCGCGGCCGAGCGCACTCGCCGATCTCGCCGCCGCGAGCGGGCGGGGCCCCGTCGCCGGGCGGCCGCTGACCGACATCGACGACGACCTGCCGCCGGGCTTCCTCGCGCTGCCCGTGCGGCGCCCGGGCGACGATGCGCCGCCGCCGAAGAGCTTCCGGCCCGCCCCGGACCTTCGCCGCGAGGCGGGTCCGCGCGAGACCGGCGACGGCGAGCGGCCCGCGCCCTCGATCCGGCAGTCGATCTTCGGCCGTCCGCCGGGTTCGAACGGGCGCTGACGCGCCGAGCTTTCCCGCGTTTCAGAACACCGGCGCCAGGCGCGTCAGGGTCATGCCGTTGGCGCTCAGCGTGCCGTCCACGGCGCTGACGGAGAGCGCGCGGGCGCCGTCGCCGGCCGGGCTGCCGAGGATCAGGAAGGCGGTGCCGAGGGCGGCGACCGGGGCGGCGATGCTGCGACCCGCCGCCGCCGCGCTGGTGAGGCCGTCGAGGCCGCGGGCGGTGAGGTCGATCTGGCCTTCGAGGCGGCCGTCGCCGTCGATGCCGAGCCGGCCGCCGCCGGAGATCGTGGTCGGAGCCATCGTGAAATCGAGGCTGGTGATGTCGATGCTCCCGCCGGCGTCGCGCCAGGCGGCCGGGCCGACGGCGAGCGGACCGACGGCGCCGATCACGGCGCTGGCGCGCAGATCGGCGGCGTCGGGCAGGCTGCCGCGGCCGGCGACGTCGAGGGTTGCGGCGCGCAGCAGCGTCGCGGCATCGAGGCTGTCCGGCGCCGCGCCGGCGCGGACATGGACCTCGGCATAGGCGGCGTCGAGGCCGACCGCCGGCAGCGCGGTGTCGCCGCCGGGCGGAACCACGTCGAGCGACAGCGCATCGGCGGCGGCCGAGAGCCGCTCCGGCCGGCGTCCGTCGTGGCGCAGGCTGAGCTGCAGCCGGGCGAAGCTCGCGTCGACGGCGGAGCCGTCCGGCGCCGCGACTTGGAGCGGCCCCTCGACCGAGGCGACGACGAGGCGCCAGTCGTCGATCACGCCGGTGACGAGCAGGCGCGCCGCGGTAATCCCGGTGCCGTCGGGCAGGGTGAGGCGCGGCTGGCGGCAGTCGAGGTCGAGGCGGAACGGCCAGCCGCCGGTGTCGCGCTCGGCGCAGGCGAAGCTGCCGCCGCGGGCGGCAAGGTCGGCGACCGCCCGGTCGAGTTCGGTGACCGCCCGGTCGCGCACGACGGTCCAGCCCCAGCTCCACAGGGCCACGACGGCGATGACGGCCACGCCGAGGATGATTACCTTGTTGCGCATCGATCGATCCCGTCCGCTCGTCCGCGCCCTCCGGCGCCGGCCGCACCGCGGGCTTGCCGCGCGGCCGTCCGATCTGCTAGCCGGATCGGCCGGCAAAAGGAAGGCACCCGATGGACGGCCCGCTCTATGTCTTTGGCTATGGCTCGCTGATGTGGCGGCCGGGATTCCGCTTCGGCCGGGTGCGCCCCGGGCTGCTGCGCGGTGCCCGGCGCGCGCTGTGCGTGTTCTCCTGGGTTCACCGGGGCACCGAGGCGGAGCCCGGTCTCGTGCTGGGGCTCGACCGCGGCGGCGCCTGCCGCGGCCTCGTGTTCGAGGTCGCGGCCGAGGACCGGAGCGAGGTGATCGCTTACTTGCGCGAGCGGGAGCAGGTGACGGGGGTCTATGTCGAGGCGGTGCGCCCGGTGCGGGTCGTCGATCCGGTGGAGGGGGTGTCGGTGGTGCCGGCGCTCACCTACCTCGTCGACCGGCGCCACCCGCAATATGCCGGTGCGCTCGATATCGAGACCCAGGCGGCGCTGGTCAGGCGCGGGGTCGGCATCTCGGGTGACAATCCGGACTACGTGCTGTCGACGCTCGCGCATCTGCGCGACCTCGGCATCCACGATCCGCAGCTCGAGGCGGTGGCGGCCCGGCTCGGCGACCCCGCCACGGCGCCCGTCCGGCCGGTCTGACGCGGCGTCAGGCCGCGGCCAGTTCCGCGAGGCGCGCACGCACCGAGGGCGGCAGGTCCTCGGCATTGTCGGCGGCGCTCTCGATCATCAGGCGGTCGCAGGCGTCCTCGATGGTGTGCTGCAACTCGCGGAAGAAGCTGCGGGCGCTGCGGCCGGGCGGGATCAGCGGCAGGAACTCGACGATCAGCGTGCCGGGCCGCTGCACGAACTGGCGCCGCGGCCAGATCATGCCGGAGTTCAGCGCCACCGGCAGGCAGGGACAGTCCAGCGCCGTATAGAGGCGGGCGATGCCGAACTTGTAGGCTGGCGGCGCGCCGGCCTCGCGGCGGGTGCCTTCGGGGAAGATCAGCACCTGGCGGCCCTCGGCGATCGCCTCGGCCGCGGCGATGCTCATGGCGGCGAGCGTCTCGCTGCCCTTGCGGCGATCGATCGGGATCATCTTCATCCGCTTCAGCCACCAGCCGAACAGCGGGATCCACATCAGCTCGCGCTTCAGGACGAAGGCGGGATCGTCGAAGCGGGTGATCAGGGACAGCGTTTCCCAGGTCGACTGGTGCTTGGCGGCGACGAGCAGCGCGCCCGGCGGAACCCGCTCCTGCCCGCGCCAGTCGCAACGCACCCCGATCACGACGCGGTGCAGGGCGAGCGCCGAAACGCTCCAGGCCTGGCAGATCTTCATCAGCGTGCGCCGCGGCAGCACCAGGATGGGCAGCGTCAACAGCATCGCGATGGTGAGGTAGGGATAGAACAGGGCGTGGAAGGCAAGGGACCGCACGACCGCCGTTTTCGAGCTCATCCGCCGCCGCCCCCGTCTGCTGCACCGCGGCTGCCGCGCCGCGTCACCCGACCGCGTCCGCCGCGAGCATCGGAATCATCCGCTCGGGCGTCATCAGCAGCCGCACTCTCGCCGCCGTATACTTCACATATTCGGTGAGGAGAAGCAGAGCCGTGTCGGAGCGGACGTACCAGTCGCCGAGTTCCATCCGCGACGGACTGATCGGATAGGGGATCAGCTGACGGTCCGGCATGGCGTGGCCGAGCTCCATCATGCTGCGCGGCATGTGGTAGGCGCTGGTGACGACGATCAGCGAGTTGAAGCCGTGCTGGCTCGCCCAGCGCGCGGTTTCCACCGCGTTGCCGATGGTGTTGGCGGCGCGGCGGTCGAGGTCGACGCAGCAGTCGAGGATCGAGGGGCCGGTGGCGGTGACGCGGGCGATCTGGGCCGCGCTGGTCTCGGGGTGGACGCCGGAGATCAGCAGCCGGCGGCCGTGGCCCTCGCGCAGCAGGGCCATGCCGCCGCTGATGCGGTCGCTGCCGCCGGTGAGCACGACGATGGCGTCGGCGTCGGTCGAGGCCGGGATCGACATCGCCGAAACCTCGCCGGCAAAGCGCAGGAAGCCGTCGGCTGCGAAACCGATGCCGGCGAGCAGCAGGCTGAACAGCACGACGGCCAGGGCGCGCCGCCGACGCCGGCGTGGGCGTCCCGCGCCGGCCGGCGACGTCGCCACGCGCCGCATGCGCCGGCCGGCAGCCGAGCGGCCGCCGGACCTCGACACATGGGACGTGGGGGACGTCGTGGGCATGGTCATCGCCGGATCATCCTAGCAGATTGCGGCCCGAGCGCGGCAAGCCCGCGAGGCCGGTTTTCCGCTGGTTTGCGCAGCAGATCGGGAACAGGACGAAAAAAGTGTGACGCATATCGCATCAGTCGATCTCCGCCAGCGACCGGTGCACCGCCCAGCGCGAGGTCGCGGCGGTGAGAAGTGCCACCGCGAACACCAGCACCAGCACCGCGGCATAGCCGAGCGGGCCGACCCGGAGACCGCCGACGAAGGCGGTGATCTGGTCGGCGCCGGGCATGCCGGCGCTCTGGCGCGTGAGCAACCCGGCGACGACGAAGCAGGCGAGCGCGAGGCTGCCGCCGATCAGGCCGCCCTTGATGCCGAGCAGCAGGAAATGGCGCTGGAACTCGCGCGCGATGAAGCCGGATTCCGCCCCGACGAAGTGCAGCACGCCGATGATGTCGCTGTTGCCGGCCATCGCCGCCCGGGTGGCGAACACGACGCTGAGCACGAGGGCGACCAGCACGAGGACGAAGATGCCGGCGCCGCCGGCGACCATCGCACCCGCCATGGCACGCAGCCGGTCGATCCAGGCGGCATGGTCGTCGAGCGAGCCGCCGCGCACGTCGGCGGCGACCGCCTCGCGCAGGGCGCCGAGGTCGACGGCGAGCGGATCGTCGATCTCCACCACCACGAGGCGCGGCACGGGCAGGGCGTCGAGGTCGATGCCGCTGCCGAGCCAGGGCTCGAGCAGGCGGCGGGTCTCGGTGTCGGTGAGCGCGTGGACGCGGCCGACGCCCTGAAACTCCTGGGCGAGCGCCGTCGCCTTGGCGATCTCGCCGGGAAGGTCGACGCCGTCGATCGGGCGCACCTCGATGGTGAGTTCGCGGCCGATGTCGGAGGTCCAGGCCCGGGCCGCGTCGTCGATCAACGTCACCGCGCCGAGCGTCAGGCTGGCGAGGAAGGTCATGATGGCGATCACCAGCGTCAGCGCGCGTCCGGCGATGGTCTGCGGCGGCACGATGGTGGCGCTGCCCCAGGGATCGCCGCCGCCGTCGTCGGCAGGGAGCCCGGCGGCGGGCGCGCGCGCGGGGCTCATTCGTAGATCTCCATCCGGCCGTCGGCGAGCACGAGCCGGCGCGCGTCGTACTGGTCCATCAGCGCGAGGTCGTGGGTGGCGATCAGCACCGCGGTGCCGAGGCGGTTGAGCTCGACGAAAAGGCGCAGCAGGCGGCGGGCGAGCGGCGGATCGACGTTGCCGGTCGGCTCGTCGGCGAGCAGCAGCTCGGGCTTGGTGATCAGGGCGCGGGCGATCGCTGCGCGCTGCTTCTCGCCGCCCGACAGCACCGGGGGCAGCACGTGCATGCGCTCGCCGAGCCCGACCCATTTCAGGAGGTCGATGACGTCGGCGCGGTAACTCGATTCGTCGCGGCCGAGTACCCGGTAGGGCAGCGCGACGTTCTGGTAGGTGGTGAGGTGGTCGAGCAGGCGGAAATCCTGGAACACGATGCCGATGCGGCGGCGCACCTGCGGCAGCTCGGTCTTGGCGAAGCGCGTGGTTTCCTTGCCGAACACGGTGATCAGGCCGCGCGTCGGCTTCAGCGACAGGAACAGCAGCCGGAGCAGCGTCGTCTTGCCGGCGCCCGAGGGGCCGGTGAGATAGTGGAACGAGCGCGGCGGCAGGTGGAACGTGAGGTCGCTGAGCACCTCAGGCCCCATGCCGTAGCGCAGGCCGACGTTCTCGAAGCGTATCAATTCGTGGTCCTTTGCGGCATCATCACGGGATCATGGGCGCCGAGGTTTTAAGAGTTCATTAATCATATCCGCGTCCGCTGGCGGCAACGAGACGTGGATCGCGCCGGCGGCGACGCCGGCGATTCGTCGGCCGTCGTCCGGGTGGCCGTCGAACGGGTGGACCGGATGGATCCTCGCCTGCGCCGCGGGGCGACCGCGCGGGCGCGACCGGCGCTCAGGATGATGCGCGGAACATGGGCCAGATGATGGTCGTCGGCCGGCGGCCGGGAGGGGAGCCTTGAAGATCAGCTGCCCCAATTGCGCGAAGACCTACACCCTGGCCGACGGCGCGATCGGCCCGGCCGGCCGCTCCGTGCGCTGTTCGCGCTGCGCCACCACCTGGCTCGCCCAGGCCCCCGCCGAGACCGCGCCCGAGGAAAGCCTCGACGACGCCTGGGAGACCGCGTCGGCCGAACTCGCCGCGAGCGGGGCCACGGACACGGGCGTCGGCGCCGACGCCGCCACCACCGACGACTGGTTCCGGCCGCCCGCCCCCGACGAGGACGCGCCCGCGGCGCCGGAGCCGCTCGATGCCGCGCTCGGCGCCGGACCGGTGATCGACGCGGTCCCCGGCGGCTTCGGCGACGACGACGCCGCCCGCAGCCGCCAGGCGGCCAAGCCGCGGCCGAAGGGGCCGGCGCGCAAGGTCGGCGGCAAGGCGAAGCGCCGGCCGGCCGGACTGCGGGTCGAAATTCCGCCGGTGTTCGCCAGCCTGCTCGCAGCGGCGGGCTTTGCCGCCTTCATCACCGGTGCCGTCATGCTGCGCGAGCCGATCGTGCGGCTGGTGCCCGATCTCGCCAGCCTCTACGGTTTCGTCGGGCTGGAGGTGAACCTGCGCGGCCTCGCGATCCGCGACCTGAAGACCTTCGGCGAGGTCGATGCCAGCGGGCCGGTGCTGGTGGTCGAGGGCCAGATCGTCAACGTCACCGCGGCGGCACGCGAGGTGCCGATGCTGCGATTCGGTTTGAAGTCCGAGCAGCACCGTGAAATCTTCGCGTGGTCGATGGAACCGGCGCAGCCGACGCTGGCGCCCGGCGAAACGTCGCGCTTCCGCTCCCGGCTGCCGTTGCCGCCCGATGCGGCTTCCGAGATCGAGGTTCGATTCGCCGACCGGCGAGCGACCGCCACGAGGATTCCATGACCAGCAGTTCGACGACGACGCCGGATATCACCGTCCTCTACTCCGCCAGCGTGATCGACGCGCGCGTGCAGAGCCTTGCCGACGACATCGCCGCGGCGGGCTACCGCGACCTGCTCGTCGTGGCGATCCTCAAGGGCAGCTTCATGTTCGCCGCCGACCTGCTGCGCGCCATGCACGGCGTCGGGCTGGCGCCGCAGGTCGAGTTCATGACGCTGTCGAGCTACGGCGCCGGCCGGGTCTCGACCGGGTCGATCACGGTGCTGCGCGACATCGACACCGACGTCGCCGGCCGCGACGTGCTGGTGGTCGACGACATCCTCGAATCGGGGCGCACGCTCGCCTATGCGCGCCAGCTGCTCGAATCGCGCGGGGCGCGGCGGGTCGACGTCGCGGTGCTGCTCGAGAAGCCCGGCAAGCGCAAGGCGGAGATCGCCGCCGACTACATCGGCTTCGTCTGCCCGGACGCCTTCGTCGTCGGCTACGGCATGGACGCCGGCCACGCCTGGCGCCAGCTGCCCTATGTCGGAGTGATCGGCGAGATTCCGGAAGCCGCGGAGCCGGAAGCCGCCGCGGCCGGCTGAGCCGGGGCCGAGGGAACCAATCCGTATCGGCCGGGTTGGGGACCTGGCGCCGATGCGAGTGTTAAGACGGTCGTAACGCCTTCCGGACCACCAAGTCGCGCCGGCGGAGTGACCGTCGGCGAGATGGACCGAGACCAGAGCCGAACGGAGAACTCGCATGGCGCACATCCTGCTCACCGAGGACGACGACGCGGTCCGCACCTTCGTTCGCCGCGCGCTGGAGATCGACGGGCACCAGGTGACGAGCGCGGGCGACGGCGGCACCGCGCTGGAGATTCTCCGCGAGGGCGGCCGCTTCGACCTGCTCGTCTCCGACATCATGATGCCGGTGATGGACGGTATCGCGCTGGCGCTCAACGCCGCCCGCGACCATCCCGACTTGCCGATCCTGCTGATGACCGGATTTGCCGACCAGCGCGAACGGGCGAGCGAGCTCGAGGCCATCGTGCGCGACGTGCTGCCGAAGCCGTTCTCGCTCGCCGAAATCCGCCGCGCCGTCGCCGCCGCCCTTTGCCCGCCCGCGCAGGAGCGGCTGGCGGGGTGAGGGGGCAGGGGTTGCCGGACACCGCCTCAAGCTCGCCGGCGCCCCGGCTTTTCCCTCGCCCTTCGAGACAGCCGCTGCGCGGCTTCCTCAGAATGAGGGAAAGGACAAGCTTTTGTCGCAAAACAGAAAAAGACTGGAGGCCTCATCCTGAGGAGACCCGGAACGGGTCGTCTCGAAGGACGAGGCCGGGTGCGGCGGCCTATGCCGTCGCGCTGATCCGGACAGCCGTGGGCTTGACCCGGCAACCACTCGCCGTGCCACAGACAACACGGCTTCATGATTAGTCAAATCATTTCAGTCGGATAGAACAATCCAACCGGCAACGCTATTGGGTTGCCGGGTCAAGCCCGGCAATGACGGCTGAGGGGGTTGTGATCGGTCATGCGATCGAGGGACCTGTGATCGGGAACCACGAGGGCGTCCGCGCTGTCACATGGTCGGGGGCGCTGCTCGGGCGCACTCCGGACCCGCCACCACCACCCGGCCCATCAACGCCCGCTCACGCCATGATGTCGACGAGCTGACCCATGCCGGCGGGCGCTGCGGCGCGGGCGCTTTCGACCGAGGCGTCGAGCATCGCGACCATGGACTGCGCCATCTCGTTCTGCTGCTTGACCATGGCGACGCCGAGCGACGACTGCAGCTGCGCCGCATTCGCAGCCATGGCCATCATGGCGATCGAGGTGACGTCCACGGCCCGAGCATCCCGTCTGCTGAAGAAGAGCGACCGGTTCGACGGTGCGCCGACATCGTGAAGAAAATCCTAACGGCCGTCGTCAGCGCGGGCCCGAGAAGCCCGCGAGGCTGAGCGGGTTGTCGAACATCGCGGCGGCGTCGGGCGTGTCGACGGCGAGGGTGCCGGCGAAGGCGTCGAACAGCCGGCGCACGAAGGCTTCCTCGAGGTCGCGGGTGATGAAGACGAGCCGGGTGCGGTGGTCGGCGTCGGGCCAGGCCGGCAGGCGGACGGGCGGATGGAACACCTTTTGCACGCCGTGCACCACCATCGGCCGCTCCGGATCCTCGGCGAGCCGCACGATTCCCTTCATGCGCAACAGCCGCTCGCCGTGCGCCGAGCGCAGCAGGTCGAGGAACATCTCGAGCGCACCGACGGCGACCGCCCGGTCGGTGGTCAGCGCGAAGGAACGGATGTGGGCGTCGTGGCGGTTGAGGTAGTTGGCATGACCTTGGGCGTGCGCATGGCCGTGGTCATGGTCATGACCGTGCCCGTGATCATGATGGTGGTGGCCGTGCCCGTGGTCGTCGTAGGCCTCGGCCGCGAGCCAGCGGCGGACGTCGGCGGTCTTCGTCGCCTCGTCCCAGAGGCCGGCATGGAGCAGGGCGGCCGGCGTCGCGGCGCCGTCCGCGGCATCGAGCACCGGGGCCGCCGGATTGAGCCGGGCGAGGCGGCGGACGAGGCTCGCCCGCGCGGCGGCGCCCTCGGGCATGTCGGTCTTGGTGAGGACGATCCGGTCGGCGACGGCGGCCTGCTTCACCGCCTCCATATGCGCGTCGAGCGTCGCCGCGCCGTTGACCGCGTCGACCAGGGTGACCACGCCGTCGAGCCGGTAGCGCAGCACGAGGTAGGGGTGCGCCATGATGGTGTGCAGCACCGGCGCCGGGTCGGCGAGGCCGGTGGTCTCGATCACCACGCGCGACAGCCGGTCCATGCGGTCGTTGTCGATGCGGCGGAGGAAATTCTCCAGCGCGGCGACGAGGTCGCCGCGGATGGTGCAGCAGAGGCAGCCGGAGGCGAGTTCGACGATGCCGTCGTCGGCCTCGACGAAGAGATGGTCGAGGCCGACTTCGCCGAATTCGTTGATGATCACCGCCGCGTCCCGCATCGCCGGGTCGGCGAGCAGCCGGTTGAGCAGCGTGGTCTTGCCGGCACCGAGAAAGCCGGTCAGCACCGTGACGGGGATCGGTTCGCGCCTCTGTCTCGCCTCGGTCATCTCATGCTCCCGCCGTGCGTCGCCCGCGATCCATCCGCCGCCCTGCCGCCGACACCTGGGCCGCCGCGCCGGATCGCCTCCGCCCGGCCGTCGGCGAGGTCGGTGGCGAGCGCCTCGGCGATCCGGCTGCGCATGCCGGCCATGAAGGCGAGCGCGATGCGGCCCTTGAAGGTCTCGGGCGTCGCCGTGATGGTCAGCGCCGCCCGGGTGCCGCCTTCGGCGGGCGCAAGGTCGATGCCGAGGGTGAAGCGCGTGCCGACGGCGCGGGTTTCGAACAGGATATGGTACGGCGCGTCGAGCGCCACCACCATCAGCTTCACCCGCTCGGTGTGGCCGAACATCGTGCGGGTCTCGAAGAAGCGGGATTTGAGCCGCAGCGGCGGGTCGGTGATCATCTCCACCGCGTCGACGCCGCTGAGGAACCGGGGATAGGCGGGGAAATCGGTGAAGGTGTCGAAGGCGGTTTCGGGCGACACCGGCAGCATCGCCTCGGCGGAGATCTCCATCGCTCAGGCCTTTCGAAAACATGCGGCGGCCGCCGCGACTGCGGCGGGAGGGGCAGGACCGGGTCCGGTGCGACGGGCGCCGCCCCGGAGCTTATGTGGGCCCCGCGCCGGTGCCGGCCCCCGGATGCCGAGGGGGCGGCTCGGGGGCCGCTCGGGAGGCGATCAGGGCCGGGGGCGCGGCTGGGCGGCGGCGGGGTCGAAGGCGTCGGCGGTGGCGGAGGGATCGATGGTCGCGAACGGCAGCGGGCGCAGCGGCGGCAGCGGCACGATGCCGGGGCCCGACGCCGCGTAGGCGGTGAGGTGATCGGAGATCGCGAGTTCGTCGCCCGAGCCGGTGCCGGCTTCGGCGACGACACCGACCGGCCCTTCGGCGCCGCCGAGCGACAGCGCCACCGCGGTGACGGTCGGCGAGCGCGGCAGCAGCAGCGACGGGCCCGGCGCCTTGATCTTGCGCGCCTCCTCGCGGCCTTCGCCGCAGACGTAGGGGCGCATGTCGAAGGGGGCGGCGGCGGGCGTCTGCGACGGGCGCAGCGTCTCGAGCTTCTGGCGACCGCCGAACAGGCCGCCGCGGTTGCCGAAGGCCTTCTCGATCAGCTGCGCGGTCTTTTCCGAGCGATAGGCGGAGTTCGGCTCGCCGAGCACCACGGCGACGATGCGGCGGCCGTCCCGCGTCGCGCTGGCGACGACGTTGAAGCCGGACGAACAGATGTAGCCGGTCTTCATGCCGTCGCTGCCGGGGTAGCGTTCGAGCAGGTCGTTGTGCGAGCGGACGATCTGGCGGCCGACGGAGAAGGCGGTGATGCGGAACATCTCCGCATGCTCGGGAAAGCCGACGATCAGCGCGCGGGTAAGGATGCCGAGGTCGCGGGCGGTCGACCACTGGCCGGGGTCGGGCAGGCCGTTCGGGTTGGTCCAGCGCGAGCCGGTCATGCCGAGGCGGCGCGAGGTCTCGTTCATGCGGGCGATGAAGGCCGGCTCGCTGCCGGAGATCGATTCGGCGATCGCGACGGCGACGTCGTTGGCCGACTTCACGATCATCATCTTCAGCGCCGCGTCGAGGGTCAGCACCGTGCCGGCCTTGAAGCCCATCTTGCTCGGCGGCTCGGCGAGCGCCCGGGCCGAGATGGTCACCGGGGAGCGCGGCGTCACCTCGCCCGCCCGCATCGCCTCGAAGGCGACATAGGCGGTCATCAGCTTGGTGATCGAGGCCGGATACCAGGGCGCGAAGGCGTCGTTCTCGTCGAGCACCTCGCCGGTGCGGGCGTCGAAGACGAGGAAGGGCGAGGCCATCGCGGAGAACGGGGCGGCGAGCGCCACGAGCAGCGCCAGCAGGCCCGCCGCCCAGCGCGGCGCGCGGCGCCGCAGCAGGGAATGGCCGGCGGCCGGGCTGAATATCTCGAAGTCGGATGCGGACACGGGCGGTTCTCGTCGATTTGCGTCGGGCGGGTCCAGGGACCGCGGCGGGAACGGCGCACCTTGCGCCGCCGCAGCGGGGTTCACCGTCGTCCGGGCCTCGGCTCGAAAGGCCCGACAGGCTGTTTACCCGAAAACGCTGCGCTGCGGCAGGGCCACGGGCGCCTTTCGGGGGACATCCTCAACCGGTTCTGCCGGCGGTGGCGGAACCGGCGGGACAGGCTTGCCTTCACGGCCGATTGCCGCCACTCATGGGCGGCTTTTGCGGCTGCGAAGGCGCGCCGCATCCGGCGAGCAGCTTCACCGCCGCAACAAACCGGAGAATGTGACCTCAGCATGACTGCGACGGCGGGCGAAGCGGCTTTTCCCCTGCAGCGCGCCCGCGGCGCGGCGGAGGTCACCTTCAAGGCGGTCGGCGGCACGACGCGGCTCGACGTGCTGCGGCAGGAGGGCTGCTGCAAGGTGCGCCTGCCGCGCACCCACGACGGCGTGCCGCTCGCCGTCCTGATCAACACGGCCGGCGGCGTCACCGGCGGCGACGATCTCGGCTACGCGGTCGGCTGGGGCGCCGGCACGCGGGCCACCGCCACCACCCAGGCCGCCGAGCGAATCTACCGCCGCGCGTCGGGCCGCGGCCGCATCGTGTCGCGCCTGACGATCGCCGCGGACGCCGTCGCCGAATGGCTGCCGCAGGAGACCATCGTGTTCGACCGCGCCGGGCTCGAGCGGCGGCTCGAGGTCGAGACGACGGCGTCGGCATCGCTCACCGCCGTCGAGCAGGTCGTGCTCGGCCGCACCGCGAGCGGCGAGGAGGTGCGCGAGGCCGCGATCACCGACGCCTGGCGCGTCCGGCGCGACGGCAAGCTGATCTATGCCGACACGCTGCGGCTCGACGGCGACATCCGCGCGGCTCTCGCCGGCCCCGCCACCGGACGGGGCGGGCGGGCGTTTGCCACCATCCTCCACATCGCGCCGGATGCCGAGCAGCGGCTGGAGGCGGCGCGCGACCTGATCGCGGGGCTCGGCGCCGACGGGGTGGATGCGGGCGCCAGCGCTTTCGACGGCCTGCTCGCCATCCGCCTGCTCGCCCCGGGCGGCCGGGCGATCCGCGACGGCGTGGTGCGCTTCCTCGAAGCCTTCCGCGGCCGGTCGCTGCCGCGGAACTGGTCGTGCTGACGGCTTAGGCAGGACGGGCAGGCGCGGGATTACGCCTTTTGCCGCAACTCGGCACGAAAGCTGTTTTCATCGGCGGCGAACTTGTTCTAGCTTCCGGGAAATTCCAACCACGAGGGCTGGTCCGGCGCCATGAATCTCACTCCCCGCGAGAAGGACAAGCTGCTGATCTCGGTGGCGGCGATGGTCGCCCGCAACCGGCTCGCCCGCGGCGTGAAGCTCAACTATCCGGAAGCGATCGCGCTGATCACCGATTTCGTCGTCGAGGGCGCGCGCGACGGGCGCAGCGTGGCCGACCTGATGGCCGCCGGCGCGCATGTGATCAGCCGCGAGCAGGTGATGCCGGGAATTCCTGAAATGATCCACGACGTGCAGGTCGAGGCGACGTTCCCGGACGGGACCAAGCTGGTGACGGTGCACGAGCCGATCCGCTGAGGGGTGACGAGACGACGGGGGCGGGTGATGCTGGAACTTCGGCCGAACTGCGAATGCTGTGACCGCGACCTGCCGCCGGCGAGCCGCGCGGCGATGATCTGCACCTTCGAGTGCACCTTCTGCGCGGATTGCGCCGCCGGGGTGCTCGGCGGGGTCTGTCCCAACTGCGGCGGCGAACTGGTGCGCCGCCCGGTCCGCCCGGCGGGCAAGCTCGCCCGATTCCCCGCCTCGACCACGCGCGTGCTGAAACCAGATGGCTGCGCCGCGGTCGCCCCGCCGGCCGCCGACCCAGAGGAACGTGCCGCATGATCCCCGGAGAAGTGTTCCCCGCCGAGGGCGAGATCGAGCTCAACGCCGGGCTCGAGACCGTGACGATCGAGGTCGCCAACACCGGCGACCGGCCGATCCAGGTCGGCAGCCACTATCATTTCGCCGAGACCAACGCCGGCCTCGCCTTCGACCGCGCCGCCGCCCGCGGCCTGCGCCTCGACATCCCCGCCGGCACCGCCGTGCGCTTCGAGCCCGGCCAGAGCCGCAGCGTCACGCTGGTGCCGTTCCGCGGCAAGCGGGAGGTTTTCGGGTTCCGGGGGCAGGTGATGGGCGGACTGGACACGTGAGGGCCGGCGCCACCCACAGGCCTTTTCGAGCTGACACTCGCCGCATTCTGGTTGGCCTTGCCCTCGCGGCCGGGATCGCCGGGTGCGTCTCGGGTGGCTCCGGCGAGAACCGGACGTCGGCGGCGCTGCTCGAAGATTTCATGTTCATCAACCCGGCCATGGACTGTCCTGCTCCCGTTCGGATCAATCACGAAAAGCACCAGGCGATCCTCGATATCGTCAAGCGGGACGAGAGCCTGGCCGCCGGGGCGATGCAGGCGTCGGCGGTCGGCGGCGCGCGGGCGGCCGATCAGATGATCGGCTCGCGCGGGCTCGCCGCCTATTGCGCCGAGGTCGTGAAGCGGTACGGGCCGGCCGGGACGCTCTATCCGGGGTTGATCGATGTCAGCTAGAGCGGGCTGCGGCCGATGATCGAGGGGCGGACGGGGGAATGAAACTGGAGCTCTAGTCGGAAACATGAGAGAATTTCCGACCAGAGCTCCTATCGTCGGAAGATGCCCATGACGTCGCATGTTGCCACCCTGTCGCCGAAAGGCCAGATCACAATCCCGGGACAACTGCGGGACGCACTCGGAATCGCAGCGGGCGACCGCGTCGAGTTGCAAGTCTTGCGGGATGGCACCGTGCTGCTGCGGCCGATCACGACTACCCTCGACGAGTTGTTCGGATCGATGCCCTACGACGGCCCGGCGCGCAGCATCGCGGAGATCAACGCGGGCATTGCCGAAGCCGCCGCGGAGGCCGGCTCGGCCGGAAGAGATCCGGCATGATCGCCGTCGACACGAACGTCCTCCTGCGGATCGCGGTGGTCGATACGCCCGAGCAGTCCGAGCGCGCCCGCCGCCTCTTTGAATCGGCCGCTGCGACCGGGACCACGGTCGTCGTCTCGCCGATCGTGCTGGTCGAGACGGTCTGGGCACTGCGCAAGGTGTTCCGGCAGCCGCAGGGGCTGATCGCCGCCTTCCTCGAAAAGGTGCTGCGCACGCCGTTCATCCAGATCGTCGATCGGGACATCGTCCAGACCGCGGTCGTCGACTACACCGCCGGGCGCGCCGATTTCGCCGACTATCTCATCGCCGCCTACGCCGAGCGCGAGACCGTTACGGCGATCTATTCCTTCGATGCGGACGCGATCGCGAGCCGCCGGTTCATCGCCGTCCCCTGAGATCGCCGCAGGAGTCTTACCCTATGTCCGCCCTGCCCCTGCCGCCCCACCTCGATCGGCCCGTCGATTGCTTGTCCGGCCCGGTCACGGCCTGATCCGGGGGGCCGTGGTTCACGAGGGACGCCCATGTCGATCAGGCTGAATCGCGAGAGGAAAGTGCTCTTCATGGATGAAGCGGGTGCTGCAACTGCCGCCGGCAACCCGGCGCACTGCTGCCAGACCATGACGGACGCGCTGACGAACGACTGCGAAATCCACGCTGACGAGCCCTTCGAGTGCGCGGACATGTTGTTCTCCTACAGCGACAAGTTCGATGAATACGGATTGATCGTTCACGACGGCGGATCTGCGGTCATCTTGATCGACTTCTGCCCGTTCTGTGGCACCAGGCTACCTTCAAGCCGCCGGGACGACTGGTTCGATGAAGTGGAAGCTCTCGGCTTTTCGGACTTCGACGATCCGGCGATCCCGACCAAGTACGCAACCTCCGCATGGCGTCTCGACAACCTCAAGAAAACGGACTGAAGCCGATGTCCTACCGTATGTCCCGCGCCGCCTATGCCGACATGTTCGGGCCGACCACCGGCGACCGGATCCGGCTCGCCGATACCGAGCTCGTCGTCGAGGTCGAGAAGGATTTCACCACCTATGGCGAGGAGGTGAAGTTCGGCGGCGGCAAGGTGATCCGCGACGGCATGGGGCAGAGCCAGGTGACGCGCGCGGGCGGCGCCGTCGACACGGTGATCACCAATGCGCTGATCATCGACCACTGGGGCATCGTCAAGGCCGACGTAGGCCTGAAAGACGGGCGCATCGCCGGCATCGGCAAGGCGGGTAACCCGGATGTGCAGCCGGGGGTGACGATCATCGTCGGCCCGGGCACCGAGGTGATCGCCGGTGAGGGCAAGATCCTCACCGCCGGCGCGCTCGACATGCACATCCACTACATCTGCCCGCAGCAGATCGAGGAGGCGCTGATGTCGGGCGTCACCTGCATGCTCGGCGGCGGCACGGGGCCGGCGACCGGCACCAACGCCACCACCTGCACGCCGGGTCCGTGGCATCTCAAGCGGATGATCCAGTCCGCCGACGCCTTCCCGATGAACCTCGCCTTCGCCGGCAAGGGCAACGCCGCGCTGCCCGCCGCGCTCGAGGAGCAGATCAAGGCGGGTGCCTGCGCGCTGAAGCTGCACGAGGACTGGGGCACGACGCCCGCCGCCATCGACACCTGCCTCTCGGTCGCCGACGCCTACGACGTGCAGGTGATGATCCACACCGACACGCTGAACGAGAGCGGCTTCGTCGAGGATACGGTCGCCGCCTTCAAGGGCCGCACCATCCACGCCTTCCACACCGAGGGCGCCGGCGGCGGCCATGCGCCGGACATCATCAAGGTGGCAGGCCTTGCCAACGTCATCCCCTCGTCGACCAACCCGACGCGGCCCTACACCCGCAACACGCTCGACGAACACCTCGACATGCTGATGGTCTGCCATCACCTCGACAGCTCGATCCCCGAGGACGTCGCCTTCGCCGAGAGCCGGATCCGCAAGGAGACCATCGCGGCCGAGGACATCCTGCACGACATGGGCGCCTTCTCGATCATTTCGTCGGACAGCCAGGCGATGGGCCGCGTCGGCGAGGTGATCATCCGCACCTTCCAGACCGCCCACAAGATGAAGGTGCAACGCGGCGCGCTGCCGGAGGACAAGGGGCGCGGCAACGACAATTTCCGGGTGAAACGCTACATCGCCAAGGTGACGATCAACCCGGCGATCGCGCAGGGGCTCGACGCGCACATCGGTTCGGTCGAAGTGGGAAAACTCGCCGACCTCGTGCTGTGGTCGCCGGCGTTCTTCGGCGTGAAGCCGGACCTGATCCTGAAGATGGGCTCGATCGCCGCCGCCCAGATGGGCGACCCGAACGCCTCGATCCCGACGCCGCAGCCGGTGCACTACCGGCCGATGTTCGCAAGCTACGGCAAGGCGCTTACCGCCTCCTCGGTGACCTTTGTCAGCCAGGCGGCGCTCGATGCGGGCATCGCCGAGAGCTACGGCGTCGAGAAGACGCTGCTCGCCGTGAAGAACACCCGCGGCGGCATCGGCAAGGCGGCGATGATCCACAACGCCGCGACGCCGAACATCGAGGTCGACCCCGAGACCTACGAGGTGCGCGCCGACGGCGAACTGCTCACCTGCGAGCCGGCCGACGTGCTGCCGATGGCGCAGCGGTACTTCCTGTTCTGAGGGCGACTGGGGTCGCCATTCATTGAACCGAATGAAAGAAACCCATGTCCGAATTCTCCCTGCACTGCTTCGTCGAGAGCGGCAATGCCTACAAGGCGGCGCTGATGCTGGAGCTTTGCGGTTGCGACTGGTCGCCGGTGCTGGTGCCGTTCTTCGCGGGGGCGACGCGCACGCCGGAATGGCGCGACAGCGTCAACGAGATGGGCGAGGCGCCGGTGCTGGAGCACAAGGGCGCCGATGGCATGGTCCGGCTGACGCAGTCGGGCGTCATCCTCGACTATCTCGCCGGCCTCACCGGCCAGTTCGGCCCCGCGGACGAGCAGGAACGGCGCGAGATCCTGCGCTGGATCCTGTTCGACAACCACAAGTTCACCAGCTACTACGCCACGCTGCGTTTTCTCTACGGCTTGCAGAAGACCGGCGAGACGCCGGTGACGGAGTGGCTGCGCGGCCGGGCGCGGGCCGCCTACGGCATCGTCGACAAGCATCTGGCGGCAAGCGATTTCCTCGTCGGCGGCCGGCCGACGATCGCCGACCTCTCGCTCGCCGGCTACGCCTACTACAGCGAACCGACCGGCATCGACCGGGCGGCGGAGTTTCCGGCGGTCGAGGCCTGGGCAGCGCGGATCGCGGCCTTGCCGGGCTGGAAGCCGCCGGCCGCCCTGATGCCGGCGCAGGCCTGAGCGCCCCGGCCCGACCCGCTGTCCTCTCCGCGGGGCCGGGTCCATCCGGCGTGCGGTCGCTTGCGATCGGCGTCGACGCCCGCCGGAGAACGGGGTAAGCCAAACCCCTGAACCGGCCCTGAACCGCCGCCAAGCCACCCCTGCGGCGACCAGCCCCGCCTCGCCGGGAGGGCTGCCCCCACGGAGACCGACGATGATCCGCGCCACCCGCATCCTGCCCGCCGGCAGCTTCACCGCCGAGCCGGCCGACCGCCTCTTTCTCGAGCGCGATGACCGCCACCGGCGCCGCCTCGTCATGCGCTGCACCGGCGGCACGGCGTTCCTGCTCGACCTGCCGGAGGCGAAGGTGATGAAGGAGGGCGACGGCCTCGAACTCGAGGACGGCCGGGTGATCCTCGTCACGGCAAAGCCCGAGCGGCTGCTCGAGATCACCGCCGACGACACCGCCCACCTCGTGCGCCTCGCCTGGCACCTCGGCAACCGCCACCTGCCGACCCAACTCGCCGGCGACCGCCTGCTGATCCGCGAGGACCACGTCATCGAGGACATGGCCGTCAAGCTCGGCGCCCGGGTCGCGCATGTGCTGGCGCCGTTCGACCCGGAGGGCGGGGCGTATGGGCTCGGGGCGGTGCACGGGCACGATCATGGGCATCATGACCACGGGCATGGGCACGAGGGGCACGACCACGGGCATGCTCATGCCCACGATCATGACCACGGCCACAGCCATGATCACGGGCACGCGCATGGCCACGATCATGATCATGATCATGATCATAGTCATGGGCACGACCACGCCCATCACCACGGCCCGGACTGCGGCTGCGGTCACGACCACAAGTGAGGGTGCGGCGACCAAGGCGGTCCCGGTAGAGTAACCTTCGGGCGTTGCGCTGGGGTCGCCCATCCAGCCCGATCGGGATTGGCCCGCCAGCAGCCGCAGCGGCGGGGATCAGTAGTCGATGAAGCGCTCGTTGATCCAGCCGGTGCGGCCCTCGCAAGTGCCGGCATTGACGGTGATGCGCACGAAGGTCGCATCATAGGCGCGGATCGGCTCGGACAGTGCCGTCACCGGCACGATGCCGCGCACTTCGCAGGCCCGCGGCCCGCTGCAATCGATCGAGGCGGGATCGATGCCGGCGATCTCCTTTACGAAGGGATCGCTGGTCATCGGGCCGAGAATCTGGTCGAGCAAGGTCTTGAACGGCGCGAACCGGGTGTCTGCATCCTCCCCGCCGAGGCGTCGCAGGTCCCACGCCGTCTGGAAGTGCATGCGGATCGCGGGATCGGTGCAGATCGCATGCTCGTAGTAGGTGCGTGAGCTCATGTCGAACAGCACGGGCACCGCCATCTGGTCACGGGGATTGATCCGGCTCGGCGTCGGCGGGCGGACGAGACCGAGAATGCAGGCGTGATAAATGCGCAGGACGTCGGGCCTCTGGGCTGGCTCGAACAGTTCAAGGAAGTTTGTCGTCACCTCCACGCCGCCACCGCGGCCGGACACATCATGACCGAACAGGAAATCCTGGATCGCGCCAAGCTGATCGGAGGTGAGCGTGATGTTCATTCCCGCCGCGCAGGCCATGACGACCGACGGGTCGATCTGCAGGCGCTCCACCGGCTGCGCTGCGACGGGAGGCGGGGTGAGCAGCGCGATGAGCGCGAGGAAAAGGCAGAGCTTCTTCACTCGCTCCTCCTCCGCCATGCGAGGTCGGCGAACGCCGTGGCATAGCCGCCGAGCGCGATGATCAGCCCCGTAAAACATTGGATCAGACTGGCCGAATAGGTTTGCCGGAAGTCCCATGGCAGGTAGGCCGATGCGAGGATCATCGCGCCGAGGCCAGCGATCAGAACGAGATAGACCTTGGCCACCATTCCAAGCCCGTGCATCACTGGCTCTCCATCGTCGCTCCGCTACTGCGCCTATCAATTAGTGTATCCTGTCATATGAATAATCAAGAGTTGTATCGCCTGCTCGCCTGGCTCTCGCCTGCCTTTCCCGTCGGGGCGTTCACCTATTCGCATGGGCTGGAGTGGGCGATCGAGGCGGGGGACGTGACGGATGCGGCGTCGCTGACGGACTGGCTCGGTGCGGTGCTGCGGCATGGGGCGGGGTGGAACGACATGATCCTGTTCGCGCATGCCCACCGGGCCGCGGCGGCAGGGGACGTCCAGGCAATCGCGGCGCTCGCCGAACTCGGCCATGCACTCGGCGCCTCGAAGGAGCGGCGGCTGGAGGCGGGGGCGCAGGGGCGGGCGTTTGCCGAGGCGATCGGCAAGACCTGGGGCTCGGCGACGCTCAATGCGCTCGCCGCGCACGCGCCGCGGGCGCCGCTGCCCTATGCGGTCGCGGTCGCGGTGGCGGCGGCCGACCACGGCCTGCCGCTCGGCCGGGCGGCGGAGGCGACGCTGGCGGCGTTCAGCGCCAACGTGGTGTCGGCGGCGGTACGCGCGGTGCCGCTCGGCCAGACCGACGGGCAGCGGGTGATCGTGGCGCTCGAGAAGGTGGTGGCGGAGGTCGCGTCTGGCGCTATCATCGCGCCGCTCGACGCGATCGGCGGCGCCGCGATCGCCGCCGACATCGCCTCGATGCGGCACGAGACCCAGTACACGAGGCTTTTCCGCTCATGACCTCTTCGAAGAACGGCCCGCTCCGGGTCGGCGTCGGCGGCCCGGTCGGCTCCGGCAAGACGGCGCTGATGGATGCGCTGTGCAAGGCGCTGCGCGACCGGCACGAGATCGCGGCGATCACCAACGACATCTACACGAAGGAAGACGCGGAGTTCCTGACCCGCTCCGGCGCGCTGCCGCCCGAGCGCATCCTCGGCGTCGAGACCGGCGGCTGCCCGCACACCGCCATCCGCGAGGATGCCTCGATCAACCTCGCCGCGGTCGCCGACCTCGAGGCGGCCTTCCCGGGGCTCGACCTGATCCTGATCGAATCGGGCGGCGACAATCTCGCCGCCACCTTCTCGCCGGAACTCGCCGACCTCACGATCTACGTCATCGATGTCTCGGCCGGCGACAAGATCCCGCGCAAGGGCGGGCCGGGCATCACCCGTTCCGACCTGCTCGTCATCAACAAGATCGACCTCGCGCCGATGGTCGGCGCCTCGCTCGAGGTGATGGACCGCGATTCGAAGATGATGCGGCGCGAGCGCCCGTTCGTTTTTGCGAATGTCCGCGCCGGCGTCGGCGTCGACGAGGTGGTGCGCTTCATCGAGGAGAAGGGCGGCCTCGTCGCCTGATCCGGCGCCCGGCGGAACTCAGCCGCGCGCGGCGTCGCGGATCGCGGCGGCGAAGCGGGCGATGACCTCCGAGACGGCCGGGCGGTCGCCGCGCTCGAACAGCACGGCCTCGCTCGCCGGCAGCGGCGGCAGGCCGTCGGGGGGCCCAAGGGTGCGCACGCCGGCCGGCACATGGCGCAGGCCGAAGCAGCCGACGCCGAGGCCGGCGGCGACCGCGGCCTGGATCGCTGCGAGACCGCGGCTCGACATCACCTCGGTCCACGGCAGGCCGGCGGCCTCCAGCGCCGTCACGGCGGCGACGCGGGCGTTGCACGGTGCGCCGATGGTGGCGAGCGGCACCGGCTCGCCCGGCAGCAGCACCAGCGACGGCGCCGCCGCCCAGACGAGATCGTCGCGAAACAGCATCCGCCCGGCGCCGCTGCGCTCGCGGGCGTCCTCGGCCCGGCCGGGCTCGGCGGCGATGTTGCGGCGGACGATCACCGCGTCGAGCTGGCCACGGTCGAATTCGTCGATCAGCGTGTCGGAGAGGCCGAGCTGCACGCGGATCCGCAGCCGCGGCGCCAGCGCCCGCATCGCGGACAGCGCGGCGGTCAGGTGGTGGCCGCCGGCGTGCTCGCTGATGCCGATGGCGAGTTCCATCGGCGCATCCTTCGCGGCCGCGCGGCGCAGCGCCTCGTCGTGCACGGCGAGGATGCGGCGGGCGTCGGCGAGGAAGTCGGCGCCGAACGGTGTCAGCGCCACGCTGCGCGGGTTTCGTTCGAACAGCGCCCGGCCGATGCGCTCCTCGAGCTTCTTCACCCGCACGCTGATCGCCGATTGGGTCGCGCCGAGGCGGTCGCCGGCCTGGGTGAAGCTCAGGCTGTCGGAGAGCACGGCGAAGGTGCGCAGGAGATCGATGTCGAGGACGACCGTCATTTGATCATTCCAAAGTGATATAGGTTCGATGATATCTATTCGTTTCCGGAATTTCAATGTCGGTCCTATGCCTGTTTGCAGGGGCCGCCGTCGCGGCCCGGTGGAGGACCCGACGATGCCGATCCTGCAGCTCACCTACGCCGCCGCCGCCGGCCGGCGCCCGCCGGCCCGGCCGGAGATCGCCCGCGCCGTGCTCGGGCCGACCGCCGCGATCCTGAAGAAGAAGCCCGAGCTGACGGCATTGACGCTCCGTGCCGTCGACCCTGAGGACTGGTTCATCGCCGGCACGGCGCTCGCCCGGCACGGGCTCGGCAGCTTCTTCCTCGAAATCCGCATCACCGACGGCACCAACACGAAGGCCGAAAAGGCCGCCTACATCGCCGCGGTGTTCGCCGCGCTGCGAGACCTGCTCGGGCCGCTGCATGCCGAAAGCTACGTCCACGTCGACGACGTCCGCGCCGAGGCCTATGGCTACGGCGGGCTCACGCAGGAGTTTCGCTTCATCGCCGACCGGATCGACGCGGAGGAGCGGGAGCGCCGCTCCGACCGGGCGCTCGCCCACGGGGTGCGCTGAACTCGCGGCCGTGGTCCGGCGCCCGCGCTCATGGCTCCCATGCGCCGGGCGGCCGCGTCGCCCCGGCGCGGCGGGTTGTGGCGCGGGGCGGCACGGTCTACGAGGAAGCTGCGGCCCGCGCGCGGGATGCGCCCGATCAAGCGCCCGGAAGCCCGATGTCCTCCATCGTCGACAACGTCCTGCCCATCTTCGCCCTGATCGCGATCGGCTGGGTGGCGGGGGCCGCCGGGCTGCTGAAGCCGGCCGTCGGCGATGCTCTCGGCGAGTTCGTGTTCCGCCTCGCAGTGCCGGTGCTGCTGTTTCGCACCATCGTCAACGCCGATTTCGCCGACGCCTCGCCCTGGGGCCTGTGGCTGTCCTATTTCACCGGCGTCGCCGTGACCTGGACGGCCGGGCACCTGATCGCGACGCGGCTGTTCGGCCGCGACCGGCGCATCGGCGTCGTCGCGGGCGTCTCGTCGGCGTTTGCCAACAACGTCTTCATCGGCCTGCCGCTGGTCGAGCGCATCCTCGATGCGCGCGGCATGGTGGCGCTGTCGATCCTGCTCTCGGTGCATCTGCCGGTGATGATGATCGCCGGCACGCTGATGATGGAGCGGGCCGAGCGGCGCGAGGCGGGGACGCCCGGCCAGTCGGTGCTGGCGATCCTGCGCCAGGTCGCCGTCAACCTCGTGCGCAACCCGCTGGTGATCGGCCTCACCGCCGGTTCGCTGGTGCATCTCGCCGGCATCCCGGTCACCGGCGTGCCGGCGGCGGTGATGGAGCAGCTCGCCAACTGCGCGGCGCCGGCGGCGCTGGTCTCGATGGGCCTCGGCCTGCGCCGCTACGGCATCTCGGGCAACGTCGGGCCGGCGCTGGTGATGACGGCGCTGAAGCTCGTCGCGCTGCCGGCGACGGTGCTGCTGGTCGCCCGGCTGATCGGGCTCGACCCGGTCTGGACCGCGGCGCTGGTGCTCACCGCCTCGGTGCCGACCGGCATCAACGCCTATCTCATCGCCAATCACTTCGGCGTCGGCCACGGCCTCGCCTCGTCGGTGATCACGCTGACGACGGCGCTCGGGGCGATCTCGGTGTCGATCTGGGCGCTGCTGCTCACCTGACCGGTCAGCCGAGGCCGACCAGCCGGCGCACGTCGGCGGGCGTCGCGCCCTCGGCGCGCAAGGTCCGCAGGCTCGCCGCCCCCTCCGACTTCGAGAGCTTGCGCCCGTCGGCACCCAGCACCAGCCGGTGGTGGCGATAGCGCGGCGCGGGCAGGCCGAGCAGTTGCTGCAGCAGCCGGTGCACCGCCGTCGCGGCAAAGAGGTCGGCGCCGCGCACCACGTCCGTCACCCCTTGTGCCCCATCGTCGACGACGACGGCGAGGTGGTAGCTCGCCGGGGCGTCTTTCCGGGCGAGCACCACGTCGCCCCAGGCGGCCGGGTCGGCGGTGATCGGGGCCGGGGTGCCGTCGGCCGCGTCCTCGCGCCAGCCCGGCGTGCCCGCGCGGGCGATGGCGCGGGCCATGTCGAGGCGCAGCGCATGCGGTTCGCCGGCCAGGATCCGGGTCCGGGCGGCGGCGTGGGGATCGTCGCGGCCGAAGCCTGGGTAGACCGGGGCGCCGTCGGGATCGTGCGGCCAGTCCGGCCGGGCGGCGACGAAGGCGCGGATCTCGCCGCGGCTCGCGAACGAGGTATAGACGAGGCCCATGCCGGCGAGGCGATCGAGGGCGGCGCGGTAGTCGGGGCCGTGCGCCGACTGCCGCCGCACCGGGCGTTCGTAGGCGATGCCGAGCCAGTCGAGGTCATCCAGAATGCGCGCCTCGAATTCGGGTCGGGCGCGGCTCGTGTCGATGTCCTCGATCCGCACCAGCATGCGCCCGCCGGTCGCCCGCGCGAGATCATGGTTGAGGAGCGCCGACAGGGCGTGGCCGAGGTGCAGGTCGCCGTTCGGCGACGGCGCGAAGCGAAACACGCGTCGGCCCGCGGCGGGCTCGGCGGCAGCTGTCGAAGGCGGGATGTCGGATGGGGCGGAAATCGGTCTCGGCCTTCGAACGATGCAACGCGGGGCGACGGCAGACGGCCGGGGCAGGGGTTGCAGGGCGGGGCTTCCCTCGCCGGGCCGGCGCGACCATTATCGCCGCTTCCGAGGCGAGGACAAACCCATGCGCCGCCTGCTTACCGATGCCGACATGGCCGAGGGCCTAGAGGCGCTCGCCCGCCTCGACCCGCGCCTCGTGCCCGTGATCGCCGAGACCGGGCCCGTGGCGCTGCGCTACCGGGCACCGGGCTTCGAGGGCGTGGCGCGGATCGTGGTGGCGCAGCAGCTCTCGGTCGCCAGCGCCGCGGCGATCTGGGGCCGGGTCGAGGCGCGGATCGGCGCGGTCGACGCGGCGGCCTTTGCCGCCGTGCCGCCCGAAGAACTCCGCGCGTGCGGCCTTTCGGCCGGCAAGCTGAAGACGCTCGGCGCGGTCGCTACGGCGGTGACCGAGGGGCTCGATCTCGAGGCGCTCGCCGAGGCCGCGCCCGACGACGCGGTGGAGGCACTGGTGCGCATTCCCGGCATCGGCCGCTGGACGGCGGAGATCTTCCTGCTGTTTTGCGCCCGCAACGCCGACATCTTCCCGGCCGGCGACCTCGCGCTGCAGGTTGCGGCCGCCGACGCCTTCGGCCTCGAGGCGCGGCCGAAGGAAGCCGTGATGCGCGAGATCGCCGCGCCCTGGTCGCCGTGGCGCGGCGTAGCGGCGAAGCTGTTCTGGGCCTATTATAAGGTTCGCCGCGAAGGGCGGACCGCGTTGCCGGTCTGAGCCCTCCGGGCGGGTCCGGCCCGCGGCCGTCCCTTCCGCTCTCCCAACGTCAACGGTAAGCCCCCATGTCCGTGATCGACGGCCCTCGCCTCGCCCCCGTGTCCGGGCGCCCCGCCACCAGCCTCGTCGTGTTCCTGCACGGCTACGGCGCCGACGGGCGCGACCTGATCGACATCGGTCGCAGCTGGGCGCCGGAACTGCCCGACTGCGCCTTCGTCTCGCCGCATGCGCCCGAGCCCTGCGGCATGGCGCCGACCGGGCGACAGTGGTTTCCGCTCACCCTGCGCGATCCGACCGAATACTGGCGCGGCGCCGTCCACGCCGCGCCGGCGCTGCACGGCTTCCTCGACGCCGAGCGGGCGCGGCTGCAGATCGCGGAGAACCGCATCGTGCTGGTCGGCTTCAGCCAGGGCACCATGATGGCGCTGCACGTCGGCCTGCGCCGGCCGTCGGCGCCCGGCGCGATCATCGGCTATTCCGGCAAGCTCGCCGGGCCGGAGCATCTCGGCGAGGTCAAGGTGAAGCCGCCGATCACGCTGATCCACGGCGACCGCGACGAGGTGCTGCCGATCGACCTCTTGTTCGAGGCGACCGATGCGCTGGGCGCCGCGGATATTCCGGTCAGCTTCCACATCTCGCCCGGCGTCGGCCACGGCATCGACCAGCGCGGCCTGCTGCTCGGCCTCGCCGCCGTGCGCGAGGCGCTCGGCTGAGGCGCGGCGCGGCGATGTTCATCGGCGCGATTCGGCCTATATGCTGGCGCTGAATTTCAGGGCGGGCCGGGCGACGGGGGTTGCCGCGGCCATCAATCGACGGGTCGATCCATGTCCACGCTGTTCCAGGTCCTCGTTCCCGTCGCGGTCGGTGCCGTCGGCATCGTGCTCTTGATGGGCCTCTTCAACATGATGCGCGGCGGCAACGCCAACACGTCGCAGAAGCTGATGCGCTGGCGCGTCGGGCTGCAGGCGGTGGCGGTGGCGGTGATCATGGTGGCGATCTGGCTGCAGCAGTCCGCCTGACGCGGCGCTCGCGGCGCCGATTGTCGCAGGCGGCCACGGCGGTCGCCGCGACGGTGTATAGGCTACCGGCGCGCTGCGGCGGCGCGGCGCGGCAGGCTCCCGGAGGTTTCATGGTCGTCCTCAACAAGATCTACACGCGCACCGGCGACGACGGCACGACCGCGCTCGGCTCGGGCGAGCGGCGGGCGAAGTACGACGTCCGCGTCGCGAGCTACGGCACCGTCGACGAGACCAACGCCGCCGTCGGCCTCGCCCGGCTGCACCTCGCCGCCGAGCCGGAGCTCGACGCGGTGCTCGGGCGGATCCAGAACGACCTCTTCGACCTCGGCGCCGATCTCGCGACGCCGGAGACCGAGGAGCCGCCGCCCTACGAGCCGCTGCGCATCACCGCCGGCCAGGTCGCGGCGATCGAACAGGCGATCGATCACCTCAACAAGGACCTGAAGCCGCTGCGCTCTTTCGTCCTGCCGGGCGGGGCGGCCGCGGCGGCCTACCTGCACCTCTGCCGCACGGTGAGCCGGCGCGCGGAGCGGCTGACGGTGGAGCTGTCGCACCAGCCCGGCGAGAAGGTGAACCCGGAGGCGGTGAAGTACCTCAACCGCCTGTCCGATTTCTTCTTCGTCGCCTCGCGCTGGGTCAACGGCCGCGGCGCCGACGACGTGCTCTGGGTGCCCGGCAAGAACCGCTGAGCGAAGCCCCGATCGGCACGGCATCGGGGCCGTCCGGCGCGGCCGGGACTGCGACGCGAGCGGCGTTGACAGCGCTCGGCCAAGGCCTTTACGGTCCCTCGACCAAAAAATGCCGCAGTGCGGCAGGCAGCGATGCCGGGCGTCCAACCGGCCGTCCGGATCTCGCTCGCCGCCACGACGCGCGGATGCCACAAAAGGTCCTGGAGGCCGGCGAATGAAGATCCTGGTGCCCGTCAAGCGGGTTGTCGACTACAACGTCAAGATCCGCGTCAAGCCCGACGGGTCCGGCGTCGATCTCGCCAACGTCAAGATGTCGATGAACCCCTTCGACGAAATCGCCGTCGAAGAGGCGCTGCGGATCAAGGAAGCCGGCAAGGCGACCGAGGTCGTCGTGGTCTCGATCGGCCCGGCGCAGGCGCAGGAAACCCTGCGCACCGGCCTCGCCATGGGCGCCGACCGCGGCATCCTCGTGCAGGTCGACGGCACGGTCGAGCCGCTCGCCGTCGCCAAGATCCTGAAGGCGATCGCGCTCGAGGAGCAGCCCGGGCTGATCATCCTCGGCAAGCAGGCGATCGACGACGACTGCAACCAGACCGGCCAGATGCTGGCGGCGCTGCTCGGCTGGGGCCAGGGCACGTTTGCCTCCAAGGTCGTGCCGGCGGAGGGCACCGTCGACGTCACCCGCGAGATCGACGGCGGCCTGCAGACCGTGCAGCTGAAGCTGCCGGCGGTGGTGACGACGGACCTGCGGCTCAACGAGCCGCGCTATGCCTCGCTGCCCAACATCATGAAGGCGAAGAAGAAGCCGCTCGAGACGAAGTCGGCCGCCGACTACGGCGTCGACACCGCCCCGCGGCTCACCGTGGTGAAGACCGCCGAGCCCGCCGGCCGCCAGGCGGGCATCAAGGTCGGCTCCGCCGCCGAACTCGTCGCCAAGCTGCGCCAGGAAGCCGGCGTTCTCTGATCGCCCGAGGGAAGACAACGACAATGACAACGCTCCTCCTCGCCGAACACGACAACGCGTCGCTGAAGGACGCCACCAACCGCGCGCTCACCGCCGCCCTCGCCCTCGGCGGCGACGTGCACGTGCTGGTCGCGGGCTCGGGCTGCGGGCCGGCCGCCGAGGCCGCCGCGAAACTCTCCGGCGTCGCCAAGGTGCTGGTCGCGGACGCGGACGGCTATGCGCACCAGCTCGCCGAGCCGGTGGCGGACCTCATCGCCTCGCTCGCCGGCGGTTACGACGCGATCGTCGCGCCGGCGACCTCGGCGGCGAAGAACACGCTGCCGCGCGTCGCGGCGCTGCTCGACGTGATGCAGGTCTCCGACATCACCGCCGTCGTCGCCCCCGACACCTTCGAGCGGCCGATCTACGCCGGCAACGCGATCCAGACCGTCAAGGCGACCGACGCCAAGAAGGTGATCACGGTGCGCACCTCGACCTTCGCGGCGACGGGCGAGGGCGGCTCGGCCCCGGTCGAGACGGTGGCCGCCGTCGCCGACCCGGCGCTGTCGAGCTTCGTCGGCGAGGCGATCTCCGAGAACGACCGGCCGGAACTCACCTCGGCGAAGATCATCGTCTCGGGCGGTCGGGCACTCGGCTCGGCGGAGAAGTTCCAGCAGGTGGTGCTGCCGCTCGCCGACAGGCTCGGCGCCGCCGTCGGCGCCAGCCGCGCCGCGGTCGACGCCGGCTACGCGCCGAACGACTGGCAGGTGGGCCAGACCGGCAAGGTGGTGGCGCCGGAGCTCTACATCGCGCTCGGCATCTCGGGCGCGATCCAGCATCTCGCCGGCATGAAGGATTCCAAGATCATCGTCGCGGTGAACAAGGACGACGAAGCGCCGATCTTCCAGGTCGCCGACTACGGCCTCGTCGGCGATATCTTCGAGCTGGTGCCGCAGATCGTCAAGGAACTCGGCTGATCGCCGTCCGCCCCCGCGAAACGCCGGACATCCGGCGCCGCCTTCGCTATGCTGGCACCCTACTGCCGCGGCGCGTTTCGCCCGGCGACAGCGCAACCCGGCTTCTGGCGCCGGCTAACCATGGTTGGACCTCATGATTGCTGAGATCAGGTCGGTCGGCGTGATCGGTGCGGGCCAGATGGGCAGCGGTATCGCCCATGTCTGCGCGCTGGCGGGCTTCGACGTCGGCTTCTACGACGTCGCGCTCGAGCGGGTGGAGGCGGGCCTCGCCACCATCAACGGCAACCTGATGCGCCAGGTCGCCGGCGGCAAGATCACCGACGACGAGCGCAAGGCGGCGATGCAGCGCATCCGCGTCGTCGCGGCGCCGGAAGAGCTCGCCGACATCGACCTCGTCATCGAGGCGGCGACCGAGAACGAGACGGTCAAGCGCAAGGTGTTCCAGTCGCTCTGTCCGCACCTGAAGCCGGACGCGATGCTGGCGACCAACACCTCGTCGATCTCGATCACCCGGCTCGCGGCCTCGACCGACCGGCCGGAGCGCTTCATCGGCATCCACTTCATGAACCCGGTGCCGGTGATGCAGCTCGTCGAGCTCGTGCGCGGCATCGCGACCGAGGACGAGACCTTCGACCTCGCCAAGACCTTCGTGCGCAGCCTGGGCAAGACCATCGCGGTCTCCGAGGATTTCCCCGCCTTCATGGTCAACCGCATCCTGCTGCCGATGATCAACGAGGCGATCTACACGCTCTACGAGGGCGTCGGCACGGTGGACGCGATCGACACCGCGATGCGACTCGGCGCCAACCATCCGATGGGGCCGCTGCAGCTCGCCGACTTCATCGGCCTCGACACCTGCCTCAGCGTGATGCAGGTGCTCTACGAGGGGCTGGCGGATTCGAAGTACCGCCCCTGCCCGCTGCTGGTGAAATACGTCGAGGCCGGCTGGCTCGGCCGCAAGACGCAGCGCGGCTTCTACGACTACCGCGGCGAACACCCCGTCCCGACCCGCTGACCGCTCTTCCGGCGCGGTGATGCCCGCGCCGGCTGCCGTCAGGCGCCGCGCTCGATCAGATGGGTCGAGACGCCATCCCGGTCAGTGCGGCCGAGGTAGACGTGGCCATTCTCATGACAGAAGTGGGGGAGATCGATCGCGGCGAGCGGATCGGTCGCCTCGACGGCGATCCGGGCACCCGGCGCCATCGTCTCCAGCGCCTTGCGGGCGCGCAGCACGGGCATGGGGCAGTGCAGGCCGCGCAGGTCGAGCACGACGGCGGGATCGGCGGCGGCGTCCTCTCGGCCGGTCATCGGGTCGATCGCTGAAACCTCGGTCGTCATCGCGGGAACGGTCCAGTGATGCGCGGTTCACCGCCGCGTCCTAGGCAATTAGCCCCAATCGCCCGGCGATTCCAGCCGCTTGCCGACCTCTTTCGGGGGGAGTGTCGCCGACGCCCCGGCTTTTCCCTCGCCCTTCGAGACAGCCGCTGCGCGGCTTCCTCAGGGTGAGGGAAAAGGACAAGCCACCGCAGCGAAACGAGAACTCGCGAAGGCCTCATCCTGAGGAAGCCGCGCAGCGGCTGTCTCGAAGGACGAGGCCGGGTGCGTGCGCCGGCTACTCCCGCCGAGCCTGCCGCTCTCGCCGAGTCTGCCGCTCTCGCCGAGCTGAGGTGAAAACGATCTCTACCCGGCTGCGAAGATCTGAGCTCCGCCGACCCGACGCCGGATGTCAAAAACAGTTCATGATCCCGGTGATCAGGCGCTCGGCGAAGATCGTCTCGCCATGCTGCAGGTTGAGGGCGACGGCGGCGCCGCCGAGGGCGGCGAACACGGCGAGGCCGAGGCCGGCGACGAGGGCGCCGTGCCGTGCCGTCCGCCGCCTGCCGCCCTCTGCCGCCCGTATCGCCATGCCGCTGCCGTCCCCGGATGTCGTCACTCTGCCTGGCTCAGCTCGCCCCGACCAGACGCTTCAGCTTGGCGAGCTGGACGTCGTTCGATTCGGTGAGGTCGATGGTGCCGCGGAAGTCGCCGTCGCTGCCGAACAGGTAGACCGCGGCGGTGTGGTCCATGGTGTAGTCCCCGCCCTCGAGCGGCACCTTGCGGCGGTGGGCGCGGTAGTCGGCGACCACCTTGGCGATCGCTTCCTCGCTGCCGGTCAGGCCGACGATGCGGTTCGAGAACGAGGAGAGGTAGCTCTTCATCACCTCGGGCGTATCGCGCTCCGGGTCGACCGTGACGAAGGCGGCGACGATCGGGTCGCCGGCCGGGCCGAGCGCCTCGAAGTGCATCGAGAGGTCGGCCAGCGTCGTCGGGCAGATGTCCGGGCAGTGGGTGAAGCCGAAGAAGATCAGGTGCGGCCGGCCGGCGAACATCGCCTCGGTGGCCGGGGCGCCGTCCTGGTCGACGAGCTGGAACGGCCCGCCGATGGCCGCCTGGGTCTCCGCGGCCTGCTCGCGCAGCAGCACGGCGGCTGCCGTCACCGCGACGAGCACCGCGACGGTGGCCCAGAGCACGATCCGGACGATGCGCAGTCCGCTGGTGGCCCGGCTCATTTCGCGATCACCCGCATGGTGCCGATGTCCCAGACCACGACGTCGACCACGGCGGTGGTGCCGTCGGAGAAGCCGAGCGTCAGCGGGAAGGTCGAGCCCGGCCGCAGCGGCGTCGTCAGATTGTGCAGCATCACGTTGAACGAGCCGGGCCTGAGGTCGACGCTGTCACCGGCGGCGACCGCAATGCCGCCCTCGACGATGACCGGGCGGACGACGCCGTCGACGACCGGCATGTGGCGCAGGGTCGCCGATTGGGCGACGGGAGTCTCGGCCGTGACCAGCCGGACTTCGCTGTCGCCGGTGTTGCGGATCAGGAAGTACGCGCCGCCGACGCGCGAGCCGGCGAGGCTGGCGCGGGCCCAGGGGCCGACGATCTCGATCGCGCCGAAGCGGGAGACCGGCGCCTCGACCGGCACCTCGGCGATGTCGCCGCGCATGGTCGGCATCGCGGTGGTCGGCCGCTGCGGTGCGGGGGTCGCCGCGGGCTCTTCGGCGCGGGCCGGCTGGGCTGCCGCGAGGGCCAGGAGCAGGGCGGCGCTCGTGATGGAAAGCGTGGTGCGGATCATGGCGTCCGTTCTCGTTGCGGGCGGCGGTCGGCCGGACCCTGCCGGCGCCGGGGCGCGGCCGCGATGGGACCGGCGCCGGCCGACGGGCCCTTATCTAGTCGCTTCCCCGGGCGACGGAAACCCCCGGCGGACGCCGGCCAATCGCCGCAGACGGTGCTCAGGCGCGGCGCAGGTTGCGGGCGCCGACGAAGGCGAGCACGGCGACGGTCGCCGAGGCGACGACGTTCCAGCCGGCAAAGGACAGGCCGAACAGGCGGAAGCTCGCCTCGGTGCAGGAGACGAGGCGGGTGGAGCGGATCTGGCCGAGCAGGTCGTCCGCCGAGGCGGGCGGCAGCATGCCGCCGCCGCAGTCGCTCGGGCCGGGCCAGAAGCCCCACTCGGCGCCGGCGTGGTAGCCGCCGAGCGCGAAGCCGGCGGCGAAGATGGCGCCGGAGAGCAGCAGCAGGCCGCGGGCAAAACCGCGCAACCGGCCGTTCGCGGCGAGCCAGAGCCCGAGAGCCAGCGGCGGCAGGCCGAGGTAATAGGGGATGCGCTCCTGATAGCAGAGCTGGCACGGCAGGTAGCCGCCGATGAGCTGGAAGCCCCAGGCGGCGAGAATGGCGCCGAGTCCGATGGCGAAGGCGAGCGCGGCGGCGGCGATCGCCCCGGTCGCGTGATGGTCCCGTGTCCCGAGGTCGCTGCTCATCGATCCTGCCCCCCGCATGTCGATCGTCGTGCCCGGTCCGCCGCCATCGAGCTCTCCCCGCAGAACGTCGATAATGCATGCACGGCGCCGACCGCAAGCGTTCGTCGCGGTGAGCCCTTACGGGATGGCCGCGGTGAAGGCGGCGCTGGAGGGGTGATTGCAGCTGAGGAGAAGATCGTTGCCTCGAACGGACCGCGACAGGCGCGTGATTTGGGGGCTCGCGCCGCGCGGAAGCCCGACCCGGTACACGGCTCCGGGGGGCTGGGGGGCTGGAAAATCCAGAGCCAATCCGAGCCGGGCCGTCCGAGGCAACGAGAGGGATGATCGGGGGGCAGGATGGTCCCGGTTGGGCCGAATGGGGGCGAAACTATGAATTTTCCACTCGCCAATCCCGGGTGCAACCGGACCCGTCCGCAAGGTGGCGAACCGCCGGTGATGCCGCCGCTACGGCGCCGGACACCAGGGCGCGCGGCTGCCGCCGGCGTAGGTGCGGGCGAGGCCGGCGCCGAGCAGGGCGCCCGCCACGGAGGTGCCCGTCGCGGTGGCGACGTCGGCGAGCACCCGGCCGGCATACTTGTCGCCGGCGACCGCCGTCAGCGTGATCGGCGCGTCGCCGATGGTAGCGGCGAGGCCGATCGCGGCGCGGTCGGCGGCGCGGCGCTCCTCGGCGCAGGCGGAGCGCTTCTCCGGCGCGTCGATGCCACGGATGCGGACGGCGACCGTCACTTCGGTGCCGAGCCAGACCTTGGCGCGAACGAGCAGCGTGTCGCCGTCGATCACGCGCACCACGTCGGCGGCGAGCGGCCCCTCGATCCGCTCGGCGGCGGGGGCCGGCGCGGCGGCAAGGCAGGTGAGGGCGACGACCAGCGTCCGGAGCATGAAACCCATTCCCGAATCGGGCCGGCGCAGCCTCACGCCGGCGGAATGAATTCCTATAGCTCGGAATAAATGAACAAATCAAGAACGGGAAGCGCGCCGACTCAATTTAAGGAATAAGTCAGGCCAGCATGCAATCTTTGCGGGTCGTTTGCGGCCCGCGTTTCACTCAGGACGAGAGGCGGAGGTTGAGGATCTGGCGGGCGATCTCGAGATAGGCCGCGAGCAGGTCCTCGCCATCCTTGGCATCGAAGAAGGCGAGACGGCCGTCGACGTAGGAGGCGCAGGCCTGCAGGGTCTGCTTGGCGGCGGCGCCTTCGGCCCCGGTGAGGTCGAAGCCGACCGTATAGACGGTGATGCCGTCGTTCTTCATCGAGGTGCACAGGGCCACGGCGGCGTCCGCCGAGCGCTTCGCCTGCTGGTGCACCGCGTCGGCGTAGCTGCGGCGGCCCGGGTCGATGTCGTAGAAGGTGTTGTACTGGCCGTCGGTCATCAGGATGGCGATCTTCTTCGTCATCGCGCCGCCGTAGCCGGCCGGGCTGCTCTCGCTCGGCCAGATGCCGCTCCAGCTCGGCGACAGCAGGTAGCGGGCCCAGGCGGTGCCGATGTGGCCGGCGGTATAGCCGCCGACGGGCAGGTTCGAGAGGCCGCGCAGCAGCGTGTCGCGGTCGTCGGTGAGCGGCTGCACGGTCTTCGACAGGCAATAGAAGGAGCGGCCCATGCGGTCGACCGGGGCGAGCGGCATGGCGGCGACCGGGCCGGCGTAGAAGCGCGGCGCCTTGTCGGAGGCGGCGTCGGCACCGGTGCGCTCGACGACGCAGTCGGTCGCCGGGTTGCGCACGCCGGTCACGGCGGTGAGGAAGCGGCCGGGATTGACGCCCTCGCTGAACGGCGCGAGCCCGATGCGGACCTTGCCGTTGGCGTTGGTGCCGGCGGGGAGCAGCGTGTCGACGAGGGCTTTGGCGGCGTCCTCGAGGTCGCGCACCTTCGGCCGGCCGACGCTCCAGTTGCGGCCGGGATGGTCGCCCATCGATCCGGTGAGGTCGAGCATCATCGAGATCTCGACGACCGAGCCGTCGATCGCGGCGACCGAGGTGGCGCCGACGTCGATGGTCTCGATGCCGGCGATGCCCATGAAGGCGGTCGGCAGCCGCGAGGCGGCGGTGACGGCGACGGTCGACGAGGCGGTGTCGGGCACGACGCTGAAGGAGACGGTCTCGATCAGCTCCGAGCGGCCGGCCGAGAAGTTCGCGGCATATTGCTGGCGGGCGATGGCGACGATCCGGTCGATGTTCTTCTCGCCGGCCGACATCTCGCGCGCCGCGGCGAGCGAGGCGCTGTCGAGCGCCGTCGTCATCTGGCCGCGCACCCGGGTCGCCTGGCCGAAGTCGATGGCGACGCCGGTCGCCAGCATGGCGGCGGTCAGGGTGCCGGCGAAGATCATGGCCATGCCGCCGCGACGGTCGCGGCCGAACCGCTCGAGCCGCTCGATGAAAGTGCTGCTAGCCAGTGCCATCCCGGTGCTCCCGTCACGGACGTCGACTTGTTCTGCCGGCTGATTGGCAGGAGTCGTGCCGGAGCGGGGCGCAGTACGGCGGCGGCGGGCGGCGGGCGGTTAAGTGGTTGCATGCGTTTGATGCAGCGCAGCGCAGGATTAACGGCGGCGTGCGCGGGGCGGGGGTCGTTTACCGCGGCTTAACCATGCGGGGTCCGGAGCCGCACAGGCCGGACGGCGTCGGCGCGTGCGGCGTCCCGGAACGGCACAGGCGGAGCCAGGCGATCGGGGCGGCCCGGGCAGCGGCGTTCGCCGCCCGTTTCCGCCCGTCAGAAGTCGCTGATGATCCCCTTCACTTCCCAGTCGCCGTAGCGCACCGGCTCGGGCCCGCCGCGGCCGTTGACCTCCGGCGGCAGGGGCGTGCGGGCGGCGTCCGCGGCGCGGCGGCGTTCCTCCGCTTCGGCGAGGGCGCGCCGGGCGGCGTCGCTGAGCACGCGCGGCGGCGGCTCGGGTACCGTGTCCGGCATGGCGTCGGCGGCCGGCGGCAGGTCCGGCGCGGCGGCGTTGGGGTCGTCTGGGGTCACGCCGTTCATCCTCGTTCGCGGGCACTGTTCGCCGGGTTCTTCGCTGGCGTCTTCGCTGGCCCGGCCTTGCGGCCGGCACGGGCGATCCGGGCGGCCCCGTCGGCGGACGCGGGCGCCTGTCCTTGCCGCGCGCGACCGCAATACCCATCATATTGGTCGTTCCCGCGCGTGTGGGAAGCCCCGCCGGCGTGACCGCCGCCGGACGGGCCATGGATGCCGCGGTCAGGCGCAAGGGTCAACGACTGCGATGAACGTTGTGAAGACCGGTATTCTGCTCGCGGGCATGACCGCGCTGTTCATGGGCGTCGGCTTCATGATCGGCGGGCAGGGCGGCATGATGGTCGCGCTCGCCGTCGCCGCGGCGATGAACCTCTTCAGCTACTGGAACTCCGACCGCATGGTGCTCTCCATGCACGGCGCCCGCCAGGTCGACCGCCGCAGCGCACCGGAGCTCGTCGAGATGATCGAGGCGCTGTCGGCGCGCGCCGGGCTGCCGGTGCCGAAGGTCTACATCATCGACAACCCGCAGCCGAACGCGTTCGCCACCGGCCGCAACCCGCAGAACGCCGCCGTCGCCGCGACGACCGGCCTGCTCGCGACCCTCAACCGCGAGGAGATCGCCGGCGTGATGGCGCACGAGCTCGCCCACATCAAGAACCGCGACACGCTGATCATGACGGTGACGGCGACGATCGCCGGCGCGGTGTCGATGCTGGCGAACTTCGGCCTGTTCTTCGGCGGTAACCGCGACAACAACAACCCGCTCGGCTTCGTCGGCGTGCTGGTGACGATGATCGTCGCGCCGCTCGCCGCGATGCTGGTGCAGACGGCGATCTCGCGCACCCGCGAATATTCCGCCGACCGGCTAGGCGCCGAGATCTGCGGCGATCCGGCCTGGCTCGCCTCGGCGCTCGGCAAGATCGCCGGGGGCGTGCGGCGCACGGAGAACCGCACCGCGGAGGCGAACCCCGCCTCGGCGCATCTCTTCATCATCAACCCGCTGTCGGGCGCGCGGATGGACAACCTGTTCTCGACCCACCCGGCGACGGAGAACCGCATCGCCGCGCTGATGCAGTTCGCCCGCGAGATGGGCCGTCCGGCATCCGCCGGTTTTGGTGACGCGGCGCCGGCCGGCCCCTGGGGCGCGGCGCAGGGCGGCGCTGGTCCGACCGGCCCGCGCACCGGCCCGACCGGTCCCCGCCGCGGTCCCTGGGGTGGCCGCTGAGAGCGGGAAGCCGGCCGCCGCGGCGCGCGCCTGCCATGCAGGCGGCAGGTTTCCGCGGCCCCTGCATGCCTCCGGGCTCGCCAGCGCCGCCTTCGGCGTGCTAGTCGCCGTGCTTTGCCGCACCCTCGTTCCGCTGATCCCGGCACGTGCGGCCGACCGAGGTGCTCGACGACGATGAAATCACCCCATTCGCGCGGCCCGTCCAGCGGACGCCGGCCCGAGGGTAGCCAGTCCGGCGGCCAATCCGGCGGCGGCAAATCCGGCGGCGGCAAGTTTGGCGGCGGCAAGTCCGGTGGTCCGTCCGGCGGCCGGCCCGGCGGGCAGCGCTTCGGCAAGGGGGCACCAAGCGGGGGCCGCCGCAGCGGGCCGCCGGGCCTTGCGGCGCGCGAACTCGCGGCCGACCTCGTCGCCGGGGTCGAGGAAGGGCGGCTGCTCGACGCCCTGCTCGACGGCGGCGACCTCGCCAAGCGCTTCGAGGCGCTCGAGGTCAAGGACCGGGCGCTGGTGCGCGCGATCACCGGCGTCGCGCTCAGGCGCGGCGGCGAGATCGCCGACGTGCTCGGCCGGCTGATCGAGAAGCCGCTGCCGGAGGCGGCGAAGGACCTGAAGCCGATCCTCACCGTCGCCGTGGCGCAGATGCTGTTCATGGAAGTGCCCGACCACGCGGCCGTCTCGCTCGCCGTCGAGGCGACCGACCGGGTGCGCGGCCTCAGCCCGTGGAAGGGCCTCGTCAATGCCGTGCTGCGCCGGCTCGGCCGCGAGCGCGCCGAACTCACCACCGACGTCGACGCCGTCTGGCTCAACACGCCGATCTGGCTGATGCAGCGCTGGATCGAGACCTATGGCGAGGAGACGGCGCGGGCGTTCGCGGCGATGCACGCGATCGAGCCGAGCCTCGACCTCGCGGTGAAGGAAGATCCGGCGCACTGGGCGGAGGTGCTCGGCGGCACCGTGCTGCCGACGGGCGGCGTCCGTCTCGTCGCGCACGGCGCGGTGGAAAACCTCCCCGGCTTCGAAGAGGGCGCCTGGTGGGTGCAGGACGCGGCGGCGTCGCTGCCGGTGCACCTTCTGGGCGATCTCGCGGGCAAGAAGGTCGCCGACCTCTGCGCCGCCCCCGGCGGCAAGACGGCGATGCTCGCCGCCCGCGGCGCCAACGTCACCGCGGTCGACGCCTCGGGCCGCCGGCTCGAGCGGCTGAAGGCCAATCTCGCCCGGCTCGGCCTTGCCGCCAACGTGGTGAAGGCCGATGTCGCGGAATGGATGGGCGGCCCGTTCGACGCGGTGCTGCTCGATGCGCCGTGCTCGGCGACCGGCACCATCCGCCGCCACCCGGACGTCGCGTTCCTCAAGGGCGAGGCCGATATCGCCGGGCTGGCGGTGATCCAGCGCCGGCTCCTCGACCAGGCGATCCGGCTGGTGAAGCCGGGCGGGCTGCTCGTCTATTGCACCTGTTCGCTGGAGCCGGAGGAAGGCCCCGAGCAGATCCGCCGGCTCGGCCTGATCGACGCGCCGGTGGAGCGGGTGCCGATCATGCCGGACGAGGTGTTCGGCTTTGCCGAGATGATCACGCCGGACGGCGACCTGCGCACGCTGCCCTCGCAGCTGCCGAACCCGGATGCACGCCTCGCCGGGCTCGACGGCTTCTACGCCGCCCGGCTGCGCCGGCTCTGACGCGCAAGGGCGCCGAGGGAGACGCCCCGGCGCCGCGGCGGGGCAAGGGGAACAAAAGCACCCGTCGGAGGGATTTAAGTCGATTGCCGACGGTTGCGGCAACCTGTTGGTAACCCTGATCTGGGCGAACTGGTCGCATGAACGCGTCCGTCGCGGCCGATTCGAGGCAGCGGTGGCGGAAACCAGTCGAGAGACCCGGCCCCGTGCATCGCTCCTCCTCGACCGCCGGCAACCGCACGCATCCACCCGGCACCCACCGGTCGGGGGGTTTTGCCGCGGCCTGGTCGCCAGCAGGAGGTTGGAAACGAATGGCCTGGGAGTCCGTCATCGGTACGGCTCGGCTCCTCGGCCATGCGATCCGGGTGGCCGGCGCCCGCTCGGTCGAGGCGGTCGAGACCGGGCCGTTCGTGCGCTGGCGCTGGCCGGGCGCGCTGCCCGAGCGGCTGGTGATTGCGCCGCAGGACATCCGCACCGCCGACCCGACCCGCGCCGCCGACATCTACGCCGGCATCTTCGGCTTTGCCGGCAAGGTGGTGGAGACGGGCGGCCGCTCGCCGTTCGACCTCGAGCCGCCGTCGGAGGACTGGGCCCGCGCGCTGCACGGCTTCGGCTGGCTGCGCCATCTGCGCGCCGCCGACGGGGCGCTGACGCGCTCCAACGCCCGGGCGCTGGTTGCCGACTGGATGCAGCAGGAGGCGCGCGCGCCCGCCGTCGCCTATGAGCCGGAAGTGACCGCCCGGCGGCTGATGGCCTTCATCACCCAGTCGCCGCTGATCCTCGAGGAGGCCGATCGCGCCTTCTACCGCCGCTTCATCAAGTCGCTGGTGCGCCAGGTGCGGCTGCTGCGCACCGGCTTTGCGCGCACGCCGGAGGGCTATCCGCGCCTCGTCGCGGCGATCGCGGTCGCCGAGGCGGCGATCTCGCTCGACGGGCAGTCGAAGCTGGTGCGGCAGGCGACCGCCCGGCTCGACGCCGAACTCGGCAGCCAGATCCTCGCCGACGGCGGTCACGTCAGCCGCAATCCCGGTGTGCTGCTCGAACTGCTGCTCGACCTTTTGCCGCTGCGCCAGGCCTACACCGCGCGCGGCGTCGCGCCGTCGGCGGCGATGCTGGGCGCGATCGACCGCATGATGCCGATGCTGCGCTTCTTCCGGCACCGCGACGGCGAGTTCGGCCGCTTCAACGGCATGGGTACGACGCCGGCCGACCTGCTCGCCGCCGTGCTCGCCCATGACGACGCCCGCGGCCGCCCGGTGTCGAACGCCAGCCCGTCCGGCTACCAGCGCCTCGACGCCGGCCGCACCACGCTGATGATCGACACCGGCGCCCCGCCGCCGATCGGCGTCAGCCGCGACGCCCACGCCGGCTGCCTCGCCTTCGAGATGAGCGTCGGCGAAGCCGGCGCCGGGCACCGCTTCATCGTCAACTGCGGCGGCGCCGAAGGCCCGGCGCCGTGGCGGCAGGCCGCGCGGCAGACGGCGGCGCATTCCACCGTCACCATCGACAACACCTCGTCGGCGCGCTTTGCGGGCCTTGCCTTCCTCACCCGCCGCTTCGGCGCGGCCGTTGTGGCCGGGCCGCGCGCGGTCACCTCCGAGCGGCGCGAGGGCGCCTATGGCACGACCGTCTCGGCGAGCCACGACGGCTATCTCGCCGGCTTCGGCCTCCTGGTCAGCCGCAGCCTGACGCTGGCCGCCGACGGGGCGAGCGTCACCGGCGTCGACCAGTTCGACATTCGCGGCCGGCTGCCCGCCGCGCGCGACCGTTTCGCCGTGCGTTTCCACCTGCATCCGGCGATCCGCGCCAGCCGCACCGGCGGCGGCGAGGTGTTGCTGCTCGCCCCCGACGGCGAGGCCTGGCGCTTCCACTGCGGCGAGATCGAGCCGGAGCTCGAGGAATCGGTCTATTTCAGCGCCGTGCACGGCCGCCGCCGCAGCCTGCAGATCGTGCTTTCCGGCCGCGCTCGCGCAACGCCGCAGGTGTCGTGGACGCTGGTGCGCGAGGCGGTCGGCCGTGGCGGGAGGTTCCGCCGGCCGGCCTGAGGCGGGATATCCGGTCCCTGCTCGTGGCCTGCCCCCTCCCTGTCCCTCCCCCGCTTCGCAGGAGAGGGGACGATGGGCGATAGGGCTTTCGCATCGCGAAGGTCTCGCCGAACCGAAGCGCAGCAGGGGACGGCACCGCATCCTCCTGCGTCCCCTCTCCTGCGATAGCCGAGGGAGGGACCGGGAGGGGGAAGCCGCACGGCACATCGAACCCGCCAGAACAGTCCTCCCCCGCGCCGCGCCGGCTTTCTGTGCGGCGCCGAACGTGCTATCGGCCGGCGCATCCTGAAGCCCGCCGGAGCCGTTCCCCATGAAAGTCTCGACCGCCGAAACGCCGGACCGGATCGTTCCGAAGCGGGCGCTGCTCTCCGTCTCCGACAAGACCGGCCTCGTCGACTTCGCCCGGGCGCTCAGCGCCGCCGGCGTCGAGATCCTGACCACCGGCGGCTCGAAGGCGGAACTTGAGGCCGCCGGCGTGCCGGTGATCGAGGTCGCCAGCGTCACCGACTTTCCCGAGATCATGGACGGGCGGGTGAAGACGCTGCATCCGAAGATCCACGGCGGGCTGCTCGCCGTGCGCGGCGAGCCCTCGCACGCCGCGGCGATGGACGAGCACGGCATCGCCGGCATCGATATCCTCTGCGTCAACCTCTACCCGTTCGAGCAGACCGTGGCGCGCGGCGCCGGGGCGGCCGAGACGGTGGAGAACATCGACATCGGCGGGCCGGCGATGATCCGCGCCGCCGCGAAGAACCACGGCTACGTCACCGTACTGGTCGAGCCGGCCGACTACGGCGACGTGCTCGCCGCGATCGCCGAGCCGGGCGGCATCCCCTTCGCGCTGCGCCGCCGCCTCGCCGCCAAGGCGTTTTCGCGCACCGCCGCCTATGACGCGGCGGTGTCGGCCTGGTTCACGGCGGACGCCGGGGGCGAGAGCGGCGACTTCTTCGCCGCCGGCGGCCGGCTCGCCGAGGCGCTGCGCTACGGCGAGAACCCGCACCAGTGGGCGCGCTTCTACCGCACCACCGAGCAGCGCTCCGGCGTCGCCACCGCGCGGCAGCTGCAGGGCAAGGCGCTCTCCTACAACAACATCAACGACACCGACGCCGCCTTCGAACTCGTCTCCGAATTCGGCGACGCCGCGGCGGCGGTCGCGATCATCAAGCACGCCAACCCGTGCGGCGTCGCGACCGGTGCGAGCCTTGCCGAGGCCTATGCCAAGGCGCTCGCCTGCGATCCGGTGTCGGCCTTCGGCGGCATCGTCGCGCTCAGCGGCGAACTCGACGCAGAGGCGGCGGCGAAGATCGTCGAGGTGTTCACCGAGGTGATCATCGCGCCGTCGGCGAGCGACGAGGCGGCGGCGATCGTCGCGTCGAAGAAGAATCTTCGGCTGCTCGTCACCGGCGGCCTCGCCGATCCGGCGGCGGCCGGGCTCGCGGTGCGCTCGGTCGCGGGCGGGCTGCTGGTGCAGTCGCGCGACAACGGCCGGGTGACGGCCGGCGACCTCCGGGTCGTGACCAAGCGCGCGCCGACCCCGGCCGAACTCGCCGACCTGCTGTTCGCGTTCCGCGTCGCCAAGCACGTGAAGTCGAACGCCATCGTCTACGCGAAGGACGGCGCGACGGTCGGCATCGGCGCCGGGCAGATGAGCCGGGTCGATTCCTCGCGTATCGCCGCGCGCAAGGCGGAAGACGCAGCGGCGGCCGCCAGGGTGTCCGGCCGTCTGACGGAGGGCGCCGTGGTCGCCTCCGACGCGTTCTTCCCGTTTGCCGACGGGCTGGAGGCGGCGGTTGCGGCGGGCGCGACGGCGGTGATCCAGCCGGGCGGCTCGATGCGCGACGACGAGGTGATCGCCGCCGCCGACGCGGCCGGCCTCGCGATGGTCTTCACCGGCATGCGTCATTTCCGGCATTGATCGGATAAATACTTCGCGATCGTGAGATGAATCGCAGGTCGCCGCGGTGGTGGAGCGTTGTCTTTTTGCAACGATCACGAATCCTCTGCAATATCGTGCGGCGATGACATGATTGATCGGGTGCGAGCTCGAGTGTCCGGCGTTAGAGTCGCCTCACGACGCGCCGGTGCCATATGCCGCAGCGCCGTCGATGGGCGGCCCGCCCCCTCGGGCCTCTAACGACATCGCAGGTTCCATGACGCAGATCGCTTCCCGATCGGCGTCCGGCCGCCGTCTGGCCGGATCGCTGATGCTTGCCCTCGCCGCTTCCTGTTTCTCCGTGCCGGCATTTGCGGCCGCCGGCGCCGCGCCGGTGACGACACCGGCGCCCGGTCCGGCGGCGACCACCGCCCCGGCCGTTCCCGAAACGCTGGCCCCGGCCGGAGTCGCGACGACGCCGGCGACGCTCGACCCGGTCGGATCCGTTGCGATCGCACCGGCCTGCGCCGTACCCGACCGGCTGCTCGCCTTCGACGCCGGCCTCGACGAGGCTATTCGCCGCGCGCGCGCCGATCATGTCCTGACGGTCCTGGCGATCGGCTCGTCGTCGACCTCCGGCACCGGCGCGAGTTCAGTCGCCCGCTCCTATCCCTCGCAGCTCAAGCACGAGCTCGGCAAGCGCCTGCCGAGCCTTGATATCGACGTCGTCAACCGGGGCATTGCCGGCGAAAAGGTGGCGAAGACGGTGGAGCGGCTGCATGCCGAAGTCGAACTGCTGCAGCCCGACCTCGTGATCTGGCAGGTCGGCACCAACGATGCGCTGCACGGCGTGCCGCTCGATTCGGTGCAGGCCCTGGTGTCCACGACTCTCGACTGGCTGAAGCAGAAGGGCGTCGACGCCATGCTGATGGATCCGCAGCTTTACCCGAAGATCCCAGACACGGACCGATACGCCGCTTTCGTCTCGGCGATCGAGACCATCGGGTCGGCGCACAACGTGCCGGTCATCCGCCGTTTCGCGGCGATGCAGCACTGGGCGAAGCTGCCGGAGACGGTGCGCAAGCCGATGCTGTGGAAGGACAACCTGCACCTTAACGACCAGGGCTATACCTGTGTCGCGCAGATGATCGCCGAAGGCCTCAGCCGCCGGCTCACCGTCGCCGGGCTCTGAGCGGCGCCGCCGGAAACGCGCTGCTCAGGCGCGCACGCGCCGGAGCAGCGTCAGGCCGATGGCGAAGAAGGCGACCAGCGGCACGAGGCCGAGCCGCTGGCTGCCGGTGAGGTCGGTGACAAGGCCGACCAGCAGCGGGCCCATGAAACTGGTGATCTTGCCGGTGAGGGCGAAGAGACCGAAGAACTCGGCGGTCTGCCCGGCCGGGGCGACGCGGACGAGCAGCGAGCGCGAGGCGGCCTGCAGCGGCCCGGCGGCGATGCCGATGACGATCCCGAACAGGATGTAGAGCCGTTCCGACGTCGACGCGAACAGGCCGTCGCCGGGGGCGGGACCGCCGACCTCCACCACGAACAGCACGTGCTCGCCGTCGATCGACAGGATGCCGAGCGCGGCGGTGATCAGCAGCACGAGGGCGCCGGTGACCACCGCCTTCGGGCCGAGCCGGTCGTCGAGCCGGCCGCCGACGAAGGCGCCGATGGTGCCGGTCAGCGTCAGCAGGATGCCGAACAGGCCGATCTCGATGGTGCCCCAGCCGAAGGCGCCGACGGCATAGATGCCGCCGAAGGCGAACAGCGCGATCAGGCCGTCGGTGTAGATCATGTTGGCGGCGAGGAAGAACGCGGCGTTGCGCTGGCCGGGCAGGGCGGCGAGCGTCGCCTTCAACTGCTTCGCCCCGGCGACGAGCGCCGCGCGGAACGGCAGGCGCTTGGGCGCATCGGGCGTGAACAGGAACATCGGCAGCGCCAGCAGCAGGAACCACAGCGCCGAGAACGGCCCGCTCGCGCGGTCGCCCTCGCGCGCCGCCGCGTCGAGGCCGAAGGCGGGGTCGAGGCCGGCGAGGGTCTTGCCGGTGCCGGGGTCGGCGGCGAACAGGCCGAGCATCAGCGCGAGGCTGACGAGGCCGCCCGCATAGCCCGCCGCCCAGCCGGTGCCCGACAGGCGGCCGAGCCGTTCGGGCGGCACCAGGTCGGGCATCATCGAATTGTTGAAGACGGTGGCGAACTCCGCGCCGATGGTGGCGACCGCGAAGGCGACGAGCGCCAGCGGGATCAGGTCGGTGCGCCCGGGCGCGACGAACCAGAGCGCGGCGCAGGCGAGCACCATCATCAGGCCGAAGCTGGCGATCCACGGCTTGCGCCGGCCGCTCGCGTCGGCGACCGCGCCGAGGAACGGCGATGAGAGGGCGATGACGAGCCCGGCCGCGCCGGTCGCATAGCCCCACAGCGCCTGGCCGGTGACGGCGTCGGGGGCGACGGCGGCGACGAAATAGGGCGCGAAGACGAAGGTGGTGATCAGCGTGAAGAACGGCTGCACGGCGGGATCGAACAGGATCCAGCCGGTGACGCCGCGTTTCGGCGCATAGAAGCCGCCATCCGGGCGGCGCAGGCGGCCGCCGATCGGGGTTTCGGGGGCGATCGGCGCGATGTCGCTCATGACGAGAACCCCGGAAACGCGGGTGAAGTTGTGAGGTCGGCTGGAAACGCGGCGCGGCCGGGGCGGCTCATGCGGAGGCGGCTTCGAGGGCGGCGCGCAGGCGGACGATCTCCTGGCGGAGCTGGATGATCTCGGGCAGCGGCCGGCCGATGGCGCGGCCGATCTCGCGCGGCAGTTTTGCGGCACGCGGCTTCAGCGCCTGGCCGGCCGGGGTGAGGCGAATGCGGACCTGGCGCTCGTCGTCCGCGTCTCGGACGCGGCTCACCAGCCCCTGCGCCTCGAGGCGCTTCAGCAGCGGCGTCAGCGTACCGGAATCGAGGCCGAGCCGCTCGCCGATCGCCTTCACCGTGCAGTCGTCGGCCTCCCACAGCACCAGCATCGCGAGATACTGCGGATAGGTGAGGCCGAGTTCGGCCAGCAGCGGCCGGTAGACCTTCGCGAAGGCATGGCTCGCCGCGTAGACCGCGAAGCAGAGCTGGTCGTCGACGCGCGGGGCATCGGCAACGGCGTCCGTCTGAGCATCGGCATCGATCGGGAACATGCGCGGGGTCCGGCTGCGTTACGCCTGCGGCTGGGCGCGAGGGATCCCGGAGCGCATGGCACGCGGGAAGCATAGCGAAGCGCCGGCCGCGGTGCAGCAAAAACGCTCCCGGATTCGATCACATCCTATTGAATTGCGCGCAATCGAATTATCGGCGATGAACGGGGTGTCGCGACACGGGCGGCGGTGCCGGAAGGCGTCGCCGCTGCCGGGTCGCAAAGCAGGTCTGAACAGCGCCGCACCGTCATGGCGACGGGCGCGGCGCGCATCATCACCGATCAATCGCGAAGGAGACGACGATGAAGGTTCTCTACACCACCAAGGCATCCGCCACCGGCGGCCGTGAAGGCCATGCGGCGTCCGAGGACGGCGTGCTCGACGTCACCCTGACGACGCCGAAGGAACTCGGCGGCGACGGCAAGACCGGCACCAATCCCGAGCAGCTGTTCGCGGCGGGCTATTCGGCCTGCTTCCTCGGCGCGCTGAAGGCCGCCGGCCGCAAGGCGAAGGTGAAGGTCCCCGATGACGCGACGGTCACCGCCACGGTCGGCATCGGCCCGCGCGACGACGGCGAAGGCTTCGGCATCGACGTGGCGCTGGCGATCCACATCCCGGGCGTCGAGACCTCGGTCGCCGAGGACCTCGTCCAGGCCGCGCACGTGATCTGCCCCTATTCGCACGCCACCAAGGGCAGCCTCGACGTCCGTCTCTCGGTCGTCTGACGGCCGCACCGCCGCCCCGCTCCGGGGGCGACACCGCTGATCTCCGCGAGGGCGGCAGGCTGGAAACGGCCTGCCGCCCTCGCTGCGTTGAGCGGTGCCGTCAGCCGCTGTCGGCGAGGTCGGCGAGCAGGCCGGCGACGATGGTGAGGCGGGCGACGGTCGGTTCGCCCTCGGCGAGGATCGCGGCGATGGTGGCGGAGGTGCGCGCCACCTGCTCGCGGCGCGGCCAGACCCAGGCGTCGATGTCGGCCCCGGTCGGCCCGGCCGCGGCGATCGCGATCGCCATGCGGCGGTGCGCTTCGCCGAGGGTGCGGCGGGCGCGGTCGAGGGCGAGGCCGTCGTAGTAGTCGCGCACCACGAGCCGGCGGGCGAGCGCCTCGATGCGGCCGATCTCGAAGCGGGCGCCGCTCTGGTAGAGCGCGGCGGTGGCGACCGCGAGCGGGCGTTCGGCCCGCTCGGCGATCACCACGGCGTCGAGGGCGCGGAGTTCCACGGGCAGCAGCGCGGCGCGGCGGGCGAGCGGGGCGGGCACGCCGGCGTCGACGAGCCGGGCGACGGTCTCGCCGACGGCGTTCGCCACCTCCTCGGGCAGCGCGGTCAGGTCGAGCGCGGCGGAGATTTCCTCGATGCCCGGCCGGAAGCGCCCGACCAGCGCGGCGAGATCCTCGCCGTCCACGGCGGTGTTGCGCAGCAGCCAGGTAACCGCCTGCAGCATCAGGTCCTGGATGCGGCCGTAGAGCTCGAGCTGCGCGGCGCCGGGGATCGCCGCGTCGAGGGCGTCGACGTCCGCGAACAGCGCCGGCAGGCCGAAGGCGTCGCGGGCAGCGAGGAAGGCGCGGACGATGCCGGCGGGGGCCGCCCCGGTCTGGTCGGCGATCCGGACGACGAAGGCCGGGCCGCCGCGGTTGATCACGGCATTGGCGAGCCGCGTTGCCACGATTTCGCGCTTCAGGCGGTGATGCGCGATGTCGTCCGAGAAGGCCTCGCGCATCGCGGGCGGGAAATAGGCGTAGAGCTCGCCGGCGAGATAGGGATCGTCGGGAACCGCGGTGGCGAGCAGGTCGTCGAACAGCACGATCTTCGCATAGGCGAGCAGCACGCCGAGTTCGGGCCGGGTCAGCAGCCGCCCGTCCTTCTCGCGCTGGGCGAGGGCGGCGTCGTCGGGCAGGTATTCGACGGCGCGGTCGAGCAGGCCGCGCTCTTCCAGCGTCTGCATCAGCCGGCGCTGGTAGCCGAAGTCCTCGGCGCCGCGCTGGGCGGTCATCGAGATCGCCAGCGTCTGCAGGTAGTTGTTGCGCAGCACGAGGGCGGCGACGTCGTCGGTCATCGAGGCGAGCAGGGTGTTGCGGTCGGCGAGTTGCAGCCGGCCGGCGAGCACCGCGCGGCGCAGCGCGATCTTGATGTTGACCTCGACGTCGGACGAGTTGACGCCGGCGGAGTTGTCGATCGCGTCCGAGTTGACCCGGCCGCCGCCCGCTGCATAGGCGATGCGGGCGCGCTGGGTCAGGCCGAGGTTGGCGCCTTCGCCGACCACCTTGGCGCGCAGTTCGCCGGCGGCGATGCGCAGGGCATCGTTCGCCTTGTCGCCGGCCTCGGCGTCGCTCTCGCCCGGGCCGCGGACATAGGTGCCGATGCCGCCGAACCACATCAGGTCGACGGGGGCGCGCAGGATCGCCCGCATCACCTCGGCCGGCGTCGCGCGGTCGCGGGCAAAGCCGAGCACGGCCTGGATTTCCGGCGACAGGGAAATCGACTTCGCGCTGCGCGAGAAGACGCCGCCGCCGGGCGAGATCAGGCTGCGGTCGTAGTCCTGCCAGCTCGAGCGCGGCAGCGCGAACAGGCGCCGGCGCTCGGCAAGGCCCGCGGCCGCGTCGGGATCCGGGTCGATGAAGATGTCGCGGTGGTCGAAGGCGGCGACGAGGTGGATCGCCGGCGACAGCAGCATGCCGTTGCCGAAGACGTCGCCCGACATGTCACCGACGCCGGCGACCGTGAACGGCGTCTTCTGGATGTCGATGTCGATCTCGCGGAAGTGCCGCTTCACCGCTTCCCAGGCACCGCGCGCGGTGATGCCCATCTTCTTGTGGTCGTAGCCGACCGAGCCGCCGGAGGCGAAGGCGTCGGAGAGCCAGAAACCGCGCGCGTCGGCGATGGCGTTGGCCGTGTCGGAGAAGGTGGCGGTGCCCTTGTCGGCGGCGACGACGAGATAGGGATCGTCGCGGTCGTGGCGCACGACGCTCTCCGGCGGCACGATGGCGCCGCCGACCTCGATGTCGTCGGTGACGTCGAGCAGGCTCTCGATGAAGATCTTGTAGGCGGCGGTGCCTTCGGCGAACACCGCCTCGCGGCCGCCGCCGTCGGGCAATTGCTTGGGGAAGAAGCCGCCCTTGGCGCCGACCGGCACGATGACCGCGTTTTTCACCTGCTGCGCCTTGACGAGGCCGAGCACCTCGGTGCGGAAGTCCTGCGGCCGGTCGGACCAGCGCAGGCCGCCGCGGGCGACCATGCCGAAGCGCAGGTGCACGCCCTCGACGCGCGGGCTGTAGACCCAGATCTCGGCATGCGGCCTGGGCGCGGGCAGGCCCTCGACGCGGGCGGGGTCGAGTTTGAGCGAGATGACGTCCTTCGGCTGGCCGTCGGCGGCGATCTGGAAGAAGTTGGTGCGGTTGGTGGCGCGGATCAGGCCGAGGAAGCGGCGCAGGATGGTGTCGTCGTCGAGGCTGGTGACGGCCTCGAGGTCGGCCTCGATCAAGGCGGCGATGGCGGCCTCGTCGTCGGCGCGCCGGTCGGCGGCGCCGGGGTCGAAACGGCGCAGGAACAGGGCGACGAGGCGCGCGGCAGTCCCGGCGTGGCGCACCAGTGCGTCGGCCATGTAATGCTGGCCATAGGCGATGCCGGCCTGCTGCAGGTAGCGCGACAGCGTGCGCAGGATCGCGATCTCGCGCCAGGCGAGACCGGCGTGGATCGCCAGCGCGTTGAGCGCGTCGCTCTCCGCCCGCTTCAGCCACACCGCCATGAACAGCGCGCGCAGCGGATCGGCGAGGGTGTCGAGGTCGATCGGCTGGCCGTCGGGGCGGGCGAGGGTCATGTCGTGCAGCACGACATGGCCGCCGTCGGCGGGCTGGATCTCGTAGGTCTGCTCGTCGATCACCTCGAAGCCGAGGTTTTCCAGCACCGGCACCCGGCGGGTAAGCGGAATCGGCGCGCCGCGCTGGAACAGCTTCAGCGTGCACTGGTGCGGCGCGAGGTCGTCGCCGCGGCCGAAGGTGATCGTGGTCGGGCGCTCGTCGGTGAGGCGCTCGACGCGGGCGATGTCGTCGAGGGCGGCGGGCGCGCGGTAGCGGTCGCGGTAGGAGACCGAGAACGCCGAACTGAAGCGCCCGGCGAGGGCGCGGGCGCGCAGCGGGGCGAAGCGGTCATGCAGCAGGGCGGCGAACTCATCGCCCCAGGTGCGCACCAGCGCGGCGACGGCCGTTTCCAGCTCGGCGCGGGCGACCTCGGGCGTCTGGCCTTCGTCGCGGCCGATGATGAAGTGGACGCGGGTCAGGCCGCCCTCGAGAAAGGCCGGGTAGAAGGCGGAGACGCGGCCGGCGTAGACCCGGGCGAGATAGTCGCCGATGCGGGCGCGGACCTCGGTCGTGTAGCGCTCGCGCGGCACGAAGACGAGCACCGAGACGAAGCGGTCGAAGCGGTCGAGCCGGGCGAGGACGCGGATGCGCGGCCGCTCGTCGAGCTCGAGGATCGCGAGGGCGAATTCGTAGAGCTGGTCGGTGTCGATCTGGAACAGCTCGTCGCGCGGATAGGTCTCGATGACGTTGGCGAGGGTGCGGGCCGAGTGGCTGGCGGCGTCGAAGCCGGCGCGCTCCAGCACCGCGGCGACCTTGCGCCGGAGATAGGGAATGGTGCGGGCCGGGCGTGTGTAGGCGGTGGAGGTGAACAGGCCGGCGACGCGGATCTCGCCGACGAGGCGGCCGTCCGGCAGGTAGTGCTTGATGCCGACGCAGTCGAGATAGGCGCGCCGGTGCACGCGCGACTTGACGTTGGCCTTGATGACGAACAGCGCCTCGGGCCGCATCATGAAGTCGCGGATCTCCGGCGTCATCTCGACGAATTCGCGGCCGCGGCGGAGAATGCGGAACTCGGGATCGGTGAGCACGCCGAGGCCGGTGCCATCGCGGTGCAGGATGCGGCGGCCGGGGCCATCGGCGAGTTCGACGTCGTATTCGCGCAGGCCGAGGAAGGTGAAGTTGTCGTCGGCGAGCCACTCGAGGAAGGCGATCGCCTCGGCGACCTCGCTGTCGGGCAAGGGCGGCGGCGCGGCACGGTAGTCGGCGACCGCCTGCACCACGGCGGCGCGCATCGCCTGCCAGTCGTTCACGGCGCGGCGCACGTCACCCAGCGTCGCCTCCAGCCGGCGGGCGAGGTCGGCGTGCGCCGCCTCGTCGGGCAGGCGGGCGAGGTGGATGTGGACGAGGCTCTCGCGGCGGACGTCGCTGCTGTCGCCGGAGACGGCAAGCACCGGGTGCAGCAGCAACCGCACGTCGGCGCCGACGTCCTGCAGCGCGCCGACGATCGAATCGACGAGGAACGGCATGTCGTCGTTGACGACCTCGAGAAGCGTCAGGCCGCGGCCGCGCGGTCCCTCGCCGGCGACGTCGATGTCCTCGATGGTGATGGTGTGCGTGCCGGGCCGGTGGGCGCCGAGACGGGCGAAGGCGGCCTGCGCCAGGCGGGCGAGATCGGTCGCGGCATAGTGGACGATGTCCTCCGCCGCGGCGCGGGCATAGAGCCGCGCGGCGAAGTCCGCGACCTCGTCGTGGCCTGCGGCGCGCAGCCGGGCGCTCGTCTCCGCGATCAGGCGGCTCTTGCCGCTGTTGATGATCCCGTCCATCGCCTTCCTCCTGCCGCCTCCGGGGCGGTCTCTCGCCGTGCGATCTTGGTGCTTCCGGTTCACCGCGACGTGTCACCGACGCGGCGCCCTGCCGCAGGTTTAGCATCCCCGGGCGCGGTGATTGAGACGGAAGCATGAAAAAAGGCCCGCCGGGGGGCGGGCCTTCGCAACGGTTCGGGCTGAAGGCGCCGGCCGGACCGGCGCGCGGGCGGCAGCGTTCAGCCGGCCGCCTTTTCCTTGGCGAGTTCGATCGCCTTGACGATGAGGCCGCGGGCCTCCTCGGCGTCGCCCCAGCGCAGCACCTTGACCCACTTGCCGGGCTCGAGGTCCTTGTAGTGCTCGAAGAAGTGCTCGATCTGCTTCAGCGTGATCTCGGGCAGGTCGGTGGCGTTCTGCACCTTCTCGTAGCGCTTGGTCAGCTTGGACGACGGCACGGCGAGGATCTTCTCGTCGATGCCGGCCTCGTCTTCCATGAGCAGCACGCCGATCGGGCGGCAGTTCATGATCGCGCCGGGCATCACCGCGCGGGTGTTGCAGACGACGACGTCGATCGGGTCGCCATCGTCCGACAGCGTGTGCGGCACGAAGCCGTAATTGCCGGGGTAGCGCATCGCCGTATAGAGGAAGCGGTCGACGTACATCGCCCCGGCTTCCTTATCCATCTCGTACTTGATGGGTTCGCCGCCGAGCGGAACCTCGATGATGACGTTGATGTCGTGCGGCGGGTTCTTGCCGATCGGCACGGCGTCGATGCGCATGGCCTCAATCTCCAGGGCTGGCGGGCACGCCGGCCGGCCAGCCGGTCGCGCGGGTCGCCACGTCTTATCCCCCCCGCAGCGGCGGTGCAAGTCGGACTTTTGTGCGGTGCAGCATGCCGACCCGTCGCACGACCCGCGGCCGGCGGCGACGGGCGGACTGCGGCCGGGCTAGCGGATCCGGTCGGCGGGCGTCGCGGCGCCGGCGCCGGACACGGCCTCCGCGGCGAGCTCGAAGGTGAGCTTCCAGCGCAGGCCGGCGGGGTCGTAGTCGAGGTCGACGGTGCCACCCACCGCGCGGGCCACGGTGCGCTCGACGACGATGCGGCCGAAACCGCGCCGGGTCGGCTTCTCGACCGGCGGGCCGTCGCTCTCGATCCAGCGCATCACGACGAGGTTGGCGCCGGCGGCGGCGGGCGTCACCGTCCAGTCGATGTCGACGCGGCCGTGCGGCGTCGACAGCGCGCCGTACTTCGCGGCGTTGGTGGCGAGTTCGTGCAGGGCGAGGCCGATGTTCTGGATCATCTCGATCGGCAGCGTCAGCGGCGGGCCGTCGATGAAGATCTGCTTGCCGATCAGGTCGAGACAGTGGCCGAGCTGCGAGCGGACGAGGTCGCCGATCCGCGCGCCCGACCAGCCCTCGTTGACGAGCAGCGAATGGGCGGCGCCGAGCGCCTCGAGCCGGGCCTCGAAGCGGGCGACGAAGTCGTCCTTGCTGCTGGCGCTCGCCGCGGTCTGCCGCGCCATCGCCTGCACCACGGCGAGGGTGTTCTTCGAGCGGTGGGCGAGTTCGCGCATCAGCAGGCGGATGTGCTGCTCGCGGCGGCGGCGGTCGGTGACGTCGACGCCGACGGAGGTGATGCCGTCGATGCGTCCTTCGGCGTCGAACATCGGCTCGAGGTGAAGGTCGAGCCAGGTGTCACCGCCCTCGCGGCCGGGCACGTTGATCTCGATGGTCGCCGCCTCGCCGGTCTCGACGACGCCGAGTTTTGCCGCGACGAGCCGGCTGAGCTGCGGCTCGGGCACGAAGTCGGCGTCGCTCTTGCCGATCAGGCTGGACGGATCGCCGCCATTGGCTGCGTTGCGGACCCAGCGGTAGCGCAGGTCGCGGTCCTGGCTGGCGACGACGATGCGCGAGCCGCGCAGCGCGGTCTCGAGCCGCATGGAGGCGTCGGCGAGTTCGGCGCTGGCGCTGTCGAAACGCCGGGCGAGTTCGTCCTTCGCCGCCTCGAAGCCGTCCGCGAGGCGGCGCTGGGTCGCGACCTCCGCGGCAAGGCGGCGGTGCGCGCCGAGCAGGGCGATCAGCGAGACGAGGAGGGCGAGGCCCGCGATGGCAAAGCCGATCAGCACGGTGTTGCGCGCGCCGACCTCGCCCATCGAGACGTCATCGAGCCGTTCCTGCAGGCGGCGCTGCTGCTGGGCGACGAAGGTCTCGCTCTCGGTGCGCAGCGCGTCCATCAGCGCCTTGCCGCGGCCGCTGCCGACGGCCCGGGCGACGGCGGCGCGGTCGCCGGTGCGGACCAGCGCGACGGTCTGTTCGAGTTCGGCGAGCTTTGCCTCGACGAGGGTTCCGATCCGGCCGGCCTGGGCGCGGTTCTGCGGGTCGTCGCGGACCTGGGCGGAGAGCGAGGCGACGAGGTCGGGCAAGTCGCGGCGGGCCGCGAGATAGGGCGCGAGGTAGCGTTCGTTGCCGGTGATGATCAGGCCGCGCTGGCCGGTCTCGGCATCGAGCATGCGGAGCACGATGCTGTTCGCCGCGGTGATCGACGCCTGGGTGCCGGCGACCAGCGTCCGGCGCGCCTCCAGCCCGTTCCACTGCACGGCGAGCAGCGCACCGAACAGGGCGAGCACGACGACGAGGCAGCCGATGGGGGCTGCAACGCGCAGGACGCCGCCGTCGAGGCGCGCGGGCGCCGTCTCAGCCATCGCCGTCCGGTCTTGCGGCCGTCGCAGCATCGCGGTGAGTGCGCCGAGCGGCGAACGTCCGGCCTCGGCACGGTCGCCGAGCGACCCTTCGGCCGACTGTCGTTCTTGAGGCGCCCCGATCAATGCTCCCGACCTTTTGCAGCGTTGGCCAAATCCGTAGCGCGAAGCGCGACCCGGTCAGCCTCGAAGGCAACAATAGGATGGCGACAGGACGGCGGACCACGTCATTTCACATGTGATACGAATTTTAAGCCGGCGGTCGTCGTGCCGCTGGAACAATCGGGGGCGCCGGAAGTTCATCGCCAAGAGCCGGAAATCATTGCCGACGCGCAATCGGCGGCTCGTTCCAGGACAGTTTTCGGGATGGTCGGATGCAGTGCAGAGGCTTCCGGGCCAGGCTAACCGCCGCAGCGCGTCGTTCGTCATCCCCCAATCTAGGAGGACACTCACGTGGTTCGCAAGACCGATCCCACCACCGGCATCGAGGTTGAAGTGCCCGATATGCTCACCAACGACGAACTCAGCGCCCAGGTCGACCGCCTGCGCAAGGACATTTCCAACATTTCCAAGACGATCGCATCGCTCGTCGAATCGAAGGGTGAAGCCATGGCCAGCAACATCGGCGCGCGTGTCGACGCCGCCACCGCGCAGGCCAGCGAACTCGCGTCCGCCTCGGCCGCGAAGATCGTCGCCGCTTCGGATGCCGCCCGCGACGCTTCCGACCGGGCGCTCGACGCGCTCGCCGAGGAAGTCCGCCAGCATCCGCTGCGTACTCTCGGGATCTCGCTCGGCGTCGGCCTGGTGCTCGGCCTCATGTCGCGCTCGAAGTAACGACTATGGGTGCGATACTCAGAGGTCTCGCCCTGGCCAGCGGGGGTGCGCTGATCAAGCGCGCCCTCGTCGGCGTCCTGTTCCAGATCGCGGCGGGCTTCTTCGTCCTGCTCGCCTTCCTCTTCGCGCTGCTTGCCGGCTACCAGGCGCTGATCCCGGAAGTCGGGCCGGTCTATGCGGCCCTGATCGTCGCGGGTGGCCTGCTGCTCGTCGCACTGCTGATCCGGCTCTCGTTCGCCATCTACCGCTGGCGCCAGCAGCGGCGCTCCCGCGCCTTCGCGGCGATGGCGACTCCGGTCGCCGTGGCCGCGGCCCCGGCGATGGCGACCAACATGACCAAGCTGCCGGTGCTGATCGCCGTCGGCGTCCTCGCCACCGGCTATATCCTCGCCCGGCGCAGCTGACGTTTCGGCGGGTAGAGCCTCCGCCGTCTCTCTCGCCGGCCTTCCTCCGGCCGGCGATCGCCATGCCTGCGGTGCCCGCCAAAAAACAAAGGCCGCCGACCGGAATTCCGGTCGGCGGCCTTTTTCGTTCGGTGGGCTTGCCCGGTCGCCGCGATCAGGCGGCGTCCTTGCGGGCCGAGCTGTCGTTGAAGAACAGCGCTTGGCTGATCACGGCGCGCAGCGTGTTGGTCTGGAACGGCTTGGTGATCAGGAAGGCCGGCTCGGGCTTCGAGCCGGTGAGCAGGCGCTCGGGGTAGGCGGTGATGAAGATCACCGGGATCTCGATGTTCGCGAGGATGTCGTTCACCGCATCGAGGCCCGAGCTGCCGTCGGCGAGCTGGATGTCGGCGAGCACGAGGCCCGGCCGGCGCTTCGCCACGGCGGCCAGCGCCTCCTTGTGGGTGCGGGCGATGTCGATGACCGTGTGGCCGAGACCTTCGACGAGGGATTCGAGGTCCATCGCGATGATCGGCTCGTCCTCGATGATCAGCACCTCGGTCGCGACCTGCTCGGCGATCTCGCGGGCGGCGGTATCGGAGAGTTCCGCGAAGGTGGCGGCGTCGACGCCCATCACGGCCGCGGCGTCTTCGGGCTGGAAGCTCTCGACCGTCGTCAGCAGGAAGGCCTGGCGCGAGCGCGGCGTCAGCGTCTCGAGGCGGCTTTCGCCGTCGCCGCTCGGGGCGAGGTTGTTCACCGGCGTGTCGTTCCAGATGCGCAGGAACAGGTGATAGAGCGCGACCCGCGGCTCGAGATGCGTCGGCAGCACGTCCCGGTTGGCGACGATCGCCTCGAGGGACGCCACGACATAGGCATCACCGCTCGTCTGGTTGCCGCACAGCGCGCGGGCGAAGCGTCTCAGGAAGGGCAGATGCGGTCCGAGCTGGTCGGTCATCGTCATTTCAGAACGTCTCCGAGGGAACTTTAGGTCGCCGGCGGTCGTTCAATCCGCCGACGACGTCTGCCTTCCGCTTGCCGTCCGCACCGGCCAGGGGGCCAGCCGGACGTCCCGTCGGAAGATGGACGCGGGATAACGACAGTCTAAACCGGGCATGCCGAAAAAAGTTCCGCGCTCGATGGAACATTTTCGGAAAGGATGCATTTCCGTCGTCGGGTGGTCGAGGTGCGGTCAGCCGTGAGCTGCCGGCATGCATGGAGTTGGAAATGTCGAAGTCAGAGGGCGAGGGTAAGCGGCGCCAGCCGGCCCTTCCCGCCGATGCACAGCATGTGATCGGCGAAAAGTTGAAGGCCATGTATGACGAAGTGGTGCGTCAGCCTGTTCCCGACCGTTTCGCGCAGCTCCTCGCAGAACTCGATGGTGCCGCCGCCGGCAACACCGCCTCCGGCAAGTCCTCCGAGAACGGACTTTCCGAAGGCGGCGCACAATGACGGCGCCCGCCACTCCCTCGACGAACTTCCGCGACGGCCTGCTCGCTGAAATCCCCAGCCTGCGCGCCTTTGCGATCTCGCTCTGCGGCAAGCTCGACCGCGCCGACGACCTCGTCCAGGAGACCCTGATGAAGGCCTGGGCGGCGAACGCCAGTTTCACCGAGGGCACCAATCTCCGCGCCTGGCTCTTCACGATCCTGCGCAACGTCTATTTCAGCCAGCTGCGCCGCACGCGCCGCGAGGTCGAAGACGCCGACGGCAAGCATGCGGCCACGCTTTCGGTGGTCGGCGAGCAGCACGCCCGGCTCGATCTCGGTGATTTCAAGGAAGCGCTCGCCAAGCTGCCGCCCGACCAGCGCGAAGTTCTCACCCTGATCGGGGCCTCGGGCTTCTCCTACGAGGAGGCGGCGGAAATCTGCGGCGTTCCGGTGGGAACGATCAAGAGCCGGCTCAATCGTGCGCGCGCCCGCCTCACCGCGCTGCTTGCGATCGAGCATGTCTCCGAGATCGGCCCTGACGCAACGACGCTCGCTGCGACTGGACCGGCGATCGCCGGGAGGCTCGCCCGAGCCTGACAGCCGGCCGCGCGTTCCGCGGTCCTCCAGTCGAGTCATCCCGCGCCGTGTTTTCGTCGCTCCGCAGCCGCATCCTGCTCATCCTGCTCATCGCGATCATCCCGCCGGTCCTCGTGATCGCGGCGATCGCCTGGGACAGCTATGGGTCGGCGCGGGCGGCGAAACTCTCGTCGCTGTCGCATGACGCGGAACTGCTCGCCTCCCGGATGGACGCCGTGCCGCTCGGGGCATCGCGGCTCGCGATGACGATTTCGGAACTGACGGCGCTCGCCGGAACCGATTCCGAGACCTGCGGCCGCAACCTCGGCGTCCTGATCGACAACTACCCCGGGTATGACAGCATCGCCGTCTACGATGGCGGCACCCGGCTGTGCGACGTGCACCGCCGCTCGGCCGCCCCGGCGACGAGCTTTGCCCCGATCGCCACCATCGACGATCTCGCCGAAGGCGAAGTGCGCACTAAGATCGTGCAGAGCGGAGCCGAGGGCGGGGTGTTCTGGCTCGCCGCGCGGGCGGAGGACTCGCGGCGCTCGGTGGCGGTCACCATGAGCCGGTCCTACCTCGCCGAACTGCTCGACGTCTACCGCGTGTTCCCGTCGAGCCGGGCCGTGCTGGTCGACGGCCAGTCGTCGCCGATCGTGATGGGGCGGACGTCACCGGAGCCCGGGATGTGGCCGGCCGACCTGCCGCTCGAGGTCGGCATCGGCCTGCGTACGGCCCGGTTCGCCGGCAACGCCTACATCTTTACGATCTACAAGCTGCGCTCCTTCGATGTCTGGCTGGTGACGGCCAACCTCGAGACCGACATCCTCGCCGAGCCGCGCCAGCAGCTTCTCGTCAGCGCGGTCGCGCCGATGCTGATGCTGCTGACCGCGCTGTTCGCGATCTGGCTCGGCCTCAACGGGGCGGTGCTGCGCTGGGTGCTGGCGCTGCAGGAGGCGAACCGCAGCCATGCCCGCGACGGCGGACCGACCAGCACGAGCGTCGATCCGCGCGCGCCGCGCGAGTTCCTGGACATCGCCGCCTCCTTCGACACGCTGACCGGCGAACTCGCCAAGCGCAACGCCGACCTCGAGCGCGAGATCACCGAGAAGCGCAACTACCTGCGCGAGCTGCATCACCGGGTGAAGAACAATCTGCAGGTGATCGCCTCGCTGCTCGCGCTGCAGAAGCGGGCGCTCTCGCCCGAGCATCGCCAGATCCTGCGCTTTCCCGAGGACCGGGTGAACGCGATGTCGGCGGTCTACCGCACGACCTACGCGGATTCCGAAACCGGCGCGGTGCAGATCGGGCCAATGATCCGGGAGGTGATCCACCGCCTGCAGGACGTCGCCGGGGCGAGCCGCAACGCCTTCGAGCTCACCGTCGAGGGCGAGGGGCGCCGCGTCGCGCTCGACACGGCGGTGCCGATCGCGATGCTGATGGCCGAGATCCTGCCCGACTATCTCGACGCGGCGGTGCACAGCGGCGTTCCGGTCTCGGTGCGCTGCATCGGCGATGCGGCGGGGCTGGCGATCGAGATCGTCGGCGATCCCGGGGTGCAGCCGCGCTCGTTCAAGCTGTCACGGCGCTTCGTCGAGGCATATCTGCGCCAGCTCGGCGCGACGCTGACGGAGACGGAACCCGGCCGGGTCAGCATCGTCTGTCCGCTCGACGCCGAGGCGGACAAGCCGCGGCTGGTGAAGATCGGCGGCGTCGTCTGACGAGATAGGACGCACCGCCATCGGAACACCGCGGACGCGACCGGCGTTGATGGCCTGAGACGACCCGACGGGTCGCCAGCCCATCCGCCGGATCGGTTTCGATCGGCGCCGAGGAGTTCCCCATGGCCAAGTCCGCTTCCAACATCGCCCCGATCGACGCCGCCAAGACCGCCGGCGCCGGCATCGAGCCGGCCGCGCGTGCCGCCATCGCCGAGCAGCTGTCGGTGGTGCTCGAGGATACCTACAGCCTGCTGATCCGCACCCAGATCGTGCACTGGAACGTGCGCAGCCGCGCCTTCCTGTCGATCCACGAACTGACCGAGCAGCAGTACACGGCGCTGTTTGCCGCCGTCGACGTGATTGCGGAACGCATTCTGGCGCTCGGCTTCCACGTGCCCTCGAAGCAGGGCTCGGTGCTGTCGCCGAAGGGCATCAGCCTCGACCCGAAGGCGGACGCCGACGAGATGCTGGAGATCCTCGCCGCCGAGAACGAGGCCTGCGCCCGCACCGCGCGCGAGGTGGCCGAGGCGGCCGACGAGGCCGACGATCTGGTCACCGCCGACATGCTGACGGCCCGGCTCGCCGAACTCGAGAAGGCGGTGTGGATGCTGCGCGCCCACAAGACGCAGGGCTGACGCCACCCGTCCGCCCGAACACTGCGATGCGTCGTGCTTCCCGCACGGCGCATTTTTCGTGTCCGGCTCAGATCAGCGGGCGCAGGCGGTCGTCGAGCGCGTCGAACTGCGACAGGCTTTCCAGCGCGTGCGGGTTCGGCAGCGTCACCATGCCGTCCGACTGGCTGTAGAAGCCGAGGCGGCGCAGGCGGGCCATGGTCTTGTTGGTATGGACCAGCGACAGGCCGAGCGCGTCGGCGATGTGCTGCTGCGTCAGCGGTAAGGCGAAGCTGTTGCCCTCGGAGACGAGGCCGAGCCCGAGCAGTCGGCGGTAGAGGCCGACCAGCAACGCCGCGATGCGCTCGGCGGCGGCGCGGCGGCCGACGGTGGTGAGGTTCTCGTCGACATGGCTCTCCTCCCGCGCGCCGAGCCAGGTCACGTCGAACGCGAGCTCCGGCATGGTGCCGAACAGGTTCCAGATGCGCTTGCGCGGCAGCACGCAGATCGAGACCGGCGTCAGCGCGATGACGCCGTAGAGCGGCACCTCCGACATCGCCGCCTGCAGGCCGATCAGGTCGCCGGGCAGCAGGAAGTGCAGGATCTGGCGGCGGCCGTCGGGCAGTTCCTTGTAGCGGTAGGCCCAGCCCGAATAGAGCGTGTAGAGCTCGGTATTCTCGGCGCCCGGAACGATGATCTCGGCCCCGGCCGGCAGGGCGAGGTGGGCCCGCTTCATGGCGTCGATATAGAGGATGTCTTCCTCGTCGAGCGGCTTGAACGCGCCGGTCCGGCGCAGCGCACATTCCGTGCAGCGGATCATCTTGCTGGGTTTCCGGGGTCTCGACAGTCGCGGCGATCATAGCGGCCCGGTCGCAGAAATCCATCGCCGCGGGCGCGCGGTCAAGGGCGGTCACGGCTGCGGCTGCCCGTGCCGTGCTCCGCGCTCGCCTGCCATCCGCGCTCCGCGCTCGCCAGCCATCCGCGCTCCGCGCTTTCCTGCCATCCGCGCTCCGCGCTTGCCTGCCATGCGCGGCGGAATAGTCCCCGCTGCGGGAACCCATTGCGTCAGCCCGCGTTCACTCGCCACAGCCGTCAGTTTCTGGGCGGCCTTTTTTTGATTCGGCACACGCCGACGGGGGATCGGGACGCTTCATGAAACTGTTCGAATGTCAGGCCTGCGGCCAGACGCTGGACTTCGGCAATACCTTCTGCAACGGCTGCAGCCGCCGGCTCGGCTTCCTGCCCGACCGGCTCGAACTGAAGGCGCTCGACGCCGACGGCGAGATGTTCCGGCCGGTCGATTCGCCGAACGAGCGCTGGTTCTTCTGCGTCAACGCGGAATCCGACGCCTGCAACTGGATGCTGCCGGAGGGCTCGGACGACATTGCCTGCCCGTGCTGCCGGCACAACCGCACGATCCCCGATCTCAGCGATCCGGCGAACCATGCGCTGTGGCGCCGGCTCGAAGGCGCGAAGCACCACCTGTTCTATTCGCTGCTGCGCCTCGGCTTGCCGCACGAAGACCGGATGCAGAACCCGACCGGCGGCCTCGCCTTCGACTTCCTCTCCGACGGCATCGACGCCGATGGCAATCCGAAGCCGGTGCTGACCGGGCACGAGGACGGCCTCATCACGCTCAACGTGCTCGAGGCGGACGACGCGGAGCGGGAGAAGCGGCGCGCCCAGATGGGCGAGCCCTACCGCACGCTGGTCGGCCACTTCCGGCACGAGATCGCCCACTACTACTGGGACGTACTGGTGCGCGACGGCGGCCGGATCGACGCGTCGCGCGAAGCCTTCGGCGACGAGAGCGACGACTACATGGCGGCGCTGCAGCGCCATTACCAGAACGGGCCGGTGCCCGGCTGGCCGGACTCGTTCATCAGCGCCTATGCCGCCTCGCATCCCTGGGAAGACTTCGCCGAGACCTTCGCGCACTACCTGCACATCGTCGACACGCTCGACACCGCGAAGGCGTTCGGCCTCAACCTGCGTTCGCCGATCGGCGGCGACCGGGTGCTGCGCCTCGGCATCGGCTTCGATCCCTATGACGCCGACAGCGCCGAGATGCTGGTCGCGGCCTGGGTGCCGCTGACGTTCGCGATCAACAGCATCAACCGCAGCATGGGCCAGCCCGACCTCTATCCCTTCGTGCTCAGCCAGCCGGTCGTCGCCAAGCTGCAGTTCGTGCACGACCTGATCCACGGCCACGAAATCGCGGCGGCCGCTGTGGACGCCTCGGCCGCCGCCTGATCGACGCCAGCGCGCCGCAACCCTCCTGTCCCCGGAAGTGTCCCCATGCAGCCCGCCGAAATCGCCGCCGTCCCGATCGTCCCCGGACCATCCACAGCGGCGCCGTTCGGTGGGGGCGGGGGCACGGACACGGCCCCCGCGCCGGCCGACGAGGCCGACGCCTCGGCGATCTCCCGGGTCGAACACGCACCGCCCGAGCCGTTCCTCGCCGCCGAGGCGCGGTTCGCCCAGGTCGGTATTTTCCTGATCATGCTGATCGCGGCGCTGTACTTCTCGAAGGATTTCCTGCTTCCGGTCTCGCTCGCCTTCCTGTTCGCGCTCGTGCTCAGCCCGGCGGTGCGCGGCCTGCGCCGGCGCGGCGTGCCGGAATTCGTCTCGGCGGCGGCGCTGGTGGTGATCCTGATCGCGGCGGTCTCCAGCGCGGTCTGGGTGCTGATCGACCCGATCCAGCAGTTCATCGACGATGCGCCCGGCACCGCGGCGACGCTGCGCGACAAGATCAGCCTGCTGCGCGGGCCGATCGAGCGGGTGATGGCGGCGTCGCAGCGCATGGAGGAGGCGGCGCGCGCCGGGATGCCGGTGCAGCGCGTCGTGCTTGAGGAGCCGGGCCTGCTCAGCCGCGCCGCCACCGGCGTGCCGGAGATCGGCGCCAAGATGGGCCTCACGATCGTCCTGCTGCTGTTCCTGCTCGCCTCGGGCGACATGTTCTACGAGAAGCTGGTCAAGGTGCTGCCGACGCTGTCGGACAAGAAGCGCGGCGTGCGCATCACCCGCGAGGTCGAACGCGAGGTGTCGCGCTACCTCTTCACCATCACGATCATCAACATCTGCCTCGGCATCGCCATCGGCATCGCGATGTCGGTGGTGGGAATGCCGACGCCGGTGCTCTGGGGCATCCTCGGCGGCGTCCTCAACTACATGCCCTACATCGGCCCGGCGGTTACCGGCAGTGCGATCGTGGTGGTGGCTCTGGTCAGCTTCGACACCGTCAGCGCGGCCATGGTGGCGCCCGCGGTGTTCCTGGCGATCACTGTGTTCGAGGGCCAGATCGTCACGCCGATGCTGGTCGGGCGCCGGCTGGAGATGAACCCGGTGGCGATCTTCCTCGCCGTCGCCTTCTGGGGCTGGCTCTGGGGCATCGCGGGGGCGATCATGGCGGTGCCGATCCTCGTCGTCGTGAAGATCTTCTGCGACCATGTCGACGGGTACACCGCGGTCAGCGAGTTCCTCGGCGCGCGGGAGGGGCAAATTCCAAAGGACAAGGATGCGGCGGCGGAGAAGACCTGACGCGCGGCCCTGAACGCAAGACCCGACGCCGGGGGCCTTCGCGGCCGACGCTGCGGGTCAGGGGCGGTCCGGCGCAGCGCCGGGCCGCGTCAGCCGAGGTCCCAGCCGAACACCACCACCGGCAGGACGCTGTCGCCGATGCGCTCGCCGGTCTCGACCAGCTTGTCGCCGCCGAGCCGGCGGTAGAAGCCGAGCGCCGCCTCGTTGGCGACGAGGGCGCGGACGGCGAGGCCCTTGAAGCGCATCTCGCCGAGCGCGCTGCGGGCGGCCTGGAACAGGCGGCGGCCGAGGCCGATGCCCTGGTATTCGGGCTTCAGGTAGATCTCGTAGATCTCGCCCTTGTGCGGCAGCGCGCGCATGCGGCTCGGGCCGAGCGTCGCATAGCCGACGACGTGGCGATCGACCTCGAGCACCAGCACCGCGACCTTGCGACGGATCGCCCGCTGCCACCACGCCGGTCCGCGTTTCTCGACCATGCGTTCGAGATCGATACCCGGCAGAATCCCGCGATAGGCGTTGCGCCAAGCCGCGTCGTGGACCTCCGCCACGGCGGCGGCGTCCTGAAGTCTGGCTCGTCGGATATCGATCGACAGCGTGCTCATGCGATGAGCTTAGCGTGCGTCGCAGCGTCCGAAAAGACGGAATCGGACGGGGGTGACGCGGTCGTTATCGCAAGGTGCGACCCGCTCAACGCAGCAGTGCGGACGTTGCCGAAAACAGATCGGCGCGCACGCCGTCGCGGGCGCGGAAGCTCGGCGGCGTGTCCGAGGCGCCCTGGTTCTGCACGAGGCGGGCGAAGAAGACCCGGCGGTCGCCCTTTTCCGCCCAGCCGACGTACCAGCCGTAGCTGCGTGCCCGGTCGGGCTTGCCGTCGGCGCGTTTCGGCGCAGCGGCGCCGGTCTTGGCGAACAGCCGCCAGCCGTTCGGCTGCTCGCCCTGGTCGGCTAGCGTCCGGGTGAGGGCGACGGCCTCCGGCGCGACCGCGATCTCGCCGCCGAGCAGCCGGGCGAGGAAGCCGACCTGCTCGCGCGGCGAAATCGCCAGCGACGAGCCGATCCACGATCCGGTGAGGCCGTTGTCGGCGCCGGGGTCGCCGGAGACGTCGCCGTTGCCTAAGTCGAAGGCGCGGACGTAGGCCTCGAAGCGCTTGGCACCGAGCATTTTCGTCATCTCATAGGAGTACCAGACCACCGAATTCCGCATCCATGCTTCCGGCGTCGTCGTGGCGCGCCAAGCGGGATTCCAGTCGACGTAGCCCGCCTTGAAGGGCAGGGCCGGGGCGTCCGGCGCGGTGATCAGCCCGGCGTCGGCGGCCATCACGGCGAGGGCGATCTTGAACGTCGACGCCGGCGTCACCCGGGTGTCGCAGTCGCCTTCGGAGAGCAGCGGCTCTGCGACACCGGGCTCGACGACCAGCGTGCACAAGGTGGCGACGCCTTCGGCGCGCGCCGGGGCGGCGAGCAGCAGGGCGCAGGCGAGCAGGAAGATGGGGCGCATGGACAAATCTCCGCGGTCGCGGCGACGGCCCGGCGGCACGCCGCTGCGCATGCAGGGACGGCGGCGGGCCTCGCGCCGGGGCGGACCCGGCGGTCCGGATCCAAGGGGGGCGCGGTTCAGCCGATCAGAACCAGGGGATCAGCCGGGTGACCGCGCTCACGTAACTGGTGGCGCCCTGCTCGGGTTCGGCGGCGGCGCTTGCTGCCGGCGCCGGCTGGGTCTCGCCGGCGATCGTGGTCGCCGTGTCGCCGGCGATGGGGGCCGCGGCGGCGGCGGTGGTCGGCGCGGCCGGCGAGGCAGCCGGTGCGGGCGCGGGAGACACGGCGGCGGTCGTCGCCGCTGGCGCGGCGGCCGCCGGCGCCGGCGCGGTGCTGCCGGGAATGGTGGCGGTGGCCGCCGGGGCGGTGGCCGCCGGGGTGATCTGGCCCGGGGCCGCCGCGACGGCGACGGGAGCCGGCGTGCGCGGGTCGACCTTCGGCAACGGGTTGGCGTTCGGGCCGCTGACCGGATCGGCGACCAGCTGCATCGGTTCGGGCGGCGCGACAAAGGCCGACAGCACGGTGCCGAGCAGCGGCACGGATTCCGTCAGCGGCTGGCGGTTGGCGAGGCGCTCCTGGCGCTCCGCCTCGCGCTGGGCGAGCATGATCTGCTGCTCGGCCTTGCGCGCGGCCTTCTCGGCGGCGACGCGCTCCTCGGCCTCGAGGCGGGCGGCGATCTCGATCGTCTTCGCCTCGTCGGCCTTCTGGCGGGCGGCGATGGCGAGCTGCAGCTCCTGCGGCACCGAGAGGTTCGGGCAGGCCGCGGCGGGGCTCAGCGTGCCGTCGACCGGCGTCGCGTTGAACACGTACTTCCGGCCGCAGACGTCGACCTTCGGCTCCGAGCGGGTGAGCTCGAAGTGGTCGTAACCCTCCTTCAGCATCTTCCAGAACGGCATGTTCGGGTCGTTGCGGTGGCGGGCGAGGTTGTCGGGCGTCATCCGGAACGGGAAGGCCTGCAGCTGGAACGACTTCTGCCCGCCGCGGAAGGCGTCGCGGGCGAGCGTGTAGATCTCCTGGATCTGCGCGTCGGTCATCGCGTAGCAGCCGGCCGAGGAACAGGCGCCGTGCACCATCAGGTGCGTGCCGGTGCGGCCGTTGGCGCGGTCATAGGCGTTCGGGAAGCCGGTGTTGAACGAGAGATAGTAGCTCGACTTCGGGTTCATCTGCGCCGGGGTGATCGTGTAGTACCCCTCCGGTGCCTGCCGGTCGCCTTCCTTGATCTTCGGCCCGAGCTTGCCCGACCACTTGCAGATCTCGTAGCTCTTCAGCAGCGCATAGCGGCCGGAACGGTCCTTCTTCCAGACCTCGAGCGCGTTTTCTTCCTTGAAGATGCGGATCAGGATCGGCGAGGTCTCGGTCATGCCGAGCTTCGACATCATCTGCCGCGTCTCGCGCTCGGCCTGGCGCGTCGATTGCGGGCCGAAGCCGAGTTCGTCGGCCTGGCAGCCGGCGAGCAGCGCCGCGAGGCCGGCGGCGAGCAGCAGCCGCGCGGCGACGCCCCGGCGCGGCGCGCGGGTGCGAGTGGAAGCGGGGTTTTGAACAGCCTGCATGAACGTCAACCGGATCCGCCGATGAATCGAACAGAGTGCTTCGCCCGTCGCCGCGTCCACGTCGCTACCGGCACCGATGGGCAGGTCCGCGGCGAAGACGCATGACCCCCGGCCGCAGGATTGACCGATATCGTTACCAAAGTCTTACCAAAACCGGTCGGGGCGGCAAGGCCCGCCGCCCGCCGGGCGGCGGTCGTCCTCAGAGATTGCGGCCGATCGCGAGGAATTTCTGCCGGCGGGCCGAGCGGATCTGCTCGGGCTCCATGCCGTCGAATTCGGCGAGCGCGCCCTCGATGGTGTCGCCGGCGGCGCCGAGCACGGCGTCCGGATCGCGGTGGGCGCCGCCGAGCGGCTCCTTGACGATGCCGTCGATGATGCCGAGCCGCTGCAGGTCGGCGGCGGTGATCTTCATGTTGGTGGCCGCGTCCTGCGCCCGCGCCGAATCTTTCCAAAGGATCGAGGCGGCGCCTTCCGGCGAGATCACCGAATAGATCGCGTGCTCGAGCATGTAGACGCGGTTGGTGGTGGCGATCGCGATCGCGCCGCCGGAGCCGCCCTCGCCAATGATCAGCGCGACGTTCGGCACGGACAGCCGGAGGCAGGCCTGGGTCGAGCGGGCGATCGCCTCGGCCTGGCCGCGCTCTTCGGCGCCGATGCCGGGATAGGCGCCCGCCGTGTCGACCAGCGACAGCACCGGCAACTGGAAGCGGTCGGCGAGTTCCATCAGGCGCACCGCCTTGCGGTAGCCCTCGGGCCGCGCCATGCCGAAGTTGTGGCGGATGCGGGTCTGGGTGTCGTGGCCCTTCTCCTGGCCGAGGATCGCGATCGGCCGGCCGCGGAAGCGGCCGAGGCCGGCGATGATCGCGGCGTCCTCGCCGAAGGCGCGGTCGCCGGCGAGCGGCGTCCAGTCCTCGATCAGGCCCTTGACGTAGTCCAGCGCGTGCGGCCGGTCCGGATGGCGCGCGACCTGCGTCTTCTGCCAGGGGGTGAGCTTGGCGTAGATCTCGACGAGGGCCTGCGAGGCCTTGGCCTCCAGCTTGGCGACGTCGTCGTCGATCTCCACCGCCTCGCCGGACTGCGACAGGGCTTTCAGCTCCTGCACCTTGCCTTCGAGGTCGGCGACCGGCTTTTCAAATTCGAGATAGCTTCGCATCCGTTTCCCATGATCGGGCCCAGAGCCGGAGCAGCACGGCCGCCGCGCCATCCGCGCAGCAGCTCCGGTCGGGCGTTTCGACGAACGGAACCGTTATGTGGGGGCCCGGTCCCGGGACGCCGGCATATCGGCCGGCCGCCTCGATTGCGGGGCCGCCGAGGGCGGAGGCCGCGCGGGGCGGGAAGCCTCGCCCCGTTCGCGGCCGCACACTGGCGTCAGTGCCCCCGGCTGTCAAGGATGTCGCAGGCGCGGCAGGCGCGCAAATCCGCTTCGCCGGGGCCGGCGACGGGTCAGCCGCCGCCTGTGGCCGGCGCGCGCGCCATCGGGTGGCGGGTTTCGACGAGCTCGCGCAGCTTCTCGTCCAGCACGTGGGTGTAGATCTGCGTCGTCGCGATGTCGGCGTGGCCGAGCAGGGTCTGGACGACGCGCAGATCGGCGCCGTGCGCGAGCAGGTGGCTGGCGAAGGCGTGCCGCAGCACATGCGGCGAGACCCGTCCGGGCGCGATGCCGGCGCGGGCGGCGAGGGCTTTGAGGTCGCGCGCGAAGGCCTGGCGGGTCATGTGGCCGCTCGCGGAAAAGGCGGGAAACAGCCAGCGGGATTCCGGGGCCGCGCGGGTGGCGGGCCTTGCCGCGGATTTCGCGCTGGCGGGCGCGGCAGGCTTTGCCACACCCGTGCGGCCGGCCGCGGCGGCGGCCTCGCGGAAGCGCGCCACGGCGGCGCGGGCGCGGGTGCCGATCGGCACCATGCGCTCCTTGTCGCCCTTGCCGCGCACCGTCGTCACCCGCGCGTCGGGCCGGATCGCTCCCGCCGGCAGCGAGACGAGCTCGGAGACGCGCAGGCCCGTCGCATAGATGAGTTCGAGCAGCGCCGAGAGCCGCAGCCGGCGCAGGGCGTCGAGCGGGGTCTCGTCGTCGGCCGGCGGGGCGGCGGCCGTGGTGATCAGCCGGTCGACCTCCGCCTCCGACAGCACTTTGGGCAGCGGACGCGCCGCCTTCGGCCGGTCGACGGTCGCGGTCGGGTCGTCGGGGCGCCGGCCTTCGCCATAGAGGAACTTGTGGAACTGCCGCACCGCCGACAGATGCCGCGCCTGCGTCGACGCCGCAAAACCCTCGCCGGCGAGACGCGCCATGTAGGCGGCGACGTCGTCGCGGCCGGCGCCGAGCGCCCCGCCGCGCCCCGCCACGAAAGCGGCGTAGCCGGCGAGGTCGCGGGCATAGGCGGCGATGGTGTTCGCCGCCGCGCCGCGCTCGACGCTCTGCATCTCGAGGAAGGCTTCGATCAGGTGGGCATCGCTCAAGGCATCGGCTCCGGCGCGGGCTGTCTCCGGGATCAGGGCGGCGGCCACTGTCAGCCGGGTGGCCGCGGCAGGTCGCCGGTGTCGTCGCGCGCGGCGGCGGCCGCGGCCGGCAGATCCGACGGGCGCAACGTCTCGAACACCGCGGCGTCGATCGGTTCGCTCATCGGCCGCTGTGGCGGGGTCACGAGATAGGCGAGCGCCAGCATCGCCGCGAAGACGGCGAGGCCGAAGCATCCGATGCGGGCGAGAAAGCGGGTGACGGTCGGCATGGCTCTCGTCTGCACGGCTGCCGGGGCGTTTGGCCGGGCGCAGCCGCCCGGCGCCGCGCGCTCGGCAGGAAGCCCCCCCGGTCATCCGGGAGATAGTCTGCCGGAACTCGGTTAACAAAGACAGCGGTGGGTGCGGCGGATGCGGGTGCCGTTCCGACCCCGCCGATCGGCGAGGCGCAGCCGTTTTCACGTCCCCTCCGCCCGGGGTCAGCCCCCCGACTGCATCGCCTCCTCGTAGCACTTCTTCATGAAGCTCTCGTAGTCGGCCTCGCTGATGCCGAGTTCCGCCGCACGGGAATCACACCGCCAGATGATGCGCTGGGCTTCTTCCGCCGTTTCGGCCCGAACCTCCTGCACGGCGCCCGGCGCCGTGACGAGGGCGGTGAGCACGAGCGGCAGGATGATGCAGACGGTGCTGATCGCGGCGGGGATCTGCGAGCGGGAAAGCATGGCGGTGTCTCCTGTCGGGGTTTTCCGCTTGCGGCGGGGGCATTCCCGTCATGGACACCGAGCACCGGTTTCCGTCACCGGCGGTCCGTTCCCGGCGCCCGCGCGGGGACACGCGCTTGACAAGCCCGGCGCCTCTCACGGACATAGCCGGGATGATCGAGGCGCGGCGCGAGACGGGTGAGGGGGAGGACGAGGAGGTGTCGGCCGCGACGCCGCCGCCCGTCGCCGCGCGCGTGCTCGACCGGCTCGGCCCCCGCTCGATCGTGCTGATCGGCATGATGGGCGCCGGCAAGACCAGCGTCGGCCGCCGGCTCGCGGCGCGGCTCGGCCTCGATTTCGTCGACGCCGACCAGGCGATCGAGGAAGCGGCGAACCAGACCGTGCCGGAAATCTTCGCCCAGCATGGCGAGGCCTATTTCCGCGAGGGCGAGCGGCGGGTGATTGCGCGGCTCCTGCGCGACGGCCGGCGGGTGATCGCCACCGGTGGCGGCGCCTTCATGAATGCCGAGACCCGCGCGGCGATCCGCGCCGCCGGGGTGTCGGTGTGGCTGAAGGCCGACGCCGCGGTGCTGTTCGAGCGCGTCAAGCGCCGCCCGACCCGGCCGCTGCTGCAGACCGCCGATCCGCTCGGCACGCTGAAGCGTCTCGTCGAGGAGCGCTATCCGGTGTACGCCGACAGCGACATCACCATCCTGTCGCGCGACGTGCCGCACGAGGCCGTCGTCGACGACGTGGTCGCCGCGCTGCTGCCCTGGCTCGACGCCGAGGCCGCCGGCGCCGACCGGACATCTGGAATCCCCGAGTCATGACCACCACCGCCGCGACCTTCGATGCCGCCGCCGCCGAGGCGTCCGATGGCGGGCCGGTCGTCGTGCCGGTCGCGCTCGGCGACCGCTCCTACGACATCCTGATCGGCGACGGGCTGATCGGCCGTGTCGGCGCGCTGATGGCCGAGCGCCTGCCCGGTGCGCGCGCCGCGATCGTCACCGACGCCAACCTCGCCGGCCTGCATCTCGACGCGCTGGAGGCCGGGCTCGAGGCGGCGGGGATCGCGTCGAGCGCGATCGTCGTCGCGCCGGGCGAAGCCTCGAAGAGCTTTCCGGTGTTCGAGCGCGTCGTCGACGCGGTGATCGGCGGGCGGTTCGAGCGCGGCGACGCGGTGGTGGCGCTGGGGGGCGGCGTCGTCGGCGATCTCTCCGGCTTCGTCGCCGGCGTCGTGCGCCGCGGCATGCGCTTCGTGCAGATCCCGACCTCGCTGCTCGCCCAGGTCGACAGTTCCGTCGGCGGCAAGACCGGCATCAACGTTGCCCACGGCAAGAACCTCGTCGGCGTGTTCCATCAACCCGACCTCGTCGTTGCCGACACGGCCGCCCTCGACACGCTGTCGGAACGGCATTTCCGGGCGGGCTACGCGGAAGTCGCAAAATACGGACTGATCGACGACGCCGGCTTCTTCGCCTGGCTCGAGGCGAACCACGGCGCGGTGTTCGCCGGCGGGACCGCGCGCACCGCGGCGATCGCCACCTCGTGCCGGGCGAAGGCGCGCGTCGTCGCCGCCGACGAGCGCGAGACGGGCGAGCGGGCGCTGCTCAACCTCGGCCACACCTTCGGCCACGCGCTGGAGGCGGCGACCGGCTACTCCGACCGGCTGGTGCACGGCGAGGCGATCGCCATCGGCATGGTGCTGGCGCACGATTTTTCGGTGCGGATGAACCTTGCGAGCCGCGACGACGCCGACCGGGTGAGGGCGCATTTTTCCACCGTCGGCCTGCCGACGCGGCTCGCCGACGTGCCCGGCGACCTGCCCGATGCGGACGGCCTGCTGAAGCTGATCGGCCAGGACAAGAAGGTGGCGCGCGGCAAGCTCACCTTCATCCTGACGCACGGCATCGGCCAAGCCTTCATCGCCAACGACGTGCCGCCCTCGGCGGTGACCGACTTCCTCGCCGAGGCGGCCGTCTAGACGTTGGCCCAAACCCCGGCCGCGCGCCGGCACAGCCTGATGCCCGGTCGTGTTGCGCTGCAGCGCTTGCACTCGCGTGCGGGTTCCGGCTATTTGTGGGCATCGCTCAGGACCCGGTGAAACTCCGGGTGGCTCTTCCGGCCGCCGATCCGCCGGACAACGCATCAAACGCGCAGCAATCCGGCCGCCGTCGATCCTCCGATCGCCGAGATGCCCTTTCGCGCGTCCTGCGAGCTTTTTTCCATGCACAGCAAGTCCTCCGCCTATGCCCGCGAGTGGTTCGGCAACATCCGTGGCGACGTCCTCTCCGGCGTCGTCGTCGCACTCGCGCTCATCCCCGAGGCGATCGGCTTCGCGCTGATCGCCGGCCTCGACCCCAAGGTCGGGCTCTATGCCTCCTTCGCCATCGCCTGTGTCTCGGCGTTCACCGGCGGCCGGCCGGGCATGATCTCGGCCGCCACCGCGGCGACCGCCGTGCTGATGGTCGGCCTCGTGCGCGACCACGGCGTCGAATATCTCTTCGCCGCCACGCTGCTGATGGGCGTGCTGCAGATCGGCGCCGGGCTGATCCGCATCGGGCGCATCATGCGCTTCGTCTCGCGCTCGGTGATCACCGGCTTCGTCAACGCGCTGGCGATCCTGATCTTCCTCGCGCAGGTGCCCGAGCTCGTCGGCGTGCCGGCGGCGACCTACGTGATGGTCGCGGCGGGGCTCGCCATCATCTACCTGTTCCCGCGCCTCAACCGGGTGATCCCCTCGCCACTGGTGGCGATCGCGGTGCTGACGGCCGCCTCGCTGGCGCTCGGCCTCGACGTGCGCACCGTCGGCGACATGGGGGAACTGCCGTCCGCGCTGCCGACGTTCGCCTTTCCCGCGGTGCCGCTGACGTTCGAGACGCTGCAGATCATCTTCCCCTATTCGGTGGCGCTCGCCGCGGTCGGCCTGCTCGAATCGCTGCTCACCGCCCAGATCGTCGACGACATGACCGACACGCCGAGCGACAAGAACGTCGAGTGCGGCAGCCAGGGCGTCGCCAACATCGCCTCCGGCCTGATCGGCGGCATGGGCGGCTGCGCGATGATCGGCCAGTCGGTGATCAACGTCTCGTCGGGCGGCCGCGGCCGGCTGTCGAGCTTCGTCGCCGGCGCATTCCTGCTGTTCCTGATCCTCGTGCTCGACGACGTCGTGCGGGTGATCCCGATGGCGGCGCTGGTCGCGGTGATGATCATGGTCTCGATCGGTACCTTCTCGTGGCGCTCGATCCGCGATCTCGCCCATGTGCCGTGGCAGTCGTCGGTGGTGATGCTGTCGACGGTGGCGACCGTGGTCGCGACGCACGACCTCGCCCGCGGCGTGCTGGTCGGGGTGCTGCTGTCGGGCATCTTCTTCGCGGGCAAGGTGGCGCGCCTCGTCGCGGTCACCTCCACGGCCGGTGGCGACGGCGCCTCGCGCACCTACCGGGTCAGCGGGCAGATCTTCTTTGCCTCGACCGAAGCCTTCATCGCCGGCTTCGCGCCGCCCGAGCAGGAGACGACGATCGTGGTCGACCTCACGGAGGCGCACTTCTGGGACATCACGGCGGTGGGGGCCCTCGACAAGGTGGTGGCCCGGCTCGGCCGCAACGGGGCCGAGGTGTCGGTCGTCGGCCTCAACGCGGCGAGCGCCACCATCGTCGACCGCTTTACCGCGAAGGAGCAGGCGGCCGGTGCCGCGCACTGACCGGGCGGCGGGGAAACCCGGGCTCCGGGCCCCAGCCGGCGCCGATCGGCCCTGCGGATCGTCCTGACCGGCGGGCCGTGGACGACGGGAACCCGTCAGCCGGCGTCCTCGAGGCCGCGGGCGTCGATCGCCAGCGCGTGCAGGCCCGAATCGAGTTCGGGGCGGAGCACCTCGTTGACGAGGCGGTGGCGGGCGACGCGGCTGCGGCCGTCGAAAGCCGCGGCGACGATCTTGATCCGGAAGTGGGTTTCGCCGCCGTCGCGCCAGCCGGCGTGGCCCTCGTGGCGGTGCGAATCGTCGACGACGGAAATTTCCCGCGGCGTGAACGCTTCGGTCAGGGCCGTGAGGATACGCTCGCGTCTCGTCATGTCCGGTCCTTCCGACGATGCTCCGGAGACGCGGCCCGCGGCCCCCGCCGCGCGGTCCCTCCGAACCCGGTCGCAGCGGTCTGTCTTGCCCGTTGCGGTGCGGCACACCATACTCTGCCGACCATGAAACTCGACTCCAAACTGTTCGACAAGATCCGCGTCCGACCCGGCACCGAACGGCCGGTTTCCGACGACGCACCGGCGTGCGAGTGGGAGGGCTGCGACCGCACCGGCCCGCATCGGGCGCCGAAGGGGCGCGGCCGGGAGGGGCAGTATTTCCATTTCTGCATCGACCACGTCCGCGACTACAACAAATCCTACAATTATTTCGCGGGCTTGCCGGACGACGCCGTCGCCGATTTCCAGAAGGACGCGCTGACCGGGCATCGGCCGACCTGGACCATGGGCGTCAACCGCGCCGCCGGCCGCGCCGCGCCGCCGCCCGACATCGACGCGGAGACCGTGGTCGACCCGTTCGGCGTGTTCCAGGGCGCGCGCAGCCGCTACACCGGCGGCGCCGCCGCCAAACCCGCGCGCAAGATGCTGTCGCCGCTGCAGCAGAAGGCCTTCGATACGCTCGGGATCGAGGAGGGGGCGGACAAGGCGGCGATCAAGGCGCGCTACAAGTTGCTGGTCAAACGTCATCACCCCGACGCGAACGGTGGCGACCGCTCGCTGGAGGATCGGTTGCGGCAGATCATCCAAGCCTATAACTACCTCAAGTCCGCCGGTTTCTGCTGACCGGTCGTCCCGGGCCGCCGGAGCGCTAGATAAGCGCTTCCGCGGTCCCGGACGGTCGGTTCCGGCCGGACTGCCGCAGGTGACCCGCTTTTCGACAGAGGGGGGAGGAGCGGTCGGTGCAAGGGCACCCATCCGCCGCCCCGGCGGAAATCACGACAGGCGATGGACGCGCGGCGCATGGGGCCCGCGCGCCGACGGAGGCTCCATGAGTTCCAAGACGAGCAACGCTGCGGCCTTGCCGGATATCCGCGTCTCGGTCCGGCAGATGTTCGGCATCGACAGCGACCTGACGGTTCCGGCCTATTCCGAAGCCGACGAGTACGTTCCGGACTACGATCCCGATTACCTGTTCGACCGGGCGACGACGCTGGCGATCCTCGCCGGCTTTGCGCACAATCGCCGTGTCATGGTCTCGGGCTATCACGGCACCGGCAAGTCGACGCACATCGAGCAGGTGGCGGCGCGCCTGAAGTGGCCGCTGATCCGCGTCAACCTCGACAGCCACATCAGCCGTATCGACCTCGTCGGCAAGGACGCGATCGTCATCCGCGACGGCCAGCAGATCACCGAGTTCCGCGACGGCATCCTGCCCTGGGCACTGCAGAACAACGTCGCGCTGGTGTTCGACGAATACGACGCGGGCCGGCCGGACGTGATGTTCGTGATCCAGCGCGTGCTGGAAGTCTCCGGCAAGCTGACGCTGCTCGACCAGAACCGCGTCATCCGGCCGCACCCGGCGTTCCGCCTGTTCGCCACCGCCAACACGGTCGGCCTCGGCGACACCTCGGGCCTCTATCACGGCACGCAGCAGATCAACCAGGGCCAGATGGACCGCTGGTCGATCGTGACGACGCTGAACTACCTGCCGCACGACAAGGAAGCCGACATCATCCTCGCGAAGTCGAAGCACTACCAGACCGAGAAGGGTCGCCAGACCGTCTCGAAGATGGTGCGGCTCGCCGACATGACGCGCTCGGCCTTCGTCAACGGCGACCTCTCGACGGTGATGAGCCCGCGCACGGTGCTGACCTGGGCCGAGAACGCCGAGATCTTCGGCGAACTGGGCTTTGCCTTCCGGGTCACGTTCCTCAACAAGTGCGACGAGCTCGAGCGGCCGATGGTGGCCGAGTTCTACCAGCGCTGCTTCGGGGCCGAGCTGCCGGAATCGGCGGTCAACATGGTGCTGGGCTGAACGGAGCCGGATGGACGCCGCGACGGACGACCTCCTCAGCCAGTGGGAAATCGGCCTGCTGGCCGCGCAGGTCGTCCTCATGCCGGCGTCCATCTGGCTCGGTCTTAGCCTCCTCCGGCGCATCCGGGAGGCGACGCAGGTGACGCTCTACGTCACGTTGCTCGGGATCGGGGCGGTGCCGGTGCTTCCTGCCGCGCTCGCCGTCTATCTCCTGGCGTTGCTGACGGGGATGATGCCTGCGCCGCAGTCCGGCGAGCCCCCCGGCAGCGCCGCCTTCTGGCTCGTGTCCGGCACCGAGGTCGTCGGGTTTGGGGTCATCGCGGCGAAGTTGATCGTTTTCTTTGGGTATTTCCTGCACCGGTTCAGGACGAGGCGAGAGCTGAAACGACATGGCACGTGAGCCCACCTCCACGCTGAAGAACGCATCCCCGACCGAGCCGCTGAAGCGGGCGATCGGCTCGACCATGCGCGCGATCTCGGGCGAGGGGGAACTCGAGATCACCTTCGCCACCGACCGGCCCAGCCTGTCGGGCAAGCGGGTGCGGCTGCCCGAGCCGCCGCGCCGGCTGACGACGCACGACATCGCGGTGACGCGCGGTCTCGCCGATTCCATGGCGCTGCGGCTCGCCTGCCACGACGGCGCCGTTCACCGCGACCTGGTGCCCGAGGGGCAGAACGCGCGGGCGGTGTTCGAGGCGGCCGAGCAGGCGCGCTGCGAGGCGCTCGGCGCGCGGGCGATGGACGGCGTGTCCGCCAACCTCGAGGCGATGCTCGAGGACCGCTATTTCCGCGCCAACTATCACGAGATCACCGACCGCGCCGACGCGCCGCTCGAGGACGCCGTGGCCCTCCTGCTGCGCGAGCGGCTGACCGGCAAGGCGCCGCCGGCGAGCGCGCGGGCGCTGGTCGAGCTCTGGCGGCCGTTCGTCGAGGAAAAGGCCGGCGCCGACCTCGACGGCATCGAGCGGGTGCTGTCGAACCAGCGCGCGTTCGCCCGCGCCGTCCGCCACCTGCTCACCTCGCTCGAGATGGGCGACGAACTCGGCGGCGAGCCGGAGCCGACCGACGAGGCCGAGGACGGCCAGGACGGCGAGACCAGCGGCGAGGAAAACCGCGGCGAGGCCGAGCAGGACGATACCAGCGACCAGGCCGCGCCGAAGGAGCAGGAGGCGAGCGGCGACGAGCAGGAGGCCGGCGAGACCGACACCGACGCCAAGGCCGCCGAGGACACCATCGACGACGACCAGGCCGACGACGCCCGCGACGCCGGCGAATCGCGCCGCCAGGAGCTGCCGTTCACCAACCAGCCGCCGCTCAGCGACTACAAGGTGTTCACGCCGCGCTTCGACGAGGTGACGCGGCCCGAGGACCTCTGCGACGCCGCCGAGCTCGACCGGCTGCGCGGCTTCCTCGACAAGCAGCTCGTCAACCTGCAAGGGGCGGTCGCCCGCCTCGCCAACCGGCTGCAGCGCCGGCTGATGGCGCAGCAGAACCGCGGCTGGGACTTCGACCTCGAGGAAGGCCTGCTCGACACCGCGCGCATCACCCGCGTCGTCACCGACCCGATGCAGCCGCTCGCCTTCAAAATGGAGCGCGACACCACCTTCCGTGACACGGTGGTGACGCTGCTGCTCGACAATTCCGGCTCGATGCGCGGCCGGCCGATCACGGTGGCGGCCGCATGCGCCGACATCCTTGCCCGCACGCTGGAGCGCTGCGGCGTCAAGGTCGAGATCCTCGGCTTCACCACCAAGGCCTGGAAGGGCGGGCAGGCGCGCGAGGCGTGGCTGGCGGCCGGCAAGCCGGCCGGTCCCGGCCGGCTCAACGATCTGCGCCACATCGTCTACAAGGCCGCCGACGCGCCGTGGCGGCGGGCGCGGCGCAACCTCGGCCTGATGATGCGCGAGGGGCTCTTGAAGGAGAACATCGACGGCGAGGCGCTCGACTGGGCGCACAAGCGCCTGCTCGCCCGGCCGGAAAACCGCAAGATCCTGATGATGATCTCGGACGGCGCGCCGGTCGACGATTCGACGCTGTCGGTGAACACCGGCAACTATCTCGAGCGGCACCTGCGCTTCGTGATCGACGAGATCGAGACGCGCTCGCCGGTCGAGCTGATCGCCATCGGCATCGGCCACGACGTGACGCGCTACTACCGCCGCGCCGTCACCATCGTCGATGCCGAGGAACTCGCAGGCGCGATGACCGAGCAGCTCGCCAGCCTGTTCGAGGAACAGGCGCGGGGGGCTGCGAAGCGCGTGCGCCCGGCCCGGGCGGCGCCGGCGAGCGTGCGGATGGGCTTCCGGTGACAGCACCGGCCGCCGCGGCCGGGCTGCGGCGGCGCCGGCACGGCGCCCTGGCGCTGGCCTGGCTGCTGATCACTGCAACGGGAGTGGCGGCGGAAACCCTTCCCGCGGCGCAGCCGGTCGCCATCGAGGCGCGGCCGATCTCGAGCTTCAACATCGTCGGCATCGGCGGTACGCGCCTCGGCGCGCTGGACTTTGCCGGCGGCTTCGAGTTGACGGACGCGGACGGACGGATCGGCGGGCTTTCGTCGCTGGTGATCGACCGCGACGGCGCCCGGCTCGTCGCGCTCTCCGACGACGGCATCCAGCTTTCCGCGACGATTACGCGCGACGCGGCGGGCGATCCGGTCGGCATCGGCGACGGCGCGGTGCGCCCGGTCGCGATCGCGGGCCGGGTGGCGAAGCGCAAGAGCGACCTCGACGCCGAAGGCTTCGACGTCGGCGTCGTCGGCGGGGAGCGGCGCGCGGTGGTCGCCTTCGAGGGACCGGCCCGGATCGGCTGGGCGCCGGCGGCACCGGGCGGTTGGGTCGGGCCGCTGCAACTCATCGACCTGCCGGACGACATCGGCGCCTTCCGGGTCAACAAGGGGCTGGAGGCGCTGGCGATCGCGCCGCCGGGCACGGCGCTCGCCGGCGGCTTCGTGACGATCGCCGAGGCGCCGCGGCGCGGGGTGAACACGCCCGGCTGGATCCGGCTCGCCGACGGGCGCTGGCGCGCCTTCGGCCTCGTCCACCGCGACGGCTTCGATATCACCGACGCGGCGTTCCTGCCGGGCGGCGACCTCCTCGTGCTGGAACGGCTCTACGGCCTGCCGCGCGGCATCGGCATGCGCATCCGCCGCCTCAGCTCGGCCGACCTCGCCGCCGTCGCAGCCGGCACGGCGCGCGGTGCGCTCGACGGCGAGACGCTGGTCGAGGCCGGGCTCGCCCAGCAGATCGACAACATGGAGGGCATGACGGTCTGGACCGACCCGGCCGGCCGGGTGCGGATCGGCCTCGTCTCCGACGACAACCGCTCGTTCCTGCAGCGGACGCTCTATCTGGAATTTCGGCTGGGGGAGTAGGGGGTTCTGTGCCGTGCGGCTTCCCCCCTCCCTGTCCCTCCCCCGCTTCGCAGGAGAGGGGACGATGGGCGATAGGGCTTTCGCAAAGCGACTGTCACGCCGGACCGAAGCACTGGTGAGGCGAATGCTCTGACCTCCTGCGTCCCCTCTCCTGCGAAGCGGGGGAGGGACAGGGAGGGGGGAGGCCGCACGGAAAAGCCCTACCCGCCCCCCGCCCGCGCCGGCACGGCCTTCAGATACGCCGCGATCGCCTCGCGGTCCTCGGCCGGCAGGGCGGCGAGGTTTTCCTGGACGGCGACCATCGAGCCGCCGAAGGAATCGAACTCCGGCGTGAAGCCGCTTTCCAGCGAATAGGCGATCTCCTCGGCGCTCCAGGCGCCGATGCCGGTCGAATCGGGCGTAATGTTCGGGATGCGGCCGTCGCCGTCGGGGTTCGGGGCGCCGGCGAGCCAGGCGGTCCTGTCGAGGCCGCCGATCGCGTCGCGCGGCGTGTGGCACTCGCCGCAGTGGCCGGGGCCCTCGACGAGATACTGGCCGCGGCGGACGAGATCGGAGGCGTCGGCGAGGACCACCGCCGGGACAGGGTCGAGGTAGAGCCGCTTCCAGAGGCCGAGGCCGCGGCGCAGGCTGAACGGGAACGGCAGTTCGTGTGCCGCGACCTGGTTCGGCACCGCAGGCAGGGTGTCCATGTAGCCCTTGAGGTCGATGACGTCGGGCAGCGTCATGCGGGCGTAGGACGTGTAGGGGAACGCCGGATAGAGGTGCTCGCCGCGGCGGCCGACGCCGCGCACCATCGCGTTGACGAAGTCGAGCGTCGACCAGCCGCCGATGCCGGTGTCAGGGTCGGGCGAGATGTTGGGGACGTGGAAGCGGCCGAAATCGGTGTTGAGCGTCACGCCGCCGGCGAGGCGTAGCTTGTCCTCGCCCTTCGCCCCCGGGGCCGCATGGCAGGACGAGCAGCCGCCGGCGTGGAAGATGCGCTCGCCGTTGGCGATGTCGGGCGTGTGGGCGGGCAGGTCGGTCTCGGCGAGGGTCTCGGGCGCCGTCAGCAGCCAGAAGCCGCCACCGCCGAGGAGGGCGGCGAGCGCCGCCAGACCGAACAGCCGCTTGATCACGCTCCGTCTCCTCGTCGCCATTGGCACCGGCGGCAGGATCGATGCTGCGGCGGGGGTGGTCAACCGGTGGATCGGTTCCGACGCTCACTCTGCCGTGACCGTCGGCCGGCCCGAAACGCAAAAAGCCCGGCCGGGGCCGGGCTTTGGAGCGATGCGAACCGATGCGCGTCAGGCGGCGCCGGCGGACCGATAGGGCTTCACGAGGTGCATCAGGCTGGCGTAGGGCAGCAGCGCCGCCACCGCGACCAGCATCTTCACGCCGAAGTCGCCGAGTGCCCAGCCGACCCAGGGCAGGCCGGTGCCGGCGAAGGCGAGGCTGAAGAAGACGGCGGTGTCGAGCGCCGAGCCGAGCGTCGAGGAGGCGAGCGGCGCGCGCCACCAGCTTCCCTGCCGCAGCCGGTTGAAGACCGCGACGTCGAGCAGTTGCGCCGACAGGAACGCCGTGCCGGAGGCGAGCGCGATGCGCGGATCGGCGAGCCAGATCGACAGGGCCACGGCGAGCGCGAAGCCGACATAGATCACCCGCCGGGTCGCGGCGGGGCCGTACCAGCGGTTGGTGAGGTCGGTCACGAGAAACGCGACGGGATAGGTGAACGCGCCCCAGGTGAGCACCTCGTCCAGCCCGAAGGGCGTGAACGGATACTGCACCAGGATATTCGAGGCGACGACCACCGCGCACATCACGGCGACCGACGGCCAGAGCCGCCGGTCGAAGAAGGTGACCGGTCCGCCAGCCATGATCAGGCCGCGACGACGACGTCGTCGTCGAGCTTCTTCGCGATCTGGCGCTTCAGCAGGCGAGCCCGCTGCGACAGTTCGAGGTCCGACGACTTCGCGAGGAAGGCGTCGAGCCCGCCGCGGTGTTCCACCGAGCGCAGCGCATTGGCCGAAACGCGCAGGCGCACGCTCTGGCCGAGCGCCTCGCTCTGCAGCGTGACGCTGCAGAGGTTGGGCAGGAAGCGGCGACGGGTCTTGTTGTTGGCGTGGCTCACGTTGTTGCCAACCAGAACCGCCTTGCCGGTCAGTTCGCACCGACGAGCCATCGTGATATCCTCTTGATCTCAGGGGCTTTCGGCATCGGCCCGGCGACAGGGCACCAAAGGTTGCCACGCCGGAGGCCGGCCGTCCCGCGGGGGAAGCCGATTTCAAAGTGGGTCGTTCTATAGTGAGGCGGCCGGTTCCCGTCAAGCCTTGCAGCCGCGGTGGCGCCGCCCACTCTCGACAGACGGGCTCCGATCGCCGATGATCGAGGGCCGCGCGAATCCGGTGGGATCAAGCGGCACGCTCACGCATTAACGATCCGGTTACCATGGCGGCAGGAGACTTGCCGCGAGTGGCGTCCGGTCGTCGCCGGTTTCCGTTCCCCGCCGGGGTGCGGCCGGCAAACGCGCGAAGATGCTGGCCGATATGTAGATCGGCGCTATCTGACGCTTCGGCTGACCGAGGCGGGCGTGATCGGGGTGGGGCAAGGCCTGGAGGATTGACGGTGCTCGTTGGAACTCGTCTTCTTGATCGACTGCCGGGGCGAGACCGTTCGCCCGGGTCGGCGCGGACGCGCGGGCGGGGCGATCTCCGCCGCCGCGGTGCGGCCGTCGCGGCCGTGGTCGCCGCGGCGCTCTGTGCCCCGGTGCCGGCGCTCGCCGCCGAGGTGAAAGCCCTCTACGACGTCACTTTCGCCGGTATCGGCATCGCCAAGGGCACGCTCGGCGTGATCCTGCGGGGACAGTCCTATTCGGCCAAGGTGCAGATCTCGACCTCGGGACTTGCCCGCATCATCTCGTCGGAAGAGAGCGAGGCGACGGCGCGCGGCAGTTTCTCCGGCGCGCGGGCCTCCCCCGCCTCCTATGAGCTGATGTCGCGCGGCGAGAAGATCACCCAGGTGAACATGTCGCTGTCGGGCGGCGGCGTGCGCAAGCTCGCGGCGCATCCGGAACTCTCGGAGAGCCCGGACCGCATCCCGGTCACCAATGCCGACAAGCGCAACGTCGTCGATCCGCTGAGCGCGGTGCTCATGCCGGTGAAGAAGACCGGCGACACCGACGGCGCGGCCTGCAACCGCACCCTGCCGATCTTCGACGGCTGGACGCGCTATGACGTCAAGCTGTCCTACAAGCAGACGACCAACGTCGCGATCGAGGGCTATTCCGGCCCGGCGATCGTCTGCGCGGCGCGCTGGGTTCCGGTCTCCGGCCACCGCGAGAGCCGCAAGTCGACGCAGTTCATGGCGAACAACCGCGACATCGAGATCTGGCTGGTGCCGGTCGCCGATGCGCCGCTGCTGGTGCCCTACAAGATCGGCGTGCGCACCATGCGCGGCATGCTGACCGTGCAGGCGACCCGCTTCGAGGGCGCTGCCGGCGGCGCCGTCCGCCAGGCCGTCAACTGACCCTGCCGCCGCGGCCGGTTTGGGCGCGCGGCGGTCGACCCCTGCTCCAGACAAGCTCGGTTCCAGTTCGGGGGCGCCTCGCCAGAGGCGCCCCCGAACGCGTTCTGGCGCCGGTTTCAGTGGCGGCGGAACCTCGGGGCGTACTGCCTGTTCGTCTGCATGTCCCGGTTCGGGACGAATTCGTTAACCGTAGCGATGCGACAAGGCCGTAGCGGCCGTGGCCGGCGCGGGAAATAGCGTTGGTCGCGGCGGAACCCACGAGATGCGGTATGGACCAGAACGGGAACTTCGCGAGTTGGGTGATTCGTGCCCGGCCCGTTCCCGTCCCGTGCCAAGGCCGCGAATTCTTAACGGCCGGAGTCGCGCCGGGGGCGGCACAAGTAATCTTTCGTTAAGTCGCGAGTCTTGCCGAATCTTTCTCTTGACAGCGATTCGGGCTCCGAATCGATCGACTCGCGGACTCGAGTCCCCGATTCAATATGCGGCGCTGAAGACTCATAGGGGCGCTTGATCTAGTATGGAACGAACCATGAATACACCCTGGTCGTCGATTCGAGCCGGTTTTGTTCCGAGCTTGTTCTGTCCGGAGATTCGGCGCGCCCTCTGGCCCATGTCCCTGTATGGTGGCGCTCCAAAAAGGACGCGCACGGGGGCGCTGCCCGTGCTAATCAACCGCTCGATCCGGCCCGCCGTGGCCGGTGCCAGCAACGGTCCGAGGCCTGACCGATCGCAATGACCTTTGCCCCGAAGACGCCGCTTGCCCCGGTCGCTCGCGCCCGGAACGTCACGGCGGTGCTGGGTCCGACCAATACCGGCAAGACCCATCTCGCGATCGAGCGCCTCGTCGGCCACGACAGTGGCATGATCGGCCTGCCGCTGCGCCTGCTCGCCCGCGAGGTCTACACCCGCGTCGCCGAGAAGGTCGGGGTCGGGCTCGTCGCGCTGGTGACCGGTGAAGAGAAGGTGGTGCCGCCCGGCGCCCGCTTCATCGTCGCGACCGTCGAGGCGATGCCGCGCGACATCGACGTCTCCTTCGTCGCCATCGACGAGGTGCAGCTCGCCGCCGATCTCGACCGCGGCCACGTCTTCACCGACCGAATCCTCAACATGCGCGGCCGCTACGAGACGCTGCTGCTCGGCTCGGGCACCGCGCGCGGCCTGATCGAGAAGCTGCTGCCGGGGGTCAACGTGGTGACCCGGCCGCGGCTGTCGCAGCTGCTCTATGCCGGCTCGAAGAAGATCACCCGGCTGCCGCGGCGCTCGGCGGTGGTCGCCTTCTCGGCCGAGGAGGTCTACGCGATCGCCGAGCTGATCCGGCGCCAGCGCGGCGGGGCCGCGGTGGTGATGGGCTCGCTCAGCCCGCGCACCCGCAACGCCCAGGTCGAGCTGTTCCAGTCCGGCGACGTCGAGTTCCTCGTCGCGACCGACGCGGTCGGCATGGGGCTGAACCTCGACGTCGAGCACGTCGCCTTCGCCCAGGCGCGCAAATTCGACGGCTACCAGTACCGCAACCTGGTACCGGCCGAGCTCGGCCAGATCGCCGGACGCGCCGGCCGGCACCTGCGCGACGGCACCTTCGGCGCGACGGGGCAGGTGCCGCCGTTCGACGACGACGTGGTGCGCGCGATCGAGTCCCACGACTTCGAACCGCTGCGCACCTTCCAGTGGCGGAGCGCCGAACTCGACTTTCGCGACATCGACCGGCTGCGCGCCTCGCTCGACCGTCCCCCCAACACCGAGGGCCTGACGCGGGCCTTGCCGGGTGACGACCAGCGCGCGCTCGACTATGCCCTGCGTGACGGCGACGTCGCGGCGCTGGCCACGACGCGCGAGAGGGTTGCGTTGCTCTGGGACGTCTGTCAGGTTCCCGACTTCCGCAAGATCTCGCCTGCCCAGCACGGAGACCTGATCGTTGCGCTGTACGGCTTCCTTGCCGCCGGCGGCGTCATTCCGGAAGACTGGCTGGCTCGCCAGCTCGCCTTCGCTGACCGCGTCGACGGGGATATCGACGCGCTGTCGGCCCGCATCGCCCAGGTGCGGACATGGACCTACGTCGCCAACCGTCAGGACTGGCTGAGCGACTTCCGGCACTGGCAGGCACGCACCCGTGACATGGAGGATCGGCTGTCCGACGCCCTCCACGAGAAATTGACCCAGAGGTTCGTCGATCGCCGAACTTCCGTTCTGATGAAACGCTTGAGAGAAAACGCCATGCTGGAAGCCGAAATCAAAGAGACTGGCGCCGTGCTCGTCGAAGGGCAGCACGTCGGCGAGCTCCATGGGTTCCGGTTCGTGCCCGACCAGACCGGCGACGGTCCCGACGCGAAAGCGGTGCGGGCCGCGGCGGCGAAGGCGCTCGCGAGCGAGATCGACAAGCGCGCCGAGAAGCTGGGCCGGGCCCCGAACGAGGATTTCGTGCTGTCGTCCGATGCGACGATCCGCTGGCTCGGCCAGCCGGTCGCCCGCCTCGTCGCCGGCGAGGAAGTGCTGAAGCCGGTCGTCCTGCTGCTCGCCGACGAGCAACTCAGCGGCCCGCCGCGCGACGCCGTGCAGGCTCGGCTCGGCCAGTGGGTCACCGCCCACATCGGCACGCTGCTGAAGCCGCTGACCGACCTGCGCGATGCCGCCGACCTCGAGGGCCTCGCCCGCGGCGTCGCCTTCCGCATGGTCGAGGCGCTCGGCACGCTCGACCGGCAGGAGGTCGCCGACGACGTCAAGGCGCTCGACCAGACGCCGCGCGCCACCATGCGCAAATACGGCGTCCGCTTCGGCGCCCACCACATCTACCTGCCGGCGCTGCTGAAGCCGGCCCCCGCCAGCCTCGTCGCGCTGCTCTGGGCGCTGAAGCACGGCAGCCTCGACATGCCGGGCCTCGCCGAACTGCCGCAGTTGTCGGCGTCGGGGCGCACCTCGATCCCGGTCGACCCGAGCTTCGACAAGGTGCTCTACCGCCTCGTCGGCTTCCGCGTCGCCGGGCCGCGCGCGGTGCGTCTCGACATCCTCGAGCGCCTCGCCGACATCATCCGGCCGCTGGTCGCCTGGAAGCCGACCGACGGCGCGACGCCGCCGGTGGGCGCGATTGCCCAGGGTGGCGGTTTCACCGTGACCGTGGCGATGACGTCGCTGCTCGGCTGCGCCGGCGAGGATTTCGCGGCGGTGCTGCGCGGTCTCGGCTACCGGCTGGAGCGGCGCACGGTGAAGGTCGCTGCCCCGGCGCCTGCAGCGGACGCGGCACCGGCCGAGACCGCGGCGGCTGAGACGGCTGCCCCGGTGACGGAACAGACCGCTACCGACGCCGTCTCCGACGCCTCCCCGGACGCGCCCTCGGATGCCCCCTCGGACGCCCCTGTGGCGGACGTCGCCGCGGACGAGACGATCGCTCCGGCCGAGACCGAAACAGCCGCCGAAGCCGAAGTATCCGCCGAGGCGGCCGCCCCGGCCGAAAATTCTGACGGCGACGCCGACGTGGCCGAGACGGCTGCTGCGGACGGACCCGTCACCGAGGACGCTCCCGAAGGCGTGTCCGCGGAGTCCGATGTGTCCGAAGGCGAAACAGACGCCGCCGTGGCGGCCGAGGCCGAAGCGCCGGCGAATGCCGAGCCGGAAGAGCAGGTCATCGAGATCTGGCGACCGGGCCGCTTCGATCGCGGCCGGCGTGACGGTCGCGGTGAGGGCCGCGGCGAAGGTCGTGGCGGCGCCGGGCGCGGTGAAGGCCGGGGCGAAGGCCGGGGCGGTGATCGCCGTGGTGGACACCGCAGCGGCCAGGGTGCCGGGCATGGCGCCGCGTCGGGGGGCGCGAGCCAGCCGTCGGGGGATCAGGCTTCGGGCGCGCCGACCGCAGTCGGCGAGCCGCGCAGCCGCCGCGACGAGCAGCGCAAGCGTGGCACCGATTTCGGCTCCGACCGCTCGGGCGGCAAGCCGCGCTTCGATCGTCCGCGCGGCGAGCCGAAGGGTGATCGCCCGGAGGCCCGGGCCGACAACCGTCCCGACAGCCGTCCGGCCGACAAGCCGGTGCGGCGCGAGCGGCCGGTCGATCCGACCTCGCCGTTCGCCGCCCTTGCGGCGCTGAAGGCCGATCTCGAGGCCAAGGCGCGCAAGAAGTGAGCCGGACGACGCTGAGCGCCGTCACCGGCACCGCCCCCCGAACCGGGGGTGACGCGGGAGGCGGTGGACGGTGAAGGACGGCGTCCAGCGCATCGACAAGTGGCTCTGGTTCGCCCGCGTCGCGAAGACGCGGACGCTGGCGGCCAAGCTGGTCGCGGGCGGCGGGGTGCGGGTCAACAAGGTCCGCACCGACGCGCCGGCGACGGCGGTGCGCGTCGGCGACGTGCTCACCATCGCGGTCGCCCGCAGCGTGCGCGTGCTGAAGGTCGCCGGGCTCGGCGAGCGCCGCGGCCCGGCACCCGAGGCGGCGCTACTCTACGAGGATCTCTCCGAGCCCGTCGTCCGCGTCGCGGTCGATCCCGTCGCGGCGGCGACGACGGCGGCCCCCGGCGAGCGGGAGCCCGGCAGCGGTCGCCCGACCAAGCGCGAGCGGCGGCAGACCGACCGGCTCGAGCCCGGCCCCGGCGACGACTGAATGCAAGGCCGCATGCCATGCGCCTGCCGCATGCCGGCGGCCCCCTTGCCTCGCCCGGCAAACTCCTTTAGGCACCGCAACAAAGTCGCCTTGCGCCGTTTCACCCGGAGTGCGTCATGACCTACGTCGTCACCGACAACTGCATCCGTTGCAAGTACATGGATTGCGTCGAGGTGTGCCCGGTCGACTGCTTCTATGAAGGCGAGAACATGCTCGTCATTCATCCCGACGAATGCATCGACTGCGGCGTCTGCGAGCCTGAATGTCCGGCCGAGGCGATCAAGCCGGATACGGAATCGGGCCTCGATCCGTGGCTGAAGCTCAACGCCGACTATGCCTCGAAGTGGCCGAACATCACCTCGAAGCGCGAGGCCCCCGCCGACGCCAAGGATTTCGACGGCGTCGAGGGCAAGCTCGAGAAGTACTTCTCGCCGGAGCCGGGGGAGGGCAGCTGAGCGGGAGCGGCGCGGGGGTCTCCCGCCAGGCGCCAAAGGCCACCGGCCGGCGCAGATCCATCTGAAGCAGCCATGCATTCCAGGCTGGTGAGATCGGCAGCGCCGCACTCGCCGGCCCGAATCTGCTTCCAATTCAGCCGATTGTGTGATAACAAAACTACGGCAGTCGACAATCTGCCCCCGTCGCATATGCGCCCCCGCTGGGGCCTTTTTATTGGTCGGTCTCCCTCAGGCTGATTGAAGGCGTCGCGCCGCACTCCCGCGGTCGTCGACCCGTGCGCGACGTGGCGGCATCACCCGGATCGGCTGGTACAACGAAAGAGCTCGCCGGCACGAAGGATCCTCACGAGCCTATTGCACGGATCTGACGCGGCTCGCCGCGCGGTGGTCCGGCGCTAGCCCCTCTGATGATCCGAATTGCCTGAAGACCGACCTGACCTGCGGCGCACGTCCTCCCACCGCGCCGCGGATCCGACCGGTTGCTTCGTCCCGGCGTCGCAAGGAGTGGATAGACCGAATGGCCACGAGCAAGAAGTCCGCCCAGCGCAATGGGTTCAAGACGAGCGAATACATCGTTTATCCCTCTCACGGCGTCGGACAGATCGTCGCCATCGAGGAGCAGGAAATCGCCGGCCTCAAGCTCGATCTCTTCGTGATCGCGTTCGAGAAGGACAAGATGACCCTCCGGGTTCCGACCCATAAATGCGACTCGGTCGGCATGCGCAAGCTCGCGGACGCCGAGACGGTGGACAAGGCGCTGGAGACCATCAAGGGGCGGGCGCGCGTCAAGCGGACGATGTGGAGCCGCCGGGCTCAGGAATACGAGGCCAAGATCAACTCGGGCGACCTCGGCGCCATCGCGGAAGTGGTGCGCGACCTGCACCGCGCCAGCTCGCAGCCGGAGCAGTCCTACTCCGAGCGGCAGCTCTATGAGGCCGCCCTCGATCGAATGGCCCGCGAGATCGCCACCGTGCTGCGCATCACCGAGACCGAAGCCGTCGTCCGCATCGAGGACAACCTGACGAAGAGCCCGCGCCGCGCCGGCCAGCGTCCGGAAGAGGCGGTCGAGGACGACGACGTCGAGACCGAAGCGGCCTGAGCCGTCCCCGGAATCTCGCTTCACGCTGATTTGAACCGCCCCGGATCGCCAGATTCGGGGCGGTTTTGCTTGGTTTCCGGGCCGGCCGCCCGCCGCGCCGCCGGTTTCTGCCATCCGCGCTGAAATCCTCCCCCCCAGCCGCCGCGTATACGCAGCAGGACGGGGGAACGGGAGCAAGCGATGGCATATCGAGATCCGGAAAACCGGCAGATCGTCAAGGCCGCAATGGCGGCCCCCTATCTGGAACGCGACGAGGAACGTCAACTCGCCGTCGAATGGCGCGACCAACGTTCGCAAGCCGCCCTCGATCGCCTGACCCGGTCGCACATGCGCCTCGTGATCTCGATGGCATCGAAGTTCCGCGCGTTCGGCCTGCCGCTCGCCGACCTGATCCAAGAAGGCCACGTCGGCCTGCTCGAGGCGGCCGCCCGGTTCGAGCCCGACCGCGAAGTGCGCTTCTCGACCTATGCCAGCTGGTGGATCCGCGCCGCGATCCAGGACTACGTGCTGCGCAACTGGTCGATCGTGCGCGGCGGCACCTCCTCGGCGCAGAAGGCGCTGTTCTTCAACCTGCGCCGGCTGCGCGCGCGCATTCTGAAGACCGGGGCGACCGTGGCGGACGACGAGGTGCACCGCCAGATCGGGCTCGCGATCGGGGTGTCCACCGCCGACGTGTCCCGCATGGCCTCCAGGCTGTCCGCGCCCGATACGTCGCTGAACTCGCCGGTCTCGGATGCCGACGAGAGCAGCGCCGAACGGCAGGACTTCCTCGTCTGCACCCGGCCGCTGCCCGACGAACTCGTCGAGCGCTCGGTCGACGAGACGCGGCGCCTCGAATGGCTGCGCAGCGCCATGGACGTACTGTCGTCGCGCGAATTGCAGGTGCTGCGCGAACGCCGGCTGAGCGAGGACGGCGAAACGCTGGAGTCGCTCGGCGTCCGCCTCGGCATCTCCAAGGAGCGGGTGCGGCAGATCGAGTCCCGCGCCATGGAAAAGCTGAAGTCGGCGCTGGTGAAGGCCCATCCGGAAATCGCGCCGTCGCCGTAAGGCGGCGGCATGGGGGGCTTGCCTTGGAGGCGCTCCGGGGGTGGAACTTGGCTCATGGCTGGGTTGGTCGGGCCGGAAGCGGCGCGATTGGTTGGAAGCCGCGCGGTCGGCTCGCACCGGGCGGGGCATCGGTCGCAGGAACGTGCCGGCGGAAGAGCAGCTTCTATAACAACGTCTCGATCGTCTTCGCCGGGCTTGACCCAGCGAGTCACTGGTCATGGCCGGCGCCCCGGCTTTTCCCTCGCCCTTCGAGACAGCCGCTTCGCGGCTTCCTCAGGGTGAGGGAAAAGGACAAGCTTTTGTTGCAGAAAGAAAACTACCGGAGGCCTCATCCTGAGGAAGCCGCAAAGCGGCTGTCTCGAAGGACGGGGCCGGGTGCGCCGGCCTGTGCCGTCGCGCTGAATCGGACAGCAATGGGTCAAGCTCGCTAATGACGACGAGGAGTATTGTTGACGACGGAGAGGACTTCGAGCGCGGCCGCCTTGGCGGATAGGCCCTTGCATCCGTGCTGGCTCGCTCCCTGGCGCTTCCCACCTCTCATCCCAACTATTGTTATTCCCCCACAGGCATCAATCCGGGCACGACGGTGCCCGGGCACGACGGTGCGGCGACGCCTGCGCTGGATTCCCGGATTGCACGGGAATGACGATGGATCGGGTGTGCCAATGCGATCGTGCGGGGACGCCTGCTATGGATTTGCGGCTAAGCGGGAATGACGACCAAAGGCAAAGGATGACGCGCCAAGAGCCAGCCCCGGACCCAGCCTTTCCCGCCCCCAGTCAGCTGGTCGGCAGCTTCACCGTGGCGGCGCCGACGATCGGGCCGATGCGGCCGTTGGAGGTGGTCTGCAGCAGCACGGCGCAGCCGTTGGCGCCGTCGCGCATCAGGTCGGCGACGGGATATTCGATGACGAGGTCTTCGCCGGCCCACATGCCGATCGGCTGAATGCGGCGGACGATGTTGTGGTAGGTGACGCTGCGGCCGGTGTTTTCGCCGCGACCGATCTCGACCTGCTCGGAGTCCGAGTAGGAGACCAGCCAGATCGTCGGATCTCCGCCGTGCAGTTTGGCGCCGGCCGGCACCTTCACGATCACCCGGTCGCCGGCGAGGATCGCGGTGACCTCGACGCTGAACCCGGCGCCGTCGGCGTCGAGGTCGGCGAGTTCGCTGCGGATGCCCGGCTCGTCGCTGCCGACGACATGGATGCGGCCGTTGATCACCGCTTGCGGCGTGTAGACGGCGTTGTCGCCGCGGCTCATGGCGTAGTCGCGCTGGCGCGAGGTGTTCTCGTCGCGCGCGAAGCTGTCCTTCCAGCCGAGATAGTCCCAGTAATCGACGGCGAGGCTGAGGGCGAGCACGTCGGGGTCGTCGGCGAGGCGGCCGAGCACGGCGTCGGCCGGTGGGCAGGACGAGCAGCCCTGGCTGGTGAAGAGTTCGACCACGGCCTTCGGCCCGGCATCGGCCGCCGCCGGCATCATGATGGCCACCAGCCCGAGAGTCGCGGCCGCGAGCTTGCCTCGCTCCGTCGCCGTCCGTCGTGCGTGAAGCCAACCGGTCATCGCCTCAACTCACCTCAACTGCCCGAGACCGCTCCCGCCGGACGTGGTGGGGGTCTCACTCCCGGAAAATAGGTTCCGTTACGTCACGCCGCCACTCACTTCGGGGTGAAGTCGTGCGTGTACGCAGCGAAACGCTCAGCCGGAGGCGGGTTCGCCGGCGCCGACGCTGCCGCGGCGCAGGGCGGTGACGTCGATCTCGACCTTCATTTCCGGCGTGACGAGACCGGCGATGATCATGGTGCCGGCCGGGCGGATGTCGCCGAAGACGCGGCCGAGCTCCTCGAAGACGGCGGGGATATCGGAGCGGTCGGTGACGACGTAGCGGGCACGCACCACGTCCTCGAGGCCGAAGCCCGCCTCGGCGAGCGCCTTGGCGATGGTGGCGATGACATTGCGGGTCTGCTCGCGCACGTCGTCGGGCATGGTCATGGTGGCATAGTCGTAGCCGGTGGTGCCGGCGACGAAGCACCAGTCGCCCTGGGCGACCGCGCGGGAATAGCCGGACGCCTTCTCGAAGGGCGAGCCGGTGGAAATCAGGCGGCGCTCGGCCATGGGTCTATCCTTCTCAGCGGCGGGTCAGGTCGTGGCGGGGCGGGAGGCGACGGCGAGCAGGGCGCCGGCGGCGATCAGCAGGCCGCCGCTCGCCTTGTTGACGGCGCCGAGCAGCCCGCGCGAGCGGGCAAAGCCGCCGAGCCGTTCGCCGGCGACGGCGTAGATCACCACGGCGGCGACCTCGAGCGCCAGCGCCGCGGCGCCGAGCAGCACGAACTGGCCGAAGGCCGGCTGCGACGGGTCGACGAAGGGGGCGAGGAAGGCGGTGAACACCAGCATCGCCTTCGGATTGGTGATCGCGGTGAGGAACTCGCGGCGGAGCAGCGCCGGCAGCCGCGCGCCGGGGCCGGCCTCGACGGTACCGTCCAGCCCGTCACCGGCGCGCAGCATGCGCCAGCCGAGCCAGACGAGATAGGCGGCGCCGAGGATCTTGAAGGCGGTGAACAGCGTCGCCGACGTCGTGATCAGCGTGCCGAGCCCGATCGCCGCGCCGAGCACGAACAGCGCGAACGGCGGAAACCGCCCCGCGGCGGCCACCAGCGCCGTCGCGGTGCCGAAGCGGGCGCCGTGGCTGAGCGCGAGCAGGTTGTTCGGCCCCGGGTAGAGGCTGAGCGCAAAGGCGGCCGGCACGAAGACGGCCCAGCTCTCGAAGGTCATGCGCGGGTCACGGCGAAGCGGGCTCCGGTGCCGGGGCGGGCCGTGGCCGGCCGGCGCCCCGAAGTCAGGTCAGTGCGATCCCATCCCGCGATCCGATCACGCCCAGGGATGCGCGTCGGCGAGCTTCGTCTCGTAGCCGGCGATGGCCGACTGCTTCTCGAGGGTGAGGCCGATGTCGTCGAGGCCGTTGAGCAGGCAGTGCTTCTTGAAAGCGTCGATCTCGAAGGTGATCTCGCCGCCGTCCGGGCCCTTGATGGTCTGGGATTCCAGATCGACGGTGAGCGTCGCGTTGGAGCCGCGCTCGGCGTCGTCCATCAGCAGCTTCAGCTGCTCCGGCGTCACCACGATCGGCAGGATGCCGTTCTTGAAGCAGTTGTTGTAGAAGATGTCGGCAAAGCTGGTCGAGATCACGCAGCGGATGCCGAAGTCGAGCAGCGCCCACGGGGCGTGCTCGCGCGAGGAACCGCAGCCGAAGTTGTCGCCGGCGACCAGGATCTCGGCGGTGCGGTAGGCCGGCTTGTTCAGCACGAACTCGGGGTTCTCGCTGCCGTCGTCCTTGTAGCGCATCTCCGAGAACAGGCCGGTGCCGAGGCCGGTGCGCTTGATCGTCTTCAGATACTGCTTCGGGATGATCATGTCGGTGTCGACGTTGATGATCGGCATCGGCGCCGCGACCCCGGTCAGCGTGGTGAACTTCTGCATCGGATCATCCTTCGGTTCGTGTGTCAGCCGGCGGACCGGCGCTCAGGCGGCGGCGCGGTCCGGAGCGGCGACGAGGCCGGTCGCGGGGTCGACGCCCAGCATCAGGTTGAGGTTCTGCACGGCGGCGCCCGAGGCGCCCTTGCCGAGGTTGTCGTAAACCGCGACCAGCACCGCCTGGTCGCCGGCGGCGTTGCCGAAGACGTGGAGGCGCATGGCGTTGGTGCCGTTGAAGCCGCGCGGGTCGAGCCCGGCGACGCGGTCGGTCGCTTCGAACGGGGCGACGGTTACGAAGGTCTCGCCGGCATAGCGGTCGGCGAGCGCGGCGTGGAGTTCGGCCGGCGTCACGGTCTTCTCCAGCGACCAGAGCTGCAGCGGCACGAAGGTCAGCATGCCCTGCGCGAAGGCGCCGACGGCCGGCTGGAACAGCGGCGCATGGGCGAGGCCCGCGTAGGCCTGCATTTCGGGCAGGTGCTTGTGGGCGAGCTTCAGGCCGTAGGGCATGTACGGGACGGCGTCGGCCGCGGTCTCGTAGTCCTCGATCATCTTGCGCCCGCCGCCCGAATAGCCCGACAGCGCGTTCAGCGTCACCGGAAAGTCGGCCGGCAGCAGGCCGGCCTCGACCAGCGGCCGGACGGTGGCGATCAGGCCCTGCGGGTAGCAGCCGGGGTTGGTGACGCGCTTGGCGCCGGCGATTGCGGCCGCCTGGTCCGGTGCCATTTCGGCAAAGCCGTAGGTCCAGCCCGGCGCGGTGCGGTAGGCCGAGGAGGCGTCGATGATGCGGGTCGCGGGATTTTCGACGAGCGCCACGGCCTCGCGCGCCGCCTCGTCGGGCAGGCAGAGGATGGCGACGTCGGCCTCGTTGAGCAGGCGGGCGCGCGCCGAGGGGTCCTTGCGCTCGGCGGGATCGATCGAGATCAGGCGCAGGTCGGTGCGATCCCCGAGGCGCTCGCGGATCTGCAGGCCGGTGGTGCCGGCTTCGCCGTCGATGAAGACCTTTTTCATGCGTTCTCGTCCTTCCCGCCGCATCGCGGAATTCCGCCGGTCTCATACACCGCGGCGGCCGGCGTGTCATGTGGCTGGAACGGCCGTCACGCTACTCGGCGTCGGCCTCGATCGCGTCCATGTCGTCGTCGGAGAGGCCGAAGTGGTGGCCGATCTCGTGGATCAGCACGTGGCTGACGATCGCGCCGAGCGTTTCGTCGTGCTCGGCCCAGTAGTCGAGGATCGGGCGGCGGTAGAGCCAGATCCGGTTCGGCAGCCGGCCGGTGACGCCGGCGGCCGCGTCGTGGGCGAGGCCGGTGCCCTCGAACAGGCCGAGCAGGTCGAACGGGTCGTCCATCTCCAGCGCGTCGAGCGCCTCGTCGTCGGGAAACTCGGCGACGCGGATCTCGATGTCGCCGGTGAGGGCCCTGAAGTCGCCGGGCAGGCCGGCATAGGCGACCCGGGCGAGCTCCTCGAACACCTCGAGCCCCGGTGCCTTGCGCTCGTCCCACTGCGCCGCCTCGCGGCTGACGGTCCCGCTCTGCATCACCTTCGCTCCCAACCGCTGCTGCCGGCCCCTCTATACACCCTCGCGGGCCGGGATCGACACCGCCGAGGGCGGGGGAGACATGTTGAGAGCGCCGCCGTCCCCCTTGCGCCACCCTTGCGCGGACGGACGCGAGACCGTCAAATCGGGCCGTCGCCGAGATGTGTCGCCCAGATTCGCAAAGGACGCCATATGCCGAGGCTGTTCACCGCGGTCGAGATCCCGCCCGTCATCGCCATGCAACTGTCGCTGCTGCGCGGCGGCCTGCACGGGGCGCGCTGGATCGACGCCGAGAACTATCACCTGACGCTGCGCTTCATCGGCGACATCGACGACCGCACCGCCGACGAGGTCGCCGACGCGCTCGACCGCGTGGCGCGGCGGCCGTTCACGGTCGCGCTGTCCGGTCTCGACTGCTTTTCCGGTCGTGGCCCGCATTCGCTGTTCGCGCGGGTGGAGCCGAGCCCGGCGCTGGTCGAGCTGCAGGCCGAGCACGAGCGCATCATCCAGCGGCTCGGCCTGCCGCCGGAGGGACGGCGCTTCACGCCGCATGTGACGCTCGCCCGGCTGCGCGGCACCTCGGCCTCCGAGGTGGCGAGCTGGCTCGCCATGCGCGGCGACGTGCGGCTGCCGCCGTTCGAGGTGTCGCGCTTCGTGCTGTTGTCGTCGCGTGCCAGCGTCGGCGGCGGGCCCTATCTCGTGGAAGAGGCCTATCCGCTGGCGGCCTGAGGGTCGGCGTAGCGCTCGACCAGCCGGCGGCTCGCCTTGGCGCAGAGATCGGCGCAGGCGGCAAAATCGGCCCGGCCGCCGTAGTAGGGATCGGCGACGTCCTTCGCCTCATCGAACGCCGCCTCGCGGTAGAGCAGGAGCCGGGCGGTCGATCCGGACGGGGCAAGGCGCGTGAGGTCGGCGAGGTTCTGCCGGTCCATGGCGAGGATCAGGTCGAAGCGGGTGAAATCGGACGGCCGCACCTGGCGCGCGCGCAGGTCGGAAATGTCGACGCCGACGTCGGCCGCGGCGCGGATCGCGCGCGGGTCCGGCGGCTCGCCGGCGTGCCAGCCGCCGGTGCCGGCGGAATCGAGCGTGAAGCGCTGGCCGACGCCCGCGCCGGCGAGCGCCGCGCGCAGGAATCCCTCGGCGCTCGGGGAGCGGCAGATGTTGCCGAGGCAGACGAATAGGATCGACGACATCGAATTTCCATGATCTCGCGGGATCGTCGGAGATCAGCATCCGGCGGCGGCGCGCGCAAGCGCCGTCGGCCGATCGTCGCGATCCGGTGCGGCCGGGCTCTTGCGGCGGCCGCCCGGCGTTGCCAGATCAGCTGTGACGGAGGATCCTGAAGCGATGAGCGACACCCGGCATTTCGACGACCCCGAGATCCTCGGCCCGGAAGAGGGCCGCGAGGAGCGCGTCCGGCGCGACTTCTGGCGCGTCGCGCGCAAGGCGGCGCGGCGCATTCCGTTCATGGACGAGGTGGTCGCCGGCTACTATTGCGCGCTCGACCCGGCAACGCCGGCGCGGGTCCGGGCGACCCTGTTCGCCGCGCTCGCCTATTTCGTGATGCCGTTCGACATCGTGCCGGATTTCCTGCTCGTCGCCGGCTTCACCGACGACATCACCGTGCTGGCCGCGACGCTCGCCATGGTGCGCACCCACATCAGCGACCGCCACCGCGCCGCCGCCCGGAATGCGCTCGACAAGGACTGAGCGGGCCGGGCGGGCGCCGGTCACGGCACCAGGACGACCTTGCCCATCACCTTGCGCGCGGCGATCTCGTTCAGCGCCGCGGCGATCCCGGCCAGCGGATAGGTCGCGTGGATATGCGGCTGCAGCCGACCGGCGGCGACGTGGCCGAGGATTTCGGCCGTGTTGGCGCGGTGCGCCTCCGGATCGAGCTCCAGCCAGCGGCCCCAGAACACGCCGAGCACGTCGATGCCCTTGAGCAGCACGAGGTTGAGCGGCAGCTTCGGGATGTCGCCGCCGGCAAAGCCGACCACGAGATAGCGGCCGCCCCAGCCGGTGGCGCGCACGGCGGGCTCGGTGAGGTCGCCGCCGACGGCATCATAGACGACGTCGACGCCGGCCCCGCCGGTGAGGTCCTTCAGCCGCTGCTTCAGATCGCCGTCCGTGGTGTCGATGGTCTCGTCGGCGCCGGCGGCGCGGGCGAAGGCGCATTTTTCGGCGGATGAGGCGCAGGCGATCACCCGGGCGCCGAGCAGCTTGCCGAGCTCGATCGCCGACAGCCCGGCGCCGCCGGACGCCCCGAGCACGCAGAGCGTCTCGCCGGGGCGGAGGCGCGCCCGGTCTTTCAGCGCGTGCAGCGTGGTGCCGTAGGTGATGAACAGCGTCGCGGCGATGGCGGCGGGCACGCCGTCCGGCACGCGGACGCAGGCGCTTGCGGGGGCGACGACCACCTCGCGCGCGGCGCCCCATTTCACATAGGCGGCGACCCGGTCGCCGACCGAGAAGCCCTCGACCCCGTCGCCGACCGCGATGATTCGGCCCGCAAACTCGCCGGCGGGCGAGAACGGCCGCTCGGGCCGGTACTGGTAGCGGTCGCGGATGATCAGCGTGTCGAAGAAGTTGAGCGCCGCCGCCTCCATGGCGACGGCGACCTCGCCGGGACCGGGCTCCGGCACGGCGATCTCGGCGAGGGTCAGGCTTTCCGGCCCGCCCGGCTCGGTCGAGAGAATCGCACGCATGCCGTCCGTCTCCGCTGCTCCGAGGGCCTCGCCGCGGCCCCCTTCACGAAACCTTGATCAGTCGACGTCGACGGCCGCGTCCGCCTCGAGGATCCGCCTGAGGCGGGTGAAGGCGAGGCGGAGGCGGGACTTGACGGTGCCGAGCGGCTGGCCCGTCGCGGCGGCGACCTGGGTGTGCGACAGGCCCTTGAAGAAGGCCAGTTGCACGAGTTCGTACTGCTCGGCGGGCAGGCTCGACAATGCGGCACGAATGCGCGCCTCGCGGCGCTGGGTGTCGAGCTGGGTGCCGAGGTCTTCGGGTTCGGACGGCTGCAGCGAGGGATCGGTCTGGTCGATGGCGCCGCTGCGGTCGCGGCGGGCGAGGTCGATGCGCCGATTGCGGGCGATGCGGAACAGCCAGGTGCCGACGGAGGACTTCTGCCGGTCGAACAGCGCCGCCTTGCGCCAGAGCACGACCATCACCTCCTGGGCGAGTTCCTCGGCGGTGGCGGGGTCGGTGCCGATACGCTGCAGGTGGCCGCTGATGCGGGGCGCGTAATGGTCGAACAGCCGCACGAAAGCGTCCCTGTCCCGCGAGGTGGCGACACGTTCGACCAGATCGGCCCACTCATCGTTCGGCGACACTTGTCCGTCCCGTACCCGGTTCACCGTCTTCATCCACGCCGCGTTCCGCCAGGGCGTTCCGGGGGGGCTGGCCGCCGTGGCCCGCCACCGGCGCGCCCGCGGCCCTCCCGCGCGAGGCGCCTCATTGTCGCCAGATTCGAACCGGAGCGTGCGTCCACGGCAGGGACAGCCCCGTCACCATAGACGATGTCGTGGCCGGGGGCCACGCCCCGGGGGATTGCCCGAAAGGCCATCCCGCACCGGGGTTTCCCTCGGCCGCCTCGCGGCGGTCACGGCCTTCAATGCTTTGGTAACCTTGAATTGGTTATGCTCGGCCCAGTTAACGTTAAGGCCGGGCCGCTGCCCTGCCTTATGGTCGACACTCTAGCGGATTGGTGAACAATGACGAACGGACGCACGCTTGCCACGGCATTTGCGATGCTGATCGGCGCAGCGACGGTCGCCACGGCGCAGACGCCGACGGTCCTCGACAAGCCCTTCGGGGACTGGACGGCCTACGGCTACACGGCCGGCGGCGGCAAGGTCTGCTACGCCATCTCGCAGCCGAAGAGCACCGAGCCGAGAGGCGTGAACCGGGATCCGATGTACATCTTCGTGACCAACCGCCCGAAGGAGGGCGTGCGGCACGAGGTGAGCGTGATCACCGGCTATCCCTACAAGGAAGGCTCCAAGACCACGGTGAAGATCGGCGCCGACACCTTCGTGATGTTCACGAAGGACGACGGCGCCTGGGTCGAGAACGCGGCCGAGGAAGCCCGGCTGATCGGCTCGATGAAGGGCGGCAGCGAGATGGTGGTCACCGGCACGTCGCGCCGCGGCACCGTCACCACCGACACCTACTCGCTGCGCGGCATCACCGCCGCGCTCGGCCGCATCGACAGCGAGTGCCGCTGACGGCTTCGGCGCGGCGGACGCGGCCGGGCCTTCGCAGCGCGCAGGTCTGACCGTCCGCCCGGGCCTTCAAGACGCCGGCTTTCTGCGCTATATCAGATCGAAATCCGACGGCGGGGGCTCGCGCTCCCGGCCGTCGTTTCGTATTGGCGCCGCCGCGGCGGCACCCACGCTCGAAACCCGGAACATTCGCCCATGGCCACGACCCTCGACCTCGCCACCGCCGCCGATGCGCCCGCGCCGGCGCTCCGGCCGCAGCCGGCGCCCGAAAAGGCGTCGCTGATCGGGCTGCCGCGCGAGGCGATCGCCGAAAAGCTCGTCGCGGCCGGCGTGCCCGAGCGGCAGGCGCGCATGCGCGTCGCCCAGCTCTGGCACTGGATGTACGTGCGCGGCGCGACAGACTTCTCGGCGATGACCAACGTCTCCAAGGACCTGCGCGTGGTGCTCGACCAGCATTTCACGCTGGCGCGGCCCGAGATCGTCACCGAGCAGATCTCGTCCGACGGCACGCGCAAGTGGCTGATGAAGTTCCCGCCGCGCGGCGCCGGCCGGCCGGTGGAGATCGAGACCGTCTATATCCCCGAGGAGGGGCGCGGCACGCTGTGCGTCTCGAGCCAGGTCGGCTGCACGCTGACCTGCTCGTTCTGCCACACCGGCACGCAGAAGCTGGTGCGCAACCTCACCGCCGAGGAAATCCTCGCCCAGTTGCTCGTCGCGCGCGACCGGCTCGGCGACTATCCGGACCTGAAGCCCGCCGCCGAGGGCGCCGGCTTCGTGCCGAGCGAAGGCCGCCTCGTCTCCAACATGGTGATGATGGGGATGGGCGAGCCGCTCTACAATTTTGACGAGGTGAAGCAGGCGCTGCTGATCGCTTCCGACGGCGACGGCCTGTCGCTGTCGAAGCGCCGCATCACGCTGTCGACCTCGGGCGTCGTGCCGCTGATCCCGCGCGCCGGCGAGGAAATGGGCGTCATGCTGGCGATCTCGCTGCACGCCGTGCGCGACGAGCTGCGCAACGAGCTGGTGCCGCTCAACAAGAAGCACCCGATCAAGGACCTGCTCGCCGCCTGCCGCGCCTATCCGGGCCTCTCCAACGCCCGCCGCATCACCTTCGAATACGTGATGCTGAAGGGCGTCAACGACAGCGACGGCGATGCGCGCGAACTCGTCCGGCTGCTCAAGGGCATCCCGGCGAAGATCAACCTGATCCCGTTCAATCCGTGGCCGGGTTCGGCCTACGCCTGCTCGGAGTGGGAGCGGATCGAGGCCTTCGCCGACATCGTCAACGCCGCTGGCTACGCCTCGCCGATCCGCCGGCCGCGCGGCCGCGACATCCTCGCCGCCTGCGGCCAGCTGAAGTCGGAGAGCGAGCGTATGCGGTTCAAGGACCGCCGCGCGCTGGAAGAGAGCGAAGCCGACCTCGCCATGCGGGCGATGGTGGCCGGGCTCGGCGACGATTGATGCGGGTGAACCGGTGCAGATAATCGGTCGCCTGTTCGCCGCCGGCCTCGGCTTCCTCGCCGCGGTGCTCGCCGCCGCCGTCTTCCTGCTCGTCGCCGAGGTCGGCACCTCGCCGGAGAACCCGGTCGACGCCGACTGGTTCTGGGGCCTGTTCGTGGTGTCCAGCACGGTGACCGCCTCGGCGATCGGCGCCTATGTCGCGACGCCGGCGCTGGTCGCGATCCTCATCAGCGAGATCTTCGCCATCCGTTCGTGGATGGCGTTCGCCGCGCTCGGCGGCGCACTCGGCCTGACGGCGGCGTCGAGCATCGTCGTGGTCTCGGAGGCGGGGTCGGTGACGGGGGTCGACGCCACGGTGCTCACCGCCGCCGGGCTGGTCGGGGGGCTCGCCTACTGGGCGGTGGCGGGGCGGACGGCGGGGCTTCGGGGGCGGTAGCTGTGCCGTGGGAAGCCCCCTCCCTGTCCCTCCCCCGCTTCGCAGGAGAGGGGACGATGGGCGAGAGGACTTTCGCAAAACAGCGACTGCGCCGAAGCGAAGCGCTGATGACGCGGACGCCCTAACCTCCTGCGTCCCCTCTCCTGCGAAGCGGGGGAGGGACAGGGAGGGGGGAGGCCCCACGGCAAGGCCGCCCCCCAAGAACCCTCACCCCAATCCCGCCTGCATCAGCCGCCCCAGCCGGGCGGCAAAGTCCGCCGGGTCTTCCGGGGCTTCGCCGTCGAGGATGCGGGCCTGGCCGTAGAGCAGCACGGCCGCGTCGGCGACGGCCGTCTCGCCGCGCTCGGCTTCAACCTTCGCCAGCGCGCGGATCAGTTCGTGGCGCGGGTTGATCTCGAGCACCGCGGACGACGGCGCGCCGCCGGTGCCGCGGGCCATCAGCTTTTCGGTGCGCCGGTCGAGGCCGTAGTCGGAGGCGACGAGGCAGACGGCGCTGGTGGCGAGGCGGGCGGAGGCGCGTACCGCGGCGACCTTGTCGCCGAGCGCCGCCTTCAGGGCGACGGCGAGCGGGCCGACGTCGGTGTCGCCGTCCGGCTGCTCGGCCGCCGCAGGCAGCGGGATCAGGTCGAGGTCCGCCGCGCCCTGGCTGATCGACTTGAACGGCTTGCCCTCGTAGCCGAGCGCGGTGCGGACCCAGAAGGCGTCGACCGGATCGGTGAGCACCAGCACCTCCAGCCCGCGCGCGACGTAGCCCTCGAGCTGCGGGCTCGCCAGCACCGCCGCGCGGCTTTCGCCGAGCGCATAGTAGATCGCGGTCTGGTTTTCCTTCATCGCGGCGACGTACGCGCCGAGCGAGCGCCAGCCGTCGTGGCCGGTGGTCTGGAAGCGGGCGACCTTATAGATCTCGTCGCGGCGCTCGGGCGCCTCGTAGAGGCCTTCCTTGATCACGGCGCCGAAGGCGTCCCACACCTTGGCATAGGCCTCGGCGTCGTTGTCGGCGAGCTTGCCGAGTTCGGCGAGCACCCGGTTGGTGACGCCCTTGCCGATCTGCTCCAGCACCGGGTTCTGCTGCAGCATCTCGCGCGAGAGGTTGAGCGGCAGGTCTTCCGAATCGACGACGCCGCGCACGAAGCGCAGCCAGGCCGGCAGGATCGCCGCGTCGTCGGCGATGAAGACGCGGCGGACGTAGAGCCGGATGCGGCCGCGCCGGTCGGGATCGAACAGGTCGAACGGCTTCTGCGACGGCACGAACAGCAGCACGGAATATTCGTGCCGGCCTTCGGCGCGGTAGTGGATGGTGAGGGCCGGGTCGTCCCAGAGCCCGCCGACGTGGCCGTAGAATTCCTTGTATTCCTCCGGCGTCACCGACGCCTTCGGCTTCACCCAGAGCGCGGCGCCGTCGGCGAGTTCGCGCGCCTCGCCGTCCGCCGCGGCGAGGCGGATCGGCACGGGGACGTGGGCGGAGTATTCGCGCACGATCCGCTCGATGGTGGCTTCTTCGGCGTAGGTCGCGGCGTCCGCCGAGAGTTCGAGCGTCACGCGGGTGCCGGCGGCGGGCGCTTCGGCAAGGTCGGCGGGGCTGAGCTCGAAGGTGCCCTTGCCGTCGGAGACCCAGGCGAAGGCCTCCTCCGACCCGGCCTTGCGGCTGACGACACGGACGCGGTCGGCGACCATGAAGGCGGAATAGAAGCCGACGCCGAACTGGCCGATCAGCGCCTGGCCCTGCTTCTGCTCGCCGCCCTTGTCGGCGAGCTGGTCGAGGAAGGCGCGCGTGCCAGAGCGGGCGATGGTGCCGAGGTTGTCCTTCATCTCCTCGCGGCTCATGCCGATGCCGTTGTCGGAGATGGTGAGGGTGTTCTTCGCCGCGTCCGCGGCGATCTCGATGCGGAAGCCGTCGTGTCCCGGCGGCAGCAGGCCAGGCTCGGAGAGCGAGAGGTAGCGCAGCTTCTCGCAGGCGTCGGCCGCGTTCGAGATCAGCTCGCGCAGGAAGATGTCCTTGTTGGAATAGACCGCGTGCACCATCAGGTGCAGCAGGCGCGAGACCTCGGCCTCGAACGCATGGCGCTCGCCGCCGGCGGTCGCAGTGGTTTCGGTCGTGGTGTCGGTCGTCATCGCTTCGCCCCGTCGATGTCTCGATGCCGTGGGAATCCGGCCCGCGGCGCGGGGTGTGCGCGCCCGGCGGGCCGGCGTCGCTGATATCGGCGCATGCCGCGGGGCTTTCAAGCGCTTTGTCCGGGATGCAGCGCTCAGGGCGCCAGCCGGCGCCGCGGCGACGGGGCGCCCGCCGGCTCCGGGCCCGCGGCGGGAAACACCCGGCGCAGGTGGCCGAGGAAGGTCGCGACGACGCGCTGGCGCTCGCGGTCGGGCAGGAAGGCGGCCTGGAACGGCGCGGGGTAGGCGAAGAGATCGGAGCGGATCGGCCGCAGCCGCGCCTCGGCGACGAAGCGGGCGGCATAATGATCGGGCAGGTAGCCGAGATAGGCCCCCGAAAGGATCAGCCGGGCTTCGCTCTCCATGTCCGAGACCACGGCGCGCGGCCCGCCGATCGCGAAGATCTTGAGGTCGCGCTGGCCCCAGTAGGCGCGGCCGACGATCGGGTGGCGTCGCACGGTCTCGACGTCGATCTCGGCATCGGGCACGCCATAGAGCGGATGCTCGGCGCCGCAGTAGAAGCGCTGGGTCTCGACGTAGAGGTCGAGATAGGAGAGGCCGAGCGCGATGCGCGGGAAGCTCGCGACCGCGAGGTGGATTTCGCCGGCGACGACGTCGCGCAGCAGTTCGTGCGGCGGGCGCGTCACCACGGTGAGCAGCACGCTCGGCGCCTCGCGGGCAAAACCGGCGAAGACCGTCTCCAGCGGCGCGTTCGGGTCGGAGATCGTGTTGTCGGTGAGCCCGATGGTCAGCGCGCCCGACAGCGCGCGCTTCAGGCCGCGCACCCGGCCGTCGAAGTGCTCGACCGAGGCGAGCAGGCGGCGGGCCTCCTCATAGACCTGGCGGCCGTCGTCGGTAAGGCGGAAGCCCGAGCGGCCGCGGTGGCAGAGCTTGACGCCGAGGCGGGTCTCGAGGGCTGCGATATGGCCGGAGATCGTCGACAGCGACAGGTTGAGCTCGTCCTGCGCCGCGGCGAAGCCGCCGGCCTCGACGATGGTGCCGAAGATCCGCAGCAGGCGCAGGTCGATCGTATCCACCGGCATCACGCGGGCTCCCCAGGCATCACTTCGGACTTTCCCGAAGTCTAGTGCGAGACGGCGGTCTTTTTCCACAGCGCCGCTTCGGATTTCCTCGGCATCGGCGAGGCGAGCGGGGAGGTCCGGCATGGCCGGCGAGGCACCGAAGTGGACGGTGGACAGCGAGACCGGCACCTTGCGCGAGGTGCTGCTCTGCCGGCCCGACTTCTACGACTGGATCCCCACCAACGACATCGCCCGGCGCACCATCGCCGCCGGCGGCCGGCTCGACCCGCAGGCGCTGCAGGCGCAGTACGCCGAACTCGAAGCGGCGCTCGATGACGCAGGCGTCGTCCGCCACTACCTGACCCCGGCGCCGCAGTTGCCCTACCAGGTCTATACCCGCGACTCCTCGCAGGTGACGCCATGGGGGCCGATGGTGACGCAGCTGTTCCGGCCGCAGCGGCGCGGCGAGGTCGCCTCGATCGTCGACTTCTACGCCAGCGCCGGCTGCCCGATCTGGCGCTTTGCCTCGTCGGGGGCGGTCGAGGGCGGCGACATCCACATCATCCGGCCCGGCCTGATGGCGATCGGCAGCAGCGGCGAGCGCACGACGCCCGAGGGCGCAGAGGAGTTTGCCGGCTGGTTCCGCGACGCCGGCTGGGAAACGCGGGCCGTCGATTTTCCGGAGCACTTTTTGCATCTCGACGTGATCTTCTCGATGGTGGCGGACGGGCTGGCGCTCGCCTGCTCCGACGTGATCGACGACGCGCATCTCGCCTGGTTCCGCGACCACGGCATCCGCCTGTTGCCGGTGACGTACAAGGAGGCCATGGGGGCGATGGGCTGCAACGTGCTGGCGCTGGGCGGCGGCCGGGTGATCAGCCCGCGGCACTCGGCCCGGATCAACGACATGCTGCGGGCCGAGGGCCTCACCGTCCTCGACCCGGAACTCGACCTCTTCGCGCGCGGCGGCGGCAGCGTCCACTGCATGACGATGCCGCTCCGGCGCGATCCGCTGGCCGCCGCCTGAGGCGCGCCGGCACTGCCGCAACGCCGATCACGACAACAAGGGGGACGCCGATGCTGCCGAGGACCACCTTCCTGACCGGGGCCGCGCTGGCCCTTGCCGCCTTCACGCACGGCGCGAGCGCCGAGGAGATCAACGCGCTGGTCTGGTGCGACCACACCGATCCCGCCTTCCTCGAGCCGTTCACGCAAGCGACCGGCATCACCGTCAACGTCAAGGAATACGAAGGCACCGGCACGGCGCTGTCGCTGGTCGAGCAGTCGCAGCCGGGCGACTGGGACGTGTTCGTGGTCGATTCCACCGACGTGAAGCGCGTCGCCGCCCGCGGCCTGCTCGCCGAGCTGAAGCCCGAGGATTTCCCGCTCGCCGACATCCCGCCGGCGGTGCAGGCGCCCGAACTGCACCAGGTCGACGGCGTCTGGCGCGCGGTGCCGGAGAAGTTCGGCTACAACGCCGTCGCCTACGACAAGGACCAGGTCGACGAGGCGGCGATGCGCAAGGCCCATAACCTGTTCGACCCGGCCTACCAAGGCAAGATCGCCGTCTACGACTACTACCTGCCGCAGATCACCCAGATCGCGATCCTGCTCGGCAAGGACCCGAAGACCGTGACCGAGGCCGACCTGCCGGCGATCCGGGAAAAGCTGTTCGCGTTGAAGGCCAATGCCGCGCTCGTCTCCGACGTCGTCACCTCGCAGACGGCACTCGCCACCGGCGAGGTCGGGATCCTGGTCGGCGGCGGCGAATATGCCGTGTCGGGCCTGCATGCCGAGAAGCCCAACCTCGACTGGGTGCTGCCCGACGAGGGCGGCGTGCGCTGGCAGCAGGCGATCGGCGTGTTCGAGACCTCCGCCAGGAAGGACGCGGCGGTGAAGTTCGTGCAGTACGTGCTGTCGCCCGAGGGGCAGGCGCGGCTTGCGACCTCGTCCTGCTACTGGGGCATGCCGGCGAATGCCGCCGCGACGCTGGACGATACCCAGAAGCAGGTGCTGCGCTGGGACGAACAGCCGGCGTTCATCGCCAACTCGCACCTCTACATCGCGCCGAGCGACGAACTCGACCAGGCGATGCAGTCGGTTTGGCAGGAGTTCCTGCAGCACTGAGGAACCGGCCGGGGACGGGGCGCCCGCGCCGTTCCCGCCCCCCCACTCCGAGGCTTCGGGGCAGCGAGAGACGCAGCAGGATGGACACCGGCGAGCGCGCCAGCAGGACGGACGCCGTGCGCGGCGCGGCATGGGCCGCGCCCGCCGTGCTCGTCACCGCCGCGTTCTTCCTGCTGCCGCTCGCCGTCATGGCGCTGTGGAGCCTCTGGACGCGCACGGCCGGCGGGGTCGACCGGACCCTGACGCTCGCCAACTACGCCCGCTTCTTCGGCGAGAGCGCCCTCGTTGCCGCGCTGTTCAACTCGCTGGAGACGGCCGCCCTCGTCACCGTCGTCAGCCTCGTGGTCGGCTATCCGGTCGCCTATGCGCTGGCGTTCCACGTGCCGGCGCGCTGGCAGCGGCTGGCGCTGGTGCTGGCGATCCTGCCGTTCTGGACCTCCTACGTGGTGCGATCCTACGCCTGGCTGCTGGTGCTGGCGCCGAACGGCGTCGTCAACCAGACCCTGATCGGCCTCGGGCTGACCGAAGGGCCGGTGCGCATCGCCTACACGATGACGGCGACGGTGCTCGGCTTCACCCACTTCTTCGCCATGCTGGTGGCGCTCACCGTCTATGCCGGGCTGAAGCGGATCAACCCGCGGCTGCTGCTCGCCGCGCGCGACCTCGGCGCGGGGGCGGTCTCGACCTTCCTGCGGGTGACGCTGCCGCTGAGTGTGCCGGCGATCGCGACCAGCGCCTTCCTAACCTTCGTGCTCGCCATCGGCGACTACATCACGCCGCAGATCCTCGGCGGCAACACCTCGCTGGTGCTGCCGCAGGCGATCCTGTTCCAGATCGGCCGGCGCGGCGACGTGCCGATGGCGTCCGCGATGTCGCTGGTGCTGATGGCGGTGATCCTCGTCGCCTGCCTCGTCGCGCTGCGTGCGACACGGACGGAGCCGGCGCGATGATGCCGCGCCGCCTCGCCCGCGCCCTCGGCTGGGCCGCCGTGCTCGGCGGCTTCTACGTCTTCGTCTACCTGCCGGTGGCGGTGCTGGTGCTGTTCTCGTTCCAGGACGGGCGGCTGCCGGTGCCGCCGTTCAACGGGCCGACGCTCGCCTGGTACGGCAAGGTGCTCGGCAACGGGCGGCTGCTCGAGGCGGCGTGGAACTCGGTCGTCGTCGGGGTCGGCTCGTCGATGGTCGCGACGCTGCTCGGCTTCCTCGCGGCCTATGGCCTCGCCCGCCACCGGGTGCCGGGGCGGCGGCTGATCCATGCGGCGCTGGTGCTGCCGCTCACCGTCTCCTATCTCGTCATCGGCCTCGGGCTGCTCGTCACCTTCAACGCGGCGGGGCTGCCGAAATCGCTGCTCGCCGTCGCTATCGGCCACCTCGTCATCAACCTGCCGCTCTGCTTCCTCGTCGCCGCCGCGCAGATGGGGCCGGCCGAGGCGCGGCTGGAGCAGGCGGCGCGCGACCTCGGCGCCAGCGAATGGCAGGTGCTGACACGGGTGGCGCTGCCGCTCGCCTTGCCGTCGCTTTTCGCGGCGTTCTGCCTCTCCTTCACCCTGTCGTGGGACGAATTCGTGATCGCCTTCCTCCTCACCAACTTCGATGTGACGCTGCCGGTGGTGATCTGGAGCATGCTGCGCACCGGGCTCAACCCGGAAACCAACGCCGCCGGCACGCTGGTCTTCGCCGTGTCGCTGCTGCTCGTCGCCGGCGCCGAACTGGTGCTGGCGCGCCGGGGCAGGGCGGCGCGATGACGCTGCCGCAGTCGCTCGCGCTGCACGGCGTCGGCAAGCGCTTCGGCGCCGCCACCGCCGTCGCCGACGCCTCGCTCGAGGTGCCGGCCGGCAGCTATGTCGTGCTGCTCGGACCGTCCGGCTCGGGCAAGACGACGCTGCTCTCGATCATCGGCGGCTTCACGGCGCCCTCCGAGGGCCGCATCCTGATCGGCGGCGCGGACGTGACGGCGATGCCGCCGGCACAGCGGCCGACGGCGACGGTGTTTCAGGACTATGCGCTGTTTCCGCATCTCAGCGTCGCCGGCAATGTCGGCTTCGGGCTGGCGGTGCGCGGCGTCCGGAAGGCGGAGCGGCGGCTCCGCGCCGAGGCGGCGCTGGACCTCGTCGGCCTCGCCGGCTTCGGCGACCGTATGATCGCGGCGCTGTCGGGCGGCCAGCGCCAGCGCGTGGCGCTCGCCCGCTCGCTGGTGGTGGAGCCGGCGATCCTGCTGCTCGACGAGCCGCTCGGCGCGCTCGACCTGCATCTCCGCCGCCAGATGCAGGACGAGCTGAAGGCGCTGCAACTCGCGACCGGGCGCAGCTTCGTGCACGTCACGCACGACCAGGAGGAGGCGATGGCGCTCGCCGACATCGTCGTGGTGATGAACCGCGGCCGCATCGAGGACGCCGGCCCGCCGGCGCGGGTCTATGCCCGCCCGGCGACGCGCTTCGCCGCCGGTTTCATGGGCGAGAGCACGCTGATCGAGGGCACGGTGCGCGGGCGCGACGGCGAGCGCCTCGCCGTCACCACCGCCGACGGCGAGTTCCGGCTCGCCGCGGACGCCCACACCGGAGCCGCCGGCGCGGCGGTCGCCGTCGCCATTCGCCCCGAGCGGCTGCGGCTCGCGCCCCGGCCCGGCGACGTTACGGTTGCCACCGCCACGGTGTCCGAGACGGTGTTCCAGGGCGGCTTCGTCCGGGTGAAGGCGCGCTCGGAGGCCGGGACATTGCTGCTGGCGAAGGTCCCGCCGGAGGAGGCGCCGGCCGCCGGCGCCCGCATCACCCTGTTTGCCGCCGCCGGCGATCTCGTCCTCATCCCCGGAGACCCGGCATGATCAGCATCGCGGCCGACGCCTGGTACGAGACGGTGCCCTTCGCCGACGGCATCGCGCTGATCCACGAGCCGTGGATCCCGCCGTTCTTCCGCTGCAACATGTGGCTGGTGCGCGGGCGCGACCGCGACCTTCTGGTCGACGCGGGGCTCGGCGCCGTGCCGCTGCGCGCCAACATGCCGCTGCTCTCCGGCCGGCCGGTGCTGCTGCTCGCCTCGCACACGCATTTCGACCACATCGGCGCGGCGCACGAATTCGCCGAGCGGCTGGTGCATCCGGCCGAGGCCGGCGTGCTCGCCGATCCGGCGAACGATGCGACGCTGTTTTCGCACTACGCCTCCGGGGACGCCGACGCGGAGATGTTCGACGCGCTGCCGCCCGGCTGGGACGCGCGGCGCTACCGGATCCCGCCGGCACCGGCGACCGGCCTCGTTGGTGAGGGCGACCGGATCGACCTCGGCGACCGGGTGCTGACGGTGCTGGAGACGCCGGGCCATTCGCCGGGGCACGTCTCGCTGTTCGAGGAGGCGACGGGGACGCTGATCGCGCAGGACGTGATCTACGACGGCGCGCTGGTGGACGACTGCGCCGGCGCCGACAAGGCGGTCTACCGCGCGACGCTGCGCCGGCTGCGCGAGCTGGAGCCGCGCATCGTGCACGGCGGCCATTTCCAAAGCTTCGGCCGCACGCGGTTCCGGCAGCTGATCGACGCGTATCTCGGCGCGCAGGACCCGGGCGACGCCGGCTGAGCCACGTCAGCCGCGCCGGCGCCGGAGCACGAGGTGGGCGACGACGGCGGTCGCCACCATCGCCGGCAGCACGGTCGCCATGCCGGCGACGGGGTCGGTCATCAGCGCCGCCGCGGCGCTGCCGGCAAGGCCGCCGCCCATCTGGAAGAAGCCCATCAGGGCCGCCGCCGCGCCGGCGGCATGCGGGAACGGCGCCAGCGCGTCGGTCGAGAGGGCCGGAATGAACAGCGCCAGCGAGAAGGCGAAGACGCCGACCGGCACCATCACGGTGACGACGTCGGCGGGCAGCAGCCGGAGGCCGATGGCGAGGCCCGCCGCGCCGAGCGCGGTGATGGCGAGCCCCGGCGCCACCAGCGCGCCGGCGTCGAAGCGGCGGAGCAGCAGCTTCGTCACGATGCCGCCGGTGACGAAGGAGCCGGACTGGATCAGCATCGCGAGGCCGAATTCGGCCGGGGACAGGCCGATCTCGTCGATCATCACGAAGGGCAGCATGGTGGCGATGGCATAAAGCCCGCCGACCGAGCCGCCGAGCATTAGCCCGGGGCGCAGGAAGCGGCGATCGGCGAGCAGGGCGGCGTAGGTGCTGAGCAGCGGCCAGGGATGCGCCGCCTCGCGCCGCGGCGTGCGGTTGGTCTCGGGCAGGGCGAACACCAGCATCACGATCAGCGCCGCGCCGTAGAGCACCATGACGAGGAAGATCGCGTGCCAGCCGACGGTGACGAGGATCAGCCCGCCGAGCGTCGGCGAGATCGCCGGCCCGAGCGCGAGGAAGATGCCGATCGTGTTCATGATCCGCGCCGACTGCTGGCCGGTGAAGAGATCGCGCACGATCGCCCGCGACAGCGCCACCCCGGCGGCGGCTCCGATGCCCTGGATCAGCCGCGCGACGAGCAGCGCCTCGACCGTGGGCGCGAACAGCGCCGTGACGCTGCCGGCGAGGTAGAGCAGCATGAAGGCGATGCCGATCGGCCGGCGGCCATAGGCGTCGGACAGCGGGCCGCAGAGCAGCTGGGCGAAGGCGAAGCCCGCGAAATAGAGCGTCAGCGTCAGCTTGATGGTCGAGATCGACGTGCCGAAGGCAGTGACGAGGGTCGGCATCGCCGGCGTGTAGAGCGCCATCGACACCGGCCCGAGCGCGACCAACGCCGCGCCGAACACCGCTGTGGCGCGCTCGCTGATCAGCGGCGCGGGCGGCATGATCGCGCCGGCGCCGGGAACGGCGCGTCCATCGGTCTCGTCTGCGGGGGGCTGCATGGCGGGGTCTCGGGGCTGGGCGGCGGCGTTGCGGCGCGGGATCAGAGCGCCGCCGCGGCGTCGCGGGCACGGGCCTCGCCACCGGCGAGGCGCTGCTGCATGTGTTCGAGCACCTGCCGCGTCGCGCCGAGCGCTTCGGCGGACATGCCGGCCGTCGCGCCGGCGCGGACGGCGCCAGCGACGGCTTCGATGCGGTCGATCACCGCGGCCGCCGCGGGCAGCGGGCGGATCAGCTTGGCGCGGCGGTCGCTCGGGTCGGGGAAGCGGCCGATCAGGCCGGCCTTCTCGAGCCGGTCGAGGTAGCCGACCAGCGTCATCGGCTCGAGGCTCATCACCTCGGCGAGCTGCGACTGGCGGATGCCCTGGCCGGTGCCGTGGTGGGCGCAGCGCAGCAGCGCGCGCGCCTCGCCGGCGGTGAGGTCGAGGCCGGCGGCGTCGAGCGCGGCGTCGAAATCGCGTCTGAGCAGGCGGGCGACGTCGACGATGAGGAAGCCGAGCGGCTGATGGAGGTCGGCAGGCATGGGGTCGGTCGGGCCCGGCTCGAGATAATAAGCAAGCCTTATGATTGGGCGCGACCGGCGCGCCGTCAACCCGTCGCCGGACGCGGGCGGCCGCGCGGCGGCCCCGCGTTCAGCGCATGGCCCCTGCCCATAGCGCACCTCCGCCGGCCCGATTACGCGGTTTTCCTTGCCGCAGGGCCGCCGATCCGTATAGTGCGCCGCAAACGAGGCCGGCCTTTGCGCGGCCGAACCGGGTAGTTTCATGAATCTTCGCAACATCGCCATCATCGCCCACGTCGACCACGGCAAGACCACGCTGGTGGACGAACTCCTGAAGCAGTCGGGCTCCTACCGCGAGAACCAGCGCGTCGCCGAACGCGTCATGGACTCGAACGAGCTCGAAAAGGAGCGCGGCATCACGATTCTCGCCAAGGCGACGTCGGTGGTGTGGGAAGGGACGCGGATCAACATCGTCGACACCCCCGGCCACGCCGACTTCGGCGGCGAGGTGGAGCGCATCCTCAACATGGTGGACGGCGCGATCGTGCTCGTCGACGCCGCCGAGGGCCCGATGCCGCAGACGAAGTTCGTCGTCGGCAAGGCGCTGAAAGTCGGCCTGAAGCCGATCGTGGCGATCAACAAGGTCGACCGGCACGACGCGCGCATCACCGAGGTGGTCAACGAGGTGTTCGACCTCTTCGCCGCCCTCGACGCGACCGACGAGCAGCTCGACTTCCCGATCATCTACGGCTCCGGCCGCAACGGCTGGATGGCGACCGACCCGGCCGGCCCGTCGACCGACGGCATGAAGCCGCTGTTCGACCTCGTGATCAGCCACGTGCCCGAGCCCACCGTCGAGGAGGGGCCGTTCCGCATGATCGGCACCATCCTCGAGGCGAACAACTTCCTCGGCCGCATCGTCACCGGCCGCATCTCCTCGGGCACGATCAAGCCGAACCAGCCGGTCAAGGTGCTCGGCCAGGACGGGCACGTCATCGAGCAGGGCCGCGTCTCGAAGATCCTCGCCTTCCGCGGCATCGAGCGCACCGCGATCGAGCTCGGCGAAGCGGGCGACATCATCGCCATCGCCGGCCTTTCCAAGGGCACCGTCGCCGACACCTTCTGCGACCTCTCGGTCGACACCGCGATGGTCGCGCAGCCGATCGACCCGCCGACCGTGACGATGTCGTTCATCGTCAACGACAGCCCGCTCGCCGGCACCGAGGGCGACAAGGTCACGAGCCGCGTCATCCGCGACCGCCTGCTGAAGGAGGCCGAGGGCAACGTCGCGCTGAAGATCGAGGAAAGCGCCGACAAGGATTCGTTCTTCGTCTCCGGCCGCGGCGAATTGCAGCTCGCCGTGCTGATCGAGACCATGCGCCGCGAGGGCTTCGAGATCGCCGTGTCGCGCCCGCGCGTCGTCTACAAGAAGGACGAGGCGACCGGCGAGATGCTGGAGCCGATCGAGGAAGTGCTGATCGACGTCGACGAGGATTTCGCCGGCATCGTCGTGCAGAAGATGTCCGAGCGCCGCGCCGAGATGGTCGAGATGCGCCCCTCCGGCGGCAACCGTCAGCGCCTCGTGTTCTACGCCCCGACCCGCGGCCTGATCGGCTACCAGTCGGAACTCCTCACCGACACGCGCGGCACGGCGATCATGAACCGCCTGTTCCACGCCTACGCCCCGTTCAAGGGCGAGATCCCCGGCCGCCGCAACGGCGTGCTGATCTCGAACGACGCCGGTGAGGCCGTGGCCTACGCGCTGTGGAACCTCGAGGACCGCGGCCCGATGATGATCGAGCCCGGCTGGAAGGTCTACCAGGGCATGATCATCGGCGAGCACAACCGCGAGAACGACCTTGAGGTCAACGTGCTGAAGGGCAAGAAGCTCTCCAACGTCCGCGCCTCCGGCAAGGACGAAGCGGTGCGCCTGACCCCGCCGATCCAGATGACGCTCGAGAAGGCGCTGTCGTGGATCGAGGACGACGAACTCGTCGAAGTGACGCCGAAGTCGATCCGCCTGCGCAAGGTCCACCTCGACCCGAACCTGCGCAAGCGCTCGGAGAAGTCGCGTGCCGAGGTTGGCGTCGCGTAGGGGGTTTTGGGTTTTCGAGAAGGGCGGCGGGCGAGAGCCTTGCCGCCCTTTTTGTTTTTGGTCGGCGCTGTGCCGTGGGGCCTTCCCCCCTCCCGTGCTTCGCACCTCCCCCGCTTCGCAGGAGAGGGGACGATGGGCGAGGGGACTTTCACACAACGAAGGCGGCGCCGAAGCGAAATGCTGTTGTGGACGGCGCTCTAACCTCCTGCGTCCCCTCTCCTGCGAAGCGGGGGAGGTGCGAAGCACGGGAGGGGGGAAGCCCCACGACGGGCTCCAACCCCGGACCTACCCCACCCGCCGCAGCCCCGCCGCCACCTTTGTCCACCCGGTCCGCGCCTTCAGCCGGTCGCCGATCCGCCCGAGTCCGGCGGCGAGGCGGTCCTCGTCGAGGCCGCCGCCCTGCACGTAGAGCATGTGGTGGACGGCGATGATGACGATGAGGACGAGGCCCCAGGCGATCAGCACGTCGGAGAGGAAGTGCGCGCCGAAGGCGATGCGGTTGAGCGAGACGAGGACCGAGAAGGTGGCGGCGGCGATCGCCGTGCGCAGGCGCCACGCCGGCGGCACGATCAGCGCGAACACCATCAGCAGCATCGAGGCGGCGGCTTCGCCGGAGACGAACGAGCAGTCCCAGGTGCAACTGTCGGAGAAGGCCCAGGCCCGGGTGAACGGCTCAGCGCCGCCGAACTCGGTGATGTCGAACGGCCGCGCCCGGCCCCAGAAGCCCTTCAGCACGACGTTGACGACGATGCCAGAGCCGAGCGCCACGACCGAGAGCACCAGCAGTCCGGCCTTTGGCCCCATGACGAAGCGGGCGCCGGAGAAGAGCAGCGGCACCAGCAGCGCCGTCGCCGAAAGCACGATCATCACCCGCGTCACGCCTTGCGCGAAGCGGCGCGCCGAGACGAGCACCGGGTTCTGCCCGGCGGCGAAGCCGATGTCCGGATCGAAGAAGCGGCTCGACAGGCGGAGGTCGAGGGCGGGCCAGGTGATGAAGACCGCGCTGGCGATCACGAGAAACGCCGCGAGCAGCACGACCGGCCGGCGCGCCAGCCGGCCGAGCCGGGCGCGGGTCGCAGGCGGCTGGACATCGGGCATGATCTCTCCTCGGAGGTGGGACGGCGCTGCCTGCCGGCATATGGGAACCGGCCGGCCGATGGCGAGCCCGCGCGGTGACCTCGCGGTGCGTCGCCCTTGTCTTGCCACAGGCGGCGGTGTTTAGCTGCGGCGAAGGCGGCGCCGCCGCGATGTCGCTGCGGCCAACGCCGTCACCCCAGCTCCGGTTCACGCCGCCATGATCTTCCTGCCCGATTTCTCCGTGATCGCCGCCTTCACGGTGGCTGCCGTGTTCCTCACCCTGACGCCGGGGCCGGACATGACGCTGTTCCTCGGCAAGACGGTGACCGCCGGCCGCCTTGCCGGCTTTGCGGCGTTCGCCGGCGCCTCGACCGGCCTCGTCGTGCACACGACGCTCGCCGCCGTCGGCCTGTCGGCGATCCTCGCCGCCTCGACGACGGCGTTCACGGTGCTGAAGGTCGTCGGCTGCCTCTACCTGCTCTGGCTCGCCGTGCAGGCGGTACGCTCCGGCACCGCCTTCTCGCTGGAAGCGGGCGCGGTGCGGCCCGAACCGCTGCGCAGCGTCTACCTCAAGGGCCTCGCGATCAACCTGCTCAACCCGAAGATCATCGTGTTCTTCGTGACCTTCCTGCCGCAGTTCGTCTCGACCAGCGACGCGCACGCCGGCCCGAAGCTCTTCTTCCTCGGGCTCTGGTTCATCGTCGTCGCGATCCCGTTCTCGGTCGCGATGATCATGGGCGCCGAGCGCATCGCCGGATTTCTCAAGCGCTCACCAAAGGCGCTCCGGGCGTTCGACTGGGGCTTTGCGGGGGTGATGGCGGCGTTCGCGGTGAAGCTGGTGACGACGTCGGGGCGGTGAGGGGCTGAAAATATCCCTCCCCCTTGTGGGGAGGGTGGCCCCGCGGAGCGGGGTCGGGAGGGGTAGGCCTCTCCTTCAGAAGAGGCGCCCGTCGCAGGGAGAGGCCTACCCCTCCCGACCCGGCCTCCGGCCGGGCCACCCTCCCCACGAGGGGGAGGGATTGAAAACCTCGCACGTCAGCGCAAATCCCCCCTCACGGCAGCGCGGTCAGATACCTGACCGGCCGGCCCGGGGCCACTGCCATCGCGGCGTGGGCGATGGCGTTGGCGTCGAGGCCGTACTGGTGGAAGAGGTCGGGCAGGGAGCCGGACTGGCCGAAGTGCTCGACGCCGAGCGGCTTCACCCGGTGCCCGAGCACCGAGCCGAGCCAGGAGAGCGTCGTCGGGTGGCCGTCGACCACGGTGACGAGGCCGGCGTCGGCGGGGACTTCGGCGAGCAGCCGCTCGACATGGCAGCGGGCGTCGCTGCGGCCGCGCTGGCGCACGCGCTCGGCGGCGTGCCAGCCGGCGGACAGGCGGTCGGCCGAGGTGACGGCGAGCACGGCGACGCCGCGGCGGTCCTCGGAGAGCAGACCCGCGGCGGCGATCGCCTCGGGGGCGACGACGCCCTGGTAGCAGATCACCACCTCGCAGGAGGGCTCCGGCGGGCGCAGCCAGTAGGCGCCGTCGACGATGGCGCGGGCGAGCTCCTCGGTCATCGCCCGGCCGGGCTGCTCCAGGGTCCGCGTCGAGAGGCGGAGGTAGACCGAGCCGCCCGTCTCGTCGCGCAGCCAGGTGCGCTCGTCGGGGTCGGCGCCGTCGCCGTGGCGCTGCACGTAGTCGAAGGCAAAGCGCATGATGACGCCGAGTTCGTCGACGAAGGCCGGCTCGAAGGCGCAGAGCCCGTCCTGGGCGATGCCGATCAGCGGCGTCGAGATCGACTGGTGCGCGCCGCCCTCGGGCGCCAGCGCGAGGCCCGACGGCGTCGCGACGATGATGAAGCGGGCGTCCTGGTAGCAGGCGTAGTTCAGCGCATCGAGCCCGCGGCAGATGAACGGGTCGTAGAGCGTGCCGACCGGGATCAGCCGTTCGCCGAACAGCGAGTGCGACAGGCCGAGCGCCGAGAGCAGGATGAAGAGGTTCATCTCGGCGATGCCGAGTTCCATGTGCTGGCCGCTGCGCGAGAATTCCCAGTTGAAGGTCGACGGGATCTTCTCTTTCCGGAACAGGTCGGCGACCGCGTCCTTCGCGAACAGGCCGCGGCGGTTGACCCAGGCGCCGAGGTTGGTCGAGACGGTGACGTCGGGCGCGGTGGTGACGATCCGGTCGGCGAGCGCGGTGTCGCTTTTCGCGAGTTCGTGCATGACGAGGCCGAAGCCCTGCTGGGTCGACATCTCGGGCTGGCGCGGCACGGTGAGTTCGGCCGGGACCGGCAGCACCGGCGCGCTGCGGCGGCGCGGGCCTTCGGCGTTGAACGGCACGGCGCGCAGGAAGGCGTCGAGGTCTGCCTCGGGCAGGGCGAGGCCCTCGAAGCGGTCCCACTCGTGGCCGTCGCGAATGTTCATCGCGGTCTTGAAGCCGGCGAGCTGGGTCGGGTTGAGCAGGCCGGCGTGGTTGTCCTTGTGGCCGGCGAGCGGCAGGCCGTGGCCCTTGATCGTATAGGCGAGGAACACCACCGGGCGGTCGTGGTCGATCTTCTCGAAGGCCTCGATCAGGGTCGGCAGGTCGTGGCCGGCGAGGTTGGTCATCAGCTTGGCGAGGTCGTCGTCGGAGCGCGCCTCGATCAGCCGCGTCACCGCGCCCTGGTCGCCGATCTGGTCGAGCAGCGTCCGCCGCCAGGCGGCGCCGCCCTGGAAGGTGAGGGCGGAGTAGAGCTGGTTGGGGCAGCCGTCGATCCACGCGCGCAGCTTGTCGCCGCCGGGCTCGGCGAAGGCGGCCTCGAGCAGCGAGCCGTATTTCAGCGTCACCACCTGCCAGCCGAAGCCGGAGAACAGCGCCTCGAAGCGGGTGTAGAGGCCCTCGCGCACCACGGCGTCGAGGCTCTGGCGGTTGTAGTCGATCACCCACCAGGTGTTGCGCACACCCTGCTTCCAGCCCTCGAGCAGCGCCTCGAAGATGTTGCCCTCGTCCATCTCGGCGTCGCCGACGAGGGCGATCATGCGCCCCTCCGGCCGGTCAGTGCCCCAGCCGTGCGCGCGGACGTAGTCCTGCGCGAGGCTGGCGAACAGCGTCTGGGCGACGCCGAGGCCGACCGAGCCGGTCGAGAAGTCGACGTCGTCGACGTCCTTGGTGCGCGAGGGATAGGACTGCGCGCCCTTCAGCGCCCGGAAGCGCTCGAGCTTGTCGCGGCTCTGGTTGCCGAGCAGGTACTGGATGGCGTGGAACACCGGGCTCGCGTGCGGCTTCACCGCGACGCGGTCCTCGGGCTTCAGCACGGCGAGGTAGAGCGCCGTCATGATGGTGGCGAGCGAGGCGGAGGAGGCCTGGTGGCCGCCGACCTTCAGCCCGTCGACGCTCGGGCGCAGGTGGTTGGCGTTGTGGATCATGTAGGTGGAGAGCCAGAGGATCTTCTTCTCCAGCTCCGCCAGCACCAATAGCCGGTCGTCCGTGGCCATCGACGTCTCCTCGGTTGTTCTGATCGTTTCCTCAGAGTATGTCGCGCGGCGCCGGGCCGCGCCAGCGTCCGGAGACGGCGGCGCGGCCCGGGGGCCATGGGCCGGCGGGGCCATGGCCGGCGGCGGCTCAGCCGGCCGCGGCGTGCACCAGGGCGGGGGCGGGCCGCGGCGGCGCGGCGGTGTGGCCGACGGGGGTCACCATCGCGGTGATCACGTCGCGCATCGAGAGGATGCCGGCGGCGCGCCCGTCGGGGCCGAGCACGACGGCGTCCATGGTGCCGGCCTCGGTCATGATCTTTGCCGCCGTCTCCAGCGGCACCTCGCCGGGCACCTCGGGCAGGCCGTCGGGCCGGGCGGTGCCGGGGCTGCCGATCGGGTGCATCACGCTCGCCGTGACGATGACGCGGCCGCGGTTCACCTCTTTCACGAAGCTCGCGATGTAGTCGTCGGCCGGCCTGAGCACGATGTCCTGGGCGGTGCCCTTCTGCACCACCTCGCCATCGCGCAGGATCGCCACTCGGTCGCCGAGGCGCAGCGCCTCGTCGAGGTCGTGGGTGATGAAGACGATGGTCTTGCGGACTTCCTTCTGGAGGTCGAGCAGCACCGTCTGCATGTCGACGCGGATCAGCGGGTCGAGCGCCGAGAAGGCTTCGTCCATCAGGAGGATCGGGGCGTCATTGGCGAGCGCGCGGGCGAGGCCGACGCGCTGCTGCATGCCGCCCGAGAGCTGGTTCGGGTACTTCGTCTCGTAGCCCTTGAGGCCGACGCGCTCGATCCAGCGCATGGCGGTGTCGCGCGCCTGCGCCACCGGCGTGCCGCGGATCTTCAGCCCGAACATGGTGTTGTCGAGCACCGACCAGTGCGGCAGCAGGCCGAACTTCTGGAACACCATGGCGGTCTGCTTGCGGCGGAAGTCGCGCAGGGCGTCCGGGTTCATCGCACAGACGTCGACCCCGTCGACCAGCACCGCGCCGGAGGAGGGCTCGATCAGCCGGTTGATGTGGCGGATCAGGGTGGATTTGCCCGAGCCCGACAGGCCCATGATCACCTGGATCGCGCCGGCCGGGATGTCCAGCGAGATGTCGCGCAGGCCGAGCACATGGTTGTGCTTCAAGAGTTCCATCTTGCCCATGCCGCGATGCACGGCCTCGACGAAATCCGCGGGCCTTGGCCCGAAGATCTTGTAGACGCCCATCAGGCGGATATCGGCTCCAAGCTTCGTCGACGGATCAGCCATGCACGACCTCCCGATGTCGCTGCAGGCGCCGGCCGAGGGCCTGGCTGACGCGGTCGAAGATGATGGCGACGCCGACGATGGCGAAACCGTTGAAGACGCCGAGGGTGAAGTACTGGCCGGAGATCGCGCGCAGCACCGGCTGGCCGAGGCCCTGCACGCCGATCATCGACGCGACCACCACCATGGAGAGCGCCATCATGATCGTCTGGTTGACGCCGGCCATGATGGTCGGCAGCGCGAGCGGCAGCTGCACGTTGGCGAGCCGCTGCCAGCCGGAGGCGCCATAGGCGTCGGCGGCCTCGAGCACGTCGGCGTCGACGAGGCGGATGCCGAGGTCGGTGAGGCGGATCACCGGCGGCACGGCGTAGATCACCACCGCGATCAGCCCCGGCACCTTGCCGATGCCGAGCAGCATGACGACGGGGATCAGGTAGACGAAGCTCGGCATGGTCTGCATCACGTCGAGCGTCGGGACGACGACGGCGCGCAGCTTCGACCAGCGCGAGACCGCGATACCGAGCGGGATGCCGATCACCAGCGACGTCAGCGTCGCGACGACGATCATCGCGATCGTCTTCATGGTGTCGTCCCACATGCCGAAATAGCCGATGGCGAGCAGCGCCGCGGCCGAGCCGATCACGATCTTGATGCTGCGGCTGGCGAGCCAGGCGATGGCGAGAATGCCGATCAGCACCAGCGGCCAGGGCGACTGCGTCAGCAGCCGCTCGGTCCAGATCATGAAGGACTGCAGCGGCTGGAACAGCGTCTCGAAACTCTCACCGTAGGCGCGGGTGAAGTTGCGGAAGCCCTCGTCGATCGCCTTCTTGAGCGCGGTCAGCTGCGCGCCGTCCATGGTCGGAAACTTGGTCAGCCAGTCCATCGGCCGGCTCCCCTCGCGCGGGTGGGCGGCAGCCGGCTGCAGGCGCCGCTACGGCGTCGGCGGCCGGCCGGTGGGACGGAGGGCCGCCGCGCGGGCGGCGGCCCCGGCGCGGATCAGAGCGCGGCCTTGACCTTCTCGGCCGCCTCCGGCGACACCCACTTCTCCCAGACGTCGGGCTGCTCGGCGAGGAAGTGCTTGGCGCCGTCCTCGCCGGTCGCCTGGTTGTCGACCATCCAGGCGAGCAGCTTGTTCACGGTGGCGTTCTCCCACGTGCGGCGCGTCAGGTACTCGTAGGCCGGGCCGCCCGCCTGCTTGAAGCGGTCGGTGACGACCGTGTAGACCTCGGACTTCGACCAGGCGTTCGGCTTCGGGTCGGCGCAGTCGGCGACGGCGTTGCAGCGGTCCCACTCGGCCTTGTCGTGCTCGAGGCCCTCGCCCTGGCTGAGGCGCACCATCTCGTATTTGCCGAGGATGGCGGTCGGCGCCCAGTAGTAGCCGAGCCAGCCCTGCTCGCGCTCGTAGGCCTTGGCGATCGAGCCGTCGAGGCCGGCGGCGGAGCCGGTATCGACGAGGTCGAAGCCCTTGTCGGCGGCGTTGTAGGCCTTGAAGAAGTTGGTGGTCAGGATCTGGCAGCCCCAGCCCGCCGGGCAGTTGTAGACCGCACCCTTGGAGGGATCCTCCGGCGCCGGGAACAGCTCGGGGTGGGCGAGCGCGTCGTCGACGGTCTTGATCTCAGGGTTGGCGTCGGCGAGGTACTTCGGGATCCAGAAGCCCTCGACGCCGCCTTCCGACAGCGACTCGGAGGCGTAGTGCAGGCGGCCTTCGGCGACGGCCTTGTCGAGCGGCTCGCGCGCCGCGTTGATCCAGGCCTCGGGGGCGACGTCGGGGGCGCCCTTTTCCATCATCGAGGTCAGCGTCGGCGTGGTGTCGCCGGGGACGAGTTCGGCGTCGCAGCCATAGCCTTCGGAGAGGATGATCTGGTCGATCCAGGCCAGCACCTCGGCCGACTGCCAGTTCATGTTGGCGATGGTGACGGTGCCGCATTCCTCGGCGGCGGCGCCGCCGGCGGCGAACGCGCCGGCCGTGAAGAGGCCCGCGGCGATCACGGTCGAAGCGAGAAGACGTTGCATGGGCTGACTGCTCCCGTTGGTCGAACTGTTCAGACTGACTGTTCCCGTCCGGTGCCGTCGTGCGGCCCGGATCATTCGTAAAGGCTAGGCGTGCCGGCCGGGCTTTCGGAGCCCGTTTCCGGCGTGGCGGCCCTGTCGCCGCCTGGTCGTGTCCCGGGCGGAACGGCCGCCCGTATCGTCAGACCGCGGTCCACCCGCGTGGCCGCGATCCCGGTTCCCCTGCCGGCTCCTCGTCCCGTCCGGCGGACGGGCGGCGGTCGATCCCCGCGAACCGGGTGATGACCCAGTGGCGGAAGAGCGCAATGAGCGGATCGTCGAGGTCTTCGGGGTGCAGCGATAGGAAATAACCGAAGCCGTCCTTGTACTCGAGCGACGTCGGAACCCCCAGCCGGCCCGCCGCGATCTCGTCGGCGAACATGTCGATGTCGGCGAGCACCACGCCGTGGCCGCGCTCGGCGTACTGCACGGCGAGCGCCAGCGTGTCGAAGGTGATGCCGCGCGCGGTGACACATTCGACGTCGTTGTGGCGGCAGAACTGCGCCCAGTGATAGTCGGCCGGCTGGCCCTCGACGCGGATGTGCAGCAGTTCGCTGGCATTCAACAGCTCTTCCAGGGGCCGGTCCCTGAAGCGTTCGGCGAGCGCCGGCGAGCACACCGGCGTCGAGCGCTGCATCCAGAGGAGATCGTTGATCGCGTCGCTGATCTTCGGCCGGTCGTAGATGATCGCGACGTCGAGCTCGCGTGCCGGCATGCCGTTGCCGTAGGTCGACGAGACGTCGACAGCGACGTTCGGGTACTCGCCGCGGAACTCGTGCAGCATCGGCAGGCCGAAGCGCTGCAGGAAGGTCGGCGGCATGTGCACCTTCAAGACGCGCGGCCGCTCGACCCCGTCGCTCTTCAGCTCGTTCAGCACCTTCTCGATGCGATCGAAGGATTTCGTCACCACCGGCAGCAGCTTGGCGCCGGCCTCGGTCAGCACGATGCCCTGCGGGCGACGGTCGAGCAGGCGCTTGCCGATCAGCTCCTCGAGGCTGGAGACATGGCGGCTCAGCGCGCTCTGGGTGACGTTCAGCGACTGCGCGCCGGCCGTGAAGCTCAGGCGCCGGCCGACGGCGTCGAAGGCGCGCAGCGCGTTGAGCGGCAGCCATTTGCGATCGATCACCCGGCCTCCGATCTCCCCGTCCGCACGCGGCCGGCCTTCCGCGGCCGAAGCCGCCCCGAATGAACCCCGGGCCGCGACCCGCCCGACGTCAGGTCATGAGGGGTATTCCTTCAGATCATGGGCTGCGACGGCCGCGTCCTCAATTGCTTTTTTCTAATTCCAGTTTGACGAAATGAGATTGTCCGGCCGCCCGGTCGCCGTGCCATGCTCCGCACATTCACGGAGGCATCAGATGCGTGACGACCGCCACATCGCGGCGCTGATCGACGAGCGGCGCCCGGGCTATTCCCTGCCGCAGGCATTCTACCGGGATCCGGACATCTATGCCTTCGACCTCGAGGCGATCTTCGAGGCGCAGTGGCTGATGATCGGCTTCTCCTGCGAGCTGCCGAAGCCGGGCAACTATCTCGCGCTCACCATCGGCACGACGCCGATCGTGGTGCTGCGCGACCGCGCCGGCACGGTCCGCGGCTATTTCAACACCTGCCGCCACCGCGGCGCCCAGCTCTGCGCCGACGGCACGGGGCGCGCGGCGAAGCTCGTCTGCCCCTATCACCAGTGGACCTACGAGCTCGACGGGCGGCTGCAGCACGCCGGTGCCATGGGCGACGACTTCGATCCGTCGCAGTTCCCGCTGCGGCCGATCCACGTCGAGGTGGTGGCGGGGGCGATCTACGTCTGCCTCGCCGAGACGCCGCCGGAGTTCGCCACCTTCCGCTCGCATCTCGAACCGATGCTCGCCCCCTACGATCTCGAGAACGCCAAGCTGGTGCACGAGGTGGTGCTGGTCGAGAAGGCGAACTGGAAGCTCGTGATGGAGAACGGGCGCGAGTGCTATCACTGCGCCGCCTGCCATCCGGAACTCGGCATCTCGTTCCCGGTCGGCATCACGCCGAACTTTTCCAACGAGGAAGGCCTCCGCCTCGCCGAATACCGCGCCCGGATGGAGCGCAACGGCCTCGTGCTCGGCCCGCAGGACGGCAGCTGGTGGCAGTGCGCCCGCTTCCCGCTCAACGAGGGCAGCATCTCGATGTCGCTCGACGGCCAGCCGGTGGTGAAGAAGCCGCTGCTCGACGTCGACGGCGGCGATGTCGGCTCGCTGCGCTTCGCGATCGAGCCGCACAACTTCTGCCACGCCCTCGGCGACTACCTCTTCATGTTCTCCGCCTATCCGGTCGGACCGGAAGAGACGCACGTCGTCGGCAAGTGGCTGGTGCGCAAGGACGCGGTCGAGGGGGTCGACTACGACCTCGACAAGCTCGTCGTCACCTGGGACGAGACCAACCGTCAGGACCGGGCCCTCGCCGAGCTCAACCAGCGCGGCGTCAACGGCCGCGGTTACACGCCCGGGCCCTATTCGGAGACGGCGGAAGCCTTCGTGCTGCGCTTCGTCGACTGGTACGTGGCGCGCGCCCGCGCCCATCTCGGCCAGCCGGCGCTGCGCGTCGTCGACGTCGCCTGATGATCGCGGGAGCGGCCGAATCGATCGCGGCGGATGTCGGTATGAGCGCCGCGGCGCCGCGGGCGATGCAACTCGTCTGCGAGGCGGTGCGCCGCGAGGCGGAGGGGGTGAAGACCTTCGTGCTGCGTCCCGCCGGCGGCGCGCCGGTCGCCTTCAAGGCCGGACAGTATCTGACGATCGCGGTTCCGGCGGGTGGATCAACGCTCTGGCGCAGCTTCACCATCGCGAGTTCGCCGGCTGATGCCGGCCGGATCGAGCTCACCATCAAGGCGCAGGACACCGGCCGCGCGACGCGCTGGCTGCACGACCACCTCGGCCCCGGCGCCGAGATCGAGGCGCGCGGGCCGTTCGGCGACTTCCACCTGCCTGATGCGTTTCCAAAGCCGCTGGTGCTGCTTTCGGCCGGCAGCGGCGCAACGCCGATGGCGGCGATGGCGCGGACGATCGCCGATTTCGGCCTCGACGTCACGCTCGACTACGTCCACTGCGCGCGCACCCCGGCCGACCTCTTGTTCCGGCCCGAGATCGATGCGCTCGCCGCCGCGCGGCGCGGCTGGCGGACGCGGTGGATCGTCAGCGGCGGCGGGATCGCGCCGGGCGCCACGCTCGGCCGGCCGGATGCGGCGATGCTCGCCCGGCTGGTGCCGGACCTCGGCAGTTCCGAGGTGTTTTGTTGCGGCCCCGCGGGCTTCATGGCCGCCGCGCGCGCGGCGTTCGACGCCGCCGGCGGGCTGCCCGCGGCGTGGCACGAGGAGGGCTTCGGCGAGGCGGTCGCGGAAGCGGCTCTCGCCGCGGTGGCAGCAGCACCCGCTCCCGAGGCGGGGTCGTTGCCGGTGCGCATCGAGCCGCGCGGGGTGGAGATCGCCGTCCGCGCCGGCGAGACCATTCTGGAAGCCGCGCTGCGGTCCGGGGTGCCGCTGCCGAGTTCCTGCCGCAAGGGCATGTGCAGCACCTGCCGGGTGCGCAAACTGTCCGGCGAGGTCGACATGCAGCAGGACGGCGGCCTGTTCGACGACGAGGTTGAGGCCGGCGACATCCTCGCCTGCTGTTCGCGCCCGCTTACTCCGCTCGTGATCGAGATCGCCTGATGCAGACCCCCGACGCCGGCCTCAGCCTCGAGACGATCACGGTCGGCGCCGGATACGACCCGGCGAGCGCCGGCGGCGCCGCGAAGCCTCCGGCCTATCTCACCTCCACCTTCGTCTATCCCTCTGCGGCCGCGGCGAAGGACCTGCACGCGGCGTTCTTCGACGGCGCCGCGACGACGGCGAAGGGCTGGATCTACGGCCGGCTCGGGCATCCGAACCTCGACATCGTCGAAGCGCGGCTCGCCGCCCTCGACGGCGCCGAGGACACCGCCTGCTTTGCGAGCGGCATGGCCGCCGTCTCCGCCGCGCTGCTGGCGCTGCTCGGCCCCGGCGACACCGTGCTGATGAGCCGGCCGATCTACGGCGGCACCGACGCGCTGATCGGCGGCGAACTGCCGCGTTTCGGCATCCGCGGCTTCGGTTTTGCCGACGGCTGCGACGCGGACGCGATCCGGCGCGCGGCGGATGAGGCGCAAGCCGCCGGCCCCATCGGGCTGATCTGGATCGAGACGCCGGCCAACCCGACCGCGGCGGTGGTCGACATCGCCCTCGTCGCGCGCATCGCCGACGAGATCGGGGTGGCGACCGGGCGGCGACCGCTGGTCGCGGTCGACAACACTTTTCTCGGCCCCTTCGTGCAGCGGCCGCTCGCGCACGGCGCCGACCTCGTGATGACGTCGCTGACGAAATATGCCGGCGGCCACAGCGACCTGCTCGCCGGGGGCTTGAGCGGATCGGCGGCGCTGATCGCGCGGCTGAAGGCGTTCCGGACGCTGGTCGGCTCCACCCTCGACGCACATTCGGCCTGGCTGCTGACGCGCTCGCTGGAGACGATGCACCTGCGCACCGAGCGGGCGGCGGCGAACGCCGCGGCGATCGCCGGCTTCCTCGCCGACCACCCGAAGGTCGCCTCCGTCACCTGGCTCGGGTTTCTCGGGCAGGGCACGCCGGCACGCGCCGCCTTCGAGCGGCAGGCGAGCGGCGCCGGCTCCACCTTCTCGTTCCGCATCCGCGGCGGCGAGGCGGAGGCGTTCCGGCTGCTCGACGCGCTGCAAGTTCTGAAGATGGCGGTGAGCCTCGGCGGCACCGAGACGCTGATCTGCCACCCGGCCTCGACCACCCACTACGCCGTGCCGCGCGCGCGGCGCGAGGCGGCCGGCATCGACGACGCCACCTTGCGGGTTTCCGTCGGCATCGAGGCCGCCGCCGACCTGATCGCCGATCTCTCCCGGGCCCTGGAGGCCGTCTGATGAGCCAACGCATCACCGTCGATCCGAAATCGCTGGCCGGCAAGTTCGCCGCCCCCGAGGAACACGCCGACGTCGTGGTGATCGGCGCCGGCCCGGCCGGCCTCGCCGCCGCGCTCGAAGCCGCCGCGGCCGGGCTATCCGTAAAACTCGTTGACGAGAACCCGGTGTCGGGCGGCCTGATCGGCCTCGACGTTCCGCAGTTCTTCGGCGGCCGCGCCGACGGCTCGGTGCAGGCGAAGGAGCGGATGGTGGAGCGCGTGCTGGCGCTCAACCCGGGCCTCGAGGCGGCGTTCGAGGCCGGCGTCGACGTCGCGCTCGGCACCTATTGCTGGGGCGCCTTCGTGCCGGGCCCGGCGCTGGAAAGCCTGCCGGGACCGGTGGTGGGCCTCGCGGACGAGGAGCGGGCCTGGCTCTGCGGCTTCGACCGGCTGATTCTCGCCACCGGCGCTCGCGACCTCGTGCTCGGCTTCGACGGCGTCGACCAGCCGGGGGTGATGGGCGCGCAGGGGCTGCACGCGCTGCTCCGCCGCTACGACGCCTTCGACGGCCGGCAGCTGGTGATCCTCGGGTCGGGCGATCTCGCCATCGACGCGGCGGAAGCCGCGCTCGCCCGCGGCCTCGCCGTTGCGGCGCTGGTCGAGGTGGCCGACGCCCCGCGCGGCGATCCGGCCCGGCTCGCGGCGCTGGCGGCGGCAGGGGTCGATATCCTCACCAGCCACGTCATCCTGTCGGCGGTGCGCGGCAGCTTCGGCGTCTCCGGCGCGGTGGTCGCGCCGCTCGCGGATCCGGCGATGCCGCGCACGATCCCCTGCGACACGATCTGCCTGGCGCTCGGCCGGGTGCCGGTGGTCGACCTCGTCGATGTCGCCGGCGCCCGGCTGGTGCTTGACGGTGCCCGCGGCGGCTTTGCGCCGGCGACGGCCGACGGCAGCGCGACCAGCCTCGCCGAGGTGTTCGTTGCCGGCGACTGCGCCGGGGCCGGGGCGGTGCTCGCCGGAGAAGCGGACGCGGCAGTGTCGGGGCGGGCCGCCGCGCGGGCGGCGATCGTCTCGCTCGGGCGGAACCCAGCCGCGTCGGATGTGGCGCCCGCGCCGACATTGCCGCAGGGTGCGGACGAACTCGCCTATCGCCGGCGCTGGATGGAGGCGCTGGTCGCCACCGGCGGCATGGCGCCGCCGGTCTGTCTCTGCGAGGAGGTGAGCCGCGGCGAACTCGTCGGCGTCGCGCCGCCGCGCTATCTCGGTGCCGGCGATCCCGGCCGCGACCTTGCCGCGTTCGCCGCCAAGGGCCCGCCGAGCCACGACCAGATGAAGCGTCTCACCCGCGTCACCATGGGCGCCTGCCAGGGCCGGCGCTGCCGCGAGCAGGTGGCGCTGACCATGGCGGTGGCGGCGGGCTGCGAGCTCGGCGCGATCCCGCTCGCCGGCTACCGCGCGCCCGTGCGGCCGCTGCCGCTCGGCGTGCTGGCGACGCTGGCCGAGACCGACGCGATGGCGGCCGAGTGGGATGTCTGGTTCGGCATCCCGTCGCAGTGGGTGCCGTATGACGCGATCGGCACGCCGCGCGAACAGGAACTGATTGAATTCACCATGCATATGTGAGGCTAAGGATGGCAACGCTCGCAACGACCTCGGTGGTGGTGGTGGGTGGCGGCGTCACCGGCCTGTCGGCCGCGTGGTGGCTCGCCCGCACCGGCGTCGACGTCATCGTCGTCGACAAGGGCATCGTCGGCTGGGAGGCCTCGGGCCGCAACGGCGGCGGCTGCACCCACTACAACAGCGCCCTCTTCCACGAGGAGCAGCGGCTCTGGCCGCAGATGGACGAGTTGCTCGGCTACCCGACCGAGTGGCGCGGCCACCGCATCATCTTCGCGACCCGCGAACACCACCTCCACGCCTATCACCGCATGGGCGCCGAAATCGGCGGGCTCGGCTTCGACTGGGCGAAGCTCGATGGCGACGAGGTGCGCGAGATGGTGCCGCTCGCCGGCGACAACGCGCTCGGCGGCATCCACGTCAAGACCGGCGGCCACGCCAACCCGCAGCGTACCGTGCAGGCCTATGCGTTCGCGATCGAGGACCTCGGCGGCCGCATCCTGCAGCACACGCCGGTGCTGGAGCTGCTCGCAAAGGACACGAAGCTGACGGGCGTGCGCACCGCGGCCGGCGACATCCTCGCCGACCATGTCGTGGTGGCGGCGGGTCCGCAGTCCGGCCGGCTGCTCGCCGGCGTCGGCGTCCGCCTGCCGGTGACGGCGGCGCGGGCCGAGATGATCGTCACCGAACCGCTGCCGCTGATGCCGCGCGGCGGCGTCGACGGCAACGGGCTCTACGGCCGCCAGACGCTGCGCGGCAACCTCGCCTATGGCGGCGGGCCACACGAGTGGATCGACCTGCCCGCCGACGGCGCGCCGCTCGCCCGCCCCGCCTCGCCGCTCGCCGCCCACCTCGCGCGCCGGCTCGCCGAGCTGCTGCCGAAGGCGGCGCATGTGCGGGTGATCCGCAGCTGGGCCGGGCTGATCGAGAACACGCCGGACGGGCGCCCGGTGATCGACCGCCCGGACAGCCACGACAACCTCACCATCTGCACCATGTCGGCGGTCGGCTTCGGCCTGTCGCCGGCGTCGGGCCACGCGATCCGCGACCTCGTCGTCGAGGGCAAATGCTCCTTCGCCGACATCTCGAAATACGCGCTCAGCCGGTTCGGCAACATTCCCGACGACTGGGCCGAGCGAAAGGGCTGGGTGCCGCCGGGGCGGGCGGCGGCGTAGGCGGGGTGAGGGGGGCTTCGCGTGACGGAGAGGGCGGTAGATCGAGGGTTTCAGCGGGCGGATCCTCACCGAGTGAGAAACGGACCGTTCGGTGGCCGTCTGCCATCGTCGGGGTCACTGCCCCTCCACGGTCATCGCCGGGCTCGACCCGGCGACCCACTAGCCTCGCCTTGCGGGACGTGTCTGCGTCGGCGAAAAGTCAGTTTTTTCCATAAGTTGGGGTATCCGGGCCGGCGAGGCTAGTGGGTTGCCGGGTCAAGCCCGGCAATGACGAATTGAGAGGTTCGGATCGACCGTTAAGCAGGGGCGATCCGTCGGCGGCCGCGGCCGGTTGCCCGGCGCAGTGCATACGTGATCCACAAAGGACAATATGATGCCTGGCAAGGTGCTGGTGGTCGGGGCGGGGATCAATGGGCTCGCCACCGCGTGGGGACTGGTGCGGCGGGGCTTTGCCGTCGAGGTGTTCGAGCAGGGCCCGGTGCCGAACCCGGTGTCGAGCTCGCACGACGAGCACCGCGTCACCCGGCACGGCTACGGCACCATGCACCGCTATGCGCGGCTGATGCCGGAGGCCTTCGCGGCCTATGACGCGATGTGGGCCGACCTCGGCCGCAGCCATTTTGCGCCGAAGCCGCTGATCGTGTTCGAGCGCGGCGCCACCGACTGGATCGACGCCTCCACCGCCGACATGGACGCGATGGGGATCGGCTGGCGCGAGGTCGACCTCGACCGGGTGGCGCAGCTCTACCCGATGCTGAACACGGACGGCATGACGCGATGCACCGAGATGGACGGCGCCGGCGTGCTGTTCCCGGTCCGCATCCTCACCGACCTTGCGGTGCATCTCGCCCGGCGCGGGGTGGTGTTTCATGCGAACACGCCTGTCGATGCGGTGGATCCGGAGGCTGGGACCGTGACCGTGGGCGCGACGGTGCACGGCGGCGACCATGTCGTCGTGGCGGCGGGCGCCTGGGTGGCGCGGCTGGTGCCGGGGCTCGCCGGCACGGTGGTGCCGTCGCGGCAGGCGGTGATGTTCGTCGCGCCGCCGGTGGAGTTAGCTGCGGCCTGGGCCGATGCGCCGGTGTTCTTCGACCTCGGCGAGGCGAGCGGCACCTATACGCTGCCGCCCGAACCCGGCACGCGGCTCAAGATCGGCGACCACGTCTTCACCCGACGCGGCGATCCCGACGAGAGCCGGGCCGGCACGGACGCCGACGTGGAGCGGCTGATCGCGGCGGCGAGCGGCACCTTCCGCGACTTCCACCGCTACGTGCCGCTCGAGCGCAAGGCGTGCTTCTACACCGTCACCGACGACGAGCGCTTCATCGCCGAGCCGATCGGCGCGCGCGGCTCGGTGCTGTCGGCCTGCTCCGGCCACGGCTTCAAGCTCGCGGCGCTGATGGGCGACAAGGTGGCGGCGGGGATCGCGGCCGGAGAGCCGTACCGGCACTGACGGATCGGAGGCCCGGCGGGACGATGCTCAGGCGCGCAGGCGCGGCCACGTCCGTGGCAGCGCGCGGACCGCCTCGGCAAGCCGCGCGGCGGCGCGGTCGCGGCCGGCGCGGATCAGGCGGCGCAGGGCGAGGCCGGCGTTCCGCAGCGTCCGCTCGATCGCCGCGTCGGAAAAGCGTGGCGGCGGCGCCAGCGCCAGCGCACGGTGCGCGACCAGCACCAGCATGGAGACGATGCCGAAGCTGATCAGCACGTCGGACGCAAAGTGGGCGCCGAACAGCACCCGGTTGACCGACACCGCGGCCGCCAGCCCACCGAGCGCCCAGGCGGCGGGTCCGCGCCAGAGCGGCGGCACCAGCAGCACCAGCGTCAGCAGCGTCGCCGCCCCAGCCGCCTCGCCCGACAGGAACGAGGCGCAGCGCACGGTGCACGCCTCGCCGATCTCCCAGACCGGCACATAGGTGTGGCTGCCGCCGAATTCGACGATCTGGTTCGGGCGCGGACGCTCGAACAGCGGCTTGGTGATGGCGTTGACGAGCAGGCCGGGGCCGAGCACCTGCATGACCGCGAGCAGCAGCAGCAGCCGCGGGGCGGCGCCGCACAGCGGCCGGCGCGGAAAGGCGACGTAGAGCAGCAGCCCGAGAGCGCCGAGGCTGCCGGTGAGTACGGGCAGGACCGAGCCGACGTCGCGCAGCACGTCCAGCGCCTTCACCGACCGCAGCGGAAAGCCGACGCCCTCGACGTAGAACAGGCCGGAGATCCAAAGATCGAGGCCGGGGGCGAGGCGGAACAGCAGCGAACAGGCGAGGGTCGCGAGCGCGATCGCCAGCAGCGGCGTGCCCGCCAGCCGGCGGAGCCGCTGCGCAATCATGCGGGCGATGGTGCTTAGCCGGCTTATCCAGTTGCCGCCGCCGGGTTCGGAAGCCTGCAAGCTCGTCATTCCCCGCTCCCTTGATCCGGTCTGCAGCCGCTTCTTCCGCACGCCGTCGCCGGCGCAGATCAGGCCGGCTGCGGCACCGCGTCGTCGCGGCGGCGTTCGCGCAGCACGAAGTAGACGTTGCGGGCATAGATCAGCAGGCCCGCCGACTGGCCGGCGATGAACACGGGATCCTGCCGGTAGATCGCATAGGCGAGCAGCGTCGCGCCGCCGCCGATCGAGAAGAACCAGAACGCCGCCGGGATGATGCTGCGGCCGACGCGCTCGCTGGCGATCCACTGCACGATGAAGCGGGCCGAGAACAGCGCCTGGCCGAGAAAGCCGACGGCGAGCCAGAGGGTGGCGGGGCTCATGAACGGGGCTCCGTTACGAAAGCGGCCGCCGGCGCGGCGGCGGACGGGAGGGTGGCCGGGGCGATGATCGTGCTGCCGGCCGGGGGCGCCGCGGCGAGGACCGGCGGGCGACGCCGGCGGCGGCGGATCAGCCAGGCGACGCCGAAGAGATCGGGCACGCCGACGGCGAGCCGGTCGAACAGGCCGTATTTCGAGACGCCGTGCACGCGCGGCCGGTCGACGACGTCGACGTGGGCGATGCGCCAGCCTTCCGCCAGCACCAGCGCCGGCAGGAAACGGTGCATGGTCTCGAAGTAGGGCAGGGCGAGATAGAGGTCGCGGCGCACGGCCTTCAGGCCGCAGGCCGTGTCGCGGGTGCCGTCGGCGAGCAGGGCGCCGCGGACGCGGTTGGCGATGCGCGAGGCGATCTTCTTCGCATAGGTCGAGTTGCGCTCGGTGCGCTGGCCGGCGACGAGGCCGGTGCCCTGGTCGGCGAGCGGGGCGAGCAGCGCCGGCAGGAAGCGCGGATCGTTCTGCCCGTCGCCGTCCACCATCAGCAGGATGGCGCCGCGCGCCGCATGCGCGCCGGACATCATCGCGGCGCTCTTGCCCTGGGACTGGCGATGGTGCCGGCGGACCAGCGCGGGGTCGCCGGCGGCGAGGCGGGCGAGGACGGCGGCGGTGTCGTCGTCGCTGCCGTCGTCGATCACGACGATCTCGTGCGGGGTCGCGGCCAGCACGGCGTGGATCTCGGCGATCAGCGCCGGCAGCGCGCCGGCTTCGTTGCGCGCCGGGATCAGGACGGAGACCGCGGGTAGGGCGGGGTCGAAGTCGTCAGCGTGCATGGGTCAGCCGCCCTGTTCTGTCGCGGGGGCCGCGACGACGATGTCGGTGGAAATGCGCCGGCCGTTGCCGATGGCGGTGCCGGTGACGGTGGCGCGGGTGGTGACCGCGGTGCCGGCGGCGGCCAGCGCGGCCTCGAACGCCGCGCGGGCGCGGGCCTCGACGACGGCGACGGCGCAGGCGGGGTCGGCGGCGAGCAGGCTTGCGGCGCCGGCGCCGTCGGTGAGGCGCACGTTTGAGCCGAGCGCGAAGACGAGGCCGGGCTCGGCGTAGCCGGCGACCGCCACCCGGGGTGCCGGGCAGGGAGCGCTGCCCGCCACGGCGGCAGCGATGCGCGGGGCGGGGAACAGCGTCTGAAGCGTCGGTGCCGCGATACCGAGCACGGCGGCATAGAGCACGGCGGCAAGGCCGAGCAGGGCGACGGCCGCCTGCGGCAGGGTTCCGCGCGATGCTGCGATCGCGGCGGGCACCGCGGCGGCGGCGACGACCGCGACGAGGGCTGCCGCCGTCACCGGGCCGGCATCGCCGAAATGCAGCAGCGCGCCGGCGGCGGCGATGGCGAGCGCGACGGCGATCGCCACGGAGAGCAGCAGCCCGCCGCGCAGCAGACGGCCGCCCGCGACCGCGCCGCGCACGGCCATCGCCGCCGTGAGCAGTGCGATCGCCGGATAGAACGGCAGCGTATAGTGCGGCAGCTTGGTCGTGACCGCCTCGAACACCAGCCAACCGGGCACGATCCAGGCGAGGCAGAAGCGCACCGCGGGCTCGTGCCGCGCGCGCCAGACGGCGGGGGCTGCGGCGAGCGCGAAGGCGGCGCCCGGCCAGGCGATGGCGAAGAACACCGCGAGATGGGTGCCGGGCGGCGCGCCGTGCGATTCTTGCCCCGCCGCGATCTTGCCGGCGAGATCCTGGCCGACCGAGGCGCCCCAGAAGGCGCCGTCGGAGAGCAGCGTGATCGCGGTGAGCCAAGGCGCGACGACGGCGACGACGATGGCGAGGCCGGTGATCGGCCTGAGCCGGGCGAGCCAGCGCGCGTCGCGGTCGGCGATGGCGAGGGCGGCGAGGGTGAGGCCGGCGACCAGCGGCGCGATCGGGCCCTTGACCAGGATCGCCGCGGCGAGCGCCAGCCAGAAGCCGTAGACGGCGACGGCCGGGGCGGCCGGTTCGTCGGCGCGGCGGAGATAGATGCGGGCAAGGGCGATCTGGCAGCCGAGCGTCAGCGCCAGCAGCACCGCGTCGGTTTTTGCGAGGCGCGCCTCGACGCCGAGGATAACCGAGCCGGCCATGAAGAGGGCGGCGAGCAGGCCGGCGGCGCGGCCGAACAGCACGCAGCCGGCGGCATAGGTGAGGAGGGCCGCGGCGAGCGCGCCGGCGAGCGAGGGCAGCCGGTAGATGGCGATCGGCGCATCGGCGCCGGCGCCGGACAGCACCGCCGCGCCGGCCTGCAGCCAGTAGATGCCGATCGGCTTCTTGTAGCGGTGGCCGTCGAGGAAATGCAGGTCGACGAGGTCGCCGGTCTCGACCATCTGGCGCGAGGTCTGCGCGAAGCGGGCCTCATCGCGGTCGACGGGCGGGATGGTGAAGAAGCCGGGCAGGACGCAGACGAGGGCGAAGAGCACGATCGCGGCGGCTGCGCGGCGGTGGCTGGCGAGCAGCGACCGCCAGAGCTTGTCGAGCCGATCGGACGTCGGCGCCGCAATCGTATCGACAGCCATCGCGAGGATCCCCGGGCGGTGGCGCGATGCCAAGGCCGGCACCACCTGCTTCGGCGATTACATCCACCACGGAGATTGCGCGCGGATGACGGAAGGCTGTCGAACGGCTGTCTAGCGTGAGATCCCGCCGGCCTCAGGCGCGGCGGAGGCCGAGCAGGCCGGGCGCGGCGTGCCAGAGTGCCTGCACGGCGAAGCCGATGAAGAGCAGGCCCGAGGCGCGGACGATGGCGAGTTCGTGCGCCCGGTAGAAGCGGCGCACCAGCGGCGCGCCGATCACCGCGATCAGCACGAGGTAGCCGGCGACGAAGCCGGCGATCGCCACGGCGAGCAGCGGCGGCAGGCTGAGGAAATCGAGCGAGGTTGCCGCGCCGCCGATCAGCGCAGTGAAGGTCGCGAGCGCCACCGGATAACCCTTCGGGTTGGTGAGGCCGAAGACGAGGCCGCGACGGAGAGGCCGGGCGACCATGAGCAGCGGCTCCCCGGCCGCGCGGCGGCGCGCGGTGAGCGCGCTCCAGCCGATCCAGCCGAGATAGAGGCCGCAGAGCGCGCCGAGCACGTCGAACACCGTCTCGCCGATCACATGCGCCCCGACGATCGCGATGAGGGCGAGCGAGGTCCACAGGATATCCCCGGCAAAATGCCCCACCATGAACGCCGCCCCCGCCCGCCGCCCCTGCCCGGCACCGATGCCGAGCAGGGCGAGGAAGGCAGGGCCGGGGATGACGACGTAGAGGAAGGCAGCGAGGAAGGCGGAGGCGTAGAGGGCGAGGGGCATGGGGTGGGATTCCGGGGGAGGGTACGTGGGCTGAACTGCGGTCTGGGCAAGATCACCCCGGACGCTGGACTCGGGTCAGTGGTCGCTGTTGTCAACGCTGGAGAGACTTCTCACCAACAGTGCTTGCGGGACTGAGGCAGAGCCAGGAACGCGAAGCCAGTCGGCACCTTGGGACACGGATATGCTGCCCCGCAATCTGGAAAAGTTGGTCTCGGGCTGTCAGGGGCAGTCCTAACCGCGTCCATCGCCAAACTCGATCTGGAGCGCACGTTTATGAGGAACGCGAGCAAGGGGCGCGGCAGGGTTCGATCGCTCGCGCCAGCTACGCTGCTATCGGCCATCGTCATGACCTGCAGCATCGCAGTCGTCTCCGACGCGATGGCCGCCGAAACCTGCAAGCGGATACGCGGCCCCGAATCTGTCGCGGGCCTAGCCTCGGTTCTGCCGCCCAATCTCAATGTCGAGGCGTTCTGCCGATCATCCGGGTGCTACTTCATGTTGAACTCGGAGAACAACGTCTACAGCACTTACGGCCAGAATATCTCGGTCTGCTTTCGAACGAAAAAATTAGTCAGAGCGTATGATAATCCGCGTTGCAACCTGGTCTCCAGGGTCGTTTATGTCTCTATCGATAGCGACAGAAAGCCTCGAGGGGATAAATTCGATGTAATCTATTCAGAAAATCCGAACGACGACGCCGAGGAGTGCTTCGAGGCTGAGATGCCGCAGATGGATCCTGAAGACGGCCGGTTCATCTCGGTGGGCTTTTACGGTCATGCCCGGCTGACGATCTTCCGCTACGATTGACCCCTGCCGCTCGGAAAGCCGATCCGGATTAGCTGACGTTGCGATCCGAAAATCCGGATGACACAGGTCATCCGGTCTTTCCGATCGGAGCCAGCCCTCGTGCCGCTCACCCCCGCTTCGCCAGCGTCCTCAGTCTGAGCGCGTTCAGCTTGATGAAGCCTTGCGCGTCCTTCTGGTCGTAGGCGCCCTGGTCGTCCTCGAAGGTGACGAGGCTGTTGGAGTAGAGCGACTTGTCGCTCTCGCGGCCGATCACCATCACGTTGCCCTTGTAGAGCTTGAGGCGGACGGTGCCCTCGACGTGCTCCTGGCTGCGGTCGATCGCGGCCTGCAGCATCAGGCGCTCGGGCGAGAACCAGAAGCCGTAATAGATGAGTTCCGCATAGCGCGGCATCAGCTCGTCTTTCAGGTGCGCGGCGCCGCGGTCGAGGGTGATCGATTCGATCGCCCGGTGCGCGGTGAGCAGGATGGTGCCGCCCGGCGTCTCGTAGATGCCGCGGCTCTTCATGCCGACGAAGCGGTTCTCGACGAGGTCGAGGCGGCCGATGCCGTTGTCGCGGCCGAGCTGGTTGAGCTTTGCGAGCAGTGTCGCCGGCGACAGGCGGACGCCGTCGATCGACACGGCGTCGCCCTTCTCGAAGCCGACCTCGACCACGGTCGGGGTGTCGGGGGCCTCTTCGGGCGAAATGGTGCGCATGTAGACGTAGTTCGGCGCCTCGACGGCCGGGTCTTCCAGCACCTTTCCTTCCGACGAGGAGTGCAGCAGGTTGGCGTCGACCGAGAACGGCGCCTCGCCCTTCTTGTCCTTCGCCACCGGGATCTGGTGCTTCTCGGCAAAATCGATCAGGTCGGTGCGGCTCTTGAAGTCCCAGGTGCGCCACGGCGCGACGATCTTGATGTCAGGGTTCAGCGCATAGGCGGAGAGCTCGAAGCGGACCTGGTCGTTGCCCTTGCCGGTGGCGCCGTGGGCGATGGCGTCGGCGCCGGTCTTCTTCGCGATCTCGACGAGGTGCTTGGAGATCAGCGGCCGGGCGATCGAGGTGCCGAGCAGGTAGACGCCCTCGTAGACGGCGTTGGCGCGGAACATCGGGAACACGAAGTCGGCGACGAATTCCTCGCGCACGTCCTCGATGTAGATCTCCTTGACGCCGAGCATCTCGGCCTTCTTGCGGGCCGGCTCCAGTTCCTCGCCCTGGCCGAGGTCGGCGGTGAAGGTCACCACCTCCGCGCCCATCTCGGTCTGCAGCCACTTCAGGATGATCGAGGTGTCGAGGCCGCCCGAATAGGCGAGCACCACCTTCTTGACGTCGGACATGGGAACTCCGGAGATCGACCGCGCGCGGCGCGGATGGGCCTTATCGCTTGGGCTTGGGGATAGGCAATTCACGCCGGCGATGCAACGGGCTGGCAGCGTCCGGCCGCGGAAATCCGCCGCCGGGCCGCACGCCGGGGCCGCCCGGAACGAAAACGCCCGCCGGAGGTCCGGCGGGCGCTTCGGAAGTGTCGGGGCGCCGGGCCCGTCGACGGGCCCGGCGAAAAACCTCGATCAGTGATCGTAGGTGTTGATGTCGCGGTGCTTCGTCTCCGGCACGAACAGGAAGCCGATGACGGCGGTCGCGAGGGCGATCACGATCGGGTACCAGAGGCCGTAGAAGATGTCGCCGGTCTGGGCCACCATCGCGAACGAGATGGCGGGCAGCAGGCCACCGAACCAGCCGTTGCCGATGTGGTAGGGCAGCGACATCGAGGTGTAGCGGATACGGGTCGGGAAGAGTTCGACCAGCGCCGCCGCGATCGGGCCGTACACCATCGTGACGTAGAGCACGAGGACGGTCAGCACGAGGACGATCATCACGATGTTGCCGGTGAAGAGATCACCGAACTCGTCGATCCGCGCGATTTCCGGATCGCCCGCCGCCGGATAGCCGGCGGTGACGAGGGCGCCCGAGACGGCCTTGGTGAAGGCGGTCTGGGTGTCCTTGACGGCTTCGGCCGGGATCGTGGTCAGGTCGTAGGAGGTGATCGGCGTGCCGTTCACCGTGATCTGCGCCGGCTGGCCGGCCGGGCCGGCCACCGTCTCGTAGCGCACCGCCGCCTTGGCGAGCACGTCACGGGCGATGTCGCAGGACGAGGTGAACTTGCGGGTCGCGGTCGGGTTGAACAGCGAGCCGCAGTCGGCCGGATCGGCGACCACCTGCACGACGACATTGTCGAGAGCCCGGGCGAGCTTCGGATTGCCGTAGTCGACGAGGGCGCCGAACAGCGGGAAGTAGGTCAGCGCCGCGATGACGCAGCCGGCGAGGATGACCGGCTTGCGGCCGATCTTGTCCGACAGGCTGCCGAAGAACAGGAAGCCACCGGTGCCGAGGATCAGCGACAGGGCGATCAGGACGTTCGCCGTGAAGAGGTCGATCTTCAGGATCGATTGCAGGAAGAACAGGGCGTAGAACTGGCCCGTGTACCAGACGACGGCCTGGCCGGCGACGAGGCCGAACAGCGCGAGCAGGGCGATCTTGGCGTTCTTCCACTGGCCGAAGGCCTCGGAAAGCGGCGCCTTCGACTGCGTGCCCTCTTCCTTCATCTTCTTGAAGGCCGGGCTCTCCTGCATCTGCATGCGGATCCACACCGAGATGCCGAGCAGGACGACCGAGAGCAGGAACGGAATACGCCAGCCCCAGGCCATGAAGGCTTCTTCGCCGAGCGTCAGGCGAACCGTCAGGATGACGACCAGCGACAGGAACAGGCCGAGCGTCGCCGTGGTCTGAATGAAGGCGGTGTAGAAGCCGCGACGGCCGTTCGGCGCGTGCTCGGCGACGTAGGTCGCCGCGCCGCCGTACTCGCCACCGAGGGCGAGGCCCTGCAGCATGCGCAGCGCGATCAGGATGATCGGGGCGGCGGCACCGATGGTGTCGTAGTTCGGGAGCAGGCCGACGAGGAACGTCGAGACGCCCATGATGACGATGGTGACGAGGAAGGTGTACTTGCGGCCGACGAGATCGCCGAGCCGGCCGAACACCAGCGCGCCGAACGGACGCACGAGGAAGCCTGCCGCGAAGGCGAGCAGGGCGAAGATGTTGCGCGTCGCTTCCGGGAAGGCCGAGAAGAACTGCGCGCCGATCATCACGGCCAGCGAGCCGTAGAGATAGAAGTCATACCACTCGAAAACCGTTCCGAGTGACGAGGCAAGGATGACCTTGCGCTCCTCTTTCGACATCGGCCGCGGCGGGGCGCCGGCGGCCGTCGAGGCCATGGTCATTTTCGTCTCCTCCACTTTGTTGCGCGGCTTTCGGCGCACGGTACGCGGAGGTTTCGGCGGGGATCCCTGCTCGTCCCGCCTCCACCGACCTCGCCGCGCAGGGCGGCTTCAATCGATTGAGTGCGCGGACAAATGAATGGCGTCGGCTGAAACCGCCGTGGCGGCCACCGTCGTCATGATCCCCGTCTACTGCCTTAGCTCCCGTGGACATCGACCCATCGACCGCAGCGCGACTACCGGGCTCCTCCCCCGGCGACAGATGCTCCGTCGCACGCTCTGGTCGCGATCGCCGAAATCCTGAACAAAGGCTTATGGCGAAGTGCCGGCCGAAGGCCAGTCGTCACTTCGTCTAACAGGGTAGGGGTGGAGGGGGATGCGGGGCCGGGCTGCCGGCGCCGGGCCGGCCGGCCGCGCTCAGCTCTCGGAGACGAGCTTGACGCGCTGGCCGGCGACCGGCTCCTCGCCGGGGGCGAGGCCGTTGAGGACACGGAAGAGCTGTTCGGGCCGGTCCATGAAGCCCATGCGCCGCGCGAACATCGCGGCGGTGTCGCCGCGGCGGGCCGTGACGATCTGTAGCCGCAAAGGCTTCAGCCCCAGCTGCTCGTCGGCCGTGAGCGGCCGGAAGCTGCGCAGCGTCGATTCGAACTCGGCCTCGAAGGCGGGGCCCGGCGAGCGGGTCGCGAACAGGAAGCGGAAGGTGGCGTCGCCGAAGCGCACCACGCCGATGCGGTAGCTGTAGCCGCGCGTCACCGCCGAGGCGACGGCGGCCGGCAGGCCGTTCAGCGACAGGGTGCGGATGCTGCCGTCCTGCAGGCCGTTGATCCAGCCCGACTGCAGATACTGCACGAGGTCGGAGCCGCGCGGCACGTCGGCGCCGTCGAAGCGCAGCGCGGTGCCGCTCGGCGAGGTGGCGAGCACGGCCTTCGCCGTGTTCTCCAGCATGTAGCCGGCCGGAACCTCGAAGCCGAGCCCGAGCTTGGCGTGCAGGAACTGCCGGCCGCGCACGAAGCCCTCCTCGGGGTCGTCGCCGTACATCAGCCCGTCGAGACGCTCGAGATAGGCTTCGCGGTCGCGCTCGCCGTCGCGGGCGCCGGTCGCCTGCGCGGTCGCGATCGCCTGCTGCAGGCGCTCGGGCGTCGAGGGGTGCGAGGAGAGGAAGTCGACGTCGTTTGGCTCGTTCGGCACGGCGGTCTTGTAGACGGCGAAGGCCGACATGGTGCGCAGGAAGCGCGCGGCGGCGAGCGGGTCGTAACCGGCTTTCGCGAGCGTGCGGATGCCGATCTCGTCGGCCTGCAGTTCCTGGATCTGCGAGAAGCGGGCGAGCGAGAGCTGGCTGGAGGCGAGCGCGAGGCGCTGCACCGCCGGATCCTGCACCACGTCCTGCACCACGCGGCTCGCGACCGCGGCGGCGGCAGCGCGCTCCTGGCGGGCGAAGGCGTGGCGGGCGGTGACGTGGGCCATCTCGTGCGCGATCACCGCCGCGACCTCGGAGGTGTCGACGGCGAGCGCCAGCAGGCCGCGGGTGACGTAGACATAGCCGCCGGGCAGCGCGAAGGCGTTGACGGTCGGCGAATTCAGGATGGTGACGCGGTAGCTGCGGCCGGGCTCGTCGCTCGCCGCGACGATGCGCCCCACGGCGCGGGCGATCGCGAGTTCGGCCGCCGGGTCGTTATAGGTGCCACCATAGGCGGCGAGGATCTTCGGGTGTTCCTGCTCGGCGATCGCCACCTCGCGCGGGTCGGCCTTCTGCTCGGCGCGCACGGGCTCGGGCATCAGCGGCATCTCCGGCTCGGTGCCGGTCAGCGAGGAGACGCAGCCGCCGACGAGCAGCATCGCCGCCATGGCCATGCCAAGTCGCAGCAGCGCTCCCGATCCGTTGGCCGCCCGAAGCGCCGTCCTCGCCATTTCTGTCCGTCTCTCCACCCGCCTGCGCCACCACCGGCGCCGAACCCGTCCCGATCCCACCGTCACCCGTTAGCACGGGCGCCGCCTCACGGCGGCAACACGATCGCGTCGGCGTCGGTCACTTCCATATAGGGACCGTCGCGCCGCGTCAGCCAGCCCCGCACCTCGATCTCGCGCCCGACGAGGCGGGCCTCCAGCGCCGGCCGAAGCGCGCCGGTCCCACGGACGAAGGCCGCGGCCGCCTCGCGCGTCAGCGTCGCGGTCATGTCGCGTGACCAGTCCCGCCCGAAGTTCAGGTAGAACCGGCCGCCGGCAGACCCGACCGACATCACTTCGCCGCTGACAATGGCGAAATTCGGAGCGAAATCGAGGAGATCTGCGGCATTCGCCGCGCGCACCGCGCTCGCCTCCGCCCAAAGCCCCCGCCGTGCCTGCCGTGCCGCGGTTTCCGCCGCGGCGAGCGCTGCGGCGCAGTCGGCATCGTCAACGCCGGTGCCGCGCAGCGCCGTGCCCGCGTCCAGCAGGCGCGTCTGGAGCCAGACGCCGTCCGCGGTCGCGACATGGCCCATCACCCGGCCGCGCCGATCGCGCCGGCCGGCCATGACGCCGACCACCACGTCCCGTCCCACCATGTCAGCGAGGATCGCGTCCGCCGCGGGCAGGTCCTGCGGGATCACGAGACCCGCGGGCCGCACGCGCAGCATGTCCGCACCGAGGTCAACGCCGAGCACCGGCCCCGGTTCCACCCGGCTGACACGGCCGGTGACGGTTTCGGCCCGTCCGCAGTCCGGCATGGCGGCGCTGGCGGACCCGGCGCTGGCGAGCGCGGCGCCGAGCGCCAGCACCCCCGCCACCGACCTCACCCCGCGCCGCTGCCCGCGACAGGCCATCGCGCCCTCCCTCAGGATCCCGCCCGGACCGGCGGGATTCCGCCGGTCCGGGCAGAACGTCACCCCGGTGCCCCGCTTTCGACGTAGCGTATCACGGCCGAGTGTTGCATTGCAGCAACGACGGCGCGCGGCGACATCGCGCCCTCTGGGGCGAAGGCGTCCGGCGGGGCTGTCAATGCCGATGCGGTATGCTAAGGGAAAGAACCGTTCCTGAGGAGCGGCACGGTCGTGACGATCGCTGGCGGGATTGACCCGGCGCGGCCCACGACCCGAAGTCGCGCCGCCCGTGCCACCGGCCGGACGGCGACGGAGCATGGCGGCTCCCGGTAGCTCAGCAGGATAGAGCAACGGTTTCCTAAACCGTAGGTCAGGGGTTCGAATCCCTTCCGGGAGGCCAGTTTCGGGCAGCGCGCGGGCGCGGCTGGTAAGCCGGCGCGTGTGGCCTTACCCCTCTCCCTGTCCCTCCCCCACAAGGGGGGAGGGGACCCTCAGGGGGAAGCTGGGAGCTGACCCGGGCCGATCCCCGATTCGCGAAGCCTGACTTGAGCCGCAGGCATCGGCCCGCTCGTCCCCTCCCCCCTTGTGGGGGAGGGGCAGGAGAGGGGTGAGCCCCACGACCAAGCACCGACGAAGCACCGACGCAGCCTCGATGAACTTCGCCCGACCCAACCGCCGGTCCGCTTACGCGTACTGGCCGTGGCAGTGCTTGAACTTCTTGCCCGACCCGCAGGGGCAGGCTTCGTTGCGGCCGACGGCGCCCCAGGTGGCGGGGTTCTCTGGGTCGCGGGCGGTGGCGACGGGGTTCGAGCCGGAGAACTGCGCCGTGAGCACCGCCTGATCGGCCAGCGCCATTTCGTCCTCGCCGGTGGCGGGGTCGATGTGGCTCGCCTGGATGCGCTCGGGCACCTGCGGCTCGGGCTGGCGCTCGGCGAGCTCCACCCGCATCAGCTGGCCGGTGACGATCTGGCGCAAGGTGGCCAGCAGCGTCTCGAACAGGGTGAAGGCCTCGGTGCGGTATTCGCTCAGCGGGTCGCGCTGGGCGTAGCCGCGGAAGCCGATCACCGAACGCAGGTGGTCGAGCGCCGCGAGGTGTTCGCGCCAGAGGTGGTCCAGCGTCTGCAGCAGGATCGCCTTCTCGATGTGGCGCATCAGCTCGGGCGAGGTGCGTGCCTCACGCGCGGCGAAGGCCTCGTCGGCGGCCGTCATCAGGCGCTCGCGGATCTCCTCGTCAGCGATGCCCTCTTCCTTCGCCCAGTCGGTGATCGGCAGGTCGAGGTTGAGATACTGCTGCACCTCGGCCGTGAGGCCCTCGGTGTTCCACTGCTCGGCGTAGGCGTTCTGGGGGATGTGGCGGGCGACGAGGTCGGCGATGACGTCGTGGCGCATGTCGCGGACGGTCTCCTCGACCGTCTCCTCCGACATCAGCTCGATCCTCTGCTCGAAGATCACCTTGCGCTGGTCGTTCATCACGTCGTCGTATTTCAGCAGGTTCTTGCGGATGTCGAAGTTGCGCGCCTCGACCTTCTGCTGCGCTTTTTCCAGGGCCTTGTTGATCCACGGATGGACGATCGCCTCGCCCTCCTTCAGGCCGAGCTTCTGCAGCATGCCGTCCATGCGGTCGGAGCCGAAGATGCGCATCAGGTCGTCCTGCAGCGACAGGTAGAAGCGGCTGTGGCCGGGGTCGCCCTGGCGGCCGGAGCGGCCGCGCAGCTGGTTGTCGATGCGGCGGCTCTCGTGGCGCTCGGTGCCGATGACGAACAGGCCGCCGGCGTCGAGGGCCTTCTGCTTCAGGCGAGCGATGTCGGCGCGGATCTTGGTTTCGGCGGCGTCGCGCTCGGGCCCGGCCGGCATGTCGCCGAGCTCGCGCTCGATGCGCATGTCGGCGTTGCCGCCGAGCTGGATGTCGGTGCCGCGGCCGGCCATGTTGGTGGCGATGGTGACGGCGCCCGGCACGCCGGCCTGGCTGATGATGTAGGCTTCCTGCTCGTGGTAGCGGGCGTTCAGCACCTGGAACACCATCTCGCTGGTCGAGCCGTCGTCACCGTCGAAGAGGACGCCGAAGTCCTGCTGCTTGAAGCCGTGGCTCTTCAGCATGGTGGCGAGCGTCTCGGACTTCTCGATCGACGTGGTGCCGACCAGCACCGGCTGGCCGCGCGACTTGCAGTCGCGGATCGTCTCGACGATGGCGGTGAACTTCTCCGGCACCGACCGGTAGACCTCGTCGTCGTCGTCGATGCGCGAGACCGGCAGGTTGGTCGGGATCTCGATGACCTCGAGGCCGTAGATGTCCATGAACTCGTCGGCTTCGGTCGCCGCGGTGCCCGTCATGCCGGAGAGCTTGCCGTACATGCGGAAATAGTTCTGGAACGTGATCGAGGCGAAGGTCTGGTTTTCCGGCTGGATGCGGGCGCCTTCCTTCGCCTCCAGCGCCTGGTGCAGGCCGTCCGAATAGCGCCGGCCCGGCATCATGCGGCCGGTGAACTCGTCGATGATGACGACCTCGCCGTCCTTGACGATGTAGTCGCGGTCGCGCTGGAACAGCTTGTGGGCGCGCAGCGCCTGATTGACGTGGTGGACGATCGAGACGTTCTCGATGTCGTAGAGCGAGGCGCCCTTGAGCAGGCCGGCCGCGCCGAGCAGACCCTCGAGCTTCTCGGTGCCGGTCTCGGTGAAGATCACCGTGCGCTGCTTCTCGTCGAGATCGAAGTCGCCCTCGACGATGGCCGGGATGAACTTGTCGATGGTGACGTAGAGGTCGGAGCGGTCTTCCAGCGGGCCGGAGATGATCAGCGGCGTGCGCGCCTCGTCGACGAGGATCGAGTCCACTTCGTCGACGATGGCGTAGTGGTGGCCGCGCTGCACCATCTGCTCGCGCTCGTACTTCATGTTGTCGCGCAGATAGTCGAAGCCGAGCTCGTTGTTGGTGGCGTAGGTGATGTCGCAGAGATAGGCCGCGCGGCGCTGGTCGTCGGAGAGGCCGTGCACGATCACGCCGGTGCTGAGGCCGAGGAAGCCGTAGACGCGGCTCATCCACTCGGAGTCGCGCTTGGCGAGGTAGTCGTTGACGGTGACGACGTGCACGCCCTTGCCGGGCAGCGCGTTGAGGTAGGTCGCGAGCGTCGCGACGAGGGTCTTGCCCTCGCCGGTCTTCATCTCGGCGATGCCGCCGTCGTTGAGGACCATGCCGCCGATCAGCTGCACGTCGAAGTGACGCTGGCCGAGCACGCGGCGGCCCGCCTCGCGCACCGTGGCGAAGGCCGGGACGAGCAGGTCGTCGATCTTGGTGCCGGCGGCGAGCTTCGCACGGAACTCGTCGGTGCGGGCCCTGAGCTGTTCATCGCTCAGCGCCTTCATCTCGGGCTCGAGCGCGCCGATTTCGGCGATGCGCGGGCGGTAGGACTTCACGCGGCGGTCGTTCGAGGAACCGAACAGCTTGCGCGCCAATGCGCCGAGGCCGACCATGGCGGACCTTTCCCTCATGACCCGGCTGGCGTGCCGTCCATGTCGAGGCGCCTCGCCGGGCAAACATTCGTTGATGCGACGTCCATCTTGCGAGGATCGCGCGGGGCGTCGAGCGCGGGCTGGAGCGATCGCTGCATGAAGACAGTCGACTGAGCGCTCGCCAGACGATCCGGAGATATGTTGGGTGCCGATTAAAGTCAATGTGCCGCTTTCTCGGCTGCGGCCGCCGGGTTATACGCGTTGGCCGTGAGGGGCGCGCGCCGGCGGCCTCGAATGTCGCCGGTGGAACTCAGACCCGTTCGAGAGGAATTCGCAGGCTCATGATCCAGTTTATCCGTGCCGGCCACGCCGGTCGCTTCGTTCGGCCGCTCGCCGGTGCCGCCCTGCTGTTGGCCTGCACCGCGCCGCTGGCGCTGGCCGACGACGCCGAAGTGCTGGCCCGCGTCAACGGCCGCGACATCACCGTCGGTGAAGTCAACCTCGCCAAGGAAGCCTTCGCCGAGCAGCTCGGCCAGGTTCCCGAGACCGCGCAGCAGAACATCCTCGTCGATGTGCTGATCGACATGCACGTGCTCGCCGACGCCGCCGAGAAGGCCGGCCTCGCCGGCACCGACCTGTTCGAGCGCCGCATGGCGTTCCTGCGCAACCAGGCCCTGCGCAACGCCTTCGTCGAGGAGAAGGTGCAGGCCGCCATCACCGACGAGGAACTGCAGGCGCGCTACCAGAAGGACGTCGCCGGCTACCAGGCGCCCGAGGAGGTCCACGCACGCCACATCCTCGTCAAGACCGACGAGGAAGCCAAGGCGATCATCGCCGATCTCGACGCCGGCGGCGATTTCGCGGCGATCGCGGCGGAGAAGTCGCTCGACGGCTCCAAGGCCAATGGTGGCGACCTCGGCTTTTTCACCAAGGGCCAGATGGTGCCGGAGTTCGAGGCGGCCGCGTTCGACCTCGAAGCGGGCAGCTACAACAAGGTGCCGGTGAAGACCCAGTTCGGCTTCCACATCATCAAGGTCGAGGAAAAGCGCACCCAGCCGGTGCCGAGCTTCGAGGAAGTGAAGGAGCAGGTCCGCCAGGTGGTGTCGCGCGAGACCTTCGGCAGCGTGATGGAGCAGCTGAAGGCCGAGGCGGAGATCGAGCGCCTCGGCGAGGCCGACGTGCCGCAGACCGACGTGGTGCCGCCGGCCGCTCCCGCGGATCCTGCCGCGCCCGCGCAGCCCTGATCCGGTTCCGGCCGGGCGGGCGATGGGCCCGCCCGGCCGGAATTGATGTGGTGACTTGGTTGAAGTTCTAATACCATCCCGCAACGCGTCGTTGCGCCGAGAGGGATGGGGACCATGAACAGGAAACTCGCAGCCGAGTTCTTCGGCACCTACTGGCTGGTATTCGGCGGCTGCGGCAGCGCCGTGCTGGCCGCCGGCTTCCCGGAGCTCGGGATCGGATTTGCGGGCGTCGCGCTCGCCTTCGGGCTCACCGTGCTGACGATGGCCTATGCCGTCGGCGGCATTTCGGGCGGGCATTTCAACCCGGCGGTCTCGCTCGGGCTCGCGGTCGCGGGGCGGTTCAGCTACGCGAGCCTGCTGCCCTACTGGGCGGCGCAGGTGCTCGGCGGCATCGCCGCGGCGGTCGTCCTCTACATCATCGCCTCCGGAGCGCCGGAGTTCGTCGCGGGCGGCTTTGCCTCCAACGGCTACGGCGAGCTGTCGCCCGGCAAGTTCGGCCTGCTGGCCTGCCTCGTCGCCGAGGTGGTGCTGACGGCGTTTTTCCTGATCATCATTCTCGGCGCGACGTCGAAAGGCGTGCCGGCCGGCTTTGCGCCGATCGCCATCGGCCTCGGGCTGACGCTGATCCACCTCGTCTCGATCCCGGTGACCAACACCTCGGTCAATCCGGCGCGCTCGACGGCGGTCGCCTTCTTCGCGCAGACCGGCGCGGTCGGCCAGCTCTGGCTGTTCTGGGTGGCACCGCTGATTGGCGCCGCGCTCGGCGGCCTCGTCTGGAAGCTGCTGCTCGACAAGGACGCGCAGGTCGCGCCGACGGCGAGCGGGCTCACCCCGGCCTGAAGCCGGTCGCGACCTGGTGCACGTAGCGCCTGATCTCGCCGTCGTCGGCGGCGAGATCGAAGGCGAGCAGGCGGCACCAGGCAAAGCCGATCAGGCTGTCCCACAGCAGGGCGGCGTCGGGCGGCAGCTCGGTCTCGCCGCGGGCCCGGCGGCGCTCGATCATCGCGGTGAACACCGCGCGGCGCTCGGCGAGATAGGCGACGAGGGCGCGGCGGGCGTCGGGGTCCGACTGCGCCTCGGCGACGATGGCGCGGAAGATGTCGCCGGCCGGCCCGGTGCGCCAGAAATCGAACAGATGCCGCAGGAAGCGCACCAGTGCTTCCTCGATCGGGGCGGTCTCGTCGGGAGGCGGCTCGCGCTTCTGGCGGTGATAGACGTCGAGCAGCAGGGCGGCCTTGCCCGGCCACCAGCGATAGATCGTCGGCTTGCCGGCCCGCGCCAGCCGCGCCACCGCCTCGATCGAGAAGCCGGCGTAGCCTTTCTCGAGCAGCAGCGCCTCGGCGGCGTCGAGGATCGCCTGCTCGCTGGCGACGCTGCGGCGGGCGCCGACCGACTGGCGTTCGCCGCCCTGGCCGGGCCTTGCCGGCGCCGGCCCGGCGCGGGTTGCTTTCACCATCCATGAGCTCCGGTCCCGTGCGATCACGGGCGCTTGATCAGATAAATCCTACCACGGGGATTGACGAAACGAAACGGTCCGTTCTATTTAACGGAACGTACCGTTTCGTTAGGAGCCTCCGATGTCGTCCGCTTCTGCATCCCTCGATCGCCCCGCCGCCGAGGCCGCCCGCCCGCGCTTCTCGCGGCCGCGCTTCGCCGCTCTCGTCCTCGTCGGCGTCTATCCGATCATCACGCTGATCCTCTATGTCATCCTGCCGCTGACCGACGGCTGGGCGACCTGGCAGCGCACGCTGCTGATCGCGCCGATCATGGTCGGCATCATGGTGTGGGGCCTGATCCCGACGATCCAGCAGCGCTTCGCCGGCTGGATCAACCCGGCCGCGCCGAAGCGCTGAGCCGAGCCGCAGCGCGCCTCGGAGCCGGTCCGGTTTCGTGAATGGCGGCGCCGTCTTGCGCGCGTCGCGGTCATCGGGCAAACCGGGGGCCCAGCCGTCGCCGACAGGAACGCCCCGATGTCCCACGCCGTCTCGCCGCTCGCGCCGAAAACCATTCCCGACATGCCGGTCGTGGAGGGCGTGCGCTTTGCGACCGCCGAGGCGGGCATCAAGTACAAGGGCCGCACCGACGTCCTGCTGATGGCGTTCGCCGAGGGCACCGAGGTCGCGGGCGTCTTCACGAAGTCGAAGTGCCCGTCGGCGCCGGTCGAGTGGTGCCGCGAAAAGCTCGGCGCGGGCACGGCGCGCGCGCTCGTCGTCAATTCGGGCAACGCCAACGCCTTCACCGGCAAGACCGGCCGCGACACGGTCGCGGTGACGGCGGCCATCGCCGCCCGGGCGGTGGGCTGCGGCGAAGACCAGGTGTTCCTCGCCTCGACCGGCGTCATCGGCGAGCCGCTGGCGCCGACGAAGTTCGAGGGCGTGCTCGACGCGGCCGCGGCGCGGCTCGCCGACGGGCCGTGGATCGACGCCGCCCGGGCGATCATGACCACCGACACCTATCCGAAGGTCGCCACCGCCACGGTGGAGGTCGGCGGCGTGCCGGTGGTGATCTCCGGCATCGCCAAGGGCGCCGGCATGATCGCGCCCGACATGGCGACGATGCTGTCCTTCGTGTTCACCGACGCGCCGATCGACGCGGCGGTGCTGCAGGGGCTGCTGTCGGCGACCGTCGGCACCACCTTCAACGCGATCACCGTCGACAGCGACACCTCGACCAGCGACACGCTGCTGATGTTCGCCACCGGCACCGCCGCCGCGCGCGGCGCGCCGCGCATCCATGCGGCCGGCGATCCGCGCCTCACCGAATTCTCGGTCGCCCTCCACCGGGTGCTGCTCGACCTCGCGCACCAGGTGGTCAAGGACGGCGAGGGCGCGCGCAAGTTCATCGAGGTGCAGGTGATGGGGGCGACGTCGGACGCCTCGGCGCGGCGGATCGCGCTGTCGATCGCGAACTCGCCGCTGGTGAAGACCGCCGTCGCCGGCGAGGATGCCAACTGGGGCCGCGTCGTGATGGCGGTCGGCAAGGCTGGCGAGCCGGCCGACCGCGACCGGCTGACGATCTCCTTCGGCGACATCCGCGTCGCCGCCGCCGGCGCGCGCGACCCGGACTATTCCGAGGCCGCCGCCTCCGCCGCGATGCAGGCCGAGCACATCCCGATCCGCGTCGACCTCGGCCTCGGCTCGGGCCGGGCGACGGTGTGGACCTGCGACCTCACCAAGGAATATGTCGCGATCAACGGCGACTACCGCAGCTGAGCCTTGGCGGCCGGCGACACCGTCGGACGCTGCGGCGCCGTTGCGCCGGAGCGTTACCGCAGCCTTTCCAAGACCCCCGGGAATCCACGCTGATGAAGCTCGTCCTCGTCGTCGCCTGCGCCCTCGTCGACGTCGACAACCGCGTGCTGATCAGCCAGCGCCCGGAAGGCAAGCAATTGGCCGGCCTATGGGAATTTCCCGGCGGCAAGGTCGATCCGGACGAGCGGCCGGAGGACGCGCTGGTGCGCGAACTCCACGAGGAGCTCGGCATCACGGTGAAGCCCGCCTGTCTCGCACCCCTGACTTTCGCGAGCTTCGCTTACGAAACGTTTCATCTTTTGATGCCACTCTACGTCTGCCGTCGATGGGACGGATTCGTCACCGGCCGGGAAGGCCAGGCGACGAGGTGGGTGCGGCCGAAGCAGCTCCGGGATTACCCGATGCCGCCGGCCGACGAGCCTTTAGTGGCTCACCTCCTCGATCTGCTGTGACACTGCAGGAAGCGGTGGCCATGAAGAATGGACGGGTCGAAGACAGCGTCGACGGGCACGGCAGGGCTGCGGCCGGCCGCGTGCGTCGCTTCGCCTGCAATCGCTCCGGCACGGTCGCGATCGAGTACGGCATGCTGATGGTCATGGTCGCCATCTTCATCCTGGCGGTGGCCTCGCTCGGCGACTTCGTCTCCGAAATGATGTTCGACGATCTCGCCGCGACCATGCAGAACGCCAACGAGGGCAAGGGCGGCTGACGGCCGCCCGAGTATTGCCGATCGTCGCAGCCTCCCCGAGCGGGGCAGCTTTCTCCTCAATCCCCCTTGAGCCTGACTTCCGTCGTGCCCAGCGCATCGGCGAGGCGCGTCTTCGCCGAGCCGGGCCTGAGCGGCTGCTGCTGGCTCTCGTGCGGCGCCCAGCCCGACAGCGACACCAGCGTGATCGTCGCCGGCACGCGCCCGTCGTCGTCCGCATAGCGCTCGGCGTAGATCTCGGCGGCGCGGGCGATCAGCCTGGCGCCGGTCAGGCCGCGCTTGCGCTCGGCGAGGATGTTGCCGGCGCCCATCGCCTTCAGGTCGCGCATCAGATGGAACGGCGTCGCGTAGCGCAGCGTCAGCCGGTCCTGGTCGGCGACGGGGAGGGCGAAGCCCGCCCGCTGCATCAGGCCGCCGAGATCGCGCACCTCCGCCATCGGCGCAACGCGCGGGCTCACCCCGCCGTAGAGCTCCACCTCGGCCAGGGTGATCGCCTCGCGCAGTTCCGTCAGGCTGTCGCCGCCGACGAGGGTCGCGAGCAGCAACCCGTCCGGCCGCAGCGCGCGGCGCAGCTGCATGAGCGTGCCGGGCAAGTCGTCGACCCAGTGCAGCGTCAGCCCGGAAACGATCAGGTCGAGGCTGCCGGGCGCAAAGGGCAGGGCGGCGTCGTCGAGCACCAGGTCGGCGGGATGACGGCCCGCGGGACCGGCGGCGAAGAGATCGGCGCGCCAGACGACATCGGCGCGGCCGGAGCGGCCGACGGCGGCGGCGAGGGCGTCGGTCGGCCCGCCGATCACCGCGGCATCGGCAAAGCTGCGCGACACGGCGGCGAGGCGGTCGGCGAGATCGTCGGCGACGAGATCGACCAGGAACGCCGCGCCGGGATCGGCCCGGGCGATCACCGCCCGGCGCCGGGCGGCGAGGGCGGCGCGGTCGAAGAGGCGCGGTACGGCGTCGGTCATCTGCTTCGCATGTCCCGTTGATGGGGCGTTATATCGGCCGGGGGGCGGGCGGCGTCAAACGCCCGGTGCCGGCCGAGCCGCTGGCGGCGGCGCGTCAGGCGCTGCTATCCTCGGGGCGTCTCGGAACGGGGGCCGGGGATGTCGGGGGCGGAGCGCTGGCACATCGAGGGCGGGACGCCGGACCTCGCCGAGCTCGAAGAGCCCGGCGACGCCGACGCCGGCCCGCGGATGCGGGGGGCCACCGCGCTCGCGTGGATTGCAGCGCGCGCCGGCGCCGGCCTCGGCCGGTTCACCAGGCTGGCGCTGCCGCCCGCCTGTCCGCTGTGCCGGACGCTGCTCGCCGATGACGCCGGGCTGTGCGCCGCCTGCTGGGGCGACCTCCGGCTGATCGAGCGGCCGTATTGCGAGCGGCTCGGCACGCCGTTTCCGTTCGATCTCGGTCCGGGGACACTGTCGGCGGCGGCGATCGCCGAGCCGCCGGTTTTCGCCAGAGCCCGCGCGGTCGCGGTGTTCGACGGCGCGGCGCGCGACCTGGTGCATGCCCTGAAATACCGCGACCGCATCGAACTCTCGCGCGTCATGGGCCGGATGATGGCGCGCGCCGGGCGGGAGTTGCTCGCCGAGGCCGATGTCATCGTGCCGGTGCCGCTGCACCGCCGGCGGCTGTGGTGGCGGCGGTTCAACCAGTCGGCGCTGCTCGCCGCGGCGGTGGCGCGCGGCGCCGGCATCGGGCTCGACCTCTCCGCGCTTTGCCGTGTCCGCGCGACGCGCCAGCAGGTCGGCCTCACCCGGCTCGCCCGGGCCGACAACGTCGCCGGCGCCTTCAAGGTCGTGGCGCCCGAGCGGATCGCCGGCCGGCGGGTGGTGCTGGTCGACGACGTCTTGACCACGGGGGCGACGATCGCGGCGGCAACCCGGGCGCTGAAGCGCGGCGGGGCGCGCGAGGTCGACGTTCTCGTCTTCGCGCGGGTTGTCGCGGACGGAGGCTGACGCTTATATCAGCAGGACGAGATTGCAGGCGGCGCCGGGCCGCCGTCGCCCTTTCCGAGGACACCGAACGCATGGCGGACGTCGTGATCTACACACGGGATCTCTGCAGCTATTGCGCGGCGGCGAAGGCGCTGCTGACGCGCAAGGGCGTCGCCTTCACCGAGCACAACGCCTCGGTGACGCCGGCGGCGCGCGCCGAGATGATGCAGCGCTCGGGCGGCACCACCTTCCCGCAGATCTTCATCGGCGACACGCATGTGGGCGGCTGCGACGATCTCCACGCGCTGGAGCGCGCCGGCAAGCTCGACGCGCTGCTCGCGGCCTGAGACACTCGGCACCCGTGATGCCCGGACGCCGGTGAGCCGGCGATCCGTCCGGCCCCGGCCCTGCGCCGCTCGACCTTGCGCCTGCGCCTTGCTTGAAAGAGACCCAGATGACGACCTTCCGCATCGCCTGCGTCCAGCTCTGCACCGGCCGTTCGCCGCTCGACAATCTCGTCGTCACCGAAGCGCTCGTCCGCGAGGCGGCCGCGGCGGGCGCCGCCTATGTGCAGACGCCGGAGATGACCAACATCCTCGAGCGCAGCCGCCAGGCGCTGTTCGAGAAGATCGCCACCGAGGCCGAGGATCCGACGCTGCAGCGCATGCAGGCGGTGGCGGCCGAACTCGGCATCACCATCCACCTCGGCTCGATCGCCGTGCGGGTCGGACCGGGCAAGGTGGCGAACCGCGGCTTCGTGATCGGTCCCGACGGGACGGTCCGCTCGCGCTACGACAAGATCCACATGTTCGACGTCGATCTCGCCGGCGGCGAGAGCTGGCGCGAATCGGCGACCTACCAGCCGGGCGGGGAAGCCGTGACCGTCGAGATCGGCCCGTTCACCGCCGGCCTCGCCATCTGCTACGACATCCGCTTCCCCTATCTGTTCCGGGCGCAGGCGAAGGCCGGCGCCGGCCTGATCACCGCGCCGGCGGCGTTCACCGCCCAGACCGGCCGCGCGCACTGGCACATCCTGCAGCGGGCGCGGGCGATCGAGAACGGCGCCTACCTCGCCTCGGCCGCCCAGGGCGGCAAGCACGAGGACGGGCGCGAGACCTACGGCCACAGCCTGATCGTCGACCCCTGGGGCACGGTGATCGCCGAGGCCGACCACGACCAGCCCGGCGTCATCGTCGCCGACCTCGACCCGGAGATGGTGAAGGCGGTGCGCGGGCGGGTGCCCTCGCTCGCCAACGAGCGGCCGTTCACCATGGCGGCGGCCGTGCCCGAGGCGGCGGGGGCGACATGATCCGCTATGCGCTCGCCTGCGCCGAGGGGCACGGCTTCGACGGCTGGTTCCGCTCCTCGGACGATTTCGACCGCCAGCGCGCGCGCGGCCTCCTGAGCTGCGCCCACTGCGGCTCGCCGAAGGTGGAGAAGGCGCTGATGGCGCCGTCGGTGCGCGTCTACGACGACGACCGCCCGGCAACGATGCCGGTGCCGATGCCCGTGGCGGGGCCGGCGGTGCCGGCGCCCGTGGCGATGCCCGATCCACGCCAGGCGGAGCTGATCGCGGCGATGCGCGAGCTGAAGCAGAAGCTGATTGCGGAAGCGGAAAACGTCGGCGGCAATTTTCCGGAAGAAGCCCGCAAGATCCATTACGGCGAGGCGCCCGAGCGCGGCATCTACGGCGCGGCGAGTGCCGACGAGGCGAAGGCGCTGATCGAGGAGGGCATCGGCATCCTGCCGCTGCCGGTACTGCCGGACGAGCGGAATTGAACCTCGCTGGCGGTGTGGCGTGTGGCCTCCCCCTCCCTGTCCCTCCCCCGCTTCGCAGGAGAGGGGACGCAGGAGGCTAAGTCGTCCGCGCTATTGGCGCTTCGGCTCGGCGCAGTCGCCGTTTAGCGAAAGTCCCCTCGCCCATCGTCCCCTCTCCTGCGAAGCGGGGGAGGGACAGGGAGGGGGGAGGCCACACGGCACCCCCCCACCCCAGCCCTCACCGCGGCTTCGCCGCCAGCACCATGTAGTTGACGTCGGTGTCCTCCGCCTCGCGCCAGCGGTCGCGGAACGGGTCGAAGGTGACGCCGCGGCGGCCGAGCGGGGTGAGGCCGGCGGACTGCAGCGGTCCCTCGATTTCCTCGGGGCGGACGAGGCGGTCGTAGGAATGGGTGCCCTTCGGCAGCCAGCCGAGCACGTATTCGGCGCCGACGATGGCGAGCGCGAAGGCCTTCGCCGTGCGGTTGATGGTGGCGACGACCATCAGGCCGCCGGGCTTCACCATCGAGGCCGAGACCTCGAGGAAGGCCGGCACGTCGGCGACGTGCTCGACCACTTCCATCGCGAGCACGACGTCGAAGGCGGCGCCCTCGGCGGCGAGCGCCTCGGCGGTGACGGCGCGGTAGTCGATGGAAAGCTCCGACTGGGCGGCGTGCAGCCGCGCCACCTCGATGTTGACCTCGGACGGATCGATGCCCGTGACCGTGGCGCCGAGCCGGGCGAGCGGCTCGGCAAGCAGGCCGCCGCCGCAGCCGATGTCGATCACCGAGAGGCCCTCGAGGCTGCGCAGCCCGGCGGCGTCGCGGCCGAACCAGCCCGAGAGCTCGCGCTTCAGATAGGCGAGGCGGACGGGATTGAACTTGTGCAGCGGCTTGAACTTGCCGGCCGGGTTCCACCATTCCGACGCCATGCGCGAGAAGCGCGCGACCTCGGCGTCGTCGACGGTGCTGCGCGCGGCGGTCTCCTGCATCGCTGTCTCCTCGTCGCCCGGCCGCCGGCGGCGGCGCGTCGGGCCATGCGGCCGATCGTGGACGTGTCTCCGCTAGGTCGGCCCCAGTCACCCCGAAGTCAAGCGCCGAAGTCCGGCCCTGCGGCATCCGCGGTGACGCGGCGTTGCGGCGCGGGCGGAGTTCCTGTATCGGAGGGCCGCGCGGCGACCCCACCCGAACCCGAGCCGCCGCAGTGTTTTCCCCCAGCGCGGCCTTCGTGACAGGAAGCCAGCCGCCTACCAGTGACGCGAAGGTCAATGGCCCGGCTCGTGATGAAATTCGGCGGCACCTCGGTCGCCGACCTCGATCGTATCCGCAATGTCGCCGCCCATGTGAAACGCGAGGTCGACGCCGGGCACCAGGTGGCCGTCGTCGTCTCGGCCATGGCCGGCAAGACCAACGAACTCGTCGCGCTCTGCCGCGGCGCCGACGTGCTGCACGACGCGCGCGAGTACGACGCCATCGTCGCCTCCGGCGAACAGGTGACGTCGGGGCTGCTCGCGATCGTGCTGCAGAGCATCGGCATCGATGCGCGCTCGTGGCAGGGCTGGCAGATCGCCATCCGCACCGACGGCGCCCACGGCGCGGCGCGCATCGCCGAGATCGACGGCTCGAAGCTGATCGAGCGGCTGGAGATCGGCCAGGTCGCGGTGGTCGCCGGCTTCCAGGGCATCGCCCCCGACAACCGCATCTCCACCCTCGGCCGCGGCGGCTCCGACACCAGCGCCGTGGCGCTCGCCGCCGCCGTGAAGGCCGACCGCTGCGACATCTACACCGACGTCGACGGCGTCTACACCACCGACCCGCGCATCGTTCCGAAGGCCCGCCGCCTCGACAAGGTCTCCTTCGAGGAGATGCTGGAGATGGCGTCGCTCGGCTCCAAGGTGCTGCAGGTGCGCTCGGTGGAACTTGCGATGGTGCACGGTGTTCGGACGTTCGTTCGGTCGAGCTTCGAAGACCCGGCGGCCCCGCGTATCATGCCGAACGGGGACCCCTACGGAACGTTGATTTGCAACGAGGATGAGATCGTGGAGCAGCAGGTCGTCACCGGGATCGCCTACTCCAAGGACGAGGCGCAGATCTCGCTGCGGCGGGTGTCGGACAAGCCGGGCGTCGCCGCCGCGGTGTTCGGCCCGCTGGCCGAGGCCAACATCAACGTCGACATGATCGTCCAGAACATTTCCTCGGACGGCGCCTTCACCGACATCACCTTCACCGTGCCGATGGCGGACTACGAGAAGGCGGTGAAGGTGGTGGAAGCCGGCCGGCCGGGCTATGACTTCGAGGCGCTGGAAAGCGCGACCGACGTCTGCAAGGTCTCGGTGATCGGCATGGGCATGCGCAGCCACGCCGGCGTCGCCGCCCAGGCCTTCAAGGCGCTGGCCGAAAAGGGCATCAACATCCGCGCCATCACCACGTCCGAGATCAAGATCAGCGTGCTGATCGACGCGGCCTACACCGAACTCGCGGTCCGCACGCTGCATTCGGTCTACGAGCTCGACAAGAGCTGAAGCCGGCGCGGCGACGGCCCGGCCCCGGCTGCGATCGAAGGGTCGCGGTCGTCAGCGTCGACAGAATCGCCTGCGAGTGCTTCGATGCGGACACGGGCATCGCACCGCGGCACGATGCGTGAATGAACGCGGGCATGGATGGTGCGTGCGTTGAAGGTGCGGCGTGATGGTGCGGACCCGGGCGTCCGGTGAGCCGCCGGAACGCGGCGCATCGGCGAAGGGCTGGGACCTTCAGGCTGGGTACGTTCGCGAAGCGGCCGCAAGGGCGCGGGGGCGGGCGTTTTTCGGGGAAGCGGGACGATGCGGGTACCGCCCGTGGCCGTCGGTCCGCGCGTCATGCTGCGCCGCCTTCGCGAGGTGATGGCGGAGCCCATCGGCGCGCAGGACCGGCTCGACAAGATCGTGACGGTGATCGCGGCCAACATGGTGGCCGAGGTGTGCTCGGTCTATGTCCTGCGCGCCGACGAGGTGCTCGAACTCTACGCCACCGAGGGTCTCAACCGCGAGGCCGTGCACAAGGCGAGCCTCAAGGTCGGCACCGGCCTCGTCGGCCTGATCGCGCGCGACGGGGTTCCGCTCAACCTGCCCGACGCGCAGATGCATCCCGCCTTCGCCTACCTGCCGGAAACCGGCGAGGAGATCTATCACTCCTTCCTCGGCGTGCCGATCCTGCGCGGCGGCCGCACCCTCGGCGTGCTCGTGGTGCAGAACCGCGTGCGCAAGGGCTATTCCGAAGAGGAAGAGGAAGCGCTGCAGACGACGGCGATGGTGATCGCCGAGATGATCGCGTCGGGCGAGCTCGACAAGCTGTCGACCGCGCCGAACGGCCTCGACCGCGGCCGGCCGAGCCATTTCGACGGTGTCGGCCTCACCGACGGCGTCGGCCTCGGCTACGTGGTGCTGCACGAGCCGCGCGTCGTCGTCACCAACCTGATCGCCGAGGACACCGAGAAGGAACTGCTGCGGCTCGAGACCGCGATCGCCAGCCTGCGCCTGTCGGTCGACGACATGCTGGCGCGGCGCGACGTCTCGCACCACGGCGAGCACCGCGACGTGCTCGAGGCCTACCGGATGTTCGCGCACGATCGCGGCTGGGTGCGGCGGATGGAGGAGGCGGTGGTGCGCGCCGGCCTCACGGCGGAAGCCGCGGTGGAGCGGGTGCAGTCGGACACGCGCGCGCGGATGACGCGGCAGAACGATCCTTATCTCAAGGAACGCCTGCACGACTTCGACGACCTCACCTACCGGCTGCTGCGCGAACTCGCCGGCAAGAGCTCGAAGAGCAGCGAGAACCTGCCGCGCGACAGCATCATCGTGGCGCGCACCATGGGCGCGGCCGAACTGCTCGACTACGACCGCGACAAGATCCGCGGCCTGGTGCTGGAGGAAGGCTCGCCGTCGAGCCACGTCGCCATCGTGGCGCGGGCGCTCAACATCGCCTCGGTCGCCGAGGTGCCGGGGGTGGTGTCGCTCGCGGAAGTCGGCGACGCCATCGTCGTCGACGGCGAACTCGGCAAGGTGCACCTTCGGCCGCCGCCGGACGTCGAGCATGCCTATGCCGAGAAGGTGCGCTTCCGGGCGCGGCGGCAGGAGCGCTACCGCGAACTGCGCGACCAGCCCTCGCGCAGCCGCGACGGCACCGAATTAACGCTGCTGATGAACGCCGGCCTCGTCTTCGACATGCCGCATCTCGAGGAATCGGGCGCGGCCGGCATCGGCCTGTTCCGCACCGAACTGCAGTTCATGGTCGCCTCGACCTTCCCGCGCACGGGTGCGCAGCAGGCGCTCTATTCGAAGGTGCTCGACGCCGCCGGCGACCTGCCGGTGACGTTCCGCTCGCTCGACGTCGGCGGCGACAAGGTGCTGCCGTATCTCAGGGTGGCGCAGGAGGAGAACCCGGCGCTCGGCTGGCGCGCGATCCGGCTCGGCCTCGACCGGCCGGCGCTCCTGAAGGCGCAGGTCCGGGCGCTGCTGAAGGCGGCCGGCGGGCGCGAATTGCGCCTGATGTTCCCGATGGTGAGCGAGGTCGGCGAATTCCGTCACGCCCGGTCGATCGTCGAGCGCGAGATCGGCCACCTCGAACGCCACGGCCACAAGATTCCCGACAAGATCGCGCTCGGCGCGATGGTCGAGGTGCCGGCGCTGCTCTACCAGCTCGACGAGCTGTTCGGCATCGTCGACTTCGTCTCGGTCGGCTCGAACGACCTGTTCCAGTTCATGTTCGCCGCCGACCGCGGCAACGCCGTGGTGTCGGCCCGCTTCGATCCGCTGTCGGTGCCGTTCCTGCGCGCGCTCAGGCAGATCGTCGACCGTGGCCGGGCGGCGGGCAAGCCGGTGACGCTGTGCGGCGAGCTCGCCGGGCAGCCGATCGGCGCGCTGGCGCTCGCCGGCATCGGCTTCCGCTCGATCTCGATGGCACCGGCCTCGGTCGGGCCGGTGAAGGCGATGCTGCACGCGCTCGATCTCGGCGAACTCGGGCCGTTCCTCGCCGGGCTTCTCGACGCACCGGACAGCGATCGGCGCGGGCGCAGCCTGCGATCGCTCTTGACGGAGTTCGCCGAGACGCGGGATATCCCCCTCGCGCGCTGACGCGTGCGCCCCTCGTCCCGTTGATCGCCGCGTGTCGCGGCGCCCGTTCGGTGCCGGCGGTGCTTGACGTTGCCAGTTCAGGCCCGATCTCCCTCGCTCCTTCAAAGCTCGCAGACGACATCATGGACGCCCTGAAATCCAAGCTCGACGGCCTGATCGACCGCTTCGCGATCATCGAGGCGCAACTTGCGGCCGGCATGGACGCCGAAACCTATGTGCGGCTGTCGCGCGACTATGCCGAGCTCGGGCCGGTGGTGAAGAAGGCGCGCGCGCTGCGCGCGGCCGAAGCCGAGCGGGCCGACATCGAACGGCTCATCGCCGACTACGCCGACGAGCCGGAGATGCTGGCGCTGGCGCTGACCGAGCGCGACGTCGTCGATCTGACGATCGAGCGGCTGGAGCAGGAGGTGCGGCTCGCGCTGCTGCCGCGCGACCGGGCCGACGATCTCGGCGTCATCCTCGAGGTCCGCGCCGGCACCGGCGGCGACGAGGCGGCGCTGTTCGCCGGCGATCTCTTCCGCATGTACCAGCGCTATGCCGAGGGTCGCGGCTGGAAGCTCGAGGTGATCTCGACCAGCGAGGGCGAGGTCGGTGGCTACAAGGAAATCATCGCCTCGGTCGCCGGCAAGGGCGTGTTCGCGCGGCTGAAGTTCGAATCCGGCGTGCACCGGGTGCAGCGGGTGCCCGAGACCGAGTCGGGCGGGCGCATCCACACTTCGGCGGCGACCGTTGCCGTGCTGCCCGAGCCGGAAGACGTCGATATCGTCATCAACGACGGCGATCTCCGCGTCGACACCTACCGGGCGTCGGGCTCCGGCGGCCAGCACGTCAACACCACCGATTCGGCGATCCGCATCACGCATCTGCCGACCGGCATCGCGGTGGCGGTGCAGGACGAACGCTCGCAGCACAAGAACCGCGCCAAGGCGATGCAGATGCTGAAGGCACGCATCTTCGACGAGAGCCGCCAGCGCCTCGATGCCGAGCGCTCCGAAGCGCGGCGCGGTCTCGTCGGCTCCGGCGACCGCTCCGAGCGCATCCGCACCTATAATTTCCCGCAAGGGCGCGTCACCGACCACCGGATCAACCTGACGCTCTACAAGCTGCCCCAGATCCTCTCCGGCGAAGCGCTCGACGAGGTGGTCGATGCGCTGCTGCAGGAGCGCCAGGCCGTGCTGCTGGCCGAGGCCGCCGCGTGACGGGCGACGCCGGCGGCGGCGCGGTGCTGCTGCCGGCCCTGCTCGCGGCCCAGCGCCGCCGGCTCGCGGAGGCGGGCATCGACACGGCAAGCCTCGACATCCGGCTGCTCGCCGGCCGCGTGCTCGGCGTCGATGCGGCCGGCCTGCTCGCGCACGACGGACCCCTCGGCGCGGCGGCGGCGGCTGACATCACGGCCATGGTCGACCGGCGGCTCGCCGGCGAACCGGTGGCGCGGATTCTCGGCGACTGGGAGTTCTGGGGTCTCCCCTTCGTGCTCTCGCCGGCGACGCTGGTGCCGCGGCCCGATACCGAGACGCTGGTCGAGGCGGTGCTGGATCTGGTGCGCGGCGGTGCGGTGCCCGGCGCCGGGCCGGACGGCGCCGGGCTCACCGTCGTCGATCTCGGCACCGGCAGCGGTGCGATCCTCGTCGCGTTGCTCAGCGAGCTCGGCGCGGCGGAGGGGCTCGGCGTCGATCTCTCGGAGGAGGCGCTGAGCACCGCGCGCCTCAACGCGGCCCGCAACGGTGTCGCCGGGCGCAGCCTGTTCTGCCGCGGATCGTGGCTGGACGCGGTGACGGGGCCGTTTTCGCTCGTCGTCTCCAACCCGCCCTACATCGAGAGCGCCGACATCGACGGGCTCGCGCCCGAGGTGGCGCGGCACGACCCGCGGCTCGCCCTCGACGGCGGTGCCGACGGGCTGGACGCCTACCGGGTGATCGCGGCGGGGGCTGCGGCGCGGCTGGTGCCGGGCGGGGTGCTCGCGCTGGAAATCGGCTGGCGACAGGCCGTGACGGTGACGGAGATCCTCGCCGACGCGGGCTTCGCGGCGATCACCGTGCGGCGCGACCTCGCCGGCCACGACCGGGTCGTGATCGGTCGCCGGCGCTGAAGGCGCGGGTTTCGGCCCTCGCCGCGGGTGATCGGCAGGCCTGAAAAGAATGCACTTGGAAAACGCGCGGGGAAGGGCTAGCTTCAACGCATCGAGTCAAGAGCTTCGGTCCGATGCGGTACGCCTTGCGGGGGGCTGTGCGCGTTTACCGGCCACCAAGCTCAACGAGAACGGCATAGGGCTCGTGCCCGCCGTTCGACTTTTTGATCCGATCGTCGCAACGAACTGGCAGCAAATCGAATCTGCTGCGCTCCCCCAGGGGGAGGCAGCGCGCAGTTTCGGTCAGCCGACTCCAGGAATGCGTTTTTTGACAACACTGCCTGTGACGAGATTGACGTTCGACGGTTCCGCCGCCCGCGGAACTTGTAATCGCGCGCCCTGATCCCCGGGCCGGCAAGAGACAGCGGATATTATGAGGCAAGGACAGTTCAAGCAGCAGCAGCAGCGGTCGCGGCCGCGCAACACCGGTCGCAAGGGCGTCAACTCGCTCAACAAGACCTACGATTCGAACGGCCCGGACGTGAAGATCCGGGGCACCGCGCTGCATATTGCCGAGAAGTACACGCAGCTCGCGCGTGATGCGTCGTCATCCGGGGACCGGGTGATCGCGGAGAACTATCTCCAGCACGCCGAGCATTACTACCGCATCGTCGCCGATGCGCAGGGCCACGCCCAGACCGCTTCCTACCAGCGCGACTTCGACCGCGACGAGGACGACTTTGCCAATGATGGCGAGGCGCCGGCGCCGTTCGAGCAGCGCGGCTTCGGCTACGACCGCAACGGCCAGGACCGCAACGGCCAGGAGCGCGGCCAGGACCGCAACGGCCAGGAGCGGGGCGGGCAGGATCGCAATCAGGACCGCAATCAAGACCGCAACCAGGACCGGGGTGGTCAGGATCGCGGCCAGGAGCGCGCCGGCGGTCAGGATCGGGGTCCGCAGGACCGCGGCAATCAGGACCGCGGCAATCAGGAACGTGGCAATCAGGACCGCGGCAATCAGGATCGGGGTCCGCAGGACCGTGGTCAGGATCGTGGCGGCTATGAGCGCCAGGCCGGCCGTGGTCCCGACCGCAACCAGGACCGCAACCCGAATCGCAACTACGACACCCGCGGCGCCGAGCCGCGCGGACAGGACGCGCCGGCCGAGCGCGGCCCCGAGCGCAATGACGAGCGCGGCGGCTTCGACCGCAACGCCAACCGTCCGCAGCAGGGCCGGGGCGAGCGCCAGGAGCGCGGCCCCTACCAGCCGCGGCAGGAGCGCTCCAACCGCCGCGAGCGTTATGTCGGCGACGGCCAGCAGCCCGACGCCGAGGCGCCGCTGCCGGTGAAGGCGCTGAACGCGCCGATGCCGCTCGATGCGCCGCAGCCCTTCGTCGACGTGCCGGTGCCGGCCACCGTGCCGGTGGCGGTCGCCGCCCCGGTCGCCGTGTCCGAGCCGCAGCCGGTGATCACCGCACCGCAGCCGCAACCCGTCGTCGTCGCCGAGGCCCCGGCCGCCGCCGAGGCATCCGCCACGGACGCTGCGCCGGAGAAGCCCGCGCCGCGGCCGCGCCGCCGCACCACGACCCGCCGCACCACCCCGGCCGAGGGCGGGGACACGGTTCCCGAGGTTGCTGCCGGCGAGTGACGGCTGGTCCCGCTTTCATACCTGTTCGACCGGCGGCCCCCTCGTGGGGCCGCCGTGCGTTTCCGCCTCCCGAAATCCCCCAGAACGTGGGTTGCAGCCGCCTTCGGGGAGGATTTTTTTCTCTACAGGCGCGGATGGTCTTACCGTCGCGGCCGGCAAATCCCATATCGCCATCGTGTGATCGCGGTGCCCGGATAGAGTGCCGCCAGGACGCCGTCGTCTTGCTTCGGGAGATGCCGGCGGGCCTTCAAGGAGGGACCACCCCATGAATCTCGACAAGTACACCGAACGCACGCGCGGCTTCCTGCAGTCGGCGCAGACGCACGCCCTCGGGCGCGGCCACCAGCAGTTCGTGCCCGAACATCTTCTGAAAGTGCTGCTCGACGATCCCGAAGGCCTGGCATCCGGCCTGATCGAAGCCGCGGGCGGCCGGGCGCGCGACGCGCTGCTCGCGACCGACGCGGCGCTCGACGCGCTGCCGAAGGTCGCCGGCTCCGGCGCCGGGCAGCTCTATCTCTCCGGTCCGACCGCCAAGGTGTTCGCCACCGCCGAGAAGATCGCGGAGAAGGCGGGCGACTCCTATGTCACCGTGGAGCGGCTGCTGCTGGCGCTCGCCATGGAGAAGGACGCGGGCACCGCGAAGATCCTCGCCAATGCCGGTGCGACGCCGGCCGGCCTCAACAAGGCGATCGAGGCGCTGCGCAAGGGCCGCACCGCCGACAGCGCCTCGGCCGAAAGCGGCTACGACGCCCTGAAGAAGTATGCGCGCGACCTGACCCAGGCGGCGCGGGAGGGCAAGCTCGACCCGGTGATCGGCCGCGACGAGGAAATCCGCCGCACGATCCAGATCCTGTCGCGCCGGACCAAGAACAACCCGGTGCTGATCGGCGAGCCCGGCGTCGGCAAGACGGCGATCGCCGAGGGCCTCGCGCTGCGCATCGTCAACGGCGACGTGCCGGAATCGCTGAAAGACAAGAGCCTGCTCGCGCTCGACATGGGCGCGCTGATCGCGGGCGCGAAGTATCGCGGCGAGTTCGAGGAGCGGCTGAAGGCCGTCCTCTCGGAAGTGACGGCGGCGGCCGGCGGCGTGATCCTGTTCATCGACGAGATGCATACCCTCGTCGGCGCCGGCAAGGCGGACGGGGCGATGGACGCGTCCAACCTGCTGAAGCCCGCGCTCGCCCGCGGCGAACTGCACTGCGTCGGCGCGACCACGCTCGACGAATACCGCAAGTATGTCGAGAAGGACGCGGCGCTCGCCCGGCGCTTCCAGCCGCTACTGGTCGACGAGCCGACGGTCGAGGACACCATCTCGATCCTGCGCGGCATCAAGGAGAAGTACGAGCAGCACCACAAGGTGCGGATCACCGATTCGTCGCTGGTCGCGGCGGCGACGCTGTCGAACCGCTACATCGCCGACCGCTTCCTGCCCGACAAGGCGATCGACCTGATGGACGAGGCCGCGTCGCGGCTTCGGATGCAGGTCGATTCCAAGCCCGAGGAACTCGACGAGGTCGACCGGCGCATCATGCAACTGCGCATCGAGCAGGAGGCGCTGAAGAAGGAGACCGACACCGCCTCGCGCGACCGGCTGGTGCGGCTCGAAAGAGAACTCGCCGATCTCGAGGAGCAGTCGGCCGCGATCACCAGCCGCTGGAAGGCGGAGAAGGACAAGCTCGGCCGGGCCGCGGAGCTGAAGAAGCAGCTCGACGAGGCGCGCAACGAACTCGCCATCGCCCAGCGGCGCGGCGAATACCAGCGCGCCGGCGAACTCGCCTACGGCGTCATCCCCGGCCTCGAGGCCGAGGTGAAGGCGGTCGAGGCGATGGCCGGGCCGGGCATCGACGGCGCCGCGATGATGGAGGAGGCGGTGACGCCCGACCACGTCGCGCAGGTCGTCTCGCGCTGGACCGGCATCCCGGTCGACCGGATGCTCGAGGGCGAGCGCGACAAGCTGCTGCGCATGGAGGACGAACTCGCGAAGCGCGTCGTCGGCCAGGCGGAAGCCGTGCACGCGGTCTCCACCGCGGTGCGGCGGGCGCGCGCCGGGCTGCAGGACCCGAACCGGCCGATCGGCTCGTTCATGTTCCTCGGCCCGACCGGCGTCGGCAAGACCGAGCTCACCAAGGCGCTGGCGACGTTCCTGTTCGACGACGAGCACGCGATGGTGCGCATCGACATGTCGGAATACATGGAGAAGCACTCCGTCAGCCGGCTGATCGGCGCGCCTCCCGGCTATGTCGGCTACGACGAGGGCGGGGCGCTGACCGAGGCGGTGCGGCGGCGGCCCTATCAGGTCGTGCTGTTCGACGAGGTCGAGAAAGCGCATCCCGACGTCTTCAACGTGCTGCTGCAGGTGCTCGACGACGGGCGGCTCACCGACGGCCAGGGCCGCACGGTGGACTTCCGCAACACCATCATCGTGCTGACCTCGAACCTCGGCTCGGAATACCTCGCCAATCTCGGCGAGACCGACACCGTCGACCAGGTCCGCGACGCGGTGATGGGCATCGTCCGAGCGCACTTCCGGCCGGAGTTCCTGAACCGGCTCGACGACATCATCCTGTTCCACCGGCTGAAGCGGGTGCAGATGGGGGCGATCGTCGAGATCCAGCTCGGCCGGCTGAAGACGCTGCTTGACGACCGCAAGATCACGCTCGAGCTCGACGAGAGCGCCCGGGTGTGGCTCGCCGAACGCGGCTACGACCCGGTCTACGGGGCGCGGCCGCTGAAGCGGGTGATCCAGCGCCAGGTGCAGGACCCGCTCGCCGAGAAGATCCTCGCCGGGGAGCTCGGCACCGACACGACGGTGCGGGTGACCGCCGGGACCGACCGGCTGCTGTTCAACGTCGCCGAGCAGGCGCCGGAGACGAGCGAAGCGGCGTAAGGCTTGGGGTGAGATGCAGCAGGGCTCGGCCGGGGACGGCCGGGCCCTTTTTTATGCGAGGAGAGGCTGTTGCCCCCTCATCCGGCCTTCGGCCACCTTCTCCCGCGAGGGGAGAAGGGGTTTCGCGGCGCCGTGCCGGAATGACCGGCCACTTCCGTCAATCTGGGCCGTGTTTCCCCGGCCTCGCCGCCCCTTTTCCTTCTCCCCTCGCGGGAGAAGGTGGCCGCAGGCCGGATGAGGGGGCCAGCGCCCGCCAAACCCGCCCACCTACCCGAGCGGCGGCAGCCTCCGCCGCACCGGGGAGCCCTTGATGATCGTGGTGTGTGTCACGGCGTCGTCGGCGAGGGCTTCGAGCATCTCGTCGAGGTGGGGAATCGAGCGGGCGTAGAGGCGGGCGAGGAAGGCCTCGTCGCCGGTGACCTTGTCGCATTCGACGACGTAGGGCAGGTCCTCGATCATCTTCTGCACGATGCGCAGACGGCCGGGCAGGGGGCGGACGCGGACGAGGGCGCGGATCGGGTAGCCGAGCGCCTCAGGGTCGATCTCGATGGTGAAGGCGTGGATGACGCCGGCGTCGACGAGGCGGCGCAGCCGGTCGGAGGTGCTCGGCGCCGAAAGACCGATGCGGCCGGCGAGCTCGCTCAGCGAGATGCGCGCCTCGGCGTCGAGAATCGTCAGGATGCGCGTGTCGATCGCGTCGACGGCGCGGACGGCATGTTTCGGCTTCGTCATCTGACGGCCTTCGATTTCAAGGCGAATCGGCCCGGCGGCCTTCTGCCGGCGCATTCCATCCGAGCCGGCGCCGCCGCACAATCCGTCTCGTTCCGGCCCCTCCTTCCGGGCGCTCGCGCCGCCGTCGCCGTTCCCCGGTGACGGCGGCGGATCGGCGCGCAGGATCGCCCCGCGCCGGGCCGGCTCGGACGCAAGAAGATCATGTGGATCGGGATCCTCGCCGGCATCAGCACCGGCGCGCTCTGGGGCATCACCTTCATCGCGGCGGCCGCCGTCGCCCCGTTCACCGCGATCGACATCGCGATCGGGCGCTACATCGTCTTCGGCATCGCCAGCATCGCCGTGCTGTTCGTGACGCGGCGCAGCGCCGCGATGACGCCGCGCCAGCGCCGCATCGGCCTGCTGCTCGGCGCCTTCGGCTATTCGAGCTATTTTCTCGCCCTCAGCCTCTCTGTTTCCTATGCGGGCGCGTCGATCCCGCCGCTGGTGATCGGGCTGATGCCGGTCGCCGTGGCGCTGATCGCCAATGCGCGCGACCGCAGCGTGCCGTGGCGGCCGCTGATCCCGGCGCTGGTGCTGATCTTCGCCGGCCTCGTCGCCGTCAACGTCGGCGTCTTCACCCAGCCGGTCGCCGGCACGCCGGCGGAGATCGCGATCGGCCTCGGCCTGTCGTTCCTGTGTCTCGTGATCTGGGTGGTGTTCGCGCTGATCAACGGCGCGGTGATGTCGGCGCCCGACGCGCCGCCGACGGCGGCGTGGTCGGCGATCCAGGGGCTGGGCGCCATGGTCGGCGGCCTCGCGCTGATTCCCTTCGGCGCGGCGTCGAGCGGCTTTGCGCACTATCCGCTGACCGCGCCCGAGACGCTGAATTTCCTCGGCTGGGCGCTGCTGATGGGGCTGGTCGGCTCGTGGTTCGCCGGCTGGTGCTGGATGGAGGCCTCGAAGCGGCTGCCCGTCGCGCTGATCGGGCAACTGATCGTCAGCGAGACGCTGTTCGGCCTCGCCTTTGGCTTTGCCTACGAGGGGCGCTGGCCGATCCCGGCGGAGTGGTTCGGCGCGGCGCTGCAGTTCGCCGGCGTCGCGGCGGCGATCCGGCTGTTCACCAAGCACCGGCGGCCGGCCGCTACCGCCTGACGGGCACTTCCGGAGCGGCGGCGCTCAGCCGCCGGTGCCTTCGACCGCCGAGGCGAGCTTCGTCGGCGGGTTGCCGCCGATCAGCGCGTCGATGCGGCTGCGCTCGCTCTCGAACACCGTCTGCATCTCGCCGTCCAGCGTGCGCCCGTCCGGCAGGCGGATGCGCATCGGGTCGACCTGGCGGTCGTTGACGAGGATCTCGTAGTGCAGGTGCGGCCCGGTCGAGAGGCCGGTGGAGCCGACGAAGCCGATCACCTGGCCCTGGCGGACCTTGGTGCCCTTCGCCATGCCCTTGGCGAAGCCGGTCATGTGGGCATAGGCCGAGGAATAGCCGTTGGCGTGCTCGACGCGGATGTAGTTGCCGTAGCCCGACTTCCAGCCGACCTCGGCAAGGCGGCCGTCGCCGGCGGACATGATCGGCGTGCCGCGCGGCGCCGACCAGTCGACGCCGGTGTGCATGCGCGAATAGCCGAGCAGCGGGTGGCGGCGCATGCCGAAGCCGCCGCGGAAGGTGCCGGCCGACATCGGCTTGCGCATCAGGAACTTCTTCGAGCTCTTGCCGCTCTCGTCGTAGTAGTCGACCGAGCCGTCGTCGGGCGTGCGGTAGCGGTAGTAGCGATGGGTGCGGCCGCCGAGCGTCAGCGCAGCGTAGATGATCTCGGAGGCGTCGGCGGTCTCCGATTCGTCCTCGGCCAGCGAGTAGAGCACGTCGACCGAATCGCCCGAGGCGATGCGGGCGTTGAAGTCGACGTCGTAGGAGACGATCCGGATCAGCTCGTCGATCAGCCGCGGCGACATCTGGTTGGCGAGCGCGGTCTGGTAGAGGCTCTCGTACAGCCGCGGCCGCGGTCCGTCGCTGCTGCTGCGGTCGGCATCGGCGAAGAGATCGACGCCGCCGCCCGGTTCCTCGGCCGCGACATAGCCGGCATGGTCGCTGCGGGCGACGGTGCCGGCGTGCACGCCGTCGCGGTAGAGCGAGATGCGCACCGGCTGGTAGCGCCCGGCCTCGGCTTCCGCCGCGTCGGTCGACGGGGCGAGGATGATGCGCAGGCGGTCGCCCGGATCGAGCCGGCCGATGTCGTAGGCGCTGCGGAAGGCGGCCTCGATCTCGACCGCTTCCTCGTCGGTCGCCTCGTTGGCGATCAGCAGCGATTCGAAGCTGTCGCCGCGCTCGGCGGTGGCGATCTTCTCGTCGAGCGCCGCTTCGCCCGGCACCTGCTCGCCGGATTTGGCGACGAAGGAGACGTTCTCGGGAATGATGCGGACGCCGAACTGCTCGAAGGCGCCGCGCTCGGCGAAGCCGAAGTCGAAGCGGCCTGGATCGACGAGGGGCAGCGAGGCGATCTCGACATTGCTGCCGACCATGAATTGCGCCTGCTCGCGCACCGCCGCTTCTGTCTCCTCGGCGTCGAGCGGCGAGAAGGCGATGAGCGCGGGGCTGGCGACGGGAAAGTCGGTGACCTGCACCACCATCTCGCCATCGACATCGGCGCCGTAGAGCGTGTCGGTCATCGGCCGGTCGGCGGGGGGATCGTTGGCCTCGGCGAAGATGCGCAGCGGATTGAAGGCCGGGATCTCGGCGGTGAAGGTCTCGGCGGAGGCGGCGAGCGGCGTGGTGACACGCGCGAACGGGCGGACGCGGATGATGTCGCGCTCGCCGTCGCGCGAAATGGTCGAGACGCGCAGCACCTGGCGGCTGAGGGCGGCCTCGGCGGCGAGATCGGGCAGGTCGGCCTTGGCGAGCAGGTCGCCGCGATCGGCGCCGTCGGGCATCACGGCGGCAAGGGCAGGGCCGCCGACGACCAGCACCGGCGGGCGGCCGTCGAGCGCCGCATAGAGTGCGCCGGACATCAGGCTGGTGGAGGCGAGCGCCGCGAGTACCGTGCTGGCGAGCCAGCGAATGGAAACGCCGCGCCGATCCGGCGGACCGCGCCGGTTGTCGGTCGTGGTGAGCGGCGGTTCGTCACCGAGATCGATCCGGTGTTGAGCGTGGTCGGTCCAGACCGCGTTCATCGGCGACGTGGCTCCCTCGTTCCTGGCGGTTGGCCGGTGATCACGTGGCGCTGCATCGGCGGCTCCGCCTCGAGCGCCGGAACCATGACCCCTCCGGCAGGGGCTGTCAACGAACCGGCCGGTGCCGGCGCCGGGATCCGCGGACGAAGCCGTGGAAAGCATTGCGCGTTTCGCGGCCGCGCCGGGCAGGCCCGGTCGCAGGCGCCCGTCCGGCACCTTCTGTCCCGATGCTGTGCCGACGAACCGCGGCGACAATACGGCGGACACAGGGCCGCGCCGGCGCAGCGGGCGGCCGGCGACCGGCCTGTGGATAAGCCGACAGCCCCCGGCGGGGGAGCCGGGCCGCGGGGAGCTGACGGACAAGTCTACGCGCGTGTTTCTTTACTGGACCCGCGACCGCACTCCCACTGGCCCCACGACCGCACCTCCCTTCGCGCCGTCGGGAGTCCGTCGAGACGGGGGCGACGGGTGGGCACTGCCGGGCCGCTCCTGACGGCAGCCGCGCGAGAGCCGGAGGGTGGAGCGCTTGGGGCGAGCGGGCGGCCAGTGTCCGGAGGTGGGTAGGAGGCTGACCAACCGACGATAGGCCACGGCACGGCTGGTCTGGGCGCGCGTCGCCAGGACTGAGCAGGTGCCCGCGCTTTCTGAGCCTGCCGCGGAATCGGCCCGTAGAGCGTCGATGGGATCGTAT
>NZ_JADZLT010000043.1 GCF_015904235.1 Methylobrevis albus
ACGACCCAGGGACCGGCGGTCGCGCATCCGACGCCGCACCTGGCACTGTACCAGAGGACGGCAGAGGTAACTTACAAGGGACAGGGAGGGGGGAGCCCCACGGCACCACACAACCCTCACCCCACCTTCTCCGTAAAGATCTCCGCGATCGGCACGGTTTCCCCGGCCCGGTACACCCGGCACCAGTGCGCGATCCCTGCGGCCGTCTCGCGCGCGGCCGCGATCACCACCTGCAGGGTCTCGCCCGGCTCGATGTTGCCGCGGAACACCAGGTCGCGCCGCCGCGTCGCAAGCCGACGCGTCGGTTCGCGGAATTGTTGCCATTCGGCGCGGTCGGCGAAGGCCTGGAAACTCGCGAAATAGAGAAAATCCGCGCCGTTGAAATCGAGCGACGGGCACGGGTCGACGCCGAGCCGCGCAATCTCGCCGGCCTCCACGGCGGCAAAGCCCATGTGCGTGCCGAACCCGCCCGACCGGATCGCCGCCGCCCGGCGGACGAGGCCGGTGGCGTCGGCGACCGGCTCTGAAAAGCCCGGCAGTTCGAGCCGCGCGATCGAGCGGTTTCGGCCGTCCTCGGTGCGGTGCACGAACACCGAGACCATCGTAACCGTTGCGATCGTCTCGCTGTCACGACAAAAGCTTTGCCGGCTCATGAACTGCGTGCGCGACACACGCACGAGCTCCGCCCGCACCGTCAGCACGTCGTTCTCGCGCGCCCGGCCGAGGTCGCCCTCGACCGAGACCGCGTTGAAGGCGGCATAGACCGGGCGATCGTCGCCGTCGCGGAAGTCCGGCACCGGGCGGCCGGCGGCGCGGGCGAGCAGCAGCCAGTGGCGGTGGCCGCAGTCCTTCAACAGCCAGTTTTCCGACAGCCCGCCGAGCGCCAGCTGCGGCATGCCGAGCAGGATCGTCTCCGGCGCCTCGGCCGCACTCAATGCGCCGCCGCGCGGCCGGAGCAGCGCCGACAGGCGCTGGCCGGCGGCCCCCGCGCGCAGCCCGTCGAGCAGGCGCCGCGTCTCGGGAGCGCCGAGCGGGCGCGTCACGCGCTCCTCCGCACCGGCTCGTCCGTGCCGAGTTGGGCGGCGAGATGGGCGGCGACCGCGTCGCCGAGATAGTCGGCATCGCGCCCGACGCCGACGAAGCGGCCCGAGCCCCAGGTGTGCAGCCACGGCAGGCCGAGCACGTAGACCCCGGGCACCGCGGTGACGCCGCGCTGGTGCCGAGGATAGCCCGAGCCGTCGAACAGCGGCAGGTCGACGAACGACCAGTCCGAAATGAAGCCGGTCGCCCAGACCACCGCCGAGACGCCCGACGCCGCGACGTCGAGGTCTTGCGGCTGGTCGGCCGCGGGCTGCCAGACGGGAGCGTAGCGCCCGCCGGGCGGGGCATCGATGCCGGCCTCGGCGATGTGGCGGTCGATCAGCTCGCAGATGCCGTTGTAGACCGCGTCGGCGCCGTCGAGGTTGGCGGCGAGATCGGCGCGGAAGCGCATTGCGCCGCCCGGATCGACGCCGTCGAGCCGGCCGTAGAGCCGCATGCCTTCGGCGGCGAAGCGGCGCAGATCGATGTCGCGGCCGCCGCCGCGGCCGGTGAGATAGTGGTTCGCCTTGCGGCGCACGCCGGCGCCGAGCGGATGCCGCTCGACGGGCAGTTCGTACTGGCCGAGGTCGGCGAGCCAGTCGACGGCGTCGCGGCCGCGGTAGACGCGCGGGCAGCGCGGCGCCGAGCCGGTGACGAGGTGCACGGCACGCCCGGCGAGGTGCAGGTCCTCGGCGATCTGGCAGCCGGACTGCCCCGACCCGACCACCACGACGGCGCCCTCGGGCAGGCTCTCCGCGTTGCGATAGGCGGAGGAGTGCACCTGCAGGATCCCGGTCGGCAGCCGTTCGGCGCTGCGCGGGATGTTCGGCCGGTGATAGCCGCCAACGGCGAGCACCACTGCATCGGCCGTCACGGCGCCCTCCGAGGTCTCGAGCGCGAAGCCGCCGGGCGCCGGCGCGATGCGGGTGACGGCGACGCCCTCGCGCACCGGCGCCTCGATGTGGCGGGCATAGCTTTCCACATAGGCGACGATCTCGTCGCGCGGCATGAAGCCGTGCGGGTCGGCGCCGGCATAGGCAAAGCCCGGCAGCAGGCACTGCCAGTTCGGCGTGACGAGGCAGAAACTGTCCCAGCGCTGCGTCCGCCAGGCATGCCCGACGCGGTGCTTCTCGAACACCACATGCGCGATACCGCGCACCGAAAGCTCGCGGCTCATCGCGAGCCCGGCCTGGCCGCCGCCGACGACGACCACGGGGAAATGGGGTGCCGGGGCTGTCGTCATGGCGCGATCCTCGCAGGCGAAACGGAAGGGGCCGCGGCCGGGCCGGCGCGGAGGCCGGGCATCAGGGCGACGGGTGTCGGACAGGGGGGCAGGGCGCGGCGCGAACGGGTCATTCCTCGAACCTCTCGACTGCGACTGCCGCCTCGGGCGCAAAACCCGCGGCCGCCGCCTCGATCCGGGCGAGCTGGCCAAGAGCGCGCGAGCAGGCAAAGCCGTATTTCGCCTGCACCCGGTCGCTGGCGATGGTGAGCGCGGTGCGGCTGCGGGCGAGGAAATCGTCCAGCGGATAGGACGCGCCGGGCTGCAGATGCTCCTTCACCACCAGCGAGGGCGAATAACAGGCCTCGCGGCGGCCGTCGGGCCAGCGGACGTGGAACAGCATCTCAGGCATCGAGGTGCTCCGGTTCGGCGCCGAGGCGCGGGATATGCGGCGGACAGGGCGCAAGGCCGGCGAGCCGGTGATAGGCGCCGAGATGGGCGCGGGCGGTGCGCCACCAGCCGTGCTGCGCGGCGACGCCGTCGCCGCCGGCGACCAGCACCCGGCGGATCTCGGGGGCGAGCGCCGACATGGTGGCGGCGGCGATCGAGGCGGAGCAGGCGGGGTCGCACCAGGCGACGTCGCGCTCGCCGAGATATTCGGTGAACGGCGGGATCGCCGACGTCACCACCGGCACGCCGGCGGCCATCGCCTCCAGCACGACGAGCCCGAAGCCTTCCTTAACGGACGGGAACAGCAGCACGTCGGCGAGCCGGTAGAGCGCCGGCATCTCGCCCTGGCGCAGCGGCCCGGTGACGATCACCGTGCCCTCCGGCAGCCCGGTGGCGGCGAGGCGCTCCAGAAACGCAGCGCGGTAGGCGTCGTGGTCGAGCAGCGAGGCGCCGCCGGCGATGACGAGCCGGGCCTCCGGCCGCCGGGCCCGCACCAGCAGGAAGGCCTCGAGGATCTGCAGCGTGTTCTTGCGCGCCTCGATGCCGCCGATCGCGAGCAGCACCGGACCCGCGGCGCCGGCAAGACCGAGCCGGTCCCGCAGCGGCCGATCGCTCTCGTCGGGCCGGGCTGAGAACCGCGCCCGGTCGACGCCGTTGCCGACGTTGTCCGCCGCACGGCCGAAGTCGCGCGCGAGCAGGTCGCGCCAGGTGTCGGAGACGACGAAGAGTTCATCGGCCGCGGTGATCGCCCGGAGCTGCAGACGTTGCAGGGCGGGGTCGGCGAAGGCGTCGACATGGTGCACGGTGCGGGCGAAGGCCGGAATCACACCGCGCTCCTTCAGCGTCGCCAGCGCATTCGCCGAGATGCCGTCCTGCGCGTGGTAGACGTCGAAGCCGCGGTTCGCCGCGTCCTCAAAGTGGGCGACATAGTCGCCCGCCCGCCGGCGCACCATCTCGGTGACGCTCGCGCCCGGTGCCAGCGTGGTGGCGGCGACCGAGCGGGTCCGGCAGCGCGTCTCGCGGAAGAAGCCGCGCCCGGCGGGGTCCGGCGCGTGCACCGTCACCATGTGGCCGAGCCCGGCGAGCGCGTCGCCGAGTTCGAGCGCGTGCACCACCCCGCCGCGCGGGTTGGTGGAATGGGCGAGGAGCGCGATCTTCAGCGGGCGCGGCACGGGGTCAGGCCCTCCCGCCGGGCGCGCAGCCAATCAGGCTCGCGCGGGAAAAATCCCAGATCGTCTCCACGGCGTCGCCGTCGCGGATCGTCACCAGCGGCTCGGCTGTGACCGCGCCGACATCGGCGGCGACGATGCCGCGCGCGGCAAAGCGCGCGGTGATCGCGGCGACGTTTTCGGGCGGCGCGGCGAAGATGTAGCCGAAGCTCGGAAAGGTCTGCAGCCAGCGTTCCAGCGGCACGCCGGCCGGGCGCGGTACCTTGGCGACGTCGATCGCGACGCCGACGCCGGAGGCCTCTGCCAGCATCGCGGCGGTGCCGACGATGCCGCCCTGGCTGATGTCTTTCGCCGCCGGCGCGAGGCCAGCCTCGGCGATCAGCGGCAGCAGCTCGAGATCGGCGCGCAGTCGCGCCGCCGGCGCATCGGTCGCCGCCTCGAAGTTGGCGAACGGCTCGCGGTAGCGGCCGCGCAGGTCGATCGCAGCCACCAGCCGGTGGCCGGGGCGGGCGTCGAACGAAGTGAGCAGCCGCTGCGCCCGGCCGAGCACGGCGACCGCGAGCTGGCCGCGGTCGGTGCGGCTGTTGGCGTGGCCGCCGACGATCGGCACGCCGAAGCGGGCGGAGGCGGCGGCGAGCCCGTCGAGCACGGGAGCTGCGCCCGCCTCGCCGTCGGACCAGATCGCATCGACCACCGCGATCGGCCGGCCGCCCATGGCCGCGACGTCGGAGAGGTTGACCATGACGCCGCACCAGCCGGCGAACCACGGGTCCTGCGCGACGAAGCCGTTCATGAAGCCTTCGACCGCGAGCAGCAGGAAGCCGTCGCCGTCCGGAATCGCGGCACAGTCGTCACCGACCGGGATCGCCGAGGCGCCCGAGAGGCCGAGCCGGCGCGCCACCGCGCCGATGTCGGCCTTGGCGGCCAGCCCGGCGCTGGCCTTCAGCGTCGCGGCCAGCGCCTCGAGGGCGATGACGGGCCTGAGCGCGCTCATGCGGCAACCGCCGCGCCGCGCGCCCGCGCCGGCTGCCGCCGCCCGGGCACGCTCTGCAGCGACAGGAAGCCTGTTTCCGCGTCGTCGATCGGCGGGTAATGCGCAAGGTCCGCCCGCATCCGGTGATGCGGCCGGCCGTGCAGGTCGACCACCTCCAGGGTTTCCCAGTGCACCCGGTGAAACAGCGGCGCATTCTGCGCCTGCACATGGGCGAGGAAGGTGTGACAGCCGCGGGCGTGCGCCGAGGAGACGGCGAGGCGGATCAGCGCCGCGCCCAGCGCGCCGACGCGGCGATAGGCCGGGGCGACGGCGAGCCGCGAGCCCCACCAGAGCCCGGGCTCCGGCTCGTGGATCCGCACCGTGCCGGCGACCTCGTCGTCGACGATCGAGAGGGAGGCGAGCGCCACGATCGGGATCGACACCGCGTCGATCGCGTCGCGGTCGTCGCCGCCGAAAAGGCCCTGCTCCTCGCAGAACACGCGGCGGCGCAGCTCCGCCGCGCCGCGGCGCTCCCACGGGCTGGTGGCGAACTTCACCTGATAGGCGCATGCGAGATAGGGGCGGACCGGTTCGAACATCACGGCGCCACCCCCTTTTCGTAGGCCGACAGCGCCGAGCAGGCGCCGCAGCGGCCGCAGCCGGCCTTGATGTCGGTGGCGGAAAGCCCGCCGGCGCGCACCATTTTCGAAAGCGGCCCGAGGATCTCGTGCATGAACGCCGGCGACGGCGTCGGGTGGCTTTCGAGCGGCGTGCCGGAGATCGGCACGAACGGCACTACGAAGGGATAGACCCCGAGCGCGACGAGCTTTTCCGACATGGCGAGGATCGCCTCCGCCGTGTCGCCGAGCCCGGCGAGGATGTAGGTCGAGACCTGGCCGCGGCCGAACACCGGCACCGCGGCGGCGAACGCCGCGAGGTAGCGCTCGACCGAGACCTGCGCCTTGCCGGGCATGATCCGGCTACGCACCTCCGGCGTCACCGCCTCTAGGTGCATGCCGAGCGCGTCGGCGCCGGCGTCCTTCAGGCGCTGGAACCACGCGTCGTCGTCCGGCGGCTCGGACTGCACCTGGATCGGCAGGTCGACGGCGGCCTTCACGGCGGCGGCGCTCTCGGCGAGGATTTCGCAGCCGCGGTCGCGGCCGGGCGGCGTGCCGGTGGTCATCACCATGTGCTTGACCCCGTCGAGCTCGACGGCGGCCTTGGCGACCTCGGCGAGCTGCGCCGGCGTCTTGCGCTCGATGGTGCGCCCTGCCGCGAGGCTCTGGCCGATGGCGCAGAACTGGCAGGTCTTGGTGCGGCTCTGGTAGCGGATGCAGCTCTGCAGCACCGTCGTCGCCAGCACGTCGCGCCCGTGCAGCACGGCGATCTTCGAATAGGGAATGCCGTCCGCGGTGCTGAGCCCGTAGAACTTCGGCTGCAGCGGGAAGGTCACCTCGCCGAGGCTGACGCCGTCGCGCGAGACGCGGCTGCGGCCGAAGGCGTCGGGCTTCTCGACGAGATACGGGCTCTCGAAGGCGGGCGCGGTGTGCACCGGCACCATCACCGTCATGCCGTCGACGGTCATCGCCTTGTGGTCGGAGGGACCCGCGCCGCCGCGGCGGCTGTCCGCCCCGGCCTTCGGATCAACGAGCCGGACCCCGTAGGACTGCAACTCGTTGATCAGGCGTCCGGTCGCCATCGGCGTCGGCATCTGCGGCTTCATCGCGGATCCTTTCGAGCGGGAGGTGGTCGAGCGGGTTCTGGTCGGCGGCAGGGAAGGCGGCGGCGAGGTGCATGGGCACGGCCGGCCGGGTGTCGAGATTGAGCGAGAGCAGCTCCGGCCGGGCGTAGTGGCCGACCGAATCCATCATCCGCTTGCGCTTCACGATCAGGCTCATGTCGAGGTCGGCGACGAGGACGCCCTCGCCCTCTTTCAGCGGCGGCACGAGGTGCGCGCCCTCCGGCGAGATGATCGCCGTGCAGCAGCCGCCGCGCAGCGCCCGCTGCAGCTTCTCGTCCGGCGTCACCGAGGCGATCTGCTCCTCGGTCAGCCAGCCGGTGGCATTCACCACGAAGCAGCCGGATTCCAGCGCGTGATGCCGGATCGTCACCTCCATCTGGTCGGCGAAGATCTGGCCGACCATCGAGCCCGGGAACTGCGCGACGTGGATTTCCTCGTGCTGCGCCATCAGCGCGTAGCGGGCGAGCGGGTTGTAGTGCTCCCAGCAGGCGAGCGCACCGACCCGGCCGACGGCGGTCTCGACGACCTTCAGGCCGGCGCCGTCGCCCTGGCCCCAGATCATGCGCTCGTGGAAGGTCGGCGTGATCTTGCGCCGCTTCAGCTTCAAGGTTCCGTCGGCGTCGAACACGAGCTGGGTGTTGTAGAGCGAGCCGTGGTCGCGCTCGTTGACGCCGAGCACCACGACGACGCCGAGCCGCCGCGCGGCGGCGGCCACCGCCTCCGTCACCGGCCCCGGCACCACGACGGCGTGCTCGTAGAGCCGGGCGTGCTCGGCCCCCGTCAGCACCGGCGGCAGCACGAAGGAGAAATAGGGGTACCAGGGCACGAAGGTCTCGGGAAACACCACCAGCTGCGCGCCCTTGCCCGCCGCCTCGGCGAGCGCGTTCAGCACGCGCACCAGCGTCCCGGCCCCGTCGGTGAGGTCCGGCGCGATCTGCACGGCGGCGGCGCGGACGATGATCTTCTCGGGCATCGGACGGGTCCTCTGGTTGTCAGGCGTCTTGCCGTGCTGCCTCCCCCCTCCCTGTCCCTCCCCCGCTTCGCAGGAGAGGGGACGCAGGAGGTGGGGGCGACTGCACAATCAGCGTTTCGATCCGGCGCGACCTTCGTGATGCGAAAGCCGGCGCTCCCATCGTCCCCTCTCCTGCGAAGCGGGGGAGGGACAGGGAGGGGGGAAGGCCCCGCGACGGGCCTAAGCCGCGCCGCGGAGCCGCCGCCTCACAGCGTCCAGGTGTCGAGGATGAAGGCGTTGTCGCGGCGGTGCAGCAGCACCACGTCGAGCACGTCGAGCGGATGGATCGGCTTGATGCCGGGGATCAGCGCGCCTTCGCCATGGCCGTACAGCGCCTGCAGGGCGAAGCGGCAGGCGTAGACCTTGCCGCCCTCGGCCATGAACTTGGTCAGCTGGTTGTTGAAGTTCTGGTGGCCGGGGAACGCTTCGTCGCCGAGCGTCGGGAAGCCGCGCTGCACGCCGAGCGTGACGCCGGGGCCGTAGAGCAGCACCGAGGTCTCGAAACCCTTGCGCAGCAGGCGCAGCGCCTGCAGCAGGTTGACGAGGCCGATCGAGCCTTCGAAAGCAACGGTATGGAAGGTGATCAGCGCCTTCTCTCCCGGCGCGGCCTTGACGTCCTCGAACACCTTCTCCTCGTAGTCGACGAGGAAATCACCCTTCTGGTTCGCGGGCTTCGTTACTTCCGGCATGAACGCGTCTCCTTGGAAGGCGCGGCGCCTCTGGGCACCGTCGTGGCTGCGGATCGGCCGAATGGTTGCCGAACCGCTCGCAACACTTCATCGCAAGCCCTGTGCCAAGCCCGGATCTGCACAATCCATCATCAAAAGACGCAATATCCATTCAATAATGTAGTCAATCGGGCGCGCGCTGCCGAAATCGACGGTGCGCGATCGGATGCAGATGCCGATTTGCTGGGCCGGCCTTTGCCGGACATCTGTGCAACTACGCAAGGACCGTGGACTGGGCGACCGTTCAACGCTGGCTTTTCGCCACTGGCCACCAAATTGCATGCATTCAATTTTGCGGACGCGGCCGGAACTCGCCGGCGCACCGCGATGCATGGACCTGAGGAGGGGATCAACCCGTGTCGGATGCCTGGACGCCGGACCTCGAAGCGAGCGGCAAGCCGCACTACCTCGCGATCGCCGATGCGATCGCCGAGGACATCCGCACCGGCCGGCTGCCGCCGGCCGCCCGGCTGCCGCCGCAGCGCCAGCTCGCCGACCGGCTCGCCATCAACTTCACCACGGTCGCCCGCGGCTATGTCGAGGCGCAGCGGCGCGGGTTGATCGAGGCGCGGGTCGGCCAGGGCACCTTCGTGCGCGCCGGCGCCCCGGCCCGGCTCGCCCCGGCGCTGGCGCGCCGCCGCGACAGCGTCGACCTCTCGATGAACCTGCCCCCCGAGCCGACCGATCCGGCGCTGCTCGCCCGCATGGCGCAGGGCCTCGCCGAGCTCGGGCCGGTGCTGTTGCCGCTGCTGCGCTACCAGGGCTTCGGCGGCTCGGCCGAGGACAAGGACGCGGCGCGGCGCTGGCTCGCCCGCCGCGGGCTGGACGCCTCCACGGAGCGCATCCTCGTCACCCCCGGCGCCCACGCCGGGCTGCTCGCCGCCTTCTCGGTGCTGACCCGCCCCGGCGACGTGATCTGCACCGAGGCGCTGACCTACCCCGGCGCCCGCTCACTCGCCGCCCAGCTCGGCCTCAAGATCGTCGGCTTGCCGATGGACGCCGAGGGCATCGACGCCGACGCCCTCGCCGAGGCCTGCGCCGCGCACGGCCCAAGGGCGCTTTACCTCAATCCGACCATGCTGAACCCGACCACGGTGACGATCTCCGAGCGGCGCCGCCTCGCGATCATCGCCGTCGCGCGCCGCTTCAGGCTGCCGATCGTCGAGGACGACGCCTATGGCCTCGTCCCGGTCGCAGGTCCCCCCGCCTTCGCGACCCTCGCGCCCGACATCACCACGCACATCTCGGGGCTCGCCAAATGCATGGGCGCCGGGCTGCGCCTCGCCTATCTCGTCGCCCCCGACGCGCGCAGCCTGTGGCCGCTGTCGGCAGCGCTGCGCACCGCGACGGTGATGGCCTCGCCGATCACCACGGCGCTCGCGACGCGCTGGATCGACGACGGCACCGCCGACGACATCCTCGGCTTCATCCGCAGCGAATCCGTCGCGCGCCAGCAGATCGCCGCCGAAGTGCTGCCGCCCGGCAGCTACCGCGCCGACCCCGAGGGCTTCCATCTCTGGGTGGAACTGCCACCGGCGTGGAGCCGCTCGACCTTCGCCGCGCACCTCGGCGGCACCGGCATCGGCCTCGTGCCGAGCGACGCCTTCGCCACCTTCGAGGGGCCGCCCGAAGCGGTGCGCGTCTGCCTCGGCGGCGCCGCCGACCGCGCGACGGTGCGCCGGGCGCTCGAATACATGGCGCACGGCCTCGCCGAAGCCCCGGCGCGTGCGTCGGCGTTTCTTTGAGGCGATCGTTCGCGGAGGGGATACCTGCGGCCGCGCCGGCCGGTCGAACGCCGGTTCCATGCGGTGCCATCCGAGGCCGACTACCGCCGCCGAACCCGACGCGAAGGTCTCGGGTGGCGCCCTGGCCCCGCGCCCGTCCGCGTCCGCTCAGATCCTGAGCGCGGCGAGTTCCCCGGCGCGCCGCGGGGCGTCGCCGGCGAGGAAGAATTCGTCGAGCTGCGGCGGCGGCACCCGGGTGCCGGCGAGCATCGCGTGCGCCTGGCCGCGGTGGTGGATCTGGTGCACGAAGAGGTGCGCCAGCGTCGCGCCGACCGCTTCGTGGAAGAGGCCGGCCGGGCCGCGGTCGATCACCACGATGGCACTGAGCCGGTCGTCGGACAGGCCGCGGCAGAAGCCGAGCAGGCGCGCATCCTCCGCCCGCTGCGCCGTGTGCAATTCGGCGACCGAGGCGTGCAGGATCTCGTCCTCCGCGCCGTCCGGAAAGACCGAGTGCCCCTCGAGCGCATCGAGATAATAGCGGTCGACCGCGAGCAGGTGGTTGAGCGTCCGCTGCAGCGACGGAAAGAAACTCGTCCGCGTCGCCGCGAACTCCGCCTCGTCAAGCCCGAGGCAAGCGGTGAGCAGGCGTTCGTTGGACCACGCGTTGTTGCGGGCCATATCCACGAAGTGGGTGCAAAGGGGCATATCTGTTCTTCTTACGTTCCAGTCAGGCTGGACTCTCTCCCGCCGGCTGTCAAGCCGTTTCGCGCGGAAATCGGGGAATCAGCGCCGCCGGACGCCGAGGCCCTGCACGAGCCCCACGCCGGCGAGCGCCAGCGCGAAGCCGGCGAACTGGATCGGCGTCAGCGCTTCGCCGAACAGAATGAAGGCGAGCAGCGCGGCGACCGGCGGCACGAGCAGCATCAGCGCCGTCGTCCGCGTCGCGTCGCCGCGCCGGACCAGCAGGATCAGCAGCCCGGTGCCGCCGAGCGACAGCACGCCGACCGCCCAGGCGAGCGCCAGCCACAGCGCCGCCGAGCCGTCCCAGTGCGGCGTGCCGCCGGCCGCGAGGCCGATGCCGAGCATGGTCGAGGTGACCAGCGCCGCGCCGAGGTGCTGGATGGCGCCGGCGGTGAAGAGGTCGTCGCCGGCGAGCGAGGATTTCTGCACCATTGTGCCGGCGGTCAGCGCCGCGATGCTGCCGAGCCCGGCGAGCACCGGCACCAGCGACAGCTCGGCGGCGGCAAGCCGCGGTGCCAGCACCAGCGCGACCCCGGCGAGACCGATCGCGAGGCCGACCGCCGTCACCGGCCCGATCCGCCGGCCGAACAGCGCGGCCGCGGCGATCGCGGTGAGCAGCGGCTGCAGCGCGCCGATCAGCGCCATCACCCCGGCGGCGAGCCCGTGCGCCACCGCCCACCAGCTAGCGCCGAGATAGACGCCGGTCATCAGCCCGCCCGCGACGAGATGCTTGACGAGCGCCGGCCCCCGCGGCCACGCCGCCCGCCGGGCGAGCACCGCGAACAGCGCGGCGGCCAGCACGAAGCGGACGGTGAGGAACAGCGCCGGATCGGCATGATCGGCCACCAGCCGCGCCGCGACGAAGCCGGTCGACCAGATCAGCACGAAGACGAAGGGAAGCATGAACGGTCCGCCGCCGGGTCATGGATGACGCCGGCGAAGCGGCGGAGCGTCTGTAGACCACGTCGGGGCAGGGGCTGCAAAGATGGCCCGACGCAGGGCTGCCCGCCGGGATGCGCGACGCGGGGAGGGAACTGTAGGCCCCGGGGTGGGGCATCGAGGAAACTCCGTCCCCTCCGGGGGCGTCATCCCCGCGAAGGCGGGGATCCGACTTTCAGCCGGGGGAGGACCACCGAGGGCACCCCTTCCCCTCCGCGGTCGTCATCCCGCGAAAGCGGGGATCCGACTTTCGGCAGGGGGAGGACCATCAAGGGCACCCCTTCCCCTCCGCGGTCGTCATCCCCGCGAAAGCGGGGATCCAACTTTCGGCCGGGGGAGAACTCTCGGAACGGTGTGGTGTCGCGGAGTGCATCGCGCGGCGCTGGCTGTGCCCTACCGCCTCTCCGCCCTCGCGGAGGGTTGGATCCCCGCTTTCGCGGGGATGACGACTGAGAAGGGGTGGGGGGAAGCGCTGATGGGTGGTGCCCGGCGAACAGGGTGGTGCGCCGGCCGCGCTCCCCACACCCGATTGCCTTTCTATCGTCATCACCGGGCTTGACCCGGTGACCCACTCGCCTCGCGGCGCAGAACAGGGACGCAATCGAAAATCGCCGACGAATCATCACGATAGCCCGGCGTGAGCGGCCAGAGGATTGGGTTGCCGGGTCGAGCCCGGCAATGACGGGGGAGGGGTGGTGCCCGGCGAACAGGGTGGGGCGCCGACCGCGCTCTCAAAAATCGAGTGCCTGTCCATCGTCATCACCGGGCGTGACCCGGTGCCCCCGGGGGGGGGGAGGGGTGGTGCCGGTGAACAGTTGGGGCGCCGACCGCGCTCCCAAAAACCGATTGCCTTTCCATCGTCATCACCGGGCTTGACCCGGTGACCCACTCGCCTCTCAGCGCGGGACAGAGGCACGATCTGGAAACCGTCGACGAATCATCACGATAGCCTAACGTGGGCGAGGAGGGGATTGGGTTGCCGGGTCGAGCCCGGCAATGACGGGGGGAGGGTTGGTGCCCGGAGAACAGTGGGGGCGCCGACCGCGCGCGGGGGAGGGGTGGTGCCCGGGGAACAGGGTGGTGCGCCGAGCTCCCCATACGCCCGCCTCTCCCCTCGCGCCGATCTCCCCTTGCGCCGACCCCGCGCCCGCCCCGCTACCGCTTCAGCACGCCGATCGCCCGCAGGTGCGCGAGGATCTCCGCCGCCGCCTCGGCGGGGTCGGGGGCGACCAGCACGCGGCCGCCGCCGCTCGCCGCTTCGGTGGCGGCCTTCAGCCGGTCGGCGGCGCTGGCGCCGGCGGCGGCTTTGGCGATCAGCTTCGGGCGCTTGCGGTAGGGCCGCTCCTCGAACGGCGCCGCCGGCGCGGGCGCGTCGGCGGCGAACGCCGGCAGCCGCTCGATCGTGCCGCTGCGCCGGCGGCCGAAGGCGAACGGCAGCGGCGGCGGGGCGGAGGGGTGCACCGTCACCACCGCCGGCAGCGCGAGTTCGACGCGCCGGCGCGCGCCGCGGCCGAGCGCCTGCTCGGCGACCAGCCCGTCGCCATCCGAGGCGAGAGCGACGGCATCGGCGACGATCGGCCGGCCGAGCCGTGCGGCCAGCGCATAGGGCAGCAGGCCGGCGTCCTCGCCGCCCTGGCCGCGGTTGCCGGCGAGCACGAGGTCGGGGGCGAGCCGCCGCACGGCGGCCTCGAGCGCGCCGAGCGGATCGGCGTCCGGCGCCAGCGGCTGCAGGTGCAGGCGGGCGAGGCCGTGGCCGAGCGCGTCGGCGACGGCGTCGGCGTCCGGCCCGGCGTGCAGCCCGGCGAGGTCCGCGCCACCGAGCGAGGCGCCGAGCCGGACGGCGGCGAGTTCCACCGGCACCGGGCCGGCACGTCCCGAAGCCGGGTGGCGCCCGGCGGAGAGCAGCACCAGCACCTTCATTCGGCGGCCTCCCGGTCCCGGCCCGCCGCCGCCTGTTCGGCGGCGAGCGCCGCGAGCAGCGCGGGCATCACGGCCTGCGCGTCCGCAACGATGGCGAGCCCCGCCCGCTCGATCATCGCGGCATGCAGGTCGGTATTCACGGCGACGACGTGCTCGCAGCCGGCGACGCCCTGCAGGTGCTGCGGGGCGCCGGCGATGCCGAGCGCGAAATAGCAGGCGGCGTCCAGCACCGTGCCCGATGCGCCGACCTGCGCCGACCGCGGCATCAGCCCGGCGTCGCAGACGACGCGGCTCGCGCCCGGCGTCGCGCCGAGCGCCGCGACGAGGTCGCGGAACGCGGCAAAATCGCTGATGCCGTTGCCGGCCGAGACCACGAATTCGGCCTCCGCCAGCGACACCGCGGCCGGGTCGGCGGCGATGCGGCGGGCGGCGCGGATGCCGCGCGTCACCTCCGGCGCGTGCCCAAGCCCGGCGTCGGCGGCGGCGAGGCTCCGCGCCTCGTGCAGCGGGCCGGCATGGGGCGCGACGGCGTCGGCGGCGAGCGTCAGCAGCCGCGGCGGCGCGGCGCGGCGCTCGGTGCGGCGGGCGCGGGCGGCGCGGGTCACGGTGGTCGCGGTCAGGCTCTCGGCGCCGGCGAACAGCCCCTCGCCGAGCCGCGCGGCGACGCGGCGGGCGAGGTCGCCGCCGTCGGCGGTCTCGGCGAAGACGAGGTGGCGCAGGCCGAGGGTTTCCGCGGCGGTCGCGAGAACTGCCGCGAGGCCCTCGGGGTCGTAGTCGCCGGTGATGAGGTCGCCGAGCGGCAGCACCCGGTCGGCGCCGACGGGCCCGAGGTCGCCGGCATCCGCGACGGTGAACGCGACCACGGCGCCTTCACCGAGTTCCGGATGGCCGTCGGCGAGCAGCCGCGCGGCGCCGAGCACCTGGCGCGCGTGCGGCGTCGGCCGGCCGGCGCTGGTCTCGATCACGGCGCCGACGAGGAAGGCGGGGGCGGCGATGGTGCGCAGCCGCTGTGCCGGCGCGCTCGCCTCGGCGACGACCTGGCCGGGGCCAGATGCGCCGCCGCGATGGGCGCGATCCATGCGTAGCCGGGCGCCGCCCGGGATGCGCTGCCGGTCGGCCTCGCCGCGCGGGTCGCGCCGCGGCCGGCCGCTCGGGCCGGTCGCCGCCGCGCCCCTCGCCTCGGCCCCGAGGTCGAAGCGCGGCCGCCGGCCGCCAGTGACCGCCGTGGCGGCTTTCTCGCCGCGCGGATCGCGCCGCAGGCGTCGCGGGGCGCTCATGCCACCGGCTCCGGCTGGCGTTGCCGTGCTGGAGCCGCTGCCGGTGGAGCTGCCTCGACGGCGGCGAGCAGCAGTTCGGCGATGTCGCGCACCTCCGGCCGCGCGCCGGTGACGCCTTCGAGCATCGCGGTGCAGGTCGGGCAGGCGACGGCGACGATGGCGGCGCCGGTCTCGGACGCCTGGCCCATGCGGAGGTCCGGGATGCGGCGCTCGCCCTCGATATCGGCGACCGGCGCGCCACCGCCGCCGCCGCAGCACATCGACCGCTTGCCGGACCGCGCCATCTCGCGCCGCTCGAGGCCGAGCCGGTCGAGCAGCCGCCGCGGCGCTTCGGTCTCGCCGTTGTAGCGGCCGAGGTAGCAGGGATCGTGATAGGTCACCGCGCCCGGCAGCGCGGCGCCGAGGTCGCCGACGGCGAGCCGCCCGCCGGCGACGAGCTCGTCGAGGAAGCTCGAATGGTGCACGACCTCCAAGTGCCCGCCGAAGGCCGGGTACTCATTGCGGATCACGTGCAGCGCGTGCGGGTCGGCGGTGAGGATGCGGCCGAAGCGGTGGCGCGACAGGGTGGCGATGTTGGCGCGGGCGAGATCCTGGAACGTCGCCTCGTCGCCGAGCCGGCGGGCGAGGTCGCCGCAGTCGCGCTCCTCGGCGCCGAGCACCGCGAAATCGACCTGCGCCGCGCCGAGCAGCCGCACCAGCGCGCGCAGCGTGCGGCCGTAGCGCAGGTCGTAGGCGCCCTCGCCGAGCCAGAGCAGCACCTCGGCCGGCCTGGCCTCCGCCGGCCGGTCCTGGATCTTCGGCAGCGCGAGGCCGGCGGCGAAATCGCCGCGCGCGGCGAGCGCCCGCCCGCCGGGCTCCTCGGCCTGGCGGAGATCGAGCAGCGGCTGCACGGCCTTTTCAGGGACTGCGCCGAGCTCCATGGTCTGGAACCGGCGGAGGTCGACGATGGCGTCGACGTGCTCGATCATCATCGGGCATTCCTCGACGCAGGCGCGGCAGGTGGTGCACGACCAGATCGTGTCCGGGTGCACCATCGCGCCGAGCCCGACGATCGGCAGCTCCGGCCCGCCGACGCCGGCAACCGGCCGGGCGTTCGGATAGGGGCTGCCCGCATAGGGTGCGCCGCCGGGCGCGAGGCTGCCGACGAGATCCTGGATCAGCTTCTTCGGGTTCAGCGGCTGGCCGGCGGCAAAGGCCGGGCAAGCGACCTCGCAGCGACCGCACTGGATGCAGGCGTCGAAGCCGAGCAGCCGGTTCCAGGCAAAATCCGCTGGCGTCTCGGCGCCGAGTTTTTGGGGGGCGGCGAGATCGACCGGGTGCAGCGCCGTCTCGCGGCCGCCCTCGAAGCGGTCGCTGCGCGGATGGGCGGCGAGATGCAGCGCGCCGGCGAACACATGCCGCATCGGCCCGTCGCCGAGGAGATAGACAAGCACGGCGGCACCCGCTGCGGCCAGCGCGACGCCGAGCCAGCCGAGGGCGGCGAAGCCGGGGCCGGCGAGGATCGCAATCCCGACCAGCAGCCCGCCGCCGGCATAGGCGGTGAGCGCCGGCGGCACCAGCCTGAACCGCCCGCCCGAGAGCCGCGCCGGCTTCACCGGCGACCGCCGCCGCCCGACCATCACGCCGCCGGCGAGCGCGGCTGCGAAGGCGAGCGCGAGCAGGGCGCCGTAAACGGGGGAGTGGCCGAGGGCCGGCACGAGGCCGAACACGCCGAGCACGCTCGCCGTGATCAGCCCACCGGCGGCGATCGCATGCATGCGGGCGGCATAGGGGTCGCGGGCGACGACGTCGTGCACGTCGTGCAGGTAGCGGCGGGGGAGGGCTTTCAGACCGGCGAGCCAGTCGACATGAGCCGGGCGGCCGCGGCGCCAGAGGCGGGCCCGGCGGAGCGCCTGCGCGACCGCGAGGGCGGCGAGGATGAGGACGAGGAGGGCGAGGGTGGGGGCGGGGGTCATGGCGTCGGCATCGCGTCTGGCGTATGCGGCAAGCGCCGGCCGCGGGGTGAGTCCCCCCCTCCCTGTCCCTCCCCCTCGAGGGGGGAGGGGACGGCAACTACGAAGGTTGCCGGCTGGGCGAGGGTGGCTTGAGCAGGCCGCGTGACAGAAGGTAGCCAGTCAGCAGAGCGCCGGCCGCATGGGTCCCCTCCCCCCTCGAGGGGGAGGGACAGGGAGGGGGGGAGTTCCCGCACGGCAAGGCCTCCGACCGTCATCCCTCACATGTCCTTCACCAGCCGCAGCGCATCGAAGATCGCCGCGTGGATGTTCCGTCCCGCCACCGCGTCGCCGATGCGGTAGAGCTGGTAGCCCGCGCCCGCCGGCCACGGCTGCGGCCGGCCGGCGATCATGGCGTCGAAGTCGGTGACACCGCGGTTGACCGCGCCGGCTTTGAGCTCGAAGAACAGCGCATCGACCGGCAGCGTGCCGGCGTCGATCACGACGCGGTCGACGACGCGCTCTTCCTCGGCGTCGGTCATCGTGTTGCGCAGCACGGCGATCAGCCGGTTGCCTTCCGGGTAGACCTCCATCAGCTCCATGTTCGGCGTCATCACCACGCCGAGCTTGTAGAGCTCGCGCAGGTGGATCGGCTGGTTGGTGGTGCCGACCTCTTCGGCCACCATGCGGTCGTGCGTCGCGACCTCGACGAGGCAGCCGCGTTTTGCCAGCGCTTCGGCCGTGGACGAGGCGTTGTGGCCGCCGATCTCGTCGTAGACGAGCACGGTGCCGGTCGGCTCGACCGCCCCGGTCAGCACGTCGTGCGTGGTCGCGACGTGCTCGGTGCCGGCGAGATGGCCCTTCGAGGCGGTGCCGCCGGTGGCGATGATCACCACGTCGGGCGCCTCGGCCGCAACCAGCGCCGGCGTCGCCGCGGTGCCGAGGCGGAGGTCGACGCCCTTTTTCAGCACCTGGCCGTGCAGCCAGCGCGGAATGCCCGACAGCGCCTCGCGCCACGTCGCCTTGGCGGCGACGTTGACCTGGCCGCCGACGGTTTTTTCCTTTTCGAACAGCACCACCTTGTGGCCGCGCTCGGCGGCGACGCGGGCGGCCTCCAGCCCGGCCGGCCCGGCGCCGACCACGACGATCTTGCGCGCCGTCTCCGCCTTGGCGATCACGTGCGGCATCGTCGCCTCACGCCCCGTGGCGGCGTTCTGGATGCAGAGCGCGTCGCCGCCGACGTAGATGCGGTCGATGCAGTAGCCGGCGCCGACGCATTGCCGGATGTCGTCGGCGCGGCCCTCGGAGAGTTTCTTGACGAGGTGCGGGTCGGCGATGTGGGCGCGGGTCATCGCGATCATGTCGACGTGGCCCTCGGCGACCGCGCGGGCGCCGGTGGCGAGGTCCGTCACGCGCTGGGCGTGGAACACGGCGACGTCGACCTCGCGCTTGATCGCGCTCGGCAGGTACAGGAAAGGCGCCACCGGAAACGACATGTTCGGCAGCGAGATCGCGTGGGCGATGTGGTCGCGCGCCTGGCCGCCGACGATGTTGAGGAAGTCGACGAGGCCGCGCCGGGCGTATTCGGTGGCGATCCGCAGGCAGTCCTCGGCGGGCAGCCCGTCGGGGATCATCTCGTCGCCCGACATGCGGATGCCGATGACGAAGTCGTCGCCGGCCGCCTCGCGCATCGCGCTGAGCACCTCGATGCCGAAGCGCATGCGGTTCTCGAGGCTGCCGCCGTACTTGTCGCTGCGCCGGTTCACCGACGGCGACCAGAACTGGTCGACGAGATGGCCGTGCGCGGCGGAAATTTCGCAGCCGTCGAGCCCGCCCTCCCGGCAACGCCGCGCGGCGCTGGCAAAGCCCGCGACGATGCGGTCGATGTCCTCCTGCTCCAGTTCCTTCGGCACGGTGCGCGAGGCCGGCTCGCGCCGCGGCGAGGCGGAGACCGTCGGCAGCCAGTGCTCGGTGTCCCACTTGGTGCGCCGGCCCATGTGGGTGAGCTGGATCATCAGCTTGGCGCCGTGCCGGTGCACCCGGTCGGCAAACTGCTGGAAGTAGGGGATCACGCTGTCGTCGGCGACGGAGATCTGGTTCCACGGCGCCGCCGGGCTGTCGACGGCGACCGACGACGAGCCGCCGAACATGGTCAGCCCGATGCCGCCCCGGGCCTTTTCCTCGTGGTAGAGCTGGTAGCGCTCCTGCGGCTTGCCGTCCTTGCCGTAGCCCGGCGCATGGCTCGTCGACATCACGCGGTTGCGGATGGTGAGGCCGCGGATCGTCAGCGGTTTCAGGAGGGCGTCGGCGTTGGCGATCATGGGGAGCCCAGGGGTTTTCGGCGTTGCTCGGATGGTCTCGGGTCAGTCCGCGGGACGGATCAGGGTGCTTCCGGCCGACGGCGCGCAGCCGGCGGCCCGCGGCGGGCCGGGCAGCGTGACGCCGCAGCGGTAGCCCGAGCTGCGCACGTCGACACTGCCGTCCGGGGCGGACGACACCGTCGCCGTGCCGACCCCGCCGCCGACGGCGCAGCCGGCGAGGGTGAGGGCGAGGAGGAGGGCGGTGATCGGGTGCATGGCGGTGGTCCTGGGTTCAGATTGCGGGTGTCGACAGGCTCTGCCGTGTTGCGAGGCTGCTGCCCCCTCCCTGTCCCTCCCCCGCTTCGCAGGAGAGGGGACGCAGGAGGAGAGGGCGTCTTCCTCACCTGCGCTTCGGTTCGACGCGACCGGCGTTGTCCGAAGGCCCCATCGCCCATCGTCCCCTCTCCTGCGAAGCGGGGGAGGGACAGGGAGGGGGGAAGCCCCACGGCAAAGCCCGAGCCCCAGCCCCTACTTCTCGATCACCAGATCACTCGTCGGCTTCGCGCAGCAGATCAGCACCAGCCCCGCGTCGATCTCGCGCTGGCGGATGCCGCCGGCGTGCTTCATCTCCACGGTGCCGGAGACGAGCTTCGACTTGCAGGTGCCGCACATGCCCTTGGTGCAGGACGACGGCAGCCGCATGCCGGCCCGGCGCGCCGCCTCCAGCACGAAGACGTCGGCGGGCACCTCGACCACCCGCTTCGATTTCGCGAACTCGACCTTGTAGACCGGCACCGTCGCCACCGCCGGGCCCGCCTCGATCGCCGCCTCCGCGGCGATCACCTCGGCGGCGACCTCGGGTTCGGCGGCGGCGAGCTCGGCGAAGTTGAAGCTCTCCTCGTGGTGCCGCGCCATGTCGAAGCCGGCGTCCTTCAGGATCGTCCGCGCCGCCGCCATGAACGGCGACGGGCCGCAGACGAACACCTCGCGCTGCATGAAATCGGGCGCGATCTCTTTGAGCAGCGCCGGCGTCAGCCGGCCGCGGAAGCCGGACCAGCGTTCGAACGGCGCGTCGCCTTCGCAGATCGGCGCGAAGCGGAACGACGGCTGGTTGCGCGCCATCAGGCCGAGCTCGTCGCGGAACACGATGTCGGCCGGCGTGCGCGCCGCGTGCACGAAGACGATGTCGCGCGCCTCGGCGAGGTCGTGGAAGCTGCGCGCCATCGACATCAGCGGGGTGATGCCGCTGCCGCCCGACAGGAACAGGTATTTCGGCGCCGGATGCGCGAGGCAGGTGAAATCGCCCATCGGCCCGACGGCGCGGATCTCGGAGCCGGCGACCAGCGTGTCGTGCAGGAAGTTCGACACCGGCCCGCCCGGCACCCGCTTCACGGTGATCGCGATCGTGCCCGGCCGCGTCGGTGCGGAGGCGATCGTGTAGCAGCGGTTCAGCTTCTCGCCGCCGACCTCGAGCTCGAGGGTGAGGAACTGGCCCGGCTGGTAGGCGAAGCGGCGCGGCGTCTTCGGCGCCAGCACGAAGGTCTTCACGTCGTGGGTTTCGGGGCGGACCTGGCGGACGACGAGCACGTCGTCCTCCTCCGGGTTCCACAGCGGCAGCGCGGGGTCGAGGAAGCCGGCGATCGCCTCGCCGGTCCCCGCGGTCACGGCATCCGCCATCTCAGCGGCCGATGCCGACGTAGTCCGCCATCCGGCCGACGTACCAGTTGCAGAAGCGGTCGACGAGCACCTCGGTGTGCGGCGAGTAGGGGCCGGGCTCGTAGGCCGGGCTGCGCGCGCCGCTGTGGCAATAGCCGACGAGGGTGGAATCCTGGTCGTTGGTCGCTTCCCAGACCGCCTTCAGGTTCTCGACCGTGTAGTCGACGCCCTCGACCGCATCCTTGTGCACCAGCCACTTGGTGCGCAGCAGCGAGTGCTCGGCATCGAGCGGCAGCACCGAGAAGGTCACGGCGTGGTCGGCCATGAAATGGTGCCAGGAGTTCGGCTGCGTCCAGAAGTGCAGCGCGCCCGACTTCGGGTCGTTGAAGCGGCCGAGCAGCTTGCGGCAGGCCGACTTGGTGTCGAGCGTGTGCGATTCCGCGTCGCCGTCGAGCGGCAGGCGCTCGGTGCGGAAGCCGGTCACCATGTCGTCGAGATGCTCGATGCAGCGCGAGGGAAAGCCCGAGGCCTCCCAGGCGCCATGGTTGTCGGTGACGAGGCAGGCGTAGCGCTCGGCCTGGGCGCGGCCGGCCTCGTCGAGCTGCTCGGGCGCGAAGCCGAAGCCCTCGGCGAACAGCGGCACGGTGAGTTCGGGATGGTTGCCCGCGCAGTGATAGCACTCGCGGTTGTTCTCCATCGTCAGCTTCCAGTTTCCCGGCTCGACGATGTCCATCTCGAACGCGACCTTGGTGTTGCGCAGCTCGTGCGGCGCGAGATACGGCGCCATCTGCGCCGCCATCACGTCGAAGTCGGCCGGGGGATCGTCGGAGAGGCAGACGAACAGCAGCCCTTCGAGCGAGCGGACGTGCACCGGCTTCAGCCCGTGGCAGCCGGCGTCGAACTCGGGGCCCATGTGCTCGGCATAGAGCAGCTTGCCGTCGAGGCCGTAGGTCCAGGCGTGGTAGCGGCAGACGAGGTTGCCGACGCTGGTCTTGTAGTCGTGCACCAGCCGCGCGCCGCGGTGACGGCAGACGTTGTGGAAGGCGGTGACGCTCATGTCGTCGTCGCGCACGATCACCACCGAGGTGGTGCCGATGTCGACCACCATGGCGTCGCCCGGCTCGGCGACGTCGGGCTCGACGCCGACGAAGATCCAGTGCCGGTGGAAGATCGCCTCCATGTCGGCGGCGAAGATCTCCGGCGAGAGGTAGAACGGCGCCTCGAGCGAATAGCCGGGGCGGCGGCGGCGGATCAGTGCCTCGAGCGGCGTCTGGGTCCTGTCCAGCATGACGATCTCCATCCCGAACGACCGGGTCCCCTTTTGGTTTTATCCGGCGTCGAACTGCAGCGAATGTGGGGACGAAGGCCGCTGCGCGACTTTGCTGAAAGCGACATGGCCCCCGCCCGATGCGACATCCGGCGCCGGGGCCCTCTTGCCGTTCGCAGACCGAATCCTACTCGAACACCCGGCTCCCGGCGAGACTCGGCATCGAGGCATCGAGCGCGGGGCCGGCGCTGCGCGAATCCGACGGTGTGAACCCGTGCATCGCCTTGAATTGCCGCGAAAAGTGGGCGCAGTCGGAAAAGCCGGCGTCGAGCGCGATCGCGGTCACCGAGCGGTCGGTGGTGTCGAGCAGGAAGCGGGCGTAGCGCAGCCGGAGCTGGCGATAGAACTCCGCCGGCCGCTGGCCGAGCACGGCATGGAACAGCCGCTCGAGCTGGCGCGTCGAGACGCGCACCCGGCGCGCGATGTCGGCGATCGGCAGCGGTACGGCGATGTTCTGCTCCATGAGGAGCAGCGCCCGGCGCACCCGGTCGTCGGCGACGCCCTCGGCGACGGGCGGATGCGGCTGCGCCTCCGAGGCCGAACGCGCCCGGTCGAGCAGCAGCACGTGCCGGCTCTTCTGGGCGACGGCGCGGCCGATGTGCTTTTCGATCAGCGCGGTGGCGAGATCGGCGACGCCGCCGCCGCCGGCGCAGGTGATGCGGTTGCCGTCGATGACGTAGAGCCGGTCGGCGACCGGGGCGTGATGCGGAAATTCGGTGCGGAAGTCCTGGTAGTGGTACCAGGACACGCAGCAGCGCCGCCCGGTCATCAGCCCAGCCCGGGCCAGGACAAAACTGCCCGTGCAGAGCCCGACCAGCGGCACGCCGAGCGCCGCCGCCTTCTTCAGCCAGGCGAGCGTCTCCTCGTCGAACGGCGCGCCGGTGTGCAGCAGCCCGCCGACGACGACGATGTAATCGAAGCTCGCCGGATCGCCGAGCCCGGCGGTCGGGGTGATGCCGATACCGCAGCTCGCCCGGATCGGGTCCTGCCGGCTCGACATCACCTGCCAGCGCGCCCGGATCGGCCGCGAACGGTCGCCGTCGTCGGCGGCGAGGCGCAGGTGGTCGATGAACAGCGAGAAGGCCGACAGGGTGAAATGGTTGGCGAGCAGGAAGCCGACGTCGAGGGTCGGTCCGGCGCTCGCCGCCGGCGCCTTGCCCGCCGTTCCGACCGCGCGTGCCGCCTCGGTCCGCTCCATGATCCGCATGCCGCTACTCCGAACGCCAGGGCCGCGCGGCGCCGCCGCGCCACCGAGAAGGGTCCATGGTACTACGGATCACCGCAATTTGCGGGCCATTTTGGGCGATCGTGTGAAGCCGGCTCAGCCCGGCAGCGGCCGCGCCGCCCACGCCTCCGTGTCGCGCCCGGTGATCTCGGCCGGGCCGGACGCGCCGGCGCGGGCGATCAGGACGGCGAGGTCGCGGCAGATGGCGGCGGCGATGCCGGGGCCCTCGTAGACGAAGCCGGTGTAGAGCTGCACGAGGTTCGCCCCCGCGGCGAGTTTTGCGAACGCGTCGGCGCCGGTGCGGACGCCGCCGACGCCGATGATCGGCAGCTCCGGGCCGACGAGGCGGCGCAGCCGGGCGAGCACGATGGTCGAGCGCAGGAACAGCGGCGTGCCGGAAAGCCCGCCGGCCTCGGCCGCGACCTTGCCGGAGACGCCGCCGCGCGACAGCGTCGTGTTGGTGGCGATCAGCCCGTCGGCGCGGCCGGCGAGCGCGACTTCGGCGACGTCGGCGAGGCCTTCGTCCGCCATGTCGGGGGCGATCTTGACGAGCACCGGCACCCGGCGCCCGCCGCCCGCCGCCACCGCGTCGCGCTCGGCGATCACGGCGGCGAGCAGCGCGCCGAGCGCGTCGCGCGCCTGCAGGTCGCGCAGGCCCGGCGTGTTGGGGGACGAAATGTTGACCGTGAAATAGGCGGCGTGGGCGGCAAAGGTGCGGATGCCGGCGACATAGTCGGCGACGCGGTCGGCGGCGTCCTTGTTGGCGCCGACGTTGACGCCGACGATGCCCGGCCGGCCGGCGCGGGCGGCGAGCCGGGCGAGACCCGCGGCGTGGCCGTCGTTGTTGAAGCCGAGCCGGTTGATCACCGCCCCGGCCTCGGGCAGGCGGAAGATGCGCGGGCGCGGGTTGCCGGCCTGCGGCCGCGGCGTCAGCGTGCCGACCTCGGTGAAGCCGAAGCCGAGCCGGAGCAGGGCGTCGGGCACCTCGGCGTTCTTGTCGAAGCCCGCCGCCATGCCGACCGGGTTGGGAAACTCAAGGCCGAGCAGCCGCACGGCGAGGCGCGGGTCGCGCACCGGCGTGACCGGCGGCGTCAGCCCGAGCTTCAGCGCCTTGATCGCGAGCCCATGCGCCGTCTCCGCCTCGACGAAGGGCATCATCGCCCGCTGCAGCTTACCCGAGAGGCTCATCGGGCAGCTCCCGCGTCGCCGAGCGGCGGGAACACGTGCCGCCCGTCGGGCCCCAGCGGCAGCGGCTTGACCCAGGCGACGGCGGCGAGATCGAGGGCGGCATAGAGATGCGGGAACAGCGCCCCGCCGCGCGACGGCTCCCAGACCGGCGCAGGATCGAGCCGGCCGGTGTCGACCGCGACCAGCACAAGATCGTCCCGCCCGGCAAAATGCTTCGCCGCCGTCTCCGCGACCTGCTCGGCGGTGGAGAAATGGATGTAGCCGTCGGCGAGGTCGACCGCGGCGCCGCGGAAGGAGCCGGCGGCCTCGGCGGCGCGCCATTCGGCGGCGCCGGCGATCTTGTAGATGATCGGATGCGCGGCGGTCATCGGGCTCCCCGTCGGCGACAATGGCTGTATCGCCCCGGCAATAGAGCATCCGCCGGGCGGCGCAAACCGGAAATCGGCGTCCCGGGGCCCTGTTCCGGCGTCTGCGCGGCACGATCATGCATCACGCCGTTTCCTTGTGCGCCGCGATGCCCCATAGTCGCGAACCGGCCGACCCCGATCGGCCGGATGTGACGCGAGGGCCTTGTTGGGCAAGACCGTGGCGACCCCAGTTCAGAATTCCATGCTGCGCGACCTCGACGAGCGTTCGCGCGAAATCTTCAAGCGCATCGTCGAGAGCTATCTCGACACCGGCGAACCGGTCGGGTCGCGCAATCTCGCCCGCATCCTGCCGATGGCGCTGTCGCCGGCCTCGGTGCGCAACGTGATGGCGGATCTCGAGCGTGCCGGCCTGATCTTCTCGCCGCACACCAGCGCCGGCCGGCTGCCGACCGACCGGGGCCTGCGCTTCTTCGTCGACGCGCTGCTCGAGGTTGGCGACCTCACCCGCGACGAGCGCTCCTCGATCGAGGCGCAGGTGCGCGCGGCCGGCTCGGGCAAGTCGATCGAGAGCGTGCTGACGGAAGCGAGCCAGCTGCTCTCCGGCCTGTCGCGCGGGGCGGGCGTCGTGCTCACCTCGAAGACCGACATGCTGCTGAAGCACATCGAGTTCGTCCGCATCGAGCCGACGCGCGGCCTCGTCGTGCTGGTCGGCGAGAACGGCATGGTCGAGAACCGGCTGATCGACCTGCCCGCCGGCCTGCCACCGGCCGCCCTCGTCGAAGCCGGCAACTATCTCAATGCCCTGATCCGCGGCCGCACCCTCGCCGATGTCCGCGGCGAACTCGAACGGCGCATGGCCGAGCAGCGCGCCGAGCTCGACGCGCTGACCCAGGCCGTCGTCGAGGACGGCCTCGCGAGCTGGTCGGCGGCGGGCGGCGGCCGGCCCGAAACGCTGATCGTGCGCGGCCGCGCCAACCTGCTCGAGGACCTCAAAGCCCTCGACGAACTCGAGCGCGTCCGGCTGCTGTTCGAGGACCTCGAGACCAACAAGGACCTGATCCAGTTGCTCGGCCTCGCCGACGCCGGCGACGGCGTGCGCATCTTCATCGGCTCGGAGAACAAGCTGTTCTCGATGTCCGGCTCGTCGCTGGTGCTCTCGCCCTACCGCGATGCCGAACAGCGCGTCGTCGGCGTGCTCGGCGTGATCGGCCCGACCCGGCTCAACTACGCCCGCATCGTGCCGATGGTCGACTACACCGCCAAGGTGGTCGGCCGGCTGATCGGCTGACGCGCCCGCTGCCCGTCCGCGGCGCGGTGCATCACGACCGCGTGAGCGCCGCGCTTGATTTTCCGCGCCCGAACCCTGATATGCCGGCTCAACCGATCAATCCGCGAGGGACGCGATGACCGACGAAACCGAGACCGACACGCCGGCGCCGGCCGAGGCCGCGACGAGTGCCACGGCCGACGCCATGGCCGCGCTGGAAGCGCAGGCGGCCGAGCTTCGCGAGCAGCTGCTGCGCACGCTCGCCGACATGGAAAACCTGCGCCGCCGCACCGAGCGCGAGATCAAGGACGCCCGGCAGTATGCCGTGACGGGCTTTGCCCGCGACATGCTGCAGGTCGGCGACAACCTGCGCCGCGCCCTCGACGCGCTGCCCGCGGATTCGCGCGCTGCCGCCGACCAGGCCGTGACGGCGCTGTTCGACGGCGTCGAGATGACCGAGCGCGGCCTGATCTCCACCCTCGAGAAGCACGGCGTGCGCAAGATCTCGCCGGCCGGCGAGAAGTTCGACCCGAACTTCCACCAGGCGATCTACGAGGTGCCGAACCCCGACGTCGTCGCCGGCACGGTGATGCAGGTGATGCAGGACGGCTATGTCATCGGCGACCGCGTGCTGCGGCCGGCGATGGTCGGCGTCGCCCGCGGCGGACCGAAGGTGGCGCCGGCGCCGGCGCCGGCCGACGCCCCGGCCGAAGCGCCGCGGGTCGACAAGACCGCCTGACGGCGCCGGAAGTGCGGGGCGGCGGGCGGCGGGCGGCTCAGTCGCCGCCACCGCCGTCTCCGCCGGAATCCCCGCAGTCGCTGTCGTGGCCCCAGAGGCCGAAGCCGCCGCTATCGCCGCTGCCGCCGCGACTGTCGTGCCGGCGGACCTTCGCCCGGTGCGCAATCTCGATCGCGACGATGCCGAGCGCCAGCGTCATGACGAAGGCGCCGACCGCGGCAAAGCCGATCACCACGGGGTCGTCGCCGAAGAGGTCGGAAATTCCGCCGCCGCCGACGGCCGCGAGCGCGGCGACGCCGGCCACCGCCAGCGCCGGCAGCCAGTTCGGCGGTGCCGGTCGCGCCATCCGGTCGTCTCGGCTGCTGGTCATGGCGCGTGCTCCGCTCGGCGGTCGAATCGGGTCGGACGGGGCGCCGGCGCTGGCCGGAGGGTCCGTGGCGGGCAACTTGCCTCCGCGACGGTTACCATCGGGTTCAGGCCGCCGCAGCGATTGCGCGGGGTGCGTGATCGGCGGGGCTGCCGATCGGGGACGGCCGCGCCGCGCCGGGCTTCACGCCGCCGTGAACCCGCGTCTTGCGGCCCCCATGCCCCCCGCCTATATAGCCGGCAAGGCACCGCGTTTCTGCCGCCCGGGGCTTGCCGGGCCGGATCGCGGACGTCACATGAACACCACTCGACCATGAACACCACTGGACCATGGGGACCGCCGGCGCGTCCGGCTCTTGTCCGGATGCCGTGAAGGCGGGTCCGGACGGTCTGCCGAAAGGAGAGATGAATATGGGCAAGGTAATCGGCATCGACCTCGGAACCACCAATTCCTGCGTCGCCGTCATGGACGGCAAGACGGCCAAGGTGATCGAGAACTCCGAAGGCGCCCGCACGACGCCGTCGATCGTCGCCTTCGCCGACGGCGCCGAGCGTCTCGTCGGCCAGCCGGCCAAGCGCCAGGCCGTCACCAACCCGACCAACACGATCTTCGCCGTGAAGCGCCTCATCGGCCGCCGCTACGAAGATCCGATGGTCGAGAAGGACAAGAAGCTCGTCCCCTACGACATCGTGAAGGGTGACAACGGCGACGCCTGGGTCGCGGCCGAAGGCAAGAAGTATTCTCCGTCGCAGATCTCGGCGATGGTGCTGCAGAAGATGAAGGAAACCGCCGAGGCCTACCTCGGCACCACGGTCGATCAGGCGGTCATCACCGTCCCGGCCTACTTCAACGACGCCCAGCGCCAGGCCACCAAGGACGCCGGCAAGATCGCCGGCCTCGAGGTGCTGCGCATCATCAACGAGCCGACCGCCGCGGCGCTCGCCTACGGCCTCGACAAGAACGACGGCAAGACGATCGCGGTCTACGACCTCGGCGGCGGCACCTTCGACATCTCGGTGCTCGAGATCGGCGACGGCGTGTTCGAGGTGAAGTCGACCAACGGCGACACCTTCCTCGGCGGCGAGGACTTCGACATGCGCCTCGTCAGCTACCTCGCCGACGAGTTCAAGAAGGACCAGGGCATCGACCTGCGCGGCGACAAGCTCGCCCTGCAGCGCCTGAAGGAAGCCGCCGAAAAGGCGAAGATCGAGCTGTCCTCGTCGTCGCAGACCGAGGTCAACCTGCCGTTCATCACGGCCGACGCCTCCGGCCCGAAGCACCTCGCGATCAAGCTCACCCGGGCGAAGTTCGAGGCGCTGGTCGACGATCTGGTGCAGCGCACGATCGAGCCCTGCAAGGCGGCCCTCAAGGACGCCGGCCTGTCGGCCTCGCAGATCGACGAAGTGGTGCTCGTCGGCGGCATGACCCGCATGCCGAAGATCCAGGAAGTCGTGAAGCAGTTCTTCGGCAAGGACCCGCACAAGGGCGTCAACCCGGATGAAGTCGTCGCCATGGGCGCCGCGATCCAGGCCGGCGTGCTGCAGGGCGACGTCAAGGACGTGCTGCTGCTCGACGTCACCCCGCTGTCGCTCGGCATCGAGACGCTCGGCGGCGTGTTCACGCGCCTGATCGACCGCAACACCACGATCCCGACCAAGAAGGGCCAGGTGTTCTCGACCGCCGAGGACAACCAGACCGCGGTGACGATCCGCGTGTTCCAGGGCGAGCGCGAGATGGCGGCCGACAACAAGATGCTCGGCCAGTTCGATCTCGTCGGTATTCCGCCGGCGCCGCGCGGCGTGCCGCAGGTCGAGGTCGCCTTCGACATCGACGCCAACGGCATCGTCAACGTCTCGGCGCGCGACAAGGGCACCGGCAAGGAGCAGCAGATCCGCATCCAGGCCTCGGGCGGCCTGTCGGACGCCGAGATCGAGAAGATGGTGAAGGACGCCGAGTCCAACGCCGCCGCCGACAAGAAGCGCCGCGAACTGGTCGAAGCCCGCAACCAGGGCGAGGCCATGGTGCACTCGACCGAGAAGTCGCTGGCTGAGTTCGGCGCCAAGGTCTCGGCCGCCGACAAGTCGGCGATCGAAACGGCGCTGGAGGACCTGAAGTCGAGCCTCACCGGCGACGACAGCGAGGCGATCCGCACCCGCACCGCGACCCTGTCGCAGGCGTCGATGAAGCTCGGCGAGGCGATGTACGCCGACAGCCAGGGCGGCGCGCAGCCGGCCCAGCCGACCGACGACGTGGTCGATGCCGACTTCGAAGAGGTCAAGGACGACGACCGCAAGAAGTCGGCCTGATCCTCGGGCACCAGGGTAGGAACCGGACGCGCGGTCGCGCGTCCGTCCAGGCGACGACGGCCCGGCGAAAGCCGGGCCGTTTTGCTTTTCAAAGACACGAGCCCCTTAAGGTTAACTTTCGATTCATGCCGGGACGGCCGGGCGGAACGCTGCGTTGATTGGCAAATCCGAAGGATCGGGACTAGGGTTTCTTTACGAAGTTGCCCCCAGATGGGCGGTCTCGATCCCGCCGTCGGAGTCGCTCGACCTTGCCGAAGCGCAGCACCCAGCATCTCTACGCCTTCGACGCCTGGCGGTTTCTCGCCGCGATGACGGTGATGCTGTATCATTTCCTGACCTATGATCCGGCGAGTGAAAGCTGGCTGCCGCAGATCGCGCTGGAATTGCAGCAGGTCGTCGACCTGTTCTTCCTGCTCTCCGGCCTCGTCATCATGACGAATTACGACACGTCGCTGCGCAGCCTCGGCGAAGTCCGGCATTTCCTCGTGCGCCGGCTGGCGCGGATCTATCCGCTGCACCTTCTGACGCTCGGCTTCTTCGTCGTCGTCGGCGTCGCCGGGGCGGCGGGGGTGATCACCCTCGGCAACCCCGACCGCTATGATTTCGCCTCGCTGCCGGCGCAGATCCTGCTGGTCAACGCCTGGGGCACGACGTCGAGCCTCACCTTCAACTACGTCTCCTGGTCGATCAGCGCCGAATGGATGGCCTATCTCGCCTTCCCGCTGCTCGCGCTCGGCTTCCGGCGCTACGGCCTCGCCGCCCTCGTCGCGGCGCTGCTCGCCGCCGTCGCGCTGCTCGAAACCCTCAGCATCACCCGGGTGATCCCGGATCCGAGCTGGATCGACACCACCACCTTCGGCGCCTATCGCGCGCTGCCCTCGTTCATCCTCGGCTGCATCGCCGCGGTGATCGTGCAGCGCTGGCGCCTGCCGGTGCGCTCGCTGGTGCCGGGCATCGCCGTGTTCCTCGCCACCTGCGTCGGCATGTTCGTCGCGCCCTCGCCCTATCTGGTGCTCGGCGGCTTTGCGATCGCCACGGTGCTCACCGCTTCGGCGGAGCTCAACAACCCCGATTGCGCGCGGCTCTTCCGCCCGGTGTCGATCCTCGGCCAGGCCGCCTTCGGCATCTACATGCTGCATCCGGTGGCGGGGGCGATCTTCATGGGTGGCTTCTGGCGCCGGCTGGTCGGGCCGCTCGAACTCGCCAACATCTACGTCTACATGGCGGTCGTCTCGGTCGGCGTCGTCGTCGCCGCGATCCTCAGCCTGCGCTACGTCGAGGCGCCGATGCGGCGGCTGATCAACCACCGCTTCGCCCCGTCGAAGAGCCTGCCGGCGGCCGCTGCGGCGTGACGCCGGGCGCATCCGGCAAATCCGGTTTCCACTTTTCCGCGTGATGCTGTAGAGCAGGGTCGCCGTCGCGGCGAGGTCGCGGCCGGCGCAGCCATGAACTCCGCCCGGTGCCGAACAGCCGGTGCGGGGCTTGTTGTGCGCGCCGCCGCCGCCCATCTCTCGCGGCATGGCCCGGTCCGCCGGCGCCCGACCCATGGACATCGCACAGGCATTCAATGAAGCGCGACTTTTACGAGATCCTCGGGGTCGAACGCACCGCGACGGACGCCCAGCTGAAAAGCGCGTTCCGCAAGCTCGCGATGCAGTTCCACCCCGACCGCAATCCCGGGAATGCCGAAGCCGAAGCGAAGTTCAAGGAGCTCAACGAGGCCTACGAGATCCTGAAAGAGCCGCAGAAGCGCGCCGCCTATGACCGCTTCGGCCACGCCGCCTTCGAGAACGGCGGCGGGCGCGGCCCCGGCCCGGGCGACTTCGGCGCGTCCATGGCGGATATCTTCGACGACATTTTCGGCGATTTCATGGGCGGTGGCCGGCGCGGCGGCGGCGGTCGCGGCGGCCGCGAGCGCGGCGCGGACCTGCGCTACAACCTCGAGATCACCCTCGAGGAGGCCTTCGGCGGCAAGACCGTCGAGATCGAGGTGCCGACCTCGATCACCTGTACCGTCTGCTCGGGCAGCGGCGCCAAGCCCGGCACCAGCCCGGTGACCTGCCGCACCTGCGGCGGCATCGGCAAGGTGCGCGCCAGCCAGGGCTTCTTCACCGTCGAGCGCACCTGCCCGACCTGCCAGGGCCGCGGCGAGACCATCGCCGACCCCTGCGGCAACTGCGGCGGCACCGGCCGCACCACGCAGGAGCGCACGCTGTCGGTCAACATCCCGGCCGGCATCGAGGACGGCACCCGCATCCGCCTCGCCGGCGAGGGCGAAGCGGGCCTGCGCGGCGGGCCGTCCGGCGACCTCTACATCTTCCTGTCGCTGAAGCCGCACGAGTTCTTCCAGCGCGACGGCGCCGACCTCTATTGCCGCGTGCCGATCTCGATGACCACGGCGGCGCTCGGCGGCTCGTTCGAGGTGCCGACCGTCGACGGCGGCAAGACGCGGGTGAAGGTGGCGGAAGGCTCGCAGACCGGGCGTCAGTTCCGCCTCAAGGGCCGCGGCATGCCGGTGCTGCGCTCCCCCCAGACCGGCGACATGTACATCACCGTCGTCGTCGAGACGCCGCAGAACCTCACCCGGCGCCAGCGCGACCTGCTGGAGGAGTTCGAGCGCGAATCCTCCTCCGACAACCACCCGGAATCGACCGGCTTCTTCGCCCGCGTGCGGGATTTCTTCGACGGCTTCGGCACCTGATGCGGCGCGGCCCCGCGCCGGAGCACTGAACGCGGGACGCGTGCGGTCGACATTCGCGCTCCCGGCCCTAAATTGAACTTTGCGAATCGGTCGCGGCCGGTTCGCGCCGCCGTCCGGCCACACTGGGGTGCGAGCGTCGCGGCATTCGGGGCGGCGGCACGGGCAGGCGATCTGCCCGGCGCGCCAAGGGAGTGGCTACATGCGGCACCAGACCCGGCGCGACGTCGCGCGCTTTCGGACCATGGTCGGCGATGAAGTCCGCTTCTTTCGCACCTGGATCGGCAAGCCGCTCACCACCGGAGCCGTCAGCCCCTCGGGGCGCTTCCTCGCCCGCGCCATGGCCGAGAAGGTCGATCCGGCCGGCACCGGCCCGGTGATCGAACTCGGCCCCGGCACCGGCGCCGTCACCCGCGCCCTCGCCGACCGCGGCATCGCCGCCAGCCGCATCGTCGCCATCGAATACAACGAGACCTTCGCGACGCTGCTGCACACGCGGTTTCCCGAGATCGAGATCGTCGTCGGCGACGCCTATGCGCTCGAGGCGACGCTGCCGGCGCTGGAGCCGGGCTCGGTGTCGGCCATCGTCTCCAGCCTGCCGCTGTTCACCCGCCCGCCGCTGGAACGCCGCCGGCTGATGGAGCAGGCGATGCGCCTGCTCGCCCCCGGCGCGCCGCTGATCCAGTTTTCCTACGCGCTCGTGCCCCCGGTTCCCCCCGTCGATGGCCGCTGGACGGTCGAGTGCAGCGACTGGATCCTGCGCAACCTGCCGCCCGCCCGCGTCTGGACCTATCGCGCCGCCGGCTGAGCGGCCGCGCCAGCCGGTCTCACCGCCAGATTCCGAGCCCTTCGGCCTCGGCCGCCGCGGCCGCGTCCCGTATCGCCTCGTCCGCGGCCGGCCCGGGCCGCGCCCAGCCGCGCGCCGCGAGCCAGGTCGCGAGATCGAAGCGGCCGACCGCGCAGGCCGTCAGCAGCGTGCGCTCGTCGTCGGCGAGTTCGGCCTGGGTGCAGAGCAGGTCGCGGCTGCCGATCAGGCGGGCGAGGTCGGCGCGCGCCTCGGCGCCGCAGCGCCAACTCGTGCCCGCCTTGTCGCGGCAGCTGTCGCCGAAGGCCGGCACCGCCACCCCCTCGATCGCGATCACCACCGGCTTGTCGTCGCGGATCGCCCGGATGCGGCTGCCGTCGACGACGATGACGCGGCGAAACCGCTCGCGCGGCGGCGGCGTCGGCGCGCGTGCGGCAGCCGGCACCTCGACCCGCTCCAGCGGCCCCGACAGCCGCGGCCCCGGCGTCAGGCCGAGGGGCGTCACGTCGCGCGCGCTGCCGGCCGGCGGCGTATAGGGGGGCGGAACGGCGAGGCGGCGGTTGACGGGCGGCGGCGCGACCACGGTGCGCCCGGGCGCCGGCGCCGCCCCTGCCGGCCCGGCGGCCGCCTCGGCGGCGTCCGCGGCAGGATCCGGGAGGATCGCCGTCGGCGGCACCAGCGTGAAATGCACCCAGAGGAACAGGCCGGCGGTGAGTGCGAGGCCGGCGGCGAGCGTGGCGATGCCCCGGCCGAGCCGGGCGAGCACGCCCCGCTCCGCCCGTTGCGTGCGCTGCCGCGCCACCGCTACTGGCTCGCCCAGAGGATGCGCGCCATCCATTCGACCTCGGCGACGTCGAAGGTTCGCTCCGGGTGCGCCGGATTGGCCGAGGCGAGTTCGATCAGGCGCGAGGTGCGGCGCGACAGGATCTTCGCCATCACCTCGCCGCCGCGGGTGCGCACCACCACCCGGTCGCCGCGCCGCACCTGCGCGCTCGGCGACACGATGATCATGTCGCCGTCGCGGTAGAGCGGCAGCATCGAATCGCCCATCACCTCGAGCGCGAACACCGCCTCGCCGCGCTCGCCGGGGAAGGCGACGGCGTCCCACGCGCCGGCGATCGGCATGCCGCCGCTGTCGAAGAATCCGCCGGCGCCGGCCTGGGCGAGGCCGATCAGCGGCACCGCGCTCTGCTGCGGCAGCATGTCGGCGCCCTTGCGCTCGCCGGCGAGCAGCCCGTAGAGCTCGTCGAGCCCCGCCCCCGTCGCCTCCAGCACCTTTGCGAGCGATTCGGTCGAGGGCCAGCGCGGCCGCCCGTCGGCCGACACCCGTTTCGACTTGTTGAAGGTGGTCGGATCGAGCCCGGCCTTCCGCGCGAGCGCCGAGGGGCTGAGCCCCGCCCGGGCGGCGAGCTGGTCGAACGCGAACCAGATCTGGTCGTGTGACAGCATCGAACGCACTCCCGCGAAAGGCCCGCGCCTGCGGCGCCGACGCGGATCGGTCGGCCGCACGAGGAATAAAATCGGATCGCCTAGACTTAGTCCGGGGCTTTATTCCTGTCCAGTCGCTGGCGGCGACAACCGGGCCGGCGCTCGGATCACGCTGACGCGGCCGGCCGGACGCCCGGGCTAACCAGCGCCCGGGGCGCGTGGCGCTTTACGGCCCCGGCCGGCTGTGTCTACAAGAGCGCCGAAATCCGAGAGACCTGAAAAGCGAGACCCCGTCATGCGTCCATCCCGCCGAGCTTTCGACGAGCTGCGCCCCGTCACGCTGGAGCGCGGCGTCTCGAAACACGCCGAAGGCTCCTGCCTCGTCAAGTTCGGCGACACCCACGTGCTGTGCACCGCGAGCCTCGAAGAGCGCGTGCCGCCGTGGCTGCGCGGCGGCGGCAAGGGCTGGGTCACCGCCGAATACGGCATGCTGCCGCGCTCCACCGGCGACCGCATGCGCCGCGAGGCCGCCGCCGGCAAGCAGTCCGGCCGCAGCCTGGAAATCCAGCGCCTGATCGGCCGCTCGCTGCGCGCCGTGGTCGACCTCGTCGCCCTCGGCGAGCGCCAGATCACCGTCGACTGCGACGTGATCCAAGCCGACGGCGGCACCCGCACCGCCGCGATCACCGGCGGCTTCGTCGCGCTGTCGGAATGCCTCGCCTGGATGCGCGCGCGCAACATGATCGGCGACAAGGTGCTGAAGGACCACGTCGCCGCCATTTCCTGCGGCATCTACAAGGGCACCCCGGTGCTCGACCTCGACTATGCCGAGGATTCCACCGCCGAGACCGACGCCAACTTCGTGATGACCGGGGCCGGCGGCATCGTCGAGATCCAGGGCACCGCCGAGGGCGCGCCGTTCTCCGAGGAGGAGTTCGCCGCGCTGATGGCGCTCGCCCGCGGCGGCATCGCCCAGCTCGTCGACCTGCAGAAGCTGACCGTCGCCTGAGGCGGGGCTGATCGCCACCCGGCGCAGGCCTTCACCAAAAACGCCGGCTCCCCTTCGAATTTCCTGCGCCGTTGCGCTATAGAGACGGCGCAACAAGGGACGCCAGCATGACCGAGACCAACGGAGCGCGCCGGATCGACGGCCGGCGCCTGCTCGTCGCCAGCCACAACAAGGGCAAGATCCGGGAACTCGAGTTCCTGCTCGGCGGCCTGAAGATGGACCTCGTCACCGCCGGCGAGCTCGGCCTGCCCGAGCCGCCGGAAACCGGCACCACCTTCGTCGAGAACGCCCGCATCAAGGCGCTGGCGGCGGCGACCGCCGCCGGCGAGGTGGCGCTCTCCGACGACAGCGGCCTCTGCGTCGAGGCGCTGGACGGCGCCCCCGGCGTCTACACCGCCGACTGGGCCGGGCCGGACCGCGACTGGGACCGCGCGATGCGCCTCGTCGAGGAAGAGCTGTTCAAGGTCGGCGCCCGGGCGCCCGAGCAGCGCCGGGCTCGGTTCGTCTCGCTGCTCTGCCTCGCCTGGCCGGACGGCCACACCCAGGAATATCTCGGCGAGCGCGAGGGCACCCTCGTCTGGCCGCCGCGCCGCGGCCCGATCGCCTATGGCTACGACCCGGTGTTCATGCCGGAGGGCGAGACGCGCACCTTCGGCGAGATGAACGCCGAGGAGAAGCACGGCTCGATCTGGGGCGCGCCCGGCCCGCTGTCGCACCGCGCCCGCTCGGTGGAGAAGCTCGTCGCCGCCGCCTTCCCGGAGGGCATCCGCCCGTGACCGCCGTAGCGCCGACCCTCGCCGCCGCATCGCCCGGCCTGCTCGTGCCGGGCACGCCGGAGGTCGGCTTCGGCGTCTACGTGCACTGGCCGTTCTGCGCCGCGAAGTGCCCCTACTGCGACTTCAACAGCCACGTCCGCCACGCGCCGCCGGACCAGCCGCGCTTTGCCGCCGCGCTCGTCCGCGAACTCCGCCACTTCGCCGAGCGCACCCCGGGGCGCACCGTCACCAGCATCTTCCTCGGCGGCGGCACGCCGTCGCTGATGGACCCGGCGACGGTCGCCACCATCCTCGATGCGATCGCCGGCGAATGGTCGGTGGCGGGCGATGTCGAGGTCTCGATGGAGGCGAACCCCTCCAGCGTCGAGGCGGAGCGCTTCCGCGGCTACCGCGCCGCCGGCGTCAACCGCCTGTCGCTCGGCGTGCAGGCGCTGAACGATACCGACCTCAAGGCGCTCGGCCGCCTGCACGACGCGACAACCGCGCTGAAGGCGATCGAGATCGCCCGCGCCACCTTCCCGCGGCTCTCCTTCGACCTGATCTACGCCCGGCCGCACCAGACGCCGGACGCCTGGGCGGCCGAACTCGACCGCGCCATCGGCCTCGCCGCCGACCACCTGTCGCTCTACCAGCTCACCATCGAGCCGGGCACGGCGTTCGCCGCGCTGCACGCCGCCGGCAAGCTCGAGGTGCCCGATCCGGATCTCGCCGCCGACCTCTACGCCGCGACGCAGGCGACCTGCGACGCGCGCGGCCTGCCGGCCTACGAGATCTCCAACCACGCCGTGCCCGGCGCCGAAAGCCGGCACAACCTGCTCTACTGGCGCTACGGCGAATATGTCGGCATCGGCCCCGGCGCGCACGGCCGCCTCGCCGCCGGCAACGGCCGCACCGGCACCGTCACCGAACGCAGCCCCGAGGACTGGCTCGCCAAGGTCGAGGCCGGCGGCCACGCCGTCGTCTTCGAGGAGGCGATCTGGGGTGAGACGGCGGGCGACGAGCTGCTGGTGATGGGCCTGCGCCTCGCCGAGGGCATCGACCCGGCGCGCTACGAGCGCCTCGCCGGCCGCCGTCTCGACGCCGGCCGCATCGCCGACCTGAAGCGGCACGGCATGGTCGAGGAGATCGCCGGCGGCCGGCTGCGCGCCACCCGCGACGGCTGGTTCGTGCTCGACGCCGTCGTCGCCGACATCGCCGCCTGAGGCGCACCTGCTCCGCGGAGGGGCGCGCCCTCAGGCGCCTGTGAACACCCGCGGCGCCGGCTGCACCAGGCGCGGCGCGGTGCCGGTCATCTCGTAGATCGCCAGGCCCCGGTCGTTGGTGCCGTCGGGCCGGAAACGGAACAGCCCGTTGATCGACGAGATGAAGCCCTGCGGGTTGGCGATCACCGCCCGGTCGAAGCGCCGCGGCCCGGCCTGGCGCACGAGGCCGCAGGCGAGCAGCACCGCATCATAGCCGAGCGTCGCCTTCGCAAACGGCTCCGCGCCGTAGAGCTGGCGATAGCGCGCGGTGAACGCGTTGAAGCGCTCGATCTCCGGCGCCGGGAACAGCCCGCCGGCGAGCGACGGCACGTTGAAGAGGGCCGGGTCGTTCCACTGGCCCGACCCGAGCAGGGTGAGCGGCGTGCCGCCCCCGGTGTTGAGCGCCGAGGCGAGCCCCGGCGCGATGCCGATGCCGTCCGGCATGAACACCGCATCCATCTGGCTGCGGTTGCCGGCGAGCGCCAGCGCTTTTGCCTGCATGTCGGCCGGCTGCGTCGAAAAGCGCTCGACCTGTACGATGCGCACGTTGTAGCGCGCCGCCGACTGGCGCAGCGCCGCCTCGGCCAGCGTGCCGGCCGCGCTGTCGCTGATCAGCGCGCCGACGGAGCGACGCCCCATGGCGGACGCTTGCGCCACCATCTGGGTGACCTCGTCGCCGATCAGGAAGCCCATGATGTAGACGCCGTTGCCGGCGACGCTCGGATCGGACGAGAAGGCGATCACCGGCACGTTGGCGGCGAGCGCCACGGGGGCAGCCCCGCGCACCTCGGCCGCGAAGAACGGGCCGAGGATCAGCTCCGCCCCTTCCGCGATCGCCTGCTGCGTCGCCGCCGCGGCGCCCTCGGCGGTGCCGCCCGAATCCTTGACGAGGATGGTGACGTCGGCACCCGCAAAATCGTTGAACGCCATCTGGCCGGCATTGCGCAAGGCGGTCGCGATCGAGGCGGCGTTGCCGCCCGCCGAGCGCGGGATCAGCAGCCCGATCCGTACGCTGCCCGAACCGATCGTCTCGCCGCTGCCGGTGACCGGGCCGGGCAGGGGGGCGCTGGTGATCGGCGGCGGTGCCAGCGGCGGCAGCGAGCCGCCGCGGTTGGGCACGCAGGCCGCGAGACCGGCGGCCATCACGCCGAGCGCGCCGCGCCGCGTCAGCCCGGCGATGCCGCCACCGGTCCGCCGCGCATCGGCCGCCGCGGCCTCGCGCGCTGTCGCCGCCTTGTCGAGATCCACCATCGCCGCCCGGCCTCCCGCCGCTCTGCCGTCCTACGACCGACCGGCGCCGCGAAAGGCGGGGCCGGTCGTGCCGATCCGCGTCCCGCTGCGCCGGCCGGCCGCCGCGGGACGAAATTGCGGCGGACGGCGGATCGGCGCGGCGTGCCTCGGCCGCGTATCTGCCTGTCCCCGTTCAATCAATGTCAATTCGGGCGGGATGGCAACAGCGGCGTGTGCAATGCGGCCGCCGCACCGCCGCCGCCGTGCCGCGCGCCGCGGCCGGCAGCGGCGTCGCCGCTCATTCCTCGATGAGGATGGTGCGGCAGATCTCGATGCCGAAGCCGCCGAGCCCGACATACTGCCGGTCCTGCGCGGTGATCAGCGCGATCGATTCGATGCCGAGATCGCGCAGGATCTGCGCGCCGACGCCGACCTCGCGCCAGCGCTGCATGCGCGACTTGGCGCTGCCGTGGTGCTCGCCGTCCTTGCCGTCGCCGCTTTCGCCGGTCGGGCCGGCCTGGTCCTCGAGCAGCTCGTCGGCGATCGGATTGCGCAGGAACATCAGCACGCCGCGGCCTTCGCCACGCTCGCGGATCGCCGCGACCGCGGTCTCGACCCAGTCCTTGCGGGTCGACGTGCGGCCGAACAGGTCGATCGCCGGCTGTTCGCGGTGGATCCGGCAGGGAATGTCGTCGCCGCCACGCACGTCGCCGAACACCGCCACGACGTGCTGCAGCGGATCGAACGGCGTCTGGTAGGCGTGCACGCGCGCCTTCATGCCGCCGATCACCATGTCGGCGCTGGCGGCGCGGGTGACGAAGCGCTCGGTCCGGATCCGGTAGGCGATCAGATCCTCGATCGTGATGATCTTAAGCTTGTGCTCTTTCGCAAAAGCCAGCAGCTCCGGCAGCCGCTTCACGGTGCCGTCGTCGTTGACCACCTCGGCCAGCACGCCGACCGCCTCGAGCCCGGCGAGCCGGGCGAGGTCGACGGCGGCTTCCGTGTGGCCCGAGCGGGTCAGTACGCCGCCGCCGCGCGCGATCAGCGGGAAGACGTGGCCGGGGCGGAGGAAATCGTTCGCCTGCGCATTGTCGTTGGCGAGCGCCCGCACCGTGTTGGTGCGCTCGTCGGCCGAGATGCCGGTCGTCATGCCGATCTTGTAGTCGACGCTGACGGTGAAGGCCGTGCGCATCGGATCGAGGTTGTTCGCGACCATCGGCGGCAGGTTGAGCCGGTCGGCGCGGTCGCCGGTCATCGGCGCGCAGATGATGCCGCTGGTGTGGCGCACCATGAAGGCCATCGCCTCGGCCGTGGCGCGCGAGGCGGCCATGATCAGGTCGCCCTCGTTCTCGCGATCGGTGTCGTCGACCACGACGACCAGTTCACCGCGGGCGATCGCATCGATCGCGGCTTCGATCTTGTCAAGTTGCATCGAAAGACAATCCAGGCTGTCCAGCGGCGGTCATGCGCCGGCTGGTGGTCGCCGGGCGGAGCGGGCGACGGGAAAGACGGGCGTACGAGACCTTCTAGACCCGGGGGACGCGGCGATCAATCCGGGCGGCGCGAGTCGGGGGGCGGGCGAGCGCTGCCGCGGCAGACGACGGCCGCACGCCACCCCCGCGGCCGGACCCGCCCCCGCTAGTTCCCCGGCGGCGCCACCTCGCCGAGCGAGGCCGTCAGCGTCCGCATCGCCCCGCGCAGCGCGTCGGGCTGCAGCGGTTTGGCGAGCCAGGCGTCGAACAGGTCGGCCTCGGCGCGGGCGTGGCGCTCGGCCATCAGGTCGGCGGTGAGCGCGACGATCGGCGTCCGCCGGCCCATGTGCCCGGCCTCGAAGGCGCGGATGCGCCGCGCCGCCTCGAAACCGTCCACCTCGGGCATGTGGAGGTCCATGAACACGATGTCGAACCCGCCCGGCGCCGCGTCCTCGACCGCGGCCACGGCGTGGCGCCCGTCGCCGGCGACGACCACTTGGTGGCCGAGCTTCTCGATCAGGCCGCGGCCGAGCAGGGCGTTGATCTCGTTGTCGTCGCAGAGCAACACCCGGCGCGCCGCCATCGGCTCGGCCGAGGCCGGCGCCGCGACGAGGTCGGCGGCCGGCTCGAAATCGGTCTCGCCGAGCAGGCTGCGCACGGCGCGCAGCAGCGAGGCGGTCCGCACCGGCTTGACGAGATAGGCCCCATAGCCCGCCTCCATCAGGCCGGGCAGTTCGGAGCGGCCGCGGGGGTCGATCATGATGCCGACCGGCGCCACCGTGACCGTACGGACGCGCTCGATCAGCGCCAGCGGGTCGCCAGCGCCCGAATCGACCAGCACGACGTCGACGTCGCGCCGCCCGACCAGCCCGGCTTCCAGCTCCTGCTGCGTCAGCAGCAGCACGTCCGCGCCGTGGTCGAACAGCCGGCGCAGCACCAGCGGCCCCTCGATCAATGCATGCGAGACGAGGGCGACCAGCCGTCCGCCGAGCAGCTGCGGCTCCGGATGCAGCGCCGGCACCGCCGGACGCGCCGGTGCCGGCATCGCCGCGAACGCCGCGACGCCGCCGTCGCCGGGCGCGTCACCGCGCGCGTCGAGGCGCCCTTCGGCGATGGCGCGGGCGAGCAGGTGCTGGGCGTGGCGGGCGCCGCCGATCGGTGGTGCCGCGACCACCGCGGGCGGCGGCGCCGGCAGCGCGGCGAGATCCGCGTCGGCGGCGATTTCGAAGGAGAAGCAGGCACCGGCGCCGACGGCCGAATCGAGCCGGATCTCGCCGCCCATCAGCCGCACCAGCCGCCGGGCGATCGCAAGGCCGAGGCCGGTGCCGCCGAAGGCCCGCGCCGGGCCGGGATCGGCCTGCTCGAACTCGCGGAAGATCCGCTCGGCGTCGGCGTCGTCGACCCCGATCCCGGTGTCGCGCACCTGGAACAGCAGCCGGATCCGGTTCGGGGCCGAATCGTCGCGGCGCAGCACCTCGATGGCGACGCCGCCCTCGGCGGTGAACTTGATGCCGTTGCCGATCAGATTGAACAGCACCTGCCGCAGCCGCACCGGATCGAGCATGACCGCGCCGCCGAGCTTCGGGTCGACATAGGCGGCGAGCTCGATGCCCTTGGCATAGGCGCGCGGCGCCAGCAACTCGCAGAGCTGCTCGACGGTTGCCGCGACGTCGGTCGATTCCGGCACGAGGTCGAGCCGTCCCGCCTCGATCTTCGAGAAGTCGAGCAGGTCGTCGATCAGCAGCAGCAGCGCGTCGCCCGAGGTCTCGATCGCCTTGGCATAGGTCATCTGCTCGGAGGTGAGCGCCGTCTGCTGCAAAAGGTTGGTCATCCCGAGGATGCCGTTCAGCGGCGTGCGGATCTCGTGGCTCACCATCGCGAGGAAGCGCGACTTGGCGTCGCTCGCCGCCTCGGCCTGGTCGCGCGCGATCGACAGCGCCGCCTCGGTCGCCTTGCGCTCGGTGACGTCGCGGCCGATGCTCTGGATCACGCCGCCGTCGCGCTCGTCGACCGTGGTCTCGGTCCACGACAGCCAGCGCGTGCCGAGCGCCGTGTCGACGGGAATGTCCCGGGCCGGCAGGCTGCGCCGCGCCGCCTCGCGTCCGCCGCGCTCGCCGCCGTCGCCGGCTTCCGCCAGTTCGCCGCCGAGCAGCGTGAACAGCGAGCGGCCGGCCACCTCGGCCGCATCGAGGCCGAACAGTTGTGCAAAGGCGCCGTTGGCATCGAGGATCTCGCCGGCACGGGTCCGGTGCACCACCGCATCGCCGGATGCCGCGACGACGCTGGCGAGATGGGCCTCGCGGTCGCGCACCTCCCAGAGTTCGTCGGTCACCCGCTCGAGCGCCTCGCGCGACGCATCCCGCGCCTGCCGCGCGGCGACCAGCGCCCGCGCCAGCCGTCGCACCGCCAGCCAGACCGCCACGGCGCCGGCGACGGCACAGAACACCGCCCCGGCGAGCAGGCCGGACACGGGCGCGGGGCCGCTGCTGCGGGCAAGCCACGGGGCGAGGATCAGGACGACAGCCGCCACCAGCAGCCCGGAACCGAGGGCGATCGATCCGATCCGCCGCACCGCCCCGTGGTCGGCGTCCGCCACCGGCAATGGCTGCTGCGCGGCCGCGGTGCTGCCGTCCGGCGCGCCAGCGGACCGCCGGCCCACCGCGGACGCCGCTTGCCCCGACCCGCCGGCCACGGTCGCTTCCGGTTCGGGGCCCGGCGCCTGTCCGTTCCGCGTCATCGGCTCGCCGGCGTGCGGCGTCCGCCAAGATTCCATTGCCTGTGGTCCCGCCTTGGGCGGCCGGCCGGCCGCGCTTCGGGCGGTAGCATGCACGCGGTCCCTTGCGATTCCCTTGCGCCCGGCAATCGGTTTCCCGGCCGGCGCGCGGCCAGGCCGGCCGTTCGCGGTGGCGAAGTTCCCGGTGGCGGCCAGGCGCGGCATCGCGACCTCCCTTCGGATCCGGTCAGGCCGCGTTCGCGACCCGCTCTTCGGTGGGGCGATAGGCGAGCGCCTCCGCGATGTGCAGACGGTTGATCGTCTCCGCCCCGTCGAGATCGGCGAGCGTGCGCGCGACGCGCAGCACGCGGTGATAGCCGCGCGCCGACAGCCGCATCGCCTCGGCCGCGTCGCGCAGCAACTGGCCGGCGGAGCGATCCGGCCGGGCGATCTCCTCGATCACCCGCGACGGCACGGTCGCGTTGGTCAGCACCTCCGGAATGCCGAGCGCGGCGAAGCGGGCCGACTGCACGCCCCGCGCGGCGGCGACCCGCGCCGCGACCACGGCCGAGCCCTCCGCGGGCGGCGGGCGCTGCAGGTCGGCCGCGGAGACCGCCCCCACCTCGACGTTGAGGTCGATCCGGTCGATCAGCGGCCCCGACAGCCGGGCGCGGTAGTCGCCGGCGCAGCGGTCGCCGCGGCGGCAGGTGAAGCCCGGCGTTCCGGCGAGACCGCACCGGCACGGGTTCATCGCGGCGATCAGCTGGAAGCGGGCGGGATAGGTGACGCGGTGGTTGGCGCGCGCGATCACCACGTCGCCGGTCTCGAGCGGCTGGCGCAGGCTGTCGAGGACCGCGGGGTTGAATTCCGGCAACTCGTCGAGGAACAGCACGCCATTGTGCGCCAGCGAAATCTCGCCCGGCCGCGCCCGCAGCCCGCCGCCGACCAATGCCGCCATCGAGGCGGAATGGTGCGGCGCGCGAAACGGCCGCCGGTCCGACAGCCGGCCGTCGGCGATCAGCCCGGCGATCGAGGCGATCATCGAGATCTCGAGCAGTTCGCGCGGCGCCAGCGCCGGCAGGATCGACGGCAGTCGCCGGGCGAGCATCGATTTGCCGGAGCCGGGCGGACCGACCATCAGCAGATTGTGCCCGCCGGCGGCGGCGATCTCCAGCGCCCGCTTCGCCATCTCCTGGCCCTTGACGTCGGCGAGGTCGGGCAGGTCCGCCGGGCTGTCGCCGCGGCGCGGCTCAGGGCGCGACAGCACCTGGGTGCCCTTGAAGTGGTTGGCGATCGCGATCAGGCTCATCGGGGCGAGGATCGCCATCTCGGCATCGGCCCAGGCGGCCTCGCTGCCGCAATCGCGCGGGCAGACGAGGCCCTTGCCCTGCGCGTTGGCGGCGATCGCCGCCGGCAGCACGCCGGCGACCTGCGAGATGGTGCCGTCGAGCGCGAGCTCACCGAGCACGAGGAACTCCTCGAGGGCATCGGCCGGCAGCGCGCCGATCGCCGCCATCAGCCCGAGCGCGATCGGCAGGTCGTAGTGCGAGCCTTCCTTGGGGAGGTCGGCAGGGGCGAGGTTCACCGTGATGCGGCGGGCGGGCAGGGCGAGGCCCGATGCGGTCAACGCCGCCCGGATCCGCTCCCGGCTTTCGGCCACCGCCTTGTCGGCGAGCCCGACGATGGTGAAGGCCGGCATGCCCGGCGCCACGTGCACCTGGACGTCGACCCGCACCGCGTCGACGCCCTGGAAGGCAACCGTCGTCACCCGCGAAACCATGAGCCCACCCCCCGATGTTCCAGCCGCCATTCACTCTTGCACAACCCTGCGATGCGTGCAAGAACAGGAAGGGAACAAAAGAGGGGATTATGTTCCAGATCGCCGAGGCGTCACGGGTCCGGATCGGGGTGTGGGTCGTCGCCTTGCTGCGCCGGGCCGTGTCAGCTGCGTTTGGCTTCGATCGCGTCCCAGATCAGCGCCGCGATGTCCGGGCCGCCGAGCCGGCGGATGGCGCGCAGGCCGGTCGGGGACGTCACGTTGATCTCGGTAAGATTGCCGCCGATCACGTCGATGCCGACGAAGATCAGGCCGCGGCGCTTCAGCTCCGGCCCGATCGTCTCGCAGATCTCGCGCTCGCGCTCGGTGAGCGCCGTGGTCTCGGCCGCGCCGCCGCGCACCATGTTGGAGCGCAGGTCGTCGGGCGCCGGCACGCGGTTGACCGCGCCGGCAAAAACGCCGTCGACGAGGATGATGCGCTTGTCGCCCGCGCGCACCGCCGGCAGGTAGCGCTGCACCACCCAGGGCTCGCGCGACATCGCGCCGAAGAGGTCCATCATCGAGCCGAAGTTCTCGTCCTCGGGCCGGAGGCGAAACACGCCCTGGCCGCCGTTGCCGTAGAGCGGCTTCACGACGATATCGCCGTAGGTCTTGCGGAAGGCGCGGATCTCCGCGACGTCGCGGGTGATCAGCGTTTCCGGCATCAATTGCGGGAAGCTCATCACGAAGAGCTTTTCCGGTGCGTTGCGCACATGCGCCGGATCGTTCACCACCAGCGTCTTCGGATGGATCGTTTCCAGCATGTGCGTCGTCGTCACATAGCCCATGTCGAACGGCGGGTCCTGGCGCAACAGCACCACGTCGACGGTGGCAAGGTCGGTGACCGCCGCCGCGCCGAGCGTGAAATGATCGCCGGCGACGTCGCGCACGGCGAGCTCCTCCAGCGGCGCGGTCAGGCGCCCGCCGTGCAGCGACAGCTGCTCGGGCGTGTAGTGCAGCAGCCGGTGCCCGCGCCGCTGCGCCTCGAGCAGCAGCGCGAAGGTGGAATCGCCGGCGATCTTGATGCCGGCGATGTGGTCCATCTGGACGGCGACGGTGAGGGACATCGGTATCGGACCTCGGCGGGGAAAGGGTTCGGCGGTGCGGTGGTCATATGGGCCCGCGCCGGGCCGCAGCGCAACCTGCCACGCGCCGGTCCCGTCATCGTTCCGGGTTGTGGGCTTCGGCCAGCCGCCCGATGCGAGGCGTTCTGGCCAGCCGAAGGGGCGGGTGCGACATCAGTCGTCGGCGCGGAAGGCGTCCGTGATGATGACGGGCCAGCGCCAGCGGCGCACCAGCGCCACGTCGAAGCGCTGATCGCAGCCGGCGAGCGCCGGGTGCTTCTGCATGAACAGCATCGCCGCGCGCACGATCCGGCGCCGGCTGCGGACGTCGACCGCCTCGGCCGCGCCGGCGAGGTCCTCGCGTGCCTTCACCTCGACGAAGGCGACGGTGCCACCGCGGCGGACGACGAGGTCGATCTCGCCGCTGTGCGTCTCGAAGCGGCGGGCGAGCACGCGCCAGCCCCTGGCGCGCAGAATGAGTTCGACGATCCGTTCCGCTGTGTTGCCCCAGCCTTCGGCCCGGCGTCGCCGGGCGGTTCCGGTTCCGGGGGAAGGGCGTCGGCTGCGGTCTGGCATGGGCGACCTCCGGCCGCACGCGCGAGGGGATCGGGTCTGGCGATCCGGCGAAGTGGCTCCGGCCGCGATGATGCGCTGCCGAAGCTCTTCGGCGGCGCGGTCGACTGTAACTGGCTCTGCGGCTCAGGCGCCGTCCGGCCGAGACCGATCGCCCGACTCGCCGCCGCCGTCCTTGTCCGTTTCGTCGGCCGCGGCCGAGCGCGTCGCGATATCGGAATCGGCCGCCTCGACCGCAGCCGCCCCGCCCGGCCGGGCGAGCGGCTTCAGCGCCTGAGCGCGGGCGTAGACGAGGCGGCGCGGCTGGCCGGTGGTGGCGGCGACCTCTGCCGCGGCGCGGCCGGCGGACATGCGACCGAGCGCGTCGATCAGCAGCGCGTCGAGGTCGTCGGCGTCGGTGCCGCGCTCCGGCGCCGGGCCGGCGAGCAGCACGATCTCGCCGCGCGGCGGGTCGTCCGTCGCGCCTGTGGCGAGGGCGGCGAGCGGGCCGCGCCGCACCTCCTCGAAGCGCTTGGTGAGCTCACGCGCCAGCGCGCCTGGCCGGTCCGGCCCGAGCACGTCGGCCATGTCGGCCAGCGCCTCGGCGGCGCGATGCGGTGATTCATAGAACACCAGCGTCGCCGGCAGGTCGGCGAAGCCGGCGAGCCGGGTGCGGCGCTGGCCGCTGCGCGGCGGCAGGAAGCCGCCGAACAGGAAGCAGTCGGTCGGCAGGCCGGCCGCGACGATGGCGGCGAGCAGCGCGCTCGGGCCGGGGATCGGGATCACCTTGTGCCCGAGGTCGAGCGCCTCCTCGACGAGCTTGTAGCCGGGATCGGAGATCAGCGGCGTGCCGGCGTCGCTGACCAGCGCGACGGCCTTGCCCTCGGCCAGTGTCGCCAGCAGGCGCGGCCGCTCGCGCGCGGCATTGTGCTCGTGATAGGCGACCAGCGGCCGGCGGATGCCGTAGCGATCAAGCAGCACGCGAGTGACACGGGTGTCCTCGCAGGCGATCACGTCCGCGGCGGCGAGGACTTCCAGCGCGCGCAGGCCGACATCGCCGAGATTGCCGATCGGCGTCGCCACCGGATAGAGCGCCGGCTCGATCGGCCGCGCGGTGAAGTCGCGGCCGTCGATGGCATAGTGCCGGTCCGCCGCGCTCGTCGCGTCTTTCATGTCGGGATGGGGTCCTGGGCGTTGTTCCGGCGGCATGCGGGACGGGTCCGGCCGGTCGGCCGCTCGCCGGGCTGATTCCGCCGCCGCCGCGCCGACATCGGCGCCCGGCGGCCAAGAAAATGCCCGCCGACGGGGAAGCTCCCCGGCGGCGGGCATTGATTGGGGGTCGTGGACTGTCGCCGAAGCGGACCGGCTCAGTCTTCGAGCTGGATCGCGACGGCCTCGCGGCCCTTCGGGGTCTCGACGATCTTCATCGAGACGCGCTGGCCGTCGTCGAGGTGCGAAAGCCCCGCCGACTGCAGCACCGAAATGTGCACGAACACGTCCTTGCCGCCGTCCTCGCCCGCGACGAAGCCGAAGCCCTTGTCGGGGTTGAACCACTTGACGGTGCCGTCAAGCTGGGAGGCGGACGACAGGTCGACCTGGCGCCGGGGCGGACGCGGGCTGCCGAAGCCGCCGCGATCACCACCGCCACCGCCGGCCGGACGCGGCGCGAACGAACGCGGGCGCTGCTCGACCGCGGAGCTCTCGTCGACGTCGATGACCTTGACGACCTGCTTGCCCTTAGCGCCCTGCGCCACCTGGACCTTCAGCTTCGCCCCCGGCGCGACACTGTCGCGGCCGATCGCCTGCAAGGCGCCGATATGAAGGAAGGCGTCGCCAGACCCGTCCGACAGCTCGGTGAAACCGAATCCCTTTTCGGGATTGAACCATGAAACGGTGGCCTCAACGGTCGGCCCCGCCATGGGGGCCGAGTCGTACGACGGGCTGCCGAAGGAGCGCTGCGGCCTGTCGTTGCTGCGCGTCTCGAAAGGAGACGGCATGTCGTCGTCGAATCCGCCGCGGCGCCGCGGGGGACGGAAGTCCTTACCCTTACCCATTCTAAAGTCTCGTCTCCGTGATCCAGAGGCCACGCCGACGCCCCACCGGAGAAACGGACGTCGTCGTCAGTGTAAAAGAGCGCTTCCGTCTGCTGCCATCCTGCCGGACTTGGTGTGCCGCACCGTCGAACGTGATCAGGCTCGTCGTCATTCAGAACTGCTCCGGGACCTTCAATAACACATCTCGAAACCGGAAAGAGCCCCGTTTTTTGAGGATGCCGTCATAAAGCCGGATTTTTTCGGCATGGCCGGGTCGGATGGTCTGAGTGTGCCGACGGTTTGGGCAAATCAGTGCGAATGTATACGAGACGATGCAGCACGAGACCGTTCGAAGGGCAGGATTGAGGCCGTGAAGCGCTTCGCCGTTGCCATCGCGCTGGTGTTTTCGCTCGCGGGCGCCGCCGCGGGGCTGCTGTCCGGCCGCCTCGCCGTGCACGCGCAGTCGGCGGGGCCGGTCGCGGCGCCGGACGCCGGGGCCGCGGCGGCGCCCGCGCCCGCGGTCACCGGTGCACCAGCCGCCCAAACGCCGCCCGCGGAGCTATCGCCCGCCGGCCCGGCGGCGCCGTCCGCCCCGCCGGATGCCCCGTTGCCGACCGCCGCGGCCCTCGCCCCGAAATCGGCCGACCCGATCGCCAACCTCGCGCCGGAGTCGCGCGCGGCCGCCTATGCCCCCGCGGCCCCGCTGGCGACGCCGCTGCTGCGCATGGCGCGCATCCGGCCGGAGCAACTCTGCACCGCGCTGGAAGCTACCGGCTACGTGATGTCGCCGTGGCGGGCGAGCCACTACAGCAACGGCGAATGGCGCTGCATCTCGGAAATCCGTCTCGGCCCCGCGCCCGAGGCCGCCGTCGCCGCCGCGGAGCCGGAGACCGAGGCGCCGCGGCCGAACAGCCTGTTCGTCGCCGTGCACGGTCCGGACAGCCACACGATCGGCCTGATCCGGCTGAAGCTCAACATCGAGCACCGCGCGGCCGCGGCGCAGGCGAAGACCGAGCTCAAGGCGACCGTGGCGGCGATCTACGCCGCCCTCGGCTGGCCGGAGCCGGACGGCCTTTTCCGCGCCATCGACAACCTCGACCGCTATGACCGGCGCACCTCCGGCGTGCGCGTCGCCTTCAGCCGCGAGCGCGGCGACGTGCCCCGCTTCAATCTCGTCATAGACCCGCCGAGCCGCGACGACGGCCCGCGCGCCGACGCCTTCCGCATCGCCCGCTGAGGCCCATCGGGCACGTCGCACTCTGGGCGAACACGCCCGCGTGCCCTAGCTTCCGCCGGACCCCGTCCCCGGGGACGCCGGAGCCGCCTGCCGCCGATGTCACTCGCCATCGTCCACCATCCCGACTACCAGGCCGAGCTCGACCCCGGGCATCGCTTCCCGATGCAGAAATACGGCCGCCTCGCCGCCGTGCTGGCGGAGGAGGGGGTCGTCGGACCTGAAGGGTTCCGCGTGCCGCTGCCGGCGCCGGCCGCGTGGCTCGAACTCGCGCACGACCGCGCCTATGTCGACCAGGCGCTGGCGGCCGCGGTGCCCGCGGCGATGGAGCGCGAGATCGGCCTGCCGGTGACCGCCTCGGTGGCGCGGCGCGCCCAGGCCTCCGCAGGCGGCACGGTGCTCGCCGCCCGTCTCGCGCTCGAGCGCGGCCTCGCCGTCAACACGGCCGGCGGCAGCCATCATGCCCGCGGCAGCGGCGGCGCCGGCTTCTGCGTGTTCAACGATGTGGCGGTGGCGATCCGGGTGCTGCAGGCCGAAGGCCTGATCCGCCGCGCCCTCGTCGTCGATTGTGACGTGCACCAGGGCGACGGGACGGCGGCGATCTTCGCCGGAGACGCGAGCGTGTTCACGCTGTCGCTGCATGGCGAGCGTAACTATCCGGTGCGCAAGGTGGCCTCGAGCCTCGACGTCGGCTTCGACGACGGGCTGGAGGATGCCCCCTATCTCGCGGCGCTGGAGCAGGCGCTCGGGCAGGCGCTGGCGCGCTTTTCGCCCGATCTCGTCTTCTATAATGCCGGGGTGGACCCGCACCGCGACGACCGCCTCGGCCGCCTCGCCCTCAGCGACGACGGGCTTGCCGCGCGCGAAAGGCTTGTGATGGAAACGATCCGGCGCCGGCGGCTGCCGCTCGCCGGCGTCATCGGCGGCGGCTATGATGCCGACGTCGACCGCCTTGCCCGCCGCCACGCGATCCTGCACCGCACGGCGAAGGCGCTGGCGTGAGGGAACCCTGGCGTCGCCGCCGGGGAGCCGGTCAGCGGTTGCCGGAGCGGGCGAGCCGGACCAGCAGCCAGACCGGCACCACCACGACGACGCCGAGCAGGAAGTAGCGCACCGCCTTGTCGATGGCGGCAAAGCCCATGTCGTAGAAGCGCTCGAAGAAGCGGATGATCGAATCGACGATGTCGTAGGGCTCGATGCCGAGCGCGGCCATCACGACGCCGACGATGAACGACAGGAACACGAGGCGCACGAGGACGCGCAGCGGGCTGTCGCCGAGAAAGCGGGAAAGCTGGTCGTTGGCCATGGCGGCTCCGGATGGCAGTTGCGGAGATGAGATAGGGACCGGAGGGGGTGGTTGTCCAGCCGCATGGCGGGACTCGGGGGGCGGAACGCCAGACGGGCCGCCGACGTCGCACATCCGGTCGCGGCGCGGGGCGCCTCAGGAGCCGGGTTCGTCGCCGTCCTCGTCGCGCTCCCCGTCCCGAAGCCCATCCCGGGACCCGTCCCCCGGCGCCGTGCCCGGCGGCGGCGCTCCGAAGGTGGTGCGGGCGTAGGAGCCGATGCGGCGCGGGTTGTCGCGGGCATAGGCGACGCAGCCGTCGACGAGGGTGGCGCACAGCAGGTCGCGCCCCTGGGCGGTATCGTTGCTGCCCGCATAGGCGACCTCGACCACGCGGCCCTCGACGAAACGCACCTGCATCTTGCACTCGCCGCCGGTGGGGATCGAGACGGCGGTGTTGATCGCGCCATAGACCGCCGGCACGCCGATGGTCAGCCCCGCCTGGTTCTTGCGGTAGGTGTAGCTCCAGATCTCGCTGGAGCCGCGCTCGCGGGTGGCGCTGGCAAAGCCGGCGCACATCTCGATGTCGGTCTGGCTGAGCCCGATCAGGTCGTGTTTTGCCGCGGTCAGCAGCGCATAGTCGCGCGGCGACGCGCAGGAGAGCGGCAGCAGGGCGATCAGGACGGTGCAGGCGCGGGACGTGCGTCGTCGCAAGGCGGGCGGCTCCATGGCGTTGGCACGACGCCCACGCCTTGCAGACATCGCCTATCCGAGATCAACTCCTCGACGCCGGTCATGTTGCACCTGCGATATGGCAAAAGCTTGATTCTGCATGGCGGACGAGGTCAGGCCCCCGCGGGAAGCAGGGCTTCCAGCACCTCGATGCGGTCGGCGTCGGCGGGCCGCTTGTCCCAGCGCAGCCGGGCGACGCGCGGAAAGCGCATGGCGAGGCCGGACTTGTGCCGGGTGGAGCGGTTCAGACCCTCGAAGGCGACCTCGATGACGAGGCCGGTCTCGGCGGTGTGCACCACCTCGCGCACCGGGCCGAAGCGACCGACGGTGTGCTTGCGAACGAAGCGGTCGATCTCCTTCAGCTCCTCGTCGGTGAAGCCGAAATAGGCCTTGCCGACCGGCACCAGCTCGTCGCCCGCCTCGGCGGCACGCCAGACCCCGAAGGTGTAGTCGGAATAGAACGACGAGCGCTTGCCGTGGCCGCGCTGCGCGTACATCAGCACCGCGTCGACGGCGAAGGGATCGCGCTTCCACTTGTACCACTCGCCCTTCGGCCGGCCGGGCAGATAGGGCGCTGCGGCGCGCTTGATCATCACCCCCTCGACCGCGTCGCCGTCGGCGCCCGCCCCATGCGTCGCGGGCTCGGCGCGGGCCGCCGTCAGCGTCTCCCAGTCGGGGAAGGCGACGAGCGGCGAGAGGTCGATGCGCGGTTCTTCGAGGCGGGCGACAAAGGCCTCGAGCCGGGCGCGGCGCGCAGTGAAGGGCAGGGCGCGCAGGTCCTCGTCGCCCTCGGCGAGCAGGTCGTAGGCGCGGATGTGCGCAGGATACTCGGCGAGCAGCTTCGCCGTCACCGTTTTGCGGTTGAGCCGCTGCTGCAGCACCGAGAACGGCTGCACCCGGCCCTCGATCAGCACCAGCAGTTCGCCGTCGAGGGCGCCGTCGAAGGAGATCGCGGCAAGGAGGTCGGGGAAGGCGGCGGAGATGTCGTCGCCGGTGCGCGAATAGAGCCGCGCGACGCGGCGGATCTCGCCGTCGCGGCTCGTAGCCGCGCCCCCGGCCGCCTCCACGCGGATGCCGTCCCACTTCCATTCGGCGCGAAAATCGGCCGGGTCGAGCGTCTCCATGTCGCGCTCTTCCAGCGCGTGCGACAGCATCGGCGGGCGGAACGGCGCGGGGTCGATGCTGTCGGGGCGCGGTCCGCGCCCCTCGACCCACGCGAACAGCGGCTCGTAGGGCGGCACCAGCCCGTGCCAGACCTCCTCCACCGCATCGGCCTCCAGCCCGCCGAGGCGGGCGAGCGCGGTGCGCGCCAGCCGCGCCGAAACGCCGATGCGCAGCGAACCGGTGACGAGCTTCAGCAGGGCGAAGCGGCCGTTCTCGTCGAGCCCGTCGAGCCAGCCGGCGATCCGCCCGGGCACGGCCGCGCGGTGGGTCGCGGCGAGCGTCTCGACCACCTCGGCAAGATGCGGCGGCGGCCGGTTCGGCGCCACCGGCGGCACCGGCCACATCAGCGCGACCGTCTCGGAGAGATCGCCGACATAGTCGTAGGAGAGCGCGAACAGCACCGGGTCGGCCCGCGCGGCGATCAGCGCCCGGATCATCGCGGGCTTGGCATCGCGAAACGACAGCGCGCCGGTGAGGGCGGCCAGCGCATAGCCGCGGTCCGGGTCGGGCGTATGGGCGAGATAGTCCGCGACGAGGGCGATCTTGGCGTTGCGCCGCGGTTCGTAGGCGAGGCGGTCGAGCAACTCGGCGAAGCGGTTCATGGGCGGGCGCCCCCGCGTGCCGCACCCGGGATCGGGGGATGAGCCGGCCGTATCCGCGTTTCCCCCGACTTCATGCAGCCGAACCCCTTGGAATTGTTCCAGTCCCGACGCAAACTCCGGCCGGGGACCGAACGAGGGGACACTGCATGCCGGACGATACGCCGCCGAACATCGAACCGGCGATCCGCACCATCGCCATGCCGGCCGACACCAATCCGGCCGGCGACATCTTCGGTGGCTGGCTGATGGCGCAGATGGACCTTGCCGCCGGCAACGCCGCCGCGCGCCGCGCCCGCGGCCGCTGCGCCACCGTGGCGGTCGAGGCGATCACCTTCGTCTCGCCGGTGCGGGTCGGCGACGAGGTCACCGTCTGGGCGGAACTGGTCAAGACCGGCCGCACCTCGATGTCGTTCCACGTTTCCGCCTGGCGCCGGCCGCGCGAAAGCGACCGCATCACCAAGGTGACCGACGCCGACTTCACCTTCGTCGCCCTCGATTCCGACGGCCGTCCGCGCCCGGTCGACCAGCCGTTCGGCTGACGACGCGCTCATGCCCCGGCCTCGCCGGTGGCGGCGGGCGCCGTCTCCGCCGCGCCCTCGGGCGTCAGCGCGTCCGCCTCGTCCTCGTCGCCATAGCCGATGAGGTTGAGCGGCTGCGCCCGGATGCCGGCGAGGCCGCACCAGTGGCAGAGCGCGTCCTCCTGCCCGTGCGTCACCCAGACCTCCTCGGCGCCGGTCTCGAGGATCGTGGCGCAGAGGTCGTCCCAGTCGGCGTGGTCGGAGACGATCAGCGGCAGTTCGGCGCCGCGCTGGCGGGCGCGGGCGCGCACCCGCATCCAGCCGCTGGCGAACGCCGTCACCGGGTCGGGAAAGCGCTGCGCCCAGCGGTCGGCGGTGGCCGAGGGCGGGCAGAGCACGATGTGCCCGGCGAGGTCCTTCTTCGCCCGGCCCGCCACCGGCTCGAGCCGGCCGAGATCGAAACCGAAGGCACCATAGAGGTCGCACAGCCGGATCAGCGCGCCGTGCAGCAGGATCGGCGCGTCGTGCCCGGCCGCCCGGATCAGCGCGATCAGCCGCTGCGCCTTGCCGAGGGCATAGGCGCCGACGATGTGCGGCCGCTCGGGGAAGAGCCGCAGCGAATCGAGCAGCTTGCCGATCTCGCCCTCGGCGGGGGGATGGCGGAACACGGGCAGTGCGAAGGTCGCCTCGGTGACGAACACGTCGCAGGCGACCGGCTCGAAGCCCGCCGCGGTCGGGTCGCTCTGGCGCTTGTAGTCGCCCGACACCACCCAGCGCCGGCCGCGATGCTCGACCAGCACCTGTGCCGAGCCGAGCACGTGGCCGGCGGGATGCAGCGTCACCGTCACGTCGCGGATGTTGGTGCGCACCCCGAGCGCCGCCGGCTGGCGCTGGCCGGTGAACCCCTCGCCGTAGCGCACGGCCATGATCGCCAGCGTCTCGGGCGTCGCCAGCACGGCGCCGTGGCCGGAGCGGGCGTGGTCGGAGTGTCCGTGCGTGACCACCGCCCGCGGCACCGGCCGCACCGGGTCGATATGAAAGTCGCCCGCCGGGCAGTAGAGCCCGGCGTCGGTCAGGGTGAAGAGAGGGGCGTCGCCGGACAGCAGCATGGCTTCCATCTAGGGCCTGACGGGGGCGCCGGCAAAGCGCCGCGCCAAATCCGTATCGTCCGCCCGCGACCTGCACATGAAAACGCCCCCGGCGGTGCGGCGACCGCGGGGGCGTTGCAAGGCGGCGGCGGCCTCAGCCCGGCCGCGAATCGCGGCGGGCCTGGGCGACGGAGGCCGCTTTGCGCTGGCGGCCGAGTTCCATCGGCCGGACGAGGTTTTCGGCGCGCTGGTTCGCCTTCACCTTCATGCCCTTGTGGGCGTGGCGGCTGTTGAAGTCGGGCTGGCCGGCCTCGTCCGCCGCCTGCTTCATGGCGAGCGCCTTGCGGGCGTTGCTGGCGAGCGTGGCGCTGGCGTTCATGCGGCGACGGCGCTCGGTCTCGGTGTTGATGCGGCGCATCGCCATCGCGAGCACGGCGACCTTGAGGCGCGAGCCCTTGTCGTCGGCGGAGGGCTGGGCACCTTTCGGCGCGCCCTTGCCGCGCATCTCGCGTCGGCGCCGGTTCGCCTCGGTGGAGGCCTTGTCGCGGCGCTCACGCAGCAACTTGACGAGGTCGGCGAGGTCGCGGTCGGTGATGGTCTGCAGCACGGGGTGATGCGAGCGTTCGACCAGATCGCGTTCATCGGCGTCCAGCGCCCTTGCTTCTTCCCTGCGCGTGATGGCCATCGCGTTCTTCCCGTTCTTCTTGAGGTTCGGACATGTGTCGGGCCGCGCTGCGCACGCGTCCGACGCGGGGGCAACGCCGGGGGCGGGGTGAATGTTCCGCCGCGCCGCCTCCACAGGCGCTGTCCGGCGCCGATCTCGCTTGCCAAAACCCCCGTCGCGGCCGCATGTCCTCTCCCGGCCGGCAGCCCGCCGGCGCAGCGACGCGCCCGATGCCCCCCGACAGCCATTCGTCCGGCAACCTGCTTGCCGACCGCCGTTTTGAATACGGCCGCCTGCTCGCCGAAAGCGGCGACCATGCCGCGGCCGCCGATCTCTATGCCCAGGCGCTGGAACTCGTGCCCAGCTGGGCGGCGGGCTGGTTCGCGCTCGGCGCCGCCTACGGCGATGCCGGCGACACGGCCGGCGCGGCGCGCGCCTTCGCCCGGCTTGCCGAGCTCGACCCGGACGACCGCTACGGCGGCCGGCTGCGCCTCGCCGCTCTCGGCCGGGCCCCCGTGCCCGATGCCGCGCCCGAGGCCTATGTCCGCGAGCTTTTCGACGACTACGCCGACCGCTTCGAGACCGCCCTGGTCGACCGCCTCGGCTACCGCGCCCCGGCCCTGCTCGCCGAGGCGATCGCGGCGTCCTGGCCGGGCAACGTCTTTGGCCATGTGCACGACCTCGGTTGCGGCACCGGGCTGATGGCGGCGGCGCTGGTCGAGGCCGGTCTCGTCGCGGGCGGCGGGCGGATCGAGGGCGTCGACCTCTCGCCGGCGATGGTCGCTACCGCCGCCGACAAGGCGCTCTACGCGGAGCTTCGCGTCGGCGACGTGGTTGCGGATCTTGGCCGAGCCGGCCCGGCCTTCGATCTCGTCGTCGCCGCCGACGTCTTCGTCTATATCGGCGATCTCGCGCCGGTCTTCGCCGCGGTCGCCGCGCGGCTCGACCCCGGCGCCCTGTTCGCCTTCACGGCCGAGGCCGCCGACGACGGCGATAACGGCGATGGTGCTGATGTAGCAGGCGAGGGCTGGCGTCTCGGGGCCTCCCTGCGCTATGCCCATGTCCGGACATATCTCGCCGGGCTCGCCGCGGCGCACGGGTTCCGGCCGCTGTCGGAGGCGCGCGCCACGCTGCGGCAGGACCGTGGATCGCCGGTGATCGGCCACGTAATAGTGCTGCAGCGGGGCGCCGACCCCATCGAGGACGACGCCCGCGCATGACCGTGCCGACCACAGCCCCACAGGATCCCGGCTTCGTCGTCGACAGCCGCGCCGTGTTCCGCATCGCCCTGCCGATGACGCTCGCCTTCATCACCACGCCGCTGCTCGGCGCGGTCGACATCGCGGTGATCGGCCAGGTCGGCGATGCGGCGATGATCGGCGGCATCGCCGTCGGCGCGCTGGTGTTCGACGTGCTGTTCTCGACCTTCAACTTCCTGCGCTCCGGCACCACCGGCCTCACGGCACAGGCGCTCGGCGCGCGTGACGAGGTCGAGCAGAAGGCGGTGCTGCTGCGCGCGATCCTGATCGCCGTGGTCGCCGGCCTTGCGATGATCGCGGCGAGCGCGCTGATCATCGCCGGCTCGCTGTGGGTGGTGGCCCCCAGCGCCGCGGTCGCCGCGGCGACGCAGGAGTACTTCGACGTCCGCATCCTCGCCGCCCCGGTGACGCTGCTCAACTACGCGGTGCTCGGCTGGATCATCGGCCGCGGCAAGGCCGGCATCGGCCTCGGGCTGCAGCTCGTCGTCAACGGCGTCAACATCGCCGGCTCGATCGCCTTCGGCCTCTGGCTCGGCTGGGGCCTGTTCGGCGTCGCCCTCGGCACCGTGCTCGGCGAGACCGTCGGCGCCGTCGCCGGCCTGATCGTCTGCTGGCGCGAGGGCCGTGGCACGCCGTGGCCGGCCTATGCCCGCGTCGCCGAGCGCGTCAGCCTGCTGCGGATGCTCGGCGTCAATCGCGACATCATGATCCGCACCTTCGCGCTGCTCGCCGCCTTCGTGGTGTTCACCCGCGCCGGCGCCGGCAACGGCGACACCGTGCTCGCCGCCAACGCCATCCTGATGAACTTCTTCCTGATCGGCGGCTATTTCCTCGACGGGCTGGCGACGGCCGCCGAGCAGATGGTCGGCCGCGCCGTCGGCGCGCGGCACCGGCCGTCGCTGATCGCCGCGATCCGTCTCACCACGCTGTGGTCGTTCCTGTTCGCCGCCGCCGCCGGCCTGTTCTTCCTCGTCGCCGGCGGCGCGATCGTCGACGTCATGGCGCAGGCGCCGGACGTGCGCGCCGAGGCGCGCGCCTATCTCGCCTGGGCGGCGCTGACGCCGCTCGCCGGCGTGCTCGCCTTCCAGATGGACGGCGTCTTCATCGGCGCCACCTGGTCGCGCGAGATGCGCAACATGATGCTGCTGTCGCTCGCCGCCTATCTCGCCGTGCTGGCGCTCACCGAGCCCTATCTCGGCAACCACGGCCTCTGGGCCTCGATCAACGCCTTCCTGTTCTTCCGCGGCGGCTTCCTGCTCTGGCGGCTGCCCGGACAGATCGCGAAGACCTTCCCCCCGCCGCACGCCGCCGGCGCCTGAGGAGCCTTTCGATGCCGCTGATCTTCCCGACCGACGACGCCTCCGCCGCCACCGGCTTCGGCGTCAATCCGCTCGACCGCCGGTCGGAGGCCCGCGGCAACGAGGCGACGGTCGCCGCGGCGCTCGCCGATCCGGCGGCGCGCCATCATCTCTTCGCCGGGCCGCTCGCCCTGCTCGCCGAGACCGACGGCGGCGTCGCCGCCGACTGCGACGCGCGGACGGCCGCCCGGCTCGGCGCGGGCGAGCCGGCGACCACGGTGCTGCTCGGCTGGGACGACGACGGCCTGCCGCATGTCGCGACCGAACTCGCCCCCCTCGGCGAGGCCGCGCCGCCGGCGGGGTTCGCCGCGCTCGATCTGCGCACCCTCGTCGTCGACGGGCTGCTGCCGCCGCCCCAGCTCGGCATCCGCGCGCAAGCCGCCAGCCTGCTCGCCTGGCATCGCAGCCACCGCTTCTGCGCCGCCTGCGGCACCGCCTCGGCGATGCGGATCGGCGGCTACCGCCGCGACTGCCCGGCCTGCGGCACCCAGCATTTCCCCCGCACCGACCCGGTGGTGATCATGCTGGCGATCGACGGCGACCGCTGCCTGCTCGGCCGGCAGGCGCGCTTTGCGCCGGGCATGTACTCCTGCCTCGCCGGCTTCCTCGAGCCGGGCGAGACGATGGAGGACGCCGTGCGGCGCGAGCTGTTCGAGGAGGCTGGCATCCGCACCGGCGCCGTGCTCTACCGCGCCACCCAGCCGTGGCCGTTCCCGATGTCGCTGATGATCGGCTGCTACGCCGAGGCGCTGACCACGGAGCTCACCGTCGATTTCGGCGAGCTCGAAGCCTGCCGCTGGTTCGAGCGCGACGAGGTCGCCGCCATGGTCGAGGACCGCCATCCGGACGGCCTGCGCATGCCGCCGGGCCCGACCATCGCCCGCCATATCCTCGGCCACTGGCTCGCGGAGGGATAACGCGGCCGGGGGCCGCCCGACGCTCAGTCGCCGCGGAGATCCGCGCCGCGCACCGGGTGCACCCGGTCCTCGCCCAGCATCCAGGCGTGGAACGCCTGGCCCGGAAACAGGCCGCGGAAGGCGGGGTCGAGCACGTTGAGCCCGCCGGTGAAGGCGCCGAGCGCCGGCATCACCAGCTGCCGCCCGTCGCTGGCGAACGCCCGCCGGCGCACCGAGCGCCCGCGCACCACCACTTTTGCCGCCGGGTGCAGGTGGCCGGCGACCTCGCCGGCGCAGCCGCCGCGCGCCGGGGCGTGGCGAAACACCAGCGGCCCGATCGCAAGTTCCGAGAGCGAGCGGCCGCCGAGTTCGCGCGGCGGCTCGGGGTCGTGGTTGCCTGCGATCCAGGTCCAGTCGCAGGCCCCCGTCAGCCGCTGGATCCGCACCGCGTCGGCGGGCGCGAGGCGTTCCTCGGCGCGGCGGTCGTGAAAGCTGTCGCCGAGCGCGATCACCCGCTCCGGCTTGTGCCGCGCGACGAGGCCCTCGATCAGGCCGAGGGTGATGCCGGTGTCGTAGGGCGGCAGGAACAGGCCGCGCACCGCGGCGGCCGAGCCCTTTTCGAAATGCAGGTCGGCGACGACGAGGAGCTTTTCCTCGGCCCAGACGAGGCCGCCGGCCGGGTCGAGCTCAACCCGCACGCCGGCAAGGCGCAGGCCGAGGCAGCGCGCGCTCACCGCCGCCGGCTCCGCATCCGTGTCCGGCTGCACCGATCGCCCGCCCTCATTCACCGGCCGCCTCCCGCATCAACTCGTCCGCGACCTCGGACAGCAGTACGTCCGCGCTCTCGCCGTCGACCCGCTCGCGGCCGAGTTCCAGCATGATCGGCACGGCGAGCGGCGAGATCCGCTCCAGCCTCTTATGCACGATTCGCCCGGAAACCCGGGCGAGCATCTCGCCGAGCCGGGCGACGTCGAGCAGCCCCTCCGCGGCGTCGGCGCGGGTGGCGCGCATCAGGATGTGGTCGGGCTCGTGGCTGCGCAGCACGTCGTAGACGAGGTCGGTCGACACCGTCACCTGCCGGCCGGATTTCTCCTGCCCCGGATGGCGGCGCTCGACCAGCCCGGCGATCAGCGCACAGGCGCGGAAGCTGCGCTTCATCAGCCAGGTCTCGTCGAGCCAGGCCTCGAGATCGTCGCCGAGCATGTCGGGATCGAACAGCGCACCCGGGTCCAGTCCGCCGGTGGAAAACAGCCGGCCCATGTCGCCGAGGCCCCAGACCGCGACGCAGTAGTCGGTGGCGAGAAACCCGAGCGGCCGCATCCGCGCCCGCTCCAGCCGCCGCGTCAGCAGCATGCCCAGCGTCTGGTGCGCGAGCCGGCCCTCGAACGGATAGGCGACCATGTAGAAGCGGTCGGCGCGCGGGAAGGTCTCGATCAGCAGGTTGTCGCGGCCGGGCAGGGCGGAGACCTGCTTCTGCAGGGTGAGCCATTCCTGCACCTGCGCCGGCAGCCGGTGCCATTCGGCCGGATCGGCCAGCATCGCCCGCACGCCGGCGGCGAGATAGGTCGAGAGCGGGAACTTGCCGCCCGCATAGGAGGGCACCTTCGGCGCCTCGTCGCGGGCGCGGGTCACCAGCATCTCGTTCTCGCGGATCGTCTCGTAGCGCAGCACCTCGCCGCCGAACAGGAACGTGTCGCCGGGCGCCAGCATCTCGGCGAAATACTCCTCGACCTCGCCGAGCACGCGGCCACCGCGCAGCGGCGCGCCCGGCCGGCCGCGGTTGCCGCCGAGCCGAACTTTGAGCAGCGGCGCCTCGATGATGGTGCCGACGTTGAGCCGGTATTGCTGGGCAAAGCGCGGATGGGTCAGCCGGTAGCTGCCGTCGACGGTCTGGCGGATCTTGGCGAAACGTTCGTAGCTCCGGAGCGCATAACCGCCATTGGCGACGAATTCGACCGTGCGTTCGAAGGCCTCGCGCTCCAGCTCGCGGTAGGGCCAGGCGCTGCGCACCTCGGCAAAGAACGCATCCGCCACGAACGGCCCGGCGACGGCGCGCCCGAGCACATGCTGGGCGAGCACGTCGAGGCCACCGCGGCGCAGCGGCGGTGTGTCCTGCGCGCCGAGATAGTTGGCGTCGAGCGCCGAGCGGCATTCCAGCACCTCGAAACGGTTCGCCGGCACCAGGATCGCCTGGCTCGGCTCATCCATGCGGTGGTTGGCGCGGCCGATGCGCTGGGCGAGCCGGCTCGCCCCCTTCGGTGCGCCGACGTGGACGACGAGGTCGACGTCGCCCCAGTCGATGCCGAGGTCGAGGGTGGAGGTCGCGACCACCGCGCGCAGCCGCCCCGCGCCCATGGCCGCCTCGACCTTGCGGCGCTGGCCGGCGTCGAGCGAGCCGTGGTGGAGGGCGATCGGCAGACCGAGTTCGTTGAGGTTCCAGAGCTCGGCGAAGACGAGTTCGGCCTGGCTGCGCGTGTTGACGAACACGATCGCCATCCGGCTCGCCGCGATCGCCGCATAGACCTCCGGCAGCGCGTAGCGGGCGGAGTGGCCCGACCAGGGAATGCGCTCCTCCGATTCGAGGATGCGGATTTCGGGCTTCGCCCCGCCCGCGACCGTGACGAGGTCGGCGCGCACCTCGCAGCCCGCCACCTGCGGCACCAGCCATTCGGCGAGCGCCAGCGGGTCCGACACGGTCGCCGACAGGCCGACGGCGCGGTGCTGCGGTGCGATCGCCCGCAGCCGGGCGAGGCCGAGGCTGAGCAGGTCGCCGCGTTTCGAGGTGACGAGGGCGTGCAACTCGTCGAGGATCACCGTGTCGAGGTCGGAAAAGAAGCGCTCGGCGTCGGGCTGCGCGATCAGGAGAGCGAGTTGCTCGGGCGTCGTCAGCAGGATGTCGGGCGGTTTCAGCTTCTGGCGCTGGCGCTTGTGCGCCGGCGTGTCGCCGGTGCGCGTCTCGACGGTAACGGGGAGTTTCATCTCGGCGACCGGGGCGTCGAGATTGCGCGCGATGTCGACCGCGAGCGCCTTCAGCGGCGAGATGTAGAGCGTGTGGATGCCGCGGGAGGCGCTGCCGGGCGGCACCTTGCCGCGCGCGGCGAGCGCGACGAGGCTCGGCAGGAAGCCGGCGAGGGTCTTGCCGGCGCCGGTCGGCGCGATCAGCAGCGCCGACCGCCGGGCATTGCCCTTCGCCAGCAGCTCCAGCTGATGCGGCCGCGGCGCCCAGCCGCGCCGGGCGAACCAGGCAGCGAAGGCGGGCGGCAGCAGGTCCGCGGGTGCAGTGGGCGCTTTGTCGGCGAGTTGGGTCAGCATTGCGGAGAACATAATATGTACGAGGGCCATTCCGCCAGCCGCTCGCCGCGGATCAGACGACGGTCGATTCGGCCGGCAGGGCGCGGGCGCCTGCTGGAGGCCCGTCCGCCGGCTCAGTCCTCGGTGCGGCCCTCGGATGTCCTGTCGCGCTCATAGCGGTGCTTCACCGGAAACGGCGGCAACCAGGCTTCGCGGCGGATCGTCCAGAGTTCGTAGGTCGGCTGCAACTGGTCCGGCGCGTCGAGCGCCCCGAGGCTGACCTCGGTCTCGTCACCACTGCGCGCAAACACCGGAGAGCCGCACGCCGGACAGGAGAACCGGCCGGCATGGCCGCGCGTCAGGCCCTCCACCGTCACCGCGTCTTCCGGGAAGATCGCCGCCGCGTTGAACAAGGCGCCGTGCTGCTTGCGACAGTCGAGGCAGTGGCAGATCCCGACCCGGTACGGCCGCCCCGTCGCCACGATCCGCAACTGGCCGCACCGGCACCCACCGGTGAAGATATCCATGTCATCGTCTCCAATCTCGCTGCCCGCCGCCGTCGTCGGGCGAGGCTCCGCAACCCAACAGCGTCGGCCGGCCGATGATCCATGCGTCGCGCCTGATCCCTTCGCGCCGGGTCCATGCCGCCGGTGCCGCCCGACGGTCCGGCCCAGCCGTGTCGTAAACATACAACCCTGCCGCCGAAAAGCTGCGTGCGTCGGGGGCGGGGGGGTGCGACCATCGCTCGAGGCTGCCCTCGGGGCGGAGAAAGCGGCGAGGGACCGGGACGGCGATGCAGAAATTCTCAGGCCTCGCGCTCCTGAAGCGGGCGCTCGGCGGACACCAGGGCTGGCAGCCGCAGTGGCGCTCGCCGGAGCCGAAAGCCGCCTACGACGTCGTCATCATCGGCGCCGGCGGCCACGGCCTCGCCACCGCCTATTACCTCGCGACGGTGCACGGCATCACCAACGTCGCGGTGCTGGAAAAGGGCTGGCTCGGCGGCGGCAACACCGGCCGCAACACCACCATCGTCCGCTCCAACTACCTGTTCGACGAGAGCGCCGGGCTCTACGACCACGCGGTCAAGCTCTGGGAAGGCCTCTCCCAGGAGCTCAACTACAACGTCATGTTCTCCCAGCGCGGCGTGCTGATGCTGGCGCACAACATCCACGACGTGCAGAGCTTCAAGCGCCACGTCCACGCCAACCGGCTGAACGGCGTCGACAACGAGTGGCTCACGGCGGAAGAGTGCAAGGACTTCTGCCCGCCGCTCAACATCGACGCGGCGACGATGCGCTATCCGGTGCTCGGCGGCGCGCTGCAGCGCCGCGGCGGGACCGCCCGTCACGATGCCGTCGCCTGGGGCTATGCTCGCGGCGCCGACGCCCGCGGCGTCGACATCATCCAGAATTGCGCCGTCACCGGCATCCGCCGCGGCCCGGACGGCGCCGTTACCGGCGTCGAGACCACGAAGGGCTTCATCGGCGCAAAGAAGATCGGCGTCGTCGCGGCCGGCAACACCTCGGTGGTGATGCAGATGGCCGGCCTCCGGATGCCGCTCGAGAGCTACCCGCTGCAGGCGCTGGTGTCGGAACCGATCAAGCCGATCTTCCCCTGCGTGGTGATGTCGAACACCATCCACGCCTACATCTCGCAGTCCGACAAGGGCGAGCTCGTCATCGGCGCCGGCACCGACGCCTATACGTCCTACAGCCAGCGCGGCGGCCTGCACATCACCACCCATACGCTCGACGCGATCTGCGAGCTGTTCCCGATGTTCCGCCGCATGCGCATGCTGCGCAACTGGGGCGGCATCGTCGATGTCACGCCGGACCGCTCGCCGATCATTGCGAAGACCGCGGCGCCCGGCCTCTACGTCAACTGCGGCTGGGGCACCGGCGGCTTCAAGGCGACGCCGGGCTCGGGCCACGTCTTCGCGCACACGATCGCCACCGACGCGCCGCACCCGATCAACGCCCCCTTCACCATCGAGCGCTTCCGCGACGGCTTCCTCATCGACGAGGCCGCCGCCGCGGCCGTCGCGCACTGAGGCGAGGGTCCCATGCTGATCATCACCTGTCCCCATTGCGGCCCGCGCCCGGAACTCGAATTCCGCTACGGCGGCGAGGCGCACATCGCGCGCCCGGCCGATCCCTCCACCCTCACCGACGAGGAATGGGGCGCCTTCCTCTACCAGCGCGCCAACCCCCGCGGGCTGCACGCCGAGCGCTGGCGGCACGTCGCCGGCTGCGGCCGCTTCTTCAACGCGCTGCGCGACACGCAGAGCGATTTCTTCGCGGCGACCTACCCCGCGGGCACGCCGCGGCCGGACACGGACGCCTCGGGCGTCAAGGAGAGCGGACGATGAGCGGCGGGTTCCGACTGGCCGCCGGCGGCCGCATCGACCGCAGCCGGCCGCTGCGCTTCACCTTCGACGGGCGCTCGTTCCGCGGCTTTGCCGGCGACACGCTCGCCTCGGCGCTGATCGCCGAGGGCGTCCACCTCGTCGGCCGCTCGTTCAAGTACCACCGCCCGCGCGGCATCGTCTCGGCGGGTGCCGACGAGCCGAACGCCCTCGTCGGCGTCGGCGCGGACGAGGCGCACTACACGCCGAACCTCCGCGCCACCCAGGTCGAGCTGCACGACGGCCTCGTCGCCGAGAGCCAGAACCGCTGGCCCTCGCTGTCGTTCGACGTCGGCGCGGTCAACGACCTCGCCGCGCCGCTGCTCCCGGCCGGCTTCTACTACAAGACCTTCATGTGGCCGCAGCGCGCCTGGACGTCGTTCTACGAGCCGAAGATCCGCGCCGCCGCCGGCCTCGGCCGCGCGCCGGGCGCAGCCGACGCCGACCGCTACACCCAGCATTTCGCTCATTGCGAGGTGCTGGTGATCGGCTCGGGCCCGGCGGGCCTTGCCGCGGCGCTCGCCGCCGCCGAGACCGGCGTCCGCGTCATCCTCTGCGACGAACAGCCGGAATTCGGCGGCTCGCTGCTCGCCGAGCGCGAGGCGGTGATCGACGGACTGCCGGCGGCCGACTGGGCCGCCGCGGCGGTCGCGGAGCTCGAAACGCGCGACAACGTCACCCTGCTCACCCGCACCACCGCCTTCGGCTATTTCCCGCACAACCTGATCGGCCTCGCCGAGCGCGTCACCGACCACCTCGGTGTCCGCGATCCGCGCCTGCCGCGCGAGCGGCTCTGGCAGGTGCGCGCCGCCGAAGTGGTGATCGCGGCGGGCGCCATCGAGCGCCCCATCGTGTTCCCCGAGAACGACCGCCCCGGCGTCATGCTGGCGGACGCGGCCCGCACCTATTCCAACCGCTATGCGGCAAAGCCCGGTGAGCGCGCCGTCGTGTTCACCGCCGGCGACGCCGGCTACCGCGCGGCGCTCGACCTCGCCGCTGCCGGCGTCACCATCGCGGCGATCGCCGACCTGCGCCCCGCGGCGACCGGCGCCCTGCCGGCCCGCGCCCGCGCCGCCGGCATCGACGTGCGCACGGCCACCACCGTCACCGGCACCCGCGGCCGGCTGCGCGTCAGCCAGGCGCATCTCGCAGCGATCAAGCCGGACGGCAGCGTCGGGGCCGCCGAGGCGGTCCCCTGCGACCTCGTGCTGATGGCCGGCGGTGCGACGCCCTCGGTGCACCTCTTCTCGCAGTCGCGCGGCAAGCTCGGCTGGAACGAGGCGCTGAAGGCCTATGTCCCGGAAAGCTCGGTGGAGCGCGAGCGCTCCGCCGGCGCCTGCCGCGGCGTCTACGAGCTCGGCGCCGTGCTTGCCGACGGCTACGACAAGGGCAGCGCCGCGGCGAAGGCCGCCGGTGCCACCACCGCCGCCGCCAGCCGCAGCTTTGCGGCCAAGGCGCTCGACGCCGGCAGCGACGGCTTCATCGGCGCCGCGCCGCACGGCCGCAACCCGGCCTTCGCAAAAGCCTTCGTCGACTGGCAGAACGACGTCACGGCGAAGGACATCAAGCTCGCGACCCGCGAGGGCTTCCGCTCGATCGAGCACATCAAGCGCTACACCACCACCGGCATGGCGACGGACCAGGGCAAGACGTCGAACATGAACGCGCTCGGCATCGTCTCCGACGCGCTGAAGACGCCGGTGACGGCGATCGGCCTCACCACCTTCCGCATGCCCTATACGCCGACCACCTTCGGCATCTTCGCCGGCCACTCGCGCGGGGCGCTGTTCGATCCCGTGCGCACCACGCCGATCCACGGCTGGGCGGCGGAGCAGGGCGCCGCCTTCGAGGACGTCAGCCTCTGGAAGCGGGCGCACTATTTCCCGCATGCCGGTGAGGACATGCACGCCGCCGTCGCGCGCGAGTGCCTCGCCGTGCGCCGCTCGGTCGGCATCTTCGACGCCTCGACGCTGGGCAAGATCGAGGTGGTCGGCCCGGATGCGGCCGAGTTCATGAACCGCATGTACACCAACGCCTGGGCCAAGCTCGGCGTCGGCCGGCTGCGCTACGGCGTCATGCTGCGCGAGGACGGCTTCGTCACCGACGACGGCGTCGTCGGCCGCCTCGCCGAGGACCGCTTCCACGTCACCACCACCACCGGCGGCGCCCCGCGCGTCCTCCAGATGATGGAGGACTACCTGCAGACCGAGTGGCCTGACCTCGACGTCTGGCTGACCTCGACCACCGAGCAGTGGGCGGTGATCGCCGTGCAGGGGCCGAACGCCCGCAAGGTGCTGGAGCCGCTGGTCGAGGGCATCGATCTTTCGCCCGCCGCCCTGCCGCACATGAGCGCCGCCACCGGCACCATCTGCGGCGTGCCGACCCGGCTCTTCCGCGTTTCCTTCACCGGCGAGCTCGGCTTCGAGGTCAACGTGCCGGCCGACCTTGGCCGAGTGGTCTGGGAGGCGATTTTTGCCGCCGGCGCGCCCTACGGCATCACGCCCTACGGCACCGAGACCATGCACGTGCTGCGCGCCGAAAAGGGCTACATCATCGTCGGCCAGGAAACCGACGGCACCGCGACGCCGGACGACGTCGGCCTCGGCTGGGCCGTCGGCAAGGCGAAGAAGGATTTCGTCGGCAAGCGCTCGCTGGCGCGCGCCTCGATGTCGGCGCCGGGCCGCAAGCAGCTCGTCGGTCTGCTGACGCAGGATCCGCAGGTGGTGCTGGAGGAAGGCGCCCAGATCGTCGCCGATCCGGCCGCGCCCGTGCCGATGCCGATGGTCGGCCACGTCACCTCGTCCTACGCCAGTGCCGTGGTCGGCCGCTCGATCGCGCTCGCCATGGTCAAGGGCGGCCGGGCGCGGATCGGCGAGACGCTCTACGTGCCGATGCCGGGCGGCACCATTCCCGTCACCGTGACCGAACCGGTCTTCTACGATCCGAAGGGAGAGCGCCTCGATGGCTGACCTCAGCGCAAGCCGGGCGAGCGCGGTCGCCTCCCATGTCGCGGCGGCGCCGAAGGTGGCGGTTGCCGACCTCGGCGCGCTGCCGCCGCGCACCCGCTTCGTGTTCCGCGGCCGCGAGGCGGCGATCACTGCGGCCGGGCCCGCCTTCGGCGTCGCCCTGCCGCGCGAGGCCTGCCGCTTTGCCGAGGCCGGCGATCGCCGGGTACTCTGGCTCGGTCCCGACGAATGGCTGCTGACGGCGCCCGAGGGCGCCGGGGCGGCGATCGTGGCGGACCTTGCCGCGGCGCTCGCCGGCCTGCCGCACAGCCTCGTCGACGTCTCGCACCGCAGCCTCGGCATCGCCGTCAGCGGCGCCATGGCGGCGCGGGTGATCAACAACGGCTGCCCGCTCGACCTCGGCCTCGAGGCCTTTCCGGTCGGCATGGCGACGCGCACCGTGTTCGGCAAGGCCGAGATCGTGCTCGTGCGCACCGCCGAGATGCGATTCGAAATCGACGTCTGGCGGTCGTTCGCCGATTACGTCTGGCGGTTTCTCGAAGAGGCCCGGCGCGAGTTCGCCTGATCGCCGCAACCGGGCGGTACAACCACACGCTGTTACGTTCCATGAAAAGCGCCGGGTTTCCGGCGCTTTTCTGCGTTTAACGCATGGCTCCCGCTGCTGCATGGCGCGGAGCGCAAGGCCCCGCCGCCATTAACCTCTGTCGCATTTGCGTGAGAGTTTCGTGACGATCGATCGCGTCTCCGCGATAAGTACCTGATTTTCAATGATATAAACGTAGGGGGGCTTTCGCTGGCGGTCGGAGGGGACTATCTCAAGGTCATCGGAGCGGCACACCGGCCCAGTTGGCCAGGCGCTTCCTCCCGGCCCGGCGAGTTCGCCGGACTGCAACCCGAGGAGATTTATCATGAACGTCAAGACCCTCATCGCCGCCGCAGCCCTGACGGCTTTCTCCACCGGCGCCTTCGCGGCCGGTGGCTATACCCCGGGCTACTCCACGTCGGACATTCTGCGCGCCCAGAAGGAAGCTCAGGCTTCGGCTTCGGGCACCGCGATCGGCACGCATGGCCCCGCCACCACGATCCAGTCCTCGGACGTCTACACCCCGGGCTACTCGGCGAACGACCTGCTGCAGGCCGAGCGCACCAGCAGCCACACGCTGTCCTACACCCAGGGTCAGCCGGGCACCGCGCTGATCGACGACCCGGCGTAATTGCCGCGGTTCTGGTCGGGCCGGGCATCGCTTCGGCGATGCCCGGCCGGCCGGTCACCGGCTTGAAAGAACAAGGCGCCGCGAGGCGCCTTTTTCTTTGCGCCAACGCGAGGGGGGGCGGCTCCGCCCGCTGGCGCGCATTGCGCCTGCAATCCAGGATCGGGATGGTTTTCGACAAGCGCCGGCAATCCGGCGCTTTATTGCGTTCTGTGCATGGCGGCGCCACGCCGGGTCTCTGTTGGCGCAGGGCTGGGGCTTTTGCCACCCCATCGCGGGGCCGTGAGAATCATGTGACGAATATTCTCGATATCGCGAGAAAGTCATGAATATCAATGATATAAGTGTATGAGGTCTTTTCCGGGGCCAAGGCCTCGCCCATCTCAGGTTCATCGGAGCGGCACACCGGCCCAAGCGGGCCAGGCGCTTTCTCCCGGCCCGGCGAAGTCGCCGGACTGCAACCCGAGGAGACTTGTCATGACCATCAAGACCCTGATCGCCGCCGCCGCCCTGACGGCTCTTTCCACCAGCGCCTTCGCCGCGGGTGGCTATAACCCGGGCTACTCCACCTCCGACGTCCGCCTCGCCCAGAAGGAAGCCCAGGCCGTCGCCTCCGGCTCCGCCATCGGCACCCACGGCGTCGCCGTGATCGTCAACTCGGCCGACGTCTACACCCCCGGCTATTCGGCGAACGACCTGAAGCTGATCGAGCGTTCGGAGAAGAGCACCCACACGCTGCCCTATACCGAAGGCAAGCCGGGTACGGCCCTGATCGACGACCCGGCGTAATGGCCGCGGCAGCTGGACCGGCGTGGCCCCTTAACCTGGGGGCTCCGCCGGCCGGTCGATCCCCGCTCGCAAAGAAAAAGGCGCCTCGCGGCGCCTTTTCCTGTTTCAGGAGTGGAGGTCGGTCCGTTGGACCTCAGGGCGTCGCGGGAGCCGCGCCACCCTCGGCCGGCGCCTCACCGGCGGCCGGCGCCTCGCCTTCGGCCGGGGCTGCGCCGTCGGCCGGAGCCGCGCCGGCTTCCGGCAGCGGGGCCGGGCTGTCGGAGAGGGTGTGCAGGTAGGCGATCAGCGCCGCGCGCTCCTCGATCGTCCGGATGCCGACGAAGCTCATGATCGTGCCGGGGACTTCCGCCCGCGGACCGGCGAGGAAGTGGTTCAGCGTCTCGTAGTCCCAGGTGTGCTCTTCGCCATAGGCGGTCATCGCACCGGAATAGCGGAAGCCCTCGTGGCTGCCCGGCTTGCGGTTGACGATGTCCCAGAGGCCCGGACCCACCTTGTTCGTGTTGGCGCTCGAGATGTCGTGGCAGGCGACGCACTTGCGGGCGGAGGTCTCGCCGGCGGCGAGATCGGCCGAAGCGAGCAGCGGCGAGACCGGCTCGATCGCGGCGGGACCGGCATCCGCCTCGGCGGCGCCGCCAGTGTCCTCGGCCACGGCGATCTCGTAGCCCGGCTGGGCCGGGCTCGGGGCATGGAACAGGCCCTCGGCGACGAGGCCGAGGCCCATCGCGAACAGGAGGGTGCCGAGCACGACGCCGGCGATCTTGTTAAATTCGAACGAATCCATCAACGAGGCTCCCAGCGGGGCGGCTACCGCCGGCGCGGCGTCCGGATCGCCCCCGATTCATGCGTGGACCGGCCATCGTTGCTGGTCCGTGGACATCGGCGCATGGGCCCCAGAGCCCATGGAAACAAACACCCGTTCGACTGCGCATCGACCAGCGACGCGGCGGCTGCGGGTGATCGACATGCCGCTGCACCTCCGCCCGACATAGCGCCTCGGGGCGCCCGCGCCAAGATACTGCGATGCAGCAACAGGTCGAATAGGCCTAAAGCATTGGCCCTCAGTTTCGAAACGTTATAGACGGCCGGGCTGGCCTGTCCATATCCACCGCGGCGAAACCGTGACGAATCGAACGGTCGCCCGGGACTTTCGCTTCGCCCCCGCCTCGGCTAGACGAAAGGCCGCGCCGGCGGTCCCGCCGCGCGACGGACCCGCGGCCGGACGGCCCGGCCGCATCAGGTGGACGAGGACATGAACAACAGGCTCAGGGTCGCGTTTCAGGGCGAGCGCGGCGCCAATTCCGAGATCGCCAGTCTCGATGTCTATCCGGACGCCGAGCCGGTGCCGTGCCCGACCTTCGAGGACTGCTTTGCCGCGGTCCAGTCGGGCGCCGTCGATCTCGCGATGATCCCGATCGAGAATTCGCTCGCCGGGCGCGTCGCCGACATCCACCACCTGTTGCCCGACTCCGGCCTCAACATCGTCGGCGAGTACTTCCTGCCGATCCATTTCCACCTGATGGCGCCGCGCGGCGCGACGCTGGGTGGGCTGAAGTCGGTCGAGAGCCACGTCCACGCGCTCGGCCAGTGCCGGCGCATCATCCGCAAATACGGCCTCACGCCGGTTGTCGCCGGTGACACGGCGGGGGCGGCCCGCCTCGTTTCGGAAGCGAACGACCTCACCCGGTCGGCGCTGGCGCCGGTGCGCGCCGCGTCGATCTATGGTCTCGACATCCTGGCCCGTGACGTCGAGGACGCCGCCCACAACACCACCCGCTTCGTGATCCTCTCGCCGACGCCGGCGAACGCGTCGGCCGGCAACGGACCCGTGATCACCACCTTCGTCTTCCGCGTGCGCAACATCCCCGCCGCCCTCTACAAGGGCCTCGGCGGCTTTGCGACCAATGGCATCAACATGACGAAGCTCGAGAGCTACCAGCTCGAGGGCCAGTTCTTCGCGACGCAGTTCTATGCCGACGTCGAGGGCCACCCGGATGAGCCGGGCCTGCGCCGCGCGCTGGAGGAACTGGCGTTCTTCTCCGCCGAGCTCAGGATCCTCGGCGTCTACCCGGCGAGCCCGTTCCGCGAGAAACTCCGCGAAAGCGTGCCGGCGGAGTAGGCTGACGGAGCCCGGGGCGCGAGGATCGCGCCGCCGGGCCCGGCGTCCTTATTCGGCCTCGTCGGCCGAGGCGGCGTTGAGCAGGCCGTAGCGCTCCTCGCCGAGCTTGTCGAGCAGGCTGATCTGTGTCTCGAGGAAGTCGATGTGGCCTTCCTCGTCCTCGAGCAGGTCCTCGAACAGCTCCATCGAGACGTAGTCGCGCTCGGCTTCGCAGATCTCGCGCGACTGCGCATAGGCGGTGCGGGCCTCGTACTCGCCGGCGAGATCGGCCTCGAGCACTTCGCGCAGGTTCTGGCCGATGCGCAGCGGCGCCAGCGTCTGCAGGTTGGGGTGGCCTTCGAGGAAGATGATGCGGGCGACGAGCTTGTCGGCGTGCTGCATCTCCTCGATCGATTCGGCCCGCTCCTTCTTGGCGAGCTTCTGGAAACCCCAGTCCTCGAGCAGGCGGTAATGCAGCCAGTACTGGTTGACCGCGCCGAGTTCGAGGAACAGCGCCTCGTTGAGGCGGGCGATGACTTTCTCCGAGCCCTTCATGTGCAACTCCATGCGCTTGAAATGATCTGATGCCGCCGACCTTAGCGCAGGCGCCGGGGCAAGGAAACGGAAAAAGTTGGAATCGTTCTAAACTGACCGGTGTCCGGGGCGAAAGCGTTGGCGCCGAGGGGCGAGGGGGCGGGGTCCGGCACATCCCGCGTTTCGTCGCGGCCCGGGACCGTCTACCATGCCCGAAACGGGAGACACGGCAGAGCATGGCCTATCGGTTCAAGCGGTCCGACGCGACGGTCGAACACGGCGTCCGGCGAATCGCCGGCGAACAGTTCGACCGCGCGATCGCAACGGCGCTCGGCGGCGGCGAGCCGACGGCGATCGTGCATGAGGTCCGCACCCGCTGCAAGCAGCTGCGCGGCCTCGTCCGCCTGGTGCGCGACGACCTCGACGGCTACGCCGCCGCCAACGCCGCGGTGCGCGACGCCGCGGCCGGCCTGTCGGCGCTGCGCGACCGCGGTGCGATGGTCGAAACCTGCACCCGCCTCGCCGAGGGCCCCGGCGACGAGGATGGCCGCCGGGCGGCAGCCCTGCTCGCGCGCGCCTTCGCCGACCGGGTCGACGCGGGCGGCACGGCCGCCGAAACGCGCGAGAAGCTCACCGCCTTCGCCGACACCATGGCCGCGGCCCGGGCGACGGTGCAGGGCTGGCAGGTCGACGGCCGCGGCTTCGAACCGGTGGCGCACGGTCTGATCCGCACCCTCGGCGAGGCCGAGGCGGCGATGCGGACGGCGCGCAAGGAGCGCGAGATCGAGGCGTTCCACGCCTGGCGCAAGAGCGTGAAGTACCACTGGTACCACGCCCGCCTGCTCTCGCCGGTCTGGCCGGAGACGATCGCGCCGCAGATCGAGGCGGCGAAGGGGCTCGGCGAACTGCTCGGCCATCACCACGACCTCGCCGTCCTCACCGAGCACCTCGCCGCCGATCCGGCGCCCGCGGACGTCGCCGCGATCGACACCGCCGCCGTGGCGGCGCTCGTGGCCACCCGCGCGGCGGCGCTGGAGCGCGACGCCTTCGCGCTCGGCGCGCTGCTCTTTGCCGAGCGGCCGAAGCGGCTCGCAAGGCGCTGGGGCAAATACTGGAAGCTCTGGCGCAGCGCGGCACCGGGCGGCGCAGGCCGCAGCGGCTGACGGCGGCGCCGCGACCGCGGCCGGGTCCGGTGGCGGCTGCTGCGCCCCGGCTGCGGCCGACACCCCCCTTGCATGAGGCGAGCGATGGCGACCGAGATCGAGCGCAAGTTCCTGGTGAAGGGCGACGGCTGGCGCGCGGCGGCCGGGCCGCCGCGGCGGCTGGCGCAGGCCTATCTCTGCGGCGGCGCCGGCACCACGGTGCGCGTGCGCATCGTCGACGACGAGCGCGGCTATCTCACCATCAAGGGCCGGACACTGGAGCTTGCCGGCGGCGTCGCCGGCTCGGCGCGGGCCGAGTTCGAGTACGAAATCCCGCTCGCCGACGCCGAGGCGATGCTGCAACTCAGGACCGGGGCGCTGCTGGCGAAATCGCGCCATGTCGTGCCGGAGGCGGGCGGCCTCGCCTTCGAGGTCGACGTGTTCGAGGCCGACTATGCAGGCCTCGTCGTCGCGGAGATCGAGCTGCCGGCACCCGACGCCCCGTTCACCCGGCCCGACTGGCTCGGCGACGAGGTGACCGGCGACCCGCGCTATTTCAACGCCGCGATGGCGTCCGGCAACGGCCCGCCGACAGGCTCGAACGCCTAGACCGGCCGCGTCGTCGCCGGCCGGAACCGCTTGAGGCTGCGCCAGCCCGCCCAGACGAGGATGGCGAGGGCTGCGACCTGGGCTGCCGCAAACGGCGGCTCGGCTCCCGTCGGCGCCAGCGCATGGAGCGGCCCGACCTTCTGGAACGCCTGCACGATCAGCACGAACACGTTCAGCCAGAGCGCGGCGATCGCCGTCACCACGTAGACCACGCGCCACGCCCCGGCGAGATGGAACCGGTAGAGCGCGGCGAAGGCGAGGGCGAGCAGGACGGTCGAGAGAACGCCGAAAGCGAGGGCCGGCGTGAAAACGCTGATCGGAAACAGGAACCCGGTCAGGCTGGTCGCAAGCGTCAGCCACAGGAAGGCGGCGGTCCAGCCGGCGCGCAGGCGGCCGGCGGCGAGATCGGCAACCGCGACGAGACCGGCCGCGATGGCGGCGAGGCTGATCGCGACATGGATGAGCACAAAGGCCTGACTGGAGAAGAACATCGCAAGACCCCCCGGTCGACGATGGTTCATCATAGACCTCTGAGCCCGGAAAGCGAGTCGGCCCGCAAAATATGCGAGAAACAACTGCGTCGCCGGGGCGCCGTTGCTGCGCGCGGGGCCGTTCAGCACTCGACCAGGTTGACCGCGAGGCCGCCCTGGGAGGTTTCCTTGTATTTCGACTGCATATCGAGCCCGGTCTGCCGCATGGTGGCGATCACCTTGTCGAGCGAGACCACGTGCGTGCCGTCGCCGTGCAGGGCGAGCGAGGCGGCGTTGATCGCCTTGACGGCGCCGAAGGCGTTGCGCTCGATGCAGGGGATCTGCACCAGGCCGCCGATCGGGTCGCAGGTCATGCCGAGGTGATGCTCCATGCCGATCTCGGCGGCGTTCTCGATCTGCTCGTTGGAGCCGCCGAGCGCCGCGGCGAGCCCCGCCGCCGCCATCGAGCAGGCGACGCCGACCTCGCCCTGGCAGCCGACCTCGGCCCCCGAGATCGAGGCGTTCATCTTGAAGAGGCCGCCGATCGCGGTGGCGGTGAGCAGGAAGGTGCGGATGCCGGCCTCGTCGGCGCCCTCGCAGAAGTCGCGGTAGTAGCGCAGCACGGCGGGCACGACGCCGGCGGCGCCGTTGGTCGGCGCCGTCACCACGCGGCCGCCGGCGGCGTTCTCCTCGTTGACGGCGATGGCGAAGGTGGAGACATAGTCCATCGGCTCGTGCGCGCGCTTCAGGTTCATGCCGCGCCCGGCGACGACCTTCTCGTAGATGCGCCGCGCCCGCCGCTTGACGAAGAGGCCGCCCGGCAGCTCGCCGTCGGTGGCAAGGCCCCGGTCGATGCAGAACATCATGGTCTCGGCGACCCGCGCGAGATGCGTCTCGACCACGTCGCCCGCGCGCAGCGTCAGCTCGTTGGCGAGCACCATCTCGGCGATCTTCAGCCCGCTGTCGCGGCCGAAGCCGAGCAGCTGCTCGCCCGAGCGGAAATCGTAGGGCACCGGCACCGCGTCGGCCGGCGCCGGGGCGCCGACCTCGTCCTCAGGCACGACGAAGCCGCCGCCGACCGAGCACCAGCGCTCGTGGCGGAGCACCGCGCCGGCCGCGTCCAGCGCGGTGAAGGCGAGCGTGTTCGGGTGTTTCGGGCACTCGGTGACGCCGTCGAACACGAGGTGCACCGCCGGATCGAACGGCACCCCCGGTCCGCCACCCAGCCGCAGCCGACCCTTGGACGCGATCTCGGCGACGATCGCGTCGGCGCGGTCGGGGTCGACGGTTTCGGGCATCTCGCCGGCGAGGCCGAGGATCACCGCCTTGTCGGTGGCATGGCCGCGGCCGGTCCAGGCGAGCGAGCCGAAGAGGTCGATCCGCACCCCGGCGACCGCGGCCATCACGCCGGTGTCGGCGAGGGCGCGCAGGAAGGAGTTGGCGGCCTTCATCGGCCCGACGGTGTGCGAGGACGACGGGCCGATGCCGATCTTGAACAGTTCGAAGACGCTGATCACCGGCACGTTCCCCCGCCTGCGGCCATGGCCGCATTTTCCCTTATCGGATGACAGTACCGCGCCGGCGCCCGCCAATTTGCACGCATGCGACCGGCGACTTGTTCGCGCCCGACCGCGCGCCGCAGCGCAGCGGCGCGGCCGGACGACTGTCCCGGCGTCAAAGCTAGGTGGTTTCGGCGATCTTCGGCGCACCGGCGGGATCGGCGGCGGCAGGCGACGTCGCGGCGCCGTCGGCGAGGCATCGCCCGGCGAGCAGGCGCTCCAGCACCTCCACCACGCGGCTGTACTCGGTCTCGTCGAGCGGGCTGATCTCGAACAATTCGAGCGAGCAGATCCCTTCCATGGCGAGGAAGGCGATCAGCGACAGGTCCGGGTCGTGGTCGCCGGCGAGGCGGGCGCGGATCTCGCGGTTATAGGCGCGGATCGGCTCCAGCAGCATCGGGTCCTCGGCGATCGCGGCGATCAGCCCGGCCGGCGGCGGCCCCTCCTGCCGACAGATCGACATGGTCGCGGCGATGTGGCTGCGCACCGCCCGGTTCGGCGCATTGTCGCCGAGCCGCTCGGCGATCGCGGCGCGCTCCTCGCGGATGCGCCCGACGTACTCGCCGATCAGCGCCTTGAGCAGGGCCGACTTGGTGGGGAAATTGTAGAGCAGGCCACCCTTGGAAATCTCGGCGCGCTCGGCGACGGCATCCAGCGAAAGCCGCGCCGCACCTTCGGTGCGGACGAGTTCGCCGGCTGCGGCGACGATCTTGTCGCGCGAACTCGGGCGGCCCCGGGGCTTGATCATATCGGCGATCCTGTTCTTATTCTTCTGCGGGCGCCGGTCCACCCGGACCGACGGCGCAGGCATGGGCATCTGCCCCGGCTTGGTCGCCGTCGCTGCGACCGGCATTCATCATCTTCCGCGGTAACGACGACGTGCACTGGACGAGAACGCACGCCATGTCATTTAGGTCCGCGGAACATCCGAGACATCAGACGTCACCGGCGGACCGGGGAAGGAATAGCGGCTCATGTTGCCCTGCAGCAACAGGGCAGCACCAATGCCCGAACGGGCGTTGACAGAACCGTCCGGACGGTAAAGTAATAGCCGCAGTTGTCAAGTGCGCGGCGCCCTTCTTCACCCTGTCCCTTTGGACGGCCGGTGGAGCGCGACTGCCGGCCGGACCGTTTCATGGCCTGTGGCGTGGAACGGCGGCCGGCTGTTTTCGTCTGGGGTCGCGGAGTTCGGCCTGGAGCCCCAGTTCATGGTCAAGAGATTCATCATTGCCGTCCTGCTCGTCGGCCTCGTGTGCGGCGGGCTCATCGGCTTCAACTTCTTCCGCGCGAAGATGATCGGCGACTTCTTCGCCGGCATGACGCCCCCCGCCGTCACCGTGTCGACCGTCGACATCACGCCCGTCACCTGGGAACCGGTGATCGAGGCGATCGGCACCGTCGTCGCCAACAACGGCGTCGACGTCGCGGTCGAGACCGGCGGCATCGTCAAGGAAATCCACTTCAAGGCCAACGACCGCATCGCGGCCGGCCAGGTGCTGGTCAAGCTCGACTCGGCGATCGAGGAGGCGAACCTGATCGCCGCCCGCGCCGCCGTCACCCGCGACCAGCAGGCGCTCGAGCGTTCGCGCCAGCTCGCCACGCGCGGTGTCAGCTCCGAGGCGGCGCTGCAGTCCGCCCAGGCCGCCCTCGACGCCTCGCGCTCGCAGCTCGAGAGCCTGCAGGCGACGCTCGACCAGAAGCAGATCGAGGCGCCGTTCGACGGCACCATCGGCATCGCGCGCATCGACCTCGGCCAGTATGTCGCCGCCGGCACCGTCGTCGCGACGCTGCAGGACCTCGACACGATGAAGGTCGACTTCACCGTGCCCGAGCAGCGGCTGAACGACATCCGCATCGGTCAGGCCGTGCGCTTCGGCCTCGTCGCCGACAAGATCGACTACCAGGGCGCGATCATCGGCATCGACCCGAAGATCGATTCCGCCTCCCGCCTCGTCTCCGTGCAGGCCCAGCTCGCCAATGTCCGCGGCGAACTGCGGCCGGGCCAGTTCATCATCGCCCGCGTCGTCCTGCCCGAGGAGGAGGGCGTCATCGCCCTGCCGCAGACCGCGCTGATCTCCAGCCTCTACGGCTCCTACGTCTACACCGTCGAGGAGCAGGCTCCGGATGCGGCCGCCGCGCCGACCGCCGGTGCCGGCGAGGCCGTCGCCGCAGATGCCGCACCGCAGGAGCCCAAGCTCGTGGCGCGCCAGGTCTTCGTCGAGGTCGGCCGCCGCAACGGTGCCGAGATCGAGGTTACCGGCGGCCTTGCCGCCGGCGCCAAGGTCATCACCGCCGGCCAGAACCGGCTGTCGAACGGCAGCACGGTGAGCATCAACAATACGATCGATCCGGCCAAGATCGCCGCGGGAGGCACGACGCCGTGAACTTCTCCGAACTCTTCATCCGCCGGCCGGTTCTCTCCACGGTCCTCAGCCTGATGATCCTGCTGCTCGGTCTGCAGGGCATCTTCAACATGTCGATCCGGCAGTATCCGGAAGTCGAAGAGACGGTGATCACCGTCACCACGACCTATCCGGGCGCCAGCTCGAACCTGATCCAGGGCTTCATCACCACGCCCATCGCCAAGGCGGTCGCCTCGGCCGAAGGCGTCGACTACATCACCTCGCAGAGCCGCCAGAGCGCATCGATCATCTCGGTGCACATGCGGCTGAACACCGATCCCGATTCCGCGCTGACCGAGGTCATCTCCAAGGTGCAGCAGGTCCGCGGCGAACTGCCGTCGGAATCCGAGGATCCGGTGATCCAGAAGGGCACCGGCCAGCAGTTCGCGCTGATGTACCTGTCGCTGCAGAGCGACGTGATGACCGCGCAGCAGCTGACCGAGTTCATCACCCGCGTGGTGCAGCCGCGCTTCGCCACCGTTTCGGGCGTCGCCGACGCGCAGGTGCTCGGCGGGCAGGACTTCGCGATGCGGGTGTGGATCGATCCGATCCGTCTCGCCTCGCGCGGCGCCACCGCGTCCGAGGTGTTCGCGGCGATCAGCAACTCGAACTTCCTCTCCGCGCCCGGCAAGACCAAGAACACCTTCGTCTCCTACGCGATCGAGACCGAGACGACGCTGCAGACGCCGGAGGCGTTCGGCGCGCTGCCGATCCGCTCCAACGGCGACGAGGTCGTGCGCCTGCGCGACGTCGCCAGTATCGAGCTCGCCTCGCAGTCGGACGAGGTCAAGGTCCGCTTCAACGGCAAGGAGGGCGTCTTCCTCGGCATCTTCGCCTCGCCGTCGGCCAACCCGCTCAACACCGCCGCCGCGGTGACGGCCGAGGTGCCGCTGATCCAGGCCGACATGCCGCAGGGCACGAACATCCAGATCGTCTACGATTCGACCAAGTTCATCACGGCGTCGATCGAGGAAGTGTTCAAGACGATCGCCGAGGCGGTGGTGATCGTCATCGTGGTCATCCTCTTGTTCCTCGGCTCGTTCCGCTCGGTGATCATCCCGATCGTCACGATCCCGCTGTCGCTGATCGGCGTCTGCTTCATGCTCTACGCGCTGGGCTATTCGCTCAACACGTTGACGCTGCTCGCGATGGTGCTGGCGATCGGTCTCGTCGTCGACGACGCGATCGTGGTGGTGGAGAACATCCACCGCCATATCGAGGAGGGCAAGACGCCGCTCACCGCGTCGATCATCGGCATGCGCGAGATCTTCAGCCCGGTGGTGGCGATGACCATCACCCTCGCCGCGGTCTATGTGCCGATCGCCTTCACCGGCGGCCTCACCGGCTCGCTGTTCCGCGAGTTCGCCGTCGCCCTCGCCGGCTCGGTGATCATCTCGGGCATCGTCGCCGTGACGCTGTCGCCGATGATGGCCGCAAGGTTGCTCCGCCACGGCAGCAGCCCGATCCAGGCCCGCATCGACCGTACCTTCGACGGCCTCGCCAACTGGTACGGCCGCCGCCTCACCGGCTCGCTCGACTATCGCCCGGTGACGCTGTTCGTCGTCGTCGCGCTGCTCGCCACCACCGGCTTCCTGTTCCTCAACACCACCTCGGAACTCGCCCCCGAGGAGGACCAGGGCTTCATGTTCGGCGTCGTCCAGGGGCCGCAGTACGCGACCTCCGACTACACGTCGCTCTATGTCGACCAGATCCAGGGACCGCTGGTCGAGGACATCGAGGAGATCGAGGCGCGCTTCTCGATCACCGGTGCCGACGCCGGCAACCAGGGCTTCGCCGGCTTCGGCCTCAAGGAATGGTCGGAGCGCGAGCGCAGCCAGGCCGAGGTGATGCAGGAGATCCAGGGGCGGCTGACCCAGTCGGCCGGCCTGCAGGCCTTCGTCTTCGCTCCGCCGACGCTGCCGGGCTCCGGCGGCGGCCTGCCGATCCAGTATGTGATCCAGTCGACCAACGACGCCGAGCGCGTCTACGAGATCAGCGAAGAGATCAAGAACAAGGCCCAGGCGTCGGGCAAGTTTATCATCGTGCAGAACTCGCTGTCGTTCGAGGCGCCGAAGGTGCGCGTCATCATCGACCGTGACCGCGCCGCCTCGCTCGGCGTCGCGGTGAGCGAAATCGGCACGACGCTGAACCTGCTCGTCGGTGGCAACTCGATCGCGAAGTTCGACCGCGATTCGCGCTCCTACGACATCATCACCCAGGTGGCGCAGGAGCATCGCCAGAACCCCGAGAATCTCGGCGACTTCTTCGTCCGCAGCCAGTCGGGCGCGATGGTGCCGCTGTCCTCGGTGGTGCGGATCGAGACGGTGGCTTCCGCTCCGGCGGTGGAGCAGTTCAACCAGCTCAACTCCGCCACCATCTCGGCGCTGCCGCTGCCGACGGTCTCGACCGGCGACGGCCTCGCCGAACTGCAGCGGATCGGCCAGGAGACGATGCCGTCCGGCTACTTCGTCGAGTACGCCGGCCAGTCGCGCCTCGAGGTCGAGGCCGGCAACACGCTGCTGATCGCCTTCGCGCTCGCCATCGTGGTGATCTACCTCGTGCTCGCGGCACAGTTCGAAAGCTTCCGCGACCCGCTGATCATCCTGATGAGCGTGCCGCTGTCGATCTTCGGCGCGATCATCTTCCTGAACATCGGGCTCGGGACCCTGAACATCTACACGCAGGTCGGCCTGATCACCCTCGTCGGCCTGATCACCAAGCACGGCATCCTGATGGTGGAGTTCGCCAATCAGCTGCGCGAGGAGCGGCATCTCTCCAAGCACGACGCGATCATCGAATCGGCCAAGGTGCGCCTGCGCCCGATCCTGATGACCACCGCGGCGATGGTGGTGGGCATGGTGCCGCTGATCATGGCCGAGGGCGCCGGCGCCGCCGCGCGCTACTCGATCGGCCTCGTCATCGCGACCGGCATGTCGATCGGCACCGTGTTCACGCTGTTTGTGGTGCCGATGTTCTACAGCTTCCTCGCCCACGACGCGCGCCATGCGCCGGAGGAAGACGACGAGACCCGGCACGTCGTGGCGCAGCCGGCGGAGTGACCGGCGGCTGTCGGAACTGAAAAAGGCGGCGCCGGTGATCAGCGCCGCCTTTTTGTTGGATGCGGCGCCTCGTCGTTGGGAGAGACAGCCCCCTCATCCGGCCTTCGGCCACCTTCTCCCGCGAGGGGAGAAGGGGAAGGAGGAGAGGCCTCGGATCCTGATCAGATCAGCGCGGCGGTTTTGGCGAGGCATTTGCCGAATTCCCTTCTCCCCTCGCGGGAGAAGGTGCCCGAAGGGCGGATGAGGGGGCCTTGCGGCGCCTCCCCCCGCTACTCCACCTCTCCCAGTGCCTGCCACTGCCCGCTCTCGATCTTCGCCGCGGCGATCACCGCCTGGGTGCGGCTGTCGACGTCGAGCTTCTGCAGGATGGCGGAGACGTGCGCCTTGACGGTCGCCTCGGAGACGTTGAGCTCGTAGGCGATCTGCTTGTTGAGCAGGCCGCCCGACAGCATCATCAGCACGCGCACCTGCTGCGGCGTCAGGGTCGCGAGGCGTTCGGCGAGCTTGGAGTTCTCGTCGCGCAGCGTCACGTCGATGTCGGGCGGCGTCCAGGTGCCGCCTTCGAGCACTTTCGCGATCGCCTCGCGGATCACCTCGCTGCCGCGGGACTTCGGGATGAAGCCCGAGGCGCCGATCTCCATGGCGCGGCGGATCGCGACGCGGTCCTCGTTGGCGGAGACGATCATCACCGGCACGGCGGGAAACTGCGCCCGGAGGTAGAGCAGGCCGGAAAAGCCGCGCACGCCCGGCATGGCGAGGTCGAGCAGCACGAGGTCGACATCGTCCTCGCGCCCGAGCAGGTCGGAAAGTTCGTCGATCGTTCCCGCCTCCAGGATCGCTACGCCCGCGAACATGCCCTCGAGCGCCTGCCGGAGCGCCCCGCGAAACAGTGGATGGTCGTCCGCAATCAGGAAGCGGTAGCCGGTGTCGCTCAAGGTATCCCCCCACCCCGTCCGGTTGCGTGGCCGCAACCTTGTCCTTTGCCGGCGATTATCCGGAAGCGGCCGCGCCGGCGCAAGCGCGCAGCGCAGGCGCGCCCATCGGATGCGCCGATTGGACGATAGACGAGACGCGGCATCGGGTCGCGCGGTGATGCTGGCCGCGGCAATTCGCCCGCGGGCGTCGGCGGGGAGCCTCAGCCGCGGATCCGCCGCGCCAGCAGTGGCAGCCGCCAGGCGAGCCAGACGAGCGAGACGAGGTTGCCGAGCACGAAGGTCGCCACGACCAGGCCGATGGCGAGACCCCGGTTCGGCTCGAACAGCACGAGCAGCACCGCGAAGACGACGAAGCCGAGATAGAGGTCGAGCAGCCCGACGAAGCCCCACGGATTGGCCGCGACCTCGGCAAAGCTCGCGAAGAAGGCGGCCGCGCCGAACGCCTGGATGATGGCGACGAGCAGCCCGGCGGAGAGGAGGACGAGGAGGACGCGCAGGAGGGTCATACAGGATTCCGATCGGGTCGCGGCCGGGCTCGTCGCGGCGCCGGCCGTCAGGGTCGGGAATGATACGCGCCGGCAGGGGGATCGGTTCCGCCCTCAGGTCGAGCCGCGCGGGTCTCGGGTGCTCGGTGCTCTGGCCAGCGGGCGGCATGGGGCTTAAGAAACCGGGTCAGGACCTTCGACGCCGGAGACGCGATGATCACGCTCGACCCCGCCCTGTTCGCCGCCGAGGCCGTGCCGGAGGAGACGGCCGCCCTCAACGCGCGGATCACCGCCGCGCTCGCCGCCGGCGCCGACAAGTGGTCGTTCCCGCCGGCCTATGTTCGCGCGGTGCGTGCCGCCGGCAAGGGGCCGTTTCCGCTGCAGCCGCCGGATCCGCGCGCGACCACCGAGGTGATCGAGGGCCCGCATGGCGCCATCCCGCTGCGGATCTTCACGCCGACGGCGCCGGCAACGGGCGTCTACCTCCACATCCACGGCGGCGGCTGGGTGCTCGGCGCGGCCGACCAGCAGGACGGGCTGCTCGGGGCGATCGTCGACGGGTCGGGCTATGCGGTGGTGTCGGTCGACTACCGCCTCGCCCCGGAACACCCCTATCCTCAGGGACCGGACGACTGCGAGGCCGCCGCGCTGTGGCTGCTCGGCGCGGCGAAGTCGCGCTTCGGCACCGAACGCCTGGCGATCGGCGGCGAAAGCGCCGGCGCGAACCTCGCCGCCGTCACTTTGCTCCGGCTGCGCGATCGCCAGGGCCTCACCTGCGCGGGCTTTGCCGGCGCCAATCTCGTCGCCGGCTGCTTCGACCTCACACTGACGCCGAGCGCCCGCCGCTATGGCGAGACGCCGCTGGTGCTGACCACCCGCGACATCCGCCTGTTCGCGCGGCTCTATCTCGCCGAGGGCGACGACCCGGCCGATCCCGACGTCTCGCCGCTGCACGCCGACCTCGCCGGCCTGCCGCCGGCGCTGTTCACGGTCGGCACTGCCGACGCGCTGCTCGACGACAGCCTGTTCATGGCGGCGCGCTGGGCCGCCGCCGGCAACCCGGCCGATCTCGACCTCGTTCCCGGCGGCGCGCACGTCTTCCAGATGTTCGACAGCGCCGCCACCACGGCGAGCCTTGCCCGGATGACGGCGTTCCTGCGCGATCTCGCCTGAGGCGCGGCGGTCAGCCGCGCAGCAGGAAGTCGAGCAGGTCTTCGGTCAGCCGGTCCTTGTGGGTGACGAGCAGGCCGTGCGGCGCGTCCTCGTACTCGATCAGCGACGCGCCCGCGATCGTCTTCGCCGCAACCCGCGCCGTGGCGTCGATCGGCACCGTCTTGTCGGCGGTGCCGTGCACGATCAGCGTCGGCACGCGGAAGGCGCCGAGATCGGGGCGGAAGTCGGTGGTGGCGAAGGCTTCGGCGCAGGCGAGGGTCGGCTTCAGGCCGGCCGCCATCGCGACGCTGCGCGACCACTCGAGCACCTCGTTGCTGACCGGCTGGCCGAAGAAGCCGACACCGTAGAAATCCTTGAAAAAGTCGGTGAAGAAGCTCGCCCGGTCCGCCTTCATGCCGGCCGTCATCTCGTCGAACACCGACTGCGGCACGCCGTTCGGATTGTCGCCGGTCTGCAGCATGTAGGGCACCACCGACGAAATCAGCGCGGCCTGCCGGACCCCGGCGCCGCCATGGCGCGACATGTAGCGCGCGACTTCGCCGCCGCCCATCGAGAAGCCGACGATCGCCGCGTCCGCAGCGCCCGTCTCGGCGATCACGTCGGCGAGGTCGTCGGCGAGGGTGTCGTAGTCGTAGCCGGTCCACGGCTGGTCGGAGTGGCCGAAGCCGCGGCGGTCATAGGCGATCGCGCGGAGGCCCGCGTCGGCGAGCGCGAGGGCGTGGTCGTCCCAGCTGTCGGCGGAGAGCGGCCAGCCGTGCATCAGGATCACCGGACGTCCGCTGCCCCAATCCTTGACGCGCAGCTTCGTCCCGTCGCGGGTGGTAATCCAGGCCATGGTCTGTCCTTCCAATCGATTGTGCCGACGGCGAGCCGTCGTCCGCTTGCAAAACCGATGGGCCGAGACATTCGTTCCGCAGGCGCGAAGGAAACGCGGAGGCAGCGGGCGGCGGCAGGGCCGGGCGTCACTCGAACAGGGCGCGCCTGAGGTCGTCGACAAGGCGGGAAACCCCGTCCAGCGCCTCGCCGGCAAAGCGCTGCACCCGCTCGGTGAAGGCCGGTTCCTCGGCCGGCGTGCCGGGCGCCTCGGGCGCCTCGGGCGTCTCGGGCGTTCCCGCGGGCGCATCGACCGGCGGCGCATCGACCGGCGGCGCCGGTTCCGTCGGCTCCGCGGCCGCCTCGGGGGGAGGCGGTTCGGCCGGGGAAGCGGGCTCCGGCGCAGGCGGGCTCGGTGCGGGGGGCGGCTGCGGGGCGACGGCCGGCGGCGGGGGGACGGGCGGTGCCGGGGCAGCCGGTGGCGTGGGCGCGGGCGCGGGCGGCGCGGCGCGGGCGGCGGCGAGTTCGGCCTCGAGCTCGGCGACGCGCGCCTCGAGCCGGGCGACGTCTTCGCCGAGCGCGACGATCTCCGCCTCCATCGCCGCGCGCTCGTCCGGCAGTAGCCGGCAGCGCCAGCCGTCGTCGCCCTTCTCGCACAGCGACACGTCGCCGGTGACCCGGTCGAGCTTCAGATACTGGCCATCGGCGAGCCGCAGGCTGAAGTTGCCGCCCGGATCGACCGGTGCCGGGGACGGCGCGGGGACCGGCGGCGGCGCGGGCTCGGCGGGTGCCGGTTCGGGCGGCTCGTCCTCCGGCGGCGGCGCTTCCGGCATCGGCGCGGGCTCGGCCGGCGCCAGTTCCGACGGCGCGTCCTCCGGCGGGGGCAAAGGCTGCGACGGGGCGTCTTCCGGCTGCGGCGCGGCTTCCGGCAATTCGGTGGCCGCTGGCGGGACTTCCGGCGAGGTTTCCGGCTCCGGCTCCGGCGTCGGCGCGTCGGGCAGCGGCACAGGGGAGGGCGCCGGCGCGGGAGCGATCTCCGGGGGCGCGTCCGGCACCGGCGCGTCCGGCACGGGCGCCTGCACCTGCGCCTCGCCGTCAGTGGCAGGTGGCTCGGCCGCGCTCGGCGATCCCGCGTCTCGCGGCGCCGGGCTCGGCAGCGTCGGCCCCGGCAGCGTGGGGAACGGCGCGGCGCCGGCGTGCAGCGTCGGCAATCCGCGCGAGAACGGCGGCGACAGGTCGGCGGCCGTCGCGGTACCGGCCGCGACGAAGCCTCCGCACACAATCAGCAGCCGCCCGAGCTTCACCCGGCCATCCTCCCCGTCAGGCCGCGGCAGCGCCGGGGCGGAAGCGATCGTAGAAGCGCTGGTCGGTCGCCGCCATCTCGGTGACGAGCCGCCCGGGCGTGAACCGCGGCCCGTGCCGCTCGGCGAGGCCGTCGCAAAGCTGCACGAAGGCGGCGGTGCCGATGCGGTCGATGTAGGAGATCGTGCCGCCGGTGAACGGCGCGAAGCCGAAGCCGAGCACCGAGCCGACGTCGGCCTCGCGCACATCGGTGACGACGCCCTCCTCGATGCAGCGCGCCGCCTCCAGTGCCTGCACCACGAGCAGGCGCAGCTTCAACTCATCGACGTCGATCGCCTCGGCCGCCTGCGCCGGGCCGACGATCTCGGCGATCCCGCGCCAGAGCCGCTTCTTGCCCTTCTCGGGATAGTCGTAGAAGCCCTTGCCGTTCTTGCGGCCGAGACGCCCGCGCTCGACCACCATCGCCTGCAGCAGCTTTTCCTGCCGCGGGTCGACGGCGCCGGCACCGAGGTCCTGCTTTGCCGCCTGCACGATCTTCCAGGCGAGGTCGACGGCGACCTCGTCGTTGAGGGCGAGCGGGCCGACAGGCATGCCGGCCATGCGCGCGACGTTCTCGATCATCGCCGGCGGCACGCCTTCGGCGAGCATCAGGTGGGCTTCGAGCAGATAGGCGGTGACGCAGCGGTTGGCGTAGAAGCCGCGACTGTCCTCGACCACGATCGGCGTCTTGCGCAGCGCGCGGACATAGTCGAGCGCCACGGCGAGCGCCCGCTCGCCGGTGTCCCGGCCGCGGATCACCTCGACCAGCAGCATCTTCTCGACCGGCGAGAAGAAATGGATGCCGACGAAATCGGCCGGCGCACGCCAGCCGGCGGCGAGCGAGGTGATCGGCAGCGTCGAGGTGTTGGAGGCGAAGATCGCGTCCGGCCCGAGCACCGCCGCCGCCTGGTCCATCGCGGCGAGCTTGGCGCCGCGGTCCTCGAACACCGCCTCGATGACGAGGTCGCAGCCGGCGAGGTCGGCGTAGTCGGCGCTCGCCTGGATGCGGTCCATCAGCGCCGCACGGTCCTCCGCCGTCGCCCGTCCCTTGGCGACGCGGCCGGCGATCAGCCCGTCGGAATAGGCGCGGCCCTTTTCCGCCGCCGCGAGGTCGCGGTCGACCAGCACCACGTCGATGCCGGCGGCCGCCGTCACATAGGCGATGCCGGCCCCCATGAAGCCGGCGCCGATGATGCCGACTTTGCGCGGTGCCGACGGCGGCACGCCGGCCGGACGCCGCGCGCCCTTGCCGAGTTCCTGGGTGGAGACGAACAGCGTGCGCAGCATCGCCTTCGCTTCCCACGTCGTCAGCACGTCGGCGAACAGCCGCGACTCGATCCGGAGGCCGAGGTCGATCGGCAGTTGCACGCCCTCGAAGCAGGCGGCGAGGATGGCGCGGGCGCCGGGGTAGTTGTCATGCGTCTCGCGCCGATAGATCGCGTTTGCCGCCGGCCAGAACTGGAAGCCGCCGGCCGAGAACACGGCGGGTCCGGGCGGCCTGAACTTCTCCTCGTCCCACGCCTTCACTGGCGATAGCGTCAGCACCTTCGCCTTTGCCGCGGCGATCAGCCCGTCCGCGGGCACGACCTCGTCGATCAGCTTCAGCCGCAGCGCCTGCTTCGGCGGCACGGTCTGGCCCTGCAGCAGGAAGGTCAGCCCCGCCTGCGGATCGGCGAGGCGCATCACGCGCTGGGTGCCGCCGGCGCCGGGGAAGATGCCGATCTTCACCTCCGGCAGGCCGACCTTGTAGTCGCCCTCCGCCGCGATGCGGCCGTGCGCGGCGAGCGCGAGCTCGAAGGCGCCGCCGAGGCAGGTGCCGCCAATGGCGGCCACCACCGGCTTGCCGCAGGTTTCGACCCGGCGCCACAGCCGCGACATCCGCGCCGATTCGTGCAGCAGCCAGCTCTTCGCCGCGAGGAGATCGCCGCCGGCGAGTTCGGCGTACTTCTCGAGCACCGCCTCCAGCATCTTGAGGTCGGCGCCGGCGGAAAAGCTCTCCTTGCCCGACGCGATCACGATGCCCTTCACCGCGGCGTCGGTGGCGAGCGTCTCGATCAGCGCCTCGAACTCGTCCATCACCGCGACGGAGAACACGTTCATCGAGCGGCCGGGCGAATCCCAGGTGACCAGCGCGACGCCGTCGGCGTCGGTCGCGGTGGTGAAGTGGGTCGGGTCCATCGGTCTCGCCTTTCCTGTCGCATCGGCCGTCCGCCCCCCGACGACGGCCGTCAAACCCGCTCGATCACCGTCGCCGTGCCCATGCCGGCGCCGATGCACAGCGTCACCAGGGCGACGTTGAGGTCGCGGGCTTCCAGTTCGTCGAGCACCGTGCCGAGGATCATCGCCCCGGTGGCCCCCAGCGGATGGCCGAGGGCGATCGCGCCACCGGCGACGTTCACCTTGGCCGGGTCGGTGCCGAAATGCTGCATGAAGCGCAGCACCACGGCGGCGAACGCCTCGTTGACCTCGAAGAGGTCGATGTCGGCGAGTGTCATGCCGGTGCGCTTCAGGAGCTTCTCGGTGACGTCGACCGGCCCGGTCAGCATCAGCGCCGGATCGGAGCCGATGCTGGCAAAGCCGCGGATGCGGGCGCGCGGCTTCAGCCCGGCCGCCTCGCCGGCGGCGCGCGAGCCGAGCAGCACCGCGGCGGCGCCGTCGACGATGCCGGACGAGTTGCCGGCGTGGTGCACGTGGTCGACGTATTCCACCTCCGGGTGGGCGTCGATCGCCACGGCGTCGAAGCCGCCCATCTCGCCGTACATCGCGAACGCCGGCCGCAGCGCCGCGAGGCTCTGCATGTTGGTCTCGGGGCGCATGTGTTCGTCGTGGTCGAGGATGACGAGGCCGTTGACGTCGCGCACCGGCTCCACCGAGCGGGCAAAGCGCCCCTCGCTCCAGCTCGCCGCGGCGCGGCGCTGGCTCTCGGCGGCATAGGCGTCGACGTCGTCGCGCGAAAATCCGTATTTGGTGGCGATCAGGTCGGCCGACACGCCCTGCGGCATGAACCACGACGGCAGCGCCACGGCGGGGTCGACCGGCCAGGCGCCGCCCGAGGCGCCGAGGCCGACGCGGCTCATCGATTCGACGCCGCCCGCCACCACCATGTCGCTCTGGCCGGCGATCACCTGCGCCGCGCCGGCGTTGACCGCGTCGAGCCCGGAGGCGCAGAAGCGGTTGATCTGCATGCCGGGCACCTGCTCGCCATAGCCGGCGACGAACACCGCCGCCCGGGCGATGTTGCCCCCCGCCTCGCCGACCGGATCGACGCAGCCGAGGATGACGTCGTCGACCAGCGCCGTGTCGAGATGATTGCGCGCCGCGAGCGCGCTGAGCGGCGCGGCGGCGAGCTTCACCGAACTCACCTCGCGCAGCGCCCCGTCCCGGCGGCCGCGGCCGCGCGGGGTGCGGACGTGGTCGTAGATGAAAGCCTCGGCCATCGCCATTCTCCTTGCGGCGCCCCTTGCGGCGGCGGCCGCGGGGCGCTCAGAACAGGTCCGCCGGCAGCGCCATCGTCGATGCGGCGCCGGCTTCGATCCGTGTGCGGCGCAGCGCCGTCTCGGGCAGCAGCCGCTCCATGAAGAAGCGGCCGGTGTCGAGCTTCGCAGCCAGGAAGGCCGGATCGCCCTCGCCGCGGGCGAGCTTTTCCGCCGCCGTCTCGGCCATCCGCGCCCACATCCAGCCCATCGCCGTCAGGCCGAAGAGATGGATATAGTCACTCGCGCCGGCGCCCGCGTTGTCGGGCGCCTTCATCGCGTTGGCCATGAACCACATCGTCGCGCGCTCGAGATCCCCGGCGGCACGCCCGAGCGGCGCGACGAACGGGGCGAGCGCGGCGTCCCCCGACCGTGCCCCGACATAGTCCTTCAATTCCTTGAAGAACCCGATAACGGCCCGCCCGCCGTCTTTGCCGAGCTTGCGCCCGACGAGGTCGAGCGCCTGGATGCCGTTGGTGCCCTCGTAGATCATGGTGATGCGCGCATCGCGCACGAACTGCTCGACGCCGTTGCCGGCGATGTAGCCGTGCCCGCCGTAGACCTGCTGCGCCATCACCGCCGCCTCGAAGCCGCGGTCGGTCAGCACCGCCTTGGCGACCGGCGTCAAGAGGCCGAGCAGGTCGGCGGCGCGGGCCGCCACGGCCGGATCGGCGGAGCGCCGGCTGATGTCGGACTGCAGCGCGCCCCACAGCATCAGCGCCCGGCCGCCCTCGGTGAAGGCGCGCATCGTCATCAGCATGCGGCGCACGTCCGGATGCACGACGATCGGGTCGGCGCCCGCGGCGGGCTCGGCCGCGCCGCCGAGCGCCCGGCCCTGGCGCCGCTCGCGGGCATAGGCGGCGGCGTTCTGGCCCGCGACCTCGCCGAGCGCGAGGCCCTGGCCGGCGACGCCGAGCCGGGCTTCGTTCATCATGGTGAACATCGCCTTGAGGCCGGCGCCGGGCGTTCCGACCAGCCAGCCCGTCGCGCCCTCGTAGAGCATCGTGCAGGTGGCGTTGCCGTGGATGCCCATCTTGGCTTCGATGCCGCCGCAGGTGACGGCGTTGCGCTGCCCCGGCCGACCGTCCGCGCCCGGGATGAACTTCGGCACCACGAACAGCGACAGCCCGCGCGTGCCGGCGACGGCGCCGTCGATGCGGGCGAGCACGAGGTGGACGATGTTCTCGGCGAGGTCGTGCTCGCCGGCGGAAATGAACGACTTCTCGCCATGGAGCGCATAGCTGCCGTCGTCGTTCGCCGCGGCGCGGGTGCGCAGCAGGCCGAGGTCGGTGCCGCAGTGCGGCTCGGTGAGGTTCATCGTGCCCGTCCAGCTGCCGTCGACGAGGCGCGGCAGGTAGAGCGCGCGCTGGGCCTCGCTGCCGTGCTCCGCCAGCGCCGAGATCGCGCTCTGGGTCAGGCCGGGATAGAGGCTGAAGGCGAGGTTGGCGCCCGAGGCGAATTCGTTGATGAGGCTCGCCAGCACATAGGGCAGGCCGAGGCCGCCATAGGCGGGGTCGGCGGCGATGCCGATCACGCCGGTGGCGCGGTAGCGGGCATAGGCCTCGCGAAAGCCGGCCGGCGTCGCGACGCTGCCGTCGGCCCCGCGCCGGCAGCCCTCGGCGTCGCCGCGCTGGTTGAGCGGCTGCAGCACCTCGTCCGCGAACCGCCCCGCTTCGGAGAGAACGGCCGTGACCACGTCGGGCGTCGCCTCGGCAAAGCCCGGCAGCTCGGCATGGTCCGCAAGGCGCAGCACATCGTTGACGATGAAGAGGCTGTCGGCGACCGGCGCCCGGTAACTCGGCATGGCGACCCTTCCTGCCTGCTGGTCCCGTGGTCCGCACGACGCAGCGCCGTCGATGCTATCGTCGGGGCTTAACGTTTGCGTAAAGGGAATATGGCGCGCGCAGGGCGTTTGTCGAGCGCTGCCGAGGGGGGGCGAGGCGCGGGCAGGGGCGGCGCGTCAGCCCGCCGCCTGTTCCTTTTCCTTCAGCAGCCCGCCGACGACCGACACCGTGCGCCGGAGTTCGGTGAGTGCCTGCTCGATGTCCTTCTTCTGGCGCTCGAGCAGCGCAATCTGCTCGTTGAACTTGCCGAGCGCCACCTTGAGCTGCATCACCTGGCCGTCGCGCAAATCGTAGAGATCGAGCATATCCTTGATTTCGTTCAAGGAAAAGCCGACTCGTTTGCCCATCAGCACCAGCTTCAGCCGCGCCCGGTCGCGCCGCGTGTAGAGCCGGTTCAGCCCGTCGCGCTGCGGCGTGATCAGGTCCTTGTCCTCGTAGAAGCGCAGTGTGCGCAGCGTCACGCCGAATTCGCGCGCGAGGTCGCCGATGGTGAAGAGGTTGGAGCGCCCGGTGTCGTCGCCGTCGGGGGCGAAGTCGTCCGCGGCGATGGCCGAGGCCTGGGCGATCGACTGTTTGTCCTGCGCCACGCGCCGCTCCGCCAATGATCTGTGAGGTGAGTATCCTGCTTAGCTTACGTTTGCGTCAACGTCCAGTCGGCAGCATGTCGCAGCGCGGATCGCGACACGGCCCTAACGAAAGATTCATTCTGGTTACCGAAGCATGAGTTGTGCAGGCGGTCGTTTACTTCCCGTTTACCGTATTTGGTGAAAATGCCGGTGAACGGGACGAATCCGACCCTGCTCCCCTCCTTCGCCGGCGCACCGGCCGGGATCGCGGCAGCGGCAAGTCGGGCGCCGGGCGACGCGTGACCGAGTTGCAAAGGCGCGGACAGCGCCGGGTGAACCCCGGGATGCGCCGCGAAGAGGGGATGGCGGACCGATCACGGCCCCGCCGGCCATACGGGAGAGACCAGCATGACCTCGCGATCGGCGCCGCGACAGGATACCGTGGCCGGTGACATCCGCCGGGAAGCCGAGCGTGCCGCCGCGGCCGCGGGGCTCACCGTCGACGAGTGGCTGACCCGCCTGATCCGCAGCAATGCGGGCGACGCCCCGGGGGCACAGCCGGCGCCGCAGGCCGCGGCCCGGCCGGCCGCCAAAGCCGAGGCGCCCGTCGCCCCCGCGCCGGCCCAAGCCCCGGCCCAGGCCGCCGCTGCGGGACCGGACGGCCAGCCGATCGGCCGCATCATCGATTCCCTCGACCGCCTCGGCGACCGCATCCGCGCGCTTTCGACCAACGATCGCGGCGCGCGCCAGCCGCACCTCGCCGCCGTCGCCGACAATCGCAGCCGCGACCTGCAGAAGGCGATCGAGGAAATCACCGCCCAGCGCGACCAGATCGAGCGCGCCGCCGCCGAGCGCCGCCGCGCCGCGCCGCCGCATCTGCAGCCGGTGCCGTCGCCGGCGCCGCTGCGCGCCGAAGCGCCCCGACCGGAGCCCGTGCGGCCCGAGCCGGTCCGTTCCGAACCTGTCCGCGCCGAGGCCTCCCGGTCCGCCCGCCCCGAGGCCCCGCGCGCCGAAGCACCCCGCGCCGAGGCGCCGCGCGCGCCGGCGCCGCGTGCCGAGCCCGCCCCCGAGGCCCGTCCCGTGGCCGCTGCCGCGCCGGCCCCGGTCGCCGCGCCGCCCGCGGTCGACACCGCCGCCTTCGACCGCCTCGCCGCGCGGCTCGATGCCCGCATCGACGGCCTGACCGCCGCGATCCCGCCGCGCGAGCATTTCGAGATCGTGCGCGAGGAGATCTCCAGGCTGCGCGACGCCGTGGCGGCAAACGCTACCAAGCCGGCCCTCGCCGGCCTCACCCGGTCCTACGACCTGCTGGTCGAGCGGCTCGACGCGGTCGGCGGCCGCGAGCCGGACTCCGGCCTCGTCACCGAGCTCGTCGGCCAGATGGCCGAGGTGCGCGACCTGCTCGCCGCGATTCCGGGCGAAAGCCATCACCGCCTGCTCACCGCGCGGCTCGACGAACTCGCCGCCCGTGTGGAGGCGATCGCTGCCGCCCCCGGCGACCAGGGCGTCGCCGTGCTCGAGGGGCAGCTCGCCCAGCTCGCCCGCGCCGTCGCCGGGCTCGATCCCTCGCGCCTTGTCACCAGCGTCGAGTCCCGCCTCGACACCGTCGCGTCGCGGCTCAACCAGATCGAAGGCCAGATGTCGCGGCTCGACGTGCTGCCGCAGGTCGCGCGCCGCCTCGAGACCCAGGGGGAGCGGCTCGAGGACCTCGGCCGTCGCTTCGACGCCTTGCCGCAGCTCCTGCGCGAGATCGACGCCCGCCTCGCCCCGGTCGAGGCGCTGCCCGGCGCGCTCGCCCAGGATATCGAGACGCTGAAGCTCGACGTGCGCGGCGATCTCGCCGAACTCTCGGATCGCCTCGGCCCGGTCGAGGCGCTGCCGGAGACGCTTTCGCGCGATCTCGACGCCATGAAGCAGGACGTCCGTATCGACATCGCCGCGCTCGCCCAGCGCTTCGCCCCGGTCGAGGCCCTGCCGGCGACGATCGCCCGCGACATCGACGGCGTGCGCGAGGACATCGGCACGCTGGCGCAGCGCCTCGCGCCGATCGAGAACCTGCCGCACGCCGTTGCCCGCGAGGTCGACGCGGTGCGCCGCGATGTCCGCGAGGACATCGGCGCCGTGCTCGCCCGCATCGACGACATGGGCGAGCGCCTCGCCGGCCTCGACGTCTCGGCGATCGACGCCGGTGTCGTCGCCGCCCTCGACGGCCGCTTCACCGAACTCGCCGCCCAGATCGACGGCCTCGGCGACGACGCCGACAGCGAGATGCTGGCCGCGCTGGAACTGCGCATCGCGGCGCTCGCCGAGCGCATGGAAACCCGCCTTTCGGCGATCGACCGCAGCACCGGCGCCGCCTTCGAGGCGCTCGGCCGCCAGATCGACACCCGCGCCATGGCCGGTGATCCGGGCACCGGGCTGCAGCTCGCCGAACTCGGGCGCAAGCTCGACAGCCTCGCCAACCAGCCGCTCGCCGGCCTCGACGGCGGCGCGCTCGCCGGCATCGAGGTGCGGCTCGAGGAGATCGGCGCCCGCATCGGCTCGATCGAAGCCGTCCACGGTGGGCCGCTCGGCGGCGCGCCGTCGGCCGACCTCGCCGACGCGATCGGCCGCATCGAGGACGCGATCACCGCGCTCGCCGACCACGCCGGCGCGGCCCGCCCCGACGAGATGGCCGAAGTCGCCCGCGCGATCGACGGCCTCCGCCGCGACCTCGCCGACCTCGCCTCGCCGTCGCTGGATGGCCTCGAGGCCGAAATCCGCCAGATCGCCGGCCGCCTCGACATGCTCGCCGCCGGCGGCCCGGCCCCGGCGACCCTCGGCGCCGAGATCGAGGCGCGCATCGAGCGCCTCGTTGACCGCATCGACAGCCAGTCGCGCGACGACGACCGCCTCGCGGCGGCACTGCGCAGCGTCGAGCAGACGATCGCCACCGCCCTCGATACGGGCGACATGGCCCAGGCCGCCGCCCGGGCGGCCGTCGCCGCCTTCGACGAGCGCGAGGGATCGGCCGTCGCCGGCGCGATCCGTGGCCTCGGCCGGGACCTCGAGAACCTGCAGCGCGAGATCCAGGAGTCGCGCCAGCGCGATCTCACGCTGCTCGACAGCATGAACGACATCCTGCAGAGCGTCTCGGGCCTGTCCGGGCTCTCCAGCCTGGCGGCAGCCCCGTCCCGCGCGGTGGCCGCCCCGGCGCCGGCGCCCCGCGTCGCCGACGAGGAGACTTGGCGCGAGATCGAGCGCAGCCTCGCGGCCGGCCTCGCCGGCGCGCAGCCGCCGCCGCAGCCGTCCCGTCCCGCCGCCGCCGCCCCTGGCCCGAGCATCCTCGACGACCTGATCGCGCCGCGCCAGGGCGCCGGCCGCAAGGCGCCGCCTTCGGCGGAGGCGCCGCTCGACCTCGGCGAGGCCGGCGACAGCTTCGACGCCGACCTGCCGCTCGAGCCGGGCAGCGGCAAGCCGCGCGTCGCCCGTCCCGCCGGCGGCACGCCGCAGGTGCGCGCCGAACGCCGGACGCCGACGCCGCCCGCGCCGCAGCCCGAGCCGGCGCCCGCCGCGGCCCCCGCCCCGGCGCACGGCAAGACCGACTTCATCGCCGCGGCCCGCCGCGCCGCCCAGCAGGCGGCGAGCGAGCAGGCCGCCGTCGTCACCCCGCCGGCGGCGCCGGTCGCCGAGGAGCCGAAGGCGGAGCGCGCCGGCCTGCGCGGCTTCCTCGCCGCGCATCGCCGCCAGATCCTGATGGCCGCCGCCGCGCTGGTGCTGACCCTCGGCGTCGTCCGCGTCGTCGGCTGGACCCTCGGCGACGACCGCATCGGCGGGCCGGCGACGGCCGCGACCGAAGCGACCACCAGCGAGGCCGCCGACGCTCCCGCCCCGGCGAACACGGCCGAGGTGACGCCGCCGGCGGCCGAGACCGACGACGAGCCCGGCTTCGACATCGTCGCCGCCCCGGAGGCGACCGGCGGCAATGCCGCGAGCTTCGGGCCGAACGCGACCTCGCTGCCGGCCGGCAGCTTTGCCCCGCCCGCCGCCCCGCCCACCACGACACCGGCCGACGTCGAGGCGGACGCCGCAGCGACGACCGCCGACGCCGAGCCGGCGACCGGACCGGCCGTCGCCCAGGACGCCGCGCCCGAGACCGTCAGCCTCGGCACCGCCGCGACCGAGCCCGGCACGCCCGACGCCGACCCCGCGCGCATCGCCGCCCCCCTGCCGCCGGCCGCCATCGGCGCGCCGGCCCTGCGCGAGGCCGCCGCCGCCGGCGATCCCGCGGCCCAGTTCGAGGTCGCCGCCCGGCTCGTCGAGGGCCGCGGCATCGTGCAGGACGTCGCCGGTGCCGCCGTCTGGTACGAGCGCGCCGCCGAGGCCGGGCTCGCCCCGGCGCAGTACCGGCTCGGCAGTCTCTATGAGAAGGGCCAGGGCGTGCCGCGCGATGCCAAGCGCGCCGCCGCCTGGTACGAGCGCGCCGCCGAGGCCGGCAACGCCAAGGCGATGCACAACCTCGCCGTCATGCACACCGAGGGCAGCCTCGGGGATCCGGACTACACCACGGCTGCGGAATGGTTCACGGCCGCCGCCGACCTCGGCGTGCGCGACAGCCAGTACAACCTCGGCATCCTGCACGCCCGCGGCCTCGGCGTGACCCGCGATCTCGCGAGCTCCTACAAGTGGTTCGCCATCGCCGGTGCCGCCGGCGACGCGGATGCCGCCAAGAAGCGCGAGGACATCGAGCAGGCGCTCGACAGCGACAGCCTCGCCCGGGCCCGGCTCGCCGTCGAGACTTGGAAGCCGAAGCCGCTCAGCGCGGCGGCGAACGAGGTCGAGATCGCCAACCCGGCCTGGATGCTGCCGCCGGCGAGCGTCGCGGCGTCCGACGGCGATCTCATCGCAAGAGCCCAGGCGCTGCTCGCCGCCCAGGGCTTCAGCCCCGGGCCGGCCGACGGCAAGATGGGCCGGCGGACGCGCGACGCCATCGTCGCGTTCCAGAAGCAGCGCGGCCTGCCGGAGACCGGCGTCGCCGACGCGGCCCTCGTCGCGGCGCTGGCCGAACGCGCCATCTGAACCGCAGCCGATCAACCATGATCCGAATTGCGCCCCGCCGCCGGGTTGACCCGCGGCGGGGCGACGTCTTTAACGAAGTCTTACCGGCGGACCTGCAATCCTACTGGCCGACACCAGCCGGAGGCGGCATTGGACGTTTACCTGCCGATCGCGGAAATCCCGATGAACCTGTTCCTGCTGCTCGCGATGGGCGGGGCGGTGGGGTTCATCTCGGGCCTGTTCGGCGTCGGCGGCGGCTTCCTGCTGACGCCGCTGCTGATCTTCTCCGGCATTCCCGCCGCGGTAGCGGTCGCCACCGTGTCGAGCCAGATCGTCGCCTCCTCGGCGTCCGGCGCCGCCGCCTACATCCGCCGCCAGGCGATCGACTTCAAGCTCGCCGGCTTCCTCACATTTTCCGGCCTGTTCGGCTCGGCGGCCGGCGTCTGGCTGTTCTCGATACTGCGCCAGCTCGGCCAGCTCGACCTGATGCTGGCGCTCGCCTACGTCGTCTTCCTCGGCACCGTCGGCGCGCTGATGCTGCAGGAGGCGGTGCGCTCGATGATCGCCATCCGCCGCGGCAAGCGCGAGGCGCCGCGCCGGCCGGGGCAGCACAACTGGGTGCACGGCCTGCCGCTGAAGGTGCGCTTCCGCCGCTCGCGGCTCTACATCTCGGCGCTGCCCATCGTGGCACTCGGGGCGGCGATCGGCTTCCTCGGCGCGATCCTCGGCATCGGCGGCGGCTTCCTGATGGTGCCGGCGCTGATCTATCTCCTGCGCGTGCCGACCGCGATGGTGGTCGGCACCACGCTGATGCAGACCATCGGCACCATGGCCTTCGCCACCATCATGCACGCCGGGACCAACTATTCGGTCGACGCCGTGCTCGGCCTCGCGCTGATGGTCGGAGGGGTGATCGGGGCGCAGTTCGGCGCGCGCGTCGGCCAGCGGCTGCGCGGCGAGACGCTGCGCGCGCTGCTCGGCCTGCTGGTGCTCTCGGTCGGCGTGCGCTTCGCGGTCAACCTGATCGTGACGCCCTCGGAGCCCTATTCGCTCACCACCTTCGGAGGGGCGGGGCTGTGACCGCGCGCCGCCTCGTCCCGGTCCTCCTCGGCCTGCTGCTCGCCGTCGTCGCGCTGCCGCGGACCGCCCCGGCCGAACAGCTCGTCACCGCGATCTCGACCGACCTCGTCTCGATCTCGTCGAACTTCAACGGCTCGCAGATCGTGTTCTTCGGCTCGATCGAGCGCGACAGCCAGTCGGTGTCGCGGCCGGCGCAATACGAGATCGCCGTCGCCGTGTTCGGCCCGCCGACCAACGTGGTCGCCCGGCGCAAGGTGCGCACGTTCGGTCTGTGGATCAACCGCGAGGCCGAGGCGTTCGAGGAGGTGCCGTCGTTCTACGCCCTGCTCACCACCTCGCCGCTCGGCGACATCGTCGGCGAACCGATCCGGCAGCGCCGCGGCCTCGGCTTCCGGGCGATCGTCGACGAGAGCCAGGCCGACGACCGCATCCGCCCGCCGCGCTTCGAGGCGGCATTCCTGCGGCTGATGCAGGCGCAGGGCCGCTATTCGGAGGTGCCCGGCGCGGTGGAGTTCCTGAGCCCGACGCTGTTTCGCGCCAACCTCGTGCTGCCGCCGAACGTGCCGCTCGGCACCTTCGACGTGCGCGTGTTCCTGTTCCGCGACGGCGTGCAGCTGTCGCAGGCGAGCGAGCAGCTCACCATCGCCAAGGTCGGCTTCGAGCAGGCGATGACCACCTTCTCGCGCGAGCACGGCCTGCTCTACGGCCTCGCCACCGTGCTGATGGCGACGCTGACCGGCTGGCTGGCGAGCGTGATCTTCCGCCGCGACTGACGAGGGCGCGACCGCCCGGGATCTCGGTGAAAGATCAGGCGCGCCGCGCCGCGCAGTCCGCCGCGACCATCGCCTTGTAGAGCCCGCGGATCTTCTGAAACATCGGCCCCGGCACGCCGGCGCCGACCGCGCGGCCGTCGATCTTCACCACCGGCGTCTGCGCCCCGAAAGTGCCGGTGACGAACGCCTCGTCGGCGCCGTAGGTGTCGACCAGCGAATAGTTGCGCTCGAACACCGGGATGCCGGCCGTCTTGCAGACCTCGATCACCTTGCGCCGCGTGATGCCGTTCATGCAGTAGTCGCCGGTCGAGGTCCACACCTCGCCCTTGCGCACGATGAAGAAGTTGGTCGAGTTCGTCGTGTTGACGAAGCCGTGCGGGTCGAGCATCAGCGCCTCGTCGCCGCCGGCCTTCAGGGCGTGGATCAGCGCCAGGATGCAGTTGAGCTTCGAGTGCGAGTTGAGCTTCGGATCCTGCGTCACCGGCAGGCCGCGATAGATCGGCACCGTGACGAGGTTGAGGCCCTTGGCGATCGTCGCCGGGCTCGGCTCCTTCCACTCGGCGATGATGACGATGGTCGAGCCGAACACGCTGAGCCGCGGATCCTGGAAAGGCGCCTTCTTGCGCCCGCGCGTCACCATCAGGCGGATGTGGACGCCGTCCTCCATGCCGTTGGCGCGGACGGTGTCGTAGAGCGCGCCGATCAGCGCCTCCCGCGTCAGGCCGATGTCGAGGTCGATGGCGTAGGCGGCTTCAAAGAGCCGGTCGAGGTGGTCGTCGAGGAAGGCGAACACGCCGCCGTGCAGCCGGATGCCCTCCCAGACGCCGTCGCCCATCATGAAGCCGGAATCATAGACCGAGACCACGGCCTGGTCGCGCGGCACCAGCTTGCCGTCGACGTAGATGAAGACGCCGGCGTTGCGCGGATCCTCGGCGCTGTCGTGGGTGCTGACGCCGTGGGCGGGGCCAAGGACAGGATCGTCGTTCATCGCGGAGGGCTCCTCGGGGGGGCGCGGGTGGGCGAAGGGTCCCGCGCACCGAAGGCCGCCGCCGATGCGGCGAGGTCCGTCAGGGCCGGATCACGCCCTTGCGCAGGATGATGTTGCCATAGAGCCGGCGCTCGCCGGAGGCAACCACCGCGAAGGCGGCGCGGACCCGGTCGTAGAAGGCGAGGCCGACCAGCGGCACCGGCGCGAACCCCGGCTCACGCCGCGCGATCGTCGTGGCGAACTCGGCGAAGATCGGCTCCGCGCGGTCCGGATCCCCGCCCGCCGCCGGCCGGAACGCCGCCGCGGGCACGAAATCGTCGAGCGGCAGCAGCGACAGCACGGCATCGAGCAGGGTGACGGCGTCGTGGCCGTCCATGCGGATCAGCCGGCGCGCGTCGGTGACGGCCGGGTAGTTCGCATCGACGATCGCGATCTCGTCGCCGTGGCCCATCGCGCGCAGGGCGGCGAGCAACTCGGGGCCGAGGATGGGATCGATGCCCTTCAGCATCACTTGGTCTCCTTGAAGAGAATTTCCCGGTCGCGGGCATAGGTTTCGAGCAGCGGCAGGCTGGCGGCGCCGATGGCGCGCGCCTCCGAGCCGACGGTGCCTTCCTCGACCTCCGCCGGGGTCAGGCCGCTCCAGTTGAGCCGGGGCAGCTTGGCGCCGAGTTCCGCGACGAGGCGGGCGCGGATGCGGGCGGGGAAGCCGCCGTCGATCACCACCGCCTCGAAGTCGACCACCGAGAGGGCGGCGACGATGGCGACGGCGAGATGGTCGCCGACCTCGGCGAGCCAGGCGGCGACGTGCGGCTCGATCTCGTCCCAGCGGTCGGGGGTCTGCCAGATCAGCATGGGGTCGAGCCCCGCCGCCTCGAGCCGGCGCTCGAGGGCGGCGAGCGAGGCGGCGTGGATCAGTTGCGCCGGGGCCGCGCCGGCCACCGCCGGCAGCACCGGCATCGAGCCGAGCGCGCCGGCGTTGCCGCTGCGCCCCGGATAGAGGCTGCCGCCGAGCACGACGCCGCCGCCGATGAAATAGCCGACGAAGACGTAGAGGAAATCGGTGCGGTGTTTCGGGTTGCCGAACACGAGTTCCGCCGCGCAGGCCGCCGTCGCGTCGTTGCAGAGCACGACGGGGTAGGGCGATACGGCGGCGATCTCGGCATGGATGTCGATGCCGCGCCAGAGCGCCAGCAGGTCGCGCGGCGCCGCCGCCTCGGTCTCCCAGTTCCAGAGCTCGAACGGCGAGGCGACGCCGAGCCCGGTGACCCGCGCCGCCAGCGCCGGCGGCAGCTCCGCCACGATGGCGGCGACGCCCATGGCGACGAAGTCGCAGACGGCGCGCGGCGTCGGGTAGATGTAGGTGGTGCGTTGCAGCCGGCGGACCCGGCCGAGGAAATCGATCAGCACGAGGTCCATGCTGCGCCGGCCGATCTTGAGGCCCAGCGACAGCGCCCCGTCGGGGTCGAGCGAGAACGGCACCGACGGCTGCCCGACCCGGCCGCGTTGCGGTTCGCCCTCGAGCACGAGGCCGTCGGCGGACAACTGGCGCATGATCAGGGTGATGGTCTGGGCCGAGAGGCCGGTGAGCCGGGCGATCTCGGCCTTGGGCAGCGCGCCGTGCCGGCGGATCAGCGCCAGCACCAGCCGCTCGTTGTAGAGGCGAACGCCGCTCTGGTTGGTGCCGCGGCTGAGGTCGCCCGCGCGCAGGCCGCTCGCGCCGCCTGCACCGGCCCCGACCGGCGCGATCGTGGCGGCGGAGGCAATGTCTGCCGGCTTCATGGACGTCACCATCCTCCCCCTCGGCGGGTCGTGCGGCGGGATCGCAGGCTCGTTCGAAGCCCGAATCCTCAACCGCGTCCTTGTTCTAGGGCCTCGCGCGGCGCTTTGGAATTGGCGCCGCGGGGCCGGGATCGTCGTCCTGCCGAAGCGTGAGGATGCGCCCGAGCCAAGTGCCGGTCAATAACTAAATCCATTCGATTTAAGTATTGACAGCCGCCGATGATCGGGGGATCGTGGCCGCCGATGACGAGGAAGGGAGCGGCGCCACGGAGAGGGTGGCACCGGTCCTGTCATCGGCCGGCGGCGGCATCCGAGGAGGTTCGGACCGCGCCGTAACGAACAATGCCCGGGAGGATTCCATGTCGAAATCTGTTCGCGTCCTGAAGTCGACCGTCGCCGCCGTGTTCGCGCTCGGCGTGCTGGGCGCTTCGCCCGCATTCGCCGAAGACGTCATCATCGGCCTCGTGACCAAGACCAACACCAACCCGTTCTTCGTGAAGATGAAGGAAGGCGCCGAGGCCAAGGCCAAGGAACTCGGCGTCGAGCTGCGCTCGTTCGCCGGCAAGTTCGACGGCGACAGCGAATCGCAGGTCGCGGCGATCGAGAGCCTGATCTCGGCCGGTGCCAAGGGCATCCTGATCACCGCCTCCGACACCGCCGGCATCGTGCCGACCGTGCAGAAGGCGCGTGACGCCGGCATCCTGGTGATCGCCCTCGACACCCCGCTGGAGCCGATCGACTCCGCCGACGCCACCTTCGCCACCGACAACTTCAAGGCCGGCGAACTGATCGGCCAGTGGGCCAAGGCGACGCTCGGCGACGCCTCCGCCGACGCCCGCATCGCGCTGCTCGACCTCTCGACCGACCAGGTCACCGTCGACGTCGGCCGCGACCAGGGCTTCCTGCAGGGCTTCGGCATCGACCTCGTCGACCCGAAGCGCATGGGCGACGAAACCGACGAGCGCATCGTCGGCAACGACGTCACGGCGGGCTCGGAAGAGGGCGGCCGCACCGCGATGGAAAACCTGATGCAGAAGGATCCGTCGATCAACGTCGTCTACACGATCAACGAGCCGGCCGCCGCCGGCGCCTATGAGGCGCTGAAGGCCGTCGGCGCCGAAGCCAACGTCACCCTGGTGTCGGTCGACGGCGGTTGCCCGGGCGTCAAGAACGTCGCCGACGGCGTGATCGGCGCCACCTCGATGCAGTTCCCGCTGCTGATGGCCTCGATGGGCGTCGAGGCCGTGGTCGAATTCGCGAAGTCCGGCGCCAAGCCGGCCGCGACCCCGGGCCTCGACTTCTTCAACACCGGCGTCGAGCTCGTCACCGACAAGCCGGCCGAGGGCATCCCCTCGATCACCTCGGAAGAGGCGCTGGCGAAGTGCTGGGGCTGAGGATCACGTCTCCCGTCTGACATGACGGCCGCCGGCGCCTGCTTTTCGCGGGCGCCGGCCGCCACCCGGCTGCCGACGGATCGACCCGCATCGGCTATGATCCTCCGCGCGGCGCCGGACATCCTTTGAGGCCGGCGGGCCGGCGGACCTTGCGCGACCGACGATGCCGTCCGCATCGCGCACGTTCCAGACCGAATGACAGGATGAAAGCAACGAAGCGCAGGCTTCGGCAGTGGCGGGAGGTGCCCCGCCGCGCGGGAGACCTGCAAGCTCGAGGGGAGCGAGGCGATGACCTCCACTGAAGACCCGTCCCAGACCGCGTCTGGCGCCGTGCCGCCGAAGCGCGAGATGCAGGACTTCGAGAAGGTGCTCGAGAAGAGTGCGACCAGCGTCGCGAACTTCGAGGAGGACCGGCTGTCGCCGCTGAAGCGGTTCCACCACTTCCTGCACGCCTATCCGACCGCCGCCCCGGCGCTGGTGCTCGGCCTCGCGGTGATCGGCTTCGCGCTGGTCGCCGGCGACCGCTTCCTGACCCCGTTCAACCTGTCGCTGGTGCTGCAGCAGGTGACGATCATCGGCATCATCGGCGTCGCCCAGACACTGATCATTCTCACGGCCGGCATCGACCTCTCGGTCGGCGCCATCATGGTGCTGTCGTCGGTGGTGATGGGCAAGCTCGCGATCACCGCCGGCCTGCCGGTGCCGCTCGCCTTCGGCGCCGGCATCATCACCGGCATGCTCTGCGGCCTGATCAACGGCATCCTCGTCACGCTGGTGCGGCTGCCGCCGTTCATCGTCACGCTCGGCACCTGGAGCATCTTCTTCGCGCTGAACCTCTGGTACTCGGGCAGCCAGACCATCCGCTCGCAGGAGATCGCCGCCAATGCCGGCTTCCTGCAGTTCCTCGGCACGCCGATCGACGTTATGGGAGCGCGCATCACCTACGGCACGGTGATGATGATCCTGCTGTTCTGCATCATCTGGTACGCGCTCAACCGCACCGCCTGGGGCCGCCACGTCTACGCCGTCGGCGACGATCCCGACGCGGCGCGGCTGTCGGGCATCAATTCGAGCCGCATCCTGCTCTCGGTCTACATCGTCGCCGGCCTGATCTGCGCCATCGGCGGCTGGGCCCTGATCGGCCGCATCGGCTCGATCAGCCCGCAGGCCGGCCAGACCGCCAACCTCGATTCGATCACCGCCGTGGTGATCGGCGGCACCAGCCTGTTCGGCGGCCGCGGCTCGATCTTCGGCACGCTGATCGGCGCGCTGATCGTCGGCATCTTCCGCAACGGCCTCGCGCTCTCGGGCGTCGACGTGCTCTGGCAGGAATTCACCATCGGCCTGCTCATCATCGTGGCCGTCGGCATCGACCAGTGGATCAGAAAGGTTTCGTCATGACCGCCGCCGTCAAGCCGATCCTCGAGGCGCACGGGCTCGTCAAGCGCTACGGCCGCGTCACCGCCATCGACCACGCCGAGTTCGAGCTCTATCCCGGTGAGATCCTCGCCGTGATCGGCGACAACGGCGCGGGCAAGTCGTCGCTGATCAAGGCGCTGACCGGGGCGCTCATCCCCGACGCCGGCGAGATCCTGCTCGACGGCAAGCCGATCCAGTTCCGCTCGCCGATGGAAGCGCGCGAAGCCGGCATCGAGACCGTCTACCAGCAGCTCGCGCTGTCGCCGGCCCTCTCGATCGCCGACAACCTGTTCCTCGGCCGCGAGAAGGTGAAGCCGGGCATCCTCGGCAGCGTCTTCCGCATGCTCGACCGCAAGGCGATGCAGGCGGAGGCGCGCGCCAAGCTCTCCGAACTCGGCCTGCTGACGATCCAGAACATCAACCAGGCGGTGGAGACGCTGTCCGGCGGCCAGCGCCAGGGCGTCGCGGTCGCCCGCGCCGCCGCCTTCGGCAGCCGCATCGTCTTTCTCGACGAACCGACCGCTGCCCTCGGCGTCAAGGAATCGCGCCGTGTGCTGGAACTGATGCTCGACGTGAAGCGGCGCGGCATGCCGATCGTGCTGATCAGCCACAACATGCCGCACGTCTTCGAGGTCGCCGACCGCATCCACATCCACCGCCTCGGCAAGCGCATCGCCGTGATCGACCCGCGCCAGTACTCGATGTCCGACGCGGTGGCGATCATGACCGGCGCGATGCCGCCGCCGGGCATGCAGGTCGCCGCCTGACGGACGGCCGCTGGCCGCGGATCGGCCGGCCCCGCATCACGCTGGGCAGGGCATTGTGATCGACGGCGGCCTCCGGGCCGCCGTTTCTCCATCGGCGACGCGCGTTGCCGCAGTTTCGCCGTGCGTGCGGGAGAGGTTGATTTTACGGCGCATTCGCCGCAACACTGCAAAAAACGCTGCCCGTGCCGCCGGCCGTTGCCGCGGCCCGCGAACGGCAGCCCGAGGCGCCGCGTGATCACCCAGAAGGCCAAATACGGTTTCAAGGCGCTGCTGCATCTCGCGCGCGCGACGCCGGACGACCCCGCCCGCATCGAGGACGTCGCCGACGCCACCGGCATCCCGCGCAAATTCCTCGAGACCATCCTGCTCGGCCTGAAGAACGACGGCCTGATCGCCAGCCGCCGCGGCCGCTACGGCGGCTACACGCTGATCAAGGACCCGGCGACGATCTCGATCGGCCACGTGCTGCGCATCCTCGACGGCCCCATCGCGCCGCTGCCCTGCCTCTCGAAGACCGCCTACCGCCGCTGCCCCGACTGCGACGACGAACGCAGCTGCGCCATCCGCAAGACCTTCGGCGACATCTACGCCGGCATCCTGCTGGCGATGGAGGGCGTGACGCTGGCCGACATGCTGCGGGATTCGCGGCTCGAGGGACGGATCGCGCTGCTGGCGGCCGGCGAGGTCGTCGCGCCGGTGTGAGGCGAGGCGCTTTGCCGTGGGGCTCCCCCCTCCCTGTCCCTCCCCCGCTGCGCAGGAGAGGGGACGATGGGCGAGAGGGTTTTCGCACAACGAAGATTGCGCCGAACCGACACGATAGTGATCGAGGCGCCTTGTCCTCCTGAGTCCCCTCTCCTGCGAAGCGGGGGAGGGACAGGGAGGGGGAGCCCCGCGGCAAGGCTTCGCCAAAACTCGCAATTCCGTTCCGCCGCACCCGCACCCTCGCCACCATGCTGCGGCATTCGGCGTGTACAATGCTGCTCGCGCGCAATAATTTTCTAATTCCGCGCCAAACACTGCACTTGGCTTCGTTGTCCAAGTCCACCTATCATGTAGAGATTACGGTATTGAAACCGGGGAGCCCGACGATGACTCTGACCCGACCGATCGACCGTATTGTCCGCCGCCTCGCCGTTGCCGCTCTCTCCGGCGCTGTGGCGCTCGGGGCGCTGGCCGGCACCGCCGCCGCCGCCGACGTGACGCTGCTCAACGTCTCCTACGATCCGACGCGCGAGCTCTACCGCGAGTACAACGAGGCGTTCACGGCCTACTGGAAGGAAAAGACCGGCGACACCGTCACGATCAACACGACGCACGGCGGCTCCGGCTCGCAGGCGCGCACCGTGATCGACGGCCTGCCAGCCGACGTCGTGACGCTGGCGCTCGCCGCCGACATCGAGGCGATCGCCGAACGCTCCGGCAAGCTACCGGTCGACTGGCAGTCGCGCCTCGACAACAACTCCTCGCCCTACACCTCGACGATCGTGTTCCTCGTCCGCAAGGGCAACCCGAAGGGCATCACCGACTGGGGTGACCTTGTGAAGGACGGCGTCGAGGTCATCACGCCGAACCCGAAGACCTCCGGTGGCGCCCGCTGGAACTACCTCGCGGCCTGGGCCTACGGTCTCGAGCACAACGGCAACGACCAGGAGAAGGCGAAGGCCTTCGTCGCCGAGATCTACAAGCACGTCCCCGTGCTCGACACCGGCGCCCGCGGCTCCACCACCACCTTCGTCCAGCGCGGCCTCGGCGACGTGCTGCTCGCCTGGGAGAACGAGGCCTTCCTCGCGCTCGAGGAACTCGGCCCTGACCAGTTCGACATCGTCGTGCCGTCGCTGTCGATCCTCGCCGAACCGCCGGTGGCGCTGGTCGACAAGAACGTCGAGGCGAACGGCACCCGCGAGGTGGCGCAGGGCTATCTCGACTATCTCTACTCCGACGTCGGCCAGAAGCTCGCCGCCAAGCACTTCTACCGCCCGTCGAAGCCCGAGCTCGCCGATCCGGCCGACCTCGAGCGCTTCCCGGACCTGAAGCTCATCAAGCTCGGTGACGTTTTCGGCACCTGGAAGGACGTGCAGCAGACCCACTTTGCCGACGGCGGCGTCTTCGACCAGATCTATACCTCGCCCTGAGCTGTTGCCTCGACCGCGATGAACTGACAGACCGTCGGCGGCGACCGGATGCTGGATCCGGCCGCCGCCGACGCGCACATGAACGACAAGGGGCCGCATGCCGAGCGCAACGTTCAGGACGCCGAGCGTCATACCGGGTTTCCGCCTCGCCTTCGGCTTCACGATCGCCTATCTGGCGGTGATCGTGCTGATCCCGATCGCCGGGCTCTACGTCCAGACCTTCACGCTCGACTGGGCCGAACTCTGGCGCATCCTCACCGATCGCCGCCTGCTGGCGGCGCTGCAGCTCAGCTTCGGCCTGTCGCTGCTGGCAGCCGCCTTCAACGTCGTGTTCGGCCTCGTCGTCGCCTGGGTGCTGACCCGCTACAGCTTCCCCGGCCGGCGCATCCTCGACGCCGCCATCGACCTGCCGTTCGCGCTGCCCACCGCGGTGGCCGGCATCGCGCTCACCGCGATCTACGCCCCGAACGGCATCATCGGCCAGTGGCTCGCGCCCTACGGCATCCGCATCGCCTATACCCAGGCCGGCATCTTCATCGCCCTCGTCTTCATCGGCCTGCCGTTCATCGTCCGCACCGTCCAGCCGGTGCTGGAGCAACTCGACCGCGAGGTCGAGGAGGCCTCCGCGACCCTCGGCGCCAGCCGGCTGCGCACCATCTTCCAGGTCGTGCTGCCGACGCTGGCCCCCGCGACGATCACCGGCTTCGCCCTCGCCTTCGCCCGCGCGGTCGGCGAATACGGCTCGGTGATCTTCATCGCCGGCAACCTGCCGGGAAAGACGGAAATCCTGCCGCTGCTCATCGTCATCCGGCTCGAAGAGTACAACTACGCCGGCGCCGCCGCGATCGCGGCGATCATGCTGACGCTGTCCTTCGTCATCCTCGTCTTCGTCAACATCGTGCACGCCTGGAGCCAGCGGAGGTTCGGTCATGGTTGATACAGCCCCCGCCGTGGCGCCGTCGCTGGCGGCCGTCCCCCCGTCGCGCCGTGTCGCGCCGACCACCGAACCGCGCCTCGTGCGCGGCGTACTGATCGCGATCACCGCGACCTTCCTCTCGGTGTTCCTGCTGTTCCCGCTCGGCGTCGTCTTCGTCGAGGCGTTCCGCAACGGCACCGCCGGCTTCCTGTCGGCGCTCGCCGATCCGCAGGCGCAGTCGGCGATCCGGCTGACGCTGCTGGTCGCCGCCATCGCCGTGCCGTGCAACATCGTCTTCGGCGTCGCCGCGGCCTGGGCCGTGGCGAAGTTCGAGTTCCGCGGCAAGACGCTGCTCGTCTCGCTGATCGACCTGCCGTTCTCGGTCTCGCCGGTCGTCGCCGGCCTCGTCTACGTGCTGCTGCTCGGCTCGAACACGCTGATCGGCGGCTGGCTTCAGGAGAGCTTCGGCCTGCGCGTCATCTTCGCGGTGCCCGGCATCGTGCTCGCGACGATCTTCGTCACCTTCCCCTTCGTCGCCCGCGAGCTGATCCCGCTCATGGAGCAGCAGGGCAACGGTGACGAGGAGGCGGCGCTGTCGCTCGGGGCGAGCGGCCTGCAGACCTTCTGGCGCACCACGCTGCCGAACGTGAAGTGGGCGCTGCTCTACGGCGTGCTGCTCTGCAACGCCCGCGCGATGGGCGAGTTCGGCGCCGTCGCCGTGCTGTCGGGCAAGCTGCGCGGCCAGACCGTGACCATGCCGCTGCACATCGAACTCGCCTACAACGAATATGCTTCGGTCTCCGCCTTCTCGGTCGCGGCCCTCCTCGCCGGCCTCGCCCTCGTCACGCTGGTCGTGAAGACCTTCCTCGAGTGGAAATACGCCGACCACATCGCCGGCACCGGCCGCCACTGAAGTCTCTCGGGACGCCCAACGGATATCATCATCATGCAACTCGACATCCGCGACATCGCCAAGGACTTCGGCGCCACCGCCGCCCTCCACGGCGTCGACCTCACCATCCGCTCCGGCGAACTGATCGCCCTGCTCGGGCCCTCCGGCTCGGGCAAGACGACGCTGCTGCGCATCATCGCCGGGCTCGAGTTCCCGACCCGCGGCCAGGTGTTCTTCGGCCCCGACGACGCCTCGCACCGCAGCGTGCAGGAGCGCAACGTCGGCTTCGTGTTCCAGCACTACGCCCTGTTCCGGCACATGACGGTCTACGACAACATCGCCTTCGGTCTGCGCGTGCGCCCCTCGGCGACCCGGCCTGGCGAGGCGGAGATCCGCAAGAAGGTCGAGACGCTGCTCGACCTCGTGCAACTGCCCGAATATGGCAAGCGCTTTCCGGCGCAGCTCTCCGGCGGCCAGCGCCAGCGCATCGCGCTCGCCCGCGCGCTCGCGATCGAGCCGAAGGTGCTGCTGCTCGACGAGCCGTTCGGCGCGCTCGACGCCCGCGTGCGCAAGGATCTGCGCCGCTGGCTGCGCGAACTGCACGACCGCACCGGCCACACCACCGTCTTCGTCACCCACGACCAGGACGAGGCGATGGAACTCGCCGATCGCGTCGTGGTGATGAGCCAGGGCCGCATCGAGCAGCTCGGTACCCCCGACGACATCTACGACCGCCCGGCGACGCCCTTCGTCTACGACTTCATCGGCGAGGCCTTCCGGGTGCCGGTCGAGGTGTCGGGCGGCGCGGTGCTGTTCGAGGGCAACCGCCTCGACCTCCCCGCCCAGGGCGTGCGCGACGGCCGCGCCACGCTGTTCGTGCGCCCCGAGAACGTCAGCCTCGCCCCGCCGGCCGACGGCCTGCTGCCGGCGCAGGTCGAGATCCTGCGCCGGGCCGGCGCCCGCCGCCGCGCGGAAGTGGCGCTCGGCGCCGGCGCCATCCGCATCGAGGCCGACTACGGTGCCGGTGTCGAGGTCGCCCTGAAGCAGCCGGTCGGGGTCGCAATCCGCGAGGCGGGCATCTTTCCCGCCGCCTGATCGTTGCACTGCGGGAACGTCTGCGCCGCTTTCCGGTTGATCCGTCGCGCCGGGGTCCGATACGCCTGTTCGGACCGCCGGCATGGCGGAGCGGAGGCTGGGGCATGAAGGTTGACGGCGTACCCTATCGCACGATCTGGCTCGACGACGACGGCTGGTCGGTGCGCATCATCGACCAGAGCCGCTTCCCGCACCGTTTCGAGACGCTGCGCCTCGGCGACGTCGACGACGCGGCCCGCGCCATCCGTGACATGCAGGTGCGCGGCGCCCCGCTGATCGGCGCGACGGCCGCCTACGGCATGGCGCTCGCCGCCCGCGCCGATCCCAACGAGGACAACCTCGCCGCCGCCTACCAGTTGCTGCTCGCCACCCGCCCGACCGCGGTCAACCTGCGCTGGGCGCTCGACGAGATGACCACCGCGCTGACCCGCAACCGCCCGGCCGACCGCGAGCAGGTCGCCTATGCCCGCGCCGCGGAGATCTGCGACGAGGACGTCGAGATCAACCGCGCCATCGGCCGGCACGGCCTCGAACTGATCCGCCGCATCGCCGACCTGAAGCCCGAGGGCGAGCGCATCAACATCCTCACCCACTGCAACGCCGGCTGGCTCGCCACCGTCGACTGGGGCACCGCGACCGCGCCGATCTACATGGCGCACGACGCCGGCATCCCGGTCCACGTCTGGGTCGACGAGACCCGCCCGCGCAACCAGGGCGCCTCGCTCACCGCCTGGGAAATGCGCGGCCACGGCGTGCCGCACACGGTGATCCCCGACAACACCGGCGGCCACCTGATGCAGCACGGCATGGTCGACATGGTCATCGTCGGCACCGACCGCACCACCGCCACCGGCGACGTCTGCAACAAGATCGGCACCTATCTGAAGGCGCTTGCCGCGCACGACAACGGCGTGCCGTTCTACGTCGCGCTGCCCTCGCCGACGATCGACTTCACCATCGCCGACGGCCTCGCCGAAATCCCGATCGAGGAGCGTTCCGGCGACGAGGTCGCCCGCATCACCGGCCTCAACGCCGCCGGCTTCATCGACACGGTGAAGATCGTGCCCGAAGGCTCGCCGGTCGCCAACTACGCCTTCGACGTGACCCCGGCCCGCCTCGTCAGCGGCCTCGTCACCGAACGCGGCGTCATCGCCCCTAACCGCGACGCCATCGCCGAGGCGTTTCCCGAGCGGGCGAACCCGATTGCGCTGCAGGGGGCGCTGACGGTGGGGTGATCAGCGGGTCAATGCCCCGCCCCGATCGGGCCCTTGAAGATGAAGCCGGCGCCGATCGCGATGAAGGCGAAGCCGATCAGGTGGTTCCAGGTCAGCGCCTCCTTGAGGTAGATCACCGAGAAGGCGGCGAACACCGTGAGCGTGATGACTTCCTGGATCGTCTTCAGTTCGGCCGCGGAATAGACGCCGTAGCCGTAGCGGTTCGCCGGCACCGCGAAGCAATATTCGACGAAGGCGATGCCCCAGCTCGCGAAGATCACGATCCACAGCGGCTGGCTGGTGAATTTCAGGTGCCCGTACCAGGCGAGCGTCATGAAGATGTTGGAGGCGCAGAGCAGCAGGATCGGCAGGATGGCAGGACCGGTGAGCGTCGACAGCATCGGGAATGTCCGCGGCAGGGGAGGGTCCCCGTCACTAGCGCAGACCGCGTCGGCCGGCAAATGCAGCGGGGCGCTGCCTCGTGTCACTGCCGAACCATCTGTCCGTCGGGGCGGGCCAGTGACGGCCAGCATCCTGGAAGCAGGCTCACAAGGACCTGAATGGCAGAGGCCCCGGCTTTTCCCTCGCCCTTCGAGACAGGCGCTTCGCGCCTTCCTCAGGATGAGGGAAAAGGGCAAGCGATTGAAATGAAAGGGTAAATATCGGAGGCCTCATCCTGAGGAGACCCGAAGGGTCGTCTCGAACGGCGAGGCCGGGTGCGCCGGCCCCCGCAATTGGACCAATACCTCAGGCCGGCGTGCGGCTCGCTTCCTTGGCGGCTTTCGCGAACTTGCGCACCACGCGGTCGCGCTTCAGCTTCGAGATGTGATCGATGAACAGCACGCCGTCGAGGTGATCGACCTCGTGCTGCACGCAGGTCGCGAGCAGGCCGTCCGCCTCGATCTCCTGCGCCGCGCCGTTCCGGTCGAGGAAGCGCACGCGCACCGCGGCAGGGCGCTCGACGTCCTCGTAGAAGTCGGGGATCGACAGGCAGCCTTCCTGATAGGTGCTGAGTTCGTCCGACGACCAGACGATCTCCGGATTGACCAGCACCATCGGCGCCGGCTCGTCCTCTTCCCGCGCGATGTCGAGCACCACGACGCGGCGCATCACGCCGATCTGGCAGGCGGCGAGGCCGATGCCGGGGGCATCGTACATCGTCTCCAGCATGTCGTCGGCGAGCGCGCGCACCTCGTCGTCGACCACGGCGACGGGATCGCAGACGCGGCGGAGCAGGGGATCGGGCAGGATGACGAGCGGGCGAATGGTCATCGCGCTGAAATAGCCATTGCCCCGCGGCCGGTCAACGGCGGATTTCTGGGCTTCCGCATTGTTCCCGATGCAGGTCGCGGTCGCAGCCGGCGTGGCGGTTCCGGGCTTACCAATCGGATGCGGATTGACCTTTTCCGCCCCGCCGTCCACCAGAGACGGCAGGTTGCCGCGCCGCGGCGAAAATGGGGAGGGCGACGCCGATGACGGTTCTGTTCGCGGTCGCCGGCTGGTCGCCGGAGCACTGGGTGGCGGCGTATCGCGAGGCCGATCCGGAGCGGGCCGTCGTGGTCGCACCCGAACTCGGCGACCCGGCGGCGATCCGCTATGCGCTCGCCTGGAAGCCGCCGGCCGGCCTGCTCGCCGGCCTGCCGAACCTCGAGGTGATCTTCTCGCTGGGCGCCGGCGTCGACCACCTCCTCGGCGACCCGACCTTGCCGGACCTGCCGCTGGTGCGCATCGTCGACCCCGATCTCACCCGCCGCATGACCGACTGGGTCGTGCTGCAGGCGCTGATGCACCTGCGCGCCCAGCGCACCTACGACCGCCAGCAGCGCGAGCGGCGCTGGGCGCAGCATCCCTATCCGACGGCGACCGACGTGCGCGTCGGCATCATGGGCTTCGGCGTGCTCGGCCGCGCGGCGGCGCGCACCCTCGCCGCGATCGGCTTCGACGTCGCCGGATGGAGCCGGACCCCGCCGGCGGACGCCACCGGCTTTCCGGTGTTCTCGGGCGAAGCCGGCCTCGGCGACTTCCTCGGCCGCACCGACATCCTCGTCGTGCTGCTGCCGCTGACCCCCGAAACCCGCGGCATCCTCGGCCGGCCGCTGTTCGAGCGCCTCGCGCGGGACTGCGCCCTCGGCGGCCCGGTGCTCATCAACGCCGGCCGCGGCGGGCTGCAGGTCGAGGCGGATATCGTCGCCGCCATCGGTGACGGCACCCTGATCGGCGCCAGTCTCGACGTCTTCGCCACCGAGCCGCTGCCGGAGACGAGCCCGCTCTGGGCCGACGAGCGGGTGATCATCACGCCGCACATCGCCGCCGAAAGCGATCCGCGCGCCCTGTCGCGCTACGTCGCCGGCCAGATCGCCGCCCATGAGCGCGGCGAGCCGCTGCAGAACCTCGTCGACCGCGCCCGCGGCTACTGACCCGGCGTCGTCACCGGCCGCCGCACCCCGGCGAGCGGCGTGCCGGCGGCCTCGATCCGGGCGAGCGCGGCGCGCAGCGGCTCGGCGACGACGGTCATGTGGAAGCCGCTGGCGTGCAGCAGCGTGTCCGCGCCGGCGACGATGCCGACGTGGCCCTTCCAGAACAGCAGGTCGCCGCGGCGAAAGCCCGACGGGTCGGCGCTGCCGTCGCCGACCGCCTCGCCGAGGCCTGCCGCCTGCAGGTCGCTGTCGCGCGGCGCTTCGATGCCCGCCTCGGCGAGGCTGAGCTGCACGAGGCCCGAGCAGTCGATGCCGAAGCCCGAGCGCCCGCCCCAAAGATACGGCGTGCCGACGAAGCGCTCGGCGACGGCGACGTAGTCCTCCGCCGGCGGCGCGTCCACGGCCACGAGATGCGCCAGCACCATCGCGCCGCCGGCGACGAGCAGGGCGTAGTCCGTCCCGCGCGTCGTCGCGGTGCCGGTGACGGTGACGCGGCTGCCGAGGCTGAGGCAGTCGCTGCGCGGCAGGCGCAGGTCCGGACCGGGGTAGACGAAGCTGCGCAGGGCGGCCAGCCGGTGCGTCGGCGCCGGGCCGGGGCTGCCCAGCGCCTCGCCGGAGGTCCAGCCGACATAGCCGTCGGTGCCGGACTGGCCCCACGCCCAGCCTTCCGGCGTCTCGTCGTAGACGGTGAACGTCTCGCCGCAGAGCAGCTGCGTGTCGATGCCGGTGTCCGGGCGCGGCTGCGGGCCAAGGTCGGCGACGGCGGCGACGACGCGGCGCGGCGTGCCGGCGACATAGCGCGGGGCGGCGACGACGCCTTCGAGATGGGCCGCGGCGAGATCGGGCCGGGCGGGGGTCAGGCGGCGGTCGTGCGTGGTCATCGCGGCAGGTCCTTCGCGCGGGCGACGATCAGGTCGCCGATGCGTTCCACGGTCAGCGCGCCGTCGACGGTGCGCTGGATGATGACGTTGCGCCGGTCCTTCTCGTCGCGTCGCCGGGCGACCAGCCCCTGGTGCCCCATGGTGTCGAGGGCGCGGGTGATCGCCGGCTTGGTGACGCCGAGTTTCTCGGCGAGGCCGCGCACCGTATGCGGCGGCGGCTCGAGGTAGACGGTGAGCAGGATGGTGATCTGCCGCGCCGTCAGGTCGGGCGTATCCGAGCGCACGAGGTCGAGCGTCACGTCGTGCCAGAGTTTCAGGGCCTGGCTGGGGCGAATCTCGATCGGCATCGGTCTTTCCAGCGTCCCGGACGGGCGGAGGGCCGGCGCGGCCCATGCCGGCGCGGGAACGCCTGCACCATAGACCTATTTCGTTTCGGAGCCGTTTTCATCCGCCGGTTTTTGCCCCTTGCGACGAAATCACCGGCGAGAGACGAATTTTCTTCGAACCGTTCCAAACTACACGCGGGCGTGCATTGACGGCGGCTGCGGAGAATCCCATATTCCGGCGATGCGCCTCACCCAGCAGACCAACTACGCCATTCGCCTCCTCATCTACTGCGCCGCCTCCCCGGGCCGGCCGGCGAAGGTGGGTGACGTCGCGTCGACGTTCGGCATTTCCGAGCTGCACCTCTTCAAGATCCTGAAGGTGCTCGTCGACGGCGGTTTCGTCGAGACGGTGCGCGGCCGCAAGGGCGGTGTGCTGCTGGCGAAGCCCGCGAGCGAGATCACCGTCGGCCAGGTCGTCCGGGTGACGGAAGAAAGCTTCATCCTGACCGACTGCTTCGATGAAGCGAAGAAGGATTGCCCGCTGATCTCGGCCTGCGACTACAACCAGATCCTGCACCAGGCCCTCGCCGCCTTCCTCGGCGTTCTCGACACCAAGACCATCGCCGACCTCTCCGAATCCCGCCCCGACATCCGCTTCCTCCTCCGCCTCCCCGCCGAGTTCGCGACCGTCAACTGAGGCGGGGCGGCGCGGGGTTGCCCGGCTTCCCGGTTGTTGTGACGCCGAGCCCGATTGTCGGGCCTCGTTCCACGCATCGTCGGGCATGATCGCGCGCGTGTTCGCCGGCCTGTCAGGGCGCTTTGCCCGATATCAGCTTCATGGTCGCCGGCGCTCTTGCCAATCCGGACGCACGCGCGCATATTTCTGCAACTTTTGAGGGATTTTTTCCGGTCGCGCGTCGTGGCGCGGCCTTTGCGCGCCGATTTTTTCCCGAACTCGTCCTCCCGCAGTCCGCCGGCCCATAAGAATACCTGCCAGACCGGTTGCCGGCCGCCGCCGGTTCCAATGGATCGGAGGGGGTGCCGTCGCCGCGGGATGCCGGTGGCCATTTGCGTGCAGCGGCCGGTGCATCGCCGGCGGGAGGTCTGGTCATGGCTGACAAGGCGGACCCGAACGCCGGCGAGGATATTTCCGATTCCCTCGCCCGCTCGCCACTCGCCGCCGATCTTCGGGCGGTGATCAAGGAGAGGCGGGCGCCGGGGTCGGGCGACGGGCGGCGGCGCGGCGGCGACGGCCGGTTCCTTTCAGCCTCCGAGAGCGTCGCCGACGCCCGCTTCGACGTGGTCATCGAATTCAATACCGGCTTTCCCGGCGGCGTCGGCACGGCGCGACGACTGTTGCTCGAGGGCTTCCAGCGCCGCCAGCTGCACGCCGGCCTCCAGCTTCCGGAAATCGACCAGCGGCTGATGGACCGGCTGACGATCATGCCGATCACGGCGGCGCTGGCGGAGGTCGATCTCGACGAGATCATGCGGTGCTTCGACGCCGATGACAGCCTCCAGATCAGCAACTCGCTCTGGACGGAGAACTACGCCTTCGGCCGCCTGAGCTATGCCGCCCTTTTGGCGATCACCGGCCTGCGGGTCGCACCGGCCGAGCCGTCGGCGAGGCGCTGGAGGCTCGCTCACGCGGGCTTCGGCGACCGGCGGGAATTGATGCCGCTCGTGCACCGGGTCTGGCGTGACCAGCCTATCGAGACCTTCGTCTACGAATCGCAGCGCACCATCAAATGCGATGCCGCCCGCGCGGCTTTCGCGGCGGCGGGGGCGGACATCGTCTGGGCCGTCGCCGATACCGGGATCGACGGCGGTCACCCGCACTTCGCGACGCATGGCACACTCGACCTGCCGGCGACGCTGCTCCACCGCGATTTCACCGGGCTGCACGCCGACGATGCCGTTGCCGCGGCGGCCGCCCTCGTCGACGAGGACGGTCACGGCAGCCACGTCGCCGGCATCGTCGCCGGCGAAACGCCCGCCGTGCCCGGTGGCCACCGTGTCGTCGGCAAGGTCCGCGATATCGACGCCGAGGGCCGCGAAACGACGCGCGACGAGACGACGACGCTCGAGCTCGCGGTGTCCGGGATCGCGCCTCGCTGCAAGCTCCTCAGCCTCAAGGTGCTGAAGACGCGCAAGAACGGTGCGCTCAGCCACCTGATGGCCGCGCTCGGCTACGTGCACCGGGTCAACGACTACGGCCGGACACTGAAGATCCATGGCATCAACCTGAGCCTCGGCTATCCCTTCGATCCCGCCTGGTTCGCGGCGGGGCAAAGCCCGCTTTGCGGCGAGGTCGAACGGTTGGTGAAGAGCGGCGTCGTCGTGGTAGTCGCCGCCGGCAACGGCGGCTACGGCACCGTCGTCACCCACGCCGGCAGCACCGAGCGCGCCGCCCATGGCGGCACCATCGCCGACCCCGGCAATGCCGAACTCGCCATCACCGTCGGGGCGACCCACCGCGACATGCCGCACGCCTACGGCGTGTCGTTCTTCTCGGCCAAGGGGCCGACCGCCGACGGCCGGATGAAGCCCGACCTGGTCGCGCCCGGCGAGCGCATCGTTTCCTGCGCCGCCGCGACCTCGGACGCCGGCAAGAGCGGCGCCGCCTTCCGCGAGGAGTCCGGCACCAGCATGGCGGCGCCGCACGTCTCCGGCGCCATCGCCGCCTTCATGTCGGTGCGCAAGGAGTTTCGCGGCCGGCCGGAGCGGATGAAGCGGATCTTCATGGAGAGCGCGACCGACCTGCGCCGCAGGCCGGAGTTCCAGGGTGCCGGGCTGATCGATCTGATGCGGGCGCTGCAATCGGTCTGAACCGCACCGACCATACCGACGGGGGGAGGGGAAGCATCATGACGACGCTGTCAGGTTCGCCATTCTGCTGGCTCGAATTCGACAAGAAGGGCCATCTGGTCGACAGCGACGCCGCCGCGGCGGCGGCTGCGCTGATCGCCGGCCCGGCCATCACGGATGTCGTCGTGATCTCGCACGGATGGAAGAACACGAAAGACGATGCGACGAAGCTTTACGGCACGCTCTGGCAAAACACGGTCGCGGCAGCGGGCGGGCCGGACCCGCAGCATTTCGCCATCATCGGGGTGCTCTGGCCGGCCAAAGCCTTCTCGACTGACTTCGATGCCATCGCGCTGGCGGACGCCGCGGGCGGCGGCGCACTCTCGGCCGACGGTGCAGGCGGCGGCGATCTCGGCGATGCGGCGTTCGACGCGGTGGTCGCGGAATTCTCCAAGTTTGTCGACATCGACGATCCCGCCGTGCAGCAGCTGCTCGCCGATTGCGCCGCGGTCCGCGCGGACGGCGAAATCCCCAGCGAGCGCGGCGATCGGATGCGTCGGAGCGGCGCGGCGGCCGTCGGTATGGCCGAGGCCGACGCCGATCCCGAGCTGCGCGACGACGCTGCGCCATACCTCGATCCGCCGGACCCGGCGCTGTTCTTCTCTGCCCTCACCCATCCGCCGAGCTTCGCCGTGGATCCCGACGTCGGCAGCGCGCAAGGTCTCGGCGATACGGTCTCCGGCCTCTTCAACGGCGCCCGGGCCGCGGTGGCGCGTTTCCTCAACCAGCTGACCTATTTCGAGATGAAGAAGCGGGCCGGCGTTGTCGGCACGGCGCTGGGCAAGACCGTGCTGCCGGCGATCGCGCCGGCGGCCCCGCGCAATCTGCACCTCGTCGGCCACAGCTTCGGCGCGCGCCTTGTGACGGCCGCTGCGGCCGCGTTGCCGGAGCCGGTGCCACCGAAGTTCTCCTTTGCCAGCTTGACGCTGCTCCAGGGCGCTTTCTCCCACAATGCCCTGTCGAAAGCGCCGGACGGAACGCCGGGGTCGTTCAAGAGCGTTGGGGGCCGGCCGAAGGGACCGATCGCCATCACCCATACCCATAACGACATTGCCTGCACGCTGGCGTATGCGCTGGCATCGCGGCTCTCCCGCGACGTCGCGAATGCGGTCGGCGACAAGAACGACGCCTATGGTGCGATGGGCGCGAACGGCGCGCAGGGGCTCCCGGCAACGATGGTGGCGGAGCATGCGGGCCTTGCGGCCTTCGCGCCGTCGCCCGGCAAGGTCAACAACCTGCTCGCCGACGGCTTCGTGGTGAAGACAGACAAGTCCGACGCCCACAACAACGTCGACAACGCGGATTGCGGCCGCGTTCTCGCCGCCGTACTGGCGGCGACCTGATCGAAGTGGGGCTGCCGCTGCCCTAACCGAGGATCCCCGGCAGCTTCAGCCCGTTCTCCCGCGCGCAGTCCAGCGCGTCCTCGTATCCCGCGTCGGCATGGCGCATGACGCCGGTGGCGGGGTCGTTCCAGAGCACGCGGCCGATGCGGGCGGCGGCCTCGGGCGTGCCGTCGGCGACAATGACCATGCCGGCGTGCTGCGAAAAGCCCATGCCGACGCCGCCGCCGTGGTGCAGCGAGACCCAGGTCGCGCCCGAGGCGCAGTTGAGCAGGGCGTTGAGCAGCGGCCAGTCGGAGACGGCGTCGGAGCCGTCGCGCATCGCCTCGGTCTCGCGGTTCGGCGAGGCGACCGAGCCCGAATCGAGGTGGTCGCGGCCGATCACCACCGGGGCCTTGAGCTCGCCGCTCGCCACCATCTCGTTGAAGGCGAGGCCGAGCCGGTGGCGGTCGCCCAGGCCGACCCAGCAGATCCGGGCCGGCAGGCCCTGGAAGCGGATGCGCGCGCGCGCCATGTCGAGCCAGCGGTGCAGATGCGCGTTGTCCGGCAGCAGCTCCTTCGCCTTGGCGTCGGTGCGGTAGATGTCCTCCGGGTCGCCCGACAGCGCCGCCCAGCGGAACGGCCCGACGCCGCGGCAGAACAGCGGCCGGATATAGGCCGGCACGAAGCCCGGGAATGCGAACGCATCAGTCACGCCGGCCTCGAGCGCCATCTGGCGGATGTTGTTGCCGTAGTCGACGGTCGGGATCCCTGCGTTCCAGAAATCGAGCATCGCCTGCACCTGCACCGCCATCGACTGCTTGGCGGCCTTCGTCACCCCGGCCGGGTCGGAGGCGCGGCGGTCCTCCCACTCGGCCAGCGTCCAGCCCTGCGGCAGGTAGCCGTTGATCGGGTCGTGCGCCGAGGTCTGGTCGGTGACGCAGTCGGGGCGCACGCCGCGGCGGACGAGTTCCGGGAACACGTCGGCGGCGTTGCCGAGCAGGGCGACCGAGACCGGCTTTTTCTCCGCGGTCGCGCGGTCGATGATCGAAAGGGCGTCGCCGAGATCCTTCGCCGCGACGTCGACATAGCCGGTGCGCAGGCGGAACTCGATGCTCGACGGCCGGCATTCCACGGCGAGGCAGGAGGCGCCGGCCATGGTGGCGGCGAGCGGCTGCGCCCCGCCCATGCCGCCGAGCCCGGCGGTCAGGATCCAGCGCCCGGCGAGGCTGCCGCCATAGTGGCGCCGGCCCATCTCGACGAAGGTCTCATAGGTGCCCTGCACGATGCCCTGGCTGCCGATGTAGATCCACGAGCCGGCCGTCATCTGGCCGTACATGGCGAGACCCTTGGCGTCGAGTTCGTTGAAGTGCTCCCACGTCGCCCAGTGCGGCACGAGGTTGGAATTGGCGATCAGCACCCGCGGCGCGTCGGCATGGGTAGGGAACACGCCGACCGGCTTGCCCGACTGCACCAGCAGCGTCTCGTCGCCCTCGAGGTCGCGGAGCGCCGCGACGATACGGTCGTAGCTCTCCCAGTCGCGCGCCGCCCGGCCGATGCCGCCATAGACGACGAGTTCGCCGGGCTTTTCGGCGACGTCGGGGTCGAGGTTGTTCATCAGCATGCGCAGCGGCGCTTCCGTCAGCCAGCTCTTGGCCGAGAGCGTGCTGCCGTGCGGGGCGCGGATGACGCGGGCATTGTCGAGACGGGTCATGGCGGCGGTTCCCATCAGGGGTGCGGGGATCAGGGGCGGGCGGCGAAGGCGAGGCAGGCGACGAGGATCGCGCGCAGCGTGGCGGCGAGCGGCGCGGCGAACGCCGGGTCGTAGGGCACCGGCCAGGTCGTTTCGGTGACCGCGCCGAGCGGCTCGCGGAGATAGGCGCGGCAGGCGAGTTCCATCTGCACCGCATGCACGCCCGACGCCGGGCGGCCGAGGCTGCGGGTGATGAAACCGCCCTTGAAGCGCCCGTCGGCGACGAAGCTGCGGCCGCTCGCGGTACAGAGATCGGCGATGGACTGGCGGAGGGCCGGCGCACAGCTCGCGCCCGCATTGGTGCCGAGGTTCATCTCCGGCAGCGGACCCTCGAAGAGGCGCGGGACGACCGAGCGGATCGAATGGCAATCATAGACGACGACGGAAGGATGCATGGTCTTTAGCCGGCGAACTTCCTCGTGCAACGCCGCGTGATAGGGCTCGAAATACGCGAGCCGCCGCGCCGCGATTTCGCCGGCATCGGGTTCGGCACCGGCGGCATAGAGCGGCTCGCCGTCGAAGGTGGTCACGGGGCAGAGCCCAGTCGTCGCCTGGCCCGGATAGAGCGAGACGCCGGAGGGATCGCGGTTGACGTCGATCACCGTGCGCGAGATCGCGGTGTGGGTCACGGTCGCGCCGAGGTCGCTCGCGAAAGCATAGAGCCGGTCGATCCACCAGTCGGTGTCCTGGCGCGCCAGCGCCGGCGAAACGAGGCGGGTCACGATATCGGGCGGGATCTCCGTGCCCGTGTGCGGCAGGCTGACGACGAGCGGTGCCGTGCCGCGCCGGACGGTGAGCCAGCCGGGCGCCGCGCCGGTCATATTGTCACCGCCGTGCCGGCGAGTGCCGCGGTGCCGGCGGCGGCCGCCACGGCACCGGAAACGACGAGGGCCGTCGCCCGCGCCATGTCGGGCGCAAAATGGCGGTCGTCGGCGAGCGTCGGCACCTCGGCGCGCAGCAGCGCCCGCACGCGCTCCAGCGCTGCGCCGGAGGCGAGCGGCTGGTGGAAGTCGCAGCCCTGGGCGGCGGCGAGCAGCTCGATGCCGATGACGTTGGCGGTGTTCGCCCCCATGCCGAGCAGCCGGCGGGCGCCGTGCGTCGCCATCGAGACGTGGTCTTCCTGGTTGGCGGAGGTCGGGATCGAATCGACGCTCGCCGGGTAGGCGCGCTGCTTGTTCTCCGAGACGAGCGCCGCCGCCGTCACCTGCGGGATCATGAAGCCGGAATTCAAGCCCGGCTTCGGCGTGAGAAACGCCGGCAGGCCGGAGAGCGCCGGGTCGACCAGCATGGCGATGCGCCGCTCGGCGATCGAGCCGATCTCGCAGAGCGCCAGTGCGATCATGTCGGCGGCGAACGCCACCGGCTCGGCGTGGAAGTTGCCGCCCGAGATCACCTCGCCGGTCGCCGGGAACACCAGCGGATTGTCCGAGACGGCGTTCGCCTCGCGCCCCAGCGTCTCGGCCGCCTGGCGCAGGAGGTCGAGGCAGGCGCCCATCACCTGCGGCTGGCAGCGCAGGCAATAGGGATCCTGCACCCGCGCATCGCCGACGAGGTGCGACCGGCGGATCGCCGAGCCCGCCATCAGCTGCCGCAGCGCGGCGGCGACGGCGATCTGGCCGGGATGGCGGCGGAGCTGCTGGATGCGGTCGTCGAACGGCCCGTCGGAGCCCTTGGCCGCGTCGGTCGACAGCGCGCCGGTGACCAGCGCCGCCGCGAACACCCGCTCGGTCTCGAACAGGCCGGCGAGGGCGAGGGCGGTCGAGACCTGCGTGCCGTTGAGGAGGGCGAGCCCTTCCTTCGGACCGAGTTCGATCGGTTGCAGGCCGATCCGGGCCAGCGCCGCCGCCGCCGGCAGCCGCTCGCCGCCGAGCTCGGCCTCACCTGTGCCGATCAGCACCGCCGCGAGATGGGCGAGCGGGGCGAGGTCGCCCGAGGCGCCGACGGACCCCTGGCCGGGGATCACCGGCGTGAGGCCGCGCGCAAGGCAGGCGCCGAGATGGTCCAGCGTTGAGGGCCGGATGCCGGACGCGCCTTGCGCGAGGCTCGCGAGCTTCAGCGCCATGACGAGCCGCACGACGTTGACGGGCAGCGCGTCGCCGACGCCGGCGGCGTGCGACAGCACGATGTTGCGCTGGAGTGTCGCGAGATCCGCGTCGGCGATGCGCACGCTGGCGAGTTTTCCAAACCCCGTGTTGATGCCGTAGACCGGCGCCCCCGCCGCGATGATCGCCGCGACGGTCGCGGCGCTCGCCTCGACCGCCGGCAGGCAGGCGGGATCGAGCACCGCGCCGGCGCCGAAATAGATCGCGCGCCAGTCGCCGAGCGGCACCGCACCGGGGACGAGGACGATGTCGGCGGTCGTGGTCATGGCGACGGGCTCCAGGGTGAGGTCGCGGGATCGATCGCGCCGCCGACGATGCGGGCGGCGAGCGGGTTGAAGCCGATGCGGTAGACGAGTTCGGAGGGGCGTTCGGCGTCCCACAGCGCAAGGTCCGCCGCCTTGCCGGGCGCGATCGTGCCGATCTCGTCGCCGAGCCCGAGCGCCCGCGCCGCCTCGCGCGTCACCCCGGCGAGGCATTCGGCAACCGTCATCCGGAACAGCGTCGCGGCCATGTTCATCGCGGTGAGCAGCGAGGTCAGCGGCGCGGTGCCGGGGTTGCAGTCGGTCGCGACCGCCATCGGAACGCCGTGCCGGCGGAACAGCGCGACCGGCGGCAGTTGCGTCTCGCGCAGCACGTAGAACGCGCCGGGCAGCAGCACGGCGACGGTGCCGGCGGCGGCCATGGCGGCGGCCCCCGCTGCGTCGGTGTATTCGAGATGGTCGGCGGAGAGCGCCCCATGCCGCGCGGCGAGCGCCGCGCCGCCGAGATTGGAGAGCTGGTCGGCATGCAGCTTCACGGGAAGGCCGTGCGCGGTCGCGGCGCCGAACACCTGGTCGATCTCGGCGGGCGAGAAGGCGATGCCCTCGCAGAAACCGTCGACGGCGTCGGCGAGGCCGTCCCGGGCGATCGCGGGGATCAGCACGTCGCAGACGAGATCGAGGTAGGCCGCACGGTCCGCAGCATTGGTCGCTTCCGGCGGCAGCGCGTGCGCGCCGAGGTAGCTGGTGACGATCCGCACCGGGCGGTGCCGGCCGAGGCCGCGGGCGACGGCGAGCAGGCGCAACTCGGTTTCGGCATCGAGGCCGTAGCCGGATTTCACCTCGGCGGTGGTGACGCCCTCGGCGAGCAGACGGTCCAGCCGGGCGAGGCCGCTCGCGGTGAGGTCGGCTGCGCTCGCCGCCCGCGTCGCCCGCACCGTCGAGGCGATGCCGCCGCCGGCCCGGGCGATCTCCTCGTAGCTCGCGCCGTCGAGGCGCAGCTCGAACTCGCGCGCCCGGTCGCCGCCGTGCACGAGATGGGTGTGGCAGTCGATCAGCCCCGGCGTCATCAGCCGCCCGCCGCAGTCGGTGATCTCGGCGCCGGCGCGGATTTCGGCCGGGATGTCGGCCTCGGCGCCGACATGGGCGATCCGGCCGCCCTGCACGGTGACGGCACCGGCGACCGGCTCCAGATCGGTGCCGGCCGCCATCGTCACAATGCGGGCGTTGCGGAAGATGCGCACGGCGGTCATGGCGGGCCTCGGCGTTGATCTTGTACAAGGATGTATATACAAGTTGGATCGAGAGGCAAGGGGCGGCGTGCCGTGGGGCCTCCCCCTCCCTGTCCCTCCCCCGCAGGCGGGAGAGGGGACGATGGGCGCGCGGCCTGTCGTCCCATCAGTATCGCGCCGAATCGAAACGCTCGTGGCGGCGGTACCCCGTCCTCCTGCGTCCCCTCTCCTGCGAAGCGGGGGAGGGACAGGGAGGGGGGGAGACGACCGACCAAAGCCGGAGACCCGCCCGTGACCGTCCTCGCCTTCGACCAGCTCCTCACCGCCGCCGGCTGGCAGGCGGATGTCGCCGTCACCGTCGCGGACGGCCGCATCGCCGCGATCGGCCCGGCGGCGGGGCGCGCTGTCGCCGCTCGCCATGCGATCGGCGTGCCGGGGATCGCCAGCCTGCACAGCCACGCCTTCCAGCGCGGCATGGCGGGGCTCGCCGAGGTGCGCGGGCCGGGGGCGGACAGCTTCTGGTCCTGGCGCGAGACCATGTACCGCTTTGCGCTCACCATGACGCCGGACGACGTCGAGGCGGTGGCGGCGCAGCTCTATGCCGAGATGCTGGAGGCGGGCTTCACCCGGGTCGGCGAGTTCCACTATCTCCACCACGACCACGACGGCCGGCCCTATGCCGACCCGGCCGAGATGGCGGTGCGGATCGCGGCGGCGGCGGAGACGAGCGGCATCGGCCTGACGTTGCTGCCGGTGTTCTACGCCCACGCCGGCTTCGGCGGCACGCCGCCGGGCGACGGCCAGCGCCGCTTCGTCTCCAGCCTCGATCTCTACGACAAGCTGCTCGGCGGCGCCCGGCGCGCGGTGGCGGCGTTGCCGGGGGCCGTCGTCGGCGTCGCGCCGCACAGCCTGCGCGCGGTGACGCCGGAGGAACTCGGCCGCGTGGTGGACCTCGCCGGCACCGGTCCGGTCCACATCCACGTCGCCGAGCAGGTGCGGGAGGTGGAAGACTGCCTCGCCTGGTCGGGCCGGCGCCCGGTCGCCTTGCTGCTCGACCATGCGGCGGTCGACGCGCGCTGGTGCCTGATCCACGCGACGCACATGGACGCGGACGAGGTCCGCCGCCTCGCCGCCAGCGGCGCGGTCGCCGGGCTCTGCCCGATCACCGAGGCGAACCTCGGCGACGGCATCTTTCCGGGGGCGGCGTTCCTCGAAGCGGGCGGCCGCTACGGCGTCGGCAGCGATTCCAACGTCGAGATCGGCGTCGCCGCCGAACTCCGCCAGCTCGAATACGCCCAGCGCCTCGCGACCCGCAGCCGCAACGTGATGACCCGGCCGGGCCGCTCGACGGGGCGCAGCCTGTTCGACGCGGCGCTCGCCGGCGGCGGGCAGGCGCTCGGGGTCGCCACGACGGGTCTTGCCGTTGGCGCACCGGCCGACATCGTCACGCTCGGGGCCGACCACCCCGCCCTCGCCGGCCGCAGCGGCGACGCGTGGCTCGACGGATGGATCTTCAGCACCGGCAATGCCGCCGTCGATTGCGTCTATGTCGGCGGCAAGCCTCGCGTCAGCGGCGGCCGTCATGCTGCCAGGGAAAAGATCGCGGCCCGCTTTGCCGCCGTCATGCGCCGGCTCGCGGGCTGATCACGGCCGGGTGCAGCCAGCTTGCGGTTGACCGCGACGCAAACTTGCGCTTAGCATTCACCATTCACTGCCCCGGGGCCTTGACCCTCGGACGGCGGGACCGATCTCCGCAGTCTGCGCCGCGACCACGCCCGGCGTCTCTGCGTGATCGCGCGTGTCCCCTCGTTCACAGGTCGAAGCCACGGTCCACGGAAACGGCGCTCGCGCCGACGCCGCGGGCAGCAGGGCCTTCGATCCGGAGCGGCGCTCCGGCAGCGCAGGGTGGATCGGCCGCATGATCGTTTGTCACTGCAATGTCCTGTCGCGCGCCGATCTCGAGCGCACGGTCGACGAGCTTCTGGCCGAAGATCCGCTACGGGTGCTGACCCCCGGCCTCGTCTACATGACGATGGGCAAGCGCGGCCGCTGTTGCGGCTGTTTCCCGAACGCGATCGCCGTGATCTCGGCCTATGTCGACGCCTGCCGCGACCGCGACGATCTCGCGCGCCACCGCCGCGAGCATCCCGCCCCGGCGCCGCAGCCGGCCGTCGAGCCTGCGGCCGCGACCGGCCGCCGCCGTCGCACCGGCTGAGCCTCGTCCACCGATCGTTCCGTGCTGATCGCCGCCCTCAGGCCGGCGCCATGCCGAGCCGGCCCCAGCCGGGCAGCTTCAGCGCCGGGCGGCGCAGGTCGACGCCGGCGACGAGGCCGAGCAGGTTGAGCTCCGCCCCCTCCACCCAGCCGACCGTCACCCCGAACACGCCGCCGAGCGAGAGCTGCAGGCCGGTGCCCGACACGCTCGTGCCCGCATAGAACCAGCCGTCGCGGAAATCCTTGCCGATCGCCGTCGGCAGCAGGGCGGGGGCGAGCACCGGCACTTCCGCGGCGAGATGGGCGATGAAGGTGTTGGAGTTCGGCCCCGGCCAGGCGCGATAGCTGCCGCGGGCGGGGTAAGGATAGTCGCGCACCGCCTGCTCGATCACCGGCACGGCGGCCTCGGCCGCGGCGCCGGTCAGCGTCAGCAGGATTTCGGGTTCGTTGCCGTACCAGCGGCCGTCGGCGACGCGGTGGTTGGTGCGCACCGGCTCGCCCCAGCCGACCACGTCGTAGCGGGTATAGGTCTCCGCCCCGGCGCGCTTCAGCACGACCCAGCTGTGGTGTGCGAAGATCGAGCGCCAGTTGCCGACCCGCGCCGCCATCACGTGCACCACCGCCTCGTCCTCGACCATCTCGGCCGGCAGCAGCCCGGCCGACGACCAGTCGGCGCCCGACCACGAGCCGGGCCAGCCCGACGTCCAGCGCCACAGCGCGTGCGAGGCGAGCGGCAGCGTGAAGCAGACGAGGAGCACGAGAAGGATGAGGCGCCGCATGGAACTCCGGCCGGACCACGCCGCAGGGATTGGCGGCGGCAAGACGTGATGGTTTACGCGCAGGTGTGGCGAATGGATGGTGCAGGCGCCGCGCGGGCGACGATCTGGTGAAAGTCCTCAATCGGGCCGCTTGTTCCAGTCGCGCCCGAGCACGATCCGCGCCACCACCGGCAGCACCGCCATCATCAGGAGGAAGCGGGCGAGCTGGTGGGCGGCGACATAGGCCGGGTCGAGGTCGAGCGTGAAGGACAGGATCATCATCGCCTCCAGCCCGCCCGGCGCGAAGGCGATCATGGTCTGTCCGATCGGCAGGCCGGTCACGGCCGAGGTCGCGAGCGCTCCCGCCGCCGCGGCGACGAGGCCGATGGCGAAGGCGCCGATCCCCGGCCCGAGCGCGGCGCCGAGGCTGCGCCAGGTGCTGCCGGCAAAGCGCAGGCCGACGAAGCTGCCGAGCACGACGAAGCCGGCGATCTGCAGCGGCGCCGGCAGGCCGCCGTCGACGAGGCCGGTGAGGTGGACGAGCGCGCTGGCGACGAAGGCGCCGATCAGCCCGCCGCCCGGCACACCGACGACGACCGCGAGCCAGCCGCCGGCCGCGCCGAGCCCGATCTGCAGCAGGACGCCGCCGAGGTCGGCGGAATGCGCCATCGGCGGCAGCACGGCGGCCCCCGGCTCGTGCTCGAGCCAGAGGATCGCCGACGGCAGCACCGCGACGAGCAGGAACACCCGCATCGACTGCGAGAGCGCGACGCGGGCGAGATCGGCCTTGCTGCGGTCGGCGAGGATCATCACGAAGGACAGCGCGCCGGGCACCGAGGCGAAGAACGCCGAGTCGCGGTCCCAGCCGCAGCCGTGCTTCAGCCAGAGATAGACCGCGGCGCCGACGACGGCGACGGTGAGGCACAGCGCGACGAGGCTGATCGGCCACAGGCCCATCCGCTCGACGACGTCCGGCGTGACGCCTGCGCCCATCGAGATGCCGAGCAGGGCGAACACCACATCGCGCATCCGCGACGGCACCCGCGCCCGGAAGCCCGACAGCGTCGCCGCCCCGACGGCGACCATCGCGCCGGACAGCCAGGCGGCGGGCAGGTCGGCGAGATGGAACAGGGCGCCCCCGGCGGTGCCGATCAGGATCGCGACGAACACGGCGGCGGCATCGGGGAAGGATGGGCGTCGCACGCGGCACCTTTCGCTGGCGCCGTCCGGGCAGATCGACGGCGATGGCGAAGGCCGCGGCCGCTGCGGTCGGGATCACGGCGCCGATGACGCCGACCGGTGGTCCCTTCTAGAGGATCGATCGCGCGCCGGGAAAGCCCCGATTGTGCAGGCGAGCCGTGCACGCCCGCCGCCCCGGCCGGGACGGCGGCAGGGGGAGACGCCCCGAGGGGGCGGCGCTCAGTGCAGCGCGGCGCTGTTGCCGGCCGTCAGCACGATGCGGACGAGGTCGGCGGCATTGCGGGCGCCAAGCTTTTCCATGATGCGGGCGCGGTGCACCTCGATCGTCCGCGGCGAGATGCCGAGCCGGCGCCCGGCCTCCTTGTTGGAAGCGCCGGCGGTGATCTCGCGCAGCACGTCGAGTTCGCGCGGCGTCAGCCGGTCGCTGCCGGCAAAGCCGGGCGGCAGTTCGGCGCGGGCGGCGTCGTGCCGGCTCGCCAGCGCCTGACGGATCCGCGGCACCACGTCGTCGGGGTCGAACGGCTTTTCGATGAAGTCGACGGCGCCGAGCTTGATCGCGCTCACCGCCATCGGGATGTCGGCCTTGCCGGAGATCACGAACACGGGCGCGGGAAAGTTGGCCGCATCGAGTGCCTGCAGCACCTCGAGCCCCGACAGCCCCGGCATATGCGCGTCGAGCAGCACGCAGGCCGGCAACTCGCTCTTGATCGCTTCGAGGAAGCTGTCCCCGCCCTCGAAGCCGCGGGCGCGGAAGCCGTCGAGTTCCAGTACCAGGGCCAGCGCGTCACGGATGGCCGGGTCGTCGTCGACGATGAAGATGCAGTCCCTGCCGGATTCGCCCATGGTCAAGTCAACCCCCCGCCCCGATCGCGATCACCAGTGCGGATCATCTTATGAAACGTGATCCGACACTTTGTTCTAGCGCAACGGGCAACGGTATCCAGATGCCGGCCTACTCGACCTTCGGCCGCGGTGCCCGGCACCGGCCGGACGTTGGTCCAACGGACAGCGCGCGCCGGTGTCCCCGCCGCCGCGCGCGCCCGTTCCCCGCGCCGCTCCGCCTGCTGGCTGCGGTGACGCGAACCAGCCTGCGCGCGGTTTCGAGATGCCCGGCCCATCCCGCGGCGACACGGGAGTAACCCGCTACCGCGTGACGCTGCCAGATGCGCCTTACATCTACGAGACCGCGCCGGATCTGGATCTCGATCTCGATCACGATTTGATCGACATCGGTCGGCGGAGCGTCGGCGGCGGATTGGCGCCGACCGGCCCGGGTCATCGCGGGAACTGCCTCAGGCGGCGGGTTCGCGGCGGACGCTGCCGCCGAGCCACGTGGTGAGCCGGTCCGCGGCGGTGGAGAGGCTCGCCTCGCCGCGCGCGAAACAGAGCCGCATGAAGCCGGCCCCGGCCGCGCCGAACGCGGTGCCGGGGGCGAGGCCGACGTTCGCCTCGTCGACGAGGCGCAGGCCGAGCCGGCGCGTATCCGGCTCGCCGTCGATCGCGAAGAAGAGATAGAAGGCGCCCGCCGGCCGCAGTGTCCGCACCCGGCCGGTCGATTCCAGCGCCGTGCAGATGATGTCGCGCCCGCGCGCCGACCGCGCGATCTGGTGCTCGACGAAGGCCTCGCCGCGGTCGAGCGCGGCGACGGCCGCGCGCTGCATGAACACCGCGACGCCCGACGTCGAATACTGCACCAGATTGGCGAGCAGCGGCGTCATCGCCGGCGGCGCCGAAATCCAGCCGATCCGCCAGCCGGTCATCGCCCAGTTCTTCGAGAAGGTGTTGACGAAGATCACCCGGTCGTCGGGCGCGATCAGGTCGTAAAACGAAGCGGACCGCGCCGTGCCGTCGTAGACGAAGCGGTTGTAGACCTCGTCGGCGACGATCCACAGCCCTTGCCGGCGCGCAAGCTCGAGCACGGCGGCGAGCGTTGCGAGGTCGGCGGTCCAGCCCGTGGGGTTCGACGGCGAATTGATGAAGATCGCCCGCGTCTTCGGCGTGATTGCGGCTTCCAGCCGCTCGAGGTCGAGCGTCCAGCCGCTGCCGTCGAAGCCCATCGGCACCTCGACGGGCGTGCCGCCGGCGACCGCGAAGGCGCCCGCGAAATTCGGCCACGCCGGCGTCGGGATCAGCACCTCCTCGCCAGCCCCGGCGATTGCCGCGAGCGCGAGCTGGATCGCCTGCATGCCGGACGCGGTGACGACGAAGCGCTCGGGCTCGAACGGCCGGCCGAACAACGGGCCGTGCACCCGGTCGTGGTAGCGGGCCAGCGCCTCGCGCAGCTCCGGGATGCCGGCCTGCCGGGTGTAGAAGGTCTCGCCCGCCGCCAGCGACCGCGTCGCCGCCTCGTTGATGAAGGCGGGCGTTGCAAGGTCGCCTTCGCCGGCCCAGAGCGCGACGAGGCCCGGCCGGCCAAAGCCGTGGTTCATCACCTCGACGATGCCGCTCGCGGGCGCGTCGACCGCCGCGGGGCGAAGGCTGCCGAAAAGATCATGGCTCATGCTTGCATCACCTGCATCAGCCGCAGCCCTCTGGCGGCGGCCGTCTGGAAAGGCGCTGCCGGGCAGCGCGCCCGGCAGCGGTCTTGCGACTCGCGGCGGTCCGCCCGGCGTTACTTGCGGGCGAGCAGGTCGCGGATCTCGGTCAGCAGCACCTGCTCCTGCGAGGGGGCCGGCGGCACGGTGGGGGCCGCCGCTTCGGCCCGGCGCAGGCGGTTCATCGCCTTCACCACCATGAACAGCGCGAAGGCGACGATGGTGAACTTGATCACCGCGTTGACGAACTGGCCGATGTTCCACGTCGCCGCCCCGGCCGCCTTGGCGGCGGCGAGCGTCAGGTACGGTCCCGGCGTCGTGCCTTCGCGCATCGTGACGAAGATGTCGGAAAAGTCGACACCGCCGAGCACGAGACCGATCGGGGGCATCATCACGTCGTCGACCAGCGAGGACACGATGGTCCCGAACGCCGCGCCGATGATGATGCCGACGGCCATGTCCATCACGTTGCCCTTGAGGGCGAATTCCTTGAACTCCTTCAATATGCTCATGTCGGTTCCCACGCCCCCCTGATGGTCCGCTGCGGCGGAGACGCGCCTGTCCGGTGCCCGCCGCAGCGTCAACTGATAGCGGCTTTGCCGTGCCGGTTCACGCGGGATTTATGGGGCCGATCGATCGGCCGGAAGGCGCGGGGAGGGGCGGGACGGCGCGGGGCCACGCACTGAAGCCGGCTCAGGCTTTCGCCGCATGGACAAGCGGGGCGGTTCCGTGGTGCGATCGGCGGTGCGGCCCGCGAGCGAGGCCGGGGAGCGGCGGGGACCATGCTCGAAGGCTGGGTGATCATCACCGTCGCGGTCGCCTATCTCTGCCTGCTGTTCCTGGTGGCGAGCTGGGGCGACCGGCGCGGCCGGCGGCTGCCGCCCGGGGCCGGGCGGCCGATGATCTATGCGCTGTCGCTCGGCGTCTATTGCACCTCGTGGACCTTCTTCGGCTCGGTCGGCCTCGCCTCGACGCGCGGCTTCGACTTCCTCACCATCTATATCGGGCCGATCCTCGTCTTCCTCGTCGGCTATCCGCTGCTGCGCCGCGTCATCCAGCTCGCGAAGGCCGAGCACATCACCTCGGTCGCCGACTTCATTGCCGCCCGCTACGGCAAGAGCCAGACGGTGGCGGCCGTGGTGACGCTGATCGCGGTGACCGCGACGATCCCCTACATCGCGCTGCAGCTGAAAGCCGTCTCGAGCTCCGTCGTGACGCTGATCGGCTACGGCGACGCCGTGGGGCCGCTGCCGCCGGTGCCGGTGATCGGCGACCTCGCGCTGCTCGTCGCGCTGATCATGGCGCTGTTCGCGGTGCTGTTCGGCACCCGCCACATCAACGCGACCGAGCACCAGGAAGGCCTGATGCTGGCGATCGCCGCGGAATCGGCGGTGAAGCTCGTCGCCTTCCTCGTCGTCGGTGCCTACATCACCTACGGCCTCAACGACGGCGTCGGCGACCTGATCGACAAGGCGACCGCGGCCGGCCACCTCGACCTCTTCACCGGCCCGCTCGACGGCGGCACCTGGATCGCGCAGATCCTGCTGTCGAGCTTTGCGATCATGATGCTGCCGCGGCAGTTCCACGTCACGGTGGTCGAGAACAACTCCGACGGCGAGCTGCGCCGCGCCGCCTGGATCTTTCCGCTCTACCTCGTCGCCATCAACCTGTTCGTCGCGCCGATCGCGCTGGCCGGCCTGCTCGCCTTCGGCTCGGGCGTCCCCGGCGACAACTACGTGCTGGCGCTGCCGATGCTGGCCGGCAACGGGCTGATGACGCTGATCGCCTTCATCGGCGGCCTCTCGGCGGCGACCGCGATGGTGATCGTCGCCTCGGTGGCGCTGTCGATCATGATCTCGAACGACTTCGTGATCCCGTTCCTGCTGCGCCAGCGCACCGACGAGACCTTCGCCGCGAAGGACATGGGCAAGGTGCTGCTCAACGTCCGCCGCATGGCGATCCTCGGCGTGCTGCTCTGCGCCTATGTCTACCACCGCTTTGCCGGCAACACGGGCGGCCTCGCCAGCATCGGCCTGCTCTCCTTCGCCGCCATCGCCCAGCTCGGCCCCGCCTTCCTGCTCGGCCTCGTCTGGCGCCGCGGCACGGCGCGCGGCGCCATCGCCGGGATGTCGTCGGGCTTTGCGGTCTGGGGCTACACGCTGCTGCTGCCCAACCTCGTCGCCTCCGGCGTCATCGCCCCGGCGATCCTCGTCGACGGCCCCTTCGGCATCACGATGCTGCGGCCGCAGTCGCTGTTCAATTTCGCCGTCGACCCGTTCACCCACGGCGTGTTCTGGAGCCTCGCGGTCAATCTCGTCGCCTTCGTCTTCGTGTCGCTGATGCGGCCGCCCGCGCCGATCGAGCGGATGCAGGCGACCGTCTTCGTGCCCACCGCCTTCACCCCGGCCCCGTCCTATCGCCGCTGGCGCACCTCGACGACGGTCTACGACCTGAAATCCACCGTCGCCCGTTACATCGGCCCCGAGCGCGCCGACCGTTCCTTCGCGCGCTTTGCCCGCGAGAACGAGGTGACGCTGGAGCCGCTGCACCCGGCGAGCGTCGACCTGCTGCGCTTCGCCGAGCAGCTGCTTGCGGGTGCCATCGGCGCCGCCTCCTCACGCCTCGTGCTGACGCTGCTGCTGAAGCGCTCCGACCCGTCGACCAAGGCGGCGATGAAGCTGCTCGACGATGCCTCCGAGGCGATCCAGTATTCGCGCGACCTGCTGCAGATCGGCATCGACCAGGTGGCGCAGGGCATCGCGGTCTACGATGCCGACCTCCGCCTCGTTTGCTGGAACCGCCGCTTCCGCGACCTGCAGGCGCTGCCCGCCGAGTTCGGCCAGGTCGGCACGCCGCTGACCGAGATCCTGCGCTTCAACGCCGAGCGCGGCTTCTACGGCGCCGGCCGGCCGGAAAGCCTCGTCGACGACCGCATCGGCCGCTACATCACGCGGATGGACGTCACCTACGAGGCGCTGGCGCCGCTCGGCACCGTGCTGGAAATCCGCACCAGCCCGATGCCGGACGGCGGCTTCGTGATGACGACGACCGACATCACCGAGCGCATCGAGGCCGAGCGGGCGCTGGCGCGGGCCAACGAATCGCTGGAGCGCCGCGTCGTCGAGCGCACCGAGGCGCTGACCGTCGCCAACGCCGCGCTCGCCCGCGCCAAGGCCGCCGCCGACGAGGCGAACATCGGCAAGACGCGCTTCCTCGCCGCCGCCAGCCACGACATCCTGCAGCCGCTCAACGCCGCCCGGCTCTACACCACCGCCCTGGTCGAGCGCCTCGCCGACAGCTCGCCCGGCCGCGACATCCGCAACGTCGACGCCTCGCTGGAAGCCGTGGAGGAAATCCTCGGCGCCGTGCTCGACATCTCGCGCCTCGACACCGGCTCGCTGAAGCCCGAGATCGGCCTCGTCCGCATCGACGACATCCTCGGCCAGCTCGGCCTCGAGTTCGCGCCCGCCGCCGCCGCGCGCGGGCTGAAGCTCACCGTCGTGCGCTCCGGCCTCACCGTGCGCTCCGACCGGCGCCTGTTGCGCCGGCTGCTGCAGAACCTCATCTCCAACGCCATCAAGTACACGCCCGAAGGCCGCGTGCTGGTCGGCTGCCGGCGCCGTGGCGGGCGGGTGCTGGTGCAGGTCTATGATACCGGCCTCGGCATTCCCGAGGCGCAGCAGAAGGTGATCTTCGAGGAGTTCCACCGCCTCGACCAGGGCGCCCGCATCGCGCCCGGCCTCGGCCTCGGCCTGTCGATCGTCGAGCGCATCGCGCGGGTGCTCGACCACGCCGTCAGGGTGCGCTCGGCGCCGGGGCGCGGCTCGCTGTTCGAGGTGGCGCTGCCGGCGGCCCCCGCGCTGCCGCGCAGCGAGCTCCCCGCCGAGCCGGCAAGAATCCCGGCGGCCGACCTCGCCGGCATCCAGGTGCTCTGCATCGACAACGAACCCGCGATCCTCGCCGGCATGGCGACCCTGCTCGGCGGCTGGGGCTGCGAGGTGCTCACCGCCGCGAACGCTCGCGAGGCGACGCGCCTCCTGCACGAAACCCGCTTCCGCCCGGACGTGATGCTGGTCGATTACCACCTCGACGAGGGCACCGGCGTCGAGGCGATCGCGCACCTGCGCTGGCGCTTCGGCGACCGCATTCCGGCGGTGCTGGTGACGGCGAACCGCTCGCCGGACCTGCGCGCCGAGGCGCAGGACAAGGGCATCGGCCTGATGTTCAAGCCGGTGAAGCCGGCGGCGCTGCGCGCGCAGCTCGCCCAGTACCGCGCCAGCCGCAACGCGGCGGAATAGGCCGGGCGCGATAGCAGAAGGGGAGCCTAGCGCTCGTCGCCCGAGAGCAGTTTCAGCCCGACGATACCCGAGAGGATCAGCGCGAAGCAGACGATGCGGCCGATGCTGCGATCCTCGCCCAGCATGATCATGCCGTAGGCAGCCGTGCCGAGCGCGCCGATGCCGACCCAGACCGCATAGGCGGTGCCGATCGGCAGCGTGCGGCTGGCGAGCGAGAGCAGGTACATGCTCATCGCGATGAAGAACACGCAGAACAGGCTCGGCAGCAGCCGGGTGAACCCGTCGGTCCTCGGCATCGCCGCCGCGTAGACGATCTCGGCGCAGCCCGCGAGGATCACCAGTATCCAGCCCATCTCTTCACTCTCCACACCATGTCACAGCCCGCTCGGGGCCGGCACGACACGCAAGCCCCGTGCCTGCGAGCTGCGGCCTGTCAGACGCGTCCGGGCAGATCGAGCACGCGCAGCAGCTCGTTCGCCCACAGCCGCCCGGCGCGCTCGGGGTGGAGATGATGGTCGAGCGGGTTGGGATGGCGCATCGCGTCGGCGACGAAACCGGTGGCGGGGTCGCGCACCAGCGCGCCGATGTCGATGAAGGCGAGCCCGCGCGCGGCGCAGCCGGCGGCGAGCCGGGCGTTGTAGTCGAGGGTGAGCGCCGTGCGCTCGGCCATCGTCGCGGTGACGCTGCGCCTGAGATGCGCGACCTCGCCGTCGAATGCGCCGTCGCGGATGGTCGGCAGCGTCGCGCCGGTGACGATCAGGTCGCGGTAGCCGGCGGCGACCAGCTCCTCGAGGAACTCGAAATAGGCGGCGAGCGCCTGGCTGAGCTGGCTCTCGATGTCCTCGCCATATTTCGCGGCGCGGTGCCAGATCACGAAGCCGCAGTCGACCTCGCCGAGCTGGAACACCGGGATCACCCCGGCCCGGAACGGCAGCAACGCGCTGCGAAACTTCTGCAACGCCTGCGTCTTCGACGTCGGATGCCGCAGGCCGACGGCCGTTGCGCCGCCGACACGCTTGAACCGGCAACTGAGCGGCCCGAGCCAGCCGCGATCATAGGCATACTCGATGGGCAGCAGGTGACTGTCACCGCAGACATAGAGCCGCGGCAGCCCGGGCCGGGTGACGCGCGCCGCGAGCCGGCGCAGCATCGCGGCGAGGCGCTCGCCAGGCGGGATCGCAAAGCCGTCGCGATAGCGGACCTTGCGGCGGCGGCGCTTGAAGAGAGCCATTCTGGTCTGATGCCCCGATGAAAGTCGCAACGCGGCGGCGCGCCTTGCACCGCGCATCGGCGAGCGGCTTTTACCCGCGTTCAGCCGGTCGGAGCAACGGTTCAGTCGGCAATCGCCGCCGTCACCGCGGCGACGAAGCCGGCGAGGTCGTCGGTGGTGAACTCGACGTGGGGGGCGACGTCGCCTTCGAGTTCCCAGGCTTCGCGGAACACTTCGCGCGTGCCGGTCGGCACGATCAGCACGGTGTGCATGCCGAGGGCGTGCGGCACGACGAGATTGCGCGACAAGTCCTCGAACATCGCCGCCCGTGCCGGCGCGACGCCGGTCGCCGCGAGGAAGCGATCATAGGTTTCGCGGTTGGGCTTGGGCAGCAGGTCGGCGGCGACGATGTCGAAGGTGTCGCTGAAATGGCCCGCGATCCCGAGCCGCTCCACCGTCTTCTCGGCATGGCGGCGCGAGCCGTTGGTGAAGATGTACTTCTTGCCGGGCAGGGCGGCGAGGGCGGTGCCGAGCGCGGGATCCGGCTCGATCACCGAATGGTCGATGTCGTGCACATACTCGAGGAAGTCGTCGGGGCAGACGCCGCGCTCTTCCATCAGCCCGCGCAGCGTGGTGCCGTAGCGGCGGTAGTAGTCCTTCTGCACGGCATTGGCCGCCTCGGGCGCGAGATCGAGCAGCTTCGCGAGATAGTCGCGGATCCGCACGTCGACCTGGCCGAACAGGTTCGAGTGCGCCGGATAGAGCGTGTTGTCGAGGTCGAAGACCCAGGCCTCGGTGCCGCGGAAAATGCGCAGGTCGTGGAGATGGGCATGGCTCCCCTCGCGGGGACGGAACGGCATCACGGTCAAGGCAAGGGTCCTGTCTTCGCCTTCGGGAAGACAGGATATAGGGCATTCGGCGGGGAAGCGTTAACGCGCCCCGGCCGAACGCCGCTTTTCCGGCCGTCAGCGGGTGATCAGCGTGCCGGCGCCGTGCTCGGTGAAGATCTCGAGCAGCACCGAATGCGGCGTGCGGCCGTTGACGATCACGACCCCCTCGACGCCGCGGTCGAGCGCGTCGATGCAGGTCTCGACCTTCGGGATCATGCCGCCCGAGATGGTGCCGTCGGCCATCAGCCGATGCGCCTCGGCGACCGAGAGCTCCTTGATCAGCTGGCCGTCGCGGTCGAGCACGCCGGGCACGTCGGTGAGGAACAGGAGCCGCGTCGCGCCGATCGCCCCGGCAATCGCCCCCGCGAAGGTGTCGGCGTTGACGTTGTAGGTCTCGCCGTCGACGCCGGGCGCGACGGGGGCGACCACCGGGATCAGTTCGTCCTGCACCACCATGTGCAGCACCGCCGGATTGACCCGCTTCGGCTCGCCGACGAAGCCGAGGTCGATGATCTTCTCGATATTGGAATCGGGGTCGCGCATGGTGCGGGTCACGCGCTGCGCCTCGACCATGTTGCCGTCCTTGCCGCAGAGGCCGATGGCGCGGCCGCCCTCGGCGTTGATCGCGGAGACGATCGACTTGTTGATCGAGCCGGCGAGCACCATCTCGACGATCTCGACGGTCGCCTTGTCGGTGACGCGCAGCCCGGCGCGGAACTCGGACTTGATGCCGAGCTTCTCCAGCATCTTGCCGATCTGCGGTCCGCCGCCGTGCACCACGATCGGCTTCATGCCCGACTGCTTCAGCAGCACGATGTCGCGGGCGAAGGCGCGCGACAGCTCCTCGTCGCCCATGGCGTGGCCGCCGTACTTCACCACAATGTACTTGTCGTCGTAGCGCTGCATGTAGGGCAGCGCCTCGGAGATGATCCGCGCCCGCGAGACCGAGGTCTCCTGATCCGGCGGGACGGCGTCGACGGTCGCGGTGGTCATGCGCGGAACTCCGGAAAGCGGACGGGAAAGGCGGTGCGCGTCCCCGGCTCATGGCAGGGGCGCCGGACGGCGACCGCGTATAGCCGGAATTATGTGGCGGCTCAATGACGGCGGGGGAAATCGGTGGCGGGAGGAGGGTGCTGACGCCCGATCGGCCACCTTGGTGTTGTCCAAGTATTTATGAGGCTGGCCAATCAAACGCTCAGCCGACAGGTACGAAGTTCGGAGGGTCAGGCGCCTCGGCTTTTCCCTCGCCCTTCGAGACAGCCGCTTTGCGGCTTCCTCAGGATGAGGGAAAAGGATAAACGGCTGTCGGAAAACAAGAAATTTCCTCGGAGGCCTCATCCTGAGGAGACCCGGAACGGGTCGTCTCGAAGGAAGAGGCCGGGTGCGCCCACCGCAGAGATGCCGTCATGGTCCGCCTGCGCGGACCATGACATCTTTGGAAACAACAACTTGCGAAGCGGGCGTACCTGCCCACTCGCCCGACCGCCCCGGCTCACTTCTCCACGAAGGCCTTCTCGATCACGTAGTGACCGGGCGAGGAGTGGGAGCCTTCGATGTAGTCACGGCTCTTCAGCAGCGCGACCATGTCGGCGAGCATCGCCTCGCTGCCGCAGATCATCACGCGGTCGTCCTCGAAGGCGAGCGGCGGCAGGCCGAGGTCGGTCGGGATGCGGCCGTCGGCGAGCATCTCGGTGACGCGGCCCTGGTGCACGAAGGGCTCGCGCGTCACGGTCGGATAGTAGAGCAGCTTGCCTTCGGCATATTCGCCGAGGATCTCGTCGGAGGCGATCGCCTCGACCGTCTCGCGGCCATAGGCGAGCTCGTCGATGAAGCGGCAGCCGTGGATCAGGATGACGTGCTCGTAGCGCTCGTAGACCGTCGGGTCCTTGATGATCGACACGAACGGCGCGACGCCGGTGCCGGTCGAGACGAGGTAGAGCCGCTTGCCGGGCAGCAGGCTGTCCTGCACCAGGGTGCCGGTCGGCTTGCGGCCGACGAGGATCTGGTCGCCGACGTTGATCTGGGAGAGGCGCGAGGTCAGCGGGCCGTTCGGGACCTTGATCGAGAAGAACTCGAGCTCGTCCTCGTGGTTGGCGCTGGCGATCGAATAGGCCCGCACCAGTGGCCGGCCGTCGACCGGCAGGCCGATCATGACGAACTGGCCGTTCTCGAAGCGGAAGCCCCGATCGCGCGTGATCTTGAAGCTGAACAGCCTGTCGGTCCAGTGCCGGACGTCGAGGACGGTTTGAGGTTCGAAGGCCGCCATGCCGTGCTCCGTGTGGACGATCGTTTGTACACACACAATCAGGCAGCCGACCGTCCCTGTCAATGTGACTGCGCGGGCCTACATGCCGAAAAACCCGGCGTGCGTCGACCCAATTCGGTGCACGGCGGCTATTCTTCCGCCGTGCGCGTCGCATGGTCGCGTCAGGATCGACGGTCGGCCGCGCGCTCCGCACGATGGCGAGCAGCGCGGCGGAACCGCCGGAGGGGCCCTGAACCGATCAGGGCCGGGACCGCTCAGAGCTTGCCGATGCGGCCGAAGGCGTCGGCGTCGATGCCGAGGCGGGTCAGGTCGCTGCGGCGCGGCTTGCGGTTCGCTTCGACGGCGCCTGCGACGGAGGCCGCGGCCGAAACGGTCGCGAACAGGCTGCGGACGGGGCCGAGGAAGGTGCGGGCAGACATCTGAGATCTCCTTGACGAGCGGGCCGGCGGCGATGGCCGTCGGCGTTTCGCTCACGAGGTTTATGTAGGCGTTGTGCACTGCGGCAGAAGCGACGTTTCGTCGTGCCAGCCATGCGGAAAACCATGGTCGGTTAACGAGGTCTTGCGCGGGACACGCGGGTGAAATTCCTGCTTGCGATGGCGCGGCCAGCCCGGACAATGCGCGCCAGGCGACGGCGGGACCTCCGCGCGAACGATCGCCGCGCGGGCCGATCGCGGCCGAGGCAGGGAGGACGGCAGCGATGGCGAACCGGGCGACGGGCGGGCGCGGCGGCGCGAAATCCACCGGCGACGCAGCGGACCTCGCCGCGACGCGCCCCTGGCTCGCCGCCTATCCCGCCGGCACCGCGGCCGAGATCGACCTCGCCGCGCTTCCCACGCTGCCGGCGCTCATCGATGCCGCCGTGGCACGGTTCGCGGCGCGCCCCGCCACCGAGAGCTTCGGCAAGCGCCTCACCTATGCGGAGGTCGGCGCGGCGGCGCGGGCGGTGCAGGCCTGGCTCGAGGGGCAGGGCCTGCGGCCCGGCGACCGCGTCGCGCTGATGATGCCGAACGTGCTCGCCTACCTGCCGGTCCTGTTCGGCGTGCTGCGCGGCGGCTTCACCGTGGTCAACGTCAATCCGCTCTATACGCCGCGCGAACTCGGCGTCGCGCTCGCCGACTCCGGCGCCCGGGTCCTCGTCGTGCTGGAGAACTTCGGCCACACGGCGCAGGCCGCGCTGCCCGGCACCGCGGTGGAGACGGTTGTCGTCGTCAGCCCCGGCGACCTGATGGGCGCCAAGGGCCTCCTCGTCAACTTCGTCTCCCGCCGGGTGAAGAAGGCGGTGCCGGCCTTCGCGATCCCCGGCAGCGTGCGCCTCGGGCGCGTGCTCGGCGCCGGCCGCCGCCGGGCGCCGTCGGCGATCGCCGCCCGGCCGGACGACGTCGCCTTCCTGCAGTATACCGGCGGCACCACCGGCGTCGCCAAGGCCGCGATGCTGACGCACTGCTGCGTCGCCGCCAACGTCATGCAATGCGGCGCCTGGCTCGGGCCGTTCCTGTCGGACGACCGTCCGCCCGTCATCATCACGGCGCTGCCGCTCTATCATATCTTCGCGCTGACGGCCTCGGCGCTGCTGATGGCGCATCTCGGCGCGCTGCAGGTGATGATCGCCAACCCGCGCGATATCCCGGCTCTGGTGAAGACGATGCAGGGGCGCCCGTTCAGTGCCATAATCCTCGTCAACACCCTCGCCAACGCGCTGCTCAACCACCCGGATTTCAAGACGATCGACTTCTCGAAACTGGAGCTCGCCGTCGCCGGCGGCATGGCGGTGCAGGCGGCGGTGGCCGAGCGGTGGAAGGCCGTCACCGGCCGGCCGATCGTCGAGGGCTACGGGCTCTCGGAAACCTCGCCCGTCGTCTGCTGCAACCGGCCGGACATCGCCGCCTGGAACGGCGCCATCGGCTATCCGGTGCCCTCGACCGAGATCTCGATCCGCGACGCGGACGGCCGCCCGGTCGGCGCCGGCGAACAGGGCGAACTCTGCGTGCGCGGCCCGCAGGTCATGGCCGGCTACTGGCGCCGGCCCGACGAGACCGCCCGCACCATGACCGCCGACGGCTTCCTGCGCACCGGCGACATCGCGGTGATGGCGCCCGACGGCCTCGTGCGCATCGTCGACCGGCTGAAGGACATGATCCTCGTTTCCGGCTTCAACGTCTATCCGAACGAGGTCGAGGACGTGCTTGCCGCCCATCCCGGCGTGCTGGAGGTCGCCGTGATCGGCCGGCCCGACCCGCGCTGCGGCGAGGCGGTCGTCGCCTATGTCGTTCGCCGCGACGCATCGACGGACGCCGAGGCGCTCACCGCGCACGCCCGCGCCGGGCTGACCCCCTACAAGATCCCGCGCGAATTCATCTTCGTCGAGGCGCTGCCGAAGACCAACGTCGGCAAGATCCTCCGCCGGGCCTTGCGCGAGGCGCCGCCGGTCGGGTGAGGGGGCTGCTTTGCCGTGGGGCTTCCCCCCTCCCTGTCCCTCCCCCGCTTCGCAGGAGAGGGGACGATGGGCGAGAGGACTTTCGCAAAACAGCGACTGCGCCGAAGCGAGACTTCAGTGACGCGGGAGTTCCATCCTCCTGCGTCCCCTCTCCTGCGAAGCGGGGGAGGGACAGGGAGGGGGGAGGCCACACGGCACAACCCCCATCGTTCACCAATCGGCGACAGTCTCACCACATCCCGCGGCTTTGTCTTCGGATCGGAATGACCGATATTCGCTCCATCGACGACCGGGTGATCGACCCCGGCCGCAACAGGAGCAAAAGCCATGGACCTCGCCCTCGGCGGCATCCATCACCTCACCGCCGTCACCGCGAAGGCGCGCGAGAACGCCGCCTTCTACACCGGCGTGCTCGGCCTGCGCCTCGTCAAGAAGACCGTCAACCAGGACGACACCAGCGCCTATCACCTGTTCTACGGTGACGGCGCCGCCTCGCCGGGCTCGGACATCACCTTCTTCGAGTGGCCGGTGCCCCCGGCGCGCCGCGGCACCCACTCGGTGGTGCGCACCGCGTTCCGGGTGAACGGCGCCTCGCTCGGCTGGTGGCGCGACCGCCTGCGCGCCGCGAACGTCGCGACCGGCGACGTCGTGCTGCGCGACGGCCGCGAGAGCCTCGCCTTCGAGGACCCTGAGGGCCAGCGCCTGCTGCTGGTCGACGACGGCGGCGCCGGCGACTTCCACCCCTGGGAGCGCAGCGCGGTACCGGCCGAGCACCAGATCCGCGGCCTCGGCCCGATCACCATGTCGGTGCCCGACCTGAAGCGCACCGAGCCGGTGCTGACGCGCGTCATGAACATGCGCGAGGTGCGCGACTACGCCTATCCGGAGACGCCCGAGCACCGCGTGCACGTCTTCGAGATGGGCCCCGGCGGCCCGGCGGCGGAACTCCACGTCGTGGTCGAGCCCGGCCTGCCGTTCGCCCGCGAAGGCGCCGGCGGCGTGCACCACGTCGCGTTCCGGACGCAGGACTATGCGAGCCTTGCGGAATGGACGCAGCGCGTCGGCAGCTTCCGGGTGCCGTCGAGCGGCGAGGTCGAGCGCTACTACTTCCGCTCGCTCTATTTCCGCGAGCCGAACGGCGTGCTGTTCGAGATCGCCACCGACATCCCCGGCTTCACCGCCGACGAGCCGCTGGAGACGCTGGGTGAAAAGCTGGCGCTGCCGCCGTTCCTCGAGCCGCGCCGCGCCGACATCGAGCGCGGCCTGAAGCCGATCTGACGCCGGCCGGCTGGTCCCCGCCGAAGTCGCGCCTGACGCGGCGGCGGGGGCCGGCGGCAGGGCGAGCAGCCGCCACCGACCGCGACCGGCGCCGTGCGCGCCGTCCCGATATCCGGCCCGAGCGGCCGATCCCTTCGAGGGGAGACGACATCATGAGCCTTGAGACCATCGGCGGCAGCGGGCCGCACAAGGGCCAGCGGATCTGGCACGCCGGCGCCCCGCTCGGCGAGGCGGTCGCGGCCGTCATCCTGCTGCACGGCCGCGGCGCCAGCGCGCCCGACATCCTCGGCCTCGCCGACGCCTTCGCCCGGCGCGACGTCGCCTATTTCGCGCCGCAGGCGGCGCACCGCACCTGGTATCCCTACCGCTTCCTCGAGCCGACGGCGAGCAACGAGCCCTATCTCGCCTCGGCCCTGGCGGCGGTGTCGGACCTCGCCGCGGCGATCGCGGCGGGCGGCGTGCCGCGCGAGAAGATCGTGCTCGCCGGCTTCTCGCAGGGCGCCTGCCTCGCGCTCGAAAGCGCCGCGCGCCATCCCGGCCGCTGGGGCGGCGTCGTCGCCTTCAGCGGCGGCCTGATCGGCAGCGACGCCGAACTCGGCGGCCACGCCGGCGACCTCGCCGGCACGCCGGTGCTGATCGGCTGCAGCGACGTCGATTTCCACATCCCGCTGGAGCGGGTGCAGGCCTCGACGCGCGAGATGACGCGCCTCGGCGCCGCCGTCGACGAGCGGATCTATCCGGGCATGGGCCACAACATCAACGACGAGGAAATCCGCCTCGCCCAGAGCCTGCTCGCCGGCGTGGCGCTGCAGCCGGCCCGGAACTGACACGGAGCTGACGCGGAGCGCCGGGCGGGCCACGATCCGCCCGGCGTTGCGCCCGCCGCCGCCGTCCCCGTATGCTGGTCCTTGATGGCGAGGCGAACGGGGCGGCGGACGGGCATGGGGGTGGACAGGCCGAAGTTCCGGCGGGCGCCGGCCGAGGAGCGCCGCGACGACCTGATCGCCGCGGCGCTGCGCTCGATCGCGCGCGACGGCCACGCCGGCGTTTCCGTCCGCCGCATCGCGGCCGAGGCCGGCGTTTCGATCGGCCTGATCAACCACTATTTCCCGAGCATCGACGACCTCGTCGCCAGCGCCTACGAGCAGACCGCGACCCGCTTCCTGCATCTGATTCTCGACGAGGTGGCGAAAGCCTCGCCCTCGCCGCGCGCCCGCCTGTCGGCGTTTCTCAAAAGCTCGTTCGCGCCGCCGATCCTCGATCCGGCGCTGCTGCATGTCTGGGTGGTGTTCTGGAGCCTCACGGTGCATTCGGCGCCGCTGCGCGAGATCCAGGCCCGCACCTGGGCCGACTATCGCGGCGCGCTGGAAGTCTACCTCGCCGACTGCCTCGCCGATGCCGCGGCCGGTCCGGGCGGCGGCCTCGGCACCGCGCGCGCCGCCCTCGGCCTCGGTGCCCTGCTCGACGGGCTCTGGCTCGAATGGTGCCTCAACCCGCAGAGCTTCGAGCCGGAAGACGGCATCGCCATCTGCGAGGCCTACATCGACGGCCTGCAGCGTCCCGCCGCGACAACTTGAGCCGCGCGGCGCCCTCGCCGCTGCGCGGCCGTTGCCTCGCCGGCCGGTTTCCCTTAAGGGGCTTCATCCGACAGAAATGCCTGTTTTCCGAGGGAGCCGCCATGACCACCTTGAGCCTCGCCGCCACCATCGACGCCGCCTGGGAGGCCCGCGCCGAGGTCAGCACCACGACCCGGGGCGAGGTCCGCGACGCCGTCGAGACGGCGCTGGCGCTGCTCGATTCCGGCAAGGCGCGCGTCGCCGAGAAGGTGGATGGCGACTGGGTCGTGCACCAGTGGCTGAAGAAGGCGGTGCTGCTGTCGTTCCGCCTCAACGACATGGGCTTCATCCCCGGCGGCCCCGGCACGTCGGGCTGGTGGGACAAGGTGCCCTCGAAGTTCGAGGGCTGGGGCGCGCCCGAGTTCACCGCCGCCGGCTTCCGTGCGGTGCCGAACGCCGTCGTGCGCCGCTCGGCCTATGTCGCGCCCGGCGTGGTGCTCATGCCGTCCTTCGTCAACCTCGGCGCCTATGTCGACAGCGGCACCATGGTCGACACCTGGGTCACCGTCGGCTCCTGCGCCCAGATCGGCAAGAACGTGCACCTCTCCGGCGGCGTCGGCATCGGCGGCGTGCTGGAGCCGATGCAGGCGAACCCGACCATCATCGAGGACAACTGCTTCATCGGCGCCCGCTCCGAGGTGGTCGAGGGCGTCATCGTCGGCGAAGGCTCGGTGCTCTCCATGGGCGTCTTCATCAGCGCCTCGACCAAGATCATCGACCGCTCGACCGGCGAGGTCTTCGTCGGCCGCGTGCCACCCTATTCCGTCGTCGTCTCCGGCAACCTCCCCGGCAAGCCGCTCCCCGACGGCACCCCCGGCCCGTCGCTCTACTGCGCGGTGATCGTCAAGCGCGTCGACGAGCAGACGCGGTCGAAGACGTCGATCAACGAGCTGCTGCGGGATTGAGGCTGCTGGCGACGCCCTGACGTGCTGCGGCTCCCCCCCTCCCTGTCCCTCCCCCTCGAGGGGGGAGGGGACCAGAACAGCACGGCCCCGGCGATGATCGTCCCCTCCCCCCTCGAGGGGGAGGGACAGGGAGGGGGGGAGGTTGCGGTGATCCGAGGAGCCCCCATGCCCACCCCCGCCGACCCCGTCGCCATCGCCCGCGACCTGATCCGCTGCCCCTCCGTCACCCCGGCGGAAGCCGGCGCACTCTCCTATCTCGAACACCTCCTCGCCCCCGCCGGTTTCAGCGTCGACCGCCCGGTGTTCTCCGAACCCGGCACGCCCGACGTCGAGAACCTCTTCGCCGGGATCGGCAGTGGCGCCCGCCACCTCTGCTTTGCCGGCCATACCGACGTGGTGCCGCCGGGCGACACCGCCGCCTGGCGCCACGATCCCTTCGCGGGCGACATCGCCGAGGGCCGGCTCTATGGCCGCGGCGCGGTCGACATGAAGGGCGGCATCGCGGCCTTTGCCGCCGCGGCGCTCGACTTCGTCGCGGCGCGCGGTCCGGACTTCGGCGGGCGGATCTCGTTCCTCGTCACCGGCGACGAGGAGGGGCCGTCGGTGAACGGCACGGTGAAGCTGCTCGCCTGGGCGGCCGCGCGCGGCGAGCGGCTTTCCGCGGCGATCGTCGGCGAGCCGACCAATCCGGCAGCCCTCGGCGACATGATCAAGGTCGGCCGCCGCGGCTCGCTGTCGGGCACGCTGACGATCCGCGGCCGGCAGGGCCACGTCGCCTATCCGCACCTCGCCGACAACCCGGTGCGCGCGCTGCCGGCCTTCCTCGCCGCGCTGCTGCATCCGCCTCTCGACGCCGGCACCGACCGCTTCCAGCCGTCGAACCTCGAAGTAACGTCGGTCGAGACCGACACCAAGGTGGTCAACGTCATCCCGGCGCGGATCGAAGCCCGCTTCAACGTGCGCTTCAACGACCGCTGGACGCCGGAAACGCTGAAGGCCGAGATCGCGGCGCGGGTCGAGCGGGCGCGGGCCGAAACGCCGCTGCGCCGCGGCGAGCTGCCGCCGGTAGAGGCGGAACTGGCGTTCCTCCCCGTCGTCTCCGACGTCTTCCTCACCCATGCACCCGACCTCGTCGAGACGCTTGCCGCCGCCGTCGAGGCCGAGACCGGGCGCCGCCCGGCGCTCTCCACCAGCGGCGGCACCTCGGACGCCCGCTTCATCAAGGACTATTGTCCGGTGGTGGAGTTCGGCCTCGTCGGCGATACCATGCACATGGTCGACGAGCGGGTGCCGGTCGCCGACCTCGTCACGCTGGCGGCGATCTACCGCCGCTTCCTCGACGCCTATTTTGCCTGAGGGGCTCAACGCCGCCGCGTGGCGCTGCGATGATGCACCGGACGGGCGATGCGGGACCTGATTCGCACCCCGCGCGGCGCGCGCGGCCCGCTGCAGAGACTGTGAGCAACCGGGCAGCATGGCGATCCTCGACTATACCTCGCGTTCGCTGAAGGGTGCGTTCCGGCTGCTGCGCGGCGATCCGCAGGGCCTGCGCGACCTCGACCTCACCGTCGCCGGCTTCTGGATCTCGTTCCTCACCATCGTGCTGGTGCTGCCGTTCCAGGCCGTGCTGATCATGGGCGAGCGGGAGACGGCGATCGCGACCAGCGCACATTCCCCCGACACCTTCCCGACCGGGGCGCTCACCGTCGCCCGGCTCGCCGGCTTCGTGCTGCACTGGATCGACTATCCGATCGTCATCGCGCTGCTGGCGCCGCTGCTCGGCTTCACCCGGCGCTACGTCCCCTTCATCGTCGCCCTCAACTGGGTGGCCCCGATCGTCATGGTGCCGGCGATCTTGCCGAGCCTGCTGATGAGCCTCGGCATCATCGGCGTCGAGGCGGAGCTGATGCTGAGCCTCGTGGTGATGCTGGCGCTGATCTGGCTGCAGTACGTCGTCACCCGGGTGACGCTGATGACCTCCGTCGCGATCTCGATCGGCCTCGTCGTGCTCGACATCGCCGTGCTGCTCGCCGCCGATGCCATGCTGGACCGCCTCGCCGGCGTCTGAGCGGGGCGGCCGACCGTCATACGATCTCCGCGAACAAATGCTGCGCTGCCGCGTTCACCAGCCCACGGGCCGCAACTGGCGGCACCAGGGAGACCGAACACGCATGGACGTTATCCGCATCCTCATCGCCATCCTGCTGCCGCCGCTCGGCGTGTTCCTGCAGGTCGGCATCGGCCTGCACTTCTGGCTGAACATCCTGCTGACGCTGCTCGGCTACATCCCCGGCATCATCCACGCGATCTGGGTGATCATCCGCAAATGAACGCCGCCGCGCGCGTCAGGCCGGGAGAAGGCGGCGCCGCGGCCGACGACCGCGCACGCCAGCTCGCCGAGATCGACCGGCTCGCCACCTGGCTCGACAGCCGCTGGCGCATCCCCGGCACCTCCTGGCGCTTCGGCCTCGATGCCGTCGCCGGCCTGGTGCCGGGCCTCGGCGACGCGGCCGGCGGCCTCGTCTCGGCCTTCCTGATCCTGCGTGCCCGGCAGCTCGGCCTGCCGACCCACGTGCTGGTGCGCATGATCGGCAATGTCGCGATCGACACCCTCGTCGGCAGCGTACCGCTGCTCGGCTCGGTCTTCGACGTCGCCTTCAAGGCGAACCGCCGCAACGTGCGCCTGCTGCGCAACCACCTCCAAGGCGAGATCCTGCCGCCGGAGCGGCGCTGAACCCGGCGCCGCCCGCCTCCGCTTTCAGTATTCGATCTTGGTGAGATAGAGCCCGTGCGGCGGCGCCACCGGGCCGCAGGCGGCGCGGTCGCGCGCGGCGAGGGCGGCGGCGAGATCCGCCTTCGTCCAGCCGCCCGCCCCGACCTGCCGCAACGAGCCGACCAGCGAGCGGACCTGATTGTGCAGGAACGAGCGCGCGTGCACCTCGACGTGGATTTCTTCGCCGACCCGCCGGATGTCGAGCCCGTCGAGCGTCTTTTCCGGGCTCCTCGACTGGCATCGCGTCGAGCGGAAGGTCGTGAAATCGTGGTGGCCAACGAGCACGGTCGCGGCATCGGCCATGGCGTCGATGTCAAGGCCCTTCTTCACGTGCCAGGCCCGCAGCCGGTCGAGCGCCAGCGGCGGCCGTCGGTCGGCGATCCTGTAGAGATAATGCCGCCGCAGCGCCGAGAAGCGCGCGTCGAACTCCTCGCCGACGACGTCCGCGGCGAGGATCGACACCGGATGCGGCTCCATGAAGTGGTTGAGCGCATCGCGCATCGCCCGTGCCGGTACGGTTTTCACGAGGTCGACGTGGGCGACCTGGCCGAGAGCGTGCACGCCGGTATCGGTGCGCCCGGCGCCCTTCAGCGTGATCTCCTCGCCCGACAGCGCGAGGATCGCCTGTTCGATGACGCCCTGCACGCTGACGCCGTTCGCCTGGCGCTGCCAGCCGACGAAGGGCGTGCCGTCGTATTCGATGAGGAGGCGATAGCGCGGCATGGACCTCAGCCGAGCGCCGTGAACGCCGGCGGATAATTCGCCTTGAACGGGCCGAGCGGCACCGAGCGGAACCAGCGCGCCTGCATGTGCGGCCCGTCCCACGGCGTCTGCAGCATCTTCGCCTCGCCGGCGGTGAAGCCGAAGCGGCGGTAGTAGTCCGGGTCGCCGAGCACGAGGCAGACCGCCTCGCCGGATTTCGCGAGCCGCGTCAGCCCCGCCTCCGCGAGCGCCGAGCCGATCCCGCTGCGCTGCCGGTCCGGCCGCACCGACAGCGGCGCGAGCGCGGTGGCGTGCAGGAACGGGAACGACAGTCTGACGCGCGCAAAACCGGCGTGGCCGACGATCTCGCCGCCTTCGACCGCGACCAGCGACAGCGCGAGATCGTCGGATTCGCGCAGCGCGGCGACGAGGTCTGCCTCGGCGCGCTGGCCGAAGGCGGCCGCGACGACGGCATCGATCGCGCCGGCGTCGGCGGGCGTTGCGTCGCGAATCTCGATCGTCGGCATCGGCGTGTCCTTGGGGTCAGGCGGGCAGGGCGAGCAATGCGCCGGGGGCGAGGCGTGCACCGTTCAGGAAGGCGGAAAAATCCATCGGCTTGCCACCGGCCCGCTGCACCGACACCAGCCTTACGGTCCCGCTGCCGCAGGCGACCTCGCCGGTGGCGGCGATCAGCGTGCCCGGCGCGGCGCTGGCGGCTGAATCGGCGCGGGCCGTGCGCAGCACCTTCACCCGCTCCAGCCCCTTGCCGAGATCGGCCTCGAAGAAGGCGCCGGGGAACGGCGACAGGCCGCGCACGTGATCATGCACGGCCGCCGCCGGCAGCGTCCAGTCGATCCGGCCCTCGGCCTTGTCCAGTTTCTTCGCGTAGGTCGCGCCCTCCACGGCTTGCGGCGTGAAGCCGAGCCCGCCGCGTGACAGCGCCGCGAGCGCCCGCACCATCAGGTCGGCGCCGAGCCCGGCGAGGCGGTCGTGCAGGTCGCCGGCGGTCATGTCCGGGTCGATCGCCAGCTTCTCCGCCATCGCCACCGGCCCGGTGTCGAGCCCGGCCTCCATCCGCATCACCATGACGCCGGTCTCGGTGTCGCCGGCCATGATCGCGCGGTTGATCGGCGCCGCGCCGCGCCAGCGCGGCAGCAGCGAGGCGTGCAGGTTGAGGCAGCCCTCCGCCGGCGCGTCGAGGGCGGCCTGCGGCAGCAGCAGGCCATAGGCGACGACGACCGCGACGTCGGCGTCGAGGCCGGCGAAGGTCGCCACCGTCTCGGGATCGCGGAAGGTCGGCGGCGTGAACACCGGAATGCCGAACCCCGCCGCCTGCTCGTGTACCGGCGACCGCCGCTCCGCCATGCCGCGCCCGGCGGGCCGCGGCGGCTGCGTATAGGCGGCGACGACCTCGTGCCCGTGCCCGACGATCTCGACAAGCGTCGGCACCGCGAAGTCGGGCGTGCCCATGAAGACGACGCGAAGGCTCAAGGCGCGGGCTCCGGGTTGGATTGGCGTGGCGCCGGTGATGGCCCGAAGGCGGGGCGGCGTCAACCGGGGAGGTCGGCGCATGCCGATGCCATACCGTGTGGCCTCCCCCCTCCCTGTCCCTTGTAAGTTACCTCTGCCGTCCTCTGGTACAGTGCCAGGTGCGGCGTCGGATGCGCGACCGCCGGTCCCTGGGTC
>NZ_JADZLT010000044.1 GCF_015904235.1 Methylobrevis albus
ATCGACGACGTGTCGCTGCGTCTCGAGAAGGGGACGCTGAACGTGCTGCTCGGGCCGACGCTGTCGGGCAAGACGACGCTGATGCGGCTGATGGCGGGGCTGGACAAGCCGACGTCGGGCGAGATCCGGATGGACGGGACGAGCATCGTCGGCGTGCCGGTGGCAAAGCGCAACGTCGCCATGGTCTACCAGCAGTTCATCAATTACCCGGCGATGACGGTCTACGAGAACATCGCCTCGCCGATGCGCGTCGCCGGCGTCGACGGCGCGACGATCGACCGGCGCGTCAAGTCGGCGGCCGAGCTGATGCGGCTGACACCGTACCTCGGTCGCACGCCGCTCAACCTCTCGGGCGGCCAGCAGCAGCGCACGGCGCTGGCGCGGGCGATCGTCAAGGACGCCGGCCTCGTGCTGCTCGACGAGCCGCTCGCCAACCTCGACTACAAGCTGCGCGAAGAGCTGCGCATGGAGCTGCCGAAGATCTTCGCCGCGTCGGGGGCGATCTTCGTCTATGCGACGACGGAGCCGTCGGAAGCGCTGCTGCTCGGCGGCAATACCGCGACGCTCGCCGAGGGGCGCGTCACCCAGTTCGGCCGCACCATCGACGTCTACAACCGGCCCGCCGACCTCGAGGCGGCGCAGACCTTCTCCGACCCGCCGCTCAATGTGGCCCGGGTGGAAAAGCGCGACGAGACGCTGCGCTTTGCCGGCGGCTTCGAGATCGGCGCCGGCCGGGCGGCGGCGGGGCTCAGGGACGCGGTCTACACCATCGGCTTCCGGCCGCATCATCTGTTCCTCGACGCCGTGCCCGGCGCAGTCCCGGTGACGGCGACAGTGGCGGTGACCGAGATCACCGGCTCGGAGAGTTTTGTTCATGTCGACTTTGCCGGGCAGCGCTGGGTGGCGCTGGTGCACGGCATCCGGGCGCTCGACGTCGACCAGCAGGTGACGGTCTGGCTCGATCCCGACCGCTTCTTCCTGTTCGCCGGCGACGGCAGCATCGCCGCGGCCCCCGCCGCCGCGCTCGCGGCCTGAGGAGAGCCATCCGATGTCGCGCATCACCCTCGACCACATCGCCCACAGCTACCTGCCGAGCCCGAAGACCGAGGCCGACTTCGCGCTCAAAGAGGTGCACCAGGTCTGGGAGGACGGCAGCGCCTATGCGCTGCTCGGGCCGTCCGGCTGCGGCAAGACCACGCTGCTCAACATCATCTCCGGCCTGATCACCCCCTCGCACGGCCGCGTCGTGTTCGGCGAGCGCGACGTGACGCTGCTTCCCACCGAGGCGCGCAACATCGCGCAGGTGTTCCAGTTCCCGGTGATCTACGACACCATGACGGTGGCCGAGAACCTCGCCTTCCCGCTGAAGAACCGGAAAGTGCCGCAAGCCGAGATCGACCGGCGCGTCGCCGAGACGATCGAGATGCTCGGGCTCGGGCCGATGGCGAGGCGCAAGGCGCGCGGGCTGACCGCCGACCAGAAGCAGAAGATCTCGCTCGGGCGCGGGCTGGTGCGCTCCGACGTCAACGCGATCCTGTTCGACGAGCCGCTCACCGTCATCGACCCGCACATGAAGTGGCAGCTGCGCTCGCAGCTGAAGCAGCTGCACCGGCGCTATGGCTTCACCATGGTCTACGTCACCCACGACCAGACCGAGGCGCTGACCTTCGCCGACAAGGTGGTGGTGATGTACGCCGGCGAGGTGGTTCAGGTCGGCACGCCGGCCGAACTGTTCGAGCGGCCGAAGCATACCTTCGTCGGCTACTTCATCGGCTCGCCCGGCATGAACGTGCTGCCCGCCGAGGTCGCGGGCGACCGGGCGGTGGTGGGGGGGCATGCGGTGGCGCTCGGCCAGCACTACCGGCCCCAGCCCGGCCGCACCGAGATCGGCGTCCGGCCGGAGTTCGTGCGCCTCGACGACGGCGCCGGCAGCCTGCCGATCAGCGTGCGCAGCGTCGAGGACATCGGCCGCTACCGCATCCTGCGCGGCGCGATCGGGCCGCACGAGCTCAACGCGGTGCTGCCCGAGGGCCGGGCGATCCCGGCGAGCCCGCGCGTGGTGTTCGATCCGGCCCGCGTCAACGTCTACCGCGATGCCCACCTCGTCGAAGCGGAGGCCTGAGAGCCATGGAAAAGACCTGGAACAACAAGGCCTGGTTCATGGTGCTGCCGGTGCTGCTGCTGGTGGCCTTCTCGGCGGTGATCCCGCTGATGACCGTGGTCAACTACTCGGTGCAGGATACCTTCGGCAACAACGAGTTCTTCTGGGCCGGGACGGAGTGGTTCGAGGAGGTGCTGGCGTCGGAACGCTTCCATGACGCCCTCTTCCGCAACCTCGCCTTCTCGCTGATCATCCTTGCGATCGAAGTGCCGCTCGGCATCGCGATCGCGCTGGCGATGCCGCGCAGCGGCTTCTGGGTGCCGGTCTGCCTCGTCCTGATGGCGCTGCCGCTGCTCATTCCGTGGAACGTGGTCGGCACGATCTGGCAGGTGTTCGGCCGCGCCGACATCGGCTTGCTCGGCCACACGCTGGCCTACCTCGGCATTCCCTACAACTACACGCAGGACCCGGTCGCCGCCTGGATCACCGTGATCGTGATGGACGTGTGGCACTGGACCAGCCTCGTCGTGCTGCTCTGCTACGCCGGCCTCGTCTCGATCCCGGAGGCCTACTATCAGGCGGCCAAGATCGACGGCGCCTCGCGCTGGTCGGTGTTCCGCTACATCCAGCTGCCCAAGATGCACCGCGTGCTGCTGATCGCCGTGCTGCTGCGCTTCATGGACAGCTTCATGATCTACACCGAGCCCTTCGTCGTCACTGGCGGCGGCCCGGGCAATTCGACCACCTTCCTCTCCATCGATCTCGTGAAGATGGCGATCGGCCAGTTCGACCTCGGCCCGGCCGCGGCGATGTCCATCGTCTACTTCCTGATCGTCCTGGCCCTGTCGTGGGTCTTCTACACCGTCATGACCAACTACGGTCAGGACGAGCGTTGAGCGGCCCGAGGAGACACGACCAATGACCAGCTCGCCCTCCGCCGGCACCGCCCCGCACGGCTTTCCCGCCGCCGACGCCCTCGCGCCGAGCCGGCCGCAGGCCAACGTCCGCCGCGACGGCGCCACCGGCCTCGCCCGGCTGTCGTTCCTGATCCCGACGATCTACATCATCTTCCTGCTGCTGCCGATCTACTGGCTTGGCACGATGAGCCTGAAGACCAACCAGGAAATCCTCGGCGCCTTCACGCTGTGGCCGACCAATCCGACGCTGGCGAACTACCGGGTAATCTTCACCGATCCGTCCTGGTACAACGGCTACATCAACTCGATCATCTACGTCGCGCTCAACACCGTGATCTCGGTGTCGGTGGCACTGCCGGCGGCCTATGCCTTCTCGCGCTACCGCTTCCTCGGCGACAAGCACCTGTTCTTCTGGCTGCTGACCAACCGCATGGCGCCGCCCGCGGTGTTCGCGCTGCCGTTCTTCCAGCTCTACTCGTCGTTCGGGCTGATCGACACGCACATCGCCGTCGCCATCGCGCACTGCCTGTTCAACGTGCCGCTGGCGGTCTGGATCCTCGAAGGCTTCATGTCGGGCGTGCCGAAGGAGATCGACGAGACGGCCTACATCGACGGCTACTCGTTCCCGCGCTTCTTCGTGAAGATCTTCATGCCGCTGATCGCGAGCGGCATCGGCGTCGCGGCGTTCTTCTGCTTCATGTTCTCGTGGGTCGAGCTGCTCATCGCCCGCACGCTGACGACGACGGCGGCCAAGCCGATCGCCGCGACGATGACGCGCACGGTGTCGGCGTCGGGCATGGACTGGGGCGTGCTCGCCGCGGCCGGCATCCTCACCATCATCCCGGGTGCGCTCGTGATCTGGTTCGTCCGCAACTACATCGCCAAGGGCTTCGCCCTGGGACGGGTGTGATGGGGGAGCCCCTGCTCTTCACCCACCCCTCCCCGTCGCCATGGTCCGCGCAGGCGGACCATCCACGACCCGCGGCGCCTGCCACGCGCCCCGTGCCGCGCGGCCTTCGTGGGTGGTCCGCCTGCGCGGACCATGACGGGGCGAGGGCCGTGCGTCTCGCCCCCGCGCTGCGGATCCCGCCCCCAATCACCGAAGGAGCCTCGCGATGACGCTTTCCTGGATGGCCTGGACGTGGCCGACGGCGATCTTCTTCATCACGATCTTCGGCCTGCTGATCGGGATGGGGGTGTGGGAGTACGCGGTGCCGGGCGGCAGTCCGCGGGTGGGGATCCTGCGCTTCGAGACGACGCGGGGCGACCGGTTGTTCGTGTCGCTGCTCGGCAGCGCGTTCATCTGTCTTTTCTGGCTCGGGCTGGTCGGCCCGAGCCTGTGGTGGGCTCTGGCCCTCTGCCTCGGCTACGCGCTCTGCGTGTTTCGCTGGGTGTAGGGGGCGGTCAGGGACGGACGGCGGCAAGGCGCGGCCGTCCATGCGTGGGAACCGGCAACGAAGAATTCGAATCCTTGGGAGGATCGACTATGCGACGGACATGGATGGCATCGGCGGCCGTGGCGGCCCTGATGATGAGTGCAAATACCGCCTTCGCGGACATGGATGCCGCGAAGCGCTTCCTCGACGCCGAGGTCGGCGACATGTCGGCGCTCAGCCGCGCCGAGCAGGAAGCGGAGATGCAGTGGTTCATCGACGCCGCGGCGCCGCTGGCCGGCCTCGACATCAAGGTGGTGTCGGAGACCATCGCGACGCACGAGTATGAATCGAAGGTGCTGGCGCCGGCGTTCACCGCGATCACCGGCATCAAGATCACCCACGACCTGATCGGCGAGGGCGACGTCGTCGAGAAGCTGCAGACGCAGATGCAGTCGGGCGAGAACATCTACGACGGCTACGTCAACGATTCGGACCTGATCGGCACGCACTGGCGCTACCAGCAGGCGCGCAGCCTGACCGACTGGATGGCGAACGAGGGCAAGGACGTCACCAACCCCGGCCTCGACCTCGAGGACTTCATCGGCCTGAAGTTCACCACCGCCCCGGACGGCGAGCTCTACCAGCTGCCCGACCAGCAGTTCGCCAACCTCTACTGGTTCCGCTACGACTGGTTCAACGACGAGACCAACAAGGCCGACTTCAAGGCGAAGTACGGCTACGACCTCGGCGTGCCGGTCAACTGGTCGGCCTATGAGGACATCGCCGAGTTCTTCACCGGCCGCGACGTCGACGGCAAGGCCGTGTTCGGCCACATGGACTACGGCAAGAAGGACCCGTCGCTCGGCTGGCGCTTCACCGACGCCTGGCTGTCGATGGCCGGCAACGGCGACAAGGGCCTGCCGAACGGCCTGCCGGTCGACGAGTGGGGCATCCGTGTCGACGAGAACTCGCGGCCCGTGGGCAGTTGCGTCGCGCGCGGCGGCGACACCAACGGCCCGGCCTCGGTCTACGCGATCCAGAAGTACCTCGACTGGTTGAAGGCCTACGCCCCGCCGGAAGCGCAGGGCATGACCTTCTCCGAATCCGGCCCGGTGCCGGCGCAGGGCAACATCGCCCAGCAGATGTTCATGTACACCGCCTTCACCGCCGACCTCGTCAAGGACGGCCTGCCGGTGGTGAACGAGGACGGCACGCCGAAGTGGCGCTTCGCCCCCTCGCCGCATGGCGTCTACTGGAAGGACGGCATGAAGCTCGGCTACCAGGACGTGGGCTCGTGGACGCTCTTGAAGTCGACCCCGGTCGACCGCGCCAAGGCGGCCTGGCTCTACGCGCAGTTCGTCGTCTCGAAGACGGTGGACGTCAAGAAGAGCCATGTCGGCCTGACGCTGATCCGCGAAAGCTCGATCCGGCACGAGAGCTTCACCGAGCGGGCGCCGAAGCTCGGCGGCCTGATCGAGTTCTACCGCTCGCCGGCCCGCGTGCAGTGGTCGCCGACCGGCACCAACGTGCCGGACTATCCGAAGCTCGCCCAGCTCTGGTGGCAGGCGATCGGCGACGCGTCGTCGGGCGCGAAGTCGGCGCAGGAGGCGATGGACTCGCTCTGCGAGGAGCAGGAGAAGGTGCTGTCGCGCCTCGAGCGCGCCGGCGTCCAGGGTGACATCGGCCCGAAGCTCAACGAGGAGCACGACCTCGAATACTGGGTCGAGCAGGCCAAAGCCAACGGCACCCTCGCCCCGCAGCCCAAGGTCGAGAACGAAAAGGAACAGCCCATCACCGTCAACTACGACGAGCTGGTGAAGAGCTGGGCCGACGCGAAG
>NZ_JADZLT010000045.1 GCF_015904235.1 Methylobrevis albus
ATCGACGACGTGTCGCTGCGTCTCGAGAAGGGGACGCTGAACGTGCTGCTCGGGCCGACGCTGTCGGGCAAGACGACGCTGATGCGGCTGATGGCGGGGCTGGACAAGCCGACGTCGGGCGAGATCCGGATGGACGGGACGAGCATCGTCGGCGTGCCGGTGGCAAAGCGCAACGTCGCCATGGTCTACCAGCAGTTCATCAATTACCCGGCGATGACGGTCTACGAGAACATCGCCTCGCCGATGCGCGTCGCCGGCGTCGACGGCGCGACGATCGACCGGCGCGTCAAGTCGGCGGCCGAGCTGATGCGGCTGACACCGTACCTCGGTCGCACGCCGCTCAACCTCTCGGGCGGCCAGCAGCAGCGCACGGCGCTGGCGCGGGCGATCGTCAAGGACGCCGGCCTCGTGCTGCTCGACGAGCCGCTCGCCAACCTCGACTACAAGCTGCGCGAAGAGCTGCGCATGGAGCTGCCGAAGATCTTCGCCGCGTCGGGGGCGATCTTCGTCTATGCGACGACGGAGCCGTCGGAAGCGCTGCTGCTCGGCGGCAATACCGCGACGCTCGCCGAGGGGCGCGTCACCCAGTTCGGCCGCACCATCGACGTCTACAACCGGCCCGCCGACCTCGAGGCGGCGCAGACCTTCTCCGACCCGCCGCTCAATGTGGCCCGGGTGGAAAAGCGCGACGAGACGCTGCGCTTTGCCGGCGGCTTCGAGATCGGCGCCGGCCGGGCGGCGGCGGGGCTCAGGGACGCGGTCTACACCATCGGCTTCCGGCCGCATCATCTGTTCCTCGACGCCGTGCCCGGCGCAGTCCCGGTGACGGCGACAGTGGCGGTGACCGAGATCACCGGCTCGGAGAGTTTTGTTCATGTCGACTTTGCCGGGCAGCGCTGGGTGGCGCTGGTGCACGGCATCCGGGCGCTCGACGTCGACCAGCAGGTGACGGTCTGGCTCGATCCCGACCGCTTCTTCCTGTTCGCCGGCGACGGCAGCATCGCCGCGGCCCCCGCCGCCGCGCTCGCGGCCTGAGGAGAGCCATCCGATGTCGCGCATCACCCTCGACCACATCGCCCACAGCTACCTGCCGAGCCCGAAGACCGAGGCCGACTTCGCGCTCAAAGAGGTGCACCAGGTCTGGGAGGACGGCAGCGCCTATGCGCTGCTCGGGCCGTCCGGCTGCGGCAAGACCACGCTGCTCAACATCATCTCCGGCCTGATCACCCCCTCGCACGGCCGCGTCGTGTTCGGCGAGCGCGACGTGACGCTGCTTCCCACCGAGGCGCGCAACATCGCGCAGGTGTTCCAGTTCCCGGTGATCTACGACACCATGACGGTGGCCGAGAACCTCGCCTTCCCGCTGAAGAACCGGAAAGTGCCGCAAGCCGAGATCGACCGGCGCGTCGCCGAGACGATCGAGATGCTCGGGCTCGGGCCGATGGCGAGGCGCAAGGCGCGCGGGCTGACCGCCGACCAGAAGCAGAAGATCTCGCTCGGGCGCGGGCTGGTGCGCTCCGACGTCAACGCGATCCTGTTCGACGAGCCGCTCACCGTCATCGACCCGCACATGAAGTGGCAGCTGCGCTCGCAGCTGAAGCAGCTGCACCGGCGCTATGGCTTCACCATGGTCTACGTCACCCACGACCAGACCGAGGCGCTGACCTTCGCCGACAAGGTGGTGGTGATGTACGCCGGCGAGGTGGTTCAGGTCGGCACGCCGGCCGAACTGTTCGAGCGGCCGAAGCATACCTTCGTCGGCTACTTCATCGGCTCGCCCGGCATGAACGTGCTGCCCGCCGAGGTCGCGGGCGACCGGGCGGTGGTGGGGGGGCATGCGGTGGCGCTCGGCCAGCACTACCGGCCCCAGCCCGGCCGCACCGAGATCGGCGTCCGGCCGGAGTTCGTGCGCCTCGACGACGGCGCCGGCAGCCTGCCGATCAGCGTGCGCAGCGTCGAGGACATCGGCCGCTACCGCATCCTGCGCGGCGCGATCGGGCCGCACGAGCTCAACGCGGTGCTGCCCGAGGGCCGGGCGATCCCGGCGAGCCCGCGCGTGGTGTTCGATCCGGCCCGCGTCAACGTCTACCGCGATGCCCACCTCGTCGAAGCGGAGGCCTGAGAGCCATGGAAAAGACCTGGAACAACAAGGCCTGGTTCATGGTGCTGCCGGTGCTGCTGCTGGTGGCGTTCTCGGCGGTGATCCCGCTGATGACCGTGGTCAACTACTCGGTGCAGGACACCTTCGGCAACAACGAGTTCTTCTGGGCGGGAACCGAATGGTTCGAGGAGGTCTTGTCATCCTCGCGCTTTCATGACGCGCTGCTGCGAACCATCGCCTTCTCGGCGATCATCCTCGCCATCGAGATCCCGCTCGGCATCCTGATTGCGCTCACCATGCCCCGCAAGGGCTGGGGCGTGCCGGTCTGCCTCGTGCTGATGTCGCTGCCGCTGCTGATCCCGTGGAACGTGGTTGGCACGATCTGGCAGCTGTTCGGCCGCACCGACATCGGCCTGCTCGGCCGCATGCTGACCGGGCTCGGCATCGACTACAACTACGGCCGCAACCCGTTCGACGCCTGGGCGACCATCATCGTGATGGACGTGTGGCACTGGACCAGCCTCGTCGTGCTGCTCTGCTACGCCGGCCTCGTCTCGATCCCGGAAGCCTATTACCAGGCCGCCAAGATCGACGGCGCCTCGCGCTGGTCGGTGTTCCGCTTCATCGAACTGCCGAAGATGAACCGGGTGCTGCAGATCGCGATCCTGCTCCGCTTCATGGACAGCTTCATGATCTACACCGAACCCTTCGTCGTCACTGGCGGCGGACCGGGCAGCGCGACGACGTTCCTGTCGATCGACCTCGTCAAGACCGCCGTCGGCCAGTTCGACCTCGGCCCGGCCGCGGCCATGTCGATCATCTACTTCATGATCATCCTGCTCCTGTCCTGGGTCTTCTTCACGGTGACCACCCAGGCCGGCGAAGACCGGAGCTGAGACAGCCATGACCGCAACGACCTATTCGGGCACCGCCAACAATCTCAGCCGCGCCGGCATCCGCGTCGCCACCGCCGGCTCCGGCCGGCGGCGACTGAAGCGACTGGTTCCCGTCGCCTACATCCTGTTCCTGCTGCTGCCGGTCTACTGGCTGGTCAGTCTCAGCCTGAAGTCCAACCAGGAGATCCTGAGTTCCTTCACGCTGTGGCCGCAGAACCCGACGCTCACCAACTTCCGCGTCATCTTCAACGATCCGGCCTGGTACGAGACCTACATCAACTCGATGACCTACGTGTTCCTGAACATGGTCATCTCGGTGACGATCGCGCTGCCGGCCGCCTATGCCTTCTCGCGCTACCGCTTTCTCGGCGACAAGCATCTGTTCTTCTGGCTGCTGACCAACCGCATGGCGCCCCCGGCCGTCTTCGTGCTGCCGTTCTTCCAGCTCTACTCGGCCTTCGGCCTGATCGATACGCACATCGCGGTGGCCATCGCGCACTGCCTGTTCAACGTGCCCCTCGCCGTGTGGATCCTCGAAGGCTTCATGTCCGGGGTGCCGAAGGAGATCGACGAGACCGCCTATATCGACGGCTATTCGTTCCCGCGTTTCTTCGTGAAGATCTTCATGCCGATGATCGCGAGCGGCATCGGCGTCGCCGCCTTCTTCTGCTTCATGTTCTCGTGGGTCGAACTCCTGATCGCCCGCACGCTGACGGTGACCGCCGCCAAACCCATCGCGGCCGCCATGACCCGAACCTCCTCCGCCACCGGCCTCGACTACGGGGTGCTGGCCGCCGCCGGCGTGCTGACCATCATCCCCGGCGCGCTCGTGATCTGGTTCGTGCGCAACTACATCGCCAAGGGCTTTGCCCTGGGGAGGGTGTGATGGGGGAGCTTCTGTTCGTCTCTCACCCCTCCCCGTGGTCATGGTCCGCGCAGGCGGACCATCCACGCCCCGCTGCGTCCGTCACACGCCCTGCGGTGCGCGGCCCTCGTGGGTGGTCCGCCTGCGCGGACCATGACGGAGCAGGAACGGCCGCCCGTCCAACTTCCGCAGGAGCGGCGGTGACGGCCCGCCCCACGCCCCTGGCCCCCCCCCACTCCCGCGAAGGAGCCTCGCGATGACGCTTTCCTGGATGGCCTGGACGTGGCCGACGGCGATCTTCTTCATCACGATCTTCGCGCTGCTGATCGGGATGGGGGTGTGGGAGTACGCGGTGCCGGGCGGCAGTCCGCGGGTGGGGATCCTGCGCTTCGAGACGACGCGGGGCGACCGGTTGTTCGTGTCGCTGCTCGGCAGCGCGTTCATCTGTCTTTTCTGGCTCGGGCTGGTCGGCCCGAGCCTGTGGTGGGCTCTGGCCCTCTGCCTCGGCTACGCGCTCTGCGTGTTTCGCTGGGTGTAGGGGGCGGTCAGGGACGGACGGCGGCAAGGCGCGGCCGTCCATGCGTGGGAACCGGCAACGAAGAATTCGAATCCTTGGGAGGATCGACTATGCGACGGACATGGATGGCATCGGCGGCCGTGGCGGCCCTGATGATGAGTGCAAATACCGCCTTCGCGGACATGGATGCCGCGAAGCGCTTCCTCGACGCCGAGGTCGGCGACATGTCGGCGCTCAGCCGCGCCGAGCAGGAAGCGGAGATGCAGTGGTTCATCGACGCCGCGGCGCCGCTGGCCGGCCTCGACATCAAGGTGGTGTCGGAGACCATCGCGACGCACGAGTATGAATCGAAGGTGCTGGCGCCGGCGTTCACCGCGATCACCGGCATCAAGATCACCCACGACCTGATCGGCGAGGGCGACGTCGTCGAGAAGCTGCAGACGCAGATGCAGTCGGGCGAGAACATCTACGACGGCTACGTCAACGATTCGGACCTGATCGGCACGCACTGGCGCTACCAGCAGGCGCGCAGCCTGACCGACTGGATGGCGAACGAGGGCAAGGACGTCACCAACCCCGGCCTCGACCTCGAGGACTTCATCGGCCTGAAGTTCACCACCGCCCCGGACGGCGAGCTCTACCAGCTGCCCGACCAGCAGTTCGCCAACCTCTACTGGTTCCGCTACGACTGGTTCAACGACGAGACCAACAAGGCCGACTTCAAGGCGAAGTACGGCTACGACCTCGGCGTGCCGGTCAACTGGTCGGCCTATGAGGACATCGCCGAGTTCTTCACCGGCCGCGACGTCGACGGCAAGGCCGTGTTCGGCCACATGGACTACGGCAAGAAGGACCCGTCGCTCGGCTGGCGCTTCACCGACGCCTGGCTGTCGATGGCCGGCAACGGCGACAAGGGCCTGCCGAACGGCCTGCCGGTCGACGAGTGGGGCATCCGTGTCGACGAGAACTCGCGGCCCGTGGGCAGTTGCGTCGCGCGCGGCGGCGACACCAACGGCCCGGCCTCGGTCTACGCGATCCAGAAGTACCTCGACTGGTTGAAGGCCTACGCCCCGCCGGAAGCGCAGGGCATGACCTTCTCCGAATCCGGCCCGGTGCCGGCGCAGGGCAACATCGCCCAGCAGATGTTCATGTACACCGCCTTCACCGCCGACCTCGTCAAGGACGGCCTGCCGGTGGTGAACGAGGACGGCACGCCGAAGTGGCGCTTCGCCCCCTCGCCGCATGGCGTCTACTGGAAGGACGGCATGAAGCTCGGCTACCAGGACGTGGGCTCGTGGACGCTCTTGAAGTCGACCCCGGTCGACCGCGCCAAGGCGGCCTGGCTCTACGCGCAGTTCGTCGTCTCGAAGACGGTGGACGTCAAGAAGAGCCATGTCGGCCTGACGCTGATCCGCGAAAGCTCGATCCGGCACGAGAGCTTCACCGAGCGGGCGCCGAAGCTCGGCGGCCTGATCGAGTTCTACCGCTCGCCGGCCCGCGTGCAGTGGTCGCCGACCGGCACCAACGTGCCGGACTATCCGAAGCTCGCCCAGCTCTGGTGGCAGGCGATCGGCGACGCGTCGTCGGGCGCGAAGTCGGCGCAGGAGGCGATGGACTCGCTCTGCGAGGAGCAGGAGAAGGTGCTGTCGCGCCTCGAGCGCGCCGGCGTCCAGGGTGACATCGGCCCGAAGCTCAACGAGGAGCACGACCTCGAATACTGGGTCGAGCAGGCCAAAGCCAACGGCACCCTCGCCCCGCAGCCCAAGGTCGAGAACGAAAAGGAACAGCCCATCACCGTCAACTACGACGAGCTGGTGAAGAGCTGGGCCGACGCGAAG
>NZ_JADZLT010000046.1 GCF_015904235.1 Methylobrevis albus
CCTGGCAGCCGCAGCCGGCACCGCCGCCCTCGCCGCAGCCGTCCTATCCCGCCCCGCCGCCGCCCGCCGCCCCCGCCGGCTGGCAGCAGCAGCAGGACAGCTGGATGAGCGGCGGCCAGCGCGCGCCCGCGCAGCCGAACCTCTATGAAGCCCCCGGCGCCCAGGCACCGATCATGCCGCCGACGTCCGGCTCGCATGTCCGCACCGACCTCGCCACCGCCAACGCCAACCCGATCATGCGCGCCGCCTCCGGCCTGCTGCTGCTGCTCGGCCGCTTGCGCGCCTCGCTGTCGCGCGGCCACCATGCCCAGCTGATGGACCAGGTGGCGCAGGCCGTGGCGCAGTTCGAGGTCGACGTGCGCGCCGCCGGCGTCTCGCCCGAGCAGACCGTCGTCGCGAAATACGCGCTCTGCGCCACCGCCGACGACATCGTCCAGAACCTCCCCGGCGACGATCGCCACCTCTGGACCCAGTATTCGATGCTCGCCCGCTATTTCGGCGAGCGCACCGGCGGCGTGCGCTTCTTCTCCGAGCTCGACCGGGCAAAGGCGAATCCCGCCCTCAACCATCATCTGCTCGAACTCTTCCACGCCTGCCTCTGCCTCGGCTTCGAGGGCGTGCACCGCACCTCGCAGGCGGGGGCCGGCGCGCTGCAGCAGATCCGCCGCGACGTCTACGAGACCATCCGCCGGGTGCGCGACAAGACCATCGAGGACCTCTCGCCGCACTGGCGCGGCCAGCTGCTCGGCGCGGTGAAGCGCGGCCTCAGCGTGCCGGTGTGGTCGGTGGCGGTGTTCGCCGGCGTGCTGCTGTTTGCCGTCTATCTCGCGCTGCGCGCCTTCCTCGGCGACAGCGCCGAGGTGCTCGCCGGCGAGATGAACGCGCTGCATCCGGACACCGAGATCGGCTTCGTCCGCCTCGCGCCGACCCCGCCGCCGCCCGCGGTCGAGCCCGCCGGCAGCCTGACCCAGCTCGAGCGCATCCGCGGCGCGCTGACCGCCGAGATCGACGGCGGCCAGATCGGCGTCGAGCAGACCTCGAACGTCATCGTGGTCCGCATCGCCAACCTCGCGCTGTTCGAATCCGGCCAGGCCAACGTGATCCCGGCGTTCGAGCCGATCGCCGCCCGGCTCGCCGCGATGCTGGAGCAGGAGGCCGGCTTCATCCGGGTGATCGGCCACTCGGACAACGTGCCGATCAAGACCGTAACCTTTCCATCGAACTTCGTGCTCTCCGAAGCGCGGGCGAAATCGGTGGCGGAACTCCTGAAGCGCGGGCTCAGCGATCCGGGGCGGATCGAGGTGGAAGGCAAGGGCGCCGACAAGCCCGTCGCCTCCAACAAGACCGCCGAGGGCCGCGCCCAGAACCGGCGCGTCGAGATCGTCATCCCGCGCGAGCGGCCGGAAGGCTGAGCCCGGCGGCGCCAGCAGGCTTTGCCCCAGAGTTCGGCACCGAGGATTGAAGGCAGGAAACCGAAGCGATGACCTGGCTGCGTATTCTGCTCACCGTCATCAGCCTGATCGCGTTCGCGGTGCTGGTCTGGTTCGCCGGCCCGCTGCTCGCGATCGGCGACGCCCAGCCGCTGCTCGATCCGCTGATCCGCATCGCCGTGATCGCGGTGGTGACCCTCGTCGTCGCCGTCATCGCCCTCGTCAAGCTGCTGAAGAAGCGCAAGGCCGCGAAGGCGCTGGAGAAGGCGATCGTCGAGCCCCCCGCCGAGGAGACCGACGAGCCGGTGCTCGGCGAGCGCATGCGCGACGCCATCGCCACGCTGAAGCGCTCCAGCGGCCGGCGCGGCAGCTTCCTCTACGACCTGCCGTGGTATCTCGTGATCGGCCCGCCCGGCGCCGGCAAGACCACCGCGCTGGTCAACTCGGGCCTCAAGTTCCCGCTCGCCCGCGGCGGCGCGGCGCAGGCGGTGGAGGGCACCGGCGGCACCCGCTACTGCGACTGGTGGTTCACCGACGAGGCGGTGCTGATCGACACCGCCGGCCGCTACACGACGCAGGACAGCGACGCCAAGGCCGACCGCCGCTCCTGGCTCTCCTTCCTCGACCTCCTGAAGACGCACCGGCCGCGCCAGCCGATCAACGGCGTCATCGTCGCGATCAGCCTCGACGACATCGTCCGCGGCAGCCCGGCCGAGGTGAACGCCCACGCCGACGCGATCCGCAAGCGCCTCGCCGAACTGCACGACGAGCTGAAGGTCGATTTCCCGGTCTACGCCCTCTTCACCAAGGCCGACCTCGTCGCCGGCTTCATGGAGTATTTCGCCGATCTCGACGAGACCAAGCGACGCATGGTGTGGGGCGCCACCTTCCAGACCGCCGACAAGAACGCCAACATGGTCGGCGAGGTCGGCCCCGAGATCGACCTGCTCGTCGAGCGCCTCGCCGAGCGCCTGCCCGAGCGCATGCAGGACGAGCCGGATTTGCGCGCCCGCGCCATGCTGTTCGGCTTCCCGGCCCAGGTCGGGGCCCTGAAGAAGCCGGTGAGCGACTTCCTCGCCCGCATCTTCGAGCCGACCCGCTACCAGACCAATGCCACCCTTCGCGGCTTCTACTTCACCTCCGGCACCCAGGAGGGCACCCCGTTCGACCAGGTGATCGGCGCGCTCGCCCGCAGCTACGGCGTCGAGAGCTACCAGGGCGCCAGCTTCTCGGGGATGGCGAAGAGCTTCTTCCTCGGCGACCTGATGCAGAAGGTGATCTTCGCCGAGCAGGGCTGGGTCTCGACCAACGTCAAGGCGGTGCGCCGCAACACGCTGCTGCGCGCCGCGGGCTTTGCCGCCGTCGCGCTGGTCTCGGTCGGCCTGCTCGGCGCGTGGTGGGTCAGCTACCAGCGCAACACGGCGCTGATCGACCAGACCTCGCGCGCCATGCAGACCTACCGCGCCACCGCCGCACCGCTGATCGAGCAGACCGAGATCTCCGACACCGACCTGCAGCCGGTCTACGAGCGCATCCACGGCCTGCTGCACCTGCCGACCGGCTACGCCGTGCGCGAAGAGCCGACGCCGCTGCCGCAGACCTTCGGCCTCAGCCAGCGCGGCCGGCTGCAGTCGGCCGCCGAGGCGACCTATCAGGCGGCGCTGGAGCGGCTGTTCCGGCCCCGGCTGATCCTGCGCCTCGAACGCCAGATGGAGGCCAACCTCGGCGAGCCGAGTTTCCTCTACGAGGCGCTGAAGGTTTATCTGATGCTCGGCGGCAAGGCGCCGATGGACCGCGACCTCGTCGTCGCCTGGGAAGCGCGCGACTGGGCCGAGAACCTCTACCCCGGCGCCCCCTTCGCCGACGGCCGCAAGGCGCTCGAAGGCCACCTCGTCGCGATGCTCGACCTCGACACCGGCGAGGAGCCGAAGCTGGCGCTGAATGGCCCGCTGGTCGAGACCGCGCAGCAGACCCTCGCCCGCCTCTCCGTCGCCGAACGCGCCTATGCGCTGCTGAAATCGGAAGCCCGCGGCGCGGCGCTCGCCGACTGGACCGCCGCCCGCCGCGGCGGACCGGACGTCGGCCTCGTCTTCGAGACCACCGACGGCACCGAACTCGACCAGGTCGCCGTGCCCGGCTTCTTCACTTATGCCGGCTTCCACGAGGCGCTGCTCGGCCGCATGGGCGACATCGCCGAGAGCATCGAATCGGAACGCTACGTGCTCGGCGCCGCCGGCGAGCAGGCCGCCGTCGACGAGCAGTACAAGTCGCTGCTGCCCGACGTGCTCGCCCTCTACAGCCGCGATTTCATCTCGACCTGGACGGCGGCCCTCGGCCGGCTGAAGCTGCGCCCGCTGGTCGGCGACAAGCCGAAGTACCTGCTGCTCAACGCCGCTGCTGCGCCGACCTCGCCGATCCGGCAGCTCTTCGAATCCGTGCGCGACGAGACCGCGCTGACCCGCGAGCGCGACACCGGCGAGGACGAGGGCGATCCGAACAATCCGCTGTCGAAGGCCGGCAAGAAGGCGGCGCAGCGCCTCGCCTCGAAGTTCGGCACCGCCGGCCGCGTCGGCCTCGACGTCGCACTGAAATCGCAGCAGCGCGCCGGCCAGGGACCGCCGCTGGTGCCGGGCGCCGACATCGAGGCCTATTTCAAGCACTTCCACGTGCTGGTCGACGGCGACCTCGGCGCGCGGCCGATCGACAGCCTGATCTCCAACCTCAACGAGATCTACCAGAGCCTGACGCTGGCCGCGACCAACCCGGTGCAGGCGCAGCAGGCCGTCCAGGCGCTGCAGGTGCAGGTGGCGAGCCTGCGCGCCAACGCCTCGCGCCTGCCCGAGCCCGCCGCCGGCATGGTGCGCGGCGTCGCCAACGACATCGAAGGCGATGCGACCGGCACCTCGATCACCCAGCTCGGCCAGTTGCTCGCCGACCAGATCACGGTCACCTGCCAGCAGATCACCGGCAACCGCTACCCGTTCGCGCCGGGCAGCGAGCGCGACGTGCCGCTCAACGACTTCGCGCGCCTGTTCGCACCGAACGGCGTGCTCGACCGCTTCTTCTTCTCCAATCTCGCCCCGCTCGCCGACACCTCGAAGGCCGAGTGGACCTGGAAGGAGGACGTCCGCCTCGCCCGCGATCTTTCCGACGCAACGCTGAAGCAGTTCCAGCGCGCGACGCAGATCCGCGACGCCTTCTTCCCCGGCGGCGGCAACCTGCCCCAGGTGCGCTTCGAGGTGAAGCCGCTGACGCTGTCAGGCGAGGCCGAGGCCGCCGTGCTCGACGTCAACGGCTTCAACGTCGTCGCGCAGCACGGGCCGAACATCGCCGGCAACCTGCAATGGCCGCCGGCGAGCGGCTCCGACCGCGCCGCGATCTACCTCGTGCCGGAGCTGCCGAACCGCCGCTCCGTCACCGAGCGCACCGGCCCCTGGGCGCTGTTCCGCCTGCTCGACACCGGCTCGGTGCTGAAAAAGGGCGACGCGATCAGCGCCAGCTTCGTCGTCGGCGGCCGCGAGGCGTCGTTCCAGTTCTCCACCGGCTCGCTGCTCAACCCGTTCAGCCTGCCGGCGCTCCGGGACTTCAAATGCCCGAGCGGCCTGTGACCCCCGGCCCCGCTGCCCCTGCGGCCGGAGGGCGCGCGCCATGAGCGCCGGCCTCTACGGCAAGCTGCCGGTGAAGCGCGACTTCGTCGCGGTCGGCGCGCCGCGCCGCTTTCTCGACCCGTTCGAGAGCTTCCTGCAGGCCGGCGTCGCGACCAGCCGCCAGCTGCTCGGGTCCGGCTGGGAAAGCGCCTACATGACGGCGCCGATCTGGCGTTTCTGGCTCGGCAGCGGCTTCTGCGGCATCACCGTGCTCGGCGCGCTGATGCCCTCGGTGGATGGGGTCGGGCGGGCGTTTCCGCTCGTCGTCTTCGCGCTGCCCGAGGGGGACGACGGCTTTCCGCCGCCGGATCTGCTCGCCCAGGAAAGCTGGTTCACCGCGGCGGAGACACTGCTGCTTAACGCACTGGAGCCCGTTCGCCCCTATGAGGTGCTGCTGGAGGCGCTCGCCGACCTGCCCGCGCCCGAGACGCGGTTAGCCACCCCGCGCCCGCCCGGCTTCTTTCGCCTGCCGGAAGGCGGCGCCGCGGTGCGCGGCGCGGACGGACCGCTCGCCGAGACGCTCGCCGCGATCCGCGCGGAAGAGCACGTCACGGCCAACGCCCACACCTCGGTCTGGTGGACGACGGGCGGCGAGGACTTCCCGCCCGCCGTGATCGCCGCCGCTGCCCGCCCGCCCGCCGGCCTCTTCACCCGCCTCGTCACCGGAAACTTTGCTATCCTCGAACCCGGCATGGCCCGCTGACCGCGGCCGGCCGCCCCTGAAGGTGCCATCATGGTGCTGCAGCTCGCTGCCTTCAGCTTCGATACCGGCGCGACGACCCACGTCGGCCGCGTGCGCACGCTGAACGAGGATCGCTACGTCGTCCGGCCCGACCTCGGCGTCTGGGCCGTCGCCGACGGCATGGGCGGCCACGACCGCGGCGAGGTGGCGAGCTCGCTGATCGTGCGGCTGATCGACAGCATCGGCCCGGCTGTTTCGGCCCCCGACCTGCTCGCCCGCTTCGAGGACCGCATCATCCGCGCCAACGCCGAACTGCGCCGGCTGGCGGAGAGCACCGGCGCCGACATCATCGGCGCGACGCTGGCCGCCCTGCTCACCAGCGAGACCTACTACGCCGTGGTCTGGTCGGGTGACAGCCGGGTCTACCGCCTGCGCGCCGGCAGCTTCGAGCAGCTGACCCGCGACCACACCGAGGCGCAGGAACTCGTCGACCAGGGCGTGATCTCGCCCGAGGAAGCCCGCACCTGGCCGCGGCGTAACGTGATCACCCGGGCGATCGGCGTCGTCGACGAACCCGAACTCGCCTTCGAGCACGGGCTGCTCGCCCCCGGCGACGTCTTCCTTATCTGCAGCGACGGGCTGACCGGCCATCTCGAGGACCGCGAGATCGCCGCGACCCTCGGCACGGCCGAGCCAACCGCCGCCGGGGCCCAAGCCGCCTGCGACCGCCTGGTGGCGACGACGCTCGACCGCGGCGCCACCGACAACGTCACCGTGATCGTGGTCGCCTGCCGCCCGGCGGGCGCCCCCCCGGACCGGCATCGGGAGTGAGCCGGGATGACCGATGACCTCACCCGCCCGAAGAGCCACCGCGTGCCGCCCGGCACGCGGCTCAACGGCATCTACGAGATCGAGCACCTGATCGCCGACGGCGGCATGGGCGAGGTCTACAAGGGTCACAACATCCAGACCAATGACCCGGTGGCGATCAAGCTGATCCTGCCCGAACTCTCCGGCAATCCCGACGCCCTCGGCCTGTTCCGCCGCGAGGCCTCGACCCTGCACAACCTGTTCCACGAGGCGATCGTCCGCTACTTCGTGTTCTCGGTCGACCCGGACCTCGAACGCGCCTATCTCGCGATGGAGTTCGTCGACGGCCCCTCGCTCGCCGACATGATCAAGGCGCAGGGGCCGCTCGACCTGATGTCGGTGCGCCGGCTGCAGCGCCGCGTCGCCGACGGGCTCGACACCGCGCATCTCTTCGGCGTCGTGCATCGCGACATCTCGCCCGACAACATCATCCTGCCCGGCGGCGAGGTGCGCCGCGCCAAGATCATCGACTTCGGCATCGCCCGCTCGACCAAGCCCGGCGCCGGCACCATCATCGGCGGCGGCTTTGCGGGAAAGTACAATTACGTCTCGCCCGAGCAGCTCGGCCTCGCCGGCGGCGACGTGACGGGCAAGTCCGACATCTACAGCCTCGGCCTCGTGCTCGCCGAGGCGATGATCGGCGCGCCGATCGACATGAGCGGCACCCAGTTCCAGGTGATCGAGAAGCGCCGCACGGTGCCGGACCTCTCGGCCGTGCCCGACGAGATGCGGCCGCTGATCGAGGCGATGCTGCAGCCGCTGCCCGAGGATCGCCCGGCGAGCATGGCCGACGTCGCCGAATACGGCGCGGAATTCATGGTCGACGAGGACTGGCGCCGCGACGGCACCATCCGCCAGCGCCGTCCGCTGACCACGCCGCCGGCCTACCGCGGTCCGGAGTCCCGCCCACCGACCTCGGCCTTCCCCAGCGCCGCGCCGGAGGTGCGTGCGCCGGCCGAACCGAGGCCCGCGGCCGGCGCCGCAGAGCCGACGCGAGTCAGCCGCCCGCCGGCCGCCCGCGGTCCCGCGTCCACGCCGCCCGAGGCCGCGACGGTGGTGGCGCCGCGCAAGCCCCCGACCCAGCCGCCGGCCCAATCCACGGCTCCGTCCACGGCCCAGTCCTCCGGCGACCTGCCCCCGCTGGTCCCCAATCCCCCTGTACCGGCTCGGGCGATGCCGGCGCGGCCCGGCGTCCAGCGCGCGCCGCGGCGCAGCGGCGGCGTCGTCACCGCGATGGCCGTGCTCGTCGTCGGCGGTATCACCGGGGTGCAGATTTCCGGCATCGCCGACCCGGTCGGCAGCATCGCCACCACGCTCGGCATCGGACCGGCCCGGCAGGCGGGCGGGGAGAGCGCCGAGGTGCCGCCGCTCGGCCCCGTCAGCCCGCCGCTCGAAACCCCGCCGCCCGTCACACCGCCCGCCGCGCCACCCGTGGCGACGACCCCGCCCGAGGCCCCCGGGACACCACCCGCGCCGCCGCCGGTCGTGGTGCCGCCGGTCGCCGCGCCGCCCGCCCCCTCCGAGCCGGTGACCCCGGAGACCGCGGCGCCCGCCGCCCCGGCGCTGCCGCCGCCCTCGGCCCCGTCCGAGGCGCCGGAGTCGGCGCCCATCGCGCCCGAAACGGCGACCGAAACGGCGCCCGAAACGGCAACCGCGCCCGCGGAGCCGCCGGCCGAAACGGCGCAGACCGATCCGGCCGCGCCGGTCGCCCCGTTGCCCCCCATGCGCCCCTCCGCCGCCGAGCGCGCCGCGGCCGAAGGGCGCCCGGCCGAGACGCCCGAGGACGCCCCCGGCGCACCGGACGACGTTGCAACCGCCACGGCCGAGCAGCCCCCTGTGCCCGTACAGCCGGCCCCGCCCGCACCCCTCGACGTACCGCCCCCGGTCGCCACCCCGCCGGTCGACGAGCCGCCGGTGATCATCGCCGCGCCGCCGCCGGTCCCGCTCGACATCCCGCCGCCGGTCACCACCCCGCCGGTCGAGGAGCCACCCGTCATCGTCGCCGCGCCACCGGCCCCGCTCGACATCCCGCCACCGGTCGCCACCCCGCCGGTCGACGAGCCGCCGGTGATCGTCACCACGCCTGCGCCGGCCCCGCTCGACATCTCGCCGCCGGTCGCCACCCCGCCGGTCGACGACCCCCCGGTGATCGTCGCCGCGCCGCCGCCGGCCCCGCTCGACATCCCGCCCCCGGTCGCCACCCCGCCGGTCGACGAGCCGCCGGTGATCGTCACCGCGCCGCCGCCGGCGCCGCTCGACATCCCGCCGCCAGTGGTCTCGCCGTCGGTCACCGAGCCGCCGGTGATCACACAGGCGCCGGAGCCGGAGCCGGAGGCGGTGCCCGTGCCAGTGCCGGTGCCCGCGCCGGTGATCGTCGCGCAGCCGACCGTCGAGGTGCCGCCGCCGTCGCTGACCCCGCCGCCCGTGTCGCAGCTCGAGCTCGAGAACCCCGGCATCGCGGCGCTGAACGAGACCCCGCCCGCCGCACCGCCGCCGCTGTTCGAGCCTGCAGCCCCCGAGGTGACACCCGAGACGCCGCCGGAATGGGCGCCGCCCCCGCTGCCGCCGCTCACCGCGCCGGCGCCGCCACCGCTGACGGCACCAACGCCGCCGCCCATCGCCGCGCCGGCCCCGCCGCCGATCGTCGCCCCCGCACCGCCGCCGGTCGTTGAAACGCCGCCCGTCGTCGCCACTCCGCCGGTGGTTACGCCGCCACCGGTGGTCGTCTCGCCGCCCATTACGCTGCCACCGGCACAGCCGCCGGCGCAGGTGCCCGCCGAAACCGAGATGGCGGCTCTGCCGCCGGAAGATCCGCGCCCGCCGCCGCCGGACAATCGGGCGCCGAAGGCGGCGATCGAGATGCTGAAGCTGCGCCCGGCGCGCGTCGACACCGAGTTCATCGCGACGCTGCCGCCCTTCGAGGACGGCGACGACCGCACCGGGCTGGTGATCGCGGTGGAGGGCAAGCTGCCGGCGGGGCTCGCCTTCGCCGACCTCGGCTCGGGTCTCGGCGTGATCCGCGGCAAGCCGGTCGCGGCCGGCGACTTCAGCTTCGACGTCATCGCCACCGACCCCTGGGGCGCCGCCGGCCGCATGACCGTGCGGCTCACCGTCGAGGCCTCGGACGGATGGCTGTTCGACATCGAGCCGGCGAACTGAACGTCTGGAGAGGATGGCGCGAAAGAACGGCGGCGCTCAGCCGCCGATCAGCACGTTGGGCGCGCCGCTGATGATGACGCCGCCGTGCGCCGTCATGTCGCCGATCCGGGCGGCCGGCTTGCCGCCGACGATCACCGTCGCTGAGCCCATGGCGATCATGTCGGGTGGGCCGACGCAGGTGCAGACGTCGCCGACGCGGGCCTGCGGCATGCCGCAGACGATGACGTTCGGCGCCCCGAGCATGATCGGCCCGCCGACGTGCGGCTTCGGCCCGTCGGACATCGGGCAGGTGTGCATGTCGGTGATGCGGGCCGCCGGTTTCATTCCGCTTCCTTCCGCGCCGCGACGCCGTCGTCGCGGGCTCCATTGGGCCGGCCGGATCCGGCCGCGCCCGTCTCCGCTTACGGTATGCCCCGGCTAGGGAATCCCCTTCGCGGTCACCGCCGGCTCCGCCTTCACAACGACGTCGACCGCCTGGCGCGCCCGCTCGAACGCGGCGACCTGCAGCTCGTCGAGCTTCACCGGCGCCCCGCCGCCCCCGCCGCCGCCACCGCCCTTCAGGTGGGTCAGCGGGTCGACCGGCACGCCGGAGAGATAATATTCGAAGTGCAGGTGCGGCCCGGTCGAAAGCCCCGTGGTGCCAAGGTAGCCGATGGTCTGGCCCTGCACCACGGCCGTGCCGGGCGCGATGCCCGGCTCGATGCGGTCGAGGTGCGAATAGGTCGTCATCACGCCGCCCTGGTGGCGGATGCGGACATGGTTGCCGTAGCCGGAGGCAACGCCGGCGAAGATCACGCTGCCGTCGATCGCCGCCAGGATCGGCCGCCCGGTCGGCGCCGCCCAGTCGACGCCCTTGTGCAGCCGGGCATAGCCGAGCAGCGGATGCATGCGCGGGCCAAAGCGCGAGGTGAGCCGCACGCTGCCGGAGACGGGCACGAAGATGCCGGCGTCCGGCGCGCCGGGCTGCGGCGCCGTGGGTGGCGGCGCCGCGGTGAAGCCGCCGCCGAGGTCGCCCGACTTCGCGAGGCAGCGCCGCGGGCTGGCGGCGTCCGGGCGCAGCAGGTAGCAGTCGAGGTCACCGCCCGGCTGGCCGAGCCCGGCGTAGAGGATGCGCCCGCCGGAGCCGCCCTCGCCCGCCGCATAGAGGATCCGCACCGTGCCACCGCCGCCGAGCGGCGCCTTCAGGTCCGTCCTGGTGCCGAGCGCGAGGATCGCCTCGCGGATCAGCGGCTCGGGCATCCCCGCCCGCACGGCGGCGCTGTAGATGCCGTCGGAGAGATCGAATCCGCCCGGCGCGAAGGAGGATTTCGGCGCCGATTCGAGGTCGAGGTCGCGCCACGGCTCCTCGCCGACGCCGTAGCCGCCGGCATCGGCCCAGGCGAGGCTGCCGACATATTCGCGCCGGTCGTAGACCGAGACCTGCATCGGCTGGTAGCGCCCGCCGCCCGCTGGCCGGCCGCGCGCGATCACCACGCTGCCGGGAAACACGCTGTCGATGCCGAACGCCGCCGCGAACCCCTGCTCCACCGCCGCGGCGCTGTCCGCCGCAAATGTGCCGGCGGCGAGCAGCTCGCCGAGCTTCTGCGCCCGGTCCGCGGTCAGGATCAGTTCGATGCCCGCCGCCGTCGCCGTGCCGCCGGGCGAGATGGTGAGCCGGCTCTCGCCGCGCGCGAACGGCGCCAGCACGCCGCAGGCCCCGCCGCCGCAGGCGCCGCCGAGCCAGCCGCGCCGGACGCCCTCGGCGCGCACCAGCGCCTCGGCCTCGCGCTCGCCGATGCCGCCCCAGGCATAGGCCGGCGCCAGCGCGACCTCGTCGAAATCGGCATAGGAGACGGTGGCGACGTCGGCGTCCGCGCCGTAGCCGAAGGCCGCCGATGGCGGCAGGTCCTCGGGCAGTTCCGCCTCCGCCCCCGCCGCGGCCGGGAACTTGCCGAGGAAGCCGCCGTCTTCGGGCAGCAGCCGGGCGGCGACCACGCTGGCGGTCAGCACTTCGGTCGCAGCCCCCGGGCCGAGATGGGCGGGCAGCGACAGGCTGACCTCGCGCGGCGCCGCCCGCGTCGCGGCCTTGACGAGGATCGGGTCGCCGGGCAGCGCGATGATGATCGACGGCGCCGCCGCAGGCGGCGCAGGCTCGGCGAGGTCGGGCTCTTCCACCACCACCGGCGGCGGCGGCGCCATGCTGCCGGCGGTCGGAGCCGCCTCCTGCGGCATCAGCAGGAAGAAGCCGGCGACGCCGCCGCACAACAGCAGCGCCAGCAGCACCAGCACGATGTCGCCGGCGCCGACGCCGGTCTTCGCGGGGGCCGGGCCTGCCGCGGGCGGGCGCTCCGGGGTCACCATGGCGCGATCGGCCGCACGAAGGCGAACACCTGCCCCCCGGCATATTCGATCACCGGCGGGAAATAGGCGGTGTGGCGGCGATAGAGCGCGGTCAGGGCCGGCAGGTGCCGGCTGTCCGGCGCGAGGCTGGCGTAGACCGGAACCCACGCGAGATAGTGCCGCGAGCGATGGTAGCCGTCGACGAAGCCGAGGTCGGTCGCGAACGGGTCGGTGCCGTGCTGGGGGTGCGGATAGAGGTTGCGGGCGGCGTGGCGGTGCAGCAGCGCCGGGTTGTCGATCGCGGCAAGGACGAAGCCGACCGCCTCATCCAGCCCGCGCCCCGCCACGGTTTCGCGCACGAGGTCCACCCCCTGCACGGCCGCGATATGCGCGATCGTCGTCATCAGCATGACGGCGAGGTTGCTGTACCAGGCGGCGCTCGCGCCGCGCAGCGCCTCGTTGGCGAGGTGCCCGTCGGCGCCGATGGTCGGCAGTGTCGCCCGGTACGCGCCGAGGCCGAGTTCAAACGCCGCCGCATCCCCGGTGAACGCGCCCCAGGCGGCGAGCACGAGGCCGCGCTGCAGGCTGTGATTGTTGCGGCGCGACAGCGGATCGGCCGGGCCGGCCGGCGGCAGCCGCCCGACCTGCCGCTCGACGAGGTCGCCGATCGCCGCGCCATGCGCGCCGAGAAATTTGGCGCGCGCCGCCGGCGTTCGGAACGCGAGCCCGGCGCCGGTAACGAGCGCGGCGAGCGTGCGCACCACCACGAACTGCGCCGGAACCGGGGTGCCCGGCGCAAGGTCGAGCGTGTGGCTGCCGAGCAGCGCGGCGGTGAGCGCCGTGAAGCGGCCCGCGCCGTCAGGGCTGACGGCGGCCGTGGCGGCACTCGTCATCAGGGCGTAGTTGGCATGCCAGAGCCAGGCTTCGTCCGGCCGCGCCGCGCCGGGTGTCGGCGCCGTCGCGATCACCCAGTCGGCGAGCCCCGGCGGCTCGTGGCACCAGCCGGCCACCGGCCAGTCGACCACCGCGTCCGGCCTGAGCAGCACGGCGCCCGGATGCGTCAGCGGGCGGGGCGCCGGACCGGCGTCCAAAGTCGGCACCTCGCTGCTGCGCCCCAGGCTCATGGACGGCGTTTCCTCTTGAGGCCGTTTCTTGTCGTCAAGACTAGTGCAGGCGGCGTCACAAGGAAACGTGGTCCCGCCCGCGGATCGCGCGGACGGGCGAATTGCCGAAGCGGCCGGCGCGGCGCTCAGCCGAAGCGCTTGGTGTCCCACTCCTGCAGCCGGCGCTCGACCTCGGCGCGGTCGGTATCGGTGAGCTTCGCCTCGAGGTCGGGCAACTGCTTCAGCGCGTTCTTGTTGCCGTCGCGCGCCGCCAGCCGGTACCAGACCACGGCCTCGAGCGGGTTCGCGTCGATGCCCTGCCCCTTGCGGTAGATGTCGCCGAGCGAGGCATAGGCCGAGGTGCGGCCGAGCCGGGCGGCGCGCATCAGGAGTTCGCGCGCCTTCTCGTAGTCCTGCTCGATTCCCGTCCCCTCGCGGTAGGAGCGGGCGAGGTTGACCATCGACGAGGCGTCACCGAGTTCGGCGCCGCGGGCGAAGGCCTGGTTGGCGCGGACCTGGTCCTGCGGCACGCCCTTGCCGTCCTGGAACATCAGGCCGATCTTGTCGAAGGCCGAGGCATAGTCCTGCTTCGCCGACGCCGTCAGCCACTTCAGCGCCTCGCGATAGTCGACCTCGATGCCGGTGTCGCCGTTGAGACGCATCACGCCGACATTGTACTGGTCTTCCGGATGCCCGCGCTCGGCGGCATAGAGAAACAGCTCCATCGCCTTGACCGGATCCTTCGGAACGCCCGCGCCTTTCTTGTAGTGGTTGCCCATGTTGTGATAGGCGGCGAGATAGTCTTCCGCCATCGCGAGGCGGTTATAGGCGATCGCCTCCTCGTAGTTGCCGGCCTTTTCCAGCGCGCGGGCGAGCAGCATCTTGAAGCGCGGCTCGGCCGGCGCGTCGGCGACGGCGCGCTGGCAGGCCTCGATCGCCGGGCCGGGCGCCAGCAGCGCATAGTCGATGCCCGGGCCGACCCGCTTCGGGTCGGACGGATGGCCGGCGAGCAGGTCGCAGGCCGTCGGCTGCGCCGAGAACTGCTTGCCGCCCGGCACCAGCACCACGTCGTTGGTCAGCGAGGAATTTTCCCACGGCACCTGCGCGTTGGCGGTCGCCTCCAGCACGCTGGAGCGGGTCTGCTTGAACACCGCCTCGATGCTGGCGCCCGGCGTGCGCAGGTTCGCGGCGAGCGCCGCGGTGTAGGGGCTGTTGCTCCCCGTGCCGTCGAAGGCGACCGAACCCGGCGCGGTCGAGAAGCCGATCAGCGTGCCCCGGTGCTGGCTGCGCAGCGGCGCGAGGCCCGGCTCGACGCTGCCGCCGCGGGTCGAGCGCGTCGCGACCAGCTGGCTGCGGAACGGGTTGTCGCGGCAGGCGTCGAGAATGAGGATGTTGGCGCTGGAATCGATCGCCTCGAGCTGGTCGAGCAAGGCCCGCGCCGAGACCGACGAGATCGAGAGATCGGCGACGTCGGTGAGTTCGGCGTCGACCGGGATCAGGTAGTTCTCGTCGTCCACCTGGATGCCGTGGCCGGAATAGTAGACGAAGACGATCGAGTCCTTCTCGATCCGGCGCCGGAAGTCGCGCAGCACCGTCTCGAAGGTCTGCTTGTCCGGGTCGTAGCTCGTCGTCACGTCGAAGCCGACCTCGGCGAGCACGCCCGCCATCAGCTGCGCGTCGGGCACCGCGTTCGGCAGGTGCGGCACCGAGCGATAGCTGCCGATGCCGATGACGAGGGCGTAGCGCGGCTGCGACCCGGCCTCCTGCGCGAAGGCGGCCGGCAGCGTCATCGCCGACGCCGCAAGGACGAGAAGAGCCGCGACGAGCACGGCAGCGAAGGGTGCGAGGAAGCCGCGGGCGCGGGCGAGCCGTGTCATCAGAAGTCCCCATTCTGCCGGCGCCGCCGGCGTCGTTTCAATCATAGCCGAGCGCAGCCTCGCGGGGCAGCCCGTTCGCCATCGATCCGGCCGCAGCTTACGGTCTGGCGCCGCGCCGACGGCCGATCCCGTCAGGCCGCGGCGCCGCCGCGGCGGCGCTTGCTGATCAGGATGTCGGCGACGCAGGCGCAGGCGGCCTTGTCGCAGGTGGTCCCGACCACCGGCAGGTCCGGCGGCTCGGCGATCGTGCCGAGTGCCCCGCCGACGCCGCACACCGCCCGGGTGATGCGGCCGTTGCCCTGGATGCGCAGCGATTCCACCCCCGCCATGCAGCGGAACCCCGCCCAGCGGTTGGCGCCGTCGAGGATCAGCTGGTTGGCGCGCCGCCGCTCGGCCGATCCGTCCCCGGCGACGACCCGCACGGTCGAGCGCGGCGTGACGTCCCGGCTCTCGCGCTTCGAGGGAAAGCCGCGGCGGAGGCGCGCGAGCTGCTCCGGAGCATAGGGATAGAGCGCCGTGCCGAAGCCGAGCCGCAGCGGCTTCAGCACCACGTCGATCTTCGGAATGTCGCGCCAGAGCCGCTCGGCGATCGCCATCAGCTCGTCGAACCGATCCGGCGCCACGGCGACGTTGACCTGCAGCGGGATCGCCGCCGCCACCGTCTCGGCGATGGCGAAGAAGCCGTCGGGGTCGGCGCCCTCGCCGTGATAGGTGAGGATCGCGCTCTCGAGCTTCGGCAGCAACGCCTGCCAGTAGCGCGGCGTGCGGCTGCCGTTGCTGATCAGGCTGAGCTTGCAGCCGCGTTCGCGGGCGTGGGCGAGGATGCGCGGCAGCTGCGGATTGAGCGTCGGCTCGCCGCCGGTGAATTGGATCCAGACCGTTCGGCCGAGCCCGTCGTGATAGTGCGCGACCAGGCGGTCGATCATCCGCTCGACGTCTTCCGCCGGCTGCCAGCCGAGCGAGCCGTCGTGCAGGCCGGCCGGGCAATAGCTGCAGGCGTAGTTGCAGCGGTTGCCGAGCATCCAGTCGATCAGCGTGATGCGGGCGTGGTCGGGATTGGAATGCTCGATCGCCGTCGCCCGGCTCGATACCGGCGCGAGGGCGGCGGGTGCGGCCGGAGTGCCGACATCGGGCGACGGTTCGAAATCGGGCGAAAGCGGGAGGGCGACCGGCGGACCGTCGTCCATCGGATCGAACGCGGCCGTGTCCTCGCCGCGGCTCGCCGCGGCCGAAAACGCATGGGACGCCGGATGATCCATCAGGGCGCTCCTTGCCAACGCGGCTGGCCTGCGCCGGCGGCCAACCGGAACCGGCTACCTGTCGAAACAGCCGCAGACGGGTCCGGCGCCATGGGTGCCGTCGTCCAAACGCGGCGGTGTCCGGGCGTGGCGCCACCTTAAGCAGCGCTGCCGAAAACCGGCCTTGCTCAGTAGGCGACGGCGCGCGGCTTGCTGCTGCGCGTCGCCTTCGGCGCGGCCTTCACCGGCACCGCCACCTTCTTGCGGCGCGGCGTTACGCAGATGGTCTGGCCCTTGTTGTTCTTCACGGCGACCTTCCCCGTCTCGCAACTGACCGTGGCGACCTTGGGCGTCGTTGCGGAAGTGCTGCAACCGGCGGCAATCGCGCCGACGGAAAACACGGCAATGGCGGACAGCAGCTTCCGCGAAAGGAAACGACCCATGACTTGACTCCCGCAATATTTTCGATCCCCGCCAATGCAAGGACGATCAACGAACAAGGCAATGTCCGTACTATCGCGCATGATTCGCCGTCCCGCAAGCCGGCGCATGCGGCTGCGTGAGTCGACCGCGCTCCGCCGCGCCGGCATCCGGCGCCGCCGCGGGCGCTTGTCCGGCGGCCGGCGATGCGGCAGGGTCGCCTGCGCGGATCCGGACGACGGGTCCCCCTGCCGCCGCCTGCCCGAGGGGTCCGGCGCTCCCGCTTCCGAAAGGACCCCAGATGAGCCCTTCCGCCCTGCCGGTGCCCGCCCTCTCGCCGGCCACCACCCTTCCCGCCGATCCCGCCGCAACCCTCGTCGGCCGGGTGTTCCTGCCCGCGGTGGACGGCCCGGCGGTGGTCGCGGTGCGTGGGCACGACCTCGTCGACGTCACCGCGACGTTCCCGACCGTGCGCGACCTCTGCGAGACGGCCGACCCCGCCGCCGCCCTCGCCGCCGCGAGCGGCCCGTCGGTCGGCGCGCTCGCCGACGTCCTCGCCAACACGCCGCCCGACGTCCGCGATCCGCAGCGCTTGTGGCTGCTCGCTCCCATCGACCTGCAGGCGGTGAAGGCGGCCGGCGTCACCTTCCCGATCTCGATGATCGAGCGGGTGATCGAGGAGCGCGCCCGCGGCAACCCGGCCGCCGCCGACGCGATCCGCGCCGACATCGTCCGCATCGTCGGCGACGACCTCGCCGCCCTGAAGCCCGGATCGCCCGCGGCGATGGCGCTGAAGGCCGCGCTGATCGAGCAGGGCATGTGGAGCCAGTATCTCGAGGTCGGCATCGGCCCCGATGCCGAGATCTTCTCGAAGGCGCAGGTGCTCGCCTCGGTCGGCACCGGCATGGACGCCGGCCTGCACCCGATCTCGACCTGGAACAACCCGGAGCCGGAGGTGGTGCTTGCGATCGCCTCCGACGGGCGCATCGTCGGCGCGACGCTCGGCAACGACGTCAACCTGCGCGACGTCGAGGGCCGCTCGGCCCTGCTCTTGTCGAAGGCGAAGGACAACAATGCGAGTTCGGCGATCGGGCCGTTCCTGCGCCTGTTCGACGCCGGCTTCGGCCTCGACGACGTCCGCCGGATGACGCTGACCCTCACCGTCGAGGGCCCCGAGGGTTTCCGCCTCGACGGCGCCTCGGACATGGCGAAGATCGCCCGAGACCCGGCCGACCTCGTCGCCCAGATGATCGGCCGTCATCACCAGTATCCGGACGGCGCCGTGCTGTTCCTCGGCACCCTGTTCGCCCCGACCAAGGACCGCGACGCCCCCGGCCAGGGCTTCACCCACAAGCTCGGCGACATCGTCACCATCGCGTCGCCCGAGCTCGGCAGTCTCGTCAGCCGGATGCGGCTCTCGACCGAATGCGAGCCGTGGACCTACGGCCCCGGCCGGCTGATGCGCAATCTCGCCGCCCGCGGCCTGCTCGGCGCCTGACCGGCGGGGCCCACGCTTGCAGCCCGTAAGCGCGATGATGCAGCATGGCCTCCGCCGGTGCGCCACCGGAGGCCAAGGAGCCTGTTCATGGAATCTCTCGTCGTCATCCTCGTCCTCGGCCTCGTCGCCTTCTATGGCGTCGGCATCTACAACGGCCTCGTCCGGTCGCGGCAGATGGCGAAGGAAGGCTGGAGCGGCATCGACGTGCAGCTGAAGCGCCGCGCCGACCTGATCCCCAACCTCGTCGAAACGGTGAAGGGCTACGCCGGCCACGAGCGCGAGACGCTGGAGCAGGTGACGCGGATGCGCACCGCCGCCGCCGGCGTCCCCTCCGGCGATGTCGCCGGCCGCGCCGCGGCCGAGGGCGCCCTGTCGGCGGCGATCGGCCGGCTGTTCGCCGTCGCCGAAGCCTATCCGGACCTCAAGGCCAACCAGAACTTCTCCGAACTGCAGGCCTCGCTGGAAACCATCGAGGCCGAGCTGCAGATGGCGCGGCGCTACTACAACGGCGCGGCCCGCGACCTGAACGTCAAGGTGGAATCCTTCCCGAGCAACCTCGTCGCCGGCTGGTTCCGCTTCGAGCAGATGCCCTTCTTCGAGATCGAGAACGCCGCCGACCGCCAGGTCCCCAAGGTCGGCTTCTGAGGGCAACCGCCATGTCCCGCCCGTCCCTCGGTCCCGCAGCGCTCGGCCTCCTCCTGCTGCTGGTCGCGGGGCTGCTTACCGCGCGGCCGGCGGCGGCGGAGGAGGTGCTCACCCGCTTCGTCCAGACCGTCGAGGTCGGCAGCGACGACCGCCTGCTCGTCACCGAGGACATCACCGCGACGGTCGAGGGCAACACGATCCGCCGCGGCATCTACCGCGACTTTCCGCTGCGCTTCGAGGATGCCGGCGGCAGCATCCGCCGCGTCGGTTTCGACGTGCTGTCGGTGGAGCGCGACGGCGCGCCGGAGCCCTATAGCGTCAACACCTCGGGCGGCGACGCCCGCATCATGATCGGCGACGCCGACGTCCTGCTCGCCCACGGCGAGCACCGCTGGACGATCCGCTACGCGACCACCCGCCAGATCCGCCGCTTCGCCGACTACGACGAGCTCTACTGGAACGTCAACGGCAACGAATGGACGCTGCCGATCGACCGGGTCATCGCCCGCGTCCGCCTGCCGGACGGCGTGGCGCCGATCCGTTGGGATTTTTACACCGGGCCGTTCGGCGCGACGGGCAAGGACGCGACCGCGACCCAGGATCCGGACGGCTCGCTGCTGTTCCAGACGACCCGCCGGCTCGGCCCCGGCGAGGGTCTCACCATCGCGGTCGCCATCCCGAAGGACGTCGTCGCCGAGCCGGATGCCAGCGCCCGCGCCGGCTATGCCCTGCTCGACCACGGCCGCGAGATCGTCGGCGGGCTCGGGCTGCTCGTGGTGCTCGCCTATTACCTCTGGGCCTGGCGCCTCGTCGGGCGCGACCCGCCGCGCGGCACGGTGATCCCGCTGTTCGAGCCGCCGGACGGCATGTCGCCGGCCCTCGTCCACTATGTCCACGAACGCGGGCTTGCGGGCGGCGGCTGGACCGCGATCAGCGCCGCGGCGCTCGACCTCGCAGTGCGCGGCCTCGTGCGCTTCGAGGATTTCGGCGGCGGCATCACGCTGGTGCGCACCGAGGCGCCGGTCGTTGCCGGCCTCGGCAAGGCCGAGGCGGAACTGCTGAGCTGGCTCGGCGCGCCCGGCACCCGCTCGTCGATCACGCGGGCCAATGGTCCGGCGGTCGCCAATCTCGGCAAGCGTTTTCGCGGCGCCATCGAGGCGGAGAACCGCAACCGGTTCTTCCGCAAGAACCACCTCTATGTGCTGCTCGGCCTCGTGCTCAGCCTGGCCGCGATGGCGGCCGTCTGGCTGTTCGGCGGCGCGAACGAGGAGGATCTCGCCTTCGTGGTGCCGATGCTGTTTCTCTCGGTCGCCATCGGCAACCTCGCGGTGCGCCTCGGCCGGATGTCGAAGGGCGGCCTCATGCAGCGCATCCACGCCGCCTTCCTCGCCGGCCTGATCGGCCTGCTCGGCGCGGGTGGCCTCGCCGCCCTCGGCGGCGCGGCGCTGCTGTTCGATCCCGTGACGCCGGCGCTGCTCTCGGCGCATGTCGTGGTGAATGCGCTGTTCTTCTACCTGCTCGGCGCGCCGACGGCGTTGGGCGCCAAGGTAATGGACCGCATCGAGGGCTTCCGGCTCTACCTCTCGGTCGCCGAGCGCGAGCGACTCAACATGGCCGGCGCGCCGGAGATGTCGCCGACGCGCTTCGAGACGATGCTGCCCTATGCCGTCGCGCTCGGCGTCGAAAAGCCGTGGAGCGACGCCTTCCAGGCGTGGCTCACCACCGCCGCCGCTGCCGGCGCCGCTGCCGCCGCTTATCAACCCGCATGGTTCGCCGGGCACGGCGACCCGGGTCGTATCGTCCGAAGCGTCGCCAGTACCGCGAGCGGGATGGCGGCGAGCTTCTCGTCGGCGGTTCCACCGCCGAAGTCGTCGTCGTCCGGGTCGGGCGGCGGGGGCTCGTCCGGCGGCGGTGGGGGCGGTGGGGGCGGCGGGGGCTGGTAGTCTTCGCCGGGCTCATGATCGGCCCTTCCGTGGTCAGTCGTCGGTGTGGGCGCCGGTCATCGCCTGGCGCTCGCGCGCCGACAGCGGCTTCACCACCGTCTCGCCGTCCTCGTCGACGCCGAAGCGCATCGGCTCGATCGTCGGATCGCTGAGCGGCTCGACGGTTGGATCCCTGAGCGGCAGGGGATCCTGCGGATCCGTAACCGGATCGGGCAGCGTGTCGGGCGGCAGCGGTTGCGGCGGCATCGGGTCGGGCACGTCGGGCGTCGGCGGCGACGGCACCGGGTCGTTGGCGGGGCCGGGATCGAGGCCCGGCACGCCGGGGCTCACCACGTCCGGATCGGACGGCTCATCCAGCAGCGACGGGTCGAAGGCGCCTTCCTCGTTGAAGGGATCGAGCGGCGCCGGCTCGGCGGCGTCGGTGCGCGGCGGCATCATGATGACGTCGGGTGCCAGCGCCGACGGCGAGGGAACCTCGAGCGGGGCCGGGTCGTCGACAGGACGATAGTGCGCGGCTTTCATGGGACGGCCTCCGGGTTGAAGACAGGGGGCGTGCGGCGGCACCTGTCCGTCCACACCTCTTCCCAACCATCCGCCACCGCCGATGTTCCGGGCGGCGACCCGGTCGGCGCATTTGCGCGCAACCCTGAGGCCCTTGAGCCGGCTTTTCACGCGGCAAACGGCCGGCCTGCCGGAACAGTTGCCGCCGTTCGCCGTTGCCATGTCGCACTGCGGTTGTTGCACCGCGGGCGTTGCTGCGGAGCCTCGATGACAACCCCACCGTCTCGCCCTGTCCCCCGGGCCACCTACCGGCTTCAATTCAACGCAGATTTCGGATTCAGGGACGCCGCGGCGCTCGCGCCCTATCTCGCCACGCTCGGCGTCAGCCACGTCTACGCCTCGCCCTACCTGATGGCGCGGCCGGGCAGCACGCACGGCTACGACATCGTCGACCACAACCGCCTCAACCCCGAGATCGGCAGCGAGGCCGACTTCGACGCCATGGTGGCCGCGTTCCGCGCCGCCGGCCTCGGCCAGATCCTCGACTTCGTGCCCAACCACATGGGCGTCGGCGGCGCCGACAATCCGCTCTGGCTCGACGTGCTGGAATGGGGCGCCTCGTCGACCTATTCCGGCTGGTTCGACATCGACTGGAGCCCCGACGCCGTCGGGCTGTCCGGCAAGGTGCTGATCCCGGTGCTCGGCGACCAGTACGGCCTCGTGCTGCAGGCCGGCGATCTCACCCTCGCCTTCGACGAGGCGAACGGCTCCTTCGCGGTCTGGGCCTATGGCACGCACAAACTTCCCGTCGACCCGCGCCACTACGACCGCATCCTCTCCGACCGACACCCGGTGCTGGAGCGGCTCGGCGACGCCTTCGGCCATATCGAGGCCGCCCATCCGCACCAGCGCCGCCACGCCGGCGAGCTCAAGGGCCGGCTCGCCGACGCCGCCCGCGCCGACCCGGCGGTGGCCGCCGCGATCGCGGCCGAAGTCGCGCGTTTTGCGGGAAAGCCCAATGACCTTGCGAGCTGGGGCACCCTCGACGAGCTGATCCGGTTGCAGCACTGGCGCGTCGCGCATTTCCGCGTCGCCGCCGACGATATCAACTACCGGCGCTTCTTCAACGTCAACGAACTCGCCGGCGTCCGCATGGAACTGCCCGAGCTGTTCGACCACGCCCACGCCCTGGTGTTCGACCTCGTCGAGCGCGGCATCGTCGACGGCATCCGCATCGACCACATCGACGGCCTGCTCGATCCGAAGACCTATTGCCACCGCCTGCGCAGCGCGGCGCCGAAGCCGTTCTATCTGCTCGTCGAGAAGATCCTCGCCCAGCACGAGCGGCTGCGCGGCGACTGGGACACCGACGGCACCACCGGCTACGAGTTCACCAACCTCGCGACCGGGCTCTTGATCGACCCGGCCGGCTCCGGCGACCTCGACGCGCTTTATGCGAAGTTCACCCGCATCGAGACCCCGTTCGCCGAGATCGTCCGCACCTGCAAGCTGAAGATCATGGACAACGAGATGGCGAGCGAGCTCAACGTGCTCGCCCGCGAGGCGGCGCGCATCGCCGCCTCCAACCCCTGCTCGGCCGACTTCACCCGCAACCTGTTGCAGCGGGCGCTGAAGGAGGTGGTCGCCGCCTTCCCGGTCTATCGCACCTATGTCGACCAGGACGTCGAGGACGGCCGCACCGATGCCGCCGACCGCCGCGATCTCGACTGGGCCTTCGCGCACGCCCGCCGCGCCGACGCCTCCATCGATCCGAGCGCCTTCGATTTCCTCTACCGCCTGCTCAGCGGCGATCTCGTCGCCAATCCCTGCAGCGGCTACAGCCATTTCGACGTCGTCCGCTTCGCCATGCGGGTGCAGCAGTACAGCGGCCCGGTGATGGCGAAGGGTCTCGAGGACACCGCGTTCTACCGCTACAACCGCCTGCTCGCGGCGAACGAGGTCGGCGGCCACCCCGAGCACCTCGGCGTCAGCGCCGCCGCCTTCCACGAGATCAACGCCCGCCGCGCCCGCGAGACCCCGCACGCGCTGCTCTCGACCTCGACCCACGACACCAAGCGCGGCGAGGATACCCGCGCCCGCCTCGCCGTGCTCGCCGAACTCAGCGCCGAGTGGACCGCCCTCGTCCCGACCTGGAGCCGCATCCTGCGCGTGCGCGAGGCCGGCTCCGGCCGCGCCGGGCCGCCCGACCGCAACGACGAATACGTGCTCTACCAGCTGCTGCTCGGCGCCTGGCCGCCGGGGCTGGCGCCGTCCGACGCCGAGGGCATGGCCGTTTTCCGCGACCGCATCGTCGGGGCGATGGTGAAGTCGATGCGCGAGGCGAAGCTGCACACCACCTGGGCCGCGCCGGATGCCGAGTATGAGGATGCGGTGATCGCCTTCATCACCGCGGCACTCGATCCCGTGCGCTCGTCGGCCTTCCTCGAGGCCTTCCTGCCGTTCAAGGACCGTGTCGCGACGCTCGGTGCGCAGAACAGCCTCGTCCAGACCGCGCTGAAGCTGACCGTGCCCGGCGTGCCCGACGTCTACCGCGGCGCCGAACTCTGGGAGTTCTCGCTGGTCGACCCCGACAACCGCCGCCCGGTCGACTTCGCCCTGCGGCAGCGGATGATCGGCGAACTGCCCGAGCACATCGACGCCGCGATGCTGGAGGACTGGGAGAGCGGCCGCGCCAAGCTGCTGCTCACCCGCGTGCTGCTGGCGCACCGCGCCGCGGAGCCGGCGCTCTACCGCGACGGCACCTACGAGCCGCTCGCCGTCACCGCTGGCGACGGGGCGGACGCGGCCGAGCCGGTGATCGCCTACGCGCGCCGCCTCAACGGCAGCCAGCTCGTCGTCGCGGTGCGCCGGTTCCCCTCGCGCGAGCTTGCCGCCGGCACGGCGCTGACGCTCGCCCCAGGCGATGCGCCGCGCCTGCGCTGTCTGCTGTCGGGCCGGACGGTCGCGGCGGACGCCGATGGCCGGATTGATCTCGGCCCCCTCCTCGCCGAGCTGCCCGTCGCCGCGCTGGTGCCGGCCTGGAACTGACGCTATCGAACCATCCGCCCCCGGCGCGCGCCTCATCAGGCCACGGGGGCCTCACCCGACGAGGCAGCATGAGCAAATCCGCGCCGTTCCAGTTCGGTCCCCGCATCGAGGACGATCGCGTCCGGTTCCGCTTCTGGGCCCCGAAGCAGCAGGCACCGGCGCTGGTGATCGACGGCGTCGCCGATCCGCTGCCGATGCAGCCGGTCGGCGACGGTTGGTTCGAGGCGGCGGTGCCGGGTGGCCCCGGCCTGCGCTACCGCTTCCGCCTCGACGACGGGCTCGAAGTCCCCGATCCCGGCTCGCGCCACCAGCCGGACGACGTGCACGGCCCGAGCGAGGTGATCGCGCCGGATGCCTATGAATGGCACGACCGCGCCTGGCGCGGCCGCCCCTGGCACGAGGCGGTGGTCTACGAACTGCACGTCGGCACCTTCACGCCGGAGGGCACTTTCCGCGCCGCGATCGACCGGCTCGATCATCTCGCAAGGCTCGGCGTCACCGCGATCGAGGTGATGCCGGTCGCCGATTTTCCCGGCACCCGCAACTGGGGCTACGACGGCGTGCTGCCCTATGCGGTGGAGGCGAGCTACGGCCGGCCGGACGACTTCAAGGCCTTCGTCGACGCCGCCCACGCCCGCGGCCTGATGGTGCTGCTCGACGTCGTCTACAATCACTTCGGCCCGGACGGAAACTACCTGCCGCTCTACGCGCCGATCTTCACCGACAAGCACCGCACGCCCTGGGGCGAGGCGGTCAACGTCGACGACGCCGCAAGCCCCGCGGTCCGCGACTTCCTGATCGAGAACGCCGTTTACTGGGTGCGCGACTTCCACCTCGACGGCCTGCGCCTCGACGCCGTGCACGAGATCCGCGACGACGGCGACCTGCACGTGCTCGACGAACTGCGCCAGCGCGTCGCCGCCGCGGTGCCGCATCGGCCGGTGCACATCGTGCTCGAGAACGAGGAGAACGATTCGGGCCGCCTCGCCCGCGAGGACGGCGTCGCCCGCCGCTTCACGGCGCAGTGGAACGACGACGTGCACCACGTGCTGCACGTCGCCGTCAGCGGCGAGGACGCGGGCTACTACGCCGATTATGCCGGCCGAACCGACCTGCTCGGCCGCGCGCTCGCCGAAGGCTTCGCCTTCCAGGGCGCCCATATGCCCTATCGCGGCTCCGCCCGCGGCGCGCCGAGCGGCGACCTGCCGCCGGACGCCTTCGTCGCCTTCCTGCAGAACCACGACCAGATCGGCAACCGCGCCTTCGGCGACCGCATCACCGCGATCGCCCCGGCCGAGGCGGTGCGCGCGGCGACCGCCGTCGTGCTGCTTTCGCCGCAGATTCCGATGCTGTTCCAGGGCGAGGAATGGGGCAGCCGGCGACCGTTCCCCTTCTTCTGCGACTTCACCGGCGATCTCGCCGACGCGGTGCGCGAGGGGCGGCGCGGCGAGTTCGCACGGTTCCCCGAATTCGCCGACCCGGCGCGCCGGGCCGAGATCCCCGATCCGACCGCCGTGGACACCTTCCTCTCCGCCAAGCTCGACTGGTCGGAGCCGGAGTTGCCCAAACACGCCGACATCCTCGACTGGACCCGCCGCCTGCTCAGCCTCCGCCATGCCGCGATCGTGCCGCTGCTGCCGCTGATCGGCCGCGGCGGCAGCTTTCGCGAACTCGGCCCCGGCGCGGTCGCGATCGTGTGGGAGATCGCCGACGGTCGCCAGTTGCAGCTCGCCGCAAACCTCTCCGCGGCGTCTGTCGAGGCCGACCTCGACCTCGGCGGCGACCTGCTCTGGCGCCAGGGCTCGGTCGGGTCCGACCATGTCGGCGAATGGTCGGTCGACTGGCGCATCGCCGGCCCGTGACGGTTCCGCGACGCGTCAGGTGCCCTTAGCGGGTCATCTGGTCGAGGCTGAGGTAGGTCGGATCGAAGGCCGCGAGCGCCTCGAGCGCGGGAATGTCGCGCAGGGCGACCGAACGATCGCGCCAGACGAGCATGCCGCCTTCGCGCAGTTGCTTCAGCGACCGGTTGACGTGGACCGGGGTCAGCCCGAGCACGTCGGCGAGGTCGACCTGCGTGACCGGGAAGGTGAACGCGTCGGCTTCGACGAGACCGACGAGGCCGAGACGCAGCCGCATTTCGCAGAAGAAATGCGCCATGTGCTCGATCGACGAGCGGCGGCCGAGCGAGGCGATCCAAGTGCGGTGCACCGCCGCCTCGATCGCGGTCAGCATCCACAGCGCCCGGCCGAGCCGCGGCGACGTTTCGGTCGCCGCCCGCAGCTGCGCATGGGGGACACGGGCGATGGTGCATTCGCTGAGCGCCACCACGGAATGCTCGAGCTTGCGCAACACGAGGCTGTGCACGTCGACGAAATCGCCGGGCACGTTGACCGCGGAGATCTGCCGCCGCTCGCCGAAGCGCTGCACCCGCGCGGCGAGCCCCGAAATGACAAGGCAGCTGTGCTGCACGAACTGCTGCGCCGGCACGATCTCGGTGCCGGGGCGCACCGTGACGATCTCGCCGTCGAGCGCCTCGATCAGCGCAATGTCGTCGGACGAGAGCTCGGCGCGGCGCACGATGGACCGGACCAGATGGCTGGTGTCGAAGCAGGACATGGGCGGAAACGTCTCCTCGGCAGGGCATCGCTGGACGCGAATGCGGTAGCATGACCGGATGTTCCAAGATGACCGGAGCGGCCCGGTCGTCGGAACAAGATGCTTCATGCGGCGTTTTTGCTGAGCAGCCGGGAGTGCGAGCCTTTCGCAAAGCCGGACCGTGAGGGTTCGCTCCATGACGACAGATCAGAAGCCCGCGCATCAGACCCGGGCCGAAACGGGCGAAGTGGTCGCCCTGATTCCCGCCTTGCGCTCGTTTGCCCGCACCTTCTGCCGCGAGCCGTACGATGCCGACGACCTCGTCCAGGAAACCCTCCTCAAGGCCATCTCCAAGATCGACCAGTTCGAGAGCGGCACACGGCTGAAATCCTGGCTGTTCACGATCATGCGCAACAGCTTCTACAACCGCGCCGTCGTTACGGCGCGCGAGGCCCCCGGCGGGTTCGACTGCGTTTCCTCGCTGCCGTCCTGCGCCTCGACCCAGGAATGGCGCATGCGCGCGATCGACCTCGGCAATGCGATCAGTCGCATGCCCGAGGCGCAGCGCGAGACCCTGCTGATGGTCACGTTGATGGGCAAGAGCTACGAGGAAGCCGCGGAACTCTGCGACTGCGACATCGGCACGGTGAAGAGCCGCGTCAACCGCTCGCGCGCCCGGCTCTGCGAAGAGCTCGGCGACGAGGCCGGCGCCGTCGTTCGTATCTGACAGTACCCAGACCGACGACGACCTGAATCGCCGACCCCCCGGATCGACGAAACGCCGGATCGACGGCGATCGTCGCTGCGGCCTGACCCGGCCGCCCTTGTGCGCCGCCGCTGTCGGCGCCGCCCCCTGCCTTGTCGAACCCGGCTCGGCCGAACCGCCCCGACCGCGACCCGCGAGCGGCGGCGCCGGATGCGGACACATCAGGGCTCGGCTTCTTCCTCTGCATTCTCCCCGATTTCGCACCGGCAAGCATTGCATCACTTTCAGCGCTGCTCCGACGGATCCGACCGGGCGTTTCCGGCGTAACCTATGTTAACGTGCAGGCGTGTTGTGCGCCGCAGTGACGTAGGACGATGCCGGGAGAGCGACGTGAGTTCAGGGCAGATCGCATGACGCGCGACAACGAGACCATAGCGCCGGGGAGCACCGCGGAGACGCCAGTCGTCACTTACGCGACCGTCAGCCCGCTCGCCGCGACCCCGTCGCGGCCGCTGAGCGGTGCCGAAGCGCCGGCGCCGTTGGCGGCCGGCGAGCCGGTTCCCGATCGCCTGATGCAACTCGCCCGGGAGCTCGAAGAGGCGCTCGCCGCCCGAAAGTTCCCACGACTGGCGTCCAGCGACGCCGAGCCGACCGGCACGGGCGACGAAGCCTTGCAGTCCGGCGCCGACGGCTGACCCCCTCGGCAGCGGCGGGTGGTTCGCCCCGTGCGGACCGGCGGGCCCATCGCCCGCCCGGCTCCGCCTTTTCGCTGCGCAGTCACGGACTACAATTGCGGCACAGCCACGCGCGTTCGGTATTCCGTCCACCGCGCGAAATCCCTTAACCTGCCGGGGAACAACGGCGTCGCGCGGTCATTTTGATTGCGCGAACCGAGGTTCTCACCTTTGCGGCAGGAGAAGCGAGCATGTCCGGACGAGAAAGTGGCGACAGGGAAGAACGCATCCGGGCAAAGGCCCATGAACTCTGGGTCGCGGAGGGGCGCCCGGAGGGCCAGGCCGACCGGCACTGGGACGCCGCCAGCGAACTGATCGCGCAGGAGGACGGCCCGGCCGAGACCCTGGCGCCCGAGGAGCCGGCCACGACCGGATCGCAGGACACCGAAACCGTGATCGACCTTCCCGTCGTCGACGCGGACGCTCCCGCCCCGGCGAAACGCAAGTCGGCCGCGTCGCGCAAGAAGGCCAAGGTCTGATCGCCGGCGCCTGAACGCCTCGATCCCGATCCTGAACCCGGATCGGAGGCCGCCTCACCCGCCTCCGATCTCGTCGGTATCGATCGTCTCCCGCGCCCTTCCATGCCCCGCGTCAGAGCACCACGGGCGCCGGCCGTTCGTCGGGATTGGGCAGCGGCACCTCGTCCGGCAGTCGCTCGGGCTCCGGGCCCGGCTCCTCGATCGGCGGCGTCGCCGGCTGGGTCGGATCGCGCGGCGGCACCGGCGCAGGTTGCCCGTCCGGTGCCTGGCGCGGCCCGCCGCCCGGGGCGGCGTCCCGGATCTCGAATTCATTGTTCGTCATCATCTGTCCTCTCCCGCGGCGTGGCGCCGGCCACGGTCGGCGGCGCGGCGCCCATCCTCTGCTAACGACCGTCGGGATCGGCTGTTCCCGCCGCCGCAGTCACTGCGAGTGCGCGCGCCGGCAAGGCGTCGGTATCGATCGCCGCGAGCACCGGGAGATGGTCGGAGGCGGTCGCCGCCCCATGGTCGGCCCAGGCGGCATGCAGCGCGCCGGGCGGCCGGGCATAGATCCGGTCGAGCCTGAGCAGCGGCCAGCACGCCGGAAACGTCACCGAGCGCGACCGGTCCGGAAACGCCGCCGCCAGCCGCTGCCGGACGAGCCCGAGCGGCGTCCAGTCGTTGAAGTCGCCGAGCATCAGCGTCAGTTCCGGCCAGCGCTTGGCGACCGCCGCGAGTTTTCGCGCCTGCCGCCGCCGCTCCCACCAGCCGAGCCCGAGATGCACCGCGACGACATGGATCGGCGCGCGCGGATGCGCCACCACCGCCTCGATCGCAAAGCGCGGCTCGCGCGCGCCGAAGGAGAGGTCATGCAGCGTCGTGCGCTCGATCGGCCAGCGGCTCACCAGCATGTGGCCATAGTGCCCGTCCGGCGCGGTGATGGTGCGCGCCTCGACCTGATGGCCGCCCGCGGCCTTCGCCAGCAGGTCGAAGTCGGACGGCCCGCCGGCGCGGCCCCGGGTGTCGACCTCCTGGAACGCGGCAATGTCGGGATCGAACGCCTTGATGCGCGCGATGGTGCGGCCGAGATCGTAGCGCCCGTCGCGCCCGATCCCGCCGTGGATGTTCCAGCTCATCACCCGCACGAAACTGTTCATCGCGCCGGCTTCAATCCCGGCCGGCGACGGCGTCGGCGGCGGTGTCCCCGGCGGCGTCATGGGCGCGCCGCAGCCGCGAGACGCCCCACTGCAGCGCGACCGAGACGCCGATCCAGGCAGCGATCAACAGAAGCAGCCCTACAATGTCGGTCCAGCTCGGGTCGGCCATCATCGCCGCCATCCGTTCGCCGAGCATCGACATCAACGCAAGGCCCGGCGCGAGCCCGAGCAGCGTGCCGATGACGAAGTCGAGCGGCCTGATCCGCATCGCCCCGGCCATCACGTTGACCACCGAGAACGGCGCGATCGGCACCAGCCGCACGGCGGTGACCGCGACGATGCCGCGTTTTGCGAACCCGTTGGCGATGCGGTTGACGCGGGGCCCGAAGGTGGCCCGGATCGAGTCGAGCCCGATGACGCAGCCGATCAGATAGCCGGCGACCGCGCTCGACAACGCCCCCGCCGCGGCATAGCCCACCCCCGGCCATGCCCCGAACAGCGCCGCCGTGGTGCCGATCAGCAGCGTCACCGGAAACGCGAACAACCCGGCGACGACGAACACCGCGATCACCGCGAGCGGCGTCCACGGGCTCGACGGGTCGGGCAGCACCGAGGCGATGAAGGCCTCGTCGGCGAACCGCGACAGCGGCGTATAGCGCCAGGCGAGCGCGAACACCGCCACGAGCGCCAGCGCGAGAATCCCTTGCCAGATGCGTGAGGTCCGCATGGGACGCGGCGTTCCAGACGAAGAGTCGAGGAAGAATTCGCCAAATTCCGGCGGCCGCTCCGGATCGGCGGCGGCGACGAGGAAATGCCCGATGTCGCCGTCCGAAAGGCTGCCGTCCTCGATCGGCGCAAGGCCGCGGCCCGGCTGCGCGACGGCGTCGACCGCCTTGAGCAGCGACCCGTCGTGCTCGGCGAGCGCCGCGGCGAACACCTTCGGCGCGACGCCGCAGTGTTCGGCGATCATCCGGTCGCGCAGCGCCGCGATGCCGGCCCGCTCGGCATCGCCCCGCGCTTCGATCACCACGTCGCACTCGGTGTCGGTGCCGCAGGAGCGGTTGCAGAGATTGGCCGAGCCGGTGCGGAACAGGCGATCGTCGATGATCATCACCTTGGCGTGCACCATCACGGCCGCCGGCTCGCCCTCGCCGCCGACATGCGGATAGACGAGGCGCACCCGCGCGGCCGGCCCACCCTCGACCTCGGCGAGGCCGCTCTCGACGATCGCGCGGAAGCGGATCCGACCGGCGAGCATCGACATGTGCTCGAGCCAGGTCTGGTGGGTGCGCGGCCCGACGATCAGCACCTCGAGCTCCGGCTGCGCCGCAAGGCGGGCCGCGATCGCGCCGGCGATCGTCGACGAGGTCAGGAACTGGTTTTCAATGTAGATGCTGCGCGTCGCGCTCGCGATCATGTCGAGGAACAGCGTCTCGATCTCGGCGATGCGCTCGAGATCGCCATGCCTCGGCTGCGTGCGGGCGATGCCGATCGCGATGTCGCGAAAATCCGGTTCGATCCCCACCGGCCACGGCGTCGCAACCCCTTCGGCCGGCGGCCGTATCTCCTCGTCGGCCGCAGTCTGCCAGCGGGCGCGGGCGAGCTCGCCGAGCGCTCGGGCGGCATCGCCGTCGACCATCAGTTGCACGTCGTGGAACGGCGGATAGGGCTTGCCGGCGGGGTCGACCCGGAGGGGATTGTCGGCACTGTGCGCGGGGTTGTCCCAGCGACGCACGGTGAGGTCGATGCCGCCGCAGAACGCGACGGCATCGTCGACGACGACCAGCTTCTGGTGATGCGAGGCGCCGATCGGCACGACGTCGTCGAGGCAGAGCTCGATCGCCGCCGGCGTGTCGCGCTGCAGCACCTGGATCGGCAGGAACTCGCGCTCCAGCGAATAGAACACCGAGTAGTCCCAGAGCAGCAGCTTGATCTCGAGATCCGGACGCTGCCGGACGAGCTCCTGCAAAAAGGCCCCGAGCGTCTCCGGCAGGCCGTCCGTGGCGCGCTTGTCCGGCCCGACCAGCGGCGTGCGGCTGTCGATGTCCCAGCCGACGATGATCACGGTGCGCGTGGCCTGCAGCAGCGCCTGCCGCAGGGCGGCGTAATAATTCGCGGCGTCGGCGAGCAGCGTCGCCCGCGCGGCGGTTTCGATGCGCCAGACATTGTGCCCCGGCCGCAGCACGGGCTCTCCTGCCGCCTCCGCATGGTCGGCGACCGCGCGTCGCCCGGCGTCGGCCTGCTCCGCCGTCGCCGCCCGCTCCGCGGCAACGCCCGGATGCGACGCGCCGGCCCGGCCGAGAGCATCGCCGGGCAGGATTTCGGGATCCGGTCCCGCCGCCATCGGCGCCGCGGCCGTCCCGGCACCGCCGCGGACGATCACCCCCGCCGCGCCCGGAGGAACTTCCCGGCAGTCCTCGATGCGGATGGGCTTGGGCTGAACGTTCATGGCGCGGGTTCCGGAGCGGCCTCGATCAATCCGCCCCGCCTGCCGCCGACACGGATCAGGACAGGACGCATCCCCTTCCGGAGACATCGAAACCAATCGTTCCCGGGCGCTAAAGTTCCGGGCGCGGCGCGCCTCGCCGCCCGGGTCACGTTTTGGTTGGCCGAGGGTTTGGCCGGACGCACCGTTCGGGCGCACTGGCAACGCGGTGACGGGTTGCCGACGAAACTTGCAAACCGGCAGCGTCGCGCCCCGCGAGCGCGCTCGCCGACGTGCCGATCGGGATCGCCAACGACCAGCCCCCGACCGCCTCGACGACCAGCCGCCCCCCGGCTTACGCTGCTCCGGCACCGAACCGGGCGGCGCCTGGACGGACAAACGATGACGGCCAACGGCATGGCGGACGTGTGGAACCGGCTGCGCGACTGGGCGCGACGAATGAAGCAGGACGTGATGGCGCTTTGGCTCGCCGCACGCGATCGCCGCACGCCCATAATGGCAAAAGTCCTCGCCGCCGCCGTCGCGGCCTATGCGTTCTCGCCGATCGACCTGATCCCGGACTTCGTTCCGGTGCTGGGGTACCTCGACGACCTCGTCATCGTCCCGCTCGGCATCCTGGCGGCTGCCCGCCTCGTCCCGCCGGCGCTGATGGCGGAGTTCCGCGCAGCGGCAGCGCAGCGCATGGTCCGGCCGTCAAGCCCGGCCGGCCTCGCCATCGTCATCGCCCTGTGGCTCGCCACCACTGCCTCGCTGCTCTGTTGGCTGTGGCCCCGGATCGCGCCCTGAGCTGGTCGAAAGAGGGCTCCGCGCCCCGTGAGGAGGCTTTTCCAGCTGCGGCCCCCTCCGGCGGCGGGCCTGCTCTGCCATGTACCCTCTTTGTTCCCGCACGTCGTCGCCTATTCGAACGCAGTTTCACCCCGCGTGGCTTTTGGCCATTCGGGGTGTTGGTCGGTTTGGGCTGTGTGGAGATCGTGGTTTGTGTGTATTGAGAAGCCGGACGTTCCCTTTATGGGGTCATGTCCGTCTCGTGAGATTTTCGTGTTCCTCTGATCTTTGCAGGCCTGGCGGTGACCTACTCTCCCGCGTCTTGAGACGAAGTACCATTGGCGCTGGGGCATTTCACGGCCGAGTTCGGGATGGGATCGGGTGCAGGGTCCCCGCTATGGCCACCAGGCCGGCGAAGATCAGAGGCTGGTCGGGCGGCATCGATTGATGCGGCCTGTGTTGTGCCCTCTGGGGCAGATCGTATCGGTAATTCAGAGCTCGCATGGCACTCCCGTTCGACCGACGAGGTCGAACCCGAGCGAAGAGCGAGGCGCCGCGCAAGCGGCGTGCCTTCTCGACAAACAAGTTCGACCTTTTGGTCGAACCCGAGCGAAGAGCGAGGCGCCGCTAGCGGCGTTTCGTCCTGATCGAGGATCAGGACAACCAACAATGGACGTTGATAATGAGAGCGATGAAGCCGGTCGAGCTATTAGTACCGGTAAGCTTCACATGTTGCCATGCTTCCACACCCGGCCTATCGACGTGGTGGTCTACCACGGCTCTGATAGGGAGGACTCGTTTTGAGGTTAGTTTCCCGCTTAGATGCCTTCAGCGGTTATCTAGTCCGCACTTAGCTACCCTGCAATGCGGCTGGCGCCACAACAGGTCCACCAGAGGTGCGTCCATCCCGGTCCTCTCGTACTAGGGACAGATCCTCTCAATACTCCTACACCCACGGCAGATAGGGACCGAACTGTCTCACGACGTTCTGAACCCAACTCACGTACCACTTTAATCGGCGAACAGCCGAACCCTTGGGACCTTCTCCAGCCCCAGGATGTGATGAGTCGACATCGAGGTGCCAAACGATGCCGTCGATATGGACTCTTGGGCATCATCAGCCTGTTATCCCCGGCGTACCTTTTATCCGTTGAGCGATGGCCCTTCCACGAGGGACCACCGGATCACTATGGCCGACTTTCGTCTCTGCTCGACGTGTCAGTCTCGCAGTCAGGCAGGCTTATGCCATTGCACTCGCCGAACGATTTCCGACCGTTCTGAGCCTACCTTCGCGCGCCTCCGTTACTCTTTGGGAGGCGACCGCCCCAGTCAAACTACCCACCACACACTGTCCCGGACCCTGCTACAAGGGCCGCGGTTAGACAGTCATGACGATAAGGGTGGTATTTCAAGGATGGCTCCACGCAAGCTGACGCCTGCGCTTCAAAGCCTACCACCTATCCTACACATGCCGACACGAATGCCAGTGTGAAGCTATAGTAAAGGTGCACGGGGTCTTTCCGTCTGACCGCAGGAACCCCGCATCTTCACGGGGAATTCAATTTCACTGAGCCTGTGCTGGAGACAGCGGGGAAGTCGTTACGCCATTCGTGCAGGTCGGAACTTACCCGACAAGGAATTTCGCTACCTTAGGACCGTTATAGTTACGGCCGCCGTTTACCGGGGCTTCAATTCGGAGCTTGCACCCCTCCTTTTAACCTTCCGGCACCGGGCAGGCGTCAGACCCTATACGTCGCCTTACGGCTTCGCAGAGCCCTGTGTTTTTGCTAAACAGTCGCCACCCCCTGGTCTGTGCCCCTCCATACCGGTTGCCCGATATGAAGGCCTCCTTCTCCCGAAGTTACGGAGGCAATTTGCCGAGTTCCTTCAGCACAGTTCGCTCAAACGCCTTGGTATACTCTACCAGTCCACCTGTGTCGGTTTCGGGTACGATCTGATGTGGGGGCTATTTCCTGGAACAGCGTCGAAGCAGGTCCAATCCAGTAAGGACCTACAACACAAGCCATCCGTCACCACCCACTGGTTCAGGAATATTCACCTGATTCCCATCGACTACGCCTTTCGGCCTCGCCTTAGGGGTCGACTAACCCTGCGCAGATTAGCTTTACGCAGGAACCCTTGGACTTTCGGCGAGGGTGTCTCTCACACCCTTTCTCGTTACTCATGTCAGCATTCTCACTTCCGATACCTCCACGGCGCCTCACGGCTACCGCTTCACAGGCCTACGGAACGCTCCGCTACCGCGTGATCCGTAAGGATCACACCCGCAGCTTCGGTGGACGGCTTGAGCCCCGTTACATTGTCCGCGCAAGAACCCTTGTTTAGACCAGTGAGCTGTTACGCTTTCTTTAAATGATGGCTGCTTCTAAGCCAACATCCTGGTTGTTTTGGGATTCTCACATCGTTTCACACTTAGCCGTCACTTGGGGACCTTAGCTGGCGGTCAGGGTTGTTTCCCTCTTCACGACGGACGTTAGCACCCGCCGTGTGACTGCCGAATAGTACTCCCTGGTATTCGGAGTTTGGTTGGGATCGGTAAGACTGTAGGTCCCCCTTGCCCATCCAGTGCTCTACCCCCAGGGGTATTCGTTCGACGCTCTACCTAAATAGATTTCGCGGAGAACCAGCTATTTCGAGGTTTGATTGGCCTTTCACCCCTAGCCACAACTCATCCCCGGCTTTTTCAACAGACGTGGGTTCGGCCCTTCAGTGCGTGTTACCGCACCTTCAGCCTGGTCATGGCTAGATCACCTCGTTTCGGGTCTAATTCAACGAACTTGACGCCCTATTCAGACTCGCTTTCGCTACGCCTACACCTACCGGCTTAAGCTTGCTCGTTAAACTAAGTCGCTGACCCATTATACAAAAGGTACGCAGTCACCCAGGACGAACCTTGGGCTCCTACTGTTTGTAGGCATCCGGTTTCAGGAACTGTTTCACTCCCCTCGTCGGGGTGCTTTTCACCTTTCCCTCACGGTACTGGTTCACTATCGGTCGCTGAGGAGTACTTAGGCTTGGAGGGTGGGCCCCCCATGTTCAGACAGGATTTCACGTGTCCCGCCCTACTCAAGTCCTCGCAGTTCCATTACCCGTACGGGGCTATCACCCATTGATGCCCGCCTTTCCAGACGGTTCCGGTTAAAAACTGTGAGGCACTGGCCTGGTCCGCGTTCGCTCGCCACTACTAGCGGAGTCTCGGTTGATGTCCTTTCCTCCGGGTACTTAGATGTTTCAGTTCCCCGGGTTCGCCTCTAACCCCCTATTTTATTCAGGGGCAGATACCTTCATGTGACAACTGAAGATCCAAGACCGGGATCGCTCCCGGACTTGCAACTTCAGCCGTCGAAGGTGGGTTTCCCCATTCGGAGATCGTCGGATCAAAGCTTGTTCGCAGCTCCCCGACGCTTATCGCAGCGTACCACGTCCTTCATCGCCTCTCAGCGCCTAGGCATCCACCAGATGCCCTTCTTTCACTTGATCGCTCTCATTATCGACGTCCAT
>NZ_JADZLT010000006.1 GCF_015904235.1 Methylobrevis albus
ACCAGCGCGCCGGCGTTCACCACCAGCCCGTCGACGATCATGCCGTGGTCGGCCGAGAGATAGAGGTCGGTGTGGGGAACGCCGCTGCCCAGCGCCCCGGCGGCGATGCACACGGGCATCATCCGGTCCGACAGGAACACGTGATTGCGGATGGTCTGGCGGCCGATCCACTTCACCGGCACCGCGCGCCCGTCCGCCGTCAGCACCAGATCGCCGATGGCGAGGCTTTCCACCGGCACCTCGCCGCCCGGCACCGCAATCAGCGTGCCGCCGACGAAACAGGTGATGTTGACGGTGACGGTGTCGATGTCATCGACCCCGGCGAAGTCCTGTCCGGAGACGTTGAAGATGATCGAGTCCGGACCACCATTTGCCATGAGTTCATCGTAGGTGAAGGTCCAGCTCATGGCGCCGCTGGCTGGATCCAGCGTGAATGTTCCGAAGTCCGGACCATTGGTCGTCGTGTAGAAACCGTCGAAGTTGCCTGGCCCGTCTCCACCACCGCTTGAGCTCTGCCAGTCGCCCGTGAGCGTCACCGTCTCGCCGGGGGAGACATCGACGTTGTAGATGTAGTCGTCTGGGCTAGTGCCGTCGGAGCCGTTCGAAACCGAATCTGCTCCACTCATCCCAAACAGATTGATGCCGAACCCCATGCCCTATCCCCTCAAGCCAGATCCGACAGCACCCGCGCGCCCCACGAGGCCCCGCGCAGACGCCGTGATTCCACGATCCGCTTCGGCGCGCCGTCCGCGCCGATACGGGCGAACCGGAACCGATCGATCGAGTCCGGCAAATTCTTCTTCACCCAGCGGATGATCTGGACGGCGCTGCCCTGCTCGTAGGGCGCCAGCACGTCCATCAGCCAGAAGCTCTTGCCCGACCGCCATT
>NZ_JADZLT010000047.1 GCF_015904235.1 Methylobrevis albus
CGATGGCCAAGGAAAAATTTGCGCGGACGAAGCCGCACTGCAACATCGGAACGATCGGGCACGTCGACCACGGCAAGACGTCTCTGACGGCCGCGATCACGAAGGTGCTGGCCGAGACGGGTGGCGCGACGTTCAAGGCGTACGACCAGATCGACGCGGCGCCGGAAGAGAAGGCGCGCGGCATCACGATCAACACGGCGCACGTGGAGTACGAGACGGCGAACCGTCACTACGCCCACGTCGACTGCCCGGGCCACGCCGACTACGTGAAGAACATGATCACGGGCGCGGCGCAGATGGACGGCGCGATCCTGGTGTGCTCGGCCGCCGACGGCCCGATGCCGCAGACGCGCGAGCACATCCTGCTCGCCCGCCAGGTCGGCGTGCCGGCGATCGTGGTGTTCCTGAACAAGTGCGACATGGTCGACGATCCCGAGCTGCTGGAGCTCGTCGAGCTCGAGGTGCGCGAGCTGCTGTCGTCCTACGACTTCCCGGGCGACGACATTCCGATCATCAAGGGCTCGGCGCTGGTGGCGCTCGAGAATGGCGATCCGAAGCTCGGCCACGACGCGGTGCTGGAGCTGATGGCGGCGGTCGACGCCTACATCCCGCAGCCCGAGCGCCCGATCGACCAGCCGTTCCTGATGCCGATCGAGGACGTGTTCTCGATCTCGGGCCGCGGCACGGTGGTGACCGGCCGCGTCGAGCGCGGCATCGTGAAGGTGGGTGAGGAAGTCGAGATCGTCGGTATCCGTCCGACGACCAAGACGACGATCACCGGCGTCGAGATGTTCCGCAAGCTGCTCGACCAGGGCCAGGCCGGCGACAACATCGGCGCGCTGCTGCGCGGCACCAAGCGTGAAGACGTCGAGCGCGGGCAGATCCTCTGCAAGCCGGGCTCGGTGACGCCGCACACGACGTTCAAGGCCGAGGCGTACATCCTGACCAAGGAAGAGGGCGGCCGTCACACGCCGTTCTTCACCAACTACCGCCCGCAGTTCTACTTCCGCACCACGGACGTGACGGGGATCGTCACGCTGCCCGAGGGCACGGAAATGGTGATGCCGGGCGACAACGTCGCGATGACCGTCAAGCTGATCGTGCCGATCGCCATGGAGGAGAAGCTCCGCTTCGCCATCCGTGAAGGTGGCCGCACCGTCGGCGCCGGCGTCGTCGCCACGATCATCGAGTAAGCTGACGGCCCGCATGCGGGTCCGTCTGCAACGACTGGGGCAGGGGCGGGATTTTTCCCGCCCCTCTTCATTTGATGGGGTTCAATTCGGCCCCCGAGTGCGATGGGCCCGCCGCGATCGGCGGCGGCCGTCGCGCGCAACGAGGAGGACACGTCATGCGCCGCATCGGTCAATTCGAATCGCAGTTGTCCTTTTGAGGTCATGAGCAAGCGCCGCCGGTCCTTTCCCGTCGGAAACCCGGGTCGGGCGCGGTGACAGGATCGTCCACGGCGACGTCGAACTCATCGAGAAGCTCGGCCGCAACGATCTCTGCCCGTGCGGGTCGGGACGCCGGTTTCAAGGCGTGCTGCCGCAATGCCGGCCACCATGACGGCGCCGAGCGAAAGCATTACTTCCGCGATTGAATCAGGCTTGCGGAGGACGCGCGGGTGCGGTAGATCGAGCCCGCGCAATAGGGGTATAGCTCAGTTGGTAGAGCGGCGGTCTCCAAAACCGCAGGTCGCAGGTTCGAGCCCTGCTGCCCCTGCCAAATCGAGGGTTGCGCAAGCGGCCTCGACGCTATAGATAACGGTTCCTCTCTCGTGGCGTGCGGACGATTGTTCGCGCGCCCGACTGTCATGAGCGGGTGGATGGCTAAAAACAATCCCTTCACGTTTATTCAGCAGGTGCGCGCCGAGACCGCGAAGGTTTCCTGGCCGAGCCGGCGGGAGACCGTGATCACGACCATCACCGTCTTCGTCATGGCGCTCGTCGCGGCGCTGTTCTTCCTGGCGGTCGATCAGGTTCTGGCCTGGGGCGTCAGCCTCATGCTCGGCGTCGGCGCTTGACGACAATCGACGGTCAAGGGAGACGCTAGAATGACCAAGCGCTGGTACATCGTCCACGCGTATTCGAACTTCGAGAAGAAGGTCGCCGAATCGATTCAGGAGCAGGCGCAGCAGCGCGGCCTCACGGATCTGTTCGAGCAGGTGCTGGTGCCGACCGAGAAGGTCATCGAAGTCCGCCGCGGTCGCAAGATCGACGCCGAGCGGAAGTTCTATCCGGGCTACGTGCTCGTGAAGATGGAGATGACCGACGAGGCCTATCACCTGATCAAGAACACGCCGAAGGTGACGGGGTTCCTCGGGTCCGACAACAAGCCGGTGCCGATCCGCGAGCGCGAGGCGATGCAGATCCTGCAGCAGGTCGAAGAGGGCGTCGAGCGGCCGAAGCCCTCGATCACCTTCGAGGTCGGCGAGCAGGTGCGCGTGGCCGACGGTCCGTTCGCCTCGTTCAACGGCCTCGTCGAAGAGGTCGACGAGGAGCGGTCGCGGCTCAAGGTGGCGGTGTCGATCTTCGGTCGCGCCACGCCGGTGGAACTGGAATTCGCCCAGGTCGAGAAGGCCTGAGCCACGAGCCTTCCGTCCCCGGCGCGGCGAGCGCGACGGGACGGGGGCTCATCGTCGTTTCGGCGCTCCTCCGGGGGGGCCGGATCAAGGGAGGGCAGGGGCCTCGGCCCCGTCCTCTTGAACGGCCCGACCGGAACGGTGTTCCGCCGGGAACTGTGGGAGGAACGAGGCCACTTTCGCCGGTGGCGTCCGACCAGACCACGATCTCTCCGCCGACCGGCGCAGCCGGTGGCGACAACGGGAGCTGAGACACATGGCGAAGAAGATTACCGGCTACCTGAAGCTGCAGGTTGCCGCCGGTTCGGCGACGCCGTCGCCGCCGATCGGTCCCGCGCTGGGTCAGCGCGGCCTGAACATCATGGAATTCTGCAAGGCGTTCAACGCGCAGACGCAGCAGCTCGAGAAGGGGATGCCGATCCCCGTCGTGCTGACGATCTTCGCCGACCGCACGTTCACCTTCAAGCTCAAGACGCCCCCGGTCAGCTACTTCCTCAAGAAGGCTGCCGGCGTGAAGTCGGGTTCGAAGGCTCCGGGCAAGACCACCTCGGGCCAGATCACGCGCGAGCAGCTGCACGAGATCGCGAACACCAAACTCGTGGACATGAACGCGGCCGACATCGACGCCGCCGTCCGCATGATCGAAGGCTCCGCCCGTTCTATGGGCCTGGAAGTGGTGGGTTGAGATCATGACGAAGATCGCAAAGCGCATTGCCAAGGCCCGTGAGGGCATCGACCGCAAGAAGCTCTATCCGCTCACCGATGCCATCGGCATGGTGAAGGAGCGCGCCAGCGCCAAGTTCGACGAGACCGTCGAGGTCGCGCTGAATCTCGGCGTCGATCCGCGCCACGCCGACCAGATGGTCCGCGGCGTCTGCAACCTGCCGAACGGCACCGGCCGCACGCTCCGCGTCGCCGTGTTCGCCCGAGGCGCCAAGGCCGAAGAGGCACTGGCCGCCGGCGCCGATGTGGTCGGCGCCGAGGATCTGGTCGCGACCGTCCAGGGCGGCACGATCGACTTCGATCGCTGCATCGCGACGCCGGACATGATGCCGCTCGTCGGCCGCCTCGGCAAGGTGCTCGGCCCGCGCGGCCTGATGCCGAACCCGAAGGTCGGCACGGTGACCATGGACGTCGCCCAGGCCGTCAAGGACGCCAAGGGTGGCGCCGTCGAGTTCCGCGTCGAGAAGGCGGGCATCGTCCACGCCGGCATCGGCAAGGTCTCGTTCACCTCGGACGCCCTGCTGGAGAACATCCGCGCCTTCGTCGACGCGGTGCAGAAGGCGAAGCCGACGGGTGCCAAGGGCACCTATCTGCAGCGCGTCGCCGTGTCCTCGTCGATGGGCCCGGGCGTCAAGGTCGATCCGTCCTCGGTCGCCGCGTCGGCCTGAGACGGACCTTTCGAATTTCCGCCCGGGCAACCGGGCGGATGACTGGGCCGGCGGAGGAAGCATGCTTCCCCCGTTCGGCCGAATACCTGTCCGAGACTGCAGGTGCCGGGTTCGCCCGGTTTAAGCCGACGGGCACGAGGGAAGGGCGGCGACGCTCCCTCCCGACTGCCGGGGCCTGCATGAGACGGGAGTAAGACCTTTTGCCCGGTTCCGCGTCAGCGGTTCCGGATCAGATCGGGTCGGACCTCTTGCCATTGTCTTGTACTTCGCAAGCGCAAGCGGGCGGACAGGAAAGCGAGTGTCGCCGCGGTCGTTCCCGGGGGTATCCCGAGGACGTGTCCAGGCGGAGCCCGACGGAATGTCCGGGGCGACAATGGCAATCGGCCGTGCCGTGAAGGTGCGGTCGTAATCTGGAGACAGGCCGTGGAAAGAGCGGAAAAGCGGGAACTGGTCGCGTCGCTCAACGAGGTGTTCTCGAACACCGGCGTTGTCGTCGTCGCCCACTACCAAGGCCTCACCGTTTCCCAGCTGCAGACCCTCCGGGTCCGCATGAAGGAAGCCGGTGGTTCGGTCAAGGTCGCGAAGAACCGCCTCGCCAAGCTTGCTCTTCAAGGCACGGAAGCGGAGCACATCAGTGACCTGTTCACTGGTCCGACGGTCATCGCCTATTCGGCCGATCCCGTCGCCGCAACCAAGGTCTCCGTCGACTTCGCCAAGACGCACGACAAGTTCGTGATTCTCGGCGGCGCGATGGGCAAGACCAACCTGAACCCCGACGGCGTCAAGGCTTTGGCCACGCTGCCGTCGCTGGACGAACTGCGCGCCAAGCTGGTCGGCATGATCAAGACGCCGGCTACGCGTATCGCGGGTGTCGTGCAGGCGCCGGCGGCTCAGCTCGCCCGGGTGTTCGGGGCATATGCCAAGAAGGACGAAGCGGCGTGAGGCCGTTCCAAACTGTGAAGACTGATCCAGTCTGGTTCGAACTGATCTGAAGGAATTAAAAAATGGCTGATCTTAGCAAGCTGGTCGACGAACTGTCGGCCCTGACGGTCCTCGAGGCTGCCGAGCTCTCGAAGCTCCTCGAAGAGAAGTGGGGCGTCTCCGCCGCCGCTCCGGTCGCCGCGGCTGCCGCCGCCGGCGCTGCCGCCCCGGTGGTCGAGGTCGAGGAAAAGACCGAGTTCGACGTGATCCTCGTCGAAGCCGGCGAGAAGAAGATCAACGTGATCAAGGAAGTCCGCGCGATCACCGGTCTCGGCCTGAAAGAGGCCAAGGACCTGGTCGAGGCTGCCCCGAAGGCAGTCAAGGAAGCCGTCTCCAAGGACGACGCTGCGAAGTTCAAGAAGCAGCTCGAAGAGGCCGGCGCCAAGGTCGACGTCAAGTAATCTTCGACCGGCGCGGGCGGGCGGTTCTCCGCCCGCCCGCGCCAATTCTCCGAAGGGGCGGCCGCGACGGCGGATAAGGTCCGGGACGGAGAACGAGAGACACGGCGCGCGGGTGATCTGCGAACCGTCCGGGACGTCGGCAGCGCCGTCTCGCGAGGCATGTTCATGAGCGACACCGGGGTGGTTGCCCCCAGCCCGCGGCTTTCGTGCCGTGGTCTGCGGACAGCCGATCCGGTGGATACGAGGAGCGAAGATGGCGACGACGTTCAACGGCCGCAGGCGGATGCGCAAGTTCTTCGGCAACATTCGCGAAGTCGCGGAAATGCCGAACCTCATCGAGGTCCAGAAGGCGTCCTATGACCAGTTCCTGCTGATCGACGAACCCGCCGGCGGCCGCCCCGAAGAGGGGCTGCAGGCCGTTTTCAAGTCCGTGTTCCCGATCTCCGACTTCGCCGGCACCTCGTTCCTGGAATTCGTCCGCTACGAGTTCGAGCCGCCGAAGTATGACGTCGACGAGTGCCGCCAGCGTGGCATGACCTACGCCGCGCCGCTCAAGGTGACGCTGCGGCTGATCGTGTTCGACGTCGAGGAAGACACCGGCGCCAAGTCCGTCAAGGACATCAAGGAGCAGGATGTCTACATGGGCGACATGCCGCTCATGACCGACAACGGCACCTTCATCGTCAACGGCACCGAGCGCGTCATCGTCTCGCAGATGCACCGCTCGCCGGGCGTGTTCTTCGACCACGACAAGGGCAAGACGCACTCGTCGGGCAAGCTGCTGTTCGCCGCCCGCATCATCCCGTACCGCGGTTCGTGGCTCGACATCGAGTTCGACGCCAAGGACATCGTCTACGCGCGCATCGACCGCCGCCGCAAGATCCCGGTGTCGTCGCTGCTGTTCGCGCTCGGCCTCGACGGCGAGGAGATCCTCGACACCTTCTACAACAAGATCCCGTACACCCGGGACAAGGACGGCTGGCGCATGCCCTACGACGCGACGCGTCTCAAGGGCATGAAGGCGATCGGCGACCTGATCGACGCCGACACCGGCGAAGTCGTGGTCGAGGCGGGGCGCAAGCTCACCGCCCGCGCCGCCCGTCAGCTCGCCGAAAAGGGCCTCAAGGCGCTGAAGGTGACCGACGAGGATCTCGAGGGCCAGTACGTCGCCGAGGACGTCGTCAACCTCCAGACCGGCGAGATCTACGCCGAGGCCGGCGAGGAGCTGACTCCGAAGCTGCTCCAGCAGCTGATCGAGCACGGCTTCCTCGAGCTGCAGATCCTCGACATCGATCACGTCAACACCGGCGCCTACATCCGCAACACGCTGGCCGTGGACAAGAACGAGGCGCGTGAAGACGCGCTGTTCGACATCTACCGCGTCATGCGCCCGGGCGAGCCGCCGACCATCGACACCGCCGAGGCGATGTTCAAGTCGCTGTTCTTCGACGCCGAGCGCTACGACCTCTCGGCCGTCGGCCGCGTCAAGATGAACATGCGCCTCGACCTGAAGTGCCCGGACACCATCCGCGTGCTGCGCCGCGAGGACATCCTCGCGGTGATCCAGACGCTCGTGGAGCTGCGCGACGGCAAGGGCGAGATCGACGACATCGACAACCTCGGCAACCGCCGCGTCCGTTCGGTCGGCGAGTTGATGGAGAACCAGTACCGCGTCGGCCTGCTCCGCATGGAGCGCGCGATCAAGGAGCGCATGTCCTCGGTCGACATCGACACGGTGATGCCGCAGGACCTGATCAACGCGAAGCCCGCGGCCGCCGCGGTGCGCGAGTTCTTCGGCTCGTCGCAGCTGTCGCAGTTCATGGACCAGACCAACCCGCTCTCCGAGATCACGCACAAGCGTCGTCTCTCGGCGCTCGGCCCCGGCGGTCTGACCCGCGAGCGCGCCGGCTTCGAGGTGCGCGACGTGCACCCGACGCACTACGGCCGCATCTGCCCGATCGAGACGCCGGAAGGCCCGAACATCGGCCTGATCAACTCGCTCGCCACCTTCGCGCGGGTGAACAAGTACGGCTTCATCGAGAGCCCCTACCGCAAGGTGGTGGACGGCCGCGTCACCGACGACGTCGTCTACCTCTCGGCGATGGAAGAGGCGAAGTACACCGTCGCCCAGGCCAACGCCGACCTCGACGAGAACGCCGCCTTCACCAGCGACCTCGTGATCTGCCGCCATGCCGGCGACGTCGCGCAGTTTCCGCGTGAGCGCGTCGACCTCATGGACGTGTCGCCGAAGCAGCTCGTCTCCGTCGCCGCGGCGCTGATCCCGTTCCTCGAGAACGACGACGCCAACCGCGCGCTGATGGGCTCGAACATGCAGCGCCAGGCGGTGCCGCTGGTCCGTGCCGAGGCGCCGTTCGTCGGCACCGGCATGGAGCCGGTGGTGGCGCGTGACTCGGGCGCTGCCATCGGCGCCCGCCGCGGCGGCGTGGTCGACCAGGTCGACGCGACGCGTATCGTCATCCGCGCGACCGAGGACCTCGATCCGTCGAAGTCCGGCGTCGACATCTACCGGCTGATGAAGTTCCAGCGCTCGAACCAGAACACCTGCATCAACCAGCGTCCGCTGGTGCGTGTCGGTGACGTGGTCGGCAAGGGCGACATCATCGCCGACGGTCCGTCGACCGACCTCGGCGATCTCGCCCTCGGCCGCAACGTGCTCGTCGCGTTCATGCCCTGGAACGGCTACAACTTCGAGGACTCGATCCTCCTCTCGGAGAAGATCGTCTCGGACGACGTCTTCACCTCGATCCACATCGAGGAATTCGAGGTGATGGCCCGCGACACCAAGCTCGGGCCGGAGGAGATCACGCGCGACATTCCGAACGTCTCGGAAGAAGCGCTGAAGAACCTCGACGAAGCCGGCATCGTCTACATCGGTGCCGAGGTCCAGGCCGGCGACATCCTGATCGGCAAGATCACGCCGAAGGGCGAAAGCCCGATGACGCCGGAGGAAAAGCTCCTCCGCGCCATCTTCGGCGAGAAGGCCTCCGACGTGCGCGACACCTCGCTGCGGGTTCCCCCGGGCGTGACCGGCACGGTCGTCGAGGTGCGCGTGTTCAATCGGCATGGCGTCGAGAAGGACGAGCGCGCCATGGCGATCGAGCGCGAGGAGATCGAGCGTCTCGCCAAGGATCGTGACGACGAGCAGGCGATCCTCGACCGCAACATCTACGGCCGCCTCGCCGAGATGCTCGACGGCAAGACCGGCATCGCCGGTCCGAAGGGCTTCCGCAAGGACGCGGTGCTCTCGCCGGAAGTCCGCGAGGAATATCCGCGGTCGCAGTGGTGGCAGTTCGCCGTCTCCGACGACCACGCGATGACCGAGATCGAAGCGCTGCGCAAGCAGTACGACGAGAGCCGCAAGCGCCTCGAGCGCCGCTTCATCGACAAGGTCGAGAAGCTGCAGCGTGGCGACGAACTGCCGCCCGGCGTGATGAAGATGGTCAAGGTCTTCGTCGCGGTGAAGCGCAAGATCCAGCCGGGCGACAAGATGGCCGGCCGCCATGGCAACAAGGGCGTCGTGTCGCGCATCGTGCCGGTCGAGGACATGCCGTTCCTCGAGGACGGCACCCACGTCGACATCGTGCTGAACCCGCTCGGCGTGCCGAGCCGCATGAACGTCGGCCAGATCCTCGAAACCCATCTCGGCTGGGCCTGTGCCGGCATGGGCAAGAAGATCGGGCAGATGCTCGACGCCTATCGCCAGTCGGGCAACATCCAGCCGCTGCGCGAGACGCTGGTCGACGTGTTCTCCGGCAGCCCGAAGAACGAGGACGTCTCGGAGTTCGACAACGAGTCGCTCGTCCGCCTCGGGTCGGAACTCAGCCGCGGCGTCTCGATCGCGACGCCGGTGTTCGACGGTGCCCGCGAGCCGGACGTCGTCGAGATGCTGGAGAAGGCGGGGCTGCACCGGTCGGGTCAGGTGACGCTGTTCGACGGCCGCACCGGCGAGACGTTCGACCGCAAGGTCACCGTCGGCTACATCTACATGCTGAAGCTGCATCACCTGGTGGACGACAAGATCCACGCCCGGTCGATCGGCCCGTACTCGCTCGTGACCCAGCAGCCGCTGGGTGGCAAGGCGCAGTTCGGCGGACAGCGCTTCGGCGAGATGGAGGTGTGGGCACTCGAGGCCTACGGCGCGGCCTACACGCTGCAGGAAATGCTCACGGTGAAGTCGGACGACGTGGCCGGCCGCACCAAGGTCTACGAGGCGATCGTCCGTGGCGACGACCAGTTCGAGGCCGGTATTCCCGAGAGCTTCAACGTGCTCGTGAAGGAAATGCGTTCGCTCGGCCTGAACGTCGAGCTGATCAATTCGAAAGAGCGGCCGGGGCTTGATGCCGAACGGCCTGCGGACGCGGCAGAGTGATTTGCCGCGCCATCCCGAGGTCGCTTTTCATAGCTAGACGAGACGGTCAGGCCGGGGGCGCGCAACAACGCGCGACCCCGGTACCGTCGTGAAGGAGAGAGCCCGATGAACCAAGAGGTCATGAACCTTTTCAACCCGCAGGCTCCAGTTCAGACGTTCGATCAGATCAAGATCTCGATCGCCAGTCCGGAAAAGATCCTTTCGTGGTCGTTCGGCGAGATCAAGAAGCCGGAAACCATCAACTACCGCACGTTCAAGCCGGAACGTGACGGGCTCTTCTGCGCGCGCATCTTCGGGCCGATCAAGGACTACGAGTGTCTTTGCGGCAAGTACAAGCGCATGAAGTACAAGGGCGTCATCTGCGAGAAGTGCGGCGTCGAAGTGACGCTCAGCCGCGTGCGCCGCGAGCGCATGGGCCACATCGAGCTCGCCGCCCCGGTCGCGCACATCTGGTTCCTGAAGTCGCTGCCGAGCCGCATCGGCCTCCTGCTCGACATGACGCTCAAGGATCTCGAGCGCATTCTCTATTTCGAGAACTACGTCGTCACCGAGCCGGGCCTCACGCCGCTGAAGCTGCACCAGCTTCTGTCGGAAGAGGACTACATCACCGCGCAGGACCAGTACGGCGAGGACAGCTTCACCGCGTTCATCGGCGCCGAGGCGATCCGTGAGATCCTCTCGTCGATGAATCTCGCCAAGCTCGCCGACCAGCTGCGCCAGGAGATCATCGAGTCGACGTCGGAGCTGAAGCCGAAGAAGCTCGCCAAGCGCGTCAAGATCATCGAGGCCTTCATGGCCTCTGGCAACAAGCCGGAATGGATGATCATGAACGTCGTGCCGGTGATCCCGCCGGACCTGCGCCCGCTCGTCCCCCTCGACGGCGGCCGCTTCGCGACGTCCGACCTCAACGACCTCTACCGCCGCGTCATCAACCGCAACAACCGCCTGAAGCGGCTGATCGAGCTGCGCGCGCCGGACATCATCATCCGCAACGAGAAGCGGATGCTGCAGGAATCGGTCGATGCGCTGTTCGACAACGGCCGTCGCGGCCGCGTCATCACGGGCGCCAACAAGCGCCCGCTGAAGTCGCTCTCCGACATGCTGAAGGGCAAGCAGGGCCGCTTCCGCCAGAACCTGCTCGGCAAGCGCGTCGACTACTCGGGCCGTTCGGTCATCGTGGTCGGCCCGGAAATGAAGCTGCACCAGTGCGGCCTGCCGAAGAAGATGGCGCTCGAGCTGTTCAAGCCGTTCATCTACTCGCGCCTCGACGCCAAGGGCTTCTCCTCCACGGTGAAGCAGGCGAAGAAGCTCGTGGAGAAGGAGCGTCCGGAAGTCTGGGACATCCTCGACGAGGTGATCCGCGAGCATCCGGTGATGCTGAACCGCGCCCCGACCCTGCACCGCCTCGGCATCCAGGCCTTCGAGCCGGTGCTGATCGAAGGCAAGGCGATCCAGCTGCATCCGCTCGTCTGCTCGGCGTTCAACGCCGACTTCGACGGTGACCAGATGGCCGTGCACGTCCCGCTGTCGCTCGAAGCGCAGCTGGAAGCGCGCGTGCTGATGATGTCGACCAACAACATCCTGCATCCGGCCAACGGCGCGCCGATCATCGTGCCGTCGCAGGATATCGTGCTCGGTCTCTACTACCTGTCGATCATGGCCGAGAAGGAGCCCGGCGAGGGCATGGCCTTCTCGGACATCGGCGAGCTGCAGCATGCGCTCGACGCCAAGGTCGTCACGATGCACACCAAGATCCGTGGCCGCTTCAAGTCGATCGACAAGGACGGCAAGCCGACCTCGCAGATCTTCGAGACGACGCCCGGCCGCATGCTGATCGGTCAGCTGCTGCCGAAGCACCACAACGTGCCCTTCGACGTCTGCAACCAGCTGATGACGAAGAAGCAGATCTCGGCGATGATCGACGCGGTCTACCGCCACTGCGGCCAGAAGGAATCGGTCATCTTCTGTGACCGGATCATGCAGCTCGGCTTCACCCACGCCTGCCGCGCCGGCATCTCGTTCGGCAAGGACGACATGGTGATCCCGGAGACCAAGGAAAAGCTGGTCGACGAGACCCGTCAGCTCGTGAAGGACTACGAGCAGCAGTACAACGACGGCCTGATCACCCAGGGCGAGAAGTACAACAAGGTCGTCGACGCCTGGGCGAAGTGCACCGACAAGGTCGCCGAGGAGATGATGAGCCGCATCCGCGCGGTTCGCTACGACGACAGCGGCCGTCAGCTGCAGATGAACTCCATCTACATGATGAGCCACTCCGGTGCGCGTGGTTCGCCCGCGCAGATGAAGCAGCTCGCCGGCATGCGCGGCCTGATGGCCAAGCCGTCGGGTGAGATCATCGAGACGCCGATCATCTCGAACTTCAAGGAAGGCCTGTCGGTGCTCGAGTACTTCAACTCGACGCACGGCGCTCGTAAGGGCCTCGCCGACACCGCGCTGAAGACCGCCAACTCCGGCTACCTGACCCGCCGTCTCGTCGACGTCGCGCAGGATTCGATCGTCTCCGAGGTGGACTGCGGCTCGACCGGCGGTCTCATCATGCAGGCGATCGTCGATGCCGGCCAGGTGGTCGCCACGCTCGGCGCCCGCATTCTCGGCCGCACCACGGCCGAGGCGATCCTGCATCCGATCACCGGCGACGTCATCGTCGGCCTCGGCGAGCTGATCGAGGAGCGCGACGTCGAGAAGGTGGAGAAGGCCGGCGTGCAGTCGGTCAAGATCCGCTCGGTGCTGACCTGTGCCACCAAGGTCGGTGTCTGTGCCAAGTGCTACGGACGCGATCTCGCCCGCGGTACCCCGGTCAACATGGGCGAAGCGGTCGGCGTCATCGCGGCGCAGTCGATCGGCGAGCCGGGCACCCAGCTCACCATGCGCACGTTCCACATCGGCGGCACGGCGCAGGTGGTCGATCAGTCGTTCATCGAGTCGAACTTCGAAGGCACGGTGAAGATCCGCAACCGCAACGTCGTGCGCGACTCCGATGGCAAGCTGATCGCCATGGGTCGTAACCTCGCCGTCGTGATCGTCGACGAGCAGGGCACGGAGCGGTCGTCGCAGCGCGTCAACTACGGTGCGCGTCTCCACGTCGACGACGGCGACAAGGTGCGTCGCGGCCAGCGCATCGGCGAGTGGGATCCCTACACCCGCCCGGTCATCACCGAAGTCGAAGGCATCATCGGCTACGAGGATGTGGTGGAAGGTGCGACGGTCAGCGAGGCGACCGACGAGGCGACCGGCATCACCAAGCGCGTCGTCATCGACTGGCGCAGCTCGACCCGTACGGCGGACCTGCGTCCGGCGATGGTCGTGAAGGGCGCCGACGGCAAGATCCTGAAGCTCGCCCGTGGCGGTGAGGCGCGCTACCTGCTCTCGGTCGACTCGATCCTCTCGGTCGAGCCGGGCAGCAAGGTGCACGCCGGCGACGTGCTCGCACGTATCCCGCTGGAAAGCGCCAAGACCCGCGACATCACGGGCGGTCTGCCGCGCGTGGCGGAGCTGTTCGAGGCGCGGCGTCCGAAGGATCACGCGATCATCGCGGAGATCGACGGCACCATCCGCTTCGGCCGTGACTACAAGAACAAGCGCCGCGTCATCCTCGAGCCGCACGACGAGACGATGGACCCGCGCGAGTACCTGATCCCCAAGGGCAAGCACTTCCACCTGCAGGAAGGCGACGTTCTGGAGAAGGGCGACTACATCGTCGACGGCAACCCGGCGCCGCACGACATCCTGGCGATCAAGGGCGTGGAGGCACTCGCGGCCTACCTCGTTAACGAGATCCAGGAGGTCTACCGGCTCCAGGGCGTGGTGATCAACGACAAGCACATCGAGGTGATCGTTCGCCAGATGCTGCAGAAGGTCGAGATCGTCGAAGGCGGCGACACCGAACTGATGCCGGGCGACCAGGTCGACCGCATCGAGGCGGAAGAGATCAACGACAAGGTCGTCCAGGAGGGCAAGCGGCCGGCGGTGTTCAACCCGCTGCTGCTCGGCATCACCAAGGCCAGCCTGCAGACCCGGTCGTTCATCTCGGCGGCGTCGTTCCAGGAGACTACCCGCGTGCTCACCGAGGCCGCCGTCAACGGCAAGTCGGATACGCTCGAGGGCCTCAAGGAGAACGTCATCGTCGGCCGCCTGATCCCGGCCGGTACCGGCGGTCTCATGACGCGCATCCGCCAGGTCGCGACGCGCCGCGACGAGCTGATCGTCGAGGAGCGCCGCAAGACCGCTCTCGCCGAAGGCGGCGAGCAGCCGATGACGGTCGACGTCACCGCGGAACACGTCGCCCACTGAGTCGGCGTCGACCACGGATAGAATCGGGGGAGGGGCGCGCTGGTCGCGCCCCTTTTCTTATGACGACGGTGATTCTTTTCGCGGGCCTCGCGCGGCGAATCCGTCGGATGCAATGCCCGGCGGGGGATTCTCGTCCCGCCGCGTCCCGTTTTGTCCCCCGCCGGGTCCGATTCAGGGCCGCGCAGGGGGCAGGGGGCCGTTTCGGCCGCCGCATGGCCCCCATGCAGCGGGCGTTTCGCGGAAAAGCGCCGGTTTGGGGTTGACGTTGGCGGGTGGGCTGGGTAAAAGCGCGTCACTTGCCGGACAGGTCCGTAAGCGAACGTTGTCGGTGGCGCCTAGCAGCCGACCCTTCTCGCTTAAACACTGTCCTCGATCCGATGGCGATAGCCGTTAGTACGCATGACCGCCGCTTGCGGTGGTCCTCTGCAATGCGAGTGCCGGCCGGGGGTTCCCCCGGGATCGGCGCGTTTCGTTTTGCGTGAACGAATGCGCATTGCAAAAGGGTGGATCCGAACGCCGGGACCGGAAGGTCACGGTCCGGGTCCGGGTTCGAGAGCAGAAAACCTGTCCGCGGCGGCCTCGGCCGTAACGCCGGACGAAGAATGGATTGAAGGGCTTAGAATGCCGACGATCAACCAGTTGATCCGTAACCCGCGCCAGGCGCCGGTTTATCGTGAGAAGGCGCGCCACCTCGAGGCGTGCCCGCAGAAGCGCGGCGTTTGCACCCGCGTTTACACCACGACGCCGAAGAAGCCGAACTCGGCACTCCGCAAGGTTGCCAAGGTGCGCCTGACCAACGGTTACGAGGTCATCGGCTACATCCCCGGCGAAGGTCACAATCTGCAGGAACACTCGGTCGTCATGATCCGTGGTGGCCGCGTGAAGGATCTTCCGGGCGTTCGTTACCACATCCTCCGCGGCGTCCTCGACACCCAGGGTGTCAAGAACCGCAAGCAGCGCCGCTCGAAGTACGGCGCCAAGCGCCCGAAGTAAGGCGCTCGCCTCTCTTGAGTTTTCCCGGCGCTTCAGTGCCGGGGTTTCGAAGTTCGACGGGCCTCGGCCCGCAGGAAAGAAGACGGAGCCGACCAGATGTCGCGTCGTCACAGTGCCGAAAAGCGCGAGATCAACCCGGACGCAAAGTTCGGCGATCTCGTTGTGAGCAAGTTCATGAATTCGATCATGCGCGACGGCAAGAAGTCGGTCGCCGAGGCGATCGTCTACGGAGCCCTCGACCTGGTCGAGAACCGCACCCGTCAGAACCCGGTCGCGGTGTTCCATCAGGCGCTGTTCAACGTCATGCCGCAGATCGAAGTTCGGTCGCGGCGCGTCGGTGGCGCCACCTATCAGGTTCCGGTCGAGGTTCGCACCGAGCGCCGTCAGGCGCTGGCGATCCGCTGGCTGATCACGGCCGCTCGCGGCCGTAACGAGAAGACCATGGTTGATCGCCTCTCCGGCGAACTTCTTGATGCTTCCAACAACCGCGGCACCGCGGTCAAGAAGCGCGAAGACACGCACCGGATGGCGGAAGCCAACCGCGCGTTCTCGCACTATCGCTGGTAATCGGAAGAGGCGGAGACGCAGTCATGGCTCGCATCCACAAAATCGAGGACTACCGCAACTTCGGCATCATGGCCCACATCGATGCGGGCAAGACGACGACGACCGAGCGGGTTCTCTATTACTCCGGCAAGTCGCACAAGATCGGCGAAGTGCACGACGGCGCTGCGACCATGGACTACATGGAGCAGGAGCAGGAGCGTGGCATCACGATCACGTCGGCCGCCACGACGACCTTCTGGAACGGCAAGCGCCTGAACATCATCGACACCCCCGGCCACGTCGACTTCACGATCGAAGTCGAGCGTTCGCTGCGCGTGCTTGACGGTGCCGTGTGCGTTCTCGACTCCAACCAGGGCGTCGAGCCGCAGACCGAGACCGTGTGGCGCCAGGGCGACAAGTACCATGTGCCGCGCATCGTCTTCTGCAACAAGATGGACAAGACCGGCGCCGACTTCGATCAGTGCATCTCGGACATCAAGACCCGCCTCGGCGCGCGTCCGATTCCGATCCAGCTGCCGATCGGCTCCGAGTCGAACTTCAAGGGCATCGTCGACCTGGTCCGCATGAAGGCGGTCATCTGGGAAGACGAGTCGCTCGGCGCGAAGTTCCATGACGCCGAGATCCCGGAAGACATGCTCGAGCGTGCCATCGCGGCCCGCGCCGAGATGATCGAGGCCGCCGTCGAGCTCGACGACGCCGCGATGGAAGCCTATCTCGACGGCACCGAGCCGGAAGAGGCGCTGCTGAAGTCGCTGATCCGCAAGGCCGTGCTGCACGCCACGTTCTTCCCGGTCCTTGCGGGCTCGGCGTTCAAGAACAAGGGCGTCCAGACGCTGCTCGACGCGGTGGTCGACTACCTGCCGTCGCCGCTCGACGTGCCGCCGACCAAGGGCATCGACGTCAAGACCGGCGAGGAAGTCGTTCGCCGCTCGTCCGACGAAGAGCCGCTCGCGATGCTCGCCTTCAAGATCATCGAAGACCCGTTCGGCATCCTGACCTTCGCCCGCATCTACTCGGGCAAGCTGGAGAAGGGCGTCACGCTCATCAACTCCACCAAGGAGAAGAAGGAGCGCATCGGCCGCATGGTGCTGATGCACGCCAACTCCCGCGAGGACATCGATGAAGCCTTCGCCGGCGACATCGTCGCGCTGGTCGGCCTCAAGGAAACCCGCACCGGCGACACGCTTTGTGATCCGCTGAAGCAGGTCATCCTCGAGAAGATGGAATTCCCCGATCCCGTCATCGAGATGGCGATCGAGGCGGCCACCAAGGCCGACCAGGAGAAGCTGGGCGTCGCCCTGCAGAAGCTGGCGTCCGAGGATCCGTCCTTCCGCGTCTCGACCGACCAGGAGTCGGGCCAGACGATCATCAAGGGGATGGGCGAGCTCCATCTCGACATCAAGGTCGACATCCTTCGTCGCGCCCCGCACCACATCAAGGTGAACGTCGGCGCGCCGCAGGTTGCCTACCGCGAGACGATCCGCAAGAAGACCGAGATCGACTACACCCACAAGAAGCAGACCGGTGGTACCGGCCAGTTCGCCCGCGTCAAGTTCGTGGTCGAGCCGAGCGAAGTGGGTGCGGGTTTCGTGTTCGAGTCGAAGATCATCGGTGGTGTGGTTCCGAAGGAATACATCCCGGGCGTCGAAAAGGGCCTGAACTCGGTGCTGGGCGCAGGCCCGCTCGCCGGCTTCCCGGTCGTCGACATGAAGGTCTCGCTGATCGACGGCGCCTATCACGAAGTGGACTCGTCGGCGATCGCCTTCGAAATCGCCTCGCGTGCCGCGCTTCGTGAAGCGATCGAGAAGGCGAGCCCCGCCCTGCTCGAGCCGATCATGAAGGTCGAGGTCGTGTCGCCCGAGGATTACGTCGGTTCGGTGATCGGCGACCTCAACTCGCGGCGCGGTCAGATCCAGGGCCAGGACATGCGCGGCAACGCGAACGTCATCACCGCCTTCGTGCCGCTCGCCAACATGTTCGGCTACGTGAACAACCTGCGCTCCATGTCGCAGGGCCGCGCGAGCTACACGATGCAGTTCGATCACTATGAGCAGGTGCCCGCTGCGGTCGCCCAGGAGGTTCAGGCGAAGTACGCCTGATCCTCGATCCCCGACCGACTGTCACACTGCTTTACGGAATTGATGGAGAGACCCGATGGCCAAGGAAAAATTTGCGCGGACGAAGCCGCACTGCAACATCGGAACGATCGGGCACGTCGACCACGGCAAGACGTCTCTGACGGCCGCGATCACGAAGGTGCTGGCCGAGACGGGTGGCGCGACGTTCAAGGCGTACGACCAGATCGACGCGGCGCCGGAAGAGAAGGCGCGCGGCATCACGATCAACACGGCGCACGTGGAGTACGAGACGGCGAACCGTCACTACGCCCACGTCGACTGCCCGGGCCACGCCGACTACGTGAAGAACATGATCACGGGCGCGGCGCAGATGGACGGCGCGATCCTGGTGTGCTCGGCCGCCGACGGCCCGATGCCGCAGACGCGCGAGCACATCCTGCTCGCCCGCCAGGTCGGCGTGCCGGCGATCGTGGTGTTCCTGAACAAGTGCGACATGGTCGACGATCCCGAGCTGCTGGAGCTCGTCGAGCTCGAGGTGCGCGAGCTGCTGTCGTCCTACGACTTCCCGGGCGACGACATTCCGATCATCAAGGGCTCGGCGCTGGTGGCGCTCGAGAATGGCGATCCGAAGCTCGGCCACGACGCGGTGCTGGAGCTGATGGCGGCGGTCGACGCCTACATCCCGCAGCCCGAGCGCCCGATCGACCAGCCGTTCCTGATGCCGATCGAGGACGTGTTCTCGATCTCGGGCCGCGGCACGGTGGTGACCGGCCGCGTCGAGCGCGGCATCGTGAAGGTGGGTGAGGAAGTCGAGATCGTCGGTATCCGTCCGACGACCAAGACGACGATCACCGGCGTCGAGATGTTCCGCAAGCTGCTCGACCAGGGCCAGGCCGGCGACAACATCGGCGCGCTGCTGCGCGGCACCAAGCGTGAAGACGTCGAGCGCGGGCAGATCCTCTGCAAGCCGGGCTCGGTGACGCCGCACACGACGTTCAAGGCCGAGGCGTACATCCTGACCAAGGAAGAGGGCGGCCGTCACACGCCGTTCTTCACCAACTACCGCCCGCAGTTCTACTTCCGCACCACGGACGTGACGGGGATCGTCACGCTGCCCGAGGGCACGGAAATGGTGATGCCGGGCGACAACGTCGCGATGACCGTCAAGCTGATCGTGCCGATCGCCATGGAGGAGAAGCTCCGCTTCGCCATCCGTGAAGGTGGCCGCACCGTCGGCGCCGGCGTCGTCGCCACGATCATCGAGTAA
>NZ_JADZLT010000048.1 GCF_015904235.1 Methylobrevis albus
TTACTCGATGATCGTGGCGACGACGCCGGCGCCGACGGTGCGGCCACCTTCACGGATGGCGAAGCGGAGCTTCTCCTCCATGGCGATCGGCACGATCAGCTTGACGGTCATCGCGACGTTGTCGCCCGGCATCACCATTTCCGTGCCCTCGGGCAGCGTGACGATCCCCGTCACGTCCGTGGTGCGGAAGTAGAACTGCGGGCGGTAGTTGGTGAAGAACGGCGTGTGACGGCCGCCCTCTTCCTTGGTCAGGATGTACGCCTCGGCCTTGAACGTCGTGTGCGGCGTCACCGAGCCCGGCTTGCAGAGGATCTGCCCGCGCTCGACGTCTTCACGCTTGGTGCCGCGCAGCAGCGCGCCGATGTTGTCGCCGGCCTGGCCCTGGTCGAGCAGCTTGCGGAACATCTCGACGCCGGTGATCGTCGTCTTGGTCGTCGGACGGATACCGACGATCTCGACTTCCTCACCCACCTTCACGATGCCGCGCTCGACGCGGCCGGTCACCACCGTGCCGCGGCCCGAGATCGAGAACACGTCCTCGATCGGCATCAGGAACGGCTGGTCGATCGGGCGCTCGGGCTGCGGGATGTAGGCGTCGACCGCCGCCATCAGCTCCAGCACCGCGTCGTGGCCGAGCTTCGGATCGCCATTCTCGAGCGCCACCAGCGCCGAGCCCTTGATGATCGGAATGTCGTCGCCCGGGAAGTCGTAGGACGACAGCAGCTCGCGCACCTCGAGCTCGACGAGCTCCAGCAGCTCGGGATCGTCGACCATGTCGCACTTGTTCAGGAACACCACGATCGCCGGCACGCCGACCTGGCGGGCGAGCAGGATGTGCTCGCGCGTCTGCGGCATCGGGCCGTCGGCGGCCGAGCACACCAGGATCGCGCCGTCCATCTGCGCCGCGCCCGTGATCATGTTCTTCACGTAGTCGGCGTGGCCCGGGCAGTCGACGTGGGCGTAGTGACGGTTCGCCGTCTCGTACTCCACGTGCGCCGTGTTGATCGTGATGCCGCGCGCCTTCTCTTCCGGCGCCGCGTCGATCTGGTCGTACGCCTTGAACGTCGCGCCACCCGTCTCGGCCAGCACCTTCGTGATCGCGGCCGTCAGAGACGTCTTGCCGTGGTCGACGTGCCCGATCGTTCCGATGTTGCAGTGCGGCTTCGTCCGCGCAAATTTTTCCTTGGCCATCGTCTCGTCTCTTTCCGAAGTGTCGCAAAATTCCGGGTAACCGGACCAGCCGGCGGGTCGAATAGTTTGTTTCACGCCGCGGTTCAAGTCCCCAGCGCCGATTCCGGCGCGGGGTGGCGTGCGTCGCAAGTCCGTTGCCCGGGGGTGCTCCCGGCGGCCCATGTGGGGTGGCCGACATGAAACGGCGAGGATGACGCCAGCATGACAGCCCTGCGGCCGCGCCGCGGCGAGGCCGTCGGTCAGGCGCGGTGGAGGCGGCCGGGCAAGCGATGCGGAGGGCGTGGAGCGGGTAGCGGGAATCGAACCCGCGTATTCAGCTTGGAAGGCTGCTGCTCTACCATTGAGCTATACCCGCGACCGCACCGATCATAAGCGGCGCGCCGCCGTCTGGCGAGCCGGTTTCGCGCCGCCGCGCCCCGGCCGGCGCCGCTGCGGACCCTCGTGGATCCGCCGCATCGCCGATGGCGCCGGGTATTAGCATATGGCGGGGACGTTTCAAGTCCTCCGCGGCCGGCGCGCCGGAAAGCCGCCGTTCCGCCGGTCCCGCGCCCTTGGCGGGCGCGCGGCAGAGGCGTACAACATCGCCCCCGCAACCTGCCAGTCCTGGGACCGACCAGCCCGGAAAGCGATACGAGATGACGACGGAGCACGGCGCAATCACCGGCGCAGACCTCATTGCCTGGGGCTTCAAGCCCTCGCGGCGGTTCGGCGACCTGATCGCCGCCGCCAATGCGATGCGCAATGCCGGTGACGACGACGGCGCGATCCAGGCGCATCTCGCAAGCCTCGAGACCGCCGCCGCGCCGATCCCCATCCGCACCAACGCGATCCCATTCGGCGTCTTCCTCGACGCCGACGACGAGGCGGAGCAGGCGAACCGGGCCGCGGTGATCGCGCACATGGATGCGCTGATGCGCGTGCCGACGATCAAGGCCGGCGCGGTGATGCCCGACGCCTGCCCGTCCGGCGTGTCGCCCGGCACCATTCCCGTCGGCGGCGTCGTCGCCTGCGAGGACGCGATCCACCCCGGCTTTCATTCCTCCGACATCTGCTGCTCGGTGGCGATCACCACGCTGAAGCGCCACGACGACCCGAAGCGCGTGCTCGACGTCGCGCAGCAACTGACCCACTTCGGCCCCGGGCGGCGCAAGGACATCGTGCCCGCGCCGCGCGACATCGCGGCGGCGTTTGCGGCGAACCCGTTCCTGCGCGACATCGACCCCGACGCGCAGTTCGCCACCCAGGGCGACGGCAACCACTTCCTGTTCGTCGGCACGCTGGGCAAGACCAGCGAGCGGGCCATCGTGACGCATCACGGCAGCCGCGGCCCCGGCGCGATGCTCTACAAGCGCGGCATGGCGGCGGCGAAGCGGCACACCGGCATCGTCGCGCACCGCGTGCCGGAACATCAATCCTGGCTGAAGGCCGATTCGGACGCCGGGCGGTCGTACTGGGAGGCGCTGCAGATCGTGCGGCGCTGGACCAAGGCAAGCCACTTCGCGATCCACGAGATGATCGCGCGCGCCCTCGGCAACCGCATCGAGGACCAGTTCTGGAACGAGCACAACTTCGTCTTCCAGCGCGCCGACGGCCTCTACTACCACGCCAAGGGGGCGACGCCGTCGTTCCGCGGCTGGTGGGGCGACGGGGCGAGCGACCAGCGCGACACCGAGCTGACGCTGATCCCGATGAACATGGCGGCGCCGATCCTGATCTGCGCGCCGGGCGACAACGCCGAAGCGCTCGACTTCGCGCCGCACGGCGCCGGGCGCAACATCGGGCGCAAAGCCTTCATGCGCGGCAACCCGGACGCGCTGGCGCCGCCGCCCGGCATCGACCTGCGCTCCTATTGCGGCCGGCTCGACCCGTCGGAACTGCCCGCCGCCTACAAGGACCACCGGGCGGTGATCCGCCAGATCGAGGCGTTCAAGCTCGCGCGCGTCGTTGACCGGATCGAGCCGCACGGCTGCATCATGGCGGGAGACTGGGAGGCCGACGCGCCGTGGCGCACGGGCAAGCCGCGCTGAAGGCGGCGCCGGGCGGGCGGTGACGATCGGGCGTGTCGACTGGATAAAAAGGCGAGAGATGGTGGGGGAAGTAGGACTCGAACCTACGAAGGCGTAGCCAGCGGATTTACAGTCCGCCCCCTTTGCCGCTCGGGACATTCCCCCACGTCTCGCCCGGGGCGCACCTGAATGCGGGCCCGAGTTTGCCCGGCGAAACAATGCCCCGCCGGACGGGCGGTGTTATGGCGGGGGGTCGCCCCCCTGTCAACCCGTCCCCGGCGGCGATTTAGCTTTGCCTGCAACCCTGTCCGGCCGATCCCGCCGGCCCCGCGCAACTTCCCCGCCGCGGCGCTTGGCAGCGGGCGCGGCGCACCGCTATATGGCGCGATGACACAGGAAAACTCCCGCCCGCCCCGCGCCCGCCCCGGCCGCGCCGCGCCCCCGCAAGGCTTTCGCCCGCGCCCGAAGCGCGAGCGCACGGCCGGCGAAACGCTCTATCTCTACGGCCTGCACACGGTCGAGCTCGCGCTGAAGAACCCGCGGCGGAAGGCGATCAAGCTGCTCGCGACACGCAATGCCGAGGCGCGTCTCGCCGAACGATTCCCCGAGGGCCTGCCGCTCGCCGCCGAGAACACCTCGCCGCCGGCTCTCGACAAGCTGCTCGGCTCCGACGCGGTGCACCAGGGCGTCGCGCTGGAGACCCGGCCGCTTGCCCCGCTCGGCTTTCGCGACCTGCCCGACGCGCGCCTCGTGCTGGCGCTCGACCAGATCACCGACCCGCACAACGTCGGCGCGATCCTGCGCACCGCGACCGCGCTCGGCGTCGACGCGGTGATGACGACCGCGCGGCACAGCCCGGCCGAATCCGGCGTGCTGGCAAAATCGGCGTCGGGCGCGCTCGACCTGATGCCGATGATCGAGGTGCGCAACCTCGGCGACGCGCTGGATGAGATGAAGTCGGGCGGCTACATGGTGATCGGCCTCGACAGCGAGGGCCCGACCCCGCTCGAGGACGTCGCGATCACGGCGCCGGTGGTGCTGGTGCTGGGTGCCGAGGGCAAGGGCCTGCGCCAGCGCACGGCGCAGCTCTGCGACGCGCTCGCCCGGCTCGACATGCCCGGCCCGATCAAGAGCCTCAACGTCTCCAACGCCTGCGCCCTGTCGCTCTACGTGGTGCGCACCGCGCTGAACCGCTGACCCGGGCGGGGCGTCAGCCGGCGGGCGGGGCCCCGCGGACCGGCAAAACCGCGTTGAAATTCCACCGCCAAAACGCTAATCCCACCACCGGGCCGGCATAGCACAGCGGTAGTGCAGCGGTTTTGTAAACCGAAGGTCGGGGGTTCGATCCCCTCTGCCGGCACCATTTTTTGTCAGAACAGAATTTCCAGTAGACCGTCAAATGTTCTTTCATTGACATCACTTTTCACTACTTTATTGATTTTCTACGCTTTCTCTTAGCTTTCATCGATCCACTGATCTGTTGACGAACCGTGAGATCCAAATATTCTAGTGACTGGTTGGACCGCCTTTCAATTTCCCGAGCCGCAATAGCGACATCTTCAGCGGGTAGAAAGTGGCCATTAATCCAATCAACAATGTAGCTTCGAACATAAGGCAAGGAATTTCTTTGCACCAAAGCCAATACGATGGCCCAATCGTTTGTCCTGTAGCGAATAAGGCATCGCAATAGAATGCTTGTTGCCTTCATGCAGTAAAGATCCGCGTGACCTTTTTTTCTCCAAATTCTATTCATCACCTCTGTTGCAACGGCGATGTGCGATCTTATTTCAGCATTTTGGGTCCCGATAAAATTTGCGACATCTTTAAAGCTACTGAGGTCTCGCTCGTAGCCCTCATCAAAAATTGCCAGTATAACATCTGCGTCTAAAGCTAAATGCTCATGTCGTCGAGAGGCAAGTTTCGCCACGAGTTCGGCATAGCGTCGATGATCGATCATTCCTCTGTCGAATGCGAATGAGAAGACAGCCTGCAGCCAAACGCCCCTTACGCCGCATGAGACTGATGCGAGTTGGCGATAGTGCATGTCTTCTGAAACAAGGATGTAATTTTCCCCTGCCAAATTGGCTGAATCTAAAACGTGACCGCCGAACACTTTTGCAATCAGAGCCGCAACGTCTGTGGGTTCGTCTGGAGCAATGACCGGGCAAACACTACATTTTGACTCGATTTTCCTGATCTGATCGACAATGTAATCGCGCCGTACACATCGATCTTCTGCCGTCTGTTCTTCACGAAAAAATTTTCCATTGTGCCATGTTAGCGAAACTGACTGTCTATTATTTGCATCATATTCATCCCGAAGATTTTTAATCTCGTCGATAGTTGTTTGGGGAATTACCAGCAATCCAAAAACAGATTCAAGCACATCAAATGCGTCCATGGTCGCCAAAGTCCAAGCCGTGTAGGTATCGACTACCGCGCCGGAGTATTGACGGGCATAGAGCAACTTAGTTGCTGCGAACCGCTCATGCTCGGTGCCGGTGCAGGATCGGATATTGAAATCAAGAAATCGCAAGTAGTCTGCGAACTGTATATCGTCGCGGGAACTGTTTGCGACAACGAATTTTATTGGAATATTATTTACTAGGTAGAGATCGGCAAGCCGTCGGTTACCTTCCGCCACTCGGCGAACTTGATCGAGCGCTGGTTGAATGTCACCGTCTTGGAATGGAATTGCATAGAACCCCTTCGCGTTCGGGAACCGGCTTTCAAAGTTGTCAATAACGTCGTGGAGGGCGTGAAGATACTTATGTTTGATCTCGGCGACGCACCACCGTCGCGTACCGCCGTGCCCGAGGGGCATCTCGAATTCGTCACCGACTCGAAGATTCAGCGCTGCTTTCGCCAGTAGATGAGAGGGGCTCAAAATATCATCCGCCGGACGATCCACCCCATCCTCGATAAGAAAAGCGTGACGCTCTTGCCGATCGCTCTCGAGACGAACCCACGTATCAACAGCTACAGCATCCACCAAAGGAATAAGGTCCTCCTCGGGATCGACCATAATTAACCCAAAATATCGAAGGACGACCCTATGATCATTTCGTGCTGATTGGAGAACTTTATAAGCAAACTCGAGCGCCTGAGAGCCCCTGCCAATCATCCTCATGACCTGAGCCAAATACATCTTTTGACTGGGCGTTCCTTTGACCGTCTCCAGATCAATATCATCGACAATTGCCTTCATCTCGTCTCCGCGGTCAAGGCGGTGAAGAACCGAGAATAAGGCAATAAAACTTTCGAGATCGGGCTGAACCGTTGCAGCCTCCCGCAACGCGATTTCTGCTTCGGGCAGAGCACCGCGATTGAAGTGGAGTAGGCCTTTAGCTTGCAGGAAATAAGGCAAATTTGCCACTGCCGGGGGCAGGCGCTTGAAGAAGGAAAGCGCACGCTGACGAATTGGACTGTCATTGACGAAGGCACGCGCAAGCATTCGCAATTCGCTGCTGTCGTGATCTTCTGCAATTTTGCCTGCCAGCAAATTGACGACGATTGCGGCATCACCTCGGCAGTGGGCGTGATGCGCCACCATCAATCGATCAGCCATGTGACTGTTTTCATCAATTAATCCTAGCGCCGCTTCAAATGCGGCGTCGGCAATATCCTCCATCTTGTCCCGTCGCGCGAAGTCCGCGACCACGATGCTCGCCCGGGCATCATTCGCCGCCGCATCTGCTACCGCGGCGATCTCACTCCTGCGCTTTTCCGGATCGTCGACACGGATTTTGATCGCCGCGAGCTCGGCAGTTGCCGTTATAATCGGCATCTCAGTCGCAGGGATAAGAGGCACATTATTCGCGAAAAGTTCTACAACCTCAGTCCAGTTGGCTCGTTCCGCGTGAAAGCGAAACTTCAAAACTACGCTATCATGAGTAACGGGTAGTCTCGGGAGGAGCTCGCTCGCCAACGCATCGTCGCCCGCTTCGATAGCGACGACGGTTGCCCGTATAAGTAAATCTGCGTCAGCGGGAGCAAGAGCGATACCTTGGCGGGCGACATCACGCGCCTCAGAAAACTCATCAAGTGCAGCCAGGCCGACGATAACATTTCCGCACAGCGCAATGTCTTCTGGCCGCAGCGGGCCGTCACTCACACGCTCGCGATCCCATTGGGATTTGAGCGTCACAGTGGCCGCCCTTAACCGCTGCCGCTCCGTCATATGTAGGACGCGCATCTGCAGGAAGCTGGAGCTTGTCAAAATTTCATCGAAATCTGCCTCAGCTGCAAATTGCACAGCAGTGGGTTCGGACGGATAGTCGGCAACGAGTCGCCGGGCATGACCCCACCAAGTTCCAGATGCCCCGCGACGCCTGACGAAGTCGACCCATGCAATTTGCACGGACGCGGTTTGACGCAGTTGTTCCGGCACCAGCCCGAGAGGATCGGTTATTGTCATGTCGAACCGGGCCGCTTGAACGAGATAGCCAGCAAGCCACTCGTTCGCCGGATCGATCTCAAGTTGTGACTTGCCGAACGCTATCAGTTGTTGCCAGTCGCCACGCAGGAGAAGACCAAACGCCTTATTGGCGATCGCCTTCGGCTCATCCTGGGCGTGCTCGTACGAAGAAAGTAACATTTCGGCTGCTTTCTTGTCCTCATTGAGGGCCATCAAGCAGTGACCAATGTTCGCCTTGATGCGAAACAAGATGCGGCCGGATGCGCTAGCTTCAATGCGAGCTAACAGCCTCTCCAAAAGAGGCATAGCGGTCAGCGTCTTGCCGGCATCGTTTAGCTGACGGTACTCGTCAATCTCCGCATCTAAATGCGCTTCGAGAGCGCTAACTTCGATGGTGCCATCTCCAGGCCGGTTAGCGTACCGCCTGTCACTATGGGCAATCATCTCTATAACTGTAGAAAATCCAACGGCGACGCTCGAAGAAATCGATTTGGTCTCTGCTAATATTTCTTCCCCAAACATTGTGAAAGTTGGATCAAATTCTTTGCGCGCTGCGGCGTATTCGCTAATTCTCTCCTCCAGTGTGTTCCAGCCCCACACTGAAACACGCATTCTCTTGCCTTCTGTCGCAAGCTCGCTCGTGATCAATCGCGCAAGCTCTTGCATCACGACGTCATCCGGAGCGGTTGTAGTGATGTAAAATTCCCTAAGCATAGGCTTAAAGGTCAGCGCTTTTTTTACCTCACCAACAACTTCGTCTTTCGAAAGCGTATGCCCTTCTGTCTTAAGTTTACACTGAACTCCTACATGCCAATTCGTATCGCCGTCTCGTATGCCTGAAAGATCGACGCCGTTCTGCCTCTGCCCCCGTCGGCCGTTCCGTTGGACGGAAGGATCATTGAGCAGACAGCGCCATAAGACGACTGAAGCTCGTTCAAAGGCCTGCTCATCGGCTGGCTTTGATATCTGCGTTGCAGCAAGTAGAGACATTGGAACTTACATCGAAGCGATTCGCGCCTTTGCGCACTCAGAACACCTTACCATCTGATGTGGCCAGCATATCGCAGATTGGGCTCAGGCATTGAGGAGATACCGGAACCCTTGAAGTTGCAGTGGGCTCTAGAATCGCGTTCAGTCCGGCCATTTCAGTCCCTACCTCACCTGCACTCATTCCGCGCCCACTCCCCCAGCGCCACCTTGAACCTCGCCCCATACGGGTGCTCCAGCCGCAGCACGTTCTCCCCGGCGGTCTGGTAGGTGCGGCCCTGGACGCAGAGGCGGTCGCGGGTCCATTGGTGGCAGGAGGAGCACTGGGCGTCCCAGTATTCGCGCGGCAGGCCCTCGACCGGGCTGTAGAGCGGCTTGCCCTCGATGAGCTGGCTGAGGCTCATGCCGTCGATGGTCGGGTCGCCGAAGAGGACCGGGGCGTCGAAGAATACCGGGCCGCTGCCCGCAAGGCCCGGGACGCTGGCGGCGGGGTCGGTCGCGGCGGCGCGGGTCTCGCCCGCCGGCGGGGTGTCGGCGCCCGGGGGATTGGCACCGGGGAGTGCGGCGGCGACGCGGTCGGCGGCGTCGGCGGGGTTCAGCACGATTTCGCCGGTGAGCGAGGCGTTGATCCACGGGCGCTGGGCGCCGCCGGTGGCGCGGTAGACGTCGCCGGTGACGCGGGTCATCACCGTGGTGAGCGGGGTGTTCGCCGCGGCGAGATGGTCGACGAGGGCGGCGGAGAACGGCGAGTTGGCGCCGGCGCCATCGAAGGCGACCGCGTCGGGGCTGGTGGCAAACGCGATCAGCGTGTCGGTGCCGGCGCCCTCGACGCGGATCTCGGCAAGGCCGCTCTGCGCGGGCAAGGCGCTGCGCTCGGCGAAGGCGGCGGCGAGCGGATTGTCGCGGCAGGCGTCGAGGAAGACGAGGCGGACGCCGGTGTCGCGCGACATCTGCCGGAGCACGAAGTCGACCGCCACGGTCTCGAAATCGAGCGAGATGTCGTCCTCGAGGGCGGCGTCGACGGGGACGAGGTAGTTGGCGCCGCCCGCCTGCATGCCGTGGCCGGCATAGAAGAACAGCGCGACGTCGGCGCCGCGCACCGAGGTGGCGTAGTCGGCGATCATCGCCTGGGTCTCGGCCTTGGTGAGGTCGAAGCCGGCGATCACCTCGAAATCGAGCCCCGTCAGCACGTCGCGGATCGCCTCGCCGTCGCGCACCGCGTTGACGAGCGGCGGGGCGTTGACGTAGGCGCCGTTGGCGAGCACCAGCGCGACGCGGCGGTCGGCATGCGCCGCGGCGCCGGCGGCGGCGAGGATCAGGGCGGCGAGCGCGAGCCGCCCGAGCAGTCTTGCCATCACATGCATCGGTCCCATCATCCTCGTCGGCCGCCTTCTGGCGGGGAGCCTCGGCCCGTTTCGATCGTCAGTTGCCGAGCGGGCGCGCGACGAACTCGATCCGGCGGTTGAGCGCCTTGCCGCGGGCGCTGTCGTTGCCGGCGATCGGGCGGGTTTCGCCGTAGCCGGCGACGCTGACCTGGCCGGACGGCACCCCGGCGGTGGCGAGGAAATCCGCGACGGCGGCGGCGCGGCGTTCCGACAGGCGCTGGTTCTCGTCGGCCGGGCCGTCCGAATCGGTGTGGCCGGCCACCTCGACGCCGAGGCGCGGGCATTTGCCGACGACGTCGAGCACCTGGCGCAGCAGCGGGCCGCTTTCGGGGTCGAGCCTGGCGCTCGCCGTGGCGAAATAGACCGCGCCGGTGCGCGACAGCACCTCGAAGCGGTTGAGGCATTCCTCATCGCTGAAATCGGCGCGCGCCGCGTCGGTGACGACGGGTCCGGCGACGGCGGGGGCGGCAGCCGCGGCGGCGGGGGCCGCGGCGGCGATCGAGGCGGCCGGGGCCGGCGTCGCGGCGCCAGGGGCCGACGAGGGAGCGGCGGCGACGGCGGGCGGCGCGGTGCCGTCGTCGGCGGCGAAGATCAGGTCGAACGACACGGACGCCGACGGCACGATGCTGTCGACCTCGGCGGCCTCTTTGAGCTTCTCGAGGCCCGGCAGCAGGTCGAAGTCGGCGACCGCGACCGAAACCGGCGCGCGCGAGGCGACGGAGACCATCGTATCGGTGACCATCGTCACCACGACGTCGGCGGTGAGGTCCTTCTCGACGCCGTGCAGGTTGAGGCGGAACGGCAGCGGCATCGTCAGGCGGCGCTTCGTCTTGAGGTCGGCGAAGACGGCCGGGTCGATGCGGGCGGTGAGGCTCGCGGCGGGGAACTTGAACGTTTCGAAGAACAGAAAGCGCATGCGGACGTTGCGGATGTCGACGCCGGTATCGACGGAGTTGAGGTCGATCGTGACGAGCGCCTCGCCGCCGGCGGTGACGATCCCGCTGAGGTTCCGGACCGCGTTGGTCTCGACGATCGAGTTCTTCTTGATCGACTGGTAGGTCAGCGTCGACGAATCCGGCACGAGCAGCCAGTCGGTCGCGGCGGCGGCGGGGCCTGCAGCGAAGCCCGCGACGAGCGCGAGGGCCGCGCCGAGCCGGCGAATGACCGAGCGCCGTGCGCGGCCGGTTCGGTGTCCGAAACTCCACATCTTCAGCGTATCCCCCGCGATCGGCGCGTGCCGTCCGTTTTCCGGATCTGGCTGCTGCCGCTGGATTTCGATTTCAGCACATATCCGACAAATTTGCATCGATCTCGGCGCGGCCAATATCCTCCCCGGTCGATGCTTTCGGCGCTAGAGTAGGCGTTGCCCGGGCCGGGGCGACACGGGCCGGCGGCGTCGTGCTATCGTCGCTTTACGGGATGCGCGGACGGCAGTTGTCCGACCGGTTCGGAACGAGGCGTGAATGGACGGCGACGAGGCCGGGACGGCGATCGGTGGCAGGCCCGGGGCGACGAACGGGACGGGAGGCGGCGGGGCGCCACCCGAGGCGACGGCGACCCTTCGCGTGCCGCGCGGCACGCTGCTCAACGGCATCTATGCGATCGACGACCTCATCGCCGAGGGCGGCATGGGCGAGGTCTATCGCGGCCACAACGTGCAGACCGACGATCCGGTGGCGATCAAGCTGCTGCAGCCCTGGCTCTCCAGCAATACCGACGCGATCGGCCTGTTCCGGCGTGAAGCCTCGGTGCTGCACCGGCTGGCGCACGAGGCGATCGTGCGCACCTATGTGTTCTCGATCGAGCCGTCGCTCGGCCGCGCCTATCTCGCGATGGAATATGTCGACGGGCCGCCGCTGTCGGAGCGGCTGCGGCACGGGCCGCTGTCGGCGGACGAACTCGGCTTGTTGCGCCGGCGGCTCGCCTCGGCGCTGGCGCTGACGCACCAGCACGGCGTCGTGCACCGTGACATCGCGCCCGACAACGTGCTGCTGCCCGGCGGCGACGTCGCGGCGGCGAAGCTGATCGATTTCGGCATCGCCCGCAGCGCCTTCGACGGCAACGGCACGATCATCGGCGGCGGATTTGCAGGGAAATACAACTACGTTTCGCCGGAACAGCTCGGCCTCGCCGGCGGCAGCGTGACGGCGAAGTCGGACGTCTACAGCTTCGGCCTGCTGCTCGCCGAGGCGGCGCTCGGCCGGCCGCTCGACATGAGCGGCAGCCAGGCGGCGATCATCGAGAAGCGGCGCACGGTGCCGGATCTCGCCGGCATCGCGCCGGAGCTCGCCGGGCTGATCACCGCGATGCTTCAGCCGCTGCCCGACGACCGGCCGACGATGGCGGAGGTGGCCGGCTTCGTCGCGCCGGCGCCCGTGGTCGCCGCGGCGGCACCGACCCGCCGCCCGGGCAAGGCGCCCGCCGTCACGACGGCCGCGCCGCCGGCCCGATCGCCGATGCTGCGCCTCGGGCTCGCGGGGCTCGCCGGCGTGGTCGTGCTGGGTGGTGCGGCGGCGCTGCTGCTGCGCGGCGGCGAGGCGGAAGCGCCGCCTCCGGCACCGCCGCCGATCGCTGCCGTCACGCCGGCCGCGCCGCAGGCCCCGGCGCCGCAAGTGCTGCCGCCGCCGGTGGTCGTCACCGCGCCGACCGCCCCGGCCCCCGCAACGCGCCCCGAGGTGGCAGCGCCTGCCACCCTGTCGCCACCAAGCCTGCCTCCGCCGGCGGCGGAGATCGCCGAGCCCCCCGCCCCGCCGGCGGCGGTCGCCGAGCCCGCGAGGCCTGTCGCCGTACCGGCCCCGCCGACCGTCACCGTGACGCCGCCGATCGGCGCGGCGCTCAGGCCCGCGACGCCGCCGCGCGCGCCCTACCCGGCGCTGACGCTGCCGACCGCCACTGTCGACCAGCCGTACCGGGCCGCCCTGCCCGGTTTCACCGACGGCATCGAAACGGGCCGGCTGAAGGTGGCGCTGGTCGGCGACCTGCCGGCCGGCCTCAGCTTCCGCGACCTCGGCTCGGGCTTTTCCGAGATCGTCGGCACGCCGCGCCAGACCCGCTCGGCGACCTTCGCGCTCGTCGCCCGCGACACCGACGGCGCCGAGACACGCATGGCGGTGACGTTGCCGATCGACGCGGGGCCCTGACCGGGCCGCCGGCGGTGCGTCATTCCCAGATGGTCGAGATCGCGCCGAGCGAGGCATCGGCGGCGGCGCGGGCGAGGTCGACGGTGCCGCCGACCACCGCGCGCTTGCCTGAGCGCAGGGCGTCGCCCGCGCGCGAAACCAGCGAGGCGGGCTCGGCGACCGCCTCCGCGACCGGGATCGGCTCCACGGTGAACAAGGCGTCGAACGCCGGCGGTGCCGCGTCGGCGTAGACGGCGACGAGCGGCAGCGGCGGGGCGGGACGTGTGGGGGGAACCGGTGCCGGCCGCGCGGCCACCGCGCTTGTCGCCGGCGCCTCCGGCCGCGGTTGCGGCTCGGGGTGAACGTCAGACATGCCGGTGCGGGCAGGGCGCGCATAGTCGCCGATGCCCAGCGCCGCTTCCGAGAGCGGCGCGCGCGCCGTCTCGTCGCGCCGGTGCACGGGGGCCGGTGTGTCGAGATCCGCCCGGACCTCGACCATCGCGCCCGCCGCCGGGTTGCTGCGCGTCTCGACCGTCACGGCGGACCGCTGCGGGGTGTCGCGGGGGCCGAACACCGGCGCGATCAGCGCGATGAAGAGCCCGATTGCCAGCGTCGATCCGATGGTGCGTCGCATGATCCCGTCCGATCCCTCGAGCCGCGGGTGGCGGCTCGTGGCCGCCTGCCCTCACTGGACGCCATGTCTGCCCGAGAAATTGGCGGAGAAAAGGCCGGAACCCGGCCCGCAACAGATGGTTACATTTTTTGACGCATGCGGACGCCGCCGCGACGGCGGGTCGGCGCATCAGGTTGCGCTCGCTTGTCCCGGGCGGCCGGGTCACAATGGCAGGGGACGACAGGATGCAGGAGAACGGCACCATGACGATCAGCGCGGCACAACTTCGGGCGGCCCGCGGGCTGCTCGGCTGGTCCCGGCGCAAGCTCGCCGAGACCGCGCGGATCGACGGCAGCGAGATCGCCGCCTTCGAGGACCGCGGCGTCGCGCCGTCGGACCCCGCCGGAGCGGCGATCCGGCGGGCCCTGGAGGCCGCGGGAATCCTGCTGCTGCCCGTCGATGGCTACGGCGAGGGCGTGCGCTTCGCCCGGCCGCAGGCTTCCGCCGACGAAGGCATCCGGCCCGAGGATCTCAACTCCGCCAACGACGGTTGATTTCGGCGGCCGACCGGCCGCCGGCGCGTCATTCGATGACGATCTTCGGCGCCGGGCGGGCGAGGCCGCGGACTTCGGCGACGCGCGCCCAGACCGCGCGGGCGATCTTCTCGTAAATCCCGGCATGCACGCCGTCCGGCTCGGATTCCACCACCGGCCGGCCGGCGTCCGAGGTCTCGCGGATCGCGATGTGCAGCGGCACCTCGCCGAGGAACGGCACGCCGAGGCGCTCGGCCTCGCGCCGCGCGCCGCCGTGGCCGAAGATGTCGTGGCTGGTGCCGCAGTTCGGACAGACGAAGAAGCTCATGTTCTCGACGATGCCGAGCACCGGCACGTCGACCTTGCGGAACATGTTGAGGCCCTTGCGGGCGTCGATCAGGGCGAGATCCTGCGGCGTCGAGACGATCACCGCGCCGGCGAGCGGCACCTGCTGCGCCATGGTGAGCTGGGCGTCGCCGGTGCCGGGCGGCAGGTCGACCACCAGCACGTCGAGCTCGCCCCAGGCGACCTCGCGCAGCATCTGGGTGATCGCCGACATCACCATCGGGCCGCGCCAGATCATCGGCGTCTCTTCCTCGACGAGGAAGCCCATCGACATCGCCTTGAGGCCGAAGCCCTCCATCGGCTTGATCGTCTTGCCGCCGATCGTCTCCGGGCGGCCCGAGAGGCCGAGCAGGCGCGGCAGCGACGGGCCGTAGATGTCGGCGTCGAGGATGCCGGTGCGCAGGCCGAGGCGCTTCAGGCCAAGGGCGAGGTTGACGGCGGTGGTCGACTTGCCGACACCGCCCTTGCCCGAGGCGACCGCGATGATGGTGGCGACGCCGGGCACTCCCGGCTTCTGCGGCGCGGCGGGGGCAGCGCCGGCCGGCCCGTGCGAATGGCCCGGGCCGTGCTGATGCCCGTGCTGGTGATCATGGGGGGGACGCCCGGCGGCGGGCGGGCGCGGCGGCGGAGCGCCCTCGCCGGGGCGGCGATCGGCTGTGAGCATCACCGTCGCCTTGTCGACGCCGGGCAGCGCGGCGACGGCGCGTTCGGCGGCGACACGCAGCGGCTCGAGCTGGTGCGCCCGCTCGGACGGCACGGTAATCGAGAACATCACCTTGCCGCCGGAGATGAAGATTTCCGACACGAGGTTGCGGCCGACGATGTCGCCGGCGCCGTCCGGCGCGGGCACGCTGCGCAGCTTGCCGAGGATGTCGTCTTTCGTCACGCCTGCCATTCGTCCGCTCCGCTATGCCGCCTGCGGCGATGCCGCGCGGCGCTGGGCGGACCCGTGCCGCCGGCTTCGTCCGGCTCACCTCATACATGATCCGCCGCATATGGGTAGCCGCGACGTCGCTGTCGCCCCCTTTCCCCGGACCCATTGCCGCACCGACGGTTTGGCTTTGTCTTCTTTTCCCGGAGGCCCTATTTTTTGAGCGAGTTTCGTCCTTGGAACGCCTCCAGAGTGCTTGCCATTCAGTGGCCGTTCAGGCGAAACGTCATAAAGCTGCCGGCGTCGGCCACCCTCGCCGAGGGCGCGACGATAACGGCAGACGCGAGGCGGCTCCGCTCCTTCCGCTCGCTGACATCTAGGTTGAGGAACGACAAGGAAACCCATGATGAAGACAAGTCTGGTACTGGCCGCCGCCGTCCTCGCTCTGTCCGCGGCCGGCGCGCATGCCGAGGGTGATGCTGCAGCGGGCGAGAAGGCATTCCGGAAGTGCGCGGCCTGCCATGCGGTCGGCCCCGATGCCAAGAACAAGGTCGGCCCGGTCCTCAACGGCCTGCTCGGCTCCGTCATCGGCAAGCACCCGGAGGACTACAAGTTCTCCCCGGCGCTGGTCGAAAAGGGTGATGCGGGCGAGACCTGGAACGACGAGAACCTCGCCGCCTGGCTGAAGAACCCCAAGGAATTCGCGAAGGGCACCAAGATGGCGTTCGCCGGCCTGAAGAAGGACGACGAGATCGCCGACATCATCGCGTACCTGAAGACGTTCCCGGAGAAGTGAGCCGACGCGCAGCGCGCGAAGGCTTTTTTCCAGTGATGCAGAAGAGGCCGGGTCGATCAGACCCGGCCTTTTCGCGTTCGAGGCGGGGCGCTGTCGGCTCGCGCGGATTTCATCGAGAAACCGCTATCGCCCTTCTCCCAATCAGATCGTTGCTTTCAGGATCGGATGACGGCCATGTTTTCTATTCGTCTCGAAAACGACCCCGTCCGATTTGAAGGTCGGGAGGTCTATCAGGGGTTTCTGACTCTAAATCATCACTCTGAGCGATTCTATGCACCAATATCTTATTGGACGAGAGAGAAATATACTCGCCAATGGCGAGAAGGTCTTATGAGAGCAATCTCTGGACAAACTGGCGCGCTCGTCACAGCACTACCCAATCCGGAAGATGCCGTGTTTATCGAGTGGTGGCCAATCCATCCTGCAGGCGAACGGTTTATATTCACAAATCAGATACTTATTCTCAATAAAATCGAAGAGGAATTCAATGAGAACAATATCTACAAGTACGCAACGGAACTGTCCGCCACAGCTGCTGGAGAAAATCCTATTTCCAAATGGGAAGTATCAAGGGAAAGCCTGGAGAACGGATTGAGCCAGATTTGATGATCAATTCTCCACTTGCTTAGCAAACCGCGAGCCTGTTCCCGGCACTTCAAGACCTTTTTGAGTTTGCCGTTCAAGGCCCCGGGATCGAGGACGCGCGGCGCCCCCTTGCTCAGGTCGCGAACATCCCCGCCGTGATCGCGCCGTACCACGCCTCGCTCTCCCGCGCGGCGGCGGCGCGCTCTGCATCCGGTTCGCCGGGTTGGCTGACGAAGTCGGCCGTGGTGGTGATCTTGCCCTCGGCCGGCAGGTAGAGCGCGCCCACCTTGACGCAGTCCTCGGCGGTGATCCGGCTCCAGCAGGTGTTGAAGTAGCGCGGTTCGATCGTCGGCCGGCCGATCAGGTCGGCGGCGATCGCGGTTGCCGCGACCTTCGCCTGGCTCGAGGCGGCGAAGGCCGACTTCGGCATGTCGCCGGCCTTCGAGGCGTCGCCGAGCACGAAGACGGCGGCGTCGAGGGTCGAGCGCATCGAGGCGGCGTCGACCGGGCACCAGCCGCTCTCGTCGACGAGGCCGGCCTGCTGCGCCGTGATCCCGGCCTTCTGCGCCGGGATGACGTTGACGAGCGCGCCGGTGAAGCTGTCGAGGTCGGCGACGACGGTGCGGGTGTTGACGTCGATATGGTCGATGCCGCCGTGGACCGAGGGCGGCAGCCACTCGACCATGCCGGGGTAGTGGCGCTGCCAGCCTTCCATGAACAGCGCCTGCTTGGAGAATTTCTCTTTCGCATCGAGCACGACGATGCGCGCCTTGCTGCGGCCCGACTGCTGCAGCGCGTAGGCCATCATGGAGATGCGCTCGTAGGGGCCGGGCGGGCAGCGGAAGGGGTTGGGCGGGGCGAGCATGACGATGGTGCCGCCATCCTCGACCGCATCGAGCTGCGCCTTCAGGAGCCGGGTCTGCGGCCCGGCCTTCCAGGCGTGCGGCAGCAGCTCGGCCGCCTCCGCCGAGTAGCCGGGCACCGAGGCGTAGTCGAGCTCGACGCCGGGGGCGACCACCAGCCGGTCGTAGGCGATCGCCGGCCGGCTTGGCGTCGCGACGCTGCGGCGGTCGCGGTCGATGCTGGTCGCCCGCTCGGTGACGAGCTCGATGCCGAGGCCGGCGAGCCCGCCGTAGCCGTGGCCGAGGGATTCGAAGCTGGCGAGGCCGCCGAGGTAGAGGTTCGAGAAGAAGCAGGTGACGTAGCGCTCGTCCTGCTCGATCAGGACGATGTCGAACGCGCCCGGGTGCGCCCGCGCCAGCGTCACCGCGAGGGTCGCGCCGCCGGCGCCGCCGCCGACGATGACGATGCGCGGGCGGGCCTGCCCGCGGGCAACGGCGGGGGCGGCGAGGGTGGCGGCGCCCGTCGCCAGGGCTTTCAGCAGATCGCGGCGGTGAATGGTCATCCGTGTCCCCTCCCCGCTCAAGGATGCGCGACGACGTAGGCGGCGAGGGCCGCCAGCGTCGGGTCGTCGAGGCCGCTGGTCACGGCGTGCATGACCGGGCTCGGCAGGCGCTGCTCGCGGTAGTCGCCGAGCAGCGTCGCGACCTCGTCCGCGCTGCGGCCGGCGAGCGCCGGGATCTCGGCGTTGGCGGCCGGGCCGTGGCAGAGGCCGCAGGTGCCGGCGAGATAGGCGATACGGTCGTCGCCGGAGGCCGAAGCCGGTCCGGCAAACGCCGGCGCCGCGCACGGCAACAGGACCAGCGCCGCGAGCGCGGCCGCCGAATGAAGCCTCATTGCGTTCCCCCTCCTGAGGGCCCGGCTCGTCGCGGCCGGATTGCCCTTCGTCGGCGACGTCGCGTGCCGCCGCTGCAAAAAACTCTACGCCCGGGCGGCGGAGATCGACCAGTGGAATTCGGGAACTTCTGCCCGGGTGCGACTACGGCGCCGGGGCGTCGGCCCCCGTGTCGGCGAGGGCGATGTCGGCCGTCGCCGTGGTGCGCACGCCGGCGTCGTCGATCCAGAGAAAGCTGAAGCGGCCGGCGCGCTCGACGCGGGCGGAGAATTCGAGGAACGGGTTCGCCGCCATCGCCGGGGCGAGGTCGCAGGCGAACACCAGTTCGCCCTCGAAGCGGCATTCGAAGCGGTTGACGATGTCGCGCGGCACCCGCGCGCCGTCGTCGCCGCGGCGGAAGCCCGACTCCATGCGGTGGCCGAGCAGCGTGCGGATGCGGACGACGTCGCCGGGCCGGGCCGTGGCCGGCAGCTTGACCCTCGGTTCGCCGCTCATGTCGCGTCGCAGCCCCCGACGGTGACCGCGATCGGCCTTGAAGCCGTGAGCACCGTGCCGTCGGAGAGTTTTGCCAGCGCCGTCAGCGTCTGGTCGCGCGCGACGCGGATGCGGGTGGTGACGTCGGCGGCGCCGCTGAGGCGGGTGAAGTGGAACGTCGCGACGCGGACGAGCGGGTTTTCGGGGGCGAGCAGCACCATCGCCGTGACGAAGCGGCCGTCGCCGAACGACTGCTCCACCGCGAGCCGGACGGGCACGTTGTAGCCGTCCTCGACCGCGGGCTCGACCTCGAGCACGAGCGAGCCTTCCTGCGGCGTCGCCGCCCCGGCGAAGGCGGCGATTTCCTCGGCGAGGGTCGGCCCTTCGATGCGGGCGCGGGCGGGAGCAGGCCAGGCGGCAAACGCGGCCGCCGTGGCGCCGAGCGCCAGCGTCTCGCGCCGGCTCATCGGCCGGGCCGGGTTTTTGGTCGTCGGCGTCGTCACACCCATCCTCCAGATCCGCGCGTCTATCGGCTGCGGTTGGGATGGAGCTTAGCCTGCGCGGCGGGGGGACCGGAAGCGGGGCACCGGATCGTGATCGGGGCGGTCTTGATACCGGCCTGCGCAGCCATCGGGCGGCAGGGCGCGGTCCAGGAACCACAACCTCTCACCCCGTCTTCGCCGGGCTTGACCCGGCGACCCACTCGCGGCGCGGCGCGCGAGGTCGCTGGCGGGAAACCTCGATGTTCTTCGGAGGGATCATTGATCGCTGCGAGGCCATTGGGTTGCCGGGTCAAGCCCGGCAAAGACGGTGGAGGGGCCGTGGGTTGCTGCTGGTTCTCGTTTTGCCGCGCGGCTTCAGGAGCAAAAACAAGCCGTGAACACTCCGCCCGGCCGCCTCGTGAATGGTCCGCCTGCGCGGACCAAGACAAAATTTCTGTTTCTTTTCAAGTGGCCCGGCCGCTGTGGCAAACCCTGAACACATCTTTTGGTTGTCATGGTCCGCGCAGGCGGACGCAGGAGTCACGTTTGAAGTGCACCATTGTTGAGGCTTGAGAATACCTCGTCGGCGGCTGCGTAGGCGAGAACCTTGCGCGGTGTGGCGTTGTAGGCGGTGACTGCGGCTTGGAGGTGGTGTGGGGGAATGGCGTCGAGGTCGGTCTTGGACGGCAGTGCTCGTCTGAGGCGCCCGATGGCATTTTCGATGCCGCCCTTTTGCCAGGGTGCGTGGGCATCGCAGAAGTAGGTGGCGACGCCGCAGCTCTCGGCGAGGCGATAGTGGTGGGCGAACTCGCCGCCGTTGTCGAAGGTGACCGAGCGCCCCAGCGAGGGTGGCAGGGTGCGGAAGAATGCCGTGAGACGGTCGGCGATGGTTGCCGCGCTCTTGTCGGGGATGCGCCAGGCGAGGGTGAAGCGCGAGACCCGTTCATGGAGGACGAGGACGGACTGCCGGTTGCGCCGGAAGGTCATGAGGTCGCCCTCCCAGTGACCCGGCTCGGTCCTTCCGGCGACGGCGGGCGGGCGCAAGGTGATGGAAACGCGGTGCTTCATCAGGTGGACGAGGCTGCCGCCGCGCGGCTTGGGATGGCCGCGTCGGCGGGTCGCGCGGTGCAGCAGCCGTCGCCAGGACGGATCCCGGCAGCGCGAGCGATGGGCGATGAAGCGATAGATGGACTCGTGGCTGACGATCGTGCGACCGTTTTCGCGCGCCAGCCGGCCGGCGACCTGCTCGGGTGACAGTCCCATCGCAAGGCGTCGCTTGACCTCGGCCGCCAGATCCGGCTGGCGCGCCAGCTTGAAGCGGGCATCCCATTTCCGGCGCCGCGCCGCCAGCCCGTCGGCCCGAGCCCCGTCGTAGGCCCCCCTCCACCGCTTGGTCGGCCGGGCATTGCGCCGGACCTCCCGACTGATCGTCGACCGCGACCGGCCCAGCCGGATCGCGATCTGGCTCTGCGACAGACCTTCGCTCAGCAAAAGGTCGATCGTCATCCGCTCCCGAAGCGAGAGCTGGTCATAGCATTGTCCCATCGCAGCAACACCTTAGCAGATGTTGCACTTGTCTCGTGAACCCGCGGACCACCCACGGGGGCCCACGGAACACCCTTCGAGAGGCAGGCGGCGCGGCTCGCGGGAACGCCCTCCCCCCCCGCCAAACGAGAAGAGGCCCCGGTCGCCCGGGGCCTCCCAACGTCCGAATTTGCGCAACCGGCTCAGAGCTTGTTGGTGACCGCGTGGCTCCAGGCGCCTTCCGGGGTCTTGGTGATCACGGGGTCGGAGCCGCCGCCGAGCAGGATCTTGACGGTGCGCTCGTAGTCGGCCGGGTCGAGGGTGCCGTCGGAACCTTCGGTGAGCTTGTTGATCTCGCCCATCATGCGCACCTGGTGCGCCTCGGTCTGCGCGCCGGTCTCGTCGTTTTCGAGCACGATGCCGGCGGCTTCCTCGGTGTTCTCGCGGGCGTAGGCCCAGCCCTTCATCGAGGCGCGGACGAACTTCGCCATCTTGTCGACGAAGGCCGGGTCCTCGAGGTTGGATTCGAGCACGTAGAGGCCGTCCTCCATCGTGGCGACGCCCTGCTCCTCGTACTTGAAGACGACCAGCTCTTCCGGCGTGATGCCGGCGTCGATGACCTGCCAGTATTCGTTGTAGGTCATCGTCGAGATGCAGGCGGCCTGCTTCTGGATCAGCGGGTCGACGTTGAAGCCCTGCTTCAGGACGGTGACGCCGTCGGCGCCGCCGGCGGTCGGGATGCCGAGCGTCGCCATCCAGGAGAGGAACGGATACTCGTTGCCGAAGAACCAGACGCCGAGGGTCTTGCCCTTGAAGTCCTCCGGCTTGGTGATGCCGGTCTCCTTCAGGCAGGTCAGCATCATGCCCGAGGTCTTGAACGGCTGGGCGATGTTGACCAGCGGCACGCCCTTCTCGCGGCTGGCGAGCGCGGAGGGCATCCAGTCGACGACGACGTCGGCGCCGCCGCCGGCGATCACCTGCGGCGGGGCGATGTCGGGGCCGCCGGCCTTGATGGTGACGTCGAGGCCCTCCTCCTCGTAGAAGCCCTTGTCTTTTGCCACGTAGTAGCCGGCGAACTGGGCCTGGGTGACCCACTTCAGCTGCAGCGTGACGCTGTCGGCCGAAAAAGCCGGGGCGGCGGCGAGCAGCGTCGCAAGGCCGGTCGAAAGAGCCAGAATGCGCTTCATTGTTGTTCCCCTCTCTGATTTGGGCCCCCGCCCTACCGCGCGCGGAAGGACGGGTGCCAGAACGTCACCAGCCGCTCGACGAGGCTGACGAAACCGTAGAACAGCGAGCCGGCGAGCGCCGCGACGGCGATCTCGGCCCAGACCATGTCGATCGCCATGCGGCCGACCTCGGTCGAAATGCGAAAGCCCATGCCCACCGTGGGCGTGCCGAAGAACTCGGCCACGATGGCGCCGATCAGCGCCAGCGTCGAGTTGATCTTGAGGGCATTGAACACGAAGGGCATCGCGGCGGGCAGACGCAGCTTGGTCAGTGCCTGGCCGTGGCTCGCCGCATAGGTGCGCATCAGGTCGCGCTCCATGCGGCCGGCGGCGTCGAGGCCGGCGATGGTGTTCACCAGCATCGGGAAGAAGGTCATGATCACCACGACGGCGGCCTTCGACGGCCAGTCGAAGCCGAACCACATCACCATGATCGGCGCGACGCCGACGATGGGCAGCGCCGAGACGAGGTTGCCGACGGGGAGCAGCCCGCGCTTCAGGAATGGCACCCGGTCGATGGCGAGCGCCGCGAGGAAGCCGCTGCCGCAGCCGATGGCGTAACCGATCAGCACCGACTGCAGGAAGGTCTGGCGGAAATCGGCGAGAAGCGTCGGCCAGTCGGAGAGGATCCGCGCCCACACCTGGCTCGGCGCCGGCAGCAGCACCTGCGGAATGGCGAAGCCGCGGCAGGCGAGCTCCCAGAACAGCAGCAGCCAGGCGCCGAACAGCAGCGGCACGGCGACGCCGACGAGGCGCTGCAGCGCAAGGCCGCGCGGGCGCGCCGCCGACAGCGCCGCGCAGGTCTGCCAGCCGAGCGTCCAGGCGCCGAGGACGAGCAGCCAGAACGCCGGTGTGAAGCCGGCGCGGGCGGCGGGCATCGTCCAGACCAGCCAGCCGAGGGCGGCGACGGAGGCGGCGCCGAGCACGACGAGGCCGGTGCCGCTGCCGCCGAGGCGAAGTCCGGCGCGGGCGGCGACGGGGAGCAGCAGGCAGAGCAGGATCAGGTTGCGCTCGGCGGCCGAATGGCCGAGCGCGACCAGCACCAGCGCGCCGAGGCCCGCCGCGATGGTGACGAGGAGCAGCAGCGGGATCTTCGGCCGGGCGGCGGCGGTCATGGCCGCACCCCCATCCGCGCCAGCACCAGCTTTTCGGCCAGCGACACGATGGCGATCAGCATGGCCGCGAGCAGCGAGGCGGCGACGAGGGCCGACCAGATCTGCACGGTCTGGCCGTAGTAGGAGCCGGCGAGCAGGCGGGCGCCGAGGCCGGCGACGGCGCCGGTCGGCAGTTCGCCGACGATGGCGCCGACGAGGCTGGCGGCGATCGCCACCTTCATCGAGGTGAACAGGAACGGCACCGAGGACGGCAGCCTGAGCTTCCACAGCACCTCGGCCGGCGTCGCCGAATAGGTGCGCATCAGGTCGAGGTTGATCACGTCCGGCGAGCGCAGCCCCTTCACCATGCCGACGGCGACGGGGAAGAACGAGAGGTAGGTCGAGATCGCCGCCTTTGGCATCAGGCCGGTGATGCCGACCGCGTTGAGCACCACGATGATCATCGGCGCCAGCGCGAGGATCGGGATGGTCTGCGAGGCGACCACCCAGGGCATCAGGCTCTTGTCGAGGGTGCGGCTGTGCACGACGGCAACCGCAATCAGGATGCCGAGCAGCGTGCCGGCGATGAAGCCGGCGAGGGTCGAGGAGAGCGTGATCCAGCCGTGGTAGACGAGGCTGCGCTTCGAGGTCGGCGCGGTGGCGAAGGTCCACTTCCAGAAATCGGCCGCGACCTGGTGCGGCGCCGGCAGCACGGGGCGCTCCTGCGACAGCGTCGCGGCGGCGAGGTCGGCAAAGCCGTAGTCGGTGACGCCGGCACGGGCGAACATGTCGCGCTGCACCGGCGTGTTGAGGAAGATCGCCCCGGCGTACCAGACCACGACGATCGCCGCGAGCACGGCGAGCACCGGCACGGCGTGGCCCATGATCCAGCCGGTGCCGCGCGGCGCGCGAACGGGGTTGACGGCCGCCGCGGTCATCGCATCACACTCCGTTCGAGCGCCGCCGGGAGCTTTGCGGCGCCAGCGAGGGAGAGCGCACCATGACCGCCGACTGCCGCCTGATCCGCCCGGGCACCTCCACCTACGCCGGCAAGCAGGGGTTCGATTATCTCGAGGGCATCACCGCCCAGTCGGTCGGCGCCAAGGGCATCTGCATGCACCTGCTGGAGATTCCGCCGGGCGGGCGCGCCAAGGCGCATCTGCACGAGAACCACGAGACCGCGATTTACATGCTCGCCGGCGAGGCGCACACCTGGTACGGCGAGGGCCTCGCGCAGCACATCATCGTGCGCGCGGGCGACATGTTCTACATCCCCGCCGGCGTGCCGCACCTGCCGGCGAACCTCTCCGACCAGCCGGCCGTGGCCGTGATCGCGCGCACGGACCCGAACGAGCAGGAGAGCGTCGTGCTGCTGCCGGAGCTGGATGGGGTGGTGAAGGGGTGAGGGGGAACGTCCCTCCCCCTTGTGGGGAGGAACGTCCCTCTCAATCGTCATCCCCGCGAACGCGGGGATCCAACTCTCCGCGAGAGAGGCGTTCGTGGCTAGACCGCGGCATAGGCAGACAGTCCGCCCCCGCGGAGAGTCGGATCCCCGCGTTCGCGGGGATGACGACCGAGAGGAAAGCGGGGGGTGAGAGGCCTTGCCCTGCTCGGTAGAGTCCATCGCCGAGCCCCCCGCCCCACCCCGAGACGGAAATAGCCTGTCCACCCTCAAGTCCCCCTTCGTCGTCATCCCCGCGAAAGCGGGGATCCAACATTCCACGGGAGAGGCGTTGGTGGATGGACCGCCGCATGGGCAGACAGTCCGCCCCCTTGGTGAGTTGGATCCCCGCGTTTGCGGGGATGACGACCCAGAGGAAAGCGGGGGGTGAGAGGTCTTGCCCTGCTCCGTAGAGTCCATCGCCGAGTTCCCCGCCCCACCCCGAGACGGAAATAGCTTGTCCACCCTCAAGTCCGCCTTCGTCGTCATCCCCGCGAAAGCGGGGATCCAACGATCCGCGGGAGAGGCGTTCGTGGATGGACCGCGGCATGGGCAGACAGTCCGCCCCCGCGGAGAGTTGGATCCCCGCGTTCGCGGGGATGACGACCGAGAGGAAAGCGGGGGGTGAGAGGCCTTGACCTGCTCGGTAGAGTCCATCGCCGAGCCCCCCGCCCCACCCCGAGACGGAAATAGCTTGTCCACCCTCAAGTCCGCCTTCGCCGTCATCCCCGCGAAAGCGGGGATCCAACTTTCCGCGGGAGAGGCGTTCGTGGATAGACCGCGGCATGGGCAGACAGTCCGCCCCTGCGGAAAGTTGGATCCCCGCTTTCGCGGGGATGACGACCGAAAGGAAAGCGGGGGGTGAGACGCCCCACCCCTCCCGACCCGGCCTGTGGCCGGGCCACCCTCCCCACGCGGGGGAGGGACGCGGGCGGCCCTGCGGCTGGGGATGGCGGCCGCCTCAATCCTCATAGGAGTGCCCCGCGCGAAGACCCTCGCGCACGCGGTGCGCGAGCTTGAGGAACCCCGGGGTCTCGCGGATGTCGAGGCCGCGGTCGCGCGGCAGGTCGGAGACGATCACGTCCTCGATTCGGCCGGGGCGCGGGCTCATCACCACGATCTTCGAGGAGAGGTAGACCGCCTCGGGGATCGAGTGGGTGACGAAGACCACGGTCTTGGCCGTCTTCGCCCAGAGCTGCAGCAGCTGCTCGTTGAGGTGGTCGCGGACGATCTCGTCGAGGGCGCCGAAGGGCTCGTCCATCAGAAGGAGGTCGGGCTCCAGGGCCAGCGCGCGGGCGATCGAGGCGCGCTGCTGCATGCCGCCGGAAAGCTGCCAGGGATACTTGTTCTCGAAGCCGGCGAGGTTGACCAGCGCGAGGTTTTTCGCCACCCGCGCCTGCTGCTCGGCCTTTGAGAGCCCCATGATCTCCAGCGGCAGCGCGACGTTCTTCGCGATGGTGCGCCAGGGATAGAGCGCGGCGGCCTGGAAGACGTAGCCGTAGGCGCGGTCGAGGCGGGCCTGTTCCGGCGTGGTGCCGTTGACGGTGATCGAGCCGGCGGTCTGGCGCTCGAGGTCGGCGATGACGCGGAGCAGCGTGGTCTTGCCGCAGCCGGACGGGCCGATGAAAGAGACGAAGTCGCCCTTCTCGATGGTGAGGTCGATGTGCGAGAGCGCGTGCACCGGCCCGTCGCCCGTCTCGAAAGTGAGCGAGAGGTCGCGGATCGAGACCACGGAGGGTTTTGTCGGGGCGTCTTTTTGCAGTGCCATCGTCATGCGGTGTTCCGTGGGGCCTTACCCCTCTCCCTGTCCCTCTCCCACAAGGGGAGAGGGGACGCAGGTTGCGGTGCTCGTCGTCACATCAGCGCTTCGGCCGGTGGGGCGGGCGTGTTTAGGCACGCTCTATCGCCGATCGTCCCCTCTCCCCTTGCGGGAGAGGGACAGGGTGAGGGGTGAGCCCCGCGCCCGGCGCTTGGCCTTCACACACCCACCGGCATCAGCTTCGGATCGCGCGTCACCAGCCGCGGCGCGGTGAGCGCCTTCCAGGTCGAAAGCGCCTTGTTCACCGCCGGGAAGGGCCTCCGCGCGACGAACTTGCCGCGGCCGGGCACCGCCTCGTTCTGGCCGTCCTTCCAGACGATCTCGCCACGCGAGATCGTGTAGCGCGGCAGGCCGGTGACCTCGACGCCCTCGAAGACGTTGTAGTCGATGATCGAGCGCTGGCCCGCGGCACTGATCGTCTTCGTCTTCTTCGGGTCCCAGACGACGAGGTCGGCGTCGGAGCCGGGCAGGATCGCGCCCTTCTGCGGGTAGATGTTGAGGATCTGGGCGATGTTGGTGGAGGTCGCGGCGACGAACTCGTTCGGCGTGATGCGGCCCGTGGTGACGCCCCTGGTCCAGAGCACCGGCATGCGGTCCTCGAGCCCGCCGGTGCCGTTCGGGATGCGGGTGAAGTCGCCGAGGCCCATGCGCTTCTGCGCCGTAGTGAAGGCGCAGTGGTCGGTGGCGACGACCTGCAGCGAGCCGGACGACAGGCCGGCCCACAGGCTGTCCTGATGCGCCTTGTTGCGGAACGGCGGGCTCATCACGCGGCGGGCGGCGTAGTCCCAGTCGGCGTTGAAGTACTCGCCCTCGTCGAGGGTGAGATGCTGCACCAGCGGCTCGCCGTAGACGCGCATGCCCTTCTGCCGCGCCCGGCGGATCGCCTCGTGGCTCTGCTCGCAGGAGACGTGCACGATATAGACCGGCACGCCGGCGGCATCCGCGATCATGATCGCCCGGTTGGTCGCCTCGCCCTCCACTTCCGGCGGGCGCGAGAAGGCGTGGCCCTCGGGGCCGGTGACGCCATCGGCGAGAAACTTCTGCTGCAAGGCGGCGACGACGTCGCCGTTCTCGGCGTGGACGAGCGGCAGCGCGCCGAGCGCGGCGCAGCGCGAGAACGACGCGAACATCTCGTCGTCGTTGACCATCAGCGCGCCCTTGTAGGCCATGAAGTGCTTGAAGGTGTTGACGCCGCGGCCGACGACGGCCTGCATTTCCTCGAAGATCCTCTCGTTCCAGCCGACGATGCACATGTGGAACGAATAGTCGGCCACCACCTGCGGCTTCGCCCGGCCCTCCCAGGCGTCGAGCGCGGCGATCAGCGAGCCGTCCGGGCCGTCGGGGATCACGAAGTCGACCACGGTGGTGGTGCCGCCGGAGATCGCGGCCATGGTGCCGCTCTCGAAGGTCTCGGCGGCGGTGGTGCCCATGAACGGCATCTGCAGGTGGGTGTGCGGGTCGATGCCGCCCGGCATGATGAACGCGTCCGTCGCGTCGATCACCTCGTCGCCGACGAGATTCGGGCCGATCGCGGCGATCGTCTCGCCCTCGATCAGGATGTCGGCCTCGTAGGTGCGGTCCGCGGCGACGATGGTGCCGCCCTTGATGACTTTCGACATGTCGCTGTCCCCTGGTGTTCTTCTGACCTGGTGTTGCGTGGTGGCGGCTGGCGCAGGCGGACCGGTCGGCGACATCCCTCCCCCTCGTGGGGAGGGTGGCGAGCGCAGCGAGCCGGGAGGGGTTACGGCCTCTCCGCGAATCGAGGCGCGGCTGCTACCCTTCCCGACCCGGCCTTCGGCCGGGCCACCCTCCCCACGAGGGGGAGGGATGGGCGCAAGCCCCTCCGCCCTACCCTTCCACCACTCCCGCCGTCTCGATCACCGCGTGCAGCAGCACGTCGGTGCCGGCCGTCGCCCATTCCTTCGAGATGTCCTCGTCCTCGTTGTGGCTGAGCCCGTCGACGCAGGGGCAGAAGATCATCGCGGTCGGGGCGAGGCGATTGATCCAGCAGGCGTCGTGGCCGGCGCCGGAAATGATGTCGCGGTGCGAATAGCCCAGCCGGTCGGCGCCGGCACGGATGCGGCCGAGCAGTGTCTCGTCGAAGGCGACGGGGTCGAAGTGCCCAGAGACCTCGATCGTGAGGCCGAGGCCGAGTGCCTCGGCGATCTTCGGCGCTTCTTCCTCGAAGCGGGCCTTCATGCCGTTCAGCGTGCCGAGATCCGGCGAGCGGAAGTCGACGGTGAAGACCACCTTGCCGGGGATGACGTTGCGCGAGTTGGGATAGACCTCGACGTGGCCGATGGCGCCGACCGCGGCGGGCTGGTTGGCCATGGCGATGGTGTGCACCAGCTCGGTCAGCCGCGCCATGCCGAGGCCGGCGTTGCGGCGCATCGGCATCGGGGTCGAGCCGGTGTGGCTGTCCTTTCCGGTCAGCGTCACCTGCAGCCACCAGAGCCCCTGCCCGTGCGTGACGACGCCGATGTCCTTGCCTTCCGCCTCGAGGATCGGCCCCTGCTCGATGTGGAGTTCGAGCAGCGCGGCGAGCTTGCGGGTGCCGACCGGCTCCTCGCCCTCGAAGCCGATCCGCTTCAGCTCGTCGCCGAACGAAAGACCTTTTGCGTCGGTGCGGCCCTTGGCCCAGGTCTCGTCGTGCACGCCGGCGAAGACGCCGGAGGCGAGCATGGCGGGGGCAAAGCGCGTGCCCTCCTCGTTCGACCAGTTCACCACCTCGACCGGGTGTTTGGTGCGGATGCCGAGGTCGTTGAGGCTGCGGACGACTTCGAGGGCCCCCAGCACGCCGAGTACGCCGTCGAACTTGCCGCCCGTCGGCTGGGTGTCGAGGTGGCTGCCGACCATCACGGGCAGCGCCTCCGGATCGGTGCCGGGACGCGTCGCGAACATGTTGCCCATGCTGTCGACGGCCACCGTGCAGCCGGCGTCCTCGGCCCAAGCCTTGAACAGCAGGCGGCCGTCGCGGTCGGCATCGGTCAGCGTCTGGCGATTGTTGCCGCCGCGCACGCCCGGGCCGATCTTCGCCATCTCCATCAGGCTGTCCCACAGCCGGTCGCCGTTGACGCGCAGGTTGGAGAGCGGGGTGGTCATCGACGGGTACTCCGGGCGTCGGGAAGAGGCGGCCGCTGCGGGGCGGCCGCGGGTCCAGTCAGGTCAGGCGAGATCCTTCAGGATCATCGCCAGCGTCGCGACGATCTCGTCGATGTGCTCCTTCTCGACGATCAGCGGCGGCGACAGGGCGATGATGTCGCCGGTGGTGCGGATCAGCACCCCCTTCTCGTAGGCCTTCAGGAAGGCGGTGAAGGCGCGCTTGGTCGGCTGGCCGGGGATCGGCTCCAGCTCGATCGCGCCGACGAGGCCGATGTTGCGGATGTCGATGACGTGCGGCATGCCGCGCAGCGAATGCAGCGCCGTCTGCCAGTAGGTGCCGAGGCCCTTGCCGTCGCCCGGCTCGTCGCCGTCCATGGCGCCCTTCGTCAGCAGCCCTTCCTCGGCATAGGTGTCGAGGGTGGCGAGCGCCGCGGCGCAGGCGAGCGGGTGGCCGGAATAGGTATAGCCGTGGAAGAACTCGATCAGGTGCTCCGGCCCGGTCATGAAGGCGTCGTAGATCTTCTTCTGGGCGAAGACGGCGCCCATCGGCACGACACCGTTGGAGATGCCCTTGGCGGTGACGACGAGGTCCGGCATCACGCCGAAATAGTCGACCGCGAACGGCGTGCCGAGGCGGCCGAAGCCGGTGATGACCTCGTCGAAGATCAGCAGCACGTCGTACTTGTCGCAGATCTCGCGGATGCGCTGCAGGTAGCCCTTCGGCGGGATCAGCACGCCGGTGGAGCCGGCGACCGGCTCGATGATCACGGCCGCGACCGTCGAGGCGTCGTGCAGCAGGATGACGCGCTCGAGCTCGTCGGCGAACTCGGCGCCGTACTCCGGCACGCCGCGCGAGAAGGCGTTGCGGGCGAGATCGTGGGTGTGGCGGATGTGGTCGACGCCGCCGAGCAGCGTGCCGAACATCTTGCGGTTGGTGACGATGCCGCCGACCGAGATGCCGCCGAAGTTGACGCCGTGATAGCCGCGCTCGCGGCCGATCAGCCGGGTCTTGGCGCCGTTGCCCTTCACGCGCTGGTAGGCGAGCGCGATCTTCAGCGCCGTCTCGACCGATTCGGAGCCGGAGTTGGTGAAGAAGACGTGGTCGAGCGGGCTCGGCATCATCGCGGTGAGGCGCGAGGCGAGCTCGAACACCTTCGGATGGCCCATCTGGAAGGCCGGGGCGTAGTCGAGCTCGCCGATCTGGTTGGCGACCGCCTCGACGATCTTCGGCCGCGCGTGGCCGGCGTTGACGCACCAGAGCCCGGCGGTGCCGTCGAGCACCTTCCGGCCGTCGGAGCTCGTGTAATACATGCCCTTGGCCGAGACGAGCAGGCGGGGATCCTGCTTGAACTGCCGGTTTGCCGTGAACGGCATCCAGAAGGCGTCGAGATTGTTGGCGGTGTTGCGGCTATCGGCCATCGGAGGCTCCCGGGTATGTCTGGTCAGTCGGAACCGGCACTCGGCAGGGCGCGCCGCGGCAGGCAGGGAGCGCCCGATGGCCACGCCGCAGAGGGCCGGACGCCTTCCGGTCGTGGCGCGCGGCCGTGCCCGAAACGCATCTGACCGCAAGCACTTGCAAAAATCCTGACTGATCGGTCAACATAAGGCTATTGGATGCCCAATATGGCCTCAAGCGCTTTTTTGCGGCAGGCCGATCGCAGGAATACGGACCGGACCGCTGCACGCGTGGGGAACTGAGGCGCCGATGCTCACCGAGAATTCCGCCCGCGCCAGCCAGAGCAAGAAGCGCACCCGAATCCAGATCGAGAACGAGGAACGCATCCTCGACGCGGCGCTGGACGTGTTCTCGAGCTTCGGCTTTCGCGGCGCCACCGTCGACCAGATCGCCGAGCGCGCCGGCATGTCGAAGCCGAACCTGCTCTACTACTTCCGGCGCAAGCAGGACATCTACGTCGCCGTGCTGACCCGCACGCTGGAGAACTGGCTGACGCCGCTCGGCGCGCTCGACCCGGACGGCGAGCCGGAGGCCGAGATCCGCGCCTATGTCGGACAGAAGCTGGCGCTGTCGCGTGATGCGCCGATGGAGTCGCGGCTGTTCGCCAACGAGGTGCTGCAGGGGGCGCCGATGCTGGGGCCGCTGCTCGCCACCGACCTGAAGGAGATCGTCGACGCCAAGGCCGCCGTGCTCGCCGGCTGGATCGCCGCCGGAAAGCTCGCCGCCGTGGACCCGGTGCATCTCATCTTCATGATCTGGGCGATGACGCAGCACTACGCCGACTTCGACACCCAGATCCAGGCGGTCACCGGCCGCGGCGTCGCCACCGACGCGGCGACCTTCGAGCGGGCGCGGGAGACGGTGGACCAGATCCTGTTTCGCGGCATCCTGCCCCGCTGAGCCGGCCGAGCCGTACGCGGCGCGGCGAGCCGCACCGGCGGCGGCCGGGCGCATGGGGAAAATGTTGGCGGCGCCATACATCGAACCTAAAGACCCTTCATGCAGGCTATACGCCGATTGATGACTCGAAGGACGTTCCCATGAAGACCGCAGCCGCCCTTTCGGGCCTCTGCCTCGCCCTCGCCGCCCTGCCGGCGCAGGCGGCCAGCACCGACGTCGTCTTCAAGGGCGGCGGCACCATCACGCGGGTCAGCGGCTGCACCGGCGAAACTCCCGACAAGCAGTTCTTCGTCGGCACGTACCTGACGCCGGTCGCCGGCTCGACCAACGGCGACAACACCATCCTGACCTTCCACTTCGACGGCCATTCGTCCGAAGGCTTCCAGAAGAACGACGGCCGCATCGGCTCGACCTTCGAGAAGGTCTGGAACGTCCACATCAGCGATCGCCTCGACAGCTTCGACCCGATGATGCGGATCACCTCGCAGTCGCCCTCGACGATCACCGCGACGACGCAGAGCGTCGTGGTGAGCGGCGCGGTGAAGGGCTGGAACCGCGGGCCGAACTGCATCGTGTTCTTCACGATGCGGCTGACGCGCGACCTGTTGCCCTGAGGCTCCGCCGCCCTACTCCGCGGCGACGCGTGCCATCGGGTTGTTCGGGTGCGTCGTCCAGTTGGCATAGTCGGGCGACACCGGCCGGCCGGTGCGCGGATCGGTGCCGGCGACCATCTCCTCCATCGTGATGCAGTTCTCGACCGGGCAGACCGAGACGCAGAGGTTGCAGCCGACGCATTCGGCGTCGATCACCTCGAAGTGGCGCTTGCCGTCGACCATGCTGGTGATCGCCTGGTGCGAGGTGTCCTCGCAGGCGATGTGGCAGCGGCCGCACTTGATGCAGGCGTCCTGGTCGATGCGCGCCTTGGCTATGTAGTTGAGGTTGAGATACTGCCAGTCGGTGACGTTGGGCACCGCGCGGCCGCGGAAATCCTCGATCGTCCGGAAGCCCTTCTCGTCCATGTAGGCCGAGAGGCCGTCGATCATCTCCTGCACGATCTTGAAGCCGTAGGTCATCGCGGCGGTACAGACCTGCACCGTGCCGCAGCCGAGCGCGATGTACTCCGCCGCGTCACGCCACGTCGTGATGCCGCCAATGCCGGAAATCGGCAGGCCGCGGGTTTCAGCGTCGCGGGCGATCTCGGCCACCATGTTGAGCGCGATCGGCTTCACCGCCGGGCCGCAATAGCCGCCGTGGCTGCCGCGGCCGTCGATCGACGGGGTCGGCGAGAAGCTGTCGAGATCGACCGAGATGATCGACGAGATGGTGTTGATCAGCGACACCGCGTCGGCGCCGCCCTTTTTCGCCGCGCGGGCGGGATAGCGGATGTCGGTGATGTTCGGCGTCAGCTTGACGATGACGGGCATGCGCGTCGTCTGCTTGCACCAGCGCGCGACCATCTCGATGTATTCCGGCACCTGCCCCACCGCCGAGCCCATGCCGCGCTCGGACATGCCGTGCGGGCAGCCGAAGTTGAGCTCGATGCCGTCGGCGCCGGTCGCCTCGACCAGCGGCAGGATCGCCTTCCAGGCCTGCTCCTCGCACGGCACCATGATCGAGACGATCATCGCCCGGTCGGGCCAGTTCTTCTTCACCTCGGCGATCTCGCGGAGGTTCACCTCGAGGGGCCGGTCGGTGATCAGCTCGATGTTGTTGAGGCCGAGCAGGCGGCGGTCGGCGCCGTGGATCGCGCCGTAGCGCGGGCCGTTGACGTTGACCACCGGCGGGCCGTCCTCGCCCAGCGTCTTCCAGACGACGCCGCCCCAGCCGGCGCGGAAGGCGCGCTCGACGTTGTACTGCTTGTCGGTCGGCGGCGCCGAGGCGAGCCAGAACGGGTTCGGCGAGCGGATGCCGAGGAAATTCGTGGAAAGGTCGGCCATGACGAACCTCCTCAAGCCTTCAGGGCGGCGTTGATGGAACGGGCGGCGCGCTTGCCGTGCTCCACGGCGACGACGGTGAGATCTTCCCCGGCGGGCACGCAGTCGCCGCCGGCCCAGACCTTCGCGTTCGTGGTCCGGAACGCGGCATCGACGGCGATGCGGCCGTCTTCGAGACCGATGGTGCCGAGAGGGCCCGGCTCGAAGCTCTGGCCGATCGCCTTCATCACCTGATCGGCGGCAAGCGTGAAGCGCTCGCCGGTGCCCGTCAGGCGGCCCTCGGCGTCGGTCACGGTCTTCTCGAAGCTGATGCCGGTGACGGCGCCGGCCGCGACGTGCAACTCGGCCGGGCGGGCGAAGGTGCGGATCACGACGCCGGCGTTGCGGGCGACCTCGCGCTCGAAGGCGCTGGCGTTCATCGCCGCCTCGCCGCGGCGGTAGACCATCGTCACCTCCTCGGCGCCGAGCTTCCTGGCCTGCACCGCGGCATCCACCGCCGTCATGCCGCCGCCGATGACGACGACGCGGCGGCCGACGGGAACGTTGCCCTTGTCCTCGGCCTGCCGCATCGCCTCGATCCAGGCGACGGCGTCGACGACGCCGGCCGCGGCTTCACCGGACAGACCGAGCGCATTGACGCCCTGCAGGCCGACGCCGAGGAAGACGGCATCGAATTCGGCGGTGAGCGTTTCGATCGCGAGATCGCGCCCGAGCGCCTTGCCGCCTTCCAGGGTGATGCCGCCGATGCCGAGGATGAAGTCGACCTCTTCCTGGGCGAAATCGCCGACCGCCTTGTAGGCGGCAATGCCGTGCTCGTTGAGGCCGCCGGGCTTGCCGCGGGCGTCGAAGATCGTGACGTCGTGACCCTCGCTCGCCAGCGCATGGGCGCAGGAGAGGCCGGCGGGGCCGGCGCCGACGACCGCGACGCGCTTGCCGGTCGGCGCCTTGCGGGTGCCGAAGCTGGTGTGCCCTTGCATGAAGTGGTCGGTGGCGTAGCGCTGCAGCAGGCCGATGCGCACCGGCCGGTCCTCGGCGGTGTGGCGGACGCAGGCGTCCTCGCACAGGGTCTCGGTGGGGCAGACGCGGGCGCACATGCCGCCGAGGATGTTCGCCTCGAAGATCGTGCTCGCGGCGCCGTCGACGTTGCCGGTGCCGATCTTGCGGATGAACAGCGGGATATCGATGCCGGTCGGACAGGCGGTCTGGCACGGCGCGTCGTAGCAGAAATAGCAGCGGTCGCTCTCGACCAGAGCCTCGTGCCGGCCGAGCGGCGGGTGCATGTCGGAAAAGTTGCGGGCGTAGTCCGCGGCGGCGAGACGTTGGCCGCGGATGTCCGGGCCGGCGGTGCCGGGCGCGGTCTCGAAAGGCACGGTATCGGCTGCGGCGAGCTCGGTCATGACGACCCCCTCCTCTGGCGCCGGCCCGCATACACGGCGGCCCGCCGGCGCGAAACGCACCGACCGCATCGCCGCGACCTGCCGGCCGCTTCGCCATTCATGGCCGCCCCGCCCCCGGGACGACCGGTTCCACCTCGGTTCCGCCGGCTTGGCGCCGGTCGTTGGATTTGATCATCCGGTCAATTTTTTTGATCGTCAAGAGGCTCTGGAACGATTCCATGGTAAAGATCGCCGCCGTGTGCGGCATGCCCTTGTTTTAGGCAGGCCAAGCGTGGCGACCGGTGCGGTTCGATGCGGGCTCAGGCGCGAAGGGTCTTGCACTGCGCCGGGCGGAAGCTAGGGTCCGCGGAAGCCTCGGACCTTTCTCCCCCAACCGGCGGACCGGCATGCAGCAACGGCCACAGGACGCGATCGACCTGCTCAGCGAGCTCGTCCGCTTCGACACGACGAGCCGCAACTCCAATCTCGCGCTGATCGATTTCGTCGAAGACTTTCTCGCGCGCCACGGCGTCGCCGCGCAGCGCATCTTCGATGCGACGGGCAGCAAGGCGAACCTTTTTGCGACGATCGGGCCGGCGGATGTGTCCGGCTACATCCTGTCCGGCCATACCGACGTGGTGCCGGTGGACGGGCAGGTCTGGGCCTCCGATCCCTTCGTGCTGCGCGAGGCGGACGGCCGGCTCTACGGGCGCGGCGCCTGCGACATGAAGGGGTTTCTGGCGTGCTGCCTGGCGCTGGTCCCCGAGATGGTGGCGGCGCCGCTCGCCCGGCCGATCCACCTCGCCTTTTCCTATGACGAGGAGATCGGCTGCATCGGCGTGCGCGGCCTGATCGCGGAACTCGCCGGGCGGCCGGTGCTGCCGCTCGCCTGCTTCGTCGGCGAGCCGACCGACATGCAGGTCGTCGTCGCGCACAAGACCAAGCGCTCGCTGCGCGTCACCGTCACCGGCCGCTCCTGCCACTCGTCGCTCGCGCCCGAGGGGGTCAACGCCGTCGAATATGCGGCGCGGCTGATCGCCGGCATCCACGCGCTCGGCCGCGAGCTCGCGGGCGGCGACCGCGACGAGCTGTTCGACGTGCCGGTGACGACGACGCACGTCGGCACCATAGTCGGCGGCACGGCGCTCAACATCGTGCCGGACCAGTGCAGCTTCACCTTCGAGATCCGCGCCCTCCCCCTCGTCGACATCGATGCGCTGCTGGCAAGGATCGTCGCGCTGGCCGAGGAGGTCCTCGAGCCGGAAATGCACGCGCGCGATCCGGGCACCGGCATCGTCTTCGAACTGACCTCGGGATTTCCGGGGCTCGACACCGACGTCGAGGCGCCGGTCGTCGGGATGGCGAAGCGGCTCGCGGGCCGCAACGACCACGCCAAGGTCGCCTATGGCACCGAGGCCGGGCTGTTCGCGGAGATCGGGATTCCGACGGTGATTCTCGGCCCGGGCTCGATCGGCGAGGCGCACAAGGCCGACGAGTTCATCACCATTGAGCAATTGACCAAGGGGCGGGCATTCGTCGCCAGCCTGATTCAATTTGCATGCAAATATTAGTGTACTGAGGAAATTGTTCTCAAAAAGAGAGGAGGAGAAGTTGCCTTCTCCTCCTTTGAAGTCAGGACCGCAACTCCGCGATAACGCGGATGGACCGGAAACCCGGTCCCGCAGAGAAACGAGCGCCAGCGAACATCTCTCTACAGTCCGAATGTAGACCGATCACCGGCGCATGACATACCCCCGAAATCTTGGGGGGTATGCAGGATCAGATGGCTGCCGCCGAAACCGGCTTGCGGTTGCGGCGAGCGACCACCAGCGAGCGCACCGCGTTCTCGATGATGCGGTGGCCGGCCTCGTCGCCGAGCGACATGATCGATTCCGGATGAAACTGCACCGCGGCGATCGGCTCGTCGACATGCTCGATCGCCATGATCACGCCGTCGTCGGTTTCGGCCGTGACGCGGAACGCCGCCGGCAGCTTGCCGCGCACCGCGTGGAGCGAGTGGTAGCGGCCGACGATGATCCGCTCCGGCAGGCCCTCGAACAGCCCGGCCGTCTCGACGCTGATCTGCGACGGCTTGCCGTGCACCGGAATGTCGAGCTGCGCGAGTTCGCCGCCGAAGGCCTCGGTCAGTGCCTGCAGGCCGAGGCAGACGCCGAAGATCGGCGTGCCGCGGGCGCGCACCTTGCCGATCGTCACCGCGCAGCCGAAGTCGGTGGGCGACCCGGGCCCCGGCGACAGCACGACAAGGTCGGGGGCGTAACTCGCGAGCACGTCGTCGTCGAGCGGCGTGCGCACGGTGAGCACGTCGGCGCCGGTCTGGCGGAAGTAGTTCGCCAGCGTGTGGACGAAGCTGTCCTCGTGGTCGACGAGCAGGATCTTCAGCCCCTCGCCGAGCGTTGCCGCCACCTTGTCGGGCCGCACCGCCTCGCTGCGGCCGGCCTCGCGGATTGCGGCGAGCATGGCGGAGGCTTTCAGCTCGGTCTCGCGCTCCTCCTCGATCGGGATCGAATCATAGAGCAGCGTCGCGCCGGCGCGGACCTCGGCGATGCCGTCCTTCAGGCGGACGGTGCGCAGCGTCAGGCCGGTGTTGAGGTCGCCGTTCATCAGGATTGCGCCGACCGCGCCGCCGTACCAGGCGCGCGGGCTCTTCTCGTGGCTCTCGATGAACTGCATCGCCCAGCGCTTCGGCGCGCCAGTAACGGTGACAGCCCAGGCGTGGCTGAGGAAGGCGTCGAGCGCGTCCATGCCGGGACGCAGGCGGCCCTCGATATGGTCCACCGTATGAATGAGGCGCGAATACATCTCGATCTGGCGCCGGCCGATGACGCGCACCGAGCCGGGCTCGCAGATGCGGCTCTTGTCGTTGCGGTCGACGTCGGAGCACATGGTGAGCTCCGCCTCGTCCTTCTTCGAATTCAGCAGCGTCTGGATCTGCGCCGCGTCCTCGATCGCGTTGCCGCCGCGGCGGATGGTGCCGGAGATCGGGCAGGTCTCGACCCGGCGGCCGTTGGTGACGCGGACGTACATTTCCGGCGAGGCGCCGACGAGGAACTCGTTGTCGCCGAGGTTGATCATGAAGCCGTAGGGCGACGGGTTGATCTGCTGCAGCTTGCGCGAGATCGCCGACGGCGGCGCCGAGGGCCGCTCGAAGAAGGTCTGGCCGGGGACGACTTCGAAGAGGTCGCCGCGCTTGAAGTACTCCACCGCCTTCGACACCGAGGCGGCGTATTCGCCCGGCTCGTGGTCGCCGCGGCCGGGAATGCGGTCGGCGGGCTTGTACGGCGCCGGCGGGCAGTCGCGCGGCAGGTCCTCGGTCGAGACGCCGCCGACGGTGAAGTCGTAGGCGAAGATCGTCGCCGCGGCGCGGTAGTGGTCGACGATCAGCAGTTCGTCGGGGAAATAGAGTACGAGGTCGCGCTGGTCGTCCGGGCGCTGCAGCTTGAAGTCGATCGGCTCGAACTGGAACGCGAGGTCGTAGCCGAAGGCACCCCAGAGGCCGAGGTTCTGGTCCTCCTCAACGCGGAAGTGCGCGACGATGCGGCGGATGATCGAGAACACCGAGGGCTGGCGCGAGCGCTCCTCCTCGGGAAACCGCCCCTCGGGCGCCTTCACCTCGGCGGCGATCCGCGCCGGCGCGACGTCGAGCGAGACGAGGTCGTCGCCGGCGACGGCGGCGGCGAAGGCCGGCAGCAGCACGCGGCCGCGCGCATTCAGCGCCTCGATCACGACATGGCGGCCGCGGGCGGTGAGCACGACGGGGGGATCGACGAAGGCGATGTCCCAGCGCGAATAGCGGCCCGGATATTCGTAGTTCGACGAGAACACCGCGCCGCGGCGATCATCGAGCCGGTCGATGTAGCCGAGCGTCGCGTCCTTGTAGGTCGCCGCGCGGGTGCGCCGGGTGACCTCGACGCCGGCGGCGGTCGAAAATCCGTCTTCGCTCTTCACCATGTCACTCTCCGTCCGGCCGGTCTTGTCGCCGACCCGCCTCGTTCTTGGTTCCCGCCCCGGGGCCCGGAGAGCCACCCGATTTCCTGTCGCCCGTGATCTTCGATGGGCAAAGAAAAAGGCCGCCTCCGGGGTTCGGAGCGGCCTCGTCTTCGTCTCATGCCCAACGCATGCGCCGACGGCCGCTCAAGCGGTCCGCCACCACCAGCCCTGGGAAGATGCATTGGTCGACATGGCGGCGGAGACTAGAGGAAGAGCGGGGGGATGGCAATCGGGGGCGGGAATGCGATCTGGCGAATGACATGCGGTTGGCGAAACGCTGGCGGACGGATCGAACAGGAGGCGATGGCGGAAAATCCCGACATGTTTCATCCTGAGGGACGGTTGAACTCAGGCCAAGCTATAGCGGCCTGCAGGGTGGGGGCCTTTGCGTCCGTCAATTGCTGCACCGCGCGCTCTATCTGGCGATACCCCGCGGCACGCCTATTGCAATCTCTGAAGATCAATATTTTTTCGTTCTAGAACATCATCTAGCAATGGTGCGCCAATGAGATACTATATCGCTATATTTTTAATCGCATTATTGTTTTTTCATTCGGATGATTTGATTAATATCAGATCGGAAGCATCTGATACTCGTCCGCCGAAAAGCTCCATATCCGTCACCGTATCAAACAAGGCAAGAGCTTCCCTACTGGAAAATCTTGAGATAATTGCCTCAGACATGAGCTCGACGATGAATTATTCAATTGTTTCTCCAGACGGAGAATTAGTGATAGAAATAAAAAACAGCGAATGCTCAATACTATTTTACAATTCGAGGAGTATTTTGGATTTCGATATTGCGATATATGATGCAAAAGGTAGATCGTGTGTCGATTTTGATGCTTCTTTCAATAAATTCAAAGATCGCGTGCTTCAGTTCCCAGGCATCTCGGTCGCCAGTCAGGGCAAACCAGGAGACCCGGAATAACCGTCCGGGGTGGCGGCCGAACCTGCGCCGAACGTCATTTTGCTCCCGGCTGAGTACCAGCTCCAGTTTAGCCCAGGGTTGAATGGCTGCACGGGCCTTTTGGTCGATCTGCGTGCGAAAGGCGTTGCTGTCCTGGCCCTTGTCGCCTTTGCAGGATCGTGCAGGCAGCGCCGTGCGCAGCAGTCCTGATGCCGCTGGGCAACCAGTTTCCCGACCGCCATCAAACCGCGTCAGAGATACATGAACGCCGTCTCGACGAGATCGCGCCCGCCCGCATCGAGACGGTCGAGATCGGCCAGCATGCGCTCCTGCACGGCCGTGCCGCCGATCCAGTCGGCGACGGCGGCCGCGAATGCCGGATCGACGTCGTTCCAGTCGCCACGGGCGATGTGCATCGGCACCTGCTGGGTGATGGCCGTCGCCATCTGCAGCGTTGCGTTGAGATAGGGTGTCCTCAGCCACTCGGCGAGAAGCGGCGCCGCGGGGAGCCCCAGCACGCCGCAGCCATGCAGCCAGTCGATCACCGCAATCGACTTCGCCGGATTGGTGATGGCGGCCGCATGCGTCGCTCGCTGGTAGAAGGTGATGACGGTGGACCGCTTCGGGTCGGCCCAGTCCGCCGCGGGCACCATCGTCAGCTTGGTCGCGACCAGCAGCGGATCGCCAAGGCCGGGTTCACGCACGGCGACTTCCAGCGCGCGCGGCAGAAAATGCAGGAAATCGCGCGCGTCGCCGATCGTCCACAGCGCGCCGTCGACATAGTACTCGATGACGCTCGCGGGGACGTCCCGCAGGGGCGAAGCCGTCAGCTGCGCGATGCGCTCTGCATCTTTCAGCGGCGATGCGTCGACCTGGCCGTTCGGCCGCCGGTCCGCGAAGACACGATAGAGGTCCTCGAGGGCGGCGAGCAGATCCTCGTTGATGCGAACGGACATGAGGTCTCGGCGATCGGTTGAGCGGGCCGCCCACGAGACGACGATGCCGGCCGGCGGTCAAGTGGCGAGGCGCTCGCGGCGCTACCTCGGATTGGTCGAGATCCCGTCGCCCGGTCTCAGCGATAGACCTCGCGCCGGTTGCCGATGCGCACGATCAGGATGCGCACCTGCCGGTCTTCGATATGCGCGATGACGCGGATGTCGCCGACCCGGTACTTCCAGAAGCCGCCGAGTTGTGCGCCCTTCAAGGCCTCGCCGATCTGGCGCGGGTCGTCGAGGCGCGCGAGGCGGTCGTGCAGGAAACGCAAGACGCGGCGCGCGTCGTCGCTACCGAGCCTCGACAGTTCGCGCTCGGCCTGGCGCTCGAACTCAATCCGGAAGGCCATGGCGCGCGAGCAGGTCGGCGAGGCTCACCGTGTCGCTGTCGCCGCGGCGCAGATCCTCGAGGCGCTTTTCGGCGAGGTAGATGTCCTCGAGGTCATCGAGGTGCTCGAGGATCGCCTCGCGGGCGTAGAAGCTCTTGCTGCGGCCGGTGCGCCGGGCGAGCTCGTCGAGCCGGGCTTCGATATCGGGCGGCAAGCGCAGGGCCAGCATCGCGGCGGTCTCCGTGGGTGCCATACACGTATAGCACAGGGAGGTCCGCGGCGACACGCCTCCGATGCGTCCGCGAACGCGCCCCCTACTCCCCCTCCCCCAGTCGCGGCGCGCCCTTCGTGTACTCCAGCGGGGTCTTCGAAAAGCGGATCGGGGTGCGGACCTGCGGGACCGTGCCGCCGGCGACGCCGGTGACGGGGAGGTCGAGGCGGAGTTCGCGGTGGAGGATCTGCGGGTCGGCGAAGACCTGGTCGACGGTGTTGATCGGCCCGGCGGGGATGCCGGCGGCTTCCAGCCGGGCGAGGATGTCGTCGCGCGGCAACTGGCTGAGCAGCGGTTCCAGCAGCGGGATCAGGCGGGCGCGGTTCTGCACGCGGGCGCCGTTGGTGCGGAAGGCCGGATCGTCGCGCAGACCTGGCACGCCGAGCATGTCGCAGAGCCGGGCGAACTGGCCGTCGTTGCCGCAGGCGAGAATCATGTGGCCGTCGGCGACGGCAAACACCTGGTAGGGCACGATGTTCGGATGGGCGTTGCCGAGGCGGCGCGGCGCCTTGCCGGAGACGAGATAGTTCTGCGCCTGGTTGGCGAGCACGCCGACGAGCGTATCGTAGAGCGCCATGTCGATGTGCTGGCCCTCGCCGGTCTTCTCGCGGTGGAGCAGCGCCGCCTGGATCGCGACGGTCGAATAGAGCCCGGTGTAGAGGTCGGCGACCGCGACGCCGACCTTCTGCGGCTCGCCGTCGGGCGCGCCGGTGAGGTCCATGTAGCCGCTCATGCCCTGGATGATGAAGTCGTAGCCGGCGCGCGACGCATAGGGCCCGTCCTGGCCGAAGCCGGTGATCGAGCAGTAGACGAGCCGCGGGTTGAGCGCGGCGAGGCTGTCGTAGTCGAGGCCGTGGCGCTTCAGGCCGCCGACCTTGAAGTTCTCGATCAGCACGTCTGACTCGGCCGCGAGCCGGCGCACCAGCGCGCGGCCCTCCTCGGAGCGGAAGTCGGCGATGACGGAGCGTTTGCCGCGGTTGGCGGCGTGGAAGTAGGCCGCGTCGCCGGGGGTGCCGTCGTCGTTGGTGACGAAGGGCGGGCCCCAGGTGCGGGTGTCGTCGCCTTCCGGCGCCTCGACCTTCACCACCTCCGCGCCGAGGTCGGCGAGGATCTGGCCGCACCACGGGCCGGCGAGGATGCGGGCGAGTTCGAGGACGCGAACACCTTGCAAGGGACCGGGCATCGGAACTCCATCGGACGGAAACATTCGTAGGCGAATAAACCCGGCGCAGGTGGGCTGCAAGGTGGCGTGGCGCCGGCTGCCGCTCGGCAAAACCCGAACGCCCCATCAACCAAGCCGGCACCGGACGCCGCCACCGTGTTGCCTGCATCGGTGGCGACGGTTAGACCATGCCTTTCCGGCCGTTCCAACGCCTGACGGCGCCGCGGCCGATCACAGTCCGGAACAATCTATGCGCACCGACATCGCCACGCCCGTCCGCCTCGCCGATTATACCCCAAGTGCCTACGCCATCGACGGGGTGCGGCTCGACTTCGCGCTCGACATCGCGGCGAGCGTGGTGACGGCGGAGATCGGCTTTGCCCGGCGCGAGGGCACGGCGGCGGGGGCGCCGCTGGTGCTCGACGGCGACGAACTCACCCTCGCAAGCCTGCTGGTCGACGGCGTCGAGGTGCCGGCGGACGGCTACACCGCAGCACCGGACGGGCTGACGCTGCATACGCCGCCGGCCGAGCCGTTCACGCTGACGATCGTCACCAGGCTCAATCCGTCGGCGAACACCAAGCTGATGGGCCTCTACCGCACGGGCGGCAACTGGTGCACCCAGTGCGAGGCGGAAGGCTTCCGCCGCATCACCTATTTCCTCGACCGGCCGGACGTGCTCGCCGTCTACACCGTGCGCATCGAGGCGCCGCTGGCCGAAGCCCCGGTGCTGCTCGCCAACGGCAATCCGGTGGAGAGCGGCCCGGTGCCCGGCACCGACCGGCACTTCGCCGTCTGGCACGACCCGCACCCGAAGCCTTCGTACCTGTTCGCCCTCGTCGCGGGGGATCTCGGCCTCGTCGAGGACAGCTTCGTCACCATGTCGGGCCGCACCGTGCAGCTCGGCATCTATGTCGAGCACGGCAACGAGCCGCGCTGCGGCTATGCGATGGACGCGCTGAAGCGCTCGATGCGCTGGGACGAAACCGCCTTCGGCCGGGAGTACGACCTCGACGTGTTCAACATCGTTGCGGTGTCGGACTTCAACATGGGCGCGATGGAGAACAAGGGTCTCAATGTCTTCAACGACAAATACGTGCTCGCCGACCAGGACGTCGCCACCGACCAGGACTACGGCGGCATCGAGGCCGTCATCGCGCACGAATACTTCCACAACTGGACCGGCAACCGCATCACCTGCCGCGACTGGTTCCAGCTCTGCCTGAAGGAAGGGCTGACCGTCTTCCGCGACCAGGAGTTCACCGCCGACATGCGCTCGCGGCCGGTGAAGCGGATTTCGGACGTGCGGCTGCTGCGCAGCCACCAGTTCCCGGAGGACGGCGGGCCGCTGGCGCATTCGGTGCGGCCGGAAGTCTACAAGGAAATCAGCAACTTCTATACGGCGACGATCTATGAGAAGGGCTCGGAGGTCATCCGGCTGCTGAAGACGCTGATCGGCGACGACGCCTTCAAGGCCGGCATGGACCTCTACTTCGACCGGCACGACGGCGACGCCGCGACGATCGAGGATTTCGTCGCGTGCTTTGCGGAAGCCTCGGGGCGCGACCTGTCGCAGTTCATGCTGTGGTACCGCCAGGCCGGCACGCCGGTGCTCGACATCCGCGACCACTACGACCCGGTCCGCAAGGAATACCGGCTGACGCTGGCGCAGACGCTCGCGCCGAGCCCCGGCCAGCCGACCAAGCTGCCGATGGTGCTGCCGGTGCGCTTCGGCCTCGTCGGCCCGAACGGCGGCGACATGGCGATCACGGCGGTGAGCGGCGCCGAGGTGAACGGCGACGTCATCGTGCTCGACCAGCCGGTGCACGAGATCGTCTTCTCCGGCATCGGCGAGCGGCCGGTGCCGTCGCTGCTGCGCGGCTTCTCCGCGCCGGTGCGGCCGGTGTTCAACCTGCCGATGTCGGACATCCTGTTCCTGATGCGGCACGACAGCGACCCGTTCAATCGCTGGCAGTCGGGCTCGACGATCGCGATGTACCTGCTCACCGCGGCAGCGCAGACGTTCGCCGCCGGCGGCACGCCGGAGATCGATCCCGCCTATGTGGCGGCGCTCGGCGAGATCGCCGGTGACGAAGGGCTCGATCCGGCGTTCCGCGCGCTGATGCTGGCGCTGCCGCAGGAGAACGACATCGCCCGCGAGATCGGCGACAACGTCGATCCGGACGCGGTGGCGCGGGCTTACCGCTTCGTGCGGCGCGAACTCGGCAGCCGGCTCGCGGCCAGCCTCGACGCCGTGCTCGGCGAGTACGGCCAGAGCGCGCCTTACGCGCCGGACGCCGCCGGCGCCGGCCGGCGGGCGCTCGCCAACGCCGCGCTCGACCTGCGCGCCGCCTCGGGCGACCCGGAAGCGATCTTCGCCGTCGTCGAGCGCTTCGAGACGGCGACCAACATGACCGACCGGATCGCGGCGCTGTCGAGCCTCGTGCAGAACGGCGCGACGGAGGCACCGCGGGCGCTCGCCGCCTTCTACGAGCGTTTCTCGAAGGTGCCGCTGGTGGTCGACAAATGGCTCGCCGTGCAGGCGGCGGCGCCCGGCACCGCGACGCTGGACGCCGTGAAGGCGCTGACGCAGCACCCGGCGTTCTCGTTCCGCAACCCGAACCGCATCCGCTCGCTGGTCGGCACCTTCGCCTCCGGCAACCCGGCGGCGTTCGGGCGGGCCGACGGCGCCGGCTTCGACTTCGTCGCCGACGTGGTGCTCAGGCTCGACGAGACCAACCCGCAGGTGGCGGCGCGGCTGCTGGTCAGCTTCCGCTCCTGGCGCTCGCTGGAGCCCGGGCGGCGCGCGAAGGCACAGGCGGCGCTGGAGCGCATCGTCGCCAAGCCCGAGCTCTCCCGCGACGTGCGCGACATCGCCGAGCGCTCGCTCGCCTGAGGCTTTCCGCGGCAGGCGAAGGTCTGCCGCGAAATAGTCCAAATTGATGGCGCTTGCCTCTGGACAAGGTGATTCTCCGCGATTCACACTGGTCTCGATTCGGGGCGTATTCCCGGTCCTCCACCTAGTCGCGCGTAGGCACCCAGAGGGGACGAGCGATGGCTCGAACAACGGACGCAGCTGCGTCCGAACGCTGGCGACTGCGCTTCTTCGGCGCATCGGAAGCCGACGAGGCGATGAGAGGACACGCGCGGTTGATCGTCCATCCCGCTTACCAGCGGCTGCTGCAGGCCGAACCGATCCTCCGGCGATCGATCCCGGTGCTCATCGCCGTGTTCCTGATCGTGGTGGGGGTCGCCCGCGCCTACAGCCTCTCCGACCGGCATGACGAGACCGACACGGCGGCTCAGGACATGCTGGCGCTGATCGCCGAGGCGCTCGACAGCACCCTGTCGGCCGCGCCCGTCCCGGCCGACGGCGCCGGCTACCGCATGACGATCCGCACCACGCTGCAGGAGGCGCTGCCGCCGACCGCGACCAGCGGCGGGCGCAAGATCCTGTTCGCCGACGCCGACGGCACCGTCGTCAGCACGGCACCGGAAGACCCGGCCCTCACCGGCCGCTCGCTCAACGAGATCCTCGGCTACGGCCAGCCGCTCACCACCTTCGGCGCCCGCGCCGGCATCCTCGAGATCGACCTGCCGTCCGGTCCGACGGTCTACGCCACGGTGCGCAACCTCGCCGGCGACCGCGGCCAGGTGGCGGTGTACCAGCCGTTCGAGCAGGTGTTCGCCAGCTGGCGGCGCGACGTCTCGGTCAACGTCAGCCTGTTCATCGGCACGAGCTGCATCCTGATCGTCGTGGTCTACGCCTATTTCGTGCAGACGAGCCGGGCGCGCGAGGCCGACCACCTCTATGCCCAGACCCAGCACCGGGTCGATACGGCGCTCCGGCGTGGCCGCTGCGGCCTGTGGGACTGGGACCTGTCGCGCGGGCGGCTGTTCTGGTCGCCGTCGATGTACGTCATCCTCGGGATGCAGCCAAATTCCGAGCTGATGGGCTTCGGCGACCTGCAGGCGATGATCCATCCCGACGACACCGACCTTTACGCCATGGCGCGCGACCTGCTGGAATCCGGCCAGAGCTCGGTCGATTTCTCGTTCCGCATCCGCCACGCCGAGGGGCGCTGGGTCTGGCTGCGGGCGCGCGCCGAGATCGTGCGCGACCGCGACGGCACCCCGCACCTGATCGGCATCGCCGTCGACGAGACCGAGCAGAAGCGCCTTGCGGAAGCCAACGAGACCGCGGATCTCCGCCTGCGCGACGCGATCGAGACGATCTCGGAAGCCTTCGTGCTGTGGGACGCCGACAACCGGCTCGTGATGTGCAATTCGAAGTACCAGAGCCTGCACGGCCTCCCCGCCGAGCTGGTCACCCCCGGCACGCCCTACGACGAGGTGATGTCGGCCGGCACGCAGCCAATCGTGCACAGCGCGCCGCGGCTGCAGCCGCTCTCGCAGGATGACGGCGCGCGCACCTTCGAGGCGCAGCTGCGCGACGGGCGCTGGCTGCAGATCAACGAGCGCCGCACCAAGGACGGCGGCTTCGTGTCGGTCGGCACCGACATCACCGAGCTGAAGCAGCAGGAGGAGCGGCTGCTCGACAGCGAGCGCCGCCTGATGGCGACCGTGGCGGACCTGCGCCAGTCGCGCCAGAAGCTGCAGACCCAGACGCAGCAGCTGGTGGAGCTCGCCGACAAGTATGCGGAAGAAAAGGCGCGCGCCGAGGCGGCCAATCGCTCGAAATCCGAGTTCCTCGCCTCGATGAGCCACGAGCTGCGCACGCCGCTCAACGCGATCATCGGCTTTTCCGAAGTGATGCGCTCGCGCATCTTCGGCGATCTCGGCTCGATCAAATACGACGAGTACTGCAACGACATCCACGAGAGCGGCACCTACCTGCTCAACGTGATCAGCGACATCCTCGACATGTCGAAGATCGAGGCGGGCCGGGTCAATCTCACGCTGGAGCCGGTCCACCTCGACGAGGTGCTGGCCGAGTCCACCCGCATCATGAAGAACCAGGCCGAGGACCGCTCGATCCAGCTCGTCACCGACTTCTCGGTGCCGGTGCCGATCCTCGCCGATCGCCGCGCCATCAAGCAGGTGGCGCTGAACCTCGTCTCCAATGCGCTGAAGTTCACGCCGCTCGGCGGCCGGGTGCGGGTGCGGACCGAACTCATCGACGACGTCGCCCGGCTCACCGTCGAGGATACCGGCATCGGCATTCCGCGCGAGGCGCTGGCCCGGCTCGGCAAGCCCTTCGTGCAGGTCGAGAACCAGATGACGCGCAAGCATCCGGGCTCCGGCCTCGGCCTTGCGATCGCCCGCTCGCTCGCCGAGTTGCACGGCGGCAGCATGACGATCCAGTCGCAGGAGGGCGTCGGCACCACCGTCGTCGTCGACCTGCCCCGCATCGCCTCCCCGACCTTCGCCGGCGACACCCTCCGCCTGCGCACCCTGCTGCCGGGGGCAACGCCGGACGATGGCACGCTGGAAGACCGGACGGTGCACTGAGGGGGAATGGTTTTTCGGGGCCCGGGCTCCCTAGTGCCGACCGTGAGGCTTTTCCTGGGTTTGCCCCCCTCCCCGCCCTCACCCTGAGGAGGCCCGGAACGGGCCGTCTCGAAGGGCGGGGGCGGCCCCGTTGTTCCCTGCCGCCACAGGGGCGACCACCGTGGCCACCTCGTCCTTCGAGACGCGCCGCTGCGCGGCGCTCCTCAGGATGAGGTGGGACAGAGGTCGGTCAGATTGGCGCCCGTGGATCAATCTGAAAGTGGTTGATCAACGCAGTGCGGCCCGGCCCGTCAAGCGCCCTGCGGCGCCTCGCCCGGCGGCTTCGGCTCCGCCTCGGGTTTGCGCGCGACCTTCCCCACCACCTTTTCGAACACCCCTCGCACGGCGGCCTGGGTCGCGGCGAGGTGCGCCTCCAGCGTCGCGATGCTCGGCATTTCGCCGGCGCGGACGACGAGGTCGAGGAAGCCGCGCGGGGCGTCGGCGACCTTGAAGTTGCCTTCGATGGCGAGGCGGATCAGCTGGGTGAGGTCGCTGTAGAGCGTCAGCGCCGGGATCAGCACGTCGGCATCCACGGCCTCCAGCACGCCGGCCTCCGCCGCGGCCCGCAACGCCGCCTCGGTCGAGGTCGACAGGATCTCCGGGTGATCGTGGCCGTGCAGGAGTTCCAGAGCCTGCGCCACGAACTCGACGTCGAACAGGCCGCCGGGGGCGAGCTTCAGGTCCCAGATGTCCTTCGCCGGCCGGTCGGTCTCGACCCGGGCGCGCATGTCGGCGATGTCGAGCAGTGTCGCGGCGCGGTCGCGCGGCCGGGTCAGCGTCTCGGCGAGCACCGCCTCGATTTCGGCGGCGAAATCCTCCGGTCCGGCGACGACGCGGGCGCGGGTCAGCGCCATGTGCTCCCAGGTCCACGCGTCCTCGCGCTGGTAGCGCGCGAAGGCGTCGATGCGGGTGGCGAGCGGGCCGGAGTTGCCGGACGGGCGCAGCCGGAAATCGACGTCGTAGAGCTTGCCCTCCGCCGTCGGCGCCGACAGCGCGGTGACGAGGCGCTGGGTCAGCCTCGCGAAATACTGGCTCGGCGCCAGCGGCTTCGGCCCGTCCGAGGCGGCGGCCTCGCGGTCGTAGTCGTAGAGCAGGATCAGGTCGAGGTCGGAGGTCGCGGTCATCTCGCGGCCACCGAGCTTGCCGAGCGCGAGCAACGCCATGCGCCCGCCCGGCACCTTGCCGTGATTGCCCTCGAAGACGGCGACGACGCGGCCGAGCACCGCGCGCAGCAGCGCATCGGCGAGGCGGGCGAAGGCGTCGCCGGCGCGGCGGGCGGAGAGCGTGCCCGACAGGATGCGCACGCCGATCAGGAACTGCTGCTCGTGCGCGAAGATGCGCGCCCGGTCGAGCGCCTCCTCGAACGAGCGGGCCTGCGCCAGCGTCTCGTCGAGGTGGCGGGCGATCTCCTCCTCGTCCGGCACCGCGCCGAAGAAGGCCGGCTCCAGCACTGCGTCCATGACGTGGGCGCGGCGGGCGACGACCTGGGCGAGCCGCGGCGCCGTGCCCATGATGGTGGCGACGAGGTCGAGCAGATTGGGGTTGGCGCTGAGCAGCGAAAACAGCTGCACGCCGGTCGGCAGGCGCGAGAGGAAGGTGTCGAAGGCGTTGAAGGCCTGGTCGGCGGCGTCGGTGCGGGCGAAGGCGTCGAGCAGGCGCGGCGTGATCTCGGTCAGGATCTCGCGCGTCTTGGTGGAGCGCGTCGCCGGATAGCGGCCGAAGTGCCAGGCGCGGATCGCCCGCGTCACCTCCTCCGGCCGGCTGAAGCCGAGGCCGCGCAGGGTCTCGATGGTGCCGGGGTCGTCCTCGTCGCCGGTGAACACCATGTTGCCGCCATCGATGGCGAGCGACGCCTCCTGGTCGAAGAGTTCGCCGTAATGCCCGGTCACCAGCGTCAGCCGTTTCGTCAGCGCCGCGCCGAAGCTCGTCCCGTCGCCGAAGCCGGACAGGCGGGCGATGCGGTCGAGGCCGGCGGGGGTTTCCGGCAGGCGGTGGGTCTGCTCGTCGTTCACCATCTGGATGCGGTGCTCGACGGTGCGCAGGAAGACGTAGGCCTCGACCAGTTCGTCGCGCACCTGCGGCTGCAGCCAGCCGAGATCGACGAGGGCGGACAGCATCGGAACCGTCTCGCGGCCGCGCAGTTCGATATTGCGGCCGCCGGCGATCAGTTGCTGGGTCTGGACGAAGAACTCGATCTCGCGGATGCCGCCGCGGCCGAGCTTGATGTTGTGGCCGGCGACGGCGATGCGGCCGTGGCCCTTGTGGGCGTGGATCTGGCGCTTGATCGAGTGGATGTCGCGGATCGAGGCGTAGTCGAGGTATTTGCGCCAGATGAACGGGCCGATCTCGCGCAGGAAGCGATCGCCCGCGACGATGTCGCCGGCGCAGGGCCGCGCCTTGATCAGCGCCGCGCGCTCCCAGTTCTGGCCGATGCTCTCATAGTAGACGAAGGCGGCGGCGACCGAGATCGCCATGGCGGTGGCGCCGGGGTCGGGCCGCAGGCGCAGGTCGGTGCGGAAGGAATAGCCGTCGGCGGTGCGGTCCTGCAGGATGCGCACCATGCGGCGGACGAGGCGGACGAAGAAGGTCGCCGGTTCGACGCCCGGCGCCACCGGGGCGACCTCGGCGTCGTAGAAGACGATCAGGTCGACGTCGCTCGAATAGTTGAGCTCGAACGCGCCGTGCTTGCCCATGGCGAGCACAATCAGGCCGCTGCCGGCCTCGGGGTCGGCGGGATCGGGCGGCAGGAACTTGCCCTGGGCGGCGGCCTCGCGCAGCAGGAAGCGGATCGCGGCGGAGACCGAGGCGTCGGCGAGGCGGGTCAGCGCGCCGGTCACTTCGAACAGGCTCCAGACGCCGCCGAGGTCGGCGAGCGCGATCAGCAGCGCCGCCTCCTGCTTCACCTGGCGCAGCAGGCGCATCGCCTCGGCCTCGGTCGGCGGCACCTCGTCGCCGAGCCGGCCGACGAGCGCCGCCATGCGCGCCTCCGGCGCCTCGGTCAGGCAGGCGAGCACCCGCTCGGGCCGGCCGCGCATCAGGTCGCGCAGGAACGGCGCGTTGGCCATGGTGGAGACGAGCAAGTCGCGCGCCGCCGGCACGGCGACGAGCAGGTCGGCGAGCGCAGCAGCCTCCGGCGCGGCGACGGCGAGCACGTCGGCGAGGTCGGATTCGGCGGCGGCGCGGTCGGGGCCGAACGGCGGGACGTCCCGGATCCGGGCCGCGAGCGCGGCGGCGCCGCGCGGCGTCGCCTCTGCGTCAGCTGACATGCTGGTCCTCACCCTGTTTCTTCTCGTCCGGCCGGTGCTCGTCGGCCGCCGGCAGCTGAATCACCGCGGCGAGGCCGGGGCCGGCATCGGCGAGGCGGAAGCTGCCGCCGGAATAGCGCGCGACCGCCGCGACGAGGCTGAGGCCGAGCCCGGAGCCCTGTCGGCTGCGGCTGGCGTCGAGCCGGACGAAGCGCTGCGTCGCGCGCTCGCGGTCCTGTTCGGGCACGCCCGGCCCCTCGTCGACCACGGAGAGATGCACCAGGGCGCCGGTGCGGCGGCCGACGATGCGGATGCGCGGCGGCGGTGCGTCCGCCCGGACGGTCTCCGTCTCGGGGTCCGGCAGCGCGTATTTTATCGCGTTGTCGATCAGGTTGGCGAGCGCCTGCGACAGCAGCGCCCGGTTGGCGTGCACCGGCAGCGGCCCTTCGACGTCGAGTTCGAGCCGGCCGCCGGCGTCCTCGACCACCGGCTCGTAGAGTTCGCCGACGTCGGCGAGCACCACGGCGGCGTCGAGGTCGCTCGCGACCTCACCGGCGGACCCGGCCTCGACGCGGGCGATGCGCAGCAGCGCGTCGAAGGTGCGGATCAGCGCATCGGCTTCCTCGACCGAGGTCTCGATCGCGGCGCGGTAGTCGGCGTCGCTGCGGGCGGTGCGCAGCACGGTCTCGAGGCGGGTGCGCAGGCGGGTGAGCGGCGTCTTCAGGTCGTGCGCGACGTTGTCGGAGACCTCTTTCAGGCCGACCATCAACTGCTCGATCCGGTCGAGCATGCCGTTGAGGCTGCCGGCGAGGTTGTCGAACTCGTCGCCGGAGCCGACGACGTCGAGCCGCCGCGAAAGATCGCCGGAGACGATCCGGCGCGAGGTCTCGGCGACACCCTCGACCCGCTTCAGCACGCGCCGGCCGACGAAGATCCAGCTCGCGAGCCCGGTGAGCGCGATGACGATGATGGCGAGGCGCACCGAATCGCGGATGACGAGACCGAATTCCTCGCGCTCCGACACGTCGCGCCCGACCAGCAGGCGGAAGCCGCCGGGCAGCTGGAACACCTGCACCATCGCGGTGTAGTCGCGCGCGCCATCGCCCTCGAGCCGGCGGTAGATCACCGGCTGCGGGGTGCCGTCGGAATTGGCGAACACGGTCATCGGCAGGTCGGCGACGTTGCCGACGACGGTGCGGCCGGAGAAGTCGGTGACCATGTAGAGGCTGGCGCTTGGCCAGCGCGAACGCTGCAGCACGGTCTCGACCAGCCGGCGGATGCCGCCACGGCGATAATCCTCGGTCAGCGAGGCGATCTCGGCCGAGATCGAGCTCTCCTGCGTGCGCGAGAGCAAGGCCGTCGTGTTGTAGGAGATGTAGCCGAGCAGGAACGCCGTCAGGCCGCCGAAGACGACGAGGTACAGCAGCGACAGCTTGAGCGCGGTCGTGCGGAAGAGCCTACGGAGCGCCATCACGGATCATGTATCCCGCGCCGCGGATCGTGTGCAGCATGGGCTGGTCGAAGCCCTTGTCGATCTTGGCGCGCAGCCGCGAGATATGCACGTCGATGACGTTGGTCTGCGGGTCGAAATGATAGTCCCAGACGTTCTCGAGCAGCATGGTGCGCGTCACCACCTGGCCGGCGTGGCGCATCAGATATTCGAGCAGGCGGAACTCGCGCGGCTGCAGCGGAATGTCGACGCTGCCGCGCTGGCAGGCGTGGGCGAGTCGGTCGAGCACCAGTTCACCGCAGCGATACTGCGTCTCGACCTCGACGGGGCGATTGCGGCGGGCGAGCACCTCGACGCGGGCGAGCAGCTCGGAAAAGGCATAGGGCTTGGTGAGATAGTCGTCGCCGCCGGCGCGCAGGCCCGCGACGCGGTCGTCGACCTGGCCGAGGGCGGAGAGGATCAGCACCGGCGTGGAATCACCGCGGCGGCGCATGTCGTCGACGATGGAGAGGCCGTCGCGCTTCGGCAACATCCGGTCGACGACCACGACCTCGAACCCACCGGCGGCCGCCTGCGCCTGTCCGTCGTCACCGTCCGCCGCATGCACCACGGCATGGCCCGCGTCTTCGAGCGCCTTGACGAGATAACCCGCCGCTTCCCGGTCGTCCTCGATCACCAGAATCCGCATTGCCCGCCCGTATCGCCCTTTCGAGCCCCCCACCGGCCGGACTTCCCGGGCCGAGGCTCATCTCTAGAGCAAATCGCCGAGCGGCGAAAATGACATTGAGGACAGGAACCGCCGCAGGGGCCGAAACGACGAACCGCAGGCCACCGGTAGATGGCCTGCGGCTCTGGTCGTCGGCCCGCCGCGCCGGAGGGACGGCGATGGCGGGCGCTGCGTTTGCCGCGTCAGACGCGCCCCAGGGAAAGCGCGACGAAGCGGACCTGATCGCCGGATCGCACGCGCATGAGCACGGCCTTGCGCCCGCTCTCGCTCGCCGTCCGGATGGACTGTTCGATGTCGGCCGGGCGGCTGACCGCCTTGCCGCCGACTTCGAGGATGATGTCGCCTTCGGCGAGGCCGCGTTCGGCGGCCGGGCCATCGGGCGTGACGCTGACGATCACCACGCCTTCCGCTTCCGGCTCGCGCGAGGAGGCCGGGGCGACGGTGAGGCCGAAGCTGTCGAGCCGGGTCGGCTCATCCGGAATCGGCGCCGGCGGGGTCAGCGCCGCCTGCTGCTGGTCCGCCGGCAGCGTGCCGAGTTCGACTTCCAGCGTCTGCGCCTCGCCGTTGCGCCAGATGCCGAGCGTGACCGTCGAGCCCGGGGCATAGCTCGCGATACGGCGGGCCAGTGCCCGCGGGCTATCGATGTCGGTGTCGTCGACCTTCAGCACGACGTCACCCGAGCGGATGCCGGCGGCGATGCCGGGCCCGTCGGGCTGCGGCTCGGTGACCAGCGCGCCCGACGCCGTGTCGAGGCCGATCGAATCGGCGATGTCCTGGGTCACCGGCTGGATCTGCACCCCGAGCCAGCCGCGGGTGACGACGCCGTTCTCCTTCAGCGACTCGATCACGGTCGTGACCACCGCCGCCGGGATGGCGAAGCCGATGCCGACCGAGCCGCCGGACGGCGAGAAGATCGCCGTGTTGACGCCGATCACCTCGCCCTGGAGGTTGAACGCCGGTCCGCCGGAGTTGCCACGGTTGATCGAGGCGTCGATCTGCAGGAAGTCGTCGTAGGGGCCGGCGCCGATGTCGCGGCCGCGGGCCGAGACGATGCCGACCGTGACCGAGCCGCCGAGGCCGAAGGGATTGCCGACGGCGACGACCCATTCGCCGACCTTCGGGTCCGCGTCAGCCAGGGTGACGTAGTTGAAGTCGTCGCGGCCGGTCACCTTCAGCAGGGCAAGATCGGTTTTCGGGTCGGTGCCGACCACGGTCGCCTCGAGCTCGGACTGGTCGTTGAGCACGACCGTGACCTCGCTCGAATTCTCGACGACGTGATTGTTGGTGACCACGAAGCCGTCGGCGCTGACGAAGAAGCCGGAGCCCTGCGACTGGGCGAAGGGACGCGGCGAAGACGGCTCGTCGCCGCCGCGGCCACCGGGCATCCCGGGAATGTTCGGCAGGCCGGGAATGCCCTCCTCGCCGAAGCGGCGGAAGAATTCCTGCAGCGGGTGATCGTCGGGGATCTGCGGGATCAGATTGCGCGAGGTCTGCCGGCTCGGCGCTTCGCCGCGCACGCGGATCGAAACGACGGCGGGCTGCACCCGCTCGACCAGGCTGGTGAAGTCGACCAGCGCGGTCGCCGGGGCTCCCTCGCTGACATTTTCAGCCGCGACTGGCGCGACGACGGCGAACGTCGCGACACTGGCGGCGAGTGCGGCCGTCAGGGCGGCCGACACGATGTGCCGCCTGCCCGACGTCCGGTTGATCTTCGGGCCGATCGATGAACCGATCATGGCGTCTGTCGCTCCTCCTGATGACGGGACCGTTCGGCAGATAGGGCCTGACGGGTCCGGAACCAAGACCACGGGCGTCCGCAATGGACGGGCCGGGCCCGGTTCGAGCCATCCATTGGTGCGACAGCGCGGAGAAGATGCCTAGTGAAATCCCTGTAAGCCGCGGGAATCACGGCCAAGACGGGGTCAGGCGTCGGGACGGCCGAGCACCTGCTTCAGGCGCTCTTCCTCCTCGGACGAGAGGCCGATTTCGGCGGAGGGCGCCGCGCGTCGGCGGCGCAGCGCCATCAGCAGCGCGCCGGCGCCGATCAGAAGCACCACCGGCCCCGCCACCCACAACCCGGCCGTGCTCCAGTCGAACGGGGGCTTCAGGAGCACGAAGCGGCCGTAGCGCTCGGAGATGAAGCCGAGCACGGCGGCATCGTCGTCGCCGGCCATGATCCGCTCGCGCACCAGCAGGCGCAAGTCGCGGGCGAGTTCGGCATCGGAATCGTCGATCGACTGGTTCTGGCAGACGACGCAGCGCAGCTCCGCCGAGATCGTGCGCGCGCGCGCCTCGAGCGCCGGGTCGGGCAGGCGCTCGTCGGGCTGCAGGGCCGCGGCGGGCACTGTCATGAGCGCGAGGGCCACCACGGCGCGGCGGCAGGTGGCGGCGAAGCGGGCGAACATCGGCGTCCTCCTCATTCGCCCGCGGCCAGCGTGCGGCCGGGCCGCGGCGCGGCGCGGGCGGGCTTCGGCGCACCGACGCGCAGGCGGCGGTCGGACAGCGACAGCGCGCCGCCGAGCATCATGGCGACGGTGCCGAGCCAGATCAGCGTCACCAGCGGCTTGTCCCACATCCGCACGGTGATGCCGTCATTTTCGGCGGTGGTATCGCCGAGCGTGACGTAGAGCTGCGAGAAGCCGTGGGTGACGATGGCGGCCTCGGTGGTCGGCATTTGGCGCACCTCGTAGATGCGCTTCGAGGGATCGAGCCGGGCGACCACCTCGCCGTCCTTGCGCGCCGTCATGTGGGCGACGAGCTCGCGGTAGGTGCCGGCCGCCCGGTTCTCGAAGCCGTCGAAGCTGACCTCGTAGGCGCCGATGGTGGCGGTGTCGCCGCGGCGCATCACGGTGATCGTCTCGGCCTCGAAGGTGGAGACCGCGACGATGCCGAGCAGGGTGATGCCGAGGCCGGCATGCGCCGCCGCGGTGCCGTAGGCCGAGCGTGGCAGGCCGGCGAGCCGGCGCCAGCCGGCGGCGAAGCCGACGTCGCCGAAGCGCGCGCGGAACAGCAGCTCCGCCGCCGCGCCGACCATCAGCCAGGTGGCGAGGCCGATGCCGAGCGCCGCGAGCACCGGGCCGCCCGAGGTGGCCCAGATCACGGCGAGCGTGACGAGGATCGCGATGCCGAAGGCGGCGTAGAGACGCTGCGCGACCGCATAGATGTCGCCGCGTTTCCACGCGAGGAACGGCCCGAACGGCACCGCGAGCAGCAGCGGGATCATCAGCGGGCCGAAGGTGAGGTTGAAGAACGGCTCGCCGACCGAAATCTTGTCGCCGGTCACGGCTTCGAGCGCCATCGGATAGAGCGTGCCGACCAGCACCGACGCCGTCGCCGCGGTCAGCAGCAGGTTGTTGAGAACCAACGCCCCCTCGCGGCTGACCGGCGCGAACAGGCCGCCGGCCTGCAGCGACGAGGCGCGCAGCGCGAACAGCGCCAGGCTGCCGCCGATGAAGATCAGCAGGATGGTCAGGATGAAGACGCCGCGGGCGGGGTCGGTGGCGAACGAATGCACCGAGGTCAGGATGCCCGAGCGGACGAGGAAGGTGCCGAGCAGCGACAGCGAGAAGGTGAGGATCGCGAGCAGCACGGTCCAGATCTTCAGCGCGTTGCGCTTCTCCATCACCAGCGCCGAATGCAGCAGCGCGGTGCCGATCAGCCACGGCATGAACGAGGCGTTCTCGACCGGATCCCAGAACCACCAGCCGCCCCAGCCGAGCTCGTAATAGGCCCAGTAGGAGCCCATCGAGATGCCGGCGGTGAGAAACACCCAGGCGGCCAGCGTCCACGGCCGCACCCAGCGCGCCCAGGCGGCGTCGATGCGGCCCTCGATCAGCGCCGCGACGGCAAAGGCGAACGAGATCGAGAAGCCGACGTAGCCGAGGTAGAGCAGCGGCGGATGGATGGCGAGGCCGATGTCCTGCAGCAGCGGATTGAGATCCTGCCCCTCCATCGGCGCCGGCGAGAGGCGCAGGAACGGGTTCGAGGTGAGCAGGATGAACAGCAGGAAGGCGACGGTGATCCAGGCCTGCACGCCGAGCACGTTGGCCTTCAGCGTCGTCGGCAGGTTGCCGCCGAACCAGGCGACCGCCGCGCCGAACAGCGCGAGAATCAGCACCCAGAGCAGCATCGAGCCCTCGTGGTTGCCCCAGACGCCGGTGATCTTGTAGAGCATCGGCTTGGCCGAATGCGAGTTCTCGTAGACGTTGACGACGGAGAAGTCGGACACGACGTAGGCGTGGGTCAGCGCCGCGAAGCTGAGCGCGATCAGCAGCAGCTGCGTCACCGCCACCGGCGGCGCGATCGCCATCAGCGCCGCATCGTTGCGCCGGGCGCCGATCACCGGCACCACCGACTGCACCAGGGCCAGGATCAGGGCCAGAACCAGGGCGAAATGCCCGACCTCGGAAATCATCCGTCGCTCCCTCGATCCGGATCGATGGCCGGTCCCATGCGGCCGGCCACTATAGGCCGGCCTCGCCGCTCGTCAGTTGCTCTTCATCGCGCCGGCGCCGTCGCCTTCCCAGACACCTTGGGCTTTGAGCGAGTCGACGACTTCCTTCGGCATGTAGTTCTCGTCGTGCTTGGCGAGCACGTTGTCGGCGGTAAAGACGCCATCGGGGCCGAGCCGGCCCTCCGCGACGACGCCCTGCCCTTCGCGGAAGAGATCCGGCAGTAGGCCGACGTAGGTGACCGGCACGTCGTTGACCGTATCGGTGACGGCAAAGCGTACCGTCGCACCCTCGCCGCGCAGCACGGACCCGTCCTTGACGAGCCCGCCGATCCGCAACCGCTGGTCGCCCTGTCCGGCGAGGCCCTCGGCGATCTCGGTCGGCGTCTTGAACAACGTGATCCGGCTGCTCGCGGCATTGAGGACAAGGCCGGCCGACACCGCGAGCACGGTGCCCGCGGCGGCGATCAGCGTCAGTCGTCTCTGCTTCCTGGTCATGGCCTTCGGTCGTCTCCCCGCGCCGACGATGTCGCGGCGCGCATCTTATGCCCGGGCACGGCCGGCCCGATTGATAATCGTGTGATCGCGCTCAGTTGAGCGCGTTCGGCAGCGGGCCGTTCGCCGCATCGTCGATCAGGGCGATGGCCTCGACGTCGCCGGCGAGCGCCGCCCGGCCGCGCGCCGCCGCCGCCGTGGCCGCCGGCTCGTCGCCGAGCACGCGGTAGGAGCGCACCAGCCGGGCCCAGCCCTGCGGGTCGAGCGGCTCGGCCGCGAGCCGCTCGGCGAGCGAGGCGACCATCTGCCGGATCATGCCGTCATTCACGGCCGGGGCGCCGCCTTCGGCCGGCGCCTCCATCGCCGGCGCGCCGGCTTCGACCGCCTCGGCACGGCTCGCGCGCACCGCCGCCAGCCACGGCGCGTCGGGCGGCGCATTCGCAAGCATCGCGTCGAATGCCTGAACCGCCTCGTCGAACCGGCCTTCCGCGGCGAGGCCGCGCGCGGCGTAGAAGCGGGCCTTCATGTTGTCGCCGTCTGCGGCGACGGCGGCGTTGAACGCCTCGATCGCGGCAGGCGGGAAGCGGCCGTCGGCGGCGATCACGATCGCCTCGCCGAGGTCGGCGAGCGTCGCCGAGTCCGTGCCGCCGCGGCGGACGATCTCGCCATAGGCGCGCGCGGCGTCCTGCGGCCGGCCGATGCGCAGATAGACCGGCGCGACGACGCGCCAGCCCTCGACGTCGTCGGGGTTCTGCGCGAGATGGCGCTCGATGCAGATCACGAGGTCGGTGAGCGGCGTTTCCGGGCCGCAGCTGCGCGATGCCACCGGCTGGTCCGGCAGGTCGGGAGCGCCGACGTAGGTATAGGCGCCGAGGCTCGCGGCCGGCACGAAGGCGATGACGGCGATTGTGACGATTTTCGCGAACGACGCACGGGTCGGGCCACTCGCCTTCGCCTCGTCGGCCTTCAGCAACCGGCGGGCGATCTCGGCGCGGGCCGCGGCGGCCTCCTCCCGGGCGACGAGGCCGCGGTCGAGGTCGCGCTCGATCTCGCCGAGCTGGTCGCGGTAGACCTCGACGTCGTCGCCGCCGACGGTGCCGCGTCCGGCGCGGGCGAGCGGTACCAGCACCGACAGCGTCGCCAGTCCCGTCAGAATGGCCAGAACGATCCAGAGCATCATGCGGTCGGCGTCCTCGTCCCTCGAACCTGCCCGGTGCCCGGCGGTGCGCCGCATCAAACCGCCGGAATGGGCGCAGCGCGCATTGATCGGGGTCAAACGCCGCGCGGGCGCCGCGTCATGCGCCGAAGCGGGCGGCGGCCCGCGCGGCCTCGTCGTCGATCAAATAGGGGAGGTGGCCGGATTTCTCAACGCATTCCGGGTCGCCTGCGCCGATCGGCAGCAGGCCGACCGCTCAGCCCGTCGCCAGCGCCGCGCCGGTTCGGCCCACCGCCCGGTCGCGCGCCTTGCGCATCACCACGGCATACTCCGGGCCGAAGGCGAGTTCGGCGAGCTTGATCATGATGTCGACCGCCATCAGCACGTCGGCCCGGCCGGCGCCGGCCGTCTTCTTCAACTGCTCGATGGCGCGGTTGCCGAGCACCTCGATCGCCTGCTCGGACGACTGGCCGACCTGGGCGAGGAGTTCGTTGATGGCGAGGCTGTCGCGGCAGCGCCGTGCTTCGGCGAGCACCGTCATGGCGCGGATCGCGTCCTGCCCCTCGCCCTCGCGGCCGGCGGTGGAGCCGCCCTCGACGCGCAGCGCGCGCCGGATCGTCGGCACGATCGCCTCGACCTCGGCCTGCACCATGTCGGACATGCTGCGGCGCAGATCGCCGAGCCGCTTGCGCCAGGCGGAGTCGCCGTCGAAGTCGATCGAGATCGAGATGCTGCGCACGAGGTCGTGAAAGCTGCCGAGGGCGCGGGCCATCTCGGCGGTGCCGTCCGGACGGCGCCGCGCGGCGCCGAAGCGGACGATCACGCGCTCCGCCTCGGAGAAATAGATGTCGAGGAAGGAGGCGACGCTGGAGCGGCGGATGTCGCCGGCCTTGTCACCCCCGCCGAGTGCCACCGCGATGCGGGCGAGCACCGCGGGCGACGCCAGCCGCGACAGCAGGACGCAGCCGGCCCAGACGGCATCGGCCGGCACCCGCTCGACGAAGCGACCGACCACCTCGAGCGCCGTGGTCTCGGAAGGGTCGCCGACGACGATGGTGGCGGGGAGTTCGTGCACGAGCGTAGCGATCGATTTGCGGCGCTCATGGATCGCGAAGAGGTCGCCGAGGTCGCTCAGGGCGCGCTCGCCGCCGATCAGGCCGCCGAGGCGCTGGCGGCCCTTGGCGGTCGCCGACAGTTCGTCGTGGTTGGCGCGCAGCTGCCTGAGTCCTGTGTCGCGCAGCTCCGCCATCATCACCTTGAGGTCGGCCTCCGGCGAATAGACGCGGATTGAGGCCTCGTCGAGCCAGGGGCCGAACAGGTCGGGGGCGACGTCGCGCACGAGATAGGTCCAGATGCCGTCGATCGAATCGATCGACAGCCGGCCGGTCTGGCGGGTGCGCAGTTCCTCGCGGATGATGAACGGCGCGAACGGCTCGAAGAACAGCCGGCGGACGCGGGCGGGACGCGGCTCGTCAGACTTGGTGCCGTTCACAACGGCCCGGGTCGCTTCGAGGATCAGGCGAGTGGAGGCATCGAGCTGGCCCGCCTCGCCGGCGATCTCCAGCTTGCGCAGCAGCATGAGGCGCGCGCCGGGAGAGAGCGAGCCGAGATAGTCGATCACCTTCGCGCGCATCAGACGCCCGTCCGGCATGTCCGTGCGTTCCTTCATCGTTGCCCGCGACCTGCCGCCGACGGTCCGCCACCAGAGGCGACTATGGCCGAGGGAAGGTTGACGTTTGGTGTGCATCCGGGCCGAGCCGGACGCGATCCCGCGCGGCGGAAACGACGAAGGGGGCGGATGCCGCCCCCTTCGTGCCGATCATTGCGGTCTCGCCGACGGGTGCCGGAACCGGTCGGTCAGGACACCTGGCGCCAGGTGCCGTCCGGATTGCGGCAGGCGGTGCCGCGGACGACCTGCGGCCGGCCATCGATGTACACGGTGTTGGTGTAGTCGCGGCACTGGGCGCTGTTGATGTACTGCGGCGGGCCGACGTTGACCTGGCCGTAGCGGCCGGACTGCGGGTTCTGCCACTGCTGCGGCGCCCCGTATTCCAGCGCCTGGTACTGCGCGTTCTGGTAGTACTGCTTGTCGGCCTCGTCGAGCTGCGCGCCGATCTGGTTGCCGAGGAAGCCGCCGAGCAGAGCGCCGCCGGCGATCGCCGCGACACGGCCACCGCCGCTGCCGAACTGGCTGCCGATCGCCGCACCGGCCGCTGCGCCGGCCAGCGTGCCGACGCCCTGCTTGCTGATGCCGCTCTGGCCATAGGGATCCGTCTGGCAGCCGGCGAGCGTCGCCGCCATGATGCCGACCGCGATCAATGCCTTGAAAGTCATGATTACTCCCGTCGAAAAAATCCGCCGTGTCGGAGGACGCGTCCCAAGTCCGCCACCGACGGTTCCGAACGCAATATTCGGCGCCGATTCGGAATGGCCCAAGTTTACCACACGATCACGTTACCTTGCATTACACAGCCCGAACATGGCCGAAGTAGGAAGCTGGCTCGGTCCGCGGCAGGTTTCGGCGCGCGGAACGCTGCCGAGATCCCGCACCTAGCTTCTCGGCAGCACCACCGCCACGGCGAGGCCGCCGAGGCCGGCCGCGCCGAGGGTGATCGTGCCGCCGTAGGCCTCGACCAGCTCCTCGACGATCGCCAGCCCGAGGCCCGAACCCGGCACGCTCTCGTCGAGACGCCGGCCGCGCGCCAGCGCCTCGCGGCGCAGTTCCGGCGCAAGGCCGGGGCCGTCGTCCTCGACGACGATCTCGATCATCGCCCGCGAGGCGGCGCCGGTGGCGATCGGGCGGGCGCGCACCAGCACGCGGCCGTTGCCGAACTTGCAGGCGTTGTCGAGCAGGTTGCCGACCATCTCCTCGAGATCGCTGCGGGCGACGCGGACCCTGAGGTCGGGCGGGCAGTCGATGTCGATCGCGACGCCGGGGTCGGGATAGGCGCGGCGCAGCACCTTGGCGAGGCCGGCCAGCGACGGCGCCACCTCGGAGGCGGCGCCGATGGTGCGGCGCTGGGCGGCGGCGCGGGCGCGGTCGAGGTCGCTGTCGATGCGGCCGCGCATGATCTCGGCCTGCTCCAGCACCTTCGCCGCCAGCGGACCGCCGTCGCTGCGCGTCTCGTTGACGATGACGCTGAGCGGCGTTTTGAGCGCGTGGGCGAGGTTGCCGACGTTGGCCTGGGCGCGCTCGACCACCGCGCGGTTGGCGTCGATCAGCGCGTTGAGTTCCACCGACAGCGGCGCGATCTCGCTCGGCATTTCGCCGGCGAGCCGGTCGGCCCGGCCCTCGCGGATGTCGGCGAGCGCGGCGCCGATCTGCTGCAGCGGCCGGAGGCCGACGCGGACCTGCACGATGGTGGCGAACAGCAGTCCCGCGGCGAAGACGGCGAGGGTGACGAAGACGCTGCGCGAGAACGACCGCATGTCGGCCTTCACCTCGTCGGCGTTGCCGGCGACGACGACGTCGAGGCTGCGGCCGCCGTCGAACTCGACGACCTGCGAGACGACGCGCAGTTCCTCGTTGCCCGGGCCGGTGCGATATTCTGCCGTGACGGTGCCGTCGTGCGCGGGCTCGCCGAGATCGAGGACGTCACCGAACAGCGAGCGCGACATGGCGCGCACCTCGCGGCTGATCGGGTCGCGCACCACCCAGTACCAGCCGGACAGCGGCAGCAGGAACCGCGGCTCGCCGAGGGTCGTCACGTCGGGCGGATCGCCCTCGGGCGTCGCGGCGACGAGGCCGGCGAGCGCCTTCTGGTAGACGACGAGGCGGGCGTCGAAGCTGCGCTCGACACTGGCGTTGTAGAGGCGGGTGAGGACGACGCCGGCGAACACCAGCGCGACGGCGCTCCAGATCGCGGCGGCGACCACCATGCGCGCGGCGAGCGAGCGCGGCGTCAGGCGGCGCAGGATCCCGGCGCGGGCGGTGGTCATGGCGCCGGTGGCACGCCGGGGCCGGCGATGCGATAGCCGATGCCACGCACGGTCTCGATGACGTCGACGGCGAGCTTGCGCCGGAGGCGGCCGACGAAAACCTCGATCGTGTTGGAATCGCGGTCGAAATCCTGGTCGTAGAGATGCTCGATCAGCTCGGTGCGCGACACCGTGCGCTCCTTGTGATGCATCAGGTACTGCAGCAGCCGCAATTCGTGCGAGGTGAGCTTGACCGGCGAGCCGTCCACCGTCACCCGGCCGGACTTGACGTCGAGCCGCACCGGCCCGACCTCGATCTCGTTCGAGGCATGGCCGGCATAGCGGCGGACCAACGCGCGCAGGCGGGCCAGCACCTCCTCCATGTGGAAGGGTTTCGCGACGTAGTCGTCGGCGCCGGCGTCGATGCCGGCGACCTTGTCGCTCCAGCGGTCGCGCGCGGTGAGCAGCAGCACCGGCATCAGCCGGCCGGCGCGGCGCCAGCCCTCGAGCACGCTGATGCCGTCCTTCTTCGGCAGGCCGATGTCGAGGATCACCGCGTCATAGGGTTCGGTGTCGCCGAGGAAGTGGCCCTCCTCGCCGTCGGCCGCCGTGTCGACGACATAGCCGGCGTCGCGGCAGGCGGTGCCGAGCTGGCGGCGCAGGTCGGGGTCGTCCTCGACGATCAGGATACGCATGCGGTCGTCGCCCTCTACCTTGCCGTCCTGACCTATCGCCCGAGCACGGCGCCGCTGCGCGCGTCGATGACGATGGTCACCACCCGGCCGCCCTGCATCACCGCGAGACGGTAGACCAGCCGGCCGCCGCTTTCGCAGAGCTGCGCGTTGACCACGTCGCCGTCGATGCCGCGGGTCACGGCGCTGAGCCGGGCGGCCTGCCCGCTCGCCACCGCATCGCGCGCCTCGCCGCTCGACAGGCACGCGGCCTCCGCCGGCCCGGTCGTGGCGAGCCCGCCGAAAACGGCGAGCGCAACCGCGAGAAGCGGTCCGGCCAGAGACATGAAGAGGGGGCGCGCGGCGTGCATGGGCGCTTTCTAGCGGACAGCGACTGAACCGGGAATGAACGGTCGGCGGGAGCGCGATCATGGCACCCCGGCCGGGCGCGTCAACCCGCAGCGCCGACCGCAGTCCCGGCGACAGCGCCGGCGGGGGAGTCGATCCCTTCTTCGAGCTCCGCCACGCGCCGCCGGAGCCGCTCGGCCTCGCCAAGTAGCCCCGCGTCGATGCCGGCGCCGATCACCGCGAGATCGATCCCGAGCCCGGCGGCGTCCGCCATGCTCAGCGTGCGGCGGCGGGCGAGCTGCCCGCCGAGCGCGGCCGCCTCGGCGAGGTCCTCGGCGATCTCGTCGATGTCGATCTGCCAGGCCGGCTGGTCGGGCCGGTCGTAGGCGCGGGCGACCCAGAGGAAGGAAGCGATCGAGAGGCGCATCAGAGGGCTCCATATCCAACGAGGCGCCAGGCGGCACCGTCGTATTCGGCTTCGGCGAAGGTTCCGGTGGCGAGCGCCTTCAGCCCGCCGAGAGACAGCACGAAGGCGCCGCCGCCCTCGCGCACAACGCGGAAGCGGGCGCCGTTCGGCGCGTTGGTCGTGGCGAGGGTGATGGCACGGTCGGCCGTCAGCGTGCCGGTGTGGCGCTGCACCGGGGCGGAGGTGAGATAGGTGAGCGTGAAGTCGGCGTTGGTGGCGACGGCCGCCATGCCGCCGGCCTTGCGCACCCAGACGGTGCCGTTGCTTTCCAGCATGCCGGCGCCGCCACCGAGGTCGGAGCACCAGACGAGCTGCCCGGCCGGCGACGCCGACGGCAGCGTCCCGATCGTGTAGGGCCGCAGCCGCAGGATCCGGTTCATGTCGACGACGACGTTGGCCGCGGCGCCGATCGACAGCCCGGTGGCCGGATCGAGGCCCATCACATAGGAGAGTGACGCCGAGCCCGGGTTGCCGTGGAACTCGAGCCGCACCGGCAGCGCGTCGGTCGCCACCGTCCCGGAGACGACGCCGCGGATCTCGGCGCCGGTCAGCAGCCGGGTGCCGTCGTGGCCGCCGATCATGAAGCCGGCGATCGGATCGCCGCTCTGCAGGGCGGTGGCACCCGACTTCTGCCGCGCGAACACGACGCGCTGGCGCGCGGTCGAGGTCGACGCCTCGAGCAGGAACATCACCGCCGCCGGCCCGTTCGCGGTCGAGAAGAACACCCGCGACGGCGTGAAGCTCGCCCCGCTCTCGTTGCCGATCGGGATGCCGCCGAGCGTACCGAGATGAAAGGTCGTGCTGCCGGCATTGCCCTCGACGTTGAGGCCGACGCCGGTGCTGCCCGTCGTCAGCTTGCCGGTGACGGCGAGGTCGCCGGTCACGGTGTCGCCGGCCTTCGCCAGCGCGCCGAGCGCGGTGCGGGCGTCGGCCGCGGTGCGCGCGCCCGTCCCGCCCTCGGCGACACTGAGGGCGGCGTGCAGCGCGAGCGCACCCGTCGCAGAATCGGCGACCAGTGCATCGCGCCAGGTAGCGCCGTCGGCCGAAACCTTGATGCGGTAGCTGTCGTCGCCGACGAGGCCGGTCTCGGCGCGGCCGGCGTAGCCGGTCTGGTACAGCTGCGACACGGTGCCGGCGGACGCGTCGCGGTTGAGCTTCAGGCGCAGGCTGCCGTCACCGCCCTCCCCGACCGGGGTCGCGGTGAACAGCGCGTTGTTGAGCTTCACCGCCAGCGGGTTGCCGGCGTCCGCCGTGGTGCCGACGCCGAGCAGCACGAGGTTCTGCAGCGCGTCCACCGTCTCGCCGGCGAGCGCGATCCAGGCCGTCCCGGTCCAGAACGCCAGCACGCCTTCGTCCAGCACCAGCGCGGTCCAGCCGGGCGCCGGATCGACGAACGACCAGGTGCCGTCCTCGAACGCGGCGATGCGGTCCGCCGCGCCGGCCCAGTCGCCCGTGGCGCCCGCCGCGACGATGTAGCGGTCGCCCGTGCCGGGTGATCCTGGCGGCGCGGCGAGGTCGCGGGAGAGCACGGCGAGCTGCACGACGCGGTCGAGCGCGAGCAGTGCTTCGTTGTGGGTGACGTGCTTCTGCGCCTGCGCCGCCGCGAGCAGCGGCAGGCCGAGACGGATCGTGTCAGACATGGAGCGTGGCCCTTCCCGGCAGGCCGCGGCCCATCCGCGTGGAGATCTGGCAGACCACCACGTCGAAGGTCGCGGGCATGGTTCCGAAATCCGCGGCCTGCGCCGCCGCGGTGTAGAGCGCGCGGGGCTCGGTCACGGCGAGCGTGCGGACGACGCTGGCGCCATCAAGGATGTCGACGGAGTAGGCCTCGCGCTCCTCGGCGAGCGGAACCTCCGCCTGTTCCCAGCCGTCGCCACCGCTGCGGGTCTGACGGATCCAGCCGAATTCCACGTCGCCGCCGACCCGCACCGCCCGGATGCGCACCGGCGGCAACGGCCGCAGCGCCCGGCCACCGATCGTCACGGTCCGGTCGATCGCAGCGTCCGAGCCGCTGCCGGCGGCGGCCGGCACAATGCGCAGCGCCGCGCTGCGGCCGACGAAGTCGATGCCGAGCGCGAGCCGCGGCGTCGCGGCGCCGATCATCACGAAGGAGGCGCCCGCCGCGTGGCCGGCGGCCATCGCGTCGCCGGTGCCGAGCTGGCCGCGCAGCAGGGTCGTCAGCCGGTAGCGGCGCGGGCCGATCAGCTCGGCGTTGGCGAACTGCACCAGTTCCCAGCCGCCACCCTCCGCCGCTACCGCGGCGAGGTTCGCCCCGTCGAACAGCGTCCCGAGGTCGACGCTCGCCAGCGTGCCGGATAGCAGCGTCACGTCGATCACGCCCGTCCGGTCGAAGCGCCACAGCGGGCCGGGACCAAGCGGCGCGTTGAGGCGGCCGATCACCGCCGGCGCGTCGAGGCGCTGCACCGGCTGGTAGCCGCTGCCCGCCGCGCGCAGCACCGACAGCGCGCCGGGCCAGGGCCGGGCGCTCGCGGCGATCCGCGGCGCGTGCACACCGGCATCGTCGCTCGCCGCCGGGACGTCGAGGATCTCGAGCCGCGGCGGCCCGAGCGCGACGGGGATGCCGGCGGCGAGCGCGCGCGGCTCGGTCCGCCCGGCGCGCGCCCGGATCGTCCGGTCGATCACTCGCGCCTCGACCACGATCGCCTCGGTGCGCTCGGTGCGCTCGACGGCGACGGTCGCCGGGTAGCCGGGCAGCGCGAGGGTCAGCGTGTCGCCCGGCTCGAGGCCGGTGAAGCTCGGCGGCAGCACGAAGCGCAGGCGCTCGCGCGCGGCGTCGAGTTCCTTGATCATCGCCTCGGCGTGGCCCGCCAGCACCTCGGGCGCCGCGACGATCGGCAGTTGCAGGTCGAGCACCCGGGCCGGGCCGGCGCTCTCCGCCACCCGGCGCGCCGCGACGGAGGTCTGCAGGTAATCGGCGCTGCCGTCGAGAAAGCCAACGGCGACCTCGACGGGCAGGTCCTCGGCCTGCGCCCGCCGCAGTTCGACCAGCGGCCCGTCGCGGGTCTCGACGAGGTCGCCCGCGCCGATGGTGGCGACGCTGCGCCGGCCGCGGTCGCGAAACAGCAGCCCGTCCGGCCGCTCGATCACGTCGAAGCGAAACAGGGTGGCGAGCGATTCGAGGCCGTCGCGCAGGGTGGTGCGCCCGGCGAAGACGCAGCCATCGACGAGACCGGACAGGCCGCTGCTGTCGACCGCCCCGATCCCCTGCTCGGCCGCCGCCGCCGCAACGAGATCGGCGAGCGGTGCCGTGCCGAGGCGGCCGTTCAGCCAGTGGCCGGTGGTCCAGTTCGCCCCGTCCGCCCAGACGTCGGTGGCGAGCGGAAAGGCGGGAAACGGCCGCGCGTCGTAGGACCAGACGTGGGCGCGCGCCACATCGACCATGCGGCGGCCGTCGACGGGCGACAGCGGGTTGTGCCCCGCCGCAAACTCCGGCTCGGCCGGGTCGAAATGGCCGAGCAGCACTTCCAGATAGCGCCGCTGCACCAGATCGTCGCGCAGGCCGCGCGAGTGGTGCGGCGGCCGGCCTTCGGAGGAGACGAGGTCGGGAAACACGTTCGGCTCGTTGCCGCCGTTGTCGACCGCCGGGCAGCCGATCTCGGTGAAGCGGATCGGCTTCAGCCCCGGCACCCAGGCGGTCGGCGTACCGACCTCGACCCCGCCGACGCGGTCGACATGCAGGTTGCCCCACCAATTGGAAAAGTCCTTGATGCGGAACACCCAGGGCTTGCCCGCCGCCCCATCGGTGATCGGGCTGCGCAGCTGCGCGGCGCGGTCGGCGTCGCTGGCGTAGTACCAGTCATAGAGCTCGCCGCCTGCGACGCTTGCCGCGAGATAGGCCCGGTCCGCCGGCCCGTCGGCGATCGCCGCATCGAGATGGTCGCCCTCGCGCCAGTCGGTCAGCGGCAGGTAGGCGTCGATGCCGACGAAGTCGATGTTCGGGTCGGCCCAGAGCGGATCGAGGTGAAAGGTGACGTCGCCGCTGCCGTCGTCCGGGCGATGATTGGCGTATTCCGACCAGTCCGCCGCATAGCCGACCTCGGTTCCAGGCCTGAGCATCGCCTTCACGTCGGCGGCGAGACTGCGCAGCGCGGCGACGAACGGATGTCCGCGGGCACCATCGTTCAGCGCCGTGAGCCCGCGCAGCTCCGAGCCGATCAGGAAGCCATCGACCCCGCCGGCGACCTCGGCGAGCGCCGCATAATGCAGGATCAGCCGGCGGTAGGACCATTCGGCCGGCCCCGCATAGGCGACCGTGTCCAGCGCCGGCAGTCCGGTGAAATGACCAGGAGCGGCCGCCCCGACGAACGCGGCCACGACCGCCTCGATCGCCGCGGTGCCGTCCGGCGATCCCGGCCGGCCGGGCGCGGGATCGCAGGTGATCCGCCCGCGCCAGGGATAGGCCGGCTGCGGCGTGGCCCCGGTGTAGGGATCGACGCGGGCGTTGCCCGGCGCGACGTCCATCATCACGAAGGGATAGAGCGTGACGGCGAGGCCCCTCGCCTTCGCCTCCCGGATCAGCGCCGCGACGCTCGCATCCGACGGCGTGCCGCCGAAGGCCGGCCGGTCGTCGAGGCTGCTGACGGCGCCCGCCGCCGCGCGGGTGAGGCCGGCAACGCGCCACGTCGCGCCGCGCGTCACCTTGTCGGTGCGCTCGGCACGCGGGCGCACGCTGCAGGCGTCGGCGCGGAGATCGTCGCCGAACCAGCTCACCACGATCGCGAGGCTCTCGAGCCGGGGACAAAGGTCCTGCAACTCGTCGAGCGCCGCGATCACGTCCGTGGCGGCGATCGGCGTATGCACGTTCTCCGCCTCGCTGACACCGTCTTCGGGCGCCCGCGTCACGGGGGTGGGGTGGTAGCCGAACTCGGTCGCGCCGGGGATCAGCGTCACGGCGCGGATCATCCTCTCCAGCCGTCCGACCGGCCGGAACACCTCGAAGGAGAGTTGCGGCAGCGCGTTGCCGAAGTCGGCGAGCGGCAGCCGCTCGAACACGACATAGGCGAGCCCGCGATAGGCCGGCGCCCCGTCCGCGCCCTGTCGCGCCTCGATCAGGCTGTCGGGCATCTGCGTCTCGTCGCCCGGGTGCACCCGCATGGTGATGCGGTCGAGGTCGAGCAAATGGCCGTTGGCCCAGACCCGGCCGATGCGCGCGATCGGCCCTTCGCAGAGGCCGACGGCGAAGTTCGCGAAATAGCGATAGGTCTCGACCTCCGGCCCGCCCTTGCCGCCGCCGCCTTCCGACGTCACGGTTTCTTCCAGCTCGGTCGCCCAGATCACCTGCCCCGCGAGGCGCGCGCGGCCGTAGAGGCGCGGGATCGCCGCGCCCTCGATCGAGGCCTGCACGGACAGGTCGGCGAGCTTGCCGCGCTCCACCGTGCCGCCCGACCCGGCGAGCACCCGGTCGAGCGCCGCGCCGGCCAGCGCCCCGATCGCCCGGCCGGCGACGACGCCGAAGAGGCCGAAGCTCTGGCCGAACACGGCCCCGGCGGCGGCGAGGATGAGCGTGGCCATGGCGGCATTCCGTCGGTTGCGGGCAGATGAAGATGCAGGCCGGGTTCAGCCCGTGACGCCGGGAAACGCAAAAACCCCGGCGAGCCGGCGCCGCCACCAGGGTGACAGCGCCGCGCCGGCGACCGCGGCCCCGGCATGGGCGTGAACGAACCGGTCCACATCGACAAGGATCGCGGCGTGCTTCGCCGGCAAGCCGGCGCGCCAGCGGAACAGCAGCACGTCGCCCGGCCGCATCGCCTCCGCCGCCACCGGCACCAGATGCAGCGCGGCCGCGGCGGCGAGCGTATCGGCCCCCGCCTCCGCCCAGTCCGGCGTATAGGGCGGGGCGGCAGCCGGCTCCGGGCCGATCACCGCGCGCCAGACGCCGCGGACGAGCCCGAGACAGTCGCAGCCCGCGCCCTTGCACGAGGCCTGATGGCGATAGGGCGTGCCGAGCCAGCCAAACGTCTCGGCGACGATCGCCGCGCGCGTCGGGGGTCCGAGCGGCGGCATCAGAACAGCACCCCGCCGGTGTTGCCGCCGTCGCTGCGCGCATAGGCGAAGGCGAAGTCGTTGCCCGGCATGTGCGGAAAACCGCGAAAGTTGACCGTGTTGGCGAACTTCGTGCGGCAGGTGGCGAAGCGCTTGTCGCAGCCGGCCGTCAGCGTCACCAGCAGGCCGGGTGCAAGTGCCAGGGGTGCCCGCCGCCAGAGCACGATCTCGCGCAGGTCGCCTGCCCTGCGGTCGAGGTCAATCCTGAGCGGCCGGTCCGCCAGCGCGCCGCTCGCCGGCACCAGCAGTCCACCGGCGAACCAGTCGTCGTCGAACGCGCCGAGGCCCTGGAGCAGCAGCCGGGCGATGCCGTCGCCGCCGACGACATCCGCCGTCGCGCGATAATCCGGATGGTCGAGCGCGACGGCGCAGCGCGCATCGCCGAGCTCGGCATCGCAGCCGCGGCCGAACAGCCGGCCGACCGGGTGGCCCAGCGCATGCGCCGGACCGCGCAGTTCGGCGCGAAAAGCGCCGTCGCTGCGCACCACCTCGCCGATCGTGCCGGCCCGCAGCAGCAGGGCGCTCGCCGGATCGGTCCAGTCGGTGAGGTAGACCTCGACGCGCGCACCGTCCCAGCGGCCGGCGGCGAGGTCCTCCTCGCTCAGCGACTCGCCGGCGACGACGCCGGCGAGGTCCTCGTCGCCGGCGGCGAAATCGCCGGACGCCGCGGCGGCCGAGCGATCGAGCCCGGAGGCGGCGCGGCAGGTGACGCCATCGACGACGAGGTCGCGGTCGTGGTCGGTGAAGCCGAAGCGGCTGCCGTCGGCGCGCGTCAGCAGCCAGCAGTTCGCAAGCGTGGTGGCGCCCGCCGCGAGGCGCGCGGCGAGATCGTCGGGAAGGCTGCGCATCGGGGTTACTCCGCGATCTCGACCACGGGGATCGACGGGATCTCGCCCGCCTCGAAGGCCGAGAGGCTGATCACCAGGCGGTCGGTATCGAAGCGGGCCGGCAGGTCGAAGGCAAAGCCCGCCGCGACGACGGCGCCGGCGGGCGGCGGCGCGGCGAACGTCAGCATCCCGGTCGCGAGATCGATGTCGGCTGCGACACTCGGTCGCACGCTTCCGGCGACCGGCCGGGTAATCCGCCTAACATATGGCATCATCAATCCGTAGCTCTTGACGAGCTGGAAGTTGACCGTGCTACCATTGCCAATGCCGATAGTTTGATCGGCCGGAGACGGGGTTTGCCCCGGCGCGCAGGACTTCCAGTCCGTTTTGTCCCGGAACCGAAAGCCATAGAGCCGGCCGCGCCGTTCTTCGAAAAAGGAAATTACTTCGTAGAGATCATCGAGCGTCCTGATTCCGTAGCCGGCGTCGAACCTGCGCCTGGCATCGGCCCAACGGCTGTTACGGAACTCGCGGCCCGATCCGAGCGTTACGATTTCTGTCCGCCGTTCCGGCCCGCCGGAAGCGCCGAATGCGATGTCGACGGGAAATCCGACATCGTGAAAGGAGGATGGAGGCATTGGGGCACTCGCCGTTTGAATGAGGCCGCGACGGTTCGTGCCGTCCGGTTGCAACCCTTGGGAACGACAACGAAAAAAGGATGCGCGCGATGAACCATCTTCCCCACGACCTCGCCGAAGTATTCCCCGACGACGCCGCCCTGATCAGGGATCTGAAACTCGACGACACCCTGTTCGCCGAGCTCGCGGCCAGTCATCAGGCCATCACCAAGCGCATCCACCGGATCGAGTCGCTCATCGAAGCGGCGACGGACGAAACGCTCGCCGACCTCAAGGCGCGGCGCCGCATCATTCTCGGCGAGATCAGCAGCTACCTGCTCCTGCGCCGCAAGGCGGTCGCCTGACGCCCCGTCAGGCCGGTCGCGAGGATCTTTTCACAGCCCGCGGCGCCCTCGCGCCGCGGCGCGGGCAAGCATCGCGGTCAACTGCCCCTCCGAGCGCCGGAAACTTTCGGCATCCGGCGTGGTGACGTTGAACGTCACCGACACGGTGCCGCCGCCCGCCGCGCCCCGAATGCCGAGCCGGCCGTCGCTGCCGCGGGCGAGTGGCACGATCGCCTCCGGCCCCGCCTCCCCCGCGAGGCCCGTTCCGCCGCCGGGCAGCGGAAAATAGGTCGGCGCCGCGATCACGCCCCCCGCCGCGAACGGCATCACGGACGAAGCAGCCCCGCCCAGCAGGTTGCCGAGCAACCCGGTCAGCGCCCCCGTGAGCGGCGCCAACGCCTGGTTCAGCAGCGAACTCGACAGCGACAGCGCCAGTTGCTTTAGTACGCCATCCAGCGAGCGCCCCTGCACCACCGCCCCGGCGAGCGCCCGGGCGAGATTGGCGCCGAACCGCTCCGACAACCCGTCGAGGTCGCCGAGCACCGCGCGCAGCGCCGTCGCTTCCCCGGCGATCGCCGCGAGGGCGCCCGCCCCGCCGGTTTCCGTCTCGTCGGTCATGAACCCCTCCTCCCTCCGGCCGCCGGTCAGCCGGCATGGTCCGGATAAGCCGCCATCAGCGTGGCCAGCACGTCGCGGCCCGGGCCGGCCGGGCGCTGCCGGCCGGCGGCGGCCGCGAGTTCGCGCGGCGTCATCGCCCAGAACGCCGCCGGGCCGAGCCGCAGCACGCCGAAGCCGAGCCGCATCGCCTCGTCCCAGGGAAAGGCCGCCGCGGCGACCGGCGCGCCGGTCAGCGCCGCGCGGCCGTGCTCACTCCGTCCGCCCCGGGCGTCGCCGGCCGGGGCTGCGAAGGGTGCAGCGGCTCGCCGGGGGATGTCCCGCCCTCCCCGTCCGGCGCGGCGGTGCCGAAGGTCGCCTGCAGCAGCCGCACCACGATCGCCGCATAGCCCGCTGCGCCGCCGGCCGCCGGCATCGTCGCGACGTCCGCCTCGCTCACCGCCTCGCCGGCGCCGCGCAGCCCGGCGGCGATCACCGCCGCCGCGTCGGCGGCGCGCAGGCGCCCGCCGGCAAAACGATCGGCGAGCGCGCCGAGATCGGCGGCGCCGAAGCGATCCTCGAGTTCGGCGAGCGCGCCGAGGGTGAGGCACAGGGTGCGGCGACGACCGCCGATCTCGGCGTCGATCTCGCCGCGATGCCGGTTGGCCATGTCAGGCTCCCGTGAAGCTGAGGGCGCCGGCCGATTCCAGCGCCATCTCGTAGGTGACCTCGCCGTCGTGATTGCCGGCATATTCGAGCCCGGTGAGCTGGAACGGCCCCTCGATGGTGCCGAAGTCCGGCACCACCACCTGCCAGGGCCGGATCACGCCGTCGAAGAACAGCTGCCGCACGGCGGCGTCCGAGGCCTGGTCCTTGAACAGGCCGCTGCCCGACAGGCTGGCCCGGCGCACGCCGGCCCCCGCCAGCAGCTCGCGCCACCGCCCGGCGGAGTCGGTGTCGGTGACGTCGACCGCCGCCGCGTTGAAGGCGAGCCGCCGGGCGCGCAGCCCGGCCACCGTGGTGAAGCTGCCCGTGCCGCCCGCATCGACTTTGAGGAGAAGATCGCGTCCCCGCTGCGCCGCCATGTCCGGCTCCCTGATGGTTGTCTCGTGAAAACAGCGGCCACCGCCGGCCGGCTCAGGTCTCGACCAGCGCCACCAGCGTCATCCGGCAGCGCCAGGTGCGCCCGTCGCGCAGCCGCTCGGCCTCGGCGCCGGCAAGGCGCAGCGCGACGAGGTGGATCTCATCCGGCGCCGGCGCCGAGGCAGCGAGCGCCGCCTCGACGGCCGCGACCAGCGCCAGCACGTCGGCCCGGCCGCCGCCGCGGCCGACCGCGTCGAGCCCGAGCGTCACCTCGGCCCCGTCGGCCTCGTCGCCGCCGAACGGCCGCACGCGCACTGTTGCAAACGCGAGATACGGATACTCGCCGGCCTTCGGCGGCCCGTCGACAATGCGTCCGCCGCAGGCCGCCACCACCGCGGCATCGCCGAGCAGCCGGCCCCGCACGGCCCTTTGCAGGGCGGCCGCCGCGTCGCCGAAGCGGGACGGCACCACCGCGCTCATGGCGCCACCGCCTCGGCGAGGCAGCGCACGAAGCCCAGCCCCGCCGACGTGACGGCGAGCACGCGGAAGCTCCGCCCGCCCCCGGTCAGCCGCCAGCCGACCGCGACCGTGATGTCGTCGCGCAGCACCAGCCGGTGCGTCGCGACCCCGATCGGCCGGTCGTCGGCCCCGACCCGCTCGGCGAGCGCCGGTTCGGCGACCGCGGCCCAGACGTCGCCGACCACGACATAGACGGTCGCGGCGCCGCCGAGGTCGTCGGTGGTCGCGACCGGCTCCTCGACGGTCAGGCGATGGCGCAGCGCGCCGATGGCGACCGGCGCGGTCATGGCAGGAGCCTCAGTTGGCGGAACGGCGCGATCAGCGCCGCCGCCGCGGCCGGCAGTCCCGCCCCGGCCCGTTCCGTCGCCGCGTCGCCGCGATTGGCATGGGCGTCGGCGACGAGCAGCCGCACCGCCTGGCGCAGATCCTCCGGCACGCTCGACGCCGCCGCGCCGTAGCCCGCCGTGACGTCGACCTCGATGCCGCCGAGGCGCCGCCCCGGCACCACCGCCGCCTTGATCGCGACCCGCCCGCCGGCCGTATCGACCTCGTAGTCCGCCTCGTCCAGAGGTTGCAGCACTCCGCCGGCATCGGCGACCCGCACCGCCGTCACGGCGAGCACCGGCCGCACCGGCAGCGCCAGCACGCGCCCCGCCGGCAGCGCATCGACGCGCACCCGCCAGCCCTGCGCGATCATCGCCCGCCCCGCTGCCCGCTCGATCCGCTCGCGCGCCGCCGCGATCAGGTTCGCGATCAGCTCGTCCTCGCCGTCGCCGTCGACGCGCAGGAACGCCTTCGCCTCGGCGAGACTCACCGGCTCGGTCGCCGGCGGCTCGATCCGCTCGGTCGTCATGGACGCCTCCGTCGCGATGTTTGGGAATTTTGTCCTGCTGGCCGTTTTGCCGGCGGAGGCTACCCCCACCGGCGAAACGACCCCGGCCGCGGCCCGCGACTCAGCTCTCGGCGAAGCGGAGCAGCTTGATCGCGTCAAAGTCCTGCACGCCGCCGCCGACGCGCTTGGTCGTGTAGAACAGCACGTAGGGCTTGGCCGAGTAGGGATCGCGCAGCACCCGCACGCCGACCCGGTCGACGACGAGATAGCCGCGCCGGAAGTCGCCGAACGCCACCGCCAGCGCGTTGGCCCCGATATCCGGCATCTCCTCGACCTCGGCGAGCGGGAAGCTCATCAGGCTCGCCCGCCCGCCGGCGATTGCCGGCGGCTGCCAGAGATAGTTGCCGTCGGCGTCCTTGAGCTTGCGGATCGCCGCCTGGGTGCGGCGGTTCATCACGAAGCTGGCGTTCTGGCGATAGCCGGCTTTGAGCGCGTAGACGAGATCGATCAGCCGGTCCGACGGATTGCTCGCCGCAAACGCACCGGCCGCGCCGCTCGCGATGTAGCCGAGCTTGCCCCACTCCCAGTCGGCCTCGGGCTCGACGTCGACGGCGAGGAAGCCGGTCGGCTTGTTGACGCCGTTGCCGGTGACGAAGGCCGTGCCCTCCTGCGCCGCGAACGCCGTCTCGACCTCGTCGGCGAGCCAGGCGTCGATGTCGACCACCGCATCGTCGAGCAGCGTCTGCGTCGCGGCCGGCATCGCGTAGAGCTCCATCGCCGGATAGGCGAGCTCGGCCAGCGTCGGCGACGCCGTCTGCGGCCGCGCCGCCGTCTCGCCGACCCAGCCCGACGCCGGCCCCGACACCGAGAACGGCCGCTTGTAGGTCGCCGTCGACACCGTGCGCACCGAGGCCAGCGCGCGGATCGGCGACAGCACCGCGAGCCGCCGGCCGATCTCGGCCTCGGTCGCCTCGGGCACCAGGTAGCCGCCGTCGGGGCCGGAGCCGACCGACAGCGCCTTCGCCTCCAGTGTCTTCAGCCCCGCCTCGCCGCCGCCGCGGACATAGCCGTGGAAGGCGTCGCGGTGCTCCAGCGCCGCCGCGCTCGGCCGGCCGCTGTCGTCACCGGCGATCGGCGGGCGCTGGCTGCGCGCCGTCAGCCGGTCGAGCTCGGCCTTGCGGGCATCCAGCGTCCGGTCGATCCGGGCGAGCTTTTCCAGCGTCAGCGGGTCGAGCGTGCGCCGCTCGATCGCCGCGAGCCGCTCGTCGTTCGCGTCCTTGAAGGCGTCGAACGCCGTCATGAACTCGGCGAAGGCCCCCGCCACTTCGCCGGCCGCCGGATCGCCGCCGGCGATACCGCGCACCTCGGCCTTGATCTCGCCCCGCACCTCGGGGGCCATGCCACTCATCTGCATGTCGTCGTCCTTTCATCGTCGCCGGCCGCCGGCCGGGCGCGGGTGGAGCCGAGCCGGCCGGTCAGGTCCGGTGCTCGGGCAGTCTCGGATCGAGCCGCCGGGCGGCGGCGCGGATGGCGCGGACGACCGGCGCGGTCCCGGCCGCCGCCGGCGTCACCAGCCGGGCGTCCGGCTGCATCGGGAAGGTCACTAGCGAGATCTCCCAGAGGTCGACCTCGAGCAGCCGCCGCACCGCGCCGCGGCGCTCGCGCACCGCCCGCACCGTGCGAAAGCCGATCGACAGCCCGTCGAGCACGCCGGCCGAAACGAGGCTGAACGCCTCCCGCCCGCGGGCGACGTCGAGCTGCAGCCGGCCGGTGACGCGCAGACCGTGCCGGTCCTCGGCGATCTCGAGCCAGGTGCCGATCGGCTCGCGCGGGTCGTGCTGCCAGAGCAGCCGCACCCCGCCGACCCCGCGCCGGGCGAGGCTCGCCGCGAACGCCCCCGGCGCCACCACGTCGCCGGCGAGGTCCGCGCGCTCGAACAGGCTGGCGTAGCCGGTGATCACCCCGTCCGTGCCGGGCAGGCCGAAGGCGGCCGGCACGGTGCGGATCTCGGGCGCGGCGATCGCCGCGGCGAAGCTTCTCATCGCCGGCTCCCGGCGTCCGGCGGCTGCGGCCTGAGCCGCGCCACCTCCGACGCGAGCACCCGGCGCAGCCCGGCGGAGAAGGCGCCGAAGACGCGCGCGGGCTCGGGCAGCGGGGCGGGATCCGCGCCGCCGTTGCCAGACTGATTCAACGGCCTCAGGCGATGAATCAGGTCGTTGACAGACCCTGCCGGTCGAGTCACTTTCCCCTCCTCTCCGATGTAGAGCTGTAGATTCAACGGCTTGACGCTGCACATGAGGCTGCGCCCGAAAGCCGAGTCGGATGAATCCCTTGCGCAGGGAACTTCGCGTGCCGATTCAGCCGCTTGAAGTTCGGCCGCCGCTTTTTGAGGCCGCATCTCAGCCGCCCGCACCCCCGCGCGAAGGGCGAGGTTGAGCCCGGGCTGGAAAGGCCCGTGCGGTCAGATCGATGACCGAAACGGCTCACGCCCCGTCGTCGTTGAACCACTGATTCAGCCGCGCGTTCTCGGCCACGAAATCGTTGAACCGGCGGTTGGAGGCCGCGAGCTCGCGCAAGCTCCAGACCAGCAGCCCGCTCGATCCGCTCGCCCACAGGAACAGCGCGAGATGGGCGAGGTCGCCGCGCTCGGCGAAGACCCGTGTCACATCCATCCCCGCCCCTCCGGCTTCGGCTCGCGGCCGCCCCCGGCGGGCAGCCGGTCGCCGTCCTCGACGGGGGCATAGCCGACCGCGGCGCGCTTCTCGTTGACGGTGAGGAAGTCGGCCGCCATCACCCGCTGCCACAGCTCCTGCCGTTCGCCGCCGAGCGCCGGCACCTGGTCGAGATCGACCCGCAGGCTGATCCCCTGGCCGTAGAGCGGCCCGAGCCAGGCGGCGAGCGCCGCAGCGACGCGCTGACACAGCGGCAGCACGGTCTGGCGCCAGAAGGCCCGGTTGGCTTCAGCATAGTTGGCGTAGGTCGCGTCGCCCGGAATGCCGAGCAGCATCGGCGGCACGCCGAAGGCGAGCGCCACGTCGCGCGCCGCCGCGTTCTTCGCCTGCATGAAATCCATGTCCTGCGGCGAGAGGCTCATCGCCGTCCAGTCGAGCCCGCCCTCCAGCAGCAGTGGCCGCCCGGCATTGCCCGCCCCCTGGAAGCCGTCGGCGAGTTCACGCTTCAGCCGCTCGAACTGCTCGTCGCTGAGCCCGCCCTCGCCGCGGTAGACCAGCGCGCCGGACGGCCGCGCCGCATTGTCGAGCAGCGCCTTGTTCCAGGCCGCCGCCGCGTTGTGGACGTCGAGGCCGACCTGCGCCGCCTCGAGCGGCGCGAAGCCGTAGTGGTCGTCGAGCGGATGGAACAGCTTCAGGTGCAGCAGCGGCGGCGTGCCGTCCCCGTCGCGGAAGCGCACCGTCCGCCCGCCGACGCTGTAGTCGTAGCCGGCCGGCCATCCGTCGCTGCCGGCGACCACCTTGATCCGGTCGGGCCGGAGCGCGTGCAGTTCCGCCGGCCGGCCCTCGACCGCGACGCATTCGACATAGGCGTTGCCGGCGAGCAGCAGGTGCCCGAACAGCGCCTCCATGAAATCGGCACCGGCCTCGCCGGCGTTCGGCCGGGCGAGCAGGTCGCGCAGCGGATGCGTCTCGGGTTCCTCGGCGCCCTCGGTCAGCACCAGCGGCACGCTCGCCGCCGCCTCGGCGACGAGGCGCACCGCCCGGTACACCACCGGATTGCGCGTGAAGCCCTCTCGGATCAGCGGCGCATAGTCACGCGCGGTCCACACCGGCCGTCCGCCCTGAGCGAATGCAATCAGCGCCGCCGTGCGTGACGCCTTGGCTTCTGCCGGCCCCAGAGGCGTCGGCGCCGGCTCGGCGGGCGCGGTGCTGCGCGCCGGGCGCTGCAGGCGCCGGCGGATCGTGTCCCACGGCATGGGCAAATCCTCGCTGACAAGAAGTATGACGAGAGGGAACCGGAGGGCCGCCGGAACGTTAAGCCTGCAGAGCGTGTCTCGGGACGAACGGCTTCCGCCGCCCGGCCCACCCTGGTGAGACCGTCCCACGCCTCATTCGAACAAGAATCTGAAAGGGAGACGACCGATGCCTCCGCAACTCGAACCGACCGAAGCACGGCAGGGCAAGAAGGGACGTCCCGTCCTCTACGTCCTGATCGGCGGCCTCGCGCTCGCTCTGCTCTACTTCGCCTACACGACGATCGTGCAGACCGACGTGGCCGAGCAGGACGCCATCGACAACGCCCCCGCGGCCGAGACGACGCCGGCCCCCGTGACCCCGGCACCGCCGGCGGCCACCACCACCACGCCCGAGCCGGCGACCCCGGCGCCGAACGACGTCCAGCCGACCGTTCAGCCGCCGGAGAACACCGCGCCGGCCGACCAGACGCCGCCGGACGACGGTTCGCCCGCCCTGCCGCCGCCCGCGACGGCGCCATAAGGCCTCCGTCGCGCCGCAGCTGCGGCCTTGAAACAGCAACGCCCGGTCGGATCCCTCCGGCCGGGCGTTCGTGTGTCGGGATGGCGGTCAGTCGTCCCGCCGCCACGGGGCGCTAGATGCGGACGACTGCGTTCAAGCTCTTCAGCTCGACTTCGATCGCCCGCGTCACGGTCTCGCCCGTATCGGCCAGTGCCACCATTTCCTGGGCGACGACGCCGAAGCCGGCGCCATGCTCATTCGCCCGCGCCGCCTCGATGCGGGCGTTCAGCGCCAGCAGGCGCAACGTCTTCAGCGTCCGGACGATCTCGCGCACCGAGGCGTTGATCAGTTCGACCGCCGCCTGCCCGGTTTCGAGCCGTCCGGCGAGTTCGGTCATCCGCCCCGCCTCGACGATGAGGCCGTCGAGATAGAGCACACGTCCGGTCGCGGGGTCGGGGGCGCAGCCGCCGCCGGTCTCCAGCACATAGACCCAGTCGCCGCTCGCGTGGCGGATCCGGTAGAACAGCTGCCAGCGCCCGGTGCGCTCCAGCGCGTCGGCCACCGCCGCGTTGACGGCGCCGAGATCATCCGGATGGATCAGGTCGGCGAAGGCCTTGCGCTCGGCCACGAAGCGGTCGGCCGGATAGCCCGTCAGCGCCTCGAAGCCGCTCGACAGCCAGCACATGGCGTAGTCGTCGCTGTTGAGGCCGCGATAGAGAAACCCGTCGATGCGACGGCCGATGCTCAGCGTGAATTCTTCAAGGTCGATCGCAAAGGCCGGCGCCAGCATCGCACGCTCTCCGCCCGTCATGGTTTGCAGCCGCGGCGGCCCACCCGCAGAGGCTGATGCGACGAGGCTAGGCCGTCAGGGTTAATGCTTAGTTGATCTCCGTGCACAAGTTTTAGTCAAATTCTGTTCGATTTCAGAGGCTTGCATGCTGTCCAACGAGCCGGCTCACGTCCGCCGCACCCGCGGCTGTCGCTCCGGACCCAGCATCAGCGTCCCGAGCGCCCAGACCAGCGCGTCGAGCCGGTCCGGCGACCGGCCGCCCGACAGCCCGTCGATGCCGAAGTCGGCCATCTCGTCTTCCAGCTCGCGGAACAGCCCGGCGTGTCGCACCCGGCCCTGGGCATAGAGCGCGGCGACCGGCTCGGCGCGCAGCCATTTGCCCCGGCTCGCCCGCACCGCCCGCACCGGCACCGCGCCATCCACCTCGCGCAGCACCGCCGCGACCATGTCGCCGCCCTGGTTGACCTCGGCGACGACGAGGTCCGCCTCCTCGGCGTGAAACAGCTCCACCACCCGCCGCGCCCAGACCTCCGGCCGCGCCGCCCGCAGCGAGGCGTCGGCGAGCACGAAGCCGATGCCCGCCGCGTCGATGCCGGCGGCAATGATGCCGCAGGCGTCGGAGCGCCGATGCGACGAGGCCGGCGGATCGACCGCGACCACGATCCGGCGCAGCTCCGGCCGCCCCTCGATCCGGATCGCATCGAGCTGCGCCCGCGACCACAGCGCGTCGGCGCGCTCCTCGATCAGTTCGCCGTCGAGTTCCTGCCGCCCGAGCCTTGTGCCGGCGTAGCGCCCGACCACGGCCGTGAGAAACGCCGGCGCCAGGAACCGCGCATTCGCCAGCGTCGGCGCCCGCGAGATCACGGTCCCCTCCGCGGCCAGCAGCCGCCGGAGCAGCGGCACCGCGCGCGGCGTCGTCGTCACCGCCTGCCGCGGCCGCCGGCCAAGGCGCAGGCCGAACTGCAGCATGTCCCAGGTCGCCTCGGCGTGGCGCCATTTGGCGAGTTCATCGGCCCAGGCGACGTCGAACTGCGGCCCGCGCAATCCCTCCGGATCCTCCGACGAGAACACCTGCGCCACGGCGCCGTTCGGCCATTCCAGCCGGCGCCGGCTCGGCTGCCAGAGCGGACGCTCCGCCGCGGCGTGCACGGCGAGCAGCCCCGAAACGCCCTCGACCATCACGTCGCGCACATCCGAATAGGTCTCGCCGACGAGGGCGATCCGCCCCGCCGCGGCGATGCCGCCGGCCGGGTCGCCCAAAGCCTGCGCCCGCACCCATTCGGCGCCGGTGCGCGTCTTGCCCGCGCCGCGCCCGCCAAGCACCAGCCAGACGGTCCAGTCGCCCTCCGGCGGCAGCTGGTCGGGCCGGGCAAACGTCGGCCAATCGGTCAGCAGCCATTCGGCCAGCGCCGGGTCGAGCTCATCCAGCGCCGCCGTCAGCCGGCCCGTCCGCGCAGAGCGCTTCAAGGCGGCGCGCAAGTTCGCCGCGCAGGGCCGCGGCGGCGGCACCGTCGCGGCCGACGGGGAGCTCGCGTCCGGCGGACCCGGGGCGGCCGTCTCCGGCATGGTCGGCTGCCGCACGGCCCCTCCCCGCGTCGTTCTCGAGCGTCATCAGCACGTCCAGCGCCCGCGCCAGCGTCGCCAGCGTGCGGGCGTCCTTTTCCTCGACCGTGGTCGCATCCGCGAACCGCTTCTCGAGTTCCTCGACCTGGCGCCCCAGCGTGCGCCGCATCCGGGCAAGCAGCGTCTCCGGTCGCGGCGCCCGCCGTGTCCCTGCCCCGGCCATCGCGCGTCCCGTCTCGCTGCCGAAACGCAAAAAGCCGGCCGACCATAAGTCGCCCGGCTTCCCCATTCCGCTCCGTCCCGGCGGTGACCCCGCCGCCCGCACATCTCGGATCATGACGAGAACATGCCCGAGCAGCGCGACGCTGTCAAGGACAAAATTCCTAGTTCTGAAATTTTTCCTGATCAGAACCGATAGGCCGTCCGGAACCCGCCCCAGTGCCGGCCGCCGACCACGATCGGCGCGTCGACTTCCTTCATCTCCACCTGGCGATCGCCCATGTCGCGGGTGTAGGCCTGGATCAGGAACGGCCGGCTGTTGCGGGCGGCGAGCAGGCCGGTGCGGTCGTCGAAGATGCGCCGGTTGCGGGCGTTGGCATTGTTCCACACCGGCTCCCCCGGCCGCTGCGGTTTCGAAAACGCAGGGTTGTGCACGGGGAGCAGCCCGTTGCGGTCGACCGCGGCGCAGAACACCATCCGCTCGTCCTCGCCGAGCAGCCCGTCCTGCAGCGGCCGCAGCACGCGCTCGAGGAACGGCATCGCCGCGGTGTCGAACTGCTGCGGGTCGGTGCCGGGGATTGCGACATAGTCGGTGTCGAACAGCGCGCGCGCATCGATCGCCCCCTCCGCCAGCGCGGCGGTGAAGATCTCCTCGATCTTCCGCGCGGTCGTCGTCGCCCGGTCGATCAGCGGCTGGTACTCGGCCTGCAGCCGGTCCACCGCGGCGCCGACCAGCCGGTCGGTCTCCGGGCCTTCCGCAAACGCCAGATGCAGCCCGATGGGCGACTGGCCCACCACCCGCGCCTCGATCCGGCCGACGCCCTGCACCTCGGCGATGCAGCGGCCGTCGAGCCGCGCACCCGCCTCGGCGGGACGCACCAACATGCCGCCGCGCGAAAGATCGACACTGACGCCTCTAACCAGGCTGCCGCCGCGCGACAGCGTCACCCGGTTTGCGAGCGGAAAGCGGTCGTGTCGGCGCCGGTCGGCGGCCGGGGTCTGGCGCAGCACCGTGACGAGGCGCTGCGAGGTGCGCAGGCTGGTGTCGCGCAGCGTCTCCGCCGCCCCGCGCACGCCGCCGACCGCCTCCGCCGAGGCGATGCTGTTGCGCTTCATGTCGTCGGCGCGGCTCGCCACGGTTTCGACGAAGGCTCGCACCTCGTCGGCGCTCGCAGCCGCATGGGCGACGCGCTGCTCCTGCGCCGCGACGAGGTCGGCGACCCGCGCAAAGCTCGGCGACAGCTGCGCGATGATCTCGATCACCTCGGCGACGCTGCCGCCGGAGCGCTTGGCCGCCGCCTGCAGCGCCGCGATCGTGCCCGTGATCTCGTCCGTCGCCTCCTGCGTCTCGCGCGACAGCGACTTCACTTCCTTGGCGACGATGGCAAAGCCGCGCCCCGCCTCGCCGGCCCGCTCGGCCTCGATCGTCGCGTTCAGGGCGAGCAGGTTGGTCTGCTTGGCGACCTTGGCGATCAGCCCGACCACGACGCCGATGCGCGCGATGGCGGCTCGGAGTTCCTCGACGCCGTCGCCGGCCCGGCGCGCGCCGTCCTGCGCCGCGACCGACAGCGTCTTCACCTTGCCGATCTCGCCGCCGATCGACTGGCCGGCCTCGACCACGTGGCCATAGGAGGCGCCGAGCGCGTCGACCGCCGCCACCGCCGAACCGATCGTCGTCGCCAGCGTGTCGGCGTCCCCCGCGACCCGGCCGGCCAGCTCCGCGCCGTGCCGGATGAAATCGGCCACATCCGCCGACGCCGCCTCGAGCCGCAGCCGCGAGCGGGCGATGTCCTCTTCGACGAGATCGAGCATGCCCCCCGCCGGCGCCGGAGGCGCCTCGGCCGCGGCGGTTGCAACCGGAGCGGCCGAGGCCACGACCGGATCCGGCATGGCTTCACGGCGAAACGAGAAGATCTTCGACACGGCGGACGTCCCCGGGGGCTTTGGTCCGCACAACTTTATGGCGACATGGCTAACAGAGGGTGAATTCCGGCCGCAACCGCAGCCGGTCCCGGCCCCCCGAAACGCCAACCTCGGATCGTGCCCCGCCGCGGCGCCGATGATTTCCGGATCGACAGGCGGCCGCGGCCCGCGGCATCATGGGTTCTCCCGCCTGCCCGCAGGCGACCATTCAGGGAGCATCGCCATGAGCTGGCTCGCTTCGCAGGATCCCGTCGCCGGCGACCCGCGCTCGTGCGACGCGCTGGAGCTCGTCGTCGTGCCGCGCGCCCGCGATCTCGGCGACGGTTTCCTCGTCCGCCGCGCCCTGCCGCACGGCAAGCGCCAGATGGTCGGGCCGTTCATCTTCTTCGACCAGATGGGGCCGATGCAGTTCGTTCCCGGCGCCGGCTTCGACGTCCGCCCGCACCCGCACATCGGTCTCGCCACCGTCACCTATCTCTTCGACGGCAGCGTCATGCACCGCGACAGCGTCGGCAACATTCAGGAGATCCGACCCGGCGCGATGAACCTGATGACCGCCGGCCGCGGCATCGCCCATTCCGAGCGCACGCCCGACGTCGCGCGCGCGAACGGCCAGCGCATGCTCGGCCTGCAGAGCTGGATCGCCCTCCCCGCCGGCCGCGAGGAGATCGACCCGTCGTTCCAGCACTTCGACGCCGCCGTGCTGCCCGTCGTCGAGGAGCCGGGCCTGCGCGCCCGCGTCGTCGGCGGCTCCGCCTTCGGCGTCACCTCGCCGGTCAGCATGGTGTCGGACTGGTTCTACATCGAGGTGGCGCTCGCCGCCGGCCACGTCGCCCCGCTCGATCCCGACCACGAGGAGCGCGCGATCTACGTCCTTGACGGCACGGTCGAGATCGCCGGCGAACGCTTCGAAGGCCCCCGCCTCCTCGTCTTCCGCCCGGGCGACGCCATCGCCGTGCGCGCCGTCGACGACGCCCGCATGATGTTCCTCGGCGGCACCGCCCTCGAAGGCCCCCGCCACATCTGGTGGAACTTCGTCTCCTCCAGCCGCGAGCGCATCGAACAGGCCAAAGAAGACTGGAAACGCGGCCGCTTCGACCCCGTCCCCGACGAAACCGAGTTCATTCCGCTGCCGGAGGGGTAGGCGTGGCGGGGGGCGGAGCCATCGGCGTCCCCGTGCGGACCCAATAATCGTCCCAGTCGGCCGGCGCAATCGCCCCGATCGCCGCCAGCATCCCGGCATCCAGCGCCTCTATGGTGCCGAAATGGCGCAGCGTCGCGAGTTGCGCCACCCCGCGCGCCGCGTCCAGTAGCCCGGCCTCGTCGAGGGCGCCGAGCGCCACCAGCGCGGCGATCTTGCCCTCGTTGCCGCGCACCTCGACGTCCGAGGTCAGGTAACGCATCCGGTTGGCAAAGCGCTTGATTGCCCGCGGCGAGCCGCGCGAGGACAGCACCAGCGGCGCCCAGAGCCCGAACGCCCGGCGATACTCGTCGCTGTCCCGCCGCACGCCGCTCTCGACGCCGGAGATCCAGCCGAACACGTACCGTCGGCACGACGGGCTGAGCAGCAGCAGCGGAACCACCAGCAGCAGCCCCGCCGCCAGCCAGTGCAAGTCCGCCGTCCAGTGCGGCGCCGCCGGCGCGATGTATCCGCGGTCGGGCGAACGCCGCTGCAGGTCGTCGAGAGGATCGCCGGCCGGATTGACGGGCGGGGCAGCAGCGCTGTCGCCAGCCTGCGGCACCGGCGCCGGAACTCCAGCCTGCCCGGTCGGCGGTGGCGGCATAGCATCCGTCTGCTGTTTGGGGGCGGTGTCCCAAGTTCTGCCGATTGGTCCGGCAACTTCCCGGGCCAAAAGCGCGGCTCCAATCGCGAAACATCCGAAGCACAGGAGCAACGGCAGCGCCCTCGCAAACTCGCGCCATCCCGATGGCCTTGCCGACCGTGCCTGCAGACCGCCGTTGTCCAGCCAGTTCCGCAGCGCGGCGCCGTCGAACGCCGGAACCGGGACGCGCAGGGTGACCAGCTTTTCGAGATAGTTGCGGGCGAAGGCGAGCCGTGCCGCAGCCGCCGGCTTCGCCTCCCGACCGCGTCGCCGGGTCGGCCGCACTCGCTCGTCGGCGATCTCCTTGAAACTCAGCCCGATCGCCGCCGTCACGGGACCTTCCGACAGGCCGAGCACCACGAAGCAGTTGCCGTTGCTGGTCAGAAAGTTCACCGCCTCCAGCAGGTCGACGACCCGGTCCGGCCGGCAGCGGTCGAGGTCGTCGATCAGGATGGTCAGGCGCCGGTCGCCCATCGCGCGGGTGACTTCGCCGAACGCCGTCGCAAAGGTCTGGCGGAAACCGAGCCGATCATTGAAAGACCGCGTGCCCAGCCAGCCGTCGCTGCTCGCCAGCAGCGCGCCGGGCTTCACGTTGAACGGCAGCACGAGTTCCCGCAAGGCGAGCCAGAAGGCTCCGAGGCTCGCCGCGAGCTTGACGAGAACGATGCCCTGGTCCGTCCACTTCAGCAGCCCTTCCGGCAACGTTCTCATGTCGACAGTCGGGACCAGCTTCCAGAGCAGGATCACGAAGAAGATGGCGACGGCGAGTTGCAGGGCGTAGCGCAACGGATGCGCCTGCATCCGCTCGACAAGCAGCCGGCGGCGAAAGGCGAGCGGGTGCCAGCGATAGGCCGAAAAACTCATCAGGCTCGGCGCCGCCTCGGTGCGGATCGCCTCCATCAACGCCGCGAACAGGTGCTCCTCATTCTGATGATGCCAGACGTTGAACCAGATCGTGGGAAACCCCGCCCGCTCCAGATCGTCCTGCAACAGGCGCATCACCGACGACTTGCCACTGCCCCACTCCCCGGCGAGCGCGAAGGTGAAGGGGGTCGCGGTATCGCGATTGCGGATGAATCCGGACAGCCGGTGAACGAGCGCCGACATCGCCGGCCCGGCAAGGTCCGGGCGCTCCAGCGGCCCTTCGGCATCGAGAAACGCCGCCGCTGCGGGAACTCGCTGCTCCCGATGCGCCGCCTCGCGGCGAATGTCGTCCGCCGCCCTTCGCCAGGCAGCGGATGCCGCTCCCAGCAAGGCAAGGCTGAACCCGGGCGCGAGCCATGTCCACGGCGGCGGCAGCAGCAACGTCGGCTCTGGCTGAAAAACATGGATCTGGCCGGCCCAGTTTCCGGAAACGATCTGCCCCACATCGTTGATCGCGACCCAGGGGACGCCAGAGACCGAACCGCGAAAGACGAGAAGGCGGCGTCCGTCCGGCGTCCACAGCCGCACCGTGCCGTCCTCGCCGCCCGAGACGATCCGCGTCCCGTCCGGGGAAAAGCCGACGCTGAAGACCATGCCGTCGTGCCCGCGCAGCGGCTCACCCACCGCAGCGCCGTCCCGCGTCCACAGCCGCACCGTGCCGTCACGGCCGCCCGAAACGATCCGCGTGCCGTCCGGGGAAAAGCCGACGCTCCAGACCGTGCCCTCGTGCCCGCGCAGCGGCTCACCCACCGCAGCGCCGTCCGGCGTCCACAGCCGCACCGTGCCGTCATGGCCGCCCGAAACGATCCGCGTGCCGTCCGGGGAAAAGCCGACGCTCCAGACCGTGCCCTCGTGCCCGCGCAGCGGCTCGCCCGCCGCAGCGCCGTCCGGTGTCCAAAGCCGAACCGTGCCGTCGTCACCGCCGGAGACGATCCGCGTGCCGTCCGGGGAAAAGCCGACGCTCCAGACCGTGCCCTCGTGCCCGCGCAGC
>NZ_JADZLT010000049.1 GCF_015904235.1 Methylobrevis albus
GACGACCCAGGGACCGGCGGTCGCGCATCCGACGCCGCACCTGGCACTGTACCAGAGGACGGCAGAGGTAACTTACAAGGGACAGGGAGGGGGCCGCCCCGGACGTAGGGCCTTGGGCTTACGCCGCCGCCGCCCGCCCGAGCCGCGCGCAGGCCACCGCGATCCGGTCCATCGCATCCGCCAGCACCGCGTCGTCCACCGCATAGGCGATCCGCAGATAGGGTGACGCCCCGAAGGCGGCGCCGTGCACGACGCCGACGTGGGCGGCGTCGAGAAAATATTCCGCGACGTCGAGATCGCTCGCCAGCACCCGGCCGGCCGGGGTGCGCCGGCCGATCAGGCCGCTGCAGTCGGCAAAGGCATAGAAGGCGCCTTCGGGCGCCGGGCAGGAGAGGCCGTCGATGCGGGCGATCGCGCGGAGCGCGATGTCGCGCCGGACAGCGAGGCGGGCGCGCCAGTCGTCCATGAAGTCGAGGCCGCCCTCCAGCGCCGCCACCGCCGCGGCCTGGCTGATCGAGGCGGCATTGGAGGTCGACTGCGACTGCAGCGTCTGCATCGCGCCGATCAGCCAGGCCGGGCCGGCGGCATAGCCGATGCGCCAGCCGGTCATCGAATAGCCCTTGGAGACGCCGTTGACGGTGAGCGTGCGCGGCCGTAGCCGCGGCTCGACGGCCGCCGGGGTCGCGAACGGCGCGTAGCCGTAGCGGACGTGCTCGTAGATGTCGTCGGCGAGCAGCAGCACGTCCGGGTGGTCGAGCAGTACGTCGGCGAGCCCACGGAGTTCCGCCTCCGAGTAGACCGCACCGGTCGGATTGTTCGGCGAGTTGAGCAGCAGCCAGCGGGTGCGCGGGCCGATCGCGGCGAGAAGTGCCGCCGGCGTCAGCTTCCAGCCGTCCTCGGCCCGGCATGGCACGATCACCGGCTCGCCTTCGGCGAGCGCCACCATGTCGGGGTAGCTCACCCAGTAGGGTGCCGGCACGATCACCTCGTCGCCGGCGGCCACCGTGGCGAGCAGGGCGTTGAAGATCAGCTGCTTGGCGCCGGCCCCGGCGATGATCTCGTCCGCGTCGTAGGCGAGGCCGTTCTCGCGGGCGAACTTCGCCGCGATCGCCGCCTTCAGCGCCGCGGTGCCGGCGACGGCGGTGTACTTGGTGTCGCCGGCCGCGATCGCCGCCACGGCGGCGGCGCAGACGTGCGGCGGGGTGGCGAAATCGAGCTCGCCCTCGCCGAGATTGACCACGGCATGGCCGGCCGCGGTGAGCGCGCGGACCTTGTCGGAAATCGCGGCGGTGGGGGACGGGCGGACGCGCCGCATGCGCGGCGCCAGGGTTTCGAGCGACATCAACGGGCCTCCTGCAATCGCCGCATTGTATCTCTTGATCACTATTATTCAATTTTGAAATCCGGATATATCCGCTGAAATTATCGGCAATTACCGACGCTGCCCGGCTTGTCCGCCCCTCTCCCGCCTCATAGAATTGTATCGTTCGTCTCCAATTCAGCCGGAAAGTGACGCCGCCGCATGGGCTTGATCCTGATTTCGCACGACCGGCCGGAACCGGCGCTCTACGGCGCCATCGCCGGGGCCGCGGCGATGCGGCTCGGGGCGCGGCTGATGCACCTGCCGGCCCGCTTCGACACGGCGCGCTACGCCGACGCCGTGCAGCATGTCACCGCCGGCGGCACGCTGGTGCCGAGCGGCCTCGTCTGGGGCGAGCGCCTCGGCGGGGCGCCGACCGAAGCGCCGTCGTCGCCCGCTGAGATCGCCGCGGCGGCGGCGACCGGAATGGTGCTGCTGCCAATCAATCCCGGCGTCGATCCTGACGCGATCGTTGCGGCCGCCGGCGGCGGCAGCGTCAGGCGGCTCGCCGTCGTCGAGGAGCACGGCGCCTTCCTGCTGATCGACGAAGCCGGCGCGCTCGACACCCGCGCCGGGCGCTGGCGCCGCGACCGGCTCGGCCGGCTGGACGCGGCCGATCTCGCGGCGGACGGCAGCACGGCGCCGGCGCTGGTGATCGCCCTCGTCGGCACCGAGGACGACCATCGCAACGTCTATCCGGCGGCGCTGACGTCGCTCGCCGACGCGGCCGAGGCGGCGGGCTTCCGGCTGGAGCCGGTGTTCCTGCCGCCGCAGGCGCTCGACGCCGCCGGCATGCGGGCGGCGCTGACGGCGGCCGACGGCGTATTGCTGCCGGGAGGCGCCGACATGGCGAACGTCGCCGGCCAGATCGCCGCCGCCCACGCGGCGCTCGACCTCGGCGTGCCGGCGGTCGGGCTCTGCCTCGGCATGCAGACGATGACGACGGCGGTGGCGCAGCGCGCGCTCGGCGCCGCCAGCGCCAATCTCGCCGAGGCCGATCCCGACGCCCCGGTGAAGACCTTCGTGCCGATCGCTGCGGACGGCACCGTGCACCGGCTCGGCGACCGGACGATCCGCACCGAGCCCGGCACGCGGCTCAGCCGGTTGCTCGGCCCGGAGGCGACGATCCGCTGCAACCACCGCTACCGGCTGGCGCCGGACCTCGAGGCGCCGCTCGCCGCCGCGGGCCTGCGGGTCGCGGCGCGCGGCGAAGGCGGCACCATCATCGACGCGGTCGAACTCACGGGCGACGTCTTCTACGCCGGCATGCAGGGACACCCGGAACTCTCCTCGCGCCGCGGCGCCCCGCATCCGCTGCTCGCCGCCTTCATCGCCGCCTGCACCGCGCACCGCGCCGACCAGGCGTAGGCCGACCGGCGGTGCCCCGGCGTTACCCCCTCCCCACCGGCGAAAATTGCTTTATAACGACAAAAGACAGATCGGGCGGCGCAGCGACCGCCCGCGAGGACGGGGATGGAGATGGCCGGGCAGCTCGAGGGCAAGGTGGCGGTGATCACCGCGGCGGCGCAGGGGATCGGGCGGGCCAGTGCGCTGGCGCTCGTCGCCGCCGGGGCCCGGGTGATCGCGACGGACGTCAACGCGGATGCCCTCGCCACCTTCGCGGACCCGCGCATCGACGCCCGCCGGCTCGACGTGCTGGACGGCGCGGCCGTGGACGCCTTCTTCGCCGCCGCCGGCCCGGTCGACATCCTGTTCAACTGCGCCGGCGTGGTGCATTCGGGCAGCATCCTAGAGGCGAGCGACCAGGATCTCGACTTTGCCTTCGACCTCAACGTCAAGGCGATGGTGCGCACGATCCGGGCGGTGCTGCCGGGCATGCTGGCGCGCGGCGACGGCTCGATCATCAACATGTCGTCGGTCGCCTCCAGCGTGAAGGGCGTGCCGAACCGCTTCGCCTATTCGACGACCAAGGCGGCGGTGATCGGCCTCACCCGCTCGGTGGCGGCCGATTTCGTGGCCAGGGGCATCCGCTGCAACGCGATCTGCCCCGGCACGGTGGATTCGCCGTCGCTGCAGCAGCGGCTGCGCGCACAGGGCGACTACGAGGCGGCGCGCGCCGCCTTCGTCGCGCGCCAGCCGATCGGCCGCATCGGCCAGCCCGAGGAGATCGCCGACCTCGTCGTGCATCTCGCCGGCGCGACCTATACCACCGGCAGCATCAGCGTCATCGACGGCGGCTGGACCGCCTGACCCCCGCCGTTTCGGCTTCGCCGGCGCTCCGGCAAAGCTCGCCCGACTTCGCGTCGGCCATTCGAGGAGTTCCCATGAAACTGTTGCGCTACGGCCCCGCGGGCCAGGAAAAGCCCGGCCTGCTCGATGCGGACGGCCGCATCCGCGACCTCTCCGGCGTCGTCGCCGACATCGCCGGCGCCGCGATCGGCCCCGAGGGGCTGGCGAAACTCGCCGCGCTCGACGCTGCCGGCCTGCCGCTCGTCGAGGGCACGCCGCGGCTCGGCCCCTGCGTCGCCGGCACCGGCAAGTTCATCTGCATCGGCCTCAACTATTCCGACCACGCCGCCGAGACCGGCGCCAAGGTACCGCCCGAGCCGATCATCTTCATGAAGGCGACCTCGGCCATCGTCGGCCCGGACGACGCCGTCGAAATCCCGCGCGGCTCGGTGAAGACCGACTGGGAGGTCGAGCTCGGCGTCGTGATCGGCAAGACCGCAAAGTACGTCAGCGAGGCCGAGGCGCTCGATTACGTCGCCGGCTACTGCGTCATCGACGACGTCTCCGAGCGCGCCTTCCAGGTCGAGCGCCAGGGCCAGTGGACCAAGGGCAAATCCTGCGACACCTTCGGGCCGACCGGTCCGTGGCTGGTGACGAAGGACGAGGTCGCCGATCCGCAGAACCTCAAGATGTGGCTGAAGGTCAACGACGAGACCATGCAGAATGGCAGCACCGCCACCATGGTCTACGGCGTCGCCTATCTCGTCTCGTACCTGTCGCAGTTCATGAGCCTGCATCCGGGCGACATCATCTCGACCGGCACGCCGCCGGGCGTCGGCCTCGGCATGAAGCCGCCGCGCTATCTGAAGGCCGGCGACGTGGTCACGCTCGGCATCGAGGGCCTCGGCACCCAGCGCCAGGAGGTGGTGCAGGGCTGAGCGGCCAAGCCGCCATCCGGCACCCACCACCTTGTCCCGAAACGCAAAAGGGGCGCGGCCTGCCGGCCGCGCCCCTTCGCTGTTTCGGCAGAAGTCCGCCCGTCAGCCGGCGCCGGTGATCAGCGGCGACACCTCGACGAAGCCGCGGTAGATCATGTCGACCGAGACATAGAGGATGACGGCGAGGCCGACATAGGCGATCCAGCGGTGCTTGTTGAGCAGCCGGGCGATGAACGAGGCGGCGAGGCCCATCAGCGCGATCGACAGCACGAGGCCGATCACCAGCACGGTCGGATGGTCGCGGGCGGCGCCGGCGACGGCCAGCACGTTGTCGAGCGACATCGAGACGTCGGCAATCACGATCTGCCAGGCGGCCTGGGCGAAGCTCTTGCGCGGCACCCCCTTGGCGATGGTGCCGTCGTGGTTGAGGTCGGCGTCGGCGAGAGCCTCTTCCGCGGCATGCTCCTCGGCGTGCGAGGTGCGCAGCTCGCGCCACATCTTCCACGACACCCAGAGCAGCAGCACGCCGCCGGCGAGCAGCAGGCCGACGATCTGCAGCAGCTGCGTGGTGACGGCGGCAAAGCCGATGCGCATCACGGTGGCGGCGATGATGCCGATCAGGATCGCCTTCGCCCGCTGCTCCTTCGGCAGGCCGGCGGCGGCGAGGCCGATGACGATGGCGTTGTCGCCGGCGAGGACGAGGTCGATCGCGATCACCTGCATCAGCGCGGTGAGCGCTTCGGGTGTCATGAGTTCAGCTATGATGTCGTTCATGCGCAGCCAATCCCTTGCGGTGCGGATCGGCTCGCCCGGAGACCCGGCGCCGGCTGTGGCCGGGCACGCGAGGGGACGTTTGCAGAGGTCGACAGGGGACAGGACCTGCGGCCGGGCCGATCGTGGTACACCCAGTCCGACATCGCAGCGCGTGGCGCTGCCAGAGGGGCCCGGCCTGGTCGCGCCAAAATGCACAACGGCCGACCGGTTGCAAGCGCGCGGGCGCGGCAGCGCGATTTCAATCGATTTGACCCACCGGCCGCCCGACGTCCCCGACGAGATACCGCAGTGACAATTCGGCTCGCCCGACCGATGCTCCGGCTTCAGACGAAAGTCGAATCGGAAGGATCGCGCGGGGGCGGCCGGCAGGCCGACGCGACAGGCCGGTTCCAGACGGGAGATGCATCTTGGCGCGACAGGAAGACGAGACGCTGCACCACATCGTGGTCGTGGGCGGCGGCGCGGGCGGGCTCGAGCTCGTGACCCGGCTCGGCGACAGGCTCGGCAAGACCGGCAAGGCGCGGGTGACGCTGATCGACGGCTCGCGCACCCATCTCTGGAAGCCGCTGCTGCACGAGGTCGCCGCCGGTTCGATGGACGAGGACCGCCACGAGCTCGACTATCTCGCGCATTCGCACTGGCACGGCTACCGCTACCGCTACGGCCGCATGATCGGCCTCGACCGCACGACCAAGCAGGTGCACCTCGGCCCGACCTTCGACGAGGACGGGCTCGAGATCACGCCGCCGCGCTCGTTCTCCTACGACACGCTGGTGATCGCCATCGGCTCGACCACCAACGATTTCGGCACCCCCGGCGCGAAGGACTTCGCCGTGGCGCTGGAGACGCCGGAGCAGGCGGCGCTGTTCAACCGGCGCATCGTCAACGCCTGCTACCGCGCGCACACGCAGAAGGAGCCGATCCGGCACGGCCAGCTGCACGTCGCGATCATCGGCGCCGGCGCCACCGGCACCGAGCTCTCGGCCGAGCTGCACCACACCACCCGCGCGGTGGTCGAATACGGCCTCGACAAGATCGACCCGGACAAGGACCTGCGCATCACGCTGATCGAGGCCGGGCCGCGCATCCTGCCCGCGCTGCCCGAGCGGCTGTCGACTGCGACGGCCGGGCTGCTCGCCGAGCTCGGCGTCGTGGTGCGCACCGGCGCCAAGGTGACCGAGGTGACCGCCGAGGGCGTCAAGCTCGCCGACGGCGGCTTCATCGAGAGCGGCCTCGTGATCTGGGCGGCCGGCGTCAAGGCCCCGGACGTGCTGAAGGATCTCGGCGGGCTGGAGACGACGCGCAGCAACCAGCTCGTGGTGCTGCCGACGCTGCAGACGACGCGCGACCCTGATATCTTCGCGCTCGGCGACTGCGCCGCCTGCCCGCTGCCCGGCGGCGGCTTCGTGCCGCCGCGCGCCCAGGCCGCGCACCAGCAGGCGAGCCACGTCTACGCGCAGATCCGGCGCAGGCTGAAGAGCCAGCCGCTGAAGCCCTTCGTCTACAAGGACTTCGGCTCGCTGGTCTCGCTCGGCCACTATACGACGGTCGGCAGCCTGATGGGCTTCATCGCCGGCAAGTCGATGTTCTTCGAGGGGATGTTCGCGCGGCTGATGTACCGCTCCCTCTACAAGATGCACCAGGTGGCGCTGCACGGCTACGGCAAGGTCATCCTCGGCACCCTCGCCCGCCTGATCATGCGCCGGACAGAACCGCGGGTGAAGCTGCACTGAGGGGAAACCGGTTGCGGGCGGCACCGGCGAGCGCTCTCGTCGTGAGAGAGCGGGGCGAGCGTCTTCGGTTCCCGGGCACACCCCCTCCCCGGTCATGACCCCGGGCTGATCATCGAGCCCGGCGATGACGGCATGGAGGGCGAGGAAAGAGCCGCTTTTCCTTCGCCGCCATGCGGCAGCCCATGACGCCGCCCTCCCCCGCCCTTCGCCCCCGCTCCCCAACATTGGCAAAAATCAATCTTCCGTCGATCGCCGTGAAATCCCCGGACCCGCATTCTCCGCTCCAAGCCCCGCGAAGGGGCGCCGGATTTTGAGAGAACCAAGGAGTTCCGAGCGATGCAGGACCGCACCTCTTCCCCGAAGGCCGCCGCGGGCAAGCGCGGCCGGGTCGTGGCCGTTGCCGCGGCGCTGATGCTGTCGGCGGCGATCGTCGCCCCCAGCGCGCTGCCGCTGATGACGAGCCCGGCCGAGGCCGCCATCCCCGGCATGGACTTCTCCGCGCTGGCGGAGAGCGTGCTGCCGGCGGTGGTCAACATCTCCACCACCCAGAAGGTCGAGCAGACCAATTTCGTCGCACCCGACCTGCCGCAGGGCACGCCGTTCGACGAGTTCTTCCGCCAGTTCCGCGAGCGCCAGGGCCAGCGCTTCGGCCGTGACGGCGAGCGGCCGAACGAGGCGCCGACCCGCCGCGGCATGCCGCAGACGGCGCTCGGCTCCGGTTTCATCATCGATCCGGCCGGCTACATCGTCACCAACAACCACGTCGTCGGCGACGCCAGCGACATCAAGGTGATCCTGCAGGACGGGCGCGAACTGGTCGCCACCCTTGTCGGCACCGACGAGAAGACCGACCTCGCCCTGCTCAAGGTCGAGAGCGACACGCCGCTGCCGCACGTCACCTTCGCGAAAGCCGATGCGATCAAGGTCGGCAAGCCGGTGATGGCGGTCGGCAACCCGTTCGGCCTCGGCGGCACGGTGACTGCCGGCATCGTCTCGGCCCGCGGCCGCGACATCCACTCCGGCCCGTTCGACGACTACATCCAGACCGATGCGGCGATCAACAAGGGCAACTCCGGCGGCCCGCTGTTCGACATGGACGGCAACGTCGTCGGCGTGAACACGGCGATCTACTCGCCGACCGGCGGCTCGGTCGGCATCGGCTTCGCGATCCCCGCGACGCTGGTCGAACCGGTGATCGCGGCGATCCGCGAGCACGGCTCGGTCGAGCGCGGCTGGCTCGGTGTCGCCATCCAGCCGCTCACCGACGAGCTCGCCGAGAGCCTCGGCCTCCCCGGCACCGAGGGGGCGCTGGTCGCCAACGTCACCGCGGACAGCCCGGCGGCGAAGGCCGGCATCGAGCCGGGTGACGTCGTCACCGCCGTCTCCGGCCAGCCGGTGAAGGCGTTCCGCGACCTCGCCCGCCTGGTCGCGGCCGTGCCGCCGGGCTCGGACGCGACGCTCGACGTCGTGCGTGGCGGCGAGAGCCGCAGCATCGAGGTCGCGGTCGGCCTCAGCCCGGCCACCGAGGTCGCCGCCGCCGAAGAGCCGCAGGCGGCGCGCGAGTCCTACGGCCTCGCGCTCGGCCCGGTGACGCCGGAGGTACGCGAGGAACTCGGCCTCGCCGCCGGCAAGACCGGCGCCGTGGTGATGAACGTCGCCCCGGACAGCGTGGCGGCCGAGCAGGGCATCCAGCCGGGCGACCTCATCGTCAAGGTCGGCCGCGACCCCGTCACCGGCCCGCAGGACGCGGTGAAGGCGCTCGATGCCGCCAAGGGCCAGAAGCGGCCGGTGCTGGTGCAGGTCGAGCGCGACGGCAACGCCCGCTTCCTCGCCCTGACCGCCAAGGCCGCCTGACGGCCCGGCCATCCCGACCGATGATCCCGGGGGCGCCCGCGCCCCCGGCCGCTGCTTTCCCCTTTCGGCCGCCCGGCACCCTGCCCCCCACGGTGAACCGGCCGGCCGGACCGACCGCCCCCCGCGCATCCCCCCGCGCCGGGGGGCGGTCTTCACGTCCCGATCCCCGCCGCCGCCGGCCCGCGGGCAGATCCTTCCGGCGAGACCGCCATCATGACCATCGCCTCGCCCCGCCTGCCGGCCGGCTTTGCCGCGCCCGGCGCGGCGCCCGATCCGACCCCCGATCCGGGCCCCGATCCAGCCCCCGATCCGGCCGCTGCGAGCGTGCCGCGGCGCAGCCTGCGCCGGCTGGTGCCGCCGCTCGCCGGCCTCGCCCTCGCGGTCCTCGCGGTCGTGGTGCTGGAGCGCCACGTCACGGCGATCTCGCTCGGGGACGTCAGCGCCGCGCTCGCCGCGATCCCGGCCTCCGCGCTGTTGCTCGCGGTGCTCGCCACCGCCGTCAGCTTCCTCGCCCTCGGCGCCTACGACGTCGTCGCCGTCCGCTCCGTGGCGGGCGACCGGGTCGACGCCCGCGTCGCGATGGCCGCCGGCAGCATGGGCTACGCCGTCTCCAACGCGCTCGGCTTTCCGCTGCTCACCGGCGGCGCGCTGCGCTGGCGCATCTACGCTGCCGAGGGGCTGGGCGCGGGCGACATCGCCGCCGTGGTGGCGCTGTCGTGGTTCGCGCTGATGGCCGGCGTCGTCGCCCTCGTCTCGCTCGCCCTCGTCGCCGATCCCGCCGGCATCCGGCTCTGGCCGTGGCACGACGTGCGGATCGAGGTCGCCGCCGGCGGCGCCGGCCTCGCGCTGCTCGCCGCGGCGGTGACCTGGCTCGCTACCGGCGCGCGGCGGCTCACCGTCGGCCGGGTCGACCTCGCGCTGCCCTCGGGGCGCGCCGCGCTCGCCTATCTCGCCGCCGGCCTCGTCGATCTCGCCGCGGCCGCCGCCGCCCTCTGGGTGCTGCTGCCCACCGGCAGCCAGGGCAGCCTCGCGGGCTTTGCCTTCACCTATGTCGCGGCGATCGTGCTCGGCATCGCCAGCCATGCGCCGGGCGGCCTCGGCGTGTTCGAGGCGACCATGGTGGCCGGCCTCGGCCTCGGCGACCGGCCCGAAGCGCTCGCCGGCCTCGTCGCCTACCGCCTTATCTACACCGTGCTGCCGCTCGGCCTCGCCGCCCTCGGCCTCGCCGTGATCGAACTCCGCCGCAGCCGGGCCGGGCGGCTCGCCGGCGCCCTCCACCGCGCCGTGGCGCCCGCGGTGCCGCCGGCGGCGGCGGCGCTGGTGTTCGGCGGCGGCATCGTGCTGCTCGCCTCGGGAGCCACCCCCGGCGCGCCCGACCGGCTCGATACGCTGGCCGACCTCTTGCCGCTGCCCTTCGTCGAGACCTCGCACCTCGCCGCCAGCCTCGTCGGCCTCGCCCTGCTCGTCGTCGCCCGCGGCCTCTACCGGCGCCTGCGCCGGGCCTACAGCGTCGCCGTGGTGCTGCTCGTCGCCGGCGCCGCCTTCTCGCTGGCGAAGGGGCTCGACTGGGAGGAGGCGAGCGTGCTCGCCGTCACCGCGCTGCTGATCGCGAGCTTCCGCGACGCCTTCTACCGCGCGCCGCTGCCGGGCGGCGGCGGCCTGCGCCTGCTCAGCCCGCACTGGCTCGGCATGGTCGCGGCGACGCTCGCCGCCGCCACCTGGCTCGGCTTCTTCGCCTATCGCGAGGTCGCCTACCAGCACGCGCTCTGGTGGGAATTCGCCTTCGGCAGCGACGCACCGCGCTTCCTTCGGGCGAGCGTCGCCTGCGCCGCGCTGCTCGCCGCCCTCGGCCTCGACATGGTGCTCGGCCGCCGCGCCGCCGGCCGGCCGGACCCGATCACGCCGGAGATCGAGCAGATCGCGGCGGCCGCGCCGAACGCCGGGGCCGCGCTCGCCTTCACCGGCGACAAGCGCTTCCTCGTCGATGCCGGCGGCGCCGGCTTCGTGATGTATGCGGCGAGCGGCGGCAGCCTCGTCGCGCTCGGCGGTCCGGTCACGGCGGGCGAGGACCCCGCCGATCCGGCGGCGGTGCGGCTCGACTGGGCATTCCGCGAACGCGCCGACCAGGCCGGGCTGCGCTGCGTCTTCTACGGCGTCGAGGCGGCGGCGCTGCCGCGCTATCTCGAGATGGGCCTTCAGGCGCTGAAGCTCGGCGAAGTCGCCCGGGTCGATCTCGCCGGCTTCGGCCTCGAGGGATCGGCGCGGCAGGAACTGCGCTACGCCGACCGGCGCGCCGACAAGGAAGGTCTCGTCTTCCGCATCCTGCCCAAGGCCGAGGTCGCCGCCGTGCTGCCGCGGCTGAAGGCTGTCTCGGATGCCTGGCTCGTGGAAAAATCCGGCGCCGAGAAGCGGTTTTCGCTCGGGCGCTTCGATGGCGATTATCTCCGTCGCTTCGACTGCGCGGTGCTGGAGAAGGACGGCGAGATCGTCGCCTTTGCCAATCTCTGGCGCGGCGCCGGGCGGCACGAGATCGCCGTCGACCTGATGCGCTACCTGCCGGGTGTCTCGAAGATCATGATGGACGCGCTGTTCGTGAAGCTGCTGCTCCACGCCAAAGCCGAAGGCTACCGCTGGTTCAACCTCGGCGCCGCGCCGTTCGCGGGCCTTGCCCGCCACCGCCTCGCGGCGCGCTGGAGCCGCCTCGGGGCGCTGCTCTACCGCCGTGGCGGCGACCTCTACCATTTCGAGGGCCTGCGCGCCTTCAAGGCGAAGTTCGGCCCGGTCTGGACCCCGCACTACCTCGTCTGCCCGGCCGGCTTCGACCAGGCGCAGGCGCTGATCGATGTCGGCCGCCTGATCAACGGCAGCCCGCTGGAGATGCTCCGCCGATGATGAAGCCCCTTCTCCGCCGCACCGTGTTCGCGGTGGTCGGCGCCGCCGCCCTGCTCGGCTTCGCCGGCCGCATGCTGCCGCACGGTATTTTCGCGCCGCATCCGGCCGCCGTGGCGCGGGCCGATACCACGATCGAGGCCGAGGGTGTCGCCGCCGCGCTGGAGGCGCCGGACGGCACCGTGCGCGGCCTCGCGATCCTCGTCTCCGACGCCGGTGGCCTCACACCGGCCGATGCCGTGCTCGCCGCCGACCTCACCGGCCGCGGCCTCGCCGTCGCCGCCGTCGATCTCTCCGCCTGGCGCCGGCAGCTCGACACCGGCGACGGCGACTGCGTCTACCTCGGCTCCGCCCTCGAGGGCCTCGCCAAGGCGGCCGCGCGCACGCTGGCGCTCGACAACTACTTCCATCCGGTGGTGATCGGCCGCGGCGAGGGCGGGCTGGCCGCCTATGCGGCGGTGGCCGACGCCCCGGCGGCGACGCTCGCCGGCGCGGTGGTGATCGACCCCGCCCGCCAGTTGCACACCGCCCGGCCGGTCTGCGCCGGGGCGCCCGCCACGCGGTCGCCGACCGGTGGCTATGCCTATGGCCCCGCCGACCGGCTGCCCGAACCGGTCCGCCTGCTGCTGCCCGCCGATACGGCGCAGCCGCTCGGCGGGGCGCTCGCCGGCCGGGCCGGGGTGACGGCGGCGACCGTCGCGGGCGATGCGGCCCGGCTGGCGGCGGCGGCGGATGCCGCGGCGGCGCTGGCGCGGGGCGACGCCGCGGCGGCGGCCCTGCCGGCCATCGACCTGCCGGCCACCGGCACGCCGACGGCGCTTGCGGTGTTCTTTTCGGGCGACGGCGGCTGGCGCGACCTCGACAAGACCATCGGCGAGGCGCTCGCCGCGCGCGGCGTCCATGTCGTCGGCGTCGATTCGCTGCGCTACTTCTGGTCGGCGCGCAGCCCCGAGGAGATGGCGGACGACATCACGGCGCTGGTCGCCCGGGCCGATCCGACCGGACGGCTACCCGTTGCGCTGCTCGGCTATTCCTTCGGCGCCAACACGCTGCCCTTCGCCTATGCCGCCCTGCCGCCGGCGCTCGGCGAGCGCGCCAAGCTCGTCGCGCTGCTGGCGCCCGAGGCAACGACGCGGTTCCAGGTCTCGGTGGCGGGCTGGCTCGGGCTCGGCGGCGATCACGCCGTCGGCCCGGCGATCGCGGCACTGCCGGCCGCGCACACGGTGTGCATCTACGGCGCGGAGGAGCAGGGCACGGCCTGCACGCTGCCCGAACTCCGCCAGACGCCGAAGCTCGAACTCGGCGGCGGCCATCATTTCGATGGAAACTATGCGGCGATCGCCGACCGCATCCTGGGCTGGATCGACGGCACGCAGCCGCTGCCGTCGATCTGAGGGAGTGTGCCGGCGGCGCCGTCAGGAGACGGCGCGGTCGCCCCCGCCGAGCCGCTGGGCGCGCGCCGTGGCGGGCACCTCGGTCGCCTCGTCGGCCGGCGGCCGGTAGACGATGCGCAGGCGCTTGATGCGGCGCGGATCGGCGTCGAGCACTTCGAACTCGTAGCCCGAGTGGTGCGGCAGGGAGATCACCTGGCCGGCGGCCGGGATATGGCCGAGCACGTTGACGAGCAGGCCGCCGAGCGTCTCGATGTCGTCGCCGTAGTCGGAAACGTCGAAGTCGCGCCCGATCGCCGCGACCACGTCCTCGACGGTGGCGCGGGCGTCGGCGAGGAACACGCCGGGCTCGGCCTCGACGATCGTCGGTCCCTCGAACTCGTCGTGCTCGTCGTCGATCTCGCCGACGATGGTCTCGACGATGTCCTCGATCGAGACGAGGCCGTCGACGCCGCCGTACTCGTCGATGACCAGCGCGATCTGGATGTGGGAGCTCTGCATCTGGGAGAGCAATTCGGTCGCCGGCATCGACGGCGGCACGAACAGCAGCTGGCGCACGAGGCCGGTCGCCTCCAGCGGCTGCGACAGGTCGACCGCGCCGATATCGAGCGCCGCGACCACGGTTTCGGCGCTGGCGTCGGCGACGCCCGCCGTACCGGCGGGCAGGTCCGCCGCCACGGGCAGCTTGGCCTGGTCGGTGATGTAGGCCATCAGGTCCTTGATGTGGACCATGCCGATCGGCTCGTCGAGCGTCTCGCGATAGACCGGGGTGCGGGAATGGCCGGAGCGCTCGAAATGCAGCAGCAGCCCGGCGAGGGTGACGTCGACGTCGACCGCGTCGATGTCGGCGCGCGGCACCATCACGTCCTCGACGCGGGTCTCGCGCAGGTGCAGGATGTTGCGCAACATCGCCCGTTCTTCGGGCGTGAACGCCGCGTCGAGGGCGTCGTCGCGGGAGAGCTCGGTCTCGAGGTTCTCCCTGAGCGTGGCGCTCGGCTTCAGGCCGATCATCTCGCGCAGCCGCTCGATCCAGCTGCCGGAGGGCGCCACCTCCTCGCGCTCGCGGCGGTGATCCCTGTCCGCCTCGAGCAATCGTTCGGCCTCGTGGGCCGCCGTTCGGGTCGCGATCGCCGCCGTGGCGGAGATCGCGCTCATACTCTGTGCGTCCGGTTCGCTCATGGTCCCCTGGTCCGTAGCCCCGTCTGGTGCGACACGCCATCGTGCCGCAATGGTGTCCGGGCCCCCGCGTGGTGCGGCGGGCCGAACACCGATCTCAATGTCAGTCGCCCGGCGAACCCGCCCTGACGGGCTCGCTGCCCGCATAGGGGTCCGCGATGCCGAGCCCGCCGAGGATCGCCGTTTCCAGCGCCTCCATCGTCTCGGCCTCGTCCTCCTCGCCATGATCATGGCCGAAGAGGTGCAGCAATCCGTGGACGAGCATATGGGCGAGATGATGCTCGATTGAAAGCCCGGCCTCGTCCGCCTCGCGCGTCACGGTCTCGCGCGCGACGATGATGTCGCCGAGCAGCGGGCCGACCACGGCCTCGTCCGGCTCGTGCATCGGGAACGACAGCACGTTGGTCGCCTTGTCGATGCCGCGGTGGTCGCGGTTGAGCGCGCGGATCGCGGCGTCGTCGGTGAGCACGACGGCGACCTCGGTGCCCGGCAGGATCTCGACCTCGGCCTCCATCGTCGCCGCGACCGCCGCCGCGGCGCGGTCGGCGAGCGCCTGCAGCGCCGCCGGGTCACCCCAGGCCTCGTCCTCGACGATCAGGTCGACGACGAGGCCGAGCCCTTCGGGCCCGTCCTCGCTGTCGTCGTCCGCCACTGCGACCGGCGTCGGTGCGGCGTTGCTCACAGCGCCGGCTCCCGGCTGCCCGCGGCACCGTCGTCGGCGAGCGCCTCCGGCGCCATCACCCGCGGCGTGCGGGCGCGCACCACTTCGCGCGCGGCGAGGCGCTCGCGGCTGTCGGCGTCGTAGGCGGTGACGATGCGCCCGACCAGCTCGTGGCGGACGACGTCGCTCTCGGAGAAGCGCACCTGCACGATGCCCGGCACGTCCTTCAGGATGCGCGTCGATTCGACGAGGCCGGAGACCTGGCCCTGCGGCAGGTCGACCTGGGTCGGGTCGCCGGTGACGAACATCTTCGAGCCGTCGCCGAGACGGGTGAGGAACATCTTCATCTGCACGGCGGTGGTGTTCTGCGCCTCGTCGAGGATGATCGCGGCGTTCTGCAGCGTGCGGCCGCGCATGAAGGCGAGTGGCGCGACCTCGATCGCGCCCGACGCGAGGCCGCGCTCGACCTTCTCCGGCGGCATCATGTCGTGCAGCGCGTCGTAGAGCGGACGCAGGTACGGGTCGATCTTCTCACGCATGTCGCCGGGCAGGAAGCCGAGCCGCTCGCCGGCCTCCACCGCGGGGCGCGACAGGATCAGCTTGGCGACCTCGCCGCGCTCGAGCAGGGCGGCGGCATAGGCGACGGCGAGATAGGTCTTGCCGGTGCCGGCCGGGCCGATGCCGAACACCAGCGAGGCGCGGTCCATGGCGCGGATGTAGGCGTCCTGCGCGGGGTTGCGCGCCATGATGGTTTTGCGCCGCGTCGAGATCTGCGCCAGCTTCAGCCGCGTCTTCGGCTCCAGCGTCGGCAGCGGCAGCTGGGCGCCGACCGCGTTCGCCATGCGGATCGCGCCCTCGACGTCGCCGCCCTGCACGTCGCCGCCCGCCTGCAGCCGGGCATAGAGCGCCTCGAGCACGTCGCGGGCGCGCGCGCAGGCGTCGTGCGGGCCGCGGATCGTCACCTGGTTGCCGCGCGCCACCGCCTCGACGCCGAGCTGCTGCTCGATCAGGGCGAGGTTCTGGTCGAACTGGCCGTAGAGGTGGCCAATCAGGCGGTTGTCGTCGAAAGCCAGCACCACATGCGTCATGTCAGAGGCGTAACTCATCTCGTCTCCAGGTCCCGCAGGTCGGCGAGGGAGCCGTCAAGACGCTCCTCCGGCGGCCAGAGCAATTGAGGGTGAGGGTACGTTCCGGGTGGTGTCGGCGGCGGGAAGCGGGCTGCGTCCGGCCGGGACGGCGTCCGGGGCGGCGGCGAGCCGGCCCCTGAGGGAATTGGGCCCGACGCCGGTCACGAGGACGCGGACGATCGAGCCGATGAGCGCGGCGGGGGCATCGGCCACCACCGACTGGAGATAGGGCGAGCGGCCGATCAGCTGGCCGGGTTCGCGGCCGGGCTTCTCGAACAGGACGTCGAGCGTGCGGCCGACGAGGCTCGCGGCAAAGGCCTGCTGCTGCGCCGTGACGAGCGCCTGCAGCCGTCCGAGCCGCTCGGCCTTGACGGCCTCGTCGACCTGGCCGCCGAGCGTCGCCGCCGGCGTGCCGGGGCGGGGCGAATACTTGAACGAATAGGCGGCGGCGAAGCCGACCTCCTCGATCAGCGACAGCGTCGCCGCGAAATCCGCCTCGGTCTCGCCGGGGAAGCCGACGATGAAGTCGCTGGTGAGCGCGATGTCGGGCCGCGCGGCGCGGATCTTCTCGACGAGGCGCAGGTAGTCGTCCCGCGTATGCCGCCGGTTCATCGCCGCGAGAATCCGGTCGGAGCCCGACTGCACCGGGAGATGCAGGTAGGGCATCACCTCGTGGAGCTCGCGGTGGGCGGCGAGCAGCGCGTCGTCCATGTCGCGCGGGTGGCTGGTCGTATAGCGCAGCCGGTCGATACCGGGGATTTCGGCGAGCCGGGCGAGCAGGTCGCCGAGGCCGGTCGGCGTCCCGTCTGACCCGAGCCCGTGGTAGCCGTTGACGTTCTGGCCGAGCAGCGTCACCTCGCGCACGCCGGCGGCGGCGAGGCGGCGGGCTTCGTCGATGATCTGGTCGACCGGGCGCGACACCTCGGCGCCGCGCGTATAGGGCACGACGCAGAAGGTGCAGAACTTGTCGCAGCCTTCCTGCACGGTGAGGAAGGCGGTGACGCCGCGCGCGCGCGTTGCGGCAGAGGTCGCCGCCGGCAGGTGGTCGAACTTGTCCTCGGCCGGGAAATCGGTCTCAACGACGTTGCCGCTGCGCGCCCTGGCGATCAGGTCGGGCAGGCGGTGATAGGACTGCGGGCCGAACACCATGTCGACCACCGGCGCGCGGCGGACGATTTCCTGGCCCTCGGCCTGCGCCACGCAGCCGGCGACGCCGATCAGCGTCTCGCGGCCGGCGAGCGCCCGCTCTTCCTTCATCACGCGGATGCGGCCGAGCTCGGAATAGACCTTTTCGGCCGCCTTCTCGCGGATATGGCAGGTGTTGAGAATCACGAGGTCCGCGTCTTCGGGCCGATCGGTCGCGACATAGCCCATCGGGGTCAGCGCATCCGTCATACGCTCGCTGTCGTAGACGTTCATCTGGCACCCGTAGGTCTTGATGTAGACTTGCTTTTCGGCCGTCACGTGTGCGGTGCTCTCTCCTGGCTTCCCGTCGTCCGCCGCCTCATTGGCGCGGGATCCGCGGGGTGCCGCCGATCCGATGCCGACGCGGGCGGTGCGCGGTCTCGTCGTCCAGTTCAGGTTTTATCCTGTTTCGCCGACCTTGAGAATAGCGCCGCCGGCCTCTCTCCCGTCCTCAGCGCCGCGCGCCGCGCCACTGGCCGGCCGGGCCGGCGCGCCGGCGCCGCGCAGCGTGGCGGCGAGCATCCGCCGGACCGCCGCCTCCGCCGCCCGCGTCGCCGCCTTGCGGTCGTCGCCGGGCCCGAGCGCGATCGGTGTACCGAACACGACGGTGACGTCGAAGGTTCCCTCGGCGAGCATCGCGAGCAGGTGGGGAGCGAGGTCCATGTCGCCGGTCCAGGAGACCCGCGTCCGGCTCAGCCGGTCGAGCGGCAGGCCGTGCTCGGCGGTATAGACGACCGCGACCGGCTGGATCAGCGCGGCCGCGCCGCCGGCACCCGCCTCCACCGCCCGCCCCGCCGCGCCGACCAGCGCCGAGCGGAACGGCAGCACCGAGGCGCCGTCGCCGGAGGTGCCTTCGGCGAACAGCACGATCACGTCGCCGGCGGCGAGGCGGGCGGCGATCTCGCTCGCCTGCGCGCCGGTGCGGGTGCGCCGGTCGCGCTCGACGAACACCGTGCGCTGCAGCCGGGCGAGCAGGCTGACCACCGGCCAGCCGGCGACTTCGGATTTCGCGACGAAGCTCACCGGCAGCGCCGCGCCGAGCACGACGATGTCGAGCCAGGAGACGTGGTTGGAGAGGAGCAGCAGCGGCCGCCCCGCCGCCGGCGCGCCCTCGCAGGCGATGCGCAGGCCGATCAGGCGGGCGGCGCCGCGGTGCCAAAGGTGCGGCAGGCGGGCGGCGCGCGGCGAGCGGCTGCGGATCGCCAGCCACTGCAGCGGCAGCAGCACGGCCGTCATGCCGGCGAGCGCGCCGATCTTCAGCCCGGCGACGAGCCGCGCGGAAAGGCGCACGGCGTCAGTCCGCCGCGCCGTCGTCGGGAGCGGGTTTCGGCAGCGGCACGGCGTAGAGCTCGAGCCGGTGGTCGACCAGCCGGTAGCCGAGCCGGCGGGCGATCAGTTCCTGCAGCGCCTCGATCTCCTCGCTGCGGAACTCGACGACGGCGCCGCTCCGAAGGTCGATCAGGTGGTCGTGGTGCGCTTCGGGCACCGGCTCGTAGCGGGCGCGGCCGTCGCGGAAATCATGGCGGGCGATGATGCCGGCGTCCTCGAACAGCTTCACCGTGCGATAGACCGTGGAGATCGAGATGCGGTCGTCGATCGCCGACGAGCGGCGGTAGACCTCCTCGACGTCGGGATGGTCGCTCGCCGCGTCCAGCACGCGCGCGATCACCCGGCGCTGCTCGGTCATCCGCATGCCCTTGGCGACGCACTGGTCCTCGAGCGCGAGGCTGCTTTCCGCGTCAGGCGCGCCGGCGTCGAAATGGCTGTCGAAATCGGCGTCGTCGGACATGGCGCCTCGGCTGGCCGGCCGACCCGGTACGGGTGGCGGGGCTGGTCGGAAAACCCGGCGCGGGCGGCGCCCGGCGGCTGCGGCGCTCTAGCCGATGTCCGCCCGCATGACAAGGGCGGCGGCCGAGCCGCCTTCCGGCCGAGCATAATAGTTTCCGCGCCGCCCGGCCACGGTGAAGCCGAGCCGGCGGTAGAGCGCCAGCGCCGCCTGGTTGCCTTCGTCGACCTCGAGGAACAGCGCCTTGACGCGGTCGGCGTAGAGCCGGCGCATCGCCTCGTCCATCACCAGCCGGCCGATGCCGCGGCGGCGGTGCGCCGGCGCGACGGCGAGGGTGAGCACCTCGGCCTCGTCACCGGCGGCGCGCACGATGACGAAGCCGACCGGCCGGCGCGAGCCGAACAGCGAGCCGCGGCGGCCGACGATGGCGATGGTGCGACGGTCGGCGAGCAGCGCCTCGATCTCGGCCGGGCTCCAGCCGCGGTGGAAGGCGCCGGCGTGGATCTCGGCGAGGTCGTCGGCATCGCCGAGGTGGGCGGTGTCGATGATGACGGGGAAGGGATCGAGCCAGTTCATGACGCCGCCTCCACGGCGAAGAGGTGTGCCATCCGCCCGGCCTGGGGCTTGGCGTCGGGCGCCCGGAGATAGAGCGGCGCCGGCGGTCGGACAGCGGGCGCGCGCGCCGCGGCGATCGCCGCCACCTTGCGAATGTCCGGCCCGGCCAGCGGCTCGAGCGGCGGCAGCCGCCGTCCGGCGACGGTGGCGGCATGGGCGAGCAGCGGCGCGCCGCTGCCGATGACGAGGCCGCAGTCGTGCGGCACGCGGTCGAGCGCCGCCGCGACGTCGGCGGCGAAGGGGGCCACCGCTTCGGCGCCGCGGTCGTAGACGGCGGCGTAGACCTCGCCCTTGCGCGCGTCGATCGCCGCAAACACCGGCCCGGACGGCCGCTCGGCCGCGGAGGCAGCGAGCGCCTCCAGCGTATCGACGCCGATCACCGGGCGCCCCAGCGCCAGCGCGAAGCCGCGCGCGGCGGCGAGGCCGATGCGGATGCCGGTGAACGAGCCCGGGCCGATCGTGACGGCGATGCGGTCGGCGTCCTCCAGCTTCGCCCCGTCCTCGGCGAGCACCGCTTCCACCATCGCGAACAGCCGTTCGGCATGGCCGCGCGCCAGCGGTTCGCTCAGCGCCGGGCCACGGCCGGTGGCGGTGACGAAGGCGACCGAGCAGAGGTCGAGGGCGGTGTCGATGGCGAGGATGCGCATGGCACCGGGATAACGGCCCGGCCGCCGGCTGTCGACTGGCAACCGCGTCGCGCCGGCCCGCCGTGGCCGCGGACCCGCACAGTTGGTGCAGGGACCGAAATCAGAGCACGTGGCGCGCGAGGAAGAGGCCGAGGAACAGCGCGCCGATCGACAGCACCACGGAGAGGACGGCATAGGCGAGCGCCTGCACCGGCTCGCCGCGTTCGGCGAGCACCGCGACGTCGAGCGAGAAGGCCGAGAAGGTGGTGAAGCCGCCGAGGATGCCTGTGGTGAGGAAGAGCCGCAGCCCCTGCGGCGCCCCGGCCTTCAGCGCGAAGAGCCCGGCGATCAGGCCCATGGCGAGCGAGCCGAGCACGTTGACCGCGAAGGTGCCGACGGGCAGCGCGCCGCCGAAGGCGCGCAGCGCCAGGAGGTTGACGCCGTGGCGCGCCATGCCGCCGAGGCCGGCGCCGAGGAACACGTAGAGAAAGGCCACGCGGGTCGCTCCGGTCGCGGGGCGCGGGCGGAGCGCGGACGCCCGGCCCGCGTTCCGTCAGAACAGCTTTTCGTAGAGCGCCTGCAGGCGCTCGCGGTAGCGCTCGGAGGAGAACAGCGCCGCCTGGCGCTTGCCCTTTTCCGACAGGCTGGCGCGGAGTTCGGCGTTGCTGTCCATCTCGCGGATCGCTTCGGCGAGCGCTCGGGTGTCGTAGGGATCGACCATCAGCGCGGCGTCGCCGGCGACCTCGGGCGTCGAGCCCTCCGTCGAGGTGATCACCGGCGTGCCGAGGTGCATCGCCTCCAGCACCGGCAGGCCGAAGCCTTCGTAGAGCGAGGGGAAGCAGACTGCCTTGGCGCCGCGGATCGCGCTGACCAGCAGCGGGAACGGCGCGTATTCGAAGCGCCGGATGCGGTCGCGCGTGAAGACGAAATTGTCGATCTGCTCGAGGTAGCGGTTGGTGGAATCGTTGATCAGACGCAGTTCCTGCTCCGACTTCCACGCCTGCGCGCCGATGATGACGAGCGGCGCCTCGATCCGGCTGGCGAGATAGGCCTCGATCAGGCGACCGATGTTCTTCTTCGGCTCGATCGAGCCGAAGAACAGGAAGTAGCCCTTGTACTCGAGCCCGAGCGTGCCCTCGACCTCGCGGCGGACCACTTCTTCCGGCTTGTTGGCGTATTTCGCCGGGATGTCGACCGCCTGGTAGGTGTTGGTGACCTTCTCCTCCGGGCAGCCGAGCATCTCGATGATGTCGCGCCGCGAGGTTTCGGACACCGTGACGATGTGGTCGGAAGATTTCACGATGCGCCGCATCAGGTTGAGGTAGCGGCGCTTGTTGTCGAGGGTCGTATAGGGCAGGCGCAGCGGCACGAGGTCGTGCATCGTGTAGATGTTCTTCGCGCCCTTCACGGTGAGGGGCAGCGGATAGGTCCAGTGCATGATGTCCGGCGTGTCGAGGCCGAGCACCTTGTTGAAGCGGCCGAACAGGTCGAACTGCACCAGCGCGCGGCCGAACAGGTTCGGCGCGTTCCAGATCTGGTCGTAGGCCGGCATGCGCGAGGCGAACGGCTTGGTGATGACCTTGCCGGTGATCGGGATCTTGCCGGCCTTGATGCCGACCGGCGAGGTCATGATCTGCCGCGCATGGCGCAGGTAGAGCAGCCATTTCGGCGGCGTGCCGGCGTAGGGATCGAAGAAGGCGATCTCGCGCATCAGCTGGTTGACGCCGGGCGAGGCGCGGGTGCCGTAGAGGATGTCGGTCTTGTAGCCGAGCTTCTTGCACTCGTAGCTGAGGTTGCGGGCGTACGTCGCGACACCTGTCCCTTTTTCGAGGTTCAGGTTGTACCCGTCGATCATGATCGTCTTCTGAGTCACGACTGCTCCTTCAGGTTCCTCGATGAGGTCGCCGGCGCGCGGTACGCTGCACGCCGCGCCGGCCACCCGGAGGATTGATCAACTCGAACATGCCCGATCCCGTCGCGGCTGAGAACCAGCCCCGTGCCGAAGTCTCGGCAATGGTTCACGGCTGCGCCGGGGCCGGGGCAGGTGCCGCAGGCGGGGCGACCGGCTCCGGTGCGGCGGGCGCCCCTGCAGGCTCCGTGCCGACCGCGCCGCCGAGCGTGGCGCGCAGGCTGGCGCGGTTGGCGTCGCCGAGCAGGCTCCAGACGATGCCCACCACGAAGCCGAGCACCACGAGCCCCGCCGTCACCCGCTGCAGGATGCCGAAGAGGGCGAGCACCGTCGGCAGGATCGCGATCAGCAGCGCATGCTGCACCCCCGCCTCGAGCAGCCAGGCGGCGACGAAGGTGAGGCCGCTGAGCACGATCGCCTTGGCGACGCGCAGGATGATGTCGAAGGTTCCGTCTTCCATGCGGCTCTCTCTTTACGACTCTTGTTCTTCTCGTCGGCCGGTCAGAACGGGATGCGGCCGACGATCTCTTCCGGCAGAGGCCAGTCGGCGCCGTCGGCAGGCACGGCGAGCGGCAGCGGGAAGGCGGCGATCAGCGGGGCGGGGTCGTAGCTCAGCGGCTTCCACTCGGCGTCGATGTAGGCGATCAGCGCCGCCCAGTCGGAGGGCTGGCCGCGGTCCTGCCGGAAGGTCAGCACGCTGTCGGCGCCGGCGCCTGCATAGAAATCGCGCATGCGGTGGTCGATGCGGCTCGACGGGTCGTCGACGGCGGGGCGCGCCGGGCCGCCGGCGAACGGTGCGAACCAGGCGCAGGGGATGCCGTAGGTCTCCGAGATCACCAGCCCGTGCAGACTGGTCGAGAGGATGCGCTGGCAGGAGACGATCTCGCGCACCTTCTCGCGCATCGCCTCCGGCGTCGGCTCGCACCAGGTGTTGATCAGCTTGATGCGGCCGGCGAACTCGGCCGGGATTTCGTAGCGCTTGAAGGCGGCGAGCACCGCCGCCTCGGGCGTCGGCGCATCGTATTCGGAGATGTGCAGGATGACGCCGAGCTCGTGCGTCTTCGGCTCGTCCCGGAACGGCCAGATCCGCGGCAGCACCCAGACCGGATCGCCGTAGACCGCCGGCGCCTTGATGCCTTCGGCGCGCAGCACCTCGGCCGTCTTCGGGCCGCGGGTGGCGTGCACGGTGAAGCTGGTCTCGGGCGGCTTCACGTAGCGGCCGAGCTGGTTGTCGACCGTGTTGCGCGTCGCGTCGAGGCCGGTGCCCCAGAAATGCAGGATGCCGCGGCGCTGGGCGTGGCCGATGGTGCCGACGGCGACGATGCGCTCGATCGGCTGGTCGAAGCCCGCCCGGCGCACCGGCAGCCCGGCCATGGTGGCGACGACGAGGGCGCTCAGCGCGTCGCCGAGGTTGGCGTAGGGATGTTCGGAGGTGGTGGCGACCCAGGAGACCGGCAGCGACGGCGCCGTGCCCGGCGCGGCGCGCATCAGCCGCGACTTCAGCCGCTGCTTCGGGTCCGGCGGCACAATGGTGCGCGGCGGCAGGCCCTTGGTCTCGAGCTTGTCGAGCCGGCGCAGCTCGGCGACGTCGTGCTTCAGCTGCAGTTCGGTCAGCACCGGATTGTCCCAGATCGTGCCGCCCTCGGGGGCGGTGAGCGGATCGAGGTCGATCGGGAACGCCTCGACGAGCGCGTCCTCGTCCAGCGTCTTCGGCTCCCAGGTCCGGTCGATCGCCGCCATCACGTCGGCCCAGTCGGTGCGCTCGCCGCGCGGCTGCGAATAGCCGGCGAGCTTGGGCTGGGCGAGGCCGCGGTAGAGATCGACGATGCGCAGGTCGGTCGGGCCGTCCGGGTCGAGGCTGATGTCGGCGAGGCCGCGCGGCATGCCGCCGGAGCCCGGCGAGAAATAGAGGCAGGGAATCCCGTAGCTCTCGGCGATCACCATGCCGTGCAGGCTGGTCGAGACGATCCGCTCGCAGGCGAGGATCTCGTCGACCTTGTCCTTCAGCGAGACGACGCCGAGCGGCGTCACCGTCGTGATGAGGTGGACGTCGCCCTCGAACTCGGCCGGCACGTCGAAGCGGATCATGTTCGGCCGCGGCACGGCGGTATAGGTGCGGTCGTTGAGCTCGGAGAGGTGCAGGATGACGCCGAGCTTCCACTTCTTCGGCACGCTCGGCCGGTAGACCCGCGGCAGCAGCCAGACCGGATCGCCGTAGACGCCGCTGCCGGGGTTGCCGGCGCCGTTGAGCAGGCGCTCCGACACCGGGCCGCGCGTCGCCTCGACGATGAACGAGCCGTCGCCGGGCGCGATGAACGGCTCGCGCTGGTCCATCGGCGCGGAGGGATTGCGGTGCGCCGAGCAGCCGGTGCCCCAGAACCAGACCTCGCCGTTTGCAAAACCGTGGCCGATGGTGCCGACGGCGGCGAGGCGCAGCGCCTGCGAATTGGTCGGCACGCGGCGGATCGGCCGGCCGGCGAGCAGCGCCACCATCACCGGGGAGAGCGCGTCGCCGAAGTTGAGATAGTCCATTTCCAGCGTCGAGCCGGCCCAGCCGAGCGGGATCACCCCGGTCTCGCGCACATGCTCGGCGAGCGAGCCGGCGCGCGGCCCGCCCTTCGCGAAAGCCGGCGCGGCGGGGGCGGTCGTCTCGGGGGCACCGTTCTCGGTCAGGCTCATCGGCTGGTCCTTCTCGTCTCGCCCGGCGCCGGGCCGGGCGCTGCGCCCGCCTGCCGCCGTAACCGGCGGGGCCTGGCGGCCGCGGGCTTTCGTCGGACATACACCGCCTTGCCCCTGCGAGGCGAGCCCCCACAGGGCCGGCCGGGGTGGGCCGGGCGGCAGAGGGTTACCGCGACAGCAGCGTGCGGAGCAGGCTGCGCTTGCGGCGCGGCGCCTCGGGCGCGCCTTCGGCGGCCACCGGCGCGCGCTTCGGCCCGTGGCCGTAGGGCAGGTCGCGGATCAGCGGCAGGTCGAACACGGTGCCGCCGGCCGGCGCCGTCACGGGCGCGAGCGGCAGCGGCGAGCGCTCGGCGAGCGGATCGGCGTCGAACGGCGTCGGCTCCCAGGCCCGGTCGATCGCGCCCATCAGCGCCGCCCAGTCGGTATGGCTGCGGCGCGGCTGGGAATAGGCCGGGATCGCCGTGCGGCCGAGGCCGCGGTAGAGGTCGGTGATGCGCAGGTCGAGCGTGCCGTCCGGGTCGAGCTCGATCGTGGTCAGGCCGTCGTTGCGGCCGCGCGGCGAAAAATAGAGGCAAGGAATGCCGTAGCTCTCGGCGAACACCATGCCGTGCAGGCTGGTGGAGACGAGGCGGCGGCAGGAGAGGATTTCGTCGAGCTTGCCGCGCATCGCCGCGGCGCTGACGTCGGTGATCGTGTTGATCAGCCGCACGCTGCCCTCGAACTCCGGCGGCACCACGTAGCGCAGGTGCTCGGGCCGCACCGACACGGTCTTCTCGCGGTTGGTGAGGTCGGCGAGGTGCACGATGACGCCGAGGTCCCACTTCTTCTCGGTCGGCGCCGGGTAGAAGCGCGGCAGCAGCCAGACCGGATCGCCGTAGACCGGCGCGCCGACGGCGTTCTCCTCGCCGAGCAGCTGGCGGCCGATCGGGCCGCGGGTGGCGTGGACGCGGAAGCGCGTGCTCGGCGTCGGATGGAACGGGATGCGCTTCTGGCCGACCGCGATCGGGTTGCGCCAGCGCGACGAGCCGGTGCCCCAGACATGCACCTCGCCGCCCTCGAAGCTGTGCGCGATGGTGCCGACCGCCGCCATGCGCGGCTTCGACGACTTGTGCCCGACGTGGCGGACGTCGCGGCCCGACAGCAGCGCCACCATGACGGGGCTCAGCGCATCGCCGAGGTTGACGTAGGTGTTGCTGCTGTCCGCGGCGACCCACGAGAGCGGGACATGGCCGGCGTCGTCGGCGATACGCGTGAAGGTCTGGTCCATATCGATTCCAGTCAGCTCATGTCAGCTCATGGACGGTCGGAAAACGGCCGTCCGACGCGGCCCGCGTCCCGTCCCGGTTCCGCAATGAAGGCCGCGGCCGGCTCCGTGCCGGGCACCGCCGCGAGACGCCGCACCAGGGCGTCGAAAATCTCGAAATGATCGTCCCAGCGCGGCGGCCGGAAGCCGCCGATCCGCGCGACCTGCGCGGCGCGGCGCGGCGAGTCCGGTGCCGCGTAGTCGCGCACGGCTTGCGCCCAGCCGAGGCCGTCGATCGGATCGACGAAATCGGGCACGGCCTGGCCGATCTCTTCCAGCGCCTCGATCGAGGAGGCGATCACCGGCACGCCGAGGCTCATCGCCTCGACCAGCGGCAGGCCGTAGCCCTCGACGAACGACGGAAACAGCACCGCGCGGCTGCCGCGCATCAGCTGCACGAGGGTCTGGTCGGAAAGATCGGCGCATTCGATGAGGTGGTTTCCGAGCGTTCGGCAGCGTTCGACGATGTCGATGACGTTTTCGTTTTCCCAGCCGCGCCGGCCGACCATGACGAGGCGCGGGGCGGAGGGGCCGTGCCGCTCGACCAGATGACGCCAGACATGCAACAGCGAAATGTGGTTCTTTCGCGGCTCGATCGTGCCGATCGTGACGAAATAGGGTTGCGGTGTACATACCGGATCGGCGCTGGACGCCAGCGTCGCATCGATGCCGAGCGGGGCTGCGACCACCTCGGCGACCGGGCGTCCCTCGGCCGCCGCATGGTCGGAAAACACCCGCGCCGTATAGCCGGAGTTGGCGATCACCGCCGCGGCGGTGCCGAGCACCGTCGCCATCCGCCGCCGGTGCTTCGCCTCGTCGGGGGCGCGGGCATATTCCGGATGGGTCAGCGGAATGAGGTCGTGGATGAGGTAAAGTGCCTTCAGCCGGCGCCGTGCCAGCAGGCGCTGCAGGTGCGCCGGGGCGGCGAGGCCCTGGTGCGAGACGTTGACGTAGAGCGCGCCGGCCGGCGGCGGCGGCGCCCGCAACGGTCCGCCGCCGAGGAGCAGCACCTTCAGCGCCGCGCGCAGCGCCGCCGATTCCGATGGCGTCGCCGCGTTCGCCGAGACGGGCCCGACGGAACCGAAGGCACCGGGATCCAGCCCCAGAAAGGCTTCGAGACGGCGCGCCTGGGCGGCGCCCTCGGCCGGGTGGCCGGCGGCCCAGCGGGCGGCGACGTGCTCGATCAGCCGGGCGACGCGGGGCGCCGGCACGTTCCAGGACCAGCCGTCGGTGCGGGCGAGAAATCTGGCACCGGCGACGCGGTCCGGGTGCAGCAGGTGATTGGCATAGGCGAGCTCGACCCGGTCGATCCCCGTCGGCGCCGCCTTCATCGAACGGCGCAGCAACCGGCTGATGTCGAGCACGAGCGTCAATGCATGCCTTTCCGATGCCGGTCTTGTCGCCGGCCGCACCATGGGATCGCGGGGCGGGCCCGGCAGCGCTTCTACACCAAAAAGCGGAGACATGCAGCGTCCGGCGCGCAGGCCCGCCCCGCGGAAACCGGCCCGCCGCCCTGCACGCCGCCGGCCCGGCGGGTGGCGGGCGCCGCCTTCCGATTTGTGTCGCGCCGCGGGACAGGCTAGATACGGCTCGCCGTGGCCGGTCCCGCTCCGCCCGGCAGCGCCCGCCGCCCGCCCGGGCCGTGGCTTCATTTCAACGGGGCCCTGCGAATTTCGATGATCTTTTCGGTTTCCGATTCCCTGCTGCCCAACACCGCGGCCTTCGAGACCACGGCGCTGGTGAAATCGACCGGCTTTCGCGAGTACGACGCCCGCTGGTGGTTCGGCCACCCCGGCTCGGACCGTCCGCCGGAGCTCAATCTCGTCGGCGTCCAGGCGCTGGGGCTCGGCCTCGCGACGCTGCTCGCCGAGCGCGGCGTCAAGCCCGAGGTGGTCGTCGGCCATGATTTCCGCGGCTATTCGCTCGGCATCAAGATCGCCCTCGCGCAAGGGCTGATGGCGGGCGGCTGCCTGGTGCACGACATCGGCCTCGCCGTGTCGCCGATGGCCTATTTCGCCCAGTTCGACCTCGACGTCGCCGCGGTGGCGATGGTCACCGCCTCGCACAACGACAACGGCTGGACCGGCGTCAAGATGGGCTGCGACCGGCCGGTGACCTTCGGGCCGGAGGAGATGGGCCGGCTGAAGCAGATCGTGCTGTCGGGCTCGTTCCGCACCGCCCCCGGCGGCGGCTACCGCTTCGTGCCGGAGGTCGCCGGCCGCTACATCGCCGACCTCACCCGCGGCAAGGCGCTCGGCCGCAAGCTGAAGGTGGTGGCGGCCTGCGGCAACGGCACGGCGGGGGCGTTTGCGCCGCAGGTGCTGGAAGCGATCGGCTGCGAGGTGATCCCGCTCGACACCGAGCTCGACTACACCTTCCCGAACTACAACCCGAACCCCGAGGACATGGAGATGCTCCATGCGATCGCGGCGAAGGTGCAGGAGACCGGCGCCGACATCGGGCTCGGCTTCGACGGCGACGGCGACCGCTGCGGCGTCGTCGACGACGAGGGCCACGAGATCTTCGCCGACAAGATCGGCGTGATGCTCGGCCGCGACCTCTCGGCGCTCTATCCGGACGCCCGCTTCGTCGTCGACGTCAAGTCGACCAGCCTGTTCAACACCGATCCGGTGCTGCAGGCGAACGGCGCCACCACCGATTATTTCAAGACCGGCCACAGCTACATCAAGCGCCGGGTGCGCGAACTCGGCGCCCTCGCCGGCTTCGAGAAGTCGGGCCACTTCTTCTTCAACGCCCCGATCGGCCGCGGCTACGACGACGGCCTCGTCACCGCGATCGCGATCTGCGAGATGCTCGCCCGCAACCCCGGCCGCTCGATGTCGGACCTCTATCGCGCTGTGCCGCGCACCTACGGCTCGCCGACGATGTCGCCGCACTGCGCCGACGAGGTGAAGTACGACGTCGTCGCCCGCGTCACCGCCCGCCTCGTGGCGATGCGCACCGAGGGCACCCCGATCGCCGGCCATGCGATCACCGACATCGTCACCGTCAACGGCATCCGCGTCACCGTCGCCGACGGCACCTGGGGCCTCGTGCGCGCCTCGTCGAACAAGCCCGAGCTCGTCGTCGTGGTGGAAAGCCCGGTCTCCGACGCCCGCCTGCGCGAGATGTTCGCCGCCGTCGACGCGATCCTGCGCGAGAACCCGGAAGTCGGCGCCTACAACCAGACGATCTGAGCCGGCGCTCGCCGGATCTCATACCACCCGCCATCTTGAAACCCGCCGCGCGATGCGGTCGTACTCGTCGAGACGTGGCAAGGGAGTGCCTTGATGACAGCTGGCCAGGAGACCGCGGTGGCTGCCGACGCCCGCATCCTCCCCGTCCTGCTCGCCGGCGGCTCGGGAACCCGGCTCTGGCCGGTGTCGCGCGACGCCATGCCCAAGCAGTTCCAGCCGCTGGTCGGGCCGCTGTCGAGCTTCCAGCAGACCGTGCAGCGGGTCGCCGACCCGGCGCTGTTCGCCGACCCGCTGGTGATCACCAACGAGGCGTTCCGCTTCTTCGTGCGCAAGCAGGTCGCCGACCTCGGCGCCGCGGCGTCGATCGTGCTCGAGCCCGAGCGGCGCGATTCCGCCGCCGCCGTCGCCATCGCCGCCGTGCTCGCCGAGCGACAGGCCCCCGGCACGCTGGTGCTGGCGCTCGCCGCCGACCACATCGTGCTCGACACCGACCTCTTCGCCGAGGCGGTGCGTCTCGGCGCCCGGGCTGCCATCGAGGGGGCGATCGTCGTGTTCGGCCTGACGCCGACCGAGCCGCGCTCGAGCTTCGGCTACATCAAGCCGGGCGAAGCCTACGCCGGCACCGACGACCTGCACGCCGTCGAGCGTTTCGTGGAAAAGCCCGACCGGGCGACCGCGCTCGGCTACATGCGCGACGGCTATCTCTGGAACTCCGGCAACTTCCTGTTCCGCTCCGACGCGATGATCGCCGAGTTCGCGCGCAGCGCGCCAGATATCCTCGCCGCCGCCGAGGCCGCCGTCGATGCCGCCACCACCGATCTCGGCTTCCTGCGCCTCGACCGCGCCGCCTTCGCCGCGGCGCCCAGCACCTCGATCGACTATGCCGTGATCGAGAAGGCGGCGAAGATCGCCGTCGTCACCGGGCGCTTCCGCTGGTCCGACATCGGCAGCTGGGACGCGATCTGGGAGGTGTCGGAGCGCGACGCCGAGGGCAACGCGCTGCACGGCCACGGCGCCTTCGTCGGCAGCCGTGACTGCCTCATTCATTCCGAAGAGACGCTCACCACCGTCGTCGGGCTCGAGGGCATCGCCGTGGTCGCGACCAGCGACGCCGTGATGGTGGTGCCGCGCGAGCGGGCGCAACTCGTCAAGGACGCGGTGGCGCAGCTGAAAGCCGCCGGCCGCGGCGAGGCGGCGCAGCACCGGCACAGCTTCCGCCCCTGGGGCCGCTACGACGACATCGTCACCGGCGACCGGTTTCGCGTGCGCCACATCACGGTGGATCCGGGCGGCGTGCTGTCGCTGCAGAAGCACCTGCACCGCGCCGAGCACTGGGTGGTGGTGAGCGGCACCGCCGAGGTCACCGTCGGCGACGATGTCCGCCTCGTCGCCGAGAACGAATCCCTCTACATCCCCGTCGGCACCATCCACCGCCTCGCCAACCCCGGCCGCATCCCCCTCGAACTGATCGAGGTGCAGACCGGCAGCCACCTGAGCGAGGACGACGTGATCCGGCTCGGGGACATCTATTCGCGGGTGTGAGGGGGGGCGGGCGGCGGCCCCGGCCGGATTGCCATGTCCAGGGCTTGGGGAGGGCGCCACGCACCCTCCCACCGCGGCCCGTCAGACCGGCTGCAGGATTTCCGGCAGCGGCTGCTTGTCCATCCAGTCGAACAGCCGCTCGTAGGCGTCGCGATTGCGGCGCGCCCAGCGCATACCGTCCTTCAGGTCGCCGGGATGCTTGCAGACCGGAATATTGACCCCGGCCGACGAGATCAGGCCTTCGATCTTGTGAGTGTTGCCGGTCAGGGCGACGAACGTCGCGCGGGCACGGCAGGCCGCAAACACCGCATGGTGCCGGCCGGTGACGAGTAGGGACGCCGTCTTCAGCGCGTTGACCATCTCCGACCAGCCCAGCGCCTTCATGTCCATGAACGGGAGCTTTGAAAAGGGGCCGCCCATCGGCCTCACGAAGGAGCCGAATTCGGTCGAATAGAAGTCCGTGACCACCACCTCGCCGCCGTAGTCGACGTGCGGGACCTCGGGGTCGATATCGGCGTAGTACGAAAAGTCGGGGCAGATCGGCGCATCGATACCGGTTTCGGCGAGCAGCGCGTCGCGGCTGATGATCTCGCGCACGTTGATCGAGGCGGCCTGTCGCAGCAGGTCGGCGTCCTGTGCACCGTTCTCCTGCCAGACCGTGTTGAGCAGGTGGAAGGGCTTGCCGCGCTCGGCGGCGGCGCGCAGCAGGTCGATCTTCGACTTGTAGGCCGAGGACCGGTGATGCATCGACCCCTCGCCGTTCGCGACGAGCACGTCGTAGTCGTCGCCCGACGTGAAATCGTAGCGGGCCGACAGCCGCGCGCGCATGAAGTCGATCACGGCCCAGGAGCCGCAGTGATAGCTCGAATGATCGCCGATGAGGCGGACCTTTGGGCGTTCGGTCATTGCGGTCGATTGATTCCTGTATCGTGGAAAAATCGCCTCGCAAGGCAAGGCCAAGCGAGACATGCGACACTAGCCGGGTTCAGTATCCGTCGGCGCCTGAAAGGGCCGGCGGATTCAGTAGTCCCGCACGATGGACCAGCCGTTCTGTTCCACGGTCTCGAGACAAAACTGCTCTTCACTGTCGTAATCGTGCGGCCCGATGTGCACCTTCTGGCGATAGTAGGTATTGGTACGCTTGAAGTCGAAACCGAAGACGGTTGCCGTTTTCACCCCTGACGATGCGACGAGATCGATCACCATGGCTCCGACGCTCGGCCGAGCCTTGAGGCGACCCATCAGTGCCGAGCGTCGTCGGGCGTCGTAGAAAACGATGCCCTCCGGAAGCGCAGGACCCTCGTCCACCCCTTCCTGGTCGAACCAGGACATCCAGATGAGATGGCGCGCCTGAAATGCGTTGACGAATTTGGCGACCGTGTGGAACTGCGCAAAGACGAGAACATCGGTTCGGGAACCCTGGGATTCCGGCTTGGTCGGCACGCCGCGGTTCATGCGAAGCACCAGATCGTGTGCCTCGATCTCCGCACCGTGGTTGCCCGTCAACAGCGATTCCGCGTTGCCAACGATCGCGACCGACTTGCCCGCGAAAAACTCCATGCAGTACTCCAAACGCTGTTCAATGCAGACGTGGATGAACTGTCGGGATAATCGCCATGTGGGTCATGCGCAACCCCAAGCGCCCGTCGAGTATCAAGTCAACGCGCCTGTGCGAGAAGATCGGCGGTGGTTTGGTAGACTAGGGGGCGCGGCAACGTCAAGCCAGCCAAGGGGCCGGCGCGGCGCTCGCGGCTCCACCCGATTGGCTGACCCTGCGCCGCGCACGGATTTCGCCATGATTTGCGCATATATTGATGCAATGCAATATCTCGCCCGTTCACCACGGTTGCCGCGGATATTGCGGGACGGCACAGGATCGGCCGTTCAACGTCGTGCCATGCCGCCGCAACGTATTTCGACAGAGTGGACGCGGTCGCGTTCGGGTCGACCTGAAATTGTCGTAAGGCCCCTGTCCGATGCAAGGCAGCCCTCCACCCCTAAACTCGCTTGTCGGGCCATCCAGGGGTATACGCTTCGTTGATGATGGTTGTTCTATCCGCCCGATCGGATTGCTGATGTATGCGGTGGCGCCGCTCCCGGCCCCTGATGCACAGGGACCTGTTTGCTGGTCATGATGACGGAGATTGCCACGTGATTCAGACCGCGCTGTGGGGAGTGTCCCGTCAGATCGCAACACTCGCGACGATGATCAAATGGGAAATGATGAGCCATAACAACCGCCGTCCGGCGGGGTTCATTGAGGAAGTCCTCGACATCTTCGGAATGGTTGCGATCCTGGTCTTCATGCGTGTCGTGCTTCGTGGCCGCGGCGACAGTTACGGAATGCCGATCGTACCTTTTTTGTTTACAGGGCTTGTCACGATCTGGATGCTCAAGCGGACCTGTAATATCGTTTCTGCAATTCCGAATTCTTTCGGACGATTCCGTGTCTATCAAGGCGTGACGATGCTGGATGTCGCGATCGCGCGTGGCCTCGTGACGATGGTCATCTTCATGGGCGTCGGTGTCGTTCTTTACCTCGGCGCCGTGCTGTTCGGTTTCTCCCCACCGATCCGCAACCTTCCGGCTGTGGTGGGCCTCCAGATGACGGCTGGTCTGATCGGGCTTGGCCTTGGCCTGATCTTCATGGCGCCGTTCTACTACGTGAAGCTGCTGCGTATGCTCATCATCACGTTCGGCGGCCGTATCATGATCTTCATGTCCGGCTGCTTCTACGTGTATCCCGAACTGTCGTACTCGTTGAGGCCTTACGCCGTATGGAATCCTTTGCTGCACCTCAACGACATGGTGCGCGAGGCCTACTTTACGAGTTACACGGCCTCGTGGGTCAGCCCCTCCTACGTGGCAGGGTGGACTGTCGCCATTCTGGGGGCTGGCCTGATTTGTGAACGCGCGTTCCGCAATCACCTTGGCTGGGGGCGCTGGTGATCGACCTCATCGACGTGTCGCTGCGGTTCCAGAACGGCGACGCCCAGATCGACGTGCTGCAGAACGTGAACGCCTCCTTCGATCGGGATGCGACAATTGGAATTCTGGGCGCCCGCGGTTCGGGCAAGACCTCGCTACTCGACATCCTGCACAACACGCTGTTGCCTTCCGCTGGACATGTCGTCCGGCACGGCACGGTGTCATGGCCCCTGGCGACGTTCAGGCCTATCATCTCCGGCATGACGCTCCGGGGCAGCATGGGCATTCTCGCGGGCCTTCATGGCTTCGACTCCGCCGAGCTCATCCGGCGCGCTGCCGAACTTGGGGGGCTCTATGGATATCTCGATGTGCAGCCGCGCAAGCTTTCGCGAGACGTCCGTGGCAGGGCCGCCTATTCCATCGCGCTCGCCCTCGCCTTCGACGTCTACCTGATCGACGAGAACCTGTTTCTCGGCGACGAGGCGTTTCGTGAGCGGAGCAAGATCTACCTGAAGCGGATGCTGCAGCGTCACGCCTTCATCATCGCCAGCCGCATGCCCTCGCTGCTCGAGCGTCATTGCGACATCGTTTACGTTCTGCACGAGGGCAGGCTCAGGAGATACGATGATCCCCATCAAGCCACCAAAGATTTCCAAAGTCTTTGAAATCGATCGCCGGCGCCCGGAGGAGCCCGGAACGGCGATTGATGAGTTCCGCGAAGACCAAGTTGAAGAAGAAGGGATCGTTGCGCGCGCCCAACGCACGCAGATCCGCATCTACGATCCGGCCGTCATCCGTCGGAAAAAGATCAACGGCTGGCTGATCAATCTGTTCTTCCTGCTGATCGCGCCCGCGATCGCCGCAGTTTACCTCTACGGAATCGCGACCGACATGTACAAGGTCGACACGGTGCTGATGATCAAGGCACCGCTGACCGGCTCGAACATGGGCGGCGCCGGCGCTATGACGACGATGCTCGGCAGCCAGAGCTCGACGATGACGCGCGCCATCGACGAGAGCTTCGCGGTCATCGAATACGTCACGTCGCGCGAGGCGTTCCGGGAGTTGCAGCAGAAGGTCGACTTCGCGGAACACTTCAAAAACCCGGATGCGGACTATTTCAGCCGGCTCGAGCCTGATGCCGACTTCGAGGCGGCCTACTCCTATTACAAGAACCATATCGACGTCCGCTACGACGACGTCACCGGACAGATCATCCTCACCACCTACGGCTTCGAGGCCGAAACCGCCGCCACGATTGCCGAGGCGGTGATCGAACTCAGCGAGAACGTGGTGAACTCGTTCAACCAGCGCTCGGAGCGGGACTTCCTCGATCATGTCGAGGACCAGGTCGAGAAGGCCAAGGCGGAACTGCGCCGTGTCGAGGAGGAGGTGACCCAGTTCCGGCTCACCGAGCGGCTGATCGATCCCTCGTCGGATTCCACCGCCCGGGAATCGATCATCACCCAGCTCCTGACGCAGTCGGCGTCGATCCAGGCCGAGATCACCAATCTCGCCAGCCGCGGCATCTCCAGCGAGCAGCAGATCCAGCCGCTGCGCAATCGCCTCGCCGCGATCGAGGAGCAGGTGACCCGCGAGCGCTCGAGCCTCACCGGCGAGAACAGCCCGCTCGCCCCGGTGCTGGCGCGCTACCAGTTCCTGATCGTCGAGCAGACCATCGCCCAGCAGCAGTATACGGCCGCGCTCAACAACCTCTCGAACGCCCAGTTCCAGGCCGGGGCGCAGAAGCTCTACGTGCTCACCGTGGTGCCGCCGCGCCTGCCCGAGCAGGCCCAGTTGCCGGCGCGGCAGTGGAACATGTTCCTCACCTTCCTGTATTCGCTCGGCGGTCTCATCGTGCTGCGCGTGATCATCGCCTCGGTGCGTGACCATATGGTCTAGCCCTGCGGCCGGCGCCGGCCGCTGGACAGGAGCGGCCCGGCTGGCGCATGCTCGCCGAGGTCGTCGGGTCCCGCACCCGGACCGGGCGCGCCGGCCGCCGGCCGGGCGCGCGACCTTTCCCGCAAAGGGCCGCCCGGGGCGGACAGGCCCTGGCGCCGAGGAGAACGACCGATGATGAACTGCGTCAGGGGTTTGGCCGCCGCGGGCCTGATGATCGCGGGCCTGCTGCTTCCCGCCGCACCGGTCGCCGCGGAAACGCCGCGCGACACGCTGGTGATGGCCTGGCAGATCGACGACATCATCACCCTCGACCCGGCCGAGATCTTCGAGTTCTCCGCCTCCGAGATCGCCGGCAACACCTACGAGCGCCTGATCGGCTACGACCTCGCCGACGTCTCGAAGATCTTCGGCGTCGTCGCCGAATCCTGGACCGTTTCCGAGGACGGCCGGACGCTGTCGTTCAAGATCCGCGAGAACAAGCGCTTCGCCTCCGGCAACCCGCTCACCGCCGAGGACGTCGTGTTCTCGCTGCAGCGGGCGGTGAAGCTCGACAAGTCGCCCGCCTTCATCATCGGCCAGTTCGGGCTGACCCCGGCGAACGCCGAGGAGAAGATCCGTCAGACCGGCGACTTCACCTTCGAACTCGAGATGGACAAGCCCTACGCGCCGACCTTTGTGCTCTACTGCCTGACCGCGACGGTCGCCTCCGTCGTCGACAAGGATCTGGTGCTCGCCAACGAGGTCGACGGCGATCTCGGCTACGGCTGGCTGAAGACCAACTATGCCGGCTCCGGCCCGTTCATGATCCGCGACTGGCGCGCCAGCGAGGTGGTGGTGATCGAGAAGAACACCGCCTACACCGGCCCGACCGGCACGCTCGCCCGCGTCGTCTACCGCCACATCGGCGAGACCGCGACCCAGCGCCTGCTGCTCGAGAAGGGCGACATCGACATCGCCCGCAACCTCGGCGCCGAGGAACTCGACGCGCTGGCGTCGAACCCGGACATCCTCGTGCAGAGCGCCCCGAAGGGAACGGTCTACTACCTCGGCCTCAACCAGAAGAACGAGCACCTCGCCAAACCCAAGGTGCGCGAGGCGCTGAAGTATCTCGTCGATTACGACACCATCGCCGCCACCGTGATGAAGAGCCTCGGCACGGCGCACCAGGCCTTCCTGCCGAAAGGCATGCTGGGGGCGGTCACCGACCGGCCGTTCCGGCTCGACGTCGCGAAAGCCAAGGCGCTGCTCGCCGACGCCGGCCTGCCCGACGGCTTCAAGGTCACCATGGACACCCGCAGCCAGCCGGTGATCACCGGCATGGCCGAGGCGATCCAGCAGACCTTCGCCGCCGGCGGCGTCGACCTCGAGATCATTCCGGGCGACGGCAAGCAGACGCTGACCAAGTACCGCGCCCGCCAGCACGACATCTACATCGGCCAGTGGGGCCCGGACTATCAGGACCCGCACACCAACGCCCAGACCTTCGCCTCCAACCCGGACAATTCCGACGAGGGCACGACGAAGACACTGGCCTGGCGCAACGCCTGGGATCCGGGCGCGCTCAACGCCGAGACCGACGCGGCGATCCTCGAGAGCGACCCGGCAAAGCGCGCGGCGATGTACCAGGACCTGCAGCGCAAGGTGATGGCCGACGGCCCCTTCGTCATCGTGCTGCAGCAGGTCGAGGTCGCGGCGGTGCGCAAGCCCGTCGCCGGCTTCGTGCTCGGCCCCTCCTTCGACAGCAACTCGGTCGTCATGGTGACCAAGTAGCGGCCCGCCGGCGGCGCCCGGGATGGCGGTGGCGGCCCCTCGGCGGCAGGATGGCGAGCGCGGCGCTGCGGCGCTGCGCATCCTGATCGCCGTTGCCAAATTCGCGGCGATGCTCGCCGTGACGCTGGTCGGGCTCGCCGCGGTCACCTTCGTCATCGGCCGCGTCGTGCCGATCGACCCGGTGCTCGCGGTCGTCGGCGACCGCGCGCCGCAGCGGGTCTACGACCGCGTCCGCGCCGAAATGGGGCTCGACCTGCCGCTGATCGAGCAGTTCTGGCTCTATCTCTCGCGCATCCTCACCGGCGATTTCGGCCGCTCGGTGCTCACCACCAATCCCGTCCTCACCGACATCGCGCGCTACTTCCCCGCCACCCTCGAGCTCGCGACGCTCGGCACCCTGTTCGGGACGCTGGTCGGCGTGCCGCTCGGCGTGCTCGCTGCGGTGCGCCGCGACACGCTGCTCGACCAGCTCGTGCGCGTCGTCGGCCTCATCGGTTATTCCGTGCCGATCTTCTGGCTCGGGCTGATGGCGCTGCTGGTGTTCTATGCCCGGCTCGACTGGGCGCCGGGGCCGGGGCGGCTCGACATCGCCTACGACTACATCGTGACGCCCGTCACCGGCCTCTTGCTGGTCGACAGCCTGATCGCGGGCGAGCCCGGCGTGTTCTGGAACGCGCTGTCGCACGCCATGCTGCCCGGCCTGGTGCTCGGCTATTTCTCGCTCGCCTACATCAGCCGGATGACGCGCTCGTTCATGCTGCACGAGCTGGCGCAGGAGTACATCGTCGCCGCCCGCGTGAAAGGCCTCTCCGAGACGCGCATCATCTGGCGCCATGCCCTGCGCAACGCCGCTGTGCCCCTCGTCACCGTGATCGCGCTCTCCTACGCCCACCTGCTCGAAGGCTCGGTGCTGACCGAGACGGTGTTCGCCTGGCCGGGGCTCGGCTCCTACCTCACCAATTCGCTGCAGAGCGCCGACATGAACGCCGTGCTCGGCGCGACGCTGGTGATCGGCGCGAGCTTCGTGCTGCTCAACCTCCTCTCCGACATCGCCTATCGCCTGCTCGACCCGAGGACGCGCTGATGGCGGTCCCGACCCCTCCCGCCGCGCAGCATGATCGCGGGTTGCCCGCGCCGCCGGCCGGGCTGAAGGCCTGGCTCACCAGCCCGGCCCCGGCGTCGCGCACGCAGGCCCGGCTCGGCCGGTTCTATCGCGGCTGGCGCGGCTTCGTGCGCAATCCGGCGGCGATGGCCGGCTTCGTCATCGTGCTGCTCCTCCTCGTCGTCGCGGCGAGCGCCGACCTCATTGCCACCCATTCGCCCACCGTCGCCGGCGACCTGCGCACCGAGCGCCTGCTGCCGCCCGGCGGCGAGTTCTGGCTCGGCACCGACGACCAGGCGCGCGATATCTGGTCGCGCATCGTGCACGGCTCGCGGGTGACGCTGGTCGTCGTGCTGCTCGTCTCGGTCATCTCGATGCCGGTCGGCCTCGCCGTCGGCACCGTGTCGGGCTACGCCGGCGGCGTGGTCGACGCGGTGCTGATGCGCATCACCGACATCTTCCTCGCCTTCCCGCGCCTCGTGCTGGCGCTCGCCTTCGTCGCGGCGCTCGGGCCCGGCATCGAGAACGCGATCATCGCCATCGCGATCACCGCCTGGCCGCCCTATGCGCGGCTCGCCCGCGCCGAAGCGCTGCAGCTGCGCGGGGCGGACTTCATCGCCGCGGCGAAGCTGCAGGGTGCCTCGCCGCTCCGGATCGTCGCCGTCCACATCGTGCCGATGTGCATGCCCTCGGTGATCGTGCGGGTGACGCTCGACATGGCCGGGGTGATCCTGATCGCCGCCGGCCTCGGCTTCCTCGGCCTCGGCGCGCAGCCGCCGCAGCCGGAATGGGGCGCCATGGTCGCCTCCGGCCGGCGCTTCCTGATCGACCAGTGGTGGGTGGCGGCGATGCCGGGCGCGGCGATCTTCATCGTCAGCCTCGGCTTCAACCTGCTCGGCGACGGCCTGCGCGACGTGCTCGACCCGAAGGCGGCCGAACGATGAGCGCCGAAAACGCCGCCGGAACGCCGCCGCTGCTCGACGTGAAAAACCTCTCCGTGCGCTATCCGCTGCGCTCCGGCGTCGTCGAGGCGGTGCGCGGGGTCTCCTTCGTGCTCGGGCGCGAGCGGCTCGGCATCGTCGGCGAATCGGGGTCGGGCAAGTCGCAGACCGGGCGCGCCATCCTCGGCCTGACGCCGCAGCCCGGCATCGTCGCCGCCGACCGGCTGCGTTTCGACGGCATCGACCTCCTGTCGTTGCCGCCGCGCGAGATGCGGCGGCTGCGCGGCCGGCGGATCAGCATGGTGATGCAGGACCCGAAATATTCGCTGAACCCGGTGATGACCGTCGGCGCCCAGATCGTCGAGGCCTGCCGGGTCCAGAAGCTCGCCGGCGGGCGCGCCGCGAAGGACCGCGCGCTCGACATGCTGGCGGCGGTGAAGATCGACGACCCGCGCCGCGTCTTCGGCCTCTATCCGCACGAGCTCTCCGGCGGCATGGGCCAGCGGGCGATGATCGCGATGATGCTGGTCGGCGAGCCGGACCTGCTGATCGCCGACGAGCCGACCTCGGCCCTCGACGTCACCATCCAGCTCGAGGTGCTGAAGATCCTCGACGAACTGGTCGCGACGCGCGGCATGGGCCTCGTCTTCATCAGCCACGACCTCCGCCTCGTCGCCTCGTTCTGCGACCGGGTGCTGGTGATGTACGGCGGCCGCATCGTCGAGGAGGTGGCGGCGGCGCGGCTCGGCGAGGCCGGCCATCCCTATACCCGCGGCCTGCTCGGCTCGGCGCCGCGGCTGTCGGGCTCGGTGCATCCGCTGCCGGTGCTGGAGCGCGACCCCGCATGGCTCGCCTGACGCCCCCCGCCGCCGGCACCCCCGCACCTCCCGCGCTGGCGGTCGCCGGGCTCACCGTCGTCTTCGGGCGCGGCGCCGCCGTGATGACCGCCGTCGACGACGTCTCGTTCAGCGTCGCGGCCGGCGAAGCCTATGGCCTCGTCGGCGAATCCGGCTCGGGCAAGTCGACGATCCTGCGCGCGATCACCGGCCTCGTCCGCCCGTCCGCCGGCACCATCAGCATCGCCGGCGAAGCGATTTCCGCCAGTGGGCGCCGGCCGGCCGGCTTCTATCGCTCCGTGCAGATGGTGTTCCAGGATCCCTACGGCTCGCTGCACCCGCGCCGCACCGTCGACCAGACGCTGGCCGAGCCGCTGGCGATCCACAGCCTCGCCGACCGCGAGGCGCGCATCGTCGGCGCCCTCGCCGAAGTCGGGCTCGGCGACGGCTTCCGCTTCCGCTATCCGCACCAGCTTTCCGGCGGCCAGCGCCAGCGTGTCGCCATTGCGCGGGCGCTGATCCTTCGGCCGCGCCTCCTGCTGCTCGACGAGCCGACCTCGGCGCTCGACGTTTCGGTGCAGGCGGAGATCCTCAACCTGCTCGAGCGGCTGCGCGCCGAACTCGGTCTCGCCTATGTCCTCGTCAGCCACGACCTCGCCGTGGTCGGTCACCTCTGCGACCGGCTGGCGATCCTGCGCCGCGGCCGCGTGGTCGAGGAGGCGGGGGCCGACGCCCTGCGCGGCGAGCGCCTCGCCAGCGCCTATGGTGCCGAGCTGATCGCCGCGAGCCGCGGCTTCCGGCGACCCGGTACGCCCGATCCCGCGCCCGATCCGGCGCCGGCCCCCGGGCCCTGAGCCGGGCTCGGCGGCTGCCTTGCGGCTTTGACCCAGATCAAAGCAGCGCCGCGCGCGACGCGGGACGCTGGCTCGGCATCCGGACGGATCGCGCCGAGGACGGTGGCGGCCGACCGGCGGAGAAGCCGTGTCATGCCGCGTCGGATCGTCATCATCCAGGGCCACCCCGATCCGGCGCCGGAGCGGCTGTGCCGGGCGCTGGGGGCAGCCTATGCCCGCGGGGCGGTGGCGGCGGCGCACCAGATCGTCCACGTCGACCTCGCCCGGCTCGAGTTTCCGCTGCTCGCCAGCAACGCCGCCTTCCTCGGCGGCGACATCCCCGAAGCGCTGCGCCCGGCCGCTGAGGCGATCCGCTCGGCCGACCACCTCGTGCTGATCTTCCCGCTCTGGCTCGGCACCATGCCGGCGCTGGTGAAGGCCTTCCTCGAACAGGTCATGCGCCCCGGCACCGCCTTCGCCTACCGCGACAAGGGTTTTCCGGAAAAGCTGCTCGCCGGCAAGTCGGCCCGGCTCGTCGTCACCATGGGCATGCCGGCGCTTGTCTACCGGCTGTGGTTCCGGGCGCACGGCATCCGGGTTCTCGAGCGCAACATCCTGAATTTCGTCGGCGTGAAGCCGGTGCGCACGAGCTGGTACGGCTCGGTCGAGGCGGCCGGCGACGCGGTGCGCCGCGGCTGGCTGGACGAGATGACCGAGCTCGGCCGCCGCGGCGGCTGACCCCGCGCGAAGATCGCCGCGACCTGCCGAACCCGCGGTGACAAGCGCGCGCGGCCCGCATAAAGTCCCTTCCACTATCCATAACAAACAGAACGGCGACGCCGGCCACGGCATCGCCGCCGGGAGGGTTACGCCACATGAGGACCATCAAAGGGCCCGCCATTTTCCTCGCCCAGTTCGCCGGCGACGCGGCACCGTTCAACTCGCTCCCCGCCATCGCCGAATGGGCCGCCTCGCTCGGCTACAAGGGCGTGCAGATCCCGAGCTGGGACGCGCGGCTGTTCGACCTCGAGAAGGCCGCCACCTCGCAGGATTATTGCGACGAGGTCGCCGGCATCCTCGCCGCGCACGGGCTGGTCGTCACCGAGCTTTCGACGCACCTGCAGGGCCAGCTCGTCGCCGTGCACCCCGCCTATGATGCCGCCTTCGACGGCTTCGCCGCCCCCGCCGTGCGCGGCGATCCGGTCGCGCGGCAGGCCTGGGCGACCGAGCAGATGAAGTTTGCCGCGCAGGCGAGCCGCCGGCTCGGCCTGAAAGCCCACGCCACCTTCTCCGGCGCGCTCGCCTGGCCCTACGTCTATCCGTGGCCGCAGCGCCCGGCCGGGCTGATCGAGACCGCCTTCGACGAACTCGCCCGGCGCTGGCGGCCGATCCTCGACGTCTTCGACGAGAACGGCGTCGACGTCGCCTACGAGATCCACCCCGGCGAAGACCTGCACGACGGCGTCACCTTCGAGATGTTCCTCGAGCGCGTCGGCAACCACCCGCGCGCCAACATGCTGTACGACCCGTCGCACTACGTGCTGCAGGCGCTCGACTACATCGACCACATCGAGATCTACCACGAGCGGATCCGCGCCTTTCACGTGAAGGACGCCGAGCTGCGGCCGAACGGCCGCTCCGGCGTCTACGGCGGCTACCAAGCGTGGGCCGACCGGCCGGGCCGCTTCCGCTCGCCCGGCGACGGCGAGGTCGATTTCGGCGCGATCTTCTCAGGCCTGACGAAGCACGGCTTCGACGGCTGGGCGGTGCTCGAATGGGAATGCTGCCTGAAGCATCCGGAGGACGGCGCGCGCGAGGGGGCGGAGTTCATCGCCAGCCACATCATCCGCGTCACCGAAAAGGCCTTCGACGACTTCGCCGACGGTGGCACCGACGAGGCCGCCAACCGCCGCATGCTCGGCCTCGACCGCTGACCCGCAGCCTTCCCGGAGAGCTTTCAGAATGACGATCGGAGCAAACACCAGCGCCGGCATCCCGCGCCGGCTGCGGCTCGGCATGGTCGGCGGCGGCCAGGGCGCCTTCATCGGCGCCGTCCACCGCATCGCCGCCCGCATCGACGACGCCTACGAACTCGTCGCCGGGGCGCTGTCGAGCGATCCCGAGCGGGCCCGCATCTCGGGCGCCGAACTCGGCCTCGCGCCCGAGCGCGCCTATACCTCCTACGAGGGCATGGCGCGGGCGGAAAGCCGCCGCCCGGACGGCATCGACGCCGTCGCCATCGTGACGCCGAACCACATGCACTTTCCCATCGCCAAAACCTTCCTCGAGGCCGGCATCCACGTCATCTGCGACAAGCCGCTGACCTCGACGCTGGAGGATGCGCTGGCGCTGCAGCAGATCGCCGAAGGCTCCGGCAAGCTGTTCGTGCTGACGCACAACTACACCGGCTATCCGATGATCCGGCAGGCGCGGGCGATGATCGCCGAGGGGGCGATCGGCAAGGTGCGCGTCGTGCAGGCGGAGTACCTGCAGGGCTGGCTCGCGACCCGGGTCGAGGACACCGGCTCCAAGCAGGCCGGCTGGCGCACCGATCCGGCGAAATCGGGCGCCGGCGGCTGCATCGGCGACATCGGCACCCACGCCTTCAACCTCGCCGGCTTCGTCACCGGCCTCGAGGTGGAAACGCTGTCGGCCGATCTCTCCACCTTCGTCGAGGGCCGCCGTGTCGACGATCACATCCAGATCCTGCTGCGCTATGCCGGCGGCGCGAAGGGCACGCTGGTCGCGAGCCAGGTGGCGATCGGTTCGGAAAACGGGCTGAAGCTGCGCATCTACGGCGAGACCGGCGGCCTCGAATGGGTGCAGGAGGAGCCGAACCAGCTCTGGTACACGCCGCTCGGCGAGGCAAAGCGCCTGCTGACCCGCGGCGGCGCGGGGGCAGGTCCCGCGGCGAACCGCGTCACCCGCGTCCCCTTCGGCCATCCGGAAGGCTACCTCGAAGGTTTTGCGAACATCTACGTGGAGGCGGCGCGGGCCATCCGCGCCTTCGATGCCGGCACGGCGCTCGATCCCGACGTCGCCTATCCGACGATCGCCGACGGCGTCGCCGGCATGCGCTTCATCGATGCGGCGATCCGCTCGGCGCAAGCCGACGGGCGCTGGACGCCGCTGGTCGGCATAGGCGGCTGACGTCGCCGCGGGTTCCGGGCACAGGCGGCTGACGCCGCCTCAGGCCCGGACCCGCGCCGAACTCGGGTCATAGGGCGGCGCCAGCGTCAGCGCCGCCCGGTGGGTCTCGCCCGCGACGACGAGGGCGAAGTCGCCGGCGAGGAACGCGTCGTCGACGCCGTCCGCGTTGCGCACGTAGCCCCAGCCGATGTTGGCGCCGATGGTGTAACCCCAGCCGCCGCTGGTGAGGTAGCCGACCGGCTTGCCGCCGCGCAGGATCGTCTCGCGGCCGACGAGATGCACCGCGGGGCTCTCGACGAGGAAGCCGGCGAGGCGCTTGGCGAGCGGGGCCTTCGCCTGCGCCTCCAGCGCGGCGCGGCCGATGAAGTCGATGTCGGATTTCAGTTTGACGGCGAAGCCGAGCCCGGCTTCGAGCGGGGTGTCGTTCGGCGTGATGTCCGCCCCCCAGGCCCGGTAGCCCTTCTCGAGCCGCAGCGATTCCATCGCGCGGTAGCCGGCGAGGCGAAGCCCGTGCGCGGCGCCAGCCGCGACCAGCGCGTCGTAGACGTCCGCCGCGGCGCGGGCCGGCATGTGCAGTTCCCAGCCGAGCTCGCCGACATAGGTAACGCGCAGCGCGCGCACCGCATGGCCGGCGATCGTCACGACCCGCACCGCGCCGAACGGGAAGGCGGCGGAGCCGAGATCGGCGTCGGTGACGGCGCCGAGGATCGCCCGCGCGTTCGGCCCCATCAGCGACAGCGTGGCGAACGCCTCGGTGACGTCCTCGCACGCGATGTCGCCGGCCCCGAGGTTGCGGCGGATCCAGTCACCGTCGTGGGTGCGGAAGCCGGTGCCGGTGACGACGTAGAAGTGGTCGTCGGCGAGCATCGCCACGGTGAGGTCGGCCTCGATGCCGCCCTTCGGGTTGAGGAGCTGGGTATAGGCGAGCCGCCCCGGCGCCCGCGCGACGCGGTTGGCGCAGAGCCGCTCCAGCGCGGCGGCGGCGTCGGTGCCGCGGATCTCGAACTTTGCGAACGACGACTGGTCGAACAGTACCGCCGCCTCGCGCGCCGCCGCGTGCTCCTCCCCGACGGCACCGAACCAGTTGGCACGGCCCTGGGACGGGATGTCCCGCGCCTCGCCGCTGGCGGCGGGATCCGCGAACCAGTTCGCCCGCTCCCAGCCGAGCTTGGAGCCGAACACCGCGCCGGCGTCCTTCAGCCGGCCGTAGAGCGGCGAGGCGAGGCGGGGCCGGGCACTCGCATATTCGTCGTGCGGCCAGGCGATGGCGTAGTGCTTGCCGTAGGCCTCGACCGTGCGCTCCAGCGTATAGGCGGGGTCGGCGTGCACGCCGGCGAAGCGGCGGATGTCGACGACCCAGAGGTCCATCGGCGGCGTGCCGTCGGCGACCCAGGCCGCCAGCGCCCAGCCGGCGCCGCCGCCCGACGCGATGCCGAAGGCGTTGAATCCGCAGCCGACGAAGAAGTTCCGGAGCTCCGGCGCCTCGCCGAGGATGAAGTTGCCGTCGGGCGTGAAGCTCTCCGGCCCGTTGATCATCTGCTTGACGCCGACATAGTGCAGCGCCGGCACCCGGGCGATCGCCGATTCCATGTGCGGCTCGAAGTGGTCCCAGTCCTCGTCGAGCAGACTGAACTCGAACGGCCGCGGCACGCCGTTCAGCGCCCAGGGCTTCGGGTTGGTCTCGTAGCCGCCCATGACGAGGCCGCCGACCTCCTCCTTGAAGTAGATCAGCCGGTCGGGGTCGCGCAGCGTCGGCAGCCGGCTCGGCACCCCCGCCACCGTCTCGGTGACGATGTACTGGTGCTGCATCGCCTGCAGCGGCACCGAAACGCCGGCCATCGCGCCGATCTCGCGCGACCAGAGGCCGGCGCAGACGACCACCTTGGCACAAGTGACGGTGCCGGCGTCGGTGACGACCCCGGTGACCGCGCCGCCCGCCGTCTCGAAGCCGGTGACGGTGACGCCCTCGACCAGCTTCGCCCCGTGCATCCGCGCGCCGCGGGCAAGGCTCTGGGTGATGTCGGAGGGGCTCGCCTGGCCGTCGGTCGGCAGGTAGGCGGCGCCGACGAGGTCGTCGATCGCCATCACCGGCCAGAGATCCTGCGCCTCGCGCGGGGTGAGCAGGTGCATGTCGAGGCCGAAGCTCTTCGCCGTCGTCGCCTGGCGCAGGATCTCGGTCCAGCGGTCGGCATTGCAGGCGAGCCGGAGGCCGCCGTTCTGCTTCCAGCCGGTGGCGAGCCCGGTCTCGGCCTCCAGCGTCGCATAGAGCTCGACCGAATATTTCAGCAGCCGGGTGATCGAGGCGGAGGTGCGCAGCTGGCCGACGAGGCCGGCGGCGTGCCAGGTCGAGCCGCCGGTGAGCCGGCCCTGCTCGATCAGCAGCACGTCGGCCTTGTGGTCGCGGGCGAGGTGATAGGCGGTGGAGCAGCCGATGATGCCACCGCCGATGACGACGATCTCGGCGTGGCTCGGCAGGCTGGCCGTCTTGGGGGCGAAATCGGGCGCGACGTTCATCGGATGGTTTCCTCGAACTGGCCGAGGGCGCGCTCGAAGCGGGCGAGGTTCTCGGCCGTATAGGCGACGTAGTCGGCGCCGGGGGCGTCGAGGTGGATTTCGGAGACCATGCTCCACATCGCCTCGCGCAGCAGCGAGGCGGCCTTCATCGCGTCGAAGGCCTTCAGCAGGGCGGGGTCGAGGTCGTCGCCGAAATAGGCGCCGAGCAGCGCGATCTCGGCGTCGCGGCCGAAGCCGGCGTTGCCGGCGAGGTTGGCGAGGTCGAACAGCGGCGTGCCGAAGCCGCCGTACTCCCAGTCGACCAGCCAGTAGCGGTCCGCGCCGCGCAGGATGTTGGCCGGCAGAAGGTCGTGGTGGCCGAAGACGATCGGCAGCGGCACCTGCGCCGCCTCCAGCAGGTCGCTGACGGCGAGGTAGCGCGGCAGCTCGCGCACCAGGCGGTGCCCGGCGGCGCTCAGCGTCGCCGCATAGTCGCGGATGACGTGGAACACCCAGAAGATCGGCGCCGGCCCGACGAGATGGCGCGCCACCTCGCCGTGGCAGCGCCGGATCAGCGGCACGATCTCCGCCCAGTTCGCCGCGACGTCGGCGGCGGTGCAGGCGGTGCACTCGACGAACTCGAACACGGTGATACCCGGCTCGGCGTGCAGCACCGCGGGCGAGAGGCCGGCGGCATGCGCCGCCCGGGCGACGGCAGTCTCCCGGTCGCGGAACACGTGGTGGAACGGCAGGTCGGCGCCGAGGCGCACGACGCGGCGCCGGCCGGCGTCCTCGACGACGAAATTCGCATTGGAGAGACCGCCCGACAGCGGCGCGATCTCGATCGGGCCGGACCAGATCGGCAGACGCCGGATGGCCGCGCGGTTCGCGGTGTCGCTCATCGCCCCCTCCTCGCCGCCGCTTTGCGCATTTCTCCTCGGCCAGGACGGCATTTCCACATCATTCGGGCATCATGTCAACAAAAAGTCACAAAAAGCCTCGCATCCATGGATCTCTCTTTCCGTTTTTGACCGAATGTCATATGATGTCGGTCAGGCTCGGCAAGTCAGGCGACGGCGGAGTGACCATCCTGAACGCGAAGCGACACGGCGACATCCTCCGCATCGTCGGGGAAACCGGCACGATCTCGGTGACCGACCTCGCCCACCGGCTGGGCGTCTCGCTCGAGACGGTGCGCCGCGACGTCCGCCCGCTCGCCGACGCCGGGACACTGCTCAAACTGCACGGCGCGGTGTCGCTGCCCGGCCCGCTGGCCGAGGCGCCGTTCGAGCGGCGCATGCGCGACAACGCCGACGCCAAGCGCGCCGTGGCGGCCCGGATCGCCGCGATGATCGACGACGGCGACGCCGTGATGCTTGACACCGGCACCACGACGAGCTTCCTCGCCCGCGCGCTGATGTCGAAGCGCCGGCTCACCGTCGTCACCAATTCCTCCGACATCGCCCGCACGCTGGCGACCGTCAACGACAACACGGTCTACATGGCCGGCGGGCAGTTGCGCGGCGACAGCGGCGCCGCCTTCGGCGCGGCGGCGATCGCCTTCGTGAAAAGCTTTCGCGTGCGCTTTGCCATCATCACCACGGCCGGCATCGACGCCGGCTGCGGCCTGATGGACTTCGACCTCGCCGAGGCGGAGTTCGCCCGCGCCGTGCTCGAATGCGGCGAGACCCGCCTCGTCGCCACCGACTCGAGCAAGTTCGGGCGCCGCGCGCTGGTGCGCATCTGCGGCTTCGGCGACGTCGACCGCATCGTCACCGACGCCGCCCCGCCGGCCGACATCGCCGAGCAGTTCGCCGCCAACGGCGTCGCCGTCGATCTCGCCTGACGAAAAACCCGGGCCTGACGAAAGACCCGTGCCCTATGCGCGCGGATGCGCCCGGTCGTAGACCTCGAGCAGCCGGGCGGCGTCGATGCCGGTATAGACCTGCGTCGTCGACAGGCTGGCGTGGCCGAGCAGTTCCTGGATGGTGCGCAGGTCGCCGCCGCCGCCGAGCAGGTGGGTCGCGAACGAATGGCGCAGCGCGTGCGGTGTCGCCGTCGGCGGCAGGCCGAGCGCGCCGCGCAGCCGCTCCATGGCGAGTTGCACCGCCCGCGCGCCGAGTGGCCCGCCCTTGACGCCGACGAACAGCGGCCCGTCGGGGGCCAGCGGCCACGGGCAGAGGCTGAGATAGGCGGCGACGCCGGCCGCGACCGGCTCGAGCACCGGCACGATCCGCGTCCGCCCGCCCTTGCCGGTGACGCGCAGCGGGTTGCCGCCGGCGACCGGCGCCTCGGCCCGGGTCAGCGACAGCGCCTCGCCGATGCGGAGGCCGGCGCCGTAGAGCAGGCCGAGCACCGCGGCGTCGCGCGCCGCGACCCACGGCTCGTCCGCCGTCTGCGCGTCGATCGAGACGACGTCGAGCGCCGCATCGGCGGCGAGCGGCTTCGGCAAGCGCCGCGGCCGTTTCGGCGCCCGCACGGCGGCGGCGGCCGCGGACGGTGCGGCGCCCTCGCGCTCGAGATGCCGGATCAGCGAGCGGATGCCGGCGAGCGAGCGGGCGAGCGAGGCAGCGGCGATGTCGTCGCGGCGGCGGTCGGCGAGGAAGGCGCGGAAATCCGCCGGCCGGAGCTGCGCCAGCGCCGCGATGTCGGGCGCGCCGCCGAGGTGGCCGGCGAGGAAGCGCAGGAACTGCGTCACGTCGCGCTCATAGGCCTCGACGGTCTTCGGCGACAGCCGCCGCACGCCCGCGAGCGTCGCCAGCCAGCCGGCGACCTTGGCCGCGAGGTCGGGCGCCATGATCGTCAGCGGGCCGCCGGTGTCCATCGTGGTCTCGCATCCTGCCGTCGCATGTCACCGACCAGCCTTGTCGCAAAAGCTGAACGACGGGTGAACACCGGCCTCAGCCCGGGTTCAGCGGCAGGGCTCTAGAAGGGTGACATGCGGCGCCGTCGAGGGACCAAGCGCCGATGCCACCGGGCCCGGCGACGCGGCCCACCGCCGATGAGGATCCCGTCATGCTCCCGAAGTTCGCTGTTTCGAAGACCGTTCTCTCCGCCGTCGCGGCCGTTGCCTTCGCCGCCGCCGCCCTCGTCTCCGCCTCCGCCCCGGCTGCCGCCGACGGCATCAACGTCCGCGTCGCCATCGGCGCGCCGTTCATCGCCGGCCCCTCGGCGAAGGCGCCGGTGGTCACCGTCGACCACCGCGGCTGGGACGCGCACCGCCCCTACTACCAGGACCGCGGCCGCGACCACGGCCGCGACTGGCACCGCGGCCGCGACCATCGCAATAGCTGGCGCAACGACTGGCGCCCGCAGCGCGTCGTCAAGGTCTGCGAGCCGACCTGGGTGGTGCGCAAGGTCGAGGACCGCCACGGCCGGGTGATCAAGGTGGTGCGCACCCGCACCGAGACCTGCCGCAACGTCTACCGCTGACGCGCGGCCGTCGCCCGGTGACCTGCCTCCGCTTCGGGTGTAGCATTGCACCCGGAGCGGAGGATTTCGCCATGCGGCATCCCGTGATGCGAGCGGTCTCGCGACCGGCCGGAGCAGGGCGCCGGCGGGTGCTTGCGGGCCTCGCCCTCGTGCTGACCATGAGCCTCGTCCCCGCCGCGGTGCCGTCGGCCGCGGCGCACGACTGCAAGTGCCGTTTCGCCGGACGCGACTGGTCGCTCGGCCAGCGCGCCTGCTTCGGCCCGGACGGCGCGTCGCGGCTGATGGAATGCCGCATGAACCAGAACATCACCGCCTGGGTCGAGGTCGCGGACGGTTGCCCGGCCGCGGCGCTCGGCCCGCCGCAGGGGTCGGTTCGCGGCACCCTGCACGGCGATGGCTCGTCCGGTCCCGCCGTCCGCGCGACGCTTTCCGCAGCGTTTCGGGCCTCTGCCGCGGCCCAGCCTTGATTTCCCGCCCACTCCCTGTATATATCGCGTCATTCACCGATCCTTGATGCGCTCGATGAGCGGATTGGGAGTGGGGCCCACCCGGGACCCGCTCTTTTCGGCATAGGCTCAAGGCAAGGATCGCGAACCAGTGTGCCGCGTCAGGCGATGCGGACGACGACAGCGCCGTTCCGGCGAACCCGTGAGCCCGGACAACGGCGCGCCGGCTTCGCGGCGGCGGGAAGACGACGGACCAGGATGACCAGCGCAGAGCGCGACGACGACATCGACGACCGCGACGACGCCCCCAACGGTGCGGCGGGCGACGAGCGTGACGATGCCCTGAACTCTCCCGATCTCGACCTCGGTGACGACGACGATACCGTCGCCATCGGCCCGTCGGTGCATTTCGAGGCGCCGCTCGACGAGCCGCGCCTCGTCGCCGAGACCGGCCCGGCGGCGAAGGTCGCGGCGATCATCGACCCGGTGCTGATCGACATCGGCTACCGCCTCGTGCGCGTCCGCCTCTCCGGCCTCAACGGCGCCACCCTGCAGATCATGGCCGAGCGGCCCGACGGCGGCATGACCGTCGAGGACTGCGAGACGGTCAGCCGCGCGATCTCCCCGGCGCTCGACGTCGAGGACCCGATCGACCGCGCCTACTATCTCGAGGTCTCCTCCCCCGGCATCGACCGCCCGCTGGTGCGGGTCAGCGACTTTGCGCGCTGGGTCGGCTTCGAGGCGAAGGTGGAGCTCGCGGTGCCTGTCGCGGGGCGCAAGCGCTTCCGCGGCTGGCTGCTCGGCGTCGAGGGCGAAGGCAGCGAGGCGACGGCGGGCATCCGGATGCTGCAGCCGCTCGACGACGGCACCAATGAGGCGCGCTTCCCGCTGGCGTCGCTCGAAGAAGCCCGGCTGGTGCTCAACGACGCGCTGATCCGCGCCTCGCTGAGGGCCGGCAAGGCCTGACGGGCGACGAGAGCCCCTCGCGGGCGAAGAGAATGTGACGCGGGCGCCCGGCGGGCGCCTTGGAAGACCAAGACGCCGTCGGCGCGGCGCGGACCAGGGTTCAGGAGAAATAGGCCATGGCAGTCAGTGCGAACCGGCTCGAGCTTCTGCAGATCGCGGACGCGGTTGCCCGTGAGAAGTCGATCGACCGGCAGATCGTGATCGCCGCGATGGAAGACGCGATCCAGAAGGCCGCCCGCTCGCGCTACGGCCAGGAGACCGACATCCGCGCCGAGATCAACGCCCGCACCGGCGAGATCAAGCTGCAGCGGCTGATGGAAGTGGTCGACGCGGTCGAGAACTATTCGACCCAGATCGACCTCGTCGAAGCGCAGCACCGCAACCCCGGCGCCCGCCTCGGCGACTTCATCGCCGATCCGCTGCCCCCCGTCGATTTCGGCCGCATCGCCGCCCAGTCGGCCAAGCAGGTCATCGTGCAGAAGGTGCGCGAGGCCGAGCGTGACCGGCAGTTCGACGAGTACAAGGACCGCATGGGCGAGATCATCAACGGGGTGGTCAAGCGCGTCGAATACGGCAACGTCATCGTCGATCTCGGCCGCGGCGAGGCGATCGTCCGCCGCGACGAGCTGATCCCGCGCGAGGCCTTCCGCTACGGCGACCGCATCCGCGCGCTGGTGCACGACGTGCGCCGCGAGCAGCGCGGGCCGCAGGTGTTCCTGTCGCGCACCCATCCGCAGTTCATGGCGAAGCTGTTCGCCCAGGAAGTGCCGGAAATCTACGACGGCATCATCGAGATCAAGTCGGTCGCCCGCGACCCCGGCTCGCGCGCCAAGATCGCCGTCATCTCCAAGGACAGCTCGATCGACCCGGTCGGCGCCTGCGTCGGCATGCGCGGCAGCCGCGTCCAGGCCGTGGTGCAGGAGCTGCAGGGCGAGAAGATCGACATCATCCCCTGGAACGCCGACGCCGCGACCTTCATCGTCAACGCGCTGCAGCCGGCCGAGGTCGCCAAGGTGGTGCTCGACGAGGACGCCGAGCGCATCGAGGTGGTGGTGCCCGACGAGCAGCTCTCACTCGCCATCGGTCGCCGCGGCCAGAACGTCCGCCTCGCCTCGCAGCTCACCGGCTGGGACATCGACATCCTGACCGAGCAGGAAGAGAGCGAGCGCCGGCAGAAGGAATTCGCCGAGCGCACCGAGCTGTTCATGGCGGCGCTCGACGTCGACGAGGTGGTCGGCCAGCTGCTCGCCACCGAGGGCTTCTCCTCGGTCGAGGACCTCGCCTTCGTCGAGCTCGACGAGATCGCCACCATCGAGGGCTTCGATTCCGACACCGCCGAGGAAATCCAGACCCGCGCCGCCGAGTATCTCGAGGCGCAGGAGCAGGCCCGCGACGAGGAGCGCCGCACGCTCGGCGTCGAGGACCAGCTGAAGGAGATCCCCGGCCTCACCACCGCGATGCTGGTGGCGCTCGGCAAGGACGACATCAAGACCGTCGAGGATCTCGCCGGCTGCGCCACCGACGACCTCGTCGGCTGGACCGAGCGCAAGAACGGCGAGACCACGCGCCACACCGGCACGCTGTCCGCCTTCGACCTGTCGCGCGCCGACGCCGAGCAGATCGTCATGGCCGCGCGCGTCGCGGTCGGCTGGATCGAGGCGGACCCGGCCGAGGCCGAGCTCGACGCCGAGGTCGAGGATGACGCCGAGGCCGAAGTCGACGCGGACGTCGAGTCCGAGGACGAAGTGGACGCCGAAGTCGGCGCCGACGCCGAGCCGGAAACGACCACCGGTCAGGCCTGACGCCGCCGCCGACTGCGCCACGGATCACGTCGCGGCCCCGCGGACACGACCGCGGGGCGCTGCTTGCGCTCGGCGCGCGGGCTCACCATCTCTGGACGGAACAGCCATGGCGCCGGTGAAGGACACCGCCGAGAGGACCTGCCTCGTCACCCGCGAGGCGCAGCCGCCCGGCGGGCTGATCCGTTTCGTGGTCGCCCCCGACGGCGGCGTGATCCCGGATCTGCGCGGCCGGCTGCCCGGACGGGGCGCCTGGGTGTCCGCCCGGCGCGACATCGTCGAGACGGCGGTGAAGAAGAAGCTCTTCGCCCGCGCCTTCAAGGCGGACGTACGCGCCGGGGACGACCTGCCGCAGCAGCTCGAGGACATGCTCGAGGCGGCGGCGCTGTCGGCGCTGTCGATGGCGCGCAAGGCGGGTCTCGTGGTCACCGGCTTCGGCAAGGTGCAGCAGGCGCTGGAACGCGAGACCGTGATCGCGCTGCTCCATGCGATCGAGGCCGCGCCCGACGGCCGGCGCAAGGTCGGACAGTTCGTCCGGCGCCGCGCCGCGTTCGAGGCGGAGTTCGGCGACGAGCGCGTCAAGCGGCGCGAGATAACCGTCATCGGCGGAATCTTCGCCGGGGCGCAATTGGATTTGGCATTGGGCGGCGCTAATGTGATACATGCTGCACTGCTCGCCGGCGGGGCGGGCAACAGCTTCCTCGATCGCGCCGCCGCGCTGGCCCGTTACCGTGGGCTGGCGCTGGACTTGTTGGGGTCGATCCCCGAAGACGGCGGCCTAGCCGGACCGGGCCGCGATGAGAAGACGATACCCGATGACCGGACGCGCGGGATTTCGCCGACAAATGGCGGCCCGCCCGACGATGGCCCGCTGGAATGACTACGGTCCGCAGGATAGAAGACGGCATGAGCGATACGAAGAACACTGACGACAAGACTCTTGGCGTGCCCGCGAAGAAGACGTTGACCCTCCGGCGTACGGTCGAGCAGGGCACCGTCCGGCAGAGCTTTTCGCATGGGCGCACCAAGGCGGTCGTCGTCGAGAAGAAGAAGAGCCGCACGACGCGCGCCGATGAGCCCGCGGCGCAGCAGCCGGCTACGCGCACCGTCGAGCTCGTGCAGACCCAGCGTGAACCGCCGCGCCCGCCGCAGCCGCAGCAGCGCCGCCCCGGCGTCGTGCTGCGCTCGCTGAGCCAGGACGAACTCGACGCCCGCGCCCAGGCGCTGGCCGACGCCCGCGTCCGTGAGGTCGAGGAGCGCCGCCGCGCCGAGGAAGACGCGCGCCGCCGCGCCGAGGAAGAGCGCATCGCCGCCGAGCGCGCCGCCGCCGACGCGAAGGCCGCCGCCGAGGCCGCCAAGCGCGACGCCGAGGAGGCCACCCGCGCCGCTGCGGATGCCGCCGCCAATCCCGCACCCGTCGTCGCCGCGGCTCCGACCGCCGCCACGCCCGACCTTTCGCGGCCGAAGCCGGGCACTGCCCCGGTCGTCGCCCGCGACGTCGAGGAAGAGGACGACGGTCGCCCGAAGACGCCGGGCGTCAAGAAGCCCCGCGCGCCGGAGGTCAAGACCCCCGTCAAGCGCGGTGCCGACGACCGCCGCAAGGGCCGTCTCACCATCACCACCGCCCTCTCCGACGACGACAGCGAGCGCGGGCGTTCGCTCGCGGCCCTGCGCCGCCGCCGCGAGAAGGAAAAGCGGTCGCACCAGAGCGGGCCGCGCGAGAAGGTGATGCGCGAGGTGATCTTGCCCGAGGCGATCACCATCCAGGAACTCGCCAACCGCATGGCCGAGCGCGCCGTCGACGTCATCAAGCTGTTGATGCGCCAGGGGCAGATGCTCAAGATCAACGACGTGATCGATGCCGATACGGCGGAGCTGATCGCGACCGAGATGGGCCATACCGTCAAGCGCGTCGCCGACTCCGACGTCGAGGAAGGTCTCTACGCCGAGGCCGATCACGCCGACGACACGACGCCGCGCCCGCCGATCGTCACGATCATGGGCCACGTCGATCACGGCAAGACCTCGCTGCTCGACGCGCTGCGCCACGCCAACGTGGTCGCCGGTGAGGCGGGTGGCATCACCCAGCACATCGGTGCCTACCAGGTCGAGCAGAACGGCCAGAAGATCACCTTCATCGACACCCCCGGCCACGCCGCCTTCACGGCGATGCGTGCCCGCGGCGCCAAGGCGACCGACATCGTCATCCTGGTGGTGGCCGCCGACGACGGCGTCATGCCGCAGACGGTGGAGGCGATCGCCCACGCCCGTGCGGCGGGCGTGCCGATCATCGTCGCCGTCAACAAGATGGACAAGCCGGACGCCAAGCCCGAGCGCGTCCGCACCGATCTGCTGCGCCACGACATCGTGGTGGAGTCGATGGGCGGCGACACGCTCGAGATCGAGGTCTCGGCGACCAAGAAGATGAACCTCGACAAGCTGCTGGAAGCCATCCTGCTGCAGTCGGAAGTGCTGGAACTCAAGGCCAACCCCGATCGCGACGCCGAAGGCATCGTCATCGAGGCGAAGCTCGACAAGGGCCGCGGCCCGGTCGCCTCGGTGCTGGTGCAGCGCGGCACGCTGAAGGTCGGCGACATCCTCGTCGCCGGCTCCGAGTGGGGCCGCGTCCGCGCGCTGCTCAACGACAAGGGCGCGCAGGTGCCGTCCGCCGGCCCGTCGATGCCGGTCGAAGTGCTCGGCTTCCAGGGCACCCCCGATGCCGGCGACCGCGTCGCGGTGGTCGACAGCGAGGCCCGCGCCCGCGAGATCACCGAGTACCGCATCCGTTCGAAGCGCGAGAACCAGCTGAAGACCGCAGCCGGCACCCGCGGCTCGCTCGAGCAGATGATGACCAAGCTGCAGACCGCCGGCCGCAAGGACTTCCCGCTCGTCATCAAGACCGACGTGCAGGGTTCGCTCGAGGCGATCGTCGGCGCGCTGGAGAAGCTCGGCAACGACGAGGTCGGTGCGCGCATCGTCCACGGCGGCGTCGGCGGCATCACCGAGTCGGACCTCACCCTGGCGGAAGCGTCCGAGGCGGCGATCATCGGCTTCAACGTCCGCGCCAACACGCAGGCGCGGCAGGCGGCCGAGCGTTCGGGCACCGAAATTCGCTACTACAACATCATCTACAACCTCGTGGATGACGTGAAGGCGGCGATGAGCGGCATGCTCAGCCCGGAGCGTCGCGAGACCTTCCTCGGCAATGCGCAGATCCTCGAGATCTTCAACATCACCAAGGTCGGCAAGGTCGCCGGTTGCCGTGTCGTCGAAGGTTCGGTGGAGCGCGGCGCGCAGGTTCGCCTGATCCGCGACAACGTCGTGATCCACGAGGGCAAGCTCGGCACGCTGAAGCGCTTCAAGGACGACGTGAAGGAAGTTCACGCCGGCCAGGAGTGCGGCATGAACTTCGAGAACTACCAGGACATGCGCGCCGGCGACATCATCGAGTGCTTCCGCGTCGAGGAAATCGCGCGCACGCTCTGATCACCCAGGTCCCATACCGCACGGCGAACGGCCGGCCGCCTTCGGGCGCCGGCCGTTCGTTCATCAAGGACCCGCCGGCGACGGCCGTCCGTTTCCGACCGCCGCCGCGAAAACGACTGTCATGACCGTCTTCCAGATCGTGCAGAACGGCAATCACGTCGAACTCGCCACCTCGAAGGGCGTCGTCACCTACGACGTCGACGGCGTCGACCTGCCGAAGCTCACCGACCTCAGCTTCGCGGTGTGGCACCTGCTGCCGCGCGCGATGCTGCGGCGCGGCGGCTACGACATCCACATCGCCGGCCCGGTCGATCCGCTGGTGATCGCCAACGCGGTGCGCTTCTCGCGCACCTTCGAGATGTGGGTGCCCAGCAAATTCCGCGAGGTGCAGATCACCGCCGACGCCGTGCCGGCCCCCGCGCCGCGCCAGCCCGGCGAACTCGTGTGCTATTCGGGCGGCGTCGATTCCACCCACATGCTGCTGCGGCTCGGCCGGCGCGAGACCGAGACGACGGCGCTCACCGTGCACGGCATGGACTACCGCACCGCCAATATCGACGGGTTCAACCGCCTGATCGCGCGCAATGCGCCGCTGCTCGCCCGGCAGAACTACCGGCAGATCACGCTGCGCAGCAATGCGGGGCTCATCGCCAAGGGCTATCACGGCTGGGGCCTCGCGCTCGCCGGCCACATCTTCCTGCTGTCAGGCCTGTTCGGCAGCGCGCGCTTTGCCGCCGACTGCACGCAGGAGATGGACCTCGCCTCGCATCCCTGGGGCATGAACCACGTCACCAACCGCTATCTGCGCGGCAGCCGGATGGTGATGGAATCGCTGTGCGACGACGTCTCGCGCTGCGAGAAGGTTGTCGAGATCGCCAAGGACGACCTCGCGCTGCGCACGATCTCGTTCTGCGGCGTTCGCGAGGCGCGGCCCGACAACTGCGGCCTCTGCGTCAAATGCCTCCGGACCAAGGCGATCTTCGCCGGCATGCTCGGCGAAATTCCGCAGATCTATCGGGCCGAGGGGCTGACCGAGGCAATGATGGACACCGTCGACTGGACGGTGATGCCGGAGTGGCCGGTGTTCATCGACCTCTACCAGAACGTCCGCGCCGCCGGCGGCCTCGACCGCGTGCCGGGCATCCGCCGCTGGGTCGACAAGATCCGCGCCACCAACGCCGCGGAAGCGGCAAGACACATCGAGGCCGGCCGGCCCGTTCCGACGGTTGCGCCGCAGGCCGAACTCGTGAAGGACTAAGGCATGAAACATTCCTCCGGCACCGCGCCGGGCATCCCCTCCCAGCGCCAGCTCCGCGTCGGCGAACTGATCCGCCATGTCGTGGCCGAGATCATCGCGCGCGGCGAGATTTCCGATCCCGAGATCGCCGGCCTGCTGATCACCGTGCCGGAAGTGCGCATGTCGCCCGACCTGAAGCACGCGACGGTGTTCGTGACGCTGACCGCCGGCGGCGACGCCTCGCATGCGGCGAAGCTGCTCGACCGGCACGTCAAGTTCCTGCGCGGCCAGGTCGCTCGCAAGGTGAACCTGAAATACGCCCCGGACATCCGCTTCCGCTACGACAGCCGCTTCGAGGAAAGCGCCCGCATCGACGCGATCCTGCGCTCGCCGCAGGTGGCGCAGGACCTGAAGGGCGACGACGAAGACGGCGACGCGACCTGATCCCACGCGCGGTGCCGACCGCGCGGGATCTGGCGAACCCACCCGTGACCGCACGATCGTCGTGCGATCCCAACGCGTTCCGCGCGCCCGCCGGGTCCAATTCCCGCCGACGCTTCCGGAGATGAAACCGAAGATGGCCCGCAAGCAGAAGAACAACACCGTCCACGGCTGGGTGGTGCTCGACAAGCCCTATGGCATGACCTCGACCCAGGCGGTCGGCGCCGTGAAGCGGCTGGTCGGCACCTCGAAGGCCGGCCACGCCGGCACGCTCGACCCGCTCGCCACCGGCATGCTGCCGATCGCCCTCGGCGAGGCGACCAAGACCGTCCCCTTCGTGATGGACGGGCGCAAGGTCTACCGCTTCACCGTGCGCTGGGGCGCCGAGACCACCACCGACGACACCGAGGGCAGCGTGGTCGCCACCTCCGACCACCGGCCGACGGCCGAGGAGATCGATGCCGTGCTCGACGAGTTCGAGGGCGAGATCAGCCAGGTGCCGCCCGTCTTCTCGGCGATCAAGGTCGACGGCGAGCGCGCCTACGACCTCGCCCGCGCCGGCGAGAGCTTCGAGCTCGAGGCGCGCACGATTTCGGTGCACGCCCTCGATCTCGTCGGCTGTCCCGACGCCGACACCGCGATCTTCGAGGCCGAATGCGGCAAGGGCACCTATGTCCGGGCGCTCGCCCGCGACATCGCCCGCCGGCTCGGCACCTGCGCCCATGTCGCGGAACTGCGCCGTCTGGTGGTCGGCCCGTTCGGCGAGGACGACATGATTTCTCTGGAAATGCTGGAGGAAGTGCGTCATAACCCCGGCGCTGGCGGAGCCCTCTCCGCCGGCCTGATCCGCCCCGTTGAGACCGCGCTGGACGACATCCCGGCGCTGGCCGTTTCGGCAGCGGACGCAAACCGGTTGCGCAATGGGCAACCGGTCTTGCTGCGCGGACGGGATGCTCCGACGTTCGAAGGTTCGGCCTATGCCGTCAGCCAGGGTGACCTGGTGGCGCTGGGCGAACTCGAACAGGGGTCTTTTCATCCGACGCGCGTGTTCAACCTCACCGGCGCCTGACGCGCCGGCGACCTTTTTGAAAGGACTGCCCGATGTCGATCACGAACGAGCGCAAGGCTCAGCTGATCTCCGAATACGCCACCAAGGCCGACGACACCGGTTCGCCCGAGGTCCAGGTGGCGCTGCTCTCCGAGCGCATTTCCAACCTGACCGAGCACTTCAAGACCCACGGCAAGGACAACCATTCCCGCCGCGGCCTCCTGAAGCTGGTCAGCCAGCGCCGCCAGCTCCTCGACTACCTGAAGAAGTCGGACGAGGCGCGCTACACCGGCCTGATCGGCCGTCTCGGCCTGCGCCGCTGACGCCGACGACGTGAAACGGGGGCGGGCCCAGCGCTTCGCCCCTTTTTCTTATGGATCCCCGGTGCCGGCGGCTCAGCCCGCCGCGCCGGACCAGACGCGCGGTGCACCCCCGAGGGGGCGCGACGCGCGGACCGGACCCCGGGCGCCACGGTGGCGCCCCCGGTTCGAAGCTGCGCCTGAAGCTGCGGACCATCCGGGTCCGGCGGGCGCGACGAACAGAGCGGCGTCCCGGACACGGGGCAGGATCGCCAGGGGCTCCGTCCCGACGTCTCTTCCCTCGCCCCCGCGGGGGAAGAGCCTCGAGAGCCTCTCGCCGTCTTGCCCGTGGCCCGCGCCGTGCCACAGGAAAGGCCTACCCATGTTCCATACCCAGCGCGTCCAGATCGAGTGGGGCGGTCGTCCGCTCACCCTGGAAACGGGCCGTATCGCCCGCCAGGCCGACGGCGCCGTCCTCGCCACCTACGGCGAGACCACCGTGCTCGCCACCGTCGTCTCCGCCAAGGAGCCGAAGCCGGGCCAGGATTTCTTCCCGCTCACCGTCAACTACCAGGAGAAGGCCTTCGCCGCGGGCAAGATCCCCGGTGGCTTCTTCAAGCGTGAAGGCCGTCCGTCCGAGCACGAGACGCTGACCTCGCGCCTGATCGACCGGCCGATCCGCCCGCTGTTCCCCGAAGGCTACAAGTGCGACACGCAGGTGATCGTCACCGTGCTGACGCACGACATGGAGAGCGCGCCCGACGTGCTCGCCATGGTCGCCGCCTCGGCCGCGCTGACGATTTCCGGCGTGCCGTTCATGGGCCCGATCGCCGGCGCCCGCGTTGGCTACTTCGACGGTGAGTTCGTGCTGAACCCGCCGGTCGACTCCATGGTCGATTCCAAGCTCGACCTCGTCGTCGCCGGCACCCACGACGCCGTGCTGATGGTCGAGTCGGAAGCGCAGGAACTGCCCGAGGACGTCATGCTCGCGGCCGTCATGTTCGGCCACGCCCAGATGCAGCCGGTGATCGACCTGATCATCAAGCTCGCCGAGCGTTCCGCCAAGGAGCCGCGCGATTTCGTGCTGCCCGACAGCTCCGAGATCGAGCAGGCCGTGCTCGCCGTCGCCGAGGCCGACCTGCGCGAAGCCTACAAGCTGACCGTCAAGCAGGAGCGCTACGCCGCCGTCGACGCCGCGAAGTCGAAGGTCAAGGCCGCGCTGTTCCCGGAAGGCGAAGAGCCGCGCTTCACCAAGGAAGCCGTCGCCGCCGTGTTCAAGGACGTGCAGGCGAAGATCGTTCGCTGGAACATCCTCGACACCGGCAGCCGCATCGACGGCCGTGACCTCGTCACCGTCCGCCCGATCGTCGCCGAAGTCGGCGTGCTGCCGCGCGCCCACGGCTCGGCGCTGTTCACCCGCGGCGAGACGCAGGCCTTCGTGGTGTCGACGCTCGGCACCGGCGAAGACGAGCAGTTCGTCGACGCGCTCGAGGGCACCTACAAGCAGAACTTCATGCTGCACTACAACTTCCCGCCCTATTCGGTGGGCGAGACGGGCCGCATGGGCTCGCCGGGCCGCCGCGAGATCGGCCACGGCAAGCTCGCCTGGCGCGCGGTGCACCCGATGCTGCCGGCCAAGCACGACTTCCCCTACACGATCCGCGTCGTCTCGGAGATCACCGAGTCGAACGGTTCCTCGTCGATGGCCACCGTCTGCGGCGCCTCGCTCGCCCTGATGGACGCCGGCGTGCCGCTGAAGGCCGCCACCGCGGGCATCGCGATGGGCCTGATCAAGGAAGGCGACCGCTTCGCCGTGCTGTCCGACATCCTCGGCGACGAGGATCACCTCGGCGACATGGACTTCAAGGTGGCCGGCACCGAGAACGGCGTCACCTCGCTGCAGATGGACATCAAGATCACCGGCATCACCGAGGAGATCATGAAGGTCGCCCTCGACCAGGCCAAGGGCGGCCGCCTGCACATCCTCGGCGAGATGGCCAAGGCGCTGACCGGCGCCCGCTCCTCGCTCGGCGAGCATGCGCCGCGCATCGAGGTGATCAAGATCCCGACCGACAAGATCCGTGAAGTGATCGGCACCGGCGGCAAGGTGATCCGCGAGATCGTCGAGAAGACCGGCGCCAAGATCAACATCGAGGACGACGGCACCGTCAAGGTCGCCTCCTCGGACAACAAGGCCATCCAGGCCGCGTTGAACTGGATCAAGGGCATCGCCGCCGAGCCGGAAGTCGGCGCCATCTACGAGGGCACCGTCGTCAAGGTCGTCGACTTCGGCGCCTTCGTGAACTTCTTCGGCTCCCGCGACGGCCTCGTCCACGTCTCCCAGCTCGCCGCCCAGCGCGTCGCGAACGTCAAGGACGTGGTCAAGGAAGGCGACAAGGTCTGGGTCAAGCTGATGGGCCTCGACGAGCGCGGCAAGGTCCGCCTCTCCATGAAGGTCGTCGACCAGGCGACCGGCAAGGAGATCAAGGCCGAGGGCGATGCCGCCTGAAGGCGCACGTCAAACCGTTGATCCGAAAGGGGCCGGGCGAGCGATCGCCCGGCCTTTTTCTTGGGCGGGTTCGAACGCCGCGGACGGACGCGGGGAACCGCGATCGCCTTCGGCTGTTGCATCCGGCGCCGCGAGCGTGGAAAGTTGCGCACCTAAATCCTTCCAGATCGATTCCCCCTTGTCGCCGAGAGCCTTCAAAGCATGTCCGAAACCTCGAAGGACGACGATCTCCTGGTGCGCGTCGCGTGGCTCTACCACGTCGGCGGCCAGAGCCAGGAGGAAGTCGGCAACGCCCTCGGCATCTCGCGCTTCCGCGTGACCCGGATGCTGTCGGAAGCCCGTGAGCGCGGCATCGTTCGCATCTCGATCGAGCACGAGACGACCCAGACCCTGCGCGAGGCCGACCGCCTCGTCTCCGGCTATGGCCTGAAAGAGTGCATCGTCACCCCGCCACAGGTGGTCGACCACGCACTGCCGCCGACCGAGGCCGAGGACGACATCGCCCGCCGCGCCGTCGGCATCGCCGCCGCCGGGCTGCTCGCGCGCAAGCTCTCGGTCGATGGGCCGGTGACGATCGGCATCGGCCTCGGCCGCACCGTGTCGCGCATGGCCGACGCGCTGTCGGGCATCCGCAAAAAGGACACCCGCTTCGTCGCCCTCGTCGGCTCGCTGACCCGCACCGCCAAGGCGAACCCGTTCGACGCCTGCATCCGGCTCGCGGCCGCCTGCGGCGGCGAGGCGCATTTCTTCGCCGCCCCCTACATCGTCGACAGCGAGCGCGACTGCGAGGTGATCATGAACCAGCGCATCGTGCGCGAGACGCTGGAGGTCGCCCGCGCGGCGGACGTCTATTTCGTCGGCTGCGGCGAACTCACCGAGGGCTCGACCCTGTTCTCAAGCGGCCTCGTCACCCGCGAGGAGCTCGCCGCGCTGCGAGCTGCGGGTGCCATCGCCGATTCCACCGGCAAGTTCTTCGATGCCCGCGGCCGCCTGGTGCCGACCGACCTCAACTACCGCACCGCCGCCGTCAGCCTCGACGACCTGATGAAGCACGAGGTCGTGCTGGTCGCCGCCGGCCGCCAAAAGGCCGATGCGGTGCGCGCCATGCTGGCGACCGGCATCATCGACCGCCTCGTCGTCGACGGCGACCTCGCCCAGCTGATCGCCTGAGCCCGCCGCGCCGGCCCGTGCCGGCACTTCGCCGCTGACAGCGCGCCGCGCTTCTGGCATGGAAGGGGCATGGGCGACCTCAGGCGCATCCTCGACGACCGTTGGACGGCGGCCGCGATCCTCGCGATCGCGTTCTGGCTGCTGGCCTTTGAGGGCGCCTTCGCCGCGCCGCGCGCGCCCGACCTCGCGAGCCGCCTCGCCGTCCTCTGCGCCGAGGCGGCCACCGGCGGTCCGTCCTCCGGCGCGCCCCACGTCGCCGACTGCACCGTGCACTGCCATGCCGTGCCGACCGGCCCGCTGGCGGGCGCCGCGCCCTCGGCCACGCCGCCGCTCCGGCGCGGAAGCATCGCGACTGACCGCACGCTCGCCGCCTTCGGGGCGCTGTCCCGGCCGCCCGTCGCCAGCCACGGCGCCCGCGCCCCGCCGGCAGCGGCCGACGTCTAGGAAGCGCACGCTTCCCGCAACCCGCCATTTTTGTCTCCGCCGACCGGACTTTCGCGCGCAGCGCGTCACCCGGCGGCGATGCCGGATATCCTCATGCACACCATCCTGCGCTCCCTCCTCGTCGCCCTGCCGCTCGTCGGCGCCGCGGCGGCCACGCCCGTTCTGCTCGCCTCCACCGCGGCCGCGCACGAGTACAAGCTCGGCGACCTCGCGATCGAGCATCCCTGGACCCGGGCGACGCCGCCCGGCGCCCGGGTCGGCGGCGGCTACCTCACCGTCGTCAACGCCGGCGGCACCGACGACCGCCTCGTCTCCGCCACCTCGCCGGCGTCGGCACGGGTCGAGATCCACGAGATGTCCGTCACCGACGGGGTCATGGTCATGCGCCCGCTGCCCGAGGGCCTGCCGATGCCGGCCGGCGCAACCGTCGCGCTCGCCCCCGGCGGCCTGCACCTGATGCTGATCGACCTCGCCGCGCCGCTGGTCGAGGGCGAGCGGGTGCCGGTCGAACTCACCTTCGAGCGCGCCGGCACCGTCTCGGTCGAGCTCGCGGTCGACAAGATCGGCGCCCGCGCCCCGACCGAGGCGCAAGGCGACGGTCACGGCGACGCGCACCAGGGCCACTGATCCCGCCCCCTCGACCGTCCATCGACCTTGTCGCCGCGGCCGCCTTGCCAAAGGCGGGCCGCCGCCCGCCCGCGATCGGTCGCGGACGGGCGGGCGGCGATTGCCGCGGCTGCTGCATTGCGGCACTGTCCGGGGCGAGGACGGAGCGGGCCGGCGGCGCCGGCAGGGAGGGCAGCCTATGCCGACCAAGAACGACGACCGCCTGCTCGGCGCGGCGCGGCGGCTGTTCACGCACCTCCTCGAGATCGCCGGCGGCGGTGTCGGCGTCGAACTCTGGGACGGCTCGGTGCTGCCGGCCGGCCGTGGTGACGATCCCTTGCGCATTGCGGTTGCGGCGCCCGCGGCGATCACCCGCCTCGTCCGGCGGCCGCGCGCGCCGACGCTGATCGACCTCTACGCCGAAGGCCTGCTCGACATCCGCGGTGGCACGCTGTTCGACCTCGCCGCGGCGCGGCCCGCGGTTGCCTCACGGGAGATCCGGCGCCGGCTCGACAAGCGCCTCGTGCTCTCCTGCCTGCTGCCGTTCCTGTTCGCGAAGTCTGCCCCGGCCCTCGCCAGCCTCGACGGCGGCCGCGACGCCAGCCGGGCCCGCGGCAGCGGCAAGGCCGACATCGCCTTCCACTACGATGTCTCCAACCGCTTCTACGAGCTCTTCCTCGACCCGGCGATGGTCTACACCTGCGCCTACTTTCGCGACTGGTCGGGCGATCTCGCCACCGCACAGGCCGACAAGCTCGACATGATCTGCCGCAAGCTGCGGCTGCAGCCCGGCGACCGGCTGCTCGACATCGGCTGCGGCTGGGGCGCGCTGATCGGCCATGCCGCAGAGCACTACGGCGTCACCGCGCTCGGCGTCACGCTGTCGGCCGAGCAGGCCGAGCTCGCCCGCACCCGCCTCGCCGCGCGCGGCCTCGCCGGCCGCACCGAGGTGCGCCTCGTCGACTACCGCGAGGTCGAGGGGCCGTTCGACAAGATCTCGTCGATCGGCATGTTCGAGCACGTCGGCATCGCCCAGCACGCCGCCTATTTCTCGAAGATCCGCGAGCTGCTGCGCCCGGGCGGCGTCTACCTGCACCACGCCATCACCCGGCGCGGCAAGCGCACCGAAAAGGCCTTCGGCGCCAAGCGCGCGGAGTACGAGGCGATGACGCGCTACATCTTCCCCGGCGCCGAGGTCGACCACATCGGCATGACGCTGCGTAACCTGGAGGGCTACGGCTTCGAGGTGCACGACGTCGAGGGCTGGCGCGAGCACTACGGCCGCACCACGGAGCTCTGGGCGCGGCGGTTGATCGACGCCCGCGACGCGGCGATCGCCGAGGTCGGCGAGGCGAAGTACCGGCTCTGGGTGCTCTACCTCTCGGGCGTCTCGCTCGCCTTCCAGCGCGGCACGCTGCAGATCTTCCAGACGGTCGCCACCCGCCGCGGCAAAGGCCCGTCCGGCATGCCGCCGACGCGGGAGGATCTGTATCGGTAGGGGGGAGAGGCGCGGCGTAAACATCCCTCCCCCTTGTGGGGAGGGTGGCCCGGCCGCAGGCCGGGTCGGGAGGGGTTGCAGCCTCGCCTCGAGACGCTGAGAGGCTGTTACCCCTCAAGAAGGAAAGCTTCGGCAACAACATGCGCGACACGGCCAGGGACCGAGTCTTGGGAGAGGCCGTTACCCCTCCCGACCCCGCTCCGCGGGGCCACCCTCCCCACAAGGGGGAGGGATGTTACCCCTCGATCGCCGTGGCGAGCTTCAGCTCCACCATCTCCTCGCCGGCAAAATAGAACAGGCTCTCGAACGGCGTCTCCATGGCGTGCATCCACACCCGCGGATCGACGCCCATCTCGTAGAGGTGGCGCTGGCATTCGGCGGAGACGCGCTGCACCTCGTTCATGTCGCGGGCGGCGTCGACCGGGCCGTCGGAGACCGACAGCACCTGGTGCACGCCAACCGAGGCGTCCGGCGAGACGCGGCGGGTGACGCCGCCGGCGAACACCAGCGGGCAGGACGAGGCGCAGTAGCCGCCGTCGCCGACCAACGTGCCGTATCCGTGGCTGCGGATCAGCTGGCCCATGGCGATGGCGTCGCGCACCGATCCGCCGGGCGAATCGAGCACGACGGTGGTGACGTAGTCGCCGCGCAGCGCGAGTTCCTGCTCCAGCCGCCCGGCGGTGCCCGGCGTGATGGTGCCGATGGCGGCGAGACGGCCGTCGGGGCCGAGTTCGAAGCGCATCGCGGCCGAAAGCTGGGCGTTGCGGTCGGCGTCCTGCGCGCCGCCCGGCGGCACCGGGCTCACCGTCGGCAGGAACGGCCGCGCCGGCCCGGCCTCTTCGGCGGGCAGCGCCGCGTCGGCCGGATGGGTACCGCTGATGCCGAGCAGGTCACCGCCGACCACCACCACGGTGGCGACCAGCATGGCGCCGAACACGACGCGCAGCACCGTCTCGTCCGGCCGGCGCCGCAGCCGCTCGGCCCAGCCGGCCGGCGACCGCGGGGCCCCGACGGGCATCGCACCGCTGCCGGCAACCGGCGCCGTGACGCGCGGCGCGCCGAGCACGTCGCTGCGGCGCCGGCCGAAGCTCATCGGGGCTTCCGGTCGCTGCCGGCGATCGGGTCCGGCCGTCTCGTCGCGCCGCGTCATTCCTTCTTCCCCAGCCGGTTCGAGGGCAGCGGCGTGATCTTGGCGTCATCGACGAGTTGCGCCGACGGGCCGGCCGGCTCTGGTGCGGGCTCGGCCAAGGGCGGCGCCGCCTCGGCATGGGCCGCTTCCGGCCGCGACGTCGGGGCCGGCGCCTCGACCGGCACGGCGACCGGCATCGCGGCCGGCACCGGCGCCGCGAAGGCGAGGCGTTCGTTGTCGACGTCGCGCAGCAGGCGCGCGGCGGTGATCAGGTCGGCGGCGGTCATCGTGCCGGCGCTCGCCACCGGGTCGCCCTCGCGGCGGATCGCGGCGTGCACGACGCAGAGGATGATCACCATCACCGCCGGCAACAGGTCGATCGACACCGCGCCGGCCCAGCTCGGCAGGAAGTCGCCGGCATAGCGCAGCACCGCCTCGGCGGTGGAGACCGGCTGGAACCGCGTCGGCGGCGGCGATTCCACCGAGAGGATTTCCTCGGCGGCATTGGCGAGCGCGACCGACTGCGCCGCGACCGCGCGCTCGACGTTGCCGACGATGGCGGTCTGGCGGCTGGCGAGGTCGGCGCTGGCGCCGTCGGCGACCGGGGCGATGAAGCCGATGGCGAGGTCGTCGGCGGCGCGCTTGACGGCGGCGGCGACCGAGGTCTGCTGCAGGCCGGCGATGGTGCCGATCAGGCCCATCGCCTCGGTGCCGAACGCCTCGGTGCGCGGCGCGACCGGGCCGCCGGCGGACACCAGCTCGCGCATCTTCTGGATATGCGCGCTGCCTTCGGTATAGAGCGCCGCGACGCGCTCGCCGGACGCGCGCACCTCGCCGGCGAGGCCGGTGAGCTGGTTCGACATCTGGCTGAGGAGTTGCACCACGGTGCCCGAGCCCGACGTGCCGGTCAGCGAGCCGTCGTCGCGCTCGGCGTCCGCGAGCCGGGCGAACCGCACCGAGGCCATCTCGATGTCGGGCAGCAGGCTCTGGGCGGCGAGCGCCCGGTTGTGGGCGCGGTCGAGGTCGGCGGAATAGTCTTCCAGCGTATAGGCGAGATGCTGCTCCACCGCCGCGGAGCCGGCGAGCGCCGCGGCGTTGAGCCAGGACGACATCGCGACGATCATCGCCGAGCCGAGCAGCATGGCGAGCGTCAGCACGATGCGACTGCCGAAGTCGCGCACATGCGGCAGGAAGCGCATCATGAACGACCAGAAGGCGTAGATGCCGACCGACACCGCGATCGAGTAGATCGCCGCGGCGAAGGCCACCGTCGCGGCGCTGCCGTCGAGCAGGTCGCGCACGCCGAGATAGGTATAGACGCCGCTCGCCAGCGACAGCACGGCAAGGGTCAGCCGCAGCGTCAGGTCGAGCCCTTGCACGCCGTCACGGAGCGCCGTCGACATCCTGTCCATCTCCTGGTCCGGGAATATTCAGGTTAACGAAACATGAACCGTTCTGCAGCATGGGGGCGAGATTTTGCTCTTTTATGGTTAACAGCGCGGCGCCGGTGTGGCGGCCGCCGCAAGCACGGCCGGAAAACGCGGTGAAAATCCGCGTCGCCTGTCGGCGGGCGCCTTGCCGGTGCGTCAATGGGAAGAGGGGATGCGCCGCATCCCGGCAGCACGGCAATAGGAGGAAACGCCATGCGCGTGATGGTGATCGTGAAGGCGACCGTGGACAGCGAGGCCGGCCTGATGCCCTCGACCGAACTGATGGCCGCGATGGGCGCGTTCAACGAGGAACTGGTCGAGGCCGGCATCATGGTGACCGGCGACGGGCTGAAGCCGTCGTCGGTCGGCTACCGCGTCGTCTTCGACGGCAGCGACCGCACGGTCGTGCCAGGCCCCTTCGCGGCGGTGAACGAACTCGTCGCCGGCTTCTGGGTCTGGCAGGTGAAGGACATGGACGAGGCGCTCGCCTGGGTGAAGCGCTGCCCCAACCCGATGCCGAGCCGCAGCGAGATCGAGGTCCGCCCGTTCTACGAGATGGCGGACTTCGGCGAGGCGATGACACCGGAGCTCGCCGACCAGGAGAACCGCCTGCGCGCCCGTCTCGAGGGCGCGTGAGGGCCTAGATCCCGCCCTCCAGCGCGACGATCGCCGCGGCGAGGTCTTCCGCGGCGCTGCCGACGCTCTTGAAGAGGGTGATCGCGCCCTCCGCCCGCGCCGGCGCGCCGTTGGCGCAAAGCTCGGGCAGCGTGCCGCGCACGTCGCCGGCCGTGATCACCCCGGCGCGGATCGGCAGGATCAGCTCACCGGCCTCGGTGAGCGCGGTCAGGGTGTCGACCCAGATCGCGGCCTTGGCGATCGCGGCGTCGTCCACCTCGCGCATCGCCGGCGTGAAGGCGCCGATCAGGTCGACGTGCTGGCCGGACCGCAGCCAGGCGCCCTGCACCACCGGTTCGGCGGCGAGGGTCGCGCAGGCGACGACGTCGGCGCTTGCGACCCCGGCTTCGAGGTCGGCGCAGAGGTGCGCGTCGATCCCCTCGGCGACGAGCCGCGCCACCAGCCGCTCGGCATTCGCCGCGGTCTTGTTCCAGACGTCGACGCGGGTGATCGGCAGCACGGCGCGGTAGGCGTGCGGCAACTCGCTGGCGACCCGGCCGGCGCCGACGACGAGCAGGCGGGATGACTCCGGCCGCGCGAGCTTCGAGGCGGCGAGCGCCGAGACCGCCGCCGTGCGCCGGGCGGTCAGCGTGCCGCCGTCGAGCAGGGCGAGGTGGCGGCCGGTGCGTTCGTCGAACACGAGGTAGGAGGCGGCGATCGCCGGCAGGCCGCGCGCGGCGTTGCCGGGGGTGACGTTGACGATCTTGACCCCGCCATAGCCCTCCGCCCCCTGCCAGCACGGCATCAGCAGGAGCACCGCGTCCGCCTCGCCGCTGCGCGGCATGGTGTGGTGATGGCGGTCGGGCGCCTCCAGCCCGCTGGCGAGCACCCGGTCGAGGCCGGCGACGAGGCGGTCGTAGGGCAGGCGGGCGGCGGTTTCGTCGGGCGTGAACACGCGCATGGCGGCGGAATCCTCGAAACTCGATGTCAGGAACGGAAGCGGGCGGGATCGAGGGCGGCGGGATCGACCCCGCGCGCCACCATGTCGGCCGGCGGCGCGCCATCGAGCAGCAGCGCCGCCGCATAGCGGCCGATCGCCGGCGACGACTGGATGCCGTAGCCGCCGAGGCCGGCGAGCCAGAAGAAGCCGGGCTGGTCCGGCGCGAAGCCGACGAGGGGCGCGCGGTCGGGCGCGAAGGTGCGCAGGCCCGCCCATTTGTGGGCGATCGCCCGCACCGGCACGGTGGTCGCCTGTTCGAGGTACCAGGCGGCATAGGCGATATCGAGTTCTTCGGGCTGCGCGTCGCAGGGCTCGGTCGGCGTCGCGTCGGCCGGCGACACCATCAGCCGGCCGGCGTCGGGCTTGAAGTAGTAGACCTCGTCGATCTCGTTGATCTCCGGCAGGCTGTTGGCGTCGATCCCAGCGGGCAGGTCGACGGTGATCGCGGTGCGCCGGTACGGGGTGAGGCCGGGCGAGGCGGCGCCGAACAGGGCGGCGACCGGATCGGCCCAGCCGCCGGCGGCGTTGACCACGATTCCGGCGCGGAAGGCGCCGCGCGTCGTCTCCAGCACGAAGCCGTCGCCGTCGCGGCGGGCGGCGGTCAGCGTGGCGCCGAGCTCGATCCGCGTGCCTGTCCGCCGCGCCGAGCGCACGAAGCCCTGCAGCAGGTTTTCCACTTCGACGTCGTAGCAGTCCGGGTCGTAGAAGGCGGCGGCGACGTAGTCCTCGCGCAGGATCGGCGCCCGCGCGATCGCCTCGGCCGGCGTCAGCCATTCGATCGGGCTGCCGCCCGCCGCCCTCTCGCGGGCGAACACCGCGGCGAGGTGGTCCGCCTTCTCGGCGTCGGCGATCAGGAGGTTGCCGCGCGGCTTCAGCAGTTCGACCTCGGCGAATCCCTCGGGTGGCCGGGTGAGGAAATCCCAGCTCACCTCGGCGAGCCGGCCGACCAGCGGCGCGTGAAACCGCCGCGTGAACTCCGCCGCCGAGCGTCCCGTCGAGTGATAGCCGTGCTGCGCCTCGCGCTCGATGAGCAGCACGTCGCGCCGGCCGCCGAGGAAATGCGCCAATGCGGCGCCCGCGATACCGCCGCCGACGATGACGATGTCGAAGCTCTCCGTCATGCCGAAATCACCCTCTTTTCAAGGCGGCACGGCCCGCTGCCGCCACCCGCGCCGGACGCGCCGACACTAGCACGGCGAACCGCTGCCTGACGCGTCCGGCGGCCGCCGGACGGGCTCCGGAGCACCCGGCGGGCGATAGGCGGTTGTATCGGCCCGCACTTTTGGCCGATAAAGGCCTCCTGTGACGCCAGAGAGCGAACGCTCCGACCGTTCGGACCATCGAACCTCACCAGGGAGAAGTCAGACATGCTGCGCCTCAAGACCCTCGCGGTCGCCGCCGTCGTCGCCGCTGCCGTCGCGCTGCCGGCCCGCGCCGAAACCTTCGTCAACATCCTCACCGGCGGTCAGGCCGGCGTCTACTATCCCCTCGGCGTCGCCCTCGAGAAGATCTTCGCCGCCAAGGTGCCGGACGCCCGTCCGTCGGTGCAGGCGACCAAGGCGTCGGTCGAAAACCTCAACCTGCTGCAGGCCGGCCGCGGCGAGATCGCCTTCACCCTCGGCGACAGCCTGCGCGACGCCTACGCCGGCAACGCCGAGGTCGGCTTCGCCCGTCCGCTCGACAAGCTGCGCACCATCGCCGCGATCTACCCGAACTTCATCCAGATCGTCGCCTCGAAGGAATCGGGCATCACCACGCTCGCCGACCTCAAGGGCAAGCGCCTCTCGGTCGGCGCCCCGGCGTCGGGCACCGAGCTCAACGCCCGCGCCGTGCTCGGCGCCGCCGGGCTCAGCTACGACGACCTCGGCAAGGTCGAGTACCTGCCCTTCGCCGAATCGGTCGAGCTGATGAAGAACCGCCAGATCGACGCCACGCTGCAGTCGGCCGGCCTCGGCGTCGCCTCGCTGCGCGACCTCGCCAACTCGGTGGCGATCACCGTGGTCGAGATCCCGGCCGACGCGGTGAACTCGATCGGCGCGCCCTATGCCGCCGGCACCATCCCGGCCGGCACCTACCAGGGCCAGGACGCGGACATCGCCACCGCCACGGTGATCAACTACCTCGTCACCCATTCGGACGTGCCGGAAGAGACCGTCTATGCGATGACCAAGTCGATCTTCGAGAGCCTGCCCGATCTCGCCGCCGCCCACGCCGCGGCGAACGACATCAAGCTCGATGCCGACGCGCTGGTCTCGCCGGCGCCGCTGCATCCGGGCGCCGAGCGCTACTTCAAGGAACAGGGCCTGATGTAAGCCCGGCTCGCCGGCTGATCCTTCGGCCGGCGCGTTTCGCCGGTCCGGCTTCGGCCGGGCCGGCGCCTTCCGCGTCCGGTTTCCGGCGCCCGCCTCGCCCCGCCCGATCGACCGCCTCGACGAACCCCAAGGACGTGCCATGACCGAGACGCGGCCCCCGACCGAGACGCGGCCCATGACCGAAGCCGAGCGCGCCGCGGAAGTGGCCGAGCACATTCCCGGCTGGGGGCTCGGGCGCGGCGCGACGATCCTGTTCTCGGTCGCCGTCGCCTTCTCGGCGTTCCAGCTCTGGACCGCGGCCTACGCGCCGCTGCCGAGCCAGGTGGTGCGCTCGGTGCACGTCGGCTTCCTGCTGCTGCTGCTGTTCGGCCTTGTCGCCAATGCCGATCCGCGCGCCGGCGGCCGCCTGTTCTGGGCGGCGCTCGGGCTCGCCGGCTTTGCCATCGGCTTCTACCACTGGGTGTTCTACCGCGACCTCATCCTGCGCGCCGGCCTGCCGACCGAGACCGACCTCGTCGTCGGCGTCGCGGCGGTGGCGCTGGTCTTCGTCGCCGGCTGGAAGATGATGGGCTGGGGCCTGCCGCTGGTCTGCGCCATCTTCCTCGCCTACGGCCTGTTCGGCCAGTACATGCCGAGCCCGCTCAATCACCGCGGCTACGACTTCGAGCAGGTCGTCGAGGTGCTGTTCCTCGGCACCGAGGGCATCTACGGTACGCCGACCTATGTCTCGTCGAGCTACATCTTCCTGTTCATCCTGTTCGGCTCGTTCCTCGAGCGCGCCGGCATGATCCAGCTCTTCAACGACATCGCCCTCGGCACCGTCGGCCACACCCGCGGCGGCCCCGGCAAGGTCTCGGTCGTCGCCTCGTCGCTGATGGGCACGATCAACGGCTCCGGCGTCGCCAACGTCGTCACCACCGGCGCCTTCACCATTCCGCTGATGAAGCGCTTCGGCTTCAAGCCGGCCTTTGCCGGCGGCGTCGAGGCGACCTCGTCGATGGGCGGCCAGATCATGCCCCCCGTGATGGGCGCCGTCGCCTTCATCATGGCCGAGACCCTCGGCGTCCAGTACGTCACCATCGTCCAGGCGGCGATCGTGCCGGCGATCCTCTACTTCGTCACCGTGTTCTGGATGGTCCACCTCGAGGCCGGCCGGCTCGGCCTCGCCGGGCTGCCGAAGGCCGACTGCCCGAGCGCGCTCGGCGCGATCCGGTCGAAGTGGTTCCTGCTCTTGCCGCTGGTCGCGCTGGTCTGGCTGCTGTTCTCCGGCTACACGCCGCTGTTCGCCGGCACCGTCGGCCTCGGCCTCACCGCGCTGATCGTGCTCGGCATGCCGCTCGGCATGGCGCTCGGGCCGATCCCGCGGGTGCTGTTCTGGGTCGCGCTCGGCCTTTCGGCCGCCGCCGGCTTCGGCACCAGCTTCACCATCGCCGGCACCGAGATCCGCGGCATCACCGTGATCTTCCTGCTCGTGCTGCTGATGGTGCTGGTCAACCTCGTGGTGCGCGGCGGCCGCGCCACGCTGAAGCTCTGCCTCGAAAGCCTCGGCGAGGGCGCGAAGAATGCGCTGCCCGTCGGCGTCGCCTGCGCGCTGGTCGGCATCATCATCGGCGTGCTGGCGCTCACCGGCTCGGCGAGCACCTTCGCCCGTGTCATCGTGGCGGTCGGCGAGAACTCGCTGTTCCTGTCGCTCGTCCTCACCATGCTGACCTGCCTCATCCTCGGCATGGGCGTGCCGACGATCCCGAACTACATCATCACCTCGTCGATCGCCGGCCCGGCGCTGCTCGAACTCGGCGTGCCGCTGATCGTCAGCCACATGTTCGTGTTCTACTTCGGCATCATGGCCGACCTGACGCCGCCCGTGGCGCTCGCCGCCTTCGCCGCGGCACCGATCGCGAAAGTCAGCGGCATGAAGATCGGCCTGCAGGCGGTGCGCATCGCCGCCGCCGGCTTCGTGGTGCCGTTCATGGCGGTCTACGCGCCGACCATCATGCTGCAGGACGGCGGGCCGCTCGCCCTCGCGATCGGCTTCTGGCCGGCCGTCGTCTACACGGTGTTCAAGGCGCTGTTCGCGATCACGCTGTGGGGCATCGCCGGTATCGGCTTCTTCGGCGTGCATCTCCGGGTCTGGGAACGGCTCGCCGCCTTCGTCTCCGCCGCCTTCCTGATCACGGCGCTGCCGATCACCGACGAGATCGGCTTTGCGTCGGGCGCGGTGGTGATCGGCTGGCTGGTGCTGCGCGCCCGCCGGGCGCGGGCGGCGGACGCCGGGGCGCGGTGAGCGCGCTCTGCCTTGCGGGCGGCGCCGAACTCGTGCGCGTCGCCGCCACCGTGTTCACGCTGGCCTGGACGCACACCATCGAGAAGGTGCCGTGGCAGGAGGACTGGCGGATCGAGGGCGCGGACCTCCGGCTGGTCGAGGTCCGGATCAAGGGCTCCGGCGCCGGCATGGAGCCCGCCCCCGACGCGCGGCTCGAAAACGGCTTCTACACCTGGAACCCGGCGGACGACCGACGCGACCGGCTGGTCCTGCGCCGTTCGCCCGCGCCGGGGGTCGGCGACTGGTCGCTCTGCGTCGCCGGCGCCTGCCGCGAACTCGGGGAGATCGTCGGCGCCGACGCCGATCCGGTGACGCTCGCGCCCTGTCCGGATTGAGGCCGCACGCCCGGCGGTGGGTCAGACGCGCAGCCGGGTGATCGCGTCGTCGAAATGCAGCCGCATCAGCCGGCGGGCGTTGTCCGCCTCGCCGCCGTGCACCGCCTCGGCGATGCCGCGGTGGGTGGCGACGACACGGTCCCATTCGGCGCGCTCGCGGATCGCGGCAAGGCCGCCCTGGATCATCTCGCGGATCGACAGCGTCAGCGCCCGGCCGGTGAGCGCGAACACCGGATTGCCGCAGGCCTCGGCGAGCGTCGCGTGGAAGGCGAGGTCGAAGTCGGTGAAGCGGTGCGGGTCGTCGATCGAGGCTTCCATTTCACCTGCGAGATCGAGCAGCCGCGCCGCCTCGGCGTCGCTGCGCCGTGCGGCGGCGAGCGCCGCCGTCTCGCACTCGATGGTGCGCCGGAAGGCGCCGACGTCGCCGACGGAGAACTGCCGCGTCGCGAGGCCGTGGTCGAAGGTGGCGGCGAGCATCACCGGCTCCAGCCGCCGCACCACCGGCCGGCGCCCGTTCGACACCTCGATGATCCCCGACGCTTCCAGCAATTGCATCGCTTCGCGCACGACGCCGCGCGAGACGTCGAGGATCTGGCCGAGTTCGGCGGCGCTCGGCAGCGCATCGCCCGGCTGCAGGCCGTTGGCGGCGATGTGGTGACGCACCCGGTCGGCGACCTGATCGACGAGACTCAGCGATTTCACGGGCAGCATCGAAAAGTCCCTTCTCTATTTCGCCACCATCCGGCTGGACAGCTATACTGTCAACCTGTATGACAGGCCAATAGCTAGTATATCAGTCAGCCGCGAGACCCCCGTGACCGCGATCGCCGCCCCGACCACGCCCCAGCTCACCGTCGCCGCCGGCCGGCGCACGCTGCTCTGCATGGGCGAGCCGATGGTCGAATTCGTGCGCGAGCCCGGTCCCGGCCCGAAGCGCTATCTGCGCGGCTTCGGCGGCGACGTCTCCAATGCCGCGATCGCCGCCGCCCGCCAGGGTGCCGAGGTCGCCTTCTTCACCGCGCTCGGCAACGACGAATTCGGCCGCGACATCCTCGACCTCTGGGCCGACGAAGGCGTCGACGCCTCCGCCGTGCTCCTGCGCGAGGATGCCTCGACGGCTATCTACTTCGTCGACCCGCACGCGGAAGAACGCCGCTTCACCTATTTCCGCGCCGGCTCCGCCGCGAGCCGCGTCACCGCGGCCGACGTGCCGGAAGCGGCGGTGCGGGCCGCCGCTGTGCTGCATCTCTCGGCGATCAGCCAGGCGATCGGGACCGGCCCGGCGGAAGCCGGCTTCCACGCGATGCGCATCGCCCGCGCCGCCGGCACCCTGGTCTCCTACGACACCAACCTGCGCCTGAAGCTCTGGTCGCTGGACACCGCCCGCGCCACCACCGAGGCGGCGCTGCGCCTTGCCGACATCGCGCTGCCGAGCCTCGACGACGCGCGCATCCTGACCGGCCTCGACGACGCCGACGCCATCGTCGACGCCCACCTCGCCCTCGGCCCCGGCATCGTCGTGCTGAAATGCGGCGCCGACGGCGCGGTGATCGCGGCGGGCGGCGAGCGCCGCCGCATCCCGGCAGCGCCGGCCCGCCCGGTCGATTCCACCGGCGCCGGCGACGCCTTCGGCGGCGCCTTTCTCGCCCGCTTCATCGAGACCGGCGACCCGTTCGCCGCCGGCCACTACGCCGCGGCGGTCGCCGCCGCCACGGTGTCGGGCTTCGGCGCGGTCGAGCCGATCCCGCGCCGGGCCGAGGTCGAGGCAATGCTCGGCGCCGCGCCGACCGAACTGGACGCCGCCGCCCCGACCTGACGGGGACGGCGAGGACGGTGCCGGCCTGGAGGGGCGGGCGCTGCATCCGGACACTGACATGACGCATGGGAGGAGAGTGACGTGGCGCTGAACGAGGATCGCCTGTTTCCGGCCGAGCCGGCCACCCGCGCGGTGGCGCGGCGGCTCTATGCCGGCGTCAAGGACCTGCCGATCGTCAGCCCGCACGGCCACACCGATCCGCGCTGGTTTGCCGAGAACGAGCTCTTCCCCGATCCGGCGCAGCTGCTGATCGTGCCCGACCACTACATCTTCCGCATGCTGGCGAGCCAGGGCGTGCCGCTCGAGGATCTCGGCGTGCCGCGCCGCGACGGCGGCGAGGTCGAGACCGACGGCCGCCGCATCTGGCGCCGCTTCGCCGAGAACTTTCACCTGTTCCGCGGCACGCCGAGCCGGCTCTGGCTCGAGCATACGCTGGAGACGCTGTTCGGCATCGACGAGCGCATCTCGGCGGCGAACGCCGACAGCCTCTACGACCGCATCGCCGCGCACCTCGCGCACGACGACTTCCGCCCGCGCGCCCTGTTCGAGCGCTTCAACATCGAGGCGATCGCCACCACCGAGAGCCCGCTCGACGACCTGAAGTGGCACGCGATGATCCGGGAGAGCGGCTGGACCGGCAAGGTCGTCACGGCCTACCGTCCCGACGCCGTGGTCGACCCCGAGTTCGAGGGCTTTGCCGACAATCTCGTGCGCTTCGCCGAACTCACCGGCTGCGACACCGGCACCTTCGCCGGCTATCTCGAGGCGCACCGCGTCCGCCGCGCCTTCTTCAAGAGCTTCGGCGCCACCTCCAGCGACCACGGCCACCCGACGGCGACCACCGCCAACCTCTCGCCGGTCGAGGCCGAGACGCTCTACCGCCGCGTCGTCAAGGGCGAGGCGAGCGCCGCCGACGCCGAGCTGTTCCGCGGCCAGATGCTGACCGAGATGGCGAAGATGAGCCTCGACGACGGGCTGGTGCTGCAGATCCATCCGGGCTCGGTGCGCAACCATTCGCCGGCGCTGTTCCAGCGTTTCGGCCGCGACAAGGGCGCCGACATCCCGAGCCGCACCGACTATGTGCGCGCGCTGAAGCCGCTGCTCGACGCGGTCGGCTTCGAGCCGGGGCTCACCGTCGTCGTCTTCACCCTCGACGAGACCACCTATGCCCGCGAGCTCGCGCCGCTCGCCGGCGTCTACCCGTGCCTCCGGCTCGGGCCGCCGTGGTGGTTCTTCGATTCGCCCGAGGGGATGAAGCGGTTCCGCGAAAGCGCGACCGAAACGGCCGGCTTCTACAACACCGTCGGCTTCAACGACGACACCCGCGCCTTCCCGTCGATCCCCGCCCGCCACGACGTCGCGCGCCGGGTCGACTGCGCCTATCTCGCCGAACTCGTGACGAGTCACCGCCTCGATGAGGACGAGGCACACGAGGTCGCCCACGACCTCGCCTACCGCCTGGCCAAGGAAGCCTACCGGCTCTGAGCCGGACACTTAAGAGGGAGGAACAGACCAATGTCGATCATTACCAAGCTCATGGGCGCGCTCGCGCTTTCCACCAGCCTCATCGCCGGCAGCGCCTTTGCCGCCGACATCGTGCTGCGCTCCGCCGACATTCATCCGGACGGCTACCCGACCGTGGAGGCGGTCAAGTACGTCGGTGAACTCGTCAAGGAACGCACCGGCGGCCGCATCGAGATCCAGGTCTTCCACTCCGCCCAGCTCGGCGAAGAGAAGGACACGATCGAGCAGACGCAGTTCGGCGTCATCGACATGAACCGCATCAACATGGCGCCGCTGAACAATCTCGTTCCCGAGACCTCGATCCCGGCGCTGCCCTTCATCTTCAAGTCGATCGACCACATGCACAAGGTCGTCGACGGCGAGATCGGCGACGAGATCCTCGCCGCCCTCGAGAGCCAGGGCCTGATCGGCCTCGCCTTCTACGACAGCGGCGCGCGCTCGTTCTACACCGTCAACAAGCCGGTGCGCTCGATCGACGATCTCAAGGGCATGAAGATACGCGTGCAGCAGTCCGACATGTGGCTCGCCACGATCGAGGCGCTGGGTGCCAACGCGACCCCGATGGCCTTCGGCGAGGTCTACTCCGCGCTGCAGACCGGCGTCATCGACGGCGCCGAGAACAACTGGCCGAGCCTCGAATCCTCGAAGCACTACGAGGTCGCCAAGTTCTACACCCTGTCCGAGCACTCGATGTCGCCGGAAGTGTTCGCGATCTCGAAGATCAGCTGGGACAAGCTGACGCCCGAGGACCAGGCGATCCTGAAGCAGGCCGCCAAGGAATCGGTCGCCAAGATGCGCGAACTGTGGACCGCCCGCGAGAAGCAGTCCGAGGAGACGGTGCGCGCCGCCGGCGTCGAGGTGATCACCCTCGACAAGGCGCCCTTCGCCGCCGTGATGCAGCCGGTCTACGACCGCTTCGCCTCGACGCCGGAACTGAAGGACCTCGTCGCCCGCATCCAGGCGATCGAGTAAGCACCCGGCCGCGGTCCTGAGGGGGCCGCTGCCGCGAAGATCGATCCGCCGGCGGTGCCGGCGGATCCCCGCCGGGCCGTCGCGCGTCGTTCGGAGACCGTCATGCCGACCAGCAGAGAAAATTACGAGGCCGGCGATCCGGCCGTGGCCGGCGGCGCCTTCTTCGTCGCGAGCTACCGCATCCTGCACCGCCTCGGCACCGTGGCGCTGTGGATCGCCGCCACGGGCCTCGCCTTCATGACCGCCTTCACCGCATGGCAGGTGTTCAGCCGCTACGTGCTGAACCAGTCGCCGAGCTGGACCGAGCCGGTCGCGCTCCTGCTGATGGGCTGGTTCATCTTCCTCGGCGCCGCCGTCGGCGTGCGCGAGGACACCCACCTCGGCTTCGACGTCATAGTCGTCCTGTCCGGCCGGCGCATGCGCAAGGTGCTGCTGACCATCCGCGACCTCGCCACCCTCGGCTTCGGCGGGGCGATGGCCTGGTACGGCCTGCTGCTCGCCATCGGCACCTGGTCGGCGACCATGCCGGCCCTCGGCATTCCGGCCTCGGCCGGCTACGCCTCCGTCGTCATCGGCGGCGTTCTCATCGTCCTGTTTTCGCTCGAGCGCCTCGCGCGACGCTTCGCCGGGCTGGAGATCGCCTGATGACGCTCCTCGTCCTTTTCGGCACCTTCGTGCTGCTGCTGCTGATCGGCACGCCGGTCGCCTTCTGCCTCGGTGTCGCGTCGCTCGCGACCGTGGTCTGGCTCGGCCTGCCGCCGGTGATCGTGTTCCAGCGCCTCGCCTCCGGCGTCTCGTCCTTCTCGCTGATGGCGATCCCGTTCTTCATCTACGCCGGCGACCTGATGGTGCGCGGCGGCATCGCCGCCCGGCTGATCCACTTCGCCGGCACGCTGGTCGGCCACCTGCGCGGCGGCCTCGGCCAGGTCAACATCGCCGCCTCGACGCTGTTCGGCGGCATCTCGGGCTCCGCCGTCGCCGACGCCTCGGCGATCGGCGGCCTGATGATCCCGCAGATGAAGGCGAAGGGCTACGACGTCGACTATGCAGTGAACATCACCGTGACCTCGTCGATCATCGCGCTGATGATCCCACCGTCGCACAACATGATCATCTATTCGATCTCGGCGGGCGGCAAGATCTCGATCGCCGACCTCTTCACCGCCGGCGTCATTCCCGGCCTGATGCTCGCGGTCTCGCTGATGATCACCGCCTGGGTCGTCGCCAAGAAGCGCGGCTATCCGGTCGAGCGCTTCCCCGGCCTCTCGACGATCATGACCGCCGCCGTCGCGGCGATCCCCGGCCTCCTCCTGATCGGCATCATCTTCGGCGGTGTCCGCTCCGGCGTCTTCACCGCCTCGGAAAGCTCGTGCATCGCCATCGTCTACGCCCTGCTGATCACGACGCTGGTCTACCGGTCGATGTCGTGGCGCGAGTTCGTCGAGGCGACCGTCGGTGCGGTGCGCACGACGGCGATGGTGCTGCTCGTCATCGGCTGCGCCGCCTCCTTCGGCTGGCTGCTCGCCTATCTGCAGGTGCCGAGCGCGATGATCGAGTTCATGAAATCGATCTCCGACGAGCCGATCGTGATCTTCCTGCTGATCAACCTGATCCTGCTGCTGCTCGGCACCTTCATGGACATGTCGCCGCTGATCATCATCACCACGCCGATCTTCCTGCCGGTGGTGACGGCCTTCGGCATGGACCCGGTGCACTTCGGCGCGGTGCTGATCCTCAACCTCGGCATCGGCCTCTGCACCCCGCCGGTCGGCTCCGTGCTCTTCGTCGGCTGCGCCGTCGCCAAGATCCCGGTGTCGCAGGCGCTGAAGACGATCTGGCCGTTCTATGGCGCCTCGGTCGCGGTCCTCATGCTGGTCACCTACGTGCCGGCGTTCTCCCTCTGGCTGCCGAGCGTGTTCCGATGAGCCCTGCCGCCCCCGATACCGATCCGGCCGCCGCCCCGGTCCGCCTCTCGGCCGCGACGTTGCCCGGCCTGCCGGCCGGCGTCGCCCGGCCCACCTACGACCGGGCGGGCGTCACCCCCGGCATCGTCCACCTCGGCATCGGCGCCTTCCACCGCGCCCACCAGGCCGTCGCGATCGACGACCTGCTCGCCGCCGATCCTGCCTGGGGCATCATCGGCGCCAGCCTGCGCAGCGCCGACACCGCCGCGGCGCTCGGACCGCAGGACGGGCTCTACGCCCTCGCCGTGCGCCAGGACGAGACGACGGACCTGCGCGTCATCGGCAGCATTCTCGGCGTGCTCGTCGCCCCCGAGGATCCCGAGCGCCTGCTCGCCGCCCTGACCGACCCGCGCGTGCGCATCGTCACGCTCACCGTCACCGAGAAGGGCTATTGCCACGACCCGGCGACCGGCCGCCTCGACGAGGCGCACCCCGACGTCGTCGCCGACCTCGTGCCGGGCGCCGTGCCCCGTTCGGCGATCGGCTACCTCGTCGAGGCGCTCGCCCGCCGCCGCGACGCCGGCACGCCGCCGTTTGCGGTGGTCCCCTGCGACAATCTCCCGTCGAACGGCGCCACCGTGCGCCGCATCGTCACCCGCTTTGCCGAGCTGCGCGATCCGGGGCTCGGCGCCTGGGTTGCCGCCGAGGTCGCCTTCCCCTCCACCATGGTCGACCGCATCGTGCCGGCGACGACGGACGCCGACCGCGCGCTCGTGCAAAGCCGTCTCGGCGTCGCGGATGCGTGGCCGGTGATGACCGAGCCGTTCAGCCAGTGGGTGATCGAGGACAATTTTCCCGGCGGCCGCCCCCGCTTCGAGGACGCCGGCGCGACCATGGTCGCCGACGTCGCCCCGTTCGAGCGCATGAAGCTCAGGATGCTCAACGGCAGCCACTCAACGCTCGCCTATCTCGGCTATCTCGCCGGCCACGAGACCGTCGCCGACGTGATGGCGGACGCAAGCTTCGCCGGCTTCATTGCGGCGTTGATGACCGACGAGATCATGCCGACGCTCACCGTGCCGGGCGCCGATCTCCCCGCCTATCGCGATGCCCTGATCGCCCGCTTCCGCAATCGCGGCCTGAAGCACCGCACCTGGCAGATCGCCATGGACGGCAGCCAGAAGCTGCCGCAGCGCCTGCTCGGCACCATCGCCGACCGCCGAGCGGCCGGTCTCCCCTTCGATCGCCTCGCCCTCGGCGTCGCCGCCTGGATGCGCTACGCCGCCGGCACCGACGAAACGGGCGCCGCGATCGACGTGCGCGATCCGCTGCGCCCCCGCTTCGCCGAGGTCGCCGCCGAGGCCGGCGGTGACCCCGCGCGCCTCGCCGCCGGCTTCCTCGGGCTCGCCGAGGTGTTCGGCGCGCTGGGCAGCGATGCCGTGTTCCGCAGCACCGTCACGGCCGCCTTGAACGACCTCGTCGCCGAGGGCGCCGCCGCCCGCGTCGCGCAGCTTTCCGCCCGGCAGGGCTGACGCGGGACCTCCCCCGCGCCGGCCGCCGACCCGCATCCGCCCGAACAGAGGGGCCAGACCGCCCATGCCGATCGAGACCCGCCACGCGATCCACCCCGAACACGCCTCGATGTTCGACACCGAGGCGCTGCGCGCCAACTTCCTGATCCAGGGCCTGTTCGTGCCCGGCGAGATCAACCTCACCTATTCGCACTACGAGCGCCTCGTCGTCGGCGGCGCCGCCCCGGCGGGCAGCCCCCTGACGCTGGAGCCTGCCAAGGCGACCGGCACGCCGTTCTTCCTCGCCCGCCGCGAGCTCGGCATCATCAACGTCGGCGGCGCCGGCACGGTGACCGCCGACGGCGAGCGCTTCGAGCTCGGTGCCCGCGACGTGCTCTACGTCGCGCAAGGCACGAAGGAGGTGACCTTCGCCTCCGCCGATGCCGCGGCCCCGGCGCTGTTCTACCTCGTCAGCACCCCGGCGCATCAGCGCCACGCCACCCGCCGCATCGCGATCGCCGAGGCGAAGCGCGTCGAGCTCGGCGCGCAGGAGACGGCGAACAAGCGCACCATCTTCCAGCTGATCCACCCGGACGTCTGCACCTCGTGCCAGCTCGTCATGGGCATGACCCAGCTCGAGCCCGGCTCGGTCTGGAACACCATGCCGGCGCACGTGCACGACCGCCGCTCGGAGGCCTATCTCTATTTCGACCTCGCAGCCGGTGCGAAGGTGTTCCACCTGATGGGCGAGCCGGAAGAGACCCGCCACCTCGTCGTCGGCGACCGCGAGGCGATCCTGTCGCCGCCGTGGTCGATTCATTCCGGCTGCGGCACGTCGGCTTATGCCTTCGTCTGGGCGATGGGCGGCGACAACATCGACTACACCGACATGGACCCGGTCACGCTGGAGATGCTGAAGTGAGCGCCTTCGACCTTTCGGGCAAACGCGCGCTGGTCACCGGCGCCAATACCGGCATCGGCCAGGGCATCGCCCTGTCGCTCGCCGCGGCGGGGGCACACGTCGTCGCCGCCGGCCGCTCGTCGATGGACGAGACCCTCGGCCTCGTTTCCGGCCTCGGCGGCAGCGCCGAGGCCGCCAGTCTCGACCTCTCCGATCCGCACGCGGGCGCCGCCCTCGTCGACAGGCTCAATGCCGAGGCGCCGCTCGACATCCTCGTCAACAACGCCGGCATCATCCGCCGCGGCGACGCGGTGGACTTTTCAGAGGCGGACTGGGACGACGTCATGGACGTCAACCTCAAGGCCGCCTTCCTCGCCGCCCAGGCCTTCGGCCGCGCGGCGATCGCCGCGGGCCGGCCGGGCAAGATCGTCAACATCGCCTCGATGCTGTCGTTCCAGGGCGGCATCCGCGTCGTGTCCTACACGGCCTCGAAGCACGGCATCGCCGGCGTCACCAAGCTGCTCGCCTGCGAGTGGGCGGCGAAGGGCATCAACGTCAACGCCGTCGCGCCCGGCTATATCTCCACCAACAACACCGAGACCCTCCGGAACGACGAGACGCGCTTCGTCGACATCCTGAAGCGCATCCCGGCCGCCCGCTGGGGCGAAGCCTCCGACATCGGCGGCGCGGTGGTGTTCCTGTCGTCGGCCGCCGCCGACTACGTGCACGGCGCGGTGATCCCGGTCGACGGCGGCTGGCTCGCGCGCTGATCTTCTTGCCGCGCCGGCGACCGTCGTCGCCGGACCCGACCACCGGCGGCCGCACCATGCGCCGGTCGCCGGCCACCGTTCTCGAGGAGTCTTGCACATGAGCGAAACCATCACGGCCGGCAGCCCGAGCTTCCTCGCCTCGGCCGATGCCCCGATCGAGACGGTGGCGCCCGGCGTCACCCGGCAGATCCTCGTCCACGACGCCTCGATGATGATGGTGCGCGTCGTCTTCGAGGCGGGCGGCATCGGCACGCCGCACTTCCACCCGCACATCCAGTCGTCCTTCGTCGCCCGCGGCAGCTTCGACGTGACCATCTCCGGCGAAACCCGGCGCCTTGCCGCCGGCGACAGCTTCATCGTGCCGACCAACGCCGTGCACGGCGTCGTCGCCCTGGAAGACGCCGAACTGATCGACGTCTTCAGCCCGCGCCGGGATGAGTTCCTGGTGTGATCGGGGGGCGAGTGCCGCGCGCCGCGGCCGCCGACCCGGCGCGGATGATCCAGTGCGGCCCGATCCAGCGCCGGTGACCCCCGCGCCGTTCGACCCGATCCCGCCGACCCCGCGCCGCCCGGCCAGCCACTCCCCTCCATCGGCCATGTCCCCGGTCTGAACATCAAGTCCGGTGACGACGAAGGGGAAGGGCTCGGGTGATAGACGCGGCGGGGCTGACCGGCAAATTGCCCTGCCCGTCACTCATCCCCGTCCGCTCAACTCGCCGCCGGCGCCTCGGCCAGCTCTCCCGCCGCCGCCTCGGCGGGGCCCTCGGGGAGGATCGAGGCGAGCAGGGTTTCGCGGGCGGATTTCAGGTGGGCGCGGCAGCTCGCCTCGAGGCGGGCGGGGTCGGCCGAGCGCAGGGCGGCGATGTAGTCGAGGTGCTCCTCGACGGCGACGCGGTTGCGCAGCTGCTCGTTCGTCTTGTTCCAGTGGTAGTGGTAGTGGAAGATCATCGCGATCACGTCGTAGAAATCGACGACGAAGCGATTGCGCGAGGCCGAGTGGACGAGGCGGTGGAAGCGCTCGTCGAGCTCGGAGAACTCGTTCCAGCGGCGGCCGAAATCGGCGAGCAGGCGGCGGTGGTCGGCCTCGACGCGGTCGAGTTCGGCCCAGGCGGGATGCGCCGCCGGCAGGGCGAGGAAGGCGTGCGCCGAGCGCAACTCGAACATCTCGCGCACTTCGGTGAGCTCCAGCGCGAACTCGCGCGTGAAGCCCTTCAGCACCCAGTGGCTGTTCGGCCGCTTCTCGATCAGGCCGAAGCGGCTGAAGCGGATCAGGAATTCGCGCACCGCCGAGGTGCCGACGCCGATGTCGCGGGCGAGTTCCAGCTCGTTGATCTGCATGCCGGCGCGGCGGTCGCCGGCGAGGATCCGGCGCATGAAGTTGCGCTCGATGATCTCGGACAGCGATTCCGTCTCGCCGTCGGGAAAATAGTCGGCCGGCTCCGGCCGGCGCAGCAGCTGCTTGCGGCGCTTGTCCCACTCGATGACGCCGACCTCGGCGAGCCGCTTCAGCACCGCGCGCACGGTGGTGCGGCTGATCGCGAGGCGGGTGGCGAGTTCCGGCTCGGAGGGCAGCGCATCCATGGTCTCGAACAGGCGCAGGCAGCGGTTGTAGGCTTCCTTGAAGACGTTGTTCTGCTTGGGCATTGCCTGCCTTCTCTCCGGACCGCCGGGCCGGCTGCCGCTGCTGGCGCGATCATGCACGCCGGCGCGGCGCCGTAAAGCACGCCGCGCTCTGGTGCGCCATGGCCGCAGGTCCAACTGTTTTTTATCGAGAATAACTATTGACAGCAAGGGGAGGCTCGCCGATAGCATCGGCGTCGAAACGGCGCACCCTCGCGCGCGCCGGAACCGGAGTGTCGTTCGCGTGACCGATTTCGTGGTGCTGCTGCCGTCCGACAACGTCGCCGTGGCGACCCACGCACTGCCCGCGGGCTTTGCGATCGGCGACGGCGTCGCCACCACCGCCGCCATCGACGGCGGCCACAAGATCGCCCGCGCGGCGATCGGCGCCGGCGAGGCCGTGGTGAAATACGGCCAGGCGATCGGCCGCGCGACGCGCGACATCGCCGCCGGCGAGCACGTGCACTCCCACAATCTCGTCTTCGAGGACAGCCGCCTCGCGGTGACGGCCGGCGGCGACGCCGTGGTCGCGACCGCGGCCGACAAGGCGCGCACCTTCATGGGCTATCGCCGCGCCGACGGCCGCGCCGGCACGCGCAACTTCATCGGCGTGATCGCCAGCGTCAACTGCTCGACCACGGTCTGCCGGGCGATCGCCGAGGCGGCGAACCGGGAGATCCTGCCCGCCTATCCCGAGATCGACGGTTTCGTACCGATCGTGCACGACCAGGGCTGCGGCATGAGCAGCAGCGGCGAGGGCATGCGCGTCCTGCACCGGACGCTCGCCGGCTACGCCCGCCACCCGAACTTCGGCGGCCTCCTGATGGTCGGCCTCGGCTGCGAGGTCAACCAGCTCACCCTCTACGGCCAGAAGGGCGATCCCTCCGCCCGGCGGCATTTCAACATCCAGGATGCCGGCGGCTCGCGCAAAGCGGTGGAGCGGGCGATGGAGACGCTGCGCGAGGTCGCGGCCGAAGCGGCGAAAGCCGTGCGCGAGCCGATCCCGGTCTCCGAGCTCGTCATCGGCCTGCAGTGCGGCGGCTCCGACGGCATGTCGGGCATCACCGCCAACCCGGCGCTCGGCGCAGCCGTCGACATCCTCGCCGCGGCGGGCGGCACCGCGATCCTCTCCGAGACCTCCGAGGTGTTCGGCGCCGAGCACCTCTTGATGGCGCGGGCCGAGCCGGAGGTCGCCGAAAAGCTCGGCGGGCTGATCGAATGGTGGAAGGCCTATGCCGCCATGCACGGCGCTTCGCTCGACAACAATCCCTCGCCCGGCAACAAGCGCGGCGGCCTCACCACGATCCTCGAAAAGTCGCTCGGCGCCGTCGCCAAGGGCGGCCAGACCAGGCTCACCGAAGTCTATCGCTACGCCGAGCAGGTCAAGGCGAAGGGGCTCGTCTTCATGGATACGCCCGGCTACGACCCGGTGTCGGCCACCGGGCAGGTGGCGGGCGGCGCGAATCTCATCGCCTTCACCACGGGGCGCGGCTCCTGCTTCGGCTGCCGTCCGGCGCCGTCCCTGAAGCTCTCCAGCAATTCGGCGCTGTATCGCTCGATGCCCGACGACATGGACATCGACTGCGGCGTCGTCGTCGAGGAGGGGCGGCCGATCGCCGAGATGGGGCGCGAGATCTTCGAGATCTTCATTGCCACCGCCTCCGGCCAGAAGACGAAGAGCGAGGAATTCGGCTACGGCGACAACGAGTTCGTCCCCTGGCACCTCGGCGCGACGCTCTGAGGCGACGCGCGACCGGGCAGAACGGACCGCGACCGGACGTCAGATCCGGCGCGGGGGGAAACGACGGGAGGACGGGCGATGCGTACGCGGCAGATCGGGCGGACGGACCTCGAGGTGACCGAGATCGGCTGCGGCGGCGCGCCGATCGGCGGGCTGTTCCGCGCGGTGTCGCGCGAGGCGGCGCTGGCGACGCTGGAGGTCGCCTGGACCGCCGGGCACCGCTATTTCGATACGGCGCCGTTCTACGGCTTCGGGCTGTCGGAACGGTTCATCGGCGATTTCCTGCGCGACAAGCCCGAGGGCTCGTGGGTGCTCTCGACCAAGGTCGGCCGGCTGCTCCGGCCGGTGCCGCGGTCCGAGGTGCCCGACCACGGCTATGTCGAGCCGCTGCCCTTCACCGTCGACTTCGACTATTCCTATGACGGCATCATGCGCTCGGTCGAGGCGAGCTTCGCCCGGCTCGGGCTCAACCGCATCGACATCCTCTATGTGCACGACATCGGCGTCTTCACGCACGGGGCGGAGGCGACCGTCGGCCATCTGCGGCAGCTGTTCGGCGGCGGCCTCAAGGCGCTGGACGAGCTGAAGTCGGCCGGCGTGATCCGCGCCTACGGGCTCGGCGTCAACGAGGTCGAGGTGTCGGTCGAGGTGCTGTCGCGCAGCCCGCTCGACTGCATCCTGCTCGCCGGCCGCTACACCCTCCTCGACCGCTCGGCGGTGGCAACCCTGATCCCGCTCTGCGAGACACGCGGCTGCTCGCTGGTGATCGGCGGCGTGTTCAATTCCGGCATCCTCGCCACCGGCCCGGTGGAAAACGCCTATTTCAACTACGCCCCGGCCCCGGACGACGTGAAACGCAAGGTCGCGGGACTGGCATCGGTCGCCGCCGAACACGGCATTGCGCTTCCCGCCGCGGCGCTGCAGTTCCCGCTGCGCCATCCGGTGGTGGCGAGCGTGCTGATCGGCGCGGCCGATCCGGCGCTACTCGAGCTCAACATGGACCTCGCGCAGCGCCCCGTGCCGGAGGCGGCCTGGGCCGCCTTCGACGCCCATACGATCGGCTGACGCCGCATTGGCGGGCGCCGTAACCGCCATTTGGAACGTTCATTTCGAAGTGCAGCGCGCCGACATGGGATGTTTCGGGCGAACCGGTCGCAATCGACAGCCTCGCAGGTGGCTGATGTCGTGACTAATGCGACCGCGATGGAAGCTGTGATGTTGCGGAAGGCGCCGGACATGGCACGCCTCGCCAATGGCGCCGGCGACGCATCATGACGCGCGGATATGGAACAAACATTCCATATTGACGACAGAAGAAACACATGCTTCATTCCTGTCGAGCGATGGCCGCTGCCCCGGGGTCCGTGCGCCGCGTCGGTCCACCGACGTGGCGAGCATCATGGGGATCCGGCCGCACGCTCGCTTGCCGAGGGGAGAAACGCTCATGCCACGGCCGCAGGCACCGCTTGCAAGGGAAGAGGCCTTGAGCTACCGTCACGGCAAGATGTCTTTTATCCATAAACAAGACATCCACTAAACGACTGGCAAACGGTCGAGCGGGATCGGATGGCGCCGCCGAATCCCGCGCCCTCGAGGCTCAACAAAAGGCGCCGTCATGGGAAGAACGCCAATGTCCATTTCCAATCGCGAAGCGACCTTCGCCACCGTCACGCGGCGCGTCCTGCTCGGCGCCGCCGCCGCCACCGTCCTCGTCGCCGGCCTCGGCTTCACCGGCCCGGCGCTGGCCCAGCAGCCGACGATCCCGATCATCGTCAAGGACACCACCTCGTTCTACTGGCAGATCGTGCTCGCCGGCGCCCGCGCCGCAGGCCGCGACCTCGGCGTCAACGTGCCCGAGCTCGGCGCCCAGTCCGAAGCCGACATCAACGGCCAGATCTCGATCCTCGAGAACGCCGTCTCCGGCGCCCCGGCCGCGGTGGTGATCTCGCCGACCGAGTTCCAGGCGCTCGGCCGGCCGATCGACGAGGCGGCGAAGTCCGTCAAGATCATCGGCATCGACTCCGCCGCGGATTCGCAGTCGTTCACCTCGTTCCTCACCACCGACAACGTGCAGGGTGGCCGCGTCGCCGCCGACGGTCTCGCCGCGGCGATCACCGAGAAGTACGGCGCCGCCGAGGGTGAAGTCGCCCTGATCACCGCGCTGCCGGGCGTCGGCTCGCTCGACCAGCGCGCCCAGGGCTTCAAGGAGCAGCTCGCCGCGAAGTATCCCGGCCTCAAGCTGATCTCCGACAAGGTCGCCGACGGCCAGGCCACCACCGGCCTCAACATCACGACCGACCTGCTCACCGCCAACCCGAACCTGCGCGGCATCTTCGCCTCGAACCTGATCATGGCGCAGGGCGCGGGCCAGGCGATCGCCGAGAACAAGGTCGCCGACACCGTGAAGCTGATCGGCTTCGACAGCGACGACAAGCTGGTGAAGTTCCTCAGCGACGGCGTCATCGCCGGCCTCGTGGTGCAGGACCCGTTCCGCATGGGCTACGACGGCATCAAGACGGCGCTCGCCGCCTCGAAGGGCGAGACGGTCGAGACCTTCGTCGACACCGGCGCCAACCTCGTCACCAAGGCGAACATGGGCGACGAAAAGATCGCCGCCCTGCTCAACCCGAAGCTCGACTGATCGGGACCCTCGGGATCGCCCCGGCCGCGCCGGGGCGACTTTCCGGAGGATCGCGGGCGAACGCTTGCGGTGCATTGCCCGCCGTTGCCCAGCCTTGCGAGGCGTCTGAACCGAACGCGCCATCGTCCTCCTCCGCCGGAGGTCCGCACGGGCCGGACCGGCGGACGATGGCGCCCCCGCGGCCACTCCCGGGCGCGGTCCCGGTCCGCATCCCGCGATGCGGGCCGGGGTCGCGGCGGGGTCCGGCCGCGGCCGGGCGCGCGTATCGTTCATCGCTGCATCGCGCAGTCTGACTGCCCCCCGTGCCGCCGACGGCACGCAGCGCCGGCGAGGATCCGCCATGATCGGAATTGTCAGCAGAGCCGACACCCACGTCGCCGAAACGCGGGCGGCCGGGCCGATCCTCGAGCTCGTCGGGCTCGAGAAGCGCTACGTCGGCACCCACGCCCTGAAACCCGCGACGCTCGCCTTCGAGGCGGGCGAGATCCACGCCATCGTCGGCGAGAACGGCGCGGGCAAGTCGACCCTGATCAAGCTGCTCACCGGCGTCATCCCGCGCACCAGCGGCGAGATCGTCTGGCAGGGCAAGCCGACCGACCTCTCGACGCCGCACGAGGCGATCGCGCTCGGCATCAACGCCGTGCACCAGGAGGTCGTGCTGTGCCGCCACCTGACGGTGGCCGCCAACATGTTCCTCGGCGAGGAAAAGCGCCGCTTCGGCCTGCTGCAGCACCGCGCCATGGTGCGCGAGGCGCAGGTGATCCTCGACGACCTCGGCTTCGAGATCCCGGCGCACGTGCCGCTCGGCAGCCTCACCATCGGCCAGCAGCAGCTCGTCGCCACCGCGCGCGCCGCGACGCGCGGCACCCGCTTCCTGATCTTCGACGAGCCGACCGCCTACCTCACCCGGCGCGAGGCGGCGCAGCTGTTCGCGCTGATCCGCCGCCTCGAGGCGGAGGGCGTCACCATCGTCTACATCAGCCACCGCATGGAGGAGGTGTTCGAGCTCGCCGCGCGCGTCTCGATCCTGCGCGACGGCACCCTCGTCGGCACGCGGCGGATTTCCGAGACCAACGAGGCCGAGCTGATCGGGCTGATGATCAACCGCTCGCTCGAACAGATCTACCACAAGGACAGCTTCACCCCCGGCGCGACGATCCTCGAGGCGCGCCACCTGTCGGGCAAGGGCTTCGAGGACGTCTCGATGACGGTGCGGGCCGGCGAGATCGTCGGTCTCTACGGCCTGATCGGCGCCGGCCGCTCCGAATTCGTCACCACGCTGTTCGGCCGCGAGGCGCCGAGCGAGGGCCAGATCCTCTGGGAGGGCCAGCCCGTCAACATCCGCAGCCCGCGCGACGCCATCGACCTCGGCATCGCGCTGGCGCCCGAGAGCCGGCGCGACCAGGGGCTGTGCCTCAACCTGCCGGTCGGGCTGAACCTCAACCTCGCCATCTACGACCGGCTGGCGCGCACCGGGCTCGTCTCGCGCAGCGAGGAGGCGAGCGCCGCCGAGCGCCAGATCGCCGATCTCCGGATCAAGACCGCCGGCCGGCACGCGCTCGCCTCCAGCCTGTCGGGCGGCAACCAGCAGAAGATCGTCATCGGCAAGTGGCTGAGCCACGGCGCCCGGCTGTTCATCTTCGACGAGCCGACGGTGGGCGTCGACGTCGGCACCAAGGCGGAGATCTACCGGCTGTTCTCGGCGCTGCTCAGCAACGGCGCCGGCATCATCCTGATCTCGTCCTACCTGCCGGAGGTCTACGAACTCGCCGACCGGCTGCACGTCTTCCGCCGCGGCAAGCTGGTGGCGAGCCACGACTATCGCAGCGCCAGCCACGAGGAAATCCTCGGCGAGGCGATCGGAATCTAGCGGCGGCGCGCGCCGCCGGTCTTACGGCGACGGCCGCCAGCGGCCGCATCCGGTGCCGTTCAGCGGTGCCGACGGGGGAAACGAGATGAGCGAAAGCGAAGAAATCAAGAAGGCCGCCCTGTCGCGAGGCCGGTTCAACATGCTGTTCGGGCTCACCCTGCTCGGCCTGCTGCTGCTGCTCTGGGTCGCGCTCGGCTTTGCCACCACCAGCTTCTGGAGCGCGAACAACATCTCGAACCTGCTGCGCCAGGGCGCGATGATCGCGATCCTCGCCATCGGCCAGACCTTCGTGATCATCACCGGGGGCATCGACCTCTCGGTCGGCGCGATCACCGGCTTCACCAGCGTCATCGTCGCCCTGCTGCTGCAGAGCGGCCTGCCGATCTGGGCGGCGGTGATCCTGACGCTGATGCTCGGGGCGGGCATCGGCATCTTCCACGCCTTCGGCATCGTGCAGCTCGGCCTGCCGCCGTTCATCATCACGCTGGCGACGCTGACCTCGCTGCGCGGCATCGGCCTCTTGATCACCAACGGCGCCACGATCTCGATCACCAACGACACCTTCACCGAGTTCTCGCGCAACGATTTCCTCGGGATCCCGAACCTGTTCTGGATGGTGATCGTGGTCGGATTGCCGGCCTGGGTGCTGCTGCATCACAGCCGCTTCGGCCGCTATCTCTACGCGGTCGGCTCGAACGCCGAGGCGGCGCGCCTGTCGGGCATCAATGTGAAGGGCATCATCTACCTCGCCTACACGATCTCGGCGGTCTGCGCGTCCTTCGTCGGCCTCTTGCTCGCCGCGCGTATCGGCATCGGCAACGCGACGCAGGCCGAAGGGTGGGAACTGCAGGCGATCGCCTCGTCGGTGATCGGCGGCACCAGCCTGTTCGGCGCGGTCGGCTCGGTGCACGGGCCGCTGCTCGGCGCGTTCATTCTCGCGACGATCAACAACGGCGCGAACCTTATGAACGTCAATTCGTTCTGGCAGAGGATCATCACCGGCGTGCTGATCATCGTGATCGTCTATTTCGACCAGCTCCGCCGCCGCGGCCGCTGAGGCCAGACCGCCCGCGGCCGGCCGGACCACGCCGGCCGCCGCCCGCCAGAAGAAGTGAGCCAACTCCCATGAAGGTGCTCGTCTGCGACGCCCCCGGCGCGCTGCGCCTCGCCGAGGCGCCCGACCCCGCGCCGCCAGCGGCCGGCCACGCCGTGGTCCGCGTCGAGCGGGCCGGGATCTGCGGCACCGACTACCACATCTACGAGGGCAAGCATCCGTTCCTGCAATACCCCCGCGTGATGGGCCACGAGCTCTCCGGCACCGTCGCGGTGGCCGGCGAGGGGGTGGACCTCGCGGTCGGCACGCGGGTGGTGGTCAATCCCTACATCGCCTGCGGCCGCTGCATCGCCTGCCGCTCGGGCAAGCCCAACTGCTGCGTCGCGATCTCGGTGCTCGGCGTCCACGGCGACGGCGGCTTTGCCGAGCTGATCACCGTGCCCGCCGGCAACCTCTACGACGCCGGGCCGCTGCCCGCGCGCGACGCGGCAATGGTCGAGTTCCTCGCCATCGGCGCCCACGCCGTGCGCCGGGCGAACGCCGCCGAGCTCGGCCGCGGCAGCCGGGCGCTGGTCGTCGGCGCCGGCCCGATCGGCCTCGGCACGGCGATCTTCGCCCGCATCGCCGGCTACCGGGTAGCGCTGCTCGATGCCGACGCGGAACGCCTCGCCTTCGCCCGCGAAAACCTCGGCTTCGACGGCACCCTGCTCGCCGGGCCGGAGGTCGGCGACGCGGTCGCGGAGCTCACCGGCGGCGAGGGCTTTCCGCTCGTCTTCGACGCGACCGGCAACACGGGCTCGATCGAGGCGGCGTTCGCCCACGTGGCGCACGGTGGCGCGCTGGTGCTCGTCAGCGTGGTGCGCGACCGGATTTCCTTCGCCGACCCCGAGTTTCACAAGCGCGAGATGATGCTGATCGGCAGCCGCAACGCCACCCGCGCCGACTTCGACCATGTAATGGATGCGATCGCCGGCGGCCTGGTGCCGCTCGATGCGCTCGCCACCCACGCGACCACGCTGGAGGGCGCCGCGGCCGACCTGCCGCGCTGGGCGCACGAGAAGAGCGGGCTGATCAAGGCGATCATCACAGTGGCGGACGCCTGATGCGCATCGACGCCCATCAGCACTACTGGGCGATCGCCCGCGGCGACTATGGCTGGATGGGGCCGGCGGTGGCGCCGATCGTGCGCGATTTCGGCCCCGCCGATCTCGCGCCCCACCTCGCCGCCGGCGGCATCGCGGCGACCGTGCTGGTGCAGGCCGCCGACACGGTGGCCGAGACCGAGTACATGCTGTCGCTCGCCGACGCCGAGCCGTCGATCGCCGCCGTGGTCGGCTGGGTCGACCTCGAGGCCGCCGACGCCACGGAAACGCTCGCCCGCCTCGCCCGGCACCCCAAGCTGCGCGGCATCCGGCCGATGCTGCAGGACATCGCCGACACCTTCTGGGTCCTGCGTCCGGCGGTGCTGGAGACGCTGGCCCTGCTCCAGGGTCTCGGGCTTTCCTTCGACGCGCTGATCCAGCCGCGCCACCTGCCGGTGATTGCCGCCCTCGCCGACCGGCTGCCGGGGCTCGCCATCGTCGTCGACCACGGCGCGAAACCGTTCATCGCCAAGGGCGAGCTCGAACCCTGGGCCGCCGACATCGCCGCGCTCGCCCGGCGCGCGCACGTCTGCTGCAAGCTCTCCGGCCTCGTCACCGAGGCGGGCGACGACTGGAGCGCCCCGCGGCTCGCGTCCTACGTCGCGACGCTGCTCGCAGCCTTCGGCCCGGACCGGCTGATGTTCGGCAGCGACTGGCCAGTGGTCAACCTCGCCGGCGGCTACGACGCCTGGCTGGCGACGGCGGAGGCGCTGACGGCGGGGCTTTCGGAGACGGAGAGGGCGGCGGTGTTCGGCGGGACGGCGGCGCGGTTTTATCGCATCGGGTGAGGACGGGGTGCGCGTTCTGCGGGGGCGGAGCCATTATGGTGTGATCCGTCGTCGTCCGGGTCCGCGGACGAGCACGACGGATCTTGCAGGCGGGCGCACAGCCGCGCCGCCAGGCTGACAACCCCTCCATCGTCATTGCCGGGCTTGACCCGGCAACCCAACGGCGCCGCCGGCCTTTACCGCTATCAACGAGGAACCGCGGGACTATCCGCCCAGCGCGTCTCATGCCGCACGGCCATTGGGTCGCCGGGTCAAGCCCGGCGATGACGACCGAGAGGCTGGGAAGTTGCGGCCGCAGTGCCTTCACGGCTCTACCGGACAAGCCCTTTGGCGCTTCGATCCGCACACGATGGCCCGATCGAACCCTTCCGATCCCCTTGCGTCGTCCCCCGCCTTCCCCGCATCATCCCGCAACGCAACAGGAGAGACCCGGCATGGCGGTGCGGCGGGCGAGGGATCGGGTGGCGCTCGACCTCTGGCAGGTGATTGGGGCGGTGGAGGACGTGCCGGCGACGGGTGCGGCGACCACCGTGCTGATGGAGGAGACGCTCGCGGTGTCCCGCGGCCCGGCCGGGATCGCGGTCCACCTCCCCGAAACCGGCGAGGCACTGCCGGTGCTCCTGCGCTACGGCTATGTCTGGACCTCGCTCGGCACGCCGCCGGCCGAGCTGTTCCCGCTGCCCGAATGGGCCGAGCCCGACCGGCGCAATCTCAACGCAGGCACCGTCGGCGTGCACGTCTCGGCGCCGCGGGCGATCGAGAACTTCCTCGACATGGCGCATTTTCCCTATGTCCACACCGGCATTCTCGGCGCCGAGCCGCACACCGAGGTCGAGGACTACGACGTCGAGGTGTCGGACAGCCGCGACGAGGTGCTGGCGACGCGCTGCCGCTTCTGGCAGCCGATGGCGGCGACGACGGCGACCGGGGCGATCATGGCCGACTACGTCTACCGCGTGCCGCACCCCTATTGCGCCGTGCTCTACAAGACCTGCCCGGCCGAGCCGCACCGCCGCGACGTGATCGGCATCCTGCTGCAGCCGGTGAGCGAGGAGCGCGTGCGCGCCCACCTGATGCTGTCGCTGATCGACCACGACAACCCGGACACCGTGCTGCGCCGCTTCCAGCAGACGATCTTCGGCCAGGACAAGCCGATCCTCGAGAACCAGGTGCCGAAGAAATTGCCGCTCGACCCGCGCGCCGAGACGCCGATCCGCGCCGACAAGTCGGCCGTCGCCTATCGCCGCTGGCTGCGCCAGAAGGGCCTCACCTACGGCACCATCCCGGCCGCCGCCTGATGCCGCCCCGCCCCGACCGTCTTGCCGTTTCAGGACCGACATGAGCGAAGCAATCCCCGGCGCCGGCTGGCACCCGATCGCCTCCGGCAGCGACCTCGCCTACCGCCACGTCTTCCACGGCGCGCTGGCGGGGCGCGAGGTCGCCGTCTGGCGCGCCGACGACGACCACGTCAACGTCTGGGAAAACCGCTGCCTGCACCGCGGGGTGAAACTCTCGATCGGCGTCAACGAAGGCTTCGAGCTGAAGTGCCAGTATCACGGCTGGCGCTATGCCAACCGCACCTCGGCCTGCACCTATATCCCCGCCCATCCCGCCGACGCGCCGGCGCGCACCATCGCCAACCGCACCTTCCCGGCCGCCGAGCGCTACGGCCTCGTCTGGTCCGGCGAGGCGGCGACCGGCGTGCCGGAGATTCCGGGCCTTGCCGACGCCGACGCCTTCCCGCTGCGCCCGCTTCCCGTCGATGCACCAGCGGCGTTCGTCGCCGAGCGGCTGGCAGCAGCCGCGGAGGCGATCGGGACGGGCCGCGCGGCGCGGCGGATCGGCGACCTCGCGCTCGCATTCACGGCGGGCGTGCCCGGCAGCGACGACCCGGTCGCGATCACCGTCCTCGTGCAGCCGCTCGCCGCCGGCCGCGCGGTGATCCGGGCGCTGCGGCACGGCCGGCCGACCGCGGACGCCGAACTCGAGGTGCTGCGGCACTGGAACGGCGTGCTGACGGCGCTGCGGGACGCGATCGAGGCGGCCGCCGCAACGCTCGCCCCCGCCGCGCCCGACGCGGCGCCGATCGAGCCGCTGCCGGCGGAACTGGCCGACCTGCCGCCCGCGGCCGCCTTCGGCCGGCGGCCGGCGCTCACGATGCGCATAGCGGAGAAGCAGCCGGCCGGCGATGGCGTGGCGCTGTTCCGGCTCGAACCGCGGGACGGCGTGCTGCCCGGCTTCCAGCCCGGCGCCCACATCGACGTGCACCTGCCGAACGGCCTCGTCCGGCAATATTCGCTGCTGAACGGTCCGGCGGAGACGACGGCCTACCTGATCGCGGTGAAGCGCGAGCCGCAATCGCGCGGCGGCTCGGCGGCGCTGCACGAGACCCTGCGCGTCGGCGACCTCGTCGCCTTGTCGGAGCCGCGCAACAATTTCCCGCTGCGCCGCGACGCCGGCGCGACGCTGTTCCTCGCCGGCGGCATCGGGGTGACGCCGCTGATTGCCATGGCGAAGACGCTGGCGCTCGGCGGCCGGCCGTTCGCCTTCCACGCCTTCGCCCGCGACGCCGCCCGGCTGCCGCTCGGCGCCGAGCTCGGCCGGCTCGGATCGGCGTTCCGGCCGCAGCTCGGGCTCGATGCGGAGGCGCGCAGTGCGGCGATTTCCGGGCTGCTCGCCGGCGGATCGGTGGGGGGCACCGGCGGCCGGCATCTCTACGTCTGCGGCCCGGCCGGCTTCATCGAGCTGGTACGCGCGCAGGCCGCCGCCGCCGGCTGGGCCGAGGCGGCGGTGCATTTCGAATATTTCGCCAACGCCCGCCCGCTCGATCGCTCGCAAGGGTTCGAGCTCGCCCTGTCGCGCTCCTGCCTGACACTGGCGGTGGCGCCGGGCGAGACCATCGTGGAAGCGGTGCGCGCGGCCGGCGTCGACATCGCCACCTCCTGCGAACAGGGCGCCTGCGGCACCTGCCTTGCCACCGTGCTGGACGGCGCGCCCGACCATCAGGACGTCTACCTGACCCCGTCGGAGAAGGCGGCGGGGCGCAGCATCGTCACTTGCGTGTCGCGAGCCCGCTCGGCGCGGCTGGTGCTCGATCTCTGACCGCTGGCCCCCCGCGATGAATTCTTCGTCATGCCGCCGCCGTGGACCCTGATTTCCCGCGGTCTCCGCCATAATCTCATCGTGATGACGGTGGAGCTTGGCTCCGGCAGGGCCGTGGTGCCCTCGGCCGGGTTTGCATCCCGCCCGCGAAGATGAAACGCTCGAGGCTCCGACCCTTCGTGGCCGGACCTTGCAACTGGGGAGGCGTGCTGGTGGCTGTTTCGGGTCTTCGTCGCTTGATCGTGTTCGGGCCGGCGCTCGCGCTGATGGTCTCGAGCCTTGCGAACGCGCAGGAAGCGCCGGCGCCGGCGGAGGCGGCCCCGACCGCTGCCGAGGGCGAATGGCGCCACGCCTCGTCGCTCGTCGGTACGCCGAAGTATCCGGCCGACTTTCCGCATTTCGACTACGTGAACCCCGACGCGCCGAAGGGTGGCGTCGTGCGGCTCTCGGTCAACGGCGGCTTCGATTCGATGAACATCATCCTGCCGCGGGGCGATGCGGCGGCGGGGCTCGGCAACATCTACGAGACGCTGATGACCAGCGCCATGGACGAGATCTCGACCGAATACGGCCTGCTCGCCGAAAGCCTCAAGGTGCCGGACGACATCTCCTCCGTCACCTACCGGCTGCGCGCCGAGGCACGCTGGCACGACGGCGAGCCGGTCACGCCCGAGGACGTCGTCTGGTCGTTCGAGAAGCTGAAGGAGCTGAGCCCGAGCCAGCGCTTCTACTACCAGCACGTCGTCGCCGCCGAGATCACCGGCGAGCGCGAGGTCACCTTCCGCTTCGACGAGACCGGCAACCGCGAGCTGCCGCAGATCGTCGGCCAGCTCCTCGTGCTGCCGAAGCACTGGTGGGAGGGGATGGGCCCGAACGGCGCGACGCGCAACATCGCCGAGACCACGCTGGAGGCCCCGCTCGGCTCCGGCCCCTACCGGATCGACCGCATCGTGCCCGGCCGCACCGTGGCGCTGAAGCGGGTTCCGGACCACTGGGGCAAGGACCTGCCGGTCTACGTCGGCACCAACAACTTCGACGAGATCCGCTACGAGTATTTCCGCGACGGCACCGTCGAGCTCGAGGCCTTCAAGGCCGACCAGTACGACTGGCGCATCGAGTCGACGGCGAAGGACTGGGCGACCGCCTACGACTTCCCCGCCGTGCGCGACGGCCGGGTGATCAAGGCCGAGTTCGAGGAGCCCTACCGCTCGTCCGGCCTGATGGTCGGCTTCGTGCCCAACGTGCGGCGCGAGCTGTTCCAGGACATCCGCGTGCGCGAGGCGCTGAACCTCGCACTCAACTTCGAGGAAATGAACCGCACCACCTTCTTCGGCGCCTATGAGCGGATCAGCAGCTATTTCTTCGGCCTGCCGTTCGCGTCGAAGGGCCTGCCGCAAGGCAAGGAACTCGAAATCCTCGAGAGCGTCCGGGATCAGGTGCCCGAGAGCGTGTTCACCGCCGAGTACAAGAACCCGGTCGTCGCCAACCCGACCGATCACCGCGCCAACCTGCGCGCGGCGCTGCAACTGCTCACCGACGCGGGCTTTGCGCTGCAGGGCGGCAAGCTGATCAACACCAAGACCAGCCGCCCGGTGAGCTTCGAGTTCCTGCTCAACGGCCCGGCCTTCGAGCGCGTCGCCACCCGCTATCAGGCCGACCTCAAGCTGATCGGCATCGACCTCAGGATCCGCGTCGTCGAGAGCTCGCAATACGTCAACCGCCTGCGCGCCCGCGACTTCGACGTGATCTACACCGGCTGGCCCGAAAGCTACTCGCCGGGCAACGAGCAGCTCGACTTCTTCGGCTCCGAGGCCGCCGACCGCGAGGCCTCGCGCAACTGGGGCGGCATCAAGGATCCGGCGGTCGACGCGCTGATCCGCCGCGTCATCCAGGCGCCCGACCGCGAGACGCTGGAAGCCGCCGTCGCCGCGCTCGACCGGGTGCTGCTCGCGAACCACTACGTCGTGCCCGGCTGGACCCTGCGCAAGGCGCGCGTCGCCTACTGGGATCGCTTCGGCCGCCCGGACGCCCTGCCCGAATACAACATCGGCTTCCCCGAGATCTGGTGGGCGAAGACCGACGGCAAGGCCAAGGAGCCCCCGCCCCCGCCGCCGGTGGAGTGAGGGAGAGGGCGCCTCGCGCACGGGGGCGTTCCTCGCCGGGGCCGATACGGCGTCGATCACCGGGCAGGCGGTGGATTGGGATGGCAGGTCGACCCTGTCGTGCAGGGGCGTCCGGGCTGTGCGGCCAGTCCCCCCCTCCCTGACCCTCCCCCTCGAGGGGGGAGGGGATTGTTGGCTTTGCGCAAATGAACTCCGACTTCGCAGCGGCACTCCCGACTCTCTGACTACCCGTCCCCTCCCCCCTCGAGGGGGAGGGTCAGGGAGGGGGGGACCATCCGCGGATCCCCGCGCTCTCGGCGACGCCCCCCCCCCCGAACGCCCGATGCATCGCCTGTGAGCGGGGGACGGGCGCCGAACGAGGGTGATGGATCGCCCGCTGTGGCTCCGGACGGCGCCGGTCGGTCGGGATCAACCTCTTGCGGTCCCGCCTTGCAAACGGAGACGGCCGGTGCGCCCGGCCTCGTCCTTCGAGACGGGCCTGACGGCCCTCCTCAGGATGAGGCCTCCTCAATTTCCGTTTTTATTGCAAGCCTTTATCCTTTTCCCTCATCCTGAGGAAGCCGCGTAGCGGCTGTCTCGAAGGGCGAGGGAAAAGCCGGGGCGTGGCGATCCAGCGCCCTCTCCCCCACCGTTCAGCCCACGCGATTTTCCCCATCCCCCGTTGACAGCACCGCCCGGCTCGGCAAATTATCAACCGATAAACAAATCGCCTCGCATCGCGGGAGCGAGTGCCGCCGATGCGCGGCCGATCGGAGGAAAGCCGCATGACCCGTCCGCCCGTCCTCGATGAGGCTGCGCTTAACCCCGAGCAGAAGCGCGTGCACGACGAGATCCTGTCGGGGCCGCGCGGCATCGTCGAAGGGCCGCTCCGGGTCTGGCTGATGAGCCCGAAGCTCGCCGACCGGGCGCAGGCGCTGGGCGCCTTCTGCCGCTATGACACCAAGCTGCCGCCGCGGCTGTCGGAACTCGCGATCCTCGTCACCGGCGCCTTCTGGAAGGCCGGTTTCGAATGGGCGGTGCATTGCCCGATCGCGCTGAAAGCCGGTGTCGATCCGGCCGTCGCCGAGGCGATCCGCACCGGCGCCGAGCCGGTGTTCACGGCCGAGGACGACGCGGTGGTCTATGCCTTCGCGCGCGAACTGCACACGACGCGCCAGGTGACGAATGCCACCTACGACCGCGCCATCGCGGCGCTGGGGCTCGAGACGACGGTCGAGCTCGTCGGGGTGCTCGGCTACTACACGCTGATCTCGATGACGATCAACGCGTTCCACGTGCCGCTGCCCGAGGGCGCGCCGGATCCCTTCGCCTGATCCGGGCCGCATCGCCCCGCTCAAGCCGCTTCGCCTGAACCAGACGACAATCCGGGCCGGCCGCACGGCGGTCAGAAGCCCGGGCCGCAACGGGAGGACAGTTCCATGGACATCAAGGTCGGCACGGACGCGATCGCCGAGGCCTCGCGCAAGCTCTCCAACTGGGGCCGCTGGGGCGAGGACGATCACAGCGGCACGCTCAACTTCGTCGAGCCGCAGCATATCGTCGAGGCGGCGAAGCTGATCCGCAAGGGCAAGGCCTTCGCGCTCGGCATTCCGCTCGATTCGAAAGGCCCGCAGAACGGCCTGTTCGGCGGCCGCTTCAACCCGATCCACCAGATGCTGGCGACCGGCACCGACGCCGTCGCCGGCAATCAGGACTGGAACGGCCTGCGCTACGCCGACGACACGCTGAACCTCTGCGTCCAGGGCGCGACGCACTGGGATGCGCTCGGCCACATCTTCTACGAGGACAAGGCCTACAACGGCCACGACGCCCGGCTGATCGATTCGCGCGGCCTCGGCGTGCTCGGCATCGAGCACTCGCGCGACAAGATGAACGGCCGCGGCGTGCTGCTCGACATCGCCCGCTTCAAGGGCGTCGACTATCTCGAAGACGGCTACGGCATCTCCAACGCCGAACTCGACGCCTGCGCCGCGGCGCAAGGGGTGGAGATCCGCCGCGCCGACTTCGTCATCGTGCGCACCGGCCAGATGGAACAGCGCCTGAAGACCGGCGACTGGGGCGGCTATGCCGGCGGCGATGCGCCGGGCGTCAAGTTCGAGAACTGCTACTGGTGCCACGAGAAGGAGATCGCCGCGATCTGCTCCGACACCTGGGGCGTCGAGGTGCGGCCGAACGAGACCGGCGAGGCGAACCAGCCGTGGCACTGGGTGGTGATCCCGGCGATGGGCCTCTGCATGGGCGAGATCTTCTACCTGAAGGAACTCGCCGAGGACTGCGCCGCCGACGGCATCTACGAGTTCTTCTTCTGCGGCCCGCCGCTGGTGATCACGGGCGGCACCGGCTCGCCGATTAACCCGCAGGCGATCAAGTAAGCCGGCAGCCGGCGGCGCGCCGGCATGCTATCGAACGGGAGCGGACCGGCCGGCAACCCCGCCGGTCTGCTCCCGATCTGCTGAAGATCCTGCGGAAAGGACTGCGATGCGGACCGTCGTCCCGTTCCCGATCCTGATCCCCTACGGCGTCGAGCGCTGGTCGCCGGACGCGGTGCGGATCGTGCGCTTCGGCGACGGCCGCGCCGAGCTCGATGCAGCCGTGCCGCTCGCCGTCGCCCCGCCCGGCCCCGGCGGCCTCATCCGGCTCAACGCCTGCGGCGCCGACCTGCCGCCGCTCGCCCCGGGCGACCCGGCCGGCCTCGCGCAACGCCTCGAAGGCGCGCTCGCCCGGATGACCGGGGCGTGGAACGCGCAAGGGGTGCGCTTCGTCGCGGGCTGGTTCGCGGCGCTGAACCGCGCGGTCGCGGAGGCAAGGCCGGACCTCGCCGCGCGGCTGGCGCCGTTCGAAGGGCTCTATGCGCCGGAGGATTTCATCTTTTCAGGCCCGGCGCCGCTGCCGCGCGCCTTTCTCTATGCCCCGGACAGCGGTGGCGGCGCGCCGGAAGCGGACTTCGTGCAGGTCGATTTCGCCGCCTGGCTCGGCGGCCGGCCGCTGGCGCTGCTCGCCGCGCAGTCGGCGCTGACTCCCGGCGCCGCCCGGCGACGCAGGGATCGGCTCGGCGCTGCCGGCATCGAGATCGTCAGCTACACCGCCGCCGACATCGCCGACCCGGAGGGGCGGTTCTTTGCAGGGCTGCTCGCCCGGCTCGACGTGCCGTTCCACGTCTCCGAAACGCTGCCGGCGGCGCCCGGCGGGCCGACGCTGCCGCTGTTCTGAGCCTCTTTCATTCGGCCGGCGACTTGCCGGTGACCTGCGACCAGAGGTCGACAAAGCGTTGCCGGCGCAGCGGGTCGGTCATGGCGAGCAGCGCGGCGTTGAGCGGGATCGGCCGGATCGGGCCGCGTGCCGCGGCGCGGATCGTGGTCTGGCCGAGCCCGTCGGTGATCGCGGGATCGATCGCCGACAGCATCGACTCGTGCGCGAAAACCCGCTGGGCCGCCTCCGAGAGCAGGAAGTCGATGAACAGCTCCGCCGCGGCGACGTTCGGCGCGTCCTTCATGATGAAGGCGACGCGCGCGATCACGAACATGAAGTCTTCCGGATAGACGATCTCGATCGGCGCGCCGGCGGCCTTGCGCGCATGGGCATAGGAGCCGAGCACGTTGTAGCCGACGGCGGCCTTGCCCGAGGCGACCAGTTCGACCACCTCGCCGGCGCAGCACGCCGTCATCAGCCCGCCCTCGGCGACGCGGGCGACGAAGGGCCAGAAGTCGCTCATCGCGCTCTGGTCGAAGCTCGCCATCAGATAGCCGATACCGCTCTGGCGGATGTCGTAGGTGGCGACGCGGCCGCGGAACGCCGGGTCGCCGGAGATGAGCGCGGCGAGGCGCTCGCGGGTGCGCGGCACGTCGTCCCCGTCGATCTCGGCCGGATTGACCACGAACACCAGCGGCTCGAAGGTGAAGCCGAAGGCCTCGTCGCGCCAGATCGCCCAGTCCGGCAGGCGCCGCGTCGCCTCCGAAACGTGCGGCCGCGAGAAGCCGTCGTTGACGAGGCGGATCTGCAGGTCGGTCGCCGAGCTGATCACGACGTCGGGCGGCGGCAGCAGCGTGCCGTCGAGCACCTCCTCGTAGAGGCCGACCGTCTCGCGCTCGTGGTAGATCACCCGCATCTCGGGGTAGAGCGCCTCGAAGGCCTTCAGCACCGGCGCCATCGCGTCGATGTCGGTCGAGCCGGCGACGACGAGCTGCTCGGCCGCGGCCGCCGGCCGCGGGAGCGCCGGTCCGGCGGCGAGCAGGGCGAGGGCGGCGAGCGCGGCGCGGAAAGCTCTGGTCGGCCGGCTCATGCGGTCGCCTCGATCGGTTCGGCGCCGAACACGATGCGGGCGGCGAGGCCGCCGCCGGCGCGGTCGGCGAGCACCACCCTGGCGCCGTGCGCTTCGGCGACCCGCGCGACGATGGCGAGCCCGAGCCCCAGCCCGCTGCCGCCGAGGCCGCCGCGCTCGAAACGGCCGAAGATGCGCGCCTTGTCGGCGTCGGGCACGCCCGGACCGCGGTCGGCGACCTCGATCACCGGCCGGCCGGCATCGTCGCGGGCGAGCGCCACGTCGACCGGGCCGTCGGCCGGGCCGTAGGCGACCGCGTTGTCGATCAGGTTGCGCACCGCCTCGCGCAGCGCCACCGGCTCGCCGTCGACGACGAGCCCCTCGGCGCCCTCGGCAATCTCGAGCCGGATCGAGGTCACGGTCTGGTAGGCGAGCACGTCGTTGATCGTCCCGGCGAGCAGCTGGTCGAGGCGGACTGGCTCGGTACGGCCGAGCTGCAGCCGGTTGGCGATGCTGGCGTCGGCGAGCAGCTGGTTGGTGATCCGCGCCGTCGCCACCGCGTTGCGGTGGATGCGGCGGACCTGGTCGGCGAGGGCGGCGGGATCGGTCTCGGTGGCGGCGATCTCGGCCATGGAACGGAGGCTCGCGAGCGGCGTGCGGATCTGGTGCGCGGCTTCCGCGAGGAAGGCGCGGTTGCGGCCGAGCGTCGTCGCGAGGCGCTCGACGAAATGGTTGAGCGTCACCACCAGCGGCGCGATCTCCACCGGCACGGAGGCCATCCGCACCGGCCCGAGGTCGGCCGGCTCGCGCAGTGTCAGGTCACGGTCGAGGGCTGCGACCGGCTTCAGTGCCTGGCGGATCGAGAACGGGATCATCACCACGGCGGCGACCGCCACCAGCACCAGCGGCACCATGGCATAGGCGCGGATCTCGGCCGCGAGCGCCCGGCGCGAGTCCAGCGTCTCGGCCATCACCACCGTGACCCAGCGCGGCGCGCCGGCGACCGTGATCAGGCGGCGGGCGGCGGCGATGCGCACGGGAAACGAGCGGAAGGCGTCATTGGCGAAGGTGACGTCGCGGCCGCGCGGGAAGCTGAGCGCGGGGGTGAAATCCGGATAGCCCGTGATGGTGCGGTCGCGGTCGTCGTGCAGGCGGTAGAAGATCCGGTCCTGCTTCTCGATCGCCAGCATCGAGAAGGCGGCGAGCGGGATGTCGGCGCTGATCTCGCCGTCGACGATCTGCACCGCGTCGGCGACCGACAGGGCGGCGGCGAGCAGCAGCCGGTCGTAGGCCTCGTCGGAGGCGCGCTCGGAGAAGGCGAAGATGATCGTCGCCATCACGCCGAGGAACACCGCCACCGACAGCCCGCCCCAGACGGCGAGGCGGCGGGCGATCGAATAGGAGCCCGCCTCAGCCACGCCGGATCTCGGCGACGTAGCCGAGGCCGCGGATGGTGCGGATCTCGAAGCTCGCGCCCTCCAGCTTGCGGCGCAGCCGCGAGACGTAGAGCTCGACGGCGTTGATGCCGACGTCGTCGTCGAGGCTGAACAGGTGGTCGAGGATCTGCTCCTTGGAGAGCACCCGGCCGCGGCCGACGATGAAATATTCGAGCAGCCGGTACTCGCGGCCGCCGAGCTCGACCGCCGCGCCGTCGATGCTGACGCGGCGGGCGGCGGCGTCGAAGGTGAGGTTGCCGAGGGTGAGACGGCTGGTGCCGAGGCCGTGGCGGCGGCGGAACAGCGCCTGCAGCCGGGCGTCGAGCTCGCGCAGATCAAAGGGCTTGACGAGGTAGTCGTCGGCGCCGAGGCCGAGGTGGTGCACCTTGTCCTCGACGTCGCCGCGGGCGGTCATGATCAGTACGGGCACGCTGTCGCCGCGCCGGCGCAGGCGTTCGAGCAGCACGGTGCCCTCAAGGCCGGGCAGGTTGAGATCGAGCAGCACGGCGTCGAACTCGGCGGTGGCGAGGTGATGGGCGCCGTCGTTGCCGTCGCGGGCGCGCTCGACCACGTGGCCCTGCCGGGTCATGTGGCGCTCGACCGCGAGCCCGAGATCCTCCGCATCCTCGACCAGCAGTATGCGCATCGCGTCCCGCCGCGTTGGCCGCGGCTTCCCTTCGGCGCCGACTGTGGCAGCAAGCGCCGCCCGGCCGCAAGGGGAGGCGACAGGTTGGTGACAGATTGGTGGGCCATCGTCCGCGCGTTCGAACGGCCTCGCGCCGCCGCGGATCTAAATCGATCCGAGTGGCGCCGAAGGCCGCAGACCGATCCGCCGCCGCGGCGCGCGGCCGGGTGACGGGGCCGGGCCAGGCGATGGCGCCGACCGCGCGCCGGGCCTCGCCGGGGCGGCCGGCAAGCACGACGGCGCCGCCGTCCGGGGGAGGAGCCCCGGGCGGCACGCGCGCCGGAAACGACGTGGACATCCACGTGGGAGGAACGACAATGCATTTCGATCGACGCCACTTTCTCGCCCTGACGGCCGGCCTCGCCGCGCTGCCGCTCACCGCCCGCCTCGCGGCGGCCGAGGAGATGTTCGCGCAGTTCCGCTTCTTCGTGCCGGCGAACCCGGGCGGTGGCTGGGACCAGACCGCGCGCACGATGGAGCAGGTGCTGCGCCAGACCGGCCTGATCGGCACCGCGCAGGTCACCAACGTCGGCGGCGCCGGCGGCATCGTCGGCCTGCCGCAGTTCATCAACCAGTGGAAGGGCCAGGGCGACGGCCTGATGATCGGCGGCCTCGTCATGGTCGGCGCGATCATCGCCAACAAGGCGCCCGTCAACCTGTCGATGACCACCCCGATCGCCCGCCTCACCGGCGAGGCCGAAGTGATCGTGGTGCCGAAGGAGAGCCCGTTCCAGACGCTGGCCGACCTGATCGCGGCGCTGAAGGCCGACACGGCTGCCGTCTCGTGGGCCGGCGGCTCGGCCGGCGGCACCGACCACATCACCGCGGGCCTCGTCGCCCAGGCGGCCGGCGCCGATCCGACCAAGGTCGCCTATGTCGCCTATTCCGGCGGCGGCGAGGCGCAGGCGGCGATCCTCGGCAACCAGGTGTCGTGCGGCATCTCCGGCTGGGGCGAGTTCTCCGAGCAGGTCGCGGCCGGCAACATGCGGGCGCTCGGCATCTCGTCGGGGACGCGCGTCGCCGGCATCGACGTGCCGACCTTCAAGGAGCAGGGCGTCGACGTCGAGTTCTTCAACTGGCGCGGCGTGTTCGCGCCGCCGGAGATCTCGGCCGACGACGAGGCGAAGCTCGTCGCGCTGCTCGACGCGATGGTCGCGTCCGATGCCTGGAAGGCCGAGTGCGAGAAGCGCGGCTGGACGCAGATCTACCTGAAGGGCGACGAGTTCGCGGCCTCGCTCGAGAGCGAGATCGCGCGCACCGAAGCGATCCTGAAGACCCTCGGCCTCGCCTGAGCCCGCTGCCCGGCAGGCGCCCCGCCCCGCCGGTGAACCGTCAAGACTGAGCGGCGGCGGACGCCTGTTCCGCCGCCGAACGGCTTCCCGCGCCATGCGGTCCTCGTGCAGAGGCCCGGCGCGTTCAACAGGATCGATGCCATGATACCCCGCTCCCAGCGCGGCGCGCTCGCCGTCGGCCTCGCCGTCGCGACGATCGGCCTCGCCGTGCTCGCCATCACCCTGCAGGTGCAGACCTCGCCGATGTATTCCCGGGTCGGGCCGACCGCGTTCCCCTACGGGATCGGCGCGGTGCTCAGCCTGCTCGGCCTGCTCCTGATGCTCGACGCCCGGCGCGGCAGCTGGATCTGCGAGGCGACCGAGACCAATGCCGACAAGCCGGACTGGAAGGCGATCGCCATCATCGTCACCGGCTTCGTCGCCGCGATGATCCTGGTTGCGACCGTCGGCTTCATCATCGCCGCGACGGCACTGTTCACCGCCGCGACGATCGCCTTCGGCCTGCGCAAGCCGGTGAAGTCGGCGGCGATCGGCTTCGTCATCGCCTTCATCGCCTACTTCACCTTCGCCAAGCTGCTCGGCCTCAGGATGGGTACCGGCATCATCGAGAGGTTCCTCTGATGGATTCGCTCGCCTCGCTCGCGCACGGCTTTTCCGTCGCGCTCACGCCGGTCGCCATCCTCTGGTGCATGCTCGGCGTCACGCTCGGCACCGCCATCGGCGTGCTGCCCGGCCTCGGACCGGCGCTCACCATCGCGCTGCTCCTGCCGATCACCTTCCAGGTCGAGGCGACCAACGCCTTCATCCTGTTCGCCGGCATCTATTTCGGCGCGATGTTCGGCGGCTCGACCACCTCGATCCTGATCAACACCCCCGGCGAGAGCGCGACCATCGTCACGGCGCTCGAGGGGCACAAGATGGCGAAGAAGGGCCGCGGCGCCCAGGCGCTCGCCACCGCCGCGATCGGCTCCTTCGTCGCCGGCACCATCGGCGTCATCGGCATCACCTTCCTCGCACCCGTCGTCGTCTCGTTCGCGCTGCGCTTCGGGCCGCCGGAGTATTTCGCGCTGATGGTGCTCGCCTTCATCACCGTCTCGGCGGTGCTCGGCGTCTCGCGGTTGCGCGGCCTGACCAGCCTGTTCATCGGCCTTCTGATCGGCCTCGTCGGCATCGACCTGCAGACCGGCCAGGCCCGCTTCACCTTCGGCGTGCCGGAACTGCTCGACGGCATCGACGTCGTGGTGATCTGCGTCGGCCTGTTCGCCGTCGGCGAGACCTTCTACCTCGCCGGCCGCCACTACATGGGCCAGGACGAGATCGTGCCGATCCGCGGTTCGCTGTGGATGAGCCGGAGCGACTGGGCGCGCTCGTGGAAGGGCTGGCTGCGCGGCGCCTTCATCGGCTTCCCGATCGGCGCGCTGCCGGCGGGCGGCGCCGAGGTGCCGACCTTCCTGTCCTACTGGCTGGAAAAGCGGCTCTCGAAGCACCCGGAGGAATTCGGCCACGGCGCCATCGAGGGCGTCGCGGGTCCGGAGGCGGCGAACAACGCCTCGGCCGCCGGCGTGCTGGTGCCGATGCTGACCCTCGGCCTGCCGACCTCGGCGACCGCCGCGATCATGCTGTCGGCGTTCCAGAGCTACGGCATCAACCCCGGCCCGATGCTGCTGTCGACCCAGCCCGACCTCGTCTGGGGCCTGATCGCCAGCCTCTACATCGCCAACGTGCTGCTGCTGGTGCTCAACCTGCCGCTGGTCGGCCTCTGGGTGCGCATCCTGCACATCCCGAAGCCCTACCTCTATGCCGGCATCCTGATCTTCGCGATGGTCGGGACCTACGGCATCAGCCAGTCGGTGTTCGACCTCGGCCTGCTGCTCGCCGTCGGCTTCCTCGGCCTTTTGATGCGGCTCTACGACTTCCCGACCTCGCCGGTGATCATCGGCATGATCCTCGGGCCGCTCGCCGAGCAGGAGTTCCGCCGCGCGATGATCACCAGCCAGGGCGACGTCACGGTGTTCTTCACCCGGCCGCTGTCGCTGTCGCTGATCGTGATCGCGCTGGCGCTGCTGTTCGTGCCGCCGCTGATCGGCTTCATCCGCTCCCGGCGCCAGCGCACCAACGCCGCCGCCTGACGCGGCGCGAGACCGCAAACGACGAAGGGCCCGCCTCGGTCGACGAGGCGGGCCCTTCTTGTTTTGCCGCGGCGGCGAGATCCGTCCCAGTTTCCAAGTGCAGTCCTCAGACGCCGGTGACCGGCCGCGGCCGGCTGCCGTCGGTGAAGCGGGTGAAGCGGAAGTCGGTCGGGTCGGTGAAGGGGGTGGCGCCGGTGACGAGGTCGGCCATCAGCCGGCCCGCCGCCGGGCCGACGCCGAAGCCGTGACCCGAGAAGCCGGTGGCGAGGTAGAAGCCGGGAATTTCGTCGAAGCCGGAGATCACCGGCACCGCGTCCGGCGTCGCGTCGATCATGCCGGCCCACTGCTGCGCGATCGTCGCCTTGGCGAAGGCCGGGAACGCCTTGCCGGCGGCGGCGAAGGCCTGGCGGTTCATCCACTCGACCGGTTCGGGATCGAGGGTGCGCACGCGCTCGAACGGCGAGGGCCTATCCATTGCCGCCGGGCGCCAGTTGAGGAACTCCTCCTTGAAGCGGCCGTCGAGGCGCAGCGACAGGTTGGCGAACTCCAGCATCAGGGCGGGGAGAAAATCCCAGGCGAAGCGGAAGCTGTCGGGGACGATCGAATAGAGATTGCTGCGGCCGTTGGCGATCGTGTAGCCGCCGTCGAGGCGCTTGCGGAAGGCAAAGCCCGGCAGCCAGCCCTCGCCGTCCGGCCCGCCCTCGACCGGGCCGGTGCGCAGCACCGTCGCCTGGACTTTCAGCTGCGGCAGGCGGATGCCGAGCGGCAGGGTGAAGAGCCGCGACCAGGCGCCGCCGGCGAACACCACGGTATCGGCGGCGACACGGCCGCGCTCGGTGACGATGCCGGCGACCCGGCCGGCGGCGATGTCGAGCCCGCGCACCGCGCAGCGCTCGACGATGAGGCCGCCGCGGCGGCGCACCTCGGCGGCGATCGCCGGCACCGCCTTCTGCGGCTCGGCGCGGCCGTCGGTCGGCGTCCACATCGCGCCGTGGTAGCGGCGGCCGGCGCCGGTGAGGATCGCGGCGGTCTCGTCCGCGCCGATCATGTGCGACGACATCTGGTGCGGCCGGGCGTGCTCCAGCCAGTCCTCGTAATAAGCGACGTCCTTGTCGTTCTCGCAGACGAAGATCGTGCCGGTGCGGCGAAAGCCGGTCTCGGCGCCGACGAGGGCGTTCATGTCGGCCCACATGTCGACGGCGGCGATCGCCAGCGCGATCTCGCGCGGATCGCGCCGCGCGGCGCGGCACCAACCCCAGTTGCGGCTCGACTGTTCGCCGGCGAGGTGGCCCTTCTCGCAGACCAGCACCTTCAGCCCCCGCTGCACCAGCGCCAGCGCCGTGCAGATGCCGATGATGCCGCCGCCGACGATGGCGACGTCGACATGGGACGGCAGGTGGGTGTCGGTCTCGACCGGATCGATCGGCGGCCCCATCAGCGGGCCCCCGCCGGACGGCTGGGGCGCGGCGCGGCCCGAAGCGGCGGCGCGCCTGCGCGGCGGGTCGGCCCGGGGCTGCGGTCCGGCCGGATCATCTGGAATTTCGGGTGCACGTCAGGCTCCGGACAGGAAGGCGCCCCGATGATCCGCGCCGCAACGGGCGCCGTCAAGCCGCATGCTGCAGCTGCGAGCATGGCCACCCGCGCCGCGCGGCCGCCGCGCTCGCCGCCGGCCTGATGTGTGTGCGCCGCCGATCTTTCGGCCGGAGATTATCTTGACTGTAGTTCTCCGGTTATCTATCGCCAAGCCGGCAAAGCAGCCGGCCGGTCCGGTGCCGGATCGGGGGAGCATGATGGCAGCGGTCACCTTCGTCGCCGATCTCGCTCGGTATGGCGCCGCGCCGGCCCTCGTCGTCGACGGACAGCCGCCGATCAGTCATGCGGAGCTCGCCGCGCGGGCGGCCCGTTTCGGCGCCGGCCTCGCCGCACGGCTCGGTCCCGGCAAGCATCTCGTCGCCATCGAGGCCGCGGCATCGGAACACGCCGTGGTCGCCTATCTCGGCACGCTCGGCGCCGGGCACGCCGTGCTGCTGCTGCCGCCGGACGACGAGGTGGCCGTCGCCGCGGCCGAGGCGACCTACCGGCCCGACACGGTGTTCCGCCGGGCCGGCGGCCGCTGGCGCCTGATGGACGGCGCGGTGGACGCCGGGGCGCCGAGGCGCGGCGCCGATGCCGCCCTCCATCCCGATCTCGCCCTCGTCATGACCACCTCCGGCAGCACGGGCCACGGCAAGGGCGTGCGGATTTCGGCAGAGGCGCTCTCGGCGAATGCCGCGGCGATCGCGGCGACGCTGGGCCTTTCGCGTGACGACCGCGCGTCGCTGTTGCTGCCGCTGCACTATTGCTACGGCCTTTCCGTCCTCAACGCCCATCTCGCGGCGGGGGGCAGCGTGCATCTCGCCGGCCGCTCGGTGCTCGCGCCCGACTTCGCCGCCGCCTTCGAGGCCGCCGGCTGCACCACCCTCGCCGGCGTTCCCTTCACCTTCGAACTGCTCGAGCGGACCGGCTTTCGCGAGCGGTTGCCGGCGACGCTGCGGCTGATGACGGTGGCCGGCGGCCGGCCGGACTCCCGGATCGTCGCGCGCTACGAGGCGGCCCTCGCCGCCCGCGGTGGCCGGATGTTCGTGATGTACGGCCAGACCGAGGCGACCGCCCGCATGGCGATCCTGCCCGCGGCCACGGCGCTGGGCCGGCCGGACTGCATCGGCGAGGCGATTCCCGGCGGCAGCTTCCTGCTGCGCGACGACGCCGGCCGGGTGATCGACGGCCCCGGCGGGCCGGGCGAACTCGTCTACCGCGGCCCCAACGTGATGATGGGCTACGCCGAAATCCGCGCCGACCTCGCCCGCGGCGCCGAGGTCGAGGAGCTCGCCACCGGCGACCTCGCCTGCCGCGAGCCCGACGGGCTCTACCGGCTGGTCGGCCGGCGACGCCGGATCTCGAAGATCGCCGGCGTGCGGGTCGGTCACGACGCGCTGGAAGCCGCGCTCGCCGAGCGCGGTATCGCCGCGGCCGTGGTCGGCGACGACGCCCGCGTGCTCGCCGCCTACACCACCGACGTTGCGCCGGCCGAGGTGACAGCGCTGCTGGCGGCCGCCGGCCGGCTGACGGGCGCCCAGGTCGCGGCGATCCGGCTCGGCGAGCTGCCACGGCTCGCCTCGGGCAAGATCGACTACGAGCAACTGCGCGGCCACCTCGCGGCGGCAGCCACCACCCCGGCGCGCCGGGCGGCGGGGGAACCGCTGCTCGAGGTCTACCGCCGCAGCTTCTTTCCCCACCCGGTGGCGGAGAGCGACAGCTTCGCCGGCCTCGGCGGCGATTCGCTGCGCCACGTCGAGATCGCCATGGCGCTGGAGCGCCGGCTCGGCGCCGTGCCGGCCGGCTGGGAGGCGCAGACGGTCGCGGCGCTCGCCGCGCAGGCGCCGGCCGGGCGCGGCGGACGCATGCCGGTGCCGACCGAGATCCTGTTGCGGCCGCTGGCGATCCTGCTCGTGGTGATCCAGCATGCGACGCTCTGGCCGGTGCCGGGCGGGGCGGCGGCGATGATGGTGCTGATCGGCTTCGGCCTCGCCCGGTTCCAGCTGCCGTCGCTCGCGGCGGGCGACGTCGGCCGGGTGTTCCGGCCGCTGGCCCTGGTGCTGCCACCCTATTTCGCGATCGTCGCCGCCTACACGCTCGCCTGGGGCGAGGTGCCGTGGGCCTCGGTATTCCTCACGGGCAACTTCGGCCTCGCCGACCCGGTGCACCACAGCATGGTGCCCTACCTCTACTGGTTCGTGGAAGCCTATGCCCAGCTGCTGCTGGTCGTCGCCGGGCTGTTCCTCGTGCCGGCGGTGCGCCGGGCCGCGGCGGCCGATCCGTTTCGCCTCGGGCTCTGGCTGCTCGCCGGCGCCCTGCTGCTGCGCGCCGGCAGCGAGGCGATCTGGCCGCTCGGGGGCCGGGCGATCTTCACCCTGCCGCACGTCGCGCTGCTCGCCGCCTTCGGCTGGTGCGCCGCCCTCGCCGGCACGTCGCGGCGCCGGCTGCTGGTGCTCGGCCTCGCCGTCGCGGTGATGCCCGTGCTCGCCTATGCCGGGGGCAACTGGACCGGATCATGGGTCAAGTTCGGGCTGCAGGTCCTGGTGCTCGCCGCGCTGCTCTACCTGCCGCAGGTGCCGCTGCCGCGGCGGCTCGCGGCGCCGGTGCTGGCGCTCGCGGCGGCAGGCTACCACGTCTATCTCGTCCACCGCTTCGTGCCCGAACTGCTGCTCGCGCCGCTCGAGCCGCAGCTCCCGCACGGCGTGTTCACCCTGCTCGCGGTCACCGGCGGCGTGGGGCTCGGGCTTCTCGCCTGGCGCGCCGAGGCCCGGTTGCGCGCGCTCTTGCGCGGACGGCGCAGCCGCGCGGCCCGGCCGGCCGTCGGCGCCGGCGCCTGAGCGGAGGAGACGCCCCGCGGGTGCGCCGCTGACCCGCGGACCCGCGCTGGGGCGCCCTGTCGCGGGGCACCGGCGAGACGGCGCGCGAGCGGACAGGATAAACTCGGCCTGTCCGCCTTCCCCGAGCCCGGTGCGCCGCCCGAGATGTCCCCGTCGCCCTCCGCCTTACCGCCGGCCAGCTCCGGCGCGATCCCGGCCCGCTTCAACCTCGCGCGGCACTGCCTCGGCCGCAACGCCGCGCTGCGGCCCGACACGCCGGCGCTGCTGCTGGTCGGCGGCGACGGCGCGGTGGAGGAATGGAGCTATGGCGACCTCGACCGGGCGACGCGCCACGTCGTCGCCGCGCTCGCCGCCGAAGGGTTCGCCCCCGGCGACCGCGTGCTGGTCCGCTGCGGCAACGACCTCGATTTCGTGCTCGCCTTCTTCGCCGCCGCGGGGGCGGGGCTGATCGCGCTGCCGGCCTCGGCGATGCTCACCCCGGACGAACTGCTGTCGCTGGCGCTCGATGCGGGCGCGGCCGCCATCGTGCTCGGCGACGCCTTCGCCGGCGAGCGCGCCGCCTATGCCGGCCGACTGCCGCCCGGCTGCCGGCTGATCGACGTCGCGGCGCTGCGCGCCGGCCGCTGTGCCCCGGTCGCCGACTATGCCGAGACCCGCGCCGAGGACCCGGCCTATCTGATCTACACCTCCGGCACGACGAGCCGGCCGAAGGGCGTGCTGCACGCCCACCGCGCGGTGCTCGGCCGCCGGCCGATGCACGCCGACTGGCTCGGCATCGGCGCCGGCGACGTGCTGCTGCACGCCGGTGCCGTGAACTGGACCTATACGCTCGGCGTCGGCCTATTCGACGCCTGGAGCGTCGGCGCCACCACCGTGCTCTATCGCGGCGACAAGGATCCCGCCGTCTGGCCGCGGCTGATCGCGCGCTTCGGCGCCACCATCTTCGCCGCGGTGCCCACCGTCTACCGGCAGATCCTGAAATACGCCGACCTCGGCGGCGGGGCGATGGCGACGCTGCGCCACGGCGTCACCGCCGGCGAGAGCCTGCCGGCCGGACTGCTCGCCGACTGGCACCGGGCGACCGGGCTCTGGCTCTACGAGGCGTTCGGCATGAGCGAGATCTCGACCTATGTCTCGAGCCGGCCCGGCACGCCGCCGACGCCGGGCTCGCCGGGCCGGCCGCAGCGCGGCCGCCGCATCGCCGTGCTGCCGCGGGAGGGGGGCAGCGAGCCGCTGCCGGTCGGCGAGATCGGCGTGCTCGCCGTGCACCGCTCCGATCCCGGGCTGATGCTCGGCTACTGGCGGCGGCCGGAGGAGGAAGCGGCGGTGTTTCGCGGCGAGTGGTTCGTCGGCGGCGACCTCGCCGCCTTCGACGACGACGGCCGGCTCTGGTTCCACGGCCGCGCAGACGACCTGATGAACGCGATGGGCTACCGCGTCGCGCCGCTCGAGGTCGAGGCGGCGCTGGCGCGGCACCCGGCGATCGCCGAAGTCGCCGTCACGGAGACCCGGGTGCGCGAGGACGTCTCGGTGATCACGGCCTACGTGGTGCTGAGGCCGGAGGCGACGGCCGACGAAGCGGCGCTGGCGGCGTTCGCGGCCGCGCACCTCGCCGCCTACAAGCAGCCGCGCCGCTGGGTATTCGCCGAGCGCCTGCCGCGCACCGCCAACGGCAAGCTCGACCGCAAGGCGCTGGCGCGAAGCTGAAAATCCGCCTTTCGAAACGACGACGGGCGCCCGGCCGGAGCCGCGCGCCCGCTGAACTCTTGCAGACATGCCGCGACGGCGGGGTCAGTTCGCCGGGGTCGCCTGCTGCTGCTGCGCCTGCTGGGCGACGCGCTGCACGTACTGCTGGTAGAGGCTGACGAAGTCGATCGGCTCGATCAGCAGCGGCAGGAAGCCGCCCGAACCGGTCGCGTCGGCGATGATCTGGCGCGCGAAGGGGAACAGGATGCGCGGGCACTCGATCATCACGAAGGGGTGCACGTGCTGCTCGGGCACGTTGTTGATGCGGAACACGCCGCCATAGGTGAGGTCGACCGCGAACAGCACCTCGTCGCCGTAGAGCGCCTTCGCCTCGAGCTTCAGCGACACCTCGTATTCGCCGGGGCCGCGCGGCTTCGGCAGCACGTTGACGTTGACGTTGATGGTCGGGGCCTTGTCGCGCTGGCGCAGGCTGTCGGGGGCGCGCGGGTTCTCGAACGAGAGATCCTTGATGTACTGCGCGACGACGTTGAGCGAGGGCTGCGCGGCGGCGCCCGCCGGGCTGGCGGCTCCGGGGCCGATGGTGCTCATGAAACTGGTCTCTTCCCGTGACGGCGATGATTGGTGCGGCGCGGCGGGGCGCTTCCGGCGAACCCGGCCGGCCGGACGACGGTCCGCGCCGCTCGGGCGACGTTTCGGCTAACACGCCGGGCGGCGGCTATCAAGCATTGCCGGGGCGGCGGCGGCGGTCGGGCGATGCCGCCGGGCCCGCGGCAGGTCAGCCGCCGGGGGTCCAGGGCGAGGTGTCGCCGCGGCCGGGCGGCAGCCGGCCCTGTCCGGGGGCGCCCGGCCCCTCATCCGGCGTCTCGCGCCGGTACTCGTCCGGATCGAGGTCGACGACGCCGCTGCGCGGCCGCTGGCCGCGGGCAAAGCCGCTGCCGACCACGGTGACCGACATGCTGCCCACCACCGAGCGCGCCAGCCGGCGGCGCACGGCGGGGATGAACAGCAGCACGCCGACGACGTCGGTGACGAAGCCGGGGATCAGCAGCAGGAAGCCCGCCACCACCAGCAGGGCGCCTTCGACGATCTCCGAGCCCGGCACGCGGCCGGCGGCGGTCTCGGCGCGGATGCGCCGGATCAGCGCGAGGCCCTGCAGCCGCAGCATCAGCGCGCCGGCGACAGCCGTGAGCAGCACGAGGCCGATCGTCGCGAGGACGCCGACTTCGCGGCCGACCATGATGAAGGCGGCGATCTCCGCGAAGGGGAGCGCGAGGAGGAGGAGGGCGATGATCGGGCCGATACGCATCGGTCGCGCGGGGTCCTTGCATTGGCCAGCGAGCGGGAGCCGCGCCGGCGGGCTGGTCGTTTCCGCAGGACCCCAAAGGACCGCGCGGCACTAAAATCGGCGTCCGGCGATTGGATCGCGGGTGGACCTCGCTTAAATAGGGTTATATGGCCTCTCATGCCACTCGAGCGACGCCAGATTGGACCGACGCGCCGGATGAACGGATTCATGGACTTTACCAGCCTCATATTTCTCGTTCTCGCGGTTGCGATCTTCTGGCGCCTGCGCGGTGTGCTCGGCCGGCGAACGGGCAGCGAACGCCCGCCGGTCGATCCGTTCCCGAAGCGCGACGAAGCCCCCGCCGAGAGCAACGACAATGTCGTGACGCTGCCGCGCAGCGGCCAGCGCGCCCCCGTGCAGAGCGAGGGCAGCGACCGCATCGACGAAATGGCGCCGACCGGCACCGCGCTGAACAAGGCGCTGAAGATGCTGGTGTCCGCCGACGCCAACTTCGAGCCGGACTATTTCCTCACCGGCGCCAGCGCCGCCTACGAGATGATCGTCACCGCCTTTGCCGCCGGCGACCGCGCCGAACTGAAGCCGCTGCTCAGCCCCGAGGTCTACGCCGGCTTCGTCGCCGCGATCGACGAGCGCGAGCGCCGCGGCGAGAAGGTGGAATCGACCTTCGTCGGCATCGACCGCGCCGAGATCACCGAAGCCGCGCTGAAGTCGGGCATCGCCCAGGTGACGGTGCGCTTCGTCAGCAAGCTGATCTCGGTGACGCGCAGCCCGGACGGCACCGTCGTCGACGGCGATCCGACCAAGGTCGCGGAAGTCACCGACGTCTGGACGTTCGCCCGCGAGATCCGCTCGCGCGATCCGAACTGGAAGCTGATCGCCACCGAAGCCGACGCGTGAGCGTCGCGGCGCCCGTGCCGCCGGCGGCGTCGCACGGCGCGCCCGGCCGCCGCTCCGCTGCCGCCGGCCGCGCCCCCGTTCGCCGCTTGCGGCCTTCTTCGCCGATGAGAACCCCATGGCTCCCGATCCCGCCGTCGCACGGCTGACGCCGACGCGCTTTGCGGCGCTCGGCGGCTGGGACGCCGACGACCACGCCGCCGCCTTCGCCGCTTTCCGCCTCAGCGCCGCGCGCATTCTCGAGCATCCGCCCAGCACCAAGGGCTTCGGCATCGACGGCGCCGCGCTGCTCGCCCCCGCCCGCGCCGCGCTGGCGCTGCCGGCGGATCCCGGCCCCGCAGCGGCGCGGCGGTTCTTCGAAGACCGGTTCACGCCGCAGCGGGTGCGCCCGGCCACGGGCAGCGGCTTCGTCACCGGCTATTTCGAGCCCGAGGTGGGCGGCAGCCGCACCCGCAGCGACCGCTTTCCCGTGCCGCTCTACCGCCGCCCGGACGACCTCGTCGCGCTCGGCGACGATCCGGGTGCCGCCCGCGCGGCCGGCCTGCCGGACGGCCTCAGCTGGGCGCGCCGCCGGCCGGACGGGCGGCTCGAGGAACACCCCGACCGCGGCGCGATCCAGCAGGGCGCGCTGGAGGGCCGCGGCCTCGAACTCGTCTTCGTCAAAAGCCTGGTCGAGGCGTTCTTCATCCACGTGCAGGGCTCGGCGCGGATCCGGCTCGCCGAGGGCGGCTCGATGCGGGTCGGCTTTGCGGCCAAGACCGGGCATGCCTATACGGCGATCGGCCGAGTGCTGGTCGAGCGCGGCCTGTTCGAGGCAAAGGACCTCACCGCCGACGTGCTGCGCGCATGGCTGGAGGCGAATCCGGCCGAGGTGCCGGCGCTGCTCGCCCGCAACCGCTCGTTCATCTTCTTCGCCGAGGCGGCGGCGACCGACCCGGCGCTCGGGCCGGTGGCCGCCGCCGGCGTGCCGCTGACGCCGGGGCGCTCGCTGGCGGTCGACCGGGCGCTGGTCACCTTTCACCTCCCGGTCTGGCTCAGCCTCGACGTCGGGCTCGACGGCGTCGCGGCCGACGGCGGCCGGCGGGTGCGGCGGCTGATGGTGGCGCAGGACACCGGTTCGGCGATCGTCGGCCCGGCGCGCGGCGACATCTTCTTCGGCAGCGGCGAGGCGGCCTGGCGCCAGGCGGCGCCGGTGCGGCATCCGGCGCGGTTCACGCTGCTGGTGCCGCGGCGACGGGGGCCCGCGCGCCGTGGCGACTGACCGCCCGACCAACCGGCCGAAGGCCGCCGCGGCGCATCCCGCCGGGCGCCCCGCCAACGAGACCACCGGCCGGCCGCGTGCCGGCCGCGGCAAGATGAGCGCCGAGGATTCCGCGCTCTGGGCCGCGGTGAAGCGCTCGGTGACGCCGCTCCGGCCGAAGGATGCCGACCAGCCGCTGATCCTCGCCGCCCCGCCGCCCGAGACCGCCGCGCCGGCGCCGCCGCAGGCCGGGGTGCCCGCCGCGCCGGCGGTGCCGAAGCGCCCGCTGCCACCGCCGCCGCAACCGGCGCTGCAGCCGCTCGCCCGCAAGGAAAAGCAGAAGATCGTGCGCGGCAACGCGCCGATCGACGGCCGCATCGACCTGCACGGGCTGACCCAGGCCGAGGCGCACGCCCGGCTGCTCGGCTTCGTCGCCGGGGCGCAGGCGCGCGGCGCGCGCACCGTGCTGGTCATCACCGGCAAGGGCCGCAGCGACGGCGGCGGCTTCGAGGCGCTGCACCAGCCCGAGCGCGGCGTGCTGCGCCGCATGGTGCCGCTGTGGCTGGCGCTGCCGGAGTTTCGCCGCTTCGTGCTCGGCTTCGAGGAGGCGCATTTCGCCCATGGCGGCAGCGGGGCGATCTACGTGATGATCCGCAAGCGCAAGGCCTGAGCCGCGACGCGTGGCGCCGGGGGCGCGAGGAGGGGGAGACGATGACGCCGTTCGGGGCGAAGGTGCGCGAACTCCGCGCCCGCCGCAAGGTGACGCTGAAGGAGATGGCGGCGGCGATCGGCGTCTCCAGCGCCTATCTCAGCGCGCTCGAACACGGCAAGCGCGGCACGCCGACCTGGTACACGGTCCAGCGCATCATCGCCTATTTCAACGTGATCTGGGACGAGGCCGAAGAGCTGCAGCGCCTCGCCGAGGCCTCGGACCCGCGCGTCGTGATCGAGACCGGCGGCCTCGACCCGAAAGCGACCGAACTCGCCAACCTGCTCGCCCGCCGCATCGCCGAGCTGAAGCGGCCGCAGCTCGACCAGCTGATCGAGGCGATCCGCAGCGCGGAACCGCGGCGGCGGCGGTGAGGGGGGGCGGCGGCGCAACACCCTCACTCCTCTCCGGCGTCCTTGCCGGGCTTGACCCGGCAACCCACTCGCGGCGCCACTTGGGATGACGGAACATGGTGTCGGCGACAAGAGCCGCTCGTTGAAGCCGATGTGACCGGGTTGCCGGGCCAGATCCCCTGCTGTCCGGTTCAGCCGGCGGCAGGGGCCGGCGCACCCGGCCTCGTCCTTCGAGACGGCCCGTTCCGGGCCTCCTCAGGATGAGGCCTTCGAGGTGTTCTCGTTTTATTTCCGGCGTTTATCCTTTTCCCTCATCCTGAGGAAGCCGCGCAGCGGCTGTCTCGAAGGGCGAGGGAAAAGCCGGGGCGTCGGCAGACCGCGCGTCGCGGCCGACAGGAGTTGCTCGTTGAGGTCGGGTGATTGGGTTGCCGGGTCACGCCCGGCAAAGACGGTTGAGTGCCCTCTCACGACGTGGACGCGCCCGTTCCTTCGCTCTTCCCTCCCGGCGCAGATCGCACGCTCCCCCTCGCCCTCATCACCGCATCCCCCACCCCGCTTTGCCTTCCCTGCCGGAACGTCTAGTCTGCACTGCCGAATGAATGGAACAGGGGCGCGGGGGCGATGAGTGATGAGGCGGCAGGGGCCGACGGGCGGGCGCCGCGCGATTTCGACAGTCTGCGCGACCTGTTGCTCGCCCGGCGACCGAGCCTGCCGAAGCGGCTGGCGCAGGTGGCGAGCTTCGCCATGGCCAATCCCGACGACATCGCCTTCGGCACGGCGGCCAGCATCGCCGAGGCGGCGGAGGTGCAGCCTTCGACGCTGGTGCGCTTTGCCCAGGCGCTCGGCTACCAGGGATTTTCGGAATTGCAGTCGGTGTTCCGCTCGCGGCTGCGCGACCGGGTGCTCGACTATGACGAGCGGCTGCAGGCACTCGCCGGCCACGTCGGCGGCACCGCCCGCTCCGGCCTGCTGTTCGCCGGCTTTGCCCATGCCGCCGAGCAGTCGGTGCGGACGCTGCGCGATCGCATCGATCCCGCCCGGCTCGACGCGGCGGTGGAGACGCTGGCGCGCGCCGACACGATCTACCTGATCGGCCAGCGCCGCTCCTTCCCGGTGACGAGCTACATGAGCTACGCCATGGGCAAGCTCGGCATCCGCAACGTGCTGATCGGCTCGGCGGTCGGCACCGACGCGGAGACCGTGACATTCGCCGGCCCGCGCGACGCGGCGCTCGCGGTCAGCTTCACCCCCTATGCCTCGACGACGATCGAACTCAGCCGCCAGCTCACCGCCCGCGGTGTGCCGCTGATCACCATCACCGACAGCCCGTTCAGCCCGCTCGCCGCGTTCGGCGCGGTGTGGTTCGAGGTGGTCGAGGTCGACTACGAGGGGTTCCGGCCGCTGTCGGCGACGCTGGCGCTGGCGATGACGCTCACCGTGGCGGTGGCCGAGGCGCGGCGCGAGCCGGCGGAGACCTGAGCGGCCCCACTTAGAAAAGCCGCCCGGAAATCGCGGTTTCCGGCCGGTTCTCAGAGTGCTTAGCCGGCTTATTCGAGCCCTTCGAACAGCGCCGTGGAGAGATAACGCTCGGCGAACGAGGCAATGATGATGACGATCGTCTTGCCGGCGAACTCCGGCCGCTGGCCGATCTTCACCGCCGCGGCGATGGCGCCACCCGACGAGATGCCGACCGGGATGCCCTCGAGGCGGGCCGCGAGGCGGGCATAGTCGAAGGCCTCGTCGTTCGTCACCGTCACCACCTCGTCGTAGACGGTGGTGTCGAGGATGCAGGGCACGAAGCCGGCGCCGATCCCCTGAATCTTGTGCGGCCCGGGATTGCCGCCGGACAGCACCGGGCTGTCGGCCGGCTCGACCGCGACGATGTGGACGCCGGGCCGGCGCGCCTTCAGCACCTGGCCGACGCCGGTGATGGTGCCGCCGGTGCCGATGCCGGCGACGAAGACGTCGATCTCGCCGGCGGTGTCGTTCCAGATTTCCTCGGCGGTGGTGCGGCGGTGGATCTCCGGGTTGGCCGGGTTCTCGAACTGCTGCGGAATGATCGCGCCGGGGATGGTGGCGACGAGTTCCTCGGCGCGGGCGATGGCGCCCTTCATGCCCTTGGCGGCGGGGGTGAGGTCGAGCTCGGCGCCGAGCAGCTTCAGCATCTTGCGCCGCTCGACCGACATCGATTCCGGCATCACCAGGATGATGCGGTAGCCCTTGGCGGCGGCGGCGAAGGCGAGCGCGATGCCGGTGTTGCCCGAGGTCGGCTCGACCAGCGTCGTCTCACCGGCCTTGATGGTGCCGGCGGCTTCCAGCGCCTCGATCATCGCGACGCCGATGCGGTCCTTCACCGAGGCGATCGGGTTGAAGAACTCGAGCTTGGCGACGAGATGCGCCGCGACGCCCTTTTCCTTGGCGATCTTGTCGAGCCGCACCAGCGGCGTGTCGCCGATCGTCTCGGTGATCGAGCCGTAGATCTTGCCCCGGCCGCGTTTCACGTCGCTCATGCTCGTTTCTCCGTCGTCGTTCGGTTGCGCCGCCGCCTGCGACAAGACCGCCGCCGCGGGGCGTTTTCATGGCGCCGACACTAGCCTCCGGCGGCCTGCGAGACCAGCCTGCGCCGCGTGCCCGGCCGCCCGACCAAGGCAAAACCATTCCAGAACGGGAGACTTTCCGGCAAAATCCTGCCGGGTCGGGGCGCGGAACGCCGCGCCTCAGCGCCCCGTCGAGCCGAAGCCGCCTGCGCCGCGCGCCGTCGCGTCGAGGCTGTCCGTCTCGGTGAGTTCGGCGCGCGTCACCGGCGCCACCACCATCTGCGCGATGCGCTCGCCGCGAGCGATGACAAAGGGCTCGGCGCCGAGGTTGACGAGGATCACCTTCACCTCGCCGCGGTAGTCGGCGTCGATGGTGCCGGGGCTGTTCAGCACCGTGACGCCGAATTTCGCCGCGAGCCCCGAGCGCGGCCGCACCTGCGCCTCGAAACCCGGCGGCAGCGCGATCATCAGCCCGGTCGGCACCAGCGCGCGGCCGCCGGGGGGCAGCGTCAGCGGTGCCTCGACGGCGGCGCGCAGGTCCATGCCGGCGGCGTCCGCGGTCTCATAGGCCGGCAGCGGCAGGCCCTCGGCATGGGCGAGGCGCCGGACGGCGACGGAAATCGAGCGGGTCATGCGGGGTCTCCGGCCGGATCTGCTGCCAGGTCTTCGGCCAAATCTGTCGCCGAGGCGAGCCGTGCGGCGATCCAGGCGGCCAGGCGCGTGCCGACCTCGGCTTTGGGCAGCGTCGGCCAGGTCTCGGTGCCCTCCGCGGTGACGAGGTGCACGGTGTTGGCGTCGCCGCCGAAGACGCCCGACGCCGGCGAGACATCGTTGGCGACGATGAGATCGGCGCCCTTGCGGGCGAGCTTTTCGCGGGCGTAGATCTCGACCGCGCCGGTCTCGGCGGCAAACCCGACGACGAGCGCCGGTCGCAGCGCCGCGTGATGGCCGACGGTCGCGAGGATGTCCGGGTTGAGCGCGAGGCCGAGCGGCGGCGGCGCGCCGCTGCCGTCCTTCTTCAGCTTGGTGTCCGCGGCGTCCGCGACGCGCCAGTCGGCGACGGCGGCGGCCATCACGGCGATGTCGGCGGGAAGCGCGGCGAGCGTCGCCTGCAGCATCTCGCGCGCGGTTTCGACCCGCACGACGCGGACCCCGGCGGGATCGACGAGCGACACCGGGCCGCTCACCAGCGTGACCTCGGCGCCGAGGGCGGCGAGCGCCGCCGCGACCGCGTGGCCCTGCTTGCCGGAGGAGCGGTTGGCGATGTAGCGCACCGGGTCAATCGGCTCGTGCGTCGGCCCGGAGGTGACGACGGCGCGGCGGCCGGCGAGCGGGCGCGGCGCGGTGGCCGCGAAGTGGCCCTCGATCGCGGCGAGGATCTCCATCGGCTCGGCGAGCCGGCCGGCGCCGGTCTCGCCGCGCTCGGCCATCGCGCCGACGTTGGGGCCGACGAAGCGGATGCCGTCCGCCGCGAGCGTCGCCACATTGCGACGCGTCGCCGGGTGGCCCCACATGCGCGGGTTCATCGCGGGGGCGACGAGGACCGGCTTGTCGGTGGCGAGCAGGCAGTTGCTGGCGAGGTCGTCGCAGAGGCCGTGCGCCATTTTGGCGATGAGGTCGGCGGTGGCGGGGGCGACGACGAGGAGGTCGGCCTCGCGCGACAGGCGGATGTGGCCGATCTCGTTCTCGTCGGTGAGATCGAACAGGTCGGTGAAGACGCGGCTTTCGGTGAGGGCGCCGACGGCGAGCGGCGTCACGAACTGGTGCGCGGATTTCGTCATCACGGCGCGGACGGACGCGCCGCGCTCGCGCAGCCGCCGGACCAGTTCCAGCACCTTGTAGGCGGCGATGCCGCCGCCGATGATCAGCAGAATGCGCTTGCCCTGCAGCATGATCCCGTCCGTCTCAAACCGGCGCGGACCCTAGCGCGATCGCACCGGCGCGGCCAGCCCGCAGCGGTGCCGCGGCGGATCTTGCCGGCATGACGCGGATATGGTGAGAAGGTCGCCCCTGCCCCGGAGATCCCCCGATGACCAAGGTCCGCTGCCTCGCCCCGACCGGAGACCGCACCGGCGAAGGCGCCGTCTGGATCGCAGAGGAGGGCAAGGTCTACTGGACCGACATCAACCGCTTCCTGATCCACGCCCTCGTGCCCGGCGAGCGGGCGGTCTCGACCTGGTTCTTCGACGAACCCGTCGTGGCGCTCGCCGCGACGACGCGGCCGGGCACGCTGCTCGTCGCGCTCGCATCAAAGCTGACGCTGTGGCAGCCGGCGAACGATGCGCGGGGTCCGTTCGGCTTCGAGCTCGCCGACTTCCCGCACGCCCGGCTCAACGACGGCCGCGCCGACCCCGCCGGCCGCTTCTGGGTCGGCTCGATGGGCAACAACGTCGGCCCGGACGGCGAGGGCCTGCCGGCGTTCAAGGGGGCGGGCAAGCTGTTCCAGGTCGGGACGGCCGGTGCGGCCGAAACCGTGCTCTCCGGCATCGGCATCTCGAACACGCTCGCCTGGAGCCCGGACCGCAGCCGCTTCTATTTCGCCGACACGCTGGAAAACGAGATTCGCGTCTACGACTACGACGAAGCGACGGGCGAGATCGGGCCGGGCGCGCCGTTCTTCGCCGGCTTCGAGCGCGGCGCGCCGGACGGTTCGGCGATGGATGCCGACGGCTTCCTCTGGAACTGCCGCTGGGGCGGCGGCTGCATTGTGCGCATCGCGCCGGACGGCAGCGTCGACCGGGTGATCGAGATGCCGACCGACAACATCACCACCTGCACCTTCGGCGGCCCGGAGCTGACGACGCTGCTGGTGACGACCGCCGCCAGCGAGCGGCCGACCGACCGGCTGGCGGGCTCGCTGTTCGCGCTCGACGCCGGGGTGGCGGGGCTGCCGGAGAACCGGGTGCGGATCGACTGAGGTGTTTTTTCGCGGGGGGCGAGGACGACTGAGCCGCCGTGACCCCTCCCGACCCCGCCTCCCGGCGGGGCCACCCTCCCCACAAGGGGGAGGGATCCCGGGCTGTTAGTCCGGGAACGACCGATCAGCCGAATCGGACCGTATTTCAATTAGATGCAGTGCCATCGACATCCCTCCCCCTTGTGGGGAGGGTGGCCCCGCGCAGCGGGGTCGGGAGGGGTCACGGCCTCACCTCACCCGGTCACGCCGCGACCCCGGCAAGACCCCGCCTCAGGCACCCGTCACGTAGCGCGCGTACAGCACGCGGACGCGGTTGTGGAATTCCTGCGGCGTGATGCGGCGGCTGTCGACGAGGCTGGCGTTGGCGATCGATTCGGCCCAGAAGCGCTCCTCGTTCGGTGTCAGCGAGTAGTTCGCCTTCTGGACGGCGTATTGCTGGCGCGCCGCATCGGCGAAGAAGATCTCGCCGCGGTTGCGGCGCACCGCGATGTCACGCTTCTGGTCCTCGACGGACTGGATCATCGTGCTCGACGGCGGCAGCGCGGGGCGCGTGGCGACGCAGGCGGAAAGCAGCAAGGCGAGGAGAACGGCGGCGACGCGGAGCATGGAATCCTCGGCAATGGCGACAGACGGTCGAGCCGAGACATAGCGCATGGCAGAAAGCCGCGAAAGCCCGTCGATCAAATGGCCGGCGCGGCGCGTCGCCCGCGCCCCCGGCACGCGCCCGCCACATCTTGCCGGCGGGCGCGTGCCGATGACGCCGATCGTCGATCAGCCGTGGTTCGGGCCGTCGTCACGGCCGCGGCCGCGGCGCTGGTGGTTCGGGCCGTCGTCACGGCCGCGGCCGTGACGGGCGAGTTCCATGCTCGCCGGCGCCGATTCGATGCGGGTGTGGCCGGGGCCGTCGTCGCGGCCGCGGCCACGACCGCGGCGGCCGTCGGACTTGCGGTCGTCGGACTTGCGGTCGTCGGCGCCGTGCTTGGCGACATCGAGCAGCGGAGCGGCGATTTCGGCGGGGGAGAGGCTCGCGGCCGACGACGGGGCGACGGCGGCGGACGCCGGAGCGGCGAGCAGCGCGGCGAGCAGCGTCGCGATCGAGGTGAGGGTCAGGGTCGTTTTCATGGCTGATGTCCTCCTGTTGGCACGTCCGGCGCGCCTGGCCGGCTCGGTCTGTCCGGCAATCGGCGCCGTCGACGTCTCCTGCCTAGCAGCCCGTGCCCCGCGCCAGCCTGACCGGCGCCGTCAGCGCGTTGTCAGCTTCGAGATGCTAGGCTCGCGAGCATGAGCCCCCCTCGCGTCACGCGCCGCGCCGCGCTTGCTGCCGTCCTGTTCATCGCCGTCCTCGTCACGGCGACGGGGACGGCGCTGGCGCGCGACGGCGGCGGCGGGCATGGCGGCGGCGGGCACGGCGGGGGCGACGGCGGCGGCGGGCACGGGCGTGGCGGGCACGGGGGCGAGGGGCGAGGGGGCGAGGGGCGCGGCGAGAACGGCCGGCGCGGCGGCGACGACCGCCGTGACGACGAACGCGACGACGAACGCGACGACGAACGGCGCGACCGGACGGAGGTCGAAGACGACGACTGGACCGCGGACGGCAGCCTGCTCGACCAGGACGAGGCCCGCGCGGCGCTGGCCGCGGGACGCATCGTGGCCTTCGCCGACATCGCCCGGACGGTGCGGGACGCAAGCTCCGGCCGGATCGTGGCGGTCGACCTCCTGCGCGCCCGCAGCGGCCGGCTCAGCTACCGGATCGTCCTGATAGAAGGTGCCGGCGACTACTGGCAGGTTTCGGTCGACGCGGAGCGGAACAGGCTGATCGACATGAGGCGGCGCTGATGCGGATCCTGGTGGTGGAAGACGAGGCGGCGATCGCCGCCGCGATCGCGAAGGCCCTCGCCGGCGCCGGCTATGTCGTCGATCACGCCGACGACGGCGAGGACGCGTGGTTCCGCGCCGACACCGACGAGCCCGACGCGATGATCCTCGATCTCGGCCTGCCGCGGCTCGACGGCCTCAGCGTGCTGCGGCGCCTGCGCGCCGGCGGCTCCCGGCTGCCGGTGATCGTGCTCACTGCCCGCGGCAACTGGATGGAGCGGGTCGAGGGCATCGACGCCGGCGCCGACGACTACATCCCGAAGCCGTTCCAGATGGAGGAACTGCTGGCGCGCCTCGCCGGCGTGCTGCGGCGCACCGGGGGCCACGCGGCGTCGACGATCTCGCTCGGCGACCTCGTGCTGGAACTCCGGCGGCGCTCGGTGACGATCGCGGGGCAGCCGGTGGATCTCTCGGCGCTCGAGTTCCGGGCGCTGCGCTATCTCGCCCACCACCGTGGCCGCGTCGTCTCGCAGGGCGAGCTCTCGAGCCACGTCTACGAGACCGACCGCGAGCCCGACAGCAACGCCGTCGAGGTGCTGGTGGCGCGGCTCCGGCGCAAGATCGGGGCGGAGACGATCGTGACGCGGCGTGGCCAGGGCTACCTGCTGGAGGGGTGAGGGCGATGGCGCTGTTCGATGTGCGTTCGATGCGGCTGCGGGTGCTGGCGATCGCGGCCGTGACCATCGGCGTGACGCTGATGATTGCCGGCGCCACGCTGGTGGTGATGTTCGAACGCCACCTGCAGCGCCGCATCGCGGTCGAGCTCGACGTGCACTGGGCCGGGCTCGCCGGGGCCCTGTCGCTCGGCGAGGACGGGCGCTTCGTGCTGACGCGGCCGCTGGCGGATCCGCGCTACGAACAGCCGCTCTCCGGCACCTACTGGCAGGTGACCGGGGCCGATGGCGCGGTGATGCGCTCGCGCTCGCTGTGGGACGCGGTGCTGGCCTTCCCGGCCCCCGCGAACCCCGACCTGCCGTTCGAGATCGAGGGGCCGGACGGCGCCGAACTCTACGTGCTGTCGCGGCCGGTGCGGCTCGAAGCCGGCGGCGCGGCGGTCCTGACGGTGGCGATCGACCACAAGGAGATCGTCGCGCTGTCGGAGGCCTTTTCCGACGACCTGCGCGTCGCGCTCGGGCTGATCGGCCTGGCGCTGTTCGCCGGCGCGCTGGTGCAGACCGGCGTCGGCCTCGCGCCGCTGCGGCAGATCAGGCGCGCCGTCGCCGACGTGCGCGGCGGCCGCGCCGCCCGGCTCGGCGACCGCTTCGCTTCCGAGATGCAGCCGCTCGCCGACGACCTCGACCGGCTGCTCGACAGCCACGAGCAGCTGCTCGGCAAGGCGCGCGACCGGGCCGGCGCGTTGGCGCACGGCTTCAAGACGCCGCTGACCATCCTCAAGCTGGAGGCGGCCGCGCTGGAGGCGGAAGGACACGGCGAGCGGGCCCGGGTGCTGCGCGAGCAGGTCGAGACCATGCGCCGCCACGTCGAGCAGGAGCTGGCGCGGGTGCGCACGCGCGGCATCCCGGTCAGCGGCAGCGCGCTCGGCGCCGGCGCCGGCGCCGACGTCGCCAGCGGCACCCGGCGCCTGCTCGCCCTGATCCGGCGGATGCCGCACGCCGAGGCGCTGGAGTTCGACGTCGAAATTCCCGAGCGGCTGCAGGTCCGCATGGACCGCGACGATTTCGGCGAGGTGCTCGGCAACCTGCTCGACAATGCCCGCAAATGGGCGCGCTCGCGGGTGGCCGTGCGGGCGCGGGCGGTGGACGCGACCTCGGTGTCGCTCGAGGTCGCCGACGACGGGCCGGGCTTCGGCGCAGACGCCGACCATGCGGCGGCCGGCAACGCCGAGGGCAGCGGCCTCGGGCTCGCCATCGTGCGCGACATCCTCGCCGCCTACGGGACCGGCTACGACGTCGAGCGACGCGACGGCGAGACCGTGGTGCGCCTGCTGCTGACGCGGCCACGGCTCGCCTCGGCCTGACCCCGCTCCCCCTCCCCGCTGGACCGGCCTTCAGGCCGCGCTGGGCGCCGTCGCCGGCAGGTCGATGGTGACGACGAGGCCGGGATCGGCGTCCGACAGCGCCAGCGTGCCCTCGTGCAGCGTCGCCACCGCCTTGACGAGGGCGAGTCCGAGGCCGTTGCCGGCCGTCGTCCGGCTGCGGTCGAGGCGGCGGAACGGCTTCAGCACCTCGCCGCGCATCGCGGCCGGAATGCCCGGCCCGTCGTCGCGCACGACGAGGCGGGCGCCAACTGGGGTGCGCGACACCGCGAGGCTGATCGCGGTGCCGGGCGGCGTGTGGCGCAGCGCATTCTCGGCGAGGTTCGACAGCGCCTGCGCGAGCAGCGCCCGGTCGGCGACGACCGACACCCCCGGCTCAACCATGGCCGTGAGACGGTGGCCGGTTTCCTCGGCGACGGCCTCGTAGGTCTCGGCGAGGTCGGCGACGAGGGCGGAGAGGTCGACGGGGGCGAAGGCGGCGCGGCGGGCGCGCGCCTCGATCTCGGCGATGCGCAAGAGCGCGGTGAAGGTTTCGAGCAGCCGGTCGACCTCGACGATCGCCGCGTCGGTGCGCGCTGCCCAGTCCTCCGGCGTCGCAGCCTGCTGCCGCGCCTGCTCCAGCGTCTGGCGCAGCCGGGCGAGCGGGGTGCGCAGGTCGTGCGCGACGTCGGTGGTGACGCGCTTCAGGTCGGCCATCAGCGTCTCGATGCGGTCGAGCATGCCGTTGATGCCGGCCGTCAGCCGGTCGAACTCGTCGCCGGTGCCGCGGTCGGGCACCCGCGCCGAAAGGTCGCCGGCGACGATCGCCCGGGTGGTGGCGTCGATATGGGCGATGCGGCGGGCGACGGAGCGCGCCGTGACCACCGCACCGGCGAGCGCCAGCGCCGCCGCGAGGCCGCCGCCGATCAGGAAGGCGTTGAGGATCGCCCGGCTGGTGCGGCGCAGCGAGGCGTCGCTCTGGCCGGCGGCGAGAAAGGTGCCGTCGGAGAGCACGGCGCCGACGCCGAGGATCGAGAGTTCGCCATCGCGGCGCTGCAATTCGAACGGCCCGTCGGCGCGCCGCATCAGCGGTGGCAGGCTGCCGGTGAGGCGGCGGCCGGCGCGGTCGATGACGAGCACGCGCAGCGGGTCGACGCCCTCGGGGGCGGCGGTGTCGTCGGCCGCCGCGGCGACAAGGCCGGTGACGCCGAAGCGCTGGTGCACGTCGGAAAGCCGCGTCACCTCGTTGGCGGCAAAGGCGCGGATCTCGCCCCGGGCGGCGTCGACGGCGATGTAGTGCACGATGCCGCCGAGCGCCGCGGTCGAGGCGAGGAACACCGCGGTATAGGCGATGCCGATCCGGAAGCTGGTGCTGCGGACGAGGTCACTGCGGGGCGCGGAGGACATAGCCGGCTCCCCGCACGGTGTGGATCAGTTCGGCGTCGAAGCCGCGGTCGACCTTGCCGCGCAGCCGGCTCATGTGCGTCTCGACGATGTTGGTTTTCGGGTCGAAGTGAAAATCCCAGACGTTCTCGAGCAGCATGGTGCGCGTCACCACCTCGCCGGGATGGCGCATCAGATATTCGAGCAGGCGGAATTCCTGGTTCTGCAGCTCGATGAGACGGCCGGCGCGCGTCACCGTGCGCTTCAGGCAATCGACCTCGAGGTCGTGCACCTTGAGCAGGCTCTCGCGCACCGGCCGCGCGGCGCGGCGTGACAGCGCGTTGACGCGGGCGTTGAGCTCGGCAAAGGCGAAGGGCTTTACCAAGTAGTCGTCGGCGCCGGCTTCCAGCCCTTCGACGCGGTCGTCGAGGCTGCCCATCGTGGTGAGCAGTAGCACCGGCGTCGCGTCGCCCGCGCCGCGCAGGGTGCGCAGGATCTTGAGGCCGTCGACCTCGGGCAGCATGCGGTCGAGCACGACGAGGTCGTAGCCCTCGCCGGCGGCGAGGAACAGCCCGTCGCGGCCGCTGCGGGCGACGTCGACGACGTGGCCCTGCTGCTTCAGCCCGGCGGTGATGTAGTCCGCCGTGTCCCGGTCGTCCTCGACCACGAGGATCTTCATCGCGCGCCCCGCCTCCGCCGCCCGCCGGCCCCCGGCGCGACAGGTGGGATGCCGGACGCCGCGGAAGAAGGCCGGGCGCGGCGGCGCGTCATCCGGCGCGCTCCACGATCAGCGCCATGCGCACGAGGTCGGAGAGGCTGGCGGCCTGCATCTTCGCCATCACGTTGGCGCGGTAGATCTCGACGGTGCGCGGGCTGATGTCGAGGTCGAAGGCGATGCGCTTGTTGGCGTGGCCGGCGACGAGGCCGTCCAGCACCTGGCGCTCGCGCGGCGACAGCGCCGCGAGGCGGGCGGCGATCTCGGCCTGCTCGATGCTCGCCGCCGCGACATCGGCGCCGCGGGCGAGCGCCCCGCGCACGATCCTCAGCATCGCCTCGTCGTCGAACGGCTTCTCGACGAAGTCGCTGGCGCCGAGCTTCATCGCCTCCACCGCCATCGGCACGTCGCCGTGGCCGGTGATCAGCACCACGGGCAGCCGGTCGCCGCGGCGGCGCAGCTCGGCGAGCAGGTCGAGGCCGCTCATGCCGGGCATGCGCACGTCGGTGACGAGGCAGCCGGCGCCGGGATCGGACGGCTGCGCGAGGAAATCGTCGGCGTTTTCGTGCGCGACGACGTCGAGGCCGGCGGCATCGAACAGGAAGGCGAGCGAATTGCGCGCCGCCTCGTCGTCGTCGATGACGTGCACGCGGGTGGCCGGCACGGCCGGGTCCGGTCGTCTCGTTTCAAGTGGCATCGGTGGCCTCGTCCTCCTTGAACGCCGGCAGGGTGAAGCTGACCACGGCGCCGCCCTCGGGGCCGTTCTCGGCCGAGATCCGGCCGCCGTGCGCCTCGACGATGGTACGCGAGATCGACAGCCCGACCCCCATTCCCTGCTTCTTGCTGGTCACGAACGGCTGGAACAGCTGGCCCACCATCTCCGGCTTGATGCCGGGCCCGCTGTCGGCGACGGAGATCCGGACCATGCCGTCGCCGGCAAGGCGCTTCGAGACGGTGATCTCGCGCCGGGCCGCACCGTCGAGGGCGTCGATCGCGTTGCGGATCAGGTTGAGGAGCACCTGCTGGATCTGCACCCGGTCGACCAGCACGAGGTCGATGCCCGGCTCGCGGTCGATCCGCATGCGCACGCCCATCTCCTTGGCGCCGACGAGCGCGAGGGCGCTCGCCTCGTCGATCAGCTTGGTCAGGCTCTCGACGCGCTTCTCGGTCTCGCCGCGCGACACGAATTCGCGCAGGCGGCGGATGATGTCGCCCGCGCGCAGCGCCTGTGCGGCGGCCTGCTCCAGCGCGCCACGGATCTTGGTGCGCGCTTCCGGCCCCTCGATGTCGAGCAGCCGGCGCGAGCCGCTGACGTAGTTGTTGATCGCCGTGAGCGGCTGGTTGAGCTCGTGCGCCAGTGCCGAGGCCATCTCGCCGAGCGCCGTCAGCCGGGCGATGTGGACGAGCTCGACCTGCAGTTCCTGCAACCGCGTCTCGGTCTGCTGCCGCTCGGTGAGGTCGCGGATGAAGCCGGTGAAGAAGCGGCGGTCGTGCGAGATCATCTCGCCGACGGAGAGCTCGAGCGGAAAGGTCGAACCGTCCTTGCGCTCGCCGACGACGATGCGGCCGATGCCGATGATGCGCCGCTCGCCGGTGAGCCGATAGCGTTCGAGGAACTGGTCGTGGTCGCCGCGATAGGGCTGCGGCATCAGCAGGCTGACGTTGCGGCCGATCACCTCGTCGCGGCCGTAGCCGAACATCCGCTCGGCGGTCGCCGAGAACGACTGGATGTTGCCGGCGGCATCGATGACGATCATCGCGTCGGGCACGGTCTCGAGGATCGAGCGCAGATGCGCCTGCTGCGCCTTGAGGTCGCCGGTGATCGCGGCGGCGGAAATGCGCGTCGCGCGGAACCAGGCGCCGCAGCCGGCGGCGACGAGGCCGGCGATGACGAAGGCGGCGCCGAGCGTAATGTCAAGCGCCGGCGGGCCGAAGTAGGCGCCGAGCATGGCGGCGGCGACGGTCACCAGCCCGGCCGGCAGGCCGGCGGCGAAGGCCGCCAGCGTCACCGCGGGCACGGCGAGCAGCAGGCCAACCAGCGCGACGGTCGGCGTCGCTCCGGCGAACACCACCGACGGCGCGAACTGCAAACCGGCCGCGACGGCGGCGGCGAGCACGGCTACGGCATGACCGGACGCGCGGCGCCGGCCGGCCTCGCGCCGCCGTGCGCCGAGCTCGATCCCCTGCTCCGCCCTGATCCGTTCCATGCCGCGCCTCACCCTGCCCCCATCCGGCATACCGTCGCCGACCTGCCCCTGCCAAGTCCCGACGGCCGGCGGGGAGTCGTCCTTTCCGCCGAGGCCGAAATCGGCGATGGTCCGCGGCCGACGCCCGGACCCTCGCCCCGGACCCTCGCAAGGAACGACAAGATGGCCGATGCCGACCCGACGCCGCGTCCCGAAACCCTCGCCCTGCACGCCGGCGACGGGCCGCGCGAACTCGGCGCGGCGGCGACGCCGGGGCCGACGCTCGCCACCAGCTTCTTCACCCATCCGGACGCGGTCGGCTTTTCCGCCGCCGACCTCGGCGAGGCGGCGCCGCATTTCTATACACGATGGAGCAACCCGACGGTGGATCGGCTGGAGGCGCGGCTCGCCGCGCTCGACGGCGGTGCGGCGGCGGTCGCCTTCGGCAGCGGCATGGCGGCGATCACCGGGCTGTTCGCCGACCGGCTGGCGCACGGCGACCACCTCGTCGTCTCCGACGTCTGCTACGCCGGCGTCGCCGAATTCTGCCACGACGAGCTGCCGCGGCGCGGCGTCGCCGTCACGGCGGTCGATACCTCCGACCTTGCCGCCGTCGCCGCCGCGATGCGGCCGACCACCCGGCTCGTGCACGTCGAAACGCCGGCGAACCCGACGCTGCGCCTCGCCGACGTCGCGGGGATTGCGAAGATCGCCCACGCCGGCGGCGCGGAGCTGTCGGTCGATGCCACGATCGCGACGCCGCTCGGCCTGCGGCCGCTCGGTCTCGGCGCCGACTACGTGGTGCATTCGCTGACGAAATATCTCTGCGGCCACGGCGACGCGCTGGGCGGGGCGGTGATCGGCGGGGCGGACGCGTTGGCCGGGCTCCGGCGCGGCCAGCTGATCCACGGCGGCGGCGTGCTGGCGCCGTTCTCGGCCTACATGATCCTGCGCGGCATGGAGACGCTGCCGCTCCGGATGCTGCAGCACGAGGCGAACGCGGCGGCGCTGGCGGCGTTTCTCGCCGGCCATCCGAAAGTCGCGCGCGTGCTGTGGCCCGGATCGCCGGACCACCCGCAGCACGGCCTCGCCCGCCGCCAGATGACGAACTGCTCCGGCCTGCTCTCCTTCGTCGTCAAGGACGACGCGGCGGCGACGGCGCGGCGGCTCGCCGAGCGGCTGAAAGTGATTTCCTACGCCGTGTCGCTCGGCAAGACGAAGAGCCTTCTCTTCTTCATCCCGACCGAGGACATTCTGCGCGCGTCGTTCCGCCTCGATGCGGCGGCGGCGGCGCGCTACCGGGCGGTTGCCGGCGAGGGGGTCTTCCGCTTTTCCGTCGGCCTCGAGAACCCGGCCGACCTCGTCGCCGACCTCGAACAGGCGCTCGGCTGACGCGGGGCGGGCGGCGTCAGCCAAGCGGCAGCGTGACGTCGCAGCGCAGATCGAGCGCCGCGCCGCCGGTGTCGGCGCCGACCGCGACGAAGTGACCGGGCGGTGCGCCGAGGGCGGCGAAGCGCCAGTGATCGGACGTCTCGCCGGTACCGGGCTCGAAACGCGCCGTCGGCGCCGGGCCGCCGAGGTCGAAGCACACCCGGTCGAGGCCGAAGGTGAGGCCGGCGCCGCAGGCCTTCAGGCAGGCTTCCTTCAGGGTCCAGACGGTGAGGAAGCGGTGCTGGCGCTCGGCTTCGGTCAGGGCTTCCAGCGCGCGCGCCTCGGCCTCGGTGAACACCAGCCGGCTCATCGCCTCGCCGCGCCCGGTGCGGTCGGCCGCCTCGACGTCGACGCCGATCCGCGCATGCGCCCGGGCGACGACGCAGACGACGAGGCCGGCGGTGTGGGCGAGGTTGAAGTGGAGCGGCCGGTCCAGCGGGTTGGCGACCGCCGGGCGGCCGCCGGGCGCAATGGCGAAACGCCAGTCGGCGGGGGGAATCGGGGCATAATGCGCCAGCGCATGGCGGGCGAGCGCGCGGCCGGCGACGAACAGGCGGCGCGCCTGCGGGGCGGCAAAGCGCAGGTAGCGCTCGTGCTCGTCGGGGCCGAGCTGCGCGACATAACCCGCCCAGAGGCGGGCCTCGTCGATCGCGGCGGTGGGAAGCAGCCAGAGGTCGACCACGCCGGGCGTGCCCGCGGCGGTCTCCGCCGCGGAAACGTTCGGCAGCGCCTCGACCGGCATCGGCATCCCAGACCCTTCCCTGCAGCTTGACCCGGCGGCCGTGGCCGCGCGTAACATGACTATTGCGCTCATGTTTATGGGTCAAGCCGACGGCGGCACGGCGCCGGGAAACGCCGAACCGTCAGGCGGACGGCAGGCCACGGCTTTCGGGCACCGGGGTCAGCGTGCGGCCGCGCTCGAAGAAGCTCTCGAGATTGGCGAGTACGAGTGCGCCCATGGCGGCACGGGTGTGGTGGGTCGAGGTGCCGATGTGCGGCAGCAGCACGACGTCGTCGCGGGCGAGCAGCGCGGCGGGCACCTCCGGCTCGGCGGCGAAGACGTCGAGGCCGGCGGCGAGGATGACGTTGCGCTCCAGCGCGTCCACCAGCGCCGCCTCGTCGACGACGCTGCCGCGCGCGACGTTGACGAGCACGCCCTCCGGCCCGAGCTCCTCCAGCACCGCGGCATCGATCAGGTTGCGCGTCTCGGCGCCACCGGGGACGACGACGATCAGCGTGTCGCAATAGGTGGCGAGATCGATGAGGGTGCCGAAATAGCGCGGGGAGAGGCCGGGGCGGGCGTGGCGGGCGTGGTAGCAGATCTCGACGCCGAAGCCGGCGAGGCGGGTGGCGATCGCCTGGCCGATGCGGCCCATGCCGACGAGGCCGACCCGGCGGCCGCGCAGGGTGGCCGACAGCGGCATCGGCCCCTTCGCCCAGTGCCCGGCACGCACGAAGGCATCCGCCTGCGGGATGCGCCGGATCGCGGCGAGCAGCAGCGCCACGGCGAGATCGGCAACCTCGTCGTCGACGACGTCGGGCGTGTGCGTCACGACGATGCCGCGCGCGGCGGCGGTGACCGCGTCGATCACGTCGTAGCCGACGCCGAAGCCGGCGACGATCTCGAGCTTCGGCAACCGGTCCATCAGCGCCGCATCGACCGGAATGCCGCCGCGGCTGACCACGGCGCGCACCTTGCCGCCGCACGCCGCGAGCGCCGCCTCGAGATCGCCCTCCGCGCGCGTCAGGTCGAAGCGGGCGGTAAGCGCAGCGTCGAAGGCCGGTTCCACCGGGTCGAGCAGCAGCAGGGCGGGCTTGTCCGTCATCGGGTGTCCTTTTTTCGCGGGCGTCGGGCCGCTGCCGCAGCTGATCGATCGAATCAGCTGGCGGGCGGCGGGATGACGCCCTTCTTCAGGATAAAGCAGCCGTAGAAGCGCAGTTCCCCGGTGACCAGCACCGCATAGGCCTTCTTGGCGGCCTCGTAGAAGGCGAAGCGCTCGATCGAGGCGATCGGGGTGGGTGCGCCTTCGGCAGCATCCACCGCCTGCTGCACCTCGCGCTGCACCTCGGTGACGGTGTCCGGCTCGCCGACCACCTCCATGCGCGAGACCGGGCTGTCGACGAAGCTGTCGAGCGGGAACAGCGACAGCACGGCGGCGACGGCGGTCGCCGAATCGGCGCCGTCGATGCGCAGCGGCCGGCCCCACACTGTCTGCCGCGCCACCGAATCGGCCGGGAAATTGGTGTCGCAGATGACGAGGTCGTCGCCGTGGCCCATGGCGGCGAGCACGTGCAGCAGCTCCGGATTGAGCCGCGGATCGATCCCCTTCAGCATTCCCGTTCCCCGTCTTCTGGTCTTGTTGTGGCCGGCGGCGATCGCCGGAGCCGAGGCGCCGAACTTAAGGGCAGCGGCGTCGGCGGCCAAGTCCCGGGATCCTAGGCGCCGCGGTCGGCGCGGGGCGGGCGGCCGAAGCGGGCGCGGTAGCTGCGCGAGAAATGCGCGGCGCTGGCAAAGCCGCAGGCGGCGGCGATCTCGGTGAGCGAAAGCCGGCTCTGCACGACCAGCGTGCGCGCCCGCTCGAGCCGGAGGCCGAGGCCGTGGCGGGCGATGCTGGTGCCGAGCCGGTCGCGGAACAGCGCCTCCAGCCGGCGCAGCGAGACGCCGGCGAGCGCCGCGAGGTCCTCGCGCCGCGGCGGCTCCTCGATCCGCGTTTCCATGTGGGCGAGCACGCGCAAGAGCTTCGGGTCGCCGACGCCGAAGCGGTCGGCGGGGGCGAGGCGTTGCGGCCGGCCGCCGCCGCGCAGCTCCTGGCGCAGGAACCAGTCGCCGACGGCGGCGGCGAGCGCGCGGCCGTGCGCGTCGGCGATCAGCTCCAGCATCAGGTCGAACACCGCGACGCCGCCCGCCGCCGTCACCCGGTCGCCGTCGATCTCGAACACCGAGCCGGTGACGGCGAGGTCCGGAAACTCCTCGACGAAGGCCGGCATGTGTTCCCAGTGGATGGTGCAGCGCCGGCCGCCGAGCAGCCCGGCGCGGGCGAGCAGCCACGGCCCGCCGGAAACACCGCCGAGCCGGACCCCGGCGCGGGCAAGGCCACGCAGCCAGGCGTAGGTCGGCGGATGGTCGAAGCCGGCCGGATTGCCACCGGCGCAGACGAGCACCAGATCGAAGCCGCCGTCCGCCGGCTGGCCGGCGCCCGGCACCGGGACATGGCCGTCGGGCACGATGGCGAGCCCGTTCGACGCGCGGACATCGCCGGCGCCGACCGCGACATGGCGCCAGCGGTAGAGTTCCGCCCCGGCGATGCGGTTCGCCGCGCGCAGCGGCTCGACGGCGGCGGCGTAGGACATCAGGGCGAAATCGTCGACGAGGAGGAAGCCGACGGTGAGCGGGGTGGTGGACATGGGGAGATTGGACGGAGGCTTGCGCGAAAAGACAAGGGGTGTTCGCAAATGGGCAAGCGGGATCAGGCACACCGGCCGAGATTGCGCGAGTGGATCTGCGCGGGGCGCCGCCAAAAACCCTTCTCCCCTTGCGGGAGAAGGTGGCGCGGAACGCGTCGGATGAGGGGTAAGCGGCCTTGCCGCAACCGCCGCGTTCGCGGATGGGCCGCCACCCCTCATCCGCCCTTCGGGCACCTTCTCCCACAGGGGGAGAAGGGAATGGCACGCTCGGCACGAGGAGGGCCTCAGGGACCGATGGGCTATTCGATCTTCTCGCTCGCCCGGGCAGCCCTCGGCGGGCATCGCGGCTGGGGGCCGGCGTGGCGCAAGGCGGCGCCGAAACCGGCCTATGACGTCGTCATCGTGGGGGGCGGCGGCCACGGCCTCGCGGCCGCCTACCACCTCGCCGCCACCTACGGCGTCCACAACGTCGCGGTGGTCGAGAAGGGCTGGATCGGGTCGGGCAACGCCGGGCGCAACACCACGATCATCCGCTCCAACTACCTGCTGCCGGGCAACATCCCGTTCTACGAGCTCTCGATGCAGCTCTGGGAGCGGCAGGAGCGCGACCTCGACTTCAACACCATGGTCAGCCAGCGCGGCGTGCTGAACCTCTACCACTCCGACGCACAGCGCGACGGCTATGCCCGGCGCGGCAACGCGATGCGGCTGCACGGGGTCGACGCCGAGCTGCTCGACGCCGACGGCGTGCGCAAGATGGCGCCGTTCCTCAATTTTGGCGACGCCCGCTTCCCGATCCGCGGCGGCCTGCTGCAGAAGCGCGGCGGCACGGCGCGGCACGACGCCGTCGTCTGGGGCTATGCCCGCGCCGCCGACCGGCTCGGCGTCGACATCATCGAGAACGCCGAGGTCACGGGCTTCCTCGAGGAGAACGGCCGCATCGCCGGGGTCGAGACGACGCGCGGCGCGATCCGCGCGGGCAAGACGGGCCTTGCCGTCGCCGGCAACACCTCGAAGGTCGCCGGCCGTGCCGGGCTGCGGCTGCCGATCGAGAGCCACGTGCTGCAGGCCTTCGTCTCGGAAGGCATCAAGCCGCTGATCCCGGGCGTGATCACCTTCGGCGCCGGGCACTTCTACGTCAGCCAGTCCGACAAGGGCGGCCTCGTCTTCGGCGGCGACATCGACGGCTACAATTCCTACGCCCAGCGCGGCAACCTGCCGGTGATCCGCGACGTCTGCGAGGGCGGCATGGCGCTGATGCCGATGATCGGCCGCATCCGCCTGCTGCGCCACTGGGGCGGCATCATGGACATGACGATGGACGGCTCGCCGATCATCGACCGCACGCCGCGGGACGGGCTCTACCTCAACGGCGGCTGGTGCTACGGCGGCTTCAAGGCGACGCCGGGCTCCGGCCTCTGCTTCGCCCACCTGCTCGCCACCAACACCCCCCACCCCGCCGCCACCGCCTTCCGCCTCGACCGCTTCGCCCGGGGCGCGGTGATCGACGAAAAGGGCCAGGGCGCCCGGCCGAACCTGCATTGAGGGGCGCGATGGACGGCATGTGTTTTTTCTCGAGAGGCGTGGGTTCCGCAAGTCACCCCTCCGCCGTCATGGTCGGCGAAGGCCGACCATCCACGAAGGGCCCGGACGTATGGCCTCGTGGGTGGTCCGCCTGCGCGGACCATGACGATGTCGTGTGGTCTTGGTCGGATCGACGAGGCAGCCCCGCGCACAATCTACTCCTGGTCATGGTCGGCGAAGGCCGACCATCCACGAAATGCCCGGACGTGCGGCCTCGTGGGTGGTCCGCCTGCGCGGACCATGACGACGGCGAGGGGTTTCGGCCGGGCGACGCCGGTCCATCCGCAGGCCGGACGCCGGCCGCTCGTGACGGCGCCCTGCCGGCCTTGCAAGGACCTTCATCCCCATGAGACTGCCCTGCCCCAACTGTGGCCCGCGCGATGCCGCCGAGTTCGCCTACCTCGGCGATGCCGCGCCGCGGCGGCCGGCGCCGGACGCCGGAACGGACGCCTTCGCCGATTACGTCTATCTCCGCGACAACCCGGCCGGGCCGATCCGCGAGCACTGGTACCACCGCGCCGGCTGCCAGAGCTGGCTCGTGGTGACGCGCGATACGCGCAGCCATGCGATCACCGGCGCCCTCGCGGCGGGCGCCGCCGCGGAGAGCGCCGGCACGGCGGAAACCGGCATGGAGGGCGTGCGATGAGCGGCTATCGCCTGCCGCGCGGCGGCCTCGTCGACCGCGCCCGCAGCCTGCCCTTCAGCTTCGACGGCAACTCCTTTGCCGGCCACCCGGGCGACACGCTGGCCTCGGCGCTGCTCGCAAGCGGCGCGCGGCTGGTCGGCCGCTCGTTCAAGTATCACCGCCGCCGCGGCATCGTCGCGCTCGGGCCGGACGAGCCGAACGCGCTCGTCGAGCTGCGCAGCGGCGCCCGGCGCGAGCCGAACAGCAAGGCGACCACCACCGAGCTCTACGCGGGACTTGAGGCGGCGAGCCAGAACCGCTGGCCGTCGCTCGGCTTCGACGTCATGGCGGTCAACGGCCTGCTCTCGCCGTTGTTCGTCGCCGGGTTCTACTACAAGACCTTCAAGTGGCCCTCGGCGCTGTGGGAGAAGCTCTACGAGCCGCTGATCCGCCGCGCCGCCGGCCTCGGCCGCGCATCCGGCCTGCCCGATCCGGACGCCTACGAGACCGCGACCGCGCATTGCGACGTGCTGGTCGTCGGCGCCGGCCCGGCCGGGCTCGCCGCGGCGCTCGCCGCCGGCCGGTCCGGCGCGCGGGTGATCCTCGCCGAGCGCGACCCCCGCCTCGGCGGCCGGCTGCTCGCCGAGCGCCATGGGATCGGCGACCAGGACGGCCCGGCCCATGTCGCGATCGTGGAGGCCGAACTCGCCGCGCTGCCCAACGTGCGCGTCTTCCGCCGCACCACCGTGTTCGGCGCCTATGACGGCGAGGTCGGCGCGGTCGAGCGCGTCGCCGACCATTTGCCGGTGCCACCCGCCGGCACGCCGCGGCAGCGGCTCTGGACCATCGTGCCGAAACGCATGGTGATCGCGGCCGGCGCCACCGAGCGCCCGATCGTGTTTCCCGGCAACGACCTGCCCGGCGTCATGCTCGCCGGCGCGGCGCAGGGCTATGCCCTGCACTACGGCGTCGCCGTCGGCGGCAGCGTCGCCGTGTTCACCGCCTGCGACGCCGGCTGGACGGCGGCGGCCGACATGGCGGCGGCGGGCGTCACCGTGCGGGCGGTGATCGATCCGCGCGCCGAGGTCGCCCCGGCGCTGAAAGCCGCTTTGCCGGCGGCGGAGCGGCTCACCGGCGAGATCGTCGCGGTCGCCGGCCGCGGCACGGTCGCCGGGGTCACCGTGCGGCTCGCCGGCGGCGTGCTGCGATCGTTTCCCTGCGACACGGTCGCGGTCGGCGGCGGCTGGCAGCCGAACATGCAGCTCGCCGGCCATCTCGGCGACCGGCCGGTCTACGATCCGGACCTCGCCGCCTTCGTCGCCGGCAAGGTGCCGGCCGGCATGGCGCTCGCGGGCGCCGCCGCCGGCGCCTTCGGGCTTGGCGACTGCCTGAGCGGCGGGGCGGCGGCCGGCGTCGCGGCGGCGGACGCCGCGGGCTTTGCGGCGACGATGCCGGACCTGCCCGCGGTGGCGGGCGAAGCGCCCACGGCGACGGCGGCCTTCTTCCACGTCACAAGCCAAGTCACCGGCGGCAAGCCGCGCCAAAAAGCGTTTGCCGACCTGCAGCACGACGTCACCGACGCCGACGTCGCGCTGGCGGCGCGCGAGGGCTATGTGTCGGTCGAGCACCTGAAGCGCTACACGACGCTCGGCATGGCGACCGACCAGGGCCGCACCGCCAATCTCAACGGCCTCGCGATCCTCGCCGCGCTCACCGGCCGCACCATCCCGGAGACCGGCATCGTCACGGCGCGTCCCCCCGTCGAGCCGGTGGCGATCGGCGCCTTCGCCGGCCACCATCGCGGCAAGGCGTTCCGGCCGCGCCGGCTGGCGCCGACGCAAGCCGTCGCGGAAGCCCGCGGCGCGGCGATGATCGAGGTCGGGCCGTGGTGGCGGGCGCAGTATTTCCCGCTGCCCGGTGAGACCACCTGGCGCGAGACCGTCGACCGCGAGGTGAAGGCCGTCCGGGCCGGGGTCGGCGTCACCGACATGTCGACCCTCGGCAAGATCGAGGTCGGCGGCCCGGACGCCGCCCGCTTCCTCGACCGCGTCTACGCCAACGACGTGCTGAAACTCAAAGTCGGGCGCTGTGCCTATGGCCTGATGCTGCGCGAGGACGGCTTTGCCTTCGACGACGGCACCATCGCGCGGCTCGGCGACAGCCGCTTCGTCGTCACCACCTCGACCGCCCATGCCGCGGCGGTGATGGAGCACATGGAGTTCTGCCGGCAGGCGCTGTGGCCGGAGCTCGACGTCGCGATCGCCAGCGTCTCGGAGCAGTGGGCGCAGCTCGCCGTCGCGGGGCCGAACGCGCGCGCGTTGGTCGCCCGTGTGCTGGAGCCCGGCTTCGACCTCTCCAACGCCGGCTTTCCCTTCGTCGCCTGCGCCGAGACCACCGTGCTCGGGGACCTGCGCGCCCGGCTATTCCGCCTCTCGTTCTCGGGTGAACTCGCCTACGAGATCGCGGTGCCGGCGGCCTCCGGCGCGCGGCTGATGCAGGAGCTGCTCGCCCGCGGCGCCGATCTCGGCGCCGTCCCCTATGGCACCGAAACGGTCGGTGTGCTGCGGATCGAGAAGGGGCATCCGGCCGGCGCCGAGTTCAGCGGCCAGGTCAGCGCGCACCAGCTCGGCCTCGGCGGCTTTGCCGCGCGCCCCGGCGACTGCATCGGCCGGGTGCTCGCCGCGCGGCATGAGCTCACCGATCCGGCCCGCGGCCGCCTCGTCGGGCTGGTGCCGGCCGACGGGGCCACGCCGCTGCGCACGGGCAGCCACCTGCTCCCCGTCGGCGCCCCGGCCGAGGCGATCAACGACCAGGGCTACGTCACCTCGGCGGCCTTCTCGCCGACCCTCGGCCACCCGGTGGCGCTCGCCTATCTCGCCCACGGCGACCGTCGCCGCGGCGAAACGATTCGGGTCTTTGACCCGCTGCGCGGCGGCGACACGCTGGCGACCGTGGTCGCCCCCGCCTTCGTCGACCCGGAAGGAACCCGCAGCCGTGGCTGAGACCGTCTCCTCTTCGGCCGTGACCGTGACGGTCACGGCCCCGAGCCTCGTCGCCATCGCGGCGTCGCTCCCCGGCCGGGCGCGGACCGAAGCCGCCCTCGCCGCCCGCTACGGCGGGCCGGTGCCCGCGACCGGCCGCAGCCTTGCGACCGCCGACGGCCGCCTCGCCGGCACAGGCGCCGGCCGCTGGCTGCTGATCGACGCCGCCGGCGACGGCTGGCGGCTGGAAACCGCTCTGCAGCAGGCGCTCGGCGACGCCGCCCTCGTCACCGACCAGAGCGACGCCCGCGTCGGCTTCGTGCTTGAAGCGGCGTCCGCGCCGGCGTTGCTCGGCTTCATGGAAAAGGCCTGCGCCCTCGACCTCGACCCCGCCGTGTTTCCGCCCGGCAGCGCCGCCCTCACCGAGGTCGCCGGGGTCGGTGCGCTGCTGCTGCTGGAGGCGCCGGCCCGGCTGCTGGTGGCGGTGCCGCGGAGTTTTGCGGAGAGTTTTGCAGAGTTGCTGGCGGGGATGGGCGCGGGGCGGGGGTGAGGCGGGGGTGAGGCGGGGGGCGGTGGGTCTTCCCACTGCCTTTCGAACGTCCTCGCCTAGCTTGACCCACGGCTGTCCGGAGAAAGACAGCCTCCTGCCAACTGCCGTGCCGTGTGGCCTGCCCCCTCCCTGTCCCTCCCCCGCCTCGCAGGAGAGGGGACGCAGGAGGCTAAGGCGTCCGCGTCATCGGCGCTTCGGTTCGGCGTAGTCGTCGTTTTGCGAAAGTTCTCTCGCCCATCGTCCCCTCTCCTGCGAAGCGGGGGAGGGACAGGGAGGGGGCCGGGCCTCACCACACGGCACACCGCCCTCAACCTCCCTCAAGCCGCCGATGGTGGCCTCGCGTTCTGATCCAAGGATATGAACGAATTGGCTTTTCAAGCCTCTCGGTGCCGCCGGGCCGCGCCGCGAGTGGGTCGCCGGGTCAAGCCCGGCGATGACGGACGGCGAGGGCATCGGGTCTTGCAGCCCCGCTTTCGGCGACCTCGCAGACACTCTCCGGGTCCCCCTTTCCGCCAGCTCGCCCGACCACGCCAGTCCCTCACCTCGCCGCCACCACCACCTCCACCCCGGCGCGAGCCAGCGCCTTTGCAAGAGCGCCGTCCGGGGCGGCGCTGGTGACGAGGGTGGCGACGTCGGGCCAGCTCGCCGAGAGGGCGAGGGCCGGCAGGCCGAACTTGCCGTGGTCGGCGACGATCGCGACCCGGGCGGCGCGGCGCGCCATGGCGCGGTAGACCGCGGCGGAGCCGGCGTCGGCGTCCATGGCGCCGGCCTCGGTCAGGCCGGTCGCGCCGAGGATCGCGTGGTTGGCGTGGTAGCCGGCGAGGAACTCGGTGGTCTCGGCGCCAACCAGCGAGCCTTCGCGCGCGAGATAGCGGCCGGGGCACATCAGCACGGTGATGGTCGGGTTGAGGCTGAGCACGGTGGCGACGCCGAAGGCGTGGGTGACGACGGTGATGTCGCGGCAGGCGGCGGCGATGCGGCGGGCGACGTGCACCGTGGTGGCGCCGGCGCCGATCATCACCACCTCGCCCGGCCGGATCGCTTCGGCGGCGGCGACGGCGATCGCGGCGCGCTCGGGCGTCATCATCAGGTGGCGCTCGCTCACCGCCGGCTCGGTCGCGAGCGGGCGGACGGCGCCGCCATAGGTGCGGCTGATCAGGCCGCGGCGGCCGAGGTCGTCGAGGTCGCGGCGGATGGTTTCGGTGGAGACGCCGAGCCGGCCGGCGAGGTCGGCGACGCGCAGCGTCGGCGTGGCGCCGAGCTCGGCGACGATGCGCTGCTGGCGCGCGAGTTTCCCGACCCGCTGCGGGGTCGGTGCGCCGGGATCGTCGGGGGCCTCGGGCAGCGCGGTCATCGGCGGATCGTCGCGGTCGGCGGCGGCAGGGTCAACCGGCCGCCGCGCACCGCGATCACGGGGCGGCCGGGCGCGGAAACCCCGGCGACACCGCTTGTGCGATGCGCCGGGGCACCAACGGTTACGGGAACTTCAGCGGATCGGGTCCGATGCGGCCGCCGGCGGTGTCGAGCCCGGCGATCGCCGCCATGTCGTCGGCGTCCAGCTCGAAGCCGAAGACGTCGAAGTTCTCCTTGATGCGGCTCGGCGTCACCGACTTCGGGATCACGATCAGGCCGCTGTCGATGTGCCAGCGGATCACCACCTGCGCCGCGGTGCGGCCGTGCTTTGCGGCGATCTTCGTGATCACCGGGTCGGTGAGCAGCTGGCCCTGGCCGAGCGGGCTCCACGACTGGGTGGCGATGCCGAGTTCGGCGTGGGCGGCGCGCAGCGCGGTCTGCTGGAAGCGCGGGTGCAGTTCGACCTGGTTCAGCACCGGCACGACGCCGGTGGCGTCGATGATGGTGCGCAGATGGTCGGCGTTGAAGTTGGAGACGCCGATCGAGGTGGCGCGGCCGTCGACCTGGAGCTGCACCAACGCCTTCCAGCTGTCGACGAAGCGGCCGGCCTTCGGCGCGGGCCAGTGGATCAGGTAGAGATCGACGTGGTCGAGGCCGAGGCGCTTCAGGCTTTCGTCCATCGCCTTCGCCGGCTCGTCGGCGCCCTGGCGGTCGTTCCAGAGCTTGGTGGTGACAAAGACGTCGCCGCGGGCGAGCCCGGCGCGCTGCAGGCCTTCGCCGACGCCGGCCTCGTTGCCGTAGATCGCGGCGGTGTCGATGTGGCGGTAGCCGGCTTCGAGCGCTGTCGCGACGACGCTGGCGGCCTGGTCGTTCGGGGTCTGCCAGACGCCGAGGCCGACCTGCGGGATCTCGTGGCCGTCGGAAAAGGCGACGTGGGGTTGATCGGTCATTTCGAAAATTCCGTTGTGGCGGCGCCCGGTCGCGGGCGCGGAAATCGGGGGCGGAGCCCGGCCCCAGAGGAGGGGATCAGGCGGGCGCCGCATCCGGGGTGCGGACGCGGCCGGGGCGGCGGGCGCCCGTCTCGTTCATATAAGGTTCGGCCGGGACCGTTGAAGGGCGCCGGCCGATCGGGGCCGGGTGGTCAGGCGGCGCGGGCCGCGGCGTCGCGGTAGCCGCGGGCGACGGCCAGCGCCGCATCGAGCCGCGCCACGACGTCCTCGCAGAGGCTGCGCGACATCAGCACGCCGGGCTTGAACTGCAGCACGCGGGGATCGAGCGTCGAGAAGATCGCCCAGACGCCGTGTTCGTAGAGCGCGCGCGAGACGAACTTCGCGCCCTGGGGATGGTCGAACTCGAGGCCGATGATCAGGCCGTTCTGGCGGACGCCGGAGAAGAAGCCGGCGTGGCGACGCATCAGGTCGCCGAGCGCGCCGGCGAAATAGGCCGAGACGGCGGCCACATTCGCCGCGACCTCCGGCCGGGCGCACATCTCGAGCACCTTCAGCGCGACGATGCAGCCGAGCTCGGCGCCGCCGCCGGTGGAGATGTGGCCGAAGCCGTCCTCGCGCAGCCAGCCCGCCGCCCGCTCGGACAAGAGCACCGCGCCGAGCGGATAGAGGCCACCGCCGAGCCCCTTCGCCGAGACGATGATGTCGGGCACGACACCGTAGCCCTCGATCGCCCACATGGTGCCGGTGCGCATCAGCCCGGTCTGCACCTCGTCGGCGATGTAGAGCGCGCCGAAGCGCTCGCAGAGCGTCTTCACCGCGGGCAGGTAGCCGGGGGCGGGCATCGGGAAGCCGTAGGTGGCGGGGATCGTCTCCATGATCACGGCGGCGACGTCGCCGCGGGCGAGCACGCGCTCCATGGCGGCGAGGTCGTTGAACGGCACCTGCACGAACTCGTCCGGCCGGTCGGCGAGGAAGAGCTCGGAAAAGCGTCCGTCGCCGGTGCAGACGGCAAGGCCGGTGTGGCCGTGGTAGGCCTTGACGATCGAGACGATGGTCCGGCGCTGGGTCGCATGGCGGGCGGTCTTCAGGGCGATGTCGATCGCCTCGCCGCCGCCCGACGCATAGACCGTGAAGCACTCGTCCCACGGCGCCGTTTTCGCCAGCGCCTCGGCGAGCGCGGTGCGGGCGAGCGCCGGAAAATGGTGGTTGCCCATGTCGAAATGGTCGAGCGCGCCCTTCAGCGCGGCGACCAGCTCGGCGTTGCGGTGGCCGAAATTGTAGGTGCCGCCGTTAAGGTGCATGTCGATCAGCCGGTGGCCGGACATGTCGTAGAGAAAATAATCCTCGCGGCGGTCGATGACGAGGTCGACGCCGAGCTGCTGCCAGAACGCGGTCTTGTCGGGGTTCCAGTAGCGCGCGGATTTCTCCAGCATCTCGGCCTTGGAGGCATAGGAGAAGAAGCCGTAGTCGTGCATCGCAGTCGCTCCGCGTCCGCTGCGCCGCCGGGCGCTCGATGTTGGAAGTTACACATCAATATGTGGGCTTTACAACATTTTTGCGTCGGTCCATCGTGGGAACGGATCGGTGAAGGGGCGCGGGTCTTGCAGGGCGGAGCCAAGGGCCAGCTGCGCCGACCGGACGCGCTGACCGCTTTGCCGGACCGTGCGAAGCAGGGGCGACAGAAGACGGGGGCGGCATGGTGGACGGGGCGGCGGAGCGGAGCGGCGAAGCGGGCGAAACGGGGGCCGAATACGGCGCGGCGACGCTCGCCGACATGACCGCGATGGTCGCCGCCGGCGCCGGCCGCTGGGGGCTCTCGCCGCGCACCGACGTCCGCCTGCTCAACATCTCCGAAAACGCCACCTTCCTGCTCGACGATCCGGAGGAAGGTCGCCGGCTGGTGCTCCGGCTGCACCGGATCGGCTATCACACCGCCGCCGAAATCCACGCCGAGCTCGCCTGGATCGACGCGCTGCGGGCGGGTGGCGTCGTGGAGACCCCGGCGCCGCTCGCCGCCACCGACGGCACGCGGGTGCTGACGCTCGGCTCCCCCGGCGGCCTGCCGCCGCGCCAGGCGGTGGCGTTCGACTTCGTGCCCGGGCGCGAGCCGGCGCCGAGCGACGAACTCGGCCCCTGGTTCCAGCGGCTCGGCGCGGTGACGGCGCGGATGCAGGCGCAGGCGCGCGCCTGGCAGCGCCCGGACGGCTTCGTCCGCAAGCGCTGGGACTTCGACGCCATGATCGGCAGCCGGCCCTACTGGGGCCGCTGGCAGGACGGGCTCGGCCTCGACCCCGCCGGCCGGGCGCTGATCGGCCGCGCCGCCGAGCTGATCGCCGCCCGCCTCGATCGCTTCGGCAGCGGGCCGGACCGCTTCGGCCTGATCCACGCCGACCTCCGCCTCGCCAACCTGCTGGTCGACGGCGACCGCCTCACCATCATCGACTTCGACGACTGCGGCCTCTCCTGGTTCGCCTATGATTTCGCCGCCGCGGTGAGCTTCTTCGAGCACGACCCGGTGGTGCCGGCGCTGATGCAGGCCTGGACCGCGGGCTTTCGCAGCGTCGCACCGCTCGGCGACGACGTCGTCGCGGAACTCCCCGTCTTCGTCATGCTCCGCCGCATCCTCCTCGTCGCCTGGATCGCCTCGCACGCCGAGACGCCGACCGCGCAGGAGATGGGCGTGCCCTATACGCAGCAGACGCTGGCGATGGCCGAGGATCTGCTGACGCGGTTCGGGTGAGTCCGCGAAGGGCCAAATTCCCTTCTCCCCTCGTGTGAGAAGGTGCCCGGAGGGCGGATGAGGGGGCATCGGACCTTCAGCGAGGCATGTGCCTGCTGCGAGGCTGTGGCCCCCTCATCCGGCCTTCGGCCACCTTCTCCCGCAAGGGGAGAAGGACGCCTGGAAACGCCGAGTTCTCAGCACCCGTCTGCATCCCTTTAGGAGATTCCATCCCATGTTCACCTCGCTCAGTGGCCGCACCGCGATCGTCACCGGCGGTAGCCGCGGCATCGGCAAGGGGATCGCAAAGCGCTTCGGCGCGGCGGGGCTGAACGTCCTCGTCGTGTCGCGCAGCCTCGATGAGGCGAGCGCGGTCGCCGCAGAAGTCGGGCCGCATGCGGCGGGCTTTGCCGCCGACGTCACCAATGAGGCGGCCTGCGCGGCGATGGCCGCCGCCGCGATCGACCGCTTCGGCTCGATCGACGTGCTCGCCGCCAACGCCGGCATCTTCCCGGCGGCAAGACTCGGCGAGATGACTGGGGCCGACTTCGACCACGTCATTTCCACCAACCTGAAGAGCAGCTTCCTCACCGTCTCGGCGTGCCTGCCGGCGATGAAGGCGCAGGGACAAGGCCGCATCGTGCTGACCTCGTCGATCACCGGGCCGATCACCGGCTATCCCGGCTGGTCGCACTACGGCGCCTCCAAGGCCGGGCAGCTCGGCTTCATGCGCACCGCGGCGATCGAGCTCGCGCCGTGGAACATCACGGTCAACGCGGTGATGCCGGGCAACATCATGACCGAGGGGCTGGACGGGCTCGGCGCCGACTATCTCGCCAAGATGACCGCCTCGATCCCGATGAAGCGGCTCGGCTCGGTCGACGACATCGCCAATGCCGCGCTCTACTTCGCCTCCGACGAGGCCGGCTATGTCACCGGCCAGCAGCTCGTGATCGACGGCGGCCAGGTGCTGCCCGAATCGCTCGGCGCCATCGAGGCGATGGGCTGACGCCTCCCCTCGTCCTTTCCCCGACGGCCGCCGGCGCCGGAACCGGCGGGGCAGCGGCCTGTTCGGTGCCGGGGTGCACGACAGGTCGGTGACAAGGTGCCGTGCTACCGGCGCCGGGCACGCACGCACGCAGGGCCGTTGCCGGCTCCGTGCGAAAGCGATAACGCAATCGGGCTGCGCGCCGCGGATCGCGATCGGCCGCGCCGAGGGAGAAGACGGGGATGGAGATCTTTACCGGGCCGGCGTTCACGGCCTTCCTGCAAGTCATGATGATCGACCTCGTGCTGGCCGGCGACAACGCCATCGTCATCGGCCTCGCCGCCGCCGGCCTGCCCAAGGACCAGCGCAACAAGGCGATCCTCGTCGGCATCATCGCCGCGACGGTCCTGCGCATCCTCTTTGCCTCGATCACGGTCTACCTGCTCGCCATCGTCGGCCTGCTGCTCGCCGGTGGCGTGCTGCTGCTCTGGGTGTGCTGGAAGATGTGGCGCGAGCTCAGCACCAGCCATGCCGACGAACACGCCGCGGAAGAGGCGCTCGCCAATACCGACCTCAACAAGGACGGCACGGTCGCCGGCTCCGCCAAGCGCAAGACCTTCGCGCAGGCCGCGGTGCAGATCATCATCGCCGACGTCTCGATGTCGCTCGACAACGTGCTGGCGGTCGCCGGCGCGGCGCGCGAGCACCCGAACGTGCTGATCTTCGGCCTGATCCTCTCGGTCGCGCTGATGGGCCTCGCCGCCTCGTTCATCGCCCGGCTGCTCAACAAGCACCGCTGGATCGCCTACGTCGGCCTGCTGATCATCCTCTACGTCGCGCTGAAGATGATCTACGACGGCGCGCTGGAGATCTGGCCGCACCTCGAGATGGCGATGGGCCCCGCGTCCTGATCCGATAGCTGTCCGGACCGGCCGGCGTCCGCGCCGCGCCGGTTCCCCCGAGCAGCCTGCCACGTCCGACGGCCCGGTTCCGCACCCTGCGGCGCCGGGCCGTCGGCGTTTTCGGGGCCTTTGTCGGCGGCTCTGGTCTTGCACATTTGACTATGCTAGTGGTTCGATGTTCACAGCGGGCCACGTCAGTCTCGCCGGGCGCCTCCGCGCCGCCAAGCCCAAGGACCCCGCCATGCCGAAGGAAATCGCCGTCGATCCCGCGCTGACGCGCCGGCCCGGCTCGATCGAGCTGCCGCCGATCCCGGTGCACGCCTACGACCGGCCGTTCGCGGCGGAGCGGGCGGCACGCGGCGATGCGGCGCTCGTCGACGTGCTCCGGCACATGCTGCTGATCCGCGAGTTCGAGAGCATGCTCGGCGCGTTCAAGGCGCAGGGCGCCTATGCCGGCATCAGCTATCTCTACAAGGGGCCGGCGCATCTCTCGATCGGCCAGGAGGCCGCCGCGGTCGGCCAGGCGCTGGCGCTGGAGCCGGCCGACCACGTCTTCGGCAGCCACCGCAGCCACGGCGAGTTCATCGCCAAGGGTCTTTCGGCGATCGCGCGCCTCGGTGAGCCGGCGCTGGAGGCGATCATGGCCGGGCACCAGGGCGGCGCCCTGCTCCGCGCGGTGGAAAGCCACATCGGCGGCGGCGACACGCGGGCGCGGGCGGAAAACTTCCTGCTGTTCGGCCTGCTCGCCGAGATCTTCATGCGGGCGAACGGCTTCAACGGCGGCATGGGCGGCTCGATGCACGCCTTCTTCCCGCCGTTCGGCGCCTATCCCAACAACGCGATCGTCGGCGCCTCGGCCGGCATCGCCGCCGGCGCGGCGCTCGCCAAGAAGCTCCTCACCGGCGACGGCATCACGGTGGCGAACGCCGGCGACGGCTCCACCGGATGCGGGCCGGTGTGGGAGGCGATGAACTTCTCGGCGATGGCGCAGTACGACACGCTGTGGACCGATCAGCGCCGCGGCGGGCTGCCGGTGCTCTACTTCTTCACCAACAACTTCTACGCCATGGGCGGCCAGACCCGCGGCGAGACGATGGGCTGGGACCGGCTCGCGCGCATCGGCGCCGCGGTCAATCCGGCGGCGATGCACGCCGAAACCGTCGACGGCACCGATCCGCTCGCCGTCGCCGACGCGGTGACGCGCAAGCGGGCGCTGCTCGTCGCCGGCCGCGGCCCGGCGCTGCTCGACGTCGAGTGCTACCGCCTCTCCGGCCACTCGACCACCGACGCCAACGCCTATCGCACCCGCGAGGAGATGCAGGCCTGGCAGGCGCTCGACCCGATCGAGACGTTCTCCGCCCGGCTCGTCGCGCACGGCGTGCTGGAGCCGGACGCCGTCGCCGCGATGAAGGCGGCCGCGGCCGAGACCATCCGCGCGGTCACCGCCGCGGCCGTCGACCCGGCGATCGCGCCGATCGTCGACGTGCACGCCGACCCGGAACTGATCGGCCGGCTGATGTTCGCGGACGCCGAGATCGCCGTGCCCGCCGGCGAGCCGGTGACGCTGAAGCCGCTCGGCGAGGTGGCGCGCATCCGCCAGGACGCGAAGAAGGCGCGCTTCGGCCTGTCGGAAACCGGCGAGAAGCTGTCGGCGATGCGGGCGATCACGCTGCGCGACGCGCTCTTCGAGAGCGTGTTGCACCACATGGCGCACGACGAGCGGCTGATCGCCTATGGCGAGGAGTGCCGCGAATGGGGCGGCGCCTTCGGCGTCTACCGCGGCCTGTCCGAGCTCTTCCCGCACCAGCGGCTGTTCAACTCGCCGATCTCGGAGGCGGCGATCGTCGCGACCGCCGTCGGCTATGCGCTGGAAGGTGGCCGGGCGCTGGTCGAGCTGATGTACGGCGACTTCATCGGCCGCGCCGGCGACGAGATCTTCAACCAGATGGCGAAGTGGCATTCGATGTCGGCCGGGGCGCTGAAGGTGCCGGTGGTGCTGCGCTGCTCGATCGGCAGCAAATACGGCGCCCAGCACTCGCAGGACTGGACCGCGCTCTGCGCCCATATCCCGGGCCTCAAGGTGGTCTATCCGGCGACGCCTTATGACGCGAAGGGCCTGCTCGCCTCGGCACTCGCCGGCGACGATCCGGTGGTGTTCTTCGAGAGCCAGCGGCTCTACGACACCACCGAGCATTTTCATGCCGGCGGCGTGCCGACGGACTACTACCGGGTGCCGTTCGGCGTGCCGGACGTGAAGCGGGCCGGCGAAGATCTCACCATCCTCACCATCGGCCCCTCGCTTTACGCCGCGCTCGCCGCCGCCGACGAACTGCAGGCGACGCACGGGCTGTCGACCGAGGTGATCGACGCGCGGTCGCTGGTGCCGTTCGACTATGCGCCGGTGCTCGCCTCCGTGAAGAAGACACGGCGGCTGCTCGTCGTCTCGGAAGCCTCCGAGCGCGGCAGCTTCGCGATGACGCTCGCCGCCAACATCGGCCGCTTCGCCTTCGGCGACCTCGTCGCCGCGCCGCGGGTGATCGGCTCGCCGAACTGGATCGTGCCCGGCGCCGACATGGAGACGACCTATTTCCCGCAGGTCGCCGACATCCTCGACGTCGTCACCGGCGAGCTGTTCCCGGAAAAAAAGAGCAACCGCCGCGGCGTGCGCGGCTGGGACGAGCTCGACCTCGCCCGCCGGGCGCTCTGACCCGCAGGCTTTTTCGCGCAGGGCTGCCGGGCGCTCGCTATTCTGGGCGCAGGATCGGCCACACAAGCAACCAGACCGGAGGACACGCGATGGACGTCGACATCCTGGTGCCGCAGCTCGGCAACGAGATCGAGGAAGCCCAGGTCGATAGCTGGCTGAAGGCCGAGGGCGACAGCGTCACGGCCGGTGAGGCGCTGGTCGCGATCACCACGCCGAAGCTGACCATGGAGATCGAGGCGCCGGCGAGCGGCACGCTGAAATCGATCCTGATCCCGGCCGACGAGCTCGCCGCGGTCGGCGCCGTGCTCGGCGTCATCGAGTCGGCATGAGCCTCGGCGACGCCGCCTTTCCCCGCCTCGTCGAGCAGGGCGGCGAGGGCGCGCCGATCCTGCTGGTGCACGGCTTCGGCGGCGACCGGATGTCGTTCCTTGCCAACCAGGGCGCGCTCAGCACGAGCGGCCGGGTGTTCTCGCTCGACCTGCCCGGCCACGGCGACTCGCTCGGGCTCGATCCCGGCGCCGGCGACCCCGCCGCGCTCGCGGCAAAAGTCGTGGCGAGCCTCGATGCCGCGGGCCTCTCCCAGGTCGCAGTCGTCGGCCATTCGCTCGGCGGCGGCACGGCGATCGAGATGGCAAAGGCGCGGCCGGATCTCGTCCGTTCGCTGCTGCTGATCGCCCCAGCTGGACTCGGCGGCGAGATCGACCATGAGTTCGTCGAGGGGTTTCCCGCGCTGGAGGCGCCGGACCAGGCGACCGCCCTGCTCGGACGGCTGTTCGTGCGGCCGCAGCTGGTCAACCGCCACATGGTGGCGCGGGTGCTGGAGCAGCTCGGCCGGCCGGGGGCGCGCGACGCACTGCGCAAGGTCGCGGCCGGACTCACCGGCGCCGTCAGCGATTTTGCCCCGACGGCGCGCGCGGTCGCAGCGCTCGGCCTGCCGCGGATGGTGGTCTGGGGCGAGGGCGATGCGATCGCCCGGCCGGATCCCGCCCGGCTCGGCCTGTTCGGCGGCGGCTTCGAGCCGATCGCCAAGGCCGGCCACATGCCGCACGTCGAGGCGGCGCCGCTGTTCAACCGGCTGGCGACGGCGTTCCTCGCCGGGGACGGCGCGCCGTGACCAAGCTGCGCCGCGGCACCCAGACCGCGTTCAGCGAGGGCCAGTCGCTGCGGCTGCGCGCGGCCTGGCTCTACTACAACCACGGCCTCACCCAGAAGGACGTCGCCGACAAGCTCGGCGTCAGCCGCACCACCGTGGTGCGCCTCATCGAGGAGGCGCGGCGGCGCGGCGAGGTGCAGATCTGGATCAGCGAGGGCGAGCACGACTGCGTGCAGCTGGCGCTCGCCCTCGAACAGCGCTTCGGCCTCGACGAGGCGATCGTGGTGCCGGCCGGCGGCGATGCCGAGCAGTCGGCGAAGGCGGTGGGGACGGCGCTCGGCAAGTTTCTCTCAGAGGCGATTTCGGACGGGGCGGTGATCGGGGTCGGCTGGGGGCGAACGCTGTCGGCCTCGCTGTCGGCGTTCCGGCCGCCGCGGCGCGCCGGCGTGCGCGTCGTCTCGCTGATCGGCGGGGTCTCGTCGCCGCAGATCGACAACCCGATCGAGTACACCTGGCGCCTCGCCAGCCTGCTCGACGCCGAATGCGACCTGTTCTTCGCGCCGCTGCTGGTCGATTCCGCCGAAACACGGCGGCGCCTCATTGAGAAATGCGGCCTCGACCGGCTCTACCGCCTCGCCGAGACCCTCGACATCGCGGTGATCAGTGCCGGCGACATCGGCCCCGGCGCGACCTCGCTGTCACTGAAGCTGATGAGCGACGCCGAGCGCGACGCCCTGATCGGCGCCGGCGCGGTCTGCGACGTCCTCTGCAACTTCATCGATGCGGCGGGGCGCTCCGTGGACCATCCGATCGCCGAGCGGGTGATGTCGGTCGACCTCGATACGCTGGCCCGGGCGCGCCACATCGTGCTCGCCTCGGGCGGCGCCGGCCGCGCCACCGCGATCCGCGCCGCGATCACCCGGGTCGGCTGCAACACGCTGGTGACGGACGAAGCCGCGGCCCGGGCGCTGCTCGGCGACGCCTGAGCGGCGCTTCGAGCGAGAATCGGCTCAGCCGCCGAACAGGCGGTCGAGCAGGCCGCGCTCCTCGTCGGTCGGACCCTGCGCCGCCGACGAATCGGAGAAGATGCCGGTTGGCCGCCCGGCGGGGGCGGCGTCGCGTGGCGGCGCCGACTGGGGCATCGCGACCGCAGGCGGGGCGGCGAGCACGGCGGGGGCGCCGAGCCAGGTCCCCGGCAGCGGCTGCACGGCGCGACCGGCGGTCGCCGCCGTCATGAAGCGCTTCCAGGCGATCGCCGGCACGCTGCCGCCGGTCACCTTGTCGGTCGGCTTGCCGTCGTCGTTGCCCATCCAGACGCCGGCGGTCAGCCCGGTGGTGTAGCCGATGAACCAGGCGTCGCGGAACTCCTGGCTGGTGCCGGTCTTGCCGCCGGCGGGGCGGCCGTCGAGCATCGCCTTGCGCCCGGTGCCGGTCTCGATGGTCGCCTGCAGCATGCGGTTCATCGCGCCGATCGCCTCGGGCGAGGCGACCCGGCCGGGCCCGTCGCCGTTGCGCTGGAACAGCACCTTGCCGTCAGCGTCGAGGATGCGCGACACGACGTAGGGGATGACGCCGAAGCCGCCGTTCGAGAACGGCACATAGGCGGCGGTGATTTCGAGCGGCGTCACTTCCGCCGTGCCGAGGGCGATCGACGGGCTGTCGTGCAGCTTCGAGACGATGCCGAGCCGGCGCGCGGTGCGGGTGACGTTGGCGGGGCCGACCTCGGCGGCGAGGCGGGCGGCGACAGTGTTGATCGATTTCGCCAGCGCCGTGGTCAGGCTGACCGGACCGAGGAAATCCTTGGTGTAATTTTTCGGCTGCCAGCCGCGGATGGTGATCGGCTCGTCGACCATGACGCTGTCCGGCGACCAGCCGCGCTCCAGCGCCGCGAGGAACACGAAGGGCTTGAAGGCGGAGCCCGGCTGGCGCCGGGCGCTGACGGCACGGTTGAACTGGCTCTGGCCGTAGTCGCGGCCGCCGACAAGCGCGCGCACCGCGCCGTCGCCGTCGATCGCCACCAGCGCGCCCTGCGAGATGCCCTGCTTCGTGCCTTCCTCGGCGAGCGTCTGCTTCAGGGCGGCCTCGGCGGCATCCTGCATCCCGACGTCGACGGTGGTCTCGACGACGAGGTCGGTCCGGATCGCGCCGACGTAGCCGGGCAAAAGGTCCATCACCCAGTCGGCGACGTAGTTCTCGGCGCGGGCGACATGGTCGGAGACGACGCGGGCGGGGTCGGAAACGGCCGTTTCCGCCTCGCGGGCGGAAATGTAGCCTTCCTGCGCCATCACGGCGAGCACGGTCTCGGCGCGGCGGGCGGCGAGCTCCGGGTTGCGGGTCGGGGCATAGCGCGAGGGCGCGCGCAGCAGGCCGGCCAGCGTCGCCGCCTCGGAGACGTTCACCTCGGTCGCCGGCTTGCCGAAATAGCGGCGCGCCGCGCCGTCGACGCCATAGGCGCCGGCGCCGAGGTAGACGCGGTTGAGATACATCTCGAGGATCTCGTCCTTGCCGTAGTTCCACTCCAGCCAGAGCGCGAGGACGACCTCCTGCATCTTGCGGCCGATGGTGCGGTCGGGCTCGAGGAAGAGGTTTTTCGCAAGCTGCTGCGTCAGCGTCGAGCCGCCCTGGACGACGTCGCCGGCGGTGAGATTGACCACGACGGCGCGGGCGAGACCGAGCGGATCGATGCCGAAGTGGCTGTAGAAGCGGCGGTCTTCGATGGCGATGACGGCCTGCGGCAGGTAGGGGGGCAGTTGCTCGAGGCGGATCGCCTCGCCACCGGTGTCGCCGCGGTTGGCGATCAGCCGGCCGTCGGCGTCGAGGATCTCGACGTTGGGCGGGCGCTTCGGCACCGACCACTCGGAGGTCGCCGGCAGATGGGCCGCGTAGTAGCCGAGCACGCCGAGGCCGACGATGACGCCCCAGATGCCGAGCACCATGCCCCAGTAGATCGTGCCGCGCAGGAAGCGGAACAGGCCGCCGCGGCGGCGCGGCGGCGGGGCCGCCGGGGCCTTGGCGGGGCCGCGCGGGGCGCGCCGGGGCTCCGCCCGCATCTCGGCGTCGGCGCGCAGCTCCGGGGCCGGCGTGTCGAAACGAGGCTCCTTGCGTTCCGCCGCTCGCGCGGACCGGCGCGGTGCCGCACCCCGTCCTGCCATGGCGTCCCTCGCTCTCCGGCTCAAAGGCTCCGGGGGCAAGGCCGACCCGGGTACGGGTTCGACGCTAGGCGGGCACGCTTAAAGGGCGGTTAAGCCTGACGGCGCGTCCCGTCCCCCGCCGCCTCGTGGCGACACGGCGGGAGACGGGACGCGCGATGTCAGGTCGTGGGCTTCGCCCGGCTGCGGCGGCGCGGCACGGGATTTTCCGCCTGCAGCACGCGGGCCTTCGCGGTCGCCGGCTTGGCGGCGGGGGCCTTGGCCGTCGCCGGCTTCACGTCTGCCGCCTTCGCCGCCGCCGCCGACGGGCGGCGGTTGTGGGTCAGGATGAAATCCGCGATGCGCGGGCAGATCTCGGCGCGCCAGCGCGAGCCGTTGAAGACGCCGTAGTGGCCGACGGCGGGCTGCTCGTAGTGCGCCTTCATGTCGTCCGGCAGGTTGGTGCAAAGGTCGTGCGCGGCCTGGGTCTGGCCGCGGCCGGTGATGTCGTCCTTCTCGCCCTCGATGGTGAGCAGCGCGGTGCGGGTGATCGCGCCGCAGTCGACCGTCTCGCCGCGGTGGGTGAAGACGCCGCGCGCCATGGAATGGCGCACGAACACCTCGTCGACGGTCTGCAGGTAGAACTCCGCGGTGAGGTCCATCACGGCGAGATACTCGTCGTAGAACTCGCGGTGCTTGGTCGCGGAATCGCCGTCGCCGGTGACGAGGTGCTTGAAGAAGTCCTTGTGCGCGCCGAGGTGGCGGTCGAGGTTCATGCTCATGAAGCCGGTGAGCTGCAGGAAGCCGGGATAGACGTCGCGCAGCACGCCGGGGTTCGGAAACGGCACCTTCATGATGACGTTGTTCGCGAACCAGTCGGTGCCGCGCTCCTCGGCGAGGCGGTTCACCGCCGTCGGGTTGCGGCGGGTGTCGATCGGGCCGCCCATCAGCGTCATGGAAAGCGGCGCCATCTCGTCGCCGGCGGCGTTCATCACCGCGACGGCGGCGAGCACCGGCACCGACGGCTGGCAGACGCCGAGCACGTGCACGTCGCCGCCGAGCGCGCGGACCATCGCGGCGACATAGTCGATATAGTCGTCGAGGTCGAAGCGGCCGTCGATCAGCGGCACCATGCGCGCGTCGGTCCAGTCGGTGATATAGACCTCGTGGCGCGGCAGCAGCGCCTCGACGGTGCCGCGCAGCAGGGTCGCGTAGTGGCCCGACATCGGCGCCACCACGAGCACCTTCGGGTCGGCCCGCCGCGCCGCCTTGCCGAGGGCGCGCTCGAAATGGATCAGACGGCAGAACGGCCGCTCCCACACGACCGTCTCGGTCACCGCGACACGCTCGCCGCCGACCAGCGTCGTCGGCAGGTTGAACGCGGGCTTGTCGTAGCGCCGCGTGCCGCGCTCGAACAACTCGCAGGCGGCGGCGATCTTGCGGCCGTAGTCGGTATGGGCGAGCGGGTTGAACGGGTTCTGGAAGTAGAGCCGCGTCAGATCGGCGGCCGCGCGCACGGGACCGACCGCGGCATGGTTCAGCTCGTAGAGTTGATAGTAGGGCACGTGGGTCATGTGCTGTGGTCCTCGGGCTGCGGTCCTCGGTCCGTCTCGGGCTTCTGCTCGGGCCCGACTTGCAAACGGCGGTCGTCGACAGTACGGGCTTGTGCAGAGAGCCGGCAAGTGCGGCGAGACGAAAGTCTAAGTTCCGTGACAAATGTGCATGCGCCGATCGAAGCTTGGGCGCAAATGATTGAGAAGCGGCAAACCGACGCCGATCGGTGGGCCATGCCCGTCGACAAGAACGCTGCAGGAGCGCGATGACACCCCCCGACGATCGCCACTTCGAGCAGCCGGAGACAGCGCTCGCTGCCCGCCCCGTCCTCCGCCCGGCCCCGGGCGAGATTACCAAGCGCATCAAGCTCGACACGCTGGTGCGGCTGCGCTGGCTGGCGATCACCGGCCAGTTCGCGACGCTGGTGACGGTCGAGTTCGTGCTCGACTACCGGCTGCCGATCGGTCCCTGCCTCGGCCTCGTCGCGCTGTCGGCCTGGCTGAACCTCGTCTTGAAGATCCGCTATCCGGCGAGCCTCCGCCTCGACGACCGCCGCGCGACGCTGCTGCTCGGCTACGACATCCTGCAGCTCGCCGGATTGCTCTATTTCACCGGCGGCCTCGGCAATCCGTTCTCGGTGCTGATCCTCGCCCCCGTCATCGTGTCGTCGACGGCGCTCGCCCTGAAGCGCACCCTGATGCTCGGCGGCCTCGTCGTGGCGCTCGCCTCGCTGCTCGCCTTCGTGCACCAGCCGCTGCCCTGGCTGCCGGCCGGCGGCTTCACGCCGCCCGGCATTTACACGGCGGGCGTCTGGGTGGCGCTGATCTCGGCGGTCACCTTCATGGGCGCCTATTCCTGGCGGATCGCCGAGGAGGCGCGGCAGTTGCAGGCGGCGCTGACGGCGACGGAACTGGTGCTGAGCCGCGAGCAGCACAATCACCAGATGGACGGCCTCGCCGCCGCCGCGGCGCACGAACTCGGCACCCCGCTCGCCACCATCGCCCTCGTCTCGAAGGAGGTGCTGCGCGGGCTGCCCACGGATTCGCCGCTGCGCGAGGACATGCTCTTGCTGCGCGAGCAGGCCGAGCGCTGCCGCGACCTGCTGCGCAAGCTGACCTCGCTGTCGGGCGAATTCCACGACCACCTGCACCAGGTGCCGCTCAGCCACCTCGTCGAGGACGTGGTAGCGCCGCACCGCGACACCGGCGTCGACGTCGACGTCACGCCGCAGGGCAAGCCCGAGGACGAGCCGACCGGCCCGCGCAACCCGGCGATCGTGCACGGCCTCGCCAACGTCATCGAGAACGCCGTGGATTTCGCCCGTACCCGGGTCGACGTCGAGGTGGCGTGGGACGAGGACCGGGTCTCGGTTACCGTCCGCGACGACGGGCCGGGCCTCGCGCCCGGCGACCTCGACCGCATCGGCGAGCCCTATTTCACCACCCGCGTCCGCGCGACCTCGGAGGAGATCGAGGCACAGGGGCTCGGCCTCGGCTTCTTCATGGCGAAGACACTGCTGGAGCGCACCGGCGCCAAGGTGCGCATCTCGAACCGCCCGGCCGACAGCACCGGCGCGGTGATCGAGATCCGCTGGCCGCGCAAGGCGTTTTCCTCGGGCGGCGCGGCGGGGACCGGCGCCGGCCGCAGCTGAGCGGCTGCCGGGACGAGGTAGGACGCCGCAGGCGCGGCGGCATGTCGCGGAGTTCGGCGCCGTCTTTATAGCTTTCGCCTATCAATGACTTTGCTATTCTGCGCACTGGGAGAAACGATCGGTCGCCAGCCATGCCCCAAGGGCGAAGAAGCGCGGCGACCGGACCGAGAGGACAAGCCATGAACGACAATGATGCGCCGATCGAAGGCGACACCAGCCTGCTGCTCGTCGACGACGACAAGCCGTTCCTGCAGCGCCTCGCCCGCGCGATGGAGCAGCGCGGCTTTGCCGTCGAAACCGCCGACTCGATCGCCGCGGGCCTTGCCAGCGTCGACGAACGCCCGCCGGCCTACGCGGTGATCGACATGCGGCTCGGCGACGGCAACGGCCTCGACGTCGTCGCGCGGCTGCGCGAGAAGCGGCCCGACTCCCGCGTCATCATGCTGACCGGCTATGGCAACATCGCCACCGCGGTGACCGCGGTGAAGCTCGGCGCCGTCGACTATCTCGCCAAGCCCGCCGATGCCGACGAGGTCTACGCCGCCCTCACCAGCAACCCCGACGCCAAGGCGCCGCCGCCGGAGAACCCGATGTCGGCCGACCGGGTGCGCTGGGAGCACATCCAGCGCGTCTACGAACTCTGCGAGCGCAACGTCTCCGAGACGGCGCGCCGGCTCAACATGCACCGCCGCACCCTGCAGCGCATCCTCGCCAAGCGCGCGCCGCGCTGACCAAGGTCCGCCGGGAGGACGACGCGAAAAAGGGGAGACTGCCGGGTGGCGGTCTCCCCTTTTCCATGTCGGGACGTTTCCTCACGGCGGCAGGACGTTCGAGGGCCGGTATGCCGGCCCCTCGCCCCTTATTCCGCGGCCGAGCGCAGCTCGGGAGCCGCCGCCGAGATCTCGGCGTCGACGTGGTCTTCGAAGATCGTGAAGTTCTTCACGAACATCTGCACCAGCTTGGCGGCCTGCGCGTCATAGGCGGCCTTGTCGGCCCAGGTCTCGCGCGGGTGCAGGATCGCCGCGTCGACGCCCGGCACCGCGGCGGGCACCGCGAAGCCGAAGTTCGGGTCGACGTAGAACTCGACGTTCTTCAGCGAGCCGTCGAGCGCCGCGGCGAGCAGGGCGCGGGTCGCCTTGATCGGCATGCGGCGGCCGGTGCCGAAGGCGCCGCCGGTCCAGCCGGTGTTGACCAGCCAGCAGTCGACCTGGTGGCCGGCGATCAGGTCGCGCAGCAGCTCGCCGTAGACGGTGGGGTGCCGCGGCATGAACGGGGCGCCGAAGCAGGTCGAGAAGGTCGCCTGCGGCTCGGTCACGCCCTTTTCGGTGCCGGCCACCTTGGCGGTGTAGCCCGAGAGGAAGTGGTACATCGCCTGCGCCGGGGTCAGCTTGGCGATCGGCGGCATGACGCCGAAGGCGTCGGCCGTCAGCATGATGATGTTCTTCGGGTGGCCGGCGAGGCCGGTGGCGCTGGCGTTCGGGATGAAGTCCAGCGGATAGGCGCAGCGGGTGTTCTCGGTTTTCGAGCCGTCGTCGAAGTCGGGCACGCGGGTGTCCGGGTCGATGGCGACGTTCTCGAGCACGGTGCCGAAGCGCTGCGTGGTCGCGTAGATCTCCGGTTCGGCCTCGGCCGAGAGACGGATGGTCTTGGCGTAGCAGCCGCCCTCGAAGTTGAAGATGCCGTTCTCGCCCCAGCCGTGCTCGTCGTCACCGACGAGGGTGCGGGTCGGGTCGGCCGACAGCGTGGTCTTGCCGGTGCCCGACAGGCCGAAGAACAGCGCCGAGGCGCCGTCGTCGCCGACGTTGGCCGAGCAGTGCATCGGCATCACGCTCTTCTCCGGCAGGAGGAAGTTGAGCATGGTGAAGACCGACTTCTTCATCTCGCCGGCGTAGCTGGTGCCGCCGATCAGCACGATGCGGCGCGAGAAGTCGCAGGCGATGATCGTCTCGCCGCGGCTGCCGTGGCGGGCCGGATCGGCGCGGAAGCTCGGCAGGTCGATGATGGTGAGGTCGGGCGCGAAGCCGGCCAGCGCCTCGTGCGGCGGGCGGATCAGCAGGTTGCGGATGAACAGCGAGTGCCAGGCGTATTCGGTGACGATGCGCGAGGGCAGCCGGTAGGCCGGCTCGGCGCCGCCCCAGAGGTCCTGCACGAAGAGTTCGCGCCCGGCGGCGTGGGCCCGGAAATCGGCCAGCAGCACGTCGAACTGCGCCGGGGTGATGGCGCCGGTGTTGTCCCACCAGACGGTGCCTTCGGTCAGCGCGTCGCGGACGACGAACTTGTCCTTCGGCGAGCGGCCGGTGTGGATGCCCGTGTCGGCGGCGAAGGCGCCGCCGGCCACGATACGGCCTTCGCCGCGACGGATCGCCTCTTCGTAGAGGCGCGGCTCGGAAAGGTTCCAGTGAACCCCCGCGAGACCACCGAAGCCGATGTCGTCCAGTCCGCGCGCCGCGCTCAAGGTGCCTGTCATTGTCGTCGAGGTCTCCGTCACCATCGCAGTTTTTGGGACCGGTGATCGTCGCAAGGCGCGACGGTCTCCGTCCGGAGGCGCCGCATGGCGGGCCGACCTCCGGTCGATACGGCGGGACAAGAGGCCCCGCCGCTGCTGATCGCCCGGCTGACGCCGCGCGAAACCCTCGATTGCCGGCCACGCACCGATGCCGTCGACGCGAAGACGCGAGTCTTCGTTCGGTGCGGCGATGCCGCTCCGTCCCGTCGGTTCCATCCGGCGTAAGGCCTGATCCGGCGGCTGCAAATCCGCCCGTTTGCCCCGGAAACCGGCGCTCGTCGCCGGGTCGGGAGGCTCCGCGCACGGAACCGAGCAAACACCTATGAACTCATCGATACGATCTATTCGAACGTTACCGAACGATCTCCAGTCGTGCAAGTTGGAGAAAAGACATGAACGCCAAATGCATGAAGTTAATCGGTTCAGGTCGAACCGCAGATTTTTCGTGGCCTGAATTAAGCAACGTGAGAGACGCCATGACGGCGCGGAACACTATTTTCCGAAAGTAAGCGCGCAAATGTGCACTTCACATCCGTTGCGTACGCGAAGAACTGTGCGCGCGGCCGTGCCGGCGGCGGTGCGCGGGCCGCCACTCACTCCGGGAGCGAAAGGTCTCGCCGGTCGAGCGATGCAATGCGGCCGAAACCGGCGACGAGATGCGCCGTGGCGGTTTCGAAGCGGTGAAAAGCGAAATCGGCGAAGTCGGCGTAGCCCGCCGCCTCGGGATGGCGGGCGAGATACTGCGCCCGCGCCGCCGGCTGGTCGGTGGCGACGACGCGCCCCTCGAGGGTGAGGCGGGAGCCCGCCAGCACGTCGCCGCTTCCCGCCGCGCCGGCTTCGGGGGCGACGAGAAGCAACGACGCGCGCGAATCATGCCCGAGGTTGCGGGTGTGCACGGCGAGGGAGGAGATCAGCAGCAGCACGTCGCCGCCCGGTTCCGGCGCCACGGCGACGAAGCTGACGAAGGGCGCGCCGCCCGGACGCAGCGTGCCGAGTGCGCCGTCGCCGGCGGCGGCGAGCACGGCGCGGGCCGCGGCGGCCGGGTCGAAGACGGCGTCGCCGGCGGCTCGTCCGCCCGAGGTCTCGTCGCCGCGTGCCGCCATCGCCGTCTCCTTCGCCGCCGAAATCGCGGCGATCAAAGCCTAGCTGCTGCGGGACCGGCGGGGGAAGAGCGGCGACGGCGGCCCGCGCGCACCCTTCGCACGGCGTGCGCACGCCGTGCGCACTGGCGGCCGCCACATTTTCCGCGTATTCCTGCGGGTATAGGCTGCAATCCGTGCAGTTGAATCCGCTGCCGCGACACCGCCGCCCAAGAAGATCGTCGCAAAGAACTGATCTGAAGAAATCGAGGTGCCATGCCCACGATCGCGCTCGTCGACGACGACCGTAACATCCTGACGTCCGTGTCGATCGCTCTCGAATCCGAGGGCTACCGCGTCGACACCTATACGGACGGGGCGTCCGCCCTCGACGGTCTCGCCAAGTCGCCGCCCGACATGGCGATCCTCGACATCAAGATGCCGCGCATGGACGGCATGGAACTCTTGCGCCGCCTGCGCCAGAAGACCGACATGCCGGTGATCTTCCTCACCTCCAAGGACGACGAGATCGACGAGCTGTTCGGGCTCAAGATGGGCGCCGACGACTTCATCCGGAAGCCGTTCTCGCAGCGCCTGCTGGTCGAGCGCGTCCGCGCCGTGCTGCGCCGCGTCGCCCCACGCGACCCGGCCGCGCCGAAGGCGGCCGACACGGCGAAGAACATCGACCGCGGCCCCTTGATGATGGACCCCGAGCGGCACACCTGCACCTGGAACGGCCAGGCGGTGACGCTGACCGTGACCGAGTTCCTGATCCTCTACGCGCTGGCGCAGCGCCCGGGCGTGGTGAAGAGCCGCAACGCCCTGATGGACGCCGCCTACGACGACCAGGTCTATGTGGACGACCGCACCATCGACAGCCACATCAAGCGGCTGCGCAAGAAGTTCAAGGCGATCGACGACGACTTCGACATGATCGAGACGCTGTACGGCGTCGGCTATCGCTTCAAGGAGATGTGAGATCGCTGACGCCGCCGCAGAGGGGCGCAAGGGCGGCCGCCGCGGCGCCGGCGCGGCCGCGACGGGCGCCACTGGACGTCGTCCGCGCGCGCGGGCGGCGAAGGCCGGCGACGTCGTCGCCGAGCCGCCGATCGATGCTGCCGTAACGCCACCCGACGCCCCGCCCCCGGCGGGCCGCGACGCCGCCCCCGCTGCACCAATCGACGCGCCAGTCAGCACCCCGATCGACAATCCGGTCGACACGCCGGCCGTGCCGCCCGAGCCGGTCGCCGCGCCGCGTGCGGCGGATGCCGGCGACGCCCTGCGCGCGGCCGTGCCGCGGCCGGACGATGACAGCGAACGCGGCGGTTCGGCGTTTCCGCCGACGCCGGCCGCGCCCGACGCCGCGCCGGCCGAACGCAGCGCTTCGCCGCGGGGCTCGCGCTGGCTGCGGGTGGTGTCGGCCCGGCTCGCCCGCTTTGCCGCGGCGCATGTGTTCTCCAGCCTCACCCGGCGCATCCTGGTGCTCAACCTCGCGGCGCTGATCGCGATGGTGTCGGGCATCCTCTATCTCAACCAGTTCCGCGCCGGGCTGATCGACGCCCGCGTCGAGAGCCTGCTCACCCAGGGCGAGATCATCGCCGGCGCGATCGCCGCCTCGGCGACGGTCGAGACCGACACGATCACCATCGACCCGGACAAGCTGCTCGAGCTGCAGGCCGGCCAGAGCGCCAACGCCTTCGACGACAACGCCCAGAGCCTCGATTTCCCGATCAACCCGGAGAAGGTGGCGCCGATCCTGCGCCGTCTGATCTCGCCGACGCGGACGCGGGCGCGCATCTACGACCGCGACGGCGCGCTGTTGCTCGATTCGCGCTTCTTCTATTCGCGCGGCCAGGTGCTGCGCTTCGACCTGCCGCCGCCGGGCTCCGGCGACCCCGGCCTGATCGGCCAGTGGTGGGCCGACCTCAAGTTCTGGTTCCGCCGCGGCGATCTCTCGATCTACGAGGAGCGCGCGAGTTCCGACGGCAAGGGCTATCCGGAGGTGGCGCGGGCGCTGTCGGGGGCGCCGGCGAGCGTGGTGCGGGTCAACGACCAGGGCGAGCTGATCGTCTCGGTGGCGGTGCCGGTGCAGCGCTCGCGCACCGTGGTCGGCAGCCTGCTGCTGTCGACGCAGGGCGGCGATATTGATTCGATCGTCGAGGCCGAGCGGATGGCGATCTTCCGCGTCTTCCTCGTCGCCGCCGGCGTCACCGGCGTGCTGTCGATCCTCCTCGCCGGCACCATCGCCGCGCCGCTCCGCCGGCTCGCGGCCGCCGCCGACAAGGTGCGCCGATCCGGCCGCACGCGGCACGAGATCCCGGAATTCGCCGACCGCCAGGACGAGGTCGGCCATCTCGCGCGCTCTTTCCGCGACATGACGGCCGCCCTCTTCACCCGCATGGACGCGATCGAGAGCTTTGCCGCCGATGTCGCGCACGAGCTGAAGAACCCGCTGACCTCGCTGCGCAGCGCCGTCGAGACGCTCCCCATCGCCAAGACCGAATCCAGCCGCCAGCGGCTGCTCGAGATCATCCAGCACGACGTGCGCCGGCTCGACCGGCTGATCACCGACATCTCCGACGCCTCGCGCCTCGATGCCGAACTCGCGCGCGGCCGCGCCGAGCCGATCGACATGGGCCAGTTGCTCGCCGGCGTGATCGAGCTCGCCAACGCCACCAGCCGCGCGGGCGCAGCAAAGGTCGACCTCGCCATCGCGCCGGGCACCGACCGCAGCCGCCTCGGCATCCTCGGCCACGACAGCCGCCTCGGGCAGGTGATCAACAACCTGATCGACAATGCCCGCTCGTTCTCGCCGCCCGGCGGCCGGGTGACGATCTCGCTCGCCCGGCGCGACGACTTCATCGAGATCGTCGTCGACGACGAGGGGCCCGGCATCCGGCCCGACGTGGTCGACCGCATCTTCGAGCGCTTCTACACCGACCGGCCCGACGGCGAGGGCTTCGGCAACAACTCCGGCCTCGGCCTCTCCATCTCGCGGCAGATCGTCGAGGCGCACCACGGCACGATCCGCGCCGGCAACCGCCACGCGCCCGGCGACGGCCGCGTGCTCGGCGCCCGCTTCGTGGTGCGGCTCCCCGCCGAAGCCTGAGGCGGCGCGATGGCACCCGGCCCCACCGACCTTGCTACCATCCACGCGAGCTGCGTCGTGATCGGCGGCCGCGGCGTGCTGATCCGCGGCGCCCCGGGCAGCGGCAAGACCACGCTGGCGCTGGCGCTGGTCGAGACCGAGCGCGACGCCGGTCGGCCGGCCGCGCTCGTCGCCGACGACCGCACGGCGCTGCATGTGCACGGCGGCCGGCTGGAAGCGCATGTGCCGCCGACGATCGCCGGCCTCGCCGAGGTGCGCGGCCTCGGAATCGTCACCACTCCGTTCGTTGCTGCTGCGACGGTGGATCTCTGCGTCGACCTCGTCGATCCTGCGGAGATCGCGCGGATGCCGGAACCGGAGGCGCGCCGGACCGAACTCGCCGGAGTGGAGCTGCCGCGCCTCGCCCTGCCGGCGGCGGGCGGCGGGGATCTGCTCGCCGCGGTGATCGCGGTGCGGTTTGCGCTGCGGGCGCTGGGTCCGGGGGGATCATGAGCGGCGGAGTATCGGGGCCCACCCCTCATCCGGCCTTCAGCCACCTTCTCCCGCAAGGGGAGAAGGGAATCGGCCAGCGGCGCTGGAAGGTGCAGTGTCCTGATCGAGCTTATGAAAAACCCTTCTCCCCTCGCGGGAGAAGGTGCCCGAAGGGCGGATGAGGGGGCGCGGCCCCTCCGCATGGCGCCACCCCAACGACCCTCATCCGATCTGACGACCGCACCACCGGGCGGGCGATTGCCTCTTGCGCTCGGTCGCGGTCTGGTCAAGATGTGGCAGCTTCGATCGCGGCGCAACACGCGCGGGACCGGGGCTTGCCGCGGCGCCCGCCCGAGTGGGACGGTTGCCCGGCATGGGGAGACGGCGAAGTCGGGGAACGGGCCGCTCCCTGCCTCGCGCGGAGGATACGCGTCGATCATGATCGGAATGGTACTCGTGACCCACGGGCGCCTCGCGGACGAGTTCCGCGCCGCGCTGGAACATGTCGTGGGCGCGCAGTCGAGCCTCGAGACCATTTCCATCGGGCCCGAGGACGACATGGAGCAGCGGCGCCAGGATATCCTGGACGCGGTCGCTCGCGTCGACGACGGCTCGGGCGTCGTGCTGCTCACCGACATGTTCGGTGGCACGCCGTCCAATCTCGCCATCTCGGTGATGGACCAGGACGAGGTCGAGGTGATCGCCGGCGTCAACCTGCCGATGCTGATCAAGCTCGCCAGCGTGCGCGGCGACAAGCCGCTCGCCGAGGCGGTGACCGACGCGCGCGACGCCGGCCGGAAATACATCAACGTCGCGAGCCAGGTGCTGTCGGGCCAATGAGCGACGCGGGCCCACCCCAGGCTGCGGTGCCGCCGCACAAGCGCCGCGAGGTCCGCGACCTCGAAATCTGCAATCGCAAGGGCCTGCACGCGCGCGCCTCGGCCCGCTTCGTCCAGTGCGCCGACCGCTTCAACGCGGCGATCTCCGTCAGCAAGGACGGGCAGTCGGTCTCGGGCAGCTCGATCATGGGGCTGATGATGCTGGCGGCCTCGATCGGCTCGGTGATCACCGTGACGGCCGAGGGTATCGAGGCGGCCGAGGCGATCACCGCGATCTCCGACCTCGTCAACGGCCGCTTCGGCGAGGACGAGTAGGCTTCAGCCCGCATTCTCGCCGGTGTTTTCGCCGGTGTTTTCGCCGCTGTTTTCGACAGGGGCCGGCTCGCCGCCCGCCGCCGCCAGCGCCTCGGGCGTGTCGAGGTCGAGCAGCACCTCGGGTCCCGACGCCACCTCCACCACCGCCTCGCCATGCGCCGCGATCAGGTGGCGCGCGCCGACGTCGCCTTCCAGCGCCGACAGCGCCGGGAAGAAGCGGCGCGACCAGAGCACCGGATTGCCGCGGCGCCCCTCGTGCACCGGCACCGCGACCAGCGCGCCGGTCATCGGGGCATAGGCGGCGATCAGCCGGTCGACCGTTGCGGCCGAAACATCCGGCATGTCGCCGAGCAGCACCACCGCCGCCTCGCATGCGGCGGGCAACGCCGCAATGCCGACCTTCAGCGACGCGGACAGCCCTTCGCCGTAGGCGGGATTTTCGACGATGGTTACCGGCAGGCCGGCGAGCGCCTCCGCGACCTCGGCCCCCATGTGGCCCGTCACCACGACGACGTGGGCGGCGCGGCTCGCCAGCGCGGCCTCCGCCGCGCGGCGCACCAGCGGCACGCCGCCGAGACGGGCGAGCATCTTGGTGCCCTGCCCCATGCGGCTCGAGCGGCCCGCGGCGAGCACCACGGCGCCGATCATCGGCGCGCCGGGGCGCTCCGCCGACGCCTCGCCGCCGCGCGGCGCCGGACGGGTGACGATGTCCATCAACAGGCCGCCGACGCCCATGCCGACGAGCTCCTCGCGCCCGACCGGCTCGCCGGCGAGCAGGCGTTCGAGCACGAAGTCGAAGCCGTTTTCCGCCGGGCTGCGCGCGCACCCCGGCGCCCCGACCACCGGCCGCCCGGCGACCTCGCCGACGAGCAGCAGGTTTCCGGGATCGACCGGCATGCCGAAGTGATGCACCGCCCCGCCGGCGACCCGGATGCCGGCCGGCACCACGTCGTCCGCGTCGACCACGGCCGAGGCGCCGTAGACGATGAGGAGATCGGCAGCTGAAGCAAGGTCGGCGAGCGCCGCGCCGACGGCCTCCGCATCGTGCGGCACGCGGCGGTCGGCGACGATCGTCGCCCCGGCGGGCTGCAGCCGCTTGGCGAGGATGCCGAGCGTCTTGGCGATGGTGGTCGCCTTGAGTTGCGGCAGCAGCGTCGAGACGACGGCAACGCGCAGGGCCCGGAACGGGCGCACGGCGAGGCCGGGGCCGAGCGCGGTCGCCGCGGCGATCGCCTCGGCGAGGCGGTCTTCCAGCACCGAAAACGGGATGATCTTGACCGTCGCCACCATGCGCCCGGCTTCGACGCCGCGGTCGGGCAGGCGGGTGGCGAGCGTGATGCCGGCGTCGACCCGGTTCACCGCCGCGACCGCCTCCGGCATCACCTTCAGCAGGCCGGCGACATCGGCGAAGAGATTGCAGCGGCCGGTCGCCGCCCGTTCGAGCATGATGCCCGGCCCCGCCAGCGCCGCGGCGAGCCGGTGCGCCGCCGCGTCCTCGTGCACGTCGCCGGCTTCCAGGATCGCCGCGACGATCTCGGTAGTGCCGGCCGCGCGCAGCCGCTCGATCTCGGCCGGGCCGAGCCGGGTGCCCTTGCGCAGCACGCCGTCGGGGACGACCGCGGCATGGGCGAGGATGGCGCCCTCCGCCCCGTCGACAGGGATCGTGCCGAACTTCATCGCGGGGACCCGGGAGACGGCGCGGTCATGCCGGCCGCCGGCGCAGCGCGGCGATCACCGAGGCGATCACCGAGACGGCGATCTCGGCCGGGCTGACGGCGCCGATGTCGAGGCCGATCGGTGCCTCGATGCGCGACAGCGCCTCGGGCGACGCGGTGAGCCGCTCCAGCCGGCGGGCATGGGTCTTCCGGCTGCCGAGAGCGCCGACGTAGAAGCAGCCGCGCTCCAGCGCGTGGGTGAGGGCGAAATCGTCGATCTTCGGGTCGTGGGTGAGGGCCGCGAGCGCGGTATAGGGGTCGAGGCCGAGGCCGGGCAGCACGTCTTCGGGCCATTCGGCGTGGAGGGTCACGCCGGCGAAGCGCTCCGGGGTGGCGAACGCCGTGCGCGGGTCGACGACGACGGTGTCGAAGCCGGCGATGGCGGCAATCGGCGCCAGCGCCTGCGAGATGTGCACGGCGCCGATCAGCACGAGGCGCGGCGGCGGCAGGCTGGCGGTGAGGAACATTTCGCCGGCTTCGGTCGCGATCGTCGCCGAGCGCCCGGAGCGGAAGGCCTCGCCGATCGCGGGGCCGAGCGGATCGCCGGCGAGGTCGTCGCCCCCGCGCACCAGCCGCACCGGGCCGCCGGCGAGGGGCGTCACCAGCACGGCGGCGCGGCGAGCGGCGCGTTCGGCGTTGAGGGCGGCGAGCGTTGCGAGATCCACGGCCGGGCCGCTCCTTCGGAAAAGTTGGCGGGGTTTGCGGGCGCGGGCGGGGCGCGCGTCAGGCGACGGGGGCGACGTGGACGCGGATGCGGCCACCGCAGGAGAGGCCGACGCGCCAGGCGGTCTCGTCGGCGACGCCGAACTCGAGCACGCGCGGCGCACCGTCCGCGATCACCTCGGCGGCTTCCGCAACGACGGCGCCCTCGACGCAGCCGCCGGAGACCGAGCCTTCGAAATTGCCGTCGGCGTCGATGACGAGGTGGCTGCCGACCGGGCGCGGCGCCGAGCCCCAGGTTTCGATCACGGTGGCGAGCGCGACGCCGCGGCCCTCACGGCGCCAGCTCTCGGCGAGCGCCAGCACGTCGACGCCGGAGGCGGGGACGGCGGAATTCACGGTGCCGGTCTCGGTCATGCTGCCCTCCCCTTGGCACCGCGCCGCGCGCGGGCTCTCGTCTCGTCGTTCGCCGCGATCATGGCGAGCGCCGTCCGCCGTCCGCCAGTGCACTTTCGGTCGCCGGCTTCATCGGCCGGCTGCCGACGATGCGCTTGTGCACGTGCACCATCAGCGCCGTGGCGAACAGCGGCGTCAAAAGGTTGACGATCGGGATCGCGAGGATGAAGGCGATGCCGAGCCCGGCGAAGAACAGCCGCGCCGCATGGCGGTTGCGCAGCTCGGCCACCGTCTCGCGCGGATGAAACCGGCCGGCGGCCTGCTCGAAATACTCGCGGCCGAGCAGGTAGCCGTTGGCAAAGAAGAAGGCGATGACGTTGATGCCCGGCAGCAGCACGAGCAGCAGCACCAGCACGTTGACGGTGATGACCAGCGCCGTGAAGCGGATGGCGGAGAGGATCGCCTGGCCGGTCGGCACCGGCACGCCGGGCGGGTCGGCGGGATAATAGGTGCGCTCGACCGCCTCGGCGACGTCGTCGAGGAACAGGCCGGCGAACATCGCCGAGACCGGCGCGATCAGGAAGCCGAGGCCGATGACGAGACCGACGCCGGTGAGGATCTCGACCGTCGTCTGCAGCCACGGCCAGGGCAGCGTCACGAAGTGGTTGAAAGTGGCGTAGACCGTCGCCCAGACCGCCGCGAGCATCGCGATGGTGAGGCCGAGGGCGCGCCACAGCACCGCGCGGAACGGCGGCGAGAAGATCTGGGTGACGGCGAGGGAGGCGGCTTGCAGCATCGGGGCATCCGGCCGGGAGCCGACGATCCGGCGCCGCCCGGTCGTTCCGGCGCCGCGATTGAGATAGGCGGGCGGCGGGGCGGCCACAAGGCGGGACCGCGATCCCGCATCAGGGCGCCGGGCGCCGCACCCCCGCGAGGGTCCGGCGCCCGGCGAGTTTCCTGCGTGGTTACGGCGCCTTGGCGGCTTCGATGTCGAGGCCTTCCCAGGCCTTCAGCACGATCTCGTCGGTGAGGATGGTCGAGAGGTCGACCGGGCCGGCGAGCGCCTGCTGCTCGCCTTCGCCGAGCTGCAGATAGTCCATGTAGACGGTCCAGGCGGCGGGGATGAAGGTGCCGTGCTGCGTCACGCTGGACGGGGCGGTGTAGTAGGTCTGCACCAGCGCCCAGAACTCCGGCGCCACCGGGTTGTCGCCGAGCGAGGCTGCGGCGTACTTGGTCTTCAGCAGCTCGAAGGCGGCGTCCGAGTTGGCCATGCCCCAGGCCCAGCCCTTCAGCGTGGCGCGGACGAACTTCGCCAGCGTCTCCGGATCGGCCTCGAAGGTCTCGGCGGTCACCGACAGCGCGTCGCCGGGGAAGGCGGCGATCGCGGCCGGGGTGATCGAGCGGGTCGGGATGCCCTGCGCCGGGATCAGCAGCAGGTCGCGCTTGGCGCCCGCATAGGCCTGGATGCGGTCTTCGGTGAACGAGCGGATCGTGGTCGGATCGCCCTCGCCCGCGACGACGAGCTTGACGTCGGCGCCCTCCTGCAGGCCCGCCTCGACGATCGAGGCGCGTGTCATCGGCACTTCGCCGCCGGCGAGGTCGGAGAGGCCGATGGTCTTGCCCTTCATGTCGGCCATCGTCTTAACCGCGCTGTCGGCGGGGACGACGATGTCGAAGGTGTCGGGGTAGTAGATCTGCATGATCGCCTTCAGCGGGAAGCCGCGCTGGACGGTCTGCATGGTGGCGGCCGAGGAGAAGATGCCCCAGTCGACGTTGCCGGCGGCGAGCTGGCGGGCGGCGTCGGACGAGCCCTTGGAATAGTTGAGCGTCACGTCGAGGCCTTCCTCGACATAGAAGCCCTTTTCCATCGCCATGAAGACCGGGAACATCTGCGCCGTCGGGCCGCCCTGGGCGGTGACGCCGGCGAACTTCTTCAGCTCCTGGGCGAGGGCGGTGGCCTGGGGCGCGACGACGAGCAGGCTGGCGAGGGTGAGGGGGCCGGCGAGACTGCGGATGCGGGAAACGAAGGACATGAACGTCGATCTCCGGGGTTGGTGGCTGGTCCCTGCCGCGTCTTCGCCGCCGCCCCGGTGGGGCGGTCAGGCGTGGCGCGGTCTGGTGCTTGCCCGCCGCCCCGCCCGGCCATGGACGCGGCGGGCGGGCGGCGGGAGAGGGTTGCGGGATCCGCGGCCTGCCGGTGCGAACCGGCCCGCGGATTCCCGTGCCGTCAGAGCTGCTTCCAGAACACGATCCGGCTCTCGAGCCATTCGATGAACTGGTAGACGAACAGCGTGAACAGCGAGAGCAGGATGATCAGCGAGAACACGCCGGCGATATCGAGCTGGAAGTTCATCGCGTAGATCAGGTAGCCGATGCCGGCCGAGGCGCCGACGAACTCGCCGACGATCACGCCGAGCACGGCGAGCGTCCAGCACAGCTTGACGCCGGCCATCATGATCGGCAGCGCATTCGGCAGCAGCAGGTAGCGGAAGGTCTTCCAGCGCCCCGCCGTCAGCGAGCGCATCAGCTTCACGGCGTTGGGGTCGACCGAGGTCATGCCGGTCAGCGTGTTGAGGAACATCGGGAAGAAGCTCATCACCACGGCGATGGCGATCTTCGAGGCCTGGTCGAAGCCGAACCAGGTGATGAAGATCGGCGCCAGCACGATCTTCGGCGGCGCCTGCAGCGCGACGAGATAGGGATAGATCGTCGCCCGCACCGGCTCGAACATCGCCACCGAGATGCCGAGGATCGCCCCGCTGCTGAGGCCGAACAGGAAGCCCCAGAAGATCTCCTGCAGCGTCACCGACACGTTCGGCCAGAAGTAGGCGGCGCTCATCACGCGGCCGGTCGCCCAGAAGGTGTCGATCGGCGAGGGGATGATCAGCTTGTGCACGAAGCCGGCTTCGGTGGCGACGTGCCAGACCAGCAGCACGAACAGGCCGAAGCTGGTCGCCAGCACCCGGTTGGTGAGGCGCTTGCGCCGCATGCGCCGGGACTCGGCGTCGACGAAACGGGAGATCGCGCCGTCGAGCGCGCGCGGCACGGCGGCGGACGCAGCGGGGGCGGTGTCGGCGATGGTCATCGGCGGGCTCCTCGCGGGGTGCGGGTCGACGGGCGGATGGCGCGCGGTGCGGCGGCGCTGGCGGGCGACGGGGCGCTCAATGGTCGACGCCCAGCATGCCGCGGATCTCGAACACGAGCTCGGCGTAGCGCGGGTCGCGCATCACGTCGGTGCGGCGCGGGCGCGGCAGGTCGATCTCGACGATGCCCTCGAGCCGGCCGGGGCGCGGCGTCATCACGAACACCCGGTCGGAGAGGAACACCGCCTCGCCGATGTTGTGGGTGACGAAGATCACGGTCTTGCGCGTCCGCTCCCAGATGCGCAGCAGCTCGATGTTCATGGTCTCGCGGGTGAATTCGTCGAGGGCGCCGAAGGGCTCGTCCATCAGCAGCACGCGCGGATCATGGGCGAGCAGCCGGGCGAGGCCGACGCGCTGGCGCATGCCGCCCGAGAGCTCCGACGGGTAGCGCTCGCCGAAGCCGTCGAGGCCGACCATCGACAGGAGTTCCGCGCAGCGCGCCTCCTGCTGCTTGCGCTCGAGGCCGAGGATGATGCCGGGGAGGAGCACGTTCTCGCGCACGGTGCGCCAGGGAAACAGCACCGAGGTCTGGAACATCATGCCGATGTCGGCGCGCGGCGCGTCGTGGTGCTTGCCGTCGAGCACCAGCGTGCCGTCGGTGCGCTCCTCGAGGCCGCCGAGGATCGACAGCAAGGTCGACTTGCCGCAACCGCTCGGCCCGACCAGCGAGACGAATTCGCCTTCCTCGATCCCGAACGAGACGTCCGACAGCGCGACCAGCGGCGCCGTCGCGGTCGCATAGACTTTGCTGACGTTCCGCCCCTCGATCAGACTTGCAGTCATACCCGCGCCCCATCGCCATTGCATGCAATCGTGTATGCAACGGCGGGGCCAGAATCAGAATGCTGATTTCGCAGGGATTTTCAGACGCCACCCGAGCGCCGGCGCCCGCATTCCGGCTTGATCCGGAGCGGCTGGGACCAAATTCTGGGCAATGCAGAGAAAACGGGCAGGGCGTCGGCGGCCCGGACGGCGGCCGACGCCCCTGCCCGCAGATCACACGTCGAGGTTCGAGACGCTCAGCGCGTTGGTCTGGATGAACTCGCGGCGGGGTTCGACCTCGTCGCCCATCAGGCGCTGGAAGATCTCGTCGGCTTCGACGGCCTCGTGCACCTTGACCTGCAGCAGCGAGCGGATCGAGGGGTCGAGGGTGGTTTCCCAGAGCTGGTCGGCGTTCATCTCGCCGAGGCCCTTGTAGCGCTGCATGGCGATGCCCTTGCGGCCGGCGGCGAAGATCGCTTCGAGCAGGGCACGCGGGCCGCGCACGGGGATCTCGACGTCCTTCCGGCGCAGCGTCGCCGCCTTGCCGTAGATCTCCTGCAGGTGGGCGGCGTGGCCGTCGAGCTTGCGCGCGTCGGCGGAGGAGAGCAGCGCCGGGTCGATCGCGGTCGCGTCCTTGACGCCGCGCACGGTGCGCTCGAACAGCAGCGTGCCGTCCTCGCGGGCGACGCCCTCCCAGCCGCGCTCGTATTCCTCGGCGAGGATATCGAGCCGGCGGGCGACGTAGGCGGCGGCGGTGAGCGCCTTGTCGTGGTTCGACAGGATCTCGGCGTTGAGCGCGCCGGCGATCGCCGCCTGCTCGACCACGGCGCGGTCGTAGCGGGTGTGCAGGCCGTCGAGCACGCCGCGGATCTGGCGGGCGCGCTGGGCGATGGCGCGCAGGTCGTCGCCGCCGCGCACCTCGCCATTGGCGAGCGACAGCAGCGTATCCTCGAGGCCCTGGTCGATCAGGAAGTCCTCCAGCGCGCGCTCGTCCTTCAGATACGTCTCGGACTTGCCGCGGGTGACCTTATAGAGCGGCGGCTGGGCGATGTAGATGTTGCCGCGCTCGATCAGCTGCGGCATCTGCCGGAAGAAAAAAGTCAGCAGCAGGGTGCGGATGTGGGCGCCGTCGACGTCGGCGTCCGTCATGATGATGATCTTGTGGTAGCGCAGCTTGTCGGCGTTGAACTCGTCGGCGCCGATCGAGGTGCCGAGCGCCGTGATCAGCGTGCCGATCTCGTTCGACGACAGCATCTTGTCGAAGCGGGCACGCTCGACGTTGAGGATCTTGCCGCGCAGCGGCAGGATCGCCTGGAATTCACGGCTGCGGCCCTGCTTGGCGGAGCCGCCGGCCGAGTCACCCTCGACGAGGAACAGCTCGGCCTTGGCCGGGTCGCGCTCCTGGCAGTCGGCGAGCTTGCCGGGCAGCGAGGCGACGTCGAGGGCGCCCTTGCGCCGGGTCAGCTCGCGCGCCTTGCGGGCGGCCTCGCGCGCCGCGGCGGCCTCGCAGACCTTGCCGATGATGATCTTGGCTTCCTGCGGGTGTTCCTCGAACCAGGTGCCGAAGGAGGCGTTGAGCGCGCCCTCGACGACCGGGCGAACCTCGGAGGAGACCAGCTTGTCCTTGGTCTGCGACGAAAACTTCGGGTCCGGCACCTTGACCGAGAGGACGCAGGTCAGCCCCTCGCGGCAGTCGTCGCCAGTGATCGTCACCTTCTCGCGCTTGGCGATGCCGCTGACCTCGGCGTAGCTCGTCACCTGCCTTGTCAGCGCGGCGCGGAAGCCGGCGAGGTGGGTGCCGCCGTCGCGCTGCGGGATGTTGTTGGTAAAGCAGAGCACATTCTCGTGGTAGCTCTCGTTCCACCACAGCGCCGCCTCGACGACGATGCCGTCCTTCGTCGTCGTGAAGGCGGTGATCGGCCGCTGGGTCAGCGGCTTCTTCGAGCGGTCGAGATAGCGCACGAAGGCCTCGAGGCCGCCGTCGTAGTGCAGCTCCTCGACCTTCGGCTCGACACCGCGCAGATCCGACAGCACGATCCGGACGCCGGAGTTGAGGAAGGCGAGCTCGCGCAGGCGCCGCTCCAGCGTCGCAAAATCGAAGTCGGTGACGCCCTTGAAGGTCTCAAGGCTCGGCAGGAAGGTGATCTTGGTGCCGTTGCGGCCGGGCGCCTCGCCGACGATCTCGAGCGGGCCGTCGGCATTGCCATAGCTGAAGGTCATGGCGTGCAGCTTGCCGCCGCGGCGGATCTCCAGCTTCAGCCAGGCCGAGAGCGCGTTCACCACCGAGACGCCGACGCCGTGCAGGCCGCCGGAGACCTTGTAGGCGTCCTGGTTGAACTTACCGCCGGCGTGCAGCTGGGTCATGATGACCTCGGCCGCCGAGACGCCTTCCTCGGTGTGGATGTCGGTCGGGATGCCGCGGCCGTCGTCGGTGACGGTGCAGGAGCCGTCGGCGTTGAGCGTCACCGTGACGAGGTTGGCGTGGCCGGCCAGTGCCTCGTCGATGGCGTTGTCGACCACCTCGTAGACCATGTGGTGCAGGCCGGAGCCGTCGTCGGTGTCGCCGATGTACATGCCCGGGCGCTTGCGGACGGCATCGAGCCCCTTCAACACCTTGATGGACTGGGCGCCATAGTCGTCGGCAGCGGCATCGCGGACAGCATCGGTCATGAGATCAGTGGGCCTTTCCCGGGCTGGTTCCCGGTCCCGTCGGTTGGTCGCGCGTTCCTGTCGGGTTCGCGCCGCGGCCGTGTCGCGGCTTGCACCGCGGCGGCGTCGCGGCCCCCGGCGCACGTTACGGCGACAGTCGGGGGGGACGTTTCTGAGGTCTGGTCTTAGAGGGGTGTCGCCCCCTATTCAACAACCACCTCAAGCCTCGAATATATATGACGATTCCGGCCCTTTGGAGGCACCGGCGGCGCGCATTCTGGCACCGCCCCGGGTGATTCGGCGCCTAAGCGGCCGGATCGCCCTCGCCGAGCGGCACGAGGCGGCCGCCGCGCGCCTCGAAAACCGCCGCCCGGTCGCCGAGTTCGGCGAAGGCGGCGGCGTCGGTGCCGGTCATGAACCACTGCCCGCCGAGACGCTCCAGGCGGTCGTAGAGCGCGGCGCGGCGCAGCGGATCGAGGTGCGCCGTCACCTCGTCGAGCAGCAGCACCGGCGTCGTGCCGGTGACCTCGGCGACGAGACGGGCCTGCGCCAGCACGAGGCCGATCAGCAGGCCTTTCTGCTCGCCGGTGGAGGAGAGCGCGGCGGGCATCTGCTTGGCGCTGTGCGCGACGAGCAACTCGGCGCGGTGCGGGCCGGCCAGAGCCCGGCCGGCGGCGCGGTCGCGGCTGCGGCCGGCGGCGAGGTCGCGGCGATACCAGTCCTCGACGTCGGTGGCGCTCGCGGTATCGAACGCCGCCTCGAAGGCGCCGTCGAGGCGCACGGCGGCGACTGGAAACGGCCCGTCGCCGTCGTCGGCGGCCGCGTCGGCCAGCACACGGGCGATGGCGGCGACGGTCTCGCGCCGGCCGGCCGCGACGGCGACGGCAAAGCCCGCGACCTGCTCCTCGACGGCATCGAGCCAGGCGGGGTCGCTGCGGAAATCCTCGAGCAGGCGGTTGCGCTCGGTGAGCGCCTTCTCGAAAGCGACGACGCGGCGGCCGTGCGCCGGATCGAGCGTCATCGCCATGCGGTCGAGGAAGCGGCGCCGGTCGCCGGCCGGGCCGGTGAAGAGGCCGTCCATCGCCGGCGTCAGCCAGACGAGGCGGAGATGGTCGGCGAGCACGTCGGAGCCCTTCGCGGCGACGCCGTCGACGCGCACCTGGCGCAGGCTGTCGCCGGGCTCGATGCCGGTGCCGAGCCGCACGGTGCCGAGCGCCCCGTCGAGGCGCGCCGCGACCGCAAAGCCCCCTGCCCCGCCGATCCGCGCGACATCGCGAAACGGCGCCCGGCGCAGGCCGCGGCCGGGCGAGAGGTAGGAGACCGCCTCGATCAGGTTGGTCTTGCCGGCGCCGTTCTCGCCGACGAGCACGACGGAGCGACCGCCGGCCTCGAGGTCGAGCGCCGCGTAGTTGCGGAAATCCGAAAGGCGCAGGTGGTCGATCGCGACGCGGAGCGCCGGGCCGGCGCCGTCTCGCCCGGTCTCCATGGCAGCGGTCATCGCGGCAGGTCCGGTGGCTGGCGCGGGATTCGGCCCGGCAACGCGGCCGGTCACACCCGCATCGGCATCAGCACGTAGAGCGTCTCGGCGTCGGCGGAGTCCTGGATCAAGGTCGGCGAACCCGGATCAGCGAGGCGGAACAGGGCCGTGTCGGTGGAGAGCTGGGCGGCGATGTCGAGCAGGTAGCGGGCGTTGAAGCCGATATCGAGCGGGTCGTCGTCGTATTCGACGTGGAGTTCCTCGGTGGCGCTGCCGGAATCCGGGTTGACCACGGTGAGCACCAGCTTGCCCTCGGAGAGGGTGAGCTTCACCGCGCGGCCGCGCTCGCTGGAGACGGTCGAGACGCGGTCGACGGCCTCGGCGAACTCGCTCTTGTCGACGCGCAGTTCCTTGTCGTTCGACTGCGGGATGACGCGGCCGTAGTCCGGGAAGGTGCCGTCGATCAGCTTGGACGTCAGGATCACCGCGCCGACGCTGATGCGGATCTTGGCGTCGGAGAGCTCGACGGTGACTTCCGCCTCCGGGTCCTCCAGCAGCTTCTGGATCTCGCCGACGGTCTTGCGCGGCACGATGATGCCGGGCATGCCGCGGGCGCCATCAGGAGCAGGCATGTTCGCCTGGGCGAGGCGGTGGCCGTCGGTGGCGACGGCGCGGAACTTCGACCCCGCCGGGGTGTCGACGGTGTGGAAGAAGATGCCGTTGAGATAGTAGCGGATCTCCTCGGTGGAGATCGCGAACTGAGTGCGGTCGATCAACCGCTTCAGTTCTTTCGCCGGCAGCGTGAAGCGGTGGCTGAGCTCGCCCACAGTGATGTCGGGGAAATCGCTCTCGGGCAGCATCTGCAGCGCGAAGCGCGAGCGGCCCGACAGGATGATCAGCGTGCCGCCGTCGCTCGACGTTTCCAGCGACACCTGCGAGCCGTCGGGTAGCTTGCGGACGATGTCGTAGAACATGTGCGCCGGCACCGTGGTGGCGCCCGGGCGCTCGACCATCGCCGGCACGGTCTCGAGCGCGTCGAGGTCGAGGTCGGTCGCCTTCAGCTGCACCTCGCCTTCCGACGCGCGGATCAGCACGTTGGAGAGGATCGGGATCGTGTTGCGGCGCTCCACGACGCGATGGACGTGGTTGAGCGACTTCAGGAGGTGCGTCCGCTCGAGGGTCACGCGCATCGCTAGGCTACCTGTGTTCTGTCTTGCGACCGACGCCGAAGCCCGTGCTGCGGCGTCTCGGGACGATCGGGGAGGGACGATCGGCGGTGCCGGTGCGGACCGGCCCGCCGGCGGGAGCGGCCCCGGCGGCGCGGCGCCGACGGAAGCCGCAAAATGGCGAGAACGACCTCAAAAGGCAAGAGCCCGCCGACCATTGGCCGGGAAGCGGGGGCGGCGCGGCAGGCCCGGAAGACGACGAAGCCCGCAGCAGCGCCGCGGGCTTCGTTCGTTGATCGGGGCGAGACGGGGCGCACCGCCCCGGCCGTCACTCCGCGGGCTGGGCGGCCGGGAGCGGGTAGGCGGCGGGCTTGACCGGCCGGGCGAGCGCGGCCTCGAGCTTCTCGGTGTCGAGCTCGCCTTCCCAGCGGGCGACGACGAGGGTTGCGACCGCGTTGCCGACGAGGTTGGTGAGGGCGCGGCACTCGGACATGAAGCGGTCGATGCCGAGGATCAGCGCCATGCCGGCAACCGGGACGGCGGGAACCACCGACAGCGTCGCGGCGAGGGTGATGAAGCCGGCGCCGGTGATGCCGGCGGCGCCCTTCGAGCTCAGCATCGCGACGAGGAGCAGCAGCACCTGGTCGCCGAGCGAGAGGTCGATGTTGGTCGCCTGGGCGATGAACAGCGCGGCGAGCGTCATGTAGATGTTGGTGCCGTCGAGGTTGAACGAATAGCCGGTGGGCACGACGAGGCCGACGACCGACTTCTTCGCGCCGGCGCGTTCCATCTTCTCCATCAGCGTCGGCAGGGCTGCTTCCGACGACGATGTGCCGAGCACGAGCAGCAACTCTTCCTTGATGTAGCGGAGCAGCGCAACGATCGAGAAGCCGTTGTAGCGGCAGACCGCGCCGAGCACGATGAACACGAACAGGAAGGCGGTGATGTAGAAGGTGCCGATCAGCATGGCGAGGTTGGCGACCGAGCCGATGCCGTATTTGCCGATGGTGAAGGCCATCGCGCCGAAGGCGCCGATCGGGGCGGCCTTCATCAGGATCGCAACCAGCTTGAACACCGGGGTCGACAGCGCCTGCAGGAAGGCCAGCACCGGTGCACCCTTCTCGCCGACGGTGGCGAGCGCGATGCCGAACAGCACGGCGACGAACAGCACCTGCAGGATGTCGCCGCCGACCAGCGGCGAGACGATCGTGGTCGGGATAATGCCGGTGAGGAAGCCGGTGATGGTCTGCTCGTGCGCCTTGTCGGCGTAGGTCGCGACCGCCGCCGGATCGAGCGAGGCGGGGTCGATGTTGAGGCCGGCGCCCGGCTGCACCACGTTGGCGACGATCAGGCCGATGATCAGGGCGAGCGTCGAGAAGGTGAGGAAATAGAGCATCGCCTTGCCGGCGACGCGGCCGACCTTCTTCATGTCGGTCATGCCGGCGATGCCGGTGACGACGGTGAGGAAGATCACCGGGGCGATGATCATCTTGACCAGCTTGATGAAGCCGTCGCCGAGCGGCTTCAGGCTGGCGCCGAAGTCCGGATAGAAATGGCCGAGCAGCATGCCGGCGGCGATCGCCACCAGCACCTGGACGTAGAGCTGGCGGTAGAGCGGGATCTTCTCGCGCGGATGGATATCCGAGCTGTGCGGCACGGCAATCATGGGATCCTCCCTGGTCGATCCCGTCCTGCCGCGGCATGGCCGGCGGTGCCGAGATCACTTGTCGAAATTGCCCGGCGCCTCCGCATCCGGACGCAGCCCTATCGGCAAGCGGCGTGCCAGAGGATTCGCTGTCCTCAACCGATTGAATCGACGACGTATTTTTGTGCGCCTTGCATATGCCACCCGCCATTGTGCGGATTTCCGCATGCGTTGACTTGCGGTTTGTCCGGAAAACTGCACAGATTGCGCGATGTCCAAGACCAGCACCGGCCCCCTTTTCGCTGGCCCGCTGCGCCGCTCCGGCGGCCGCCGGCGGCTGGCGCTCGTGGCGGTGATCGCCGTCACGATCGGCGGGCTCGCGGCGCTGGCGGGGTGGATCGCGGCCGACGGCGCGCGGGCCGGGGTTGCGGACCGGGCGGGCACGGCGGCGCTGCAGAGCACCGAACTGCTGCGCGCCGAGCTCGACAAGCAGCGCGCGGTGGCCGGGGTGCTCGCGGCCGATCCGGAGTTCGCTGCGGCGGTCGCCGCCCCCGGCCGGCCGCCGCAGCCGCGGCTCGACCGGCGGCTGGCGGCGATCGCCGCCGCGAGCCGGGCCTCGGTGATCTATCTGCTCGATGCCGACGGCGTCACCATCGCCGCCAGCAACGCCGGGCGACCCGACAGCTTCGTCGGCAGCGACTATCGCTTCCGCCCCTATTTCCGCGACGCGGTGGCGAGCGGGGCGGCCGAGCACTATGCGCTCGGCACGGTCAGCCGGCGGCCCGGGCTCTACATCGGCCGGCGCGTCGAGACGGGCGGGCGACCGGGCGTCCTCGTGGTGAAGGTCGAGTTCGACGGCGTCGAGGCGGCCTGGCGGCTCGGCGGCGACACGATCTACGTCACCGACCCGCGCGGCATCGTGCTCGCCACCAGCGTGCCGGACTGGCGGTTTCGCGCGACGCGGCCGATCGGGCCGGACGAGGCGGCGGCGATCCGCGACAGCCTGCAGTTCGGCGACGCGTCGCTGACGCCGCTGCCGGTGGCCGCCGTGGACGGGACGGGCGACGCGCTGCCGGCGGCGGGATCGGCGGCGACCCGCGTGCAGGCGAGCCTGCCCGATCGCCGGCCGGTAGAGTTCATGGCGGCGCGGGTGCCGGTGAACGGAACCGGCTGGCAGCTGACGCTGCTCGCGCCGACCGGCGCGCCGGTCGCGGCGGCGCGGCGGCAGGCGCAGGCCGGTACGGTGGCGGCCCTGCTGCTGCTTTGCGTCGGCGGGGCTTCGCTGGTCCGCCGGCGAAGCCGCGCACTGGAGCGGGCGGCGGCCGCGGCGAACGCGCAGGCGCTGCTCGAGGAGCGGGTCGCCGCGCGGACCCAGGAACTCAGCGCCGCCAACGCGCGGCTCGAGGCCGAAAGCGCCGAGCGCCGGCGCGCCGAAGCGAAGCTGCAGGAGGTGTCGGACCGCTTCCTGCAGGCGAACCGGCTGGCGATCCTCGGCCAGATCGCCGCCGGTGTCGCGCACGAGGTCAACCAGCCGGTGGCGGCGATCCGCAGCTTCGCCGGCAACGCCGCGACGCTGCTCCAGCGCGGCGATACCGCCGCCGTCGCCGAGAACCTCGGCTTCGTCGGCGAACTCGCCGACCGGATCGGCACCATCACCGAGGGCCTGCGCGGCTTCGCCGCCAAGGGGTCGGGCGACATCGGCCCGACTTCGGTGGCGGATGCCGCCGACGGCGCACTGCTGCTGATCTCGCCGAAGCTCGGCAGCGGCCGGGTGGAGCTGCAGCGCAGCGGGTTCGAGGCGCCGGTGCAGGCGCGCGCCAACCGGCAGCGGCTGGAGCAGGTGCTGGTCAACCTGCTGCGCAATGCGATCGAAGCGATCGAATCGCGCGCCGCCACCAACTCGGACACTCCCGCCGGCATCGTCCAACTTCGGCTCGACGCCGCTGCCGCCGAGGTGCGCCTCACCGTCGCGGACAACGGGCCCGGCATTCCCGAGGCGGTGATGGCGACGCTGTTCACGCCGTTCAGCACGACAAAGCCGCGCGGGCTCGGCCTCGGCCTCGTCATCTGCAACGACATCGTCACCAGCTTCGGCGGCCGGCTGGCGGTGGAAAGCTCGCCCGCCGGCACGACGGCCGTCATCCACCTGCAGCGGACACCATGAGGAGGGTCGCATGAGCCGCATCGCGCCGGACGGCGGGCGACCCGCCGCGGCCACCGCGTCACCCGGCCGTGCGGAGCCGACGCCAGTCGCCTTCGTCGACGACGACGCGATGCTGCGCCGGGCCAACGTGCAGAGCCTCGAGCTCGGCGGCTTTGCCGCGACGGGCTTTGCCTCGGCGGAGGACGCGCTGGCGGCGATCGGGCCGGACTATCCCGGCGTCGTTGTCACCGACATCCGCATGCCGAAGATGGACGGGCTGCAATTGCAGCGGGCGCTCGGCCAGCGCGATGCGGACCTTCCCGTCATCCTCGTCACCGGCCACGGCGACGTCGAGATGGCGGTCGCGGCCCTGCAGGACGGCGCCTACGACTTCATCGCCAAGCCATATCCGCCCGAGCGCCTGCTGCGCAGCGTCACTCGCGCCGCCGAAAAGCGGCGGCTGGTGCTAGAGAACCGCGCCTTGCGCCAGCGCGCGGCGTCCACCCTCGACGATGGCCCGCTGATCGGCGAGACGCCGGCGATGCGCCGACTGCGCGCGACGCTGCGCCAGATCGCCGACGCCGACGTCGATGTGCTGGTCGCCGGCGAGACCGGCAGCGGCAAGGAGGTGGTCGCCCGGCTGCTGCACGACTGGAGCAGCCGGCGCCGGCACGGCCATTTCGTCGCGCTCAACTGCGCCGCGCTTCCTGAAAGCGTCATCGAGAGCGAGCTGTTCGGCCACGAGAGCGGCGCCTTCACCGGGGCGCAGAAGAAGCGCATCGGGCGGATCGAGCACGCGAGCGGCGGCACGCTGTTCTTCGACGAGATCGAGAGCATGCCGCTGCCGACGCAGGTGAAGCTGCTGCGCGTGCTGGAGGGGCGCGAGGTGGCGCCGCTCGGCACCAACGACGTGCGCCCCGTCGACCTCCGCGTCGTCGCCGCCGCCAAGGTCGACCTCGGCGACCCGGCCCAGCGCGGCGACTTTCGCGAGGACCTCTACTACCGGCTCAACGTCGTCACCGTGTCGATCCCGCCGCTGCGCGAGCGCCGCGCCGACATCCCGCTGCTGTTCGGCCATTTCCTCGCCCGCGCCGCCGAACGGTTTCGGCGCGAGGTGCCGCCGATCGACGCCGGGCTGCGGCGCCATCTCGACACCCACGCCTGGCCCGGCAACGTGCGCGAGCTCGTGCATTTTGCCGAGCGCTGCGTGCTCGGGATCGGCGAGCCGGAACCGGCCGCGGCATTTCCTGAAAGTCCGTCGACCGTCGCACCGGCAGGTGCGACCCTGCCCGAGACCGGCGCGCTGCCCGACTGGGTCGAGGCGGCGGAGGGACGGCTGATCCGCGCGGCGCTCGAAGCGACCGGCGGTGACGTGCGCCGGACGATCCAGCGGCTCGGCATCCCGCGCAAGACCTTCTACGACAAGCTGGCGCGGCACGGCCTGCGGCGGGCGGACTTCGAGGACGGCTGAGGCTTGTCGAAGGCCGCGAAAAGTCAGCCGCGCCCAACCAGCGGCATCGCCGTCGCCATCACCGTCATGGTGAGCACGTTCGCCTCCAGCGGCAGGCTCGCCATGTAGACCACCGCGTCGCCGATGTGGCGGGCGGGGATGGTCGGTTCGGTGGCGATGCGGCCGTCGGCCTGCAGCACGCCCTTCGCCATCTTCTCGGTCATCTCGGTCGCGGCGTTGCCGATGTCGATCTGGCCGCAGGCGATGTCGAAGGCCCGGCCGTCGAGGGCGGTCGACTTTGTCAGCCCGGTGATCGCATGCTTCGTCGCGGTGTAGGGCGCCGAATGCGGTCGCGGCGTCGAGGCGGAGATCGAGCCGTTGTTGATGATGCGGCCGCCGCGCGGGCGCTGCGCCTTCATCAGCCGCATCGCCTGCTGGGTGCAGAGGAAGGCGCCGGTAAGGTTGGCCGAGACGACGCTCGACCATTGCGCGAAGCTGAGTTCCTCCATCGGGATCGCCGGCACGTTGCTGCCGGCGTTGTTGACGAGGAGGTCGAGCCGGCCGAAGCGCGCCTCGATCGCGGCGAACAGGGCGACGACCGCGTCGGGATCGCCGACGTCGGCGGCGATCGGCACTACGGTGCCGGCGGTCTCGGCGCCGAGCGCCGCGGCGGCATCTTCGAGCACCGCGATGCGGCGCCCGGAGATCACGACGGTAAAGCCCGCACCGAGCAGCGCGGCGCTGATCGCGCGGCCGACCCCGGTGCCGCCGCCGGTCACCAGCGCGATTTTCGCCTCGGCCCCCTCCGTCGTCGCCATTGCCCGATCCTCTCCATGTTCGCGGCGCGTCACCCCGGCGGCGACTGTCCACGGCGCTGTCTCCGGCGTCAACGGGTGAGGCCGGATGGCCCGGCCGGCGGCCGACCCGGTCGGTTGCACCCTTTCGGCAGCGCCCGAAAAACGAGTCGGATCCGGAACGAGCGTGGTGGCAGACCGGCTGCGGCGACCTCCGCGCGGGATTGATCCACAGCCTGGCCCGCGTTCGCGACGCGGAGGCGGACAAGTCGGCGAGAGTCCGGCAGCGGCCGCCCGCCTCTCCCCGGCGGGCGAATCCGTCCACAGAAGTGACCCGGACGCGGTCGATCTCGCCGGACCCCGGGACAAGCTGGAAAGACTCAGTGAATTCCGCCCGCGTCCGGAAACTGGGCCGGGTTGTCCACATGTCGTCCCCGGCGGCGCGGCGGCGGGCAGGGCGGCGCAAGTCATTCGAATCGGTAGCGAAACATCGCGATCAGCCGCACTGTCCCACCGAGCCGGGCAAAACGGCCCCCGATCGGTCCGCCCTGCGGCATCGACCCGCCCGGACGGCGAACGGATTGTGGACGGCCCCCTATCCCTGTTATCCACGGCCCTAACAGAAACAACAGATTCAAATCTTTCTTAGAATCTTTGTTTTCAGAGTTGTGGGAACGCTGTCCGATGATCGATGCCAGCCGCACGCGGCGCCTGATCCGCACTCTCGACGGCGAAGCCGGTCCGCCACCGATCTGGATGATGCGGCAAGCCGGCCGCTATCTGCCGGAGTACCGGGCGACCCGGGCCGACGCCGGCAGCTTCCTCGACCTCTGCTTCAACCCGAAGCTCGCCACCGAGGTCACGTTGCAGCCGATCCGCCGTTTTGGCTTCGATGCGGCGATCCTGTTTTCCGACATCCTCGTCATCCCGCATGCGCTCGGCCAGGGCGTACGCTTCGTCGAGGGCGAAGGCCCGCGGCTCGATCCGATCGATCTCGACCGGGTGGACGAGCTCGACCCGACCACGGTGGTGGAGCGGCTTGGAGCGGTGCTGGAGACCGTCGGCCGGGTCCGGGCGGCCCTGCCGGCCGAGACGGCGCTGCTCGGCTTCTGCGGCGCCCCCTGGACCGTGGCGACCTACATGATCGCCGGGCGCGGCACGCCGGACCAGATGCCGGCCCGCCGGGCGATGCTGACCCAGCCCGCCGCCTTCGACCGGCTGATCGAGATCCTCGTCGAATCGTCGATCGCCTATCTGGTGGCGCAATTGCGCGCCGGCGCCGATGCCGTGCAGGTGTTCGACAGCTGGTCGGGCACGCTCGACGACATCGGCTTTGCCCGCGCGGCGATGGAGCCGATGCGGCGGATCGTCGAGGGCGTCCGGGCGGAAGTGCCGGGCGCGCGCATCATCGGCTTCCCGAAGGGCGCCGGCGCGCATCTGCCGGCCTATGTCGCGGCGACCGGGGTGACGGCCGTCGGCCTCGATTGGGGTGTGCCGCTGGCGTTCGCCCGCGACGTGGTGCAGCCGCTCTGCCCGGTGCAGGGCAATCTCGATCCGCTGCGCCTCGTCGTCGGCGGCGCGGGGCTGGACGAGGGCGTCGACGCGGTGCTCGAGGCGCTCGCCGGGCGGCCGTTCGTGTTCAACCTTGGCCACGGCATCACGCCGGACGCGCCGGTCGAGCACGTCGGGCGGATGGTCGACCGGGTGCGCGCCTGGCAGCCGGGCTGAGCGCGGCGAACGAACGAGGGGCGCGGCGATGTACGACTGGCTGAAGGCGCTGCACATCATCGCGATGGTCGCCTGGATGGCGGGGCTGTTCTACCTGCCGCGGCTGTTCGTCTATCACGCCGACGCCACCCCCGGCTCCGAGTTCTCCGAGACGCTGAAGATCATGGAACGCCGGCTGCTGCGCGCCATCATGGAGCCGGCGATGGGGGCGACCTGGCTGTTCGGGCTCTGGCTGGCGTTTTATGCCGGCTGGTTCACATCCGGGGCGTGGTGGATCTGGATCAAGCTCGGCTTCGTCGTCGCGATGAGCGGCTTCCACAGCGCGCTGAAAGTCTGGCAGCGCGATTTCGCCGCCGACCGCAACACCCGGCCCGGCCGCTTCTACCGGATCGCCAACGAGGTGCCGACGCTGCTGCTGATCGCCATCGTGCTGCTCGTGGTGCTGAAGCCGTTCTGAGCGTCGTCCGGGACCGGGCTGCTTTTCTCGCCCATTCGTGCGTGATGCGGCCCGATCTGCGGCAGGGAGACGCTTGTCGAGACGGAACTTAGCGACTATATCCGTCGGGTACCTGTTTGACGCGGACGGGCACGGCGCGATTCGGTTCGGTCTGAACCGACAAGATCGGCCGGTCGCCCAGTCGGTGGTTTGGCAGGCGGGTGCCGCCGTGGAAACCGCGACGGCGACGATCTTCGCCCGCCACTTGCCCTGTCGTCATCTTCCAGACCGGACTGACCTTCATCCCTCCACGCGGCTGTCCGGGCCGCTCCTTCCCCGCAAGCGAGACGTTGACCTACATGCCGGAGATGAAACTCCAGGATCTGAAATCCAAGACGCCCAACGAGTTGCTCGTGACCGCGGAAGAGCTCGAGGTCGAGAACGCCTCGACCATGCGCAAGCAGGAGCTGATGTTCGCGATCCTGAAGCAGCTCGCTGCCCAGGACGTCGACATCATCGGCGAGGGCGTCGTCGAGGTGCTGCAGGACGGATTCGGGTTCCTGCGCTCGCCCGACGCAAATTACCTGCCGGGGCCGGACGACATCTACGTCTCGCCCTCGCAGATCCGCCGCTTCTCGCTGCGCACCGGCGACACCGTCGAAGGCCAGATCCGCAGCCCGAAAGAGGGCGAACGGTATTTCGCGCTGCTGAAGGTCAACACGGTCAACTTCGAGGACCCGGACAAGGCGCGCCACAAGGTCCACTTCGACAACCTGACGCCGCTCTACCCCGACCAGCGCTTCCGCATGGAAATCGAGGGTGTGCCGCAGAAGGACATGTCGGCCCGCGTGATCGATCTCGCCGCCCCGCTCGGCAAGGGCCAGCGCGCCCTGATCGTAGCGCCGCCGCGCACCGGCAAGACCGTGCTCTTGCAGAACATCGCGCACTCGATCACCACCAATCATCCCGACTGCTACCTGATCGTGCTCCTCATCGACGAACGTCCCGAGGAAGTCACCGACATGCAGCGCTCGGTGAAGGGCGAGGTGGTCTCGTCGACCTTCGACGAGCCGGCGACGCGCCACGTCCAGGTCGCCGAAATGGTGATCGAGAAGGCGAAGCGCCTCGTCGAGCACGGCCGCGACGTGGTCATCCTGCTCGATTCGATCACCCGCCTCGGCCGCGCCTACAACACCGTCGTGCCGTCGTCCGGCAAGGTGCTGACCGGCGGTGTCGACGCCAACGCCCTGCAGCGCCCGAAGCGCTTCTTCGGCGCCGCGCGCAACATTGAACAGGGCGGCTCGCTGACCATCATCGCCACCGCGCTGATCGATACCGGCAGCCGCATGGACGAGGTGATCTTCGAGGAGTTCAAGGGGACCGGTAACTCCGAAATCATCCTCGACCGCAAGATCGCCGACAAGCGCGTGTTCCCGGCGATCGACATCCAGCGCTCGGGCACACGCAAGGAAGACCTGCTGGTCGCGCCCGACAAGCTCAAGAAGACCTTCGTGCTGCGCCGTATCCTCAACCCGATGGGCACGACCGACGCGATCGAGTTCCTGCTCGACAAGCTGCGGCAGACGCGCACCAACCAGGACTTCTTCGACTCGATGAACACCTGAGGATCGCATCCGCGGTTCGATTCGGACTCGAAACGAGAAGCCGCCGGGTGATTCCGGCGGCTTTTCGCGTTCCGGGCGGATGATGCTTAACGAGACGTAAACGGGGCGGCCGATGAGTGCGAGGGCAGGGATGGAGCGCGACCGTGACACGATCTTTGCGCTCGCCAGCGGCCGCCCGCCGGCAGGCCTCGCCGTCGTCCGGATCAGCGGGCCGCGGACTCGATTGGTTCTCGAAACGACGCTCGGTGCCGTGCCGCCCGCCCGCCGCGCCGCCTATCGCGCGATCCGTGCGCCCGGGGGCGAGACCATTGACCGCGGCGTGGTTCTCTTCTTCGAAGGCCCCGCCTCCTACACCGGCGAGGACAGCGCCGAACTGCATCTGCACGGCGGCCGCGCCGTGGTCGCAGCGACGCTCGCCATACTTGGTGACCTGCCGGGGCTGCGGCCAGCGACCGCCGGCGAGTTCACCCGGCGCGCGTTCGACAACGGCCGGCTCGATCTCACCGCCGTGGAAGCGGTCGCCGACCTCGTCGCGGCCGAGACCGACGCCCAGCGCCGGCAGGCGCTGCGCCAGCTGGACGGCGGCCTCGCCGAGGTGGCGGGCGACTGGCGCCGGCGCCTGCTGCACGCCCGTGCCCTGATCGAGGCGGAACTCGATTTCGCCGACGAGGACGACGTGCCCGACAGCGCCGCGGCAGCGGTATGGGCCGACATGGCTCAGCTCTCGGCCGACCTCGGCAAGGTGCTGGCCGGGGGCAGGGTCGGCGAGCGGATCCGCGACGGCTTCGAGATCGCCATCCTCGGTCCGCCCAATGCCGGGAAGTCGAGCCTGCTCAATGCGCTGGCCGGCCGCGACGTCGCCATCGTTACCGACGTGCCGGGCACGACGCGTGACCTGCTCGAAGTGCATCTCGACCTCGGCGGCTTCGCCGTGACGCTGGTCGACACCGCCGGCCTGCGGGAGACGACGGAGACCGTCGAGGCGGAAGGCATCCGCCGCGCGAAGGCCCGCGCGGCCGACGCCGACCTGGTGCTCTGGCTCGCCGATGCCGGCCAGCCGCCGCCGGCGGACCTTCACGGTAGTGAAACCGATGCCGGCTCAGGCCCGCTCTGGATCATCGGCACCAAGAGGGATCTCGATTCGGACTCGAAACGAGACTCCCCGGCGGCCCGGCTCGATCACCGCATCTCAGCGCAAACCGGCGCGGGTCTCGACTCACTGGTGGCGGCGCTCACGGCGCATGTCGCCGGTCTGGTGCCCGCCGAGCCGGCACTGGTGACGCGGGCCCGGCACCGGCTTTGCCTTCAGGCGGCAAAGACGGCAATCGATGCGGCGGTCGCGAACGGAGCGGCGCCGCTCGAGGTACGTGCCGAGGGATTGCGGCAGGCGGGTGAGGCGCTCGGCGAGCTGATCGGGCGCATCGATGTCGAGGACGTCCTCGGGGCGATCTTCTCGGAGTTCTGTGTCGGGAAGTGACCCCGGCGGGGTATCCCGAGGGTTATCCCGACCTGTCCCACTGTTTCACGTGAAACGCTGCACAGGCTGTGGATAAGAAACGACCCCGTGATTAGCACCGATTCGAGTCCGAAATGTTCCACGTGAAACATGGAGAGACGCCCGGCGCCGTCCGGCCGGAGGACGCGTCGGGAGTGGAGGGGCCCGGTTTTGACCCGCCCCCCGCAATGAACTAGAACGCTCGCAGGATGTGAGCAGCCGGCCGCGGCGATGCCTACGAGCCTCTCTCCCTGAGCCAAGAGAACCCGTCATGTCGGAAAACCTCGAGCACGTCTCCTTCGACGTCGTCGTCATTGGCGGCGGCCATGCCGGCGCGGAAGCGGCGGCGGCGGCCGCGCGCGTCGGGGCCAGGACGGCGCTGCTGACGCACCGCTTCGCCACCGTCGGGGCAATGTCGTGCAATCCGGCGATCGGCGGGCTTGGCAAGGGCCATCTGGTGCGCGAGGTCGATGCGCTCGACGGCTTGATGGGCCGCGTCGCCGACCGGGCCGGCATCCAGTTCCGGCTGCTCAACCGCCGGAAGGGTCCCGCCGTGCGCGGGCCGCGCGCCCAGGCCGACCGCAAGCTCTACAAGGCCGCCGTGCAGGAGGAGCTGCGTGCGCTGTCCGGTCTCTCGGTGATCGAGGGCGAGGCGGACGATCTTGTGCTCGGCGCCGACGGTGAAATTGCCGGCGTCGTGCTCGCCGACGGCCGCCGCATCGCGACCGGGGCCGTGGTGCTCACCACCGGCACGTTTCTCTCCGGACTGATTCACATCGGCGACCGCACCACGCCGGCTGGCCGGGTCGGCGAGGCGCCGGCCCTCGGCCTGTCGAAGACGCTGGCGCGGATCGGGCTGCGGCTCGGCCGCTTGAAGACCGGCACGCCGCCGCGTCTCGACGGCCGCACCATCGATTGGTCCGGGCTCGAGGTACAGCCGGGCGACGATCCGCCCGAGCCGTTCTCGACGATGACCGAGGCGATCACCACGCCGCAGGTGCCGTGCCACATCACGCGCACCACGGCGGCCACCCATGCCGTAATCCGGGCAAACCTCGAGCGCTCGGCGATGTACTCCGGGCGGATCGAAAGCCGCGGCCCGCGCTACTGCCCGTCGATCGAGGACAAGGTGGTGCGCTTCGGCGACCGCGACGGCCACCAGATTTTTCTGGAACCGGAAGGGCTGGACGACCCGACGATCTATCCGAACGGCATCTCGACCTCACTGCCCGAGGATGCTCAGGCCGCGCTGCTCGCGACGATCCCGGGGCTGGAGCGGGTGCGGATCCTGCAGCCGGGCTATGCCATCGAGTACGACCACGTCGACCCGCGCGAGCTGGCGCCGACGCTGGAGGCGAAGCGCGCGCGCGGGCTGTTCCTCGCCGGCCAGATCAACGGTACCACCGGCTACGAGGAAGCGGCCGCGCAGGGGCTGCTCGCGGGCCTCAACGCCGCGCGGCGGGCGGGCGGCGCCGAGCCGGTGGTGATCGACCGGGCGACGGCCTATCTCGGCGTGATGATCGACGACCTCGTCACCCGCGGCGTCGCCGAACCCTATCGGATGTTCACGTCGCGCGCGGAGTACCGGCTGTCGCTGCGGGCGGATAACGCCGACCAGCGCCTGACCGGGCTCGGTGTCGAGCTCGGTCTCGTCGGCAGGGAGCGGGCGGCGGCCTTTGCTGCCGACATGGCGGCGCTGGCGGCGGCGCGGGCGCTGGCTGGGGCACTCAGCGTCACGCCGAGCGAGGCGGCCCGGCGCGGCCTGCAGCTCAACCAGGACGGCGTCCGCCGGAGCGCCTATGAGCTGCTGTCCTATCCGGACCTCGATCTCGCCCGGCTCACGCCGCTATGGCCGGAGCTCGGCGCCCTGCCAGAGCGCACGGCGAGCCAGCTCGAGACCGAGGCGACCTATTCGGTGTATCTGCCGCGGCAGGAGGCCGACATCGCAGCGTTCCGGCGCGACGAGGCGCTGGCGATCGATCCCGCGACCGACTACGGCGCGCTCGCCGGGCTCTCCACGGAACTCAGGCAGAAGCTCGAGACGGTGCGTCCGCTGACGCTCGGCCAGGCGGCGCGGATCGAGGGCATGACGCCGGCGGCGCTGACGCTGCTGCTCGGCGCGGTGCGGCGACGTCCGGCGGCGACCGTGACCCGCGGCGCGGCCTGAAGGCGATGGCAATGGCAGCAGCTGGCAAGGACGGTCCGGACGCGCTCGACGCGATCCTCGCGGTGACGCCGGCGCAGCGCGCGGATCTCGCCGCCTATGTCGCGCTGCTGAAGAAGTGGCAGCCCGCGAAGAACCTCGTCGCGCCGGCGGCGCTCGCCGAGATCTGGCGCCGCCACGTCGCCGACAGCGCGCAGGCGCTGGCCGTCCGCCCGGAGGCGCGGCGCTGGCTCGACATCGGATCGGGCGCCGGTTTCCCCGGCCTCGTCACGGCGACGCTGATGAAGGGCCGCGACGGCGCGCATGTGCATCTCGCCGAGAGCAACGGCCGCAAGGTCGCGTTCCTGCGCACCGTGATCCGCGAACTCGGCCTGCCGGCCACCGTGCACCCGATCCGGATCGAATCGCTTGCGACACGATCGGCGCCGGACCTCGGGGATATCGATGCCGTGTCGGCCCGGGCGCTGGCCCCCCTCGCCGACCTCCTCGGTCTCGCGGCCCCGATTCTGGAGCGCGGGGCGGCCGGTGTTTTCCACAAAGGACAAGATTTTGCGTCTGAAGTGGCGCTAGCCACTCAATCTTGGGTTTTCGATCTGATAGAACATCCAAGTCGGATCGATCCCGGCGGGCGTGTCGCGGTCCTGACATCGGTCCGGCCGCGCGCCTGAGCCGCGATCGAGCGGACGGCGGCGTGTCATCCGGGTGTGATCCCGGCGGCCGGCGCGACGAGGTCCTGGTGCGATCAGGCGTGGAGCCCCCGCCGTGCAAGGGGCCTCAGGTGAGGTCTTCATGAACCAGCTGCCCGAACATCCCCGCGTGCTCGCCCTCGCCAACCAGAAGGGCGGCGTCGGCAAGACGACCACCGCAATCAACCTTGGCACCGCGCTCGCCGCGATCGGCGAGGAAGTGCTGATCGTCGACCTCGATCCGCAGGGCAACGCCTCGACCGGGCTCGGCATCGACCGTCGCTCGCGTGACCGCTCGACCTACGACCTGCTCGTCGGCGAGGCGACGCTGGCCGAGACGCTGGTGCCGACCGCCGTGCCGCGGCTCACCGTGTCGCCCTCGACGCTCGACAACCTCGGCGTCGAGCTCGAGATCGCCGCCGAATCCGACCGCGCCTTCCGGCTGCGCCACGCGATCGCCGATCACGTCACCGCCTGCGAGCGCGATGCGACGGGGACGGCGAAGCGGTTTTCCTATGTGCTGGTCGACTGCCCGCCGTCGCTGAACCTCCTCACCATCAACGCGATGAGCGCGGCGCATTCGATCCTGGTGCCGCTGCAGTGCGAGTTCTTCGCGCTCGAGGGCCTGTCGCAGCTGCTGCAGACCGTGGAACAGGTGAAGCGGACGCTGAACCCGGATCTCTCGATCCATGGCATCGTGCTCACCATGTTCGACAGCCGCAACAATCTCTCGAACCAGGTCGTCGCCGATGTGCGCTCGCACATGGGCGAGGCGGTCTACGACACCATCATCCCGCGCAACGTGCGGGTCTCGGAAGCGCCGTCCTATGGCAAGCCGGCGCTGCTCTATGATCTGAAATGCACCGGCAGCCAGGCCTATCTTCGACTCGCTTCCGAAATCATCCAGCGCGAGCGGAAGCTGAAGGCGGTGGCGTGATCTCTGGACGTGGCAGTGGCACCGGCGGCGACGACGGCATTCAAGGCGGAAAGACCATGGCGATGACCGACGATGGTGGCCGGCGGCGGCTCGGGCGGGGACTGGCGGCGCTGATCGGCGACGCCGGCAACGAATTCGAGGTGGTGGAGCGCGCGCGCGGCACGCGCCGCGTCGCGATCGACCTGATCAAGGCCAACCCGCGTAATCCGCGCCGGTCGTTCCGCGAGGACGAACTCGAGGACCTCACCGCCTCGATCCGCCAGCGCGGCGTGATCCAGCCGATCCTGGTGCGCCCCGCCGCCGACCGGCCGGGCGGCTACGAGCTGATCGCCGGCGAGCGCCGCTGGCGCGCGGCGCAGCGGGCGGGGATCCACGAGATTCCGGTGGTGATCCAGGACGTCTCCGACCGCGAGGCGCTCGAGATCGCGATCATCGAAAACGTGCAGCGCGAGGATCTCAACCCCCTGGAAGAGGCGATGGGCTATGAGCAGCTGATCGCCGAGTTCGCCTATACCCAGGCCGATCTCGCTACGGTGATCGCGAAGAGCCGTAGCCACGTCGCCAACACGATGCGGCTGCTGAAGCTGCCCGATGCGGTGAAGGCCTATGTCAACGACGGCCAGCTCACCGCCGGCCATGCCCGCGCGCTGATCACGGCACCGGACCCGACCGCCCTCGCGCGCAAGATCGTCGACGAGGGCCTTTCGGTGCGGGCTGCCGAGCAGATGGCGCAGAAGGCGCTGGAGAAGCCGCAGGCGGCGCCAGAGACCAAGGCGCGACCGGAGAAGGACGCCGACACCAAGGCGCTGGAACGGCAGCTCTCCGACATCCTCGGTCTCACCGTGGAGATTGGTCACCGGCCGAACGGCTCCGGCGAGCTGCGCATCCGCTACAAGTCGCTGGAGCAGCTCGACGAGGTGGTGCGCCGGCTCGGCGCCGCGACCTGATCTCCGCGATTTCGCAGGCGAAATGAATCGGGGCCGGAGCACGACGCTCCGGCCCCGATTTCGTTTCGGCAGGCGAGTCCCGAAGAGGTGTGCCCGGTCGATTCGCTGCCGTTCCGATCAGCGCTGGGCGGCGCGGGCGATGGTGAACAGCGCGTCGGCGGCGATCGTCGCGCCGAGCGCCGCGTCGAGGCGGGCGTCGCGGACGGCTCTGGCGAGGATCTCCATCGCCCGGATGATGCGCGGCGCCGTCCAGATCGATACCGCCTTCATCACCTTGTCCTGGCGCTTGTAGAACACCGGCGGGCGCAGCCCGGCCACCGCGTCGGCCGGCCGCTTGCCGGCGTCGACGTCGGCGCGGGCGAGGTCGAGCATCTGGAAATGCCGCAGCACGGCGCCGCAGAGCACGTCGGCCCGGATGCCGTCGCCCTCGGCGCGGGCGAGTGCGGCGGACAGGGCGGGGATATCGCCGGTGGCGGCGGCATCGACGATCTCGTCCATCGTGACGGCCGCCGCGTCGCCGACGACCGCCTCGACGTCGGCGAGTTCGATCCGGCCGCGGCCATGGGCATAGAGGCAGAGTTTCGTCACCTCGCCGCGGCTCGCCAGGCGGTCGCCGCCGAGCAGGGCGCCGAGCGCCTGGCGGGCTTCGCCGGAGATCGCGAGGCCGGCGGCGCGGACTTCGTCGTCGATCAGCCGGGCGACCGCGGCGCCGTCGTCGGCGAAGCAGGGGATCGCGTAGGCGAGCTTTTCCTTCTCGAACAGGGTCCGGATCGGGCTCGACTTCTTGAGGTCGCCGGCCTCGATGACGATGGTCGTCTCGGGGGGCGGATCGCGCATCAGGCGGGTGAGCGTCGGCGCGATGTTGGCGCGTCCGCCGGCATCGCGGATCCAGATTGCACGCGCGCCGCCGAACATCGGGATGGCATAGGCCTCGTCGGCCAGTCGATTCGGATCCGATCCGATGGCGGCGCCGTCGAGGCGGATCAGCGCGAAGGGGTCGTCGAGCTTGATCCGCGCGCGGGCGAGCCGCGCGGCGCGTTCGGCGACGAGGCCGGCGTCGGGGCCGTAGACGAGATAGAACGAGACGGACTCCGGGGGGCGGTCGACGATCCGGTCCGCCTCGTTGGCCTTGGCCGCGACCATCGTCCGTTCCTCCGCCCGGGTTCAGCGCGTCGCGAGGGCCGCGGCGACGCGGGTGCGGATATCGGTGGCGACCAGCGCGGCCGCCCGGTTCTCGGCGTCGCGCTGTGCCCGGATGTTGGCGAAGCGCTGCGAGGAGAAGTCGAAGGAGGCGTTGCCGTAGCCGGTGCCGGTCAGCAGCGTGCGACCGGTCTCGGCGTCGCTCAGGGTGAAGCTCACCGTGATCGAGACGAGGTTGGCGACCGGCACGTCGCGGAACTCTTCCAGGCCGAGTTCGGCCTTCTGCGAGGTCAGGATGAAGCGCAGCACCGTGGTGGCGGGTAGGGCGCCGGCGCCGCCCTGCAGCGCCGAGACCAGTTCCTCGTGCAACTGCTGGCGGATGCGGTCGCGGTCGTTGTCGCTCTCGCCGACGGGAATCGCCTCGACGCGGACGGCGCGCATCGCGTCGGTCACCGCCACCGTGCCGGGACCGGCCGTGGCGTAGAGCGGCCGCACCTGGCAGCCGGAAAGGCCGGTCACGGCGAGCGCGGCGGCGAGCGCGGCGAGCGCGGCGAGCGCGAGGCGCGGCGCGGTGGGACGGATGCGGCGGATGTTGTGGTCAGACGACGACATTGACGATCCTCTGCGGCACCACGATCACCTTCTTCGGCGTGCGGCCTTCGAGCGCGCGCACCACGGCCTCGTCGGCGAGCGCCGTCGCCTCGACCTCGGCATTGCTCGCGGTGCGCGGCACGGTGACCTCGCCGCGCTTCTTGCCGTTGATCTGCACCGGCAGCGTGACGGTGTCCTCGACGAGCAGGGTGCGGTCGAGCACCGGCCACGGCGCCATCGCGATCAGCGTCTCATGGCCGAGGGCGGCCCAGCACTCTTCGGCGAGGTGCGGCGCCATCGGGGCGACGAGGGCGGCGAGGATCTCCGCGGTCTCGCGCAGCGCCGCGCCGGCGGCGGGGTCGGCGGCGAACGCGGCACGGTCATTGGCGAGCGTCGTGCCGAGCACGTTAACGAGTTCGTAGATCCTGGCGAGCGCCACGTTGAAGCGCAGCCCCTCGATCGCCTCCTCGACGCCGGCGAGCGCCTTGTGCGCCGCCTTGCGCAGCGTGGCGGTCGCGGGGACGGTTTCGACGGGTGTCCCCGGCGGCGGGATGATCTCGGCGGCCTCCGCGACGAGACGCCAGACGCGCTGCAGGAAGCGGGCGGCGCCCTGCGCGCCTTGGTCGGTCCACTCGACGTCGCGCTCGGGCGGCGAATCCGACAGCATGAACCAGCGGGCGGTGTCGGCGCCGAAGCCGTCGATGATCTCGGTCGGGTCGACGGTGTTGCGCTTCGACTTCGACATCTTCTCGATGGCGCCGATCTGCACCTCGGCGCCGGTCGAGAGCAGCGTGGCGCGGCGGGCGGAGCCTTCGCCCTCGATGCGGATCTCGGACGGCGCGACCCAGCCGCCGTCGGCGGCGCGGTAGGTCTCGTGCACGACCATGCCCTGGGTGAACAGGCCGCGGAACGGCTCGTCGATGCCGAGGTGGCCGGTCGCCTTCATCGCGCGGGTGAAGAAGCGCGAATAGAGCAGGTGCAGGATCGCGTGCTCGATGCCGCCGATATACTGGTCGACCGGCAGCCAGGCGTCGGCGACGGCCGGGATCGTCGGCAGGTCGGCGTCCGGCGCGGTGAAGCGGGCGAAGTACCAGGACGAGTCGACGAAGGTGTCCATGGTGTCCGTCTCGCGCCGCGCCGGCTTGCCGCAGGTCGGGCAGGGGACGTCGCGCCAGATCGGGTGGCGGTCGAGCGGGTTGCCGGGGCGGTCGAAGGTGACGTCGTCGGGCAGCGCCACGGGCAGATCCGCCGCCGGCACCGGCACGATGCCGCAGTCGTCGCAGTAGATCACCGGGATCGGGCAACCCCAGTAACGCTGCCGCGAGATACCCCAGTCGCGCAGGCGGTAATTGACCTGGCGGACGGCGACCGGCGCATTGCCGATGTGCGCCGCCTCGAGCCGCACGGCGACCGCCTCCTTCGCGTCCGGCACGGCGAGGCCGTCGAGGAAGCTCGAATTGAACAGGCGGCCTTCGCCGGTGTGGGCGACGTCACCGATCTCGACGTCCTCGGGTGTGGCGCCGGGCGGCAGCACGACGGGTGTCACCGTCAGGCCGTACTTGCGGGCGAAGTCGAGGTCGCGCTGGTCGTGCGCCGGGCAGCCGAAGATCGCGCCGGTGCCGTAGTCCATCAGCACGAAGTTGGCGATGTAGACCGGGAACACGGCGTCGAGGAACGGATGGCGCACCACGAGGCCGGTGTTCCAGCCCTTCTTCTCGGCGGTTTCCAGCGCCGCGGCCGAGGTGCCGATGCGCTTGGCGTCGGCGATGAAGGCGGAGACTTCGGGCGAGGTCTCGGCGAGCGCCCGGCTCAGCGGATGGTCGGGCGACAGCGCGACGAAGCTCATGCCGAACAGGGTGTCGGGCCGGGTGGTGAACACCTCGACGTCGCCGAAGCCCTCCGGCACCGTGCCGTCGAGCGCAAAGCGCACGCGCAGGCCTTCCGAGCGGCCGATCCAGTTGCGCTGCATGGTGCGCACCTTCTCGGGCCAGCGGTCGAGCCCGTCGAGGGCGGCGAGCAGCTCTTCCGAGAAATCCGAGATCTTGAAGAACCACTGCGTCAGTTCGCGCTGCTCGACGAGGGCGCCCGAGCGCCAGCCGCGGCCGTCGATCACCTGCTCGTTGGCGAGCACGGTCATGTCGACCGGGTCCCAGTTGACCTTCGACTGCTTGCGCGTGACGAGGCCGGCCTCGAGGAAATCGAGGAACAGGCGCTGCTGGCGGTGGTAGTAGGCGACGTCGCAGGTGGCGAACTCGCGCGACCAGTCGAGCGACAGGCCCATCGACTTCAGCTGCTCGCGCATCGCCGCGATGTTGGCGTAGGTCCATTCCTTCGGGTGGACCTTGTTCTGCATCGCCGCGTTCTCGGCCGGCATGCCGAAGGCGTCCCAGCCCATCGGGTGCAGCACATTGAAGCCGCGGGCGCGCTTGTAGCGCGCGACGACGTCGCCCATGGCGTAGTTGCGCACATGGCCCATGTGGATGCGCCCCGACGGATAGGGGAACATCTCGAGCACGTAGTAGCGCGGGCGCGGATCGTCGTTCGGGGTGCGGAAGACGCCGGCTGCGTCCCAGGCCTGCTGCCAACGGATTTCGGCGGCGCGTGCGTTGTATCGCTCAGGTGCCATGATGCTTCGGATGAGCCTGTTCTTTGAAACGGCCCCGGGCGGCGCCGGGCCTTGCACATATCGTGTCGGGAGCGACGTCGGGCCAGACGGATCGCGGGCGGATCGCATCGGCTCGGGTCGCCCGGTCGGTCCCGACCTTCACCAGAAATGCCGGGTGGGGTCAACAGGATGCACGGCTGCGGGGGCTTGACAGCGCCGATGTGGCAGGGACACCACGAAGGCGGGCCGGCAGGTCGGCGTTGCGGCCGGGTCGGACGTGGCCGGAGCCGGCCCAGAGCTGCCCCCAGAGCTGCCCAAGACAGACCGGAGTGAACCCGCGTGAGCACCGCCATCGCCGACAATCTCGCCGCGATCCGCGCGCGCATCGACCGCGCCGCCCGCACCGCCGGCCGCGACGCCGCGGGCGTGACGCTGGTCGCCGTATCGAAGACCTTCGGCGCCGACGAGATCCGCCCGGCGCTGGAAGCCGGGCAGCGCGTGTTCGGCGAGAACCGGGTGCAGGAGGCGATGGCGAAGTGGCCGGCGCTGAAGGAGGAGTTTCCGGATATCGAGCTGCACCTGATCGGTCCGCTGCAGTCGAACAAGGCGAAGGAGGCGGTGGCGCTCTTCGACGTGATCGAGACGGTGGACCGCGAGAAGATCGCCGCGGCGCTCGGCGCGGAAATCGAGAAGCAGGGCCGTCGCCCCCGCCTGCTGGTGCAGGTCAACACCGGGGAGGAGCCGCAGAAGGCGGGCATCCCGCCGCGCGAAGCGGTCGCTTTCGTCGCGCGCTGCCGCGCGGAGCACGGGCTCGAGATCGCCGGCCTGATGTGTATCCCGCCCGCGGACGAGGATCCGGCGCCGCATTTCGCGCTGCTCGACGAACTCGCCCGGGAGGCCGGCGTGCCGTGGCGCTCGATGGGCATGTCGGGGGACTTCGAGATCGCCGTCAGCCAGGGCGCGACGCATGTGCGGGTGGGCAACGCGATCTTCGGGCATCGCGACTATCCGGCCTGACGCAATCCGAGCTTTCGGTGCCAACAGGGAGAGACGAGCATGATCGCGGTCATCTTCGAGGTGCGCCCGGCCGAGGGGCGGCGCGAGGAATATCTCGATCTCGCCGCCGGGCTGCGCGACGAGCTCGCCACCATCGACGGCTTCATCTCCGTCGAGCGGTTCCAGAGTCTCACCGACCCGGGCAAGATGCTGTCGCTGTCGGTTTGGCGCGACGAGGCGGCCGTCACCGAATGGCGCCGCCGCGCCGCGCATCGCCGGGCCCAGTCGAAAGGCCGGACCGGGGTGTTCGCCGACTACCGGCTGCGCGTCGCCGCCGTGGTGCGCGACTATGGCCTCACCGATCGTGACGACGCCCCGGCCGATTTCTGACGCTCAGACGATGATCGCGGCGCCCGGCCGCAGCCGCGGCAGCAGGCGCAGCATGTCGGGTTTCGTCAGCGCGATGCAGCCGGCGGTCGGGGCATGGTCGGGGCGGGCGAGGTGGAAGAAGATCGCGCTGCCGCGGCCTTGCGCGCGCGGCCGGATGTTCCAGCCGAGCACCAGCACGACGTCATAGAGACCGTCGTCGCGCCACATCGCCTCGTGGCTCGGCCGGTAGGGCAGGCGGACGGGGCGATTGTAGTTGGCGTCGCCGGGCGCGTCGCACCAGCCGTCGTCGCGGCGGAGCGGCCGAAGCTCGAGCGCGCAGCGTGGGCGGCGCAGCCGATCGGCGCGATAGACGCCGCCGAGGATCGCGAGCCGGCCGCGCGGCGTCGCTCCGTCGCCCTCGCGCTTGGCCGAGGTGAGGCCGCTTCGGCCGATGGCGCAGGGAAGGTCGAGTCCGGCCCCGACGAGCCGGCCGCGCGTCGCCGACGATCGCCTGAGGACGAGGCGAAGGTCGCCAGCACCGGTGCCGGTGCCCGATCGGGGGGTGGCCGGGCGGTCGCGATCACGGATGCGCGAGCGGTTTGCGGTCGTCGCTCGCAATTTCATCATCGCCCTTCGCCTTGCCTCCCTGTTCAAAGGATGGTGAGGTGCACCATATAACGTGTGTTACGCTCGTCGAGGGCGTGACCCCGCTCGTTCCTGCCCCTTCGGATTCCCGGTACATCATCCATGACAGCGCGCAAGATCCTGATCGTCGACGACGACTCCGACCTGCGCGAGGCGCTCGTCGAGCAGCTGTCGCTCTACGAGGAGTTCGAGCCGGTCGAAGCCGAAAACGCCGCCAAGGCGATCCAGACCGCCCGCGGCGGCCACATCGACCTCGTGCTGATGGACGTCGGCCTGCCCGACATGGACGGGCGCGAGGCGGTCAAGCTGCTGCGCAAGGGTGGCTTCGCCAGCCCGGTCATCATGCTCACCGGCCATGATTCGGATTCCGACACGATCCTCGGCCTCGAGGCCGGCGCCAACGACTATGTGGCGAAGCCCTTCAAGTTCGCCGTGCTGCTCGCCCGGCTTCGGGCGCAGCTCCGCCAGCACGAGCAGTCGGAAGAGGCCGTGTTCACCATCGGCCCCTACACGTTCCGGCCGAGCGCCAAGCTGCTGCTCGACGCCAAGGGCTCGAAGGTCCGCCTCACCGAGAAGGAGACCTCGATCCTGAAATACCTCTTCCGCGCCGGCGAAAAGGTCGTGACGCGCGAGGTGCTGCTGCACGAGGTGTGGGGCTACAACGCCGGCATCACCACCCACACACTGGAAACCCACATCTATCGGCTGCGGCAGAAGATCGAGCGCGACCCCTCCAACGCGCAGCTTCTCGTCACCGAAGGCGGTGGCTACAAGCTGGTTCCCTAGCCTGGAGCGGGGAACGCGATGGCGCCCGTCCCCAGCGCCGCGCGGCCGCGCCCTTGTTCGGCGACCGTTTATTTGGCAGTCCTGTGACAAAGCCGGCCCGTGCATGGCGCGCGGGCCGGCTTCGTTTTAGGGTGGCCAGGTCGGCTCGGCCCGTGTTCGGCGCGGCGTGCCGGGGGTCGACGGCAGGACAAAAAGTACAGCATGAGCCTCGAATCGGACGTGAAGCTGCTGGCGGAGGTGCCCTTGCTCGCCGAATTCGGCGAGGACCGCCTGCGGTTGATCGCGTTTTCCGCCGATAACCGGCGGCTCGACGACGGGGCGCGGCTGTTTTCGCGCGGCGAGCGGGCGGAGGCGGCCTATGTGGTGGCGTCGGGGGCGGTCGCGCTGACCGTCACCGAGTTCGACGGCAGCGAGCGCCTCGTCGCGCGCTGCGGGCGCGGCACGCTGATCGACGAGCGGGCGCTGGTGGTGGATGCCGAGCGGGTGGCCGACGCCCATGCGGTCGGCGACACCGAGATCATCCAGATCCGCCGCACGCTGTTCCGCCGCATCCTCGAGGAGTACCCCGACGTCGCCGAGCGGCTGATCGTCCACTTCTCGGCAAGGTTGCAGGGGCTCTCCGACGCGCTGGCGAGCGTCGGCGACCGGCTCGACGCGATCGACGACTGACCGGCACGGGTGGTCCCGTCGGTGGGCCGGCTCAGACCTGAAAGCGGGCGATCACCGGCACGTGGTCGGAGGGGCGCGACCAGTCGCGCGCGTCCTTCAGCACGCTGAAGTCCACGGCGCGGGCGGCCAGGGTCGGATGCGCCCAGACGTGGTCGAGGCGGCGACCGCGGTTGGCGGCGCGCCAGTCCTTCGCACGGTAGCTCCACCAGGTGAACAGCATCTCCTCGATCGGCACGAAGCGGCGGGCGACGTCGACCCAGCCGCCGGCAAGCCGCAGCGCCTCGAGCGCGTCGCACTCGACCGGCGTGTGACTGACCACCTTGAGCAGCGCCTTGTGCGACCAGACGTCGGTCTCGTATGGCGCGACGTTGAGGTCGCCGACGACGATGTCGGGCACCCCGGCGGAGGCCGTCGGCAGCCACGCGGTCATCTCATCGAGAAACGACAGCTTGTGGGCGAACTTCGGGTTGATCTCCGGGTCGGGCTCGTCGCCACCGGCCGGGACATAGAAATTGTGGATGCGCACCGGGCCGGAGGCCGTGCCGACGGTGACGGCGATGTGGCGTGGGTCGCCCTTGCCGCAGAAATCGTGCCGCTCGACCTCGAGCAACGGCAACCGCGACAGCACGCCGACGCCGTGATAGCCGCCCTTGCCGCCGTTGACCGCGATATGGGCATAGCCGCGCTTGCGGAAATCCGACGAGGGAAAGTGCCCGTCCTGGCACTTGGTTTCCTGCAGGCAGATGATGTCGGGGTCGTAGCGGTCGACGAGCTGCTCGACGAGCCCGCGGCGGAGCCGCACCGAGTTGATGTTCCAGGTGGCGATCGACAGCGGAGACGGCATCTTGCGGGCAGAGTCCTTAGGAGCGCGGCGGGTCTTGTGTCTGTAGACCGGCGGCGCCTGCAAGGAAACGGCGGAGAGCGGTTTTGCGGATCGTCTGGAGACCACGGGTCGCGATGACCCCCGTGCGACGACCCCCTTGAAAAGAAAGAGCGCCCAGCCTCGGGGAAGACTGGGCGCTCGCGCTTTTCAGCGCTACGCCGGGAGGGACTCCGACGTGGGCGGCGCGCATTCGGCTGGACGGGGGGGCACTGCCGATAAATCCTGCGACGCCGCTGTTCCCATGATTTGGGGTGCCGGGCGGCGGGGACAAGCCGGTCCGGGACTGACATTTTTGTGAGGGTTGCGTGAGTTTTTGGCCGCGTTCTCCGGGGCCGGGGAGACCCTCCTAAGGCGGGGCCCGCCGGGCGTGAAACCGGACCACGCCTGCTGCGAAACGCGACATGCCCAGACGAAAGGCTTTTCCGGCGCCGGGCTTTAGCGTCTAATGGCGCCGACGGCGGGGGCTTGCCGTCCGGGTCGTCCCTCCGGCGACGTCTCCAGCCCTCCCCGGCCGCCTTTTTCCTGCCCGACAGTGCGAGAGGTTCCCGCGCGCATGGCGATCCTGACCAGCCTGCATCACAAGACCAGCTATACGTACGATCGGCCGGTGGCGCTGTCGCCGCAGGTCGTGCGTCTCAGGCCCGCCCCGCACAGCCGCACCAAGGTGCCGAGCTATTCGCTGAAGGTGACGCCGGCGAATCACTTCGTGAACTGGCAGCAGGACCCGCACGGCAACTGGCTCGCCCGCTTCGTCTTTCCCGAGCGCACCACCGAGTTCAGCGTCACGGTCGATCTCCTCGCCGAAATGGCGGTGGTGAACCCGTTCGACTTCTTCATCGAGGACTACGCCGAGCGCTTCCCGTTCGCCTATACGCCCGAACTCGGCATCGAGCTCGCGCCCTACCTCGTCCGCGAGGCCGAGGGCGAGCTGTTCAAGGAGTACCTCGCGGGCGTCAGCCGCGAGTCGCTGCCGACGATCGATTTCCTCGTTGCGCTGAACCAGCGGCTGCAGAACGACATCACCTACGAGATCCGCATGGAGCCGGGCGTGCAGACGCCCGACGTGACGCTGACGCGCGCCGCCGGCTCCTGCCGCGACTCGGCCTGGCTGCTGGTGCAGATGATGCGCCATCTGGGACTCGCGGCGCGGTTCGTCTCGGGTTACCTTATTCAGCTCACCCCCGACGTGAAGGCGCTCGACGGCCCGGTCGGCACCGCCGTCGACTTCACCGACCTGCACGCCTGGACCGAGGTGTTCATCCCCGGCGCCGGCTGGGTCGGCATGGACCCGACGTCCGGCCTGTTCTGCGGCGAGGGGCACATTCCGCTGTGCGCGACGCCGCACTACCGCTCGGCCGCGCCGATCACCGGCTTTGCCGAGCCCGCCGAGGTCGAATTCGACTTCGCGATGACCGTCGACCGCATCGCCGAGAAGCCGCGGGTGACGCTGCCGTTCTCCGACGACGCCTGGCAGGGGCTGCTCGAGCTCGGCGACAAGGTCGACGCCGACCTCGTCGCCCGCGACGTCCGCCTCACCATGGGCGGCGAGCCGACCTTCGTCTCGATCGACGACTACCAGTCGGCGGAATGGAACTCCGAGGCCGTTGGTCCCTCGAAGCGCGCCCGCGCCGACGAGCTGATCCGCCGCCTCGCGGAGCGCTTTGCGCCCGGCGGCTTCCTGCACTACGGCCAGGGCAAGTGGTATCCGGGCGAAAGCCTGCCGCGCTGGACCTTCTCGCTCTACTGGCGCACCGACGGCAAGCCGATCTGGCGCGATCTCTCGATGGTCGCGCGCGAGACCGGCGTCGCGCCGCCGACCGCCGCCGACGCCGGCGCGCTGATCGAGGGCATCGCGGGGCGCCTCGGCATCCCGTCCGACTTCCCGATTCCCGCCTACGAAGACCCGGCGCAGTGGCTGCTGAAAGAGCAGGAGCTGCCCGAGAACGTCAGCACCGACGATTCGAAGCTCGAAAACCCCGAGGATCGCGCCCGCATCGCTCGGGTGTTCGAGCGCGGGCTCGGCAAGCCGACCGGCTACGTGCTGCCGGTGCAGCGCTGGCAGTCGAAGGCGGGCTGGGGCTGGATCAGCGAGAAGTGGCAGCTCCGGCGCGGCCGCATCTTCCTCGTGCCGGGCGATTCGCCGGCCGGCTACCGCCTGCCGCTCGCCTCGCTGCCGTGGGTGCCGCCGGCGGCCTATCCCTACATCGTCGACCCGGATCCGTTCGCGCCGCGCGCGCCGCTGCCCGATCCGAACGACCTGCACCAGACCTTCCAGCGCAGCACCGGCCCGGTGCAGGCCGACGATCCGCGCGTTTCGCAGTGGATCAGCGGCGGCACCACGGTGCGCACCGCGCTGGTGGTCGAGCCGCGCGACGGCCGGCTCTGCGTGTTCATGCCGCCGACCAGCCGCGCCGACGACTACCTCGAACTGCTCGCCGCGATCGAGGTGACCGCCGAGGAGCTCGGCCTGCCGGTGCACATCGAGGGCTACACCCCGCCGTGGGATCCGCGCATCCAGGTGATCCGCGTCGCGCCCGATCCGGGCGTCATCGAGGTCAACGTGCATCCGGCGGCGAACTGGCGCCAGTGCGTCGACATCACCACCGCGGTCTATGAAGAGGCGCGGCTGAGCCGGCTCGGCACCGACAAGTACATGGTGGACGGCCGCCACACCGGCACCGGCGGCGGCAACCATGTCGTGATCGGCGGCGGTACGCCGGAGGACAGCCCGTTCCTGCGCCGGCCGGACCTTTTGAAGAGCCTCGTCACCTACTGGCAGCGGCATCCCTCGCTCAGCTACCTGTTCTCGGGCATGTTCATCGGCCCGACCAGCCAGGCGCCGCGCATCGACGAGGCGCGGCACGATTCGATCTACGAGCTCGAGATCGCGATGGCCAACGTGCCGAAGCCCGGCGAGGGCTTCGCGCCGCCGCCGTGGCTGGTCGACCGGCTGTTCCGCAACCTGCTCGTCGACGTCACCGGCAACACCCACCGCTCCGAGATCTGCATCGACAAGCTGTTCTCGCCGGACGGCCCGACCGGCCGGCTCGGCCTCGTCGAGTTCCGCTCGTTCGAGATGCCGCCGGACGCGCGGATGAGTCTCGCACAGCAGCTCCTGGTGCGAGCGCTGGTCGCCTGGTTCTGGGCCGAACCGCAGGACGGGCCGCTGACGCGCTGGGGCACCGACCTGCACGACCGCTTCATGCTGCCGCATCACTGCTGGGCCGACTTCCTCGACGTGCTCGGCGATCTCGAGCGGTCGGGCGGCTACAAGGTCGATCCGGTCTGGTTCGAGGCGCAGAAGGAGTTCCGCTTCCCGTTCTACGGCGCGGTCGACCGCTTCGGCGTGCACATGGAGCTGCGCCAGGCGCTGGAGCCGTGGCATGTGATGGGCGAGCAGGGCGCGATCGGCGGCACGGTGCGCTACGTCGATTCCTCGGTCGAGCGACTGCAGCTGCGCGTCGAGGGCTTCAATCCCGCCCGCCACGTCGTCGCCTGCAACGGCCGCCGCGTGCCGCTGGCGCCGACCGGCAAGACCGGCGAGTTCGTCGCCGGCGTGCGCTTCAAGGCGTGGCAGCCGGCGTCGGGCATGCACCCGACGCTGCCGCCGCACGCGCCGCTGACCTTCGACCTCGTCGACAGCTGGTCCAGCCGCTCGCTCGGCGGCTTCGTCTACCATGTCGCCCATCCGGGCGGGCGCAACTACGACGTCTTCCCGGTCAACGCCTACGAGGCGGAGGCACGGCGCCTCGCCCGCTTCCAGGACATCGGCCATTCGCCGGGGCCGATGCAGATCCCGCCGCTCGAGCGCAACGGCGCTTTCCCCGCGACGCTCGACCTGCGTCGCCCGGGATGGATGTCGTGATGGATGTCATGAACCCCGCCGGACGGGAGGGCTGATCCGCCATGTCACCGGCCGAACCGGAACGGGCGCGATCGGCGCTGACCGAGCGGCGGCTCGCGGCCCTCACCCAGGGCTACCAGCCGCTGCCCGGCGTCTACGACGAGATGATGGACGCCGACGGCCGGGTGCGGGGGCACTGGTCGAAGCTGCTGACCTGGTTCGCGACGCTCGGGCCCGACGTGCTGGCGCACGGCTTCCAGGCCGCCGACCGGCACCTGCGCGATTCCGGCGTGTTCTACCGGGTCTATGACGACCCGGCCGGCGGCGAGCGCTCGTGGCCGCTGGCGCACGTACCGCTCGTGATCGATCCCGAGGAGTGGAAGGCGCTGGAGAAAGGCGTCATCCAGCGCGCCCGCCTCGCCGAGGCGGTGCTCGCCGACGCCTATGGCCCGGGCGACCTCGTCTCGCAAAAGGTGCTGCCAGCCGCGGTGATCGCCGGCAGCCCGGAGTATCTCAGGCCGCTGGTCGGCGTCGCCCCGCCCGGCGGGCGGCACCTGCGCAGCTATGCGATCGACGTCGGCCGCGGGCCGAACGGCAAGTGGTGGGTGCTCTCCGACCGCACCCAGGCGCCGTCGGGCGCCGGCTACGCGCTGGAGAACCGCATCGCGCTGTCGCGGGCGCTGCCCAACGTCTACCGCGCCATGAACGTCGAGCGGCTCGCCTCGTTCTTCCAGGCCTTCCGCAACGAACTCGCCAACCTCAACTCCCGCGCCGAGGCGCGGGTGTCGCTGCTCAGCCCCGGCCCGCTCAACGAGACTTATTTCGAGCACGCCTACCTCGCGCGCTACCTCGGCTTCCTGCTCGTCGAGGGCGAGGACCTGACGGTGCGCGACGGCGCGGTCTACGTGCGCACGGTGTCGGGCCTGCGCCGGGTCGACGTGTTGTGGCGGCGGCTCGATTCCGATTTCGCCGATCCGCTGGAGCTGCGCGGCGCCTCGCGGCTCGGCGTGCCCGGCCTCGTGCAGGCGGTGCGCGAGGGCAATGTCGTCGTCGCCAACGGCCTCGGCTCGGGCGTCGTCGAATCGCGGGCGCTGATGGGCTTCATGCCGGCGCTCGCCCGCCACATCCTCGGCACCGACCTCCTGTTGCCGAACATCGCCACCTGGTGGTGCGGCCAGGCGCGCGAGCAGCGGATCGTGCTCGACAACCTCGAGAAGCTGGTGTTCGCCCCCGCCTTCGAGGCGCGGATGCCCGGCATGCCGGACCGCAGCGTCGTGCTCGGCAGCTCGCTGACCCCGGACGAGCGCACGGCGCTCGCCGAGCGGATCCGTCGGCGCGGCGTCGACATCGTCGGCCAGGAGGCGGTCAAACTCTCGACCATGCCGGTCTGGATCAACGGCCGGCTGCAGCCGCGCCCGTTCATCCTGCGCCTGTTCGTGGTCGCGACCGGCGAGGACGACTGGACCGTGATGCCGGGCGGCTTCTGCCGCGTCTCCGACGATCTCGACGCCCGCGCCGTCTCGCTGCAGAGCCGGGCGAAGGCGGCCGATGTCTGGGTGCTCGGTAGCGGACCGGTGGCGGAAACCTCGCTGCTGCCGAAGAGCGACACGGTCAAGATCCGCCGCACCATCGGCACGCTGCCGAGCCGCGCCGCGGACAACCTGTTCTGGCTCGGGCGCTATCTCGAGCGCAGCGAGACCGCGCTCCGGGTGGTGCGGTCGCTGCTGTCGCGCGCCGTCGAGCAGAGCGGCGACGGCGCGGTCGCCCAGGGCCTCGTGCAGATGCTGGCCCAGGCCGGGGCGCTGACGGTGAGCGAGCGCAAGGGCTCCAACGTCCGACTCGCGATCCAGGCGATCTCCGACCAGAAGGCGTATGGCGCGCTGCCGCGGCTGACCCGCTCGGCGCGCTATGCGGCGGCGGTGATCCGCGACCGCCTCGCCCCCGACGCCTTCCAGTGCGTCACCGACCTCGCGCAGCAGTTCGAGACCATCGAGGGCCGCCGGCTGACCGCCAGCGACGCCTTCGACGAGGTGCGCCGCGCGCTGCGGCTGATCAACGCCTTCTCCGGGCTCGCGGCGGAGAACATGAACCGGCTGATCGGCTGGCGCTTCCTCGAGCTCGGCCGCCGCATCGAGCGCGCCGCGGCGACGCTGCGCTTCGTGCAGCGTTTCGCGGTCGAGCCGCTCAGCCAGAGCGCGCTCGACGTGATGCTCGAGCTCGGCGACAGCCAGATCACCTACCGCTCGCGCTATGTGATGACGACCTCGCGCACGCCGGTGATCGACCTGCTCACCTTCGACGACAGCAACCCGCGCTCGGTGGCGTTCCAGGTCGCGCGGCTCGTCGCCGATCTCGAGACGCTGCCGGCGGCGCATGTCGACGGACGGCCGTCGGAGCCGGTGCGCGCAGCGCGGCGCATCCTCGCCGACCTGCTCACCACCCGCGCCGAGGACGTCGAGCTCGACATGCTCGCGGACGTCGAGGCGCAGCTCTACGATCTCTCCGACGCCGTGATGGTGCGCTTCTTCAGCCACCGCGCGGCCCCGCGGGCCGAGCCGAGCTTTGCGGCGCAGACGGACGACATCGCATGATCTACGACATCCGCCAGGTCAGCACCTACCGCTACGCCTCGCCGGTCCCGTTCTCGCGCCACATCATGCGCATGGTGCCGGTCGACCGGGCCAACCAGCGCGTCATCCTGTGCGACCTCGACATCGAGCCGCCGCCCGGCGAATACGACGACACGCTGGATTTCTTCGGCAACCGCACCGCCTCGGTCGCGATCGCCGCGCCGCACGACAAGCTGCGCATCGAGCTGCGCGCCCGGGTCGAGGTGAACGCGCCCGAGCCGTTCCTCGCCGGCCTGACGCCGGAGTGGACCGAGGTGCGCGATCTCGCCAGCGGCAGCGACGACCTCGGACCGGATTCGCCGGTGCATTTCGTGTTCGCGAGCCCCGCCGCGCCGCTCGACGCGGCAACCACGGCCTATGCGGCGGAGAGCTTTCCGCCCGGCCGGCCGGTGCTCGAAGGGGCGATCGACCTGATGACGCGCATTCACCGCGACTTCAAGTATTCACCCGGCGCCACCGACGCGCAGACCCGGCCGGCCGAGGCCTTCGCCAAGAAGAAGGGCGTCTGCCAGGACTTTGCTCACGTGATGATCGCCGGCATGCGCGGCATCGGCCTCCCCGTCGCCTATGTCAGCGGGTTTCTGCGCACGATTCCGCCCGAGGGGCGGCCGCGGCTCGAGGGCGCGGATGCGACGCACGCCTGGGCGCAGGTCTGGTGCGGCGAGGAACTCGGCTGGATCGGCCTCGACCCCACCAACGACATCCCGGCCGGCGAGGATCACATCGTCGTGGCGGTCGGGCGCGACTACAGCGATGTCTCGCCGATCGACGGCGTGATCGTGGTGTCGGGCGGGCAGACGCTCGACGTCGGGGTCGATGTGATCCCGTTCTCACCCGACGCCAAGCCGGCGGCCCCGCGGGTTGCCGCGCCGGAGGCGGGGGCCGCGGAGCCGCGCGATCCCGACGCGCCGGTGGAGGAGCGGACGGCGGAAGTCGAGACGGTGACGAAGACCCCGGCGGCCTAGTCGTTTTTGCCTTCTCCCCTTGCGGGAGAAGGTGGCGCGCAAGCGCCGGATGAGGGGACGCGGCCTTTCGGCCGATACGGCGGAGGGGATGATGGGCCCATACCCCTCATCCGCCCTTCGGGCACCTTCTCCCGCAAGGGGAGAAGGGGAACTGAGGCGCCGGTGATCAGTTCCCCGCCTGCCAGCGGCGGCGCAGCGCCTCGAAGCGGTCCACCTGGTCGGGCAGCAGGGCGCGGGCGGCATCGCGGCGGACGAAGACCTTGAACATCGCCTCGCCGTCGCCGTTCAGGAACTGCACCGACAGCGAGCGCTTGCCGTGGAACTGACGGTCGACGAAGTAGATCGCGGCGCAGCGGTCGGCCTTGATGTGGCCGCCGATCGGGCTGTCGCCGTGGATGTTGTAGTAGCCGTGCCCGAACGAGCCGACCGGCAGGGTGCCGGCGCATTCGAGCACGATGTCCTCGGTGTGGACGATGAAGAGGATCTCGCCCCAGCCGGCGAGGTCTTCCCAGATCGCCGCGAAATCCTCCGCCGGGGCGCGGACCGCCGCGCCGGCCGGCAGCAGGTCGAGCACGGTGCGGCTCGGCACCCCGGCCTTCCTGGCGATCGCCTCGACGACGCCGTCGGGCTGCGCGGCGAGTGCCGCGCTGGCGGCGGCCGCGGTGCCAGGCTCAGCGTCGGTCGTGGTTGCAACTTCCATCTCGTTCCTCCTCGCACACGCCAAGCCGGCCGGCCGGCCGACGTGCGTTTCGCGGTCGCCGCCCGGCCGGCTCCGGGTTCGTCGGTCGTCGCTCAGGCGGCGGGCGCGACCTGGGCGCCGTCGGCGTCCTCGGCGAGGATCACCTCGAAGCCCTCGAAATGCGGGCCGCCGAGGTAGATCGGCTTCTGCTCGCCGGCGCGGGCGTGGGCGAGACGGAACGCCTCCGACTTGGTCCAGGCGACGAATTCGGCCTGGCTCGCCCAGACGGTGTGGGTGGCGTAGAGCGAGTGGTCCTCATGCTTCGGACCGCGCAACAGGTGGAACTCGAGGTAGCCGGGCACGTCCTTCAGCCGCCGCTCGCGCGTGCGCCAGATCGTCTCGAAGGTCTCCTCGTTGCCGGGAATGACGCGGAAGCGGTTCATGGCGATGTACATGTCGGGTCTGCTCTCCTGGTTGTCCGATATCCGGTGTGTTCGGCTGTCCCGCCGCGGCCTCAGCCGCCGAGACGGGCGCTGAGCGAGAACATCACCGAAATGCCCTGACTGGCGCTGTCGTTCAGATAGTCGGTGTACTGCTCGTCGAAGAGGTTCTCGACCGAGACGCCGAGGATCAGGTTCTCGCGCGGCTCGTAGGTCGCGAACAGGTTGACGAGATTGTAGGCGTCGCTGCCCGGCGTTCCGGCCGGCACGCGGTCCTGCTCGAAGACGGCGGCCCACTGTGCGCCGACGGTGAGCTTTTCCTCGAGGAAGCGGAAGCCGAGCGTCGAGACGATCTTGTCCGCCGGCACCGTGGTCAGCGGCTCGTCGCTGACATTGTTGTCGCCGCGGATGTGCGAGGCGGCAAGGCCGGCGAACATGAAGCCCATGTCGTAGGTCGCCTCCAGCTCGACGCCCGTCAGCGTCGCGTCGGCGACGTTCTGGTACTGGTACTGGAAGCGGCGCGTCACCGGATTATAGGCGAACACGGCGTCGATGTAGTCGTCGACGTCGTTGTGGAACCAGGCCGCCTTCAGGCGCAGCCGGTCGCCTTCGGTGAAGAGGCTGTCGCGGGCGTAGTTGACGCCGAGTTCGAAGTTGTGCGCCACCTCCGGCTCGAGGTCCGGGTTCGGCAGGAAGTCGAAGCTGAACGAGCCGGGGTGGATGCCGCTGATCAGCGTCTCGGTGATCGCGGGGGCGCGGTAGCCCTCGGCGTAGGAGCCGTAGAGCTGCAGGCCCTCGGCGAAGGTTTCCTCGAACGGCTTCACGCCGACGGCGAGCTTCGGCGACAGCCGCGTGCCGTCGCCTTCCGCCTCGCCGCCCGAGAATTCGTAGCCGTCGAAGCGCAGGCCGCCGACGATCTCGAGCCAGTTCGAATAGGAGATCTGGTCCTGCACGAAGGCGCCATAGGCGGTGCGCTGGCCGCTCGGCGTGAAGAGGTCGCCGGTGCCGACGAGGTCCGAGGTCGTCACGTCGTCGCGGAAGAGATCGCCGCCGAGGGTGACGGCATGCGCAAAGGCGCCGGTCTCGAAGCGCGAGGTGTTGGCGACGTCGAAGCCGCCGGTGCCGATCTCGAAGCTGCGCCCGGCGCCGGCGTCGGCGCCGGTGAGGTAGGTGTCGGTCTTGTCGGTGCCGGTCCAGTAGGCCGAGGCGTTGATGTCGAACAGCCGGTCGTCGGGGTTGGCGTAGCGCCAGTTCGCCGAGGCGGTCTGGTCGATCACCTCGGAGCCGTAGTTGGTGGCGCCGACCGCGCCCGAATCATAGTCGAAGCGGCTCGCGAGATAGCCGAGCGTCACGGTGTGGAACTCCGCCGGCGAGAACTCGGCTTTCAGCATGCCCGAGAGCAGGTCCTCGCCGGAATTGAACACCGTGTTGCCGTCGCCGTCGTCGAAGTCGTTCTGGCGGTTGGTCGAGAGGCTGCCGAGCACGGCGAACTGGTCGGAGAAGCGATAGGCCGCGGTGGTGCCGAGCACCAGTTCGTCGCCGTTGGTGCCATAGGCGGCGCGGCCCTGCACGGCCCAGGTCTCGTCCGAACGCAGGAAGTCGCTCGGGTTCTTGGTGCGGAACGACACGACGCCGCCGACGGCGCCGGAGCCGTAGACGTTGGCGATCGGGCCGCGCACCACGGTAACGTCCTCGATCAGCGCCGGGTCGAGGAAGAACACGCCATCCGGGCCGTGGCCGGTCTGCTGGTAGTTCTGGCGGGCGCCGTCGACGGTGACCGCGACGCGGCCGAAGTTCTGCAGGCCGCGGATGTTGATCGCCGAACCGGCATCGTCGCCCTTCGACGGCGTCGCGACGCCGGGGACGCCGAGGAAGATCGCCGGCACCGAGCCGGTCGGCGGGCCCTTCGGATCGGAAAGGCGAACGACGCTGACCGAGGCGAGGCTGTCGATCGGGGCGCTGTCGGTGCGCGTCGCCGAGACGGTGATCGTGTCGAGGGTGATGACGTCGTCCTCGGGCGGGCAGGGCGTGCCCGGTTCGCAGGCCGCCGCCGCGACCGGCGCCGTGGCTGCGTCCTGCGCGGCGACCGGCGAGGCGAGACCCGGAACGGCCAGCCCGGCGAGGGCGGAGGTGACGAGGAGGCGATACCTCGGCGAAGCGGTCATCATGTCGTTTTCCCCCTGCGGCGCGGAGCGCGCCGATCCAGCCGCGGAGCCGGCGAACATTCCCCGCGCAGCCCCTCCCTTGCGCTGATATTAAAAGCTGAGTATCAGAGTCAAGATAAATCCCGGGGCGGAACCTACACTGGAGCGATTATAAAAACGACGCCCTTTCAACGCCTTACGCGACCCTTGGCGCCGAAGGTCGACCGCCCGCCGCCCTGCAACCGGAATGAGATCATGACCAGTCTTTCCCGCCGCCAGGCGCTGCGCGCGTCGGCCATCGCCGCGCTGTCCGTCGCTCTCTGGACCGCCAACCGGCCGGCCCGCGCCGCCGCGGGTCGCCGCATCGTCTCGGTCGGCGGGGCGGTGACGGAGATCCTGTTCGCGCTCGGCAAGGCGGACGAGATCGTCGCCGTCGACACCACCAGCACATTCCCGGCCGCCGCCGGCGCGCTGCCGAACGTCGGCTACATGCGGGCGCTCGCCGCCGAAGGCGTGCTCTCGGTGGCCCCCGACCTGATCCTCGCGCAGGAAGGGGCGGGCCCGCCCGATGCGCTGGCGATCCTCGCCGCCGGCTCGGTGCCGCTGGTGACGATCCCCGATGTGCCGTCGCCCGCGGGCGTCGCCGACAAGATCCGTGCCGTCGGCGCCGCGGTCGGGGCAAACGCCGCGGCAGACGAGCTGGCAGAAAGCACCGCCGCGCGCTTCGCCGCGCTTCGACGCGAGGTCGCGGCCGTGACTGTTCGCAAACGGGTGCTGTTCGTGCTGTCGCTCGCCGGGGGGCGCGCCACGGTGGGCGGCACCGGTACCGCGGCCGATGCGCTGATCGCGCTCGCCGGCGGCGTCAACGCCGCGGAGGCGATCGCCGGCTACAAGCCGATGAGCGACGAGGCGATCCTCGCCGCCGCGCCCGACCTCGTGATCAGCATGGCGCGCGGCGACCATGCGCTGGACGCCGCCACCGTGTTCGCGCTGCCCGCCTTCGCGGGTACCCCCGCGGCGGCGGACCGGTCGCTGCTCGCCATGGACGGGCTCTACCTGCTCGGCTTCGGCCCGCGCACGCCGGACGCCGCGCGCGACGTCGCCGCCGCGCTCTATCCCGGCAGCATCGCGCCGGCCGATCCGGCGCCCTGACTCCGGCCGCGCCGAACAAGGATCCCCGCATGAGCCTCGTCGCCCTCGCCCCGCCCCGCCTGCGCCGCGATCCCGCCGGGGCCCGCGCTGCGCTCGGCCTTGCCGCGATCCTGGTCGCGGCCGGGCTGCTGGCTCTGGCAGCTGCCGCCGCCGTGCTCACCGGCCCGTCGGGCATTCCGATGGACCGGCTGCTCGCGGCGCTAGTTGGTGCCGAGGGCGTGCTCGACCGGCGCGAGGCGCTGGTGCTCTACGAGGTGCGGCTGCCGCGCCTCGCGCTCGGCGTGCTGGTCGGCGCCGGGCTCGCGGTGTCGGGGGCGATGATGCAGGGCCTGTTCCGCAATCCGCTCGCCGATCCCGGTCTCGTCGGGGTCTCGTCGGGCGCGGCGGTCGCCGCGATCGGCGCGATCGTGCTCGCCGACGGGGCGCTGGCGCCGGTCGCCGTGCTGCTCGGCAGCCACTTTCTGCCCGCGGCGGCGTTCGCCGGCGCGCTTGCCGCGACGCTGCTGCTCTATGGGCTCGCCACCTTTGGCGGCCGCACCTCGATCGCGACGCTGCTGCTCGCCGGCCTCGGCGTCGCCGCCGTCGCCAATGCCCTCACCGGGCTGATGATCTTCGGCGCCAGCGACGCCGAACTGCGCGACATCACCTTCTGGAGCCTCGGCAGCCTCGGCGGCGCGACCTGGAGCCGCGTCGTCGCGGTGCTGCCCTTCATCGCCGCGGCGCTGGCGACGATCCCCTTCGTCGCGCGCGGCCTCGATGCGCTCGGGCTCGGTGAGGCCGAGGCGATGCACCTCGGCATCCGGGTGCAGCTCCTGAAGCGCGTCGTCGTCGTGGCGGTCGCGGCGGCCTGCGGCGCGGCGGTGGCGGTGGCGGGCAGCATCGCCTTCGTCGGCATCGTGGTGCCGCATCTGCTGCGCCTCGCGATCGGCCCGTCGAACCGGCTGCTGCTGCCGGCGAGCGCGGTGCTCGGCGCGGCGCTGCTGGTGGCGGCCGATGCGGTCAGCCGCGTCGTGGTGGCGCCGGCCGAACTTCCCATCGGCATCGTCACCGCCATCGTCGGCGCGCCGGTGTTTCTCGCCCTGCTCGTGCGCCGCCGCGCCGCGCTGTCGCTCTGAGGTCGGCCGTGATCGAAGCCGAGCGCCTCAGCTACCTCGCCGGCGGACGCCGCCTGATCGACGACGTCGACTTCACCGCCGCGGACGGCGCGGTGACGCTGATCGTCGGCCCGAACGGCGCCGGCAAGTCGACGCTGCTGAAGCTGCTCACCGGGGAACTCCGGCCGAGTGCCGGCCGCATCAATCAGGACGGCCGCGACGTGCTGCGCAGCAGTGCGGCGGAACTCGCGCGCTGGCGGGCGGTGCTGCCGCAGGCGACGACGCTGGCGTTTCCGTTCACGGCCGGCGAGATCGTCGACCTCGGCGTGCGGGCGACGGGCCGGCCGGTGCCCGGCCGTGTCGCGGCGGCGCTGGAGCGGGTCGGACTGCCGGACCATGCCGGGCGGCTCTATCAGACCCTGTCGGGCGGCGAGCAGCAGCGGGTGCAGTTCGCCCGCGTGCTCGCCCAGGTCTGGGACCCGGTCGCCGCGGGGCGCGCCCGCTTCCTGTTCCTCGACGAGCCGACGGCGAGCCTCGACATCCGCCATCAGATCGGCCTGCTCGAAATCGCCCGGGCGCACGCGCGGGCGGGCGGCGGCGTGGTCGGGATCGTGCACGACCTCAACCTCGCGGCCGAGTTCGCCGACCGGCTGGTGGTGATGGCGGCGGGACGGATCGTCGCGGCTGGGCCGCCGCAGGCGACGCTGACCGAGGCGGTGGTGTCGGAGGTGTTCGCGGTCTCCGGCATCGTCGGCCGCCTGCCGCCGCCGGGGATCGCCTACCTGCTGCCGCAAGCGCGCCGGCGCTGATCAGCGGAGCGGCCCGACGATCGCCCGGGCTCGACGAATGATCTCGCCGCTCCGCCCAAATTCTGGCATGAAAGAGCAGCAAATATCGGCGTGCAACGGATGCGCCGGGCATCGCTCCCTCGAGCAGGCCGCGTCCCCGTCGGGTGGCCGGTTCTCACGAGAGGCGCAACGACAGACGCACTGGCCGGTCGAGACAATGAACATACAGATTACGCAGAAGCAGGGCGCCCTCCTCGACAGGGCTGAAAGGGCAATCAGACAGAGGGACATCCAGTTGGCAGCCCAAAGTCTTCTCGAAGCACGCGAAGGTGGGGAGGATCATCCCCGGGTCGCGCTCGTCGCCGCCGAACTCGCCCTCACCACCGGCCAGTCCGACCGGGCCATCACCATCCTGCGCGCCGGGCTCGACCGCTACCCCGGTGACGTGCCGCTGATGCTGCGCTACGGCGAGATCCTTCTGCAGGCGGGCCTCGCCGACGAGGTGGAGCCGCTGCTGCGCAAGCTGCAGGAGGCGAAGCTCAGCCGCATCCGCACCGGCCAGATCGAGGCCGGGATCCTGCGGGCGCGCGGCGATTTCCGCGGCGCGATCGACGTGTTCGCCTGGCTGGTCGAGAAGCGGCCCGTTCGGCCCGACCTGCGCGAGGCCTACCTCAAGATCCTCACCGAAGCGGCCGAAAGCGGCAGCGTCGAGGCCGACGAGGCGCTCGAGGCCGCCCGGACGGCGCAGGAGGATTTCGCCGACGACGAGCAGATCGTCATCGCCGCGACGCGGCTCCGGGCTGTGTTCGACGACGAGGCCGCGGCCCAGGTTGCCGAGCTCGAGGCCGACGCGGAGCGCAAGATGGCGGAAGCCGCCGCCCGGCTGATCGCCGATCCGCCGCGCCCGAACGCCAAGCGCAAGGCACCCGACGATGGCTTCTCGCTGAAGCGCCGCCGTCCGGAACCCGAGACCGAGCAGTAATCTTCTTTCTTAGCGGTTGAGCCCGACCGACGGCGCGGCGCCCCTGGCCCGCGCCGTTCGGCGTTCTGGCCGGCTGCTCGGTGCCGCCGACGCCGTCACTCGTCGTCGTCGAGCGGCCGCGCCTCGTCGGCAAGCATGATCGGGATGCCGTCGCGCACCGGGAAGGCGAGGCGGGCGGCGCGGGAGACGAGTTCCTGCCGCACCGGGTCGAACGACAGCCGGGTCTTGGTCAACGGGCAGACGAGGATCTCGAGCAGGCGCGGATCGACCGTGCCGCTCTGCCGCTCGACGCGGGGGATCAGGTCTTCCGCCATCGCAACCGTTCCCTCGCTCGTCACTGCAGCGACGGCGCGCCGCCGCCGCCCTTCTGGCGCTCCAGCGCCATTTCGGTGATCGCGACCAGCGTATCGGCGCGGGTCTTCAGATCGGGGGCCTCGAGCAGCGCCTGCTTTTCGGCCGGGCCGAACGGGCTCATCATGGAGAGGGCGTTGACGAGGGCCTCGTTGGTGGCGCGCTCGACGCCGTCCCAGTCGGCCTCGAGGTCGTTGGCTTCCAGATAGGCCTCGAAGGTGCGCAGCAGCTGCGACCGGTCGACGGCGGCGCCGCCGGATTCTCCGTGGAAATCGGCGGCGAACGGCTCGGCCGTGACGCGGCAGGTGCGGAACAGCGTGCCGTCGGTGGTCTCGGCGAGGATGCGGAAGCGGGTGACGCCGGTGAGAGCGATATGGTAGCGGCCGTCGCCGGTCTCGCCGAAGCTGGTGATGCGGCCGGCGCAGCCGACGGCGCGCAGGTCCGCCGGCACGCCCGGCTCGGTCGGCGCGCCGCCGGGGGCGACGTCGGCATATTGCACCATGCCGACGAGCCGGTCGCTGCCGAGGGCGGCGTCGATCATCGCGAGATAGCGCGGCTCGAAGATGTTGAGCGGCAGCTGGCCGCGCGGCAGGAGCAGCGCGCCCGTCAGGGGAAACACCGGGATTTCCGCCGGCAGGTCCGCCGGTGTGTCGTAGACCGCATTACCCACCATCATGGCCGTCGTCCTGTCCCTCGCCGCACCACCACGGCGGGCGCGTCCCGCGGATACGCCCCTGACGCCTCATCTAGCGCGCCGGTCGCCGCGGGCGAGGCGGCGCCGGCGATTGGCAGCCGTGCGCCTCAGGCGAACAGCACCGACGACAGCCGGCGGCGGCCGAGCAGCGTCATCGGATCGGTCGGTCCCCAGGCCTCGAACAGCTGCACGAGCTGCTTGCGCGCCGCCTCCTCGTTCCAGGCGCGTTCGCGCCGGACGATCTCGACGAGGTGGTTCACCGCGGCCTCGCGATCGCCGCTCGCGGCGAGCGCCAGCGCGAGGTCGAAGCGCGCGGCATGGTCGGCCGGGTCGGCCTCGACGCGGGCGACGAGGTCGGCGCTGTCGCCGAGGCTGGCGGTGACGGCGGCGAGCTCGAGCTCGGCGCGGGCACCGGCGATCCCGGCGTCACCGCGCTTTGCTTCGGGCACGCGGTCGAGGGTCGCCCCCGCGCCGTCGAGATCACCGAGGCCGATCTGGGCACGCGCGAGGCCGGCGAGCGCCGCGAGGTTGCCCTCCTCCTCCTCGAGCACCGTGAGATAGACCTCCGCCGCCGTCGCAAAATCCTTCTCGGCGAGGGATTCGGCGCCGGCCTCCAGCATCTGCTCGACGTCGCTCGGACCGACCGGGCCGACGAGCCGCTCGATGAACTGGGCGACCTGGCTTTCGGGCAGCGCGCCCATGAAGCCGTCGAGCGGGCGGCCCTGGCTGAAGGCGATCACGGCGGGAATCGACTGGATGCCGAGCTGGCCGGCGATCTCCGGATGCTGGTCGATGTTCATCTTGACGAGGCGCACCTTGCCGCCGGCGGCCTTGACGGCCTTTTCCAGCACCGGCGTCAGCTGCTTGCAGGGCCCGCACCACGGCGCCCAGAAGTCGACCAGCACCGGCACCTGGCGCGACGGCTCCAGCACGTCGCGGGCGAAGGTCTGGGTGGTGGTGTCCTTGATCAGGTCGGCGGCCCCAGCGGCCGCGCCGGCCGGCGCCAAGCCGTTCGGTACCGCGGCGCCGCCGCCGAGGCTGAAGGTCTGTCCGCTCATGATTGTCGTCCCGCGTCCGTCGTAAGAGTCGGTCCGCGCGCCGTGGGAGCCGGTCATTGCCGGCTGGCACGCGCTGTCGCCCCCTATTTGGCGTGAACGGCGGCGAATTACAAACCCCGTGCGCCGGGTTCGCGCACGCGTCAGTCGGCCGCCGTCTCCACCGGCTGCGGTGCCTGCACCGGCAGCTCGGTGATCAGCGGCGAATGGCCGGTCGCTTGGAGGAAGCGGACGAGGTCGCCGGCTTCGATCGTCGTCGTGGCGGTGTTCTCGAGCGGATGGAAGTTCACGGTGCCGGCCGCGACCAGCCCGGCGTCGAGCACCACGGTGACGCGGTGATCCAGGTCGTTGATCGCGCCGAACGGCGTCACCGAGCCGGGCTTCACGCCCCAGACCTCTTCGAGCTGCTCGGCCGAGCCGAAGCTGACGCGGCCCTGGCCGCCGATCACGGTGTGGACCTGCTTCAGGTCGACGGCGAGCTCCTCGCGCACCGAGATCATGAAGAGACGGCTCTTCTTGTCCTTGACGAAGAGGTTCTTCGCATGCGCGCCGGCGATCTCGCCGCGCAGGGCGCGCGACTCCTCCACCGTGTAGAGCGGCGGATGCTCGATCGTGGCGTGGGCGATGCCGAGCTCGTCGAGAAAGGCGAAGAGTTCGGCGCGGGTCTTGCTGCGATCGCTGGACATCGGGGCCTCGGCTGGCAGTTGCAGGCTGACCGGTTGATAGCATCGCGGGCCCCGGCAGCGGCAGCAGGAATCCGCCGCCGCCGCAAGGGCCGCGCGACATCAAGCCCCCGGGGGACGTGCCCCCGGGGGTGACTTGCCTCAGGCGGCCGACGGCGTCGCCGCCTTGTCGTCCTCGCCGGCTGCGGTACGGCGGCGGGCGCGCCAGTCGCCGAGGAAGAGCAGGATCGGCGCCGCGATGAACACCGACGAGCTCGCCGCGATCACGATGCCGAAGATCATCGGCACCGCGAAGCTCTCCACCGCGCTGCCGCCCCAGATCGCCATCGGCAGAAGCGCGAGGAAGGCGGTGATCGAGGTGTAGAGGCTGCGCGCCAGGGTCTCGTTGATCGAGAGGTCGATCAGCTGGCGCAGCGGCATCTGCTTGTAGAGCCGCATGTTCTCGCGCATGCGGTCGTAGACGACGACCTTGTCGTTCACCGAGTAGCCGACCAGCGTCAGCAGCGCCGCGATCGCGGTGAGGTTGAAGTCGAGGCCGGTGAGGGCGAAGAAGCCCACCGTCTTGGTGACGTCCAGCACCAGCGTCGCGATCGCCCCGACCGCGAACGGCCATTCGAAGCGGACCCAGATGTAGATCAGCATCGCGATGCTCGCGAGCAGCACCGACAGGAAGCCGGCGAAAGCGAGTTCGCCGGAAACCTTGGGGCCGACCACTTCGGTGCGCTCGATGCGGGCGGTCTCGTCGATCTTGACGATCTCACCGCGCAGCTGCTCCACCGCCGTGGTCTGCGCGGCCTCGCCGCCGGGCTGGCGCTCGACGCGCACCAGCAGGTGGTTCGGGCTGCCGAACTCCTGCAGCGCGACGTCGCCGAGGCCGAGGTTGCCGAGGCCGCCGCGGAAGGCGGCGAGATCGGCCGGGCCTTCGGTGACCACCTCCATCTGGATGCCGCCGCGGAAGTCGACGCCGTAGTTGAGGCCGGGGTTGAAGAACAGCGCCACCGACGCCGCCGACAGCAACAGCGACAGGCCGATGCCGAAGAACCGCGCCTTCATGAAGTCGATCCTGGTGCCGTCCGGCACCAGCTTGAAGCCGAGCAGCGGCTTGATGTTCAGCACCTTCAGCTTGCGCCGCACCACGATCGACAGCATCGCCGCGCGCACGATGGAGACGGCGGTGAACATCGAGATGGCGATACCGAGGCCCATGGTGATCGCAAAGCCGCGCACCGGGCCGGAGCCGAACCAGAACAGGAGCACGGTGGCGATCAGCGCGGTGACGTTGCTGTCGACGATGGTCGAGTAGGCGCGCCGGAAGCCGGAATCGAGCGCGGCGATGGCGCTGCGGCCCTTGCGCGTCTCCTCGCGGATGCGCTCGTTGATCAGCACGTTGGCGTCGACGGCGAGGCCGATGCCGAGCACGATGCCGGCGATGCCGGGCAGGGTCAGCGTCGCGCCCAGCAGGCTGAGGCCGGCGAAGGTCAGGATGACGTTGAGGCTGAGGGCGAGGTTGGCGAGCAGGCCCCAGCTGCCGTAGAGCAGCAGCATGAAGGCGACGACGAGGCCGAAGCCGATCAGGCCGGTGACGACGCCCATCTCGATCGCGTCACTGCCGAGGTCGGCGCCGACGGTGCGCTCCTCGATCACGGTGAGCGGGGCGGGCAGGGCGCCCGCGCGCAGCAGGGCGGCGAGATCGGTGGCGCCGCGGACGTCGAAGCTGCCGGAGATCTGGCCGGAGCCCTGCGTGATCGGCTCGCGGATCACCGGCGCGCTCAGCACCTTGTCGTCGAGCACGATGGCGAAGGGCCGGCCGACGTTGGCGGTGGTGATCTCGGCGAAGCGGGCGGCGCCGATGTTGTCGAAGCGGAACGAGACGATCGGCTCGCGAGTCTGCGGGTCGAAGCCGGCGCGGGCGTCGGCGAGGCGGTCGCCGGAGAGCTCGACGCGGTCCTCGACCGGATAGCGGTTGCCCTCGGCGTCCTCCAGCATGGTGACGCCGGCGGGCACCGCGTCGCCGGCGATCGCGGCGTTCGACAGCATGTGGAAGCTCATCTGCGCGGTGGAGCCGAGCAGTTCGCGGATGCGGGCCGGGTCCTGCACGCCGGGGAGCTGGACGAGGATGCGGTCGGTGCCGACGCGCTGAATCGTCGGCTCGGCGACGCCGACCTGGTCGATGCGCTGGCGGATGATCTCGAGGCTCTGGCCGACGGCGGCGGAGATGCGGTCGGCAAGGCCGGCGTCGGTCATGCGGATGACGAGGTCGCGGTCGCCGTCGGCCACGACGGTGATGTCGCCGCCGAGGCCGAAGCTGCCGACGCCGATGTCGATGGCGAGCTTCTGCAGCTCCTCGGAAGCGCGGGTGCGGTCGGAGGCATTGCTGAGGCGGACGCGCACGGTGTCGCCGTCGCGGCGGATCTGCTCGCTGCCGATGCCGGCGTCGCGCAAGGACCGGCGCGAATCCTGGAGCAGCGTCTGCAGCCGCTCCTTGACGAGTTCGGCGCTGTCGACCTCGAGCACGAGGTGCGAACCACCGGAGAGGTCGAGGCCGAGCGAGACGGTCTGGTTGGGCAGGAACGACGGCAGGTTGTTGCGCCAGGCCTCGGGGAGGACGTTGGGCAGCGCGACCAGAATGCCGAGGATGATGATCGTCGCATAGGTGGCGATCAGCCAGCGGGAATTGCGCATGGAGGATGGTCCGGACTGGCGGCCGGCCCGCCCCGGTCTGGCAGGGCGTGGCGACGGCCGCGAACATTCATCGAAAAGGGGCATGGGGCCGCGTCGGTGCGGGCGGCGCGTCGATCGAGGCGCGGCCGGCCAGGGATCACGGCGGATCGGCGTCAGACCGGCGGGGCGCGGGCCTGGTATCCGGCGGCGGCGCTCGCCGCGGCGGCGCGGGCCGGGGTCTCGCCCGGACGGGCGGCGGGCAGGTCGAGGAAGGCGCCGGCGAGCGTGGGGATGAGCGCCGGGCCGGTGTCGCCGCCCGGGGCGGGCTGGCTGTCGCGGCGCTGCACCACGATCGCGGCCTGCCGGCTTTCGCGCGGCACGAACTGGCGGCCGGCGTCGGCGGTGGCGATGCGGCCGGTCTGGGCGGTGCCGGACTTGCCGCCGAGGCGCAGCAGGTCGGTGGAGCCGGCACCAAAGCCGAGGCAGACCAGCAACGCCGCAAACACCGCCAGCGCCAGCCGCACCGACGCCGTCGGCGCACGCGGCGCCGGCGGGGGTGGCGGAGGGAGGTGGCGGTCGTCGGTCACGCTGGTTCCGGTCTGGATTTGATATCCCTCCCCCTTGTGGGGCTGCGAAGCAGGCAAAGGAGACACGTGGCTCCGTCGCAGGGGTGGCCCGGCCGGAGGCCGGGTCGGGAGGGTACTGCGGCGCCTCGGTTTCGAGAAAGCCGCAGTATCATTATCTTGGCACGCCCTCTCCGGCCGTCATCCCCGCGAAAGCGGGGATCCACCGTGCCGCAGGGGTGGACGTGCGGCGAGACTTCGGCGCTACCACATCGGCCTCACTCGGGGTGAGTTGGATCCCCGCTTTCGCGGGGATGACGGCCGATGGTTCCAAGAACCTCGCCCCCGTCTCCCCCTCACCCCTTCTCCACCTGGCTCACATCCCGCACCGCACCGCGAGCGGCCGAGGTCGTCATCGCGGCGTAAGCCCTGAGCGCCGGGGTCACGTTGCGCTTGCGCGGCGCCTCGGGGCGCCAGGTGCCGGTGCCCTTGGCGGCGCGGCGGGCGGCGAGCACCTCGTCCGGCACCGCGACGCGGATCGAGCGGTTCGGGATGTCGATCTCGATCAGGTCGCCCTGCTCGACGAGGCCGATGGTGCCGCCTTCGGCGGCTTCCGGCGAGACGTGGCCGATCGAGAGGCCCGAGGAGCCGCCCGAGAAGCGGCCGTCGGTGACGAGGGCGCAGGCCTTGCCGAGGCCTTTCGACTTCAGGTAGCTGGTCGGATAGAGCATTTCCTGCATGCCCGGGCCGCCCTTCGGCCCCTCGTAGCGGATCAGCACCACGTCGCCGGGCGCGATGCCGCCGTTGAGGATGCCGTCGACCGCGGCGTCCTGGCTCTCGAAGATGCGGGCCGGGCCGGAGAACTTCAGGATGCTCTCGTCGACGCCGGCGGTCTTCACGATGCAGCCGTCCTCGGCGAGGTTGCCGTAGAGCACGGCGAGGCCGCCGTCCTTCGAGAACGGATGCGCCGCCGAGCGGATGACGCCGGTCTCGCGGTCGGTGTCGAGATCGTCCCAGCGCGACGCCTGGCTGAAGGCGACCTGGGTCGGCACGCCGCCGGGGGCGGCGCGGTAGAACTCGCGCACGCTCTCGGAACTCGTTCGGGTGATGTCCCAGCGATTGAGCGCGTCGGCCATGGTGGTGCTGTGCACGGTCGGCAGCGTCGCATCGATCAGGCCGGCGCGCTCGAGCTCGCCGAGGATCGACATGATGCCGCCGGCGCGGTGGACGTCCTCCATGTGCACGTCGGCTTTCGCCGGGGCGACCTTGCAGAGCACCGGCACGCGGCGCGACAGCCGGTCGATGTCGGCCATGGTGAAGTCGATCTCGGCCTCGTGGGCGGCGGCGAGCAGGTGCAGCACGGTGTTGGTCGAGCCGCCCATGGCGATGTCGAGCGTCATCGCGTTCTCGAAGGCCTTGAAGCTCGCGACCGAGCGCGGCAGCACGCTGGCGTCGTCCTGCTCGTAGTAGCGCTTGGCGATGTCGACGGCGAGGTGGCCGGCCTCGACGAACAGACGGCGGCGGTCGGCATGGGTGGCGAGGGTCGAGCCGTTGCCGGGCAGCGCGAGGCCGAGCGCCTCGGTCAGACAGTTCATCGAGTTCGCCGTGAACATGCCCGAGCACGAGCCGCAGGTCGGGCAGGCCGAGCGCTCGATGGTCCGCACGTCTTCGTCGGAGATGCGGTCGTCGGCGGCGGCGACCATGGCGTCGACGAGGTCGAGCGCCACCGTCTTGCCGTGCATCACGACCTTGCCGGCTTCCATCGGGCCGCCGGAGACGAACACGGTCGGGATGTTGAGGCGGAGCGCCGCCATCAGCATGCCGGGGGTGATCTTGTCGCAGTTCGAGATGCAGACCAGCGCGTCGGCGCAGTGGGCGTTGACCATGTACTCGACGCTGTCGGCGATGATCTCGCGCGACGGCAGCGAATAGAGCATGCCGTCATGGCCCATCGCGATGCCGTCGTCGACGGCGATCGTGTTGAATTCCTTGGCGACGCCGCCCGCCTGCTCGATCTCGCGCGCCACCAGCTGGCCGAGGTCCTTCAGGTGGACGTGGCCGGGCACGAACTGGGTGAAGGAATTGGAGATCGCGATGATCGGCTTGCCGAAATCGCTGTCCTTCATGCCCGTCGCGCGCCAGAGGCCGCGGGCGCCGGCCATGTTGCGGCCGTGGGTGGTGGTGCGGGAGCGATATGGCGGCATGGATCTCGTCCGGTCGGCGGCGGGGCGGCCGATCGTCGGCGCCCGGCCCGGTGCTGCTGGCACGCGCCGGCCGGGTGCCGGCCGCGCGCGAAGTCCGACGCCTATAGCAGAAACACCGGCGCGCGGCGAGGGTGAACGGCGGTGGTGACGGGGGCGTGATGGAGATCCGAGGGCGCCGCCGATCCCTTCTCCCCTCGCGGGAGAAGGTGGCCGCGGAGCGGCCGGATGAGGGGGGCGGCAGCCGCTGACGCCGATGACTCGGTGAGGCTGTACCCCTCATCCGCCCTTCGGGCACCTTCTCCCACAGGGGGAGAAGGGAAAAAGTGGTCGTGCCGTCAGGCGCCGCCTTGCCAGGCTTTCACGGCGTCGAGCGGCCAGAGCAGCATGATGACGTTCAAGGTGAGGTTGTCGCGGATCAGAGCGCCGACGACGAGTTCCATGCCAAGGGCGAGCAGCACGGTGAGCCAGACCGGCAGCCAGCGGGCGAGGAAGAAGCCGGCGAGCATCGCGACGATGTCGGCGACCGAGTTGATGATGCTGTCGCCGAAATAGTCTAGCGCGATGGTCGCCTCGCGGTAGCGGTTGATCACCGCGTCGGTGTTCTCGGTGATCTCCCAGGCGGCCTCGATCACCACGGCGAGCGCGGCGCGGGCGCCGAGGCCGATCGGCCAGCGCTTCGCGAGCAGCCAGGTCGCGAAATAGAACAGGAAGCCGTGGATGACGTGCGACGGGGTGTACCAGTCGGAGAGGTGCTGCGAGTTCTCCGAACTCACCACGACGCCGTGCCAGAGCTTGACCGTGCCGCAGGTGCAGATCGGCACCCGGCCCATGGCGTAGAGGATCGCGGCGGTGGCCGCGATCAGCCCGGCGCAGACGAGCGTCCAGAACAGGGGTCGGCCGGCGGGACGGCCACGCGGAACCGTGCCGGCGAAACTCACGCGCCGCCCCCGCGGCCGTCGTCAGCCGGCTCGGGCAGCGTGTGGCGCATCAGCAACGGCACCTGCGTCGCCGAGAACAGCAGTGTCAGCGGCATGATGCCCCAGACCTTGAAGCCGACCCAGAAGTCGGTGGTCTGGGTGCGCCAGACCACCTCGTTGAGCACGGCGAGGATCAGGAAGAAGACGCCCCAGTTGCGCGTCAGCTTCCACCAGCCGGCGTCGTCGAGGCGGAAGGCGCTGTCGAAGACGTAGCCGAGCAGCGGCTTGCCGAAGGCGAGGCCGCCGAGCAGCACGGCGCCGAACAGCGTGTTGACGATGGTCGGCTTCATCTTGATGAAGGTGTCGTCCTGCAGGAGCAGCGTCAGCGTGCCGAAGACGAGCACGACGACGCCGGTGACGAGCGGCATGATGGCGAGCCGCCGCGTCATCGACCAGGAGATCGCCAGCGACACCGCCATCGCCGCCATGAACACGGCGGTGGCGAGGAAGATCGGCCCGCCGAGCCCGCCGAGTGCCGGCCAGCGCGCGACCAGGGATTCGGCACGCGAGTTCACGAAGAAGAAGATCACCAGCGGCCCGAGCTCGAGCGCGAGCTTCAGCAGCGGGTTTTCCGCCTTGCGTCCCGGCTCGTTCGGACCCGGCTCGATCGTGGATCCCGGCTTCGAGGTCATGATCTTCCTTCCAGGCCCGCGATCGCCTCGGCGAATTCGCGCGCGTCGAACGGCTCGAGGTCGTCGACGCCCTCGCCGACGCCGATGAAGTGGACGGGGAGTTTGTGCTTCGCCGCGATGGCGACGAGGATGCCGCCGCGGGCGGTGCCGTCGAGCTTGGTCATCACCAGGCCGGAGACGCCGGCGACGCGGCCGAATACCTCGACCTGGGCGAGCGCGTTCTGGCCGGTGGTGGCGTCGAGCACCAGCAGGGTGTCGTGCGGCGCGGTCGGGTCGACCTTGCGGATGACGCGGATCACCTTTTCGAGCTCGGCCATCAGCTCGGTCTTGTTCTGCAGCCGGCCGGCGGTGTCGACGATCAGCACGTCGACGCCCTTGGCGCGCGCTTCCGTCAGCGCGTCATAGGCGAGGCCCGCGGCGTCGGAGCCGACGGCGCGCGCGATCACCGGCGTGCCGGTGCGCTCACCCCAGACTTTGAGCTGCTCGATCGCGGCGGCGCGGAAGGTATCGCCGGCGGCGAGCATCACCGAGCGGCCCTCGGCGCGGAATTTCGCGGCGAGCTTGCCGATGGTGGTGGTCTTGCCCGAGCCGTTGACGCCGACGACGAGCAGCACGTGCGGCTTTCGCGCCCCGTCGAGTACCAGCGGGCTGGCGACGGGGCTGAGCACCCGCGTCACCTCCTCGGCGAGCACGGCGCGGACTTCGGCGTCGGAAATATCCTTGCCGAAGCGGCCCTTCGCCAGCGCCTCGGTGATCGCGGTCGCCGTCGTCACGCCGAGGTCGGCCTGGATCAGGACGTTCTCGAGTTCCTCCAGCGTCTCGTCGTCGAGCTTGCGCTTGGTGAAGATCGAGACGATGCCGTCGCCGATGGCGGACGAGGAGCGGGAGAGGCCATCCTTCAGCCGCTGCAGCCAGGAGCGTTTTGGCGCGGGCGGTTCGGCAGCCGGGGCGGGTGTGGGCGGGGCGACGATCGGCGGCGGCGGCGGGGGAGCCACGACGACGGGCGGCGGCGGAGGGGCCGCGACGACGGGCGGAGGGGTGGGGGCGGGTGCTGCCACCGGGGGCGCAACCGGCTTCGGCGCCGGGGGCGTCACCTCGGCCGCGGGCGGGGCGGGGGCTTCGTCGGCCGGCTTGCGGCGGGGGATCGGGTCTTCCTGCGGCGGCGGGCTCGGCGCGGGCTTCGCGACGACGAAGTCCGCCAGCTTCTTGAAGAAGCTGGATTTTTCCTCGCTCATGCGGAGCTCCTGATGAGGGTGTGGATCGGGTCGTGCCGGGTCGCCTCCCCCCTCCCTGTCCCTCCCCCGCTGCGCAGGAGAGGGGACGAAGGAGGCAACTCCGCCATCGCAATCAGCGATGCGGTTCGGCGCAGTCTTCGTTTGGCGAAAGTCCCATCGCCCATCGTCCCCTCTCCTGCGAAGCGGGGGAGGGACAGGGAGGGGGGGAGCCCCACGGCAGGACCCGAACCGAAGAACCCCCTCATGCCGCGCACCCGTCCAGCATCGTCGCCGTCAGCGCCCGTCCGGTATGCCCGGTGATGCGGGCGGTGACGATCTCGCCGGCGTCGCCGCCGTCGATCTCGGTCAGCGTGAACTGCTCGGTGCGGCCGAGGCCGGGCTTTTCGACCAGCACCTTGCGGGTGCGGCCGGCCTCGGACGCGAGGTGGCGGGCGAGGGCCGCGTCGCCGGCGGCGCGCAGGCGGGCGGCGCGGTCGCGGATCACCGCCTTCTCGACGGGCGGCATTTTTGCGGCCGGGGTGCCGGGGCGGGGAGAATAGGGGAAGACGTGCAGGTGGGTGAGGCCGCACTCGTCCACGATGGCGAGCGAGTTCTCGAACATCGCCTCGGTCTCGGTCGGGAAGCCGGCGATGAGGTCGGCGCCAAACACTGCGTCGGGGCGCAGGCGGCGGACGTCATGGGCAAAGCGGATGGTGTCGGCGCGCAGGTGCCGCCGCTTCATGCGCTTCAGGATCAGGTCGTCGCCGGATTGGAGCGAGAGGTGGAAGTGCGGCATCAGCCGCTCCTCCTCGGCGATCGCGGCGAACAGCTCCGGGTCGACCTCGATCGAATCGATCGAGGAGAGGCGCAGGCGCTTCAGCTCCGGCACATGGGCGAGCACCTGGCGCACCAGCCGGCCGAGCTTCGGCGCGCCGGGCAGGTCCTGGCCCCAGCTCGTGAGGTCGACGCCGGTGAGCACGACCTCGGCGTAGCCGTTCGCCACGATGCGCGCGACCTGCTCGACGACGGCGCCGGCCGGCACCGAGCGCGAATTGCCGCGACCATAGGGGATGATGCAGAAGGTGCAGCGGTGGTCGCAGCCGTTCTGGACCTGCACGAAGGCGCGAGTGCGGCCCTCCAGCCCCTCGATCAGGTGGCCGGCGGTCTCGGTCACGCTCATGATGTCGTTGACGCGCACCTTCTCGAAGCCGTCGAGGCCGAAGGCGTTGGCGCCGGGGGCGACCGACCGGTAGGCGGCCTCGCCGAGCTTCTCCTCGTTGCCGACGACGAGGTCGACCTCGTCCATGGCGGCGAACATCTCGGGGGCGGTCTGGGCGGCGCAGCCGGAGACGACGATGCGGGCCGACGGGTTGTCGCGCCGCGCCTTGCGGATCGCCTGCCGCGCCTGGCGGACGGCTTCGCCGGTGACCGCGCAGGTGTTGACCAGCACGGCATCGGTGAGGCCCGCCGCGGCGGCGCGGGCTTTCATGACTTCGGACTCCACCGTGTTGAGGCGGCAGCCGAAGGTGATGACGTCGATGGGCATCGGTTTGCTGGATCCTCGGGCCGCGGCGCGGCGCCGGCGTCGGCATTGGTCGCTATATGGCGGAAAACGGCGGCGATTGAAAGCCGCGGCGGCGCGGGGCCGTTGCCGCGCCGCCGCCCCTGCCGATGCGGCCCGCCGCGGCCGTCACATGTCGCGCAGCACCGGGGCCGCCTTGCGGCCGAGGATGCGCCAGGTGCCGGCGAGGCCGAAACCGACGGTGAGCACGAGCGCGACGAAGGCGGCGCCGATCGCGACGACGGGGTCGAACACCGCGTCGATGTTCATCAGCCCTTCGAGCACGCCGAAGGCGGCGATGCCGCCGGCGACGACGCCGAAGATCGCGGTGGCGAGGCCGAGCAGCAGATATTCCGCCGCATAGGCGCCGAGCACGCGGGCGCGGGTGGCGCCGAAGGTCTTGAGGATCACCGCGTCGTAGATGCGCTGGCGGTGGCCGGCGGCGAGCGCCCCGGCGAGCACCAGCACGCTGGAGACGAGGGCGATCGAGGCGGCGGCGCGGATCGCGAGTGCAAGGTCGGAGACGATGCCGTTGACGGCGTCGAGCACCTCCTTGACCCGCACCACGGTGACGGTCGGGAAGCTCTCGATCACCGCCTTCATCAGGCCGATCTCTGCCGCCTCGCCGGGCTCGTCGGCGAAGGTGGTGGTGGCGAGCACCGAGTGCGGCGCGCCGGCGAAGGTGTTGGGCGAGAACACCATGACGAAGTTGATCGCGAGCGATTCCCATTCGAGGCTGCGGGTGTTGGCGATCCGCGCTGTGATCTCGCGGCCGAGCACGTTGACGGTGACGAGGTCGCCGATCTCGAGGTCCAGCAGCTCGGCGAGCTCGTCCTCGAAGGAGACGAGCGGCTCCCCGGTGTAGTCGGCCGGCCACCAGCTGCCGGCCGCGAGGGTGGAGGCCTCGGGCAGCGCCGCCGAATAGGTGACGCCGCGCTCGCCTTCCAGCGCCCAGCGCGCGTCGGCGGGCGGGGTGATCTGGTCGGTCGGCACGCCCTTCAGCGCGGTGATCCGGCCGCGCAGCATCGGCACGCGCTCGATGGTGACGCCGGGGGCGACCTCGCGCACTCGCGCCTCGAAGGCATCGGCCTCGGACGACTGGATGTCGAGGAAGAAGAAGCTCGGCGCGACCTCGGGGATGGTGCCGGTGAGCTGGCGGCGCAGGTTGCCGTCGATCAGGGCGAGGGTGACCAGCAGCGCGAGGCCGAGGCCGAGCGACAGCACCACCGAGACGGTGAGCCCGCCGGGGCGGTGGATGTTGCGGATCGCGAGGCGGAGTTCCGCCGAGCGCACCGTCGGCGCGCGCCGGGCGAGCGCCATGATGCCGAGCGCGACGCCGTAGAGCAGCAGGAAGGCCCCCGCCGCCGCGCCGACGAAGACGACGGCGACGTAGCGGTCGTAGGCGAGCAGGATGGCGAGGCCGGCGAGGGTGGCGACCGACGCCACCGTCGCGGCGATGTAGATCAGCCGCGGCCGGTGGGTCTCCGGGGCGACGCGGTCGCGGAACAGCGCGCTCACCGGCACGTCGTGGGCGCGGCCGAGCGACCACAGCGCGAAGGCGAGCGCGGTGAGGATGCCGTAGAGCGCGGCGAGCACCAGTTCGACCGGGTAGATGCCGATCACGATCGGCAGGTTGAGCACGTTCGCCAGCGCGTCGCCGCCGAAGTAGGGCGCGAGCACGCCGACGGCGATGCCGATCACGACGCCGACGAGGGTGATCACGAGGATCTGGGCGAGGTAGACCGCGACGACGAAGCCGCCCGGCGCGCCGAGCGCCTTGAAGGCGGCGATGCTGTCGCGCTTGCGGTCGAGGAAGCTCTTCACCGCGTTGGTGACGCCGACGCCGCCGACGACGAGGGCGGTGAGGCCGACGAGGGTCAGGAACTGGGCGAAGCGGTCGATGTTGCGCTGCAGGCCGGGCGAGGCGTTGTCGCGGCTGCGCACGCGCCAGCTCGCCTCGGGAAAGGCGGCAACCACCGCGTCCGCCACCGCGGTGACCCGGTCCGACGTCACCGGCTCGGGCAGTTTCAGCCGCGTCTCGTAGCGGATGATGCTGCCGGGCTGGATCAGTCCGGTGGCGTCGAGCGCTTCGCGCGACAGCATCAGCCGCGGGCCGAAGTCGATGCCGCTGCCGACCTTGTCGGGCTCGGCGGCGATGGAATCGGCGATCCGCACCGTCGTGCGGCCGACCTCCAGCGTGTCGCCGACTTCGACGTCGAGGCGGGCGAGCAGCAGCGGATCGACCACGGCGCCGAAGGTGCCCGCCGCATCGGCGGCGAGGGCCGCGTCCAGTGGGCCGCCGGCGCCGAGCTGCATCGTGCCGGTGAGCGGGTAGGCGTCGTCGATCGCCTTGATTTCGACGAGGGTCTGGGTCGTCGGGCTGCGGGCCATGGCGCGCAGTTCGGCCAGTGTCGAGATCCGCCCGAGCCCGGCGAGGAAGGCGGCTTCCTCGGGGGTCGGCGCGGTCATCGAGCGGTTGAACGACAGGTCGCCGCCGAGAATGGTGCCGCCTTCGGCCTCCAGCCCGGCGGTGATCGCCCGGGTGATCGAGCCGACGCCGGCGATCGCCGCGACGCCGAGGGCGATGCAGGCGATGAAGATGCGAAAGCCGGCGAGGCCGCCGCGCAGTTCGCGCAGCGCAAAGCGCATCGCGGTGGAGAGCGGCGGCTTGCCGGCGACGGGGGCGAAGGCCGCCATGCTCAATGCTCCGCCGCGAGGGCGGTTTCGGCCGGAGTCGAAACGGGATCTGCCTCGCGGCGGACGTCGCCGACGACCTCGCCGGAGCGCATGGTGACGGTGCGGTCGCAGCGGGCGGCGAGCGCCCGGTCGTGGGTGACGAGAACGAGGGTCATGCCGCGCTTGGCGCGGGCCTCGAACATCAGCCGGACGATCTCGTTGCCGGTCTCGAAGTCGAGGTTGCCGGTCGGCTCGTCGGCGATCAGGATCGCGGGCTCGGGGGCGAGCGCCCGGGCGATCGCGACGCGCTGCTGCTCGCCGCCGGACATTTCCGCCGGATAGTGGTCGAGCCGGTGGCCGAGGCCGACGGCGGTGAGCTCGGCGCGGGCGCGGTCGAAGGCGTCGCGGCGGCCGGCGAGTTCCAGCGGCACGGCGACGTTCTCGAGCGCCGTCATCGTCGGCATCAGGTGGAACGACTGGAAGATGATGCCGACGTTGCGGCCGCGGAACCGCGCGAGGTCGTCCTCGCCGAGCGTGTCGAGGCGCTGGCCGGCGACGGTGACGGCGCCGCTGTCGGAGCGCTCCAGCCCGGCGGTGACCATCAGCAGCGTCGACTTGCCCGAGCCGGACGGACCGAGGATGCCGACGGTCTCGCCGGCCGGAACGGTGAGGCTGACACCCTTCAGGATATGGACCCGGGCGGCGCCCGATCCGAGGCTGAGGTCGACCTTTTCGAGCTCGATCACTGGTTTCGCCACGCCGTACCACCCTATATGCCTGCAAGAAGGGCTCGCCGCGCCACTGTGCAGTGCAGCGGGCCCTTGAGCCATATGGGACGGTGGGAGCCCCGGCGCCATTCACGGATTCGTGTCCGGAACGGCGGCCGGGCTCGGCGCCGATGCAAGCGGAGACGACGCGAATGACGATGCGCGACACGGCGCAAACCGGCCGCCCGACTTCCCGCCCGCGGCGGTCCACGCTGCGTGAGGCCGGGGTGGCGGTGGCCGGCTTCGTGATGGTGATGCTCGCCGGCGCCTGCGCCGCGACCGTGCGCGCCGATGCGGCCCCGGTGCGGATCGTCGCCTTCGGCGACAGCCTGACCGCAGGCTACGGCCTCAGCGGCGCGGAGGCGTTTCCGGCCCGGCTCGAGGCGGCGCTGCAGGCGAAGGGGCACGACGTCACCGTCGTCAACGCCGGGGTTTCCGGCGACACGTCCAGCGCCGGCCTCGCCCGGCTCGACTGGTCGATCGGCGCCGACGCCGACGCCGTCATCGTCGAGCTCGGCGCCAACGACGCGCTGCGCGGCGTCGACCCCGACGTGCCGCGCCGGGCGATCGACCAGATCCTCGGCCGGCTCAAGGAGCGCGGGCTCGAGGTGCTGCTCGCCGGCATGTACGCGCCGCCCAACCTCGGCGACGATTACGTCCGCCGCTTCAACGGGCTCTATCCGGAGCTCGCCGAAAAGCATGGCGCGCTGCTCTATCCCTTCTTCCTCGACGGCGTGGTCGGCAATGCCCGGCTGAACCTGCCCGACGGCATCCACCCGACCGCCGCCGGCGTCGACATCATCGTCGAGCGCATCCTGCCGTCGGTCGAGCAACTGGTGGCGCGGGTCGCGGCGAAGCGCTGAGCCGGCGCGCCGGCGCAGGGGAGGGGTGCGGTCCGCGGCGCAGATGCGGGGTTTTCGGCGCGGGCGTGATGGCGTAGACAGCGATCATTCGTGATCGCACGATAATTTCTCCCGCCGTTCCCGCCCGCCCGATTCCCGGAGCCCTGCCATGGACCTGCGCCGCCTCGGCCGCACCGATATACGCGTCAGCTCGATCTGCCTCGGCACGATGACCTTCGGCGAGCAGAACACCGAGGCCGAGGGCCACACCCAGCTCGACCTCGCCGCCGACCGCGGCGTCAATTTCCTCGACGCCGCCGAGCTCTACCCGGTGCCGCCGAAGCCCGACACGCAGGGGCGCACCGAGGAGATCGTCGGCTCCTGGCTGAAGGCGCGCGGCAACCGCGACAAGATGATCGTCGCGACCAAGGTGGTCGGCCGCACCGCGATGACCTGGTTCCGCGACGACGGCTCGCCCGGCCGGCTCGACCGGCGGCAGATCGAGGAAGCGGTCGAGAAATCGTTGCGCCGGCTCGGCACCGACTACATCGACCTCTACCAGCTGCACTGGCCCGACCGCGAGGTCGCCTCCTTCGGCAGCAACGCCGCGCGCTTCGTGCCGCTGGCGCCCGCGCCGGACGAGACCTCGATCGAGGAGACGCTCGCCGTCCTCGCCGACCTCGTCACCGCCGGCAAGATCCGCCACATCGGCCTCTCCAACGAGACCGCCTGGGGCACGATGCGCTTCGTTTCGGCGGCGGAACGCGGCGTCGGCCCGCGCGTGGTCTCGATCCAGAACGCCTACAACCTCGTCAACCGCAGCTTCGAGGTCGGCCTCGCCGAGGTGGCGATGCGCGAACAGGTCGGCCTGCTCGCCTATTCGCCGCTGGCGCAGGGCTACCTCACCGGCAAGTACGAGAACGGCGCGCTGCCGGCGGGCAGCCGCAAGCAGCTGTTCAACCGGCTGCAGCGTTACGAGAAGCCCGGCGCCGCCGCGGCCTTCACCACCTACATCAAGATCGCGCGCGACTTCGGGCTCGATCCGGCGCTGTTCGCCAACGCCTATGTCACCAGCCGGCCGTTCGTGACGTCGAACATCATCGGCGCGACCTCGATCGCGCAACTCGAGGTGGCGCTGGCGTCGGCGGAGGTGGTGGTGACGGCGGAGATGGAGGCGGCGGTGGATGCGGCGCACCAGCTGATCGGCAATCCCTGCACGTGAGGGGTTTTGTTGGGATCTTTTTCAAAGTGCGGGCTGAGTTCGCGGCAGCGCCGCTGACCCCTCCCGACCCCGCTCCGCGGGGCCACCCTCCCCACAAGGGGGAGGGATGTCAGACCCGCGGGCGCTGAGAGAGTGGCAGACGCTGCCAAGTCAGCGGCCTCGATGTCAGAACTCATCCTCGCAGCGGAACCATCCCTCCCCCTCGTGGGGAGGGTGGCCCCGCGGAGCGGGGTCGGGAGGGGTCAGCGGCGGTGCAGCAGTTCACCGCCCTCGCCGCAAATCAGACCTAGGACCCCGCCGTCTCCAGCGGCCGTGCCGCCTTCTCCACCTCCGGCAGCAGCTTCTCCGTCACGTCCTCGGGCGTCAGCGGGCCGATGAACTTGAAGCGGATCAGGCCGTCGGCGTCGACGACGAAGGTCTCGGGCACGCCGTAGACGCCCCAGTCGATGCCGGCGCGGCCGGTGCGGTCGGAGCCGACGGCGGCGTAGGGGTTGCCGAGGTCGCCGAGGAAGCGGGCGGCGTTGCCGGGGTCGTCCTTGTAGTTGAGGCCGACGAGGCGGAAGCGCGGGTCATCCGCCATCTCCATCAGCACCGGGTGCTCATCGCGGCACGGTACGCACCACGACGCCCAGACGTTGACGAGGGTGACGCCGCCGCCGACGAGATCGGCGCGGGCGAGCGCCGGCGTCGGCTGCCCCTCGCGGGCAAGGCCCGGCACCGGCGGCAGGGCGAAGTCGGGCGTGGGGCGGCCGATCAGCGCCGAAGGCAGCGTCTGCGGGTCGCCGGCGTAGAGCTGGACGTAGAACAGGCCGGCGAGGCCGAGGAAGAGGGCGAGCGGCAGGAAGGCGAGCACGCGGCGGCGGCGGATCTCGCTTGCCGTGCGCACCGGCGGGGTCGGCTGGGTCACGGGCGCGGCTCCGGGGCGGCGGTTGCGGTTGCGGCGGCGGCCTCGCCGCGGGCGGCGGCGGAGCGGCGGCGGACGCCGCGGGCCTCGAGCTCGGCGAGGCGGGCGCGCTGGGCGCGGTGGTCGGCGCGCACCCAGAGGATCAGTCCGGCGATCACCGCCAAGGTGATCGCGTAGGACGCGAGGATGAAGCCGGCGTGCGGCCCGAGCAGCCCGGTCATGACGCGGTGCCCGCGGCGGCGGCGAGGCCGAGGCTGCGGATGCGCCGGCGCAGGATCTCGTTGCGCATGGCGTAGAGGTGCAGCGTCGTCAGCAGGCTGGTGAAGGCGAGCGCCATCACCAGCAGCGGCCACAGCATGCTCGGATCGATGGTCGGCCCGTCGAGGCGCATCACGCTCGCCGGCTGGTGCAGCGTGTTCCACCAGTCGACCGAGAACTTGATGATCGGCAGGTTGACCGTGCCGACGAGGATCAGGATCGCGGCGAGCCGGGCGGCGCGGGTCGGGTCCTCGATGGTGCGCCAGAGCGCGATCAGCCCGAGATACATGATGAAGAGCACCAGCACCGAGGTGAGGCGCGCGTCCCAGATCCACCAGGTGCCCCACATCGGCTTGCCCCAGAGCGAGCCGGTGACGAGGGCGAGGAAGGTGAAGGCGGCCCCGAGCGGGGCTGCGGCTTTCGCCGAAACGTCGGCGAGCGGATGGCGCCAGACGAGGGTGCCGAGCGCCGAGACGGCCATCAGCGCGTAGGTGAACATCGCGAGCCAGGCGGCGGGGACATGGATGAACATGATCCGCACGGTTTCGCCCTGCTGGTAGTCCGGCGGGGCGAGCACGAGGCTGCCGTAGAGGCCGACCGCGAACAGCGCGAGGGTGAGCCCGACCAGCCACGGGCCGAGCCTCTCGACGAGGCCGAGAAAGCGGGTCGGGTTGGCGAGGGCGGTCAGGCGCTGGAACATGAGCCCGTATGTAGCCCTGCCCCCGGCGCAAGGCAATGAGACCGGACGTCCCGGTCTGCGCGCGCTGCCGCTCAGTCGAGCCCGCTGCGCAGGGCGGCGGCGGCGGCGATCGGGGCGAGCACCAGGGTCGCGAGCGTCAGGGCGCAGAGCAGCAGGAACGGGGTCGCGAACGGCGCCGGATCGAGCGCCGGGGCGCCGGCCGCCGAGACGCCGAAGATCAGCACTGGCACCGCAAACGGCAGCACCAGCACCGCGAGCAGCAGGCCGCCGCGGCGGAGACTCACCGTCAGCCCGGCGCCGATCGCGCCGATGAAGGTCAGCGCCGGGGTGCCGACGGCGAGCGTCAGCATGGTGGCGCCGATCACCAGCGGCTCCATGGCGAGGAACAGCGCGAAGAACGGCGTCGCCAGCACCAGCGGCAGGCCGGTCGCCGTCCAGTGCGCGAGGCATTTCACCAGCACGACGAGTTCGAGCGGCTGGCCGCTGCCGACGATGATGTCGAGGGCGCCGTCGTCGCGGTCGGCCTCGAACAGGCGGTCGAGGCCGAGCAGCGTCGCGAGCAGCGCCGCGATCCACAGCACCGCCGGGCCGAGCCGGGCGAGCAGGTTCATGTCCGGGCCGACGGCGAAGGGAAACACCGTCACCACGATCAGGAAGAACAGCACGCCCATGAAGCCGCCGCCGCCGATGCGCACGGCAAGGCGCAACTCGCGGCGGTAGAGCGCGGCAAGCGGAGCCAGCAGCGGGGCCGCGCGCTCCGTGGGGGCGTCGCTCATGCGAAGGCCTCGCGCGCCACGGCCGCCGGCCGCAGCACCAGCGAGCGGCCGGGAAGATTGATCGGCAGGTGTGTCGCGGCCATGATCAGTCCGCCGGCCGCGGCGTGGGCCGCCATCAGCGCGACGAGGCGGGCTTCCGAGGCGGCGTCGAGGGCGGAGGTCGGCTCGTCGAGCAGCCAGAGCGGCCGCTGCACCACCAGCAGCCGGGCGACGGCGAGGCGGCGGCGCTGGCCGGCGGAGAGCAGCCCGGCCGGCAGGTCGGCGAGCGCGTCGAGGTCGACGGCGGCGAGCGCCTCGTCGAGCTCGAGGGCCGGATGCCCCGCCCCGGCGCCGACAGGCGGCGGCGCCAGGAAATCACGCCAGAAGGCGAGGTTTTCCGAAACGGTGAGCGCGGTTTTCAGCGCGTCGCGGTGGCCGAGGTAGTGGCAGGCCTCGGCGACTTCGGCCCCCGTCACCGCGCCGCCTCCGGCGGTGAGGCGAATCTCGCCCGATTCCAGCGTGCCGAGCCCGGCGACGAGCCGGAGCAGCGTCGACTTGCCGACGCCGTTCGGCCCCGTGACGAACAGCACGTTGTCGGCGGCCGTGTCCCCGCCGACGGCGAAGCTCGCGCCATCGAGCACCCGCCGCCCGCCGCGGTCGCAGACGAGTTCGGTCGCGAGAAGCCGGGGCGTGATCGGGGCGGTCGAGGGGTCGGCGCTGGTCGGGATGTCGGACATGGCACCGTGGTAGCAACTGCGCCGCAAGGGGTCGAGGCTCTTGATCGCCGCGGATCTGGCCGTAGCAAGGCGCGGGGATAATAGAGAGCGATTACAGAAGCTTCGACAATTCGCGGATGGACCGCGCCGTCGCCCGGCAGGCGAAGATCGGCGGCGTACCCGGAGAAAAGGGAGGAGTGGCGGAGAGGGAGGGATTTGAACCCCCGATGCCCTTGCGAGCATGCCGCATTTCGAGTGCGGTGCAATCGACCACTCTGCCACCTCTCCGCAAAAGAAGGGCCAGACGAACGGGTCGTGAGCGGCGCGGACCATACACAGCGGAGTCCGGCACGGCAAGGGCCGGGGCCGCGAAATTCGGGCACCGGGTTTCGTCGCCGCGGCGAGAGAGTTTCGCGGCTGGCTTGCAAAGCGGTGCGTTGACGCGGGGTTGGACAGCATGTAGAAGACCGCCATCGAGCGAAATGGCGGAAATCCGCCTTCGTAACGCAGCCCGAGGCCATGATGGCGCGGGCGCCGCAGCCGGGCAACGTCCCGGCCGACGCGCCCATCCGCGCCATCGACCCCATGCTTTCCCTCGAAAGCGTTGGAGTCCTCGAAGTCCGCTGCCGTCTCATGGGACGGTCCGCGGCGCCGCAGGGCGCGGTCGAGCGGGAGAACCGGCGGATGCGTCCGCCGTCTCCCGGTCCAACAAGGTGCCGAAAGCGCCGCATAAAAAGGAATACGAGAATGTTCGCAGTCATCAAGACCGGCGGCAAGCAGTACAAGGTCGCCGCCAACGACGTGCTCTCGATCGAGAAGCTCGACGCCGAAGCCGGTGCCGCCATCACGTTCGGGGAAGTTCTCCTCATCGGTGGCGAGGCCGGCACCACGCTCGGCGCGCCGCTGGTCGCGGGTGCCACCGTCACCGCCGAGGTCGTCGGCCAGGTACGCAACAAGAAGGTGATCTCCTTCAAGAAGCGCCGCCGGCAGAACTCGAAGCGCAAGATCGGCCACCGCCAGCACCAGACGGTGGTGAAGATCACCGGCATCAGCGCCGGCGCCTGAGCGATCCGATTTCGGGGACCGGCAGCGCCGGTCCGAGTGCGACAAGCGGCCGTGAACGGTGTGTGGACCAGGGGTCCCGCCGGATCGGCCCAACAGATTCGATAGGAGAATTACGATGGCCCACAAGAAAGCGGGTGGCTCCTCGCGCAACGGTCGCGATACGGCTGGCCGACGTCTCGGCGTGAAGAAGTTCGGCGGCGAAGCGGTCGTACCGGGCAACATCATCCTGCGTCAACGCGGCACGCAGTGGCATCCGGGCAAGAACGTCGGCATCGGCCGCGATCACACCATCTTTGCCCTCATCAATGGCAACGTGTCGTTCGATTCCAAGACCAACGGCAAAGTGTTCGTCTCCGTCCTCCCGACGGCCGCCACGATGGAAGCTGCAGAGTAGCGCCGAATGGTCCAACCGACCCTCCGGCGTCCCACGGACCCGGAGGATCGCGCAAGGTCGTGAATTCCGAGGGGAGGTGGGCCGCCACCTCCCCTCGATTCGTTTTTGCGACCGGAGACCCAAGGCATGACCGGAGATCTCGAAAGACCCGGGGAAAGTCCGTCGGCGCTGCGCGGCGTCCACGGCGAGAAGGGCGCGGCCGGCCCGGGGCGGCCGCCGTCGCGGCCGGTGCTCGAAACCCGCCGCCTGCTGATCCGCCCGCCCGTCGCGACCGACGCGGCCGCGCTGGCGCTGATCGCCGACAATCCGCGCATCGCGCAGAACCTGACGCGCATGCCGCATCCCTACGGCGTCGCCGATGCGGAAGCCTTCATCGCCGAGGACTGCCCGGCCGACGGCCTCAAGCACCTGATCCTCCGCAAGCGCGGCGACGACGCGCCCGAACTCGTCGGCGCGCTGGCGCTCGACCATCGCCGCGGCCCGATCCCGGAGCTCGGCTACTGGATCGCCGAGCCGTGCTGGAACCGCGGCTATGCGACGGAGGCGGCGCATGCGGCGATCGATTTCGCCTTCCTCGTCCACCGCCACCCGCGCGTCAACGTCACCTGCCGCGTCACCAACGGCGCGTCGCGCCGGGTGATCGAGAAGTGCGGCTTCCAGCACACCGGGCAGGACCTCTCGCCGTCGAGCTTCTTCAAGGCGGTGGTGGCGATCGACCGCTTCTCGCTCGACCGGCGCGCCTGGGAGAGCCTCAGGCGCTGGGGCGGGGTCGAGGTGCGCGACGATCCGGAGCGGGCCGAGCCGGCGCCCGGCAATCGCGGGCGGCGCGACGTCGTGCTGGACGGGGCATGAGCGTGGCAAAGCCGGGCGCAATTTCCGGGGCCGTGCCGGGCGTGGCGCTCGCCACGGCACGGCTTTGGCTCGATCCGCCGCAGCGGAGCGACGCGCCGGCGCTCGCCGAAGCGCTCGCGGATCTCGGCGTTGCGCGCTGGCTGTCGCGCGTGCCGCATCCCTACAGCCTCGCCGACGCCTATGCCTTCATCGACGGCTGCGCCTTCGCGGCGATGCTGGGCGAGGCGCACACCTTCGCGGTGCGGCTCGTGGCGGACGGCGGCGCGCGGCCGCTCGTCGGCATGGTCGGGCTGCAGGGCCTGCCGGCCGACCCGGAACTCGGCTACTGGATCGCGCCCGCCCACTGGGGCCGGGGCCTCGCCAGCGAGGCGGCCGCCGCCGTGGTGGCGTTCGGGTTCGAGACCCTGGGGGTTGCGGCGATCCGCAGCGGCGTGTTCGAGGGCAACGCCGCCTCGCTCGCCGTGCAGGCGAAGCTCGGCTTTGCCGTCACCGGGCGCTCGCGCGTCTTCTGCCTCGCCCGCGGCTGCGATCTCGACCACATCGATACGCGGCTCGCCCGTCCCGCCGGCTGAGCCGTCAGGCCGCGGCGGCGACCAGTGTTCCCAGCACCGCGTCGAAGGCGGCGACCAGCCGTTCGCAGTCCGCGATGCTGGCGGCCGGCGAGACGAGCATCATGTTGTGGAACGGCGTCAGCAGGAAACCGCGGTTGAGCAGGGCGAGATGCAGCGCCGCCTCGATGGCGTGCGAGGCGGCGGCGCGGGCGTCGGCGGCGTCGACCAGCGGCGCGGCGCGTAGCACGAGTTCCAGCCGGGCGCCGACGCGGGCAACGTGCCAGGGCAGGGCGTGGCGGCGGAGCGCCGCGGCAAGGCCCGCCTCGATCACGTCGGCGCCGGCGTTCATCGCGGCATAGGCTTCGGCCGTCATCACCTCGGTGAGGCAAGCCTCGAGGCAGGCGAGTTGCAGCGTGCTGCCCGACAGCGTGGTGCCGATGCCCGAATGGCCGCCCGGAACGACGGCGCGCACCGCGGCGAGCCGCTCGGCCACCGCCGCACTCAATCCCCAGACGCTCGCCGGAATGCCGCCGGCGATCGCCTTGCCGACGACGAAGAGGTCGGGCTCCAGCCCGTGCAGGGCGGTGTAGCCGCCGAGGCCGGAGGAGATCGTGTGGGTCTCGTCGATGAGCAGCAGCGTGCCGGCGTCGCGTGTGAGGCGGCGCAGCGCGGCGTGGAAGCCGGGCTGCGGCGCGATCATGCTGCAGTTGGTCATCACCGGCTCGGCGAGGACGCAGGCGATATCGCCGCCGGCCAGCGCCATGGCCAGCGCCGCCTCGTCGTTGAACGGCACCACGGTGGTGGTGGTGGCGAGGTCGACGACCTGGCCGAGCAGGCTCGCCCGCGTCAGCGTCGCGCCGTCCGGCGCCCGGTCGACCAGCGTGTCGTCGACCGCGCCGTGGTAGCAGCCCTCGAAGACGAGGATCTTCGGCCGGCCGGTGACGGCGCGGGCGACGCGGATCGCGAAGCGGTTGGCGTCGGAGGCCGTGGTCGCCACCTGCCAGTGCGGCAGGCCGAAGCGCTGGCTGAGCAGCCGCCCGACCCGGGCCGCGGCGGGGGAGGGCAGCATGGTGGTGAAGCCGGCCGTGGCACTGCGGGCGAGCGCGGCGACGACGGGCGCCGGGGCGTGGCCGAACATCGCGCCGGTGTCGCCGAGGCAGAAGTCGGTGAGGACATGGCCGTCGATGTCCTCGAGGCGGGCGCCCTCTGCTGCGGCGAGCACCAGCGGGAACGGCATCGGCCAGTCGCGCATCCAGTGCAGCGGCACGCCGTCGAGGAATCCCGGGCCGGTGGCCGCGCCGCAATCGCGGCCGACCGGCCGGACCGCCGCATAGGACGCCGCCTCCTCTGCGAACATCGCCGTGGCCGCCCGCTCCAGCGCCGCCCGGTCCAGCGCCTCGCCGCCGTTCATCCCCGTCTCCCGTTCCAGTTCATTCGATTCAGTCTTCATAAAGCAAGCTGGGGCGAAATGGTCGAGCGCCGTCGTTCCGCCCCGTGCCGCTTTTTCGCGGGTCGGGAACGCCGCGTCGCCGCCGGCGTTCTCGGCCTGCGACGGGTCGATGGCATTTGTGCATCAGGTGCGTACCGCCTCGTTCCGGCGGGTGAATTTGAGGTTTGGAAATGGTTCGACCTACCTTAAGTTCGTCCCCCGGGGCCGACGGAAGAGACAACGTGGCGTATTTCGATCGAAACGCAGCCGGTGAGGCGGCATCGGTCTTCGGCAGCGGCCGTGGGCGAACGAGCCGGTTCATGCGGGGCGCGGCCGTCGGGGCGATGGTGCTGGCGGGCGTCGGCGCGGCCTCGCCGGCGACGGCGTTCGAGATCTTCGGCTGGCGGCCGTTCGGCGGCGAGGAGCCGGCCGAGGAGGTGTCGCCCGACGCCCAGCCCTATGCCATCGCGATCGATGTGCGCGGCGTCGACGACGATCTCGCCGGCACGATCCGCGGCGCCTCGCTGCTCTGGCAAGAGCGCGAGCAGCGCCCGCCGCCCTCGACCGCCGCCTTGCTGTCGCGCGTGCGCGCCGAGTATGCCCGCGTCGTCGCCGGCCTCTATGCCGAGGGCTTCTACGGCGGCAGCGTCGAGATCACCGTCGACGGGCGCGATCCCGCGACGATCCTGCCCGACGCCGACTTGCCGAGCCCGGTGCAGGTCGCGATGACCATCGAGACCGGGCCGCGCTTTGCGTTCGGCCGGGTCGAGCTCAGCGGCCGTGCGCCGGCGACCGGCTATCCGCCCGACCAGGTCCGGCCGTCGCCGGAAGGCCTCGGCCTCGTGCCCGGCGGCACCGCGCGCTCCGGCATCGTGCTGCAGTCGGAGCGGGTGCTGATCGACGAATGGCGCGAGCAGGGCTATCCGAAGGCGGCGATCGGCCAGCGCGAGGCGGTGGCCGAACATCCGAGCCGCACCCTCGACGTCGCCGTCGCCGTCGACTCCGGCCCTGCCGCCGTCTACGGCCCGATCGAGGTGACCGGCACCGAGCACATGGACCCCGAGTTCGTCGCCTGGCAGAGCGGGCTGCAGCCGGGGGCGCAGTTCGACCCGGACGACCTCGACCGTGCCCGCCGGCAGCTGCAGCGGCTGCAGGTGTTCAATGCGACCCGCATCGTCGAGGGCGACATGGTTGCGCCCGACGGCTCGCTGCCGATGACGCTCAACGTCGTCGAGCGGCCGCGCCGGGTGATCGGCGGCGGCGTCTCCTATTCGACGATCGACGGCGCCGGTGTCGAGGGCTACTGGGAGCACCGCAACCTGTTCGGCCGGGCCGAGCGGCTGCGGCTCGAGGCGCGCGTCGCCGGCATCGACGGCGTCGACCCGGAGGACTTCACCTATTCGGCCGGGGCGACCTTCACCAAGCCCGGCGTGATCACGCCGCTGACCGACCTCGTCGCCGCGCTCGAGGCGCGCCGCGAGGTGCTCGACAGCTACACCGAAGACACGATCACCGCCCGCGTCGGCCTTGCGCACGAGTTCTTCGAGGGGCTGACCGGCACCGCGGGGGTCCAGTTTTCCTATGCCTCCACCGACGACGCGCTCGGCACCCGCGACCTCCTGATGGCGAGCCTGCCGCTCGGCCTCGTCTACGACGGCCGCGACAACGAGCTCGCGCCGCGCTCGGGCTGGCGCGGCGAGGTCAAGCTCGAACCGTTCCACGAGATCGAGTTCGGCAACACCGGCCTCATCGCCGAGGCGAGCGCCGCGACCTATCTCGCGCTCGGCGACAGCCTGGTGATCGCGGGCCGCGTCGGCGCCGGCTCGATCGTCGGTGCGCCGGCGGACGAACTGCCGGCGAGCCGGCTGTTCCTGCTCGGCGGCAGCACCTCGATCCGCGGCTACGGCTATCGCAACGTCGGCCCGCGCGATGCGAACGGCGACGTCTTCGGGGGCCTGTCCTACGTGCAGGGCACGCTGGAGGTCAGGGCCAAGGTCACCGAGTCGATCAGCGTCGTGCCGTTCGTCGACATCGGCTCGGCGTTCGATTCGAGCTTCCCGGACTTTTCCGAAGACATGAAGATCGGCGCCGGCATCGGCGTGCGCTACGCGACCGGCATCGGGGCGATCCGCGCGGACATCGCGATGCCGCTCGATCCCGGCCCGGACGACCCGTCGTTCGCGATCTACATCGGCCTCGGGGAGACCTTCTGATGCGCCGTCCGCTGCTCGGCGCCCATCGCGCCCTCGCCCTCGCCACGGCGCTCGACCGCATCGCGATCGCGGTGTTTTCCGCGGCGATGCTGCTCGCCGCCGCCTGGTTCTTCGGCTCGGCCTACGCCCAGGAGGACGAGAGCGCCGAGCGCGGCGCCTTCATCGGCTTCGTCGAGAACCAGATCTCCTCGCCCAACATGCGGATCCGCCTCGGGCGGATCGACGGCGCGCTGTCGTCCGACGTGCGCATCGCCTCGATCACGGTCGCCGACCGGGAGGGCATCTACCTCACGATCAACGGCGCCCGTCTCGTCTGGAGCCGCCTCGCGCTCTTGCGCGGCCGGCTCGACGTCGACCTGCTCGAAGCCGAATCGATCGACTTCACCCGGCCGCCGGTGCCGGCCGAGGGCATCGACCCGGCGGCGCCCGCGCCCTTCGCGGTGCCCGAGTTGCCGGTCTCGATCGAGATCGACGCGCTGCGCGTGCCGGTCGTCAACCTCGGCGCGGCCGTCGTCGGCGGCACGGCGGCGACGCTCGCCATCGACGGTGCCGTCAGCCTCGACGGCGGCGCGCTCGACGCCCGGCTCGCGATCGACCGCACCGACGGCGTCGGCGGCCGGCTGGCGCTCGCCGCGACCTACGCCAACGACACCGAACAGCTCGGGCTCGACCTCGACTTCAACGAGCCGCAGGGTGGCCTGCTCTCGACGGCGCTCAACATCGAGGGCCGGCCCGCGATGCAGTTCACCATCAAGGGTGACGGGCCGCTCAACGATTTTGCCGCCGACATCATGCTCGCCGCCGACGGCCGGCGCCTGCTCGGCGGCCAGACGACGATCAACGCCGCAGGCGAGGACGGCCTGCGCCTGCGCACCGACCTCACGGGCACGCTGGCGCCGCTGGTGCCGGCCGCCTATGCCGACTTCGTCGCGGGCGAATCGACGCTGGCGATCGACGCGACCCGCTCGGGCGACGGCACCATCCGGCTCGACCGCGCCAACGTCGTCTCCGGCGTCGTCGCGCTCGACATCGACGGCGCCCTCGCCGCGGACGGCTTCCCGACGGCGATCAATATCGACGGCCGGGTCGGCTCCGCCACCGGCGCGGCGGTCAACCTGCCCGGGTCCGAGCGTTCGAAGCTCGACCGCGCGAGCTTCATCGTCGCCTTCGGCTCCGGCGACACCTGGCGCGCCGAGATCGACATCGACGGCCTCGCCACCGAAGACCTCGACATCGACAGCGCGGTGATCCGCGCCGGCGGCAACGCGCGCAATCTCGCCGATCCGGCGACCCGCAGCCTCGACTTCGACCTCACCGGCCGCATCGCGGGCCTCGCCTCCGACGATCCGGGCCTCGCCCAGGCGCTCGGCGCGCAGTTCGATCTCGCGACGCGCGGCACCTGGACCGCGGGCCAGCCGGTCGAGATCGCGCTGGTCGACTTCAAGAACCCGAATGCCGCCGCCGGCTTCTCCGGCACCTGGGGCGACGAGGGCATCCGGGGCGATTTCCGCCTCAACGCCGCCGATGTCGCCGCCTTCGCCGGGCTCGCGGGCCAGGAGCTCGCCGGGGCGGTCGGCCTCACCGCCTCGGGCCAGGTATTCCCGGTCGGCGGCCGCTTCGCGCTGCGCCTCGACGGCTGGACCGGAAACCTCTCGATCGGCAACGAAACCGTCGACCCGCTGCTCGCCGGACGCACCACGCTCGGCGGCGTGCTGTCGCGCTCGGAGTTCGGCCTGCACTTCACCGACCTGACGGTGGCCAACGAGCAGCTGCGCGCCCGGCTCGAAGGCACCTTCGGCAGCGAGAACTCGCAGCTCGACGTCGACGCCAGCCTCACCGACGTCGGCCTCGTCACCGACCGCGCCAGCGGTGCGGTGGTACTCGACGCCCGCCTCACCGGCTCCAACGCCGCGCCGGTGATCGCCGCCGCGATCAGCTCGGACGAACTGGTGCTCAACGGCCGGCCGCTGCGCAACGCGCGGATCGGCTTCGACGGCACCGCCGGCGCCGAGCGCGTCGACGGCCGCGTCAGCATGGCGGGCGACCTCGACGGCGTGCCGCTCGACGCCGCGGCGGTGATCGCCACCGACGACGACGGCACGCGGCGCATCTCCGACCTGGTGCTCAACGCCGGCGCGACGCGCCTTGCCGGCGCCGTGGCGATGAGCCCGGCCGGGCTGTTCGACGGCCGGCTGACCGCGAACTCGCCCGACATCTCGGTGATCGCGCCGCTGCTGCTGATCGACGCCGCCGGCGCGATCGACGCCGACATCGCGCTCGCCAACGCCGAAGGCAAGCAGGGCGCCGACGTCACCGCCAGCGTGCGGGGCATCCGGGTCGAGACGATCTCGGTCGACGAGGCGGACATCGACCTTGCCGCTGCCGATCTCTTCGGCGTGCCGGCGCTGTCCGGCCGGCTCGGCGCCAGCGGCATCGGCGCGGGGGCCGTGCGGATCGACCGGCTCGACCTCGGTGCGAACCGCACCGGCGACGACACCGACTTCACCCTGACGGCCGATCTCGAACAGGGCCGCCTCGCCGCGGACGGGCGGCTCGCCACCGCCGACGGCGGCTATGACGTCACGCTGTCGGCGCTCAGCCTGACGCGGGCACCCGACCTTGCCGCACGCCTGTCGAACCCCGTCACGGTGGCGGTGCGCGGCAGCGAGGTGACCATTCCGACCGCCGAGCTCACCGTCGGTGGCGCCGGCGGCAGCGGCCGGGTGCGCCTCGGCGGCCGGGTCGGCGAAACGATCGCGCTCGACGGCGTCATCGAGGCGCTGCCGCTGGCGCTCGGCAACGCGTTTGCCCCCGACCTCCGCCTCGGCGGCACACTGTCGGGCACGCTGTCGGCGACCGGCACCAGCGCCGACCCGAGCGCCCGCTTTGCGCTGCAGGCGAGCCGCGTCTCGGCCGCGCCGCTGAGCCAGGCCGGCATCAATGCCCTCGACGTGACGCTGAGCAGCACGCACGCCGGCGGCGTCACCACCATCGATGCGGCGACCGACGTCGGCGGCGGCCGCGTGACGCTCGCCGGCAGCATCGGCGGCGGGCCGGGCGGCGACCGCCTCGGCCTCGACGCGGCGGTGCGGGCGCTGCCCGTGTCGCTGGCGAACGCCTTCGTGCCCGATCTCGGCGCCGCCGGCACGCTCGGCGGCACGGCGCGGATCGCCGGCACCATCGCCGCGCCCGACGTCACCTTCGACATCCGCGGCGAGGGCCTTTCCGCCAACGTGCTGCGCGACAACGGCGTCGCGGCGCTCGGGCTCACCGCCAACGGCCGCTTCCAGAACGACACCGTCACCCTCGAGGCGGCGGCGACGGGCAGTGGCGGGCTGGCGATCCGCGCGAGTGGCACCGTGCCACTCAGCGGCGGCGGCCTCGGCCTCGACGTCACCGGCAGCCTGCCACTGGAGGCGGCGAACAACGTGCTCGCCACCCGCGGCGCCCGCCTCGCCGGCACCGTCGCCGTCGACGCGCGCGTCACCGGCTCGCTCGCATCGCCGCAGGTGAACGGCCGCGCCACCGCCTCGGGCGCGAGCTTCATCGACCCCGACACCAACACCCGCATCGGCGACATCGCGATCGCGGTCGCTTTCACCGGCGAGCGCGCGGTGATCGAGCGCTTCTCCGCGGTGACCCAGGGCGGCGGCACGGTCTCGGTGTCGGGCTCGGTGGGCTTTGCCGATCCGACGCTGCCCGCCGACCTCGCCATTGCGCTGCGCAATGCCCGCGCCTCGGACGGCAACATCGTCACCGCCCAGCTCACCGGCGACCTCACCGTCACCGGGCCGCTGCTCGGGCGCTCGACGGTCGCCGGCCGGATCACCATCGACCGGGCGGAAATCACCATCCCCGAAAGCTTCCCGACCAGCGCCGCGCTGCTCGACGTGCGCCACGTGCTGCCGCCGCCGAACGTGCAGCGGACGCTGGAGCGGGCGCGGCTGACGGCCGAAACCCGCGAGCGCGCCAGCGCCGGCGGCATTTCGCCGGTGCTCGACGTGCGGATCGACGCGCCGGCGCGCATCTTCGTGCGCGGCCGCGGCGTCGATGCCGAACTCGGCGGCAGCATCACGCTGCGCGGCGTTCTCACCAACGTGGTGCCGATCGGCAGCTTCGAGCTGATCCGCGGCCGGCTCGACATCATCGGCCAGCGCGTCACCTTCGACAGCGGCAGCGTCACTCTCGCCGGCGATCTCGACCCTTATGTGCAGCTCTCCGCCAGCACGCGCGGCAACAACATCACCGTCACGGTGACGGTGGAGGGCCGGGTCTCCGACCTGTCGATCCGGCTGTCCTCGACGCCGGAGCTGCCGCAGGACGAGATCCTGGCGCAGTTCCTGTTCGGCCGCAGCATCGACGACCTGTCGCCGTTCCAGATCGCGCGCCTCGCGGCCGCGGTGGCGCAGCTCGCCGGCGGCGGTGGCGGCGACATCATCGGCTCGATCCGCAGCGCCACCGGCCTCGACGACCTCGACATCGTCACGGAAGACGACGGCGGGGTCGGCGTGCAGGCCGGCCGCTACATCGCCGACAACGTCTACCTCGGCGTCACGGCGGGAACCTCGGGCGCCCGCGTCTCCGTCGACCTCGACATCTCGAACGACGTCAAGGCACGCGTCGAGGCGGGCGGTTCGGGCGAGGCGAAGGCCGGCATCTACTACGAGCGGGAATACTGAGAAGGGGGCCGGCCTCGGCCCCCCGGCCGCATCCCTGCCCTGCGCCGGCGCCATGCCCGCGCCGGCATGTCCCTTGCTAAGAAACACCGGTCACAGACACGAAACTTCGCCCGCTCCTCCGGCCCGGAGGCGCGGGCCGTCGCCGTTTGCCGGGGTATGAGGATGATCCGACGTCACGTCGCAGGAGGCCGCAGCTGGGTCTTCGCCGATCTGAAAGAGCTGATGGCGAAGGCGACGCCGCTGCGCTCGGGCGACCTGCTCGCCGGCATCGCCGCAGGATCGGCGGAAGAGAGCGTCGCGGCGCGGATGTGCCTCGCCGAGGTGCCGCTGAAGGCGTTCCTCACCGAAGTGCTGATCCCTTACGAGACCGACGAGGTGACGCGGCTGATCATCGACAGCCACGACGAGCGGGCGTTTTCCTCGATCGCCCACCTCACGGTTGGTGATTTCCGCGACTTCCTGCTCTCGGATGCGGCAACGCCCGAGCGGCTCGTGGCGATCGCCCGCGGCGTGACGCCGGAGATGGCGGCGGCGGTGTCCAAGCTCATGCGCAACCAGGACCTGATCCTCGTCGCGCGCAAGTGCCGCGTCGTCACCCGCTTCCGCAACACGATCGGCCTTGCCGGCACCATGGCGGTGCGGCTGCAGCCGAACCACCCGACCGACGATCCGCTCGGCATTGCCGCCTCGACGGTGGACGGCCTGCTCTACGGCTGCGGCGACGCGGTGATCGGCCTCAATCCGGCGACCGACAGCGTGCCCGGCCTCACCCGCCTCGTGCACCTGCTCGACGAGGTGATCCAGCGCTTCGAGATCCCGACGCAGTCCTGCATCCTCACCCACGTCACCACCTCGATCGAGATGGTGGAGCGCGGCGCGCCGGTCGATCTCGTGTTCCAGTCGATCGCCGGCACGGAGAAGGCGAACGCCTCGTTCGGCATCGATCTCGCCGTGCTCGGAGAGGCGCAGGACGCCGCCCGCTCGCTGGGGCGGGGCACCGTCGGCGACAACGTGATGTACTTCGAGACCGGGCAGGGCTCGGCGCTGTCGGCCGACGCGCATTTCGGCGTCGACCAGCAGACGCTGGAGGCGCGCGCCTATGCGGTGGCGCGGAAGTTCGAGCCGCTGCTGGTCAACACGGTGGTGGGGTTCATCGGGCCCGAATATCTCTACGACGGCAAGCAGATCATCCGCGCCGGCCTCGAAGACCACTTTTGCGGCAAGCTGCTCGGCCTGCCGATCGGCTGCGACATCTGCTACACCAACCACGCCGAAGCCGACCAGGACGACATGGATACGCTGCTGACGCTGCTCGGCACCGCGGGCGTCACCTTCATCATCGGCGTCCCCGGCGCCGACGACGTGATGCTGAACTACCAGTCGACCTCGTTCCACGACCAGCTCTACGTGCGCGAGGCGCTCGGCCTGAAACGGGCGCCGGAGTTCGAAGCCTGGCTGCAGCGGATGGAGATCACCGACGTGGCGGGCCGGCTGAAGCCGCAGACGGCGCGGTCGTCGCTGCTGTCGCTCACCCGGGGGATGGCGGCATGAGCGCGGGTCCGGTGCGCCCGGCCGAGGACGACGGCCGGCCGGTGACCTCCCCAGCCGGTGAAGACCGGCCAGCCTGTGTTCTTTCCGGCGATGCCCGGCCGGTGTCGGGCATGCAGGCCGACCCCTGGCACGACCTCGCGGCGGCGACGCCGGCGCGGATCGCGCTCGGGCGCAGCGGCGGCAGCCTGCCGACGCGCCAGGTGCTCGACTTCGGCCTCGCCCACGCCCGCGCGCGCGACGCGGTGCATACGCCGCTCGACGTCGCGGCGGTGACCAAGGCGATCGAGACGCTCGGGCTTGAGACGCTGCTGATCGACAGCGCCGCGCCGGACCGGCCGACCTATCTCCGCCGCCCCGACCAGGGCCGCCGGCTGTCTGCCGCCGGCCGCGCCGCGCTGACGGCGCGGGCCGGCGCCGAGATCGAGCCGGCGCCCGATATCGTGTTCGTCGTCGCCGACGGGCTGTCGGCCGCGGCGATCCACGCCAATGCGGCGGCGATGCTGGCGGCGTTCCTGCCCGAGGCGCGCCGGCGCGGCTGGCGGGTCGGTCCCGTGGTGATCGCGCGGCAGGCGCGGGTGGCGCTCGGCGACGAGGTCGGCGAGATCCTCGGCGCCCGGCTCGTCGTGATGCTGATCGGCGAGCGGCCGGGCCTTTCCTCGCCCGACAGCCTCGGCCTCTACCTCACCTTCGCGCCGAAGCGCGGCCGCAGCGACGCGGAGCGCAACTGCATCTCCAACGTGCGCAGCGGCGGCCTCGGCTTTGCCGAGGCGGCGGCGACGCTGAGTTTTCTCGCGCAGGGCGCGCTGCGACTCGGGCTGACGGGCGTGAAGCTGAAGGACGCGGGCGGCGACGCGCTGCCGGCGCCGGACGCCAGCCCGGTCCTGTAATTGACGGCCCCGTCTCAGGCGAACTCGTCGGCGTAGCGGCCGAAGCCCGCGAGGCTGCCGACGAAGCTGCGGCTGACGGAGAAGCTCTGCACGAGCGCGACGCCGTCGTCGGTCTCGACGCGGGCGAGGGTCAGTTCGGCGGTGGACTGGTAGATGCCGTCCGGGCCGACCTCGAGGGTCGAGCGCGAGGCGGTGGCGGCGAAGCCCTCCTCGGTGACGGTGATCGCCGTCTCGCGGTTCTCAGCGGACAGCGTGGCGGTGCCGGCAGGGGCGGCTTCGGCCTTGGTGGCGGACGGCTTTGGCCGGTCGTAGGTCACCTTGCGGTCTTCGCCGCGTTGGGCGCGCACCGCGGCGTCGAGGGCGTCGACCACCACCGCGGTCTCCTCGGCCGCCTTGGTGGCGACCTCGAGGGCGGTGGGCACGGCGGAGTTGCCGGCGCTGCCGGATGTCGACTGTCCGGTCGCCGACATCAGCATCGCGGCCGAGCGGGCGACGGATTCCGTGGAAGAGGCGATCTGCATGGCGGGCCGACCCGGGCTGGCGGCGCCGGGAGGCGCGGCGCGTCCCCGATCAGAGCCACGGCATGGTTAACGCGAGGTAAACGGGGACTCCGGGGGATGGGCGAGGGGTGGATTTCGGGGTGAGGCCCTGGGTGGGCCCGTCGTGGGGCTTACCCCTCTCCCTGTCCCTCCCCCACAAGGGGGGAGGGGACGCAGGAGGTGAGGCTACCGCGGTCACCCACGCTGTGCCCCGGCACGACGATCGTTTTGCGAAAGCCCCATCGCCCATCGTCCCCTCCCCCCTTGTGGGGGAGGGACAGGGAGAGGGGTGGGGCCGCACGGCACACCCCCACCAGCCCAGCGCCAATCACGCCCGCATATAAAAAAGGGGCGCGGCCACCGTCGCGGCCGCGCCCTCGCATCAGTCCATCAAACTCTTGCGTCCGCTCAGGCGGCCTTCGCCGGCTTGATCAGGCCGCGGTTCACCAGCACTTCGGCGATCTGCACCGCGTTGAGCGCGGCGCCCTTGCGCAGGTTGTCGGCGACCACCCAGAGGGCGAGGCCGTTCTCGACGGTCGGGTCTTCGCGGATGCGGCTGATGTAGGTGGCGTCCTCGCCGGTCGCCTCGTAGGGGGTGACGTAGCCGCCGGGCTCGCGCTTGTCGATGACGAGGCAGCCGGGCGACTCGCGCAGGATGTCGCGCGCCTCGTCGGCGGAGATCGGGTTCTCGAACTCGATGTTGACCGATTCCGAATGCGAGACGAACACCGGCACGCGCACGCAGGTGGCGGTGAGCTTGATCTTCGGATCGAGGATCTTCTTCGTTTCCGCCATCATCTTCCACTCTTCCTTGGTGAAGCCGTCTTCCATGAAGACGTCGATCTGGGGAATGAGGTTGAAGGCGATGCGGGCCGGGAAGGTCTTGGTCTCGACCGGGTCGGAGACGAAGATCGCGCGGGTCTGCTGGAACAGCTCGTCCATCGCTTCCTTGCCGGCGCCGGAGACCGACTGGTAGGTCGAGACCACGACGCGCTTGATCGTCGCCTTGTCGTGCAGCGGCTTCAGCGCCACGACGAGCTGGGCGGTCGAGCAGTTCGGGTTGGCGATGATGTTCTTCTTCGAGAAGCCGGTGATCGCGTCGGCGTTCACTTCCGGCACGATCAGCGGCACGTCCGGATCCATGCGGAAGGCGGAGGAGTTGTCGATCACGACGCAGCCGGCGGCGGCGATCTTCGGCGACCACTGCTTCGAGGTCTCGCCGCCCGCCGACATCAGGCAGATGTCGATGGTCGAGAAGTCGACGAACTCGAGCGCCTGCACCTTGAGCGTCCGGTCGCCGAAGGAGACTTCGCGCCCGAGGCTGCGCCGCGAGGCGACGGCGATGACTTCGTCGGCCGGGAAGCCGCGCTCGGCGAGGATGGAGAGCATTTCCCGGCCCACGTTGCCCGTGGCGCCGACGATGGCGACCTTGTAGCCCATGATTTTGAGATCCTTCAGGATGATGACCGTCTGATCTCCCCGCCCGGCACGTTTCGGCGGGTTCGGGCGAACCGCCGCACGCTCCCCCTCAGGACCCGGGGGAGACTGGTGCGGGTCGGAGAGGGTCGATCACGTCGTGGTCGTTTTCGTCGTGGCGATCGTCTTCGTGCGCATGGCGAGACCGTCGCGGCGCGAGGCACCGGCGCGGGTCGGGACAATGCGGCAGAAGGAAAACAGGGCCACGGCGACCATTCCTCTCGAACGGGCGATGCTATGGGCGAGGACGCCGGCAAAGTCAACGCAAATGCGCCAATTCCCGCGGCGCGGATGTAGGATCGGCGGACCGTAAACCGGGGCGACGGCGGGATGGCGCGCGCCGCGCGGCAGGTCAGGCGGGGGAGGGACGACCAATGATCAAGAACTGGATCGGCACGGTCCGATCGAAGGGCAAGCTCAGGGTGGCGGCCGAAGGTCTTTCGGGGGGAGCCTGGGGGACGATCTTCGACAAGGCGCTGAAGAACTTCAATCAGCTGATGAAGGACAAGGGCATCAACCTCGAACTGGTGGCGACGACCAAGGAAGCGCCGGCGGCGGATGTCACCGTGCGCAGCGCGGCGAAGCAGGCGAGCTTCAACTACTCCGGCGGCAGTTATTCCAAGGCCTTCGACGGCAACGGCAAGCACGGCCTCACCGTCCAGCTTTCCGATTCCATCACCAAGGAGATCACCGAGGCGCATATCTTCGTGCCGGCGACGCCGCGGATCACGTCGTCGGATCCGAAATCGCGACTGCTCGGTGCCGACGGATGTCTCTTCATCCTCGTGCACGAGCTGATCCACGCCGCCGGCCTCGACAACGACGAGCACACCCTCGACGACGTGTTCTGCTATCCGGGCGAGCTCGTCGAGGGCAAGACCGCCGCCGACGACAAGTTGCAGCCGTGGGGCGGCCTCGGCAAGCCGATGCCGCCGTTCGTACTCTCCTCGAAGACCATCGCCAGCCTGCAGCAGGCCTGGCCCTGAGGGGGCGGCAGGGACCGGTCTGAAGGTGGTGGCCGTCGCCGTCGTCAAGACGGCGCGGTCGGCTCAGTTCGACATATTGACGATGATCTTGTCGAACCGGCCGGCCGCAAGGTCTGCCTTCTTGATCGTGACGACGAGATCATCGACATCGCCAAAAACCCAGCCGAGCAACTGGCTGCTCGGCAGTTCGAGCAGGATGACATCGACGGCGGGATCGAAGCCGTCCACATAGTTGGTCGGCTGATCGCCCATCGATGCCATTTCATGCGCGGCGACGTCTCGCCAGAGCGCCTCGAAGTGATTGCGGACGGCCGGTGGCAGCGCCTCCGGCGCCTCGACGTAGAGGTGCTTCGCGCGGTCGAAGCGCAGCATCTCGTTGTAATAGTTCCACATCAGCGTTTCGCTGTTCTGCAGGGTCAGCGGAACCGGCCCGCTTGGCGTCATGTGTTCGACTGCCGCGAGCTCCCGCATCACTCGATCGATGGTCGCGTTCGGTGCAAGTCCTGATGCCGACTCGGCGCGTGCGCGGCCGGCAATCTCCCTGACAGCGGTCAGCGCCCGCGGTACCACCGGTTCCCGTCGTTGGAGAAACTCGATCCGGGACACGAGAGAGGCGGCTTCCGCCTGTAATGCAGAAAGATCGGGCGACGACCCGGTGGCTGCCGCCGTTGCCATCTTGTCGTCAATATCGGCAAGCTTCCGCCGGAGATCTGGCTCCGCGTCGGAAGCCGCGAACTTCGACAGGTTCAATTCCGCAAAATCGAGCATTTCCAGCAGCGTCTGCCAGTCGAATGGGCGATACGCCGGATCCGCGACATCATAGCCGGATTTGAGAAGTTCCCACGACCGTTTGCTGAAGCCGGGCTTGCGCGCGTATGGATCGCCTTCACACACCGCTACGAGATCGGCTGGCCAGTACGGGTGAGCCCGCTTCGGTCCGTGGGCCTGTTTCCGGAACAACAGCGCATGGTACCAACAATTCGCCCAGTCATCCTGGTCATCGCACCACTCCGGCGCGGTGCGACGGGTGCCGAGTTCGAGAGTATGCAAAACCCACATCTCGGTCTCGGACGGATCGATATAGGCGACCTCCGTTGGATTGATGAAGAAGAGCAGCCAACCATCGCGCGGTCCAAGCCCTTCCCAAAGGCCGGCAGGCAGGTCGGCGCAACAGATCTGGCAGAGGAAACGCGCGGGTCGCCGGCCGACGGGCCACTCGACATCGTGGGGCAGAGACGGGCGTCCGCCGAGCCAGCTGCGGGCGTCCTCCCCGTCGCGAAGCGGGATCTGCGGCATTATCCGGACCACGACGGGTGGAGTAGCGATGCTCATCGTTGCAACCGGCTAGGGAAAACCGGACGATTTCAGCAGTTTCGGCATCGACGCACCGGCACGATCGTTGAGGCCTGCCCGCGTGCGCTGATCCTGTGCCTGCCGAGTTCCGGGGAAGCCGGCACAACTGTCTACCGGCTTCCCCGTTCTTTTCCGCCGCAACCGGCGCCAGCCGTCAGGCCGCGAGCTGGCGCAGCACGTAGTGCAGGATGCCGCCGTTCTTGTAGTAGTCGAGCTCGTCCAGCGTATCGATCCGGCAGAGCAGCGGCACGGTGAGGGTGCTGCCGTCGGCGGCGGTGATCTTCGCCTCCAGCGTCTGGCGCGGCTTCACGTCGGCGAGGCCCTCGAGGGTGACGGTCTCGTCGCCCTTGAGGCCGAGGGTCTGCCAGGAGGTGCCGTCCGCGAAGGTCAGCGGCACGATGCCCATGCCGACGAGGTTGGAGCGGTGGATGCGCTCGTAGGACTGCGCGATCACGGCGCGGACGCCGAGCAGGTTGGTGCCCTTGGCCGCCCAGTCGCGCGACGAGCCGTTGCCGTACTCGACGCCGGCGAAGACGACGAGGGGAACGCCTTCCTCCTTGTACCGCATGGCGGCGTCGTAGATGTACATCTTCTCGCCCGACGGGTGATGGATGGTCCAGCCGCCCTCGACGACGTTGCCGTCCGGACCCTTCACCATGAAGTTCTTGATGCGGATGTTGGCAAACGTGCCGCGCATCATGATGTCGTGGCTGCCGCGGCGGGTGCCGTACTGGTTGAAGTCCTGCGGGCGCACCTGGCGTTCGGTCAGGTACTTGCCGGCGGGGCTCGCCGCCTTGATCGACCCGGCCGGCGAGATGTGGTCGGTGGTGATCTTGTCGCCGAACAGGCCGAGGATGCGGGCGCCGACGATGTCGGTGACCGGCTTCGGCGTCTTGGTGATGCCCTCGAAGTAGGGCGGGTTCTGGATGTAGGTCGAGGTGTCGTTCCAGCGGTAGGTCTTGTCCGACCCCGCCTCGACGGCGCGCCACTTCTCGTCACCCTTGAAGACGTCGGCGTACTTCGACTTGAACATCTCGTTGGTGATGTAGGTCGCGACGAAGTCGCTGATTTCCTTGTTGGTGGGCCAGACGTCGCGCAGATAGACCGGCTGGCCGTCGCTGCCCGTGCCTAGCGGGTCCTTCGAAAGGTCGAGCTGCACCGAGCCGGCGAGGGCGTAGGCGACGACCAGCGGCGGCGAGGCGAGGTAGTTCGCCTGCACGTCGGGCGAGACGCGGCCCTCGAAGTTGCGGTTGCCGGAGAGCACGGCGGCGGCGATCAGGCCGTTGTCGTTGATCGCCTTGGAGATTTCCGCCGGCAGCGGGCCGGAGTTGCCGATGCAGGTGGTGCAGCCGAAGCCGACGAGGTTGAAGCCGAGCGCGTCGAGGTCCTTCTGCAGGTCCGCGCGGGCGAGGTACTCGGCTACGACCTGGCTGCCGGGCGCCAGCGAGGTCTTTACCCAGGGCTTGGTCTTCAGGCCCTTGGCGAGCGCCTTGCGGGCGAGCAGGCCGGCGCCGATCAGCACCGAGGGGTTCGAGGTGTTGGTGCAGGAGGTGATCGCCGCGATCACCACGTCGCCATGGCCGAGGTCGAAGTTCCGACCCTCGACCGGCACGCGCGCCGCGATCTCGGCGGCCTTGCGGTATTCGGTCTCCATGGCGGCGGCAAAGCCGGCCTTGGCATCGGTCAGCGAGACGCGGCCCTCGGGGCGCTTCGGGCCGGCGAGCGAGGGGACGACGGTGGAGAGCTCGAGATCGAGCGTGTCGGTGAACACCGGGTCGGGCGTCTCGGCGAGGCGGAACATGCCCTGCGCCTTCGAATAGGCCTCGACGAGTTCGATGCGGTCGTCGGTGCGGCCCGACATGGTGAGGTAGGCGATCGTCTCGTCGTCTACGGGGAAGAAGCCGCAGGTGGCGCCGTATTCCGGGCCCATGTTGGCGATCGTCGCGCGGTCGGCGAGGGAGAGGTTGTCGAGGCCGGGGCCGAAGAACTCGACGAACTTGCCGACGACGCCTTTCTTGCGCAGCATCTGGGTGACGGTGAGCACGAGGTCGGTGGCGGTGACGCCCTCGTTGAGGCGGCCGCCGAGGCGGAAGCCGATCACTTCCGGGATCAGCATCGACACCGGCTGGCCGAGCATCGCGGCCTCGGCCTCGATTCCGCCGACGCCCCAGCCGAGCACGGCGAGGCCGTTCACCATCGTGGTGTGGCTGTCGGTGCCGACGCAGGTGTCGGGATAGGCGGTGACGCTGCCGTCGGCCTCGGTCTTCGTCCACACCGTCTGCGCCAGGTACTCGAGGTTGACCTGGTGGCAGATGCCGGTGCCGGGCGGCACGACGCGGAAGTTGTCGAAGGCGTTCTGGCCCCACTTCAGGAAGTTGTAGCGCTCGCCGTTCTGCTCGTACTCGCGGGTCACGTTCTGGGCGAGGGCGGAGGCGGAGCCGAAGTAGTCGACCACCACCGAGTGGTCGATGACGAGGTCGACCGGCACCAGCGGGTTGATCTTCTCGGGATCACCGCCGAGGGTCTTCATGCCGTCGCGCATCGCGGCGAGGTCGACCACGGCGGGCACGCCGGTGAAGTCCTGCATCAGCACGCGGGCCGGGCGATAGGCGATCTCGACGTCGGCCTTGCCCCGATTGTCGATCCAGCCGGCGACGGCGCGGATGTCGTCGGCGGTCACCGTGCGGCCGTCCTCGAAGCGCAGCAGGTTCTCGAGCAGCACCTTCAGCGAGAACGGCAGCCGGGAAATCCCCGGAAGACCGTTCGCCTCGGCATCGACGAGGCTGAAATAGACGTAGGTCTGATCCCCCACGTTCAGCTCTTTGCGGCATTTGAAGCTGTCGAGCGACTGCATGGACACGGCGGAGATTTCCTCGCGGTTGGCGGCGGCAGGCCGATAGGGTCGGATGGGATGGCGACGTGGTGCGGCCGCGTCGTCGCGCTCTCCATCCGAAACGCGTCACCGGGCGGGCGCCCGGAGGAGCGGATGACGGTTTCGGCCGCTGTCGCGCCGGCCTTGGGCCGGACGATCGTTGGCTTGTCCGCGGCCGGCCGGGCCGTGCGGACGACCCCGAGTCTATAGGGAATTTTGCACTGCAATGCCAGCATCGGAGCCGCCGCAAAACGGCTCAGACTGGATTTCTTCCAATTTATGTGCACGGCCGCCGGGATGGCGCGACGGCTGGTGCGGACGCGGCGCCGCCGCCGCGCAAGGCGGCCGCGGGCGGATTCGCGCCGATCGTGACGGGCGGCGGCGTGAGCGCGCTATTCCGGGCGGAGCGTTACGCAAGAGGATCGGCCGGACGCCCGCCGCGGCGGCGAGGGCCGGGGGTTTTGCGCTGCAACACGCGAGGCCGAGGGCGGGCCGGCCGCCGCAGGCGTGCGGAGGACAGGAGTGTCCAGCGGAGTGCACGTCGCGTGGCGGAGGAGGCGTTTCCCTCCCCCCCTCCGTCGTCATTGCCGGGCTTGACCCGGCCACCCAATGGCCGTGCCGCTCGGCCTTAGTCATCGGGTCGAAAAACGCCGCGATCAGAGCGCCCCGACGTCGCTCGCCGCGAGGCTAGTGGGTCGCCGGGTCAAGCCCGGCGATGACGATCGAGGGGGAGTTGCCCGGCGGAGCGGCACCCCCCGGAGAGGGGGAGCCGCGCGGCGGAGGGGTGTCGCGGGGCGGAGGGGGCGTTACCCGCGCGCGCAATCTCTCCATGGTCCTTGCCGCGCCAGGCCCCGCCGAACCGGCAAATACTCTCGCCCGCTCACCAGTCGCTGGCGGGATCGGGCTGGTCGGCTTCTTCGCTCCAGTCGTCGTCGACGGTGCCGTCCTCCGGGCTGTCGCCGGGGGCGCGCCATCCGCTGCCGGGCGGCGGGCGGTCGAAGGCGTCGCCGGGGCCGGCCCCCGGCGGCGCCGGCTCGCCCGGCACGAAGATGCGCAGTTCCTGGCTTTCCGTGCCGTCCTCGAGGCGGATGTGGTCGGCGGCGACGGCGGCGAGCCGCCAGCGGCCGAGGCTTTCGCCGAGGCGCAGCGACGTCACCGTGCCGGCGTCGAGATCGCGCACCACGGCAAAGGCGGTCGGTCCCGCCTCGACGATGCCGACGAGCGCGAGGTTCGGCGGCGGCTCGGGCATCGGCTCCTCGGGTTCCGGCTCGACGTAGGCCGGTTCCTCGATCACCTCTTCGACGAACGGCGGCGGCGGTCGCCGTGTCGGCGAGAACAGCGGGCGGTCGCGGAAACCGGCGAGGTCGTCCGCGCCGAACGCCGCCAGCGGATTGAGCAGCAGCAGGTCGGCGGCGTCGGCGGCGTCCGCCCCGTCGCCGGCGGGCTCGGTGTCCTGCGCGCGCGCAGCAAGGCTCGAGAGCAGGGCGAGGACGAGGACCGCGGCCGCGGCGGCGCGGACGGTCCGGAAGGGGGAGAGCCTTCGCGGCATCGTCATGGCGCCGCCGCTTTCCAGTGCGCGCCGATCACGAGGTCGACCCGCAGCAGCGGATCGGCGTCGTCGTCGGCGCCGGTGCGGGAGAGGCGGCGGATCTGCAGCTGTTCGACGGTGAGCAGCGGCAGGCCGCCCTCGATGGCGGTGAGCAGGGCGAGCAGGTCGGCGTTGGCGGCGTCGAGGCTGACGCGGAGCTGGACGGTCTCGTCGGTGGGCGCGGCGGCCCCGGCGGGCGCGGCGCGGCTGAGGTCGACGAAGCGGTCGAGCGGCTGCGTCTCGATCAGCCGCACGCCGGCGGCGTCGGTGAGGCGGATCACCAGTTGCTGCAGGGTGGCGGCGGCAAGTTCCGGGGTCGGCGCGGCAAGGTAGATCGCGCCGGTGTCGATCTGCCGGCCCTCGCCGCTGATCGCGGCGGCGAGGCGGCGCTGCAGCTGCGCCACGGTGGCGGCCTGGCGCGCGGCGAGCACCCCGGTCGCCTCGGCCTGCAGCAGGAGCCCGCCGGCGGCGGCGAACAGCGCCAGCGGCACGCCGATGAAGACGAGCACCGCGAGCGCGCGCAAGGTCCGTCCGGCGGGGGCGGCGGGCGCGGGGGTCACGGGGCGCCTCCCGCCGGGACGCTGCCGGCATAGGGGTCGCCGGCCACCGGCTCGGCCGCGGCATCCGCGCCGCCAACGCGCCGGGCGGCGATGTCGAAGCTGTAGCGGCCGTCCTCGCCGCGGGCGACGGGGGCGGAGAACCGCACGTTCTCCAGTGCCGGGTCGGCGTCGATGCGCGCGATCAGCGCCGCGGCATCGCCGGCGCTGCCGACGAGGCGGACGTCCTCGGCGCGGATGTCGAGCTCGTTGAGGAAGGTGTCGTCGGGCAGGGCGCGGGCGATCCGGTCGACCAGCGTCACCCCGGATGTCTCGGGCCGGCGCGCGGCGATGATCGCGAGCGCCCGGGCCTCGCCGTCGCCGGCGCCGAGGGTGCGGCCGAGGGCCGCGCGCTGGGCGGCGAAGCGGCGCTCGACCGCGGCGAGCTCCTCCTGCCGTTCGCCGTGATACCAGAATGCGGCCGAGACCGCGGCGATGCCGGCGATCCAGAGCACGGCGAGCAGCCGGGCCGAGGTGCGGCGCAGGCGGCTGCGGGCGAGACTGCGCGTGCCGCGCAGCAGGTCGATCGGGGCGGGCGTTTCGGGCGCGCCGGCGACGGCGGCGAGCCGGGTCGGGCGAAAGCCGGCGGCCTCGGCGCGGGCCAGCGCCGCGTCGGCGATCGTGCGCGAGGTGGCCTGGACGTCGACGGCGATGGTGCCGGCCGGGGCGTCGGCGGCGGGGTCGGCGACGGCATAGCCGTAGACCACCTTCTCCGGCGGCCAGGGGGTGAGCCGGTCGAGCCGGTGCTCGACGATGGCGCCGAGATAGTCGCGCGCGGCGGCGGGCAGGTGCAGCCGCTGGCCGACGGCGACGGCGGGATCGAGGCGGAGTTCCACCGGGCGCAGCCGGTCGGCGCGGCGCGGGCCGGCGTTGTCGGCGCGGCGGCGGGCGGTGGCGCCGTCGACGTCGAACACCGCGGGCGGGCCGCTGCCGTCGTCGGCGAGCACGATGCGCCGCCGCGGCTCCCGGCCGCCGACCAGCGGCGCGACCGCATCGACGAAGGCTTCGTGCAGGCGCTGGAGCTGCGCGGCGGCGGATCCGAATTGCAAAGGCGGACGATCCTCGTGCCGGCTGCGGGACGTCGCCGCCGCGGGTGGCGGTCCGCGCCGGCGCGCGGGTTGGCGCGCCGGCAGGTTGCCTCGCCGCGAAGGGTAGTCGCGGCGAGGCGCGCGTCAAGTCCGGCGTCGGCTTCCGTGACGGGCCACCACGGCAGGGCCCGTCGCCGTCAGCGGGCGGCGACGGTCGTCGCCGGGGCGGCCGCGGGGGCGGCGGGGGCGACGAAGCGCAGGCGCACGTTGCCGGTCGCCCCGTTCTTGCCGCCGATCTGCAGGTAGTAGAGCGTGTTGGCGGTGGCGACGAAGCGGAGCCGGCTCTGGGTGCCGTTGCCGCCGTCGTCGTCGACCGCGACCGTCGCCAGCGTGGCGACGTTGTTGCCGCGGTAGAGGCCGAGCGTGGTGTCGAAGGTACTCTGGTTGGTGTCGATCACCCAGACGCCGGCCGCGCCGGTGCGGAAGCGGTACCAGAGGGTGGCGCCCGCCGCCTCGAAGGGCTCGCCGGTCTCGCGGGTGGCCCCGGCGTTGGTGAAGCGGAAGGCGCGGGCGGTGCCGGGCGTCACCGAGACGGTCTTGGCGGTGGCGAAGGTGTCGTGCGGCGGCGGCGGCAGCGTCGGCGTGCGATAGGCGGCGATGGCGAAGCGGGTCTCGTCGAGGCGGCGGGCGGCGTCGGAGGCGCCGGCGGTGCCTTCGGGAATGCCGGTCGGCCGGCCCTCGTAGGCGACGTCGGGATTGGAGAAGTTGTTGAGCCGGGCGCAGCGGATGTTCGCGTCGTTGCAGCGGTTGGCGTAGGCCATGATGGTGCGGAACTGGCCGGGCACGCTGGCGAAGCCGTAGTTGTACTTCGTCGCCGGCGCCGCGGGCTCGACGTAGCGGTCGTGGCGCAGGCCCATGTTGTGGCCGGTCTCGTGGGCGAAGGTCTCGTTGGTGACGCAGCCGACCGTGGTCACCGACATGCCGTAGCGCGCCTCGATCGCCGCCGGCTCCTCGACCAGCCAGGCCATGCCGCAGTATTCGGGCCGCTCGATCAGCAGGGCGACGAGATCGGCCGACTTGGCGTCGCGGTCGGCGTGCACATGGCGGAAGGGGCCGCTCGTGGTGCCGTTGGTGAGATCGCGCAGCACGCTGTCGTAGCTCGGCTGGCTCTGCTCGTCGTAGCCGACGACGAGGCGGGTGCCGACGAGGCGGAAGCGGATCTGGACGTTGCTGCGGGCAAAGGCGCTGTTGGCGCGCGAGATGGCGAGGTTCGACTGCGCCACGATGTCGGCGACGGCGCCGCGGGCGCGGTTGGTGTAGGCGATCAGCACGGTGATCTCGGTGACGGCGGCCCGCGCCGCCTCGTCCGGCTGCGGCGCCGGGGCCGCCTTCGTCGGTTTCACCGGTACCTGGACGTCGACGGGGAACGCGCTCTGGTCGACCTCGGTGATCCGGTGCAGGCCGGCCGCCGGCAGCGGGTCGATGCGGTAGCGGCGCGAGCCGACCGTGACGATGCCGGAGACGGCGCCGCCGCGCACGACGAGGTCGGCCTCGGCCGGGCGGCCCTCGGTGTCGGCGCCGGCCCAGACGAAGCCGCCGCCGGTCGCTTCGGAGATCGCGGTGCGCTGGAGATCGGCGACGATGCCGGGGAAGAGCTCGATCCGCACCGGGGCGGCCGGCGGGGCGAGGGCGAGCCGGTCGGCGGCCTGGTCGGTGCCGAGCGGCGCGATGCGCGATGCGAGATAGGCGGGATCGAGGACGACGTCGCGGCTGCGCCGCGCGGCAAAGCCCGCCGCGGCAGGCGCGGCTGCGGCGCTCGTCGCCGCGCCGGAAAACAGGCCGTCGGCCGCCGCCGGGCCCGCCATCAGACACAGTCCCAGGGCGGCGCCCGCAAGCCGCCGCGTCATCGTTCGAAACATGATGCCCCCCAGCAAGAAACGTCTTTGCTCCGGCGGGTCGTCGCCCGGTGTCTCCCGGCGCCTTGCGCCTTGGAGGCCCGACTTGCGGTCCTGCCGTCGTCGATCATCCCGCGAAACCGGCATGACGGCAGGCATTAGCGCATGAATATGTTTCGAAATACGGAATCATGTCGAAAGACGCCCGTGGTAACCTTCGGTTTACCTTGCGAGGGGCCGTCCGGTGTGATTCGGGATCGTCAGCCGGTGGCGCGCAGCACTTCCTCGACCGAGGTGTGGCCGAGCCCGGCCTTGGCGAGGCCGTCCTCCAGCATCGTCGTCATGCCCGCGGCGCGGGCGGCGGCGAGCACCTTGCCGGGGTCGGGCTCGACGCGCAGCAGGCTGCGCATGCCGTCGTCCATGCGCAGCACCTCGAACACGCCGATGCGGCCGCGGTAGCCGGTGCGGCCGCAGGCCTCGCAGCCGACCGGCTCGTAGTAGACGTCGGCCGGCTCGCAGACGAGGCCGCGGCCCTCGACCAGCTTCTCGACGCCGGCGCGCACGGTCGGGTCCGGCCGGCGGCAGCGCTCGCACAGGCGGCGCACGAGGCGCTGGCCGAGCACGCCGCGCAGGCTGGCTGCGATCAGGAACGGCTCGACGCCCATGTCGGTGAGGCGGACGAGGGCGTCGGCGGCGGTGTTGGTGTGCAGGGTGGTCAGCACGAGGTGGCCGGTGAGGGCGGCCTGGATGCCGATGCCGGCGGTCTCGCCGTCGCGCATCTCGCCGACCATGATCACGTCGGGGTCGTGGCGCAGGAAGGAGCGCAGCGCCGAGGCGAAGTCGAGGCCGATCGCCGGCTTGATCTGGGTCTGGTGCACGCCGGGCAGCTGGTACTCGATCGGGTCCTCGACGGTGACGATCTTGCGCGCCGGGTCGTTGAGCAGCGAGACGGCGGTGGCGAGGGTGGTGGTCTTGCCGCTGCCGGTCGGGCCGGTGACGATGATGATGCCGTGCGGTTCGGCGAGCAGGCCGCGGAACGCCGCCTGGTCGGCGGCGCCCATGCCGATGCGGGCAAAATCGAGCAGGCGGGTGTCGCGCGGCAGGATGCGCAGCACGGCGGTCTCGCCGTACATGGTCGGCGCGACGGCGACGCGCAGGTCGGCCTCGGCGTTGCCGATGCGCACGTTGGCGCGGCCGTCCTGCGGCAGGCGGCGCTCGGCGATGTCGAGGCTGGCGAGGATCTTCACGCGCGAGATGACCGCCGGGGCGATGGCGCGCGGCAGCGTCGCCTGCGGGCGGAGCTGGCCGTCGATGCGGAAGCGCACGCGCAGCTCGTCGCGGCCGGTCTCGAGGTGGATGTCGGTGGCGCCGAGCTCGAAGGCGCTTTCGAGCATGCGGTCGATGGTGCGCACGATCGGCGCGCCGCGGGCGAGGTCCTTCAACTCGTCGACGCTGCCGGAGAAGGCGAGCGTCTCGCCGTCGCTGCTGGCCGCCGCGGCCGGGGCCGCCTCGGTGGGCTCGCCCGCCGCGCGCTCGAACAGGCGCTCGATCTCGTCGAAGCCGGCGACGACGAGGCGGAGCGGGCGGCCGAGGGCGAGACCGACGGCGCGAATCGCATCCGCGCGGGCGGGATCGGCGGCGGCGAGCCGCGCGGTGCCGTCCAGTTCGTGCGGGTAGAGGAAGGCCTCGCGCAGGAAGCGGCGCGACAGATCCTGGAACAGCGGCCGCCCGGCGGCGGCCTCGTCGTAGCTGGTGCGCGGCAGGTCGTGCACGGCGGCGATCGCGTCGGCGAGGGCCGTCGCGGCGATGCGGCCGCCGCGCCAGAGCGCTTCCGGCTCGTCGGCGTCGCCCGCCCGGCCGTCGTCGGCAACGAGGCCGAGACGGCGGAGTTCCGCGCCGAGCCCGGCGCGCTGCGCCTGCCGCGAGGCCGCCGGTTCGCCTGTCGTACCGGTCCCGGACATGATCGTCGCGGCCATCGCCCGAGCCTCCCTCGCACCCCGTCGCGGCAGATATTCCGCCGGCGGCGGGGATGAAACCACAGATCCCGTCCGTCTGTCCCGATGCAAGCGGGCAACGCTCCTGTGGGCGCAGTCGTTAACCGAAGCTTAGCGCTTGGAAGGCGGGGCGGCGCGTGTATAACGGATGAGGTATTCTGTGCGCGTTTTGAGGGGCTTTGGGCGTCGGGTGATGTGGCCTTTGCGGATCCTGTTCGTCCTGGCGACGGTCCTTCTCGGCGCCTGCGCCGCGCAGGAAGCCGATAGCGGCGGCACCGGTGCGATCACGTCGGACGTCTTCGGCGACCTCCGGGCGCGGCAGCCACGCAGCGACGTCACCGGCTCGGTGCAAGGGGTGGTCCGCGTCGACCGGACGACCGGCGCGAGCTACAACTTCGGCCCCGCCGGCAGTCCGGACTTCGGGCCGGCCGGCAGCGCCTCCTCGGGTTCCGGTGCGGGCGGCAGCGACGGCGGCTACCGCATCAACTTCGAGAACGCCGAACTGCGCGACGTGGTGCGCGCGGTGCTCGGTGACGCGCTCGGCGTGCCCTATACGATGAGCCCCGACGTTGCGGGCATCATCACCGTCTCCTCCCCCCGCCCCGTCTCGCGCGACGAACTGCTGCAGACGCTGGAATCGGCGCTGCAGACGCAGGGCTTTTCGCTCAGCAAGACCGGCTCGGGCTACACGGTCGCGGCCGGCACGATCGGCGCCGGTGTGGTCGACCGGGCCGGGCGCACGACGCCGGGCTACGGCATCACCGTGGTGCCGCTGCGCTACGTCTCGGTCCGGACGATGAGCCGGCTGCTGTCGGGCTTCATCGTCGATGCCGAGGGCGTGCGCGTCGACACCGCGCAGAACGCCGTCGTCATCCGCGGTCCGGGGCCGAAGCGCGAGGAAGTGGCGCAGGCCGTGCTCTCCTTCGACGCCGACTGGATGCGCGACCAGTCGGTCAGCATCTTCGAGGTGCGCCGCGCGTCGCCGCAGGCGATCGTCTCGGAACTCGAGGACGTCTTCTCCGGCAGCAACGGCGTGATCCAGTTCAAGCCGATCACCCGCCTGCGCGCCGTGATGGCAATCTCGAAGAACGCCACCCTGATTCGCCGCGCCGAGGACTGGGTGCGGCGCCTCGACCAGCAGAGCGAGGCCGCGGGCGAGAACGTCTTCGTCTACCGCGCCCACTACCGCGACGCCCGCGAACTCGCGCGCATCCTCGGCGGCATCTTCGGCGCCGGCGGCGGCGACACCGGTGGCGCGGCGACCCCGGCGCAGCCGACTACGCGCACGGCGTCGGCCAGCGGAACCGGCGGGGCGGACGACGGCAGCGGCTTCGGCGATGCGGACGCCGACATGGGCGGCGGCGACGGCGCCAACCGCGATCCCTTCGGCAACGGCGGCGGCACCGGCGATTTCGGCGGCGACCAGGATCCGGCGGCGGCCGGCGGCACGGGCGGCGCTGCGGCGGCGGGCGGGCTCGCACCGGCGACGATCGACCTCACCGGCGGCAACCAGGGGCAGGGTCCGTCGATCCGGATCACCGCCGACGCCTCCAACAATTCGGTGATCACCTACACCGACGGCGAAACCTGGCGGAAGGTGCTCGCGGCGCTGCGCCAGCTCGATTCGACGCCGCTGCAGGTGGCGATCAACGTCACCATCGCCGAGGTGCGGCTCAACGAGGAACTGCGCAACGGCGTGCAGTATTTCGTCAAGAGCTCCAACGTCGGCCTCGGCGACGACAACGGCTCGGTCGGCCTGTTCAGCCGCGCGGCGAGCACGCTGCAGCGCGAACTGCCGGGCTTCAACTTCGTCGTCGGCACCAATTCCAACCCCGACGTGATCATCTCGGCGCTCGACCAGATCACCGACGTGCAGGTGCTGTCGTCGCCGTCGCTGGTGGTGCTGGAAAACCAGCCGGCGATGCTGCAGGTCGGCGATTCCATTCCGGTGACGGTGCGTCAGGCGCAGGACATCTCCGACAGCGACGCGCCGATCGTCAATCAGGTCGAGTTCCGCAACACCGGCATCATCCTGAAAGTCACGCCGCGCATCGGCACCAACGACGCGGTGACGATGCAGGTCGAGCAGGAGATCTCCAACGTCAGCGACGGCGCCAACACGCTGACGCCGACGATCTCGAAGCGCGCGGTGTCGAGCACGATCTCGGTGATCAGCGGCCAGACGGTGCTGCTCGCCGGCCTGATCAGCCAGGGCCGCGACCGCGGCCAGAGCGGTATTCCGGGCCTCAACCGGCTGAAGGGGATCGGCAACCTGTTCGGCGAGCGGGCGCGCGCGTCGAGCCGCAACGAGCTCGTGATTCTGATCCGGCCGGTGGTGGTGCGCAACGGCGAGGACGCCCAGTCCGTCGCCGAGGAGTTCCGCTCCAAGCTCTGGTCGGTGAACGGGTCGGGCGGCAACCAGTGACGGACGACGCGGCCACCGCGCCGCACCGGCGGGCCGAATGGGCGGTCGCGGTGCTCGCGGTGCTGGCGGCGATCGGCCTCGTCGCCGCCGCGGCCTACGGCGTCGCGGTGCCGGCGGCGGCCCCGGGCGCGGGCCTCGTGCTGCTCGCCGGCTGGATCATGCGCGAGGATCTCGTCCGCCTCGAGATTCCCGACGGGGCGGTGCTCGCAATCGGCCTGCTCGGCGCCGCGGTGCGGCTCGGGGCCGCGCTGCCGGACGGATTGCTGGCGGATGCGGCCTATGAGCTGCTGCTCGACGGGATTATCTGCGGCGGCGGCCTCTGGCTGCTGCGCGAGGCGCACTACCGGCGGCGCGGCTTCGACGGCATCGGCCTTGGCGACGTCAAGCTCGCCGGAGCGGGCGGGCTGCTCGTCGGTACGGCCGATTTCGCCGTCGCGCTGCTCGCGGCGAGTCTCGCCGGGCTCGCGATCTTCGCGCTGCGGCGGCGGCGGGCGGGGCGCGCGGCGGATCCGGAGCCGGTCGCGGACGAAGGCGCCGCGCCGGGCGCGGAGCAGCGGCTCGCCTTCGGCGCGCTGCTCGCGCCGATCCTCGCCGGGCTGTGGTGCGTGCGACAGGCGGGATTTTGAGGGGAGCCGGCGGCGGGATGATCCGCCGGCATGGGCAACGGGGCCTTCGATGGCGACCTTCGAATATCGCGCGATCAACCGCGCCGGCGCGATGACCACGGGCACGATGGACGCCGCGTCGATCGCCGAGCTGTTCGAGCAGCTCGATCACGCCGGCTATACGCCGCTGAGCGGGCGCGAGGTGGCGGCGGCGGCCGGGCGGAGCTGGCGCGACCTCCTGACCCCCGAGCCGCGGCCGCAGGACATCACCGGCTTCACCCTCGACCTCGCCATGCTGCTGAAGGGCGGTGTCGTCCTCGGCGAGGCGCTGCAGATCCTCGGCGACATGGAGGAGAAGCGCTGGCTCGCCAAGCTGCTGCGCCAGCTGCACGTCGAACTTGCCGGCGGCAAGAGCTTCTCGCAGGTGCTGGCGATGCACCCGGCGCTGTTTCCCCCCGTCTACGTCAAGATGGTTGAGGTGGCGGAGGCGGGCGGGCGGCTTGAGCAGGCGCTGACGGGCATTGCCCGCGAGCGCCAGCGCAACGAGCAGCTGCGCAGCCGCTTCCTGTCGGCGATCACCTATCCGCTGTTCCTCGTCTGCGCGGCGATCGGCGTGTTCTTCTTCGTGATGCTCTACGTGGTGCCGCAGTTCGAGGGCGCGCTGCAGGGGTTCCGCGACCGGATCGACCCGTCGGCGCTGGTCGTGTTCGAGCTGTCGCGGGGCCTGCGCGACAATCTCGACCTCGTGGTGCTCGGGGCGGCCGCGGTGCTCTGCGCCGTGCTGGCGGCAAAACTCATGCTGCGCGGGCGCTCGGTGTGGATCTCGCTGTTCGCCCGGCTGCCGATCACCCGGACCATCGTCTCGCACGACCTGACGCTGACCTTCTGCCGCACGCTGTCGGTGCTCGCCGCCACCGGCGTCGACATCTCCACCTCGCTCGGGCTGATCCGCGGCGTGCTCCGGGCGCCGGGGGCGGGGGCGGAAATCGACCACGTCATCGCCGACGTGCGCCAGGGCAGCCGGCTCTCCACCGCGCTGTCGCGGCGCACGCTGCTGCCGCGCCATGTGGTGCAGCTGCTCAGGGTCGCCGAGGAGGCGGGAAACCTGCCCGAGGCGGCCGAACGGATATCTTTTTTCTACGAGGCGAAGCTGGATAGCTCCCTCGGACGTCTGATAGCAGTGGTGGGCCCCTTGATGATGGTCGCGGTCAGCATGCTCGTCGCTTGGCTGATCATCTCGGTGATGACGGCGCTGATCAGCATCAACGACCTTCTCGTCTAGGGCGCGGATGCGGCCGGGCGGCCTGCCGACGTCGTTTCGAACGGATTCCAGGTGTTCTTCATGCAGCCGACGCAGATCCAGACCCAGACTTCCGCCGCTCGCCCGGTGCCGGCGCGCGGCAAGCTGCGCCGCGACCGGCGCGGTGGCTTCACCCTCGTCGAACTGCTCGTCGTGCTGGTGATCCTCAGCCTCGTGATGGGCCTCGTCGGCCCGCGGGTGCTCAACTATCTCACCAGCTCGCGCGAGCGGGCGGCGACGCTGCAGATCCAGTCGTTTGCGGCCGCCCTCGATCTCTTCTTCCTCGACAACGGCCGCTATCCGTCGAACGCCGAGGGCCTGCGCGCGCTGGTCGAGCGGCCGACCTCGGCGCCGACCTGGGCCGGGCCCTATGTGCAGCAGTCGGAGATCCCGGCCGACCCCTGGGGCAATCCCTACGTCTACCGCCAGCCGGGACAGGCCGCGCCCTACGTCATCACCTCGCTCGGCTCCGACGGCCAGCAAGGCGGCGAGGCGGACGCGGCGGACATCTCCAACGAGTGAGCCGCCCGATGCAGCGCGCCGGCCTGCCTTCCCGGTCAATCCCCGCGCCGCGCGCCGCGCGCCGCGCCGGTGGGCCGGGACGCGACCGGCGCGGCGGCTTCACGCTGATGGAACTGATGCTGGCGATGGTGGTGATCGGCCTGCTCGCCGCGCTGGCGCTGCCGCGGGCGCCGCTGTCGGGCGGGCGCGGCGCCGTCCGCGCCGACGCGGCGCGGGTGGTGGCGCTGCTGCGCGCCGACCGCACGGCGGCGCTGACGCGCGGCGAGGCGGTGGAGAGCCGCTTCGATTTCGACGGCGGCCGCTTGGCGTCGGGGGCCGGCGGGCCGGTGATCGGCCTGTCACGCGGGGTCCGGCTGACCCCGGCCGGCGAGGGGGCGCGCAGCGTCGTGTTCACGCCCGACGGGCGCTCGTCGGGGGCGATCCTCGGCCTCAGCGGCCGCGGCGCGTCGATACTGGTCACCATCAACCCGGTCACCGCCGCCGTCGAGGTGATGGTGCCGTGACGCGCGCCGCCGCGATCCCGCCCTCGCCCCGTCCGTCACCCCGTCCGCCGTCGCCGGGCCGGTCGCCGCGTGCCGGCTTCACCCTGATCGAGGCGCTGGTCGCCTTCACCGTCGTCGCCCTGCTCGCCATCGCGGCGCAGCGCGCGGTGGTGACGGCGCGCAGCGGCATCGAGCGCACCGCCGCCTTCACCGCCGCCGAACAGGTGGCGCGCGACCTGCTCGACCTTTCCCCCGAGCCCGGCTGGCTCAGCGCCGGCGGCGTCTCCGGCGAGACGCTCGGCCGGCGCTGGACGGTGCGCGCCGAGGTGCTCGGCCTCGCCGCCCCGCCGCGCCCGCAAGGCGCCGGGAACGGGCCCGACGCGGGGGCGCGGGCCGAATGGCGGCCGCTGCGCGTGTTCATCCGCGTCGACACCGGCGGCGGGGTGCTGGCGGTCGAGACCGTGCGGCTGCTCGACGCGGCGGTGGTGCCATGAACCGGCGCCGTCCCGCACCGCTCGCCATGCGCCGGCGACGCGACCGGCGCGGCGGCTACCTGCTCGTCGAGGCGATCGCGACGCTGGCGATCGGGGCGATGATCCTCGCCGGGCTCGCCTCGCTGTCCGGCCTGCTGCTGCGCGCCGGCGACCGGGCGGCGTCGCGGGCCGGCGTCGTCGAGGTGGTCGGACGCACCGTGGCGGCGCTCCGGCGCGACATCGCCCCTGCCGCCCGGCTGCGCTGGGCCTCGCCTTCCGGCGCCGAGGCGAACGCCGGCCTCGGCGATTTCATCTTCACCGGCACGTCCTCCCGGCTGATCCTCGCGCGCGACGTGACGGGGCCGGACGGGCTCGCCGCCGCCGTGGTCACGATCTTCGAGGTCGACCGGCGCGACCCGCGGCGGCGGTTGCTCGTCGCCGAGGCGCCGCTGCCGCGCGAGGCGACCGGCCCGCGCGGGCTGACGCTCGGCCCGGTGCGCGAGGCTTACGCCGGGCCGCTCGACCTCCGTTTCGGCTACGAGGGCCGCGGACCGGACGGCGTGCCGGTGCTGCGCGAGAGCTGGACGGATCCGGCGTCGATGCCGGCGGTGGTGGTGATCGACATTCTCGACGCCGCCGGCGCGCCGGCCTATCCGCCGGTGCGGATCCCCTTGCGCATCACCGCGGAGGCCGCCTGCATCGACATCACCAAGCCCGGCTGCAGCCTCGCCCCGGCTGGGTCCGGTGCCAACCCGGCGGCCGGCGAGCCCGCGCAGGCGGAGCCCGCCGAGCGGCCGCCCGGCGCGCCGCGGGAGGGGGGCTGATGGCGGCCGGTCCCGGCGCATCCGGCAGGACCGCGCCGCGACGCCGTGCCGCGGAACGCGGCTCGGGGCGGGGCGGCTTCGTGCTGGTGTCGGTGCTCGGCATTGCGGCGCTCGCTACGGCGCTGGTCGCCAGCCTGCTGCTGTTGTCGCGCGCGGGCCTCGGCGATGCCGCGCTGCGGCGCGACGATCTCGTCATCGAGGCGCTGCTCGGCGCGGGCGTCGAGACCGCGGCCTACCAGCTCTTCGCGCAGCAGGTGTCCGCGGCCGGGCTCGACGGCCAGGAGATCCGCTTCGACGCCGGCCGCGTCACCCTCGCGGTCACGGCGCAGCGCGGCCTCGTCGATCTCAACGGCGCCGACCCGGCGTTGCTCGCCGCCGCCTATGCCGCGGCGCGCGGCCGCTCGATGCGGCCGGACGAGTTCGCCGGGCTGGTCGCCGACTGGCGCGACGGCGACGACGAGGACCACCGCGGCGGCTCGGAGCGCGACCGCTACGCCGCCGCCGGCCTCGCCTATGGCCCGGCCAACACGCGCTTCGCGCGCGTCGCCGACCTGCGCCTGCTGCCGGGGCTCGCCGCCGAAGACGTGGTCGCGCTGCAGCCCTTCGTGACGGTGTTCAATCCGAGCGGCCGCATCGACCTCGGCGCCGCACCCCGCGCCGTGCTGGAGATCCTGCCGGGGGTCGGCCCGGCGACGGTGTCGCGGCTGATCGAGATGCGGCGGCGGCTCACCGAAGCGGTGGCGCAGCAGATGCTGGAACTGATCGGCGACAGCGCGCGCTTTGCCGGCGCCGGCGGCCCGGCGGCGTTCGAGGTGACGGTCGCCGTCACGCCGCGCGCCGGCCGGCCGCGGCGGGCGGCGGTGATGCTGATCCCCGGCGTCGCCGAGGGCAGCCTCTATCACGTCGCCGAATGGACCGACCGCTGAGGCGGCGGCACGCGACCGGCGAGCCGCGGATAAAAAAAGGCGGCGGTGGTTTCCGCCCGAAGGCCGGTTCCGTTCCGCCGCCAGAGTTCCGCAGAGGCTTCAGGTCAGTGTGGGCCGGCTATGCCGCCGCTCAGCGCAGGCCGCCGTTGAGGCGGTTCGGGAAGAAGCCGTTGTTGGCCGCCTCGCCGCCGAGGTAGACGATCGACAGCACCTGCGCCGGGGTACGGCTGTAGACGATGCCGTTGGCGTCGGCCGGGACGATGTTGGCCTTGCCGAAGCGCAGGATGCCCTGGTCGCGGATGCCGGGGCCGTCGGCGTTGTCGCGCAGGCGCGAGATCGCGAAGGCCGGGTCGCTGAGGCCGCGCTGCAGCAGCAGCGTGCGGATCTCGCCGGCGTGGTAGGCCTCGACGGCGAGAATGCCGGCGGCGGCCTCGAGGAAGTCCTTGTTGTTCAGGAAGCGGGCGGCGCCCTTGTAGGCGGTGACACCGACGTCTTCGAAGATGAACGCCGCGAGCAGGAAGTTGGTCTCGTTGGCGAAGGCGTCGAAGCGCTGGCCGGGCTCGATCAGGCCGGCGGCGAGGGCGGCGGCGGTGAAGCTGTCGCGCAGGTCGATGCGCGGGCGCGCCACGGCGGCGGTGCCGAGACCGGCGCGCAGGAACTTGACGTGCGCCTCCTCGTCGGCGGCGATCTCTTCGGCGTATTCGCGCACCAGCGGCGTGGTGAACGGAACGCGGCGGCCGCCGGCGACCGGGCCGAGGGTGCCGACGCCGGTGGTGTCGGCGTCCGCGAGGCCGCTGCCCTTGACGGCACGGAGGTAGAACTCGGCCTCGAGATATTCGAGGTTGAGCGCGAAGTTGAGGATGTCCGCATCGTTGATGCCGGCGGACTGGGCTGCGGCGGTATCGCTCGCCGCCACGCCACCGACCAGCGCCGCGGCGCCGGCGGCCATCAGGCCGGAGCTGCGCAGGAAGGCGCGCCGACCCGCATCGAGCGCGTCCTTGCCGATCGTCAGCCCTTCGAGGCTGGTTTGCTTGATCTCGCCCATGGTTTCGTTCCCTTGTTCGTGACGATGCTGGCCGGACGGCCATGGCGCATCGTCGATAATGACGGCGACGCGCTTCGCTCACGGGGGGACTACTGTCGGCGTATGCCAAAGGTTTCAGCCGGCGGCACTTTATTTCGGCAGCGACCGGATCCGGCTGTCGGCGCCGGCGCCGGGCCGCGGGTGGATTGACCGGCGCGGGCCGCCGTGGTCCTCGTGACGGCAGCGATTCCGCGACGACACCCTGCCCCGGAGCACCGTCCGCCATGCCCGATATCGAGAGCTTCGACCCGCGTTTCGGCCCGTTGGTGATCGCGAGCGCGGCGCTCGAGCGGCTCGCCACCGGCTGCCGCTGGGCGGAGGGGCCGGTCTACGTGCCGGCGGCGAAATCGCTGCTCTGGTCGGACATTCCGAACGACCGCGTGCTGCGCTTCGACGAGACCGACGGCTCGGTCTCGGTCTTCGAAAGCCCGTGCGGCTATCACAACGGCCACACGCTCGACCGCCAGGGCCGGGTGATCGCCTGCGAGCACGGCGCGCGGCGCCTCGCCCGGCTCGGCCACGACGGCCGCTGGACCGGGCTGGTCGACCGGGTGGGCGGGCAACGCCTCAATTCGCCCAACGACGTCGTGGTGCGGTCCGACGGCACGATCTGGTTCACCGATCCGACCTACGGCATCGACAGCGACTACGAAGGCCACGCCGCGACGAGCGAGATCGGCGCCTGCCACGTCTACCGCTTCGATCCGGCGACACGGACCGCCGCGGCGGTGGTGACCGACATGGTGCGCCCGAACGGGCTCGCCTTCTCGCCCGACGAGCGGCTGCTCTATGTCGCGGAGACCGGCGGCACCCATGTGACGGGCCTGCCGGCGACGATTCGGGCTTACGATGTTGCGGCGGGCGGCACCGCCGTCGGCGGCGGCCGGGTGTTCGCGACCTCGCCGGCCGGCTTCTTCGACGGCTTCCGGGTCGACCGGCACGGCAACCTCTGGACCTCGAGCGGCGACGGCGTGCGCGTCTATGCGCCGGACGGGGCGGCGCTCGGCCGGATCGCGGTGCCGGAGCCGGTGTCGAACCTCTGTTTCGGCGGGCCGAAGCGCAACCGGCTGTTCGTCACGGCGACGACATCGCTCTATGCGATCTTTATCGCGACCGGGCCTGCAACTTATCCCGGCGGCAGACCGTAAGCATCGGTGGGTGCCCCGTTCGGGGGCAGCCGTTCCGCTGCCGGGCGGCAGCGGGCCGGCAGCCCGATTACGACATCCGACGATTGCCGAAGCGATCTTTCTTCAAGTCGTTCATCGATGTCATTGCTGGCCCGGATGCCGCCGACGGCGGGGTCCGGGCCGCTTTTTTGCCGGGGCGCCGGCAGGGTTTCCCATCAGGAAAACATGTTGCCGCCGGATCAATTTACCGATTGACGGCGCCGATGAATGCGGCGAAATGACACGGGTTTTCGTCGGCGGCGGCGCTCCCAACCCGCGGCCGGTCCCTCGTTCCCTCGTCGGGGTGCCATGACTTCCGAAACCTTCCGCCTCACGCTCGCCTGCCGCAACCGGCCCGGCATCGTCGCCGCCTTCTCCGACTACCTGTTCCGCCAGGGCTGCAACATCCGCGAGTCGCGCCAGTATGACGACGCCTCCGGCGACGGGCGCTTCTATGCGCGTGTCGTCTTCGACGGTGTCGACCGTCCGATCGACCCGGACGGCATCGCGGCGGGCTTTGCGCCGGTGGCGGAGAGCTTCGGCATGGAGTGGGCGATCCGGCCGGAACGCCGGCCGCGGCGGGTGATGATCCTCGCCTCGAAGTTCGACCACTGCCTCGTCGACCTGCTCTACCGCCGCCGCATCGGCGAGCTCCAGATGGACGTCACGGCGATCGTCGCCAACCACGGGCCCGAGACCTACGCCGGCATCGATTTCGACGGCGCGCCGTTCCACCACCTGCCGGTGACGCGGGAGACCAAGGCGGCGCAGGAGGAGAAGCTGCTGGCGCTGATCGAGGCGACCGGCACCGAGCTCGTCGTGCTCGCGCGCTACATGCAGGTGCTGTCCGACGACCTCACGCGCCGGCTCGCGCAACGCTGCATCAACATCCACCACTCGTTCCTGCCGGGCTTCAAGGGCGCCAAGCCGTACCACCAGGCGTTCGAGCGCGGCGTCAAGCTGATCGGCGCGACGGCGCACTACGTCACGGCGGACCTCGACGAGGGGCCGATCATCGAGCAGGACGTCGAGCGCATCAGCCATGCCGACGATCCCGAAAGCCTGATCCGCAAGGGCCGCGACATCGAGCGGCGCGTGCTCGCCCGCGCGGTGCGCTACCACATCGAGGATCGGGTGTTCGTCAACGGCGCGAAGACGGTGGTCTTCGCCGACTGACCGGGCGTCCCGCAGCCGCGCGCAAACGAACAGGGGCGCCCCGAAGGGCGCCCCTGCTGTCGTTCGGGCAGCGCCTTGCCGGTCAGCGCCGCGTCGCGACCAGGTCCACGCTCGCGGAGCTGTTCGACGGATTGGCGATGCGCAGCGTGAAGTTGCCGGTGGAGCCGTTAAAGCCGCCCACCTGAACGTAGTAGAGCGTGTTGGCGACGGCGTTGAAGCGCACGAGGCTGTTGACGCCGTCGCCGCCGTCGTCGTCCTGGGCGATGGCGGTCAGCGCATTGACCGCGGTGCCGCGATAGACGCCGAGCTTGGTGTCGTAGTTGCTACCGTTGGTGTCGATCTGCCAGGTGCCGGCGGCCGCGGCGCGGAAGCGGAACCAGACGGTCGCGGTGCTGTAGGGCTCGCCCGATTCGGCCGACGAGCCCCTGTTGCTGCCGGTGAGCGAGAGGATGCCGGCGGCCGGGATCGTCAACGTCCGGGCGGCGGCGAAGTTGTCGTTCGGCGGCGGCGGAACCGTGCCGACGGTCGAGATCACCACGTGGCCATAGGTGCTCGCGCGGAGGCTGCCGACGGCGACATAGTAGAGCCGATTGGCGACCGTGTTGAAGCTGACGCGGCTCGCGAGCTGCGTGGCGCTGACGTTGTTGTTGCTCGCGACCGGGGTCGACAGCGTCTCGAGGGTGGTCTCGTCATAGACCGCGAGCACCGTGTCGAAATCCGATCCCAGCGTGTCGATGGTGACGAGGCCGCCGGTCGCGCGGAACTTGTACCAGAGCGTCTTGTCGTCGGTGGAGACGACGTGGCGCCGCTCGCCGGTCTGCCGGGTGGCGAAGGCGTTGTTGGTCGACAGCGACGCGTTGATCGGCAGCGTCAGGGCGCGGGCGAAGGCGTCGTTGCTCGGCGGCACCGGGTTGAGCAGGAACAGCCGGGCGCGCTCGAGCTTGATCAGCGGCTTCTTGTGGATCGTGTCCTGGATCAGCTGGCCGGTCTGCTGCAGCGCCGCGAGGATCTGCGGCGCCTTGGCGGCCGGGAACAGCTGCTTCAGCGCGGCGAAGGCGCCGGCGACGTGCGGCGAGGCCATCGAGGTGCCGCAGAAGGCAGCATAGCTGTTGGTCTGCACCGACGAGACGATGCAGTCGCCGAACTCGCCGCCGGGTGCGAACAGGTCGGTGGTCTCGTTGATGTCGGTGAAGGTCGAGGGCACCGAGGTCTTCGACACCGACGACACCGAGATCGCCGTGCTTATGCAGCCCGGCGCGCCCATGAAGTCGTTGCCACCGCCATTGCCGGCCGAGATCATCACCGGGACGTCGCGGTTGCGCAGCCGGGTCAGGATCGCCTTGGTGTTGGGGAAGTTGTCGTCGCACTGCCCCGACGAGCCGCCGCCGCCGATGCTCATGTTCACCGAGGCGATGCGGTGGGTGTTGTTGTTGGTCAGCACCAGATCCTCGACGTGCTCGAAGGCGCGGTCGAGATTGGAGAACGCGGTGCCGCTGAACGGCCCGAACACGTTGATCGGGATATAGCGCGCGGCGCGGGCGACGCCGAGGCGGGGGTTGCCCGCGAGGGTGTTGCGGCCGATGGCGATGCCCGCGACGTGGGTGCCGTGGCTCTGGCCGGGCTTCGCCTCGGCGGCGCCCGCACCGATCTGCTCGCCGGTGCCGTTCGGGCACCCGGTGGTGCCGGCGATGAAACAGGCCTCAGCGGCGGCGATGTGGCGGTTGCCGAGGAAGGGATGGCTGCGCTGGGCGCCGTCGTCGATGATCGCCACGGTGCGGCCCGAGCCGGTGCCGCCGGCCGACTGCAGCGTGTTGGCCTGGATCTGCGGAATGCTCTGGGTCAGATCCTTGAACACCGGCACGTCGTAGTTGATGGCGACGACGCGCGGATCGGTGGCGAGCGCCTTGATCTCCGCCGTGGTGAGTTTCGTCGCGAAACGCGGCGAGGTGGTGAGCTTCAGCACCGCCTTGCCCGGCACGAGGCCGGCCACCGCCGCGTCGAGCGTCGCCGCGATCGCCGCCTTGGCGGCGCCGCGCGTCGCCGCGTCGTCGAGCTGGGCCGTCACCGCGTCGGCGGAGGCCAGCGCCACCGTCACCACGACCGGGATCGGGGCGGTGCCGTCGAGAAGTTTGGCGAATTCCTTGGTGACGACGATCTTGCCGCCCGTCTCGTCGGCGCTGGCCGCGCCGGCGAAGGTCATGGCAACGGCGATCGCGATCGCCGATACCAACCTCGTCCTGTCAATCATGACCGATTCCCCCGACTAAAAAATAAATGCAAAGGCCCGGCAGACCGCCAAAGTACAAAACGTACCTGGCGTCATGGCGGAGTCATCGCCCGAAATAAGCAGGCGATGGACGATACTTCCGCTCCCGATTTTTTGCTCTGTCAATAGATGGCTGCAAAGAAATGGGGAGTCGCGTGCAATGTGCCGGAAAGCAATCCTGAGGCGACCGCGACGTCGGTGACTGCCGACGCGCGGAAATTCCAAGCAAAACAAAAGGAGCCGGCGTGAGCCGGCTCCCTGATGGCAGCATCGAAGAGGCCGCGAGCCGTGGCCCGCGACGGATCGTCAGGTCACTTCATCTCGATCAGCGAGACTTCCTCGACCGCCGCGCCGGGCGCCGGGCGCGGTGCGGCGATGCGCAGGCGGATGTTGCCCTGGGCGTTGTTGTAGCCGCCGACCTGGACGAAATAGACCTTGTTGGCGACGCCGGTGAACACGACGCGGCTGGTCCGGTCGGTCGCGCTACGGTCGTCGTTGTACAGCACCAGGTTCAGGTTCTGCAGCGTGGTACCGTCGTAGACGGCGAGCGTCGTGTCGAAGTCGCTCTGCGCCGTCTCGACGATCCAGCGGCCCGCGGCGCTGGTCCGGAACCGGTACCAGACGGTCGCGCTCTCAAAGCCCTGGATGGGTTCGCCCGCCTCGGTGGTCGCAAGCAGGTTCGAGGAACGCAGCGCCACGGCGCCGCCGACCGGCGGCGAGCTCACCGCACGGCTCGACGCGAAGGCGTCGTTCGTCGGGGGCAGCGGCTGGACGGCCGTGCTGATCACGACGTGGCCCTCCTCACCCGGCGCGGCGCCGCCGACGGCGACGTAGTAGAGCCGGTTGCGGTCGGCATTGAAGGAGACGGTGCTCGCCTTCTGGGCGCCGCCGACGTCGTTGTTGGCGGCGACGGGGGTCGAGAGCGCGGCGAGCGAGGTCTCGCTGTAGACCGCGAGCACGGTGTCGAAGTCCGAGCCGAGCGTGTCGATGGTGACGCTGCCGCCAGTCGGCACGCGGATCTTGTACCAGATGGTCTGGCCGTCGGTCGCGGTGACGTGGCGGCGCTCGCCGGTCTGGCGGGTGGCATAGGTGTTGTTGCCGGCGAGGTAGCCGTTCAGCGGCAGGTTGACCGCCTTGGCGAAGGCGTCGTTGGTCGGCGGCGTCGGGTTCAGCAGGAACTGGCGCGCGCGCTCGAGCTTGGTCAGCGGCTTGGTATGCACCGGCGTCGTGATCGCCTGCCCGGTGCGCTGCAGCGCCGCGAGCATCTGCGCCGGCGTCGCGTTCGGGAACAGCTGCTTCAGCACGGCGAACTGGCCGGCCACCATCGGCGACGACATCGAGGTGCCGCAGAAGGCGTCGAAGGCGTTGGTCTGCACCGAGGAGACGACGCAGTCGCCGAATTCGCCGCCGACCGAGAAGAGGTCGGTGGTGCGGTTGATGTTGGAGTAGGACGCGCGCGCCGACGTCTTGCCGACCGATGCGACGGAGACCGCGGTGCTGATGCAGCCGGGGGCGCCCATGTCGTCGTCCCACGAGTTGTTGCCGGCCGAGATGGCGACCGGAATGCCGAGCGCCCGCAGGCGTTCCAGCACGGCCTTGGTGTTCGGCAGGGCGCTGTCGCACTCCGTCCTGAACCGGTTGCCGCCGATGCTCATGTTCACCGCGGCGATCTTGTAGCGGTTGTTGCCCTCGAGGACGAGGTCTTCGACATGCTCGAAGGCGCGGTCGAGGTTGGAGAAGCCGGTGCTGCCGAACGGGCCGAACACGTTGATCGGGATGTAGCGCGACGCGAAGGCGACGCCGGTGCGCGGCCCGGCCGCGCCGCTGCGCCGACCGACCGTGATGCCGGCGACGTGGGTGCCGTGGCTCTGGCCCGGGGCGGCTTCCGAGGCGCCGGCGCCGATCTGGGATCCGGTGCCGTTCGGGCAGGCGGAACTGCCGGCGATGAAGCAGGCCTCGGCGGCGGCGATGTGGCGGTTGCCGAGGAAGGGATGGCTGCGCTGGGCGCCGTCGTCGATGATCGCGACGGAGAGGCCGCGGCCGTTGCCGCCGGCCGAATGCACGGTGTTCGCCTGCACGATCGGGATCGCCTGGTCGAGGTGCTTCTCGACCTGGATGTCGTATTCGATCGAGGCGACCGTCGGCGAGGCGGCGAGCGCCTTGATCTCGGCCGGGGTCAGCCGGGTGGCGAAACGCGGCGAGGTGGTGAGCTTCAGGACGTTGCGGCCGGGCACCAGGCCGGCGACCGCGGCGTCGAGGTCGGCGGCGATCCCGGCCTTGACGGCAGCGCGCGACGCGGGCTCCAGCAGGTCGCGCGCCGAGGCGCGGCGCAGCGTATTGATCGTCACGACGACCGGCACGGCTTCCGTGCCGTTCAGCAACTCGACGAAATTCTTGTTGACCACGATCTTGTCCGGCAGGGTTCCCGGCTTGTCGGCCGCGAACGCAGGCAAGGCCAAGGCAACGGCACTGGCAAAGGCCAGCAGCCGCGATAGAGACATATTCATAATACGACCCCCGATGCTAGGAATCCGGCACGTCCCTGGCCATCGGTGCACGCAATATGTCCGTGCTGGGCCGAGAAGATTTGCCGCCGAACCACCAAATCAGAAATGACTGGATCAGCGGCTCTGTTCTAGCCTTGCACCGGCGACCGGGCAAGCAAAAGCCTCCGCACGAAAGGTCTCGTCGCCGGCAGGCTTGCAGCAACGGGCGTCGCCCCCTATCGATGCCGCAAAGCCGAATGGACGGAGCCCGGATGAGTTCGCTGCGTACTGTCGTCGTCGGAGCCGGACAGGCGGGCCTGCAGCTGGCGCTGAGCCTGCGCGAGGCCGGCGAGACCGGCCCGATCTTGCTGCTCGGAGACGAGCCCTCCGCCCCCTATCAGCGCCCGCCGCTGTCGAAAGCGTTTCTCGCCGACAAGGTCGATGCCGCCGGCCTGCTGCTGCGCCCGCCCGAGGCGCTCGTCGCCGGCGGCATCGAGTGGCGCGGCGGCGTGCGCGTCGAGGCGATCGACCGCGCCGACGCGCGGCTCGAGACCGCCGGCGGCGAGCGGATCGCCTATGACCGGCTGGTGCTCGCCACCGGGGTGCGCAACCGCCGCTTGATGCTGCCGGGCGCCGATCTCGCCGGCGTGCTGTCCGTGCGCACGCTCGCCGATGCGGTGGTGCTGCAGCAGGTGTTGCCCGCGGCGCGCGACGTCGTGGTGATCGGCGGCGGTTTCATCGGCCTTGAGGTGGCGGCGCTGGTCGCCGCCGCGCGCGGTGCCGGCGCAGCGCCGGTCCGGGTGCTGGAAGCGGCGCCGCGAGCGCTGGCGCGGGCCGCCTCGCCGGCGATGTCGGCCGAGGTGACCGCCCGGCTCGCCGCCGCGGGCGTCGTCGTCGAGGCGGGCGCGGCCGTCGCCGGGCTCGAAGGGCGAGACGGCCGGGTCGCCGGCGTGCGGCTCGCGGCGGGGGATCTCGTGCCGGCCGACCTCGTCATCGTCGGCATCGGCGCGGTGCCGAACACCGAGCTCGCCGTCGGCGCCGGCCTCGTCGTCGACAACGGCATCGCCGTCGATGCGGAACTCGGCACGTCCGATCCGGCCATCGCGGCGATCGGCGACTGCGCGTCGTTTCCCGACGCGCGGACCGGCCAGCGCATCCGCCTCGAGTCCGTGCAGAACGCCGTCGACCAGGCACGCCATCTCGCCGCGCGCTTCGCCGGGCGCGCCGGGCCCTATGCGGCGGTGCCGTGGTTCTGGAGCGACCAGGGGCCGCTGAAGATCCAGATCGCGGGGCTCACCGCCGGCGCCGACCTCGTGCTGCCGCGCATCGATGCCGCGGGGGCGACCATGCTGTGCTTTGCGGGTGGGCGGTTCCTCGGCGCGGAGACGATCAACCGGCCGGGCGACCACATGGCGGTGCGCCGGCTGCTCGCCGCGGGCACGGAGCTCGACCCGGCAACCGCCGCCGACCCCGCCTTCGACCTCCGCGCCGCCGCGGGCGGGCGGCGGCACGGGTGAGGGGGTAGGACACAGCGTTCCATCTGCCGGCGCCTCGGCTTTTCCGTTGCCCTTCGAGACAGGCGCTGCGCGCCTTCCTCAGGATGAGGGAAAAGGATAACGGTCTGAAGAGAAAACAGAAAACCCCTCAGGCCTCATCCTGAGGAGGCCCGAGAGGGCCGTCTCGAAGGACGAGGCCGGGCGCACGACCCCGCTCCGACTGCGAACCCGACAGCCGTGAGTCAAGCCCGGCGATGACGGATCGAAGGTCGAAGTGATGTGCTGCCGAGGGTCGCGTCCGGGCGGCGCAGCTTCGTCGATGATGTTATCGAGCAAGCCAAGACGCGTTAGCAAGATGTCGCGGTAAGCCACATCGATCCGCTTGCGTGGCGTCGTATAGCTGGCTTGGAAAGCGTTGGCGATCCCATTGGGGAGGAACGAACGCGCCGACACGAGCGATTTGTTTGAGCAGTCTCGTTTGGCAAAAACCGCTATAGCTTAGCAGAAAATTAACTCATGCTGATGACTAGTTCCCTCAACATTTCAGCATACCTAATCTCAGAGAATGCAATCACAAGATATTCTTTTAGATAATCCTGCCTCGCCTCGCCCTTTCGTAGATGCAATGCAGAACCTGTCAGTCTGTGCTGTATTTCGTTAATTGCCATCATCAATTTTTCGTCGCTAACATGGCCACTTGGATAAGCGGTTCTACTCACAACTGTTAGTTTGAAAGATAAATTTAAAACTAAATCTATTATTTTTTCATTACTCATATTTTCAATGATAAGTTGAATATCCTTCATTTTAATAAAATCCCCCTACATTTCATCATCATACTCTCCGGGATAGCTCGTTTCAGATTTATCCCTTTTAATTTCCACTTGAGGCAGCGCATCTACGTCATACCCTAGCTCTCGCAGGCCTTAGTCTTCGTATTGCCATCCCAAATTTCACCATCTGGCGTAACTTTTAGTGGTTCTTTCGCGCCCGGTACTAATGATTTGACTATCTCGTCGGTTTTAATTGCTTACCAATGCTCAAGTCTGTAGTATTCTGCCCCGTTTTCCATGTAGAATCTTTGTGCATACTCTCCAGTTTCGGCAAACTTGACCCACACGGTGCATTATTAACCCAAATGCTTCCATTTCCCACGAAGAAGGAATGATCCGTCTTATCGGCGTGAAAAGCAGCTCCTCGTCGCCGTTCGGCTTCCTGTTCTTCAGACCTCCCACCCTCGCCACCCCGCCAGCCCGGATCGGTCTCTCGATGGAACTCGCCCTCTTCCCCCTGCTCGCGCTGGTCGCCGCCCTCATCGAGGCCGGGGCCGGCTATCCGGCGGCGGTGTTCCGGGCGATCGGGCATCCGGTGACGTGGATCGGGGCGCTGATCGCGGCGCTCGACCGGGCGCTCAACCGGGACACGGCGACGCCGCGCCGGCGCCGGGTCGGCGGGGTCGTGGCGCTTGGGGTGCTCGCCGGGGTGCCGGTGCTGGTCGCCGCCGGGGTGCAGGCGCTGCTGCTGCCGTTCGGCTGGCTCGGCTTTGCGCTGCTCGCGGTGCTCGCGGCGAGCCTGCCGGCGCAGCGCAGCCTGCATGAGCATGTCGCGGCGGTGGCGGATGGATTGCGCGACGGCCTCGAGCCCGGCCGGTTGGCGGTCGGGCGGATCGTCGGGCGCAATCCGGCCCTTCTGGATGAAGCCGGGGTGGCACGCGCGGCGATCGAAAGCCTCGCGGAGAACTACTCCGACGGCGTCGTCGCGCCGCTCGCCTGGACCGCGGCCTTCGGCCTGCCGGGCGGGGTGTTCTACAAGGCGGTCAACACCGCCGACAGCATGATCGGCCACCGCACGCCGCGGCATGAGGCCTTCGGCTGGGCCGCCGCGCGGCTCGACGATCTCGTCAACCTTCCCGCCTCGCGCCTCGCCGCGCTGGTCCTCGTTCTCGCCGCCGCGACGCTGCCGGGGATGAATGCCGCGGGCGCGATCCGCGCGGTGCGCCGCGACGCGGGCCGGCACCGCTCGCCGAACGCCGGCTGGCCGGAAGCGGCGATGGCCGGGGCCCTCGGCCTCGCGCTCAACGGCCCCAAGGTCTACGGCGACGTCCGCGTCGAGGACGCCACCATGGGCGACGGCCGGCGCGACGCCGGGCCGGCCGACATCGACCGGGCGCTCAGGCTCTACCGGCGCGCGCTGGTGATCGAAACACTGGGGCTCGCCGCGGTCGCCGGGCTGGCGCTCGCGGCCTGAGTGACGTCAGGCCGCGACCGCCGTCCCCTGATCCACGATCCGCACCACGTCGGCCATGATGTCGGTGAGCTGGAAATCCTTCGGCGTATAGACCGCGGCGACGCCGAGGGCCTTCAGGGTTGCGGCGTCGTCGGGCGGGATGATGCCGCCGACGACGAGCGGCACGTCGTCGAGGCCGCTCGCGCGCATGCGGGCGATCACGTCGCGCACCAGCGGCACATGGCTGCCCGACAGGATCGACAGGCCGATGATGTGGACGCTCTCTTCCAGCGCGGCGTTGACGATCTCGGCCGGGGTCAGGCGGATGCCCTCGTAGACCACCTCCATGCCGCAGTCGCGGGCGCGCACGGCGATCTGCTCGGCGCCGTTTGAGTGGCCGTCGAGGCCGGGCTTGCCGACGAGGAACTTGATCCGCCGCCCGAGCCTTTCCGAAACCGCGTCCACGGCGGCGCGGACCGCCTCGATCTCGCCGATGCCGGCGCTCGCCGCGGCGCCGACGCCGGTCGGGGCGCGGTATTCGCCGAAGACGTCGCGCAGGGTGCGGCCCCATTCGCCGGTGGTGACGCCGGCCTTCGCCGCGGCGATCGACGGCTCCATGATGTTGCGGCCTTCGCTCGCGGCGGCGCGCAGGTCGGCGAGCGCGGCAGCGACGGCCTTCGCGTCGCGCTGGTCGCGCCAGGCTTTCAGCGCCTCGATCGCCTCGGGCTCGACGTGCTCGGGCACGGTGAGGATGCCGCCGTCCGCGCCGGCGGCGAGCGGCGAGGGTTCGGTCTCGGTGAACTTGTTGACGCCGACGACGGTCTGCTCGCCGGCCTCGATGCCGGAGAGGCGGCGCGTGTTGCTCTCGACGAGGGCGCGCTTCATGTAGCCGCTCTCGACGGCGGCGATCGCCCCGCCCATTGCGTCGATGCGGGCGAGTTCCTCGCGCGCCTCGGCCTTCAGCCCCTCGACCTTGGCGTCCATGACGCGGCTGCCGTCGAAGATGTCCTCGTGTTCGAGCAGGTCGGTCTCGAAGGCCATGATCTGCTGCATGCGCAGCGACCACTGTTGGTCCCACGGCCGCGGCAGGCCGAGCGCCTCGTTCCAGGCCGGCAGCTGCACGGCGCGGGCGCGGGCGTTCTTCGACAACACCACGGCCAGCATCTCGATCAGGATGCGGCTGACGTTGTTTTCCGGCTGCGGCTCGGTGAGACCGAGCGAGTTGACCTGCACGCCGTAGCGGAAGCGGCGCATCTTCGGGTCCTCGATGCCGTAGCGGCTTTCGAGGATCTCGTCCCAGAGCGCGGTGAAGGCGCGCATCTTGGCGATCTCGGTGATGAAGCGCATGCCGGCGTTGACGAAGAAGGAGATGCGGCCGACCGCCGCCGGGAACTCGGCGGCGGGGATCGCGCCGGAGGCCTTCATGCCGTCGAGCACACAGACGGCGGTGGCGAGGGCATAGGCGAGCTCCTGCACCGGCGTCGCCCCGGCCTCCTGCAGGTGGTAGGAGCAGACGTTCATCGGGTTCCACTTCGGCATGTGCTGGTAGGTCCAGGCGATCATGTCGGTGGTGAGCCGCATCGAGGGCGCGGGCGGGAACACATAGGTGCCGCGCGACAGATACTCCTTGATGATGTCGTTCTGCGTCGTGCCGTTCAGCTTCGCCCGGTCGGCGCCCTGCTCGTCGCCGGCCGCGACATAGAGCGACAGCAGCCAGGCCGCGGTCGCGTTGATCGTCATCGAGGTGTTCATCCGCTCGAGCGGGATGTCGGCGAACAGGCGGCGCATGTCGCCGAGATGGGCGACTGGCACGCCGACCTTGCCGACCTCGCCGCGCGACAGCGCGTCGTCGGGGTCGTAGCCGGTCTGGGTCGGCAGGTCGAAGGCGACGGAGAGGCCGGTCTGGCCCTTGGCGAGGTTGGAGCGGTAGAGCGCGTTCGAGGCCGCGGCCGTCGAATGGCCGGCATAGGTGCGGATGATCCAGGGCTGGTCGCGTTTCACGCTCATCTTGTCGCCTCCGCCGCGGCCTGCCCGAGACCGGGGCAAGGCCGACCGCTCGCAGCCCGCAGGACGGCGGGCGCGCCACATGCTGATGCTATAGGATGATGCTTCGCGGACGGGGAAGCCCTCCCTTGGCGGCATGGGCCGCCGGCACGGCCCGGGCACAATACGGCCGCACCGCATCAAGTCATTGAACAGAATTGGTTTTCATGCCCGGGCAGGTGCGTTCGGTGCGCGATTCCGCCGGCCGGGCGGAACAATTGGACGCACCTGCGGCCTGGCCCGGGGCGGCCATCGGCGCCGCCGATGCGCCGATGCGACGTGTTGCCCTATCCCGCAGGCGCACGGCTTCAGCGCATGGTGCCTCCAGCCGATGCCGCAGTGCAAAAGTGGCGCGCCTCGCGTGCCGCGGCCTGCACCGCACGCGGTGATCACCATGCCGCCACCCGGCTGAAGGCGCCCTCCGGAGAGAACGGGCGCCCCGCGGGCGGTTCGACCGAGGCAAGGACAAGGGAGCCACCATCATGCAAGCCGTCGCCAGCAGCCGGGCCGAGCCTGAGCTCAAGGACCTCTACGACGTCGGCGAAATCCCGCCGCTCGGCCATGTGCCGGCGAAGATGTGGGCGTGGGCGATCCGCCGCGAGCGCCACGGGCCGCCGGACACCGCGATGCAGCTCGAAGTGCTGCCGACCTGGACGCTGGAGAGCGACGAGGTGCTGGTGCTCGTGATGGCGGCCGGCGTCAACTACAACGGCGTCTGGGCCTCGCTCGGCCAGCCGATCTCGCCGTTCGACAGCCACAAGCAGCCCTACCACATCGCCGGTTCCGACGCCTCGGGCATCGTCTGGGCGGTCGGCTCGAAGGTGACGCGCTGGAAGGTCGGCGACGAGGTCGTGGTGCACTGCAACCAGGACGCCGGCGACGACGAGGAATGCAACGGCGGCGACCCGATGCTGTCGCCCTCGCAGCGGATCTGGGGCTACGAGACCGGCGACGGCTCGTTCGCGCAGTTCGCGAGGGTGCAGAGCCGGCAGCTGCTGGCGCGGCCGAAGCACCTCACCTGGGAGGAGAGCGCCTCCTACACGCTCACCCTCGCCACCGCCTACCGCATGCTCTACGGCCACGCGCCGCATACGCTGAAGCCGGGCCAGAACGTGCTGGTCTGGGGCGCGTCGGGCGGCCTCGGCGTGTTCGCGGTGCAGATCTGCGCCGCGGCGGGCGCCAACGCGATCGGCGTGATCTCGGACGAGTCGAAGCGCGACTACGTCATGAGCCTCGGCGCCAAGGGCGTGATCAACCGCAAGGACTTCGCCTGCTGGGGCCAGCTGCCGAAGGTCGGCTCGCCGGAGTACGACACCTGGTTCAGCGAAGCGCGCAAGTTCGGCAAGGCGATCTGGGACATCACCGGCAAGGGCAACAACGTCGACACGGTGTTCGAGCACCCCGGCGAGGCGACGTTCCCGGTGTCGTGCTTCGTCGTGAAGCGCGGCGGCATGGTGGTGTTCTGCGCCGGCACCTCCGGCTTCAACATCACCTTCGACGCGCGCTACGTCTGGATGCACCAGAAGCGCATCCAGGGCTCGCACTTCGCCCACCTGAAGCAGGCGTCCGAGGCGAACCGCTTCGTGCTCGACCGCCGCGTCGACCCCTGCATGTCCGAGGTGTTCGCCTGGGACCAGGTGCCGGCGGCGCACATGAAGATGTGGAAGAACCAGCACGCGCCCGGCAACATGGCCGTTCTGGTGAGCTCGCCGGTGACGGGGCTCCGGACGCTGGAAGACGTGATCGCGGCCGGCCGCTGACCGCCGTCGTCTCTGGTCGGGATTTCATCAATGAGGGGGTGGCGCTGCCGGCGCCGCCCCTTTTTGCGTCTGGGTCTGCTGCACCGCGGGAACGAAACGGTGCTCGCCGAGTTTAGATTGCAAATCATTCGCACTTGCATTCCTACCTCGGCACCCTATTCTGCAGTTGCAACTCATTTGCAAAAAGCCGGTGCAGGCACCGTCCCATCCCTGGGCAGGTTCCGGTGGCACCGGCGGATGACCACGGACGAGGAGCATGAATTTGCCGCGCGGAATCAAATCCGGAATGACGACGAGCCGGGACGGGCGCGCCGGGCGCGTCGTCCTCGCCGCGGCCACCGGCCTCATCGCCCTGGTCGGCCTCGCCGCCAATCCGGTGCGCGCCGACGAGCCGAAGCGGATCGTCACCACCTTCACGATCCTCGCCGACATCGCCCAGAACGTCGCGGGCGACAAGGCGCTGGTGGAATCGATCACCAAGCCGGGCGCCGAGATCCACGACTATGAGCCGACGCCGCTCGACGTGGTCCGCGCCCGCTCCGGCGACCTCGTGCTCTGGAACGGGCTCGGCCTCGAGCGCTGGTTCGAGCGCTTCTTCGCTGGCGTCGACGTGCCGAGCGTCGTCGTCTCCGACGGCGTCGCGCCGATCGCGATTTCCGAAGGCGCCTACGAGGGCAAGCCGAATCCGCATGCCTGGATGTCGCCGGCCAATGCCGCGATCTACGTCGAGAACATCCGCAAGGCGCTCGCCGAGCTCGACCCCGCCAATGCCGATGCCTACGCCGCCAATGCGGCCGCCTATCTCGAAAAGCTCGCGGCGATCGATGCGCCGATCCGCGACAAGCTCGCCGGCCTGCCGGCCGACCAGCGCGTGCTCGTCACCTGCGAGGGCGCCTTCTCGTACCTCGCCCGCGACTACGGCCTGACCGAGAGCTATCTCTGGGCGATCAACGCCGACGAGCAGGGCTCGCCGCAGCAGATTCGCCGGGTTATCGACACGGTGCGCGATGCGTCGGTGCCGGTGGTGTTCTGCGAGAGCACGGTCAACGACCGGCCGATGCAGCAGGTGGCCTCCGAGACCGGCGCCCGCTACGGCGGCACGCTCTATGTCGACAGCCTGACCCCGGCGGACGGCCCGGCGCCGACCTATCTCGACATGATGGCGCTCAACGCCGAAACGCTGACGCGAGGCTTCGATGTCGTCAACTGACCCCAAAAGCGGGCCTGCGCCCGTCGTCCGCGTCGACGACGTCACCGTCGCCTATCGCTCGGGCACCGTCGCGCTCGAAGGCGTCAGCCTGACGCTCGACCGGCCGTCGATCTGCGGCCTCGTCGGCATGAACGGCGCCGGCAAGTCGACGCTGTTCAAGACCATCATGGGCTTCGTCGAGCCGACGCGCGGCAAGGTGAGCATCGGCGGACGGCCGGTCTCGGCCGCGCAGAAGGAAAACATCGTCGCCTACGTGCCCCAGGCCGAAGAGGTCGACTGGACCTTCCCGGTTTCGGTCGCCGACGTCGTGATGATGGGCCGGCAGGGGCGGATGGGCTTCCTGCGCATGCCCGGCGGCACCGACCGCCGCCTCGTCGCCGAGAGCCTCGCCCGCGTCGGCATGGCGGATTTCGCCGACCGGCAGATCGGCGAACTCTCCGGCGGCCAGCGCAAGCGCGTGTTCCTCGCCCGGGCGCTGGCGCAGCAGGCGTCGATCCTCTTGCTCGACGAGCCGTTCACCGGCGTCGACGTGCGCACCGAGGAGGCGATCATTGCCATCCTGCGCGATCTGCGCGCCGGCGGCGCCATCGTGCTCGTCTCGACGCACGACCTTGCCACCGTGCCGGCCTTCTGCGACAGCGTCGCGATGGTCAACCGCCGCCTCGTCGCCTTCGGCCCGGTCGCGACCACCTTCACGGAAGCCAATCTTTCCCGCGCCTTCGGCGGCACGCTGCACCGTTTCCTGCCCGGCCACGGCCTGCCGGCCGGGCCCGATGCCGCGGCCGCCCGCGGTCTCGCGCTGGGAGCGGCCGGATGACGACCGCGGAGATCGCCGCGCTGCTCGCCGAGCCGTTCGGCTACGGCTTCATGATCAAGGCGATCGCCGGCGGCGCCGCCGTCGGCGCGCTGTGCGGCCTGCTCTCCTGCTTCGTCACGCTCAAGGGCTGGTCGCTGCTCGGCGACGCGCTGTCGCATGCGGTGGTGCCGGGCGTTGCGATCGCGGCGATCTTCGGGCTGCCGTTCGTCGCCGGCGCGGTGGTCGCGGGTGTCTTCGCGGTCGGCGCGATCGGCTTCGTCGAGCGCAATTCGCTCCTGAAGAACGACGCGGTGATCGGCGTCGTGTTCACCGCGATGTTCGCGCTCGGGCTGTTCCTGATCTCGGTGTTTCCGAGCAACCTCCGCCTCACCACCATCCTGTTCGGCAATCTGCTCGGCGTCGCCGACGCCGATCTCTGGCAGGTGGCGGCGGTCGGCGCGCTGGCGGTCGGCATCGTCGCGCTGAAGTGGAAGGACCTCTTGCTGTTCTGCTTCGACGCCGGCCACGCCCGCTCGATCGGCCTCGACACGCGGTTGCTGCACGGCGTGCTGCTCGGCCTGTTGTCGCTCGCCGCCGTCGCGGCGCTGCAGGCGGTGGGGGCGCTGCTCGTCGTCGCCATGCTGATCACGCCGGGGGCGACCGCGCTGCTGCTCACCGACCGCTTCGGCCGCATGCTGGTGATCGCGCCGGCGCTCGGCGCACTCGCCGCGGCGCTCGGCGCCTATGCGAGCTTCTTCCTCGACGGGTCGACCGGCGGCCTGATCGTCGCGCTGCAGACGGCGATCTTCTTCGTCGCCTTCCTGTTCGCGCCGCGCCGCGGCGTGCTGGCCGGCCGCCGGCGGGCCGCTGCCGCCGCGGAGGCCGCGCCGTGACCGGCTTCCTCGCCACCATCGCCGAGCCGCTCGCCTACGACTTCATGTGGCGGGCGATGGGTGTCGGCGTCTTCATCTCGGTGCTCTGCGCCGTGCTGTCGTGCTTCATCGTGCTGAAGGGCTGGGCGCTGGTCGGCGATGCGCTGTCGCATGCGGTGCTGCCGGGCATCGTCGTCGCCTATGTCGCCGGCCTGCCGCTGGTGCTCGGCGCCGCGGCGAGCGGGCTCGCCTGCGTCTGGCTCGCCGGCGCCGCCAACGGGCGCACGCGGGTGAAGCCGGACGCCCTGCTCGGCATCTCCTTCACCGGCTTTCTCGCCGTCGGGCTGATCCTGATGGTCGCGACGCCGAGCGAGATCCACTTCATGCACGTCCTGTTCGGCAACCTGCTCGGCATCGAGACGGCGGCGATCCTGCAAGTGCTCGCCGTCGGCGTGCCGACGCTCGCCATCGTGCTCGCCTGGCGCAAGGACCTGGTGCTCGCCGCCTTCGATCCGGCGCAGGCGCGGGTGATCGGCCTCTCCCCGGTGCGGCTCGAACTGCTGCTGCTGGCGCTCACCGCGTTCACGGTGGTGGTCGCGATGCAGGCGGTCGGCATCGCGCTCGTCATGGCGATGCTGGTGACGCCGGGTTGCATCGGCCGCCTGCTCGCCGATCGCTTCGACCGCATGCTGATCGCGGCAGCAAGCTCCGCTGCGTTCGCCACCGCGCTCGGCACGCTGGCGAGCTTCTGGGCCGACGGCGCCACCGGGGCGACCATCGTGCTGGTGCAGGCGACGCTGTTCGTGCTCGCCTTCCTGTTCGCGCCGCGCCGCGGGCTGCTCGCGCGCCACCGCGCGGTGGCGCGTGCCGGCAGCTGAGCGCGCGCCGAGGCGGCCGCCAAGCGTTTGACCTCGGCCGCATTCGAAGGCAGGCTCGGCGTCCCTGCTGCTGCCGAGGGATCCTTGCCATGCCGGTCGGTGCCTTGAAGAACGGCCTTGCCCGCGCGGTGCGCGCGGGATGCGGGATCGCCCTCGCTGTGGCCGTCGGCCTCGCTGCGGCCCCGGCGTCGGCGTCGCCGCCGCTCTGGCGGGTCAGCGACGGCGACTCCACCGTCTGGCTGTTCGGCACCGTGCATGCCCTGCAGCGCGGCGAGCGCAACTGGCGGCCGGCCGCCGAACTCACCGCCGCGATGGCCGAAAGCCAGTCGTTCTGGCTCGAAACCGAAATTCCCACCGAGGATCCGGCCGCGTCGCTCGCCCGGCTCGGCCGCAGCCCGGGCGAGCCGCTGTCGAGCCGCTTCGCCCCCGCCGACTACGCCCGGCTAGCGGCCGTTGCCGACGGGCTCGGCGTCGATCTCGCCGACCTTGACGAACTGCGCCCCTGGCTCGCGGCGATGACGCTGGTGTCGGCGTCCCTCAACCGCGGCGGCTTCGACCAGGGCGGGGCGGACGGGCGGCTGCTGCGCGATGCCGCGTCGCTCGGGCTCGAGGTCGCGGGCTTCGACCCGGCCGACCGGCCGCTCGCGCTCTATGCCGGGCTCGATCCGGCCGAGGAACGGGCGCTGCTGCTGAGCACCGTCGACGACCTCGCCGGACGGCAGCCGCAGCACGAGCGCCTCGTCGCGGCCTGGCTCGCCGGCGACGAGGCGGCGCTGGAGGCGATCGGGCTGGACGAGATGCGGGCGGCGGGCGAGGGGATCTACGACCGCTTCATCACAGAGCGCAACGCGGGCTTCGCCGCGCGGATCGAGGGGCTGATGCTCGGCCGCGGCACGCATTTCGTCGCCATCGGCGCGCTGCACCTCGTCGGTCCCGACCGGATCCAGAACGCGCTGCTGGCGCGCGGGCTCAGCGTCGAGCGGGTCGACCGCTGAGCCCGCGCGGCGCGCCTAGCGCCGCTGCCGCGGCGGCGAGAAGCGCTGCACCGCCTTGAAGACGAGGTCGGGCAGGGTCTCGGCCTCGAGCTTCGACTTCAGGATCGAGCAGACGTTCGCCACCGTCTTGTAGCTGACGCCGAGTTCGTCGGCGATCTCGCCATAGCTGCGCCCCTCGGCGAGCAGGGCGAGGATCTCCTGCTCGCGGCGGGTGAACTCGCCCGTATCCAACCGGCGGGCGGCGCTCGCGTGCAGCGCCACCTCGGTGGCGAGGTCGCCGGCGATGAACGGCTGGCCGGCGGCCACCTTCTCGAAGGCATGGCCGATCTCGGCGGGATCGGCGTCCTTGTGCACATAGCCGGTCGCCCCGGCCGCGAGCGACTTGCGCACGATCACCGGGTCGGCATGCATGCTGAAGACGAGGATCGGCACGTTGCGGTCGATGGCACGCAGCCGGCGGATGAAGCCGATGCCGGCGAGGGTCTTGCGGGCGATCGAGAGGTCGACGACGACGACGTCCGGCCGGGTGCGGCGGTAGATCTGGAACGCCTGCAGCAGGCGGGAGGCGGTGTGCACCTCGCTGGCGCCGTGCGCCTCGAGGATGCGCCGGCAGCCCTGCAGCACGATCGGATGGTCGTCGATCAGGAGAACCCGGGTCATGCCGTCTCCTCCGGCTCGCCGTCGGAGAGCGCGGCGCGGACCGGGGCGCGGTGCTCGATCGGCAGCACGATCTCGGTCACCGTGCCGGCCGGCGTACTGCGCGGCGGCGACCATTCGCCGGCGAGCGCCAGCACCCGTTCGGCAAGGCCGGTGAGGCCGTAGCCCGGCCGCGCCGGCACGTCGCCCGGCGGGCCGGCGCCGTCGTCGGTGATCCGGGCGACGAGCCGGGCGCGGCCGTTCTCGGCGGGGCCCTCGGCGAGGCGGATCTCGATCTGGCGCGCGCCGCCGTGGCGCAGGGCGTTCATCAGGCTCTCCTGCACGAAGCGGAACACGGTGAGGTCCACCGCCTCGCCGAACGAGGCGTCGCCGATGCGGGCGTCGAGCCTGATCTCGGCCTCGGGGGCGAAGCGGCCGACGGTGTCGACGAAATCCGAGACCAGTTCGGCGAGCGGCACCTCGCCGAGCGACATCGGCCGGAGCGCCGACACCAGCTTGCGGGTGCGGCTCTGGATCGACTGGGTGAGGTCGGCGAGCGAATCGAGCCCCTCGCGCAGGTGCCGGATATGCGCCGTCTCCAGCGCCGCGATGGCGCGGCCGAGGCTTTCGGTGGTGGCGCGGACGCCGAAGAGATAGGGGCCGAGCTCGTCGTGCAGGTCGTAGGCGATGCGGCGGCGCTCCTCGTCCTGGATGACCAGCAGGCGGCGGTTGAGATGGCGGTTCTCGGCGTCGCGCTCGCCGAGGCGCTCGGCGAGGTCGTTGAAGCGCTCGACGATGAAGGCGAGTTCGGGAATGTGCAGATCGGAGAGGCGGGCGTCGAGGCCGCCGTCGCCGAGCCGCTGCATGCCGTCGGCGACGGCGCGCAGGCGGCCGAAGACGTGGTTCAGCACGAGGATCGCGGCGCCGAGCAACACCACCGAATAGGCGACGGTGACCGGCAGGATGAAGCGGAAGTCGGCCCAGACCTCGGCGATCTCGTCCTCGCTGTCGCTCACCAGCACCAGCGTCGCGATGCGGCCGTCGGCGAGCGTGATGGGATACTCGCTGCGCAGGTGCTCGCCGTCGAGCAGGCGCTGGAACCACGTCGGCGGTGCCGCCTCATCGTCCTCGCCCGCATCCGCCGTGCCGTCGGGAGCGGTGAAGACGGCGCCGCTCGGGTCGTACAGCGTCTTGCGCACATGGCGGGTCGACATGCCGGAAAGACCCAGCGCCTCGGCGGCCGCCGCGATGTCGGGCGCGCCGACCGCGTCGCGGCTGCGCGTCTCGAGGAACAGCGCCGCGATGTCGAACGAGGATTCGATCTCCTCGCGCACGGCGATGCGGGCGTTGAGCACGAGGCCGATCGCGACCAACGCCCAGACGGCGACGCCGAAGGCGACGAGGGCGATCGTCACCTGCCGCTTGAACGTCATGCCTCGCCTGAGCGCGGGAGCCGGCCGGGCCTCGTGCCGGTCGGCGTCGTCCAGTCCGCTGATCGCCATGGTCTCGTCCGTCTCCTCGCGTGGATCGTCGGGGGTCGTCGGGTTGTCGTCGGGGGTCGTCGACCCGTCGCCTTGTTCTGGGGCCGTGTCCTTGGGGCCGTGTCCGGGGGGCGGCTCGCGCCGACCGCCGCGTCAGGGCGCGCGCGCCGTCCGGGCGGTGAATTCGCGTCGCAGCGCCGCGACGGCCGACGCGTGGTCGGCGCCGCTGCGGCGCAGCTCGATGTAGGCCTGCGCGATCACGCCGAACCAGTGCTTGCGGCCGTCGGGATCGGGGATGGCGAGGTCGGCGAGCAGTTGCTCGGGCGAGATCGTGCCGCCGCGCTCGGTGTTGACGTCGACGAGTTGCGCCGTGCGGTTGGCGAGCATGCGGCGGGTCTCGACGAAGAGCGCGGCCCCGCGGTCGAGGGCGGCGTCGACCGCCGCGACACGTGCGGCGTTTTGTCCGCTGCCTGGCGCGGAGCCGGGCGGGGCGGTGCGGTCGGCGAGCCAGACGCCGGGTGAGCGCGGGTCGTCGGGGGTCAGCCAGTGGCCGGCCCCGAGATCGTCTTCGTCGCTCGAGCTGGCCGCAGCGGCCGCCGGCGGGGTCGTCTCGAGCGGCGCATCCTCGCAGGCGGTGAGCGTGGTCAGCGCCGCCAAGGCCATGGCGACACACGGGAAATTCTGGCGGCGAAGGGGTGTCGGCGACGGCATGGACATGGACTCGCTCCGGGAAGCCGACGACGGCGGGCGGCGGCGCGACCGCGGCGGTGCGCAGCGCGGCGAGCCGGTGCACGGTCATCGAAGCATCGGATGATCGACACTAGGACTGCCTAACCCGATATTCCTGTTAAAGAAATGTAATATTGCCTGCTGCAGCGCGGCAAAGTGCCGAAATCCTTGCTGTTTGCTGCGAGTCCCCGGTTCAATCGGTTCAAATACGGGAACAACTTCCCGAACCGGTGCGGGAAAACTGCTCAAGACATGGCAGCGGTCGCGTGCGATCCAGAATGCCGGAACGACAAGCTGCCGACGCAGCGGTCTTTCTTGGTTTCGCGAAAGAAGATCGATCGCAAAGCCGTCTCTGCGGAACCAACGTGTTCCCAGGAACCAAAACCAACCGGGGGGATCCCATGGATCGGTTCAAGTCTACGGTGTCGAAAACCGCCGTCGCGACCTTGCTGGCTGCCGGCCTCGGCGCCGTCGCGCTACCGGCGAACGCCAACGACAAGCTCGTCGAGCTTTCGAAGAGCAATGAAAACTGGGTGATGACGGGCCGCACCTACAAGGCCCAGAACTACAGCGAGATGACCCAGATCAACCGCGAGACCGTGAAGGATCTCCGCGCGGCCTGGTCGTTCTCGACGGGCCTGCTGCACGGCCACGAGGGCACGCCCCTCGTCGTCAACGGCGTCATGTATGTCCACTCGCCGTACCCGAACACGACCTTCGCCCTGTCGCTCGACCAGCCGGGCAAGATCCTGTGGCAGCACAAGCCCAAGCAGGATCCGACCTCGCGCGCCGTCGCCTGCTGTGACGTGGTCAACCGCGGCCTCGCCTACTGGCCGGGCAACGACGACGTCCAGCCGCTGATCCTGAAGACCCAGCTCGACGGCCACGTCGTCGCCCTCGACGCCGCGACCGGCGAAGAGCGCTGGAAGGTCGAGAACTCCGACATCAAGGTCGGCTCGACCCTGACGATCGCCCCCTATGTGGTGAAGGACCTGGTGCTGGTCGGCTCCTCGGGCGCCGAGCTCGGCGTGCGCGGCTACGTCACCGCCTACGACGCCACCACCGGCGAGCAGAAGTGGCGCGCCTATGCCACCGGCCCCGACGACGAGATCCTCCTCGCGGACGATTTCAACATCAACAACCCGCACTACGGCCAGAAGAACCTCGGCCTCGACACCTGGGAAGGCGACGCCTGGAAGATCGGCGGCGGCACCAACTGGGGCTGGTACGCCTACGACCCGGACGAGAACCTCTTCTACTACGGCTCGGGCAACCCGGCGCCGTGGAACGAGACCATGCGTCCCGGTGACAACAAGTGGACGATGACGATCTTCGGCCGCGACGCCGACACCGGCAAGGCGAAGTTCGGCTACCAGAAGACGCCGCACGACGAGTGGGACTACGCCGGCGTCAACGTGATGATGCTGTCGGAGCAGAAGGACAAGGACGGCAAGGAGCGCAAGCTGCTGACCCATCCGGACCGCAACGGCATCGTCTACACGCTCGATCGCACCAACGGCGACCTGATCTCGGCCGACAAACTCGACGACACGGTCAACTGGGTGAAGCAGGTGCAGCTCGACACGGGCCTGCCGGTCCGCGACCCCGAGTTCGCCACCCGCATGGACCACAAGGGCCGCGACATCTGTCCGTCGGCGATGGGCTACCACAACCAGGGTCACGACAGCTACGACCCCGAGCGGCAGCTCTTCTTCATGGGCATCAACCACATCTGCATGGACTGGGAACCGTTCATGCTGCCGTACCGGGCCGGACAGTTCTTCGTCGGCGCGACGCTGTGGATGTACCCCGGCCCGAAGGGTGATCGCCAGGCCTATGAAGGTCTCGGCCAGGTGAAGGCCTATAACGCCATCACCGGCGAGTACAAGTGGGAAGTCATGGAGCGCTTCTCCGCCTGGGGCGGCACGATGGCGACCGCCGGCGGCCTGACGTTCTACGGCACGCTCGACGGCTTCATCAAGGCGCGCGACAGCGACACCGGCGACCTGCTCTGGAAGTTCAAGCTTCCCTCGGGCGTGATCGGTCACCCGATGACCTACGAGCACAACGGCACCCAGTACGTCGCCATCAACTACGGCGTGGGTGGCTGGCCGGGCGTCGGCCTGGTGTTCGACCTCACCGACCCGACCGCCGGCCTCGGCGCGGTCGGCGCGTTCAAGGAACTCGCGAAGTACACCCAGATGGGTGGCGGCGTGATGGTGTTCTCGCTCGACGGCAAGAACCCCTACAGCGAGGACCTCGAGACCGGCGAGTGGAAGCCGACCAACGGCTGACCCCGCTCCGGCCCCGCCGCCCACCGCCCCTGATCCGGCGGGCGGCGGGGCCTCCGGCGCCCTTTGCCCAGCTCTCGACCCCGGCCAGGGACCGGATGGGGGCAGGGCGGACCGGCCCGCAACCGACAAGACCACCGTGAGGGAGAACATCCATGATGAAGTCCGCCATAGCCGCCGGCTCGCTCGTGGCCGCCGCCGTCCTCGCCACCGGGCCGGCCGCCGCCGAAGCGACCCTGAAGATCTGCGCTTCCACCAAGGAAGCCCCCTATTCCGCCGCCGACGCCGCCGGCTTCGAGAACAAGATCGCCGTGAAGCTCGCCGAGGCGATGGGCCGCACGCCCGAGTTCGTCTGGACCGACAAGTTCGGCGTCTACCTCGTCCGCGACTTCCTGGATCCGAAGGCCTGCGACGTGGTGTTCGGCGTCGATGCCGGTGACGAGCGCCTGCTGACCTCGAGCTCGATCTATCGCACCGGCTACGTCTTCGTCAGCCGCGCCGACGAGAACTTCGACGGCCACAACTGGCAGGATCTCGCCAAGCCCGACTACGGCCGCTTCGCCGTCCGCTTCTACTCACCGGCCGAAGTGATGCTGAAGTACACCGGCAAATGGGAAGACAACGCGGCGTACCTCTACGGCCTGATCAACTTCAAGTCGAGCCGCAACAGCTACAACCAGGTCGAGGCGTCGCGCCTCGTCTCGGAAGTCGTGGCCGGCGAGGCCGACCTCGCGATCGCGTTTGCCCCCGACGTCGCCCGCTACGTCAAGTCGTCGACCGTGCCGGTCCGCATGACGATGATCGAGGACGACATCACCCGGTCGGACGGGCAGGTGATTCCGCTGAAGTACGACCAGGCGATCGGCGTCCGCAAGGACGACACCGCGCTGATGGCCGAGATCGAGGCCGCCCTCGGCAAGATCCGCGGCGACATCGACCAGATCCTCGCCGACGAGGGCATCCCGCTGCTGCCTCCCAGCAGCTGAGCCCCCGTTCCTTCCGTACAGATCCAGGGCAGAACCACATGAAGTATCCGGGACTGAGGCCGCTCGTCTTCACCGTCGCCGCAGCAGGTTTCGCGGTGACGGCCTTCGCCAGCGCGGTGCCGCTGTTCAATGTCGTCACCGGCGAGCAGCTCGACCTCAGCTATGCGCTCGAGGACGGGCGCGACACCGAAGCGGTGAAGACCTTCTTCGAGACGGGCGTCAACATCTACAACGAGAACCCCGACGTCCTGCCGCAGGGCGAGGAGGTCTACCTCACCGCCTGCTCGGGCTGCCACGGCCACCACGGCGAGGGCAAGATCGGTCCCGGTCTCAACGACAGCTACTGGACCTATCCGGACGGCAAGACCGACGCCGGCCTGTTCCGGATCATCTTCGGCGGCGCGCAAGGCCAGATGGGGCCGCAGTACGGCCACCTGACGCTCGACGAGATGCTGCTCGGCATGGCCTGGGTCCGTCACATCTACACCGGGAAGCCTGAAACCGCGCGCTGGCTGACGCCGGAGCAGAAGGCGAACTTCAAGCCCTTCCCGAAGACCCACCCCGATCCGAACGACGGGTGAGCAAGCGACGACCGGGCGCCCGCCGCAGCGGCGGGCCGCCGGGTCGAAGACCGGCGCGGCCGAGGTGCCCGGCCGCGCCGACCGTCCACCGGCACCGCGACGACGCGCCGGAACCAACGAGCCGTCGACCGAACCCTTGGGGGAAACACCATGAAGATCGCCGCTTTCGCCGCCGCCGCCCTCGTCGCCGGCTGCTTCGCCGCCGCCCCGGCCCTCGCCTACGACGGCACCAACTGCCGCGCGCCGGGCAACTGCTGGGAGCCGAAGCCGGGCTACCCGGATCAGGTCGCCGGTTCGAAATACGACCCGCAGCACGACCCGATGGAGCTCAACAAGCAGTCGGAATCGATCAAGGGCATGGAGGCGCGCAACGCCCAGCGCGTCGCCCATTTCAAGAAGACCGGCGAGTGGGTCTACGACGTCGAGGAAATTCCCGCCGAGTAAAGCGTTCGGCCGGCGCGGAGCCATCCGCCCGGCCACCTGCCGCGCGCCGGCGGATGCCGCGGACCGGATCCCTCACCCGGTTCGCCTCGCCCGCATCCGCCGGCCGCCGTGAGCGAGACGCCCGGTCGGGGGGCCTACTCAAGGGTTTCCGACGTCCTCCCTAGACCACCGAAACGCCAGGCCGCGAGCCCGGGCGTCTCGCTCCCGAATTCCCGCGGGTTGGACAGCTGCCCCCGCGCCTCGACCTCGATCGCCGGCGCGCCCGCCGGCTCAGGTGACGGATGATGTATGAGTTTCGCGATGCCGGGCCGGTCGATCTCGGCGAATGGCGCGACCGCGCGCTCGCCTTCGAGACGGCGCTCGCCGGGGCCGTCGTCGGCCAGGACGCGACGATCCGGCTGGTGACGCTGGCCGTGTTCTGCCGCGGCCACGTCTTGCTGCAGGGCGATGTCGGCGTCGGCAAGACGACGCTGCTCCGGGCGGTGGCCCGGCTCGTCGGCGGCCCCTACGAGCGTATCGAGGGCACCGTCGACCTGATGCCGACCGACCTCGTCTATGCGGCCTTCGTCGCCGAAGACGGGCGGCCGCGCATGGAGCCCGGGCCGATGCTGCGGCACGGCGCCGACCTCGCCGTGTTCTTCTTCAACGAGATCAACCGCGCCCGGCCGCAGGTGCACGCACTGCTGCTGCGCGCCATGGCCGAACGCACGCTGACCGCCTTCCAGCGCGAGTGGTCGTTTCCGCACCTGCAGGTGTTCGCCGACCGCAACCGCGTCGAGCGCGAGGAGACCTTCGAGCTGCCGGCGGCGGCGCGCGACCGCTTCTTCATGGAAATTCCCGTCGATGCGCCGGCCGACCCGGAAGTGCGGCGCCGGCTCGTCTTCGACAACCGCTTCCACGACGCCGACGCGCTGGTGGCGGCGCTCCCCGAGGGGCTGCTCGACTACCGCCGGCTCGACGGCGTCGCCCGGGCGATCCAGCGCGAGGTGCACGCCGGCGACGAGATCGAGGCCTATGTCTTCGCGCTCTGGGAGGCGCTGAAGCATCCGGCGGACGCCGGCATCGAGCTCAACGGCGTCGCGATGGACCGGCTGGTTCAGGGCGGCGCGAGCCCGCGCGGCGTGTCGACGCTGGTGCGGGCGGCCCGGGCGCGGGCCTTCATCGAGGGCCGCGACTTCGTGATCCCCGACGACCTGCGCGCCGTGTTCCCGGCGGTGATGGCGCACCGCGTCTTCCTCGCCCCGGTCTACGAGCGCCGCCGCGAGGCGCTGGTGCCGGCCCTGTGCGACGCGGTGTTCGCGAAGGTGCCGACGCCGCGGGCGCCGGCAGCGGCGCAGCGCGGAGCCCGGCTATGACCGAGATCGCGGCCGCCGACATCGAGGTGCTCGCCGACGTCGCGGTCGCCGCGCGCGGCCGCCTCGGCGGCTGGATGCCAGGTCGGCACCGCGGGCGGAACCCCGGCGCCGGCGGGTCATTTGCCGGCTATGCATCTCTCATCGACCATCCCGATGCGCGCCGCATCGACCTGCGCGCTTCGCTGCGCGATCCCGTCGGCACGGTGCTGGTGCGGCGGTTCCGGCAGGATGTCGCTGCCGCGATGTACATCCTCGTCGACCGTTCGGGCTCGATGGCGATCTCGGGCCGCGCCGACCGGCCGGCGCTCGCCGCGCTCATCGCCGGCGGGCTCGCGCGCGCGGCCGAGCGCTCCGGCGACCGGGTCGGCCTGCTGATGGCCGGCGCGACGATCCGCGACGGCGGCATCCTGCCGGCGGTGCGCCGGCGCGGTATCGGCGTTGAGATCGCCGCCGCCGTCGCCGCCGCCGAACCCGCGGGCGCCGGCATCAGTGGGTTGATCGCGGCCGCCGAACTGATCCCGCCGCGCCGGGCCGTCGTCTTCATCGTCTCCGACTTCAGCTTTTCGCCCGAGATCCTCGACGCGTTGCTCGGCGCCCTCGCCGTGCACGACGTGCGGCCGATCCGCCTCGTCGACGGCGCCGTCGACGCGCCGCTGCCGGCGTTCGGCCTCGTCGAGCTGTTCGATCTCGAGCAGCGTCGCCGCCGGCTGGTGCTGATGCGCCCGAAGCTCGCGGCGGCGTTCCGCGCCGCGGCGGCGGCGCATGCCGCGGCGGTCGATGCGGTGTTCTCGCGCCACGACACGGCGCCGATCGACATCGTCGACCAGCTCGACGCCGACGCCTTCTTCGAGGCGCTGGTGCTCGGAGGGCCGGGGTGATGCGCGCCGTCGGCACCGGCCTGCTCCTGTTGCTCACCGGCGTCGCCCCGGCGGCCGCGGCCGAGCCGCGTGTCGTGCTGGAGCCGCCGCGCGGGCACGGCTGGTGGATGGGCGACCAGCTCGGCGCGCGGGTGCGCATCGAGGTCGACGCCGGGCTCGCCGTCGACACGGCGGCACTGCCGCGGCCGCGGCCGATCGACTATTGGCTCGACCTCGTCGCGGTCGTGGTGGAGCCGGCCGGCGACGCCGGGCCGGGGCGGACCGCGTTCGACCTCCGCCTCACCTACCAGACCTTCTACGCGCCGCTGGAGCCGAAGCAGCTGGTGGTGCCGGCGGCGACCGTCGGCTTCAGTGGACCGGACGGCCCCGTCACCGTGACGGTGCCGGCCTGGCGCTTCGTCACGGCGCCGCTGCGCGAGATCATGGCGCCGACGGTGCCGGCGGCGATGCGGCCGAACGTGCCGCTCGCCCTCGCCGACACGCGGCCGCTGCAGGTCGGCACGCTGGCGGCGGCCGCGCTGGCGCTGCTCTCGGTCACCGGGCTCGCGCATCACCGGGCGTGGTGGCCGTTCCGCCGCCGCGACCGGCCGTTCGCCGCCGCCGCCGGCGTCATCGCCCGGCTGCCAGCGGACACCGGCGGCGCGGGGCTGAAGCCGGGCTTTGCCGCCCTGCACCGCGCCTTCGACGCGAGCTTCGGCCGGCGCATGCTGGGCGAGGACATCGGCGATTTCCTCGCCCGGCGGCCGGCGTTCCGCGGCGCGCTGGTCGAGACCGCCGCCTTCTTCACCGCCTCGCGCCAGCTGTTCTTCAGTCGGGGCGACGCCGGGCTCGACTTCGACCGGGCGCGGCTCGCCGGCCTCGCCAAGCGGCTCGCGGCGATCGAGCGGGGAGGCGCGGCATGAGCTTCGAGCGCCCGCTGCTCCTCGTCCTCCTCGTCCTCGCGCTGCTGCCGCTGCTGCTGCGCCCCGAGCGGCCGTCGGCGCATCCGGCCCTCGGCCTCACCCCGCCCGACCCCCTGTCGCGCTGGGTCAGCGCCGGCCTGCGCCTTGCCGGCATCGCGGCGATCGCCACGCTGGTGGTCGCGCTCGCCGGGCCGTTCGCCGGCGGCGGCAGCGTGACCCGGCAGGGGCAGGGCGCCAACATCGTGCTGCTGATCGACCGCTCGTCGAGCATGGACAACAGCTTTGCGGGCCGCGCGCCGGACGGGGCCGAGGATTCGAAGTCGGCGGTGGCGAAGCGCCTGCTGGTCGATTTCGCCAGCCGGCGGCCGCACGACCGCATCGGCGTCGCTGCCTTCTCGACCTCGCCGATGCAGGTGCTGCCGATCACCGACCACCTCGACGCCGTGCGCGGCGCGATCGCGGCGATCGACCGGCCGGGCCTCGCCCACACCGACGTCGGCCGCGGCCTTGCCCTCGCCTTCGGGCAGTTCGGGCCGGAGACGCTGGGGGAGGCGCGCGCGGTGGTGCTCGTCTCCGACGGCGCCGGCGTGATCGGCATGGAGGTGCAGGACCTCCTGCGCCAGCAGGTGGCGCGCGAGCCGGTCAACCTCTACTGGCTGTTCATCCGCACCATGGGCAGCCCGGGCCTCTTCGAGACCCCCGCCTCGAAGTCCGACGACACGCCGCAGGCGCGGCCCGAGCGGCACCTGCATCTGTTCCTCGGCCGGCTCGGCATCCCCTACCGCGCCTTCGAGGCGGAAAGCCCGGAGGCGATCGCCGAGGCGATCGGCGAGATCGACCGGCTGGAAACGCGGCCGATCGCCTATGTCGAGGAGCTGCCGCGCCAGCCGCTCGCGTGGGCGTTCTATGCCGGCGCCGCCGTGCTGCTCGCCGCCCTGCTCGCTGCACGTCTCGCCGAACGGCCGCTGGTGCCGGCCGGCCCGCCCTTGCCGGCGCTGAAGCGGCGGGAGGGGGGGCTGTGAGCCTCGGCACGCTCGATACCGGCGCTCGCCCGCGCGGTTTTGCGCCGCGCCGGCTGCTGCCGCGCGATCTCGGCACGCCGGTCTGGCCCGCCGTCCTCGTCCTCGCGCTGCTCGGCACGGCGACCCTCGGTTCCCTGCTCGTCGCCGCGCGGCAGGAGAACGCCCTGATCCGCGGTCTCGTCGCCGGCCGCGACCTTGCGATTCCGGCCGATGCCGGGCCGGAGCTGATCCGGGCGCGGGCTCAGTTCCTGCTGCGCTACGCCGGTGCCACGTCGGCAGAGGCGCTGGTGGCGCCGATGACGGGCACCGGCGACGTGAAGGCGCTCGCGGCGCTCTGGTACGACATCGGCAACCGCCGCCTGCGCGACGGCTTCGACGCCATCGACCGGCAGGACGTCGATGGCGCCGCCGCCAACGTCCGCCTCGCAAAAGACGCCTATCGGGCGTCGCTGCGGCTCGATCCCGGTGCGTTCGACGCGAAGGTCAATCTCGACATCGCCAGCCGGCTGGTGCGCGATTTCCCCTCGGCCGAGCAGGAGGGCGAGGACGACCCGGAAGCGCAGCCGAAGAAGGTGTGGACCGATCTGCCCGGCCTGCCGAAGGGGCTGCCTTGATGGCCGCGCCGACACCCTCCGGCCGCCGCGGCGGCGCCGTGCTGCGCAGGTTCGCCGATGCGCGCGCGCTGCTGCTCTTCGCCGCGCTGCTGCTCGCGGTGGTCGCGGCGCTCCGGCCGCTGTGGCCGCGCGAGCGCGTTGCCTACGATCTGATGTTCGTCGTCGACGTCACCGGCTCGATGAACGCCCGCGACTATACGGCGAACGGCCAGCCCGAGAGCCGGCTCGGCTTCGTGCGCGGCCTGCTCGTCGGCACGCTGGAGCAGCTCCCCTGCGGCTCGCGCGCCGGGCTCGCCCTCTTCACCGAGCGGCGGCCCTTCGTGCTCTTCGAGCCCGTCGAGGTCTGCGAGAATTTCGCGCCGGTCGCCGCCACGATCCGCGCGCTCGACTGGCGCATGGCCTGGGAGGGCGACAGCCGGATCGCCGACGGGCTCCACAACACGCTGGAGATGCTGGCCGTCGCGCCCGGCGTCGACGCGCGGACCACCGACCTCGTGTTCCTGACCGACGGGCAGGAGGCGCCGCCGCTGCCGTGGACCGGCGGCCCACGCTTCGTCGGCCGCCCCGGCGCGGTCGGCGGGCTGATCGCCGGCATCGGCGGCGACACGCCGGTGCCGATCCCGAAGTTCGACGACCGCGGCCGCGAGGTCGGCTTCTTCAGCCAGGCCGACGTGCCGCATGAATCTCGCGTCGGTCCGCCGCCGCCCGGCGCCGAGAACCGGCCCGGGTGGCATCCGCGCAACAATCCCTACGGCGAACTCCCCGACGGCGGCGGCGAACATCTGACCGCCCTGCGCGCGACCTATCTCGGCGAGCTCGCCGCGGCGACCGGGCTCGGCTTCGCGCGCCCCGCGGACGCCGCCGGCCTCGTCGCGGCGATCGCGGCCAACGCCCGGCCGCGCCAGGTCGTCACCGTCGCGGACGTCTCGTTCCTCCCCGGCGGAGCGGCGCTCGCCGCGCTCGCCGTCGCCTATCTCGTCGCGCTCGGCCGGCGGCGACCGCGCCGGGCGGCTGTTGTCCGCTCCCCCGACCTGCTCCGCTCTCCAGACAGAGGTGATCACGTGCATTCCAGTGTTTCGCGTACCGAGTCTCCCGCCACCCGCGCCGCCGGCCTGTTCGTCGCCTGCGCCGCCGCCGGCTTCGTCCTCGCCGCCGTCGGCCCCGCCGCCGCGCATGGGCCGACGCCGCAGAAGGTGGATCAGGCGATCGAGCTCGCCGTGCCGTGCGAACTCGTCTGGTCGACGCTGCGCGACTTCGGCTCGATCGGCAAATGGCATCCGGACGTTGCCGCCGTCGAGGCGACCGGCGCCAGCGAGCCGGGCGTCACCCGCACGCTGACGCTGGCGAACGGCGAGAGCATCACCGAGCGGATCGACGACGTCGACGGCGCCGGGCAGTCGCTCTCGTACCGGCTGTCGAAAGAGAACCTGAAGGCGCTGCCGGTGAGCTTCTACACGGCGAAGATCGCCACCACGCGCAGTGAGGACGGCCAGGGCTGCCGGGTCGACTGGCAAGGCCGCTTCTATCGCGGCGACACCGGCAACTTCCCGCCCGACGACCTCAACGATGCCGCCGCGGTGGCGGCGATGACGGCCTTCTTCGAGACCGGCCTCGCCGGCCTGAAGGCGACGCTCGAATGAGACGCCGAGGCGCCTATTTGTCCGCGGCCCTGCCGCTCGCCAGCCTCCTGCTGGCGGCCTGGCTCGGGGCTGCCCGGGCCGAGCCGCAGCTCGTCGTGCTGAGCCAGGGCGGGGCAACGCTGACGGCGACGGATCCCGCCGGCGAGGGCGAGCCGCGCATGATCGCGCTCGACCCCGCGCCGGGCGGGCTCGCGGTGGCGCCGGATGGGCAAAGCGTGGCGGTGAGCCATGCCGATCTCGGCCGGATCGCGCTGGTCGATCTCGAAAGCGGCGCGGTGACGGCGCGGATCGAGGTGGGCGGCCAGCCGTTCGGGCTCGCCTTCGCCGGGCCGGACAGGCTGCTCGCGGCCGACTGGGACCGCGACCGCGTGCTCGAGATCGACACCGTGGCCGGCACGGTGCTGCGCAGCGTCGCGGTCGGCGCGGCGCCGTCGGCGGTCGTCGTCGATCCTGCGGCGGGTCTCGCCTACAGCATCGACCGGGAGAGCGACCAGGTCTCGATCATCGAGCTCGCCGGCTTCACGGTGACGGGCACCGTCGCGGTCGGCCGGGCGCCGTTCGCGGCGGCGCTCTCCACCGACCGCGCCCGGCTCTTTGTTGCCAATGTACAGAGCGGCGACCTTTCGGTCGTCGATCTCGCCGGCGGGCGCGAGGAAGCGCGGGTGGCGATCGGCGGCATGCCCTACGGCGTCGCGGTGCTCGCCTCGAACAGCACCGTCGTCGTGGTCGACCAGGAGGGCGGCCGCATCGTCGAGGTCGATCCCGGCACGCTGGAAACCGGGGCGGCGTTCAAGGTCGGCGACTATCCCGAAGGCATCGCCGCGCTGCCGGACGGGCGCACGGTCGCGGTCGCCAACTGGTTTTCCGACAGCGTCTCGCTGGTCGACATCAGCACCGGCGCGGTGCGGGCGGTGGAGGTCGCGGCCGGGCCGCGGGCGCTCGCCGTTGTTGCGGCGCGGCAGGCAGAAGCCGCAGCGGAGGCAACCCCATGACGCGTTTGATCGGCACCCGGGCGCGCCGCGCCGCCGCCGCCCTCGGCCTCGCCGGCCTGATCGCCGTGCTGCCGCCACCGTCGCTGCTCCGCGCCGCCGACCCGGTCGAGGCGCGGCAGCGGCTGATGGTGTCGGTGGTGCGGGCGACCAGGATCCCGCGCGAGATGGCGCAGGGCAAGACCGAGATCGATGCCGCGGCGGTGCGCGCGGCGATGCTGCCGGTGATCGAGGCGGCGGCGGTGCTGCCCGGGCTGTTTCCCGACTCGAGCAGCGGCATGAAGAGCGGCGCCCTGCCGGCGGTCTGGCGCGAGCCCGAAGCGTTCCGCGCCGGCTTCACCGCGCTCGAGCAGGCGGCGGTGCAACTCGTGTTCGCGGCGGAGCAGGGCGGCGACGCCTTCGCGTTCGCCTTCGACGCCTATGCCGCGACCTGCGACAGCTGCCACGCGAGGTACCGCGCGGCGGAATGACGGCGGACGGGCCGCGCGGGCAGGGAGGCCCGCGTAGCCCGTCCGGGTATCAAGCATGCGGAGTGGGGGACATGGGCGTGATCGCGCAGATCCGGAATCTGGGGTTCGCGGCGGCGAAGGCGGTGCCGGCACGCGGCAGGGTGCTGGCGGGGCTGCAGGGGCTGCTCGGCGCCGTGCCCGGCGTTGCCCGGCGTCCCCGTCTCGCCGGCCTGGTGCCGATGTCCGGCCTGCTGCCCGGCCGGCGACCGATCACGCCGGCCGGCTGGCTGCTGCTCGCCGCGGTCGGCGTGATCGCGCTGATCGTCGTCGCGATGCTGGCGCTGCTCGCCGGCCGGTCGTCCGACCCGGTCACCGCGACGGCGACGCCGCCGCAGGCCGCCGCGCCCCGCGCGGCGGAGCCGGCCCCCGTGCAGCGGCGGCTGTCCGACGCGCGGGTCCGGCTCGCTGTGGCTGAGCGCGCGCCGCTGCTCGGCGGCCGGCTGCAGCCGCGCCTTGCCGAGATCGTCGACGGCGGCCGGGCCGTCGTGCTGCAGCTCGGCGACGCCGCGCCCGACACGATCACGCGCGGCCAGTCGATCGACATCCGCCTCGGGTCGGAATCCTGCCGCCTCGTCTACCTCGGCCTCATTGGCGGGCTCGCTGACATCGAGGCACAATGCGGCGCGCTGGCGACGGCGCCGACGAGCACCGGCCCGGCGGTGACCTCGCCCGAGCGCCGGGTGCGTCCGGGCGACACGGTGCGCTTTGCGCCCGGGGTCGAGATCAAGGTGTCGATGATCGCGCCGAGCGGCGGGGCGCTCAGGGTCAACGTCGCCGGCGGGCCGCTGGTGACGCTGGAGGAAGCGACGCCGATGCCGTTCATCGCCGGCGTGGACAGCTGCGCCGTGTCCTTCCTCGGCCTCGATCCGTCGCAGGCGCAGCGGCCGGGCCGCGACATGACCGGCCGGCTCGTCCGGCTGGCGGTCGCCTGCAACGGCGCGACAGGCGCGCGGCTCGCGAGCGACGCCCGGATCGCAGCCGATCTCGCGCCGTATCTCGGCACCGCCGCGCGGGTCGGCGAGACGGTGTCGTTCCTCGACGAGCAACTCGAGGTCTACGTCGGCTCGAAGCTCGCCGGCGGCGGGGCGCGGCTTTCGGTCGGCGGCGGCGTGCTGCAGCCGGTCGCGGTCGGCCAGTCGGTGCCGGTCACGGCCGGGGGCACGGTGTGCGCCATCGGCCTGCGGCCCGGCGAGGGCGACGCCGTGCTGGTCACCGCCGCCTGCAACGGCCAGACGGCCGGGCCCGGCGTGATTGCCCGCGGCAGCGGCGACGCCAACACGGCGCGGGTGATCCTGCAGCCCAATCTGCCGGCGAGCCTGCTCGGCGAACGGGTCCGGCTGAAGCTGTCGATGATCTCGCCGGACGGCGAGGCGTTGCGGCTCCAGGTCAACGACGCGCCGCTCTCGACCTTGGCGCGCGGCGCCATGGCGGAGATCCCGGTCGGCGACGGCCAGTGCACGGCGGAGTTCCTCGGGCGCGATGGCACCGGCGCCCGTATCCGCGCGCGCTGTGACGAGGCGGCGATGGCCTCGCGCATCCTGGTCGCGGCGGAGCAGGAGGTGGCGGTCCTCGGCGTCGGCGCCACCCGGCCGCTGCTCGGCGGCAAGGTGAAACTCCGGCTCTCGTTGCTGGCGCCCGACGGCGCGGCGGTGCGGCTCGCGGTCAACGAGGCGGAGCTCAGGACGCTGGAGCGCGCCCGGCCGGTGCTGATGACCTATGGCGACGGGCTCTGCTCGGTCGAGTTCCTCGGTGCCCGCGACGCCGGGGCGGCGCTGCGCGCGGTGTGCGACCGGGCGGCGCTCGCCTCCAACCTGCTGATCCCCGAGGCGGCCGAGACCGTGCTGCTCGCCCCCGGCGCCGAGCGCCGGCTGCTCGGCGGGCGCGCGACGCTGAAGCTCTCGATGATCTCGCCGGACGGCGAGGCGCTGCGGCTGGCGCTGAACGGCGGCGCCCTGCGGACCGTGGAGCGCGGGGAGCCGGTCTCCATACCGACCGGCGCGGGGCGCTGCGAACTCGCCTATCTCGGCCCCGAGGGCGGGCGGGCGTCGATCCGCGCCGCCTGCGACGCGGCGGCGCTGGAGGCCGATCCCTTCGTGCCGGTCGCGACGGAGACGGCGAGCCTTTCGACGGGCGGCACGGCGACGCTGTTCGGCGGGCGCCTGCCGCTCGCCGCTTCCATGCTGTCGCCCGATGGCGAGGCGCTGCGGCTCAAGGTGGCGCAGGGGCCACTGATGACGCTGGAGCGGGCGCGGCCGCTGTCGGTGGCGGTCGGCCAGGGCAAATGCGTGCTGACGTTGGCCCCCGCGCCCGACGTGCGGGTCGCCGGCTCGACCCGGCGGGTGGCCGGGGTCGAGGCCGCCTGCGATGCCGGCGCCTTTACCCGGGCGCCGCTGACGACGGCGCGCGAGACGATCGAGCTCGGTTACGGCCGGCCGACGCCGGTGCTGGACGGCCGGCTGACGCTGACCCTGTCGATGATCGCGCCGCGCGGCGACGCGATCCGGCTCGACCTCGGCGCGGGGCTGCGCACGCTGGAAGCGGGCGAGCCGCTGGCCGTCACGGTGGACGGCGCTGACTGCGCGGCGAGCTTCGCCGGCATCGGCGCGGATGGCGCTGCGGCGGGGCGGGCGACGGTGACCGTCGACTGCGGCGGGTCGGCTGCCGGTGCGGCGGGAACCGAGGAGGTCGTACTCGGCTGGGGCGAGACGGCGTCGCTGTTCGGCGGCCTGCTGCCGGTTCGCCTCGACATGATCGCGCCGAGCCGGACGGGGGTGCGCATTGCCGTCGCCGGCGGCCGGGTGACCAGCCTCGACCGCGACCTCCCGATGGACGTCGAAGCCGGCGGGCGACCGTGCCGCCTCAGTTTCCTCGGGGTCGACGGCGACCGCGCGCGCCTGTCGGCGGTGTGCTGAGCCGGCAAACCGGAGCGCCGGATACGACAAAGCCGGATTCGCTTCGCGCGGATCCGGCTGGTTCATGTCGACGACGAAGGCTCTGGTCTACGGGGAAGGCGCGCAGGCCTTTTCCTTATTCGCTGTCGAGACGCAGGCTGAAGACCGACGCCACGGCGGCGATCGCGGCGATCACGGTCGCGACGGTCGCGGCCTGATCGTGCATCGTCAACAGCATCGGATGACGCAGTGCGGCATAGGCCGACAGCGACAGCAGCGTGAAAACCACCACGAGTGCGGCCCAGAGGGCAGCGACCAGGGCGGCGCGCAGCGCGATGGCTGCGGCAAGGGAGTAGGCACGTGGGACGACGGCGGTCCGGACGAATTCGACCATGGCTGCCTCTTCGGAACTGGATTGGACCGCGGCGACGGGGCCGTCCGCGGTTGGCTCATGGCTGATAGAACGGAGAAAAGCCGGTTCTGTTCCGACGTCGGAGGCATGCTCCGGACGCAGGTCCAGCGTGGCGAGCGGTTCGTGCGCGAGCGACATGCCCAATGACCGCATTCGTAAGAGGAGGAGCGTTTGAGGTGTGGCCACGATCCTTACGAATCGCGCGCCGCAATGCAATATGATGAGCGGTCGCAACTCTTACCAATGCGTTGAATTCCGGACGTGTTTTGGGCGCCGTCACCAGTGCCGGAGGCGGTTTTGCGCCGCAAAACCGTGATGGCTTGCGGCCGGACAGCTGCTGCCATGTGCAAGGTGCAGAGGAGGATTGCGTTCTGGACGCATCAGGGCGCAGCCCCTATCCTCCGGGCTCCGTCCAACCCGCATCGATGGGCCGTGCCATGACTGCCGCCGACCCCCGCTACCTGCCGTTCGACCTCGCGGCCGTCGTGCCCGAAGACGGCGCGCCCGACCCCGAAAAGGTCGTGAAGGGTGAGCCGCGCACCCGCACCTGGAACGTCGAGGAGACCCCCGACGGCAAGGTGTTCTCCGGCGTCTGGGAGGCGACCCCGGGCATCTGGCGTGTCTCCTACGACGAGTGGGAATTCTGCTCGATCCTCGCCGGCATCAGCCTGCTGCACGAGGACGGGGTCGATGCGCCGCACCGGCTTTCGGCCGGCGACAGCTTCGTAATCCGGCCCGGCTTCACCGGCCTCTGGGAAGTCGTCGAAACCACCCGCAAGCTCTACGTGATCCGCCTGCCGTGACCGGATGGCCCGCAGCGGATGACGGGCGGCCGCCGCGGATCCTGCTGCTCGGCGGCACCGCCGAGGCGGACGCCATCGCCCGCGATCTCTCCGGCCGGCCCGGCATCGCGGCGCTGATCTCGCTCGCCGGGCGCACGGCCGAGCCGCGGCCCCAGGCGCTGCCGACCCGCGTCGGCGGCTTCGGCGGCGCGGACGGTCTCGCCGCCTTTCTCGCCGCCGAGCGGATCGACCTTCTCGTCGACGCAACCCATCCCTTCGCGGCGCGGATCTCGGCCAACGCCGCCGCGGCGGCCGCCGCCACCGGGGTGCCGCTGTTCCGCCTCGCGCGGCCGGCGTGGCAGGCCGAGCCGGGCGACCGCTGGACGGTGGTCGGCGACAATGCGGCGGCCGTGGCGGCGCTCGGTGCCGCGCCGCGGCGGGTGTTCCTCACCATCGGCCGGCTCGGGCTCGCCGATTTCGCCGCGGCCCCGCAGCATCACTATCTGGTGCGGTCGATCGATCCGCCGGAGGGCGGCGTGCCGCTGCCCGATCACCGGCTGCTGCTGGCGCGCGGGCCGTTCGACGCCGGTGCGGAGGCGGCGCTGATTGCGGCGGAGCGCATCGACGTGCTGGTGACGAAGAACAGCGGCGGGCCGCTCACCTACGGCAAGATCGTCGCGGCGCGCCGGCTCGGCCTGCCGGTCGTGCTCGTCGCGCCGCCGCCGCCGGCCGGCGGGCGGCTCTTCACCACCACGGCCGGCCTGCTCGCCGCCGTCCTCGCCGCCGTGCCGGCGGGCTGACGCCCGGACGGCACGGCGGCGAGGGGCTGCTCAGTCGAGGGCGGGCAGGGCGCCCTCGATCGCGGCGCGCCGGCCTTCGAGGAAGGCGGGCAGCTTCAGCGCGCCGCCGAGATCGGCCGCGGGCTCGTCGACGGCGAAGCCGGGCGCGTCGGTGGCGATCTCGAACAGCACGCCGCCGGGCTCGCGGAAATAGACCGAGCGGAAGTAGTCGCGGTTCTTCTGCTCGGTTGTGCCGAGGCCGTGCTCCTCGGCGAGGCGGCGGACCATGGCCGCCTGCGCCGCGTCGTCGGCGGCGCGGAAGGCGACATGGTGCACCGAGCCCGCCCCGAAGCGATGCGGCAGGAAGCCGCCGACGGCGCGCAGGTCAATGATGCCGCCGAGCGTGGTGCCGGGGGCGCCGAGCCTGAGCACGCTGCCCTCGCGGCCGGTCTCGGCGAAGCCGAGCACGTCGGTGAGGATCGCCGCCGTCGCTTCGGCGCGCTCGAGCAGCAGCGTCACGCCGGCGAGGCCGCGGATCGCAACCTCGGCGGGAACCTCCGCCGTCGCCCAGGCCGGCTCGGCGCCGATGCCGGGCAGTCCGACGAGAGCGAGGCGCATGCCGTCCGGATCGCGGAAGGCGAGTACCGTCTCGCCGAACAGGCGCACGGGCGCGTCGTGCGGCACGCCCTGCGCCAGCAGCCGGTGCAGCCACCAGCCGATCGCGTCCTCGGGCACGCGCAGCCGGGTCTCCTGCGTCTCGCCGACCCCGGCCCGTCCGGCGGCGGCGTGCTGCCAGGGGAAGAAGGTCAGGATCGAGCCCGGGCTGCCGGCCTCGTCACCGAAATAGAGGTGCCAGGTGCCCGGATCGTCGAAGTTCACCGTGCGCTTCACCAGCCGCAGCCCGAGAACGCGGGTGTAGAAGTCGAGGTTCCGCCGCGCCGGGCCGGCGATGGCGGTGACGTGGTGAATGCCGGAACGGGTGTCGGTGACGGCCATGATGGGCTCCTCGGCGCGGCCGGCCGGCGGTGGGCGCCGGTCGGTCCGCGCAGTCTGGCGGCGGCGGGGACGCCGGCGCGGGTGTTTTTCGGGTTCCAGCCCCAGATGGGGCCGCGGTGCTTCGGTCGCAGTATCGCCGATGGTGACCAGATCGTCGTCGTCCGCTTGACCAAACGCCCGCGATTGTCGACACCCCGGGGCGGAACGATCCCGCGGTGCGTCGCCGCCGCCAAGGCCTGCAGAAGGAATCCCCGATGTCCCGTTTCGCCAGCTATCCGAGCCTCGACGCGGCCACCGTCTTCGTCACCGGCGGCGCCTCGGGCATCGGCGAGGAGATCGTGCGCGCGTTTGCGGACCAGGGCGCGCGCGTCGGCTTCGTCGACATCGACGTGGAGCGTGGTGCGGCGCTGGCGGCGGAGATCGTCGCCGGCGGCGGCAGCGCCCACTTCGAAGCCTGCGACCTGCGCGACATCGCGGCGCTGCAGCGGGCGTTCGCGGCGCTGGAGGCGGCGCTCGGCCCGGCGTTCGTGCTCGTCAACAACGCCGCCCGCGACGACCGCCACGGCTGGCAGGACGTGACGCCGGACTATTACGACGAGCGGATCGCGGCCAACCTGCGCCACATGTTCTTCGCCACCCAGGCGGTGGCGCCGGGCATGATCGCCGCCGCCAAGGGCGGCTCGATCATCAACCTCGGCTCGAACTCCTGGTTCGAGGCGGTCGGCGGCATGCCGGTCTACACCACGTCGAAGGCCGCCGTGCACGGCATGACACGTTCATTTGCGCGCGACCTCGGCCCGCATCGCATTCGCGTGAACACGGTCGTGCCGGGCTGGGTGATGACCGAGCGGCAGAAGCAGCTGTGGGCGACGCCGGAATCGCTGGCAAAACACCTTGCAAACCAGTGCCTTCCGGACCTGATCGAGCCGGTCTACATCGCCCGGATGGTGCTGTTCCTCGCCTCCGACGACGCCGCGATGTGCACCGCGAACAACTTCCTCGTCGAGGCCGGATCGGTCTGAGGGAGCCTGCCGGGGCCGTCCGGCGGCGGCGCGGTGAAACCCATTCGGTATCCCCGCGCGTAGAGAGAACAGCCCCTTGCGTTTTGCCGGCATTGATCCAGATTTGCCACGTCCGGATCGTTTATTCCGGCCGCCCTCGCCCTGGGGCGAAAGGTGTGCTGGAGCAATGATGAAATATTCGACGACGCCGTCGGCCGATGGTCCGGCCGGGACTCAAGTCAGGACATCTGGCCATGCCGACGCCCCGCGGGGCGTCAGCGCCGTGCAGGCGCTGTGGCTCGGCGCGCTCGGCCTCGGCGCGCTCGCCGTGGCGCTGGTCGCCGGCGGGGTGCTGGCGCCGTCGCCCGCGTCGCTGCTCGCGGCGATCGTGTTCTATGGCGGGGTGGTCTGGGCCGTCGCGGTCGCGGCGCCGGCCGGAGCCTTCGGCTGGCCGAACATCGTCACCCTGCTGCGGGCGGTGATCACCGTCGGCCTGATCGGCCATGTCGCCGAAAGCGCGCTGACGGGCTATCGGCCGGACCTTCTCGGCGCCTGGCTGGTGGCGCTGCTCGCCGCGGCGGCGATCCTGCTCGACGGGCTCGACGGCTGGATCGCACGGCGGTTTCGCCGGGAAACCGCCTTCGGCGCCCGCTTCGACATGGAAATCGACGCGCTGCTGATCCTCGCGCTGTCGGTGCTCGCCGTGGTGCTGGACAAGGCCGGCTGGTTCGCGCTCGCCATCGGCGGCATGCGCTATGCCTTCGTCGTCGCCGGCTGGCTCGTGCCCGCGCTCGCCGGCCCGCTGCCGCCGTCGCTGCGGCGGAAAACCGTGTGCGTGGTGCAGGGGGTGACGCTGGTGCTGCTCGCGATGCCCGTCGTGGTGCCGCCGGCGAGCGAGGCCCTCGCCGTCGCCGCGCTGGCGCTGCTCGGCTATTCCTTCCTCGTCGACATCCTCTGGCGGCTGCGGCTCGCGCGCCGCGAAGCGCGGGCGACGTGAGCCTCCCCGACCTGCCGACCCTCGCCGGGCTCGCCCGTTCGCTCGCCGTCTACTACGGCCAGCCATGGAAGACGCGGCGGCTGCGGCGGTTCTACCGCGACCTCGTCCGCCCGGGCGACCTCGCCTTCGACGTCGGCGCCCATGTCGGCAGCCGGACGCGGGCGCTGGTCGCGGCCGGGGCGCGCGTCGTCGCGCTGGAGCCGCAACCGGCGTTCCATCGGCTGCTGGAAATGATCCTGCCGCGCCGCGGCGTGGTGCTGCGCCGCGAGGCGGTCGGGGCGCGGCCCGGGCGGCTGGCGCTCGCCGTCTCGCGGCGACACCCGACCGTCTCCAGCCTGTCGCCCGACTGGATCGAGCGCGTGCGGTCGAGCTCGGGCTTCGGCGACGTGGTCTGGGACCGGCTGATCGAGGTGCCGGTGACGACGCTCGACCTGCTGATCGCCGAGCACGGCATCCCGGCCTTCGTGAAGATCGACGTCGAGGGCATGGAGGCGGAGATCCTCGCCGGCCTGTCGCAGCCCCTTCCGCTGGTGGCGGTGGAGTACCTGCCGGCGGCGATCGAGGTCGCCTACGCCTCGATCGCGCGGCTCGAAAGCCTCGGCCGCCACGCCTACAACCGGGTCGAGGGCGAGCGGCACGGCTTTGTCCATGCCGCCTGGCGCGACGCCGAGGCGATGCGCGCGGACCTCACCGCGCTGCCCGCGGGCGCCCCGTCGGGCGACCTCTACGCCCGGCCGGCGGCCGCGGAAACGCTGCGATGACCGCAGGGGCGCCCGCCGCGGCCCGGCGGCGGGTCGGCTGGCTTGGGCCGATGATCGCCGTCATCGCCGTGCTCGCGGCGTTGCAACTGCCCGACCGGAGCAGCCGGCTGACGCTGCCGGGCATGGCGCTGCCGCTGCCGCTGGAACTGCCGGCCCTGCTCTTGCTGCTCGTCGCCGCCGCCTGGTTGCCGCGGGCGCTCCGCACGATGGTCACGGCGGCGGCCGGGCTGGTGCTCACCCTCGTCGTCACGGCCAAGCTCGCCGACATCGGCTCGCGCACGGCGTTCGGGCGGCCGTTCGAGGTGGTGCTCGACCTGCCGCTGCTCGGCGCCGGATGGAACCTTTTGTCGGGATCGGTGGGCCGGGCCGGGGCGGCGGCGGCCTTCGCCGCGGCCGGTGTCGCGCTCGTGCTGCTCGGCGCGCTCTTCGTCTGGGCGGTCGGCCGGCTCGGCGCCGCGGCGGCCCGGTGGCCGGTCCGCACGGCGCTTCTCGCCGGCCTCGGCCTCGCGCTCGGCGGGGCGGCGCAGGTCGCCACGCCGCAGGGGCAGCCGCCGCGCGCGGATTTCGCCGCGACCCGCTTTGCCGCCACCCACGTCACCGCGTCGCTGCGCAGCCTCGACGACATCACGGAATTCGACGCGGCGGCGGCGATCGATCCGGTGATGGGCCTGCCGGATGAGGCCTTGCTCAACGCGCCCGCGCTCGCCGGCAAGGACGTGCTCGTCGTCTTTGTCGAATCCTACGGCAGCAGCGCGCTGGAAGACCCGCGCTATGCGCCGGCCGTCACCGCCGCGCTCGGCCGGGCGGCAGAGCGGCTGGAAAGCGCCGGGCTCGGCGTCACCAGCGGCTACCTCGTCTCGCCCACCGTCGGCGGCCAGAGCTGGCTGGCGCACGGCGCGCTGCTCGCCGGCCTGCGCGTCGACAACCAGCGCCGCTACGACCGGCTGATCGGCAGCAGCCGCGGCACGCTCAACCGCGACTTCCGCCGCGCCGGCTGGCGCACGGTGGCGGTGATGCCGGCGATCACCATGGACTGGCCGGAAAGCGCCTTCTTCGGCTACGACGCGATCTATGATTCCGAGGGGCTCGCCTATCGCGGCAAGCCGTTCAACTGGGTGACGATGCCGGACCAGTACACGCTGGCCGCCTTCGACCGCTTCGAGCGCCCCCCCGGGCCGCGCCGGCCGGTGATGGCCGAGATCGCGCTGATCTCGAGCCACGCGCCGTGGACGCCGATCCCGACCCTCGTCGACTGGGACGACGTCGGCGACGGCAGTGTGTTCAATGACATGGCGTCGAGCGGCGATCCGCCCGACGTGGTCTGGCGGGATTCCGAGCGCGTGCGGCTGCAGTATCGCCTCTCGATCGAATATGCGGTCGAGACGGTCGCGGCCTATCTCGCCGACAAGGGCGGACCGGACCTCGTCGCCTTCGTCGTCGGCGACCATCAGCCCGCGCCGCTGATCACCGGCGACGACGCCGGGCGGCGCGTGCCGATGCACGTCATCGCCGCCGACCCGGCCGTGCATGCGGCGCTTAGCCGTTGGAACTGGCAGGCCGGCCTGCTGCCGGACCCCGCCGCCGAGCCGCTGCCGATGGAGGATTTTCGCGCGCGGCTGGTGCGAACGTTCTCCGACGCACCCTGACCCCGGCGCTTCCGGTTCGGGCAAGTGGCGGCGGTCGTCGGGTTTTCCAGCCTCGCGACCGTCATCACCGGCCTTGAGCCGGTGACCCACTCGCCGTCCTGAACGGGTTTTGGCTCGCAATGGAATTCTTGCAAGCGATCAATCTCTTGGCTCGCACTATGCCGCACGGCCATTGGGTCGCCGGGTCAAGCCCGGCGATGACGATCGCGAGGGGGCTCATCTCAGCGAAGTCCGGCGGGCATCAGCGAAGTCCGGCGGGCGATCTCTTGACCCCTTGCGCCCGCCCTCAGCCGGGCGGCAGCGCCAGCAGGTCGCCGTGGCCGATGCGGATGATACCGGGGGCGGCGAGGCGGAACGCCAGCCAGTTGTCGATCGCGGCCTTTGCCGCCGGGTTTATCTCGCGTGCGGCGCCGGCGATGCCGGTCAGCAACTGCTCCCGGAAGGCGGCCGTCTCCGGCGCCTCGTCCGCCGTCGTTCCGGCAATCTCCCACGGGCTCGGCGCCGTCACGACCCGGTAGCCGCGGGCGGCGAACACCGCTGCCGCGGTGGCGGCGGCATCGGGGCCGAGCGCGGGTCCGAACCCCTTGTCGCTGCGCTGGTGGCGGTTGAAGAGCTCCGTCACCTCGGCGTCGAGCGGGTGGGCGGGGTCGAAGTGCATCACGCCATCGTACGACAGCGCCGCATAGACCGCGGCGCCGGCCGCCGTCGCCGCGTCCGCCAGCCGCTCGATCCATGCGACCGAGACGAGGTCGAACAGCGCCGAGGCGGTGATCAGCCGGGCGCCGGCGACCGGCAGCACGGCGTCGGCGGCGAGATCGGCGACGACGGTCTCCGCGCGCGGGCCGGAGCGGGCCTTCGCCTCGGCGAGCAGGCCGGCGTCGGCGTCGACGAGGCGCCAGCGGAGATCTGCCGGGGCGAGCGGGTCGAAGGCGCGCAGCGTCGCGCCGGTGCCGCTGCCGAGGTCGACGGCGAGCGGGGCAGCGACGGCACGCAGCCAGTCGGCGGCGGCGGCATGCAGGGCCGGGTCGCGCGCTCCGCTGTCGGCGGGGGCGCGCAGGTCGAGCCAGCGGACGGAAAAGCTCATCGGTCGGCTCCGGCGCGGGCGAGGAGGGCGGGGAACGAGCCGGCGGCGGCGAGTACGTCGGCGACGATCGCCGCGGTCTCCGGCCAGCGCGGCAGGTCGGCGGCAGCGGCCCGGGTGGCATCGCGTGCCGCGCGGCGGACGTCCGCGTCGGCGAGCAGCGGCCGCAGCGCCGCGGCGAAGGCGGCCGCGTCGCCGGGGGCGACGAGCCGGCCGGCGCCGGCGGGCACCGCCTCGGCCACCGCGCCGCCGGCGCAGCCGACCACGGGCAGGCCGTGCGCCACGGCTTCGCAAAAGGCCATGCCGTACCCCTCGTACCAGGACGCGAGCACGAAGAGGTCGGCGGCGGCGAACGCCGGGCCGACATCGGCGGCGGCGCCGCCGAAGGTGATGCGCGCTTCGAGCCCGTGCTCGGCGACCCGGCGGCGCAGGCCGGCCACCCAGTCCGGGTCGCGGCGGTCGTCGCCGACGCAGCGGCAGGTCCAGGGAAGATCGGCGACGGCGGCGAGCGCGTCGATCAGCACGTCGTGGCCTTTGCGCGGGATCAGGCTGCCGAGGCTGAGGAGGCGCGGCGGGTCGCCGCTCGCGGCGGCAAACTCGGCCGGGTCGGTGCCCGGGACCGCGACGGTGAGCCGGTCCGGCGCCACGCCGTAGTCGGCGACGAGGCGGCGGCCGGTGTCGGGGCTGGTGGTGACGACGGCGACGGCCGCCTCCAGCGCGGCGCGCTCGGCCGCGGCGAGGCGGCGCGCCGTTTCCGGCTCGAGGCCGGTTTCGAGCGCGAGGGGATGGTGCACCAGGGCGACGAGCCGCAGCCGGCCGGCCTCGCGCCGGGCGAGGTCCGGCAGCGCGCCGAAGGCGAGGCCGTCGATAAGCACCACGGTGCCGTCGCCGAGGCCGGCGAGCTGCCGCGCCGCGTCGGCGGCGTCGGCCGCCGCCGGGTGCGGGAACGCGGCGCCGAGGGCGAGGTGGCGGACGCGGATGCCGGCGCGGCGCCATTCGGCGATCAACCGGCGGTCATAGCCGGTGCCCCCGGTCGGGGCCTCGAGGTCGCCCGGGATGGCGAAGACGATCTCCGCCGGGGCGGGGGCAAGGCTCAAAGCGCCGCCTCGTACCAGGCGCGCGCGACATGGCTTTCGTGCAGCTGTACCTTCAGCCGGGCGACGCGGCTGCCGCCGGCGCCGAGCTTGCCGGCGGCGATCTCGGCGCTGAGCCCGTCGAAGATCACCTTCGACAGGAATTCGGTCGTGGTGACCTTGCCGGCGAAGGCGGGCACGGTGTCGAGGTTCGCGTAGCGCAGCGGCTGCAGCACGCGGCCGAGCGCCTCGGTGGCGAGCCCGATGTCGACGACGAGGCCGTCGTCGTCGAGTGCCTCGGCGTAGAAGGCCGCATCGACCACGAAGGTCGCCCCGTGCAGGCCCTGGGCGGGGCCGAACACCGCGCCGGGCAGGCTGTGGGCGATCATAATGTGGTCTCGGACTTCGACGGCAAACATTTGGCTCTCCGGTCCTGCGGCGACGGCGTCGCGGCAACGAGGGGCGTTAACTAGGCGCTTCGGCGCCGATGGCGAGGGCTCAGGGCGCCGAAGCGGCCGCCGTGCCCTCGTCATAGCGCACGCGGTGGCAGAGTGTTCCGGCATCGGCGAGGATCGCCGGGTAGGCCGCAGCGAGGTCCGCGAACGCCGTCTCGCCCGAAATCAGCGCGTCGAGACGGTCGTCGCCGAGAAGATCGAGGGCAAGGGCGAGGCGGCGGGCAAAATCCCAGCGGCCGCGCCGGGACGCCGGCAGGTGGCCGACCTGCGACGAGACGAGGCGCAGGCGCCGGCTGTGGAAGGCGCCGCCGAGGTCAACGGCGACCGGCCCGGCGCCGTGCCAGCTCGCCTCGACCACCACCGCCTCGAAGCCGGCGAGGCCGATCGCGGTGGCGAGGCCCGCGGCGCTGGCGCTGGCGTGCACGACGACGTCACAGGCCTCGCCGAGCCCGGCCGCCGCGTCATCCGGCTGCGCGAAGCGGCAGCCGAGACGGGTGGCTAGGCTTGCACGGCTCTCCAGCCGGTCGACCAGCGTCACCTCCGTGCCGGGAATGCGCGCGGCGAGGTGGGCGACGAGGGCGCCGACGACGCCGGCGCCGACCACGGCGACGCGGTCGCCCGGCGCGATGCCGGCGTCCCAGACGACGTTTACGGCGGTTTCCATGTTGGCGGCGAGCACCGCGCGTGCGGGGGGCAACCCGGCCGGCAGCGGCGTGACGGCGGCGGCCGGCACGACGAAGCGGTCCTGGTGCGGGTGGAGGCAGAACACGGCGCGGCCGCGGAGGTCCTCCGGCCCGGCCTCGACCACGCCGACGGCGGCGTAGCCATATTTGACGGGAAAGGGAAAATCGCCGTCCTGGAACGGCGCGCGCATCCGCGTCCGCTCGCTGTCGGGCACCCGGCCGGCAAACACCAGCGCCTCGGTGCCGCGGCTGATGCCGGAATGGAGCGTGCGCACAAGCACCTCGCCGCCGCCCGCTCGCGGCAGTTCGGTGCGGCGCAGTTCGGCCTTGCCGCCGCCGACGCACCAGAGCGCCGTTGCGGCGGCGGGATTCTCGGTCATCCGCTCAGATGATCCGGTAGAGGGTTTCGTCGCGGCGGATGACGTGATGGTAGAGCGCGCCGCCGATGTGGCCGGCGATCAGCGCGAGGATCGCCCAGCCGAGCGCGACATGGCCGAGCTTCAGATAGCCGGCCAGCACCTCGTCCTTGCCGATCGGGCTCCAGATCGGCACGAGGTCGAACAGGCGCAGCGGAAAGCCGTAGGCGTTGGTCATCAGGAAACCGAGGATCGGCTGCGCGATCAGCGCCACATAGAGCAGCACGTGCACCGAGCCGGCGACCTTCTCGAGGAACGGCGACATGGTGGAAGGGTGCGGCGGCGGCGGATTCGACAGCCGCACCGCGAGGCGCGCCAGCATGATCCACAGCACGATGAAGCCGAAGGACTCGTGCAGCATGTAGAAGCTGAGCTTCACGTCGTCCTTGACGAACTTGATCACCGCGCCGAGCGGAAACACCACGACGACGAGCAGCACCACCCCCCAGTGCAACAATCGCTGCGCCACGCCGTAGCGCTCGATCGTCGGCATCACCGTACGCATGCCCATGTCTCCCCCCGTTGACCGGCCGCGGAACCGGTACGGAGGGTAACAGGAAAACCGCGCGGGCGCGATGGAAGTCGAGGCGCGGGCAGGCGCGACAGGCGATGAGGATTCTCAGGCCGGCCCCGAGCGTGCGCCCGGTCCGATCGAGAAGAACCAGTGGCTGAGCAGGCCGATACTCCAGCCGAGGAGCGGCCACTGGACCCACCAGGGCGGGCCCACCGCGATATTGACGATCAGCAGCACGATCATCGTCACGACGAAGGCGAAGGCGTGGATGGCGACGGCGCGGCGACGGCCCGCCGGACTCATGGGGATCATGTTGCCCTCCGGAATGCGAATGGGTACCGGCCGCCGGCTTCTGCGGGTGGCGGCGGAATGCGGGAAGCGCCGACGTTGCGGACGCATCCGACCGTCGAGCCCCTCCCGAGCCTGATCGGGAACGAAACCGGCGTCCGGTGCCTGCGCTGGCCGGACAAGGCGCCGGAGCCATCGTGGCGACGTTTGACATCACCCCGCTTCGCCTTCGCACTTGTGCGTCACGATCCCCCATCGGGGCCGCATGTTCTTTGCCCCTCTTGCGCTCGACCTGCACGGATCTTGCTTTTTCTGCGGCAGCGGTGGCACGCCCCACGGACGATGCCTTGCCGCCCGAGGAGAGCCATGGGAAAACTGCTCGTGCTGATGGCGATGTCCGGGCGCAGGCGCGGCGAGTTCTCCTTGCCCTGTCCGGCATGACCGCTGGCGCTTGACCTCGACAGCACGCGACGAGGGCAGAAGATGGCCGGGCCAGCGACAGGTGAGGATGCCTCCGTTGCCGACGCGGCTTCACCCGTCCGAGGCGGCTGGTATGCCGTCGCCGTGCTGCTGGTCGCGCTGCTTCTTTCCTTCACCGATCGGTTCATCCTCAACCTCGTCGTCGACCCGATCCGCATCGAGCTGTCGCTCAGCGACATCGAGGTCAGCCTGTTGCAGGGCGCCGGGTTCGCGATCATCTTCGCGCTCGCCGGCCTTCCCTGCGGACGGCTCGCGGACCGGGTGAACCGCCGCCGACTGATCGCCGCCGGCGTGCTCCTGTGGTCGGCCGCAACGGTCGCCTGCGGCTTCGCCACGGATTTCTTCAGTTTCTTCGCCGCGCGTCTTGCCGTGGGGGCCGGCGAGGCGACGCTGATTCCGGCCGCCTCGTCGCTGATCATCGACCTCTTCGCGCCGCGCCGCAGGGGAACCGCCCTCGGCGTCTTCGCCCTCGGCGCCACATTCGGGACCGGCACCGCGCTCTTCATCGGCGGGCAGCTTCTCGGGCTGATCGAAAGCGGGGCGTTCGCGTCGATACCGTTCGTCGGCGGGCTGTCGTCCTGGCGCATCCTGATGATCGTCGCCGGCCTGCCCGGACTTGTCGTCGCCGCGCTCGTCCTGATGATCCGCGAGCCGATGCGCCACCATGCCGCCGGCTTTCTGCCGCTCTCCGCCGTCGCCCGCCGGCTCCTCGCCGACAACGGGTCGGTGCTGCGGGTCACGATGGTGAAGGGTGCGCTCGGGATTGGCGACTACGGGCTGATCGCATGGCTGCCGACGCTGCTGCAACGCGTCTACGGCCTCTCCGCGCAAGATGCGGGCAGCCTCCTGGCGCTGTCGATTACCGCGAGCGGGGCCATGGCATCGCTCGCCGGGGGCACGCTCTCCGATGCCTTCGTCCGCCGCTGGGGCACGGCGACGCGTGTGGTCCTGCTGCTCGGCTGCTATGCGCTCGCCCTGATGGGCGCCGTGGCGGTGTTTCTTGCCGCGACGCCCGCCTTCGTCGGCCTTGCTTTTGCGATCTGGGCGTTCGGTTCGATCGGCGGCTACGTCATCGGCCATGTCGTGATGCAGGAGAGCGTGCCCGCCGACATGCGTGCGACGACCATCGCCCTGTCGCTGACCGCGACCGCGCTCGTTGGCATCGGGCTGGGGCCGTCGCTGGTGCCACTGGTGGCACAGCATGTCTTCGGGAGCGAGGCCGCGCTTCAGCCGGCGATGGCAACCGTGGCCCTCGCCGCCGCGCTCGCGGCCTGCGTCATCATCGCGCCGCCGATCCGGCGTGGCCTCGCCGAACTGCGGCGTGCGGCGAGGCCGTCGCCGTCGCGGTCCTGATCGAGCCATCGACACGGCGGCGAAGCGCCGGGCGTTGAATCGTCTTCGCGCAAGGAGACCCGGCGCTCACCGGGCCATCCAGCCGATCGTTTGGGCGTGGAGGCTTTGAACGTAGAGACGGTCGGCGGTTTCCGTCGCGCCGGTCGTCTCCGGATAGCCCCCGCTCGGATCCTGAAGATCCTCGACGACACGGCCGCTCTCGTCGATGGCAAAGACGTGGGAATAGGGCGCGCCGAGGGGCAGCATCGACCTCGGCAGGCGGGCAATGACCGAACGCAGGGACGGCCACCCGCTGAGGCTGTCGGCCGCCGGATTTCGGGGACGGAACAGACCGACCCAGATCCGGCCGTCTCGGCCTGCCATCAGGTTGTCCGGATAGCCCGGAAGATTGTCGAACAAGATCGTCGCGTCGGTCTCGCCCGGGCCGATCGCAAGGTCGCGCGCGCCCGTCGCGATCTTCCAGATCCGGTAGCGGCCGGTCTCGGCGACGAAAAGGCTCTTGCCGTCGGACGAGAGCGCAATGCCGTTGGCAAACGAAAATCCCTTCGCCACGACGCGCGTCTCACCGGTGGCCGGATCATAGGCGAGCACCCGCCCGCTCGCCGACTGCTCGAGAATATCGAGCACGCTCGCCTCGAGTGTCTCGCCCCAGTCGGCAGGCCGGAAACGGGTCGAGGAATCCGACAGATAGATTGTTCCGTCGGGCGCGACGACGACCGCATTGGCGTAGCCGATCGGATCGCCGTCACTGACCCGGTCGGTCAGGAACTGCGGCTTGCCGTCCGGGGAGATCGCCAGCAGGCCGAGCATCGCGTCGGCCGCGATCATCCGGCCGTCGGCGTCGAAGGCAAAGCCCAGCACCCGGCCGGCCGTCTCGGCGAAGACGCGGCGGTCGCTGCCGTCCGGCGCCAAGCTGAGGATCGCCCCGCTCGTCATCGCGGCATAAAGCCTGCCGCCCGGACCGAAGGCGAGATGTTCCGGTCCGAAGTCCGTGCCGAGGTCGATGTGGTTCAGGTCGGCGAGCCGGGTGTTCGGCGCGAACGGGCCGGTGAAGCCGGCTGGCTCCGCCGCCGACCAGGCCACCGGCTGGATCGGCACCGGCCAGAGGCACAGATAGGCCAGCCCTGCCAGCAGCACGAGGCCGGCGATGGCGGCAATTCCCCGGGCAAAGCTCACGTCCCGTCCTCCACGGTTGGACATTCGGCGGCCGAGGCGCCGTTCGAACCGGATAGCCGCGATTTGGGCGTGTCGTCTTGGCCGTCCTTGCCGACGTTGCACCCGATCTTGCCAGATCCGTCCCCTGCCCGACGGCGCCGACCCGGCCCGGCGCCTCATCCGGGCGGCGTGAAACGAGGATCGATCAGATAATGCTTGTTTAAACAATGGCTTGCGGCGTCCGTCTCAATCAGTCGGACCGACCGGCGCTCTGGTTGCGCGCATCGAGCAGAGCGCGCGCGCGGACGAGGTCGCCGGAGCCAAAGCCCTCGGTGAACCGCGCATAGGTCGCGGCGAGCATCGCTTCGGCGTCGTCGTCTCCTCCCCGGCCACGGCAGTGCCGGACGAGACTGATCGTGGAGCGCAGCTCCCAGGACAGCGAGCCGTCGGCGCGCGCCCTCGCGATCGAAAGGCGGTAGAGGTCCGCCGCTTCGGCACCGCGCGCCGGATCGCCGAACCGGATCATGTTGGCCTTGATCCGAAGGATTTCCGGGATCCCCACGACCTGGCCGTTGGCCTCGCAAAGCGCGATCGCCTCATCCACCGCGGCGAGCCCGGAGGCAAGGTCGCCCTGTCTCGCCAGCGCCTCGCCATAGTTGGTGAGGTAGTTCGGGTAGCGCATCCGGAAGCCGCCCGAGCGCACCTCCTCGAGCGCCTGCCCATAGGCGGCAAGATCGAACGGCCGTCCGGCATAAAGACGGAGCCGGCCGCAGGAACAGTCGGCCATGTTGCGCCAGATCCTCAGCCCGTGGCGGTCGGCGTGCGCCCGTCCGCGCGTGTAATGCTGCCAGGCTGCCTCGTAGTCGCGCCTGTACATGGCGATGATCTGGGAGCCGTGCAGCAGAGCGCAGCAGAGCGAGACCGCGTCGTTGGAAGCCTCCGCTTCCCGAAGCTGCGTTTCCGCCGTCGCCTGCGCCTCGTCGGGAAATCCCTGCAGCCACTGCACCGTCGCCAGGGTTCCGAGCGCCGTCAGCCGCTGATCGAGATCGAACCGTGCGCCGGGGTCCCGCGAGAGCGCACTGACCGGCCGACGCACGATGCCCTCCAGACGCCGGCGCGCGGCGCCGAGGGCGCCCATCCACGAGAGTGCGGAGCCGGCGGGCGCATCGGCGCCGCCGTCGGCGACCGAAGGGCCACGGCCGGACAGCGCCTGAATCTTCTCGGCAATCGCCATCGCCGAGCGGCTGTCGCCGGTCCACAGTTCGTACTCGGACAATCCGCTGAGGCATTCGAGCTGCAATTCAGCGTCGCCGATGTCCTCGGCGATCGCGAGCGCCTTGCCGAGTGCCTCCTTGACCTCCGCCATCGGCCCCCGGGTGTGCAGCAGCGTCGCGCCGAGGGTCATGTTCAAGATCAGATCGTCGGTCCTGTCGCGCCATTTGGCATAGCGGTCGTCGAGAGCCCGCTCGGCTGCGACACGGCATTCCTCCGGCAGCGACAGCTGCTTCCAATAGCGGATCGCCTCCACGGTCAGGCGAATGGCCAAACCCGCGTCCCCGGACGGGCCGAAGGCCCAGCGCAGGGCCTCGCGAATATCGTCGATCGTCTGGCTGCACCGGTCGGACCAGTCAATCACCGTGCCCGGTCCCGGTTCGGCCTGCTCGATGCTGCGGAGGGTGAATTCCGCGTGGCGCCGCCTGGCATTGTCCAGCTCGCCCGCTTCCGCGAGCTTGGCGATCGCGAAGTCCCGCGTCGTGTCGAGCAGTCGATAGACGACAGAGCGGTCGCGCACCTCCGCCGACAGCAGCGATTTGGCGACGAGCCGCCCGACGATCCCGACAAACGCATCGGCGCCATGCCCGGCAGTGGCGGCGACGGCGCCCGCGGCGTCGAGACGGAAGGAGGAGGCGAAGGTCGCCAGACAGCGCAGGGCACGCTTTTCGTCCTCGGCCAGCAGCGCATAGCTCCAGTCGATGGTCGCGGCCAGCGTCCGGTGGCGCTCGGCGCCGCCACGGCGCCCTTCGAGCAGCCGCAGCCGGTGCTCGACCTCGTCGTGGAGGCCGGCGACACCGAAGGCATCGATCTGGGTCGCCGCCATCTCGATGGCGAGCGCCAGGCCATCGAGCCGGCGGCAGATCCCCGCGACGCCGGCCGCATCGGCGTCGCTCAGCCGGAAGGTTTCGAGCTGGTCCGTCGCCCGCTGGACGAAGAGCTGGACGGCGGGGAAGGTCAGAGCCTCGGCCGCCGTCAGCCCGGCACTCTTGCCCGGCGCATCGAGGCCGCCGAGCCGCCGCACGCGTTCACCGGTCACCCTCAGGGGCTCGCGGCTGGTCGCCAGAAACCGGACGCCCGGCGCGCGGAGCAGGATCTGGTCGACGAGGACGGCAACGCCATCGATGAGATGCTCGCAACTGTCGAGCACCAGCAGCATCTGCCGTCCTCGCAGTTGGTCGGCCACCGCAGCCTCGGTGCTTCCGGAATCGGTCGAGAGCCCGACCACCGTCGCGATGGCGCCTGCCACGAGGCCGCCATCCTTGAGCGGGGCAAGATCGATCAGCCAGAGGCCGTCGGCATGCTGGTCGAGGATCGTCTCGGCAACCGCCAGCGCGAGCGTCGTCTTGCCGATGCCGCCGGGTCCGACGATCGTGACCAACCGCGTTTCGCCGATGTCGCGCGCAATCTGTGCCATTTCCTCCTTGCGGCCCACGAGACGGGTGCTCGCGGTCGGCAGGTTGTGGCGGCGCGGCGGATCGACCGCGGGGGTGAAAACGGCCTCTTCGGTTACGGTGACCGGCGCGACGAAGCGGTAGCCGCGCCCCACGACCGTGGCGATGTAGACCGGGGCGCCGGGGCCTTCGCCGAGGGCCCGTCGCAGCGCGTTCATGTTGACCTTGAGATTGCCTTCCTCGACGAGCGTGTCGGGCCAGACGCGGGCCATCAACTCGCGCTTGCCGACGATTTCGCCCGACCGCTCGACGAGTGTCACCAGTATGTCGAGCGCACGGCCGCCGATACGGACGGGGTGACCCGCCAGCAACAGCATCTGTCGCTCGGGCATCAGCCGGAACGGACCGAAAGCGAAGGTGCGAACGCGCTTCTGCACAGCCAATTCCGTTTGCCGGACCCGTCGCGACGGCGGTGCGCGGCATTCTGCCTCGTCCCGCGCGCCTCAGCCACGATCAATGCCGGAATTTAACCTCACTTAACTGGCCCCGCCGCCGGGCCATGCCGGATGATCACCATGGTGCCGGAGCGATCGTCGACCGGATGCAATGCCCGGGGCGGCGGACATCGCTCCGGATCGGAACGGCGGGCACGTTTTGGGTCGTCCGCGCCGTGTCGGCGTGGCCGGACGACCTTGGCGCCATCCGGGCCGCCACCTGACGGGCGACGGGGACAATCCGATGACACTTCAGACCCATGGCGACCAGAAATACAACGCCGGAAGCCTCGTCGGCCGGGCCGCCGAGTGGGAGGCCTTGCGCGTCGAACACCGACGGGTTTCGCCGGGGCGACAACAGTGCGTCAGGCCGGCCTGCACGGAGTTTCTCCACATCCTGTCGGGCCACGCCCACGTCAGACGGATTGGCAACGGGCAGCGGCAGGAAGGTCTGGCGTTGCCCGGAACGAGCTGGCTGGTTCCGGCCGGAACAGAGGAAACGCTGCTGGAGCTCGACGGTCCGGCCGAGTGCCTGATCGTCTTTCTGCCCGCGGAGGTGCTGGAGGGCAGCGCGCTCGCCGAGTTCGGACTCGACCCGGCCCGGTCGTCGCTCGCCTATGCCGCGGCCATTGCCGATCCGGCTCTCTCCCACCTCGGCGCAGGCTTTCGCAGCCTGCTCGGCCGGGCCGGCGCTCCGCCGGACAGGCTCTTTGCCGAAGGTCTGAAGGTGGCGCTCTCGGCCCATCTCGTCGGGCATTACCGCCGCGAAAGCTGGCGCCCCGCCGAACGGGACCGGACACTCGACCCGATACGGCTGCGGCGCGTGTTCGACCTGATCGAGGATCGCCTCTCCGAACCGCTGTCGCTCGAAGACCTCGCCGGCGCGGCCTGCCTCAGCCCGTTTCACTTCTCGCGCCTGTTCCAGAAGACGACCGGAAGGCCGCCGCACCGCTACCTCATGGAGCGCCGGATCGCGGCGGCGCGAACATTCCTTGCCGAGACCCGCCGCCCGCTGGCCGAAGTCGCGCTCGATGCGGGCTTCGGCAGCCAGGCGAACTTCACCAGGACATTCCGCAAGGCATCGGGTCTCACGCCCGGCGAATATCGCGCGCTGCACGCTCGCCGCATGCCCGATGCAGCGCGTGCGAAGGCAACATCTGCCGCCAACACGGCAAGCGCTCGAAAGACCGGAGACAGCCTCGCGCTTTAGGGAAGAGGCGATCGGGGCCGCCGCGTTCCTGCGGCATGCCCGTCTCGAAGCGAGGAAAGCCGATGTCCTTGAAACAGACCATTGCCGCCGCCGCCCTGTCGACGACCGGGCTCGTCTCCGCCGCTCTGGCGCAGGACCGGCCGGTCATCATCCTCGTGCATGGTGCCTGGGCCAACGGCTCGAGCTGGGAGCGGGTGGTGCCGATGCTGCAGGCCGAGGGGCTGACCGTTCATGCGGTCCACAATTCCGCCGCCTCCTTCGAGAGCGATGTGGCCGCGACGCGCCGCGTCATCGATGATCAGCCGGGGGCCGTCATCCTCGTCGGCCATTCCTATGGTGGCGCCGTCATCACCGAGGCCGGCACCAACGACAAGGTACGCGCACTCGTCTATGTCGCCGCCTTTGCCCCGGCCGCAGGCGAATCCGTCAACAGCATCGTCGGCCAGCACGGACAGCCGGTCTGGTTCGGCGAAATCCATGCCGATGCGGGCGGCTATCTGACCTGGGCCAGCGAAGGCATGGCGAAGTATTTCGCGCCGGATCTGCCGGCCGGCGAGTCCGCGCTTCTGGCCGCCGTGCAGGCACCGCTCTTTGCCGGCGCGTTCGACGGCAAGGTCAGCCGTCCGGCCTTCGCCGAGAAGCCGAGCTGGTTCCTGATCGCCGATCAGGACCAGATCATCCCGCCGCCGCTGCAGCAGTTCTTCGCCGCGCGTATGGGGGCGACGGTGAAGCACGCCGCCGCCAGCCATGCCGTCATTCTTTCGCAGCCCGGCGCCGTCGCCGAGGCGATCCTCGCGGCCGTGGGCGGGTCCACCGAATAGACGGCCGACCGATCGACCGATCCGTTCCGGGTTGCAGCCCGGCGCCCTCCCACGCCGCGCGCCCTGAGCCGGCGGCGTTCTCCCCGCCGCCGGCTCCTTTTCGCCGCCCGTTTTCGACATCCGGAGGACCAGCCGCATGTCCCTGCCGTCCGAAAGCCACCCGACCGCCTCCGCCACGACGGTCCCCGGCCGGAGCACCGCCGCGTCCCGCGCCGGGGAGACGAGGCGCCGCGCGACCCTTCCGGGCCTCCTCGCCCTTGCGCTCGGCACCTTCTGCATCGGCACGACCGAGTTTGCCAGTATGGGCATGATCCAGCTTTTCACGGCCGATCTCGGCATCGACCTGCCGACGGCGACGCACGCGATCACCGCCTATGCGATCGGCGTCGTGGTCGGCGCGCCGGCGCTGACCCTCGCGGCGGCACGATGGAACCGGCGCAGCCTTCTCCTCGCGCTGATCGCCGTCTTCGTGCTCGGCAACATCCTCTCGGCCTTTGCGGCAAGCATCGGCGGACTTGCCGTGGCACGCTTCGTCAGCGGCCTGCCGCAGGGGGCGTATTTCGGCGCCGGCGCGGTCGTTGCCTCGTATCTTCTGGGGCCGGGGCGTTCCGGCTTCGCCTTCGCCATCGTGATGACGGGGCTGACGGTCGCGACCATCGCCGGCGCGCCGATGGCGACCTGGCTCGGTCAGACGATCGGCTGGCGCCAGACCTATCTCGGCATTGCGGCCATGGGCTGTCTGTCCCTCGCCGCGCTCTGGAGCTTCGTGCCGCACTGCACGGCGCTGGGCGGGGCGTCGATCAGCCACGAACTCGCCGCCATGCGCCGGTTCCGCGTCTGGCTGATGATGGCCGTGGCGGCCCTCGGCATCGCCAGCATTTTTGCGGTCTACACCTTCATCGCGCCCTTCGTGACCGATCTCATCGCGGCGCCGCCTGAGATGATCCCGATCGCGCTGGCGCTCTTCGGCGTCGGGATGACGGCGGGCAACCTCGTCGGCGGCCGCCTCGCCGACCGGCATCCGGATCGTGGCCTGATCTTCGGATACGCCAGCGCGCTCGCGGTGCTGGTCCTGCTCGGCGTCTGGGGCGGGTCCACCTGGGTGTTCTATCCGGCCATGTTCGGCGTCGGTGCGACGACGATGGCGGCGATCCCGTCCATCCAGGTTCGCCTGACCGGCCTTGCACCGGAGAGCGCCACCTTGATGGGGGCCCTGAACCTTGCCTCCCTCAACGTTGCCAATGCACTCGGCGCCTGGGCGGGCGGGCTCACCATCGGCGCCGGTCTCGGCCTCCTGTCGACGGTCTGGGCCGGCTTTGCGCTGACGGCCTCGGGGCTCGCCCTGTTTCTGGCGATCCGGCGCGGCCTGCCACGGCCGGAATGATCGCCCTCCACCGCAAGGACCGCCCCGATGTCCAGCATCCTTTTCATTCTCACCAGTCACGGCCACCTGCTCGACGGCACGGCGACCGGTCTATGGCTCGAAGAATTCGCCGTGCCGTGGCTCGCCCTGACCGAGGCGGGCCACGCGGTCACGGTCGCCTCGGTGACGGGCGCCGAGGTGCCGCTCGACCCGCGGAGCGTGCCGACCGGCGACAAGGCCGCCGCCTGGTCCCGGCCTCTCGCCGCGCTTGCGGGCCCTCCGGCCTTCGACATGTTGCCGGAAGCGGATTTCGACGCCGTCTTCCTGCCGGGCGGGCACGGCACGATGTTCGACATGCCGTTCAATCGCCGGCTGCACGATCTTCTGTTCCGCTTCGACGAGAGCGGGCGCCTCATCGCGGCGATCTGCCATGCGCCCGCCGTCTTCGTCGGCATGCGACGGCCCGATGGCACCCCCTTCATCGCAGGCCGCAAGATCGCCGCCTTCACCGATGCCGAGGAGAGGTCGGGACACAGCGAGGCCAACGTGCCGTTCCTGCTCGAGACGCGCCTGAAGGAGCTCGGCGCCTGGCATGTCGCGGCCGGAACCTTCGCCTCCCATACGGTCGCGGACGGACGCCTTCTGACCGGCCAGAATCCGCAATCCTCCGCGCAACTGGCAGGTCTCGTCCTTGCCCGGCTCCGCTCATGAAGGACTTCGCCATGAAATTGAGTGACATCATTCCCGGCCGGATCGGTTTCGGCTCAGCGCCGCTCGGCAACATGTTCCGTGCCATCCCCGACGCCGAGGCCGAGGCGACCGTGAATGCCGCCTGGGACGCCGGCATCCGCTATTACGACACGGCGCCCTTCTATGGCGCTGGTCTCGCCGAGTTGCGCCTCGGCGAAATGCTCGCGGGCAAGCCGAGGTCGGAGTTCGTGCTCAGCAGCAAGGTCGGACGGATCGTTCTCGATGAGATCGAGGATGTCTCCGAGCGCGACTTCGGTGAAAAGGGCGAGGTCTTCCGCCATGGCCGGCCCAACCGGATCGTCAATGACTATTCGGCCGATGGGACGCTGAGATCGATCGAGGACAGCCTCGCCCGGCTCAGGACGGACCGGATCGAGATCGTCTTCGTCCACGATGTCGCCCAGGATTTTTACCTCGACGAGTGGCTGTCGGTGTTCGAGACCGCCCGCAAGGGCGCCTTCCGCACCCTTGACCGGCTGCGCGACGAGGGTGTGATCAAGGCATGGGGGCTCGGCGTCAACCGCGTCGAGCCGATCGAACTGCTGCTTGCCCTCGACGAGCCCCGCCCCGACGGCTTTCTCCTCGCCGGACGCTATACGCTTCTCGATCACGATCGCGCCCTGCAACGGGTGATGCCCGCCGTCGTCGAGGCGGGGCTGGAGATCGTATCCGGCGGCCCTTACAGCTCCGGCGCACTGGTGGGCGGCCCGAACTTCGAATATGCCCCCGTCACGCCCGCGATCCGCGAGAAGGTCGACCGTATCGGCGACCTCACGCGACGGCATGACATTTCGGTCAAGGCGGCCGGGCTGCAGTTCGTCCTTGCCCATCCCGCCGTTGCCGCAGCCATCCCTGGCGCCAGCAAACCGCAGCGAATTGAAGAGGATCGGGCGGCGTTCGAACAAGAGATCCCGGCCGGCTTCTGGAAGGACCTGCGCGCCGCGGGGCTGATCCACCCCGATGCGCCGCTGCCGTCGAACTAGATTCGAGGTCCGGGCCCTCGCCGGATTAGATCGCGTAGGGCCGAACAGCGACCGGGTCGCGATCACGTCTGTTCAGACCGGGGACATGACCGACGGGTGTTCCGGGACATCATCGACAGTTCTCGCTGGCTGGATTCGGTTCTTGAGGGAGGCCGTCCATGCCGTGGCAGGCGTTGTCGGTTGTGGAGCAGCGACGGGAATTCGTTCGTCTGCGATGCAGGAATGGCGAACCGGCGGGGGTCGTGCCGCCGGTTCGCCATTCATCCGCACACCGCCTGCAACCGCGCCGAGCCGGCGCCGCCAAACCGATACTTCCAGCGCCAAAGGCGCGACCCGTTCGCGTTGACCAGCACATGGAGGCCACCGCCGTCGACCATCTTGTCGGCCTTGGCCTCGCCCTTGGCGCTGCGGATCGACGTGTTGGGGGTATCGCCCTTGGCGGTATCGGCTCGATACCCCCAGAAATACCCCCAATCCCGCCGGATGCAAACGAACGTCCCCGGCCTTTGCTGGACGCAAAAAGTCCGGAAATTGGCGCTAAGCCATTGAATTTTGGATGGTATTGGACGACTTGGGAGGGGGAAATGGTGCCGCTTACAGGACTCGAACCTGTGACCCCATCATTACGAATGATGTGCTCTACCAACTGAGCTAAAGCGGCGATCCGATGCGGGGCGCGGGGGGCCCCTCGGATATGGGCGGCTTGATAGCCGCAATGCGCGTGGAATTCAAGCGCCGAACGTGTGGCCGGTTCTGGCGGGGCGGCGGCAGTGCCCGTCGGCGCCCCCGACCGCCGGCGGGGGCCGGCGGTCGGGGGCGGGATCAGCTGTAGGCGGGTGCGGAGCGGGCGGGGGTGAAGTCGTCGTCGGCGGCGAGGGGGCCTGGGTCGTCGGGGCGGCGCTGCGTCGGCAGGTCGGCGGAGGCGGTGAGCACCGCCGACTGCGCCGGGCGGGGCGCGGGGCGGGACGCCTGGGTGGTCGCCTGCGGGCGTGCCGCGGGCTCGGGTCGAGCCGGTCCAGGGGCTGCCATTGCGGCGGTCATCGGGGCGGGCGCCGCCAGGGCTGCGGTCGCCGGGACGGTGGCGGCTGCGGCAGTGGCGGCTGCGGCGGGGAGCGGCGCGGGGGCGCCGGGCGGCATGGCACCCGGGCGCGGCGTGTCGTCGGCCGCGACGTCGGCGGGCTTGCCGATGGCGGAACCGCCGCCGGTGCCGTTCCCCGGTCGCGGACCCTTGCCGAGGCCGCCGCCGTCGCCCGTGCCGGAGCCGGGGCCAGAGCTGGGGCCCATGCCTGAGCCGGACGGCGGGTCGGCCCGGTCGTCGGCGTCTTCGAGCGGCGGCATCGCCGCGCGCGGCGGCTCCAGCGGCAGCATGGCGCGGTCGGCGAGGTCGGCGCCGTCGAGCGAGGTGCCGTCGCCGCGGGTCGCCGGCACCTTCCATTCATAGGCGTCGAGGCGGCCGGTCACCGGCGAGACCGGCGCCCACTCGTCGGAGGCGACGCCGTCGGCGATCCAGGTGGCGTCGGGGGCGGCGGTGACGGCGCGCGACAGCCATTCGCGCATGCGGCCGCGGTCGCCGTGCTCGGCTTCCTCGAGCTCGGCGAGCATCAGGCAGACGCGGCGGGTCGGCGCGAGCCGCAGGGCGCGGGTCAGCGCGTCGCGTGCTTCGGCCCACTCGTGCGCGTCGATCGCCTGACGGGCGACGGCGACGAGGCCCTCGATGCTGTTCGGACGCAGGGCGGCGAGGGATTTGGCGCGCTTCAGGCGATCGCGCGGCGCATCGCCCGGGCGGACGTGGGCGTAGACCTCGGCGATGTCGGGGTGCGGGCTCTGCTTCCAGGCGGCTTCCAGCACCTTCGACGCCTTGCGCAGGTCGCCGAAGCGCGACAGCAGGCGGCCGGCGGCGACGGCGGCGGGCACCAGTTCCGGCGCGAGGCGATGCGCCTCCAGCGCATTGGTGCGTGCCTTTTCAGGCTCGGAATCCTCGCACTGCAGGGCGCGGGCGGTGAGCAGCACGGCGCGCTGGCGGCGCGCCTCGCGCTTGTCGACGAGGCGGCTCGAGGCGCTCTGCTCGAGGGTCGCCAGCGCGCCCTCCCAGTCTTCCTCTGCCGACTGGAACTCGATCGTCGCCTGCCCGGCCCAGGGAATGCCGGGGGCGACTTTCATGGCTTCGGCGGCGTAATGGCGGGCGGCGTCGGCCTCGCCGGCGCGGGAGGCCTCGATGTAGAGGCCGCGCAGGCCGAGCAGCGCGGTTTCCGGGTTGTCGAGCATGCGGTTGAAGGCGGCGCGGGCGCGGTCGTCGGCGCCCTCGATCTGGGCGGCCTGGGCGTCGAGCAGGTGGACGAGCGGCTCGCGGCCGCCGAGCAGCTTGCGCGCCTCGCCGGCATAGCGGTGGGCGAGGCGGGCGTCGCCGGCGCCGACGGCGATCATGCCGCGGCTCAGCGCGGCATAGCCGCGGTCGCGGCGCCGGGCGCGGAAATAGTCGCCGACGATCTTCGGCGAGCGCAGCACGCCCGAGAGAATCGCCCAGGCGAGCACCGCGGCGAGCGCGAAGAGGACGAGCGCCACCACGACCACCCGGGCGGAGGGGGCGATCTCGCCCCCCGGCCAGGCGACGGTGACGGCGAGCGGCACGCCGCCGAGCCAGTCGAGGGCGAGCACGGCGGCAAACAGTACCGCGATGGCGATCAACACCCGGATCATCGTCCCGTCTCCCTTGCCGCGCGCCGGGGTCGATGCCCCTGCCGCGGTTGTCCCTCGTTGTGCCGGCTCCGTCCGTCGTCCGGCCCGACCGGGCCGGCGCGGCGGGGTCAGTTCTTGTTCACCTGCACCGACAGCCGCTCGACGATGCGGTCGGTGAGCGCCGAAATCGCGCCGTCGGCGGCGATGCGGGCCGACAACGCCTGCTCCCACTCCGCCGAGGCGGCTTTCGCCGGCTCCGGCAGGCGGTCCCAGCTCGCCTTGGCGCCGACGAGGTCGCCGGCCGCGAGCTTGGCGCGGATATCGCCGACGATGGTGCCGAGCGACTCGCCCTCGGCCTCGTCGGTGGAGCGGAAATTGACGAGGCGGCGCGCCCCGGCGAGCAGGCGCTCGACCGGTTCGGCGTCGGGCGCGACGATCTCCGAATTCACCACCTCGGTCTCGGGGAAGCTCGCGGTGACGCCGGCGGCGGTCGGCACGCCGGTTTCGGCGAACGGCGCCAGGCCGTCGATGCCCGGCAGGTCGCTGGCGCCGGCCTGGACGGCGGCGAGGTCGGCGGTGAAGGGTTCGCCGCGGGCGACCTTGCCGGCGAGGGTGGTGACGGCGAGCGACAGGGCGGCGATCTCGCCTTCTTCCGGCGCGCGGGCGATCACCGTCTCGACGGCGGCGAGGCGCTGGTCGACCGCATCGAGCGCGCCACCGGTTTCGCCGAGCCGGCCGTCGAGGCCGGCGATCCGCTCACCGAGGCTGCCGTCGAGGCCGTCGATCCGTTCCCCGAGACCGGCGACGGTTTCGTCGGTCTTGCCGGAGAGGGCATCGAGGGCCGCCGTCTGGGCTTCGTCGGCGCTGCGCAGCTCGTCGAGCGCGGTGAGACGCTGCTCGATCGCATCGAAGCGGCCGTTGCTCGCCGTCGCGGCGTCGCGGGCTTCGGTCTGGCTCGCCTCGAACGCGGCGCGCAGCTCGTCCTGGCCGGTCTTCAGCGCCGAGACGGAGGGGCTGAGGTCGGCGACGGTGCCGTCGACGAGGCCGAGGCGGGTGCCGAAGGCTTCGGCGCGGCTTTCGAGCGTGCGCACGGCGGGGGCGAGGTCTTCCTTCGGCAGCGCCTCGACGGCGGCCTGCAGCGATTCGAGGCCGCTCGCGGCGGCGTCGGTGCGCTCGGTCAGGCCGGCGACGGTGGTGGCGGTGCTGCCGGTGCTCTCCTCGAGGCTGGCGCCAAGCGCTTCGCGCGCGGCGGTCTCGGCGGCGAGCGCCTGTTCGAGGCGCTGCAGCGGGCCGGCGACGTCGACCGCGCCGGCGGCTTCGGCGGCCTGCCGCGTCTCGGCGAGGCCGGCCTCCAGCGCGCTGAGCCGGGCCTCGGCGCCGTCGTCGGCGGAGAGGGCGCCGAGGCGGCTGTCGAGCTCGGCGAGGCGGGCCTCCAGCGCGGTGACACTGGCGGTGACGGTGTCCGGCGTGCCGAGCGACACGGCGCCGCCGCGCACCAGCGCATAGGCACCGCCGAGGGCGACGACGCCGCCGAGGCAGGCGGCGAGCACGAGGCCGGCGGGCGAGGCCCGCCGCGCGGCGGGCGCGTCGGACGCCGGCGCCGAGGCGGCCCGGGCGGGCGCATCGCCGATCGGGTTGCTGGCGGCGGCGAGGGTATCGATCGGAGTCGCCGGGGGAACGGTGTCGGCGGGCGGCGGCTCCACGGCGGAGGCATCGGTTGACGGCGCCGCCGCCGGGTCATCGACCGGTGCGGCGGCCTCGGGCGGCGCCGGCTCGGCGGAAACGGTGTCGCCGAGCGGGGGCTCGCCGGCCGATGGGCCGGGCGTCGCCGTGTCGGTGGGTCCCGTCGCGGTGGGGTCCACGGCGGGCCCGGTGCCGGGATCGAGGTCGGCGGAGGGGGCATCGTCCGGGCGGCCGGGCGGCGCGTCGCCGTCGGTCGCGACGGGCGCGGCCTCGCCGGTGCCGGGCTCGCGCGGCAGGCCGGAACCCTCGGCGACATCCGGCTCGACCGGCCGGGCGTCGTCGGCGGCGGGGTGTCCGGGATGGGCGGGGGTTTCGGGATCGGCGGGGGCAAAGACGTTCGGCGGCACCTCGTCGGGGGAGGCCTCGGCCGAGGAGGGTCCGGTGGACGGTGTGGCTCCGTAAGCGGCCTTTTCCGCGTCGGCGGCCGCCTGCGCGCGCGCGACTTCGGTCGCGGTGAGATCGATGGTCGTGGACCGCTTCGGGGTCCGGCCGCCGCCGGTCCGGTCGGACGACTTGCGGTCCTTATCGCTCACCATGCCTGCGCTCCCGTCGCTTCGGCCGGAGATCCGGCCCTTGTTCCTTGGCGGCGATGACGCCGCCGGTCGGCCACGCAGCCGGCATCGGCCCGCCGCGGCCGGCTGGATGCTTCCGCCGTCAACCCGCTGCCCCGCCGGATGTTCCCGGCCCGGCGTCGGGCTCCGTCCAGGCCCCATTGTTCGGCACTGCGGCGCCGAGCGCAACCACGAGCCGATCGAGACTTTCGCCGTCCGGCGTCGCGGCGGTCAGGATCCGGCCGGCCCCGGCGAGCGGCGCGGCCGCCGCCGCCGAGATCGCCGCGACGGTGAGCCCGGCGAGGCGATCGGCGAGGCCGGCACGGACGAGCCCCGCGGCAAAGGCGCGCGCGGTCCGTGCCGAGGCGACCACGACGACGTCGACGGCCCCGGCGGCCAGCGCGGCCACCACCGGCGCCGGCAGCGTCTCCGCCATCTCGGCAGCGTAGGTCTCGACCGTCGTCACCGCCAGCCCCGCCCGTGTGAGATCGCCGGCAAGGTCGCCGGTCCGGTCGCGTCCGGCAAGATAAAGCAGGGACGAGGCTGCGGCACCATCCGCGTCCGTGCGGATGCGGCGCCGGGCGAGGGCGGCGAGCGCCGCCACGTCGCCGTCGGCGCTCTCGACGACGACGCAGCCGGCGGCGCGGGCCGCGGCGGCGGTCGATGCACCGACGCAGAGCACCGGGAGGGCGGCGAGCGCCGGCGGCAGCCCGGCGGCGAAGGCGGCGGCGCTGGTCGCGAGCAGCGCCGCGGGCGGGCGGTCCACGAGGCCCTGCGGCAGGCGCGCCGGCCAGTCGACCATCGGCACGATGGCGAGCATCGGCGCGGCCAGCACGTCGAACCCCGCCGCCCGCCAGCGCGCGGCATCCCGGCTGGCCTTGTCCGCGGGGCGGAGGGTGAGGATCAGCATGGCGGCGGACGATCCCCGTTTCGGGCCCCGTTTCGTGCCCCGGTTCGTGACTGGCGGCTCACAGCCCGCTGAAAAAGTCCGGTCCGCCGCGCGCCTTCAGCCGGGCGCCGAGCTCCGCGCCGATCTCGGCCGCATCGCCGGTGAGCCCTTCGATGCGGTCGGCGTGCGCGGTGGCGCCGTCCGGCGTCAGGATCAGCCCGGCGAGCGTGAGGCGCCCGGCGGCGATCGTGGCGTGGCCGGCGATCGGCGTGCGGCAGGAGCCGTCGAGAGCGGCGAGGAACGCGCGTTCGGCGGCCAGCGCCACGGCGGTATCCGGGTCGACGACCGGGGCGAGCAACGCGGCGACGCCGGTGTCGCCGGCGCGGGTCTCGATGCCGATCGCGCCCTGGCCGACGGCGGGCGGAAACTCGTCGAGGCCGAGGATCTCGGTCGCGACATCGGCCATGCCGAGCCGCTTCAGCCCGGCGAGCGCCAGCAGGGTGGCGTCGACGACGCCCTCGTCCAGCTTGCGCAGCCGGCTCTGCACGTTGCCGCGGTAGGTGACGACCTCGAGGTCGGGCCGGAGGCGCCGCACCAGCGCCTGGCGGCGCAGCGAGGCGGTGCCGACGATGGCGCCGGCGGGAAGATCGGCGAGGCGCGCGGCGCGCGGCGAGATGAAGACGTCGCGCACGTCCTCGCGGGGCAGGAAATGCTCGAGGACGAGGCCGTCCGGCAGCGTCGTCGGCATGTCCTTCGCGGAATGCACGGCGAGGTCGATCGTGCCATCGAGCAGCGCCTCCTCGATCTCCTTGGTGAAGAGCCCCTTGCCCCCCACTTCAGAGAGCGGGCGGTCGAGGATGATGTCGCCGGAGGTGCGGATGACGACGACCTCGATCGCCGCGGGATCGAGGCCGTTCGCGGCGGCGATGCGGTCGCGCACCTCGTGCGCCTGGGCGAGGGCGAGCGGGCTGCCGCGGGTGCCGATCGCGAAGCCGCCGCGCGTGGGATTCGTTTGCAAGGCGCGGTTCCGGGTGTTAGGGGCCAAGCGACCTCCGGACCCGCATCGAAGCGGCGCCGGAGGGGTCCGGGGCTGGCCCGGAGCGGTGATGGAGGCGTAGCGGCCGGGCGGCGGCTTCGTCAACCGTGCTGCGCGGGGAGAGCCCGCTGCGAGACGACCGGCGGCCCGCCGCGCCGGCCGGACGGGCGAGATGCGAAGGAACTTTCGACGGTGATCGTGCTCGGCATCGAGACGTCCTGCGACGAGACCGCCGCCGCCGTCGTGGCGCGCGGCGCGGACGGGCGCGGCACGATCCTCTCCAACGTCGTGCTGTCGCAGGACGGCCACGCCGTCTATGGCGGCGTGGTGCCGGAGATCGCCGCGCGCGGCCATGTCGAGGCGCTCGACGACGTGATCGGCGAGGCCCTGGCCGAGGCCGGGGTCCGCCTCGCCGATCTCGACGGCATCGCCGCGACCGCCGGTCCCGGCCTGATCGGCGGCGTGCTGGTCGGGCTCACCACGGCGAAGGCGCTGGCGCTGGCGGCCGCCAAGCCGCTCGTCGCGGTCAACCATCTCGAGGCGCACGCGCTGACGGCGCGCCTCACCGACGGCATCGACTTTCCCTATCTGCTGCTGCTGGTTTCCGGCGGGCATACCCAGATCGTGCGCGTCGACGGGCTCGGCGACTATGTGCGGATCGGCACCACCATCGACGACGCGCTCGGCGAGGCCTTCGACAAGACGGCGAAGTTGCTCGGGCTCGGCTATCCCGGCGGGCCGGCGCTGGAGCGGATGGCGGCCGGCGGCGATCCGCGCCGCATCGCGCTGCCGCGGCCGCTCACCGGCCGGGCCGAGCCGGATTTTTCCTTCTCCGGCCTGAAGACCGCCGTGCGGCTGGAAGCGGAGCGGCTGGCGCCGCTCGACGACGGCGCCGTCGCCGATCTCGCCGCCGGCTTCCAGGCGGCGGTGTGCGACGTGGTCGCCGACCGGGTCGGCCGGGCGCTGGCGCTGTTTGCCGCCGCAAGGCCGGGCGTGCCGCCGGTGCTGGTGGTCGCGGGCGGCGTCGCGGCGAACAAGGCGATCGCCGCGCGGCTGCGCGAGGCCTGCACGGCCCGCGGTGCCCGGCTGGTGGTGCCGCCGGGCGTGCTCTGCACCGACAACGGCGCCATGGTCGCCTGGGCGGGAGCCGAGCATCTCGCCGCCGGCCACCGCGACGGCTTCGATTTTGCAGCGCGGGCGCGCTGGCCGCTCGACGGCCGCGCCGCGCCGATGGTCGGCCACGGCCGCCTCGGCACCAAGGTCTAGTGGTGGCGGCGCGCGCGCCAGTCCGGAGGATGCCCGCATGATGGGTCCGTTGCGTGTCGCCGTGTTCGGGGCCGGGGCCTGGGGCACGGCGCTCGCCCTCGTCGCGGCGCGGGCGGGGCACGACGTCGATCTCATCGGCCGCAGTCTCGACCGCGCCCGCGAGGCCGACCGCAGCCGCCGCAGCCCGGCGCTGCCGGAGGCGGAGCTGCCGGCCGGCGTGCGCACCGGCGCCGATCCCGCCCTCGTCGCCGATGCCGACCTCGTGCTCGTCTGCGTGCCGGCGCAGGCGACGCGCACGGCCCTGCCGGGGCTCGCACCGTTCCTCGCCCGCGGCGTGCCGCTGGTCGCCTGCGCCAAGGGCATCGACCGGCAGACCGGGCAACTGGTCGGCGAGGTGATCGGCGGCCTGGTGCCGAATTCGCCGGTCGCCGTGCTGTCCGGTCCGGGCTTTGCCGTCGACGTCGCGCGCGGCCTGCCGACGGCGGTCACGGTCGCCGCCGAGGACGAGGTGCTGGCGGGCTGGGTGGCGACGGCGCTCGCCGGGCCGGGCTTCCGGCCCTATGCCTCGACCGACCCGGTCGGGGTGCAACTCGGCGGCGCGCTGAAGAACGTGCTCGCCATCGCGTCGGGCATCGTCGCGGGACGCCGGCTCGGCGCGAGCGCGGAAGCCGCCGTCGTCACGCGCGGCTTCGTCGAGCTCCGCCGCCTCGCCGCCGCCTGGGGCGCGCGGCCGGAAACCGCGATGGGGCTGTCCGGCCTCGGCGACCTGATCCTCACCTGCCGCAGCCTGCAATCACGCAATTTTTCGCTCGGCCATGCGATCGGCGCCGGCGAGGCCCTCGGCGACGGCAAGCTCGCCGAGGGTGCCGCAACGGCGGCGATCGCGGTCGAGCGCGCCGGCGCCTTCGGCATCGAGGTGCCGATCATGGCCGCGGTCGCGGCGATCCTCGCCGGCGAGATCGACGTCGACGACGCCATCGACCGGCTGCTGGCCCGGCCGCTGAAGCGGGAGGACGGGTGAGGGGGAGACTCGGCGGAAAGAGGACGGCTGAGGTTCAAGGCCGGGCCCGCGGTGCGTGGTGCGGGTTGCGTGGTCGGGGAGCGCGGTGTGGATGCCGCCAGGATCCGGACTTTTCAGTTCGGAGCGGTTCCCATCCAATACCCCCTCCACCCGTCATTGCCGGGCTCGACCCGGCAACCCAATAGCTTCGCCGCCCTCCATGCCTATCGATCGGAAATCGCAGCGGTTTTCTGCTGCCCTGCGAATCGCCGCGAGGCCATTGGGTCGCCGGGTCGAGCCCGGCGATGACGGAATGGAGGGGTTGGGGATGGGGGCAAGGTGGCGGGGCCGAGTTTCCGGCAAGGCCACCCGGCCCGCCGCCACCCGGCGCTGATGCCACTCCGGGGCGAGCCCGCAGCTCCTCTCCCCTGTGGCCCCGCACCCCGCATTGCCGCCCGCTTCCTTCCGCCCCCTTTACCTCGCTCGCTCCCGCCTCTAGAGCTTGTCGCCGCCCCGTTTTCCCGGAGATCCGTGATGCTCTTTGCCGTCAGCTGCCTCGACAAGCCCGGTCATGCCGAGGTGCGTACCGACAACCGCCCGGCCCACGTCGCCTGGCTGAAGGCGAACGGCGCGGCGATCAAGGCGGCGGGGCCGTATCTCTCCGACGACGGCGCGGTGATGAACGGCTCGCTGCTGATCGTCGAGGCCGAGGACCGCGCGGCGCTCGACGCGCTGCTGGCGCAGGATCCCTATCTCCACGCCGACCTCTTCGACAGCGTCACGGTGCGGCCGTGGAAGTGGGTGATCGGCGCCCCGGCCTGATCGGTCCGGCCCGATTTCCCGCCCGATTCCCGGCCACCCCGTCCCGTCCGACGTTCGTCCGCACCGGAGCCCGTTCATGGCCAAGTGGCTGTTCAAGTCCGAGCCGTTCAAGTGGTCGTGGGCGATGCAGAAGGCGAAGGGCGCCGAGGGGCAGGCGTGGGACGGCGTGCGCAACTACCAGGCCCGCAACAACATGCGGGCGATGCAACTCGGCGACGAGGGCTTCTTCTACCATTCCAACGAGGGGCTGGAGATCGTCGGCATCGTCGAGGTCTGCGCCCTCGTCCACCCGGACCCGACCACGGAGGATCCGCGCTGGGAGTGCGTCGACATCCGCGCCGTGCGCGACGTGCCGAACCCGGTGACGCTCGCCGCGATCAAGGCCGAGCCGCGGCTCGCCAAGATGAGCCTCGTCACCTCGATGCGCCTCTCGGTGCAGCCGGTGACCGACGCGGAATGGGACATCGTCTGCCAGATGGGTGGCCTCTAGGTGGGCGCGCCGCCCGCCGATCCTGCTGCCGACCTTGCCGCCGCGCCTCTCCTCGACCGACCCGCCTTCATCCGCGCCAACACCGCGCTGATCGCCCCGCCGCACGTGCCCGAACTCCGGCTCCATCTCGCCGTCGAGGCGATGGACCTCTGGGAGCGCACCGAGGAGGAGCTGGGCGAGATGGGCCTGCCGCCGCCGTTCTGGGCGTTCGCCTGGGCGGGCGGACAGGCGCTGGCGCGGCATATCCTCGATGCGCCGGAGCTCGTCGCCGGGCGCCGGGTGCTGGATTTCGCCGCCGGCTCGGGGGTGGTGGCGATCGCCGCCAAACGCGCCGGGGCGGCCTCGGTCACGGCGAGCGAGATCGACGCCTTTGCCCTCGCCGCGATCACCCTCAACGCCGCGGAAAACGGCGTCACCATCGAGCTCGAGACGCGCGACGTGCTCGACCCGGCGCTGGCGGCGGAGTTCGCCGGCTTCGACGTGGTGCTCGCCGGCGACGTCTTCTACGAGAAGCCGATGGCCGACCGGGTGTTGCCGTTCCTGAAAGCCTGCGAGGCGCGCGGCGCCCTCGTCCTCTTCGGCGATCCCGGCCGCAGCTACCTGCCGAAGACGGGCATCGAGAAGCTCGCCACCTACGATGTCGCGGTGTCCCGGGCGCTGGAGGATTCGGAAGTGAAGCGCACCAGCGTGTGGCGGTTCAGCGTTCCGCACCCCGGCTGAGCCGGTTCCGGTCGGTCCGATCCCGGCGTCCGGCGACCCGACTTGCTCTCGATCAAGGCACCTCCCGTTTGCGCAGCCTAGAGTGGCCGGACAGTCCGGCCGGCGGCACCGCCGTCTCGGCCGTGGGTGACCGTGCCGGTGACGGGATCGCAGCCCGGGGGGCACAGATCGGATGGTCCAGATGCTCGAGACGCTGCCGAAGGGAAAGGCCGGCGAGGCTGCCCTGCCGGCGACCGCACCCCGGATGACGCCGGCCGGAGCCGGGCCGCGCGCGCTGGCGCCGGAGCATGTCCATCAGAATCTCGACCGCTCACTGCGCGCGTCGGTGGCGCGGTTGACGGGCGGCATCTCGACCCACGCGTTCCTCGACGCGTGGACCGACTGGACGTTTCACATGGCGCGGTCGCCGGGACGGCAGCTCGAGCTGCTGGAGCGGGCGCAGCAGAACCTGCTGAAGCTGATGGCGCACGGCGGCGGTCCCGCGTCCGATCCGGGTTCGGATCCCGGTCCTGGCGCCGATGCCGATGTCGCCGCCGAGATCGCCGCGCCGTTCACGCCGAAGGCTTACGACCACCGGTTCGACGATCCGGGCTGGCAAAGGCCGCCGTTCTGGCTGTGGCAGCAGAGTTTCCTCGCCGTGCAGGACTGGTGGGATCACGCGACCGACCAGCTGCGCGGCCTGCAGCCCAAGGACGCCGACCGGGCACGCTTCATGGCGCGGCAGGCGCTGGACACGGTGTCGCCGTCCAATTTCCCGGCGCTGAACCCGGAGATCATCGGCACGACGCTCGCCAGTGGCGGGCGCAACCTCGCCGACGGCGCGGTGCACTTTGCCGAGGACATGCTGAAGACCCTGGCGCAGGTGCACGATCCGGCGCCGCCGGGCTATGAGGTGGGCAAGGATCTCGCCTGCACGCCGGGCACGGTGGTGTTTCGCAACGCGCTGTTCGAGCTGATCCAGTATGCGCCGCAGACCGGTGCGGTGCGGGCGGAGCCGGTGCTGATCGTGCCGGCCTGGATCATGAAGTACTACATCCTCGATCTCTCGCCGCAGAACTCGATGGTCCGCCACCTGGTCGGCCAGGGCTTCACCGTGTTCATGATCTCGTGGTGCAACCCGACCCCCGCGCAGGCGGAGCTGTCGCTGGAGGACTATCGCGCCAGCGGGGTGATGGCGGCCCTCGACAGGGTGGGCGCCCTGATGCCGGGACGCCGGGTCCACGCCGTCGGCTACTGCCTCGGCGGCACGATGCTGGCGATTACCGCGGCGACCATGGCGCGCGACGGGGACGACCGCCTCGCCAGCATCACGCTGCTCGCCGCACAGGTCGATTTCGCCGAGGCGGGAGAGCTGCTGCTGTTCGTCGACGAAAGCCAGGTCGCCTTCCTCGAGGACATGATGTGGGACCGCGGTTACCTCGACCGCCCCCAGATGGCGCGGACGTTCTCGGCGATCCGGTCGGAGGACCTGATCTGGTCGCGGGCGGTGCGGCGGTATTTCCTCGGTCAGGAGGACCTGCCGACGGACATGGGCGTCTGGGTCGCCGACACGACGCGGATGCCGGCGCAGATGCACTCGGAATACCTGCGCGGCCTGCTGCTGCAGAACCGCCTGACGGCGGGGCGCTTCGCGGTCGAGGGGCGCGTGATCGCGCTGAAGGATATCTCGGCGCCGCTCTTCGTCGTCGCGACCGAGACCGACCACATCGCGCCGTGGCGGTCGGTCTACAAGACGCAGCTCTTCACCGACTGCGATCTCACCTTCGTGCTCACCAGCGGCGGGCACAACAGCGGCATCGTCAACAAGCCCGGCGATCCGCGCAGCCGGTACCTGTGGTCGCATCGCCCGCCGGGCGCGCTCTACGTCGGCCCCGACGACTGGGTGGCGACGGCGACATCGGCGCAAGGCTCGTGGTGGCCCGCCTGGGCGGACTGGCTGGCCGGCCGGAGCAGCGCCGCGCTGACGGCGCCGCCGCCCGTCGCCGCGGAGGCCGCGTTCCTGGGCGCGGCGCCGGGCACCTACGTGTTCCAGACGTGAGGCTGCCGTGCCCGCGACCCGGCGCCGTTCGCGCGCGCCGGGGCCCGCAGGCCGCGGCATCCGGGCTTTCGATTCGGCGCGCCCCTCGCCCCCCTTTCGTCGCGCTACCAAAGTGCGAGCGGTCGCAGGTGGACGCTAGGGGGTGCGATTTGCATAATGCGGCGCAAAGAGGCGGCGGTTTTCCGTAACGCCTGAACGGCTTATCCGGGAGGATCACCATGTCTGAGAACGTTTATCCGGTGCCTGCGGCCTTCGCCGACGGCGCGCTGGTCGACAACGAGGCGTATCTCGACATGTATCGGCGCTCGGTCGCCGATCCGGATGGCTTCTGGGGCGAGCACGGCAAGCGGCTCGACTGGATCAAGCCGTTCACCAAGGTGAAGAATTCGAGCTTCGGCCCCGAGGATGTCTCGATCAAGTGGTTCGAGGACGGCACGCTCAACGTCGCCGCCAACTGCGTCGATCGCCACCTCGCGACCCGCGGCGACCAGGTGGCGATCATCTGGGAAGGCGACGACCCGGCCGACTCGAAGTCGATCACCTATGCCGAGCTGCACGCCGAGGTCTCGACGTTCGCCAACGTGCTGAAGAAGCACGGCGTCAAGAAGGGTGACCGCGTCACCATCTACCTGCCGATGATCCCCGAGGCGGCCTATGCGATGCTGGCCTGCGCCCGCGTCGGCGCGATCCACTCGATCGTGTTCGCCGGCTTCTCGCCGGACAGCCTCGCCGGCCGCATCGAGGACTGCGATTCGAAGCTGGTGCTGACCGCCGACGAGGGCCTGCGCGGCGGCCGCAAGGTGCCGCTGAAGACCAACGTCGACGCGGCGCTGAAGAAGACGGCCGGCGGCGAGAAGGTGATCGTCGTCAAGCGCACCGGCGGCAGCGTGCCGATGACCGAGGGGCGCGACTTCTGGTACGACGACGAGGCGGCGACCGTTTCGGCCGATTGCCCGCCGGAAGAGATGAACGCGGAAGACCCGCTGTTCATCCTCTATACCTCCGGCTCCACCGGCAAGCCGAAGGGCGTGCTGCACACCACCGGCGGCTATCTCGTCTATGCGTCGATGACGCACCAGTACGTGTTCGACTACCACGACGGCGACATCTACTGGTGCACCGCCGACGTCGGCTGGGTCACCGGGCACAGCTACATCGTCTATGGCCCGCTCGCCAACGGCGCGACGACGCTGATGTTCGAGGGCGTGCCGAACTATCCCTCGCCGGCGCGCTGCTGGGAGGTGGTCGACAAGCACAAGGTCAACATCTTCTACACCGCGCCGACGGCGATCCGCGCCCTGATGGGCGCCGGCGACGACCACGTGACGAAGACGTCGCGCGCGTCGCTGAAGCTGCTCGGCTCGGTCGGCGAGCCGATCAATCCGGAAGCCTGGAACTGGTATTACAACGTGGTCGGCGACAAGCGCTGCCCGATCGTCGACACCTGGTGGCAGACCGAGACCGGCGGCATCCTGATCACGCCGCTGCCGGGCGCCACCGCGCTGAAGCCGGGCTCGGCGACGCGGCCGTTCTTCGGCGTCGAGCCGGCGATCGTCGACGCGGAAGGCAAGATCCTCGAGGGCGCCTGCGAGGGCAACCTCGTCATCACCACGGCCTGGCCGGGGCAGATGCGCACGATCTTCGGCGACCACGAGCGCTTCGTGCAGACCTATTTCTCGACCTACAAGGGCATGTACTTCACCGGCGACGGCTGCCGGCGCGATGCCGACGGCTACTACTGGATCACCGGCCGCGTCGACGACGTGATCAACGTCTCGGGCCACCGCATGGGCACGGCGGAAGTGGAATCGGCGCTGGTCTCGCACCCGAAGGTGTCCGAGGCGGCGGTGGTCGGCTATCCGCACGACATCAAGGGCCAGGGCATCTACTGCTACGTGACGCTGATGGCCGGCGAGGAACCGTCCGAGGCGCTGCGGAAAGAGCTGAAGAACTGGGTGCGCCGCGAGATCGGCCCGATCGCCTCGCCCGACCTGATCCAGTTCTCGCCCGGCCTGCCGAAGACCCGCTCCGGCAAGATCATGCGCCGCATCCTGCGCAAGATCGCCGAGGACGAGTTCGGCGCGCTCGGCGACACCTCGACGCTGGCCGACCCCGGCGTCGTCAACGAGCTGATCGACAACCGGCAGAACCGCAAGGCGGGCTGAGGGGGATCGATCGCGATCGACATGGCAGAGGCCCCGCTGCGTCGCCGCAGCGGGGCCTTCCCGTTTGCGACGTCGCGTTTCGGATCAGAGCCGCGCCTTCAGGAAAGCCGTGATGCGGGCGGTGACATGCTCGTGGACCGCGGCCCGATCCGACACCGCCGGATCGGTGCAGACGGGGTCGTCCCTCTCGGCTTCCAGCAGCGCCGCGCCTTCCGGCTTGCACAGGCCGAGGAAGCTGAAGTGGATTGCCGGACCGATCGTCGCCCGCTCGACCTCGGGAAGCCGCAGGGCGAGGCCGCTGCCGGCGGCACCGACGTCTCGCGCGAGGCCCGGATCGAAGCCGGTCCAGTCGTCGGGCGGCGCGAAATCGACGAGCAGCACCGGCAGGTGCATGTCCAACACGCTCTCCGGCGTGAAGCCGTAGCTCATGCCGGGATCGACGGCGACCGCGGCGCGGATCCGCGGGTCGCGCAACTCCGCCTCGAAACTCTCCGGCAGCGCGGCGAGGTCGACGCCGCCCTTGCCGAAGAAGACACAGTCGGTCGCCTCGGCGAAGCGGGTGCAGTAGTCGCGGTAGCGGCCGCGGTCGAGACGCGCGCCGGCGAGCTGCAGCGCGGTCGAGCCGCCCAGCGAGAAGCCGAGCACCGCGATGCGGTCGCGGTCGACGCGGGGGCCGAAGGCCGGATCGGCGAGCAGGGCGTCGAGCGCGGCCGTAAGATCCCTCGCTCGCGCGGCGAGATCGATCGAGCGGCGCGGCGAGGAATCGCCCGAGGTGCTGCCCGGATGGTTGACGGCGAGCACCATGACGCCCCGCAGCGCCAGCGCCGAACTCAGCCAGCCGAGATTGTCCATGTTGCCGCCCGAGCCGTGGGAGACGACCAGCAGCGGAAAGCGCCCCTCGGCCGGCGCGGCGCCGACGAAGGCGGGCGTACCCCGGAAGACGGGGTTGTCGCCGACGAGGCCGCCGTAGGTCGGCGTTCCGACCGGATACCAGACCGAGGCCGCGACCGGCCCGGCGCGGTGCGGCAAGGCGAGATCAAGACGGTCGTAGCCGGCAGTGGCGCCGAGCGCGTCGGCGGTGCGATCCCCTTCATGCCCGGCGGGAGCGGACTCATCCGCCCGGGCGTCCGCGGCGACGGCCTGCGAAACGAGGGCGAAGGCGAGGAGCGCACCCATATGGATGGCGCGGCGAGCGCCGGGCCGGCGGATGGCGTATGGCATGGGCAGGTGTCCTTCGAGGTGGTGGAGACATCGTTCTCCTGACGATTTTCCGCCGCAGCGGCGTCCTCGAACCGGTTCGAGGTCGCGCAGATGCGGTTTTCGGACCATCAAGGGCCGTCGTCTTCCAGCGCCGGTGCCCGATGCTGACCCTGCCCGTTCCCCTCGTCGTCTCGCTGGTGCTGATCTTCCTGATGCTGCGCGTGCTCGTGCGCCGCGATCGCCCACCGCTGTTCGCAGCGTTCGTCGGCGCCTGCGCCCTGCAGGGCCTCGTGGTTTCGCTCAATCAGCACTACGGCCTCACCGGGCTGCACCCGCTGCAGCCGGTGACGGCGACGATGATTCCGCCGCTCGCCTGGATCACGTTCGAAACCAGCGTCAGGCGGCGCCTCGAGCTTCGGCTCGACCTGCCTCATCTCGCCGGCCCGGCCTTCACCGCCTTCGCCTCGGCCTTTGCGCCGTCGACCCTCGACGTCGTCGTCCCGGCGATCTTCCTCATCTACGGCGGCCTCATTCTCGTCGCCCTCCGCAGCGGCGACGACGGCCTGCCCCACGCCCGGCTGGAAGCCGGCGGGCGGCCGCGCCTGATCTGGCTCGCCATCGCGCTCGGCCTGATCTTCTCCGCCGCGGTCGACGGTGTCATCGCGCTGGGACAGGCGGCCGGCCACGACGAACTGCGTGCGCTCGCCGTCGGCTTCGCCGCCTCGCTGAACCTCCTCGTCATCGGTCTGCTCGGCCTGTCGCCTGACGTTGCCGGCGCCGCGCCGGACGACGCCGAGACGATGGGCGAAGCGAGGGCGGGCGAAGCGCCGGCGGGCGAGGCGGCGGCGGGCACACCGGACGCCGGGCTTGCCGCCCGCGACGCGGGCGTGATGGCGCGCGTCGCGGACGTCCTCGACCGCCAGGGGCTCGCCCTCGATCCGGACCTGACACTGGCGCGTCTCGCCCGCCGCGCGGGACTGCCGGCCAAGGAGGTCTCGGCGGCGATCAACCGCACGACTGGCGAGAACGTCTCGCGCTACGTCAACGGCCACCGCATCCGCCAGGCCTGCGTGCGCCTGTGCGCCGGCGCCAGCGTCACGACGGCCATGCTGGAGAGCGGCTTCAACAGCAAGTCCAACTTCAACCGCGAATTCCTGCGCGTCACCGGGCTGACGCCTTCCGCCTTCGTGGCCGACGCGGGGAAATCGACCTGAGGCCGCCGCCGGCTTGCGGGGCGGGGCCCAGGGAGTGACCCGTCAGGCGTCGATCTCTTCCGCCCCATTGCCATCGGCGCCGTCCGGGGTGATCATGACGGACGGGTGACGGTGGGATCCGGTCGGGAGAGGCCGTTTGAACGAGAACGACGAAGCGTCGCAAAACGGGGCGAACGCCTCCGGCACGGTGCATCGGCCGGAACGCTGGCAGGAGCCCGCCCAGCCGGCAGGTCCGCCGCGGCTGGTCGCCTCGCAGCCGCGCCCCGCGCCGATGGTCGCCTTCGACCGCAGCGAGCTCAACGAAATCCTGAAGATCTACGGCCGCATGGTCGCGGCGGGGGAATGGCGCGACTACGCCATCGACCATCTGAAGGACCGCGCCGTGTTCTCGGTGTTCCGGCGCTCCAGCGAAGTGCCGCTCTACCGGATCGAGAAGGATCCGGCGCTCGCCCGCCGCCAGGGCGCCTACAGCATCGTCGCCCAGACCGGCATGATCCTGAAGCGCGGGCCAGACCTCGCCAAGGTGCTGCGCGCGATCGACAAGAGCCTCAAGATCGTCAGCGGCTGAGTTTTCCGGAAGGTCAGAGAGCAGGCGGCGGCGCACCCGCGCCGCCCATCGGCGCGAGTTCGCGCTGGAGAATCACCGTGTCGAGCCAGCGACCGTGCTTGAAGCCGACGGCGCGCAACACCCCGACCTCGCGAAAGCCGAGGGCGCGGTGCAGGCCGATCGAGCCGGCACTGGCGCTGTCGCCGACGACGGCCACCATCTGATGGAAGCCGCGGGCGGTGGCCTCGATGATCAACGCAGCCAGCAGCCGCCGACCGAGACCCGAGCGATGCCGGTCCGGCCGGATGTAGATCGCGTCCTCGACGGTGGAGCGGTAGGCGGGGCGCGGCCGGTAGGGGCCGGCGTAGGCGTAGCCGGCGATGCCGTCCGCCGCGGTCTCGGCCACCAGCCAGGGATGCCCGCCGTCCAGCACCGCCGCCATGCGCCGGCCGATCTCGGCCGCGTCGGGGGGCTCGAGCTCGAAGCTCGCGGTGCCGCTCGTCACGGCATGGGCATAGATGGCGGCGATGGCCACGGCGTCGGCGGGGGTCGCGGGGCGGATGTGGGGCTCGGTCATCGGGGGCGTCGGATCACGAAGGGCGGGACTCGGGGCGGAGCCTTGCGCACGGCCGCCGGCAGCGCAACCCCCACCGGCCGGTCGCGCCCCGGGGAGCTGGCGGGGACCATGCGAAAAGGGCGCGGCCCTTGCGGACCGCGCCCCCTTGTCGCTTCACCCTGGCCGATGCGTCAGCGGCGGTCGCCGAAGAGCTGCAGCAGCATGATGAACATGTTGATGAAGTCGAGGTAGAGCCGCAGCGCGCCCATGATGGCCTTGCGGCCGGCGGTCGCCTCGTCGTCGGACGCGTAGTACATCTCCTTGATCTGCTGGGTGTCGTAGGCGGTGAGACCCGCGAAGACCAGCACGCCGATCACCGACACCGCGAAGGCGAGGGCGGACGAGGCGAGGAAGATGTTGACGATCGACGCGATGATGATGCCGATCAGGCCCATGAACAGGAACGAACCCCAACCCGACAGGTCGCGCTTCGTCGTATAGCCGAACAGGCTCAGCGCGCCGAAGGAGGCCGCGGTGATGAAGAACACCTGCGTGATCGACTGGCCGGTGTAGACCAGGAAGATCGACGACAGCGACAGGCCGACGAGGCCGGCGTAGACCCAGAAGGTGATCTGGGCCGCGGCGACGCTCATCTTCTCGATCCGGAAGGACAGGAAGAAGACGGCGGCGAGCGGGGCGAGCATCACGACCCAGCGCAGCGGGCTGGTATAGAGCAGCGCGCCGAACTCGGTCAGGCCGAGCGCGCCGGTCGCCGGGTCGGTCGCGACCGCGGCGTTGAACGCGCCATAGGCGGCGATGCCGGTCAGCGCGAGGCCGATCGCCATGTAATTGTAGACCCGCAGCATGTAGGCGCGCAGGCCCGCGTCGATCTCGCCGGCGCCGGCACGCGACACCGTGCCGTAGCGCGCATAGGCGTTGCGATCCGGGTTAGCCATGGAAGACCCCTTAGACACTTTGGTGGTGCCGTTGGTACGGCAGATGCGGCAGCCGGGACCGGCGCCGCCTTCGACCCACAATATGGTGGGGACGCGCTTTGTCCACAAGCATCGCGCGTCGCGGATCGGCGACGCGCGCGGGACCTCGCCTCAGGCGGCTTCGGCGGCGAACACGGCGGCGGGGATCTCGCCGCGATGCTCGAAGGCGGTCGGCCCGGTCATCAGGATGTGGCCGTCCTCGCGCCAGAGGATATCGAGGGTGCCGCCGGGCAGTGCGACGGCGACCTCGCGGCCGGTGCGCCCGGTGCGGGCGGCGGACACCGCGGCGGCGCAGGCGGCCGAGCCGCAGGCGCGGGTGAGGCCGACGCCGCGCTCCCAGACTTTCAGCGTCAGGCTCGCGGGCGAGGTGACGGCGGCGAGCGAGATGTTGGCGCGCTCGGGGAAGATCGGGTGGTTTTCCAGCATCGGCCCGAAGCGGCCGAGGTCGTGCGCCTCGACGTCGGCGACCCAGAAGATCGCGTGCGGGTTGCCGACGTTGACCACCGACGGCGAATGCAGCACCGGCGCGTCGATCGGGCCGATCTGCAGCTCGATGGCGCGGGTGTCGTGGAACGGCTCGGCGAGCGGGATGTCGGCCCAGTCAAACTTCGGCTTGCCCATGTCGACGGTGACGCCGCGCGCGCCGGCATCGGTGACGGTGAGCAGGCCCGCGCGGGTTTCGAGCAGCAGCTTCGTGCCGCCCTCCGCGTCGAAGAGATAGCGGCCGACGCAGCGGGTGCCGTTGCCGCAGGCGAACGACTGCGAGCCGTCGACGTTGAAGATCGCCATCGCCGCCTTGGTGCCCGGCGTGCGCGGCGGATAGAGCGCCATCAGCTGGTCGAAATGGCCGCCCGGCAGCGCGGCGATCGCGCGCGCCGCGGCCGGCGTCACCCGCTCGGGCCTGCCGCGCAGATCGAGCACGACGATCTCGTTGCCGATGCCGTTCATCTTGAGGAAGGGAATGGCGTCCACGGCGGGCGGCTTTCGGAAGACGAGGGGGAGAGGGCCGGAAGCCGGCGCTGCGTAACCTGTGCGCTCTCTATATGCGCGATCTCCGCGCGCGGGAGAAGAGGCGCGGCTCGGGACGCTGCGTCCGGCGGCGAACCGTTGCCATCCGGTCAAAGCACATCGGCACCTGCCGAGTGTCAGCGGAGCGTGGACGAACTCGCAGGACTGCTTGCGAGGACACGACGTGCGGTCTGCTGACGCCTCGGCTTTTCCCTCGTCCTTCGAGACAGGCGCTTCGCGCCTTCCTCAGGATGAGGGAAAAGGATAACCGTCTCAGGATGAGGTAAAAGGGTAACCGTCTGGAGATACACTGAAAACCTCACCTAGGCCTCATCCTGAGGAGGCCCGCAGGGCCGTCTCGAAGGACGAGGCCGGGCGCGCCGACCTCTCTCCGGCTGCCTGACCGGACAGCAGTGACCGCGCCCCCCCGACGCAAAGAAGGGCCGCCCGGTGGGCAGCCCTTCCATTGTCGAACCGAAATCGACGGGAAACCGTTCAGGCGAGACGAACACCGCAAGAGGTGTAGATCCGGCCGGCGGTCTCCAGAGACCTCGGCTTGTGACAATGAGACACTGGATCACCTCCTTTCAATACGTTGCTGACAATCCGATGGTCGCCTGCATCGCGGGGTCTGGCAAGAGGCAATTTTTGCCCACCGCTGCCCAATCCACAGGCGCGGTCAAGAGCCGGGCAGGGCGGCTTCCGGCCTGCGCGCGGCGGCCATTCCTTGACTTTGCGGCCCCGCAAGGGTATCCACCGCTCGAAATCGTCCAGGATCCCCGTCTTGGAGCCGCCGACCGGGCGTATGAGCCCGGAGGTCACCACCCGCCAGCGCGATGCGCCCGCGGGTGTCGCAGCGCTTTGCGCGCGGCTTTTCTGCGGGGGCCGGGATGACCACATGCCCGGGGATCACGTCTCTCCGGGGAAGGACCCAAGCACGATGTTCGAAACCCTTTCGGATCGCCTGTCCGGCATCTTCGACAAGCTGACGCGGCGCGGCGCGCTGTCGGAAGCCGATGTCGGCGAGGCGATGCGCGAGGTCCGCCGGGCGCTGCTCGAGGCGGACGTCGCGCTCGACGTGGTGAAGTCGTTCACCGACAAGGTGCGCGCGCGCGCCGTCGGCGCCGAGGTGGTGAAATCCGTCACCCCCGGCCAGATGGTCGTGAAGATCGTGCACGACCAGCTCGTCGAGATGCTGGGCTCCGAGGCCAAGCCGATCGACCTGCACGCGGTCGCGCCGGTGCCGATCCTGATGGTCGGCCTGCAGGGCTCCGGCAAGACGACGACGACCTCGAAGATCGCCCGCCGCCTGAAAGAGCGGGACCGCAAGAAGGTCCTGATGGCCTCGCTCGACACCCGCCGCCCGGCGGCGATGGAGCAGCTGAAGATCCTCGGCGAGCAGAACGGCGTCGACACGCTCCCGATCGTTGCCGGCCAGAGCGCGGTGCAGATCGCCAATCGCGCGATCAATGCCGCGAAGCTCGGCGGCTATGATGTCGTCATCCTCGACACCGCCGGCCGCGTCACCGTCGACGAAGGCCTGATGGACGAGGTGGTCGAGGTCAAGCGCCAGACCAACCCGCACGAGATCCTGCTGGTCGCCGATGCGCTGACCGGCCAGGACGCCGTCAACACCGCGCGGGCGTTCGATGGCCGCGTCGGCATCACCGGCATCGTGCTGACCCGTGTCGACGGCGACGGCCGCGGCGGCGCCGCGCTCTCCATGCGCGCCGTCACCGGCAAGCCGATCAAGCTGATGGGCGTCGGTGAAAAGTCCGACGCGCTGGAAGATTTCCATCCCTCCCGCATCGCCGACCGCATCCTCGGCATGGGCGACATCGTCGCCCTTGTCGAGAAGGCCGCCGCCAACATCGACGCCGAGAAGGCGGCGAAGATGGCGAAGAAGATGCAGAAGGGCGAGTTCGACCTCGACGATCTCGCCGACCAGCTGCGCCAGATGCAGAAGCTCGGCGGCATGAACGGCATCATGGGCCTGATGCCGGGCATGGGGAAGATGAAGTCGCAGATCGCCGCCGCCGGCTTCGACGACCGGCTGATCAAGCGCCAGATCGCCATCGTGCAGTCGATGACCAAGGTGGAGCGGGCAAAGCCCGCCGTGCTCGACGCCAAGCGCAAGCGCCGCGTCGCCGCGGGCTCCGGCACCGACGTCTCCGACATCAACAAGCTCCTGAAGCTGCACCGCCAGATGGCGGACATGATGAAGAAGATGGGCAAGCAGAAGGGCGGCCTGATGGGCGCCCTCGGCGGCATGATGGGCGGCGGCGCCGGCGGCCTGCCCGACATGTCGCAGGTCGATCCGGCGACGCTCGACCGCGTGGCGCGCGAGGCCGGCCTCGGCGGCCCCGGCGGGCTGAAGGGCCTGCCGCCCGGCGGTCTCGGCGGCATGCCGGGCGGAATGCCCGGCGGCCTGCCGCGCGGCGGCCTCGGCGGCGCCCTCGGCCGCCTCCCCGGCCTCGGCCTGCCGGGCATGGGCAAGGGTCCGAAGAAGAAATGATGCGGTTCGGCCGGTGATCCGAGCTCTCGGCACCGGCAGACCGCTTCCTGAAAAAGCACTGAAACATCAAACCAAGCACTGAAAAGGACTGAAGAAATGTCTCTCAAGATTCGCCTTGCCCGCGGTGGCACCAAGAAGCGTCCGCACTACCGGATCGTCGTCGCCGATGCGCGCAGCCCGCGTGACGGCCGCTTCATCGAGAAGATCGGCACGTTCAACCCGCTGCTCGCCAAGGATTCGGCCGAGCGCGTCGCGCTCAACGTCGAGCGGGCGCAGTACTGGCTGAGCCAGGGCGCCCAGGCGACCGACCGCGTGCTGCGCTTCCTCGACGCCGCCGGCCTCGCCAAGCGTCCGGCCCGCAACAACCCGGTCAAGGCCGAGCCGGGCACCAAGGCCAAGGAGCGCGCCGCCGAGCGGGCCGCCGCCGCCGAGAAGGCCGCCGCCTCCGCCGAATAAGGCGTTCCGCCGGTGCCGGCGCCAGCCCCTCGGGGGGCGGTGGCCGGCCGGCGATCCCCGGCGGCAGGCCGGTCGCGAGGCCGCGGGGGTTTCTCCGCGGCTTTTTGCTTTGTCCGGGGCGTTTCGCCCCGGGCGAGGGTCCGTCGCCGTCCGGCCGTCCGGCCGCGCGGCGCTGAAGGAGGCTTGCAGCCGATGCGCGATTCGCGCTCCAGACCCCCGTCCCGTCCGTCTCCCGGCCGTGCTCCGGCGGGCAGGCCGCCCGCCGCCCGGCCGGCGCCGCTCGTCGATCCGGTGCTCGTCGCCGAGATCGGCGCGGCGCACGGGGTGCGCGGCGAGCTGCGGGTAAAGCCGCACACCGGCGACGCCGAAGCGATCGCCGACTACGGCCCGCTGGTCGCCGAGGACGGCCGGCGCTTCGTGATCGAGCGGATGCGGCCGGCAAAGGCGATGCTGGTGGTAAGCTTTGTCGGTATCACCGACCGCAACGCGGCCGAGCCGCTGGTCGGCACCAGGCTCTATGTCGAGCGCGCGGCGCTGCCCGAGCCGGACGAGGACGAGTTCTATCATTCCGACCTGATCGGCCTCGCCGTGGAAACCACCGCGGGCGAGCCGTTCGGCCGCGTCGCCGCGCTGCATGATTTCGGCGCCGGTGACCTCGTCGAGGTGATGCGGCCCGGCGCGCCGTCGGTGTTCCTGCCGTTCACCAAGGCGGTGGTGCCGGTGATCGACATCGCGGGCAAGCGCATCGTGGTCGAACCGCCGGCGGGCCTGCTCGGCAGTTCGCCGGACGATGCCGAGGCGCAGGCCGCGGCGGCGGGCGAGGACGGCGACGAGACGCCGCCCGGCGCATGAGCGACGACGACCTCGCCGGTGACGCCGGGGCGGCGACGCCCCGGCCGGCGGGCTTTGCCGCCACCGTGCTGACGCTCTATCCCGAGATGTTTCCCGGCCCGCTCGGCACCAGCCTGTCCGGCCGGGCGCTCGGCGACGGGCGCTGGTCGCTGGAAACCGTGCAGATCCGCGACTTCGGCCTCGGCCGGCACCGGGCGGTGGACGACACGCCGGCCGGCGGCGGCGCCGGCATGGTGATGCGGCCCGATGTCGTCGCCGCGGCGATCGATGCGGCGGCACCAGGCGATGATCCGCGTCCAAAACTCTTCATGAGCCCGCGTGGCCGGCCTCTGAGCCAGGCGCGGGTTCGCGAGCTTGCGGCCGGTCCCGGCGCGGTGATCCTCTGCGGTCGGTTCGAGGGCGTCGACGAGCGGGTGATCGAGGCGCGCGGCCTCGAGGAGGTGTCGATCGGCGACTACATCCTGTCGGGTGGCGAACTCGGCGCGATGGTGCTGCTCGATGCGGTGGTGCGGCTGCTGCCGGGCGTGATGGGCAATGCGCAGTCGGGGGTTTCGGAGAGCTTCGAGGGCGGGCTGCTCGAGCATCCGCAGTATACGCGGCCGCCGGTGTTCGAGGGCCGGGCGATCCCCGAGGTGCTGACCTCGGGTGATCACGGCGCGATCGCGCGCTGGCGGCGCGCTCGCGCGGAACGTCTCACCGCCGAACGGCGGCCGGATCTGCTGGCACCCGGCGGCAAGCAATAGAAAAGCGGCGCCCCGGGGGACGCCGCTTTCATGTTCATCAGGTCCGAAATTCACTGAACCCGGGCTCAGCCCGTCGGGGCCTTACTGGCAGTAGTGACGCTGACGGTCGTTGCCGAGGAAGGTGCCGCTGTCCGGATCGAACGAGCGGTACTTCGACGAGCAGTAGTTGTAGTAACCCTGCGTCCCGAACGGATGACCGCCCGCCGGAGGGGCGCCGGAGGCACCCTGGCTCGGGCGCTGGCCGCCCTGACCGGCACCCGAGAGGGCACCGCCGAGGATGGCACCGGCGGCGAGGCCGAAGATGGCCGCGGCGCCGTCGTTGTTGTTCCTGCGGTCGCGGCGATGGCGGCTCTCGTACCAGCGGCGATAATCGCGCTCCGACCAGCGGCTGCGCTCGCGCTGCCAGCGGCGATAGTCGCGATCCTGCGGGTTGTTCTGGTAGTACTGCTGGATGTAGCGGTCGCGGCGCGGATCGGCGTTCGCCGGAACGGCCACGATCATGCTCGACCCGAGGACGGCGGCCGCAAGAATGGCGCTTATCGTCTTTTTCATTGTCGCTCTCCTGATCACTGCGGTCGGCAATCCGAAGTCGGTCGGCCGCAACTTGGGGGGAGAACGTGCCGGGCGGGGATCTGTTCCCCCGCGGGGCGAAACCCCCGGCGACGGCGGATTTCGGGGCTGCGGCCTCGACAAGACCGGCGCAGTGGTGTAGAGAGCCGCGCGATGGCCGCATGCCGGCCGCTTTCTAACGATGCGAACCGAACGGCGAATTCGCCCCCATCGCGTTGACGATGCGCGGGCGCTCTGGGCGTTCGAAACAACCCAAGGCGAGATGCCATGAACATCATCGAAGAGATCAACAACGAGCAGATGGCCGTGATCGAGGCGAAGCGCAAGCTGCCCGAGTTCAGCCCCGGCGATACCCTCCGCGTCAACGTCCGCGTGACGGAAGGCACCCGCACCCGCGTGCAGGCCTACGAGGGCGTCTGCATCGCCCGCTCGGGCGGTGGCCTCAACGAGAGCTTCACCGTTCGCAAGATCTCCTACGGCGAAGGCGTCGAGCGCGTGTTCCCGATGTACTCGCCGATGGTCGAGGGCGTCGACGTCGTGCGCCGCGGCAAGGTGCGCCGGGCCAAGCTCTATTACCTGCGCAACCTGCGCGGCAAGTCGGCCCGCATCTTCGAGGCGACCAACGTGCGCGCCCGCAAGCTGAACGACGCCGACAAGGCCGACGCCGCCGCCGTCAAGGCCGGTGTCGCCGCCGCGAAGGCCGAAGCCGCCGCTGCGAAGGCGGAAGCCGCCAAGTAATCCAGGGCCGCTCGCGCGGACCGGACACCGAGATTGCGACGGGCGGCCTTCGGGTCGCCCGTTTTCGTTTGGGGGGGACTGGTTTAGCGCCCCTCCCGTCCGACGGCGTTAACCGCGTGCGCCGAAATCCGCGGCCGGGTGCCTCTCTGGCCGGAATTTCTCCATGATCGCCGCGCTAGGGTTCCGCGATGATCACCCGCCGCACCTTTCTCCGTCTCGCCGGCACGGCCGCGATGTCGCTCGTCTCCGTCGGCGCCTATGCCGGGGTGATCGAGCCGCGCTTCCGGCTGGTCGTCACCCGCTACACGCTGCGCATCCCGCGCTGGACGGCGGCGCATGGGCCCATGCGCATCGCGGTGATCGCCGACCTGCACGCCTGCGAGCCGTGGATGCCGCCGGCGCGGATCGCCGAGATCGTTGCCGAGACCAACCGGCTCGCCCCCGACCTCACCCTGCTGCTCGGCGACTATGTCACCGGCATCGGCCGGTTCAGCACGGCCGAGGTGCCGATCGAAGTCTGGGCGGCGGCGCTCGGCGGGCTGTCGGCACCGCTCGGGGTGCATGGCGTGCTCGGCAATCACGACTGCGGGGCGGATGTGCCGGCGATCCGGCGGGCATTCGCCGCGCAGGGGATCACGCTGATGGAGAATGCGGCGCAGCGGCTCGCCACACCGTCCGGCGGGGCGGCGTTCTGGCTCGCCGGACTCGGCGACCAGATCGCTTGGAACGGCCGCGGCGGGCGCGGCCTCGACGACCTGCCAGGCACACTCGCCCAGGTGACGGACGATGCGCCGGTGCTGATGATGGCGCACGAACCCGACATCTTCGCCAGGATGCCCGACCGGGTGAGCCTCACCGTCAGCGGTCATACCCACGGCGGCCAGGTGCGGCTGCCCTTCGTCGGCAGCCCGCTGGTGCCGTCGCACTACGGGCAACGCTACGTTTACGGCCACATCGTCGAAGACGGAAAGCAGATCGTGGTGTCGGGCGGGCTCGGCTGCTCGCTGCTGCCGGTGCGCTTCGGCCGGCCGCCGGAGATCGTGCTGCTGGATATCGTCGGAGCCGAGGATGATGGCAGGGTGGCCTGAGACCACCGCCGAGAAGTGGCCTCGAGAGACGTACCGATACGCGAAGACGGCGGAGACCGGCAATCGCCGTCCTCCACCGCCCTCGCAAGTTCATAGCCTGATCAGCCGAGCCGGATCAGTTGACGATCTCGATCACCTGACGCGAGCCGGCGTCGATGATCAGATACTGCCCGTTGACGTAAGCGTACTGATACTGCGGCTGCTCGGGCACTTCGTAGACGACGACCGGCGGCGGCAGCACCACGCCGACCTCGACCGGCTGCTCGATGATCACCGGCTGCACCGGGGCCGGCTGCTGCACGACATATTCGCGGACCTCGACCGGCGGGGCGACGACGGTGCCGACGATCGCGCCGGCGACGCCGCCGACGGCCGCGCCGACCGGACCGCCGACGATGGCCCCGGTCACCGCGCCGCCGGCAGCACCGGTGACGGTGCCTTCCTGGGCGAGGGCAGGGGCGGCGCCGAACGCGAGGCCGGCGGCGAGCGCGGTAGCTGCGAAGATGGTCTTCATTGCGGTTCTCCTTATGCCGTTTCCAGCTCCGGGACCGAAACTGCCTCTGCCGCCGGTTTGTTCCAGCGGCAAATCCTGACGGCGGAGCGTAATCCGCCATCACCGTCGCGGAAGACGTGTCCATTGCTTGTCCGACAACCGGATCATCTTGCAGAGGGTGGGCGGGCCGATGGCAGCGGGCGGCCGGTGGAGGCTCTTTTCCGGGCGGCGCGGTGCGGCTATAAGGAGCCCATGATGAGACCCGCGGGAAGCCGGACGCTGCAGACGAGCGAGACGACGATGGAGTTCGCCCCCATCGGCGATCACGCGCGCCTGCCCGGCCGGTTCCATGCGCGGCTTTCGGGGGTGACCTCGCGGCGAGCGGCCTGACGCCCCGCCGCCATCGTCCTTTCGCGCACCTCGATCTTCGCCGCCTCGCGGCCTTCTCGCTTCCGGATACCCAACTGATGACCAGCACCCCGCGCACCCTCTACGACAAGATCTGGGACGACCATGTCGTCGACACCCAGCCCGACGGCACCGCGCTGCTCTATATCGACCGCCACCTCGTGCACGAGGTGACCAGCCCGCAGGCTTTCGAGGGCCTGCGCACGGCGGGCCGCAAGGTGCACCAGCCGCAGAAGACGCTGGCCGTCGTCGACCACAACGTGCCGACCACCGACCGCTCGCAGCCGAACGAGGATCCGGAGTCCGCCGCGCAGATCGCGGCGCTCGCCGAGAACACCCGCGAGTTCGGCATCGAGTATTATGACGAGCACGACGACCGTCAGGGCATCGTGCATGTGGTCGGGCCGGAGCAGGGCTTCACCCTGCCGGGCATGACCATCGTCTGCGGCGACAGCCACACCTCGACGCACGGCGCCTTCGGCGCGCTGGCGCACGGCATCGGCACCTCGGAGGTCGAGCACGTGCTTGCCACCCAGACGCTGATCCAGCGCAAGGCGAAGAACATGCGCATCACCGTCGACGGCACGCTGCCCGAGGGCGTGACGGCGAAGGACATCATCCTCGCGATCATCGGCGAGATCGGCACCGCGGGCGGCACCGGCTACGTGATGGAATACGCCGGCGAGGCGATCCGCGCGCTGTCGATGGAAGGCCGCATGACGGTCTGCAACATGTCGATCGAGGGCGGCGCCCGCGCCGGCCTGATCGCCCCCGACGAGAAGACCTTCCAGTACATACTCGACCGGCCGAAGGCGCCGAAGGGCGAGGCGCTGGAGCGCGCGATGGCCTACTGGGCGTCGCTGCAGTCCGACGAGGGCGCGTTCTTCGACCGCGAGGTGCGGCTCGACGCCGCCAGCCTGCCGCCGATCGTCTCGTGGGGCTCCAGCCCCGAGGACGTTGTCTCGGTCGCCGGCGTGGTGCCGAACCCGGACGAGATCGCCGACGAGAACAAGCGCACCTCGAAGTGGCGCGCGCTGGAGTACATGGGCCTCGAGCCGGGCACGAAGATCACCGACATCGCGCTCGACAAGATCTTCATCGGCTCGTGCACCAACGGCCGCATCGAGGACCTGCGCGCCGCCGCCGCCGTGGTGAAGGACCGCAAGGTGGCCGGCAACATCAAGCTCGCGATGGTCGTGCCGGGCTCGGGCCTCGTCAAGGCGCAGGCCGAGGCCGAGGGTCTCGACAAGGTGTTCGTCGAGGCGGGCTTCGAGTGGCGCGAGCCGGGCTGCTCGATGTGCCTCGCGATGAACCCCGACAAGCTGCAGCCGGGCGAGCGCTGCGCCTCGACCTCGAACCGCAACTTCGAGGGCCGCCAGGGCTTCAAGGGCCGTACCCACCTCGTTTCGCCGGCAATGGCGGCGGCGGCAGCGATCGCCGGCCACTTCGTCGACGTGCGCAGCTGGGCTTGAGCCGCGCCGCGGCCGCGGCGCCGCGACGGACCTGATCGATCTGACGGAACGGCCGGCATCACGCCGGCCGTTTCGCGTTGCGGGGCAGGCGGCCTCGAGGCCGGCCGGCCGGGGCAGGGAACAGCGACGGGGTCCCGTCCGTTCTCTTTCCATGCGCACCACAAACACGTGGCGCCCGGCAGCGCCGGCCCCGGCCGGGCGCAGCCAACCGAAGGAGTCCCGCCCCATGACCGACACAAGCAACGACGAGTTCCGCGACCGCCCGCGCGTCCCCGCGCAGCCGCTGCCGCCGGGCCATGCCGAGAAGCCGAGCACCGAGCCCGGTGCGACCTCGGCCGAGGAGCAGAAGCAGCACGACGCGACCGACGACCAGCTCGAGGACGAACTCGAGGATTCCTTCCCGGCGAGCGACCCCCCCTCGATCACCCAGCCGAAGTGAAATCGTCCGGATCGCCCGATCCGGTGACTTGATCCCGCCCGCCGCGCTGCTTCAATGCAGCCGGCGGGCGGTTTCGTTTTTCAGGGTGCGAAGGCCGGATCAGCGGCTCGGCGGCACCAGCATCTGGCCGTTGACCGACACCGAGCCATTGGCCGCGACGTCGACCTCCCACACGGAGCGGCCGCCTTCGTTGCGCGCGAGTCCCTTGGCGAAGATCAGGGCGGGGATCGCCTGCTGCACCTCCGGCACGTCGCCGGCCTTCTGCAGTTCGGCGATGATGCCGTCGAGGTTGGTCAGGGCGATCGTCGCGCTGCCCTCGACCACCGGCGGGGCCTCGACCTTCACCTCGCGGCGCGGCTTCATGCTGTCATGTGAGACGGTGAAGCGCCCTTCGACGGCCGCGGTGTAGAGCGGCCCGGTCACGGTGCTCGGCTCGAGCACGATGCTCAGTGCGCCGTCCGGCAGGATGACCCGGCCCGCCGCCTCGAAGTCGCCGTCGTCCAGCGGCTGATCGCTGTTGAAATCCGCCCGGTCGATCAGCAGACGCGCCGGTGCATCGAGGTCGAGGTCTTCCAGCGCCAGTTCGGCGTCGAAGCCGGTCGGGAGCAGCGGCGTCGTCCACGCGGGCAGGACGCCCGCCGGAAGCGCCACGCCGTCGCTGCCCATCGAGATCGCCACCCGCGCATCCGGGATCGCGCCGGGGAAATCGAGACCCAGCCGGATCGACTCCGCGGTGGCGCGGCCGGCCGGCAGCTCGACGACAATGTTCTCTCCGGTAAACACACTCGTGATCTGCCGGAATCCGGGGAGCATGGTGGGCAATTCGGCCTTGAGCGAGACTGCTTCTTCCGCTGTGCCGTCTGTGGCCTCGGCGGACAGTGCCGCTATGATCGGCAGGAAATCGATCGGTCGGAGGACCATGCCAATCGCTTCGAAGTCGTAGCGCAGCGGCGCAAGGCTGAGGGTGTACGCCGGCGAACCGTTTGTCATCATCGTCTGTCGGTATGACGCGACGCCCAATTCGGCCTTGGAATCGAAACCTCCCTCGACGTTGCGGGTGTCCCGGCCGTTGACGACGGTCTCGCTCTCCTCGGTTCGTGACTCCTGCCCGTCCATCTTCTGTTGCGTGGTGGTGCGGTCGACGCGCACCCGGAAGCTCTGGAATCCGCCGAGCTCGGGGTCGAACACCGCATCGGCGCTCTGGCCCTCCGGCCGCCACTCGAAGAAATCCGGCTCCCCGTTCTCGCTGCCGAATTCGACCTTCAGCGACGGGTAGACGAAGTCGGTGACGCGCCAGAGACCGTTCTCGACGGGCATCGTCCGGATCCACGGGTTCTCGTAGACGGTCAGGTTGATGGCGTCGCCGGCGAAGGCGCCGACGATGCGGCCGAGGTCGAGGTCGATCCGGTAGGCATCCCCGTCGGCTCCGACGGTGACATAGCCCTTGTCGAAGGCCGGCTGGCCGACATAGGCGGCGATGTTGCCGGCAAGGGTGCGGGCGCCTTCTGCCGTGGCTTCGGCGGCGAGGGCGGGGACCGCAAGCAGCGGGCCGGCGAAGAGCGGGGCGGCGAGGGCGGCGGCGGCAACGGATCGCGTGATGAAAAGGCGCTTGTCGACGAACATGTCGGTCTCCTGCGAAAGCGCGCGCAAGATAGCACGGCTACAACCCGTCGTTCAGCCCGCGACGCTCCCAAGATTCCGGGGAAGCGGCCGGCCGGGGCCGCGCTTGACCGGCGACACGCCGGGCGCCGGCGCTGCCGGACGCCGACCTCAGAGCCGCTCGCCGCGCATCAGCCGGGGCTGGTCGGCGCCGTCGCCGGCGGCCTGGCGGATGAAGGCGCGTTTCAGGCCCGGCAGGCGGTCGACGAGGCCGAGGCCGATGTCGCGGACGAGGCGGACCGGGGCGAGGTCGTTGGAGAACAGCCGGTTGAGCACGTCGGTGACGACGGCCATCTGCGCCGTGTCGAAGCGGCGCCAGCGCTGGTACTCCTCGAGCACGTCGAGGGAGCCCGGGTCACGGCCGATGCGCAGCGCCTCGACCAGCGTCTCGGCGAGCGCCGCGACGTCGCGGAAGCCGAGGTTGAGGCCCTGGCCGGCGATCGGGTGGATGCCGTGCGCGGCGTCGCCGACGAGGGCAAAGCGCGGGCGGACGAAGTCGCGCGCCAGCGTCAGCCCGAGCGGATAGGCGACGCGCGGCCCGACCACCTCGATGCGGCCGAAGCGCAGGCCGAGGCGGCGCTCGAGCTCGACGTCGAACAGGATCTCGTCGCCGCGCACCAGCTTGTCGGCGACCCCGGTCTTCTCGGTCCACACCAGCGACGAGCGGTTGCCGGTGAGCGGCAGCGTCGCAAACGGCCCGGCGGGCAGGAAATGCTCCTCGGCGCGGCCCTCGTGCGGCCGCTCGTGGGCGATGGTGGTGACGATGCCGGACTGGCCGTAGCTCCAGGAAACGGTGCGGATGCCCGACAGCGCGCGCAGGCGCGAGCGGACGCCGTCGGCCGCGATGAGCAGGGAGGCCGCGATGCGGCGGCCGTCGGCGAGCCGCGCCACTGTGCTGCCGGCGCCGGTCTCGAAGTCGACCACCGAGCCGGGGGCGATCAGCCGGACGCCGGCGGCGACCGCGGCGCGGGCGAGCGCGCCGACCATCACCGCGTTCGGCACCATGTGCGCGAAGGGCGCGCCGTCGTCGGTGCGGCCGTCAAAGGTGAGGAACAGCGGCCGGACGGCGTCGTCGAGCCGCGAATCGGTGATCACCATGTCGAGGATCGGCTGGGCGGCGGGCTCGATCTCGGCCCAGACGCCGAGTTCGCCCAGCATGCGCCGCGCCGCGGCGGCGATCGCCGAGGCGCGCAGGTCTTTCGCCGCCTCGGCCGGATCGGTCTGCGGCGGGCGGGCGTCGACCAGCGTCACGCCGAGGCCCGGCAGGGCGCTCGCCAGCGCCAGCGCCAGCGACAGGCCGACGTAGCCGCCGCCGGCGATCAGGACGTCGGTCCGTTCGATATCGGCCCGTGGGTTGTCGGTCATCGTCCGCGCCCTTCGCTTCCCCGGTTCGCCCTCGCCGCCCGTCCCCCGTCATCTATCGCACGGCGCACCGCGCGGCCACCAGAGGGGAAACCCGAGGGCGGCCGGCAGACCCGCCGCACGTCCCGCCGCGCTTGACGGCGGCCGCCGCGGCCGGCCACATGGCCTTGAATCTCCTCGATCCCGCCAGCGCACCGGACGCCCATGACCGACGCCGCCGTCTCCGTCGCCGCCATCCTCGACCTCGAGCAGATCGAGGCGACGCTGTTTCGCGGCAGCAGCCCGAAGCTCGGCTGGCAGCGGGTGTTCGGCGGCCAGGTGATCGGGCAGGCGCTCACCGCCGCGAGCCGCACGGTGACGGGGCGGCTGGTGCACTCGCTGCACTGCTATTTCCTGCTGCCCGGCGATCCGGCACTGCCGATCGTCTACGAGGTCGAGCGGATCCGCGACGGCGGCAGCTTCACCACCCGGCGGGTGGTCGCCGTGCAGCACGGCCGGCCGATCTTCGCGCTCTCTGCCTCGTTCCAGGCGCCCGAGGCGGGTTTCGAGCATCAGGACGCGATGCCCGACGTCGCGCCGCCGGAAAGCCTGCCCGGCGGCGACCAGCTCAGCGCCGAAATCCTCGCCCGGGCGCCGGAGCCGATCCGCCGCTACTGGCAGCGGCCGCGGCCGCTGGAGCTGCGCCCCGTCGATCTCGCGAGCTACGTCGACCGCAGCGCGCACCGGGCGAGCCAAATGATCTGGGTGCGTTCGGCCGCGGCCTTGCCGGACGACCAGGCGCTGCACCGCGCCGTGCTCGCCTATGCCTCCGACATGACGCTGCTCGACACCTCGCTGCACGCGCACGGCCGCTCGGTGTTCGACAAGGACCTGCAGGTGGCGAGCCTCGACCATGCGATGTGGTTCCACCGCGACGTCGTGGCCGACGACTGGCTGCTCTATGTGCAGCACAGCCCGTCGGCCTCCGGCAGCCGCGGCTTCATCCGCGGCTCGCTGTTCGACCGCGCCGGCCGCCTTGTTGCCTCCGTGGCGCAGGAAGGACTCATTCGTAGGCGTCCGTGACCTGGCGCCTGCGATTTGTGCATCTGTTTTTTAGGCAATCGGCGCTTTTTTGATCAGATCGATCATCCGCTGTTGCGATCCCGCGCGTTTGTTGCGCTGCGGTCCGGAAAATGCGGCTCGTGTGCGGCGCGAAAGCCCGATTCTCGCCATGATTCCGCCGCCGCCCCCGACTTGGCACGAAGATTGTAACCGGATCGCCGCCATCAGGCGGGATCGAGGGGGGAAGCGGCGGCGTCGCAAGATGCCATGCAGACCGGCGATCGACGTCTGGACCTCACGGAGTGAACGGCGGGGGCTGAGCCATAGCCCGCGCGACGGGCATTGAAGAGCAACGACAACCCTCGCGATTTACAGCAAAGGTACGTCCATGAGATTCTTGAAGATCGTTTCTGCGGCCGCGACGATGGCGGCACTGGCGGCACTGCCCGCCTTCGGTCAGGAGGCCGCGCCAGAGGTCGCAGCCGAGGTGGTCGAAGCCGTCGCCGCGGTGCCGAACCCCGGCAACACCACCTGGATGATGATTTCCACCATCCTCGTCCTGTTCATGACCATCCCGGGCCTCGCGCTGTTCTACGGCGGCCTCGTGCGCGCCAAGAACATGCTGTCGGTGCTGATGCAGGTGCTGATGGTCGCCTCGGTCATGATGATCGTCTGGGTGGTCTACGGCTACTCCTTCGCCTTCGGCGGCTCGGAGAGCGCCTTCTTCGGCGGCTTCGGCAAGCTGTTCCTCTCGGGCGTCACGGCCGATTCGACGGCGGCGACCTTCTCCGATGAGGTCATCCCCGAATACGTGTTCATCGCCTTCCAGATGACGTTCGCGGCGATCACGCCGGCCCTGATCGTCGGCGCCTTCGCCGAGCGCATCAAGTTCTCGGCCGTGATCCTGTTCTCGATCCTCTGGGTCACCCTCGTCTACTTCCCGATCGCCCACATGGTCTGGGACGCGAACGGCCTGATCTTCACCGGCGCCCACGCGGGCGGCGTTGCGGCGCTCGACTTCGCCGGCGGCACCGTCGTGCACATCAACGCGGGCATCGCGGGCCTCGTCGGCGCCATCGTCGTCGGCAAGCGCACCGGCTATCCGCGGGACATGATGCCGCCCCACTCGATGACGCTGACCATGGTCGGCGCCGCGATCCTGTGGGTGGGCTGGTTCGGCTTCAACGCCGGCTCCAACCTCGAAGCCAACGGCGGCACCACGCTCGCCCTGATCAACACCTTCACCGCCACGGCCGGCGCCGTCGTCGCCTGGGGCATCATCGAGACCATCGCGCGCGGCAAGGCTTCCGGCCTCGGTGCGGCTTCGGGTGTGGTTGCCGGCCTCGTCGCCGTCACCCCGGCGGCGGGCCTGATCGGCCCGATCGGCGCCATCGTGCTCGGCGCCATCGCCAGCCTCGGCTGCTACTTCTTCGTCTCGGTCGTGAAGCCGAAGCTCGGCTATGACGACAGCCTCGACGTGTTCGGCATCCACGGCATCGGTGGCATCATCGGCGCCATCGGCACCGGCGTCTTCACCGCGAGCTCGCTGGGCGGCGTCGGTATCCCCGGGGACGCCTCCATGGGCGCGCAGGTCTACTCGCAGATCGTCGCCGTGATCATCACCATCGTGTGGTGTGGCGTGGTCAGCTTCATCCTCTTCAAGATCGTCGACGTCGTCGTCGGTCTGCGCCCGTCCGTCGAGGCCGAGCGCGAGGGTCTGGATCTGTCGAGCCACGGCGAGTCCGCCTACCACAACTGATCGTTGCCCGGTCGCGGGGGGCCTCCATGCCGCCCGCGACCGGCGCCTTCGCGCCCCCGGTTCCCGCCGACCGACACCCGCCGCGACGCACCTCCGGCCCGTCGTTCGAAATCCTCGCGCCCGATCGCCCGCATCCGGATCGATTCGGACCCACGAGGGTTGTGTAACCACAGCGAGAAGGCGCTAAGTTCTGGCTGGACCGACCTCGGCGTGGCAGCTGCCTCGCCGAACCACGGACCGGTCACGAAGAAGGCAACGGCCCCAGGGCCGCTGTTTCCGGCGCCGGGCCCCGCATGGGCCGGCTGCGGACGGCAGCGGTTCCGAGACAAGAGACACGACGCCCAGGCTGGCCGACGCGGCCAGACGACCGAGCAAATTCCCAAGGGAGAACCCCATGAAGATCGTCATGGCCATCATCAAGCCGTTCAAGCTGGACGAGGTGCGCGATGCGCTCACCGCGATCGGCGTGCACGGTCTCACCGTGACCGAAGTTAAGGGTTACGGCCGCCAGAAGGGCCACACGGAAATCTACCGCGGCGCCGAATACGCCGTCAGCTTCCTGCCGAAGCTGAAGGTCGAAGTCGCCGTGGCCACCGACCAGGCCGATAAGGTCGTCGACGCGATCTCGGTCGCGGCGAAGACCGGCCAGATCGGCGACGGCAAGATCTTCGTCTACGCGATCGAGCAGGCCGTGCGCATCCGCACCGGCGAGACCGACGCCGACGCGCTCTAAGCCGATTTGCGATCGTCCGTGGAAGAGGGGCCGGTTTTCCGGCCCCTTTTTTCGTGCCCGGCGGCGATCGGCACCGGGCGACGCCGCCGGGCGAAAACCGGAGGCCGCCCGCGCCGCAGCGCGTTCGCAACCCGTTGCAGAACCGGAAGAATTTGCATTCCGACCGGGGGGAGCGCCGAAATCGATCGTTAGGCTTAATGCCCGATTAACCGGGACTGGTTAGCCTTCCGGGCAACGACAGGAGGTGCCGCCGGATGCGGCGCCGTCGCTGCCGGAGCCGGTCGCCCGCGACCGGCCCGCCGTCCAGGATCGCCATGACAGCCGCGCCCCCGTCAGTCATCGCCTCGCCGTTCCAGCGCTATGCCGCGCTGATCGCCGGCATGGCGCCCGGCGCGCCGGCGATCGACCTCACCATCGGCGAGCCGCGCCATGCGGTGCCGGAGTTCGTCGCGCCGGTGCTGGCCGCTGCGAACGCCGATTTCGGGCGCTATCCGCCGATCCGCGGCACCGACGCTTTTCGTGCCGCCGTCGCCGACTGGCTCGGCCGGCGCTACGGGCTGGCCACGCCGATCGATCCCGCCGCGGGCGTGCTGCCGCTGAACGGCTCGCGCGACGGATTGTTCTCCGGTGTGATCCACGCGGCCCACCGCGCCGCGGGCCGGCTCGGCGGCCGTCGTCCCGCGGTGCTGATCCCCAATCCCTTCTATGCCGTCTATGCGGCCGCCGCCGAGATCGCCGGGGCGGAGCCCGTCATGGTGCCGGCGACGGCGGCCGGCGGCCACCTGCCCGATTTTGCGAGCCTGCCTGCGGACCTGCTCGACCGGACGGTCGCCGCCTTCTACGCCTCACCGGCCAATCCGCAGGGGGCCACCGCCTCGCTCGCCGACTGGACCGCTCTCGTCCGCCTCGCCCGGGCGCACGGCTTCATGCTGTTCGCCGACGAGTGCTATTCGGAAATCTGGCGCGGCGCGCCGCCGGCCGGGGCGCTGCAGGCGGCCGATACGCTCGGCGACGGCTATGCGGGCGTCGTCGCGTTCAACTCGCTTTCCAAGCGCTCCAACCTGCCGGGGCTGCGCTGCGGCTTTGCGGCCGGGGATCCCGATTTCCTCGCCGACTGGGCGGTGAAGCGCAACGTCTACGGGCCGCAGGTGCCGATCCCGGTGCAGGCGGTCGCCGTCGCGGCCTATGCCGACGAGGACCACGTCGCCGAGAACCGCCGGCTCTACGACGCGAAGTTCGTCGCAGCGGCCGAGATTCTGGCGCCGGTGTTGCCGGTCACGGTGCCGCCCGGCGGCTTCTTCCTGTGGCTCGACGTCGGCGCACTCGGCAGCGGCGAGGCGATCGCGCGCAGGCTCTACGCCGAGGCCGGCGTCAAGGTGCTGCCCGGCGCCTATCTTGCGGCAAACGACCCGGTTCACGGCAACCCCGGAGCAGATTACATCCGGGTGGCGATGGTCGAGGACCAGCAGCGGACGGAGGCGGCGCTCGGCCGCCTCGCCGCCGTCCTCGCATCGGCGAGGGAGACAGCCCGATGACGACACCCACCCCGAACCGCCAGCCGATCTGGCGGCGGTTCGATCCGCCCATCCTCGAAGCCTACGCGCCCGGCCGCCGTCCCGACGGCACCGACTTCGGCGCCGAGGACGAAGAAGACGAGGACGACACCGCGGCCGAGCCGGAGGCGAGCCCCGCGCCCGGCCCGGCCCCGAAGGCGAGCTGACGCCGCGAGCCGGCCCGCGAGGCCGGCCCGGCCGTTCCGCATCCGGTGGATGCGCCGTGCTGAAGACGACCCGAGTTGTGACCGGCCGCCGGCGTTCCGGCGGCCCCGAAGAGGACGAGACCGGTAAAGATGCGCAGCTCCCGAACGCTTTCCTCGGCCCGGATGCCCGCCGACAGCCGCCTGCGGCAGGCGCTGCGCCGCAACGTCGCCGGCGTGGCGGGCCTCGTCATGATCGCCGCCGTCGCGGCGCTCGCCGCCGCGCTTGCGACCTGGTCGGTCGATGATCCGAGCTGGAGCCACGCGACCGAGCTGCCGGTGCGCAACGCGCTCGGCCCGGCCGGCGCGGTGGTGGCCGACCTGCTGATGCAGCTGGTCGGGCTGACCTCGGCGGTGTTCCTCTATCCGATCGTGGTGTGGGGCTGGCAGCTCGTCGTCGGGCGCACGGTGAAGGTCGAGCGCCGCCGCATGGTGGCCTGGGTGCTCGGCACGCTGTGCGGCGCGGGCTTTGCCGGCGCGCTGCCGGTCGCGGCCGGCTGGCCGCTGCCGACCGGGCTCGGCGGCGTGCTCGGCGATCTGGTGCTGCAGGTGCCGGCCGCCTTCTCCGGCGGCCTGCTCGAAGGCACCGAGCGTCTCGTGGTCGCCGGCCTGTTCGGCCTCGGCGGCCTCGCGCTGCTCGCCTATGCCGCCGGCCTCTACGGCACCCGCCGCGAGGTCGACATCGACACGCTGGAGCCGGCCGACGAGGAAATCGAGCGCGACAGCGATGGCTTCGGCGCGGCGGCGATCGGCGCGGTGTCGCACTGGTGGCTGTCGGCGAAGGCGCGGCTCGGCCGCGGCCGCGCGGCCCCGGACTACGCCTATCCGGGCGAGGAGGGCTTCGACGAGGCGCCGCCGCCCGAGAAGCGCGGCCGGCTCGGCCGCATGGTGCGCGGCCTGGTGCAGCCCGACGACGGCCTCGACCAGCTCGTTGCGCCGGTGCCGGTCGCCACGCCGCGGCGGGCGCCGGAGCCCCGTGTCGAGGCCCCGCGGGCCCCGGCGCCGGTGCGCGCGCCGGCCCTCGACGGCGACGGCGGCCTCGATCGCCGCGCGACGCGCGGCGGCTCGGTGCACGCCGATTATGCCCCGAACCGCAGCCGCGTGGCGGAGCCGGCGATGGCGCCGGTGCCGCAGCGCGAGCCCGCGCCGGAGTACCGCGCCGAGGCGCCACGCGCCGCGCCGCGGCCGGCGCCGGTGCCGGCCGACGAATATGATCTCGACGACGACCTCGAGGCGATCGCCACCGTGCGCCCCGCCGTCCGGGCCGCGGCCGAGCCGCGCGCCGCGCGCCCGGATCCGGTGGCGCCGCGGCCGCGGCCGCTGCGCGGGCCGTTCGCGTTGCCGCGCACCCCGGCCGCCCCGGCCGGCGGCGCGGCGGAGGCCGAGCCCCGCCTCGATCCGCCGTTCGACCCGCTGTTCGATCCCCCCTTCGGCGACGAGGCCGAGCCGGCGGAGGACTTCGCCGACCGGTTCGCCCCGGAGCCGGACGAGGACGACGACTACGATCCCGGCTTCGTGCAGCCGCGCACCGTGGAAGTGACGCCGCCGCCACGGCCGCTGCGCGGCCCGGCCGCGCCGCGCCCCGCGCCGGTCGCCACTGAGCCGATGGTCGGCCGGGTGACGCCGCCCGCCCCGCCGCCGCGCCCCGGCAAGCGGCTCGAGGCCGACCGGCAGCCGCCGCTGCCGGTGTTCACCGCCGGCGGCTACCAGTTCCCGCCGCTGCAGCTCCTCGCCGAGCCGCGGCCGCAGGGCCAGGTCAAGGTGTCGGCCGACGCGCTGGAGCAGAACGCGCGCCTGCTCGAGGGCGTGCTGGAAGATTTCGGCGTCAAGGGCGAGATCATCAACGTGCGCCCCGGCCCGGTGGTGACGCTCTATGAGCTCGAGCCCGCGCCGGGCATCAAGTCGAGCCGCGTCATCGGCCTCGCCGACGACATCGCCCGCTCGATGAGCGCGATCGCCGCCCGCGTCGCGGTGATCCCGGGCAAGAACGCCATCGGCATCGAGCTGCCGAACCAGCGCCGCGAGACCGTCTACTTGCGCGAACTCGTCGCCAGCGAGGACTTCGAGCGCTCCAAGGCGCGCCTCGCGCTCTGCCTCGGCAAGACGATCGGCGGCGAGCCGGTGATCGTCGACCTCGCCCGCACGCCGCACATGCTGGTCGCCGGCACCACCGGTTCGGGCAAGTCGGTGTCGATCAACACGATGATCCTGTCGCTGCTCTACCGGCTGACGCCGGACCAGTGCCGGCTGATCATGATCGACCCGAAGATGCTGGAGCTCTCGGTCTACGACGGAATCCCGCATCTTTTGACGCCGGTGGTCACCGACCCGAAAAAGGCGGTGGTGGCGCTGAAGTGGACGGTCCGCGAGATGGAGGACCGCTACAAGAAGATGTCGAAGCTCGGCGTGCGCAACATCGAGGGCTTCAACGCTCGCCTCGCGCAGGCGCTGGAAAAGGGCGAGAGCATCTCGCGCACCGTGCAGACGGGCTTCGACCGCGAGACCGGCGAGCCGATCTTCGAGACGGAAGAGTTCGACCTGCAGCCGATGCCGTTCATCGTGGTGCTGATCGACGAGATGGCCGACCTGATGATGGTCGCCGGCAAGGAGATCGAGGGCACGGTGCAGCGGCTCGCCCAGATGGCGCGCGCCGCCGGCATCCACGTCATCATGGCGACGCAGCGTCCTTCGGTCGACGTCATCACCGGCACGATCAAGGCGAACTTCCCGACGCGCGTCTCCTTCCAGGTCACCTCGCGCATCGACAGCCGCACCATCCTCGGCGAGCAGGGCGCCGAGCAGCTGCTCGGCCAGGGCGACATGCTCTACATGGCCGGCGGCGGTCGCATCCAGCGCGTGCACGGCCCGTTCGTCGCCGACGAGGAGGTCGAGCAGATCGTCGCGCACCTGAAGACCCAAGGCACGCCCGACTACCTCGACGCGATCACCGCCGACGAGGACGAGAGCCCCTACGACGAGGGCGGCGGGGCTGCCGGCGGCGGCGAGGTCGGCGAGGGCGCCGATCTCTACGACCAGGCGATCGCCGTGGTGCTGCGCGACAAGAAGGTCTCGACCAGCTACATCCAGCGCCGCCTCGGCATCGGCTACAACCGCGCTGCGTCGATCATCGAGCGGATGGAGAAGGAAGGCATCGTCAGCGCGCCCAACTCGCAGGGCAAGCGCGAGATCCTGCTCGAGCAGCCGGTCGGCGGCGGCTACGAGCAGGATTACTGAGCCCGGCGCTTGACGGTGTCGCCGGATCGCCGGCGGCGCCGCGGATTTGCCGGAATGATCGGCGATAGTCGGGCCTGGAACCGCAGACCCCGTCCCTGCGTTGGCTGAGCGGCCCCGGCCGCGGCGCCAGCGTTCCGGCCGGCCCAGCGCCCCAAGCCCCGGTTGAAGCCCCCCGGTCACCGCTCCGCGCGGCGCCCGGCCGGACCCACGAGGAAACAAGATCGATGTTCGCGCCCGCCCGACGCCTTGCCGCCGCCCTGCTCGCCGCCGCGGTGCTTGCCGCCCCGCTCGCCGGCCCCGCCGCCGCCGCGCCGAACCTCGCCAATCTCAGCGCCGAACAGCGCGGCACCCTCGACAGCATCAACCGCTATTTCGCCAGCGTCACGACGCTCGAGGGCAAGTTCATCCAGACCGGGCCCGACGGCAGCACCGCCGAGGGCTATTTCGTGATCGACCGGCCCGGCAAGATGCGCTTCCGCTACGAGCCGCCGGCGCCGATCGACATCATCGCCGACGGCCGCACGGTGGCGATCAACGACAAGCGGCTGAAGCAGCAGACGCTGGTGTTCCTCAACGACACGCCGCTGCGCTTCCTGCTGACGCCGAACCTCGACCTCACCAAGGAGGCCGTGGTGCAGTCGGTCTCGGTCGCCGACGACCTGATCACGGTGATGCTGGAAGACCCCGGCACCTTCCAGACCGGCCGCCTGACGCTGATCTTCGACGGCCGCACCACGGAACTGCGCCAGTGGACCATCACCGACGCGCAGGGGCTCGACACCACGGTCGCGGTCTACGACCTGCAGGGCGGCAAGGCGACGAAGCCCGAGTGGTTCAAGATCAACTTCTCGCTGTACAAGTGAGGGGATGACGGGCCGTCACCCCGTGGAGGATGGCCCGTTCCCCCTCATCCGCCCTTCGGGCACCTTCTCCCGCGAGGGGAGAAGGGGTTTTTGCGGAAATGCAGTGGGTTACGGGACGGGTCGCTGGCGGCCCGTGCCGTTTGCTTCACTACCCTTCCGCCGTCATGGTCCGCGCAGGCGGACCATCCACGAAGGCCGCACGGCGCAGATTTTCCCAGTTACCTGATTGTTGCACGGCTCGTGAAGCAGGGTCCGCATCGCTGTTGGACGCCTGCGGGGCCGTTGCCGTGGATGGTCCGCCTGCGCGGACCATGACGTGCAGGGGTGGACGACCCAGAGCCCAGAGCCAAGCACACCCAACTCCGCGACGTCTTCTTCCCTTCTCCCCTCGCGGGAGAAGGTGCCCGAAGGGCGGATGAGGGGGCAGCAGCGCCCCCTCAAACCCAATCTTACCCCACCTTCGCCTTGAACGCCTTCAGGATCGCCGCGCCCATCTCCGTGGTCGAGACCACGTTGGAGCCTTCCGAGGCGATGTCCTTCGTGCGCGTGCCGCTGTCCAGCACCTCGGCGATCGCCGCGTCGAGCTTTTCGGCGAGGTCGATCAGCCCGAAGGAGTAGCGCAGCGCCATGGCGAAGGAGCCGAGCATGGCGATCGGGTTGGCGAGGCCCTGGCCGGCGATGTCGGGGGCGGAGCCGTGCACCGGCTCGTAGAGCGCGCGGCGGGTGCCGGTGGCCGGGTCCGGCGCGCCGAGCGAGGCGGACGGCAGCATGCCGAGCGAGCCGGTGAGCATGGCGGCGACGTCGGAGAGGATGTCGCCGAACAGGTTGTCACAGACGATGACGTCGTACTGCTTCGGCCAGCGCACCAGCTGCATGGCGCAATTGTCGGCGAGGACGTGCTCGAGCTTGATCTCGGGGTACTCGTCGGCGCCGACCTTGGTGACGACCTGGTTCCAGAGCACGCCCGACTTCATCACGTTGCGCTTCTCGGCCGAGGCGACGCGGCCCGAGCGGGTGCGGGCGAGGTCGAAGGCGACGCGGGCGATGCGCTCGATCTCGCCCGTGGTGTAGAGCTGGGTGTCGACGGCGCGGCGCTGGCCGTTCTCCAGCGTCACGATCTCCTTCGGCTCGCCGAAATAGACGCCGCCGGTGAGTTCGCGCACGATCAGGATGTCGAGCCCCTCGACCACCTCGGGCTTCAGGCTGGAGGCGGCGGCGAGCGCCGGGTAGCAGATCGCCGGACGCAGGTTGGCGAACAGGCCGAGATCCTTGCGCAGGCGCAAGAGGCCGGCCTCGGGGCGCACGTCGTAGGGCACCGCGTCCCACTTCGGCCCGCCGACGGCGCCGAACAGCACCGCGTCGGCGGCGAGCGCCTTCGCCATGTCCTCTTCCGAGATCGCGCGGCCGTGCGCGTCATAGGCGCAGCCGCCGACGAGGCCCTCGTCGGTCTGGAAGTCGGCGAGGCCCGCTTCGTTGATGAAGCCGATCACGGCCTTCACCTCGGCCATGATTTCCGGGCCGATGCCGTCGCCGGGAAGCAGGAACAGGTTCTTCGTCGTCATGGGACCGTCCGTCGGGCACGAGGTTGGCGACCGCCGGACGGGGTCCGGGGGCGTTGCGGATCTGTGCGGCGGGGTTACCGCGCCGCGCCGGGCGGCGCAAGCCTCGGGCGCTGTGGGAGCGTGGGAAGGGCGCGGATTTGCTCGTCCCCGCGGTGACATTCCGCCTCTTCCCGCGGGGACTTTCCCCTCTCCCCTCGCGGGAGAGGGTGCCCGAAGGGCGGGTGAGGGGGCGGGCTCTCCGCCGGGATCAGCGGTGGCGAGAGGCAATCTCGGCGGGGCCATCGCGGCGCCTGCAGAACGCGGCACCGCCGTGCCCCCTCATCCGCCCTTCGGGCACCTTCTCCCGCGAGGGGAGAAGGGCTTCTTGCCACCGCCTTCGATGACAGCCGCTCAGCCGTGGCCGACGATGCCCTTCACCTCCAGGAAATCGTGGATCGCCCAGTCGGCGTATTCGCGGCCGTTGCCCGACTGCTTGAAGCCGCCGAAGGGGGCGTGGGTGTCCCAGGCGGGGTAGTTGATGTTGACGGTGCCGGCGCGCAGGCGCCGGGCGAGCGCGCGGGCGGCGTCGAGGTCGGTGGCGGCGATGTAGGCGGCGAGGCCGTAGACGGTGTCGTTCGCCATCTCGACCGCCTCGTCGAGGTCGCCGTAGGGCAGGATCGCCAGCACCGGGCCGAAGATCTCCTCGCGCGCCACCGTCATCGCCTGGGTGACGCCGCCGAACACGGTCGGGCGGATGTAGTAGCCGGTGTCGAGGCCGTCCGGCTTGCCCGGGCCGCCGGTGACCAGCGTCGCGCCCTCGGCGATGCCGGCCTCGATCAGCCGCTGGATCTTGTCGAACTGCACCTTGCTCACCACCGGTCCGAGCCCGGTGCCCTCGGTACGCGGGTCGCCGGTGACGTGCGCCTCGGCGGCGGCTTTGGCGATGGCGAGCGCCTCGTCGTGGCGGTCGGCCGGCACCAGCAGCCGGGTCGGGGCGTCGCAGGACTGGCCGGAATTGGCAAAGCAGGCGTTGACGCCCTCGGTGACGGCGCTGGCGAGGTCGGCATCGGGCAGCACGATGTTCGGCGACTTGCCGCCGAGCTCCTGCGCGACGCGCTTCACCGTGTCGGCGGCGGTCTTCGCCACCATGATGCCGGCGCGGGTCGAGCCGGTGAACGACATCATGTCGACGTCGGGATGGGCGGCGAGCGCCTGGCCGACGCCGGGGCCGTCGCCGTTGACGAGGTTGAAGACGCCCTTCGGCGTGCCGGCGGCGTCCATGATCTCGGCGAAGACGATGCCGCTGATGGGGGCGATCTCGCTCGGCTTCAGCACCATGGTGCAGCCGGCGGCGATCGCCGGGGCGACCTTGCAGACGATCTGGTTCAGCGGCCAGTTCCACGGCGTGATCAGGCCGACGACGCCGATCGGCTCGCGCACCACGCGGGTGGTGCCGCGCTGGCTTTCGAACGCGAAGTCCTCCAGCGCCTTGATCGTCGCCTCGAGGTGCACCTGGCCGGCCCAGGCCTGCGCCTCACGGGCAAAGCCCATCGGCGCGCCCATCTCGTGCGAGACGGCTACGGCGATCTCCTCGTAGCGCTCGTTGTAGAGATCCAGCACGCGGCGGAGCAGCGCGAGCCGCTCCTCGCGGCTGGTGAGCGCGAAACCCGGGAAGGCGGCCTTCGCGGCCGCGACCGCCTTGTCGACGTCCGCGGCCGAGCCGATCGAGATCGCGGTATAGGCGGCCTCGGTGGCCGGATCGATCACGTCGAGCGTCTTCGGCACGACCGGATCGACCCAGGCGCCATCGATATAGAATTTCGTGTGGTTCGACATGGACGAGCCTCGACTGGCGGACGGGCCTTGCGGCGCCGAAGGGCGGGGGAACGGGCCGCGCGGCACCGGAGGGCGGGCCGCGGGTGCGGTGTGGTCCGCAGCATAGGCTGGCCGGCGCCGCGCCGTCACCAGCCCGGGGCGAGGAAAAATCGCGGGCGAACCGCGCTGCAGCCTCAGACGGCGTAGATGCGCTTCAGCGCCCGCACCAGCCGGTCGGCCTCGGTCTGCGACAGCCGGCCGAGGATGCGCGCCTCGTGGCCGGCGACGAGGTCGCGCACGGCGGCGAGTTCCGCTTCGCCGGCGGGCGTGAGGGCGAGTTCCTGTCGGCGCCGGTCGGTCGTCGACGGCCGCCGCCGCACCAGTTCGCGCTCTTCGAGCCGGTCGACGAGGCCCATCATGGTCGCGCGGTCGGTGCCGAGCGCCGCGGCGAGGTCGACCTGCGAGACTTCGGGATTGGCGGCGACGAGCTCGAGCACGGCGAGCTGCTTCTGCGTCAGGCCGCGGTCGCCGATCGTGGCCGCGAAATCGCGGTAGATCGCGGTCTGCGCCATGCGCACGTGAAAGCCGAGCAGGGTGTCCAGCCGGCCGTAGGACAGGCGCCGGCCATGGGAATCGGTGGGTGCCGCGTCGGCGACGCGGGCTTGTCTCTTTGCGACCATTGATCCGCCCCAGTGCCGTTTCTTTGCCGGCTGGGGTCATAACGGACCGATTGCGCGCCCCCGTCAAGCGGCATCGGACTTGCGCCTGCCGCCGGGTCAGGCCCGGGCGAGTTCCCGCTCGACGCGGCCGAGATAGGCGGTGCGGGCGGCCTCCGTCACGGTGTCCATGCGGTAGAGCGCGAGATAGCGCGTCCGGCACAAGGGGTGGCAGACCGAGCGCAGGCCGCGGGTGATGGTGCGCCGGCCGGGCTCGCCGACCAGCTTCGACAGCCACCAGCTCGCGCCGCAGGTGGTGACCACGGTGATACGGCGGATGTGGGAGAGGCCCGGGCGGATGCCTTGCGCGCCCTGGTCCATGTGGAAGGCGACGCCGGGCAGCAGCACGCGGTCGAGCCAGCCCTTCAGCATCGCCGGCAGATTGTACCACCAGGTCGGGTAGACGAAGACCAGCGCTTCGGCCCAGAGCAGCGCCGCGACATGCGGCTCGACGTCGGGCGAGGGACGGTGGCCCGGATCGTTGTAGCTGCGCCGCTCGGCGGTGGTCAGCGTCGGCGAGAAATCCTCGCCGTAGAGGTCGATGACGCGGTAGTCCCGGCCGGCGCCGGCGAGTCCGGCGCAGACGCGGTCCATCAGCGCGCGGCCGAAGCTTTCCGGCACCGGATGGCAGAAGACGACGAGCGTGCGCATCAGAAGGTCCGCATCTCCTGCTCGACCTTGGCGAGGAACGCCGCGCGGCTTTCCGGGGTCGAGCGGTTCATGTCGTAGTGGGCGAGGTAGCGCACGGGCACGGCGAGCCCGGTCACCGCCCGCAGCACCCGCATCACCAGCTTGCGCGGCGGATCCCCGACGAGGAACGCCCTGAGCCGGGAGCCGCCGTAGGTGGTGACGGCCGCCATCTTGCGGATGTTCCTGAGCTGGGTCTGCACCCGGCCGTCCACCATCTTGAAAGATACGCCCGGCAGGAAGACGCGGTCGAAGAAGCCCTTGAGGATCGCCGGATAGCCGAAGTTCCACACCGGATAGACCAGCACCAGCGCCTCGGCGGCGAGGACTCTTCCCACATAGGGATCGACCGCGGCGCGGTTCGCCGGAATGTCGTGGTAGGCGAGGCGCTCGGCGCGGGTGAGGCGCGGGTCGAAGTCCTCGGCATAGAGGTCGAGGTCGTCGACGTCGTGCCCGGCGGCGCGCAGCGTCGTGACGACCTTGGCGTGCAGGGCGGCCTGGAAGCTCGTTTCGACGGGATGGGCGAAGAGGACGAGGACGCGCATCAGGGGAGGGTCCGGGTGGGCGTGGGGGATGGCGGTGCGTGGGGCCTACCCCTCTCCCTGTCCCTCCCCCACAAGGGGGGAGGGGACGCAGGAGGAGGTTTTTTTCGTCCGACCAGCGCCGCGTCCGAGACAGACTGCCGGTCGGGCAAAGCCGCGCCCCGATCGTCCCCTCCCCCCTTGTGGGGGAGGGACAGGGAGAGGGGTGAGACCACGCCCAGCGACCTGTCGGAAAGCGCCGCGCCCCTCACCCCGCCACCCTCAAACCCTTGAACAGATACGTCTTCTCCGACGTGAAATCGAACTCCGGGTCCTCCCAGGCGATCATCTTGCCGGGGTTGAGCAGGCCCTTCGGGTCGGCCTCGCGCTTGAAGGCGAGCTGGACGGCGTCGGTCTGCTTCATGCCGCCTTCCTCCAGCGTGTAGCGGTGCGGGTTGAACACCGGGCAGCCGTTCGCCTCGTAGAGCGCGATGATCTCCTCCAGCCGTTCTTCCGTCGAGAAGCGCACGATCGGCAGGCCGAAGCAGGCGACATCGCCGTCGAAGCGGACGAATTCGAGGTGCTCGGGCACCTCGTCGCCGAAGATCCCGGCGATGGTGGCGACCTTCTCGAGGTGGTCCGGGGCGGGGTAGAGCGTCTGCAGGTAGGTGATCGAGGGATCGACGCGCAGGCCGCGCAGGGTGGTGTGGTTCCAGGTCAGCTCGTAGGCGGGCGGCAGGCCTTTCTTCTCCTCGTCGCTCGCGGTGTCGGAGCGGTAGAGGATCTCGGCCTGCATGCGCGCGGCGAAGGCGGCAAACGCCCCTATCGCGAAGGGGGCGATGGCGAGCACCGCCACCGACTGGTCGCGGCGGATGAATTTCTGGTGGCGCAGGAAATAGTCGTGTGGCACGGGGGCGGCGACGACGGCGATTTCTTTTGCCAGCAAACCGTCCTGGCGGGCGAGCGCGTCGCCGAAGCGCGCGGCCGTGACGTAATCGTCGAAGCCGCAGAGCACGTCGACCCAGTCGTAGGCGGCGGTGAGCGGCATCTCGACTTCGGTGATGACGCCGTTGGTGCCGTAGGCGTGGCTGACCTTGTGCATGTCGTCGCCGGTGAGGTCGAGTACGCGCGGGGTTGCCTCGCAGGTGACGACGCGGGCGCGAATGATGTTGCCGTGGTCGCGCAGGCCCCCCCAGCGCACCGAGCCGACGCCGCCGGAGCCGCCCGCAATGAAGCCGCCGATGGTGGCGCTGCGGTAGGTCGAGGGGTGGAGCCGCAGCTCCTGGCCGGAATGGGCGCGCGTCGCCGTGTCGATCGCCTCGATGATCGCGCCGGCCTCGGCGACGACGAAGCCGGAGCCGATCGCCTTCACCGCCGTCATCTCGGCGAGGTTCAGGATCGCGCCGCCTGACAGCGGCATCGCCTGGCCGTAGTTGCCGGTGCCGGCGCCGCGCACGGTGAGCGGCACGCCGTGGCGATAAGCGGCCGCGACCGCCGCCACCACCTCGGCCTCGCTCTTCGGCGTCACGACGAGGTCGGCGGTCACGTCGTCGAGTTGGCGCTTCAGCACCGGCGAGTACCAGAAGAAGTCGCGGCTCTTCTGCTTGACGAGCTTCGGGTTGTCTTCCGTTGCGATCGCGCCGAGGTCGGCGCGGAAGGCGGCGAGATCGTAGGCCGGGTTGGGCGCGGACATGTCGTTCACCTGGCGTCTCCGAAGAGGGAATCGAGCTCGGCGTAATCGGGCAGCGTCCGGTCGATGGCGCGCCCGGCGCGCAGCACGGTGCGGTCGGCCTGCGGCCGGCTGAGCAGCTCGCTGTAGCGGCGGGCGCGGAACAGGACGAGGTCGGCGGCGGCGCCGGCGGCGATCCGGCCGTGCTGCTCGGCGCGCAGCGCCGTCGCCGGCGTCGTGGTGATCGCGGCGGGCCAGTCGCCGAACGGATGGTCGAGCTGCAGGATGCGCACCGCCTCGCGGAACACCTCGACGGCGTCGAGGTCGCCGTAGGCGTAGAACGGATCGCGGGTGTTGTCGGAGGAGACGGCGACGGGGATGCCGCGCGCCTTCATCTCGTGCAGCAGGGTGACGCCGCGCCAGCGCGGCGTGCGGCGCGGGCCGGTGCCGCTGGCGTCGTCGAGCAGGTGCCGGTCCTGCAGGTACATGTTGCACATCGGCAGCGACACGACGGTGATGCCGGCTTCCGCGACGAGGTCGAGCGTTGCGTCGATCGCCTCCGGCGTCTGCCGGGCGAGCGAGCAGCAATGGCCGGCGACGATCTTGCCCGGAAAGCCGATGGCGATCGCCTCCTCGGCGAGGTGGCGCAGCGCGGTCGCCGCCGGGTCCTCGGTCTCGTCGACGTGGAGGTCGAGGTCGAGGCCGTGGTCGGCGGCGAGGCGGAGCAGCGTCGCCACCACCTCGCGCGAGCGCGGATAGACGGCGAGCGAGCCGCCGAGCACGCCGCCGGCGTGCTTCACCGCGGCGACGATCTCGGCCATCAGCTGCGCGTCGAAGACGTGGTCGGGGCCGACGAGGGCGACGCCCTGCAATTCGATGCGGTCCGCCCAGTCCGCCTTCATCTCGGCGAACACCGGCCAGGAGATCTTGTGCTGGGGGCCGACGGAATCGATGTGGGTGCGGATCAGCGAGGTGCCGTGGGCGTAGGCGCACTTCAGCCCGAAGGCCATGCGGGCGGCGACGTCTTCGGCGCTCCAGTTCGCCTCGCGGTCGCCGGCGACGTTCAGCAGCGCGCCCATGAAGCTGCCGTCCGGATTGCGCCGGCGCGGCCAGATGTGGCCCTTGTCGAGATGGGTGTGCATGTCGACGAAGGTCGGCCAGACCATGCCGCCGCCGAGCTCGATCCGCGGCGGAGCGTCGCCGGCCGGCGTGCCGGCGGGGAGCACCGAGGCGACCTTGCCGGCCTCCACCGTGATGTCGACGCGGGCGAGGCCGTCGGCGTCGGCGGCGAGCGCGGGCGCCGCGACGAGGCAGGCCGGCACCGTGGCATTGCCGAGCACGTAGCCGGCGGCGGGCAGGTCGGCGAGGAAACCGAAGGTCGGGGCTGCGGTCATTGAAACTCAGTTCTCGCGCTTCAGCGCGCTCTCGTGCCAGCGGCGCAGCAGGAGGTGGGAGACGGCACTCGTCGCCGCGAAGATAACGACGCCGGTGAGCGACAGGAGGATCAGCGCCGCGAACAGGCGCGGAATGTTGAGCCGGAACTGCGATTCCAGCAGCCGGAAGGCAAGGCCCGAGCCGGCCCCGGCCGAGCCCGCGGCGAACTCCGCCACCACCGCCGCGATCAGCGCGAGGCCGCCGGCGATGCGCAGGCCGGCGAGGAAATAGGGCAGGGCGTTGGGCAGCTTCAGGTAGAGCAGCGTCTGCCAGCGGCTGGCGCCGTAGAGCTCGAACAGGTTGAGCAGGTTGTGGTCGGTGGATTTCAGCCCCTGCATCGTGTTGGAGAGCACGGGGAAGAAGGCGACGATCCAGGCGCAGATCAGCAGCGCCTGCTGCGTCGTCGGGGCGTAGATGATGATCAGCGGCGCGATCGCCACGATCGGTGTGACCTGCAGCACCACGGCATAGGGGAAAAGCGCGAGCTCGAACCAGCGCGACTGCACCATCAGCACGGCGAGCGCGACGCCGCCGACGAGGGCGAGCAGCAGCGCGGCGAAGGTGATCTTCAGCGTCACGATGAGGGCGGCACCGAGGATCGGCCAGTCGGTCCACATCGCCTGCGCGACGCGCAGCGGGCTCGGCAGGATGTAGTGCGGCACCTCGTAGAGCGTGCAGTAGGCCTGCCAGGCGGCGACGAGCAGCACCATCATCGCCGCGGGCACGGCGATGCGCAGCAGGCGGCCGGAGCTGGCCGAGCGGCCAGGTTGCCCGGTCGCGGCCGGCGCGGCGCCGTCGCTTGCCGCGGCCGTCACAGGTGGTCGTCCAGGCCGGCGGTGCTCGACATGATCGCCGCGTGCAGCGATGCCGAGACGCGGCGGCAGTGCTCGGCGTAGCCGGCGGAGGTGCGGAAGGCGTCGCCGCGCGGATAGGGCGCGTCGATCGCCATGTCCTCGAACACCCGGCCCGGCCGCGCCGCCATCACCACGATGCGGTCCGAGAGGTAGACGGATTCGAACACCGAATGGGTGACGAAGACCACGGTCCAGCCGTAGGTCTCCCAGAGGTGCAGGAGGTCGTTGTTGAGCTTGAAGCGGGTGATCTCGTCGAGGGCGGCGAAGGGCTCGTCCATCAGCAGCACCTTCGGCCGCGTGACGAGGGCGCGGGCGATCGAGACGCGCATCTTCATGCCGCCGGAGAGTTCGCGCGGATAGGCGCCGGCGAATTTGGCGAGGCCGACGAGGTCGAGCGCCTCCATGACGCGGCCCGACGCCTCGGCCTTGGAAATGCCTTTCAGGCGCAGCGGCAGCCAGACGTTCCTGAACACCGTCGCCCAGGGCATCAGCGTCGGCTCCTGGAAGACGAAGCTGATCTCCCGTTCCGGCCGGCCGCTGGAATCATGCTTCGAGGTCGGCCACTCGACGGTGCCGCTGGTCGGGTCGCCGAGGCCGGCGATGATGCGCAGCGCGGTGGACTTGCCGCAGCCGGACGGGCCGAGCAGGCTGACGAAGGAGCCGGGCGCGACGTCGAGCGACAGGCCGGACAGCGCGACGGTGCCGCTCGAAAAGGTCTTCGAGACGTTGCGAAGCCGGATGATCGGCCGGCCGCTGCCGGCCTCGGCGCCTGCCGGGATCGATGCCCGCTGCGGGTCCATGCGCATCCTTCGGAACGCGGTCGCGGCCGCCGCGCCGGAGGGCGCGACGGCCGGACACGCCGTATCACTTCTTGAGGTCGAGGCCGACGCCGTTGCAGACGAACTCGGTCGTATAGACCGACGAGACGTCGAGGCCGGCCTTGACGACGCCGGCCTTCACCATCGCGTCGTAGAAGCCGGTGACGGTTTCGGCGGTGAAGCAGCCGATGCCCTTTTCGGTCGCGAGGCCGGAATCGACGATGCCGTATTCCTTCATCGTGGCGATCGAGAACTCGATCTGGCCGTCGGTCATCTCCGGATTGTCGGCCTTGATCAACGCGTTGGCCGCGGCGTTGTCGCCGTAGAGGTAGTTGTACCAGCCGACGATCGACGCCTCGACGAAGCGCTTGGTGATGTCGGGGTTGGCCTTGACGTAGTCGGCGGTCGCCTCGATCAGCGTCGACGGGGTCGAGAAGCCGGCGTCGGCGAGCAGGAACAGCTTCGGCTTGATGCCGCCTTCGGTCTCGATCGCATAGGGCTCGGAGGTGACGTAGCCCTGCTGCGCCGATTCCTTGTCGGCGAGGAAGGGCGCCGCGGAGAAGGTGTAGGGCTTGTACTGCTCGTCGGTGAAGCCGGTGTAGGCGGACTTCATCCACTGGAAGTAGGTCGCGAAGCCGTCCTTGCCCATGAAGATGGTCGGCAGCTTGGCGAGGTCCTCGAAGGTCTCGATGCCGGTGTCGGGATGGGCGATCAGGACCTGCGGCTCCTTCTGGAAGATCGCCGCGACCTCCATCACCGGCACGCCCTGCTCCACCGCCGAGAACGAGCCGAGCAGGTTGCCCTGCATGTAGAACTCGATCCGGCCGGCCATCAGCAGCGCCTGGTTGGCGGCCTGCGGGCCGCCCTGCACGATGGTGACCTTGAGGCCGTATTTCTCGTAGGTGCCGTCGGCGACGGCCTGGTAGAAGCCGCCGTGTTCGGCCTGGGCCAGCCAGTTGGTGCCGAAGCTCACCTCGTCGAGCGCGAAGGCCGACGTCGCCTGCAGGGCGGCGACCGCCGCAAGGCCGAGTGTTCCGAATACGCGCATCCTTCGATCCCCCAAAGTCGCGGGCGACGCCCGCCGGTTTCGTGCCGGTGCCGGCCAGCCTCGGCAGCCGCGTCGCGCCGCCGACTGTGCGACGGCGGCCCCGGCCGTGACAAGAGCGCCCTTGGACCGTCTCCCGTGCGACGCGCGTTGGCCCACCCTGCGAGCGCGTTCCGCGGCGGAGTTCCCGGAGGCGACATGCCGCAAGAGCCATGCCATGCCCTGCCGCCGCGGGTTCGACTCACGGGCCGTGCCCCGGCGCCCGGCACCACGGGTGATACGGGCGGCGGGCCCGTGGCGGATCGCGCGCCACTGCCGAGATTTGCGGCAGCCGGCCGCAAATATTTGACCATTTGATCAGCTTGCAGCCGCCCCGCCCCGGGCCTTAGGCTCGCAGCCGTTCCGCCAGCCGAGATCCGACCATGCCCCGCGCCCCGACCGCCAGCGCCTCGCCCGACCGTGCAGCGGCCGCGCGGCCGCTCTCCCCTGCCGCGATCCGGGCTCCCTTCGGGCGCTATTCGCACGGGCTGGAACTGCCCGAAGGCGCCCGGCTCGTCGTGGTGTCGGGCACGCTCGGCGTCCAGCCGGACGACGGCGTGCCGGAGGACGTCACGGCGCAGGCCGAACTCTGCTTCTCGAACATCGCCGCGATCCTCGCCGAGGCGGAGATGGACTTCGGCGACGTGGTGCGCATCAACGCCTTCGTGACGCGGCGCGAGGATTTCCCGGCCTATATGGCGGTGCGGGACCGATGGGTGCGCGAGCCGCTGCCCTGCTCGACGCTCGTCATCGTGTCGGGCTTCACCCGGGCGGAGTTCAAGGTCGAGGTGGAAGTGACGGCGGCGAAGATGCCATGATGGCCGCGAACCTGGTGCCGTTGACCGGATGTTGCCCGATGGCCGAGCTGAAGTCCGAACCGATGTCGGCCGAGGCGTTTCTCGCCTGGTGTCTCGACCGTGAGGAGCGCTACGAACTCGTCGATGGCCTGCCGCGGATGATGACCGGCGCGCGCCGGGCGCACGATCGCGTCGTGCTCAATGCGCTGATCGCCTTCGGTGGCCTGCTGCGTGGCAGTCCCTGCGAGCCCGGCTCGGCCGACATCGCGGTGCGAATCCCGAACGGCAATGTCCGCCGGCCCGACGTCAGCATCGACTGCGGCGACAAGGATGGTTCGCTGCTCGAGGCGACGCGTCCGGTCGCCATCGTCGAGGTGCTTTCCCCGTCGACCCGGCAGACGGATCTCATCCGCAAGCTCGGCGAGTACCAGACGCTGCCGTCACTCTGCTATCTGCTCTTTCTCGAGCCGGAAGAGGTGTCCGCCGTCTTCTGGCACCGCGTGCCCGGCGGGACGTGGACCTATCTTTCGCTCATCGGCCGCGACACCGACATCGCCATGCCGGAGGTCGGCGTGACGCTGCCGCTCGGCGCATTCTACGAGGGAACCGACGCATGAGGCTGTGGATCAAGGACCCGATCGCCGTGCTGGCCGAGGGGGCGGAGCGCGGCATCGTTGTCGAGGGCACGAAGATCGTCGAGCTGGTGGGACGCGGCAAGGAGCCCGCCGCTCCGGTGGACGCCACCTTCGACGCCGCGCGCCACGTGGTCATCCCCGGCCTCGTCAACACCCACCACCACATGTTCCAGACGCTGACGCGCGCGCATCCCGCCGCGATCAACAAGGAACTGTTCCCGTGGCTGGCGGCGCTCTATCCGATCTGGGCGAAGAACGTGCGGCCGGACGCGTTCCGCCTCGCAACGCGCCTCTCGCTGACCGAGCTCCTGATGTCGGGCTGCACGACGGCGTCGGACCACCACTACCTCTATACGCCCGGCCTCGACAACGCGATGGACATCCAGGCCGAGGAGGCGTCGGCCATCGGCATGCGGATGACGCTGACGCGCGGCTCGATGAACCTCACCGTCGAGGAGGGCGGCTCGGCGATCGCCGGCACGGTGCAGGACACCGACGTGATCATGGCCGACTGCGAGCGCGTGGTGGCGAAGTATCACGACGCCGGCGAAGGGGCGATGTTCAAGGTGGCGCTCGCACCCTGCGCGCCGTTCAACGTCAAGAAGGACGTGATGATCGAATCGGCCAAGATGGCCGAGAAATACGATCTCCGCCTGCACACCCACCTCGCCGAGACCCGCGACGAGACCGCCTACTGCCTCGACAAGTTCCAGTGCCGCCCGGTCGACTACCTCGAAGAGGTCGGCTGGATGAACCACCGCGTCTGGCTGGCGCACGGCATCCACTTCAACGACGACGAGGTGAAGCGGCTCGGCCATGCCTGCGTCGGCGTCTGCCACTGCCCGACCTCAAACATGGTGCTGGCGTCGGGCCAGTGCCGGACCAAGGAGCTCGACGCCGCCGGCTCGCCGGTCGGCCTCGGCGTCGACGGCTCGGCCTCGAACGACAATTCCAACCTGATGGAAGCGCTGCGCCACGCGCTGATGATCGGCCGCCTCACCTATGACGCCGCCTCGGTGACGCATTTCGACGTCTACAAGTGGGCGACCGAGGGCTCGGCGCGCTGCCTCGGCCGCGACGACATCGGCAAGATCGCCGTCGGCAAGCAGGCCGACCTCGCCTTCTTCACCCTCGACGAGCTCCGCTTCTCGGGCGGCGGCGACCCGCTGGCGACGCTGGTGCTCTGCGGCGCCCACGCGGCGGACCGGGTGATGGTGAAGGGCGAATGGCGGGTGACCGACGGCGCACCCTTGGGCGTCGACGTCGCGCGGCTGCGCTACGAGCATGGGGCGGCGGCGAAGAAGTTTCTGGAGGCGTTGTGAGAGGGATGGGTGTGCAACTGGACGCGATGACGATCTGCACTGCCGGGTGGAGAGTCCCCCCCTCCCTGACCCTCCCCCTCGAGGGGGGAGGGGACTGCTCGGGCTTTCCCGTATGGATCCCCTCCCCCCTCGAGGGGGAGGGACAGGGAGGGGGGGAGCCAGCCGCATCGCCAAAGGTCTCGCCTGACATCCGGATCCGGTGCTCAGCCACGCTCGCCTCGGGGGGCACCACCCCATGACCCTCCCCCGCCGCCACTGGGCCGAGATGCGCGCCCCCGACTTCCTCGGCGATACCGCCGACTGGATCGCCGTGCTGCCGATCGCCGCGATCGAGCAGCACGGGCCGCACCTGCCGGTCGCGACCGACACGCTGATCGCCGAGGGGCAGATCGCGCGGGTGATCGAATTGCTGCCGCCGGAGATCCCGGCGACCTTCCTGCCGGTTCAGGCGGTCGGCAAATCCAACGAGCACATCTCCTCGCCTGGCACGCTGACACTCGACTGGGAAACGGCGACCAAGGCATGGATCGAGATCGGCGACAGCGTCGCCCGCGCCGGCGTGAAGAAGCTCGTCATCGTCACCTCGCACGGCGGCAACGTCTCGATCATGGACATCGTTGCCCGCGAGCTGCGCGTGAAGCACGATATGCTGGCGGTCTCGACCGCCTGGGCGCGCTTCGGCCAGCCGGACGGCGTGTTTCCGGCCGAAGAGTTCGCCTATGGCATCCACGGCGGCGACATCGAGACCTCGATCCTGCTCCACCTCCGCCCCGACCTCGTCGACATGGCGGCGGCGACCGATTTCCGCTCCACCCAGCACGAGCTGATCGCCGAGATGAAGCACCTGCGCGCGCACGGGCCGTCGCAATACGGCTGGAAGGCGCAGGACCTCAACCCGGCCGGCACCGTCGGCAATGCGTCGGCGGCGACGGCGGAGAAGGGCCGGGCGTCGCTCGACCACGCCGCGCGAGGATTCGCCGAGCTGCTCGACGACGTGCACCGCTTCGATCCCGGCCGGCTCTGGCAGGCGCCCGGCTAACGGCGCGGCGTCGGCGGCCGGGGGTGAAGACTTAGCCGGCGTAGCGACGGACAAAATTGGAACACAATTCGGCGCGCGTGGAACGAAACGGGTCCGCCGCGTGACGGTGGGGGACTTGATCCACCGGCCGTGCACAGGTCATGCACAGCTTGCCCGACGCGGCGGGGCAACGGTTCACAGCCCGCCCACAGGTTGTCCACATGCCCTCCACAGCGCGTGCGCCGGAGGTCGCGCGTTCGCGGCGGCGTCGTTGATCCGTCGCAAGGCGGGGCCGCGCGCGGTGTGGCTGGCTGCAAGCCCTTGAAGATCCGGGCCTGCCGGCCCCATTTCAGGGGCTCGCGCCGCCGCCGCGGTGGTGCCCCCGGCGATCCTGCCATTGACGGAGCCGCCATGTCCGCCGCCATCCATGCTACCCCCCGGGCCGATGCCCGCCCGACGCCGCCTCCGGCCGGGCCGCGCAGAAGCTACGATATCCGCGGTATGACATGTGCCGCGTGTGCCGCGCGGGTCGAGACGGTGCTCGGCCGCGTGCCGGGCATTGCTGCGGCGAGCGTCAATCTCGCGCTCGAACGCGCCGACGTGACCTTTTCGCCCGACGCCGGCGCCCCCGACGACGCGGCGGTGGTGGATGCCGTCGATCTCGCCGGCTACGAGGCACTGCCGCGCGCCGAAGACCCGCGAGAGCGCCGGCTCGCCCGCGAAGCGCGGGAGGCGGCGGGCCGTGCCGAATTCCGCCAGACCGCCCTCGTCTTCGCCATCTCGGCGCTGCTCACGCTGCCGTTCATGCTGGCGATGGGGGTGATGGCGCTGGGCGGGCCGCACCTGCTGTCGCCCGTCACCGAACTCGTGCTCGGCACGCTGGTGCAGGTGATCGCCGGCGCCCGCTTCTACCGCGGCGCGTTCAACGCGCTGCGCGGCGGCAGCGCCAACATGGACGTGCTGGTCGCGCTCGGCACCACGGCCGCCTGGGGGTTCAGCGCGGTGATGGTGCTCATGCGCGGCCATGACGCCATGGGGCATCTCTATTTCGAGGGCTCGGCGACGATCCTGACCCTCGTGCTCGCCGGCAAGCTGATGGAGGCGCGCGCCCGGGCGAGCACGACCGCGGCGATCCGCGCGCTGATGGCGCTGCGCCCCGAAACCGCGGTGCGCGTCACCGGCGAAGGCGCGGCGGAGCGCGAGGAGACTGTGCCGGTCGAGGCGCTGGCACTCGGCGACCTAGTGCGGGTGCGTCCGGGCGAGCGGGTGCCGGTCGACGGCTGGGTCATGGCCGGGGCGAGCAGCCTCGACGAGAGCCTCGTCACCGGCGAGAGCCTGCCGGTCGACAAGAACGCCGGCGACCATGTGATTGCCGGCACCATGAACGGCGAGGGGGTGCTGACGCTCACCGCCGACGCGCTCGGCGAGGACACGACGCTCGCCCGCATCACCCGCCTGGTGGAAGCCGCGCAGACCGGCAAGGCGCCGGTGCAGAAGCTGGTCGACCGCATCTCGGCGGTGTTCGTGCCGGTGGTGCTGGTCATCGCGGTGCTGACCTTCGCCGGCTGGCTGATCGCCGGCGGCGGCGCGGAGGCGGCGTTCGTTGCGGCCGTTTCGGTGCTGGTGGTGGCCTGTCCCTGCGCGCTCGGCCTCGCGACGCCGACGGCCCTCGTCGCCGGCACCGGCGCCGCCGCCCGCGCGGGCATCCTCGTCAAGGACATCGAGACGCTGGAAAAGGCCGGTCACATCGACACGGTGATCTTCGACAAGACCGGCACGCTGACCGAAGGTCGCCCGGCGGTGACCGAGGTGGTGGCGGCACCGGGCGAGACCGCCGACCGCGTGCTGGCGCTCGCCGCCGCCGTGCAGCGGGCGAGCCGGCATCCGCTCGCCGAGGGCATCGTGCGCGCCGCCGACGCCGCCGGCCTGACGCAGCACGCCGCCGATGGGTTCCGCAGCCATACCGGCCGCGGCGTCGTCGCCAGCGTGAAGGAGCCCGGCGGCGGCCCCGCTGCCGCGCGGACGGTCCGCGTCGCGGTCGGCAACGCCGGCCTGATGACGGAGTTCGGCGCCGATCCCTCGGCGCTCGCCGCCGCGGTGGGCCGGCTGGAGGACGCGGCGCAGACGGTGGTGCAGGTCGCGGTCGCCGCCGAGGGCGAACCGGTGCGCCTCGCCGGGCTGATCGCGCTCGCCGACCGCATCCGCCCCGAAGCGAAGGCGGCGGTGGCGCGCCTCGCGCGGCACGGCGTCACCTCGCGCATGCTGACCGGCGACAACGCCCGGGTCGCCGCGGCGGTCGCGGCCGAGATCGGCATCGCCGGCTGGCGCGGGCCGGTGTTGCCGGCCGACAAGAGCGAGGAGGTCGTCCGGCTGCAGGCGGATGGCCGCCGCGTCGCGATGGTCGGGGACGGGGTCAACGACGCGCCGGCGCTCGCCGCCGCCGACGTCGGCATCGCCATTGGCACCGGCGCCGACGTCGCGATCGAGACGGCGGGGGTGACGCTGATGCGCTCCGATCCGCGCCTCGTGCCGGCCGCCCTCGACATCGCCGCCGCCACGGCGCGGCGGATCCGGCTCAACCTGTTCTGGGCCTTCGCCTTCAACGTGGTCGGCATCCCGGTCGCCGCCCTCGGGCTGCTGACCCCGGCGCTCGCCGGAGCCGCGATGGCGGCGAGTTCCGTCACCGTCGTCACCAGCGCGGCGCTGCTCGCGCGCTGGCGGCCGCACCTCGGCGACTGAGTCGTTCCGGCAACACCGGTCGATCCTTGCGGGGGCGGCGGTATCGGGCGGGCTGCGAATGCGCCACCATCGGGGGTGATCGTCGCCGTGATTCGCGACCCTCTCCCGGCCGGAGGCCCGACGCCTTGCTTCGCTTCCTGGCCGCCGTCGGCGGCTTCGTCTTTTTCGTCCTGATCGCGCTGCTGCTCGTGCCGCTGCTGATCCCGGCCGACTGGATCCGTGACCGGGTCGTTGCCGAGATCGAAACGGCGACGGGGCGCGAGCTGACCATCCGCGGCGATTTCGGCCTCTCGATCCTGCCGGAGATCGCGCTCGCCATCGACGACGTCGAGATTTCCGGGCCGGGCGGCGAGGGCGATTTCGCCAGCCTCGGCGAGCTGCGCGTCGGGCTCGCGCTCAGGCCGCTGTTCGACCGCCGCATCGAGATCACCGGCCTGACGCTGGTGCGCCCGGCGATCGACCTCGCCGTCGATGCCGACGGGCGCGGCAACTGGGGCGGCGACGCCGACGGGGCCACGCCCGGCGACCCGGCGCCCGAGACCCTGCCGTCGGACGATGCCGCCGGCGATCTCGCGCCGACCGAGGACGGCCTCGGCCTCGCGGGCTTCTCGATCGCCCGGCTGCGCATCGTCGACGGCCGCGTCACCTATACCGACGCCCGCAACGATGACCGCTACGAGGTCACGGGCATCGGCCTCGACACCGCGCTGCCCGACCTCACCGGCCCGGTCGCCGCGACCGGTGGCCTGACCTGGAACGGCCGCGCCTTCACGCTGGACGCCGAGGTCGCAGCTCCGCTGGCGCTGTCGGAAGGGCGGCCGTCCGACGCCGTGGTGACGATCGCCAGCGATGGCGCGAAACTCAGCTTCACCGGCCGACTCGACCCCGCCGGGGTTGCCGCCGGTACGCTCGGCCTCTCCGCCGACGCCCTGCCGCGGCTGCTCGCCGACCTCGGGATCGCCGCCGACGTGCCGGTGCGGCAACTCAGCGCCAGCGGACAGATCTCGGTCGGCGACGGCCGGCTCGACGTCACCGGGCTCGACCTCCGCGCCGACGACCTCGCCGCGACCGGCGAGATCGCGCTCGACGGACGTAGCGAGCGACCGCGGCTCGACGCGCGGTTGCACCTGCCGACGCTCGATCTCGACGCGCTGCCGCGCGGCAGCGGCGCCGGCGGATCTGGCTCGAGCGGCAGCGCCGGGTCTGCTGGGTCGATCGATCTCTCCCCACTCGCGAGCTTCGACGCCGGCGTCGCCATCGGCATCGGCCGCATCACCGGAGCGGCGCTCGGGGCCGCGGGACCGCTCAGCGATGTCGCGCTCACCGCGGTGGTCGAAGGCGGAAAGCTCGATGCGGTGGTCGAGCGGATCGCGGTGGCCGGCGGTCATCTCGCCGGCCGCGTCGCGGCGCAGCCGGCGGACGGCGGCGCGCGGCTCGACGGGCGGCTCGAGGCGAGCGGCTTCGACGTCGCGGCGCTCGCCGCCCTCGTCGGCCAGTCGCTGCCCGTCAGCGGCGCGCTGTCGGCGGACGTCTCCTTCGCAGCTCTCGGGGCGACCACGGGTCAGTTGCAGCAGAGCCTCAACGCGGCGGGCAGCGTGGAACTCGCGCGCGGCCGCGTCGACGGGCTGGGCCTGGCCGAGGCCATCGGCGATCCGGCGGCCGACCGGCTCGAGGACGTCGCCCTCGTCGCGCGCTTCGACAGCCTGGAAGCGCCGGTGACGCTGTCGGGCTCGGCGCGCTGGCGCGGCACGCCGTTCGATCTTTCGCTGACCGCCGACCCGCGCCGCTTCGCCGCCGCCGGCGCGGTGCCGCTCGGGGCAAAGCTCAGCAGCCGGCTGGCCAGCCTGTCCTTCGACGGGACGGTCGACGCCGGTGCCGGGCGCGCCGCCGGTCGCATCGACCTCGCCGCGGCCTCGCTCGAGGCGCTGTCCGATCTCGCGGGTCGGCCGTCGAGCGGCTTGCCGCCGGGCGAGGTGCGCATCGCCGGCACGCTCGCGGCCGGCGCCGACGCCGTGTCGCTGACGGACGGACGCTTCCGGCTCGCCGGCACCGACCTTTCCGGCGACGTTGCCGTGGGGCTCGCCGGGCGGCCGAAGCTGACGGCGCGGCTGGCCGGCGAGGCGGTCGACCTCGGCGTGCTGCTCGCCGGTGCCGCCGGCTCCGGCGACGTGCCCGGCGGCAGCGCCGGTGCGGCTGCCCCGTCGCCGGGCTGGAGCGACGCACCGCTCGATCTCGGCGGACTGGCGAGCTTCGATGCCGATGTCGCGATCCGCGCCAGCGAAGTGCGCTTCGACCGGATCACGGCCGGCCCGGTCGACCTCGTCAGCCGGATCGAGGCGGGCCAGCTGACGACGACACTCTCCGACCTCAGGCTCTATGGCGGGGTCGGCAGCGGCGAGGTGGTGATCGGCACGACCGACGCCGTGCCGTCGATCAAGGCTGCGTTCCGGCTGAGCGGCGTCGATGCGCTGCCGCTGCTCACCGATGCGGCGGGCTTCTCGCGCCTCGCCGGGCGGATGGAAGTCGCCCTCGACGTTGCGGCGAGCGGTGCCAGCCAGCGCGACCTCGTCGGGGCCCTCGCCGGCACCGCCGCCTTCGGCCTCACCGACGGTGCGGTGCTCGGCATCGACATTCCGAAGATGCTGGGGGCGATCGCGTCCAGTGTCGTGCAGGGCTGGGGCGGCGGCGGCTCCACGCCGTTCCACAGCCTGTCGGCGTCGTTCGCGATCGCCGAGGGCATCGTGCGGACGGAGAATCTGGCGCTCGCCGGGCCGGTGGTGTCGGCGGCCGGGGCCGGCGCGCTCGACCTGCCGAACCGCCGCCTCGCCTTCCGCATCACGCCCGAGATGCTCGCGGCGGAAGGTCGCCGCGGCGTGCTCGGCTTCGAGGTTCCGGTGGTGATCGAGGGGCCGTGGGCAAACCCGCGCATCTATCCGGACATTTCCGGCATCCTCAACGACCCCGCCGCGGCCTATCAGCGCCTGCGCGAACTCGGCGGCGGCTTCTCGGCGCTGTCGAAGAACCCGGAGGCGGTGCTAGGCCAACTCGCCGAGGGCCTGCTGCCGGCGCTCGGCGGCGGGGCCGCGGGCGGCGAGCGCCCGGCGCTCTCCACCGGCGACCGCGACATCGACGCACTGCTCGGCGGCATCGCCGGGGCGGTGGTGGAAAACCAGCAGGGCCGGGATACCGGCGGATTCGGCGGGCTGGGCGGCCTGTTCGGCGGCCTGTTCGGCGGCAACAGCCGGCCGAGCGAGCCGCCTCCGTCGCCTCCGGCGGTCGCCGAGTTGCCGACGGCCGCGCCGGAGCCGCAGACGAGCGATCCCGTGACCGAACCGGGCGCGGGCGAGCCGGTCATTCCGCCGGCGCCGGATGGGCCGGCGCCGGAGGGGCCGCTGGTGCTCGGGCCGGACGATCCGGCCGCGCTGCCGGGCGACCCGGCCCCGGACGTGCCGCTGCCGCGGTCGCGGCCGCCGGAACTGCCGCCGCGCGACGCCTCGACGGTGCCGCAGCCGGATCCCGACGTGCCGATCGTGGCGCCGCCGCCGGTGGACGAACCTCCACTGCCGGAGCAGTCGCCTGCGCCGCCCCCCGAGCAGCCTTTGCCGCCGGAGAATCCGGCGCCGGAACCGGCCCCCGAGGCACCGCCGCCGTTGCCGGAAGAGCCGCCGCCGGCCGAGGCCACGCCGCTGCCCGAAGCGGCGCCGGCCGATGCGGGCGCGTCGGAGGAGTCTCCGACCGAGGCCGCACCCACCGATCCGCTGCTCGATCTCCTGCAACAGGTCGCGCCGCCGCAGCCGTGACCCCGGTCGGGCACGGATGGGCGGTTGGCGAGATCAGGAGGACGTCAGCAAGGCGCCGGCCGCGCGGACCGGCGCCGAGGGGCGGATCGCGGTCGTTAGCCGGATTCCGAAGCCCCCGTCAGCTCAGGCGGCCATCACCGGCGCGAGGCGCCAGCCGCCGGCGCCGTCGGGCAGCACTTCCTCGGCCACCACTTCGAAGCGCTTCAGCACGGTCGAGCCGAAGGCGTTGCTCAGCGGCACGTCGGCGGCGTCGCGGCCGTAGGCCATCAGCACGCGGCCGATGCGGCGGGCGTTATTGCGCGGGTCGAAGGTGTGCCAGGCGTCGCCGATATAGGCCTCGAACCAGCCGGCGAAATCCATCGGCGCCGCGACGGCCGGCACGCCGATGTCGGGGATGTAGCCGGTGCAGTAGCGGGCCGGAATGTTCATCGCCCGGCACAGCGCGACGCCGAGGTGGGCGAAATCGCGGCAGACGCCGGCCTTCTCGTTGAAGGCGTCGTAGGCCGACTTGGTCGAGCGGGCATGCTCGTAGCCGAAGGTGATGTGATTGTGGACGAAGTCCGAGATCGCCTGCACGCGCGCCCAGCCCGGCTGCACCTGGCCGAACAGATCCCATGCCGCCTGCGACAGCTTGTCGGTCTCGCAGTAGCGGCTGCCGAGCAGGAAGACGAGCGTCTCGGACGGTAGCTCGGCGATCGGCACTTCCCGGGCGTTGAAATCGACCGGGTCGGGCAGGCCGTCGTCGTAGATCACGGTCTCGGTGGTGAGTTCGAGATCGCCGACGGGCGCGACGAGGCGGGTGCACCAGTTGCCGAAATCGTCGTGGTAGCCGTCGAGCGGGATCGCCGGGTTGGTCACGATCCGGTCGGGCGTCAGCAGGTCACCCACGCGCGACTGATGCACGTTGAGCAGGACGATGATCGGCGTCGGCTGGGCACAGCCGAACACCATTCGATAACCAAGACGGATATGCATTTCCGGAGTGCTCCCCTCGGGCCATTGTCGGCCCTCGACCTCGACCGGCCGGCCGATGCGTGCAGGGACGCGCCGACACGTGACTACCACGGCCAAAATCGGGTGCAGCAAGAATTGTTCCGTTCCCGCGCAGGGCGGGCATGCGGTCCGGCCGGATCCGGACCGCATGGGGCCTGGATCAGTCCTCGAGCAGGCGGCGGGCGATGACCTGGGCCTGGATTTCGGCGGCGCCCTCGAAGATGTTCAGGATGCGCGCGTCGCAGAGCACGCGGCTGATCTGGTACTCGAGCGCGAAGCCGTTGCCACCGTGGATCTGCAGCGCATTGTCGGCCGCAGCCCACGCGACGCGGGCGCCGAGCAGCTTCGCCATGCCGGCCTCGACGTCGCAGCGCTTGTCGTGGTCCTTCTGGCGCGCCGAAAAATAGGTGAGCTGGCGGGCGATGTTGATCTCGACCGCCATGATCGCCAGCTTGTCGGCGACGCGGGGGAAGTTGATCAGCGCCTTGCCGAACTGGATGCGCTCCTCGGCGTATTTGAGACCGATGTCGAAGGCCGACTGCGCGACGCCGACGGCGCGGGCCGCCGTCTGGATGCGGGCGCTCTCGAAGGTCTGCATCAGCTGCTTGAAGCCCTGGCCCTCGACGCTGCCGAGGAGGTTGCCTTCCGGCACCTCGAAGCCGTCGAAGGCGATCTCGTATTCCTTCATGCCGCGATAGCCGAGCACCTCGATCTCGCCGCCCGACATGCCGGCCGCCGGAAACGGCTCCGCGTCGGTGCCGCGGGGCTTGGGCGCCAGCAGCATCGACAGGCCCTTGTAACCGGGCTGGTTCGGGTCGGTGCGCACGAGCAGCGTCATCAGGTCGGCGCGGACCGGATGGGTGATCCAGGTCTTGTTGCCGGTCACCTTCCAGACGTCGCCGTCACGCACCGCGCGGGTGCGCAGGGAGCCGAGGTCCGAGCCGGTGTTGGGCTCGGTGAACACCGCCGTCGGCAGCACTTCGCCCGACGCGATCTTCGGCAGCCACTCTTCCTTCTGCGCCTCGGTGCCGCCGACGAGGATCAGCTCGGCGGCGATCTCGGAGCGGGTGCCGAGCGAGCCGACGCCGATATAGGCGCGGCTGAGCTCCTCGGAGACGACGCACATCGATTCCTTGCCGAGACCGAGGCCGCCGTAGCTCTCGGGGATGGTGAGGCCGAACACGCCGAGCTCGGCGAGCTTGCCGATCACCTCGAGCGGAATGTAGTCGTTCTTCAGATGCCACTCGTGCGCGAAGGGCAGCACTTCCTCTTCGGCGAAGCGGCGCATTTCGGCGCGGAAGGCTTCCATCGTCTCGTCGAGGCCGCCGTCGCCGACGATCTCGGCCGCGCTCTTGCGGCGGATGGCGTCGACGAGTTCGAGCCGCGGGCCCGGCGCGGTGCCGGCGGCGATCAGCGCCTCGGCGGCCGGGATGCGGGCGCGCTCGGCGGCGCGGGCGTCGACGCCGATGTCGGCGAGCCGGACGATCTCGCCTTGGTTCATCGGTATGCCGCCGAAGACCTGCGCGAGATACTCGCCGGCGCCGATGCCGACCAACAGCTGCTCGGTGCGGCCGAAGCGGCCTTCGCCGCCGAGGCGGGTGGCATAGTCGGCGAGCTGGCGCACGCTCTCGACATAGGTCGCGAGCCAGGCGAGGCCGTGCGCCGCGCGCTGCTCGCGGTCGAGCGCGCCGGCGTCGATGCGGCCGCCGACCACCACCTTGTCGCGCACCGCGGCGCGCGCCGCGCCGAGCAGTGTGTCGAGGGCTGCGACCGTGTCGCCCAACCCGCCGAGCGCGTCGGTGATCGGGTCGGTCGGATCGAAATCGTGGGCCAGGCTCATCGGTCACCCTTCCTCAAAGGCAGCATCGGCACAATGGCGCCGCACGGTCGGCCGCAGCGCGATCCTGCCGGCTGTACGGCGGGAGGCGTCGCGCGGATCGGCCCGGCGCGGGGTGCGGCGCACGGCCGCGGCGCCGGAAACCGCCGGGCGGCCGCGTGATCGCCGCCACCGTTTCGCAAATGCGAGCGCCGCACAACGCGCTTTTCGTCGCGCTCGCCCTAGGTCGTAGTCGGCGGATCGATTTGTTCTTCTTTCCCGCTATAAGAGGGAACGAACGGCGTAACCCGCCAGGAGGTTCGATGACGCTGTCGGATGCGAGGTCGTGGGCGGTGAGCCAGCCGCTGCTGAGGCCGGTGCTCGGGTTCGCCCGGTCCACCTGGCGGGCCCTCGACCGGTTCAACGTCACCGACGGATGGGCGATCGCCAGCCACGTCGCGATGACCGCCCTGATGGCGATGTTCCCGTTCCTGATCTTCCTCACCGCCTTCGCGAGCTTTCTCGACCTCTCCGATCTCGCCCAGACCGGCGTCGACCTGATCTTCGAAGCCTGGCCGCCGTCGGTCGCCGGGCCGATCGCCGGCGAGGTGCGCAGCGTGCTCACCGTGCGCCGCGGCGACCTGCTCACCATCGGCATCCTGCTCGCGCTGTATTTCTCGTCGAACGGCGTCGAGGCGCTGCGCGTCGGGCTCAACCGGGCCTACGGCGTCGCCGAGCACCGCTCCTATCTCTGGCTGCGGCTGCAGAGCGCCGGCTTCGTGCTGCTCGGCAGCCTCGTGCTGCTGACGCTGGCGCTGCTGGTCGTCGTCGGGCCGGTGCTGTGGTCGACGGTGCAGCACGAGATCGCGCTCGACCAGCTGTCGGGCCTTGCCGACAGCTCGGGCCTCTCCGCCACCGCGCCCTATGGCTTCGTGATGTCGCAACTCGGCACGCTGGTGCGCTATTCGATCACCGTCGTGGTGATGGCGGTCGCGCTGTTCGTCGCGCATCTCTGGCTGCCGGCCGGCCGGCGCAAGGTGCGGGAGGTGGCGCCGGGCGTGGTGCTCACCATCGTCGCCTGGATCCTCGGCGCGGTCGGCTTCGGTACCTATCTCGCGAACTTCGGCACCTACGCCTCGACCTACGCCGGCCTTGCCGGCGTGATGACGGCGCTGGTGTTCCTCTATTTGCTCGCGGCGATCCTGCTGTTCGGCGCGTCGCTGAACGCGGCGCGGATCGAGCACCGGCTGTCGAAGAAGCTGATCGAGCAGATGGACGATGACGCCCCGGACCAGATCCGGCCGTCAGGCGCGAAGGTGGAGGCGCGGCGCTAGGGGCGGGGAGCCGCGGCGGCCTGCAGCGCGGCGAGGCCGGCGGCGCCGGCGCCGGCGAGGCGGATGGTCTTGACGCGGCTGCGCGGCCCGGCGACCACCGCCGCCCGCGACTTCGGCACCCCGGCCGCTTCGGCGACCAGGGCCGCGACGGCGGCATTCGCCGCGCCGTCCGCCGGCAGGGCGCGCACCTTCACCGTGAGCACGACCGCGCCGTCGCCGAGCACGGCGATCTCGCCCAGCCCGTCGCGGCCGGCGCGCGGCGTCACCCGCACGGTGACGAGCAGGTCGTCGCCGTCGAGCCGCCAGGGCTGCGGCGCGGCATCCATCACGGCGGCGTCGGCGGGATCAGAAGGCGTAGGGGTAGACGTAATAGATGATCAGGCGCTGGATCAGGAAGATCAGCAGCAGCACCACGATGGGCGAAAGATCGAGCCCGCCCATGTTCGGCAGCAGGTTGCGGATCGGGCGCAGCACCGGTTCGGTGAGCTGGAACAGCGCGTTGCCGATCACCGAGACGACCTGATTGCGCGGGTTCACTACGTTGAACGCATAGAGCCAGCTGAAGATCGCGGACGCGATCAGGACCCAGATATAGAGGTCCAGGGCGATCATGATCACGTCGAGGATGGCGCGCATGAGGTCCGGAACTCCGTCTTCTGGGGGCTGGCGTCGGGGGCGGGCAACAGGGGCTGGCGTCGGCGGCGGGTCACGGCGCCGGAGCGCTCGATGCCGCACCGCAGTGCCGTTCCCTGCGACATGTAGACGGCCGACCGCCCGCCCGCAACCCCGCGCCGATCATCGCGTCCGGCCCGGCGGCGGCGCCCCGGCAAAGCGAGCTGCGGGACCTCGGCGAACCGTGCAAGTCCCGCCTTGACACCGCCCGGCGCCATCCCCTAAATGCGCGCACCCTGCCGGGGCCGTAGCTCAGATGGTAGAGCGCTGCAATCGCACTGCAGAGGTCAGGGGTTCGATTCCCCTCGGCTCCACCAGGTCTCCCCTTTTCACGCTGCCGACACGACCGATCGCCGAGACGGCGTGCGGATCCCTGCCGGTCGATCCGCAGGTCCCGCCGTACGGGTTGCAGGGGTGACCGGGCTGGACCCCGTGCCCGGCGACCGCCGCGCCTGTCTGCTCATCCCTTCGACTTCACCAGCCGCTCGACCGCTGCCGTCAGCGTCGTGCGCGCCAGCGGCTTCGACAGCAGCGGCTGCTGGCGCAGGTCCGGGGGGAGCTCGTATGTGAACTGGCCGCTGACGAAGGCAAAGGGGATGTCGAGGGCGCGCAGGCGTTCCGCGATCGCAACGCTGGTTTCGCCGCGCAGTTCGACATCGAGCAGCGCCACGTCGATCGCCGCGTCGTCGATCGCGCTGAGCGCTGCCTTCACCGTGGCGCAGGGGCCGACGACGTCGTGCCGGGCCTCCCGCAGCATGGCGGCGTGGTCCTCGGCGATCAGCCATTCATCTTCCACGACAAGTACAGTGGGGGCCATGCGTCCACCTCCCGCGATCGATGGCAAAGGATCATGAGGCTCAACGGCCGGGCCGTGAATATGTTCAGCGTTTTTACCGGCCCGCAGCGATCAGTTCGTATCATTTCCCCTTCGCGAGGTATGATATCTTGCGCAATCAAGTGCTGTCCGGCCCCTTGAATTTCCTGAAGGCTCGACGAGATTGCAGGGAATGTAGACCCGGTCTAATCTCACCGTCCCGCCGCAAGGGTTGCTTTCAATGAACATGGACGATCTCTACCGCCTGCTACGCACGGGCCACGTCCAGGCGCAAGGAATCGTCGATACCGTTACCGATCCGCTGCTCGTGCTCGACGAGAGCCTGAACGTCGTCACGGCGAGCCGATCCTTCTTCGAGACGTTCAAGGTCGGACGCTACGAGACGATCGGACAGCCGCTGAACGGTCTCGGCAACGGGCAGTGGGACATTCCCGAGTTGCGCCGGCTGCTGCTCGAGGTGATCCCGAAGACCACGGCCGTCATCGACTATGAGGTACAGCACGAGTTCCCGGCGCTCGGCAAGCGGACGATGCTGCTCACCGCGCGCATGCTGCATCACCCCGACAGCAGCAGCCATTCGATGCTGCTGTCGATCGTCGACGCCACGGAGCGCCATCGGCGCGAGTCGTCGCGGGACATGCTGTTCAACGAGATCCGGCACCGGATGAAGAACCTGCTCTCGGTGGCGCAGTCGATCGGGCGGCAGACCACCACCGAGGGACGGACCGCGGAGGAATACCGCGACGACTTCCTCGGCCGGTTCGGGGCGCTGGTGGCGGCGCACGAACTCGCCTTCGCCCGGCACGACGGGACCGGTTTGCAACAGCTGCTCGAGCGCGTGCTCGCGCCCTATACCGTCAATTCCGACGCGGTCGTCATCGAGCCCGGCGCCGTGGTCGAGCTCAGCTCGCACCAGCTGACGTCGCTGAGCATGGTGCTGCACGAGCTTGCGACCAATGCCGTCAAGTACGGCGCGCTGTCGGCGGCGGGTGGTCAGGTGCGGGTGCGATGGGAGGTGGCGGCGGACAGCGGCGACCTGACGCTCAGCTGGATCGAGCGGGGCGGCCCGCCGGTGACCGCGCCGACCAAGAAGGGCTTCGGCACCTCGCTGATCCACTCGACGACGGCCTACAATCTCGGCGGCGAGGTCCGGCAGGAATTCGCCGCCGACGGGCTCGAGACCGACATCGTGGTCCCGCTCCGGAATACCTCGCCCTCGCCTTGACGTCGGCCGCTCCCGCCCGCCGGGAGCGGCGCCCGGTCAGTGCAGGATCTGAGCGAGGAACTGCTTCAGGCGGTCGCTGTCCGGGTTGCCGAAGAAGTCCTCGGCGGTCGCTTCCTCGACGATCTCGCCCTTGTCCATGAAGACGCAGCGGTTGGCGACGCGGCGGGCGAAGCCCATCTCGTGGGTGACGCAGATCATGGTCATGCCCTCGGCGGCGAGGTCCTCCATCACCTGCAGCACCTCCTTGATCATTTCCGGATCGAGCGCCGAGGTCGGCTCGTCGAACAGCATGATGCGCGGCTCCATGCAGAGCGCGCGGGCGATCGCGACGCGCTGCTGCTGGCCGCCGGAGAGCTGGCTCGGGTATTTCATCGCCTGCTCGCCGATCCGCACGCGTTCGAGATAGCGCCGGGCGATCGCCTCGGCCTGCTCCTTGGCGACACCGCGGCCGAGGCGGGGCGCCAGCATGCAGTTCTCGAGGATGGTGAGGTGCGGGAACAGGTTGAACTGCTGGAACACCATGCCGCATTCGAGCCTGACGTCCTGGGTGCGCCCCGGCGAGCCGTCGAGCTCGATGCCGTTGACGGTGATCGTGCCCTTGTCGTGCGGCTCGAGCCGGTTGATGCAGCGGATCAGCGTCGACTTGCCCGAGCCCGACGGGCCGCAGATGACGATCTTCTCGCCCTTGCGCACCGTGAGGTCGATCCCCTTCAGGGCCTGGAAGGTGCCGTACCACTTGTCGACGCCGGTCATCTCGACGGCGATCGGGCGGAGCGGTTCGGCGACGGGGCTGGCCATGGGGGCTTCGGTGGCGAGGGAGGTCAAAGCACCTGCTCCTTCTGCGAGAGGGCGAGCTTCCAGCGGGCGGCGAGGGCCGTGAACCCGGCGCTGGCCGGCTGGCGCTGCTTTTCGACCGCGATGTGGTGGCGGCTGAGGTAGGCCTCGAGCTTGCGGAAGCCGAGGCGGATCAGGTTGACGAGGCACCAGTAGAGGGCGCCGGCGGTCAGCATCGGCGTGAACGGGTCATAGGTCAGCTCGAAGACCTCGTTGGCGACGGCCGTGAGGTCGATCACCGTGACGACGCTGATCACGGCGGTGCCCTTGGTGAACATCACCACTTCGTTCTGGTAGGCCTTCAGGCCGTAGCGCATGGCGAGCGGCAGCTGGATCTGGCGGAAGGTGTCGCGCGGCGGGATGCCGAGCGCGGCGGAGGCCTCGGTGAGGCCGGCGGGCACCGCCTCGAGGCTGCCGCGCACCACGTCGACCATGAAGGCGACGTGGTTGAGCGTCAGGCCGATCACGGCGCAGGCGAACGCGCTGCCGAAGATGAACCAGAGTGGGCCGTCGCGCAGCACCTCGATCTGGCCGAAGCCGTAGTAGACGAGGTAGAGCAGGATCAGGAGCGGCGCGCCGCGGAAGAACACCACGAACACCGCCGCCGGCCAGGCGAGGAGCGGGTTGCGCGACATCCGCGCCAGCGTCACCGGCACGCAGAGCATCAGGCCGAGCGCCAGCACGATCACCGTCACGACCACGGTGGTCATCAGGCCGCGCAGCATGGCGGGCAGGCTCTCCCAGGCGAGAGCGGGGTCGATGGGAAGCGCGTTCATGCCTTCACCCTCTGCAGTCCGCGGGCGAACCGCCGTTCGAGCCAGTTGGAAAGCGGCATCGTCAGGGCGCTGGCGACGACGAAGAACAGCGATGCCGCGATGAAGAAGACGAAGGGTTCCTTGGTCGCACCGGCCGCGATCTTGGCGTTGGCGACGAGGTCGTTGAGGCCGGCGAGCGACACCAGCGGCGTGTCTTTCAGGACGATCAGCCAGATGTTGACGAGGCCGGGCAGCGCGAGCCGCGCGAGCTGCGGCATGATCACGTGGCGCCAGGCCGAGACCGGCCGGATGGCGAGGGCGGCGCAGGCCTCGAACTGGCCGCGCGGCAGGTTGCGCACCGCGCCGTGCACGAGCTCGGCGACATAGGCGGCGTAGACGATGGTGAGCGCGGCGAGGCCGGCGCCGAAGGGCGTCACGTCGACGTAGAGGTTGTTGCCGAACAGGCCGCGCAGCATGGCGCTGCCGCCGTAGTAGAGCAGGAAGATGATCAGCAGCGACGGCACGCCCATGATGATCGAGGCGTAGACCCGCCAGACGGCCTGGATCACGATGTTGCGCGACAGGGTGATGATGCCGATCGCGACGCCGAAGACGAGGGCGAGCGTGAAGCCCGACATGAAGAGCTGGATCGTGACGACGGCGCCGTCGAGCATCTGGCCGACGTAGCCCCAGAAGTCCGCGGTGGAGATGTTCATGGGTCCGCTTCCCTGCGCTCGACTTGAGGAATGGGGCTGCCGCACGCGGACAGGCCGAAGGCCGGCCTTCGCGCGGAGGCGGAGGCGGCCGGGCCCCGGCGAGCGGGACCCGGCCGGCGATCAGTTGGTCGTCGTTTCGCAGGCGGCGTCCTCGGGCAGCGTCGCCACCGCGAGGTACTTCTTGCGGATCTTCGTGTAGGTGCAGTCGGCGATGATTTCCTTCAGCGCCGCGTCCATCCGGGCGAGCAATTCGGGAGAATCCTTGCGCACCACCCACGACAGGCCGCGCTCTGCCTCCGGTACGGAGGCCTCGCCGATCCAGTATTCCTCGGTGCTCATCTTGAACTTGCCGGCGCCCTGCTTGTCGAGGAACTCGAGCTGGGCGTTGATCTTCGCCTCGAACGACGAGTTGATGCGGCCGGCGAGCATGTCGAGATGGAACTGGTCGGGGTTGTCGTAGAGCACGATCTCGACGCTGTCACCGAACATGTCCTCGGCGATCTTGATGTGGGCGCCGCCGCGCTGCAGGCCCATCTTCAGGCCCTTGCCGGCGAGACCTTCCTTGGTGAACACGTACTCGCCGTCGGCGGGGACGAGGAAGACCATCGGGTTGGCGACGACGCGGGTCGAGAGCAGCATCTTCTCCTTGCGCTCGGGCGTCGGCGTCACCTGGGAGACGAGGATGTCGAACTTGCCCTGCAGCAGCGAGGGGATCAGCGCCTTGAAGTCCATGACGACGAATTCGCATTCGGCGCCGAGGCGGGTGCACATCTCGCGGGCGAGGTCCGGCTCGACGCCGGTGAGGTTGCCGGCGGAATCGACCATGCTGAAGGGCGGGTAGACACCCTCGTTGCCGAGGCGGAGCTTTTCGGCGGCCGCCCCGGGCAGCACGGTGGCGAGCAGCAGGGCGGCGGCGAGGCCGAGGCGGGCGAGGCCGGGTCGTCGGCGGGTGTGGGCCGGCGGCGTGGTGGAACGGATCATGGCGGAAGTCTCCGGTTGAGGCGCGTGAGTTGCTGGCATCGGGTCCTGGACTCGGTCGGCGCGGCCGTCAGTTAGTCTTGTCCGCGCAGGCCGCCTCTTCCGGGAGCGCCTCGATCTCGAGGTACTTCTTGCGGATCGCCGTGTAGGTGCAGTCGGCGATGATCTCCTTCAGCGCCACGTCCATGCGGGCGAGCAGTTCGGGACTGTCCTTGCGCACCACCCAGGACAGGCCGCGCTCGGCTTCGGGCACGGAGTCCTCGCCGAGCCAGAAGTCCTCGGTGCCCATCTTGAACTTCTCGCCGCCCGCCTTGGTGAGGAAGTCGACGGAGGAGTTGATCTTCGCCTCGAAGCTCGCGTGGACGCGGCCGGCGAGCATGTCGAGGTGGAACTGGTCGGGGTTGTCGTAGAGAACGATCTCGACGCTGTCGCCGAAGCGCTCCTGCAGCAGCTTGATGCCCGCGCCGCCGCGCTGGGTGGCGATCTTGAGGCCCTTGCCGGCGACGCCTTCGCGGGTGAACGGATAGTCGGCGTCGGCCGGCATGATGAAGACGTTCGGGTTGGCGACGATGCGCGTGCCGAACAGCATCTTCTCTTTCCGCTCGGGCGTCGGGGTCACCTGCGAGACGAGGACGTCGAACTTGCCCTGCAGCATCGACGGGATCAGCGCCTTGAAGTCCATGACGACGAATTCGCATTCGACGGCCATGCGCTTGCACATCTCGCGGGCTAGGTCGGGCTCGACGCCGGTGAGGTTGCCGGCGGCGTCGACCATGCTGAAGGGCGGGTAGACGCCCTCGTTGCCGAGCTTCAGGGTTTCCGCCTGCGCCGCGAGCGGCAGGCCGGCGACGAGCGCCAGCGACAGGGCGACGGCGCGAAGACGGGCTATGCGGTCTGCTGGCATGTGTCGTTACTCCGGTTCGGTAGGCGTTGAGGCATGGACGGACGACGCGGGACGGCGTCGCCGGCCGGGGTCAGAACTCGAGCAGGTTGTCGCGCAGCTGGGTGTGGGCGTAGGCCTTGCGGGTCAGGCCGCGCTGCTGCAGTTCGGGCACCAGCCCGTCGGTGATCGAGGCGATCGTGCGCCGCGAGACGTCCGGCTGCTCGATCAGGAAGCCGTCGCCGCCGACTTCTTCCATGATCTCGGCCATCTGGCTGGCGCAGCTGTCCGGGGTGCCGACCACGTCGACGCAGATGCCGCCGGTGCTGTAGGCGACGATCGCCTCGCGCAGCGTCTTGCCCTCGGAATTCTTCAGGAACTGCTGCAGGCTCGACTGGTGGCCGTTGGTGGTGAACTCGCCGACGGGGGCGTCGAGGTCGCAGCCGGAGAAGTCGATGTTGGTGCTCCAGCCCATGCGGGCGAGGCGCTTGTCGATGTCGGCCTCGGCGGACGCCTTGCGGTCGGCGACGCGCTCGGCGGCCTCGGCCTTCGACTGGGTGACGATCGGCTGCAGCAGGAACAGGATCTTGCAGCCGTCCGGGTCGAGCCCGATCGCCGCGCGCTCGGCGCGGACGTCCTCGCGGTACTTCTTCATCGCTTCGACGCCGCGCGGGGCGGCGACGACGGTGTCGGCATATTTCGCGGCGAACTTCTTGCCGCTGACCGAGCCGCCGGCCTGGGCGATCACCGGCTGGCCCTGCGGCAGCGGGCCGGAGTTGAGCGGGCCGCGCGACGAGTAGTACTTGCCGACGTAGTCGATCGTGTGGACCTTCTCGGGGTCGATCAGCACGCCGGACTTGCGGTCGGCGACGATCGCGCCCGGCTCCCAGGAGCCCCAGAGCCGCTTGCAGATCTGGACGTATTCCTCGGCCATCAGGTAGCGCTCGTCATGGTCGGGCAGCTTGTCCATGCCGAAGTTCTGCGCCGAGAGGTCCGAGCTTCCGGTGACCATGTTCCAGCCGCCGCGGCCGAGCGAGACCTGGTCGAGCGTGCCGACGATGCGGGCGGTGAGGTAGGGGTGGTAGGCGAAGGTCGACAGCGTCGGCACGATGCCGAGCCGCGTGGTGGCGGCGGCCATCATGGCGGCGACGATCGACGGCTCCTGCCGCGGGATCGACATGCCGTTCTTCAGGAAGATGTCGCGCGAGTTCTTCCAGTTCTGGCCGACGTAGATGGAATCCTCGATCAGGATGTAGTCGAAGCCGGCGCGTTCCATCTGACGGGCGAGGTCGAGGAAGAGGTCGGGACGCATCCACTCTTCGCTGATGTTGCCCGTCCAGGGAGCGCCCCAGGCCTGAATGCTCGAACCCTGCAGGAACCAGGCGAGATGGAATGGGGCCGCTGCCATGGACTGGGAAACTCCGTCACTGTTGATCGGGCCGCCTGACCGGGGCCGGTTGATCGGGTGGGCCATCGGCTGATCCGGGCGGAACCCGATGCGACAAGCCCATGACGATCAGCCTAGGCCGGGGGACTTGTGCCAGAACATCCAGAATCAGCGATCCGCCGACGGACATACTGCGAAGATAAAAATGCTTGCGATCGGGCCTTTCTGACTAATTTTTCGCCGTTTCTGCCGCTGAGATCACAGTGTCGACACGGTGTGGCGACGCGCGCGGCATCGCCGGCGAAAGCTGCTGCATCCGGAAGCTTGTCGATATTCTCGTAGCGACGACGAGACGCGGGCGGTGACCGTGTGGTCGCCGCCCAAGTCCGATCAGGACGGAGCTAAATCGTCGCAGGCGCGGCGCCGGCCGCGTCAGCCGAGCGGGGCGAGGCCGGCGTGGGTCTTGCCGCGGAAGAACACCAGCGGGTCGCCGTCGGCGCGCGAGGCGGCGCCGGCGACCGTGCCGATGACGATCGAGATGCTGCCGCGCTGCACGACGTCGTCGACGGTGCAGTCGAACACGCCGAGGGCGGCCTTCAGCACCGGCGCGCCGGTGGCGAGCGTCGTCCATTCCGCAGGCACGAAACGGTCGGCACCGGAGAGCCCGGCCTTGCCGCCGAAAGCGTCGGCAACGTGGGCGGCCTCGGCGGGCAGGTAGTTGACCGCGAAATGCCGGCTCGCCAGCACGCTCGCGAGCGCGCTGGTCTTGGCGTCGATCGAGACCAGCAGCGTCGCGGGATCGGCGGTGACGTGGGCGGCCGAGAGGCCGAGGAAGCCGGTCGGGCCGTCCGGGCCCATCGCGGTGACCACGGTCATGCCCGTCGCGCGGGCGCCGAGCGTGCGCCAGAAGGTGCCGGGGTCGATGCCGGCCGGTGCGGCTACGGCGGGGGTCTCGCTCATTCTTGCGGCTCCATGTCTTGCGACGGCGTGGGGGTGATCGGTCGATGGTCGGGCGCGCGCCAGGCCGCCGCCCGCTCGGGCGCGGCGCCGAGGCCCATGGCGCGGGCGAGGAGCTCGCAAGAGCGCAGCCGGTCGGCGGGGGAATGCGTGGTGGTGACGACGACGAGTTCGTCGGCGTCGAGCGCCGCGGCGATCTCGCGCAGCCGCGCCGCGACGCCGGCGCCGGTGCCGCGCACGATGCGGGTGCGCAAGGCGGCGAGGCGGTCTTCCCCGGCCGGCGACGGGCGCGCCGCCGCCACCTCGGCCGGGCCGGGGAACGCCGGCATGTGGCCGCGGTCACGGTCGAGGCGCCAGAGCGCATAGGCCTCGGCGAGCGCGTCGGCGGCAGCTTCCGTCGGCGCCGCGACGGCCCAGACGCAGAGGCCGACGTGCGGGCGGGCGCGGGCCGCGCTCGGGCGGAACGCCGCGCGGTAGGCGGCGATCGCCTCGGCCGCGCCGGCTCCGTCGTCGAAGAAGTGGGCGTAGCAATAGGCGAGGCCCTGCGCGCCGGCGACGCGGGCGGTGGCGCCGCTGCTGCCGACGATCCACGGCTCGGGCGCGGTGGTGTCGGCTACCGGCTGGGCGATGATGCCGGCGAAGGGGTGGCCGTCGGGCAGCGCGGCGCCGCGCGTCCAGGCGACGACGTGGCCGACGTCCTCGGGAAAGCGGTCGAGGCCCATCATGGCGAAGGGATTGTCGAGGGCGCCGGGCTTCAGCGCATAGGCCGCCTGCCGGTCGGCGCCGGGGCCACGGCCGAGGCCGAGGTCGATGCGGCCGGGGGCGAGGGCATCCAGCACGCGGAACTGCTCGGCGACCTTCAGCGGCCCGTAGTGCGGCAGCATGACGCCGGCGCTGCCGATGCGGATGCGGCGGGTCGCCATGGCGAGCGCGCCGAGCAGCACCTCGGGCGCGGAGCCGGCGATGCCGGGGCTGCCGTGGTGCTCGGAGACCCAGAACCGGGCATAGCCGAGCCGCTCGCAGGCTTGCGCGAACGCGACGGTGTCGCGGATCGTCTCGCCCGCGCTGCGGCCGGCCGCGACGGTGGACTGGTCGAGGACCGAAACGCGCATGGCGGCTCCTTTCCGGGTCGGCGCCCCGCGGATCGCGGCGGGCGTCAGGCTTCGGCGGCGCGGCGCCAGGCGACGAGGTCGGCGATGGTGCCGACTTTCAGGCCGTGGCGGCCGGCGAACAGCAGCAGGTCGGGCAGGCGAGCCATGCTGCCGTCCTCGTTCATGATCTCGCAGATCACGCCGGACGGCGGCAGGCCGGCGAGGCGGGAGAGGTCGACGGCGGCCTCCGTGTGGCCCGGGCGGACCAGGACGCCGCCGTCGCGCGCGACGATCGGGAAGATGTGGCCGGGCATGACGACGTCGGCCGGCACCGCGTCTTCCGCGATCACCGCGGCGACGGTGCGGGCGCGGTCGTGCGCGGAAATGCCGGTGGTGACGCCCTCGGCCGCCTCGACCGAGACGGTGAAGGCGGTGGTGAAGCGGGCGGTGACGGCAGCCGTCATCGGCGCGAGGGCGAGGCGGCGCGCCTGCTCCTCGGTGATCGCGAGGCAGACGAGGCCGCAGGCGTTGCGGGCCATGAAGTTGATCGCCGCCGGGTCCGCGTGGACCGCCGGGATCACCAGGTCGCCCTCGTTCTCGCGGTCCTCGTCGTCGACGAGCACGACCATGCGGCCGGCCTTCGCCTCGGCGATGATCTCCTCGGGGCTGGAAATGGCGACGGGCGCCGCGCGCCAGCCGGCGGTTTCCAGCAGGCGTCTGGCGAGCGGTGCCCCTTCGAGCGAACGCGTCATGGTGTTCATTGGCTTTCTCCCGGGCCACGCCCTCAGGCGAGGCGGTGGAACTTGCGGCTGAAGTAGACGAGGCTGTCGGCGGCCTCCTCGCGCACGGCGACGACCTCGCAGTAGAGGACGTCGTGGCTGCCGACCGAGGCGATGTCGACGACGCGGCAGTCGAAGGCGACGGCGGCGCCGATCAGCACCGGCGCGCCGGTGGCGAGGGTCGTCCACTCGGCGCTGGCAAAGCGCGCCGCCATGTCCTTGTTGCCGCCGGCACCCGCAAACAGCATCGAGAGATCCTCGTGCGGGCCGGCGACGGTGTTGACGCAGAGGATGCGGCTCGACGTGATGGTCGGGTGGGCCTGGGTGCCGCGGTTGATGCAGACGAGCAGGGTCGGCGGCGCGTCGGTGACGCTGGAGACGGCGGAGGCGGTGAAACCGCACCAGCCGTCGTCGCCGGCGCTGGTGATGATGTTCACCGCCGCGGCGAGGCGCGACATGGCGCTGCGATAGACGAGCTTGTCGACGGGGGGCAGCGGCTCGGCGACCGGAACCGGCGACAGCGTAGCGGACGAAAGGGTCATGGGTGGCACCTTCGGCTGGCGGACCGCCGGGCGGCGGTCCGCGGAAAAGGGAAGCGGCCGCTCAGAACTCGCGCAGCGTCTCGCGCAGGGTGGTCTTCGTGTATTCGGTGCGGGTGAGGCCGCGCCGCTGCAGCGCCGGCACCAGGCCCTCGCAGATCTCGAGGATGTACTTGCGGCTGATCGTGGTGGTGAACGGCCGGGTGATCAGGAAGCCGTCGCCACCGACCGCCTCCATCACCTCGGCCATGCGGTCGGCGACCTGGTCGGGGGTGCCGACCAGCCCGTCGATGCCGCGCGACACCTGCTCCATGCAGATCTGGCGCAGCGTCTTGCCGCTGCCCCACTGCGCGAAGGCGTCAAGCGAGCCCTGTTCGCCGTTGGTGGTGAGGTGCGGCAGTTCCGCGTCGAGGTCGAACTGGCCGAAGTCGATGTCGGTGATCGAGGAGATCGAGGCGAGCACCTTGGGGATGTAGCTCGGCTCGGCGGAGATCGCCGCGAATTTCGCCTGCGCCTCGGCCTCGGTCTCGCCGAGCACCGGAGCGACGACGAACAGCACCTTGATCTCGTCCGGATCGCGGCCGGCGGCGGCGGCGCGGGCGCGGATGTCGTCGCGGTAGGCCTTGATGCCGGCGACGCCCGACGACGGCGCGATGATGCTGTCGGCGGTCTCGGCGGCGAACTGGCGGCCGCGCGGCGAACCGCCGGCCTGCACGAAGGCGGGACGGCCGGGCTGCACCGGCGGCACGCAGTTGAGCGGGCCGCGGCACTTGTAGAATTTGCCCTCGAAGTTGATCGGGTGGACCTTGGTGTAGTCGGCGTAGGTGTCTGTCTCGCGGTCGAGCACCACGGCGCCCGGTTCCCAGCTACCCCAGAGCTGCTTGACGAGGTCGACGTACTCGTCGGCCATGTCGTAGCGGTTCTGCCGCGGCGGCAGCTCGTCCATGCCGAAGTTCTGCGCGGCGAGGTTCTCGCCGGACGTCACGATGTTCCAGCCGAAGCGGCCGCCGGCGATGTTGTCGAGCGTCGCGCAGAGCCGGGCCAGCATGAAGGGCGGGTAGGCCATCGTCGACATGGTGGCGACGACGCCGAGGTGCTTGGTGTTCGCCGCGATCAGCGCCGCCATCGGCGCCGGGTCACCCTTCGGGCCCATGATGGCGTATTTCAGATAGGCCTCGGTGCTGTGGCCGTAGGCCTCCGAGATCATCAGCGTGTCTTCGAGCATGATGTAGTCGAAGCAGGCGCGTTCCATCGACTTCGCCATGTCGATGTAGAAGCCGCCGTCCCAGGGGCTGCCGCCGGCGGCAAAGGGCTTGTTCCACTCGTCGAGGGCGAAGTTCATGAACCAACCGAGGTGAAAGCGCTTCGGCATGGGAGACCTTTCGATGGGTGTGCGGGCCGGCACGGGGGCCGGCGGCTGATCAGAATTCGCGGAGGGTCTGGCGCAGCGTCGGCTGCGTGTACTGCGTGCGGGTGAGGCCGCGGCGCTGCAGCGCCGGGACGAGGCCCTCGCAGATCTCGAGGATGTATTGCCGGCTCACCTTCTGGAACGGCGAGGAGATCAGGAAGCCGTCGCCGCCGACCTCCGCCATCACCTCGGCGAGGCGGTCGGCGACCGATTCCGGGGTGCCGACGACGCCGGTGAGGCCGCGGGTGGCGCGGTCCATGACGAGCTGGCGCAGGGTCTTGCCCTTGCCCCACTGCGCGAAGGCGTCGAGCGAGCCCTGCTCGCCGTTGGTGGTGAGGTGCGGCAGCTCGTCGTCGAGGCCGAACTGCGAGAAGTCGATGTCGGTGACCGAGCTGATCGAGGCCAGCGTCTTCACCATGTAGTTCGGCGAGCTGACGTAATTGTCGAACTTCGCCTGGGCGGCCTCCATCGTCTCGCCGAGCACCGGCGTCACGATGAAGAACACCTTGACCTCGTCCGGGTCGCGGCCGGAGGCGGCGGCGCGGGCGCGGATGTCGTCGCGGTATTCCTTCATCGCGGCGATGCCCGAGGCGGCGGCGATGATGCTGTCGGCGGTCTCGGCGGCGAACTGGCGGCCGCGGGCCGAGCCGCCGGCCTGGACGAAGGTCGGGCGGACCTGCGGCGAGGGCGCGCAGTTGAGCGGCCCGCGGCACTTGTAGAACTTGCCCTCGAAATTGATCGGGTGGACCTTGGTGTAGTCGGCGTAGGTGTCGGTCTCGCGGTCGAGCACCACGGCGCCCGGCTCCCAGCTGCCCCAGAGCTGCTTGCAGAGCTCGACATATTCGTCGGCCATGTCGTAGCGCGCCTGGCGCGGCGGCAGCTCGTCCATGCCGAAGTTCTGCGCTGCGAGGTTCTCGCCCGAGGTGACGATGTTCCAGCCGAAGCGGCCGCCGGCGAGGCTGTCGATGGTCGAGCAGAGCCGGGCCAGCATGAACGGCGGGTAGGCCATCGTCGACATGGTGGCGACGACGCCGAGGTTCTTGGTCTTCGAGGCGATTAGGGCGGCGAGCGGCGCCGGGTCACCCTTCGGCCCCATCAGCGCGTACTTCAGGTACGCCTCCATGCTGTGGCCGTAGGCCTCCGAGATCATCAGCGTGTCTTCGATCATGATGTAGTCGAAGCAGGCCCGCTCCATCGACTGCGCCATGTCGACGTAGAAATCGCCGTTCCACGGGGTGCCGCCGGCGGAGAACGGCGTGTTCCACTCGTCGACGGAGAAGTTCATGAACCAGGCGAGATGGAAGGGCTTTGTCATGGGTGCGTCCTTTTGCGGGATCTGTCGGCCGGCGCGGCCGCGCGGCCTTTCGGCGGCGGCCGCCCGCCGGTGGTCGCGGGGCGGCGGTCCGGCGGGATTGCGGCGGGGCGCCGGTCAGGCGTCCTTGCTGAGCAGGGCGAGGGATTTCGGCATTTCCCATTCGAAGGGATTGCCGGTGACGGCCTTGTGGAGAACCATCGCCTGGTTGACGTAGCAGGGGATGACGCAGCCCGATTCCAGCGCGACCCGCTTCAGCGCCGCCTTGTAGGCGGTGACCTGGGCTGCGCGGTCGGGCTCGCCGAGCGCCGCCTCGATCGTGGTGCGCAGGGTGCCGTCACCGTCGAAATGCGAGCCGTTGTAGGGGCTGCCGGCCGCAAAGGTCAGGTCCATGGCGTCATGGCCGTTGCGGCGGTTCATGTAGTCGACGTAGCCCGGGCGCTTCAGCCAGATCTGGTCCCAGTAGGTCGAGACCGGCCACTGGTTGACGCTGACCCGGATGCCGGCCGGCTTCACCGTCTCGGCGAAGGCGACGGCGAGGTCGACCATGCCGGGTAGGATCGGCGAGGTGAACAGCTCGAAGTCGATGCCGTCCGGGAAGCCGGCTTCGGCGAGCAGGGCCTTCGCCTGGTCGATGTCCTGGGCGCCGTCGAGGTCGTCGGGAAACAGCGGGTCACCGGGCGGGACCGGCACGTCGGGGGTGATGGTGCCCTGGCCCTGGTAGACGGTGTCGAGGATCAGCTTGCGGTCGAGCGCCAGCTTGATCGCCCGGCGGACGCGCACGTCCCTGAACGGCTCGGCCTCCTGGCTGAGGAAGATGCCCCAGTACTGGGCGCTCGGCAGGAAGGCGACGCGGACCTCGGGGTTGGTGAGCAGGTCCTTGATCACCACCGCGTCGACGCCGTCGATGATGTCGACGGTGCCGGAGATCACCGACTGCACCTTGGCGTTCTGGTCGGGGATATGGACGCACTGGATCTTGTCCAGCGTGGGCACGCCCGGCTGCCAGTAGCCGTCGAAGCGCTCGACCTCGAAGGCCTCGCCGGGGGCGAAGGCCGAGACCTTGAACGGCCCGGTGCCGACGGCGGTCGCCGGGTCGACGTCGCCGACGGTGCCGTCCTTGGTGATGCCGATGATGAAGCGCGAGAAGGATTCGACGAGCAGCGTGTCGGGCCGCGTCATCACGATTTTGAAGGTGTGGTCGTCGACGATCTCGAGCCCGTCCGGGCCGAAGCTGGCGCTGAGCCGCTTGTAGAGGCCGGAGCCGTTGGCTTCGTCGAGGTGGCGCTTGATCGTGTAGACGACGTCCTTCGCCGTCATCGGCGTGCCGTCGTGGAAGACGACGTCCTTGCGCAGGAAGAAGGTCCACTCGCGGGCGTCGGCGCTGAGTTCCCAGCGCTCGGCGAGCCAGGGGTGGAAGCTCCAGTCCGGCCCGCGCCGCACCAGCGTCTCGTAGACGATCTGGACGAGGTCGATGCTGGCGCCGTTCTGCACGGTGACCGGATCGAGCTTTTCCCCGGGAAAGCTGTCGCCGATGCCGAAGCGCAGCACGCCGCCGGTGGCGGCCGCGGAGGGCCTCACCCCGGCTGCGAGCGCTGCGAGCAGCACCGAGCCACCGAGGAACGAGCGCCGGTCGATCCCCCCGCCAAGGGTCGCATGGTCCTGATCGTGTCCGAAATGCCGTTGCATCGCCCGTGCTCCTCTGAGCTGCCCTGAAAAGGCTAGTCGGAAGCGCGGGGCCGGAACCATCGGCAAAGCAAGAAGCGTCATTCAGTCGGGGGCTCGACGCGATCTTGGGCAGAATCGCTGGAAGCGGTGGATTTAGAGGCATGCCGCTTTCGCATGCAGCAGCGTTGCGGGCGCTTCGGATGCTCTCGGAGCCCCGTTTCAACTCCGTATGTATTCTTAAGGGTTTATCCGCACCTCGCGGGGGGCATGGCACGGAGGTTGCTAAACCATGGCCCGGGAGGACGCCCTCAGCCAATGAGGACCGGAAACAATGCAGAATCTCAGCCAGATCTACGATGTCGATCTCAAGTTGCTTCGATGCTTCTGCACAATCGTAGAGGAAGGTAGTTTCACTGCTGCGCAGGCGACTCTCAACCTGTCGCAGTCCATGCTCAGCGAATATCTGAAGTCGCTCGAAATCCGCCTCGGAACCCGCCTGTGCCAGCGCGGGCCGAAGGGGTTCAAGCTGTTTCGCGAAGGCGAGCTCGTCTACGAGGCCGCGAAAGACCTGTTCGCCTCGGTCGAGGCGTTCCGGCAGCGGGCGTCGAACCTCACGGAAAAGGCCGAGCGCGAGCTCGTGATCGGCATCCAGGACAACATCGTCGACAACCCGCGCTCGCGGGTCGCCGAAGCCATCGGCCGCTTCGAGGAGTACTATCCGAACGTCCGCTTCCGTGTGGAGGTGATGCTCGGCTTCCAGCTCACCGGCCGTCTCGCCGACGGGCTGGTGCACGTCGGCGTCGGCATCGTCAACGACCACTTCCAGCAGCTGTCGGCGGAGTATCTGTTCGACGAGCAGGCCTGGATCTGCTGTGCGCCCGAGCATCCGCTGTTCGGCGTTCCGGATGCGGAGATCACGCCGGAGCAGATCGCGAGCGCCGCCTATGCGCATCGCGGCAATCACGAATTCTATCATCCCGACCGGGTGCGCAACGAAGCGGGCCGGGGTGACATCGGCCACGGGGCGCAGGCGCATCTCGTGCTGATCCTGTCGGGCCGCAACATCGGCTATGTGCCCGACCACGTGGCACAGGCCTATTTCGCGACGGGCCAGCTCCGGCCGCTCCGGCCGGACATCACCCGTCTCGTCAACCCGATCTCCGCGATCACCGGGCCGAGCACCGCGGACTTCAAGCTGGCGCGCCGCTTCGTCGACTGTCTCGTCGATCTCCACATGGAAGCGGCCGAGGCGGCGCCGGCGAAGCTGCCGCCGCCGGTGCGGCGGAGCGAGCGGGCACCGGCCTATGCGGCCAAGCCGCGCAGCGAGCCGGCGGTGATCGAGAAGAACCGGGTGGCGCAGCCCTGCTGAAGAAGGGTCCGGAGCGCACCCCGCGCTCCGGACGGCACGGCGGCCCGGGCGTCGTCGCGGCTCAGCCCTGCGCCGTGCCGCCGGGGCTCGTCTCGGCGTTGCGGCGCATGGTGTAGATCGTCGCGGCGATGACGATGCCGGCGCCGACCATGGTGGCGAGGTCCGGCACCTCGGCGAACAGGAAATAGCCGATCGCGATCGCGAAGATCAGGCGGGTGTATTCCATCGGCGCCAGTGCCGACGCCTCGCCGATCCGGCAGGCGAGGGTGAAGATGTACTGCGCCGCCGTGCCGACGACGCCGGTTATCACCAGCAACACCCATTGCCGCGGCGTCGGCCAGACCCACCAATAGAGCGCCGGCCCGATATAGGCGGTGCAGAGCACGATCGACTGGTAGAGCATGATCGTCGCGGTGTTCTCGGTGCGCGCCATCATGCGGATGGTGATGGTGACGCCGCAGACGAGCAGGGCGCTCAGCACGGCGAGCAGGGCGTAGCCGTTGAAGCCGCCGCCCGACGGCTTCAGCATGATCAGCACGCCGACGAAGCCGACCAGCGTCGCGCCCCAGCGCCGCCAGCCGACCTTCTCCTTCAGCACGATGACTGCGAGCACGGTCATGAACAGCACCTGGCTGAAGCAGAGCGCCGTCATCTCGGCGAACGGCAGGTAGAGCAGCGCCATGAAATAGGAGAGCTGCGAGCCGAGCGAGAGCAGGCCGCGCGACAGCTGCAGCCCGAGGTGTTTCGTCCGCAGCGCGCCAAGGATGTCGGGGGTGAACAGCGGCAGCAGCAGGATGGTGACCATGACCTGGCGGATCAGCAGGGTCTCGGTCAGCGGCAGGCCGGTGCCGATCTCCTTGATCGTCGTCAGCATCACCGAGAACAGCACGATGGCGACGAGGCTGAGCACCGAGCCGCGCAGGTTGCCCGACGCGGCGTTCCAGCGCGCGAGGCCGTGGCGGCCGAGGCCCGCGAGGCGCAGGCTGCCCCGGCCGCGGCCCGGAAGTCGGCCGTGCAGCCGGCCGCGCAGTCCGCGATGGCCGGGTGCGGGCGCCGCCACGTTCGTCATCGGCACCGGCGCGGTCGCAGCGACCACGGCCGACGCGTCGGAGGCGACGTTCATGTCCGCGAAGTCGGTCGCGTCGCGGCGGTCGTCATGGTGCCGCTCGTGATGCCCGTCGTTGGCAGCCCAGTCGTCGCCCGCATCACCGCTGCGTTCCATGAAACCCGGTCTTTCTTCCTCGTCGCGCCGCATCACGGGGCGATGTCCGTGAGGCCGGGGCTGAGCCCGGCGAAGGGGGCGGGGGCGGCAGCGTCGCGCATCCTGCGGCTCAGCCGGTCGTAGCGCCAGACCAGCGTCACGCCGACGGCGCCGAGCCCGGCGACGAGGCCGCACCAGATGCCGGACGGCCCCATGTCGGTGAGGTAGGCGAGGCCGAGGCCGACGGGCAGGCCGACGCACCAGTAGGCGACCGCCACCACCAGCATGGCGAAGCGGTTGTCGCCAAGGCCGCGCAGCACCGCCATGCCGGTACCGTAGAAGCCGTCGACGAAGACGAACAGGCTGGCGAAAACGACGAAGTCGCGCGCGACGAGCACGGTTGCGGCGTTGGCGGGGGCGTCGACGTCGACGAAGAAGCCGATGAAGACGTCGGGGAAGAAGAACACCGCCGCGGCCGCCACCGTCATGAAGGCGACGCCGAGCGCCACGGCGACGAGGCCGGCGGTGCGGGCGTCGGCATAGGCGCGGGCGCCGCGGCGATAGCTGATCCGGAGCGCGCCGGCGTCGCCGCAGGAGGCGGCGGTCGCGTAGGCGATGGTGCCGCAGTTGAGCGCGATCTGGTGCGCGGCGAGCGCCGGGGCGCCGAAAGTGCCGATCAGCAGGGTGATGGCGAGGAAGAACATGCCGTCGATCGCTTGCATGACGCCGATCGGATAGCCGATGCGCAGGATCGGCCCGATCCGGTCGAGGTGCAGCCGCGCGAAGGGGATCAGCTTGCGGGTGGCGGTGCCGTGCACGGCGGCGAGCATGGCGAGGGCGCCGATCCAGTTGGTCGCCGCCATCGCCATCGGCACGCCGAGCCAGCCCTGCGCCGGAATGATGCCGACGCCGTCCACCAGCATCATCGCGGTGACGACATAGAGACCGAGGGTGAGCGGCGTCAGCGCATAGAGGATCGCGGCCTTGCCGAGCGCCGGCAGCACGGCGCGCATCAGGCCGAGCCGGATCAGGTTGGCGGGCTCGGCCCAGCGCATCACGTCGAGGCAGGCCTGCGTCTGCGCGACGATCTCCGGCGGCTGGCCGACGGCCGCGAGCAGGTGATGCGCCATGCTCATCCAGGTGAAGGAGACGAGGGAGAGCGCGAGCGACAGGTAGAGCCCGTTCCAGTAGAGCCCGGCGACGCCGCTCTGGTGGCGCGCGCCCTGCGCCTCCGAGATGAAGACGCCGACGCAGAGCAGGATGCCGGAGAGGATGTTGGTGCTGACGGCGACGCGCAGCGCGAGACCGCCGGCGGCGAGGGCGTCGGGGCTGAGCGCGCCGAACAGGATCAGCGTCGCCGTGCTGGTGGCGAGATAGGAGAGGTGCCCCATGCCGATCGGCCCGGCGAGGTGCAGCGTCTCGATGACGTGGCGGCCGATGCCGGTGCTCGGCCGGATGTGGCCGCCGTCGCCGGCGAGAGCGCCGAGATCCTCGGCATCGGCCCGGCCTGGGCCGCGGGAAAAATGAACTCGTCGCATCGTCGTCGACCAAAACGATCCCTGCAGGTGCGCGCGGCGCACCCGCGAGGCGGGATCGGCCTTCCCTGAACATGAGTTGGACTGTGGAGGCGGCGCGGCCAGGAGCGGCCGCCGCGGCGTCAGCTCATCCGACACCTCTTTGCGGCCCGGGCTGGCGCTGTCCGGCGCTGTCCGGCGTCGGGCGGGTGGTCGGCGGTGCGGCGCGGCGGCAGCATCTTCTTCCTCCTTCGGGGGCGCCGGACCGGCGCTGCGGGCGTCATGCGGCACCGAGGCGCGGGATCGCGGCGATCAGCTCGCGGGTGTAGGCGGACTGGGGATCGGCGAAGAGCGCGTCGCTCGCGGCCTGCTCGACCACCATGCCGTCCTTCATCACGATGATGCGGTCGGCCATGGTGCGCACGAGGGCGAGGTCGTGGCTGACGAGGATCACCGCCGCCCCGGTTTCTGCCGAGAGGTCTGCGATCATCTGCAGCACGGTCGCCTGCACCGAGACGTCGAGCGCCGAGGTGACCTCGTCGCAGAGCAGCAGTTGCGGCCTTGCGAGGAAGGCGCGGGCGATCGCCACGCGCTGGCGCTGGCCGCCGGAGAGGTGGTGCGGCATGCGGTCGGCGACGCTGGCCGGCAGGCGGACCCGGTCGAGGATCGCGAGGATCATCGCCTCGCGCTCGCGCGCGCCGAGCTCGCCGCGAAACAGCACCAGCGGCCGCATCAGGATCTGCCGGATGCTGTGGCGCGGATTGAGCGAGGCGTCCGGGTTCTGGAAGACGAGCTGGATCGTGCGGCAGAGCTCGCGCGGCCGTGCCAGCGCGAGGCTGTCGAGCCGGATGTTGCCGAAGCGCATGTAGCCTTCGGTCGGCAGCACCAGGCCGGAGATCATCTTGAGGATCGACGACTTGCCGCTGCCGCTCTCGCCGACGATACCGAGCCACTCGCCGGCGGCGAGCTTGAACGAGACGTCGTCGACCGACGGGCGCGGCGCGTTGCGATAGTGCAGCCGCACCTGGTCGACGATCAGCAGGGTTTCGGTGCCGGCGTCGCGGGCGTGGGCGAACGCCACCGGTTCCGGCGAGACCGTGCTGAGCTCGTCCGCCCGCAGGCAGCGCACGACGCCGCCGTGCGCTGCGGCGGCCGGGGCCGGATGCACCGTGTGACAGGCGTCCGCGGCATATGGGCAGCGCGGCGCGAAGGCGCAGTGGTCGAGCACGGCGGTCGGCGGCGGAATGCCGGGGATGCCGGGCACGAGGCGCGGGTCGTCGATGCGCGGGCTGAGGCCGAGCAGGATCTTGGTATAGGGGTGGCGCGGCGCCGCGATCACCGCCCGCGTCGGCCCTTCCTCGACGATCTCGCCGGCGTACATCACCGCAAGGCGGTCGGTGAGGTTGGCGAGCAGGGCGAGGTCGTGGCTGACGTAGAGCACCGCGATCCGCATGCGGTCGGCGATGTCGCGCAGCAGCGCCGAGATGCGCGCCTGGGTCGTCACGTCGAGGCCGGTGGTCGGCTCGTCGAGGATCAGGATCTCCGGATCGCAGCAGAGCGCGATGGCGAGCGCGATGCGCTGCTGCTGGCCGCCGCTGAACTGGAACGGATAGCGCTTCAGCGCCGCCTGCGGGTTCGGGATGCCCACCATCTCGAACAGCTCGACCTGGCGCTGCGCGAGGGCGGCGCCCTTCAGGCCGCGGTGGCGGCGCAGCGGCTGGGCGAGCTGGCGCCCGACGCGCATCGACGGGTTGAGCGCCAGCGAGGCGCTCTGCGACACGTAGGAGATCCGGTTGCCCCAGAGACGGCGGCGCGCATCGGGGGCAAGGCCGAGCAGGTCGAGACCGGAGAGCACCGAGGCGCCGCTCACCTCCTCGCCGCCGCGCCGGAAGCCGATCGCCGCCTTGGCGGTCGTCGACTTGCCGCAGCCGGATTCGCCGGCAAGCCCGAGGATGCGGCCGGGCTCCAGCGTCAGCGTCACGTTCCAGACGGTCGGCCCGTCGCGCCCCGGTCCGGGATGGCGGACGGTGATGTCGCGCAGCTCGAGGCGCCCGCCCGCGGGCTCGCCGCCGATCGCAAGCTCGTCATGGTCGCGCAGCATGATTCAGCGCCTCCCGTTGCCCTGGCTGGTGACGTGGCGGACGAGGGCGTCCGACGCGAGGTTGAGGCCGATCGAGAGGGCGGCGATCGCCATCGCCGGCAGGATGGTGATCAGCGGCGCCTTCTGCAGCGACGAGCGCGACTCCTGGATCATCAGCCCCCAGTCGGCTTCCGGCGGCTGCACGCCGAGGCCGAGGAAGCTCAGCGTCGACAGCGCGATGATCCCCCAGGTGATGCGCAGGGCGAAGTCGGCGGCGACCGGGCCGAGCACGTTGGGCAGGATCTCGCGCACCACCACCGACAGCGTCGCCTCGCCGCGCGCCTGGGCGGCCTGCACGTAGTCGGCGCGGATCTCGCCGAGCACGGCGCCGCGCACCACGCGGCTGGCGCCCGGCATGTTGGTGATGGCGATGGCGACGATCAGCACGCCGGTGGTCGGTCCGAAGGCGGCGACGAGCAGCAGGATCTTCAGGAGCGCCGGCAGGCTCATCATCAGTTCGAAGAAGCGGCAGACGACGAGGTCGACCGCGCCGCCGCGGTAGGTGGCGACGAGGCTGAGCAGGCCGGCGGTGGCATAGGTGAGGATCACCGCCATCAGCGGGATGGCGAGGATGCTGCGCCCGCCCCAGAGGAAGCGGCTGAAGACGTCGCGGCCGAGGTGGTCGGCGCCGAGCAGGTGCTCGAAGCTCGGCGGCTGGTTGGCGGGGGCGAGGTTGATCGCGGTCGGCGAATAGGGCGCGGCGAGCGGACCGAAGACGATCAGCAGCAGCATGGCGACGGTGAGGCCGACGCCGACGCGGCCGTCGGGCGCCGCCATCAGCCCGCGCCAGAGCGCGGGGCGGCCGGGGCCCGGCGCCTCCCCGGGGGCTTCCCCCGGCTGCTGCAGGACGGCGATCGACATCGATCTTCCTCCTCAAGGCTGGCGCCGAACCGCGGCGTGACCGGACGAACTTTCTGACGACGCCGCCGCCTCAGCGGCCGGCAAGGCGCAGGCGCGGGTTGAGCCAGAGCATGACGAGATCGACGACGACGTTGATCGCGACGATCACGAGGGCGAACAGCATGACGATGGCCTGGGTGGTGAAGAGGTCGCCCGAGCCGATCGAGGCGACGAGCAGGGCGCCGAGGCCGGGAAAGCCGAACAGGTAGTCGACCACCACCACGCCGGAGACGGCGTAAACGAGGTTGATGCCGATGACGCTGACGAGGGGCAGGGCGGCGTTGCGGAAGGCGTGGTCCCAGTTGACCTGGCGCTCGCTGAGACCGCGCAGCCGGGCGGCGTCGACATAGTCGGACGCAAAGGCCTCCATGGTCGCGGCGCGGGCGACGCGGGCGATGTGTGGCATCAGCAGCAGCGCGATGGTGGCGGCCGGCAGCACGAAGGTGACGGCGCGCGCCCAGACGTCGCCGAAGGAGAAGGCCATGCCGGCCTGGGTCGGGAACCAGCCGAGCCAGACGACGAAGACGAGGTAGAGCGCGATGCCGATCAGGAATTCTGGCATCGACGCCAGCACGAGCAAACCGGTGACGAGGCGGAAGTCGGTCTTGGAGCCGATACGCCGGGCGAGGAAGACGCCGATGGCGATGCCGGCGGTGACGCCGACCAGCGAGCCCAGTGCCGCGAGCAGCAGGCTGCGGCCGAGCCGGGTGACGACGTCGGCCGACACCGGCCGGCCGGTGACGATCGACTTGCCGAAATCGCCGCGCACGAAATCGGCCATCCAGCCGGCGTAGCGCGCGAGCACCGGACGGTCGAGCTCATGGCGCGCGACGAACTCGGCGATCTGCGGCGCCGAAACCTCGCGGCCGAGCACGCTGCGGGCGATATCCTCGGGCGCCTTGACGTTCATCAGCAGGAAGGTGACGGCGGAGATCAGCGCGAGCGTCAGGAGGTTCGCCCCGAGCCGCATCCCGACCTGTTGCAGCAGCCGCCAGTTCAATATCGTGGCCTCCGCGAGAGCCCCCGACCGTCCTCACGACGGCGGTCCCGCAGGCGGCCGGCCCCGCCGCCCGATGGCGTGACGGTCCGGCGAGTTGCCCCGGGGGGACAGCTCGAACGATAGGTCCGGCACCGGGGCCGGACCATCGACAAAGGGGAATGCTGGTTTCGGTCGCCGCCGAGACTTCGCTGCCTCAGCCGTTGGCGCGGCGACGTTTTTGGCGCCAGCGGGGGTGGGGGCGGCGGGCGGGTTGGGGGCTTTGACGAGGCCTCACCCGGCGGACAGTCCCCCCCCCTCCCTGACCCTCCCCCTCGAGGGGGGAGGGGACGGGTAGTCAGAGTGTCGGGTGTCTTGCTGCGGGCTCGGAGTTCATTTGCACGACGCCATCAATCCCCTCCCCCCTCGAGGGGGAGGGTCAGGGAGGGGGGGACTATCCGCGATTTCTGAGTAGCCGGCCTAAACAGCCCGGCCCGACCCCGAACCCCGCCCTACTCGCTCGCCCCCGCCGTCAGCGCCGACAGCGCGGAGAAGGACTTCGCCTGGTAGGGGTCGCTCAGCGCCGCGTCGGGGCGGCTGACGGGGGCGCGTTCCGAGGTCATCTTGGCGAGTCGGTCGGGGCCGGAGCGGCGCAGCACTTCGCGGAAGCTCTCGTGCATGCCGCCGTCGACGTAGGACATCGTCGGCAGCACGGGATAGGCGGCGCGGACCATCGCCGCGTCGGCGGCGTCCTTCGCCTGCTTGGCGGCGACGGCGGCGACGAGGGCCGGATCGGTCTCGATCGGCGGGCAGTCGGCGAGCGGGTCCGCGTCGGCGACGTTCGCCGCGTTGAAGACGTAGCGGCGACCGCAGTATCCGACGCGCGGCGGCACCTTCGTCAGGTCGAAGGCGTCGCTGCCGTCCTTCAGGGTGCGCCAGAACGGCATGTTGGGGTCGTCGCGGTGCAGGGCGAGATTGGCCGGCGTCATGCGGAACGGCAGCGCCTGGACCTGGAACGCCGGCTGGCCGCTGCGGAAGGCTTCGCGGGCGACGGCATAGATCTCGAAGGCCGCCTCGTCGGTGACGGCGTAGCAGCCCGACGACGAGCAGGCGCCGTGGATCATCAGCGCGCCGCCGGTGTAGCCGAGCGCGCTTTCCAGCCGGTTCGGGAAGCCGAGGTTGAAGGAGAGGTAATAGCGGCTGTCCGGATTCATCTGGCTGTAGGCGACGTGGTAGAAGCCTTCCGGCGCCTGCCGGTCGCCCTCCACCGTCTTCGGCCCGAGCCGGCCCGACCAGCGGCAGATCGGGTAGGTCTTCAAGAGCGCGAAGCGGCCGGTGCGATCCTGCTTCCAGAGCTCGAGCTCGCTCTCCTGCTTGAACAGCCGGATCATGATGGGCGAGGTGCGCTCCATGTTCTTGTCGCGCATCGCCTTGACGAGGCTCGACGGGATCGGCTGGATCGAGCGCTCCGACTGCGGCAGGTCATAGTCGAGGGCCGCGCAGGAGGCCATGACCAGGGCGAGCAGAACGGCCGCGAAGACGCGTAGGGAAAAGATCGGCAAGCTGGAACCCCCCTCTCGATCGTCTCCGGATACGGTTAAAATTGGCCGCTTTCATGGCGCGGAGCGTGTGAAATTTCTGCCTCAACACCCTGAATTTTAGCAATTTTTTAAGGTTCGCGGAGGGCGGTGCCAAGCCCCTCACGCGCCGCCCTTCCAGCGCAGCAGCCGCATGGCGTTCGCGGTCACCAGCACGGTGGCACCGGTATCGGCGAGGATCGCGGGCCAGAGGCCGGTGACGCCGGCGAGGGTGGTGACGAGAAACACCGCCTTCAGCCCGAGCGCAACCGCGATGTTGACGCGGATGTTGGCCATCGTCGCCCGCGACAGCGCCACCATGTCGGCGATGTCCGTCACCCGGCCGTGCAGCACCGCGGCGTCGGCGGTCTCCAGCGCGACGTCGCTGCCGCCGCCGATGGCGATGCCGATGTCGGCGGCCGCGAGCGCCGGGGCGTCGTTGATGCCGTCGCCGACCTTGCCGACCCGGGCGCCGCCGGCCTGCAGGTCGCGGACGATGCGCTGCTTGTCGGCGGGGAGCAGCTCGGCCTTCACCTCGATGCCGAGCTCGGCGGCGACGGCGGCCGCCGTGCGCCGGTTGTCGCCGGTCAGCATCAGCGGGCGCAGGCCGGCGGCTTTCAGCGCGGCGATGCCGCGGCGGGCGTCGGGCTTCAACTCGTCGCGCAGGGCGAGGAAGCCGAACGGCCGGCCGTCCCGGACGAGGACCGCGACCGAGTGGCCGGCCGCGGCGCTGGCGGCGACGGCGGCCGCCTCGGCGTCGCCGAGCCCCGGATCGGCGGCGACGGCCGCGGCGGAGCCGAGGAACACCGGCACGCCGGCGACGACGCCGGCGACGCCCTTGCCGGGTACGGCCCGCGCAGCGGTCGCGGGGGGCACCGCGACGGCGCGCCGGGCGGCCTCGTCGAGGATCGCCCGGGCGAGGGGATGGCTCGAGCCGGCCTCCAGCGCGGCGGCGAGGGCGACGACCTCGTCTGCCGCGGCGCCGCCGAAGCCGGCGACGTCGGTGACGCGCGGACGGCCCTCGGTCAGGGTACCGGTCTTGTCGAGGGCGATCACGGTCAGGCCGCCCAGCCGCTCCAGCACGACGCCGCCCTTCATCAGCAGCCCGCGGCGGGCGCCGGCGGCAAGGCCCGCGGCGATTGCGGCCGGCACCGAGATCACCAGCGCGCAGGGGCAGCCGATCAGCAGGATGGCGAGGCCCTTGTAGATCCACGGCTGCCAGTCGGCTCCGGCGAGAAGCGGCGGCAGCACAGCGACGAGGGTGGCGACGACGAGGACGGCGGGCGTATAGTATCGCGAGAAGCGGTCGATGAAGCGCTCGGTCGGCGCCTTGCTCTCCTGCGCCTCCTCGACGAGGCGCACGACGCGGGCGATGGTGTTGTCGGCCGCCGCGGCGGTGACGCGGATCCGCAGCACGCCCTCGCCGTTGACGGTGCCGGCGAACACCGCGTCGCCGGGCGCCTTCGGCTTCGGCACGCTCTCGCCGGTCACCGGCGCCTCGTCGACGGCGCTCTCGCCCGCGACGATCTCGCCGTCGGCGGGCATGCGGTCGCCGGGGCGGACCTGCACGAGCGCGCCGACGGCGAGGTCCGCCGCCGGCACCTCGACGATCTTCCCGTCCCGCTCGAGCCGCGCGGTCTTCGGCACGAGGTCGGCGAGGCCGCGGATCGAGGCGCGGGCGCGGGCGGCGGCGACGCCTTCCAGCATTTCGCCGACCAGGAACAGCACGACGACCACCGACGCTTCCTCGGTGGCGCCGATCGCCACCGCGCCGATGGCGGCCAGCGTCATCAGCGTCTCGATGGTGAACGGACTGCCGAGGCTTGCGGCGACCACGGCGCGCCGGGCGATCGGCACCAGCCCGACGGCCATGGCGACGAGAAAGGCTTCGAAGCCGAGCGACGGCACGGCTTGGGCGAAGGCGTAGGCGAATCCCAGCGCGCCACCGCTCGCCAGCGTCAGCGCCGCCTTGCGCGTGCGCCACCACGGTCCGTCGTCCGGGGCATGGGCGTGCAGGTGGCCGAGCGCAGCGCCCGCGGGCGCGGGTTGCGTCGGGCTTTCGTGCGAATCCCCGTCGCGGTGATGCTCGGGCTCGTGCTCGTGCTCGTGAGAAGTCCCGTGATCGTGGCCATGGGCATGTCCGTGCTCATGGGGGTCGTCGTGAGCGTGCTCATGTGCATGGCCGCAGCCACAGCCGTCGTCCGGCGCCGGCCCCGCCACGGTACCAGGGGTGGCTCGCGGCGCGGCCGGCCGGGCCGGGTAGCCGAGGCGGGCGAGGGTGGCCGCGACCTTGTCGAGATCGGCGCCACCCGTATGGGTCAGCGTCATCGCGGCGGCCGTGACCGAGACCGTCACGTCTTCGACGCCGGGCAGGCGGCGGGTGGCGGTCTCGATCTTCCTGGCGCAGGCGGCGCAGTCCATGCCGTCGACGTGGAAGCGGGTTTCAAGCGTTTCTGCAGGCATGACCGGGTCCTTGTCACCATCTCGCCGCGACCCTACGTTCTCTAGCGACTAGAGGAGCAAGCGAGAAAATGCCCATCGACGTGCCCGGCGACGTGCCGATCGGCGAGGCCGCCCGCGTCAGCGGCGTCAAGGTGCCCACCATCCGCTACTACGAGGAGATCGGGCTGTTGCCGGAGCCGCCGCGCAGCGACGGCAATCGCCGCCTCTATGGCCCGGCGCATCTCGCGCGGCTCGCCTTCATCCGGCACAGCCGCCAGCTCGGCTTCGAGATCGAGGCGATCCGCACCCTGCTCGACCTGCAGGACAATCCCGGCCAGCCGTGCTCGCCGGCGGATTCGATCGCGCGGCGGCGGCTCGACGAGGTCGAAGCGCGCATCGCCAGCCTGATCGCGCTGAAAGCCGAGCTCGAACGGATGATCGACGGCTGCGCCCACGGCAGCGTCGCCGAGTGCCGGGTGATCGACGTTTTGTCCGATCATGGCAAGTGCGCGCACGCCGACCATTGAGCCGGCCGGCCCCGTCGCCTCACGGGCGCGAATGTCGCAGCGGACATCGCGGCCTCCGGGAAGAAATGCCCTTGCTCCTCCAGTGACCTGAGAAGCTAGCTTGCGCGCGGCGCTCCCGGCCCGTTCCGGTGCGGCGCGGGGCCGGACAAGACCATCAGGGGAGAAACGCATGAATCTCGATGCCCGCTACGACCGCCGCCGCCTGCTCGGGGCGGCCGCCCTCGGCCTCGCGGCGCTGCAGTTCGGCGCAGGCGGCGCCCGGGCGCAGGACGCGCAAGCGCTGGTCGCAAAGGCGCTCGGCGATCCGGGCCCGCTGCCCGAGCAGGGGTTCGGTCCGGAAGATGCCAAGGTGCGCGTCGTCGAATATGCCTCGCTCACCTGCCACCACTGCCGCAACTTCCATCTCGAGACCTGGCCGCTGGTGAAGGCGAAGTACGTCGACACCGGGCGGATCCGCTTCGTGATCCGCGAGTTTCCGCTCGACCCGCTGGCGATGGGCGGCTTCATGCTGGCGCGTTGCCGGCCGGACGAGCAGTGGTACGCCACCGTCGACCTGCTCTATCGCAGTTCGGAGGTCTGGGCGCATGCGGCAGATCCGGCGGCGGAACTCGCCCGGGTCATGGGCCAGACCGGCATGGGCGCCGAAGCCTTCGAGGCCTGCCTCAGCGACCAGGCGCTGATGGACAAGATCCAGGCCGTCTCGCTGTCCGGCTCGGTCGCCGGCGTCAGCGGCACGCCCACCTTCTTCTTCAACGAGCGCAAGGAATCCGGATTCATGACGATCGAGGCGTTCAGCGCGATCCTCGATCCGATGCTGGAGGGCTGAGGGCCGGCCGAGATACCGGGGGCGCCTGCCGCCGCCGGATCACGTCCGCGTGCGGTGCAGTGCCGTTTCGGAACTGAAATCGGTGATCGGGGATTGGGCTTTCAACGAGGACATCCGGAGACCCCCGACATGAACCGACGCGAAGTGCTCGCAGCTGGCTCCGCCGGCGCGGCGAGCGCCCTGCTCCCCGCTGGCGCCTTTGCCCAGAACGCCGAGACGTCCCCCGCGGCGCCCGCCGCGGTCGCCGCCAAGGCTGCCGGCGCCGGCAATGCCCCGATCCGGATGGGGGTTTCGTTCTCCGTCAACGGCGCGGCGCGCGCCATCGACGTCGATACCCGCACGACGCTGCTCGACGCGCTGCGCGAGACGCTGCAGCTGACCGGCAGCAAGAAGGGCTGCGACCACGGCCAGTGCGGTGCCTGCACCGTCCTCGTCGGCGGCCAGCGGATCAATTCCTGCCTCAGCCTCGCCGTCATGCACGAGGGCGACGAGATCACCACGATCGAAGGCCTCGGCACCCCGGACGCGATGCACCCGATGCAGGCGGCGTTCGTGGCGCACGACGGCTACCAGTGCGGCTATTGCACGCCCGGGCAGATCTGTTCGGCTGTCGCCGTGCTGGACGAGATCCAGGCCGGCGTCCCGAGCCACGTCACCGACGACCTCGAGGCTGCCCCGGAGCTCACCGCCGTGGAACTGCGCGAGCGCATGAGCGGCAACATCTGCCGCTGCGGTGCCTATCCCAACATCATCGACGCCATCACCGACGTTGCCGAGGGCCGCGCATGAGACCGTTTACCTACGAGCGCGCCGAGACCCCGGCCGCAGCCGTCGCCGCGGCGGCGTCCACCGGCGCGAAGTTCATCGCCGGCGGCACCAACCTGCTCGACCTGATGAAGCTGGAGATCGAGGCGCCGACGCATCTCGTCGACGTCAACCGCCTCGGCCTCGACACGATCGAGCCGACCGAGGATGGGGGCCTCCGGATCGGCGCGCTGGTGCGCAACACCGATCTCGCTGCCGACGCCCGCGTGCGGCGGGACTACGGCGTGCTGTCGCGGGCGCTGCTTGCCGGCGCCTCCGGCCAGCTGCGCAACAAGGCGACGACCGCCGGCAACCTGCTGCAGCGCACCCGCTGTCCCTATTTCTACGACACCAACCAGCCCTGCAACAAACGAGAGCCGGGCAGCGGCTGCTCGGCGATCGAGGGCTTCAGCCGGCAGCTCGGCGTCGTCGGCGTCAGCGACGCCTGCATCGCGACCCACCCGAGCGACATGGCGGTGGCGCTGCGCGTGCTCGACGCCGTGGTCGAGACGGTTCGGGCGGACGGCTCCGCGCGGCAGATCCCGGTGGAGGAGCTTCACCTCCTGCCGGGCGACACGCCCGACGTCGAGACCGCACTCGAGCCCGGCGAACTGATCACCGCCGTGACCCTGCCGCCTCCGGTCGGCGGCGTGCAGGTCTATCGCAAGGTGCGCGACCGCGCCTCCTACGCCTTCGCGCTGGTCTCGGTCGCGGCCGTGCTCCAGCCGGACGGCAGCGGGCGGGTCGCCATCGGCGGCGTCGCGCCGAAGCCGTGGCGGAGCAAGGCTGCCGACGCCGAACTGCCGCGCGGCGCGCGTGCCGTCGCGGAAGAGCTGTTCGCCGGCGCCGTCACCACGCACCACAACGCGTTCAAGCTGCCGCTGGCCGAGCGCACGCTCGCCGCGGTGCTCTCGGAAGCAAAAGGCTGACCCATGCGTTTCGATACCCCCGCCACCACCAACCCGATCGACCAGATGAAGGTCGTCGGGCAGGCCATTCCGCGCGTCGACGGCCCGCTGAAGACCACCGGCACCGCGCCCTATGCCTATGAGCGCCACGACGTCGCGCCGAACCAGGCCTATGGCGCGGTCGTCGCGGCCGGGATCGCCAAGGGCCGCATCGCCTCGATCGACCTCGCCGCGGCGCGGGCCGCCTCCGGCGTGATCGCCATCGTCACGGCGGAGGACGCGAAGGATCTCGGCAAGGGCGACATGAACACGGCGAAGCTGCTCGGCGGCCCGGACATCGACCACTATCACCAGGCGGTCGCCGTTGTCGTCGCCGAGAGCTTCGAGGAGGCGCGGGCGGCGGCGAACCTCGTGCGGGTCCGCTATGAGACCACCCCCGGACGTTTCGACCTCGAAGCCGAACGCGGCGCCGCGAAGACGCCCGACGAGGACAGCCCCGAGACCGCCGTCGGCGACTTCGAGGGCGCCTTTGCCGCCGCCGCGGTGAAGCTCGACGCGACCTACACGACGCCGGACCAATCGCACGCCATGATGGAGCCGCACGCGTCGATCGCGGCCTGGGACGGCGACCAGCTGACGATCTGGACCTCGAACCAGATGATCGCCTGGAGCCGCGGCGACATCGCCAAGACCTTCGGCATCGACAAGGACAAGGTGCGGCTGATCTCGCCTTTCATCGGCGGCGGCTTCGGCGGCAAGCTGTTCATCCGCTCCGACGCGGTGCTCGCGGCGCTCGGTGCGCGTGCCGCGGGGCGGCCGGTCAAGCTCGCCCTGCCGCGGCCGCTGATCGCCAACAACACGACGCATCGCCCCGCCACGATCCAGCACATCCGCATCGGCGCGACCCGCGACGGGCGCATCACCGCGATCGGCCACGAAAGCCTGTCGGGCAATCTTTCCGGCGGATCGTCGGAAAACGCCGTGCAGCAGACGCGGCTGCTCTATGCCGGCGCCGATCGCATGACCGCGCTGAAAATCGCCGACCTCGACATGCCGGAAGGCAACGCCATGCGCGCGCCGGGCGAAACGCCGGGCCTGATGGCGCTCGAGATCGCCATCGACGAACTCGCCGAACTCACCGGGCTCGACCCGGTCGAGCTGCGCATCCTGAACGACACCCAGGTCGACCCGGAAGATCCGGAGCGGCCGTTCTCGCAGCGCCGTCTCATCGAATGCCTGCGCCTCGGCGCCGAGCGCTTCGGCTGGGCGGGCCGCAGCGCGACGCCCGGGCGCCGACGCGAGGGCCGCTGGCTGATCGGCACCGGCGTCGCGGCGGGCATCCGCAACAACATGGTGGCGACGTCGGGCGCGCGGGTTCGCCTCGATGCCGACGGCATCGTCACGGTCGAGACCGACATGACCGACATCGGCACCGGCAGCTACACGATCATCGCCCAGACCGCGGCGGAGATGATGGGCGTCGGCGTCGACCGCGTCCTGGTGCGGCTCGGCGATTCGTCCTTCCCGGTCTCGGCCGGCTCGGGCGGCCAGTGGGGCGCCAACACCTCGACCGCCGGCGTCTATGCGGCCTGTGTCAAGCTGCGCGAGGTAGTCGCCCAGCGGCTCGGCTTCAACTCGGGCGATGCCGAGTTCACCGACGGCTCGGTGCGCGCGGGCAACCGCAGCGTGACGCTCGCCGAGGCGGCCGGGGCGGACGGGCTGGTCGCCGAAGATTCGATCGAGTTCGGCGACCTCGACAAGGACTACCAGCAGTCGACCTTCGCCGCGCATTTCGTGGAAGTCGGCGTCGATGCCGCGACCGGCGAGGTGCGCGTGCGCCGCATGCTCGCCGTCTGCGATGCCGGGCGCATCCTCAACCCGGTGACGGCGCGCAGCCAGGTGATCGGCGCCATGACGATGGGCGTCGGCGGCGCGCTGATGGAGGAACTCGCCGTCGACACCGACCGCGGCTTCTTCGTCAACCACGACCTCGCCGGCTACGAAGTCCCGGTCCATGCCGACATCCCGGCGCAGGACGTCGTGTTCCTCGCCGGCGACGACCCGATGTCGTCGCCGATGAAGGCGAAGGGCGTCGGCGAACTCGGCCTCTGCGGCGTCGGCGCGGCGGTGGCGAACGCCGTCTACAACGCGACGGGTGTCCGCGTGCGCAGCTATCCGATCACGCTGGACAAGCTGCTGCCGGGCCTGCCGGAGATGGTGGGCTGACAGGAGGCCCGGTGGAGAAGCCGGCCTCTCCTCACCCGTCCTCCCCCGCCCCGTCGTTCGTGACGGGGTGGCAGCCGCTCAGGTGGAGGATCCGTTCGACGATGTTCTCGTCGCCGGTGATCGAGAGGCCCCGGTCCGTCTCGGTGGCGAGAACGACACTGCTGCGGCCGATCCGGTAGTGGTTCTCGGTCAGGAACCGCTCTCCGCCGATGCCGAAGCGCTCCTCGGTCGCGGTGGCGCCCATCTCCAGCAGCACGCCATGCAGCCGCGCGAACAGCGCCGCATCGTACTCGTCACCGACGACGGCGATCACCCGCGCGGGCCTGCCGATCACCCCGAGCCATTCCATCGCCGAGCGCAGCGCGCGCATGTCGCCTGTCCATGCCTTTCCGCGCCGGAGAGGCGCCGGGTTGCGGTTCGGGCAGACCGCAGCGGTCCGTGTCTCGTGCAGTCTGTTGGATCGGGGTGGCGGCTGCAATCGTCGCGGCTGGGTCAGACGAGGGAGATGACAGACCGGATGAGATTGTCACGAAAGACGCCGACGTAGAGGCGCCCGAAGTCCGGTTCGCCGCGCAGGCTTTCGACACAGATCAGCCGGGTGCCGCGCTCGGTCCGGAGATCGCCGAGATCGAGTTTGTAGACGAAGGACGAGTCGCTGATCCTGATCCCCCCACCCGCATGAACCAGTTGCAGGGTCGGTGCGAACGCCGCGTCGATCGGGATATCCCTCGCGTTCCATGGCCCGTCGCGATAGGCGAGGCGGCCGCCGAGATGGAAGACGACGAACACCGCTTCCGCCTCTGGAAGGTGCGGTGCGAGGACCGCGACGACATCGGCAGCGCCGTGCAGCCATAGCGGCACGTCACTTTCAGGAAACAGTCGCGACAGGTCGAAGGTATCCGCGTCGGCCGTCCAGGTGGCGGTCCGCTCCTCGGCCTCGAGTCGATCGACCAGGCGGCGCACCTCGGGCGGTGGATCGCCGGCGAGCAACATCTGCTTCAGGTCGACCGACGTCTTGCGGAAGAACCCGCTCGCTTCCATGACCTCGAGCTCGATCTCGCCCGCAAATCCGTCCCGGATCAGTTGCAGGAACGGACTGTCGTCCGCGTCGGTCTGGAGCGTCACGACGATCCGCTTGTCGAATGTCGGGTCTGCCGTCCCGGCAAAGCACCTGATGAGCGCCGGCCGGTCGGCTTGGTCGCGGGACAGGATCGCGTCGACGTCGAGGACGACGATGTGGATCTCGCGTTCCGCGATCCATTCGAGATCGATCATGCACTCCTGGATCGCGCCCCAATTGCGGCCGAAGTAGTACGGGAACTGCAACGACGCCATGAGTTCCTTGACGAGGTCGTCGTACGTTTCGCAGTGACCGCCGCGGACGAAGCGGACGGCGATCCCCTCCCGCAGGGTCTTGCCGCAGAAGTAGTTGTCGAGAGCCTGGTGGCTCATCCGGGTGTGGAAGATCGTCGCCGCGGACATCGTCGGTTCCTTCGCCCATCAGCGCCGTTTTGAGCGCGCTACCGGCCGCCCCTGCAAGCGTTCGCTCGGATGAACCCGCCACGGTTTCAACCGTCAGTCTGTTGGATCGTGGCGGCGGCTGCAATGGCGCGAACCGGGCGCGGCTCGCCTGCTCGTTGCCGTTCGCGTGGAACTTCGCGGGGCATGCTCCATTGATCAGGGTCAAGGGAGACCCAGCCATGCTCGACGTCGATGACCGGCGTATCGTCACCCCGTCGTTCCGGCGTGAGCTCGTCGCCGTTGCCGCGCGGGCGGCGGCGCTCGACCACGACGACAGTTTTCCGGCCGAGGACGTCGCTCGCCTCGGCGCCGTCGGGGCGCTCTCCGCGCCGTTCGCCCGTCCCGGTGGCGGGTTCGACGGCCGGCATCCGGACGACTTGATGGAGGCGCTGCGCAGCGTCGGGCACGCCAGCCTGCCGCTTGGGCGGCTCTATGAGGGCCACGTCAACGCCGCGGCGCTGATCCGGCGCTACGGTACGCCGGTGCAGCAGGCGTGGGCCCTCGCCGCGGCGCAGGGCGGGGCGCTGTTCGGGATCTGGAACACCGAGGATGCGGACGGGCTGCGGCTGGTGCAGCGTGGCGGCGGGCTCGCGCTCGAGGGCAGCAAGGTGTTCGCCTCCGGCGCCGGGCACGTCGGTTGCCCGCTGGTGACCGCACGCGACGCGGCCGGCGGCCTGTTCCTCGTGCTGCCGCGTCTCGACGGGGCGCCGCGTGCCGACCTTTCGGCCTGGAAGGCGCACGGGATGCGGGCGTCGGGCAGCGGCCGGTTCAGCTTCACCGGGCTCGACGTCGCGCCGGTCGACATGATCGGGGCCGAGGGCGACTATCACCGCCAGCCGCATTTTTCGGCCGGCGCGTGGCGCTTCTGCGCCGTGCAGCTCGGCGGCATCGAGCGGCTTGTGGAGGAGGCGCGCGCGTTCCTCGTCGGAAGTTCCCGCGACGGCGACCCGCACCAGCGCGCCCGGATGGGCCAGGCGATGATCGCCGCGGAAACGGCGCGGCTCTGGGTCGAGCGGGCGGCGCGGATCGCCGAGGCCGAGGAGACCGCGGCCGGCGGCGATGCCGCCGCGGCCGCCGTCGCCTACGTCAATCTCGCGCGCTCCGCGGTCGAGCGCTGCGGCCTCGACGTGCTGGAGCACGTGCAGCGGTCGATCGGCCTTGCCGCCTTCATGCGCACGCATCCGGTGGAGCGGCTCTGCCGCGACCTCGCCACCTATCTCCGCCAGCCGGCGCCGGACCGCGCGCTCGGTGAGGCGGCCGCCTACGGCCTCGGCGCCGGCCTGCCGCTGCGGGAGCTCTGGCGATGAGCGGCTCGGTGCGCGACGCGCTCGCCGCCATGGCCGCGCTGCCGCTGGTGGAGCCGGCGGCGTTCGTCCGGCGCCAGCTCCTCGTCGTCGCGCCGCATCCCGACGACGAAAGCCTCGGCTGCGGCGGGCTGATCGCGGCCTGCCGGGCGGCGGGGCTGCCGGTCAGCATCGTCGTGGTCAGCGACGGCGCCGGTTCGCATCCGAACTCGCGGCTGTTCGCAGCCCCGTGCCTTGCGGAACTCCGGCGCGGCGAGGCGCTGGAGGCCGCGCGCCGGCTCGGCGTTCCGGCCGCGGCGGTGCATTTCCTCGACCTGCCCGACCGCTTCGTGCCGGCGGACGGCCCGGAGGCCGAGCGGGCGGCAGCGGCAATCGCCGCGCTCGGCGCCGACGCCGACGTCGTCGTGGTGAGCTGGCGGCACGACCCGCACGCCGACCATCAGGCGAGCTTTGCGCTGGCGGCCGCGGCGACCCGCCGGCTGCCGGGGGCGACCCTCTGGGAATATCCGATCTGGGGCCTGACGCTGCCGCCGGAGACGATGCTGTACGGGCCGCCGGTCACGGGGGTCCGGGTGCAAATCGACGCCTTTCTCGCGCCGAAGCGCCGGGCGATCGCCGCCCATGCCTCGCAGACCACCGATCTCGTGCGCGACGATCCGGACGGCTTCTGCCTGTCGCCCGAGATGTTGGCGCGGTTCGAGGCGCCGGAGATTTTCCTCGGGCCCGCGTCATGAGCAACAGCCTGCCACCGGACTATTTCGACGCGCTCTATGCACGCTCGCCCGACCCGTGGTCGTTCGAGACCAGCGCCTATGAGGATGCCAAATACGCGGCGACGCTCGCGGCCCTGCCCGATGAGCGGTACGCGGCCGCGCTCGAGGTCGGCTGCTCGATCGGCGTGCTCACCGCCCGCCTCGCGCCGCGCTGCGACCGGCTGGTGGCGATCGACCCGGCGGCGGCGGCGCTCGAACTCGCGCGCCGGCGCTGCGCGGAGCTTCGCCACGTCGACTTCGTGCAAGGCTACGTGCCGGCCGATTGGCCGGCGGGGCGGTTCGACCTGATCCTCTTCTCGGAGGTGATCTACTACCTCGGCCTGCCGGATCTCGGCGCCCTCGCCGCGCGGACTGCGGGCGCGATCGCGCCGGGTGGGCATGTCCTGCTGGTGCACTGGGTGCGCGAGACCGATTATCCGCTCTCAGGCGACGAGGCTGCCGAGCGGTTCATCGCGGCGCTCGGCGACGGGTTTCGGCTGCTGCGGCAGCAGCGCACCGACGACTACCGGCTCGACCTGCTCGTCGCGCCCTGAGACCGTCCCCGAGACGGGGCCGAGCGCTGCCCGCACCCGCCGGGCCATGCAGAGATGCCCCTGCATCTCGGCGGGGCGCAAGGGACGCGCGACGAGGATCGGGCTTTCGAGCAGCGCGACCGACCAGGCTTCGCCGAAGCGCCGCTGCGCCCGCCCCGCCAGGGTGCCGGCCGGGAGCACGAGGCGACGTTCCCAGTCGCCCGGACGGAAATCGCCGAGAAACGCGCGGCGCAGCCGCCCGCGCAGCACCATCCGCCGCAGCGCGGCGGGCAGCGCCTCCAGCCGCTCGTCGCCGGGAACGGCTTCGCTCTCGCTGCGCTGGCGCAGCGCGCTGGCGCAGCCCGCCGACGCGCGACCGTCGAAGCGGGCCGAGGTGGTGACGACGATGCCCGGGTCATGGCGAAGGGCGATGTCGTGCCGGGCGAGTTCGCGCGCCAGCGCCCGGTCCTCGCCGTTCTCCGCCGCCGGCAGCCCGCCGATGCGGCGATAGGCGGCGAGCGTCACGGCGAAGCTCGCGCCGGAATGGGTCGAGTGGTTCGGCCAGGGATCGTGCGGCAGCGGATCGAGCCGGGCGGCGAGGGCATCGAGCACATGCTCGTAGGCACTCTCGACCTGGCGGCGGCGCACGAGATGCAGCGGCCAGCCGGCTTCCTCGGCGGCATCGAAGGCAAAGCGTCCGGCGACGGCGCTGCAGGGGCCGGAGAGAGCGGCGACGTTGCGGGCGATCCAGTCGGGCGGCACGCGGCTGTCGGCGTCGGTGGTGAGCAGGATGCCGCGCCCCGCCGCCTCTGCCGCCCAGAGACTGGCGACATCGAGTGCAAGGCCGCGGGCAAAGCCGGCGTTCGCCTCGCCGGGGGCAAGGTCCACCGCCAGCACGATATGCGGCAGCCCGGCCGCCTCGAGACATGCGCGCGCGCGGGGCACGGTGTCGTCGCTGCAGTTGTTGGCGAGGAGGACGATGCCGAAGGCGCCGCCCGGGGCGGCCGGCGCGTCGCGCTGTCCGGCGAGTGCCGCGAGGCACGCCTCGATCCGCTCCGCCTCGTTGCGGGCCGGGATGGCGACGACGATGCGGGGCGCACGGCCGGCCGGCCGCGCGCCGGCGAAGAGATGGCGGGCGAGATCGAAACGTAACACGGAAGCTGGGGACATTCGGGATCCTCTGCGGCAGTCCCCCAACATCCGACTCGCGCCTGCGGTTCCCGCCGCCTCGTCCGGCGACGAGGACCGCGCCGCCGGGGCCTCCTCCATCGCCCTGCCGTCGCCCGGCGCCGCGCGGGCGCGACCTTGCGTTTCAAATTCAGTGCCCGGCGACCGGAACAGCCGTGGCGATGGCCGGTTAGGGGCTCAGTCACTCTGCGGTGACGCCAAATTTTTCGAATCCAAGGGAAATAAAATCATGGCCAAGGAAAAGACGCTGGAAGATCTCTTCCACGACACCCTGAAAGATATCTACTACGCCGAGCGCAAGATACTGAAGGCGCTGCCGAAAATGCAGCGCGCGGCGCAGTCCGACGACCTGAAGGCGGCTTTCGAGAAGCACAAGGGCGAGACCGAAGGACAGATCGAGCGCCTGCAGCAGGTGTTCGAGATCATCGGCAAGCGGGCGCAGGGCAAGACCTGCGAGGCGATCGAAGGCCTCGTCGCCGAGGGCGAGGAGATCATGGACGAGTTCAAGGACACGGCCGCGCTCGACGCCGGCCTGGTCTCGTCGGCGCAGGCCGTCGAGCACTACGAGATCGCCCGCTACGGCACGCTGAAGCGCTGGGCGACGGAACTCGGGCTCGACGATGCGGCGGCGCTGCTCGATGCGACGCTGCAGGAAGAAACGACGACCGATGCCGCGCTGACCAAGCTCGCCGACGCCTCGGCGAACGCGCGCGCGAAATCGACCAAGGCCGCGTGATCCGGACGGCCCGGGGCAGGCGCCCCGGACCGGTTCCCGCTTCCGGCGCCCGAGAACTCTGGAGACTTCGACTATGGCAAGACAGCGCAAGCAAGGCCGGCCTTCCGGCCAGAGCGCGACGATCCACGACCAGACGCTGGTGCGGGGCAACGGCGGCGAACTGCATCAACTCGCCGAGGGCGACACGCCGGTGCTGACCACGGCGCAGGGCGCCCCGGTCGCCGACGACCAGAATTCGCTGCGCGCCGGCGCGCGCGGTCCGGCGCTGATCGACGACTTCCACTTCCGCGAGAAGATCTTCCACTTCGACCACGAGCGCATCCCCGAGCGCGTCGTGCACGCGCGCGGCTACGGCGCGCACGGCTTCTTCGAGGCCTACGACGTTCTGTCGAAGTACACCCGCGCCGACCTCTTCCAGCGTCCCGGCGAGCGGACCCCCGCCTTCGTGCGCTTCTCCACCGTTGCCGGCGCCAAGGGCTCGTTCGATCTCGCGCGCGACGTGCGTGGCTTCGCCGTGAAGATCTACACCCAGGAGGGCAACTGGGATCTCGTCGGCAACAACATCCCGGTGTTCTTCATCCAGGATCCGATCAAGTTCCCCGACGTGATCCATGCGGTGAAGCCCGAGCCCGACCGCGGCTTCCCGCAGGCGCAGTCGGCGCACGACAATTTCTGGGACTTCATCTCGCTGACCCCGGAATCGATGCACATGATCATGTGGGTCATGTCCGACCGGGCGATCCCGCGCTCGTTCCGCTTCATGGAAGGCTTCGGCGTCCACACCTTCCGCCTGCTCGACGAGGCGGACGAATCGACCTTCGTGAAGTTCATCTGGAAACCGAAGCTCGGGCTGCAGTCGGTGGTCTGGAACGAGGCGGTGAAGATCAACGGCGCGGATCCCGACTTCCACCGCCGCGATCTCTGGAACGCCATCCAGTCGGGCGATTTCCCCGAGTGGGAACTCTGCGTGCAGCTGTTCGACCAGGAATTCGCCGACAGCTTCGACTTCGACGTGCTCGACCCGACCAAGCTGATTCCGGAAGAGATCATCAAGCCGATCCCGGTCGGCCGGCTGGTGCTCGACCGCATGCCCGACAACTTCTTCGCCGAGACCGAGCAGGTCGCGTTCATGACGCAGAACGTGCCGCCCGGCATCGACTTCTCCAACGATCCGCTGCTGCAGGGGCGCAACTTCTCCTACCTCGACACGCAGCTGAAGCGCCTCGGCGGGCCGAACTTCACCCATATTCCGATCAACGCGCCGAAGTGCCCGTTCGCCCATTTCCAGCAGGATGGGCACATGGCGATGCGTAATCCGGTCGGCCGGGTGAACTACCAGCCGAACTCGCACGGCGTCGGCCCGCGCGAGGATCCGGCGCGCGGCTTCCGCGCGTTTGCCGAGGAGATAGAGGCGCCGAAGGTGCGGCTGCGGCCCGAGAGCTTCGCCGATCATTACAGCCAGGCGCGGCAGTTCTTCGACAGCCAGACCGCGCCGGAGCAGAAGCACATCGTGATGGCGCTGACCTTCGAGCTCGCCAAGGTCGAGAACCCGGTGATCCGCGAGCGGATGGTGGCGCACCTCCTCAACATCGACGAGGCGCTGGGCGCCACCGTCGCCGACAAGCTCGGCATCAAGGAGTTGCCGAAGCCGGCGGACGCGGCCGTGACGCCGCGCGATGACCTGCCGCCGTCGCCGGCGCTCAGCATCATCGAGAACGGCCCGGAGAGCTTTGCCGGCCGCAAGGTCGGCGTGCTGGTCAGCAACGGCTGCGACGACAAGCTGCTGAAAGCGCTCGAGACCGCCCTCCAGACGGAAGGCGCGACGATGGAGCTGGTGGCGCCGAAGGTCGGCGGCGTCGAGACGGCGGGCGGGGTGTCGATCCCCGCCCATCACATGATCGACGGCGGCCCCTCGGTGCTGTTCGATGCGGTCGTGCTGCTGCTCTCGGAAGAGGGGGCCGAACGGCTGGCGGGCGAGGCGACGGCGCGCGACTTCGTGTCGGATGCGTTCCAGCACTGCAAGTTCATCGGCTTCACCGCCGATGCCGCGCCGCTGCTGGCCCGTGCCGGGGTGGCGCCCGATGCCGACGAGGGCATGATCGAGTTCGCCGACGCCGCCTCGGTCCCCGGCTTCGTCGAGAGCTGCCGCAAGCTGCGGCTCTGGGCTCGCGAGAGCGCCGTCAAGCTCTGAACCCGGCGCCATGGCCGCTTCCTGCGGCCATGGCGGGCTTGTTCCCGACAGATCGGGAATGCGGAGAACGGCCCAGCGAAGCCGGATTCGGTCTGCGCTGGCCCTTTTGCTTATCCGGCTATCGATCTGCGTCGGCTGCCGAGCGACGCGCCGTTTCGGTGCGCCGATCCGAACCTCCCGTGGGTCCGCGTCTCCGCCCGCAGGGGAACAATGGCCCCGTCCCATCTGTTCGATCGTTCATCAAGCGGCCGCTCGACGCCGCGCAGCGGGAGATTGAAACATGTTCAGCCATCGCCACGCTCGGGGATTGCACCATCCCACCGCCAAGCAGGGCGGGATCGGTCTGCTCGCGCTCCTCGCCGGCGCCGCGGCGGTCTGGGCGGTCGGGTCGCTGATCTCCGACATCAAGCCGTCCGACTCCGCACGCAAGGAGCGGCAGAAGGGGCGCCGGATCGGCAGCGGCGCGCCGGACGAGGCGAAGAGTGCCGTCGTCGGGCGCACGGTGACGATCCATCGGCCGAAGGCGGAACTCTACGACGCCTGGCGCGATTTTGCGCGCCTGCCGGAATTCCTCGAAAACGTCGAGTCGATCGCGGTGCTCGACGAGACCCGCTCGCGCTGGACCGTGACCGGGCCGGCGGGCACCTCGTTCGAGTTCTTCTCGGTGATCACCGAGGACCGCCCGGGCGAGGTGATCGCCTGGACGTCGGAGCCCGACGCCGACGTGCGCAACAGCGGCCGGGTCGAGTTTCGCGACGCCCCCGGCGGCCGCGGCACCGAGGTCAAGGCGACGATCGCCTACGAGCCGCCCGGCGGGCCGCTCGGCCAGATCTTCGCCAAGATGCTGCAGCGCGAGCCCGGACTGCAGGTCCGCCGCGACCTGAAGCGCTTCAAGCAACTGATGGAAACCGGCGAGATCGCCGTCGCCGCGTCGCGCCGCGCGGAAAGCTGAGGAAACCCGAATGCGAGCTCTCACCTGGCACGGCAAGCGCGATGTCCGCGTCGAGACCCTACCCGATCCGGAGATCGTCAATCCGCGCGACATCATCGTCCGCGTGACCTCGACGGCGATCTGCGGCTCCGATCTCCATCTCTACCACGGCATGATTCCGGCGATGATGCCCGGCGACGTGCTCGGCCACGAGTTCATGGGCGAGGTCGTCGAGGTCGGCCGCGGCAACACATCCTTGAAGAAGGGCGACCGCGTCGTCGTGCCGTTCGTGATTGCCTGTGGCGCGTGTTTCCATTGCCGCAAGCTGCAGTATTCGTCCTGCGAGAATTCCAATCCCGCCGACACCGCCGACTTGCCCGAAACCGTCTACGGCCACCAGACGGCGGGCTTGTTCGGCTATTCGCACCTCACCGGCGGCTATGCCGGCGGCCAGGCGGAACTCGTCCGCGTGCCCTATTCCGACGTCGGGCCGATCGTGGTGCCCGAGGACCTCACCGACGACGAGGTGCTGTTCCTCTCCGACATCCTGCCCACCGGCTGGATGGCGGCGGAAAACTGCCAGATCGAGGAAGGCGACACCGTCGCGGTCTGGGGCTGCGGGCCGGTCGGCCTGTTCGCGATCCAGAGCGCGCTGTTGATGGGCGCGAGCCAGGTGATCGCCATCGACCACATGCCGACGCGGCTGGAACTCGCCCAGCGGCTCGGCGCCAAGGTGATCGATTTCAGCTCGGCCGACGTCTATTCGGCGCTGCTCGACATGACCGGCGGCATCGGCCCCGACGCGGTGATCGACGCGGTCGGCATGGAAAGCCACGGCTTTGCCTTCGACAACATCGTCGACTACGCCAAGCAGATGCTGATGCTGGAGTCCGATCGCCCGTCGGCCCTGCGCCAGGCGATCTTCGCCTGCCGCGCCGGCGGCCGGGTCTCGATCCCGGGGGTCTACGGCGGCTTCGTCGACAAGTTCCCGATCGGCGCCGTGATGGAGAAGGGGCTGACGATCCGGTCCGGCCAGACCCATGTGCAGAAGTACCTGCCGCGGCTGCTCGACATGATCCGGGAGAAGAAGATCGACACCACCTTTCTGATCAGCCACCGCATGCCGCTCGAAGACGCCGCCGAAGCCTACCGCATGTTCTCGGACGAGCCGGACACGACGACGAAGGTCGTGCTGAAGACGTGAGCGGGGCATGGCCGCCGGGCGCCGGCGGCCATGCTTTTGGGTAAGGGCAGCGGGTGCCGGTTCCGGCAGTGGACCTCGGAAGGTCCGGCCCGGCCCGGACAACCCTTTCCGTCGTCTTTGCCGGGCTTGACCAGTCAACCCGCTAGCTCTGGTCGTTGGAGGTCGCCCTTCTTCGATCAGGGCTCGAGGAGAGGCCATTGGGTCGACGGGTCGAGCCCGGCGATGACCGAGGACAGTCTGGCGAAAGCAGGTGGCGGCCGACGCGCGGCCTGAACCGATCCAGGGGCGGGGCTGCAGACCAATGGAAAGCGGGCGTCGCGACATCGGCGAGCCGGCGGCGGCAGTGTCCGCCGGCCGCCGCCCGGATTTCCCGCCCCCGGCTCAGCCGGCGACGAACCAGATGACGATCAGGCCGAGCACGACGATCACCCCGACGAAAGCCGCCACCGCGCCGCGGACGCGCCATTTCGCCTCCGGGAGCAGTTCACCGTCGATGCGGCGGGCGCTCTCGTCGGTGGCGGCGCTGCCGGGGGGCGGGCCGGGCAGGTCCGGCAGGTCGGGCAGGTCGGGGTCGCGCACGCCGTGCGACTGGCGGATGTCGCTGCGCGGCGCGGGGCGCCCGGCAACGCCCGCCGCCTCGTCGTCGGTGCCGAGCGGCGCCGCCGCGGGATCGGTGAACGGCACCTTGTCCTGAGGGCGGCGGTTGGAGGCGGCGTGCGGCTGGTCGCTCGTGGCCATGGCTGGGGTTCTCCGTGTTGGCAGGTCGGCCCGGCGGCGGGGTGCGGCGCGGACGGAACGTCTTGTCTCCAACAGGCGCCGCGTCCCGAGGTTCCGGACCGGCGTCGCCGCACGGGGGGCATCTTGCGGTCGGCATCCCGCGGCCTATGTCGTCGGCGTGCCTGCGCCGCGCTTCGGAGGCGACTGAATTGGACACGCTGCAACCCTTGGCGCCGGCCGCCGCGCCCACCCCCATCACGCCCGAAGACCTCGTCTACGCGAGCGACGAGACCCCCGGCATACGCCGGCGCCGGCATGGCAAGGGCTTTTCCTATGCCGGCGCCGACGGCACGCTGCTGCGCGACGCCGAGGCGCTCGCGCGGATCCGGTCGCTGGTGATCCCGCCGGCGTGGACCGACGTCTGGATCTCGCCCGATGCCAGCGGCCACATCCAGGCGACCGGGCGCGACGAGCGCGGGCGCAAGCAGTATCGCTACCACCCGGTCTGGCTCGCCAACCGCAGCGACGTGAAGTTCACCGGGCTCACCGCCTTCGCTGCGGCGCTGCCGCGGCTGCGGGCGCGGGTCGAGGTCGATCTCGCCCGGCGCGGGCTGCCGCGCGAGCGGGTGCTCGCGTCCATCGTCTGGCTGCTCGACCACACGCCGATCCGCATCGGCAACGAGGCCTACCGGCGGGCCAACGCGAGCTTCGGCCTGACGACGCTACGCTCGCGCCATGTCGAGGTGGAGGGCGCCCGGCTGCGCTTCGCCTTCGTCGGCAAGTCCGGCAAGGCGTGGTCGCTGAAGCTCACCGACCGCCGCATCGCCCGCATCGTCGCGGCGATCGACGACCTGCCGGGGCGGCAGCTGTTCAAGTATCTCGACGAGGCGGGCGCGCGGCGTCCGGTCGATGCGACCGAGGTCAACGCCTACATCCGCGCCGGCTCCGGCGCGAACTTCACCTCGAAGCACTTCCGGACCTGGTTCGCGACCCTCGAGGCCGCACGGCTGTTCGCGGCGGCGGACGTGCCGGCGACGAAGACGGCGCTCCGCCGCAAGACCAACGAGGTGATCGACGCCGTCGCGCACCGGCTGCACAACACCCGCAGCGTCTGCCGCTCGGGCTACATCCACCCGGCCATCCTGTCGGGCTGGGAAGAGGGCACGCTGACGCCGGAATTCGCCGAGCTCCGCCGCCGCTACCGCAAGCCGCTCGCCGGCCTCGGCCTCGAGGAATCGCTGCTGCTGCGCTGGCTGAGGGCGCGGGGCACCTGAGCGAGATGCGGGGCGGCGGGCGCCGGTCCAGGCGCCCGCCGCCTTTTTCACTGCCCTGTCAGAGCAGGTGTTCGATCCGGATCGGCAACTCGTGCAGTCGCCGGCCGGTGGCGTGGAAGATCGCGTTGGCGATCGCGGGCGACGCGCCGACCATCGCGACCTCGCCGAGACCCTTCAGACCGGCCGAATTCGCAAGCGGGTCGGGCTGGTCGATGAAGCCGACGTCAATCGCGCCGATGTCGGCGTTGACGGCGACGACATAGTCGGCGAGGTCGTTGTTGAGGTAGCCGCCATAGCGCGGGTCGACCTCGGTCGCCTCGCGCAAGGCCGCGCCGATCGCCCAGACCACGCCGCCGCGCACCTGGCTCTCCGCCGTGCGCGGGCTGATCACCCGGCCGCAGTCGACGATGCTGACGACCCTCGGAACCCGCACCCGCCGCGTGGTCGGCTCGACCCGCACCTCGACGAAATGGGCGATGTAGCTCATCGTCGTGAAGGTCGGATACGCCGGCCCGGCGACGGCCGGCGCGCCGTACTGCAGGGCCTGCAGCACGTCCTGGCCCTGTCCCGGACCGACCTCGGAGACCTCGATCTCGAGAAAGGGCCGGCGTACCGTGGCGAGCCGGCGGTGCAGGTTGCCGGCGATCTCCCGGCCGTCCAGCAGTTCGGCGACCGCCTCGCGCATCCGTGCGGCAGCCCGCATCGCCACCGGCACGGCGCCGGCGCTGCCCCACGAGCCGGCGGTGATGTGCTGCGGCGCGGCCGTGGTGTCGCCGATCAGGATCTCGAGCCGCTCGGGGTCGATCTCCAGGCTCTCGAGCAACACCGATGCGATCGCCGTGCGGATGCCCTGGCCCATCTCGTGGCCCGAGGCGGCGTAGCGCGTACTGCCGTCCGCGCCGATGCGCAGCGTCGCGACCGCCGGCACCATCATCGAGGGATAGGAGCCGCAGGCGACGCCCCAGCCGACCAGGCTGCCGTCGTCCGCCGTCATCGAGCCGGGCTCGGCGGTGCGGCTCGACCAGCCGAAGCGGCGCGCGCCTTCCTCGAGGCAGGCGTTCAGATGGTTGGACGAGAAGGGCTGGCCGGTGCGGAAATCGACGTCGCCGGTGTTGGCGAGGCGCAGCGCGACGGGATCCTGGCCGAGCCGGTAGGCGAGTTCGTCGACCATGCTCTCCATGGCGAAGCCGGATGCCTGAGGGTGCGGTGCGCGCATCCAGCCGGGCGGCTGGCGATCGATGCGGACGTCGGCCGACGTGCCGAGATAGTTCGCGATGCCGTACATGCGCGAGGTGGTCTCGTGATACTCGGCCGAGGGGAAGATGCCGTGGCGCGACTGCTCCTGCTCGGCATCATACTGCATGGCGACCATGCGGCCCTCCGCGGTGGCACCGAGGCGGATCCGGTGGCGGCTCAGCGGCCGATAGGTGGCGAGGTGGAAGATCTGGCCACGCGGCGTCACCAGCTTCACCGGCCGGCCGAGCAGCATCGAGGCATGGGCGATCAGCGCCGTCTGACGCTGGCCGAGGCCGCCCTTCTGGCCGAAGCCGCCGCCGACATAGGGGCTCTTGACGTCGACGACGCCGGGATCGATCCCGAGGGCGCGCGCGGTCATGCCCCGGGTGCCGCCGGCGCCCTGGGTCGCTTCGTGCAGCGTCAGCCGCCCGGCTTCCCAGACTGCGGTGGTGGCCAGCAGCTCGATCGGGTTGTGGTGCTGCGTCGGGGACAGGAACTCGCCCTCGACGACCACTGCCGCGCTCGCGAGCGTCGCCTCGGCATCACCGAAGACGATCTCCTCGCCCATTTCGCGCACGCCGCCCTCGCTGTCGATCAACGCCGCGAACGGGGCCGCGGCATAGGTGCAGACCACCGCCGCGGCACCCTCGATCGCCGCCTCCAGCGTTTCCGCGACGACGAGCGCCACAGGCTGGCCGCGATAGGCGATCTCGCGCTCCAGCGTCGGCGGCGGCGGGGGAGGTCCGTTCTCGATCACGGGCGGCGGCGCCGGGAAATCCGCCTCGGTCAGCACACGCACCACGCCGGGCACGCGCAGTGCGGCAGCGGTGTCGAGGCCGGTCAGCGTGCCCTTCGCGATGCGTGCCGGCACCATCATGGCATACAGAACGCCCGTGACCGGCACGTCGGCGGAAAAGCGGGCGACGCCGAGCACCTTGTCGCGGGCGTCGATGCGGGCGCGGTCGGGGAACGAGGCGGGGATCATGTGCGGCTCCTTTCGGCGGCGATCAGAAGGGCGTCGGCAACGGTGCGCGCGCCAAGTTCGAGCTTGAAGCCGTTGTGATGGCCAGGGGTGGCGGTGCTGAAGGCGGCGCGCCCCGCCGCGAGGGCGGTTTCGATCGTCAGCGGCTGCCCGACGAGCAGGTCCTCGGCCTCCGTGGCGCGCCAGGGGCGGGTCGCGACGCCGCCGAGGGCGATGCGGGCACGGGAGACGAGGTCGCCATCCCGCTGCACGACCACAGCGGCCGACGCGAGGGCGAAGGCGTAGGATTCCCGGTCGCGGATCTTGTGGTAGGTGGAGCCGCTGCCGGCGGCCGGTCGCGGAATCTCGATCCCCGTGATGAGTTCGCCGGGGGTGAGGGAGAACTCGAGGTGCGGCGTGTCGCCGGGCAGGCGGTAGAGGTCGGCGACCAGCATCCTCCGCGCGCCGGCCGGGCCGACGATCTCGACACTGGCGTCGAGGGCCGTCAGCGCCACCGGCCAGTCGCCGGGCGACACCGCGGTGCACGAAGCGCTGGTGCCGAGCACCGCCTGGCCGCGGTCGAGCCCGTCGATGGCGGCGCAGCCACTGCCTGGCTGGCGCTTGTTGCAGGGGAAGGCACCGTCGGCGCCGTTGCGGAAATACATGCAGCGGGTTCGCTGCAACAGGTTGCCGCCCACCGTCGCCATGTTGCGCAGCTGCTGCGAGGCGGCCTTTGCCAGCGACTCGGCGAGCACCGGATAGTCGCGGCCGATGTCGGGGTCGGCGGCGATCGTGCTCATCGGCACCAGCGCGCCGACGCGGAGCCGCTCGTCGCCGATGTCGACCTCGCCGAGGCCGGCGATGGCGGTGACGTCGATCAGGAGCGGCGGCCGCTCGATGTCGAGCTTCATGAGGTCGTAGAGCGTGGTGCCGCCGGCGATGTAGCGGGCACCCGCTTCGGCATTGGCGAAGGCGGCGACGGCGTCCTGCGGCGTCGCGGGCCGGATGTAGTCGAACGGGTGCATCAGCCCCTCCCCATCGTGGCGGCGGCGTCCTCGATCGCGGCGACGATGCCGACATAGGCGCCGCAGCGGCAGATGTTGCCGCTCATGTATTCGCGGATGCGCTCGGGCGACGTGGCGTTGCCCTCGGCGACGCAGGCGACCGCGGCCATGATCTGGCCCGGCGTGCAGTAGCCGCACTGCAGGGCGTCGTGGTCGATGAAGGCCTGCTGCATCGGGTGCAGCGTGCCGGGCTCCGACAGGCCCTCGATGGTCAACACCTCGCGACCCTCGAGCTTGGCGGCGAGCGTCAGGCAGGAGGCGACACGGCGGCCGTCGACGTGGACGGTGCAGGCGCCGCACTGGCCGTGGTCGCAGCCCTTCTTCGCGCCGGTGAGGGCGAGACGCTCGCGCAATAGGTCGAGCAGCGAAGTGCGGGTGTCGATGTCGACCGACACCGCGGTCCCGTTCACGGTCGTTTGCAGCCGGAGCCCATGCCGGGGCGCGGAGGGCAGCGGGGCGACATCGGTCGCGGCAGCGGCCGGGCCGGGCGCGGCGCCGGTGAGCGCCGCCGCGGCGACGACGGCGCCCCCTTTCAGGGTGTCGCGGCGCGACAGGTCGAGACCGTTGCGGGGCGGTACGCGGTCGTCGACGGAATGGTCGTCGGTCATGATCTCTCCTCAGGGCGAGCGAAGGCGATGCGGGGCGCTTGCCCTCGCCTGCAGTGCGGTTCGACGGAATGGGCGCGGCCCTGCCGCACGGGCGCGGCGCCGCAACCCGCGAAAAGCGCAAAAACGCCGAATTTCCGGCAAGATGCAGTCTTCGCGTCAATCCAACATAGGCCCGGGTCGTGCCGGGCGACTTGCCCGCAACTGCAGAAAACTTGCCCGATTCTTCAGCCCCAGGTGACTTCGGCAGCGGGGGCGATAAACTGTCCGTGAGAGGGAGGCGGCGCGTGGAAAAGCTGAAGCAGGCGGTCCGGAACTATGCGCTCCGGCATCGCAACCATGACGGCCTCGCCCTGACGCCGGTGCCGGGCCTCAAGCTCAAATGCGTCGAGGCCCCGCAGGGGCGGCACTATGCGGTGTTGCGGCCCTTGGTCGTCTTTGTGCTGCAGGGCGCCAAGCGCATGACGATCGGGCTCGAGAACCGCACGATCACGGTCGGGCATTCGGCGATCGTCAGTGTCGACATGCCGGTCGTCACGCATATCGAGCGGGCGAGCCCGGAGCAGCCCTATCTCGCCGTCGCGGTTGAACTCGAGATGGCGATGCTGGCGGAAGCCGCGACCTATCTCGCGCCGGCCCGGACGGAGGGCCGTGCGCCGCCGCTTTTTGCCGACGATGCCGAGGCGGCGGCGCTCGACTGCGTCATGCGTCTCGTCGGGCTCTGCGACCGGCCGGCCGCCATTGCTCTGCTTCGGCCCGGCATCATGCTCGAGCTGCACTACTGGCTGCTTCGCGGGCCGCACGGCGCCGACCTCGGCGTGCTCTGCGATCCCGCCAGCCAGGCGAACCGGCTCGCCGCGGCGATCGCCATCCTGCGCACCGAGTTCCGCACGCGGATCTCGGTCGAGCGCCTCGCCGCCGAGGCCGGCATGGGCCTGTCGACGTTCCACACGCATTTCAGGCGCCTGCTGTCGTTGTCGCCCGGGCAGTACCAGAAACGGCTGCGGCTGATCGAGGCGCGCCGGCTGATGCTGGAGGAGGGGGTCTCGGCGAGCAGCGCCGCCTATGAGGTCGGCTACGAGAGCGTGTCGCAGTTCACACGCGAATATGCCCGTCTGTTCAACGCGCCGCCGAAGCGCGACGCGCAGCGTGCCCGCTCCGCGTCGGGCGGCCTTGGCACACGCGCCGGCGACGGCCGCATGCCCGGCCCGGCGGTTGAGGCTGGAACCACCCAGGCCGCGCCGCCGCGCTGAGCGGCGGGGAAGGCCCGCCCGCCCTGCGGCTCACAGGCACGCAAGCGTCGTCGAGGTGAGCAAGTGATACGCCGGCAGGCGTGTCTTCGAGAGCATCAGGCCGCGCCGAAGCCGCGCGCCTGCTCGCCGAAACGATCTACCCTGCCGCAGCGAGATGCGCATTTCGCCTGTCTCGAGGGTTCACGCGCGATCCAACGGACGTCGCCGGGACGACGGATGCGCTTCGGGGCGATCCGGAGAGGCATTCCTGATATCTCGCAGCGTATGCTGACCCTGACCCTTCGAAATCTCGAGAGGGATGGCCTCGTCGCCCGCCACGACTACCCTGAACTGCCGCCACGGGTTGAATACGAGCTGACGGACCGGGGGAAATCCATGCTGAAGCCGCTGGCCGGATTTACCGACTGGATCCGGGATACCTGGCAGGAGATCGAAGCGTCGCGGGCCGAATTCGATGCTGCGGAACGCCGAGCCGAGCGCTGACGAGAAGCCGCGAGCGACCACGATCGCCCGGACGCCCCGCCGCAGAGGCCGGCACGGGTCGCTCGACGTCGAGGCCGGCCGTTACCGCCTGCAGGACGGAATTCCCGGTCAATCAGAATGCCTGGACCGCTTGGTTTTCAACACCGGCCGACGCGCACTCGAACCGAGAAACCTCGGACGGCTCCGAAAAAATGGTGCGGGTGGTCGGGGTCGAACCGACACTCCTTGCGGAACCGGATTTTGAGTCCGGCGCGTCTACCAATTCCACCACACCCGCACGGGTCCGGACCCGCACGGCCGACGCCGCAGGGGAACGCCTCGTTGCTATAATCGAGGCGGCGGACAATTTCCAGATGCCGCGATCGGGGCCGGACATCGCCGCCGGGAGCCGCGGTCGGCCCGGGATGACCGCGCGCTTAAGCCGGACTTAACCGGGCGGGTGCGAGAATCGGCCGACCGACCTCTGGCGGCAGCGTGGCGGCGATCGCCGGAAGCTCACCATTGCCGTGCCCGCCGCCCCGGCTTGCGGCCACCAAAGCCGATGGATCCTTCGCGTGGATGATGTCGTCCGTCCCGACCTGACCGAGACCGGCGCGACCCGCCCGGCGCCGACCGTGGCCGGCGGCGGCGCTGCGCCCGCGACGCCGGACCCGACCGCGATCGTCGGGCACGAGCTGCGCGGGCCGCTCGGCGCGCTGCTCGCCTTCGCCGACATGCTGGTCGACCGGCTCGGCGAGCGGCCGGAGGAGCGACGCCTCGCCGAACTCGTCCGCATCGCCGGCGCCCAGGCGCTCGGCATCGCTGACGACCTCGTCGACGCGGCGAGCCTTTCCGCCGGCCGGTTTCGAACCCACGACGCCGCGTTCTCGCCGGCCGGCCTCGTCCGCCGCACGGCGGAGCTCTATGCGCCGCTCGCCCGGCTTAAGCACGCGCGGATCAGCGTCGAGGTGGCGGCGGACGTGCCCGACCTCGTCGTCTCCGACGAGCGACGCATCGCGCAGATCCTGACCAATTTCATCCAGAACGCGCTGAAGCACGCCGCGGCGAGCCCGGTGCGGCTGTCGCTGCGGCGCGGTCCGGCGGCAGGCACGCTGTGGTTCGAGGTCGCCGACGACGGGCCGGGGCCGGCGGAAGCCGCGCGGCTCGCCCCGTTCGCGGCGCGGCCGGCCGACCGGCCGCCGCTCGAGGGCGCCGGCATCGGCCTCTGGATCTCGGCGCGGATCGCCGCGGAACTCGGTGCCGGGATCCGCATCCTCGACGGCAAGCCCGGCACCCGGGCGGTGCTGGAGACCGCGCCGCTCGTCGTCGCGGTGCCGCCGGCGACGACGCGCAACCCGCCGCTGGTGCCCGGCACGCCGGCCCCCGGCCTCGCGCTCGACGGCCTCTCGGTGCCGGCCCGCGGCGCACCCTATTCCGGCCGTCTCGCACTGGTGGTCGACGACAGCGCGGTGTCGCTGTCGCTGACGACGGCGCTGCTCGCGAGCTTCGGCTTCGAGGTGGTCACCGCCCGCTCGGCCGCGGAGGCCGAGATCGTCGCGGCGCGGCGGATGCCCGACGTGGTGCTGATCGACTGGTCGCTGGTCGGCGAGACCGGCGCCGACGTCGCCGACCGGCTGGTCCGGGCCTTCGGCGCGCAGTTGCCGCCGATGGTCGCCGTCACCGGCATCGACCGGCTGCCCGCCGACCGCCGCTTCCGCGCCGCGCTGCGCAAGCCGTTCGCGCCGCGCGACCTCTACGACATGCTCGGCGGCGTGCTCGGCCGCGGCATCGCCAGCGGCGGCGCCGGCTGAGGCGGGTGCCTGCCGGGCCGCGGCGCGCCGGCGGCCCGGCGCCGTCTTCTGGAATCAGTCGCTCAGGCCGCGGCGACCTCGCCGAGGAAGCCGTCGATCATGCGCTGCAGGGTGGCGGCGGTGGTGGCGGCGTCGCGGGCCGAGCCGGACACTTCGCCGGCCGAGGCGCGCGTCGCGTCGGTGGCGGCGTTGACCCCGGCGACGCTCTCGTCGACCCGGACGACGCCGCCGGTGACGCGGGCGACGGTGGCGCTGATCTCGCCGGTCGCGGCGCCCTGCTGCTCGACGGCGGCGGCGATCGCCGCGGTGAAGCCGGCGACCTCGCCCATCAGGGCCGTGATCTCGTGCGTCGCGGTCACCGCGCCGCGGGTCGAGGCCTGGATGGCGCCGATCTGCTGGGCGATCTCGGCGGTGGCCCGCGCGGTCTGGCCGGCCAGCGACTTCACTTCCGTCGCGACGACGGCAAAGCCGCGGCCGGCCTCGCCGGCCCGCGCCGCCTCGATGGTGGCGTTGAGGGCGAGCAGGTTGGTCTGCGCCGCGATGTCGGAGATCAGCGTCACCACCTCGCCGATGCGGCCGACGGCTTCGGCGAGGGTGCCGATCGTCGTGTTGCTGGTTTCGGCGCTCTGGGTGCCGCGGGCGACGACGTCGTTGGTGCGCGCGACCTGGTCGGCGATGGCGCCGATCGAGGCGGCGAGTTCTTCGGCGGCGGTGGCGACGGTCTGCACCCCGGCCGTCGTCTCGGCCGAGGCTCCGGCGGCGGCGGCGGCGCGGCCCGCGGTGTTCTCGGCGACGCGGATCAGGTCGTCGGCGGTGCCGCGCATCGCGTCCATCCGCGCGGCGACCGAGGCGAGCGCGTCGGCGACCTCGCGGCGGAAGCCGTCGATCAGGGCGTCGATCCGGTGCTGACGCGCCGCGCGGGCGGCGGCGTCGCGGGCGGCGTCCTCGCCGAGGCGGCGCCGTTCCAGGGCGGTGTCGCGGAAGACGGCGACGGCGCGCGCCATGGCGCCGGCCTCGTCGCGGCGCGCCGTGTCGGGCACTTCGGGCAGGCCGCCGGCGGCGAGGTCGACCATCACGGTGCGCAGCCGGGCCAGCGGGCCGGTGATGCCGCGGCCGATGGCGAGGCTGAGCGCGAGGCCGGCGAGCGCGGTGACGGCGGCGCCGATCAGCAGCAGCCGCAGCGTGCGGGATTCCGTTTCCGCCGCGGTTTCCCGGGCGTCGCCGCGCACCCGCGCCACGTCTTCGAGGATCGCCGCGGTCATGCCGGGGACGAGGTCGAACTCGAGCGCCAGCTGGTCGGCGATCGGGGCGCGGCGCACGATGGCTGTCGCCCAGGCGTCGAAGGCGGCGGTGAAGGCGGCGAGCCGCGTCGTCAGCTCCGCCTTGTCGGCGTCGGCGATCTCGGCGCGGTCGATGTAGCGCTGCAGCCGCCCGGCGGCGGCATCGACGCCGCCGCGGGCGGTGTCGTTGCCGGTGAGTTGGAACTCGGCCCGGGCGAGGCCGAGCTGGGCGTTGCCCTGCACGATGCGGACGGTGGCTTCGTTCATGCCGCTCTTCGAGAGCTTCGCGATCAGGCTGCCGAGATCGGTGCCGGCCGCCTGCAGCGCCCCGGCGAGGCCGGCGTCGGCGGCGTAGCCGATCTCGCCCTGCAGGGCCGACAGCGCTTCGAAGTGGCGGGCGACGGTGGCGAGCGAGACGACGATGGCCTCGGCCTCGGCCTTGTCCGCGCCGATCGCTGCGACGTCGTCGACGATGGCGGCGGCGATGGCGCCGACTTCGGCGACGCCGCTGCTGATGCGGGCCGCGCCCGCGGCCGAGGGCAGGCCGAGGAAGGCGCGCTCCTCGGCGACGAGGCCGTTCACCCGGGCGCGGAGGTCGAGCACCGTCTCGCCCAGCACGGCCGCCCGGTCGGTGGCGGCCGCGGCGCGGCCGATCTGCTCGAGCCCCGACCAGGCGAACAGGGTGACGGCGGCGAGGCCGGCGAGCCAGACGGCGCAGGTGAGCGCCAGGCGGACGCGCAGCGAGAGCCGGCCGAAGACGTCGGCGGCCCGGCGGGAGAAGGCGATGGTCATCGATGACGTCCCGGGAAGTCGCGTTGCAGTGCGAGTCGGACCGACGATAGGGACTTCAATCTTAACGGGAGGTGTTCGGGGGGTGCTCAATTTTTCGGCCGATACGTATGCGATGCATACGATCGCCGTGCCCGGCCCAGGGGGAGTCGGCGGCTAGTTTCCGGCGGCTTCGGCCGCAACCTTGTCGCGGAAGGCGCGGCGGATCACCTTGCCGGTGGTGGTGAGCGGGATCTCGTCGACGAAGGCGATCTCGCGCGGGTATTCATGGGCCGACAGCCGGCCGCGCACGAAGGCCTTGATCGCGTCGGCGAGCGCCGCGTCGGGCTCGACGCCCGGCTTCAGCACCACGAAGGCCTTGACGATCTGGGTGCGCACCGGGTCGGGCTTGCCGACCACGGCGGCGAAAGCGACCGCCGGATGGGCGCCGAGGCAATCCTCGATCTCGCCCGGGCCGATGCGATAGCCGGCCGAGGTGATCAGGTCGTCGTCGCGGCCGACGAAGCTGATGTAGCCGTCCTCGTCGGCGATGCCCTGGTCGCCGGTGAGCAGGTGGTCGCCGCGGAACTTCGCCGCCGTCGCTTCCGGCTGGTTCCAGTAGCCGAGGAACATCACCGGGTCGGGCCGGGAAATCGCGATCTCCCCGGCCTCGCCGGGGGCGGCAACGCTGCCGTCCGGCTTCAGCAGCACGACGTCGTGGCCGGGGATCGGCTTGCCGATCGCGCCCGGCCGCGTGACGCCGAGGCCGGCGGAGGAGCCGATGACGGCGTTGCACTCGGTCTGGCCGTAGAACTCGTTGACCGGAACGCCGAACGCCTCCTGCGCCCAGAGGCAGGTCTCGCGGCCGAGCCGCTCGCCGGCCGAGCCGATGGCGCGCAGATGCAGCCGGGCGGCGCCCGCCACCGTCTCGCCGGCGCCGCGGATCATCTTCAGCGCCGTCGGCGGCAGGAAGGCGTTGGTGACGCGGTGGCGGATCATCAGCGCCACCGCGCGCTCGGGATCGAACTTCTCGAAGCGGAAGGCGACCACCGGCACGCCGACGTAGAGCGCCGGCAGCAGCGCATTGAGCAGGCCGCCGGCCCAGGCCCAGTCGGAGGGGGTCCACATCACGTCGCCCGGCCGCGGCAGGCCTTCCTGCGCGAGCTGGATGCCCGGCATGTGGCCGAGCAGCACGCGGTGGCCGTGCAGCGCGCCCTTCGGCGGGCCGGTGGTGCCGGAGGTGTAGATCATCAGCGCCGCATCGTCCGGGCGCGTCTCTTCGGGGTCGAAGGCGTCGGAGGCGCGGGCGATGGCGTCGGCGAACGCCACCGTACCGGCGCCGGGGCCGGGGCCGCCGACGGTGAGAACGAGGCGGAGGTCGGGCAGGTCGGTGCGCAGCGGCGCCACCGTCTCGGCGCCGGCGACCGTGGTCACCAGGGCGGCGACACCGGCGTCGCGCAGGCGGTAGGAGAGGGCGTCGCTGCCGAACAGGATCGCCAGCGGCACGGCGATGGCGCCGAGCTTGTAGGCCGCGACATGGGCGATCAGCGCCTCCGCCGACTGCGGCAGCAGGATGCCGATGCGGTCACCCGGCTGGATGCCGGCGGCTTTCAGCGCGTTGGCGAGGCGGTTGGAGCGGGCGGAGAGGTAGCCGTAGGTGGCAAAGCGCGGCGAGCCGTCCTCGCGGTGGATGATCAGCGCGGGCCGGTCGGGCTCCACCGCCGCCCAGCGGTCGATCACGTCCGTGCCCATGTTGAACCACGCCGGCAGCGCGAAGCGGAAGCGCCGGTCGAAGTCCTGATGGCTGGTCGGGCGGGTCAACATGCCGCGGGCTCGGGACCGGACGGATGAAGGGATGTGGCGAATTCGGCGCCATCATGACCTTCGCATGCGCACAAATCAAATGGATTGTGCGCTGCACAATTCCGTCATCCGGCTATCATTCGTGCAGACGCCGGCGGTTTCTGCCGAGCATCGGTCATTCCGTTCACCGCCCGCGCCCGGGCCGCGCGCCGCCGATCCCGGCGCGCCGGGCGGCGGTCCGCCGCGCGCCGCCCTCCGCTGCCTATTGTCCGGGCGTCACGCCCGGCATCGCGGCGGCCAGGGTGCCGGTGTCATACGGCCGGGCGAAGATCACGCTCCAGTAGACCTTGTACTTCGAGTTCGGGTTGTAGGCGGTGCCGATGCCCATCACCGTCATCTCCGGGTCCTTCATGCCGCGGTCGTGCGGCGGCGAATCGCGCCAGCCGGAGAAGGCCTCCGCCAGCGTCCGGTAGCCCGAGGCGATGTTCTCGCCGGCGGCCTGGCCGCGATAGCCGGCGTCGTTGAGGCGCTTGTTGAGGTTGCCGAAGGGCGGGAGGCTGTGGCTCAGCTTGTCGGCGTCGGCCATCTGGCGCGCGTAGGTCGCGGCGATGCGCGACAGTTCCGGATCGACGCGCAGCGGCCCGACCCCGGCACGCGCCCGGTATTCCGTGATCATCTGCGCCGCCTTCTGCGCATCGACCCGCGCCGTCGGCGAGGCGAGGTCCTGATAGAAGCTCGGCCGCCCGGTCGGCGGCGGCGAACTGCTGGCGACGCAGCCGGCCAGAGTGGCGGCGGCGAGAACGGCAAGGGCGGCGAGCCCGAAGGGGGAGGCGGTCATGGGCGGGTCCTGTCGGTCATTCGCATCGGGGCGGCGGGGGGAGAGTGCCGGACTGCGCCCGATTCGTCGCCCCGGAACGGCACGGCGGACCGGAGGCGACGATCACGTCGGCTTGAGCCGGGGATGGACTTCCGCCGCGCACGACCGTCCGAGCGCCGTCCCAAGCGAGAGCACGAGGCACCGGATCACCTGACAGGGCGACTGTGGCGCCGGCGCGGCGAAGACCGGTCTGGCGCCGGTGAACGACGTCTTTCGCAGTGCGCCGCACGCGTGCGGCAGACGGGTTTCTTCGCGCTGCATCATGCTCTAGGGTCGGTCATCCCACCGCAGGAAAGCCGTCATGCCGATCGTCAACCGCATTGCCGCCGCCGCCGCCGAGCACACCCTCTGGCGCCGCGATTTCCACCGTCATCCGGAACTCCAGTACGACGTCCACCGCACCGCGGCGACGGTGGCGGAAAAGCTCCGGAGCTTCGGTCTCGACGAGGTGGTGACGGGGGTCGGCCAGACCGGCGTCGTCGGCGTGCTGCACGGCCGGCGCGGCCCGGGCGGGCGCTCGGTCGGCATGCGCGCCGACATGGACGCGCTGCCGATCCGCGAGGCGACCGGGGCGGAATGGTCCTCCACGGTGCCCGGCAAGATGCACGCCTGCGGCCACGACGGCCACACCACCATGCTGCTCGGCGCGGCGGAATATCTCGCCGAGACGCGCAATTTCGACGGCACCGCCGTGTTCATCTTCCAGCCGGCGGAAGAGGGCGGCGCGGGCGCCAAGGCGATGATCGACGACGGCCTGTTCGAGCGCTTCCCGATCGACGAGGTCTACGGCATGCACAACCATCCGGGCATGCCGGTCGGCCGCTTCGGCATGCGCTCCGGGCCGATCATGGCCGCCGCCGACGTCATCGGCATCCGCATCGAGGGCCGCGGCAGCCACGCCGCCGAGCCGCACGCCGGCGTCGACCCGGTGCTGGCGGGGGCCGCCATCGTGCAGGCGCTGCAGCAGATCGCGTCGCGCAACGTCGACCCGCTGCAGTCGGCGGTGGTCTCGGTGACCTGTTTCCACGCCGGCGAGGTCGACAACGTGCTGCCGCAGGTGGCGGAACTGCGCGGCACCGTGCGCACGCTCGATCCCGCCGTGCGCGACGCCGTCGAGGCGCGGTTGAAGGCGATCATCGCCGGCATCGCCGCGGCGCACGGCGTTGCCGCCGAGGTGTCCTATCGCCGCGGCTATCCGGTGACCGTCAACCACGGGGCCGAGACCGCGCTGACGGCGGCGATCGCGCGCCGCGTCGCCGGCGACGACAAGGTCGACGAAGCGGTGCCGCCGATGATGGGCGCCGAGGATTTTTCCTACATGCTGGAGCGCCGCCCCGGCGCCTTCATCCTGATCGGCAACGGCGACAGCGCCAACCTGCACCACCCCGCCTACGACTTCGACGACGCCGCGCTGCCCTATGGCGCGTCCTACTGGGCGACGCTGGTGGAGACGGCGCTGAAGGCGGCGTGAGGGGGGCCTTCGGACGGGGCGTGCAGGGGCCGCCTGGTTCAGCATTTGTGGCGAGGCCGGCGCGCCCGGCCTCGCCCTTCGAGACGGCCCTTCGGGCCTCCTCAGGATGAGGCCTTCGGGAGTTTTCGCCCTTATTGTCAGTCGCTTGATCGGTTTCTGCTCTGAAGTCCGTCCTTTCCCTCACCCTGAATTCGTCCTTTTCCCTCACCCTGAGGAGGTCGCGGAGCGACCGTCTCGAAGGGCGAGGGAAAAGCCGGGGCGTTGGCGGGCCAATGTCCTGATTCCGAGGTCTGTGCGCCAAATCGGCCAGTGAGTGGCACCACCAGGGAACTCAGAAATCTTTTCAAGATTGCATGATGCATGCACTTGTCATCTGTGTTGCCGCTGGCCTTACCCTGCTCCCTGCTCCCTGCTCCCTGCTCCCTGCTCCCTGCTCCCTGCTCCCTGCTCCCTGCTCCCTGCTCCCTGCTCCCTGCTCCCTGCTCCCTGCTCCCTGCTCCCTGCTCCCTGCTCCCTGCTCCCTGCTCCCTGCTCCCTGCTCCCTGCTCGTCACCCCTCGCCGTCCCAATAATCGACCGCATCCGCCGCCCGCAGCGTGAGGCTGACGCGCCGGGCCGTCTTGTCGCCGCCGGGGGCGGCGCCGGCGAAGACGGTGACCTTGCCGCTGTCGGGATATTGCATCACATCCGGGTCGTGCATGGAGCTGACGGCAAGGTAGCGCAGCGCTTCGGTGGGGCCGGCGATCAACTGGTGCGCCGTCTCGGGGCCGCCGGCCGGGCAGACGACGACGTCGCCGGCGGCGACGGCGTGGGTCTCCTCGCCGTAGCGCAGCGTGCCGCTGCCGCCGAGGATGACAAAAAGCTCGTCGTTGGCGTGGTGGCAGTGGTGCGGCCAGCCTTTGCGGCCGGGCGGGATCTCGACATAGCGCGCGCCGAGGCGGCGGGCGCCGAGCGGCGCGGCGATCGCGGCGAAGCGGGCTTCGAAGGCGTCGCCGTGCGCCTGGGTGATGAGGGGAAGGTCCGCCGGGCGGAGGATCGGCCGGGTCATGACGGGCTCGCTTTGCTGGAAAGGTCGGGCAGGGGGCTTCCCTACTGAAGCGCGCCCGCGGGCGCGGCACAACGGGGCGAAGAGGGGCAAGGCGAAGAGGGCGCGAGCGAAGAGGGGCCGGGGCGACAGACACCGGGGCGAGAGGGACCGGGGCGAAGAGGGACCGGGGCGGCGCGGCCGGCTCAATGAAAATCCCGCGATTTGGGGATGACGCGGACGTGGCGCGGGTGGCTGGAAGCGCGCGAGTGCTGCGGGTGCAGGAACTCGTCGGCGCGCGACAGCTGGAAGCGCGGCTTGTCCTCTTCCGACAGGCGCTGCAGGTCATGGGTGCGGTCGACGAGGTCGTCGGCGACGAGGTGGACGATGTTCTCCGGGCTGCGCTGGATGCGGCCGCGGATCTCGATCAGCCGGGCGCCCATCACGACGCGGCGGTAGCGCTCCAGCATGCGCGCCCAGATCACCACGTTGCAGACGCCGGTCTCGTCCTCGATCGTCATGAAGACGACGGTGCCGTTGCCCGGGCGCTGGCGCACCAGCACGACGCCGGCGGTGCGCGCGGCGCGGCCGTCGGCGAGGGCCGCGACGGCGGCGCAGCTCGCGAGGCCCTCGCGGCCGTAGTCGGCGCGCAGGAAGGCCATCGGGTGCGCCTTCAGCGACAGCCGCACGGTCTGGTAGTCGGCGACGACCTCCTGCGCCAGCGGCATCGCCGGCAGCGCCGCGTCGGGCTCGGGCGCAAGTTCCGCGGCGTCGGCGGCGGCGAACAGCGGCAGCGGCGCATCATCCGGCAGCCGGCGCACCGCCCACAGCGCCTCGCGCCGCGAAAGGCCGAGCGAGCGGCAGGCATCGGCATCGGCGAGCTTTTCCAGCGCCGCCCGCGGCAGCGCGGTGCGCCGGGCGAGGGTCTCGAGGTCGGGGTAGCCGGCGCCGCGCCGGCTCGCCAGCACCTCGGCCCAGACCTCGCGGAAGCCGTCGATCTGGCGCAGGCCGAGGCGGAGCGCCGGGCCGCGTGTCCCCGCCGTGCGCCAGCCGCGCGCGCCGGACGCCCCGGCCGGGCCGTCGGCGGCGCGGCGCGGCTCCAGCGTGTTGTCCCAGCGGCTGTGGTTGACGTCGATCGCCCGCAGCGGCACGCCGTGCTCGCCGGCGTCGCGCACGATCTGCGCCGGGGCGTAGAAACCCATCGGCTGGGCGTTGAGCAGCGCGCAGGCGAAGACGGCCGGGTGGTGGCACTTCAGCCAGGCCGAGACGTAGACGAGGTGGGCGAAAGCGGCGGCGTGGCTTTCGGGGAAGCCGTAGCTGCCGAAGCCCTTGATCTGCTCGAAGCAGCGGCGGGCGAAATCCGGCGCATAGCCGCGCGCCACCATGCGGTCCACCATCTTCGCCTCGAAGGCGCCGATGCCGCCGACGTTGCGGAAGGTGGCCATGGCGCGGCGCAGGGCGTTCGCCTCCTCCGGCGTGAACTTCGCCGCCACCATGGCGAGCCGCATCGCCTGCTCCTGAAACAGCGGCACGCCCTTGGTCTTGCCGAGCACCTGGTGCAGCTCGTCGGCCGGCCCGTGCTCGGGCGCGGGCGCCGGGAACTCGATCCGCTCGCGCCCCTGCCGGCGGCGCAGGTAGGGGTGCACCATGTCGCCCTGGATCGGGCCGGGACGGACGATCGCCACCTGGATGACGAGATCGTAGAACTCGCGCGGCCTCAGCCGCGGCAGCATGTTGATCTGGGCGCGGCTCTCGACCTGGAAGATGCCGATGCTGTCGCCCTCGCACAGCATGTCGTAGACGACCGGGTCGCCGGCCGCGATCGAGGCGAGGTCGTGCTCGATGCCGACGTGGTCGCGCAGGAGGTCCAGCGCCTTGCGGATGCAGGTCAGCATGCCGAGCGCCAGCACGTCGACCTTGAGCAGGCCGAGTTCGTCGATGTCGTCGCGGTCCCATTCGATGAAGGTGCGACCCTCCATGGCGGCGTTGCCGATCGGCACCGTCTCGTCGAGGCGGTCGCGGGTGAGGATGAAGCCACCGACGTGCTGGGAGAGGTGGCGCGGGAAGCCGATCAGCCGGCCGGCGAGGCGGATGGCGCGGGCGATTTCCGGGTTATGCGGATCGAAGCCGGCCTGGGCGACGTGGGCGTCGGGGATCTTCTCGCCCCAGCCCCAGGCGGTGCCGGCGATGGCGGCGGTGACGTCCTCGCTGAGGCCGAGCACCTTGCCAACCTCGCGGATCGCGCTGCGCGGGCGGTAGCAGATCACGGTGGCGGCGATGCCGGCGCGGTGGCGGCCGTAGCGTTCGTAGATGTGCTGGATCACCTCCTCGCGGCGCTCGTGCTCGAAATCGACGTCGATGTCGGGCGGTTCCTGGCGCTCCTTGGAGATGAAGCGGGCGAACAGCACGTCGATCTCCTCGGGATCGACGTTGGTGATGCCGAGCAGGAAGCAGACGACGGAATTCGCCGCCGAGCCGCGCCCCTGGCAGAGGATGCCGCGGCTTTCGGCGAAGCGGACGATGTCGTGGATGGTGAGGAAGTAGCGGGCGTAGTCGAGCTCCTCGATCAGGGCGAGTTCGCTGACGAGCAACTGCTCGACCTTCGCCGGGATGCCGCCGGGATAGCGCAGCACCGCGCGGCGCCAGGCGAGGTCGGCGAGGTGCTGCTGCGGCGTGCGGCCGGGCGGCACCGGCTCGTCGGGATAGTCGTAGCGGAGTTCGGAGAGGGAAAAGTCGATGCGGGCGAGGAGGTTGGTGGTCTCGGCCACCGCCTCGGGGGCGTCGGAAAACAGCCGGGCCATCTCGCCCGGCGGCTTCAGGTGGCGCTCGGCGTTCTCCTCCAGCCGCCGGCCGGCGCTCTCCAGCTTCAGGCCCTCGCGGATGCAGGTGATGACGTCCTGCAGCGGGCGCTGCGCGGGGTCGTGGTAGAGTACGTCGTTGACGGCGAGCAGCGGTACGCCGAGCCGTTCGGCGAGGCGACGTCGCTCGGCGAGGCGGCGGCGGTCGGCGCCGCGGCGCAGCATGGTGGCGCCGAGCCAGAGCGCGCCGGGCGCCGCCTCGGCGAGACGCGTGAGCGCGGCCGCCTCGGCGCCCGCCACGGCGGGCGAAACCGCGCCGGCCAGGCCGGCGGCCGCGCCCGTGGCCGGCATGGCGATCAGCAAGAGGTCGCCGGTGTGGGCGAGGAGATCGTCCAGCACGAGCGGGCATTCGCCCTTGGCGCCGCGCAGGTTGCCGGTGGTGAGCAGCCGGCAGAGCCGGCCCCAGCCGGCGCGGTTCTCCGGATAGGCGAGGATATCGGGGGTGCCGTCGGTGAAGGCGAGGCGGGCGCCGACGACGAGGCGGAAGCCGAGCTCCGCGCCGGTCGCCTCGCGGTAGCGCCGCTTCAGCACGCCGAGCGCCGCATGGGCGCGGACGACGCCGGCAACGGTGTTGCGGTCGGCAAGGCCAAGGCCGGCGAGGCCGAGGGCGGCGGCGCGGGCGACGAGGTCGGCCGGGTGCGAGGCGCCGCGCAGGAACGAGAAGTTCGAGGCGGCGGCGAGTTCGGCGTAGATCACGGGCGGCCTCCTCGAGGCGAGACGGTTGCGGGCAGGCGAAAGGTCGGCCGAAGTTCAGGATCAGGCGAAGAGGCCGTGCACGAACCAGCGCGGCCGGGTCTCGGCGGCGACGAGGCCCGGCAGTTGCTCCGCGTCACTGCCGCGGCCGGGCCGGGCGGCGCGCAGCGGCGCCGCGCCGTAGAGCCCCTCGCGGAACAGCCAGAAGCGGCGGCCGCCGCGGTCCTCGACGCGGAAATAGTCGCGGGCCGGGCCGGCGCCGGCGCTCTCGATGCCGCCGCTCTCGCCCTCGTCGCCCGCCGGCACCAGCCACCATTCGGCGGCGATCCGTTCCGGACCTTCGGCGGCGACGACGTCGTGGATCAGCCGGCGCCAGCGGAAGCGGATCGGCGGGCCGTCCGGCACCTCCGCCATCGCCTCCACCGGCTCGGGCGGATCGAGCAGGCGCAAGGGGCGCAGCGGCGGCTCGCCGGGGGGCAACTGCGGCCAGCCGCCCGGCGCCTGCCGATGCGGGGCACCGGCCGCGAGCGCCGGCACGGCGCGGTAGGCGCGCTCGGGCACGTGGCTGCCGGCGGCGCCGAAGCGCAGCACGCGGTCCGGGCCGAAGCGGGCGCCGAGGCGGTCGACGAGGTCGGCCACCGCCTCGGCCTCGCCGCTGGCGCCGCCGAAGGCCTGCTGCGCCGGGTCCAGCGGCTCCACGGCGAGGGCGGCGAGGCGGATCATGTCGAAGCCGAAGCCCGGGTCGAGCGGGTCGGCGAGGCTGCCGAGCCGGTCGGCGAACAGGCGCATCACGGCGGCGGGGTCGCGCAGCGGCCGGCTGGTGGCGACGGCGACGCGGTGCACGGCGCCATCGGCGCGAAATAGGCTCGCCTCGAAGCTGCGGCCGCCGAGGCCGTCCTCCTCGAGCCGCTCGGCGAGGCGGCGGGCGAGGCTCGCGAGGCTGGCGAGCACGTCGTCCATCAGCGCGACGGGTTCGGGAAAGCCGCGCTCGGCCATCAGGGCGGCCACCGGGCGCTGCGGCGAGATCGGGTGCTCGGCCTCGCCGAGGGTGCGGGCGAGGCGGCTTGCGAGATCGGCGCCGAAGCGGGCGACGAGCGGGGCGCGCGGCCGGTCGGCGAGGTCGGCGATGCTGCGCAGCCCGGCGCGGGCGAGCGCGGTGACGCGGTCGGCGTCGAGGCCGAGGGCGGCGATGGGCAGCGGGCGCACCGCCGCGGCCTCGCCCCCCGGCGCGACCACGCCGCCATCCGGGCCGCCGGGGCCGAAGCGCGCCACCGCCCGGGCGGCATCGGCGGTGCCGGCGACGGCGACGCGGGCGGTGAGGCCGGCGCGGGCGAGGCGGGCGGCGACGTCGCGGCTCATGGCGGCCTCGCCGCCGAACAGCGCGGCACAGCCGGTGACGTCGAGCATCAGCCCGTCGGCGCCGTCGCGGCCGACCAGCGGCGTGAAGCGGTCGCACCAGTCGGCGAGGCGACCGAGCAGCGCCGCGTCGGCGGCGGGGTCGTCGTCGGCGACGACGAGGTCCGGCACGCGGGCGCGGGCGTCGGCAAGGCTCAGGCCCGGCGCGAGACCCAGGCCGCGGGCGACGCCGTCGGCATGGACGACGCGCAGGGCGCCGCGCTGCTTGGCGAGCAGCAGCAGCGGCCGGTCAGCCGGCATGCCGCCGCGGCGCCGCAGCCGGTCGGTGGAGAGGAAGGGAAACCACAGGGCGAGGTAGCGCCGGCTGGCGGAAAACAAGCTCGTCATGGTCCCACTCCAGGCTGAAGCGGCCGGGCGGAAAGCCGGCCCGGTGCCTCTGCAGTTCGATCTCGAAGGCCGGGCGGCCCGGCGCGTTGGCGCCGAGGCGGATGGACGGGCCGGCGGCGACGCCCCAGCGGCTGAGCCCGGCGCTCGGCTCGGGCGCCGCGCCGCTGCGCACCAGCACGCAGCCGACGCCGGATTTCGCCGCCGCCGCGGCGAGGCGGCGCGAGGCGGTGAGGTCGAGCGCCCGCGCCGGGCCCCAGAGCTCGAGCACGACGGCGGCGAGCGCGGCGCAGCGCAGCGCCTCGTGCGCCGCGCGCAACGCCCCGGTCGCATCGCGCACCGCGACCAGCACCAGCCGCTCCGGGTCGGCGCCGAAGGCGGCGAGCCCGGGCGGATAGAGTGCGCCGTGCTCGCGCCCGGCCATCGCCTGCTGCACCCAGACGGTGGTGCGGCCGGGCGCCGCCGCGCGGGCCGGGCGCGCCGCGCCGCCCGCCGCCAGCCCCCGCCCGTCCTCGGGTTCCGCCGCCCGCGCCATGCAGAGCGCCATGGCGAGGCCGAAGCCGGCCGCGGCGGCGCCGTCGCCGGCCTCGTGCGCGAACACCTCGTGCAAGGCGGCCCGCGGCAGTCCGCCGCCGACGGCCGCGTCCAGCGCCGCATGGCCGAAGCCGAAGCGGGCGACGGCCGGCGGGCCGAGCTGGTCGCTCTCGATATGGGCAAGGCTCCGCCGGAGCCGGGTCAGGATGTCCTGCACGGGTCTCTACTCACCAGTTCATGATTTGTTCTAGAAAGACTCCGTCGCCGGAGAGAGTCAAGACGGAGTCTTGGACGGGGCGGCCGGGGACGGGACACGGCTGTCCGGTTCAGCTGTTTCAAACCCGGCCCAAGTAATTGGAGTCGTTGACAAATTGCGATGCTTGACGAAGCTGGACACGGCCGCGAGCCGCCAGCGCCCCGGCTTTTCCCTCGCCCTTCGAGACAGCCGTGGGGACGGGAGGGCGGTGATGCCCAGCCGCAGGACTCCCCCCGGTGGGCGGAAAGCCGGGTGCGGCGACCTCAAAACGCAGCACGGCCCGCCTCGGGGTCGAGGCGGGCCGCGTCGGCAGATCGTTGGCCGGAAAACCGTCAGCCGTTGGCGATGTACTGGCCGCCGTTGATCGTCAGCACCGCGCCGGTCATGAAGCCGGCCGATTCGGAGGCGAGGTAGACGGTGAGGGCGGCGATCTCCTCGGCCTTGCCGAGGCGGCCGACCGGGATGCCCTTGATGATGCCCTTCAGCACGTCTTCCGGCACCGCCGAGACCATGTCGGTGTCGATGTAGCCCGGGCAGATGCAGTTGACGGTGATGCCCTTGAAGGCGCTTTCCTGGGCGAGCGCCTTGGTGAAGCCGATCACGCCGGCCTTGGCGGCCGAATAGTTGGTCTGGCCCATCTGGCCCTTCTGGCCGTTGATCGACGAGATGTTGACGATGCGGCCGAAGCTGCGGGCGCGCATGCCCTCGATCACCGGCTTCGTCATCGTGAACATCGAATCGAGGTTCGTCGAGATCACGGCCTTCCACGCGTCGAACGACAGCTTGTGGAACATCGCGTCGCGGGTGATGCCGGCGTTGTTGACGAGGATGTCGACCGGGCCGAGTTCGGCCTCGACCTTGGCGAGGCCGGCGGCGCAGGCCGCGGCGTCGGCGACGTCCCACTGGTAGACGGCGATGCCGGTCTCGGCCTTGAAGGCCTCCGCCTTCTCGACGTTGCCGGCGAAGGTGGCGGCCACGGTGTGGCCGGCGTTCTTGAGGCCGATCGAGATGGCCGCGCCGATGCCGCGCGTGCCGCCGGTGACGACTGCAATGCCCATGGTGTTCTCCCCTAGCTGGATGTCGCGCCGCCCTCCGGCGCGGTGCCGCATTCTTCTTATCTGCCCGGCGGCCCGGGGCGCCGCGACCTGTCGTCCCGGCGACGAAAGCGGGACGACGGGTCGCAGATCGCGCCGAGGCCGGCGGTGCCGGCCTCGGCGCGCGTGTTTCAGCGCTCGACGGTGAGGGCGACGCCCATGCCGCCGCCGATGCACAGGGTGGCGAGGCCCTTCTTGGCGTCGCGGCGCGTCATCTCGTGCAGCAGCGTCACGAGGACGCGGCAGCCCGAGGCGCCGATCGGGTGGCCGATGGCGATGGCGCCGCCGTTGACGTTGACGATGTCGGGGTTCCAGCCGAGGCTCTTGTTGACGGCGCAGGCCTGCGCCGCGAAGGCCTCGTTGGCCTCGACGAGGTCGAGGTCGCCGATCGCCCAGCCGGCCTTTTCCAGCGCGCGCTTCGAGGCCGGGATCGGGCCGGTGCCCATCACGGCCGGGTCGACGCCGGCGGTCGCCCAGGAGGCGACGCGGGCGATCGGGGTCAGGCCGCGCTTCTCGGCCTCGGCGGCCGACATCAGCAGCACCGCGGCGGCGCCGTCGTTGAGGCCGGAGGCGTTGGCGGCGGTCACGGTGCCGTCCTTGGTGAAGGCCGGGCGCACCTTGGTGACGCTGTCGAGGGTGGCGCCGTGGCGGATGTACTCGTCGTTCTCGACGACGGTGTCACCCTTGCGGCCCTTCACGGTGAAGGGCGTGATCTCGTCCTTGAACTTGCCGGCCTTCTGCGCCGCCTCGGCCTTGTTCTGCGAGCCGACCGCGAAGGCGTCCTGGTCCTCGCGGCTGATCTGGAACTCCTTGGCGACGTTCTCGGCGGTGATGCCCATGTGGTAGCCGTTGAAGGCGTCCCAGAGGCCATCCTTGATCATGGTGTCGACCATCGCGTAGTCGCCCATCTTGACGCCGTTGCGCAGGTGCTGGCAGTGCGGCGACAGCGACATGCTCTCCTGGCCGCCGGCGACCACGATGGCGGCGTCGCCGGAGGCGATCTGCTGCATGCCGAGGGCGACGGCGCGCAGGCCCGAGCCGCAGACCTGGTTGAGGCCCCAGGCGGTGGTGCCGATCGGCAGGCCGGCGGCGATGGAGGCCTGGCGGGCCGGGTTCTGGCCCTGGCCGGCGGTGAGCACCTGGCCGAGGATCACCTCGTCGACCTCGCCCGCCTCGACGCCGCTGGCGGCGAGGAGGTCGCGGATGACGGCGGCGCCGAGCTCGTGCGCGGAGGTGCCCCCGAACGCGCCGCCGAACGACCCGACGGCGGTACGCTTGGCTGAGACGATGACGATGTCGGACATGGAATGGCTCCCGGTTGCGGCACTTGCGGCCGATCGATGGCGCCGGTCCGCTGCGAGCCGGCATGCGGCCGGCGATCTCGCGCGGCCGTCGTTCGCCGCACTAGAGGCGCTTCGCTTCGGGTCTGTCAACCGCAGGGCGGGTCGACTTAGGGGGGTTGCGGCCGGGGGTCGCGCCGGCGGATGCGGCGGCGGGGTGCCCGCCGGGCCGGGGTGCGCAAAACCCCGCATAGGCCTCGCCCATACCTCGCCCGTGCCTCGCTGCACCGCGGGGTGCCGGCGTGTGCCGCCCGTGTCATGCTGCGGCCGTGCTGCGCAGCAAAAAGCGCTTGGCCGCGGCTGCGAAAAGCCCTTACTCTGTTGCCAAGACAGCGGGTTCGCCGGTGGCCGGTGGGGCTGGCGCAAGGGCCGGACGGCATCGCCGCATCGGTCCGCGATCACCGCTGCGGTGCGAAGGGCGAGGGAGGCCCATCCGATGGCGAAGAACGACGAACCGACGGTCATCAAGAAATACGCGAACCGGCGCCTCTACAACACCGGCACCAGCACCTACGTCACGCTCGAGGACCTCGCGTCGATGGTGAAGGGCGGCGAGGATTTCGTCGTGTTCGACGCGAAATCCGGCGACGAGATCACCCGGTCCGTATTGACCCAGATCATCTTCGAGCAGGAAGGCAAGGGGCAGAACCTGCTCCCCGTCACCTTCCTGCGCCAGCTGATCCGCTTCTACGGCGACAGCATGCAGCAGCTGGTGCCGAGCTATCTCGAGCAGTCGATCGCCTCGCTGACGCGCGAGCAGGAGAAGTTCCGCCATCAGATGACGCAGGCCTTCGGCGGCACGACCATCGAGACGATGGAAGAGCAGGTCCGGCGCAATGCGGAGATCTTCGAGCGGGCGGTGCGGATGTTCATGCCGTTCGGCCCGTCCGGCGTGGTCGATCCGGCCGACGCCCGCGGCGACACCGCAGCTCCGGCGAAGCCCGCCCGCGACACCGACATCGACGCGCTGAAGCAGCAGCTCGAGGCGATGCAGCGCCGCCTCGACCAGCTCGCGCCCGACCGCGCCAACTGAGAGCTCGCCGCCGGGTGCCCCGCGACCGGAGCCCGGTCGCGGGCGACGGACAGGCTCGCGCCGTCAGCTGCCTTCGGTGAACGCCTTGCGGCTGGAGCGCTTGGCTTTGGCGCGCCGGGTGCGGGCGGGGAAGCCGGTCTGGGTCGCGACGATCGGCCCTTCGAGCAGCCCGACGAAGGGCGGATAGCCGGTGCTGCCGCTGTCGGCGGCGCGGATCTCGGTCGTGCCGAGGGCGGCGCGGACCGCCGGGGTGATGCGCAGCATCGGGTCGCCGGCAAAGCGGCCCTGGAAGGCATCGACGCCGATGCCGCGCAGGATCTGCGCCGAGACGTCGTCCTTCACCCATTCCGCCACCGAGCGGATGCCGAAATGGTCGGCGAGCGTCACCAGCGCGCGCACGAAGATCGCGCTGTCGGGATCCTCGGCGATGTCCGCGATGTAGGAGCCGTCGATCTTGACCCAGTCGACCTCGATGTCGCGGAGCAGCACGAACGACGTGTAGCCGGCGCCGAAGTCGTCGATGGCGATGTGGCAGCCGAGGTCGCGCAGCATGCCGGTCAGCGCCGCCATCTCGGCGACGTTGCGCATCGCCGCCGTCTCGGTGATCTCGATGGTGAGGCGGCCGGGAATCGAGCGATCGGCGGTGACGGCGGCGAGCAGGCGCTCGATCCAGGCCGGCTCGCGGGCGCTTTCCACCGAAACGTTGACGGAGAGCTTCAGGTCGCTTTCGGCGGCGAGGTCGGCGAGGGCGAGGTCGAGCACGCGGACGTCGATGCGCCGCATCATGCCGATGCGCTCGGCGGCGGCGATCAGCGGGCCGGCGGAGACGACGGAGCCGTCCTCGCGCACCAGGCGGCACAGCGCCTCGTAGTGGATCAGCCGGCCGCTGCCCGCCTCGACGATCGGCTGATAGGCGAGCACGAAGCGGTTGCCGGCGAGACCCGAGGTGATGGCTGCGGCGAGGTCGAAATTGCGCCGGCGCAGCGCGTCGCGCTCGGGCGAGGGCTGGTAGAATTCGAAGCCGCCGCGGCCGCGCTGCTTGGCCATGCCCAGCGCCTCCTCGGCGCGGGTCAGGGCCTGCTCCACGTCGCGGGCGTGGCGCGGGAACACGACGCCGCCGATCGAGATGCTGACGTTGAGGTTGGTCTGCGGCGTCGCGACCACCACGCTCTCCACCGCCTCGCGGAAGCGCGCGGCGGCGACGGCGAGCGCCGCCTCGTCGCACTCGTGCAGCAGGGCGCCGAACTTGTGGCCCGACAGGCGGCCGAGCAGGTCGACCTGGCGCATGTCGCGGCGAATCCGCTGCGCCACCGTCATGATGATGCGGTCGGCGACGTCGTAGCCGAAATTGAGGTTGATGCCGGCGAGATCGTCGATGGCGATCGAGAGAAACGCGCCGGAGCCGCGCTGGTCGCGAACGTAGCGGTCGATGGTGGTGCCGAGCGCCGCGAGCAGCGAGGTGCGCGACAGCGTGCCGGTGAGCGGGTCGATGGTGCCGATGTGGTCGGGTGCGACGCCCGAGCCGCCGAGGTCCTCGACCCGGCGCAGCACGCCGGTGACGCCGAGCGGCTGGCCGGTGGCGTCGAGCTCCCAGGTGCCGGCGTCCTCGATCCAGACCGGCAGATCCGTGCCGGCGACGTCGGGGCGGATCGCGAAACCCGAGCGGTAGCGCCGCACCGGCCCGAGGTCGCCGTCGAGCGCCGGCAGCGGGAAGGCCATGCCGCGGGCGGCGAGCGTTTCGGCCGTCATCAGCCGGCGCAGGGCGCGGCCGGTGCCCGGCAGGTCGATCGGCTGCAGTTTCAGCAGGGCGGCGGCGCCGGGGCCGAGCGCCAGGCGGTCCGAGCCGATCTCCCAGCGGAATGCGGCAAAGCCCGCCGCGCACATCAGCTCGGCGGCCGCGTCGCTGGAGAGTGCCGCCGTGATTGCGGTCTCCTCGCCCATGGGCCTCGCCTCCGAACGTGATCTTGCCGCCATGATCGCGTGCGCCGCCTGCATTCCGTCCGCACCCAGTTCTGGCCGCGGCGCCGACGCCGGAGCCGGCGAGGACGCGGGAGTGAACGATCCCCGGCCGAGGATCAAAACCTACGCTATCCCGGTTAAGGAAGCGCGAAGGCTGCTTTGACGCACGCAGGGCTTGTCTGTTAAGGTTTTGTTAACCAATTCATGCGGGCGGCCCGCCGCTTGCTGGGTTGAGCGCAGGAGGACCCGCAGCGTCGCTGCGGCTGTCCCACACCGAGACCCGGCCGCATTCCTGTCCCGAAACGGGACGGGCGGCCGCCCGAGGAGAGACTGGTCATGATCGACGGCATCGGCCGTGCAGGCGGGGCGGGACGGATGGGGATCGGGCGCAGCGCCGCGCTCCGCCCGACCGGCCGTGTCGCGCCCGCCGACGCCGACGGCTCGGTCGCCGACGACCAGCCGCGCGAGGATCGTCCGGCGAGCCGGGCGCTCGCACTGGTCGAGCCCGCCGCCGACCGGGCCGGGACCGATTTCGGGCCGCGCTTTGCCGCCGCGGCGCCGTTCCTGACCCAGCTCATCGTCGACCGTGAGGGCGGCCCGCTCGCCGGCGAGCGCCGCCGCCAGCGCAGCACCGGCCTGGTCGGCACCCGCGCCAGCGCCGCCTATGGCGCCACCGAGCGCCTCGCGACCCGCATCGAGCCCGGCTTCCTGCTGCGTCGCAGCGTCTGAGCGGGCCGGCTCGTTCTCACCTCCGACGAAATCTTGCCCGCTGGGGCACATGGCTGCCGCTCGGCACCCATCCACGCGCGGGGACGAGATCCCTCCCGGACACCGGACATGAAAAAGCCGCCCCGGAGGGCGGCTTTCGGATGGCGCGTCGGCGCCGGTCGTTCGAGGCAGCACGCCCGCCGGTGGCGGGCGAAGGATCCCGTCAGACGGTTTCCTTCGGCTCCAGGATCTGGCGGCCACGGTACATGCCGGTCTTCAGGTCGACATGGTGCGGGCGGCGCAGTTCGCCGGAGGTCTTGTCTTCGACGTAGGTCGGGGCCTTGAGCGCGTCCGCCGAGCGGCGCATGCCGCGCTTCGACGGCGAGGTCTTTCGTTTCGGCACAGCCATGGGGAGTACTCCAGATCGTCCACTTGGCGCCGCGCCCGCCGTGATGCCGCGCAGCGTCATGAGACTGCGGGCGCCACGGGGAGTTCCCGGCACCGGAATTTGGCGGCTTATACAGAGATCGGGCGGCTTTGACCAGAGCGGCGGCCCGAAAAATCGCCGCGCCGCGCCGCCGGGTCCCGGCGACGCCCGGTTCCGGGGACGGCTCAGGGGTCGAGCACGCAGCCGACATAGGCGCCCGACTGGCGCTCGCGCTGCTCGATGATGCGGGCATAGTTGGCGTGGCCGCGCGAGGGCTTCGCCGGGTTGCGGGCGATCGGGTTCGGCAGCGCCGCGGCGAGCAGCGACGCCTCGCGGCGGCCGAGATCCGCCGCCGGCTTGCCGAAATAATGCTGCGCCGCCGCCTCGGCACCGAACAGGCCCGGGCCCCATTCGGCGACGTTGAGATAGATCTCCACGGTGCGCCGCTTGGTCCAGACGAGGTCGGCGTAGGTGGCGATCGGGATCTCCAGCGCCTTGCGGACATAGGAGCGCGACGACCACAGGAAGAGGTTCTTCACCGTCTGCATCGAGATGGTGCTGGCGCCGCGCGACGGGCCGCCCTCGGCCTCCAGCACCAGCGACAGCGCCTGCCAGTCGACGCCGCCGTGCTGGCAGAAGCGGCCGTCCTCGCCCATGATCACGGCGCGCACCAGATAGGGCGAGATCGCCTCGATGCCGACCCAGTCGCGCTCGTAGCCGCCGAGGCGCACCGCGTCGCGCAGCATCAGCGTCGAGACCGGCGGCGCCACGGCATAGACCGGCACCAGCACCAGCGGCAGGGCGACGAGCGCCGCGACGAAGAACAGCGCCAGCCGCCACAGGCGGCGCAGCGGCCGGCGGCGGGGGGGATCGAAGCGTGGTTCGATCCGGTCGTCGAGGCTGTCGTCCTGCATCATCGCCCGCCCGGTGCGTCGTCGCCTTCCTCTGTAGCCTCCGGGCGGGCGGCGAGACAAGGCCGGCCGCCGCACCGTCCGCCCGCCGGACCCTCGCAGCCCTCGTCCGCCCCCGGCGCGCCGGCATGGATTCGGCCGCCGGCATCGGCTAAGCAGGCGGCCGGGACGGCCCGGCATCGGGCCGGCGGCAAGGATGTCGGCGCGGCGGGCTACGGATGACTGAGGACGAACTCGGAGGGCGGCTGGCGGCGACCGCCGAAGCGGCCGTTCAGCGGCTGGCGGCGGCGCTCGGGGCTGCCCCGCTCGCCGGCGAGACGGCGCGCCCGGCGCGGCTGCTGGCGGCGATGCGGCACGGTGTGCTCGGCGGCGGCAAGCGGCTCCGGCCGGCGCTCGTCGTCGAGACGGCGCGGCTGTTCGGCCGCGACATCGACGACGGCCACGGCGATATCCTGCTGGCCGCGGCGGCGCTCGAATGCGTGCACTGCTATTCCCTTGTCCACGACGACCTGCCGGCGATGGACGACGACGACATCCGCCGCGGCCAGCCGACGGTGCACCGCGCCTTCGACGAGGCGACGGCGATCCTCGCCGGCGACGCGCTGCTCACCCTCGCCTTCGACCTCCTCGCCGACCCGGCCGGCGAGCCGGATGCGGCGATCCGCATCCGGCTGGTCACGCGGCTGGCGCGGGCGGCGGGCATGGGGGGCATGGTCGGCGGCCAGATGCTGGACCTCGCCGCCGAGGGGCGCTTCGATGCCCCGGCGGCGCCGATGGGCGAGGCCGAGGTGCGCAGCCTGCAGGCGATGAAGACCGGGGCGCTGCTGCGCTTTGCCGTCGATGCCGGCGCGATGCTCGGCCGGGCGAGCGGGGCGGACGCCGCGTGGCTCGCCCGCTACGGCGATCTCGTCGGCCTCGCCTTCCAGCTCGCCGACGACCTGCTCGATGCGACGGCCGATGCCGCCACCGTCGGCAAGGCGACGGGCAAGGACGCCGGCCGCGGCAAGGCGACCCTCGTCGCGCTGCACGGCGTCGAGGCGGCGCGGCGACGGCTCGACGATCTCGTCGCCGAGGCCGAGGCGGTGCTGCAGCCGTTCGGCGAGCGCGCCGACGCGCTGGTGGCGATCGCCCGCTTCATCGCCGCGCGGCCGAGCTGATGCGGCGGCGTCCGGGTGCGGAGTTGATGGTCCGATGGCGTTTCCCCGCAGCCTGCTGATCGGCGTGCTCGGCTTCCGGCGCCGGCGGCGGCTGCTCGCCGCGGTGGCGATCGGGCTCGTCGCGGGGGCGGGATTGCCGGCGATGACGCCGCTCTCCGCCATCGAGGGCGCGCTGCTCGGCTGGAACCTCGGCGTCGCCGCCTATCTCGGGCTGGTGGTGCAGCTCTTCCTCGCCACCGACGTCGCTGGCATCCGCCGCCGCGCCGCGGCCGAGGACGAGGGCGCGGTGGCGCTGCTGCTGTTCGGCGTCGGGGCGACGCTCGCCAGCATCGCGGCGATCGTCGCCCTGCTCGCCGGCGGCTCGGCCTCGGGCGTGGTCGGCTGGCACTTCGCGCTGGCGGTCACCACCATCCTCGCCGCCTGGGGCTTCGTGCACACGGTGTTCGCCGTGCACTATGCGCACGAGTACTACGCGGCCGCGCCGGAGCGGGACGGGGCGTCCGACGTGGGCGGCCAGGCGCCGGCGACCGAGGCCGGCGGGCTCGACTTTCCCGGCGGCGATGCGCCGGACTATCTCGATTTCCTGTATTTTTCCGTGGTGGTCGGCGCCACCGCCCAGACCGCCGACATCGCCACCACCACCCGGCGCATGCGCCGCATCGTGCTGGTGCACGGCGTGCTGGCGTTCTTCTTCAACACCACGATCTTGGCGCTGATGGTGAACATCGGGGCGGGGTTGCTCTGAGGGTGTGTGCCGTGCGGCCTCCCCCCTCCCTGTCCCTCCCCCGCTGCGCAGGAGAGGGGACGATGGGCGATGGGTTTTTCGCACGACAGCGGTTTCGCCGACTCGAAGCGTCAACGGAGACGGCGCTCTAACCTCCTGCGTCCCCTCTCCTGCGAAGCGGGGGAGGGACAGGGAGGGGGCCGGCCCACGGCACGGCCCGAGCCTCACTCCGCCGCGTCGCGCCCGCCGGCCGTGCCGAACCGCTTCTCGATGTAGTCGAGCACCAGCGCGCGAAAATCCTCGGCGATCGCCGGGCCGCGCAACGTCACCGCCTTTTCGCCGTCGATGTAGACGGGGGCGGACGGGGTTTCGCCGGTGCCGGGCAGCGAGATGCCGATGTCGGCGTGCTTCGATTCGCCCGGGCCGTTGACGATGCAGCCCATCACCGCGACTTTCAGCGCCTCGACGCCCGGATAGCGCGTGCGCCAGACCGGCATCTCGTCGCGGATCTGGTCCTGGATCTTGCGGGCGAGCTCCTGGAACACGGTCGAGGTCGTCCGGCCGCAGCCGGGGCAGGCCGCGACCACCGGCAGGAAGGCGCGGAAGCCCATCACCTGCAGGAGTTCCTGCGCCACCTGCACCTCGCGGGTGCGGTCGCCGCCGGGCTCGGGCGTCAGCGAGACGCGGACGGTGTCGCCGATGCCCTGCTGCAGCAGGATGCCCATTGCCGCCGACGAGGCGACGATGCCCTTGGTGCCCATGCCCGCCTCGGTGAGGCCGAGGTGCAGGGCGTGGTCGGAGCGGCGGGCGAGCTCGGCATAGACGGCGATCAGCTCCTGCACGGCGCTGACCTTGGCCGAGAGGATGATCTTCGAGCGCGGCAGCCCGATCTCCTCGGCGCGTTCCGCCGAGAGCAGCGCCGAGCGCACGATCGCCTCGCGCATCACCTCGGCCGCCGTCTGCGGAAAGCCGGCGGCCTGGTTCTCGTCCATCAGGTGGGTGAGGAGCTCCTGGTCGAGCGAGCCCCAGTTGACGCCGATGCGCACCGGGCGGTCGTTGCGGATCGCGGTCTCGATGATCGCGCCGAACTGCAGGTCGCGCTTCGCCTTGAAGCCCACGTTGCCGGGGTTGATGCGGTATTTTGCGAGCGCCTCGGCGCAGGCCGGGTGATCGGCGAGCAGCTTGTGGCCGATGTAGTGGAAGTCGCCGATGAGGGGCACGTCGAGGCCGAGCCGGTCGAGCCGCTCGCGGATCTTCGGCACGGCGGCGGCCGATTCGTCGCGGTCGACGGTGATGCGCACGAGTTCGGAGCCGGCGCGGGCGAGGTCGGCGACCTGGCGCACGGTGGCGTCGATGTCGGCGGTATCGGTGTTGGTCATCGACTGGACGACGACCGGCGCGTCGCCGCCGACGGTGACGCCGCCGACCTTGACCGCGACGGCGCGGCGGCGGGGCAGGGGCGCGGTGGAGATGGTCATCGCAGCGTGCTCGCGGAACGGGGCTGATCGGGACGGGTCTGGAACCGGCCGAGCCGGACGGGGCGGGGCGTCATGCCGGGCTCAACCGGCGGTCTGGGCGGCGGGCGTGGCGGCATCGCCCTCCGCCTCGCGGCAGCGCCGGCAGCGGCCGCGGAGTTCGAGCACGGCGGAGCTCGGCAGAAAGCCGGTGCCGGCGGCGATGTGCTCGATGATGGCGAGCAACTCGGCCGGCTCGGCTTCTTCGGCGACGTTGCAGCTCTCGCAGAGCAGGAACACCACGGCCGGGTCGCCGGGGCCGTGCTCGTGCGAGCAGGCGAGGAAGGCGTTGCGGCTCTCGATGCGATGGGCGAAGCCGTTGCCGATCAAAAAGTCGAGCGCACGATAGACCGAGATCGGGCTCGGCCGGCGGCCGCGCACCGCCATGCGGTCGATGATCTCGTAGGCGCTCATCGGCACATGGTCGGCGAGCAGCACGTCGAGCACGTCGCGGCGCGGTGCCGTCATCTTCAGCCCGCGCGTCGCGCAGGTCTGCTCCACCCGCGCCATCGCCGAATGGCGGCAGCGGCTGTGGTCGTGGTCGTGGGTATGGTCGTGAGGCTCGGGCACGCCGTCTGTTCCATCGCCGCAGTGGCCCCTGATATAGCGGCGCGGGCGGGCGGAAGGAAGGCTCGGGCGGTCGGTTCGTGTCGAAGCGGGCCGCAGCCGGAGCCGGTCGGATCGCGACGATGTGAGGACGACCCCCTCGATCTTTTTCGCTTGAGCGCGCATTTACCGCAGTGCACACCAAACGGCGACGCCTCGCCGCACCGCCTTGCCAGCCCTTCTGGGGCCGGATCTCCGGCCGCGGCCTCCGACGGCGTCCCACCCGCCCGCAGATCCACACGGACGGTCACGCGCAATGCGCCAGATGAGGAGCCTCGCCATGCTCAAGGGAAAAGCCGCCGTCGTCACCGGATCCACCTCCGGCATCGGCCTCGCCGTCGCCACCGCCTTCGCCAAGGCCGGGGCCGACGTGATGCTGAACGGCTTCGGCGACGCCGCCGCGATCGAGGCGACGCGGGCGAAGCTCGCCGCCGACACCGGCGTCACGGTGCTCTATTCGGCGGCCGACATGTCGAAAGGCGCCGAGATCGCCGCGATGATCGCCGAGGCGCACGCCGCCTTCGGCCGGCTCGACATCCTCGTCAACAATGCCGGCATCCAGTTCGTCTCGCCGGTCGAGGATTTCCCGGTCGAGAAGTGGGACGCGATCATCGCGATCAACCTCTCCGCCGCCTTCCACGCGACGCGCGCCGCGATCCCGTTCATGAAGGCGCAGAAGTGGGGCCGGATCATCAACACCGCCTCGGCGCACGCCCTCGTCGCTTCGCCGTTCAAGTCGGCCTATGTCGCGGCGAAGCACGGCATCGCCGGCTTCACCAAGACGGTGGCGCTGGAAGTCGCCACCGCCGGCATCACGGTGAACGCGATCGCGCCGGGCTACGTCTGGACGCCGCTGGTCGAGAAGCAGATCCCCGACACCGCCAAGGCGCGCGGCATGACCGAGGAACAGGTGAAGCGCGAGGTGATCCTCGCCGCGCAGCCGACCAAGGAGTTCGTCACCGTCGAAGAGATCGCCGACCTCGCGCTCTATCTCGCCTCCGACAGCGCCCGCTCGATCACCGGCGCGGTGCTCTCCGTCGACGGCGGCTGGACGGCGGCATGAGCGAGGGGGCGAAGGTCGAGGGGGCGGGCCGCGACGCCGCCCCGGCGGGAGCGCGCGACATGAAGCTCATGAGCCGCGTCAAGCCCGTCAACCTCGCCCTGCAGGGTGGCGGCGCGCACGGCGCCTTCACCTGGGGCGTGCTCGACCGGCTGCTCGAGGACGGGCGCATCGGCTTCGAGGCGATCTCCGGCACCAGCGCCGGCGCGATGAACGCGGTGGTGCTCGCAGCCGGGCTCGAGGCCGGCGGGCTCGACGGCGCCCGCGCGGCGCTCGATCGCTTCTGGCGCAGCGTCAGCCTCGAGGGGCGCATCGCCGGGCCGCGCACCTCGCTGATCGAAAGCTGGTTCGGGGCCTGGCGGATGCCGTTCGACGTGCCGCGCTTCCCGTTCTTCGATCTCCTTTCGCGCGTCGCCAGCCCCTACGACCTCAACCCGCTCAACATCAACCCGCTGCGCGACCTCGTCGCCGAGCAGGTCGATTTCGACAAGGTACGCAGCTGCCGCAAGCTGAAGCTGTTCATCTCGGCGACCAATGTCGCGACCGGCAAGATCAAGGTGTTCACCAACGCCGAGCTGACGCCCGAGGCGGTGATGGCCTCGGCCTGCCTGCCGTTCCTGTTCCAGGCGGTAGAGGTGGACGGCGAGCACTACTGGGACGGCGGCTACATGGGCAACCCGGCGCTGTTTCCGTTCTTCGGCATGACGAAGACGCCGGACATCCTGCTCGTCCAGATCAACCCCATCGAACGGCGCGAGGTGCCGCGCGAGGCGCAGGGAATCGTCGAGCGGGTCAACGAGATCACCTTCAATGCCTCGCTGCTGCGCGAACTGCGCGCCATCGACTTCGTCAACCGGCTGATCGCCGAGGACCGCCTCGACCGCACCCGCTACCACGAGCACTTCGTGCACCGGATCGAGGGCGCCGAGGCGATGGGGGCGTTCAATGCTTCGACCAAGCTCGACACCTCGTTCCACTTCTTCGAGGAGCTGAAGGAGATCGGCCGGACGGCGGCGGAGAGTTTTCTCGACCGGCATTTCAAGGACGTCGGCCGCCGCGGCACGGTGGATCTCCGGGGCGCGTTCATGTGATAGGCGCCGGCCGGCAAGGATCCCTCCCCCTCGTGGGGAGGGTGGCCCGGCGAAGCCGGGTCGGGAGGGGTGACGGCGTCGCCTCGATTTGCCGAGAGGCCGTAACCCCTCCCGGCTCGCTGCGCTCGCCACCCTCCCCACAAGGGGGAGGGATGGTGCATGATCGCTTCGCCTTGTCCTGACCCTTCCAATCCCGGGAACCCCATGACCGCCACCCCCGACCGCCGCGTCATCCTCATCACCGGGGCCTCCTCGGGCATCGGCTTTGCCGCCGCGCGCGACATGGCGGCGCGCGGCTGGCGGGTGTTCGCGACGGCGCGGACGGAGGAGGACCGGGCGAAACTGGCGCTGCTGCCCGGCGTCGAGCCGGTGCACCTCGACTATGCCGACCCGGCCTCGATCGCCGCCTGCGCAGAAACGGTGCTCGCCGCCACCGGCGGGCGGATCGATGCGCTCTTCAACAACGGCGCCTATGGCCAGCCGGGCGCGGTGGAGGATCTCCCCACCGCGGCGCTGAAGGCGCAGTTCGAGGTCAACGTGTTCGGCTGGCACGACCTCACCTGCCGCGTGCTGCCGGCGATGCGGGCGCGCGGCGGCGGGCGGATCGTGCAGTGCTCGTCGATCCTCGGCTTCATCGCGCTGAAGTACCGCGGCGCCTACATAGCCTCGAAGCACGCGGTGGAGGGGCTGACCGATACGCTGCGGCTCGAGGTGCGCGGCGCCGGCATCCACGTCTCGTCGATCCGGCCGGGGCCGATCGCCACCCGCTTCGTCGAGACCAGCATGAAGATGTTCCGCCAGAACATCGACATCCCGTCGTCGCCGCACCGGGCGGCCTACGAAAAGCGGCTCGCCAAGATGCAGATGGGCGGCGAGAACAAATGGAAGCTGCAGCCGGAAGCCGTGGTCGCCTGCCTGATCCACGCCTGCGAGAGCCCGGATCCGAAGCCCTATTACAGCGTCACCTTCCCGACCAAGCTGCTCTGGGTGCTGAAGCGCCTCGTGCCGTCGCGCAGCTTCGTCAAGCTGCTGCGCTGGGTGTCGAACCGCGAATAGCGCCGACGGATCGGCGTTACTTCAGCGCGATCAGCCGCTCGAAGGCGCGGCGCGGATAGTCGGCTTCGCCGAGCGCGTTCAGCTCGGTGTCGAGTTCGGCCGCGTCGTCCTCGATGCGCTTGCGGATCTTCTCGAGCTCGTCGTCGGTCAGATGCTCGATGCCGATGAAGAGGTTGCGGGCCTCTGCTGTCGCGCGGATCAATTCGTCGAGCTTTGCCTGCACGGCGGCGGCGTCGCGGTTCTGGGTGTTCTGGATCAGGAACACCATCAGGAAGGTGACGATGGTGGTGCCCGTGTTGATGACGAGCTGCCAGGTGTCGGAAAAGCCGAACAGCGGGCCGGTGACGATCCAGACCAGCACCATCGCGCAGCAGATCGCGAAGGTGAACGGCTTGCCGGTCCAGTGGGCGATGCGGCTGGCGAGGTCGGTGAACAGGCGGCTGAAATTCATCGGGGGCCTCTGGCGAAGAAATCGAATCGCGGTAGCTTGAGGGGGTGGGCGCCTTCGGGCCTGCGGCGGATGGTGAACCGAAGGATGGAGTTCTGCACGCTTCACAGACCTGACACAGACGCTATACATTATGCGGGCGTCATCCTCGGGGTGACCGAGGAGAGGCGGTAGAGAGGAGCGAGAGGTGACGATCGCGGTCTCGCCGGACGGTCATCCGGCTCTGGTTCTCAACGCGGACTACCGTCCGCTGAGCTACTATCCGCTGTCGCTGTGGTCGTGGCAGGACGCCGTGAAAGCCGTGTTCCTCGACCGCGTCAACATCGTCTCCGAATACGACGTCGCGGTGCGCAGCCCGACGTTCGAATTCCGCCTGCCGTCCGTCGTCTGCCTGAAGTCCTATGTGCGCCCGTCGCGCCATCCGGCCTTCACGCGGTTCAACGTGTTCCTGCGCGATCGCTTCCAGTGCCAGTACTGCGGCTCGAAGGACGAACTCACCTTCGACCACCTGATCCCGCGCTCGCGCGGCGGCCAGACGACGTGGGAGAACGTGATCACCGCGTGCTCGCCGTGCAATCTCAAGAAGGCGAACAAGTCGCTGAAGGAATCCGGGCTGAACCCGTTCCAGATGCCCTATTCGCCGAGCGTGCAGGACCTGCACAACAACGGCCGGCTGTTCCCGCCGAACTACCTGCACGACAGCTGGCTCGACTTCCTCTACTGGGACACCGAGCTCGATCCGTGAGGCGCGAGGGCGCGCCGAGCTGCAACATCCTCCGGGATGCGCACAGCTCTCCGATTCAGCAGGCGGCGAAGTCGGGCGTTCCCGACCTCGTCCTTCGAGACGGCCCTGCGGGCCTCCTCAGGATGAGGTCTTCGAGAGTTTCAGTACGACGTCTTCCGCCGTTTTTCTCGGTAAAACAGCTACATAACCTTTCCCCTCACCCTGAGGAAGCCGCGCAAGCGTCTGTCTCGAAGGGCGAGGGAAAAGCCGGGGCGTCCGCGTGACGATATCAGTCCGGCGCCCGGTGCCGTGATCCATCAGAGCCGGCTCAGCAATTCCCGTTTCTTCTCGGCAAATTCCTCGTCGCTGAGCACGCCGCGGTCGCGCAGGGCGGCGAGGCGTTCGATCAGGTCGAGCGGGTCGCCGGCGACGGGCGTCGCGACGCGCGGCGTCGGGCTCGGGGCGTCGGCCGGGATGATCACGGCCGCGCCCGCGGGCGGGCTCGAGATCGAATCCTGCCAGGCATCGCCGCCGAAGGTCTCGGTCGTCTCGCCGGGGATTTCGTCCCGGTCGAGATAGTCGGATGTCCCGCCCTGCTGCTGATACTGCGACGGGTTCTGGGACGAGTTCTGGGGCTCGGCGTCGACGCGGCGCAGATCGCTCGCGCGCACCGTGCCGTGCTGGCTCTGGAACGAGAGGTCGCGGCCGGAGCCCTGCTGCTGCGAGACGCCGCCGATCAGGTGGTCGCCGGTGTCGTAGACGATCACGCCGCTGCCGTCGTCGATGGCGAGGCGGCGGGTGTCCGGGAACACGGCGTAGCGCATGCCGTTCTGGCTGCCGCTCGACGATGGCTGGCCGAGGTCGGCCGGCCAGCCGGGCGAACCGGCGAACGCGCCGAACGACGATCCCTGACCGCCGCTCTCCAGCGATCGGGCGAACGGCGAGCCGTTGTCGGCGAGCGCGGCGGCGAGTTCGTCGGCGAGGCTGCCGACGCGGTTGCGCAGGCCGTTGTTGAACATGTCGCCGATCATCAGCATGCCGCCGCGGCTCCATTGGCCCATGCCGCCGAATTCGGGGTGGCTGAACTGGGCCATCTGGCCGCCGCCGGCCTGCATGGCGACGAGCAGGGTGGACGCGGCGTCGGCCGAGAAGCCGTGGCGGCCGGCGATCTCCTCGATGCGGTGACGGGCTTCCTGGGACAACGGCGAGGCGGTGGTCATGACGGCTCTCCAAGGGCGGCCCGGCGCAGTATGCAGGGGCCGGCGGTGCCCCGGGTGGCGGGGCGGGCGGCCGAAGCCGATTGCGCGGCGGGAACAGCTGCGCTTATAGACGGCAACGCCGCCGCGAGGCGAGCGGTTCCCACCCGATCCGATCGCGACGCCGTTCGCGGCGAGCCCTGCGAGCGATCCATGCCGCGTTCCTCCCTCCCCACCGAGGCCGTGCCTCCGGACACCGCGCCGCCCCGCGCGCCGGCCGACCGCCGCCGCCGCGCCACGCTGGTCGGCCTCACCGCCGTGCTGATGTGGTCGCTGCTCGGGGTGTTCGCGGCCGGCACCGGCGCGGTGCCGCCGTTCCTGCTCAACGGGCTGTGCTTCGGGCTCTCCGGGCTCGGCGCGCTCGGCTGGCTGCTCATCTCCGGGCGCGGCCTCGGCGCGCTGCGCCAGCCGGCGCATGTCTGGCTGCTCGGCACCTTCGGCCTGTTCGGCTTCCACGCGCTCTATTTCACGGCGATCCGCAACGCGCCGCCGGTCGAGGCGAACCTCATCAACTACCTCTGGCCGCTGCTGATCGTGCTGTTCTCCGGGCTTTTGCCCGGCGAGCGGCTGCGCTGGCACCATGTCGCCGGCGTCGCGATCGGCTTCATCGGCGCCGGGCTGCTGATCACGGGGGGCGGCGGGCTCGACCTCTCGGGCGGTCACGCGCTCGGCTACGGCGCGGCGATCGCCTCGGCGCTGACCTGGTCGAGCTATTCGGTGCTGTCGCGCCGGCTGCCGGAGGTGCCGACCGAGGCGGTGACCGGCTTCTGCCTCGTCACCGCGCTGCTGAGCTTCGCCGGGCACGCGCTGTTCGAGACCACGGTCTGGCCGGCGGGGGCGTTCGAGTGGACGATGGTCGCGGGGCTCGCGGTGTTCCCGGTCGGCCTCGCCTTCTTCGTCTGGGACTACGGCGTCAAGCGCGGCGACATCCAGGTGCTCGGCGCCTCGGCCTATGCGGCGCCGGTGCTGTCGACGCTGCTGCTCATCCTGTTCGGCTTCGGGGCGTTCACGCTGAATGCCGCGCTCGCCTGCGCCCTCGTCACCGGCGGCGCGCTGCTCGCCGGCAAGGACCTGTTCCTGAAGCGCGGCTGATGGCGGTTCAACTCCGCGGTCGCGGCCGCGGATACCAGTCGGGCGGAGCGAGTTCGAAGCCGGCGAAGCGGAAGCCGGGCGCCACCGTGCAGCCGACCAGCGTCCAGGGCCCGAGGCTCTCGGCGGTCTGCCACCAGCCGGGCGGCACCACGGCCTGCGGCCGCTGACCCTGGCCAAGCTCCGGTCCGAGATGATGCGCCTCGGCGTCGTGGCCGTTCGGCGACAAGGTCAGCGCCAGCGGCGCCCCGGCGTGCCAGTGCCAGACCTCGGCCGCGTCGATCCGGTGCCAGGCCGAGAGTTCCCCCGCCCCGAGCAGATAGTAGATCGCCGTCGAGCGCGCGCGCCCGTCCGGCCCCTCGATGTCCTCGAAGGTCTGGCGATAGTGGCCGCCTTCGGGGTGCGGCCGAAGATCGAGCAGGCGGATCACCTCGGCGGCGGAGAGGGCGCGGGCGGCATCGGTCGGGCTCGTCATCGGGGGCTCTCCGGTGGAGGGTCAGCCGCGGTTCTTGCGCTCGCGGATCTCGGCGAACACCGCGACGGCCGGGTGGCCGGCGAGGCCGACCTGGGCCGCGATCGCCGGCTCGCCGGCGCGCAGGAACGGGTTGGTCGCGATCTCCGCGCCGATCGTCGAGGGGATCGTCGGCCGGCCGGCGGCGCGGGCCGCCTCGACCTCGGCCGCCCGGGCGACGAGGGCGGCGTTGCCCGGGTCGATGCCGAGGGCGAAGCGGGCGTTGGAGAGGGTGTATTCGTGGCCGCAGTAGACGGCGGTCTCGGGCGGCAGCGCCGCGAGGCGGAGCAGCGATGCCCACATGTCGGCCGGCGTGCCCTCGAACAGCCGCCCGCAGCCGAGCGCGAACAGCGTGTCGCCGGTGAAGACCGCGGCGATCTCGGGCAGATGATAGGAGAGGTGGCCCGCGGTGTGGCCCGGGGTGGCGAGCGCGGTGACGGCAAGGCCGGCGACCGTCGCGGTTTCGCCGTCACCGAGCGTGCCGTCGAGCCCGGCGATCCGCGACGCCTCGGCGGCGGGGCCGAGCACGCGGGCGCCGCTCGCCGCTTTCAGGGCGGCGAGGCCGCCGACGTGGTCGTGGTGGTGGTGGGTGATCAGGATGTCGGTGAGCTGCCAGCCGCGGGCGGCGAGTTCGGCCGCGATCGGCGCTTCCTCGGGCGCATCGACCAGCAGCGTGCCGCCGCCGTCCGGCCGGTGGACGAGGACGGCGTAGTTGTCGCTGAGGCACGGGATGACGGCGATCTCGACGTCGGGCATGGCAAACTCCTCGTTGGTCCTCGGCTCGCCGCCGGGCGGGCGGGTTGCCGCCGGGCGGCCGTCACCGCATGTTAGGCGGTGTGTGCGACGCTGGTACGGACGGCCAGACCTTAAGCAGTCGGCACCGGGGTGCCAACGGCGCAGACGTCGGCGGCAGCAAGGGACAGCATGTATCTCGACGTCATCGACCTGCGCGACTTCTACGCCGAAGAGCTCGGGGCGACGGTGCGGCAGATCCTGCTCGACCGCATCCGCGGCGCCTGGCCGAACGTGCGCGGCGACCGGCTGCTCGGCCTCGGCTATGCGACGCCCTATCTCGGCGCCTTCCGCGAGGAGGCCGAGCGCACCATCGCCTTCATGCCGGCGGCGCAGGGGGTGGTGAACTGGCCCGGCGACGGGCCGTCGGCCGCCGCCCTTGTCGTCGACGACATGCTGCCGCTGCCCGACGCGGCGGTCGACCGGGTGCTGGTGGTGCACGCGCTGGAGATGGCGAACGACCCGCGCGAGGTGCTGCGCGAGGTGTGGCGCGTGCTGTCGCCGGGCGGGCGGCTGCTGATCGTGGTGCCGAACCGGCGCGGGCTCTGGGCGCGGGTCGACAGCTCGCCCTTCGGCTACGGCCGGCCGTTCTCGCGCACCCAGCTCACCGCGCTGCTGCGCGAAAGCCTGTTCTCGCCGGTCGCCTGGCGCGAGGCGCTGCACATGCTGCCGGTAAAGCGCCGGCGGGTGCGGCGGCCGTCGTCGCCGTGGGAGCGGATCGGCGCCCGCTTCTGGCCGGCGTTCGCTGGCGTCATCATCGTCGAGGCGACGAAACAGCTCTACCAGGGCCTGCCGGTGCGCAAGCCGGCGCAGGTGCGCGCCTCGTTCCGGCCGAGCCTGATCCCGGCCGGCGTGCGGCCGACGGCGGGGCGGAGCGCGCCCGAGCAGCCGGCGGGCTGAGCCGATCCCAGGGGTCGTGTGCGCAAACGTTAGGCATTGCGCAAGTGCCCTGCTCCATAGTGCCCCGAACGTCCTCGAACGGCAGACCTGATCGTGATCGAAGGCTCGAATCGCATGTTCCTGCGCCGGGTCATCCTGCCCTTGGCGGGATTGATCGTTCTCTTGCTCGTCGGGGCGGGGATCGGCATGACGGTGACGTCGCGCTACCAGACGGAAGTCGCGATCGGCGAGCAGGTCCGGCTGGCCGAGGGGGCATTGGCGGTGCACGGCGGCCAGCTCGCCAAGGCCGCGGCCGACTATGGCAACTGGGACGACGCGGTCGTCGCCCTCGTCGACCGGTTCGACGCCGACTGGGCCGAGGTCAACATCGGGCAGGGCAGCGAGACGAGCTACGGCGCCGAGTTCGCCTTCGTCGTCGACGACGAGGACCGCACCATCTATTCGCGGATCGCCGGCGTCAGCGGCGCGACACCGTTCAGCCGCGTGCTGGACGGGGCGGCCGGCGACCTGATCGCGCGCTGGCGGCGCGGCGATCCGGTCCGCGCCGCGACCGGCCTCGTCGAGGCGTCCGGCGTCCCTGCCGTGATGGCGATCGCGCCGGTGCGGCCCTACAACGATACCGAACGGCCGCAGCAGACCGGCTACGGCATCATCTTCGTCGATGTGCTCGACGAGGCCCTGCTCGCCAATCTCGCGCGGACCTACCTGCTGCCGGGCCTCCGCATCGTCGGACCGGACGTCGCCGGGGTCGATTACCGCGCCTCGTCCCCGATCGCGATGCATGCTGCGGGCGCCACCGGTGCCGAGCCGCGCTTCCTCGCCTGGGACCCCGCTCGCCCCGGCGATCTCCTGATGGAGCGGGCGGCCCCGGTCCTCGCCATGATCGCCATCGCCTTCCTCGCGATGACCGTGCTGGTGCTGCGCCATGCCGCGGAGGCCGCCCAGCTCATTCGCCAGAGCGAGGCGCGGGCGCTGCACGACGCGCTCACCGGCCTGCCGAACCGCATCCTGCTGCAGGACCGGCTCGAGCGGGTCGTCACCGGGATCAGCAAGCGGGTGCACGGGGTCGCGGTGCTCTTTCTCGACCTCGACGGCTTCAAGGCGGTCAACGACCGGTACGGCCATGATGCCGGCGACGACCTCTTGCAGCAATTCGCGGCGCGGCTGGAGCGCTGCATCCGCGAGATCGATACTGTCGCCCGCTTCGGCGGCGACGAATTTGCCGTGGTGCTGCCGGGCGAGACAGACCATGACCGCATCCGCGCCCTTGCCGAGGCGATCATGGCGGACGTCGCCCGCCCGTTCCGCCTGCGCTCCGGACCGGCCGAGATCGGCGTCAGCATCGGCGTCGCCATCGCCCCGGGCGACGGCACCGCCGCCGCCGAACTGCTGCGCAAGGCCGACGTCGCGCTCTACCGGGCCAAGGCCGAGGGCAAGGGCCGGGTGCGGTTCTTCACCGAGCCTTCCGAGCGACCGGATCCTGCGCCGCGGCACGCACCGGTCTGAGCGGCCGCAAGCAGGCCGCCCGTCAGCGCCGCTTCAGCAGGAACACGGCCTGCGCGCCGATCAGGTTCCACACCCACCACGGCGCGTTGAACGGCACGCGGTTGCCGTTGCCGTCGAGCGCCACGGCCTTTTCCACCGTCGCACCGATCTCGCGGCAGAGGGCGACGAAGTCGCGGATCGTGCAGAAGTGGATGTTGGGCGTGTCGTACCAGCTGTACGGCAGGCGCTCGCTGACCGGCATGCGGCCGCCGAACATCAGACGCAGGCGGACGTCCCAGTAGCCGAAGTTCGGGAACGAGACGATCGCCTTGTCGCCGATGCGCAGGAGTTCCTGCAGCACGGTCTTCGGCGCCATGGTCGCCTGGATCGTTTGGCTGAGCACGGCGTAGTCGAAGCCGCGGTCGGGGTAATAGGCGAGGTCGCGGTCGGCGTCGCCCTGGATCACCGACAGGCCGCGCGCGACGCAGGCGTTCACCCCCGCCTGGCTGAGTTCGATGCCGCGCCCGTCGACCCCCTTCTCGGCGGCGAGATAGGCGAGCAGGTCGCCGTCGCCGCAGCCGATATCGAGCAGTCGGGCGCCGGGCGCGACGAGCTCGGCGACGACGCGCAGGTCATTGCGGATCCGTGCCGGCGCCGGCCGGGTGGAGGGGGTTGCCGCGTCGCTCACCGGCCGCCTCCGCGCTGGACAACGGCCTTGACGGCGGGCTGGGTCGGCGGGGCGTCGCCGGCAATCCGGGGTGCCGCTGGTCCCTCGATGCCGCGGGCGCGGGCGGCGCCGGTGAGGAAGCCGCGCACGGTGGCGAACAACTCCGGCTCGTCGAGCAGGAAGGCGTCGTGGCCGCGGTCGCTGGCGATCTCGACGAAGGAGACGTTGGCGCCGGCGGCGTTGAGCGCGTGCACCACCGCCTTGCTCTCGGTGGTCGGGAATAGCCAGTCGGTGGTGAACGAGGCGACGCAGAACCGCGTCCTGGTGCCGGCGAAGGCGTGCGCCAGCACGCCGCCGTGCGGGGCGGCGAGGTCGAAGTAGTCCATCGCCCGCGTCACGTAGAGATAGGAATTCGCGTCGAACCGGTCGACGAAGCTCATGCCCTGGTGGCGCAGGTAGCTCTCGATCTGGAAGTCCGCCTCGAAGCCGAAGGTGACGCGCTCGCGGTCCTGCAGGTTGCGGCCGAACTTCGCGTGCAGCGACTGGCCGGACATGTAGGTGATGTGCGCCGCCATGCGCGCGACGGCGAGGCCCTTGCGCGGGCTGCGGCCGGCCTCGAGATAGGCGCCGCGGCACCAGTCCGGATCGGCCATCACCGCCTGGCGGCCGACCTCGTGGAAGGCGATGTTCTGCGAGGAGTGGCGCGCGCCGGTGGCGATCGGCACCGCGGCGAACACACGCTCGGGGTAGGCGGCCGCCCATTCGAGCACCTGCATGCCGCCCATCGAGCCGCCGACGACGGCGAACAGCGTGTCGATGCCGAGGCTCTCCACCAGCGCCGCCTGGGCGCGCACCATGTCGGGAATGGTGATCAGCGGCAGGTCGACGCCGTAGGGCCGGCCTGTCGCGGGATCGGTGCTCGCCGGGCCGGTGGTGCCCATGCAGCCGCCGAGCACGTTGGCGCAGATGACGAAGAAGCGGTCGGTGTCGACCGGGCGGCCGGGGCCGACCATCAGCCCCCACCAGCCGGGCTTGCCCGTCACCGGGTTCGGGCTCGCGACATACTGGTCGCCGGTCAGCGCATGGCAGACCAGCACCGCATTGCTGCGGTCGGCGTTGAGCTTGCCGACGGTGGTGTAGGCGATCTGCCAGGGGCTGAGCAGTGCGCCGCCGTCGAGCCGCAACGGCTGGTCGTCGCCGAAGCGGGCGACGAGGCTCGACGGCCGGTCCGCCTCGCGGCGCCGGCGCCGTTCCGTCTCGTCGAAGTCGTCCGCCGCGCTTCCCATCGGTGGGCCCGTTCCGCCTCGTTGTCGCCGCGGCGTCGCAAGCCCGGCCCCGGAAGTGGAGCGTAGCTAGGGAGCGGGGCCCCCCGCTGTCAACACCGGCGCCATCAACAGGCGGTGCGCGCTGGCGGCCGCGGCACGCGATCACATTCCCCGGCCGCGTTTCCCTTTTGCCTTTCGCGGGTGCGTTGCCTATGAATAGCGCCCGGCCGCCGGCCCCGTGCCGCCGGCCCTTCATCCATCGTTCCGACGAGCTGACGCCGACGAGTTGCCCGATGAGCGCTGACGACAGACCCCGCGCCGCGGCGACCCCGACCGCTTCGGACGAGACCCCCATCACCGCCACGCCGGCGCCCGGCAGCCCCGCCGCGCTCGCCGAGCTGCGCGGGCGGATCGACGCGCTCGACGCCGAGATGCACCAGCTCCTCGTCCAGCGCAGCGAGATCATCGAGGCGCTGATTTCGGTGAAGGGCACCGACCGGCCCGGCGCCGCCTTCCGCCCGGCGCGCGAGGCCTCGATGATGCACGCGCTCGTCGACCGCCACCGCGGCCGGCTGCCGATCGTCACCATCGAGCACGTCTGGCGCGAGATCATCTCGACCTTCACCTGGCTGCAGCAGGGCTACACCGTGCACGTCGCCACCGGCGACGCGCACGAGACGCGCGACATCGCCCGCTTCTACTTCGGCTTCACGGTGCCGTTCGTCACCACCGAGCGCCCCGAGGAGGCGATCGCCGCCGTCGGCCGCTCGACCTCCGACCTCGCGGTGATTCGCATCGGCGCGGTCGAGGGGGCCTGGTGGAGCCGGCTCGGCACGGCGGACGAGCCGCGCATCATCGGCCGACTGCCGTTCATCGACCAGCCCGGCCGGCCGGTGGCGACGCCGGCCGTGGTGATCTCGATGGCGCTGAAGGATCCCGTCGCGCCCGAGATCGCCGTCTTTTCGACCACCGGCCCGGCCGACGCCGCGGCCCGCGCCCGGCTCGCCGCGGCCGGCATCGACGTCATCGCCCATGCCGGCCTCGCCTCGGGCGCCACCGCGCTGCTCGTCGCCGTCGACACGGCAGAGGGCGATGCCGATCCCGTCGCGGTCGTCGCCGCCGCGGCCGCGGCCGGCGTCGCGCTCGGCCCGCTGCGTGCCGTCGGTGGCTATGCCCGTCCGATCGTGCTGCCCGCCGCCGACTGACCGTTTTGTCCTTATCGCGTTCCTGAACGGAGCCCGCCGCCGATGACCGCCGCCACCGCCCGTCCCGCCTCGCGCCCCACGCCGCGCCCGGGCGTCCTCGCGATCGAGGCCTATGTTCCGGGTCGCTCCAAGGCGGCGCCGGGCGTCAAGCTGTTCAAGCTCTCGTCGAACGAGACGCCGCTCGGGCCGAGCCCGCAGGCGATCGCCGCCTATCACGGCGTCGCCGACAAGCTCGAGCTCTATCCCGACGGCGCCTCGACGGAGCTGCGTGAGGCGATCGCCGGCGCCTATGGCCTCAACCCGGCGAACATCGTCTGCGGCAACGGCTCGGACGACCTGCTCGAGCTCGTCACCCACGCCTATATCGGCCCGGGCGACGAGGGCGTGTTCACCGAGCACGGCTTCCTCGTCTACCGCATCGCGATCCTCGCGGCGGGCGGCACGCCGGTGGTGGTGCCGGAGACGGGCTTCACCGCCGACGTCGACGCGATCCTCGCCGCGGTGACGCCGCGCACCAAGATCGTCTTCCTCGCCAACCCGAACAACCCGACCGGCACGTATCTGCCGATCACCGAGGTGAAGCGCCTGCATGCGGGGTTGCCGCCCGAGGTGCTGCTGGTGCTCGATGCGGCCTATGCGGAATATGTCCGCCGCAACGACTACGAGGCCGGCATCGAGCTGATCGGTGCCTCCGAGAACGTGGTGATGACGCGGACCTTCTCGAAGATCCACGGCCTCGCGGCGCTGCGCATCGGCTGGCTCTACGGCCCGGCGCACGTCGTCGACGCGGTCAACCGGGTGCGCGGACCGTTCAACGTCTCGGCCGCCTCGATCGCCGCCGGCGTCGCGGCGATCGGCGACAAGGGCTTCATGGAGGCCGCCGTCGCGCACAACAGCCACTGGCTCGAGGTCGTCACCACGGAGCTTGCCGCGCTCGGGCTCACCGTGACGCCGAGCGTCGGCAATTTCGTGCTGATCCACCTGCCCGAAGCGGCCGGCAAGGACGCCGCCGCGGCGGACGAGTTCCTCGTCTCGCGCGGCATCGTGCTGCGCCGGGTTGCGGCCTACGGCCTGCCGAACGCGCTGCGGATGACGATCGGCTCGGAAGAGGCGAACCGCGCCACGATCGCGGCGTTCGCCGAGTTCCTCGGGGGGGCGCGTTGAGCGACGCAGGGAACGACGGCGCCATCGCCGCGCCAGCACCCGTGCCGATTCCGGTGCCGGCGCAGCCGATGTTCGGCCGCGTCGCCATCATCGGCATCGGGCTGATCGGCTCGTCGATCGCCCGCGCGGTGCGGGCGCGCGGGCTCGCCCGCCACATCGCCATCGCCGACCGCTCCGCCGATCACCTCGAGCGCGCCGAGGCGCTCGGGCTCGGCGACAGCCTGCACGCCGGCGCGGACGCCGCCGTCGTGGGCGCCGATCTGGTGGTTGCCTGCGTGCCGGTCGGGGCCTGCGAGGAGGTCGCGAAGCTGATCGCGCGCGATCTCGCCCCCGGCGCCATCGTTACCGACGTCGGCTCGGTGAAGGGCTCCGTCGTGCGACAGATGCGGCCGCACCTGCCGGCCGGCATCCACTTCATTCCCGGCCATCCGGTGGCGGGCACCGAGTTTTCCGGTCCCGACGCGGGCTTTGCCGACCTCTTCGACGGGCGCTGGTGCATCCTGACGCCGCCGTCGGACGACGTCGATGCGGACGCGATCGCGCGGCTCACGGCGTTCTGGCGCGCGCTCGGCTCCAACGTCGAATGCATGACGCCGGACCATCACGACCTGGTGCTGGCGATTACCAGCCACGTGCCGCACCTCATCGCCTACAACATCGTCGGCACCGCCGACGACCTCGAGGCGGTGACGCAGTCGGAGGTGATGAAGTTCTCGGCCGGCGGCTTCCGCGACTTTACTCGCATCGCGGCGTCGGATCCGACCATGTGGCGCGACGTGTTCCTGCACAATCGCGAGGCGGTGATCGAGGTGCTCGGCCGCTTCACCGAAGACCTGATCGCGCTGCAGCGGCATATCCGCTGGGGGGAGGGCGACGATCTGTTCGAGCTCTTCACCCGCACCCGCGCCATCCGCCGCGGCATCATCGGCATGGGCCAGGAAACGCCGGCGGCGGACTTCGGCCGGCGCAAGGGCTGAGCCCCGGCCCGCGACGTGCGGCTCAGGCGTCGCCCTCGGCGGCGGCGAGGATCCAGTCCTCCAGCACCGCCGCCGGGCCGTGGCGGTCGGCCGAGCGCAGCAGGAAATAGCCGCGGTCGGGCCGGACCAGCGGCGCGCCGACCCGGACCAGCGTGCCGTCGGCGAGATGGCCGTCGACGAGGCCGGTCCAGCCGAGCCCGACGCCCTGCTCGGCGAGCATCGCCTGCACCACCATCGGATAGGTGTTCAGCGCGAGGTCGCTGCCGGAATGGCGGCGGTCGATGCCGAAGGCTGCGAACCAGTCGCGCCAGCCGTACCAGCGCGGCCGCGGCGTGCTGTCGAGATGCAGCAGCGGCGCCGCCGCGATGGCGCTTGGCTCGGCGAGGGGTCCGTGGCGGCGCAGGAAGCCCGGCGCGCAGACCGGGAACACCTGCTCGGGGATCAGGAGCCTGGCGCCGGGCGGAAAATCCGCCGCCGCCCCGAACAGCACCGAGGCATCGACGAAACCCTCCGGCCCGGTGTCGACGAAGGGCGAGGCGACGATGTGCACCTCGATGCCCGGCTGGGCACGGCGGAAGGCGGCAACGCGCGGCATCAGCCAGAACGAGGCGAAGCCGTAGTCGGTGAAGAGCCGCACCACCGGCGAGCGCGCCTGGCGGCGCAGATCGCGTACCACGGCGTCGACGTCGCGCACCGCCGCCGCGGCGGCGCGGTACAGCGTCTCGCCGGCCGGCGACAGCCGGCTGCCGCGGTGGCCGCGCACGAACAGCGCGACGCCGAGTTCTTCCTCGAGCCGGCGGATCTGGTAGCTCACCGCCGGTTGCGACAGGCCGAGCGCCTCGGCCGCGGCCGTCAGGCTGCCGAGCCGGCCGGCTGCCTCGAAAACGCGCAGAACGCCGACGTCGAGGTCACGGAACGCCATAAAATTCCTTGATGGCAACGATTGAAAAGCAGCGGCTTCACAGGGTGAGAAACTTAAGCGTCTGATGGGAGCCACAGCAAGGCCGCAGCGGACCGACCCCCGGTTTTCCGTGAAGCGGCCTGCCGGCCGCCGTCACGCCGATGTCCGCCGCACCGAGCAGGGGAAGCCATCATGACCCAGACCCTCCGCCGTCTCGTCCTCGCCGCCGCGCCCGTCGCGCTGCTCGCCGCCGGCCCGGCCCTCGCCGCCGACGCCGAGAGCTGCAAGACCATCCGCATGTCCGATCCGGGCTGGACCGACATCACCTCGACCAACGCCATCGCCAGCGTCGTGCTGGACGCGCTCGGCTATACCGCCGACATCAAGACGCTGTCGGTGCCGATCGGCTACGAGGCGATGAAGAACAAGGACACCGACGTGTTCCTCGGCAACTGGATGCCGGCGCAGCAGTCGTTCATCGACGACCTCAACGCCGCAGGCGCGATCGAGGTGGTGACGAAGAACCTCACCGGCGCGAAGTTCACCCTCGCCGTGCCGAGCTATGTCGCCGAGGCCGGGGTCAAGGACTTCAACGACCTCGCCGCCAACGCCGACAAGTTCGGCAGCGAGATCTACGGCATCGAGCCGGGCGCGCCGGCCAACTCGAACATCCAGAAGATGATCGACGCCGGCGACTTCGGCCTCACCGGCTGGAAGGTGGTCGAATCCGGCGAGCAGGCGATGCTGGCGCAGGTGGCGCGGGCCGGCCGCTCGCAGGACTTCGTCGTCTTCCTCGCCTGGGCGCCGCACCCGATGAACGAGGTGTTCGACCTCACCTACCTCTCCGGCGGCGACGCCTACTTCGGCCCGAACTTCGGCGGCGCCGAGGTCTATACGCTCGCCCGCACCGGCTGGTCGGCCGAGTGCCCGAATGCGGCGACCTTGTTCCGCAACCTCGTGTTCGAGATCGGGCTCGAAAACGCCATGATGGGCCGGATCCTCAACGACGGCACCGATCCGGAGGCCGCCGCCAAGGCCGAGCTGAAGGCGAACCCCGCGGTGCTCGACGCCTGGCTCGCCGGCGTCACCACCTTCGACGGCCAGCCGGGGCTCGACGCGGTGAAGGCCGAACTCGGGCTCTGAGGGGATTGATGGGGGGCGGTGTCCGGCTGTTGCGCCGCGCCCCCTCATCCGGCCTTCGGCCACCTTCTCCCGCGAGGGGAGAAGGGGAGTTTGGCCGACTCCGCGATCAATGACCTCTCCGCAAGACCCATTCTCCCCTTGCGGGAGAAGGTGGCCGCGCAGCGGCCGGATGAGGGGTGCAGCCTCGCCGCGCAATCCGGCCCAGCCCGCACGTCATCCAGACCAGAAAACTCCGCGAAAGCCCGTCGATGACCCGCCCGAACGTCCTCATCCTGATGGTCGACCAGCTGAACGGGACGCTGTTCCCGGACGGGCCGGCCGCTTTCCTGAAGACGCCGCATCTCGCGGCGCTCGCGCAGCGCTCGGCGCGGTTCGCCAATACCTATACCGCGAGCCCGCTGTGCGCCCCGGCGCGGGCGTCGTTCATGTCGGGCCAGCTGCCGAGCCGGACGCGGGTCTATGACAATGCCGCGGAGTTCGGCTCCGACATCCCGACCTTCGCCCATCACCTGCGCCGCGCCGGCTACCACACCTGCCTCTCGGGCAAGATGCACTTCGTCGGGCCCGACCAGATGCACGGCTTCGAGGAGCGGCTGACGACGGACATCTACCCGGCCGACTTCGGCTGGACGCCCGACTACACCCGCCCCGGCGAGCGGATCGGCTGGTGGTACCACAACCTCGGCTCGGTCACCGGCGCCGGCGTCGCCGAGATCACCAACCAGCTCGAATACGACGACGAGGTCGCCTACCACGCGGTGCGCAAGCTCTACGACCTGTCGCGGCGGCAGGACGAGCGGCCGTGGTGCCTGACGGTGAGCTTCACCCACCCGCACGATCCTTATGTCGCGCGGCGGCGCTTCTGGGACCTCTATGCCGACTGCCCGGCGCTCGATCCGGTGGTGCCGCCGATCCCGTTTGAGGAGCAGGATCCGCACGCACAGCGGCTGATGCTCGCGAGCGACCATGCCGCGAGCCCGCTCACCGTCGAGGACGTGCGCCGCTCGCGGCGGGCCTATTTCGCCAATATCTCGTATGTCGACGAGAAGATCGGCGAGATCCTCGACGTGCTGGAGCGCGGCCGCATGGCCGAGGACACCATCGTCGTCTTCGTCTCCGACCACGGCGACATGCTCGGCGAGCGCGGCCTCTGGTTCAAGATGAACTTCTTCGAAGGCTCGGCCCGGGTGCCGCTGATGATCGCCGCCCCCGGCCTGCCGGCCGGGCGGGTCGGCGCGCCGGTCTCGACGCTCGACGTGCTGCCGACGCTCGCCGACCTCGCCGGCCTCGACCTTGGCGAGGTGATGCCGTGGACCGACGGCGAGAGCCTGGTGCCGCTGGCGCGCGGCACCGGCACCCGGTCGGCGGTGCCGATGGAATATGCGGCGGAGGGCTCGGTCGCGCCGCTGGTGGCGCTGCGCGACGGGCGCTGGAAGCTGGTGCTCTGCGAGGCCGACCCGCCGATGCTGTTCGATCTCGAGCGCGACCCGCACGAGCGCGACAACCGCTTCGGCGATCCGGCGGCGGCGAAGGCGCTCGCCCGGCTCGAGGCGGCCTGCGCCGCGCGCTGGGACCTCGCCCGCTTCGACGCCGAGGTGCGCGCCAGCCAGGCGCGCCGCCACGTCGTCTATGCGGCGCTGCGCAACGGCGCCTATTACCCGTGGGACTACCAGCCGCTGCAGCGCGCCTCCGAGCGCTACATGCGCAACCACATGGACCTGAACATCCTCGAAGAGTCGCAGCGCTATCCGCGCGGGGAGTGAGCCGGCGTGGCCGCGACCCGTCGCCTCCGGCTAGACTTCGCTGCGGAGACAGCGAATCGGGGGCGGGATGGCGACGGTCGGCTGGTATGGGCTCGCGGCGCTCGGCGAGATCGCGGGCTGCTTCGCCTTCTGGGCCTGGCTGCGGCTCGACCGGTCGCCGCTCTGGCTGCTGCCGGGCATTGCGGCGCTCGCGATCTTCGCCGTGGCGCTGACCCGGGTCGACAGCGATCACGCCGGCCGTGCCTATGCGGCCTATGGCGGCGTCTACATCGCCGCCTCGGTGCTGTGGCTCGCGATCGTCGAGCGGCAACCGCCGGATCGCTGGGACCTTGCGGGCACGACGCTGGCGCTCGCCGGCGCCGCCCTGATCCTCTGGGGACCGCGGCCGGCCTGAACGCCGCCACCGCGCCTCAGTGCGCCATGAACACCGGCAGTTCGGCGTTGGCGAGGATGTGGCTGGTGGCGCCGCCGAAGATCAGCTGGCGCAGGCGGCTCTGGGTGTAGCCGCCCTTGACGAGCAGGTCGACGCCGCGCGCGGCGCATTCGGCGAGGATCGCCGGGCCGTTGGCGAGGGTGGTGTCGGAGGGGGCGATCGCCTCGGCCGCCAGATCGTCGCGGCGCAGGGCTTCCGCCATTTGCTCTGCGTCGGGGCCGGGGGTAGTGCCGGGCAGGCCGAGCACGAAGATCTTGCTCGCCCGGCGCAGCAGGGGCTTGGCGAGCGCGACCGTGCGCGCGGTCTCGGTGGCGCGGTTCCAGGCGATCAGCACGGTCTCGCCAATCGTCTCGACCGGCTTCGGCGGGGCGATCAGGATCGGGCGGCCGCTTTCGAACAGCACCGCTTCCAGGGTCGCGCGGCGCGGCTCGCCGCTGCGGCTGCCCGGGCGGCCGACGACGGTGACGTCGAACAGGCGGGCGAAGGCGCCGACGTCGCCGTCGTCGAGGCGGCCGGCCCAGCCGATGCGCGGCGGCGGCAGGTCGGGCTCGTCGCGCATGCGCGCGGCGACGAACTCCTCGAAGAGATTGCGGGCGGCGACCTCGGCCTCGGCGTCGTTGCCGTCGTCGTAGCGCACGGTGTCGATCGGGATGTCCGACACCACGAGATCGGCGAAGCGCGGCAACAGGGCCGCGCCCTCGAGATGACCGCCGAAGCGCCCGGCGAGCCGCCATGCGGCCGTCAGTACGCTCGTCATGGCCCCGGACTGTTCCACCGGAACGAGGATGTTGCGCATGGCTGGCTCCCCTCTCAACCCTGCCGGCCCACCGCAGTGCCGGCACAGTCATGCTACCGCGTGAGCGCGCATCCCGCCATCACGTCCGCTGCCGGCTTGCACCGGACGGCGGGGAACCGGCCGGTCAGCCGTTCATCACGACGAACTCGTCGGCCTGGCGGTCAAGCACGTGCAACTCGCCGAGGCCGACGTCGAACCAGGCGCCGTGCAGCGTCAGCTTGCCGCGGGCGGTCAGCGTCTGGATGCAGGGGAAGGTGTCGAGATTGGCGATGGAGCGGCGGATCACGTCGTGCTCGAGCAAGGTCTGGCGCCGGGCGGGATCGGGCTCCGGGCCGTTGCGCACGCGCTCGGCATCGGGGGCGACGAGCGACATCCACTTGCCGATGAAATCGGTCGAGGTCAGCGGCACGTACTCGTTCAGCGCGGCGTGCACGCCGCCGCAGCGGCCGTGCCCCATCACCACGATGTGCTTGACCCTGAGCGCCACCACCGCGAACTCGAGCGCCGCCGAGGTGCCGTGCAACTCGCCGTCGGGCGTATAGGGCGGCACCAGATTGGCGACGTTGCGCACCACGAACACCTCGCCCGGACCGGCGTCGAAAATGACCTCCGGCGAGACGCGGCTGTCGCAGCAGCCGATGATCATGATCTCCGGACGCTGGCCGGCCTCGGCGAGCGTCTGGAAGCGGCTCTGCTCCGTGGGGAAGCGGCCGTCGCGGAACGACCGGTAGCCGTCCTGCAGGCGGGTCGGGAAGCTCGCGGGGAGTGGACCGGCGGGAACCGTCATGGTCGGGCGACCTCTCGGAATTCGGGGTGATGTCCGGCTTCGGCGCCAAGCAAGTTCCGCACCGCGGCTTTCACACCGCGGCCGGCGCCGGCTCCGACATATGCGGTCGGCGTGCGGCGGGCAAGCGGCAGGTCGTCGCTGCCGCCGGCCGGGCGATCTGCACGCTGCCGGCGGCGCGCCTCAGGCGTGGATCGCGATGCGCAGGCCGCGGGCGTCGCGCAGGTCTTCGGCCGGGAAGGCCTCGGCGGTGCCGGCGAGAATTCGGCCGGCGATCACCGCGCAGACGCAGGCGTCGACATAGTCGTCGAGCGCCGCGCCGCGCGGCGGCCGGGCGGCGAGGAAGGCCGGGTCGAAGCCGTGGCGGGCGAGCAGGGCGCGCCGCTCGGCGATGCCCTCCGGGTTGACGGCGCCCTTCACCTTCTTCGGCGTCGCCATCGGGCGGCCGCCGGCGAGGCGCCAGAAGGCGACTTCGGGGTGCACCTCGAAGACGCGGTCGCGGAGGCCGGCGTCGGCGACGAGCAGGGCGTCTATCTCGCGGATCTTCGGGAAGAGGTGAAACGCCTGCTTCGACACCTTGCGCGGCGGCTCGGAGGTGGCGAGCGCCGCGGCGCAGGCGGCGGCATAGTCGGGGGCCTCGACGGCGGAACGGGCGGGCACGGAAAAGACGCTCGACTGGCGGGGGCCGAGCAGCGGCCGCACCAGCCGCTCCGGGCCGCGCCCGCCAGGGCCGATCCGCTCGGGCAGGCCGATCGGCATGTCGACGGCGACCACCGCGGGCTGCTCGGGGCCGTCCAGCACATCGCGAAAGGTCTTCACGACACGCACGCTCGGCGTCCCGCTGCCGTCCGCGCGCCGGAACACCGCGATCCAGCCGCCGGGGCAGCCGTCGACGCCGGCGACGACCGGCGCCGCGGCGTTCGCCGCCCCGCTCACGGCTGCGGCGCCGGCCGCCGCGGCGCGGCGACGCGGCGGATGTCGACCATCGCCATCGGCCGCACCAGCGCGGACTGCTCGATGGTGAGGGCGAGTTCGTCGGCGCCGGCGCGGGCCGAGCGCACCAGCACCTCGAAGGTCGCCGCGACGGCGTGGGCGAGCGCCTTCTCGTCCGGCATGCCGATCACCAGGCGCTGCAGCAGCAGCGCGGCGAAGAGGTCGCCGGTGCCGCTCGGCGCACCGGCGACGAGCTGGTTCTCGGCCGCGACAGCGTCGGTGGCCGAGACCAGCAGCGTCGCGATCTTGCCGCGCATCATCGCCGGGGCCGAGGTGACGGCGACACGGGCCGGGCCGAGGGTGCGCGCGGCCGCTACCGCCTCGCCGGGTCCGGCGACCGGCGCAGCGGTGAGCCAGGCGAGTTCGGTCATGTTCGGCGTCGCGATGTCGGCGAGCGGCAGCAGGCGGTCGCGAATCGCGGCGGCGGTTGCCTCGGGCACGTAGAGGCCGCCGGCGTCGCCGATCACCGGGTCGCAGAGGTAGAGCGCGGCGGGGTTGGCGGCCTTGACGGCGGCGACCAGCGCGGCGATCGGCCCGGCCTGGGCGGCGTTGCCGAGGTAGCCGCTGACGATGCCGCCGATCTCGCGAAGGCGCGGCGAGCCGGCGAGGTCGGCGCAGAGCGCGGCGAAATCCGCGTCGGACGCGACGATGCGGGTGCCGCGCCCGTGCCCCGGGTGCCAGGGCAGCAGCACGGTCGGCACCTGCCAGACCCGGTGGCCGAGCCGCTCCAGCACGAAGCCGGCGCGGCCGCCGACGGAGCCCCGCACCACCTGCGAGGAGATCACCAGCATGTCTGCGGACGGCGGCGGGCGCTGGGCCTCGGGCGGCGGGACGGCGAAGGGGTCTGTCATGCGGGGCGTCGCGTCGGAGGGGAGGGATCTCGATCCCGTCTTAAGCCAGATCGGCGCGCCGGTGTCACCTTTCGCCGAGATCGCCGGGATCGGCGCAAGGCGGCGGTCCGGGCCGGCCGCTCGCCGTGCCGCCGGCGCAGGGCAGGCGACCGCCGCGCCGGCGTCGCCTAAACTGCGGCACGCAGCGGCGATTCGACGAGGCGCCTCCGGCACCGCCTCCCAACGACAAGGACCTCACGCGCATGGACCTCCTGAGCGGGGAGGCGGACGGCGCCGCCCCCGCGGTGGTGCAGGTGCTGCTGCCCGTCGCCCTTGACAAGACCTACAGCTACCTGGCGCCGCCGGATCTCCGGCTGGTGCCGGGCAGCATCGTCACGGTGCCGCTCGGCACGCGAAAGCTGATCGGCGCGGTGTGGGCGTTCGGCGATCCGGCCGGCGTGCCGCTCAAGAAACTGAAGCCGGTGCTCGGCGTGCACGATGCGCCGGCGCTCGGCGATCCCTTGCGGACGCTGGTCGACTGGGTGGCGCGCTATACGCTGACCCCGCGCGGCATGGTGCTGCGCATGGTGCTGCGGGTGCCCGAAGCGCTGGCGCCGGAGCCGGCGGTGCCGGGGGTGCGCCGGGCCGGGCCGGCGCCGGAGCGGCTGACCGACGCGCGGCGCCGCGTGCTCGCCCGGCTCGAGGACGGTTTTGCCTGGACGCGGACGGGCCTTGCCGCCGCAGCCGGCACCAGCCCCGGCGTCGTCGACGGGCTCGTCACGGCGGGCACGCTGGAGGTGGTGGCGCTGCCGCCCGGGCCGCCGGTGCACCCGCCCGATCCCGATTTCAACGCCCGCGCGCTCACCCCCGACCAGGTCCGGGCGGCGGACGAGCTGCGCCGCGCCGCGGGCGAGGGCTTTTCCGTCACGCTGCTCGAAGGCGTCACCGGCGCCGGCAAGACCGACGTCTACCTCGAGGCGGTCGCCGAGGCGCTGCGGCGCGGCCGGCAGGTGCTGATCCTCGTGCCGGAAATCGCGCTGACGCGGGCGTTCCTCGAACGCTTCTCCGAGCGCTTCGGCGCCAACCCGGCCGAGTGGCACTCGGACGTTCCGCCCAAGCAGCGCATGCGGGTCTGGCGCGGCGTCGCCGAGGGGCGGGTGCCGGTGGTGGTCGGGGCGCGCTCGGCGCTGTTCCTGCCGTTCGCCGACCTCGGCGTCATCGTCGTCGACGAGGAACACGACGCCGCCTATAAGCAGGAGGAGCACGCCACCTACCACGCTCGCGACATGGCCGTGGTGCGCGGGCGGCTGGAGGAGGCCGCGGTGGTGCTGTCGTCGGCGACGCCGTCGCTGGAGACGCGGGCGAACGTCGAGCGCGGCCGCTATCGCCGCCTCGTGCTGCCGGCGCGCGCCACGGGGGCAGCGCTGCCTGAGATCGCGCTGATCGACATGCGGCGGGCCGGGCCGGAGAAGGGGCGCTTCCTCGCGCCGGGGCTGATTGCCGCGGTGCGGCGGACGGTGGAAAAGGGCGAGCAGGCGCTGCTGTTCCTCAACCGGCGCGGCTTTGCGCCGCTGACCCTCTGCCGGGCCTGTGGCCACCGCTTCCAGTGCGACAACTGCTCGACCTGGCTGGTCGACCACCGTTTCCGCGGCACGCTGTCGTGCCACCACTGCGGCCACACGGTGCGCCGGCCGGAGAGCTGCCCGGCCTGCGGCGCGCTCGACAGCCTCGTCGCCTGCGGCCCGGGCGTCGAGCGCATCGCCGAGGAGGCGGCGGCGGTCTTCCCGGACAAGCGGATCATCGTGCTCTCGTCCGACATGCTCGGCGGCATCCAGCGGCTGCGCGCCGAGCTGCAGGTGATCGCGGAAGGGGGCTGCGACATCGTGATCGGCACCCAGATCGTCGCCAAGGGCCACACCTTCCCGAAGCTGACGCTGGTCGGGGTGGTCGACGCCGATCTCGGCCTGTCGCACGGCGACCCGCGCGCCGCCGAGCGGACGTTCCAGCTTCTCGTGCAGGTGACAGGCCGGGCCGGGCGGCTCGGCGGCGAGGGCATGAGCCCCGGCTTCGGCATCCTGCAAACCTTCGCGCCGGAGCATCCGGTCATGGCGGCGCTGGTGTCGCGCGATCCGGAACGCTTCTACGCCACCGAGATGGAAGAGCGGCGCGCCGCCAGCATGCCGCCGTTCGGCCGGCTCGCCGCGGTGATCGTGTCCGGCACCGACCGGCCCGCGACCGAGGACCACGCCCGGGCGCTGGCGCGCGCCGCCCCGATGGCCGAGGGAATCGAGGTGCTGGGGCCCGCGGATGCGCCACTCGCGCTGGTGCGCGGGCGCCACCGGCTGCGGCTTCTGGTACAGTCGGGACGCGAGAGCGACCTCTCGGCCTACCTGCGTGCCTGGCTCGCCGCGGCGCCGCCGGCGCGCGGCAGCCTGGCCGTCCAGGTGGACGTGGACCCGCAGAGCTTCCTCTGAAACCGGCCCCGACTGCCGTATACGGCATGCGACGAATGGCGCGAAACTGCGGATATTGTGCTGCAGCAAGCGTGGTTGCGCCACTAGGAACCATGTGCTAGTTGAAGCGCCAACTCGTGGCGGGAGGGGCGTGACCAGCTCGTCACCTCGCTGAAAAATCAACGATATTTCAAAGTGCTGCGACGCCCGTCGCCGTGCTCTGGAAGCTTCGAGAGGGTCGGGGCCTTTGAGCGAGACAGATTCCGCCGTATCCGGTGTAGCCCAGCGCTACGCGACCGCCCTGTTCGACCTCGCCATCGACGGCGGAGCGACCGACGCGGTCGAGGCCGACGCCGTCCGGTTCGAGGGTCTCGTCGCCGAAAGCGCCGATCTCGCCCGCGTCGTCCGGTCGCCCGTCTTCACCGCCGACGACCAGCTCAAGGCGGTTTCCGCCGTGCTGGCCGCCGCCGGCATCGACGGACTGTTCGCCAACGTCGTCAAGCTCGCGGCGCGCAATCGCCGCCTCTCGGCCGTTCCCGACATCATCAAGGGCTACCGGCAGCTCGTCGCCGTGCATCGCGGCGAAGTCACCGCCGATGTCGTTTCGGCCGAGCCGCTCGCCGACGCCCATGCCGCCGAGCTCAAGGCGGCCCTGTCCGCCATGACCGGCAAGACGGTGGTGCTCGATGCGAGCGTCGATCCTTCACTGATCGGTGGCCTGATCGTCCGGCTCGGAAGCCGGATGATCGACACCTCGATCAAATCCAAGCTCAATGCGCTCAAGATAGCCCTGAAAGAGGTCGGCTGATGGATATTCGGGCCGCGGAAATTTCCGCCATCCTCAAGGAGCAGATCAAGAACTTCGGCCAGGAAGCCGAGGTTTCCGAGGTCGGCCAGGTTCTCTCAGTCGGTGACGGCATCGCGCGCGTCTACGGCCTCGACAACGTCCAGGCGGGCGAGATGGTCGAGTTCCCGGGCGGCATCCGCGGCATGGCGCTGAACCTCGAGACCGACAACGTCGGCGTCGTGATCTTCGGCACCGACCGCGACATCAAGGAAGGCGACACCGTCAAGCGGACGGGCTCGATCGTGGACGTGCCGGTCGGCAAGGGCCTGCTCGGCCGCGTCGTCGACGCGCTCGGCAACCCGATCGACGGCAAGGGCCCGATCGTCTACGAGACGCGCTCGCGCGTCGACGTGAAGGCGCCGGGCATCATTCCGCGCAAGTCGGTGCACGAGCCGATGTCCACGGGCATCAAGGCGATCGACGCCATGATCCCGGTCGGCCGCGGCCAGCGCGAGCTGGTCATCGGTGACCGCCAGACCGGCAAGACCGCGATCATTCTCGACACCTTTCTGAACCAGAAGGCGCTGAACCAGGGCACGGACGAGAGCGCCAAGCTCTACTGCGTCTACGTCGCCATCGGCCAGAAGCGCTCGACGGTCGCGCAGTTCGTGAAGTCGCTCGAGGAAGCCGGCGCGCTGCAGTACTCGATCGTCGTCGCGGCCACCGCGTCGGACCCGGCGCCGATGCAGTTCCTCGCGCCGTTCGCCGGCTGCGCCATGGGCGAATACTTCCGCGACAACGGCATGCACGCCGTGATCGCCTATGACGACCTTTCCAAGCAGGCCGTCGCCTACCGCCAGATGTCGCTGCTGCTGCGCCGTCCGCCGGGTCGCGAAGCCTACCCGGGCGACGTGTTCTACCTGCACTCCCGCCTGCTGGAGCGCGCCGCGAAGCTGAACGAGGACAACGGCCTCGGTTCGCTGACCGCGCTGCCGGTGATCGAGACCCAGGCGAACGACGTCTCGGCCTACATCCCGACCAACGTGATCTCGATCACCGACGGCCAGATCTTCCTCGAGACCAACCTGTTCTACCAGGGCATCCGCCCGGCGGTGAACGTCGGCCTCTCGGTGTCGCGCGTCGGCTCCGCCGCGCAGATCAAGGCGATGAAGCAGGTGGCCGGCACGATCAAGGGCGAGCTCGCGCAGTACCGCGAAATGGCGGCCTTCGCGCAGTTCGGCTCCGACCTCGACGCCTCGACGCAGAAGCTGCTCAACCGCGGCGCGCGCCTCGTCGAACTGTTGAAGCAGCCGCAGTTCTCGCCGCTGAAGACGCAGGAGCAGGTCGCGGTGATCTACGCCGGCGTCAACGGCTACCTCGACGCGATCCCGGTCAACAAGGTGCGGGCCTTCGAAGAGGGGCTGCTGCGCTTCCTCCGCGACAAGCACGCCGCCGTGCTCGACGGGATCTGGGCCGAGAAGGCGCTGACCGACGACCTGCGGTCGAAGCTCAAGGCCGCCATCGACAGCTACGCCAAGACGTTCGCCTGATCGAAGCCTCTCCGGGCCGGCGCGATGCCGGCCCGGACGCGTTGAAGCGGGGCCCTCCGGTCCCGGTTCGGCGGTGAGGAGCCCGGGTCTCGAGTTGCAGGGGAAGAGGAGCCGAGATGGCGAGCCTCAAGGAACTGAAGAACCGTATCGCCTCCGTGAAGGCGACGCAGAAGATCACCAAGGCGATGCAGATGGTCGCCGCGGCGAAGCTGCGCCGCGCGCAGGACGCCGCCGAGGCGGCGCGCCCCTATGCGACGCGGATGGCCGAGGTGATCGGCAACCTCGCGACGGGCTTTGCCGGGCGCGACGACGCGCCGGCGCTGCTCGGCGGCACCGGCAAGTCGCAGGTGCATCTCCTCGTCGTCGCGACCGCCGAGCGCGGCCTCTGCGGCGGCTTCAACGCCTCCATCGTGCGCCTCGCCCGCGAGCACATCCGCAAGCTGCTCGCCGAAGGCAAGACGGTGAAGATCCTCACCGTCGGCAAGAAGGGAGCGGATTCGCTGCGCCGCGACTACGGCAACCTGATCATCGACCGCGTCGAGCTGCGCGGCGTGAAGTCGATCGGCTTCGACAACGCCGCCGACGTCGCCGCCAAGGTGATGGCGCTGTTCGCCAAGGGCGAGTTCGACGTCTGCACCCTGTTCTATTCGCGCTTCCGCTCGGTGATCGCGCAGATCCCGACGGCCAAGCAGCTGATCCCGGCCAAGATCGAGGCCACCGCCACGCCGGCGACGTCCGGCACGGCGCTCTACGACTACGAGCCGGGCGAAGCGGAGATCCTCGAGGATCTGCTGCCGCGCGCGGTTGCGGTGCAGGTGTTCACCGCGCTGCTCGAGAACGCCGCGTCCGAGCAGGGCGCGCGGATGAGCGCGATGGACAATGCGACGCGCAATGCCGGCGACATGATCAACCGCCTCTCGCTGGAGTACAACCGCTCCCGCCAGGCGCAGATCACCAAAGAACTGATCGAGATCATCTCGGGCGCCGAGGCGCTCTGAACCGTCTTACAGAGACACGAGGACTCAACTGATGGCGAATGTCGGACGTATCACGCAGGTCATCGGCGCCGTCGTCGACGTCAAGTTCGACGACCAGCTCCCGGCGATCCTGAACGCGCTGGAAACCACCAACAACGGCGCGCGCCTCGTGCTCGAGGTCGCCCAGCACCTCGGCGAGAACACCGTCCGCACGATCGCGATGGACACCTCCGAGGGTCTGGTGCGCGGCCAGACCGTCACCGACACCGGCGCGCCGATCTCGGTGCCGGTCGGTGAAGCGACCCTCGGCCGCATCATGAACGTCATCGGCGAGCCGGTCGACCAGGCCGGCCCGGTGGTCGGCGAGGCGGTGCGCTCGATCCACCAGAACGCGCCGGAATACGTCGAGCAGGCCACCGAGGCCGAGATCCTCGTCACCGGCATCAAGGTCGTCGACCTGCTGGCGCCCTACGCGAAGGGCGGCAAGATCGGCCTGTTCGGCGGCGCCGGCGTCGGCAAGACCGTTCTGATCATGGAACTGATCAACAACGTCGCCAAGGCGCACGGCGGCTACTCGGTGTTCGCCGGCGTCGGCGAGCGCACCCGCGAGGGCAACGATCTCTACCACGAGATGATCGAATCGGGCGTGAACAAGCACGGCGGCGGCGAAGGCTCCAAGTGCGCCCTCGTCTATGGCCAGATGAACGAGCCGCCGGGCGCCCGCGCCCGCGTCGCGCTGACCGGCCTCACCGTCGCGGAGCACTTCCGCGACAAGGGCCAGGACGTGCTGTTCTTCGTCGACAACATCTTCCGCTTCACCCAGGCGGGTTCGGAGCTGTCGGCGCTGCTCGGCCGCATCCCGTCGGCGGTGGGCTACCAGCCGACGCTCGCCACCGACATGGGCGCGCTGCAGGAACGCATCACCACCACCACCAAGGGCTCGATCACCTCGGTGCAGGCGATCTACGTGCCCGCCGACGATCTGACCGACCCGGCCCCGGCGACGTCCTTCGCCCACCTCGACGCGACGACCACGCTGTCGCGCTCGATCGCGGAAAAGGGCATCTACCCGGCGGTGGATCCGCTCGACTCGACCTCGCGCATGCTCGACGCCCGCATCATCGGTGACGAGCACTACGCCGTCGCCCGCCGCGTGCAGGAAATCCTGCAGCGCTACAAGTCGCTGCAGGACATCATCGCGATCCTGGGCATGGACGAGCTCTCCGAAGAAGACCGCATGACGGTGGCGCGCGCCCGCAAGATCGAGCGCTTCCTGTCGCAGCCGTTCTTCGTCGCGGAAGTGTTCACCGGTTCGCCGGGCAAGCTCGTCGCGCTCGAAGACACCATCAAGGGCTTCAAGGGCCTGTGCGAGGGTGCCTACGACCACCTCCCCGAGGCGGCCTTCTACATGGTCGGCACGATCGAGGAAGCGATGGAAAAGGCCGAGCGTCTGGCTGCCAAGGCGGCCTGACCTGCGCTGCCGTCCAGCGCTGCCTGAACCGAGCAAGGCTCGACGGCGTTGCGGGGTTTTCCGCAACGCCCGTCCTTTGAGGAACCGACCATGGCCGCACCGTTCAAGTTCGAGCTCGTGAGCCCCGAGCGCCTGTTGCTGTCGGCGGAGGTGACGCAGGTCGACCTGCCGGGCACCGAAGGCGACTTCGGCGTGCTCGCCGGCCACGCGCCGTTCGTCGCCACGCTCCGCCCGGGCATCGCGACCGTCACCAAGTCCGGCGGCGAGGTCGTCAAGATCTTCGTGCGCGGCGGCCTCGCCGACGTCTCCCCGGCCGGCCTCACCGTGCTCGCCGAAAAGGCGATCCCGGTCTCCGAAATGAAGGCCGACCAGATCGCGGCCGAGATCGCGGTCGCCGAGACGGCGGTCGCCAATGCGATCGGCGAAAGCGCCCGCCAGGCGGCGGCGCTGAAGCTGGCGCAGCTCAAGGACCTGGTGGGGTCGCTGAAGGCGGCCTGACCCGGGAATTGTCCCGACGATTGTTTTCAGAAGGCCCGGTCGGCAGCGACCGGGCCTTTTTCGTGGGCGGCATCCGGAATTCGCCACCGAGCCTCGCGGTCCCTCGACCCGCGCATGCGGCGGCACGATTGCCCGCCCGGTCACTCCGGCCGAGTGACGAGGGCGTTGCCGCTGGCGGCGGCGCGCATCACCGTCTGGTCCTCGGGCAACGTCAGTGCCGCGAGGCTGCGCGCCAGCGCGGCGCGGGCGTGCTGGCTGACGAGCTCGGCGTGACGGCCGTCACCGGCGCGGGCTAGAATGCCGAGCATCTTCTGCAGCCGGATCGCGACCTCGAGGATGCCGGCGCCGTCCCGGGCGATCGGGCGGATGAAGTCGTCGAGCAGGTCGTCCGGCGACAGGCGCGGCGCGTAGACGGCCGGATGACTTGTGGCGCCCGCGGTCTCCTCCGGCTCGTCGAACCAGCGGGCGAGCAGGCGGGTGCCGGCGGCGAGCGCGGTGATCGCGGTGCCGGGATCGTTGATCCCGGGCGACAGCGCGCGCGAGGCGATTTCGGCGAGCACGATCAGGCCGAAGCGGAAGTCGCTCGCAAAGTGCCGCTGCTCGGTCACGGTGAGGGCACCGCGCAGGGTCTCCATCTCGGCGGCCCCGAGCGGGCGGCGGGTCGCGGCGATGGTGCGGCGCCGGTCGACATAGGCGCCGGGCAGCACGTCGAGGCGGATCTCGGTCCCGGCGTCGTCCGCGAGCTTGGCGATGGCGCCGATGTCGATGTGCTGGACATAGCCGTCGCGGGCGGCGCTCACCGGAAAGCCGGCGTCGCTGCCCCAGTCGCCGTGCGGCCGGGCCCCGAGCCCGGGATGCGCGATCCAGCGATCGAGCGCCTCGCCGGCGGCGCGTTCGACCCGCTTGGTGGTCTCGTCGACGCGCACCAGCGACGAGAGGTGATCCATCCAGCGCAGGAAGGTGACGACGATCCACACCATCACCGCGAGGGTCGCGACGAACAGCGCCAGGCTGCCCTCGTCGCCGAAGACGCCGAGATTGATCCAGACCAGCGCCGTGACGGCATAGATGAAGGCGCCGAGGAACACCGAGATGGCGTTCTGGGCGGTCTGGTCCTCGGTGACGAGCGGGGTCGCGCGCGGCGTCACGTTGTCGGTCGCGGCGGAAAAGCTCGAGACCATGGTGGTGAGCGCGAAGGTGGTCACCGGCAGCATGCTGCTCGCGAGCAGGCTGAGCATGGTCTCGGTCGCCGCGCGGTCGATGCGGAGCAGCGTCAGGTCGGCGAGCAGGTCGTCGACGACGCTGGCGAGCACGACGACCGCGATCGACAGCAGCACGAAGAACACGGCGCGCAGGCCGAGCCGGCGCAGCGTGTTGCGCATGAGAAAGGCGAAGTTGCTGATCATGGCGGCCCCCGGTTACCGTTGCGTGGCGGCGTCGGTCGCGACCGGCCGTCCGGCGTCAACGCGCGAGGACCGCGAATCGCTCCGCGACACGGGCGTAGGTCGGCCGGCGGTGCAGCGGGCCGGTCAGCGGCAGCTCGGCGAGCCGCGTCCAGCGCCATTCGGCGAACTCGGCCGGCTCGTGGGTGTGCTCGGCCGTCACGGTGATCTCGGCCTCCGCGCCGGTAAAGCGGAAGGCGGCCCAGCGCTGGGTCTGGCCGCGGAACGGGAACAGCTTGTGGCTCGGCGCCCCGCGGACGGGAAAATCATAGGGCCACCAGTCGTCGGTGATCGCGACGAGGTCGGCGGAGCGGACGCCGGTCTCCTCGAACAGCTCGCGCCGGGCGGCGGACTCGATGTCCTCGCCGGCGTCGATGCCGCCCTGCGGCAGGATCCAGTCGGCGCCGGGCGCGACGATCTCGGGGTCGGGCCAGCCGTGGGGGTTGGCGAAGGCGCGCCCCGCGAAGACGAGGCCGGCCGCGTTGAAGAGGCAGATGCCGACGTTCGGCCGGTAGGGCAGGTCCGGCGACAGCGGCGCCCGCAGCGCCGGGTCGACCGGGGCGGTGGCGGCCGGGGCGCGCTCGAGCTTGACGGGCGTCACCGGCCGGCGCCGGGGGCTGCGAGGTGGGCGAAGGCGGCGACGACCTGCTCGTAGACCGGCCGCTTGAAGGCGACGATCAGGCCGGGCAGCCGGTCGAGCGTCTCCCAGCGCCAGGCGCCGAACTCGGGCTTGTGGGCGCCGCCGGCCGGGCGGTCGATGTCGATCTCGCTTTCGTCGCCCTCGAAGCGGAAGGCGAACCACTTCTGCGTCTGGCCGCGCCAGCGGCCCTTCCAGGATTTCCGCACGAGGTCCGGCGGCAGGTCGTAGGCGTACCAGTCCGGGGCCTCGGCGATCAGGCTGACGGAGGAGACGTTGGTCTCCTCGTAAAGTTCGCGCTTCGCCGCGGCGAGCGGGTCCTCGCCCTCGTCGATGCCGCCCTGCGGCATCTGCCAGGCGTCGTCCGGGTCGATTGGCTGGGTGGAGCCCTCCTGGCGGCGGCGCTGGCCGACGAAGGCGCGGCCATCCCGCGACAGCAGCATGATGCCGACGCAGGGGCGGTAAGGCAGGTCGGTGCGGTCGGGCATCGAGGGCTCCGGGGGGTGATTGATCGCCGGCAGGCCGGCGCGGGGTCAGCGCGCGGCGAGGGTGGCGGTGACGGGCACCAGAGTGATGCCGCGGTTCTCGAGGCCGCGGGTCCATTCGGCGATGCGCCGCACCGAGACCGGCAGCGCCGAGGCATAGCCGACGGCGAGGCCGCGGGTGCGGGCGAGCTGCTCGAGCTGGGCGAGGCGGGCGTCGATGTCGGCGTCGCTCGGCAGCGCGTCGACGACGAGATCGGCGCCGGCGACCGGCGTCGACAGCCGGCGGCCGATCTCCAGCGTGCGGCTGCGGCTCGACGAGCCGTCGTCGAAATAGAGCAGGCCGCGGTCCTTCAACGTGCGCAGCATCGGCTCGACGGCGGCGGGATCGGCGGTGAAGCGGGCGCCCATGTAGTTCATCACGCCGACATAGGCGCCGAGGCGGGACATCAGCCAGTCGAGGCGCTCGCTGTTCTGCTCGGGGGCGAGCGTCGTCAGCAGCGTGTGCGGGCCGGGGTCGTTGTCGGGGTAGTCGAACGGCTCCAGCGGGAGTTGCAGCAGCAGTTCGTGGCCGTCCTGGCGGGCGCGGCCCTGCCAGAGGTCGAGGCTGTTGCCGTAGGGGGCGAACGCCAGCGTCACCTCGGCGGGCAGCTGGCGCAGCGCCTCCTGGGTGCCGCTCTGGCTGAGGCCGATGCCGCCGATGATGATGGCGATCTTCGGCGAGGCGCCGACGATCGGCGGCACGGGGCGGGCATAGGCGTCGAGCGGGCGGGTGCCGTCGGCACCGATCTTCGGCAGTTGCCCGAAGCGGCCTTCCTCGACGAGCTCGTCGAGCGCGCGCAGCGGCATCGCGCGGGCGTCGGCGGCGGTGGGCAGCGCGGCGCCGCTGCCGGGCTGGTCGACGGCGGCGATCATGTCGTCGCCGTCGTCCTCGGCCGTGCCGGGGGGGGCGGCCGCCGCGATATCGTCCGCCGCGTCGAGGTCCTCGCCGCTGCCCGAGCGCACCCCGACCACCGAGACGGCGTTGCCGCCGGTCCGCGCGGCGTCGCGGTCGATCCGTGCGCTCGCCACAGGCTGGCCGCCGAGCGGGTCGTCGACCATCACGGCCCAGATCACGGCGACCATGACGACGAGGCTGACGGCGGCGACGAAGATCATCGCGATCGGCCAACGACGCCGCGACGCCTTGGGAATGGCGATGCCGAGCGGGGCCGATAGGTCGTTCATCGCCTCTCCGTGCGCTCATCGCGGCTACGGCCGTGAAGGGCGGTCCGCCCCGCATCCCGCGAGGCGCGAATCAAAGGGCCGGGCGAATGCCCGGCCCCTGGAGTCTCGCATGTTCGGTCCCGGGCCGGAAGCGCCCCGCCGGCTGGCGGGGTGCTGCCCGGTCCGGCGCGCGTCAGTTCGGAACCGGCGCGTCCGTTGCCGGCGGGAAGGCACCGTTGGCCTGCAGGCCACGCAGCAGGTCGTAGGCGTAGTTGAGCTGCTTGTCGTCCTTCGGCTCCGGCGGCACGTAGGCCTGGGAGCCGGTCTCCTCCGAGCCGTCCTGCGACGATAGGTGGCCGCGCAGGCTCGCCTCGCCGCGGGTCGCGTCTTCCTGGCCCTTCAGTTCTTCGGGCAGGTCCTGCAGCAGCTCGATGTCCGGCACGATGCCCTTGGCCTGGATCGACGTGCCCGACGGCGTGTAGTAGCGCGCCGTGGTGAGGCGGATCGCGCCGTTCTGGCCGAGCGGGATGATCGTCTGCACCGAACCCTTGCCGAAGGAGCGGCTGCCGAGAATCGTGGCGCGGCGGTGGTCCTGCAGGGCTCCGGCGACGATCTCCGAGGCCGACGCCGAACCGCCGTTGACGAGCACGATGACGGGCTTGCCCCCGGTCAGGTCGCCCGAACGGGCGCTGTAGCGGCGGGTCTCGTTCTCGTGCCGGCCGCGGGTGGAGACGATCTCGCCCTTGTCGAGGAACGCATCCGAGACCGCGATCGCCTGGTCGAGCAGGCCGCCGGGGTTGTTGCGCAGGTCGATGACGAAGCCCTTCAGCTGGTCGCCCGGCAAGTCCTTGCGGATCTTGTCGATCGCCGTCTTCAGGCCGTCGAAGGTCTGCTCGGTGAACTGCGTCACGCGGACGTAGCCGATGTCGCCCTCGACGCGCGAACGCACCGACTGGATGCGGATCACGTCGCGCTTGATCGAGATGTCGAGCGGCTTGTCGGTGCCCTTGCGGACGATGGTGAGCTTGATCGGCGAGTTGATCGGCCCGCGCATCTTCTCGACCGCCTGCTGCAGGGTGAGACCCTGCACCTGCTCGCCGTCGAGGCCGACGATGAGGTCGCCGGAGAGGATGCCGGCCTTGGCCGCGGGCGTGTCGTCGATCGGGGTGACGACCTTGACGACGCCCTCCTCCATCGTGACCTCGATGCCGAGGCCGCCGAACTCGCCCTTGGTCTGGACCTGCATGTCCTGGAACGATTTCGCGTTCATGAAGCTCGAATGCGGGTCGAGCGAGGTCAGCATGCCGTTGACGGCCGCCTCGATCAGTTCCGCATCATCGGGCGCTTCCACGTAGTCGGCGCGAATCCGCTCGAACACGTCGCCGAACAGCGTCAGTTGCCGGTAGGTATCGGGGCTCGCGGCGTTCGCGACGCTCACCCGGCCGAAGTCGACTTGGCCGGCGACGAAGGACGCGGCGGCGCCCAACAGGGCGCCGGCGGCGAGAAGTGACGTTTTCCTGATCATCCGCGAACCTTCCGATCTTCGGAGGCGACCCACCACGGCGACGGGTCGATCGACATTCCATCCTTGCGGAACTCAATATATAGAACGGGCTGCGAGACATTCGAATCCGGCGCCATGGCGCTCGCGAGCCTCTGGCTGCCCATTTCGCCGATCGGCTCGCCAGTCAGCACGAACTGACCGAGCTCCACGTCGACGGTCTGCATCCCTGCCAGAACGACATGATATCCGTCTCCGGCGTTCAGGATCAAGAGTCGCCCGTAAGAGCGGAATTCACCGGCATAGACAACCCAGCCGTCACAGGGGGCCGCGACGCGGGCGCCGGCACGGGTCGCGACCGACATGCCCTGGGCCGTGCCGCCGAGGCCGGTGTCGTCGCCGAAGGCCTGCACCTCGACGCCGCGAACCGGCAGGTTCAAGCTGCCGCGGGCACTTGCGAAGGCGATGGCCGGGCTGATCCGGCCACTGTCGTCGATGGCCGGGCGCTCGGCCAGCGCCCGGTCGCGGGCCGCCTCGGCGGCGCGGCGGGCGCTGTCGAGATCGCGCTCGAGAGCGGCTATCAATTCTTCGAGACTACGGGCTTCGCCAGCGAGATCTTCAGCTTTCATCCGTTCGGTGGCGAGCGTGGCGGCCGAGTTTTCCTCGAGCTTGCGCTTTTCCTCGACCAGCAGCGCCACCCGCTCGCGCGCCTCGGCGAGGGTTTCGCGGTCGGCGGTGAGGCGGGCGAGTTCGGCGGCCGCTTCGTCGCGCACCGCGACCAGGGCGGCGAGGTCGGAGGCGAGCGCCTCGGCCTCGAGCCGGATCTCGGGCAGCACGGCGCCGAAGACGATCGCCGAGCGGATCGCGCCCAGCGCATCCTCGGGCTTCACGATCAGCGCCGGCGGCGGCCGGCGGCCGATCCGCTGCAACGCGGCGAGCACGTCGGCGAGCACGTGGCGGCGGGCGTTGAGCCGGGTGCGGATGCCGGCGGCGTTGGCGTCGAGCCGGGCGAGGCGCTCCTCGCTGCGGCCGAGCTCGTCCTCCAGCGGCCCCATGCGGGCGGCGGTGGCGATCAGGTCGTCGTTGAGGCTGGCGCGGTCCTTGGCGATCTCGGCGATCTCGGCGGCGAGCGCCGCCTGGCGTTCTTCGGACAGCCGGATGCTGGCGCTGATCCGCTCGAGCTCGGTCTGGCGCTTCAGCTGCTCGACCTCGATGGTGCTCGGGTCGACCGGCGCCTGAGCCGTCGTTTCCGCCGCGGGCTGCGCGCGCGCGTGGCCAGCCCACGCCGGCAGCGCCAGCACGGCCAGCGCGACAAGCGCCCGCACGGCCGCCGACCGGCGGTGCGGCCCGGCGACAACCGGAGCGTCATGGAGAAATTCGGGTCGGAGGGACATTGCCCGTCGATGCTGCCACGGTCGCGTTAACGGATCGTCAACCATGTCGGCCGCCGCGTCCGCTCAAGGGCGTAGCGGGCGGAGGTGGCGAAATCCGGGCGGTGCGGCGACCTCGGCGCGTCAGGCGCGGTGATAGGGGTGGCCGGCGAGGATGGTGACGGCCCGGTAGAGCTGCTCGGCGACGAGGATGCGCACGATCTGGTGCGGAAAAGTCAGCCGGCCCAGTGCGATACGCCGGCGCGCCGCGGCCAGCACCGCCTCGCCGTGCCCGTCGGCGCCGCCGATCAGCAGGGCGAGCGTCGGGGTGCCGCCATCGCGGACGGCGGCGATATGGCCGGCGAAATCCTCGCTGGTCGGGGTCTCGCCGCGCTCGTCGAGCACGAAGATCGCGCTTCGCTCGGGCAGGCCGGCGAGCAGGCCGGCGGCCTCCTCGTCTTTCCGCGCCGCGGCGCGGTCGGCGCGGCTCTCGCCGATCTCGCGCACCTCGACGGGGCCGAGCCCCAGCGGCCGGCCGGCCTTGTCGGCGCGGTCGAGGTAGCGCGCGGCAAGTTCGCGCTCGGGCCCGGTCTTCATCCGGCCCACGGCCCCGATGACGATGCGCATCGCTTCAAATGCCGCGCGGCGGATGCCGGCGGCCCCTCGTTCGATCGGGTCCCTCGGAGTTCAGCCGCGGCGAAGTTCCGCCGTGGTGTCCACCGACCACATCTTCTCGAGATTGTAGAAGGTGCGGACTTCCGGACGGAAGACGTGGACGATCACGTCGCCGGCGTCGATCAGCACCCAGTCGCAGGCCGTCATGCCCTCGACCGCGGCATTGCCGAAGCCGTGGTCCTTGAGGTCCTGCAACACATGCTCGGCGATGGCCGCGACATGGCGATGCGAGCGGCCGCTGGCCACCACCATGAAGTCGGCAATCGGCGTCTTGGATGCGATGTCGATGGCGACGACGTCCTCGGCCTTGCTGTCGTCGAGGGTCGTCAGGATGGCGGCGAGAAGCGCCGGCCGGTCCGTTTCCGGCTGGATCGCCGGCAGCGGCGCCGAGGTTGCGGCGCCTTCGGACATGAGTACCATGCTCAGGGGTAGAACCTCCGGTTCACTGGATCGTCGGCAGCGCCGGCCGATCACGCTGCGGCTGCGCCGGACCGGCAATTCCGCCGTCCATCCGCGTCCGCAGTTCAAGAGTGTGCGTGTTACACGACATTTTCAAGTCGCGCGGGTGTTTTCGGCCGGATTCGCCGCCGCACGCCCGTGCGCCGCGCGCACGGCGGTCGAGGACAGGGCGACGCGGCGGCCCGTCAGCAGGATCCAGGCGGGTGGTCGGCAGCCGGGAAGGCGGCGCCCGTCGCCGCCGCGCAGGCGCGCCCCGGCGAAGGCGCGGGCGGCGGGCGACGACAGCGCGGCGAAGGTGGCGCCGGGCCGGTCGACCACCGCGATCGGCACCAGCCGGCAGATTTCGCGCCAGTGCCCCCAGCGGTGCATCGTCGCCCAGTTGTCGGCGCCGACGACGAGCACGAAGCGCACGCCCGGGCGCAGGCGGACGAGGCGGCGGACGAGGTCGATGGTGTAGCGGGTGCCGAGCCGCGTCTCGGCGTCGGTCGCCACCATGCGCGGGTCTTCGCAGAGCGCCCGCACGGCGGCCATCCGCTCCGCGAGCGGCGCGAGGCCGCCGGTGTCTTTCAGCGGGTTGCCCGGCGTCACCAGCCACCAGACCCGATCCAGGCCCAGCCGGCGCAGCGCGAGGCCGGCCGCGGTGAGATGGCCGCGGTGCGGCGGGTCGAACGAGCCGCCGAAAAGGCCGACGGCAAGGCCCGGCGTGGTGGCGGGGAGGCGCGCCATGACGAACTCGCGTGGCTTCGGGGCGGGGGCGATCGTCAGGCACCGGCCAGACGCGGCTCACGGCCGCGTCTGGCCGGTGCCGATGACGCGGTACTTGAAGCTCGTCAGCTGCTCGGCGCCGACCGGGCCGCGGGCGTGCATCTTGCCGGTGGCGATGCCGATCTCCGCGCCCATGCCGAATTCGCCGCCGTCGGCGAACTGGGTCGAGGCGTTCCAGGCGACGATCGCCGAATCGATGCCGTTCATGAAGCGCTCGGCGGCTTCGGCGTCTCCGGTGACGATCGCCTCGGTGTGGTGCGAGCCGTAGGTCTCGATGTGCTCGATCGCGGCGTCGACGCCATCGACGATCCGCACCGAGAGGATCGCGTCGAGGTACTCGGTGCGCCAGTCGTCCTCGGTCGCGGCGAGCGCCGCCGGCCACAGCGCACGCACCTCGGCGTCGCCGCGGATCTCGCAGCCCATCGCGGCGAGATCGTCGAGGATCGGCCCGAGATGGCTGCCGGCGACGGCGCGGTCGACCAGCAGCGTCTCGGCCGAACCGCAGACGCCGGTGCGGCGCAGCTTGGCGTTGAGGGTGATGGCGCGCGCCATGGCGAGGTCGGCGGCCTTGTCGACGTAGACGTGGCAGATGCCCTCGAGATGGGCGAACACCGGCACGCGCGCCTCGGCCTGCACCCGCGCGACGAGGCTTTTTCCCCCGCGCGGCACGATGACGTCGACGTTGCCGCCGAGTCCCGAGAGCAGCGCGCCGACGGCGGCGCGGTCGCGCGTCGGCACCAGCTGGATCGCGCCCGCCGGCAGGCCGGCCACCTCGAGGCCGGCGACGAGGGCGCGGTGGATCGCGGTGCAGCTTTCGAAGCTGTCGGAGCCGCAGCGCAGGATCGCCGCGTTGCCGGCTTTCAGTGCTAGACCGCCGGCGTCGGCGCAGACGTTCGGCCGGCTCTCGAAGATGATGCCGATGACGCCGAGCGGCGTCGCGACGCGCTCGATCTTCAGCCCGTTCGGCCGCTCCCAGGCGGCGAGCGTGCGGCCGACCGGATCGGGCAGGGCGGCGATGTCCTCGAGCGCCACGGCGATCGCCTCGATCCGGGCCGGGGTCAGCGTGCCGCGGTCGATGAACGAGGCAGCCTGGCCGGCGCCCTGCATCGCGGCGAGGTCGAGGGCGTTGGCCGCGAGGATCTCGCCACGCGCCGCCCGCACCGCGGCCGCCATCGCGACGAGCGCCGCCGTCTTCTCCGCCGGGCTCGCCACCGCGAGCCGCCGTGCGGCGGCGCGGGCGGTCCGGCCGATGCCGGCCATCAGGCCGGCGACGTCGTCGGGGGTGCGGGTCTTGTCGAGCATGGGTCCGGGTCCGGGTGTTCGGTGGAGGAGAAGTTCTAGAGAGTTGGGGGCGGGAGGGGAAGGGTGGAAGGGGGCCTTGGGTGGTGGCGACTGCCGCGGATGCTGTCAGTCGTCCTGCGCCGCATAGGTCGGGATCGTCATCCCCGCGAAAGCGGGGATCCAACTCTCCCTGAACTCGGACGGCGCAATGCTGCGCGGCAGTGCCAGACCGAGGCGGCGCACGCGCGGTGAGTTGGATCCCCGCTTTCGCGGGGATGACGACCTGAAGCGCAGATGCTCAATCGGACGATTGCCCGGTGTTCGGCACGGTCACGGTCGTGTCGGGGTCGTTCTCGACCGATGAGCGCCGCGCCGGACGGGATCGTCTGCTTCGCCAGAGTTCCGGCAGGAACGCCGTGGCCACCGCCAAGCTGATCAGAGCGAGGCCGAAAACGACACCGAGAGTAAGCAGGAGCCAATCGGGCATCGAAGATCACCGTCGTTGCTCGAACGAGACGATCGCATCCGAGACCGAAGAATGCAAACGATCGGCTCAACCATCTTTGATTGTGGTGACCGAGGCTGCTGCTTCAGCCACGCCCCCCTCACACCCCCGCCACATCCCCTTCGAGGCTCAGGTCATCCCGGTGGATCATCTCCGCCCGGCCGGCATAACCCAGGATCAGCTCGATCTCGCGGCTGTTGCGGCCCTTGAGGCGCTCGGCGTCGGCGCGGTCGTAGGCGACGAGGCCGCGGCCGAGTTCGCGGCCGGCTTCGTCGCGCAGCGAGACGGCGTCGCCGCGGCTGAAACTGCCGGTGATGGCGACGACGCCGGCGGGCAGCAGGCTTTTGCCCGAGTGCAGCGCCCGCACCGCGCCGGCGTCGACGACGATGCTGCCCTTCGGCTCGAGGTGGCCGGCGATCCAGGCCTTGCGGGCGGTGGCGGGGTTTTCTTCGGCGCGGAACAGGGTGCAGAGGCCGCCGGCGTCGATGCGGGCGAGGGGGTGCAGTACCTTGCCCGAGGCGATGATCATCGCGGTGCCGGCGCCGGTCGCCATCTTGCCGGCCTCGATCTTGGTCTTCATGCCGCCGCGCGACAGCTCCGAGCCCGCGGCGCCCGCCATCGCCTCGATGTCCGGCGTGATGCGGTCGACGAGCGGGATGTGGCGCGCGTCCGGGTCGAGCGCCGGCGGCGCGGTGTAGAGGCCGTCGATGTCGGAAAGCAGGATCAGCAGGTCCGACGAGGTCATGGTGGCGACGCGGGCGGCGAGGCGGTCGTTGTCGCCGTAGCGGATCTCGGTGGTGGCGACGGTGTCGTTCTCGTTGATCACCGGCACCGCCTTCCGCTCCAGCAGCGTCGCGATGGTGGCGCGGGCGTTGAGGTAGCGGCGGCGCTCCTCGGTGTCGCGCAGGGTGAGCAGGATCTGGCCGGCGGTGAGGCCGTGGCTGCCGAGGATCTCGGCATAGGTGCGCGACAGCGCGATCTGGCCGACGGCGGCGGCGGCCTGGCTCTCCTCGAGCTTCAGCTTGCCGGCGGGCAGGCCGAGCACGCCGCGGCCCATGGCGATCGCCCCCGACGAGACGACGAGCATCTCGGCGCCGCGCGCGGCGAGCCCCGCGACATCGGCGACCAGCGCCTCCAGCCAGGCGCGCTTCAGCACGCCGGACCGGCCCTCGACGAGCAGCGCCGAGCCGATCTTGACGACGATGCGGCGATAGGGGGCGAGCAGGCCGGTGCCGATGGGGGAGAGGGCGGGGGAGGGCGTGGTCATGGCGAGGGGCTTAGCTTCTTTGGGGGTTCAGTCGAAACTTCGGAACTGCCGGTTCCAATGCTCGGTCTTCTCAGTCCGTCATTCCCGCGAAAGCGGGAATCCAATTATCCGCGCATGCCGGAGCGAGTGTCAGGATGCGGCCGTCGGTGCCGGGTTGATTTCTGCTCGAGTCGGTCGGAGCCGCGTGTCATGTCCGGCTATCGCCCGTCGGGCTGGACGTTGGATCCCCGCTTTCGCGGGGATGACGACCGAAAGGTAGGAGAGACCCGCTCCCTACTCTCTCCCCACTACGGTCGCCAGTCCTCCTCGCGCCGCACCGGCGAGATGTCGGCTTCGTCGGCGCGGGCTTCCTCGATCGTCCGCCACATCATGCGCAGCGCCGCCTCGACGCCCTCGCCGGTGGCAGCGGAGAGGACGAGGGGCATGCGGCCGGCGGCCTTCTTCAGGGCCTTGATCTTCGCCTTGAGGTCGTCCTTGTCGACGATGTCGGCCTTCGACAGCGCCAGCACCTCGGCCTTTTCGTCGAGGCCGGCGCCGTAGGCTTCGAGTTCGCCGCGCACGACGCGGTAGGCCTCGGCGACATCGTCCTGGCTCGCGTCGACGAGGTGCAGCAGCACGCCGCAGCGCTCGACGTGGCCGAGGAAGCGGTCGCCGATGCCGACGCCCTCGTGCGCGCCTTCGATCAGGCCGGGGATGTCGGCGAGCACGAACTCGCGCGTCGAGACGCGCACGACGCCGAGGCCGGGGTGCAGCGTCGTGAAGGGATAGTCGGCGATCTTCGGCTTCGCCGCCGTGGTGCGGGCGAGGAAGGTCGACTTGCCGGCGTTGGGCAGGCCGACGAGGCCGGCGTCGGCGATCAGCTTCAGCCGCAGCCAGATCCACTTCTCCTCGCCCGCGAGGCCGGGGTTGGCGCGGCGCGGGGCCTGATTGGTGGAGGTCTTGAAGGTCATGTTGCCGAAGCCGCCGTTGCCGCCCTTCATGAGCAGCAACTTCTGGCCGACCTCGACCATGTCGGCGATCAGCGTCTCCTGGTCTTCCTCCAGGATCTCGGTGCCGACCGGCACCTTCAGCACCACGTCCGGCCCCTTGGCGCCGTTGCGCTGCCGGCCCATGCCGTGGCCGCCGGTCTTCGCCTTGAAATGCTGGGTGTAGCGATAGTCGATCAGCGTGTTCAGCCCGTCGACGCACTCGACCCAGACGTCGCCGCCGCGCCCGCCGTCGCCGCCGTCCGGGCCGCCGAACTCGATGAACTTCTCGCGCCGGAAGGACACCGCACCGGCGCCGCCGTCGCCGGAGCGGACGAAGACCTTCGCCTGGTCGAGGAATTTCATGACGCCGTACTCTGTTCTCTTGCCGCAATCGCGAAGACCTATGCGGCAGAAGCGCCGTTCGTGCAACGGTCGCGGTGCGGGGCAGCCTTGCCGATCGGTGCGGCGTCGCGCTCACGGGGCGCTGCAGCCCCCGCGACAAGGCCCCCGCTTTCGGCTAGACGAGCGGGATGAACGATCCAGCCCTCTCCAGCCTGTTCGTGCCGTTCGAAGACGGTTCCCTCACCCTGCCCGAGGCGGGCGGCACGCTGTTCCTGCGCGCCCGCGCCGGCAACGGCTTTGCGCGCGAGCATGCGGCGCAGATTTCCTGCGTGCAGAGCTTCAAGCCCGACGCCGACGCGCTGCTGCACGAGGGCTTCACCGTGCTGCCCGCGCCGCAGGCCGGCGGGACGTGGCCGCTGGTGCTGGTGCTGCCGCCGCGCCAGCGCGACGAGGCGCGCGCGCTGTTCGCCGAAGCGATCCGGGCCGCGACGCCGGGCGGCCTCGTGGTCGCCGCCGTTACCAACGCCGAGGGCGCCCGCACCGCGGAGGCCGACCTCGGCCAACTGTCGCCGATCTCCGGCTCGGTGTCGAAGCACAAGAGCCGTGTGTTCTGGACCAGGATCGATCCGGACGGGCTCGATACCGCCCGGCTCGACGCGGCCATCGAGCGCGACCAGCCGCGCGAGGTCGTGCCCGGCTTCCGCAGCCGGCCGGGGCTGTTCGCCTTCGACCACGTCGATACCGGCTCGGCGCTGCTCGCCGCCGCGCTCCCGGCGGACCTCTCGGGGCGCGGCGCCGACCTCGGCGCCGGCTGGGGCTATCTCGCCGCGGCGGTGCTGGCGCAAGCGCCCGGCGTCGCGGTGCTCGATCTCTACGAGGCGGAGGCGCGAGCGCTGGACCTCGCCAGGGCCAACCTCGCCGACGTGGCCGGAACGCTCGGCTTCCACTGGCTCGACGTGACGCGCGGGCTGCCGTCGTCCGGCTATGATTTCATCGTGATGAACCCGCCGTTCCACGAGCGGCGCGAGGACCGGGCCGACATCGGCCAGGCCTTCATCCGCGCCGCCGCCGCGGCGCTGCGGCCCGGCGGGCGGCTTTACATGGTGGCGAACCGGCATCTCCCCTATGAGGCGACGCTGACCGAGGCGTTTGCCGCGATCAAACCGCTGGCGGACGCCAGCGGCTACAAGGTGATCGAGGCGACCGCGAAACCGGCGGCGAAGTTGAAGCCGGCGGCGCACAAGGGCGGGCGCGACAAGGGCCGGGGCAAAGGGCGCGACGGCAAGGGGCGCGACGAGAGCGGTGACAAGGACCGCGGTGGACGCACCGGAGGAAAGCGCCGGTGAGGCTCGTCAAGCTGCTCGGCAACCTCGGCTATGGCAGTCGCAAGGAGATGCAGGCGCTGATCCGCGCCGGCCGCATCACCGACGCCGCGGGCACGCCGCTGGAGGTCGATTCGAAGACCGACCACGCCGACATCCGCTTCGACGACGCGCCGCTCGACCCGGCGCAGGGCTCGGTGATCCTGTTCCACAAGCCGGTCGGCTTCACATGCTCGACCAAGGATCCCGGCCGCATCCTCTACGAGCTGCTCCCGTCGCGCTTCCGGGCGCGAAAACCGATCATCTCGCCGGTCGGCCGGCTCGACCGCGACACCTCGGGCCTGCTGCTGCTCACCGACGACGGCGCGTTCCTGCACCGGGTGATCGCGCCGAAAAGCCACGTCGGCAAGGTCTACGAGGCGGAGCTCGCCCGGCCGCTCGAAGGCCACGAGGCCGGCGTGTTCGCCTCGGGCACCTTGCTGCTGCAGTCGGAGACGACGCCGCTGGCGCCGGCGGAGATGGTGCCGCTCGGGCCGCGCAGCGCCCGGCTGGTGCTCTACGAGGGCCGCTACCATCAGGTCCGGCGAATGTTCGCCGCCGTCGGCAACCACGTCGAGGCGCTGCACCGGCCGGCGATCGGCCGGCTGACGCTCGGCGATCTCGCCCCCGGCACATGGCGCGTGCTGCCGCCGGACGACATCGCGCTGCTGTTCGAGCCGCCCGCAGCGCCCTGAGGCCGCATCGACCGCCGTTCAGCTGCCGATCAGCTGCATGTCCGCGGCGCGCGCGATCTCGGCCGCGGCCGAGCGCAGCGTCGGGGCGTGCCGCTCGAGCTCGGCGAGCGGCAGCAGCCGCGTCGTCGTCGTCACCGAGAGGGCGCCGAGCAGCGTGCCGCGCGCGCCGACGATCGGGGCGGCGACGCAGACGACGCCGGCCTCGTGTTCCTCGTCGTCCACCGCATGGCCGCGCGCCGCGATCTGCGCGAGCTCCTGGTCCAGCCGGCCCTGCGAGGTGATCGTGTGCGGCGTGTGTCGCTCGAAGCGCTGCCGTGCGACGGCGGCGGCGCGGGCGGGCGCGGGCAGCGCCGCCAGCATCGCCTTGCCGACACCGGTGCAATAGGCCGGCCCCACCCGCCCGGGGCGCGAGAACAGGCGCAGCGACGGGCCGGCGTGGCGCTTGTCGAGATAGAGCACGTCGGAGCCGTCGAGGGCGGCGAGGTGGATGGTGGCGCCGAGTTCGGCGGCGAGCCGGTCGAGTACCGGCCGGGCGGCCTCGACGAGGCTCGCCCCTTCCCAGGCCGCATGGGCGAGGCGGATCAGGCGCAGGCCGAGCCGCCAGTGCTGGCCGCCCGGCTCGCGCATCAGCATGCCTTCGGCCTCCAACTGGTGCAGCAGCCGGTGCAGCGTCGCCTTCGGCAACGGGCTGGCGCGGTGCACGTCGGCAAAGCGCAGCGGTCGCCCGGCCGCGGCGAAGACGTCGAGCAGAGCGAGTGCGCGGCCCAGCGGGCCGATGCGGTCGGCCTCCGGAGCGGCGCCGTCCTCGGCGGCGGTGTCGGGCCCAAGGCCGATGCTCGCGCCGTCTTTCGCGTTGACACTCATCCGGGCGCAGCCCTAGAATTTCACTGAATGAAACTATGTTCCGCTGGATGGAACTGCACAAGCGGTTTTCCGGCGGCGGCAGCGGGCGAGGCGCGGGGCGTGGGCGGGACGGGCGACGGCACGATCAACAGCCCGGCCGGCGATATCCCGGCCGGCGGCACCATCCCGGCGGAGCAGCCGCGGCTGGCCGCCGTCGACTGGGGCACCTCGTCGTTCCGGCTCTGGCTGGTCGGCGCCGGCGGCACCGTGCTCGCCGAGCGGCGGGCGGCCGAGGGCATGCAGGCGGTGCCGCCCGGTGGCTTCGAGGCCGTGCTGCGCGGCCATCTCGCCGCGGTCGGCGTGGAGGCGACCGACGCGCCGCTGCCCGTGGTGCTCTGCGGCATGGTCGGGGCGCGGCAGGGCTGGCGCGAGGCGGCCTATGCCGACTGCCCGGCCGACCCGGCGGCGCTCGCCGCAGCCGCCCTGCGCTTCGACCTGCCCGGCCTCGACCTCGCCATCCTGCCCGGCGTCGCCCGGCGCGACGCCGACCGCCCCGACGTGATGCGCGGGGAAGAGACCCAGCTCGCCGGCTTGCTTGCGCTGGAGCCGGACTACGCCGGCGTGGTCGTGCTGCCCGGCACCCATGCGAAGTGGGCGACGGTGGCGGGCGGCCGCATCGCCGATTTCCGCACCGTGATGACCGGTGAACTCCACGCGCTGCTCGCCGGCCACTCGATCCTGCGCCATTCGATCGGCGATGCGCGGCCGAGCGGCGATCCGGCGTCACCGGGGTTTCGGGCCGGGCTGGCGCGCGGGCTCGCCGATCCGGCAGCGCTCGCCGGCGAGATCTTCGCGCTGCGCGCCGGCGACCTCCTGTTCGCCCGGCACGGCGCCGAAGTCGCCGACCGGCTGAGCGGGCTGTTGATCGGCGCCGAGGTCGGGGCCATGCTGGCCGGCGTCGCAAAGGGGGCCGCGATCGGCCTCGTCGCCGCCGGGCCGCTCGCCGGGCTCTACCGGGCCGCGTTCGTCGCCGCCGGCCGTCCGGCGCGCGATCTCGACGCCGACGTTCTCGTGCGCGCCGGTCTCATCGCCGCCGCCGGCCGGCTCTGGCCGGACCTCGCCGCCCTGACGCCGCCGGCGCACAATTCCGCCGCCTGAAAGGCTCCCCCGATGTCGCCTGCCTCCTCGATCCCGATCCTGCCGGTGCCGTGGCCGGCGCTGCGGCGCAACCTCGTCGCCATCCTGCGCGGGATCACGCCGGAAGAGATCGGCGGCATCGGCGTGACGCTGATCGAAGCCGGCTTCGAGGCGATCGAGGTGCCGCTCAACTCGCCCGACCCGCTCGCCTCGATCGGCCGGCTCGCGGCGATCGCGCCGCCGCACGTCCTCGTCGGCGCCGGGACGGTGCTGTCCGTCGCCGACGTCGACCGGGTCGCGGCCGCCGGCGGACGACTGATCGTCAGCCCGAACGCCGATCCGGCGGTGATCGGCCGCGCGCGCGACCGCGGCCTTGTCGCGATGCCCGGCGTCTTCACCGCGACGGAGGCCTTCGCGGCGCTCGCCGCCGGCGCCTCGGCGCTGAAGTTCTTTCCCGCCAATGTGCTCGGCCCGGCCGGCATCGCGGCGCTGAAAGCCGTGCTGCCGAAGGACGTGCTGGTCGGGGCGGTCGGCGGCGTCGCCGAGGGCGATTTCGCCGCCTATGCCACCGCCGGCTGCCGCGCCTTCGGACTTGGCTCCGGCCTCTACAAGCCCGGCGACGAAGCGGATACGGTGGGCGCGCGGGCGCGCCGGGCCGTCGCCGCCTGGGATGCCGTCTTCCCCGGCTGAATGCCTCGCCGCTCACCCCTTGCTGTTTGACCGCGGCCCCGCCGCCTGATCCGGATCCTGCCACCATGACCGCCGAGAAGAAGCCCCGCCGTTCCGCCAAGTGGTTCGACAATCCCGAAGACCCGGGCATGACGGCGCTCTATCTCGAGCGCTACCTCAACTACGGCATCACCCGGGCCGAGTTGCAGTCCGGCAAGCCGATCATCGGCATCGCCCAGACCGGCTCCGACCTCAGCCCGTGCAACCGCGTGCATCTCGAACTCGCCAAACGCGTGCGCGAGGGCATCCGCGATGCCGGCGGCATCTGCTTCGAGTTCCCGGTGCATCCGATCCAGGAGACCGGGCGCCGGCCCACGGCGGCGCTCGACCGCAACCTCGCCTATCTCGGCCTCGTCGAGATCCTGCACGGCTATCCGCTCGACGGCGTCGTGCTGACAACGGGCTGCGACAAGACCACCCCGGCGCTGCTGATGGCGGCCGCCACCGTCGACCTGCCGGCGATCGTGCTGTCGGCCGGGCCGATGCTCGACGGCTGGCACGACGGCAAGCTCGCGGGATCGGGCACCATCATCTGGGAGCAGCGGCTGAAGCTCGCGACCGGCGAGATCGACTACACCGAGTTCATGGACGCCGCGGCCGCCTCGGCGCCGTCGGTCGGCTACTGCAACACCATGGGCACCGCCTCGACGATGAACTCGCTCGCCGAGGCGCTCGGCATGAGCCTGCCGGGCAACGCCTCGATCCCGGCGCCCTACCGCGAGCGCGGCCAGATGGCCTATGCCACCGGCGTGCGCATCGTCGCCATGGTCGACGAGGACCTGCGCCCGTCGAAGATCCTGACCCGCGCGGCGATCGAAAACGCCATCATGGTCAATTCGGCGATCGGCGGCTCCACCAACGCCCAGCCGCACATCACGGCGATCGCCCGCCACGTCGGCGTCGAGATCGCGCCGATGGACTGGCAGACGGTCGGCTACGACGTGCCGCTCATCGTCGACATGCAGCCGGCCGGCCGCTACCTCTCGGAAGCCTTCCACCGCGCCGGCGGCGTGCCGGTGGTGATGAAGGAACTGCTCGCCAACGACCGGCTCAACGGCGAGGCGCTCACCGTCACCGGCCGCAGCGCCGCTGAGAACATCGCCTTTGCCGCCGCCCCCGACGGCGACGTGATCCGGCCCTATGCCGCGCCGCTGAAGGAGCGCGCCGGCTTCATCGTGCTGAAGGGCAACCTGTTCGACGCGGCGATCATGAAGACCTCGGTGATCTCGGAGGCCTTCTTCTCGCGCTACCTCGACCGGCCCGGCGAGCGCTGGGTGCTGGAGGGGCGCGCCGTGGTGTTCGAAGGCTCGGAGGACTACCACCACCGCATCGAGGACCCGGCGCTCGGCATCGACGAGGATACGATCCTCGTCATCCGCAACGCGGGGCCGGTCGGCTGGCCGGGCTCGGCGGAGGTGGTCAACATGCAGCCGCCGGCGGCGCTGATCAAACGCGGCATCACGGCGCTGCCGTGCATCGGCGACGGGCGGCAGTCCGGCACCTCGGGCTCGGCGTCGATCCTCAACGCCTCGCCGGAGGCGGCGGTCGGCGGCGGGCTCGGCCTGCTCGTCACCGGCGACCGCATCCGCATCGACCTCAACACCGGCACCGCCGACGCGCTGGTGTCGGCCGAGGAGTGGGCGGCGCGCAAGGCGGCGTTCCAGCCGAACTATCCCGCCAGCCAGACGCCCTGGCAGGAGATCCACCGCGCCACCGTCGGCCAGCTCGCCGAGGGCGGCTGCATGGAGCTCGCCGTGAAGTACCGCGCCGTCGGCGACGTGCTGGCGCGCAACAACCACTGACCGCAGCCGCGGATCGTCCCGGAGCACCGCGATGGCACCGCAACCGAAGGTGAAGCTCTCGAAGCTGCGCGACATCGGCTGGTCGCTCTGGGACCCGATCGGCATGCTCCGTGGTGCCGGGCCGGGCGCCTGGCAGCGCGAGGAAAACGAGCGCTTCGCCAACGAGTATGACCGCTATCTGGTCGGCGCGGCCTCCTCGCTGCGGCGGGGTGTGCCCGCGGCCGAGGTGGTCGCGGAACTGGTCGAGATTGAGGCGTCCTACATGGGGCTCGGCGAGCGGCCCGACACGCGGGCGCGGGCAGTGGCGGTGGTCGCCGCGATCCTCGCCGATCCCACGATCTGGACCTGGCCCGACGAGCAGGGCCGGTTCAGCTAGGCCGCGGACGCGCCCGCCAGATCGCGTCGTCACCGCCCACCTGCATGCCGCACGCGGCCCTTTCTTTCCGCCCCGTGCAACGGCACCGCGCAACGGCCGCCGACGGCGTTGCATCGCCGGCGTCGCCGAGGCTGGCGGGCGCAACCGGCGGCGTATAGGGTGGCGGCTGCCGGAGCTGGAGTTTGCTGCCCATGTCGCTTGAAGCCGACGCCATCGTCGATCGCCGCCGCACGCGGCGAAAGCTGGTGTTCTGGAGGGTGAGTGCCTTCGTGCTGCTCGCCGCGGCCCTGCTCGCCGCGGCCGGAGCGGCGGGGGCGCTGAAAGGGCTCGACGGCGCGGCGACGCCGCACATCGCCCGCATCACCATCAGCGGCGTGATCATGGAGGATCGCGCCCAGCTCGAGATGATCGAACGCGTCGCCGAGAGCGACGCCGTCGAGGGCGTGATCCTCGCGATCGATTCGCCCGGCGGCACCACCACCGGCGGCGAGGCGCTCTATGAAGCCGTGCTGAAGCTCGCCGAGGTGAAGCCGGTCGTCGCCTCGGTGCAGACGCTGGCGGCCTCCGCCGGCTACATGGTGGCGATCGCGACCGACCATATCGTGGCGCGGCGCAGTTCGATCACCGGGTCGATCGGCGTGCTGTTCCAGTACGGCAACGTCTCGCGGCTGCTCGACAACATCGGCATCTCGGTCAACACCATCAAATCGGCGCCGCTGAAGGCGGAGCCGAACCCGTTCTCGTCCGAAGAGCCGCCGGGCACGCGCGAGGCGATCGCGGCGCTGGTCGACGACACCTACCAGTGGTTCGTCGACATCGTCGCCGAACAGCGCGGCTTCGATCGCGCCGAGGCGCTGCGCCTCGCCGACGGCCGGGTGTTCAGCGGCCGGCAGGCGCTCGACGCCAAGCTGATCGACGAGATCGGCGGCGAGGAGGCGGCGATCGCCTGGCTCGCGGAAGAATACGACGTCGATCCGGAACTCCCGGTTCGCGACTGGGAACCGAAGCGCGCCGACGAGGGTTTCTCGTTCGCAGAGGCAGCCCTCGGGGCGGTCGGCGGACTGATCGGACGCGACCTCGGCGCCCTCGTGCCGACGGGCGCGTCGCTTGACGGTCTCGTCTCGGTTTGGCAGGGTCAACTATCGGATGACGAAGACGTTTTCTCGGGGGGGCGGAAATGATCAAGTCTGAGCTCGTGCAGCGGATTGCCGCCCAGAACCCGCACCTCTACCAGCGCGACATCGAGAACATCGTCAACACCATCCTCGACAAGATCGCCACCGCGATGGCGAACGGCGACCGGGTCGAGCTGCGCGGCTTCGGCGCCTTCTCGGTTAAGAGCCGGCCGGCGCGCGTCGGCCGCAACCCGCGCACCGGCGAGAAGGTCGAGGTGCGCGAGAAGTTCGTGCCCTTCTTCAAGACCGGCAAGGAAATGCGCGAGCGGCTGAACGACGGCTGAGCGCCTCCCATTCCGATGGCCGCCGCCCGGCGGCCGTCCCTTCGCGAAAGGCCTAGACTGATGCGGCTCCTGATCTGGCTCCTGGTCGGCGGACCGATCGCCGTCGTCGTGATGGCGCTCGCGATGGTCAACAACCAGCCGGTGACGATCCTGCTCGACCCGGTGACGCCGGAGAGCCCGCTGTTTTCGGCGACGGCGCCGCTCTACGCGGTGTTCTTCGCGACACTGATGGTCGGCGTGCTGATCGGCGGCATCGCGGTCTGGGCCGGCCAGGGCCGCTTCCGCCGTGCCGCGCGCCGCAACCAGCGCGAGGCGGTGCGCTGGCAGGTCGAAGCCGAGCGGCTGAAGGAAGAGATCCGGCCGACCGCCGATCCCGCGCTGCCGGCCCCGACGCGCCGCGCGGCCTGAGCGGCCCGGCCCCGTCGGTCGCCGGTCCATCCGGCGCCAATCCTGCCCGGCGCTGCGTTTCGCCGCCTCCCCCGCGTGTTCATCCCACCCCGGATCGATTGCCGATGTCCACGCCGTTTCGCCCGCCGCTGATCACCCTCGAAGCCGAGGAGGTGGCGGCGCGTGCGGCGCGCGGCGAGATCCACCTCGTCGACGTGCGCGAGGACGCCGAGTGGGAAGGCGGGCGCATCCCCGGGGCCATCCATGCGCCGCTGTCGCGCTTTGCCGACGTGGTCGGCAGCCTCCCCGACGACAAGCCGTTGGTGTTCTACTGCCTCGTCGGCGGACGCTCGGCGCGGGCGGTGGCCTTCTGCCAGGCGTCCGGCCTGCCGCACGACACCCATCTCGGCGGCGGCATCCAGGCCTGGGCCGAGGCCGGCCTGCCGCTCGAGGGTTGAGGCGATGCCGCTTCCTTCCTGCACTGCCGCATGATCCTGACGCAGATGCGGTCATCCGCATTGCACCGCAGCATTTGCCCGGCCTCTGAGCAATTGCTCTGGATTTCGCCGGGCCCTTCCTCCTATGCTCCGTCACCCGACCGTCATGGACCGCGCCCGCGGCCGTGCGGCGGACGACTTCACCGGGTGCCGCGCCGTGTCTGACCTCGTCGATCCCCAGTCGCGGCGCCGTCTCGATCTCGCGGCGCGTGCCGCCTGGCTCTACTACATCAAGAGCCGGACGCAGGACGAGATCGCGGTCGAGCTCGGCGTCTCGCGCCAGAACGTGCAGCGCCTCGTCGCGCTGGCGCTGCAGGAGCGGCTGATCAAGTTCCGGCTCGACCACGAGCTCGCCGAATGCATCGAGCTCGAGCAGCGGCTGCGCGAGCGCTTCGACCTGCAGGTCTGCGAGGTGGTGCCGGGGCAGCGCGACGGCGACGACGGCCGGCTCGGCGTCGGCATCGCGGTGGCGCAGCTGCTCGAGTATTTCCTGTCGCAGAAGGCGCCGCTGACGCTGGCGATCGGTACCGGGCGCACGCTGCGCGAGGCGGTGCAGCAGGTGCCGGCAATGGACCGGCCGCAGCACAAGATCGTGTCGCTGGTCGGCAACCTCACCCGCGACGGCCGCGCCAGCCCCTATGACGTGGTGATCCGCCTCGCCGACCGGGTGGGGGCCTCGTGCTATCCGCTGCCGATGCCGGTGGTGACCGACACCGCCGAGGAACGCGAACAACTGCACCTGCAGCGCGGCTTCCAGACCGTGCGCACCCTTGTCGACGAGGCGAAGGCGCACATCATGGGCATCGGCCAGGTCGCCTGGGGCGCGCCGCTCAACATCGACGGCTTCATCACCGACCGCGAACTCGCCCAGATGATGGACCTCGGCGCGATCGGCGAGATCCGCGGCTGGACCTTCGACGCCGCGGGCCGGGTGCTGTCGGGCGGCTTCCACGACCGCCTCACCGCCGTGCCGATCGTGGTGCCGGCCGACCATCTCGCCGTGATCGCCGGCGCCGGCTCGCACCGGGCGCCCGCGATCCGCGCCGCGCTCGGCGGACAGCTCGCCAACGGGCTGGTGACCGACGAACTCACGGCGCGGCTGGTGCTCGGCGACTGAGGCCGGGCGCGCCGATTCTTTTGCAGAGCGGGACTTCGGGATTTCCGGCCGGAGGCCCCTTCGTCGACGGGTCATTTCGGCCCGGATCCGATCCGGCCCCATCCCGTCCTCTCCCCGTCATCCCCGCGCAGCCGAAACTCCGGCGCGGGCGTTGCCGCGCCGCGATGTGCGCGGCGAGGGTTCGGCGCCGCCCCCATCGCGCCGGCGAGCGTCGGCTTTCGCGGCAACTCGCCCGTTCCCCATTGACAAGCGTTTCCGGGTATGTGAGCTTTTGCCCATCGCATGGGCATTAGCCCATCCGATCAATAAATCGATTGCGCGACGATCGACCTCGCTCGCTCGAGACCCATTGCATCTCTGGGAGGAGTGCACCCGATGAAGGTTTCCGGATTTCCGGTGCTTGGCGCCGTCCTGCTCGCCAGCACCGCTTTCGCCCATGCCGAGACGCTGACCATTGCGACGGTCAACAACTCCGACATGATCATCATGCAAAAGCTCTCGCCGGCCTTCGAGCAGGCGACGGGGCACAAGCTGAACTGGGTGGTGCTGGAAGAGAACGTGCTGCGCCAGCGCGTCACCACCGACATCGCCACCGAAGGCGGCCAGTTCGACATCATCACCATCGGCGCCTACGAGACGCCGATCTGGGGCGCCGCGGAATGGCTGACCCCCGTCGACGACCTCGGCGACGCCTATGACTACGACGACATCCTCGAGCCGGTGAAGAACGGCCTCAGCTACGAAGGCAAGCTGTTCGCGGTGCCGTTCTATGCCGAGAGCTCGTTCACCTTCTACCGCAAGGACCTGTTCGAGGCGAAGGGCCTCACCATGCCCGAGCAGCCGACCTACGACGACATCCTCGCGGCGGCGAAGGCGATCCACGACCCGGCCAGCAACACCTACGGCATCTGCCTGCGCGGCAAGCCGGGCTGGGGCGAGAACATGGCCTACGTGTCGACGCTGGTGAACACCTTCGGCGGCAAGTGGTTCGACATGGAGTGGAACACCACGATCAACACGCCGGAGTGGAAGCAGGCGCTGACGCTCTATCTCGACCTGCTCAACAACTACGGTCCTCCGGGCGCCGCCTCCAACGGCCACAACGAGAACCGCGCGCTGTTCGCCAGCGGCAACTGCGGCATCTGGATCGACGCCACCTCGGCCGCGGGCTACATCTTCAACCCGAACGAGTCGAAGGTCGCCGACACGACCGCCTTCGCCAAGGCGCCGATCGCTGCCGTCGACAAGGGCGCCGGCTGGGCCTGGGCCTGGGCGCTCGGCATCCCGGCGTCGTCGCAGAAGGCCGATGCGGCCAAGCAGTTCCTCGCCTGGGCGACCTCGAAGGAATACGTCGAGATGGTCGGCGAGAGCGAAGGCTGGGTCTCGGTCCCGCCGGGCACCCGCAAGTCGACCTACGCCAACCCGAAGTACACCGAAGCCGCGCCGTTCGCCGACACCGTGCTCGCCGCGATCCTCGCTGCCGATCCGGCCGACGCGACCAAGGACGAGGTGCCCTACACCGGCGTGCAGTTCGTGGCGATCCCCGAGTTCCAGGGCATCGGCACGCAGGTCGGCCAGACGGTGGCCGCGGCCCTGACCGGCCAGATGTCGGTCGACCAGGCGCTGCAGACCATGCAGTCCGCCACCGAGCGCACCATGAAGCAGGCCGGCTACCCGAAGTAAGCCGGGACTGACGCCAGAAGCTCCGGCGCCGGCGGCCCTCTCCCCGGCCGGCGCCGGACACCCCCGGCGACGCGCCGGACCCAGATCTCCCGCGAGCACCTGCCCGGGCGGCGATCCCGCCCGGGCCTCTTTCGCCGCACCGGCGCCGATCGGCGCCCCGCGGCGAGGAAACGCCCGCGACCGGTCTGCCGCTCCCGCGTCGTGCGACCCAGAGCTTGTGCCCGGGCCTTGCCGTCCTTGCGCCCGGGCCCTCTGCCGCGGCGGACGCCGACCTTAGAAAACAAAGAACCGTCGCCAGGACGACTTGCCCCGAGGGAGGCGTGCCATGACCGCAACCGTGCCCCTGCCGGCCACGCCCGCCGCGAAAGGCGGTGGCCGTGCCGTCCGGACGCTGCCCTTCATCGCCCCCTCGGTGGCGGTGCTGCTGGTCTGGATGATCGTGCCGCTGGCGATGACGCTCTGGTTCTCGTTCCAGCGCTACAACCTGCTCAATCCGTTCCTCACCGGCTTTGCCGGGGTCGAGAACTATCAGTACCTGTTCGAGGATCCGGCGCTGTGGTCGGCGCTCGCCAACACGCTGCTGCTGGTCGGCTGGGTGCTGGTGTCGACCGTGGTGCTCGGCACGCTGTTCGCCGTGCTGTTCGACCAGGACTTCTTCGGCCGCGGCGTCGCCCGGCTCTTCGTGATCGCGCCGTTCTTCGTCATGCCGACGGTGAGCGCGCTGATCTGGAAGAACCTCCTGATGCACCCGGTGAACGGCTTCTTCGCCTATGTCTCGCGCAGCCTCGGGCTGCCGGTGATCGACTGGTTCACCAATATCCCGCTCACCGCGATCATCGTGATGGTCGCCTGGCAGTGGGTGCCGTTCGCGACGCTGATCCTGCTCACCGCGATCCAGTCGCTCGACCGCGACCAGATGGAAGCGGCGCGGATGGACGGGGCAAAATCGATCGCGCTGTTCCGCTACATCATCGTGCCGCACCTGATGCGCCCGATCGCCATCGTGGTGATGATCGAGACGCTGTTCCTCCTGTCGATCTTCGCCGAGATCCTCGTCACCACCTCCGGCGGACCCGGCGTCGCGACGACGAACCTCACCTACCTGATCTATGTCCGGGCGCTGCTCGAGTTCGACGTGGGCGGGGCCTCCGCCGGCGGCGTGGTGGCGATCATCCTCGCCAACATCATCGCCTTCTTCCTGATCCGCACCATCGCCCGCAACCTGACGGCCTGAGGAGGACGTGATGAACCCGAAGCTCGTCAGGAAGCTCGCGCTCACGGTGCTCGCGTGGAGCGTCGCGGGGATCATGTTCTTCCCCGTCGCCTGGATGCTGGTCACCGCGTTCAAGACGGAGATCGACGCCGTCACGCCGAGCCTCGTGTTCTCGCCGACGTTCGAGAACTTCGTCGTGGTCGACCAGCGCGCCGACTACTTCAAGTTCGCCATGAACAGCGTCGTGATCGCCTTCGGCTCGACGATCCTGGCGCTGGCGCTGGCGGTGCCGGCGGCCTATGCGATGGCCTTCTATCCGGGCCGGTTCACCAAGGACATCCTGCTCTGGATGCTGTCGACCAAGATGCTGCCGGCCGTCGGCGTGCTGGTGCCGATGTATCTGATCTTCCGCAATACCGGCCTGCTCGACACCCGCACCGGCCTGATCATCGTGCATACGCTGGTCAACCTGCCGATCATCGTCTGGATGTGCTACTCGTTCTTCAAGGATATCCCGAACGAGATCCTCGAGGCCGGCCGCATGGACGGCGCCCGGCCGCGCGAGCAGCTGTTCTACCTCTTGCTGCCGCTGACGCTGCCGGGGATCGGGTCGACCGCGCTGCTCGCGATCATCCTGTCGTGGAACGAGGCGTTCTGGAGCCTCAACCTCTCGGCGGCGAACGCCGCGCCGCTCACCGCCTTCATCGCCTCCTTCTCCAGCCCCGAAGGCCTGTTCTGGGCGAAACTCTCGGCCGCCTCGACGATGGCGGTGGCGCCGATCCTGATCTTCGGCTGGCTGACGCAGCGGCAACTGGTGCGCGGCCTCACCTTCGGCGCGGTGAAGTGACGGCGCCCGACTGAACGACGCCCGGTGCCGGCGAGACGGCCGGCACCGGGCGGAGACGAAACCCTTTCGTTACGAGACCCCGGCGCACGGGGCAGGGCGGCCCCGGCCGCCGCCCTCGAAGCAGGTGAGGACACCGATATGGCGACCGTCCAGCTCAAGTCCGTCGAGAAGGCCTATGCCGGTCACAAGGTGATCCACGGCGTCGACCTCGAGATCCGCGACCGCGAATTCATGGTCTTCGTCGGCCCGTCGGGCTGCGGGAAGTCGACGCTGCTGCGGATGATCGCCGGGCTCGAGGAGATCACCGGCGGCGACCTGCTGATCGACGGCACGCGCGCCAACGACGTCTCGCCCGACCGGCGCGGCCTCGCCATGGTGTTCCAGTCCTACGCGCTCTATCCGCACATGACGGTGGCCGACAACATGGGCTTCGCGCTGAAGCTCGCGAAGGTGCCGGAGGCCGAGCGGAACGCGAAGGTCGCGGCGGCGGCGAAGATCCTGAAGCTCGAGGACTATCTCGACCGCAAGCCGAAGGCGCTCTCCGGCGGCCAGCGCCAGCGCGTCGCCATCGGCCGCGCCATCGTGCGGGCGCCGAAGGTGTTCCTGTTCGACGAGCCGCTGTCCAACCTCGACGCGGCGCTGCGCGTGCAGATGCGCATCGAGCTCGCGCGGCTGCACAAGGAACTCGACGCGACGATGATCTACGTCACCCACGACCAGGTCGAGGCGATGACGCTGGCCGACCGCATCGTGGTGCTGAACGCCGGCAAGATCGAACAGGTCGGACGGCCGCTGGAGCTCTACGAGCGCCCGCGCAACCTGTTCGTCGCTGGCTTCCTCGGTTCGCCGAAGATGAACTTCGTCGAGACCGCGGTGCAATCGGCCGATGCGACCGGGGTCACCGTCGGCCTGCCCGGCGGGCACAGCATCAAGATCGCCGCGAAGCCTGCCCGGGTCGCGAAGGGCGACCGCGTCACGCTCGGCGTGCGCGCCGAGCACCTCGTCGTCGATCCGGCGGGCGCCCTGGTCGGCCGGGCCGACGTCGTCGAGCATCTCGGCGGCGAGGTGCTCGCCTATGTCGACATCGGCGGCTCGATGGTCGTCGCCAAGCTGCCGGGCCACGACCGCATCGTCGTCGGCGACCCGGTCAGCCTCGCGATCCGCGACGGCGGCGCGATCCTGTTCGACGCCAAGGGCGAAGCCATGCCGGCACTCGGCGCCTGAGTCCCAGCCAAAAAGCATTCCGCACGCATATCCTGCGTGCCAGTCAACGGGAGAACCCCATGTTTCTCGAGAAGTTCAAGCTCGACGGCCGCCGCGCCGTCGTGACCGGCGGCGGCCGCTCGATCGGCCTTGCCTGTGTCGAGGCGCTGGCCGAGGCCGGCGCCCATGTCATCATCGCCGACGTCGACACCGGGGCGGCCGAAGAGGGCCGCGACGCGATGAAGGCGAAGGGCTATGCGGTCGACATCGTGACGATGAACGTGGTCGACCCGGCGCAGGTCACCAGCGTCGCCGACGACCTCGTCGCGAAGTTCGGCGGCGTCGAGGTGCTCGTCGCCAACGCCGGCATCGCCCGCTCCGGCACGCCGGCGGAAGAGCTGTCCGACGAGCACTGGCTCAACGTCAACGACGTCAACTACAACGGCGTGTTCTGGTGCAACCGCGCCTTCGGCAAGCACATGTTGGCGGCGAAACGCGGCGCGATCGTCAACATCGGTTCGATGTCGGGCTTCATCGTCAACCGCCCGCAGAAGCAGGCCTACTACAACGCCTCCAAGGCGGCGGTGCACCACCTGACCCGCTCGCTCGCCGCCGAATGGGCCGACCGCAACGTGCGCGTCAACGCGGTGGCGCCGACCTACATCGACACGCCGCTGGTGCATACGGTGGAAGGCTCCGCCGAGATGATGAAGCACTGGCTGCGCGACACGCCGATGGGCCGGCTCGGCCAAACGCACGAGATCGGCTCGGTCGTGCACTTCCTCGCCTCCGACGCCGCCAGCCTCGTCACCGGTACCACCGTGCTGGCCGACGGCGGCTTCACGGCCTGGTAGGGCGATGGCGGCAGTGCGCGACACCCGCCGGCTTGGACGGTCGGCCGTCGAGGTCAGCCGGCTCGGCTTCGGCGGCAACGCGCTCGGCAATCTCTACGCGGTGGTGGACGACGACCTCGCGCGCGAGACGGTCGACGCCGCGCTGGAGAGCGGCGTCACCTATGTCGATACGGCGCCGCTCTACGGCCACGGCCTGTCGGAGCGGCGGATCGGCGACATGCTGCGCGGCCGGCCGCAGGGCAGCTTCGTGCTCTCGACCAAGGTCGGGCGGCTCCTGAAGCCGAACGGCCGCGCCGCGCCGCGCAAGCTCTCGATCGCCGAGGGCGGCATCTTCGAAGGCGAGCTGCCGTTCACGCCGCACTTCGACTTTTCCTACGACGCGACGATGCGTTCGTTCGAGGATTCGCTGCAGCGCCTCGGCCTCGGGCGGATCGACGTGCTGCTGATCCACGACTGCGACGCGTGGAGCCAGGGGGCGAACTTCGAGCCGGCGCTGCGCGACGTGGAGACCGGCGCGCTGAGGGCGCTGGAGCTGCTCAAGGCCGAGGGCAGCATCGGCGCGTTCGGGGCAGGGGTGAACCAGTTCGAGGCCTGCGAGCGGCTGATGGACCTCGGAGACTTCGACTGCTTCCTGCTCGCCGGCCGCTACACGCTGCTGGAGCAGGGCGCGCTAGCGACGTTCCTGCCGCGCTGCGTGCGCCAGGGGGTGTCGGTGATCCTCGGGGCGCCGTTCAACTCGGGCATCCTCGTCACCGGGGCGGTGCCGGGCGCGCGCTACAACTACGTGCCGGCGCCGCCGGAGGTGCTGGCGCGGGTCGCGGCGATCAAGGCGGTCGCCGACGCGCACGATGTGCCGCTCGCCGCGGCAGCGCTGCAGTTCGTGCTCGCCCATCCGGCGGTCGCAACCGTAATCCCGGGCGCAAGGAGCCCGGCCGAGGCGACGGCGAACGCGGCGCTGGTCGAGCGGCCGATTCCGGGCGCGTTCTGGTCGGCGCTCAAGACCGAGGGGCTGATCGCGGCGGACGCGCCGGTGCCGTGAGCGGGCGCCGCGCGGCATCCGCAGACCATCCGCGCCGGGACGACGGCGCACGCAAGAGATCTGGAGCATCAGGGCATGAGCGGCGGGCAGGGCTACGACTACATCATCGTCGGCGGCGGCAGTTCGGGCTCGGTCGCGGCGGCGCGGCTGGTGCGGGACCACGGCGCGCGCGTGCTGCTGCTCGAAGCCGGCGAGAAGGCGGACCGGCTGCTGGTCGACATGCCGGCCGGCTTCATCAAGTTCCTGAAGGGCAGCCCGCTGCTCACCATGCACACGCCGGTGCCGCAGGCCGCCCTCGGCGGGCGGCAGCCGGTGGTGCCGCAGGGCAAGGCGCTCGGCGGCTCGTCGATCGTCAACGGCATGGTCTACATCCGCGGCCAGGCCGACGACTATGAGACCTGGGACCGCAGCACCGACCGGGCCGGCTGGTCGTTCCGGCACATGCTGCCGTATTTCACGCGGATGGAGGGCAACCAGCGCCTCGGCGGGGTGATGCACGGCGTCACCGGGCCGCTGAAGGTGTCGGACCACATCCACAAGTGCGACCTCAGCCACGCCTTCGTCGCGGCGCTGCAGAACCTCGGCATGCCGTTCAACCCGGATTTCAACGGCGGTCGCCAGACCGGCGTCGGCTTCCTGCAACTCACGACGCACAAGGGCAAGCGCTGCTCGGCCTACCGCGCCTTCCTCGAGCCGGTGATGACGGACCCGGTGCTGTCGCAGAACCTCGTCGTCGAGACCGGAGCGACGGTGGCGCGGGTGCTGTTCGAGAAGGATCGCGCCGTCGGTGTCGACTATGTGCGGGACGGCAAGCTGGTCACCGCGCGCACCGACGGCGAGGTGATCCTGTCGGCCGGGGCCTATCAGAGCCCGAAGCTGCTGATGCTGTCGGGCATCGGCCCGGCCGCGCATCTGAAGCAGCACGGCATCGCGGTGAAGGTCGACCTGCCGGGCGTCGGCGAGAACCTGATGGATCACCATGAAGTGCCGATCATCGCCGCCACCAACGGCGCCTACGGCTATTTCGGCGAGGACCGCGGCTGGCGGATGATCAAGAACGGGCTGCAGTATCTCCTGTTCAAGTCCGGCCCGGTGACGTCGAACGGCGTCGAGGCCTGCGTCTTCATCAACCCCGACAGCCCGAACGCCGACGCCTCGATCCAGCTCTACTGCGTGCCGACGGTCTACCTCGACCGCGACGTCTCCGACGTCGAGGCGACGCACGGCGTCACCCTCAACGCCTGCCTGCTCCGGCCGAAGGCGCGCGGCACGGTGCGGCTCGCCTCGGCCGATCCGGCGGCGCTGCCGCTGATCGATCCTAACTATCTCGGCCATCCCGACGACCTGCGCCTGTCGATCGAGGGCCTGAAATACTCGCGCGAGATTCTCACCGCCGAGCCGCTGAAGGGCATGGTGACGGGCGAGATCTTCCCCGGCCCGCAGCACACCAGCGACGAGGCGCTCGCCGCCCATTGCCGGCGCACGGTGAAGACCAACTACCACCCCTCCGGCACCTGCAAGATGGGCGCCGACAGCGACCCTATGGCGGTGCTGACCCCGGAGCTCCGGGTGCGGGGCGTCACCAACCTGCGCGTCATCGACGCCTCGATGATGCCGGCGATCGTCTCGGGCAACACCAACGCCACCGCGCTCGCCGTCGGCGACCGGGCGGTGGACCTGATCACCGGGACACCGACGTTGCCGCCCGTCGATCTTCCGAATACCGTCCACTGAACAACACCGGCCCATGGCGCGGCCGGGCATCTTCGAAGCGGGACGGAAGCCAACATGCAGCGTGCGTATATCGGGGTGGACGTCGGCACCGGCAGTGCCCGGGCGGGCGTCTTCGACGCGGCCGGGCGCCTGCTCGGCAGCGCCAAGCATCCGATCCGGATGTGGCGCGAGGCCGGCGACGTGGTCGAGCAATCCTCCGACGACATCTGGGCGGCCTGCGTCGCGGCGGTGCACGGGGCGATGGCCGAATCGGGTGTCGAGGCCGCGGCGATCGCCGGGATCGGCTTCGACGCGACCTGTTCGCTCGTGGTGCTCGACGCGGATTTGCGGCCGGTGACGGTGAGCCCGTCGGCGGACCCGGCGCGCAACGTCATCGTCTGGATGGACCACCGCGCGATGGCGGAGACCGACCGGCTCAACGCCACCGGCCACGCGGTGCTCGCCCATGTCGGCGGCCAGATCTCGCCCGAGATGGAGACGCCGAAGCTGCTCTGGCTGAAGACGCACCTGCCGGAGAGCTGGGCGCGCGCGGCGCATTTCCTCGACCTCTCCGATTTCCTGACCCTGATGGCGACCGGCGACCTCGCGCGGTCGACCTGCACCGTCACCTGCAAGTGGACCTATCTCGCGCACGAGAACCGCTGGGCCGACGACTTCTTCCATGCCGGCGGCCTCGGCGACCTCGCCGACGAGGGGCATGCGCGCATCGGCACCCGCATCGTCGATCCCGGCGTGCCGCTCGGCAGCGGCCTGACGGAGGCGGCGGCGCGGACGCTCGGCCTCCGGCCGGGTATCCCGGTCGGCGCGGCGCTGATCGACGCCCACGCCGGCGGCGTCGGCACCATCGGCGGGCAGGATGCGGCCGGCGCGCCGGTGAACCCGGAAAGCCGTATCGCCTTCATCATGGGCACGTCGGCCTGCGCGATGGCGGTCGCCGCGGCGCCGCGCTTCGTCGACGGCGTCTGGGGACCCTATTATTCGGCGATGGTGCCGGGGCTCTGGCTCACCGAGGGCGGGCAGTCGGCGGCGGGGGCGGCGGTCGATCGCATCGTCGCGATGCATCCGGCGCACGCGGCGCTGAAGGCCGAGGCGGCCGCCGCCGGCATCGGACTGCTGGAACTGCTCGAGCGCGAACTCACCGCCGCGGCGCCGTCGCTGGCGGAGGCCGCCTATGCGGCGGCGAACCTGCACGTCGTGCCCGACCTGCTCGGCAACCGCTCGCCGTTTGCCGATCCCGACATGCGCGGCCTGATCGCCGGGCTCGACCTCGACGACGGCCGCGACGGGGTTGCGAAGCTCTATGCGGCGGTGCTGTGCGGGCTGTCCTACGGCGCGGCGCAGATCCTCGACGCGCTGGAGGCGGCGGGTTACGGGCTCGAGACCGTGGTGATGAGCGGCGGCGCCAGCCACAGCCCGCTGGTGCGCCAGATCATGGCCGATGCCACCGGCCGGCGTGTCGCGCTGCCGGAAACCGCCGAGCCGGTGCTGCTCGGGGCGGCGATGCTCGGCGCGATGGCCGCGGGGGATTTCCCCGACATGGGTGCCGCGATGGCGGCGATGTCGCGCGACGGCGCCGAGACGCTGCCGGCGGGCGGCGCGGTCGCGGCGTTCCACGCGAAGAAGCGCGCGGTGTTCGAACTGCTGCAGACCGCCGAGGGCGAGACCCGGCGGCTGATGCGGGGGTAGGGCGGCGCCCTACCCCTTTCCTTGCGATCGTTTCCTCAGCCTGCCTTCGATTGCCTCAGCTGGCCTTCGGCCGGGCGACGTCGTTGACGCCGTCGAGGTCGGGCGCCTGGCCGTAGCTCATGCGGCGCATCTGCTCCAGCACGCGCTCCATCTCGTCGTCGGGCAGCACCGGCGGCTCGCCGAGGGTGAGCGCCTGCACGTAGAGCCGCGAGATCGTCTCGACCTCGTTCGCCAGCCACAGCGCGCTCTCCAGCGTCTTGCCGAGCGAGATCTGGCCGTGCTGGCCGAGCAGGCAGGCGAGCCGGCCCTCGAGCGCCTCGATCGCATAGTCCGACAGCGCTTGCGTGCCGAAGGTGGCGTATTTCGCGCAGCGGATCGTCGTGCCGCCGGCGACGCCGGTCATGTAGTGGAAGCTCGGGATCGTCTTGTGGTGGCAGGCGAGCGTCGTCGCGTAGACCGAATGGCAGTGCAACACGACGTCGATGTCGGTGCGGGCCTTCAGGATGTCGCGGTGGAAGCGCCATTCTGACGACGGGCGCCGGTTGCCGACATAGGTGCCGTCGAAGGCCATCTCGACGAGGTCTTCCGGCTGCATCCGGTCATAGGGCAGCGACGACGGGGTGATCAGGAAGCGGTCGCCGAGGCGGACCGAGAGGTTGCCGGCCGTGCCCTGGTTGATGCCGGTGGCATTCATCTCGCGGCAGGTCCGCACCATCTCGCTGCGCAGTTTCATTTCGGCTTCGGTGGTCATCTGGCGTCTCCTTGTCAGGCGTTCTTGGTGTTGGAGTGAGGGGCGCCGGCGGCGTGGCCGCCGGCGGGTGAACGGTCGCCGGCCTCGGCGAGGGCGAGCCAGCGCGCGCGGTAGGCGGCAAGGGCCGGCAGGTCGAGCGGCGCGGGGGTTTCGAGCGGGATCTCGACCGGAGCCGTGCGCGCCGTGTGGGTCGCGAGCAGCGCCGCACCGGCCGCGACGCCGTCGGCGTCGAGGCTGTAGAGCATCGGCTTGCCCGGGCGCAGCGCGGCGACGAGGCTCGCGAACAGCGGGTCGCGCACGAAGCTGCCGTCGAGCACGACCTGGCCCTCCGCCTGCAGCGCCGAGAGGCAGACGTCGGCGAGGAGGGCGGTGTAGAGCGTCGCGAGCGCCCTGCGTTCCTCCGGCGTTTCGGGCGGCGGGCCTTCGATGCGGCCGCGCCCGCCGCTGCCCGGAAACAGCCCGTCCTCGCTGCCGAACGACGGCACGGCGAAGGTGCCGCGGGCGACCAGCGCCGCGACGAGGGCGGGATCGGCCCGCTTCAGCGCCGCGCCGTCGCCGGCGACGAGGGCGAACTCGCGCCCGCCCATGGTGAGCGCCCCGGCCACCGGCCGGCCGGCGAGGTCGGCGTTCAGCGTCATGCCGCGCACTTCCGAGACGAGAGACAGGTCGTCGGTGCGGCGCAGGCCGACGATCCAGGTGCCGGTCGAGAGCAGCGTCAGCCCGTCGAGACCGGCCGCCTTGTAGCGGTAGAAGTTGGCCGAGGAATCATGCACGCCGCAGAGGATTGAGAGATCCGGCGGCAGGTTCCAGCGTGCGGCGAGATCGGCGCGGACCGGGCCGAGGCTCGCCCAGGCCGGGGCGATCGGCGGCATCAGCCGCTCCCAGCCGCGGGCGGCGACGATCGCCGCGTTGCAGTGTTCGGGCACGTTCCAGAGATGCGACTGCGCGCCGAGCAGGCTGTATTCCGCTGCGGCGACGCCCGACAGCCGGAACGCCCAGTACTGCGGCACGCCGAGCAGCCAGCGGGCGCGGGCGACCTCGTCCGGAAACTCGCGCTCGAACCACATCAACTGCCGCGCCTGGTGCGTCGCCGCCATCATCACGGCGCTGCCGCGGTCGAAGAACGGGCCGGCGGCGGCGCGGTATTCGTCCTGGAAATCCTCGGGCAGCGGTTGTTCGTAGTCGATCATCGGCAGCACCGGGCCGGTGTCGTCGACGAGGACGCCGCCCGACCCGTGGCCGCTGGTCACCACCCAGCCGAGCCGGTGCCGGCCGGCGAGCTCCGCGAGGCCGGCGAGCAGCCAGGCTTCGAGGCGCGGCAGGTCGTGGTGGCGGAACGGCGGGCCGGGATGCACGTCGTTCGGCGTCGACAGCGCTTCCAGCACGGTGCCGTCGGTGGAGACGGCGTTGAGCTTGACGTTGGTCTTGCCGACGTCGAACACGGCGACGACGGCCCCGTCGGGGGCGGTGCGGGTCATGCGCGGAACTCCGGCCGGAGGGCACGGTAGAGCCGCTTGTAGCGGGCGAGGCCCTCCGCATAGGCGTCGCGGAAGGCGGGGTCGGGCTCGACGACCGCCTCCACCTCCGGCTTGGTGCAGACCTCGGCGCCTTCGCCGGTCGCCGCCATCCGCGCGAGGCGGGCGGCGCCGAAGGCCGGGCCGGTCTCGCCGCCGCGGTAGCGCACGATCGGCACGCCGAGCACCGACGCGATGATCCGGGTCCAGAACGGGCTGCGCGCGCCGCCGCCGATGATCGCGGCGTGGCCGAGGTCGGTGCCGGCGGCGGCGAGGCAGTCGCGCGCCTCGGCCAGCGAATAGGCGACGCCTTCGAGCACCGCCTGCACCGCGGCTTCCTGCGTCGTGGCCGGATCGAGGCCGAACAGCACGCCGCGGGCGTCCGGATCGTCGTGCGGCGTCCGCTCGCCGACGAGATAGGGCAGGAACAAGAGCCGCTGCGGGCCGGCGTAGGCGTCCGCGCTGCGGGCGACCAGCGCGTCGACGTCGTCCGCGCCGAGCAGACGGGCGATGAAGCCGACGCAGCTCGCGCCGTTCAGCATCGCGCCCATCTGGTACCAGGTGGCGGGCATGGCATGGGCGAAGGCGTGCACCACGGTTTCGGGCGCCGGCCGGTAACTATCCGTCGTCACGAAGAGCTGGGCCGAGGTACCGAGCGAGATGAAGGCGTCGCCGCCCGTCACCGCGCCGACGCCGAGCGCGCCGGCCGCCGCATCGCCGGCGCCGCCGGCGACGACGATGCCGCCCGGCCGGTCGGCGTCGAGCCCGAGCACTTCGGCGGCGGCGCGGGTCAGGCGCCCGGCGGCGGCTGGGCTTTCGGTGAGCGCCGGCATCTGATGTTCGCCGAGGCCGCAGGCGGCGAGAATCGGCGCGCTCCACGTCCGCGCCGCCTCGTCGAGGAAGAGGGCGCCCGCAGCGTCCGACATGTCGGTGAGCTTCTCGCCGGTCAGTTGCAGGCGCACGTAGTCCTTCGGCAGCATCACGCAGGCGATGCGGGCGAAGACGTCCGGCTCGTGGCGCTGCAGCCAGAGCAGCTTCGGCGCGGTGAGGCCGGGCATGGCGCCGACGCCGGCGATGCGGCCGAAGCCGGGCACGGCGGCCTCGAGGTCGCGGCATTCGGCGGTGGCACGGGCGTCGTTCCAGAGGATCGCCGGGCGCAGCGGCCGGTCGTCCGCGCCGAGCAGCACCGCGCCGTGCATCTGGCCCGACAGGCCGATCGCGGCGACGCTGCGATAGGGCGCGCCGGCCTTGTCGCGCAGGTCGGCGAGCACGGCGACGACGGTGCGCCACCAGAGCTCGGGATCCTGCTCGGACCAGCCGGGGCGCGGGCGCGCCGTCGGCATGGGGCGGCTTTCGCTGGCGAGCAGGCGCTGGCCCGTGTCCACCAGCACCGCCTTCACGGCCGACGTGCCGATGTCGATGCCGAGAAAAGTCTCCGTCATGACCGTTTCGTCTCCCTCGGTCGTTTCCCTTGGCGCCCTCCTCGTCGGAGGCGGCCGTCTGGTGCGGCCTGTGGCGCGGTCGTTTCTTGTTGGTTCAGCCCGCCGGGGCGGACTGGCGGACGCTGGCCTGTGGCCGGCGTTCGGAGCCCGCCCCGCGCATGACGCGGCCGTCGTTCGGCACGAACAGCGGCGGGATCAGCGTGGTGCCGGTGGTCTCGCCACCGGCGATGCGCGCGAAGGCGACGTCGATCATGGTGGCGACGTCCTGGCGGACCATGGCGACCGGGAACGGCAGGAACGCGGCGAAGGGATCCCAGTCGAAGCAGCCGATGGCGCAGTCGTGCCAGGGCTCGTCGTCGAGGCTGCGGAAATACTGCACCACGCCCTCGAAGGCGCTGAGCGAATTGACGAAGAGGGCGTCGGGAAGGCGGCCGAGCTCGGCGTGCAGGGCGGCGACGGCAGCTTGCGATTCCTCCGGCCAGTAGCCGCAGCGGCGGATCCGGTCTTCGGGCGGCGGCGCGCCGTCGCGCTCGGTGAGCGCGTCGCGGAAGCCGGCGACGCGGCCGTCGGTGGCGAACTCGTCGGGAACGCCGCCGAGGAAATCGATGCGGGCGGCGGGTCCGGCGCGCGTTGCCGCGTGCTCGGCGAGATGGCGGGTGAGCCGGTAGGCGCCGGCCCGGTTGTCGGTGACGACGGAGGGCGCCGCCTCGCCGGGAAGATCGACGTTGACGCTCGGCACGCCGGCCGCCGAGCAGAGCCTGTTGAGCGGCTCGGGATGGGCGACGCCGGCGAAGAACAGGAACTCGACCTGATGCGACAGCAGCGTTTCGGCGACCGAGCGCTCGGTGACCGGGTCGCGCAGGCCGCTCACCACCATCGGACAGAGGCCGCGGGTGCGGGCGCGCGATTCGAACTCCTCGGCGAGGTCGGCGAAGAAGCGGTTGCGGTAGTGCGGGATCACCATGCCGGCGAGGCCCGAGCGTGACAGGCGCAGCGCGCGCGCCTTCATGTTGACGGCATAGCCCAGCGCCCGGGCCGCCTCGGCGACGCGCAGCGCCGTGTCCTCGCTGATTCGGTAGCGCTGCCAGGTGCCGTTGAGGACCATGCTGACGGTGGCGGGCGACGTCTGCGTCGCCGTGGCGATATCGTAGATCGTGGATTTTCGGCTGCCACCGCCGGCTTTCCCCGGCCCGGATTTCCCGGACTCGCCCTTCTCCGCCATCGTGCGTGTCTCCCCGTCGCTCGTGCGCGCCTCGCCCATGCACATCTCGATCCGGTCGCCTTCCATCCGAGCCTTGCGGCCCCGGCATGGCGGCGACTTCTGGTTCTCCGCTGAACGCATACGCCGGCACCCTCGGCGATGCGAACGGACCGGCACGCGTCGTTCAATCGATTATAGACGGTCTTGACGAAAATGCTAAATGGATTTAGCGTTTCAGCTTGTCGATTGGCGGCGGCGCCTGGGACCGGGTCTCCACCGGGCCTTCGGTGTGCCGGCCGACAGTCATCATCGAAGAACCGGGCAATCCGGTCGATCTCGCCCGCGGCCGTTCGCAGGCGTGACAGGAGGAGGAAACATGGCACTTCGTTCCCTGCCGGCGCTTGTCGCCGGCGTGCTGGCGTTCGGCCTGATGGCCGGCACAGCCCTTGCCGACCAGACCCGCATCGGTGTCGTCGTGAAGATCGGCGGCATCCCGTGGTTCAACGCCATGGAAGCCGGCATCAAGGAGCAAGGCGCCGCGCTCGGCGTCGACGCCTTCATGATCGGACCGACCAGCGCTGATCCCGCGCTGCAGGTGCGCGCGGTCGAAGACCTGATCGCCCAGGGCGTCGACGTCATCGGCGTGGTGCCGAACGACGCCGAGGTGCTGGAGCCGGTGCTCGAGCGCGCCCGCGCCCAGGGCATCAAGGTGATCACCCACGAGAGCCCGAACCAGCGGAACGTCGACTGGAACTTCGAGCTCGCCTCGGTCGAGGGCTTCGGCGACGCCTACGGCAAGCTGATGGCCGACCTGATGGGCGGCACCGGCAAGTACGCCGTGTTCGTCGGCTCGCTCACCGTGCCGCTGCACAACGCCTGGGCCGACGCCGCGATCGCCTATCTCAAGGCGAACAACCCCGAGATGGAACTCGTCGGCGAGCGTTACGGCGTCGCCGAGAACGTCGACGACAGCCGCCGCACCGCGCTCGACCTGATGCGCGCGCATCCGGACCTGAAGGGCTTCCTCGCCTTCGGCAGCCAGGGCCCGATCGGCGCCGCGCGTGCCGTGGAAGAGCGCCGCAAGGCCGGTGAAGTGGTCGTGCTCGGGCCGTTCTCGCCCGGCCAGGGCCAGAAGCTGATCCACGACGGCGTGCTCTCGGGCGGCTTCATGTGGAACCCGAAGGAAGCCGGCAAGGTGTTCGTCACGCTCGGCGACATGCTGGTGAAGGGCGAAGAGATCAAGGCGGGCACGGAAGTTCCGGGCCTCGGCACGATCAACCCCGAAGCCGGCTCGAAGAACATCATCGTCGACCAGCTCGTCGAGCTGAACAAGGACACCATCGACGGCCTCGCCGAGATGGGCCTCTGATCGACGCCTGACGCGATCCCCCGCCCGTCGCCACTCCCGCGACGGTCCCCTCGAGGGGCGGCCCTCCTCCATCGGCGACCGCGGTCGCCGTCCGCCGCCCCTCGTCTTTTTCCGCACCGGCCGACGGCCTGCCATCAGCCGCCCGGTGCCGCCGGCAGAGCCGTGCCGAGGTTCCGGACAAATCGAGCGAGGCGATGACCGACATCGACCCCCAATCCGCCGCGTTGCGGCCGCAGTCGACCGACGCCGCCGCGCCCCTGCTGATCCAGCTCGAGGGCATCTCGAAGGTGTTCGGCGGCGTCAAGGCGCTGCAGGACGTCCGCTTCGACATCGCGCCGGGCGAAGTGCTGTGCCTCGCCGGCGAGAACGGCTGCGGCAAGAGCACGCTGATCAAGATCATCAGCGGCGTCTACCAGCCGGAAGCCGGCGGGACGATGCTGTTCGACGGCAAGCCGATGGACAAGCTGACCCCGGGCCTCGCCCGCAGCCTCGGCATCCAGGTGATCTGGCAGGATCTCGCCCTCTTTCCCGAGATGAGCGTCGCCGAGAACATCGCTTTCGAGCAGAACCTCGGCGCCCGGCCGCGCCTGGTCGACTATGGCCGCATCCGCCAGATCGCGGGCCGCATGCTCGACCGGCTCGGCGTCGCCATCGACCTCGAGAAGCCGGTGCGCGAACTCTCGATCGCCCAGCGCCAGATGGTCGCCATCTGCCGGGCGCTGGTCGCCGACGCCCGCCTCGTCTTCATGGACGAGCCGACGGCATCGCTGTCGAAGGGCGAGACCGACGCGCTGCTCGTCATCGTGCGCCGGCTGGCATCGGAAGGCATCGCCGTCGTCTTCGTCAGCCATCGCCTCGCCGAGGTGCTCGACGTCTGCTCGCGGGTGACGGTGCTGCGCGACGGTCGCTATGTCGGCACCTATCCGACCAAGGGTATGACGCAGACCCGGCTGACCGAGCTGATGACCGGGCGCAATTTCGACCAGAGCGTCCGCGCCGCCGACCGCTCCGCCGCCCCGGCGGTGCTGTCCGTGGAAGGGCTCGGCCGCGAGGGCGACTATGCGGAAATCGACCTCGTCGTCCGCCGCGGCGAGGTCGTCGGCCTCACCGGCCGGCTCGGCGCCGGACGCACCGAGCTCGCGCTCAGCCTGTTCGGCATGACGCGTCCCGACCGCGGCACGATCCGGCTCGGCGGCGAGGTCACCGACTTCCGGTCCAACCGCGACGCGATCCGCGCCGGCATCGCCTATGTCTCCGAGGACCGGCTGTCGCTCGGCCTCGTCCAGCCGCAGTCGATCGCCGACAACATCGCGCTGCCCGTGCTCGGCAAGCTGGTCGACGCGCTCGGCCTCTTGTCGAAGCGCCGCAAGGCGGCGCTGGTCGACGACTGGATCCGCCAGCTCGCCGTCAAGATCGGCGCGCCGGAGCATGCGGTCTCGACGCTTTCGGGCGGCAACCAGCAGCGCATCGTGCTGGCGAAATGGCTCGCCACCGAGCCGAAGGTGCTGATCCTCGATTCGCCCACCGTCGGCGTCGACGTCGGCGCGCGCGCCGGCATCTTCGAGATCGTGCACCGCCTCGCCGAGGCCGGCATGGCGATCCTGCTGATTTCAGACGAGATTCCCGAGGTCTACTACAACTCCGACCGCATCCTGCACATGCGCGACGGCCGCATCATCGCCGACTACGTGCCCGGCCGGGACGACATCGACGCCATCGAGGAGGCCGTCCATGCCTGACACCACCCCCGCCGCCGGCCCGCGCTTCGCGCTGCCGCGGCTCGGCTCCACCGAGCGGGCGCTCGCCGTCGTCATCGCGCTGCTCTGCCTGTTCCTCGCGCTGACGACCGACACCTTCTTCACGCTGGTCAACCTGCTCGACCTGCTCAACATTTCGGCCGTCAACGTGATCTTCGCGGTCGGGCTGCTGGTGGTGCTGATCGCGGGTGGCATCGACATCTCGTTCGCGGTCGCCGCCTCGGTGGTGCAGTACCTCACCGCGCTCGCCCTGCAGCAGATCGGCGGCGGCGGCTGGATCTCGGGCGTGCTGATCGCGGGCGGCATCGGCTTCCTGCTCGGCGCCTTCAACGCGGCGCTGATCTACCACTTCCGCATCATCTCGATCGTGGTGACGATCGCGACGTTCAACCTGTTCTTCGGCGCGCTGATGTTCTTCACGCAGGGCGTCTCGATCTACAACCTGCCGAGCTGGTGGACCTCGCGCGTCGTGCTGTTCGAGATGGAGACGGCGAGCGGCTGGGCCGAACTGACGCTGCCGGTGGTCGTCATGCTCGCCGTGGTGTTCGCCACCTGGCTGCTCATTCGCCGGCTCACCATCGGCCGCCAGCTCTATGCCATGGGCGACAATCCGGAAGGCGCGCGCCGCGTCGGCATCAACATCGGCGCGATGCACTACCTCGCCTTCGGCTGGCTCGGCATCACCGCCGGCATCGCCGGGTTGATGCAGGCGCATTACGCGCAAGAAGTGGTGCCGAACGCGCTCTACGGCCGCGAGCTCGACGTGCTCGCCGCCGTGGTGCTCGGCGGTGCCCGGCTCGGCGGCGGCCGCGGCACCATCCTTGGCGCGATCCTCGGCGTCGCCCTCGTCACCATCACCCAGAACGGCCTCAACCTGCTCGGCGTCTCGCCCTACGCCTTCAAGATGATCGTCGGCGCGGTGATCCTGATCGCCATCACGCTGTCGAACAGCGGCGTCGGCGACCTCGTCACCGCCATGAAGAACAGCGCCCGCCGCGGCGCGGCGCGCAAAGCAGACAGCGGAGTGTCCCGATGAGCGGCCCCACCTCGCCCGGCAACCCGGCGGCGCGCAGCCCGTTCGGCGGCTTCGCCGAGATCGGCGGCCTGCTCGGCTTCCTCGCCATCGTCGTCATGGTGTTCGCGCTGTCGAACAGCCGCTTCCTGTCCGGCCCGACGTTTGCGTCGATCGCGTTCCAGCTGCCCGAACTCGGGCTGCTGACGCTCGCCATGCTGATCCCGATCATCTCGGGCGGCTTCAACCTCGCGATCACCTTCACCGCCAACATCTCGGCGCTGACGCTCGCCTGGACCATGCAGGCCTATGGCGGCGTCGATGCGGGCACCGGCGCCTATGTTCTCGGCGTCGTGGCGGCGCTCGGCGTCGGCGCGTTCATCGGCTGGGTGATGGGCGTCGCGATCGCCTATACCGGCGCGCACCCGATCCTCGTCTCGCTCAGCATGATGATCTTCCTGCGCGGCCTCGGCGAGTTCATGACGCGCGGCGGCGACGTGTCGGGCTTTCCGCCCTTCGTCAGCTTCATCGGTCACGGCACACTCGGCGGCATCCCGATGCCGCTGTGGATCCTCGGTGTCTGCGTGCTGCTCTGGCACGTGCTTTTGACCCGCACCCGGCTCGGCTTCAACGTCTACATGATCGGCTCGAACATCGAGGCGACGCGCTATTCGGGCATCGATACGCGGCGCACGCTGACGCTGGTCTACACGCTGTCGGGCCTGATGTGCGGCATCGCCGGCGTCGTCATGCTGTCGCGCTTCAACTCGGTGCGCGTCGGGCACGGTGAGGCCTACCTGCTGATCACCGTGCTCGCCTGCTTCCTCGGCCGCGTCGATCCGTTCGGCGGCTTCGGCCGCGTGCTGCCGGTGCTGGTCGCGCTGGTGATCCTGCAGGTGATGGCCTCGGGGCTCAACCTGCTCGGCGCCAACCAGCACCTCGCCACCGCCATGTGGGGCGTGTTCCTGATCCTCGTCATGGTGATCCGCTGGGGCCTCGCCCGCTACCTGCCGAAGCGCCGCTAGCGGGCGGCGGCCGTCCTCGGCTTCCACCATCAAGTCCTTCGACGCTCAACAAGACTCAACTCTGGAGGAAACGCTTCCATGCACGGTTTCGGCATCCACACCAGCCTCTGGTCGCTCGACTGGACCCCCAAAGCGGCGGAGTTCGCCATCCCCGAGGCGGCGAAGTACAAGCTCGACTTCGTCGAGATCTGCCTGCTCGACCCGCCGGCCGTCGACGGGCCGCACACGCGCGCGCTGCTCGACAAGCACGAGATGGTCGCGATCTGCTCGCTCGGCCTGCCGAAAGACAAGCTGCCGACCAACAACCCCGAAGGGGCGCTGGAATTCCTCGAGGCGGCGCTGAACAAGTCGGCCGAGTGCGGCGCCAAGGCGCTGTCGGGCGTCGTCTACGGCGCGATCGGCCAGCGCACCGGCCAGCCGCCGACCGAGGCCGAGTACGACGCCACCGCGCGCGTCGTCGAGAAGACCGCGAAGATGGCGGCAGCGCTCGGGCTCGAGCTCGGCATCGAGGCGGTCAACCGCTACGAGAACCACCTGCTCAACACCGCCGAGCAGACCGTGGCGCTGATCGAGAAGGTCGGCCAGCCCAACGTCTTCCTGCACCTCGACACCTACCACATGAACATCGAGGAAAAGGGCCAGGCGAACGGCATCCTGAAGGCGCGCGGGCACCTCAAATACATCCACCTCTCCGAAAGCGACCGCGGCGTTCCGGGCGAGGGCACCGTGGCGTGGGACGAGGTCTATGCGGCGCTCGCCGCGATCGGCTTCACGGGCGGCCTCGCGATGGAGAGCTTCATCGAGCTGCCGCCGCAGGTCGGCTCGGACCTCTCGGTCTGGCGGCCGGTGGCGAAGAACCGCCAGGAAATCCTCGACCGCGGCCTGCCGTTCCTGCGCAACAAGGCGCGGCAGTACGGGCTGATCGCCTGATGTCCTGAGGAGGCTGGGAGGCCTGCCGTGTGGCCTCCCCCCTCCCGTGCTTCGCACCTCCCCCGCAAGCGGGAGAGGGGACGCAGGAGGAGAGTTTTCCACTTCCAGCGGCGTCTAGGTTCGGCGAAACGTTAGCTTTGCGAAGGTCCTGTCCCCCAACGTCCCCTCTCCTGCGAAGCGGGGGAGGTGCGAAGCACGGGAGGGGGCAGGCCGCACGGCAGGGCCGCCGCCACCCCTCAAGCCAGCAACTGCCCCCCGTTCACCTCGATCGTCTGCCCAGTCACGTAGCCCGAGAGCTTGGGCGAGGCGAGGTAGAGGTAGGCGGCGGTGCAGTCGTCCGGGGTGCCGAGGCGGGCGAGGGGGATCTGGCGGGCGGTGGCGTCGAGCTTTTCCGGCGTCGAATAGCGGCGGTGGAAATCCGTCATGATCGTGCCCGGCGAGACAGCGTTGACGCGGATGCCGTCGGGGGCGAGTTCTTTCGCGAGGCTGCGGGTCCAGGTGGCGACGAAGGCTTTTGCCGCGCTGTAGAGCGACGAGCCGGGGCTGCCGCCGGTGCGGGCCGAGATCGATACCGTGTTGACGATGGCGGCATCGCCGCTGGCCCGCAGCAGCGGCAGCAGCCCGGCGGTGAGCAGCACCGCCGAACGGGCGTTGAGGTCGACCACCTTCGCAAACTGCGCCGCATCGACCGCGTCCGCCGCGACGCGGCCGAGCATGGTACCGGCGTTGTTGATCAGCCCGTCGAGGCGGTCGGTGCGCGCGATGATCGCGGCGGCGAGCGCCTCGGCGGCACCGTCGGCGGCGAGATCGGCAGCAAAGGTCTCGGGGCGCGGGGCGTCCGGGGCAAGGCCGGCGAAGAGGTCGTCGTCCGGTCCGGCCTCCTGCCGCCCGGTGTGCGCCAGCACCCGGGCGCCGCAGGCGAGTAGCCCGCGCGCCACCGCGGCGCCGATGCCGCTGCGCGCGCCGGTGACCAGCACCGTGCGTCCGGCGAACAGATCCGCCGCAAATCCCGTCCCGCCCATGCGATCCTCCCGCTCATGTCCGGCGCCGGTCGGCCGGTGCTTTTGCCGCCAGCATGGCCGCGGTTTCGCCGGCGCGTCAAACGAAAACAGGGATACGGCGATCTTCGGTTGAATTTCGGATTTTTGGAAAGGAGCACTTGCAGGCCGTACGGCCCGTGCCGGGGCGACGCCGTGGTCGGGCAGCTGCCTCGCGATCCGTCGAACTCCACCCCGGGGTGATCCCCGGCGCCGGCAACCCTCCCCTTCTCCCCTTGCGGGAGAAGGTGCCCGAAGGGCGGATGAGGGGTGCGGCCTTACCGTTTCGTCATGGAGAGACGGGAAGAATCCCCCTCATCCGGCGCTGCGCGCCACCTTCTCCCGCGAGGGGAGAAGGGAAGGAATGCCTCGTCCGGCGACCGATATCGGCGATGATCGCATCGTCGAAACCGGCGACTCGTCCTTGCCTCCCGACCTGCTCCCGCACGAATCTCTCGCCCTGCCAACGGCTTCCCGCAGGTGCGAAGCGGCGCGGAATTTTTTCGTTTGACGCGCGATTTATTTCGATTTAGCTCTGCTGACGACGCGTGACGGCTAACCTCCGGGGAGCGCCGTTGCGAGCGAGAGGGGCGCGTCTTGGGCGAGTATGACATCCTCATCGTCGGTGGCGGAATCAACGGCTGCGGCATCGCCCGCGATGCGGTCGGCCGGGGCTTTTCGGTCTGCCTCGCCGAGATGAACGATCTCGCCAGCGGCACCTCGTCGTGGTCGACCAAGCTGGTGCACGGCGGCCTGCGCTATCTCGAGCACTATGAATTCCGGCTGGTCCGCGAAGCGCTGATGGAGCGCGAGGTGCTGTGGTCGGCCGCGCCGCACATCATCCGCCCGCTGCGTTTCATCCTGCCGCATCACGCCGGCCTGCGCCCGGCCTGGCTGCTGCGCCTCGGCCTGTTCTTCTACGACCACCTCGGCGGCCGCAAGCTGCTGCCGCCGACGAAGACGCTGGATCTTTCCCGCGATCCGGCCGGCCGGCCGCTGAAGCCGCTGTTCGGCAAGGCGTTCGAATATTCCGATTGCTGGGTCGACGACGCCCGCCTCGTGGTGCTCAACGCCCGCGACGCCGCCGACCGCGGCGCCAGCATCCGCACCCGCAGCCGGGTCGTCTCGGCCCGCCGCGAGGGCGGCGTCTGGCGCGCCGACATCCGCGACGAACGCACCGGCGAGGTGACCGAGGTCCGGGCGAAGCTGATCGTCAACGCGGCGGGGCCGTGGGTCGACAAGGTACTGAACGGCACCGTCGGCATGAACGACGCCCGCAACGTCCGCCTCGTGCAGGGCAGCCACATCGTCGTGCGCAAGATGTTCGAGCACGATCGCTGCTACATCTTCCAGAACGCCGACGGCCGCATCATCTTCGCGATCCCCTACGAGCAGGATTTCACCCTGATCGGCACCACCGACCAGGACTACAACGGCGATCCGGCCAGCGTTGCGATCACCGACGGCGAGATCGACTATCTCTGCGCCGCCGCCAGCGAGTATTTTACCCAGCCGGTGACGCGGGGCGACATCGTCTGGACCTATTCGGGGGTGCGCCCGCTCTATGACGACGGCGCCTCCAAGGCGCAGGAAGCAACGCGCGACTATGTGCTGAAGGTCGAGGGCGCGCCCGGCGAGGCGCCGCTGCTCAACATCTTCGGCGGCAAGATCACCACCTTCCGCCGCCTCGCCGAGGCGATGGTCGAGAAGATCGAGGCGGCGCTCGGCCGGCGCGGTCCGGGCTGGACCGCCGGCGCGGCGCTGCCGGGCGGCGACTTCCCGGTCGAGGGCTATGCCGCGCTCTGCGCCGAGATCGCGAAGGCGCATCCCTATCTCGCCGCGCGCCACGTCGCCCGGCTGGTGCGGCTCTACGGCACCCGCGTCCGGCGGATGCTCGCCGGCGTCGGCTCGGCGGCCGGCATGGGGCGCAGCTTCGGCGGCGACCTCACCGAGCGCGAGGTGATCTGGCAGATGGAGAACGAGTGGGCCGAGCGGGCCGAGGACGTCGTCTGGCGGCGCTCGAAGCTCGGCCTGACGCTGGGGGCGGCGGAGATCGCGGCGCTCGACGACTGGATGCGCGATCATCGCGCCGACCACAAGACCGTCGTCGCGGCGGAATAGCGCGACCCGGCGGGAGAGGGCGTGGAGGCGCCCGCTCCCGGCGGACCGAGACGACCGGCCGGAGGGCCGGGCAAGGATTGCGGGGCGATCGGTGCGGCGGGCATGGCCCGCGGCGCGGCCCTGCCGGGGAGGATCAGGATGCTGGAACTCAGCAACGTCTCGAAGCGTGTTGGAGCGGTCGTTCATATCGACGACGTGTCGCTGCGTCTCGAGAAGGGGACGCTGAACGTGCTGCTCGGGCCGACGCTGTCGGGCAAGACGACGCTGATGCGGCTGATGGCGGGGCTGGACAAGCCGACGTCGGGCGAGATCCGGATGGACGGGACGAGCATCGTCGGCGTGCCGGTGGCAAAGCGCAACGTCGCCATGGTCTACCAGCAGTTCATCAATTACCCGGCGATGACGGTCTACGAGAACATCGCCTCGCCGATGCGCGTCGCCGGCGTCGACGGCGCGACGATCGACCGGCGCGTCAAGTCGGCGGCCGAGCTGATGCGGCTGACACCGTACCTCGGTCGCACGCCGCTCAACCTCTCGGGCGGCCAGCAGCAGCGCACGGCGCTGGCGCGGGCGATCGTCAAGGACGCCGGCCTCGTGCTGCTCGACGAGCCGCTCGCCAACCTCGACTACAAGCTGCGCGAAGAGCTGCGCATGGAGCTGCCGAAGATCTTCGCCGCGTCGGGGGCGATCTTCGTCTATGCGACGACGGAGCCGTCGGAAGCGCTGCTGCTCGGCGGCAATACCGCGACGCTCGCCGAGGGGCGCGTCACCCAGTTCGGCCGCACCATCGACGTCTACAACCGGCCCGCCGACCTCGAGGCGGCGCAGACCTTCTCCGACCCGCCGCTCAATGTGGCCCGGGTGGAAAAGCGCGACGAGACGCTGCGCTTTGCCGGCGGCTTCGAGATCGGCGCCGGCCGGGCGGCGGCGGGGCTCAGGGACGCGGTCTACACCATCGGCTTCCGGCCGCATCATCTGTTCCTCGACGCCGTGCCCGGCGCAGTCCCGGTGACGGCGACAGTGGCGGTGACCGAGATCACCGGCTCGGAGAGTTTTGTTCATGTCGACTTTGCCGGGCAGCGCTGGGTGGCGCTGGTGCACGGCATCCGGGCGCTCGACGTCGACCAGCAGGTGACGGTCTGGCTCGATCCCGACCGCTTCTTCCTGTTCGCCGGCGACGGCAGCATCGCCGCGGCCCCCGCCGCCGCGCTCGCGGCCTGAGGAGAGCCATCCGATGTCGCGCATCACCCTCGACCACATCGCCCACAGCTACCTGCCGAGCCCGAAGACCGAGGCCGACTTCGCGCTCAAAGAGGTGCACCAGGTCTGGGAGGACGGCAGCGCCTATGCGCTGCTCGGGCCGTCCGGCTGCGGCAAGACCACGCTGCTCAACATCATCTCCGGCCTGATCACCCCCTCGCACGGCCGCGTCGTGTTCGGCGAGCGCGACGTGACGCTGCTTCCCACCGAGGCGCGCAACATCGCGCAGGTGTTCCAGTTCCCGGTGATCTACGACACCATGACGGTGGCCGAGAACCTCGCCTTCCCGCTGAAGAACCGGAAAGTGCCGCAAGCCGAGATCGACCGGCGCGTCGCCGAGACGATCGAGATGCTCGGGCTCGGGCCGATGGCGAGGCGCAAGGCGCGCGGGCTGACCGCCGACCAGAAGCAGAAGATCTCGCTCGGGCGCGGGCTGGTGCGCTCCGACGTCAACGCGATCCTGTTCGACGAGCCGCTCACCGTCATCGACCCGCACATGAAGTGGCAGCTGCGCTCGCAGCTGAAGCAGCTGCACCGGCGCTATGGCTTCACCATGGTCTACGTCACCCACGACCAGACCGAGGCGCTGACCTTCGCCGACAAGGTGGTGGTGATGTACGCCGGCGAGGTGGTTCAGGTCGGCACGCCGGCCGAACTGTTCGAGCGGCCGAAGCATACCTTCGTCGGCTACTTCATCGGCTCGCCCGGCATGAACGTGCTGCCCGCCGAGGTCGCGGGCGACCGGGCGGTGGTGGGGGGGCATGCGGTGGCGCTCGGCCAGCACTACCGGCCCCAGCCCGGCCGCACCGAGATCGGCGTCCGGCCGGAGTTCGTGCGCCTCGACGACGGCGCCGGCAGCCTGCCGATCAGCGTGCGCAGCGTCGAGGACATCGGCCGCTACCGCATCCTGCGCGGCGCGATCGGGCCGCACGAGCTCAACGCGGTGCTGCCCGAGGGCCGGGCGATCCCGGCGAGCCCGCGCGTGGTGTTCGATCCGGCCCGCGTCAACGTCTACCGCGATGCCCACCTCGTCGAAGCGGAGGCCTGAGAGCCATGGAAAAGACCTGGAACAACAAGGCCTGGTTCATGGTGCTGCCGGTGCTGCTGCTGGTGGC